>NZ_CP040637.1:0-3503953 GCF_005890195.1 Natrinema pallidum | reverse complement strand
CAGGTGTGTGTCCGCCTCGTATACAGTCACAGATCGTACTAACTCCTTTTCGTCGAATTGTCTACACGTCTGACGTAGGCTTAAGTGAGTTCAGTTTGTAGTACGCGCAGATGCACCCCGCGGTGCTGGAGGCCTCTACAGATGGGACTGTTCACAGAACTCAAAGATAGTATTTCCCGGGCTACGGACCGCCTGTTTTCGGAACAGGAGCCCAAACGAATCGGTATTTACGGGCCGCCGAATGCCGGCAAGACGACGCTCGCGAACCGTATCGCGCGTGACTGGACTGGTGACGCGGTCGGTGCGGAGAGCCACGTCCCCCACGAGACACGCCGCGCACGCAGAAAAGAAAACGTCGAGATCGAACGGGACGGCAAGACGGTGACGATCGACATCGTCGACACACCTGGTGTGACGACGAAAGTCGATTACGAGGAGTTCACCGACGAGATGGACGAAGAGGACGCGATCCGACGCTCTCGCGAGGCGACCGAAGGTGTCGCCGAAGCGATGCACTGGCTACGGGAGGACGTCGACGGCGTCATCTACGTTCTGGATAGCGCGGAGGACCCGATCACGCAGGTCAACACGATGCTCATCGGGATCGTCGAATCGCGTGATCTCCCCGTGTTGATCTTCGCGAACAAGACCGACCTCGAGGACTCGAGCGTCAAGCGGATCGAGGACGCCTTCCCACAGCACAAAACCATTCCCCTGTCCGCGAAGGAAGGCGACAACATGGACGAAGTGTACGACAACATCGCCGAGTACTTCGGGTGATTACGATGCCAAAAGCAACTAACGCGGACGACTCGGACGCACCCGACGGCGTACAGATCGACCTGATCAGCGGCGAGCGAATGGCCGGAATGGCGACCATGGAGAAGATCAGGATGATCTTAGACGGCGTCCACGACGGCAATATCGTCATCTTGGAGGAGGGACTGACGCCGGACGAGGAGAGCCGCCTCATCGAAGTGACGATGGCCGAAATCAGTCCCGACGAGTTCAACGGGATCGAGATCGAGACCTACCCCAAATCGGAGACCCGTGACTCGTCGCTGCTCGGTCGTATCATGGGGGGTGACGAGACGGAAGCGAAGCTGACGGTGATCGGGCCGGCGAACCAGATCGAGACGCTCCACAAGGACGAAACGCTCATCAGCGCGCTCGTGTCCCGTAACTAATGCCACATCAGTGTACGAACTGCGGCCGGACGTTCGCCGACGGTTCCAAGGAGATGCTGTCGGGGTGTCCGAACTGCGGCGGGAACAAGTTCCAGTTCGCGCCGACCACGACGGCCGCAGCCGAATCGTCCGGTGGAGCGGGAACTGACGCCTCCGGATCGGTCGATACCGCAAGCGGCTCCGCGGACGCGTCCTCGTCCGAGTTGGACGGCGTCGCGACGCGCGCCGCGGAGACCGTTCGCGACTGGGTGTCGGCCGACTCCGACGACGATTCAGGCCCGGAAGCTGCCGAACAGCCGCTGTCTGCCGGCTCGACGGCAGCCACGGAGTCGGACCAATCCTGGCCCGCGAGCGACGAGACCGACAGTGACGATTCGGAGCTGCCATCGGACGGCGAGTTCGAGGAGTGGCCCGAGACGGCCCGACGACCCGAGGATCGGTCCGGATCGCCGACCGAGGCAGGCTCCGACGAGCAGTCCCACTCCCGGAACTCGTCGGACCGGCCATCGAGCGGTCCGACCGCGACCATGGCGGACGACGAGAACTCGGCACAGGCCGACGCCCGTACCGAAGTCGTGCCCTCGGACGATCTCCCTGCACACTCCGACCGTCCCGAGAAGGGCGGAGCGGAGCCGGACGGCGATGCGGACAGTGTCGCCGGCACACATAGCGAAGCCGAGACCGGGGCCGAGGTCGGCTCCGATGACGCCGACCGACCTCCGGAACACGGGCGCGTCGTCAGCGAGCCGAGCGGGCAGCGTCCGTCGATCGAGGACCTCCGGGCGGAGCTTAACGAGCAGTTCGAGAGCATCAAGATCGTTCGACCGGGACAGTACGAACTCAACCTGATGGAGCTCTACAACCGGGACGAGTACATCATCTCCCTACAAGAAGACGGACGATACGTCATCGACGTCCCGGATTCGTGGCACGACGGCGACGAAGACGACTGACCTGCCGCTCGGCCGCCTCGGTTTGCCTCCCAGCACGGCACGGTTTGTCTCCCAGCATGGCATTGGTTCGACTGCTAGCCCAGTTCTCGAGAACGCCTCTCGCTACTCGTTCGTCCGCCCACGCCCTCTAACCGTCGTCCATCCACGCGACCCTCCCGTCTCAATGGGGCCGAACCGGCGGGGTCGATAGTCGCGAGAACACGACCGCGACGGACGGACGAACCGCGCGAACTCGCGGGGGCCGAAACGGGCGCTGACGGCTGGCAGAGCGGGAAGCGCGACCGAGACAGATGGATTTAAGCGACACGGAGACAACCCACCGGACATGAGCACTGCAACCAAGGTCGTTCTCACCACGGTCGCCGTATCGGCGCTGCTGTCGATCCTGCTCGTCTTCCAGAACGCGTTCGCCTGATGTTCGAGGCGCGTGCGCTCTCGGATCGGGTCGAGGCCGTCCGTCAGGCCCACGCGCCCGACGTCCGGGTTCTCGACTGCGAGCGCGACTTCGAGACGCTGAACCCGGCAGTCGCCGAGGACCTCGGCCTGATCGTCGACGCGCTCGAGCCCGCGAGCTACTCCGCGGCCTGGCTTCCCGAGGACGCACCGACCCTGCTCGCTCGCTACGCGAGTTCGGATCTCACCGTCGGGATGCCGGGCGACGGGAGCGTCGCCTGGACTCGCCAGACCGACCCGCCGATCGTTCTCGTCAAACCCCGGGTCGAGGGATCGCCCGACTCGTTCGTCGACTTCCTGATCGCCGAGGCGCTCGTCCAGGTCGCTCTCGAGGTGCCCGAACACTTCATCGGCTTCTTCGAGGCGGCCTATCCCGATCTCGATCGGGCGGTCGCGCTCGACCCGAACGATACGTACCAGATCGCCGCGGCACTGTTCGACGGCTGGGTCGGACTCCAGACGCGTGCGGTCTTCGCGAACTGGCACGCCGACCACCCGGAACTCGCCGCGGCATGGCAGGACGCCGGGACCCGGCTCGAGGATCGGGTTGCCGGACTCCCGCGTGCGGTCGCACGCGGCGAGACCACGTTCGCCGATGCGACGGAGTTGGCGTGTGCCGCGCTCAAACACGCGATCGAGTTGCCACCACCCTTCGCCGCGCTCGATACCGAGGCGTATCTGGACCACGGCCCGGAGTACGCGATTCGGTGGGCCGAGAAAACGTTCGACTCGCTCGAGGAGTAACTTCCGACACTCGACCGCCGGGTGCCGGTTAGAAGTCGGCGTCGACGCTGCCGTCCTCGTCGAGATCGATGATGCCGTCGAACAGGGCGCGGAACTCGTCGACGACCGCCTCGTCGTGGGGCTCCTCCGAGAGATGAAAGAGGCCGACGGCGTCGTGTTTTTCGAGCAGTTCGAGAATCCGCTCGACCGCCTCGAGGGCCTGGTCGTCGCCGGCGTAATAGGCGAGTTCGGTGACGGAGTCGAAGCTGATGCGGAGTTTGCCGTCGTGCTCGTCGAGGAAGCCGTCGATGTGCTCGACGATGCCGTCGACGTCGTCGGGTGCGGCGACGTAGTGGACGGTCTCGGAGGAGCGCCGCGAGTAGCCGCGTTCGATGCTGAGGGTGTCCAGGATTTCGGCGCGCTCCTCGTCGACGTCGTAGTACTCGAGTTTCTGTCTGACCTCGCGAGCGGTAGTTCGCGTGGAGACGACGAGGAAGTTATCGGTATCGATTTTGAGGAAATCCGTGTCGATACGGTCGGTTTCGCCGGTGCTCGGGTGCAAGAGGAGCATTCCGGTTCCGCCGGGAACCGTTTCCGGTGTCCCGTCTATTGCAAGTGTGTAATCCATAGTGCCGTGAACAACTTTGGGAACTCCCTTAAGCGTGCGGATGTGTCTCCCGGGGGAAGTTAGCGTCGGAAACGGAGGAAGGGTCTGAAAAACTGGCGAGGGGTGGGACAGCGAGACTCACCGAGCGTCGAATCGAAATCCGGATGCCCACGGATTTCGATCACCGACCCTTCACTCCATATGTTTTAGGCTAGCCTAAAGAATCTATCGGTGGTTCTCAGCACAGTGAGAAGGGTGCCCGGTTCGGCCGCGGGGGGCGACTCGAGCGACCCGCGTGTCGATCCGACCCGGTTCCGACGAGGGTCGGGTTCTGACGAGATTCGTTTCGATGCGAACGGGTTTAGGGCCGCGGCGTTCACGGGTTTGTATATGAGCGTTCGCGAGGAGTTCGACGACTGGGCCTCGAGCGGCCGGGACAAGGGCATGGAAGAGCGCCACTGGCACACTGCAAAGCACGCGCTCGCGCGGATGCCGATCGAACCCGGCGATACCGTCCTCGATCTCGGCTGTGGAAGCGGCTACGCCGGACGCGCGCTGCGCGATACCAAAGACGCCGGCCGCGTCTACGGACTCGACGGCTCCCCCGAGATGGCGCGCAACGCCGCGGGGTACACCGACGATCCGGTCGTCGGCTATCTCGTCGGTGACTTCGATGAACTTCCCTTCGCAGACGACTCGATCGATCACGTCTGGAGCATGGAAGCGTTCTATTACGCGGCCGATCCCGACCACACGCTCGCGGAAATCGCTCGAGTCCTCCGACCCGGTGGCACCTTCTACTGTGCGGTGAACTACTACGAGGAGAACGTCCATTCCCACGAGTGGCAGGAGTTCATCACCATTGAGATGACCCGCTGGGACCGCGACCAGTACCGCGATGCCTTCCGCGATGCGGGGCTCTCCGTCGCCGAACAGGATACCATTCCCGACCGCGAGATCACGATTCCCGACGCGACCGAGTTCCCCACGGAGGACTGGGACACCCGCGAGGACATGGTCGAACGCTACCGCGAACTCGGGACGCTGCTCACCGTCGGCGTCGCTCACTGACGCGTCGGCGTCATCTATCGACGGCCGACCTGTCGGCGAAAACCCCCCGGTTTCCACTCGAGGCCGAGAAACACACGAGACAGGACGTACGGAGGCCGATAACTCGAGTCGAAACGCACCTCTCCGGGGACGGCCGACTACTCGTAGCGCTCGCCGGCCGGGATCGCCACTTCGAGCCAGTTTTCTTCGGGCGGGAGCGGACAGTCGAACGTATCGCTGTAGGCACAGAACGGGGAGTACGCGAGGTTGAAGTCCACGACGATCTCGTCGCCGTCCTCGAGGTCCCGATCCGGTTCGAGTTCCATGTATCGACCGCCTTGGTAGGTCTGCTGGCCCGTTGTCTTGTCCCGGAACGGGACGAACAGCGGCTGTTCGTTCGGACTCTCCTGCCGGTAGGCCGCGAGCGCGACGGTGCCGTCGTCCAGGTCTTCGTCCTCGCGGTCGAGGTCGAACTCGAGCGTGGCGACGCGGAGGTAGCGCATCTCTCGGCCCGCGGTGGTGTCCATCAGGACGACCTCGGGATCGTCGTGGACCGTCGCCGTCGTGGTCACGCGGTAGGTCGGATCGGGATCGAAATACGCGAGCCCCTCGAAGCCGTCCCGTGCGTCGGGCGGGATCGGCGACTGGGGATGCTCCGCGAAGAACTCGTCTTTCTCGGCGCGTTTCGACTCGAGGTCCGCGCGCCAGCGGTCGACATCGATCGAATCGCTCATGGGCGGGGTAGTCGACGGATCGGGGAAGGCGTTGCGCTTCGGTCCCGGTTCGAAACGCCCGTCGCTCGGAATCCGGTCGTCCCCGTCGACACAGTGGTATCGACCTCGTCGAAGCCGTTCGTACCGGTCGGGACGTTACTCCTCGATCGTGAGCACGCCGTTGCGCGCGGAGACGGCGCTCGCCTCGGGTGGGAGTTCGAACTCGAACTGCTCGCCGTCCGCCACGATGATCGCGGTCGAGCCGACGATATCGACCGCGATGTCGGCGGCCGAACTGCCGAAGTCGACCGCGATAACGCTGCCGTCGCCGTACTCGAACGTGCGGATGACCACGTCCTGTCCGACGTTCTCGAGTGATTGGGGGACCTTCACATAGTGCCGTAGGAACTCAGCTAAGTAAAGGGTCACGCTGCCAGCAACCGATGGTGCGGCCACTCCAGTCCGTCAACGCTATGGACAACCGACGACGAGTACGGAAAGAATGACGAATTGGCGGACGGTGTTCGGCCACGCGCAGCCCTACGACCCGCAGGTCGACGGCATCGAGACGGCTATCGATACCGGACGGGAAGGCGGATACACCGTCATCGAAGGGGCCTGTGGCACCGGGAAGACGATGATCGCGCTCACCGCGGGGATCGACCTCGTGCGCGATCCGGACACCGACTACGAGCGCGTGCTTGTGCTGACGAGCGTCAAACAGCAACTGCGCCAGTTCGAAGCGGACCTCGAGACGATCAACGAGAACCTGCCCGCCGACTGGGACCCGGTGTCGGGACTCACGCTCGTCGGGAAGGCCGACGTCTGTCCGTACAACCGTGAGAACGCGGCGGGAATCGACGACAGCACCGTCTACGATCGCTGCGAAACGCTGCGGGATCGCACCCGCGACCTCACCGGCGAGGGCGGCGATACGACGGCCGAAACCCTGGCCGCCCGCGCCCGGAGCCAGCAGATCGGCCTGGCCGACAGCGGCAGCCAATCGAAGAACACCTTCCTCGAGACCGCGGGCGAGCCCACGCCGTACCCGCCCGACCTCCCCGAGTACGGAGAGGGTGGTCCCGTCGGTGCCGAAACGGAGTACTGCCCGTTCTACGCCCAGTACCTGTCGGACCTGCCCGACGACGAGGAAACCGGATCGGCTGCCGAGGCGGTTCCCTACGACTTCACGGACGCGGGGATGGTCACGCCCGAGGACTTGGTCGCCCGGTCGGTCACACACGGCACCTGTCCCCACTCCGTGATGGGGGCTGCCCTCGGCGAGGTCGAGGTCGTGATCGGGAACTACTACCACGCCTTCGATCCCCGAACGGTCGGCTCGTTCACCGGCGCGCTCCTCGACGAGTCGACGTTCGTCGTCTGCGACGAGGCCCACATGTTAGAGCCGCGCGTCCGCGATCTGGTCAGCGACGGGATCGCCGACCGCACCCTCCGTGACGCCGAAACCGAACTCTCGCGGGTCATCCAGCCGATCAAATTCGAACGCGAGGGGCGACAAGCCGAAGGCGGTTCCAAGACCGCCGACGCCGACCTCGTCCGCGGAGAACTGACCGAGAGCGACGTTTCGTTCGAGGAACTCAATCGAACGCTCGAGTTCGTCCGGGACCTCCGGGAGGAACTCGACCGCCGGGTCAGGGCCCATCTCGACCGGAACCACCGGGGCTGGCAATCGAACCTGACCGGGCTTCACGACGCGGAAATCCCGCTCCGCGATCCGGGTGAGCCCGCCGAGGACGAACTCTCGGAGTGGGCCAGGGAGGCGGGCTACGGCGACGCCGACTGGGTCCGCGCCGAGGCCGTCGGCGCGATCGTCGAACGGGTCCTGAACGAAGCCGAAGACGAGGACCGAACCCGCGCCACGCCCGCTGTCGGCCGCGTGCTCGGCGAGTGGTATCGCCGCGGCCACACCGACTACTTCCGGGAGATCGAACTCGAGCGGACGTGGGACGACACCGAGCCGCCGGATTCGTGGCGGCGGGCCTACAACGCCCGGCTCGCCCTGCACAACTGCGTGCCGAGCGATGCCATCGGCGACCGACTCGGACACTTCGGCGGCGGCATCCTGATGAGCGCGACTCTCGAGCCGATGGACGCCTTCACCGAGGTTACGGGGCTTCAGTACCTCGCCCGCGAGGACGACAGGCCGGTCGTCGAGCGCCGGTACGGCCTCCACTTCCCCGCGGAGAACCGCGAGAGCTTCGCGGTCGCCGCGCCGAAGTTCACCTACGACAATCGGGGCAGCCCCGACGAGGAGACGCCGACGCGACGGTCCTATGCCGATGCCATCGCGACGGTCGCTCGCCTTCCCGGCAACGTCCTCGTCGGGATGCCCAGTTACGCCGAGGCCGAGTGGGCCGCCGGAACTCTCGAGGAGCGGGTCGAGAAGCCGGTCCTGCTCGACGCCGCGAGCGACGACGAGACCACGCAGTCGCTCAAAGACGAGTTCTTCGCGGGTCCGGGGAAAGTACTCGTCACGAGCCTCCGGGGGACGCTGACCGAGGGCGTCGACTACAGCGGTGATCGCCTCGCCGCTGCCGTCGTCTGTGGGGTCCCGATCGTCAACACCTCGAGTCCGCGAACCACGGCCGTGCGCCGGGCCTACGACGACGCGTTCGGCGACGGCTTCACCTACGCACTGACCATTCCCGCAGTCCGGAAAGCCCGACAGGCGATCGGCCGCGTCATCCGCAGTCCCGACGATGTCGGCGTTCGCGTCCTGCTCGACGAGCGCTACGCGCGCGAGAGTTGGGATTCCGTCCGGCCGTACCTGCCCGACGACGGCGAGTTCCAGACGGTGAGTCCGGACATGCTCGACGTCGGCCTCGAGCGGTTCCGACCGCGGCTGTCCTCGCAGTAACGGCGATGGGAGTCGTCAGCCGTCAGTCGTCGGCGTCGGCTTCCAACTCGCCCGACGATCGCGGTCCGGCCCGTGCCCGGTCGGCGACCGCCCGTTCGACGATGTCGCTGCTCCCGTACAGTTCGTCGCCGGTCGACTCGAGCCCGCTGGCCCGCTCGACGCGACAGTCGATCCCCCACGCCGCGAGCAATTCTCTGACCTCGTCGTCGTCGTGGTGCTGGTCGTGGCCGAGGACGAGCACGTCGGGGTCGACCTCACGGATCGGGACCGAGAAATCCGTGGGATGCCCGAGCCGAGCCCGATCGACCGCTTCGAGGGCTGCGACGGCGTCACGGCGCTGCGCGTCCGGGAGGACGGGCGCGGGCTTGTGGGCGACGCTCTCGGCGCGGGCGACGATGACGTGGAGTTCCTCGCCCGCAGCGGCGGCTTCCTCGAGGTAGTGGACGTGCCCCGGATGGAGGAGGTCGAAGGTCCCCTGTGCGACGACACGCGTCGGCCGTTCCGTCGATCCGTCGGTCATAGTGACAGTTCGGTCGTAACGCTCAGATCGCTCGTTTCGGCGTATAGCGAGTACAGCAAGATAACGAATCCGACCGCAGTGACCGCGCTCTGGAGGGCGATCCCGAGCCCCACCGCATCGCCGACGAGGTGTATGCTGCTTCCCAGTATCGATCCGCCGACGATGACGCCGACGCCGATGGCGACCGTCCGCAGCGCCGTGGCACCGGTTCGCCGGAACGCACGATAGGCTAGCAGTGCGATTGCACCTCCCGCCAGCACCGTCGTCGTGTTCGCGATCGCGATGACGAGCGCATACTCGTTCATGGTCGTCTCCGGATCGGCGTCGACCGCTCGCCGCGTCCGATTCGATCGCGCGAGCACCGCGGGTCGACCGCAGTGGTCCGGGCGACTCGAGCGGCGGCCGCCGTCGTACGCGTTCGTGTTCGGAGCAGTCACTTGAGTGTCCCGTCCGGTTCCCGAATCAAAGGAACTCCTCCGAAGATGTTCACGGGTCGAGAACCCGTCCCGAACCGAGGCCTTCAAGCGGGACGATCCGAATAGCCGTACTGTCAACTGTGCCTGGATGTCCCCTCCCGGGTATCGGGGTCGTGCCGCTGGCCGCCGAGTCAGGAACGCTCACCGTGACCCCCCAGATGCTGGTCGTGTTCGGGATCATCGCTATCGCGCTGGTGCTGTTCATTACCGAGTGGCTGCCAATCGACGTGACCGCCATCCTGATTATGGTGTTGCTGATGGTGCTCGGGGCCGACGGCGTGGTGAACGCCACCGAGATATCGACGAGCGAGGGAACGTCGGGCTTTTCGAGTTCGGCGACGATCACCGTGCTGGCGATGCTGATCCTCAGTTCGGGGATCAGTCAAACGGGGGTCGTTCAGATACTCGGCCGCAAGATGGCCGCGTTCGCCGGCGACGACCTCGACAAACAGCTCCTGGCGACGATCGGCATTAGCGGCCCGATTTCCGGCTTTATCAACAATACGCCGGTCGTCGCCATCCTCGTTCCCGTCGTCTCGGATATCGCCCACAAGGGGAAGACCTCGCCCTCGAAGCTCCTGATCCCGCTGTCCTACGCCTCGATGTTCGGCGGGATGCTCACCCTGATCGGCACGTCCACGAACATCCTCGCGAGCGACGTCAGCGCCCGCCTCAGCACCGAGTATCCCGAACTCCACCAGTTCTCGATGTTCGAGTTCACCAAGCTCGGAATCGTCGTCCTGGTCGTCGGGAGCCTCTATCTCATGACTATCGGCCACCGACTGCTGCCCGAGCGCGTCCCCGTCGAGGAGGACTACGTCCAGGAGTACGCGATCGAGGAGTATCTGACCGAGGTCGTCGTCGACGGGGACTCGCCGATCGTCGGCACGACCGTCGCGGACGCGATCGACCACGTCGAGTTCGACGCCGACATCCTTCAGGTCGTCCGCGACGACGAGGAGTTCATCGAACCGATCGCGCAGAAAACGATTCGCGAGGGAGACCTGTTGCGGCTGCGCGCCGACCGCGACACCGTCCAGCAGTTCGTCGATCGGGGGACGCTTACGCTCGCGGGCAACCCGCAGACGGACGAGGAGTTAGAGCCCGACGAGGTGACCGATCAAACCCTCGTCGAGATCGTCGTCCCGCGGGGTTCGTTCCTCGTCGGCGAATCGCTCGAGACGTCGACGTTCCGCCAGCGCTACGACGCGACTGTGCTGGCATTTCGCAGCCGCGGAGAGACGGTCCGCGATCACATGGAGGAACGCCGGATTCGGGTCGGTGACACGCTGTTAGTCCAGGCGGCCCCGGACAGCATCGACCGACTCTCGCAGAACGACGATTTCATCGTCGCACACGAACCCGAGGAGCCGGATTACCGAACGGAGAAGATTCCCCACGCAGCGGCGATCATGGCGGGCGTCGTCGGCTTCGTCGCCGTGCCGTGGGGCACGGTCGGCACCACCCTCACCGGGCTGACGGGCGTCGGCGCGTTCGAGGCGCTGTCCGCGCTCTCCCTGCCGATCCTCGTGACCGCACTCGCCGGCGTCGTCGCGATGGTCGCGACGGGCGTGCTCAAGCCGACGGAAATCTACGATGCCGTCGAGTGGGACGTGATCTTCCTGCTGGCCGGCATCATCCCGCTGGGAATCGCCCTCGAGCAGACCGGCGGCGCGGATCTGCTCGGGAGTCTCGTCGCCATGACCGGTACCTATCTACCGCCGCTCGGTGTGCTCTGGGTGTTCTACCTCGCGACCGGGCTCATCACGGGCGTCATCTCCAACAACGCCAGCGTCGTGTTGATGCTCCCGGTGGCCGTCCAGACCGCCGACCAGATCGGCGCGAACCCCTTTGCGTTCGTGCTGGCGGTGACGTTCGCGGCCTCGACCGCGTTCCTCACACCCGTTGGCTACCAGACGAACCTGTTCGTCTACGGCCCCGGCGGCTACAAGTTCACCGACTTCGTCCGAGTCGGTGCACCGCTCCAGTTGCTGCTCTCGATCGTGACCGTCCTCGGAATCAATTTCTTCTGGGGTCTGTAGCGACGCTACTCCGCTCCCGTCGTCTGCTTTTCGTCGGACTCGTCGTCGGCCTGCTCGTCCCGACTCTCTTTGGTGTCCGTCACGGTCCTCCACGCGGCGGCCGAGATAACCTGTACCATCCCATCACATGGCGTTACCGGGAGCCGATCGGACGATACGGCCGAAGCGCGGCCGCGTTCGGGACGACCCGAACGAGCGTCGACGCGGGCTTGTACGCCACGCGGTCGGTCGGGGATTTCGCGGCGGTGAGTTTCCAGAACCCCGGCGATCCGAACTGCAGTTTACACAGCCCGCGTTCGTCGGTTCGCGTCGATTTCGTCTCCGTCGAAACGATGGCTCCCTCGACGGGCTGTCGCCGGTCGTCGCGCACCCGGACGGTCGTTTCGGTACCGACGTCGACCTCCCGCCGCCCGACGTCGATCCGGAGCTGTCGTGTGATCTGCATGTGGAATGCTACCAGTGCCGTCGGGAAAAGAAATCACCTGCGTGTTCCGGCATGCCGAGCGGCCCCGGTAGGCGGGATCCGAATCAGTCCCGGTCGAGGTCGATGACGTGTGCGTCGTCGGGCGCGAACCCGACGGTGAGCTCGGCGCTCTCGGGGACGGCCGGAAGCTGCAGGACGACCCTGCGACCGTTCCATCGGCCGTTGACCCGGACGGTTTCCCCGAGGAACTCGCTGGTTTCGACGGTCACCGGCAGCCGGTTGTGATCGGCAGCCTGCGAGAGCGCTCCCGGCCGCACGCAGAAGGTGACACGATCGGCTCCGTCGGGGATCGACGGCAGCGAGAACGTCTCGCCGTCGATAGCTATCCGGGAGTACTCGCCGTTCCGGCCCCGTACGTCGCCCTCGAAAACGTTGTTGTCGCCGACGAACTCGGCGACGAACCGCGTCGCGGGCTCCCGATAGACCTCCTGTGGCCGGCCGACCTGTTCGATCCGTCCTCCGTTCATGACCGCGACTCGATCGGAGATCGCCAGCGCCTCCGCCTGGTCGTGGGTGACGTAGACGGTCGTGATTCCGAGTTCGGACTGAATCCGGCTGACCTGGCGACGCAGTGACTCCCGAAGCTGTGCGTCGAGCGCGCTCATCGGCTCGTCGAGCAAGAGCAGGTCCGGTGCCGGCGCGAGCGCCCGTGCCAGTGCCACCCGCTGTCGCTGTCCCCCGGACAGCTGATCCGGGTCGCGGTCGCCCATCCCCTCGAGATCGACCAGTTCGAGCAGGTCGGCGACGCGGTCGTCGACCGTCACGCCGTCCGGTGGCTCCCGAAATCTGAGGCCGTAGCCGACGTTCTCGGCGACGCTCATGTGGGGGAACAGGGCGTAGCTCTGGAAGACGACGCCGACATCCCGCCGTTCGGGCGGGACATCGCCCATCTCCCGTCCGTCGAAACGGATGGTTCCGTCGGTCGGTGCTTCGAAGCCGGCGATCGTCCGCAGCGTCGTGGTCTTGCCGCAGCCGGAGGGGCCGACCAGGGTGAAAAACTCGCCGTCGCGAACGGTGATGTCGACGCCCTCGAGCGCGCTGGTCCCGGTTCCGTTCGCCCCGTAGACTTTCGAGACGCCCTCGAGACGGAGTTCGGTCATCGCTCGAACCTCCCGCCGACGCGGTCGACGACGACGAAACTCGCGGCCGTGACGACCAACAGCACGGTTCCCATGGCGACCGCGGGCCCGGAGCGGCGGCCGAGATAGCGCTCGACGGCAACGGGCATGGTGTAGGTCTGGCTTCCGCTGGCCAATAGCACCGTCGAAGAGAACTCGCCGATCGAGATGGCGAACGCGAAGGCTGCGCCGGCGACGATCCCGCTGGCCACCAGCGGCAACTCCACGTCTCGGAGGGCGCGATACCGGGAAGCCCCGAGCGCACGCGCGGACTCGACCAGTGCCGGATCGAGCGTCGACAGGAGCGGCGAGACGTTGCGCGTGACGAAGGGGTACGCCGCGACCGCATGAGCGGCAACGATCGCGACCCCGCCCGTCACCCGAAACTGCCAGCCGCCGGGCAGCGAAACGCCGAAGACCAAGCCACGTAACAGCCCGATCCCGAACACGACGCCGCTGACCGCCAGCGGGAGCATCGCCAGCGTATCGACGATCGTGCCGCCGCGACCGGCCCGGACCGTCACGACCGAGACGACGACGCCCATCGGGACGGCGACGGCCAACGTTGCGACGCCGAACAGCAGCGAGTTCCGGATCGCGACCCACGGTAACGTCTGGTACGACGCCCCTTCGAGCTGGCGCTCGAGCAGGAACGCGTAGTGAGCCAGCGTGAACCCGCTCCCGTCGGTCACGCTCCCGACGACGAGACTCGCCAGCGGGCCGACGAAGACGACGAGGGTGACGAGCCCGTAACCGACGATCGCCAGCCGCCGCGGCGACAGTGCCGTCCGACGGTCCGGGAACAGCGGCGTTCGGGACGGTGCGGTCGCCGCTCGAGCCAGGCCGGACTGGGCGGACTCGTACCGCAGGTAGGTGTAGGTCAGGGCAAGCGAGAGGAGCGTCTCGAGGACGGCCAGCGTCGCCGCCTCGGAGTACGCGAGCCGGCGGACCCGATCGTAGATCCAGACTTCGACGGTCGCGAGTTGGAGCCCGCCCAGCGCGAGCACGATGGGGAAAGTCATGAAGGTGAAAATAAACGTCAGCAACGCGCCCGTCAGGATAGCCGGCAGGAGCTGCGGAACGACCACATCGCGGAACGCGCGACGGGGACTCGCCCCGAGACTGCGTGCGGTTTCGACGCTTCGGGCGTCGACGGATTCCCAGGCGGCGACGGTCACGCGAGCGACCAGCGGCGCGTTGTAGAACGCGTGGGCGACGATCACGATGGCGAGCGGGTTCCACTCGATGAACGGGATCGGTCCCAGTCCGACGAGAGCGAGTCCCTGGTTGAGCGTGCCCGCCCGGCCGAACATCGCGTAGAACCCCACGGCGACCATGATTCCCGGCAGCACGAACGGGAGGATCGTCAGCGAACGTAGCGTTCGCCGGCCCCGGAACTCGTAGTTCGCGAGGACGTAGGCGGCGGGCAGTCCAAGCGCGACGCTCGCGATCGTCGACAGCGCGGCCTGATACGCGGTAAAGCCGAACAGTCCCTTTCGGATCGGCGGCACCTCGAGAGCGAGCCACGGGACCGGCAGCGAAACGCCGGGCAGCGGGGACTCGAACGACACGGCCACCGAAATCGCCCCGAGCCAGCCGACCAGCGACTCGAGGTGCGTTTTCACTGCCAGCGGCTCCGCGAAGACGTCCGCGAGGACGCCGACGTAGAACGGATCGGTGAGGACCGCACGGAAGAACGCGAGCGTCGCCGCGCCGTCGTCGATCACCGCCTCACCGAAGACGACGCCGACCGGCAGGTAGAGCATGACGGCGAGGACGCCGGCCGTGACGAGCGTCGTCAACGCGAGCGCGCGGCGCTCGAGCCAGCGGCGAACGTCGGCCGATCGCCGTCGCAGCCGGGCTCCCCGCTCGGACCGGTTCGGTCGAGACACGAGCCTACTGGCTGGCGAATTCGCGCGCCCAGTCCTCGATCCAGCCGTTGAGGGTGCCCCGAAGGTCGTCGTACGTAAACGTAACCGGCTCCGCGGGTGCGTGAGCGTACTGGCTGAAGCTCTCGTCGAGGTCGACGTGGTCGTCGGCGACGGCGGGGAACTGGACGTTTCGCTGCGCGATCTCGGCCTGCGCTTCGCTCGAGAGTACGAACGCCATGAAATCGGCGGCGAGGTCCGCCTTGTCACTGTCGGCGAAGATCGCCATTCCCTCCGGATTCTCGTACCCTTGCCCGTTCGGAAACGCGATCTGATGTCTGGTGAGGTCGGGCTCATCGCCCGTCGCGTGGAACACCTGATCAGTCGAGTAGGAGACGATCATCGGCCGCTCCTCCTCGGTGTACGATCCGAAGTACGACTCGCTCCACCCGTCGAGGATCTGTACGCCGTTGTCCCGAAGCGCGCGCCAGTACTCGAGGTAGCCGTCGGCCCCGTACTCCGCGATGGTCCAGAGCAGGAACGCCAGCCCCGGATCGGACGACTGGGCGTTCTGGGTGATCAGGGTGTCCTCGTACTCGGCACCGAGCAACGCATCGAGCGATTCCGGCGGGGCGACGACGCTCTCGTCGTACACGAGGCTGATGTAGCCCGTATCGTACGGGAGCACGCGGCCGTTTGGATCGCCGAACGTGAGATCGTCCCGGAGCCGATCGACGCCCTCGATCCGGTCCCACTCGAGCGATCGGAACAGTTGCCCGTCGAGACTGTCGTCGACACGGACGAGTTCGTCGATGTTGAGACCGAAGTACACGTCCGCGTCGACGGTGTCCTGTCGCGCCCGTTGGATGTAGGTGTTGATGCCGTTTTCGGGCACCGTCCAGGAGATCTCGGCTTCGGGATACGCCGACTCGAACGCTTCCTTGAGCCACACGCCGGCGGGGTCCCCCTCTTCGACCATCGAGGGGTAGGTCGCAATGCGAAGCGTATCGCCGTCGCTGCCTCCCGACGTACTGTCGCGTGTCAGACAGCCTGCGACGCCGGCGACTGCACCCCCACCGACTGCGCCAACGAACGTTCGTCGTCTCATTACCGGGTGGTTGCACTGGGTAGTCTTAAGGCCCGTGATCGGCATCGTTTCGTTCCAGCACCGCCGTCAGAGCCGAAAGACTTTATCGTCCGGGTGAGACGCACCGCTGTGACAGGATCATCGACCGGACCGGCGAGTTCGAACGGCCGGCGACGATACGTCCTCGCTGGAATCGTCGTCGCCCTCGGCGTCCTCACGGGCGGTATCCTGCTCGACGTTCTCGGGACGATCCTCTTTGCGCTCACCGTCGCCTACGTCCTTCTGCCCGTTCAAGGCTGGCTCGTCAGGCGCGGCCTCTCCGAGTGGACCGGCGCGCTCGCGGCGACCGTCGTCGGCTTCGTCGCCGCTATCGCGGTCTTCGCACCGATCGTCGTCGCGCTGTATTTCCGCATCGAGCAGGTGCTCGACGCCGTCAAGGCCCTCCCTCGAGAACTCTCCGTGACGGTGCTCGAGGCGACGTACACCGTCGAAGCCGGGGAGATACAGGCGCTTGCGATCGACTATCTCAGCGACGCCGCGACCTCGTTCGCGCTGGCGCTGCCGGTGCTCGGGATCAAGTTCGCGCTGTTTATCGTTCTCATGTTCGGCCTCCTGCTCAAGGGTGACGAAGCGGGTCGAGCCGCCGTCGCGCCGATTCCCTACGGCTATCGTGATGTCGTCTACGCGCTCACCAAACGGGCCCGCGAGACGCTGTACGCGATTTACGTCCTGCAGGTCGCGACCTCGATCGCGACGCTTCTCGTCGCGTACCCACTGTTCCGACTCCTCGGCTACGAGGCTGCACTGACGCTTTCGATCATGGCCGCCGTCTTACAGTTCGTCCCCATCATCGGTCCGAGTATGCTCATCGCCCCTATCACGCTCTACCACGTCGCGGTCGGCGACCTCGTCGCGGCGACCCTGATCGGCGTTTTGGGGCTCGTATTCGTGGCCTGGCTGCCCGACCTCGCCGTCCGACCGCGGCTCTCCCGCCGGTCGGCCGGCCTACCCGGCAGCCTCTACTTCGTCGGCTTTACCGGCGGGCTCTTCACGCTCGGCCCGATCGGCATCGTCGTCGGGCCGCTGATCGTCGCGGTCTTCGTCGAAGCCGTCGACCTGCTCGCCGACGAAGTCAACGGCGACACGACGTTTACCGAACTCGTCGAAGCCGACGACCAGGAGCCGCCAAACGCGGCTGCCGATACCGAGACGACGTTCGAGGACTCGAGTTCGCAGGCCGTCGACGACTGACCGGGAGCGGTGGTGTTCGAGCCGTCCCGCTACCGGACAGCCGTCCCCATCACGTCGCTCGTTCCGGAACGGAGGGTTCGCTGCGACCGGTTCGAACTCGTCGTAGCGAGCCGTCTAACAGAGCCCCGCTCGATCACAGGCCTCTTCGGCGACCGCGTCACCGCAACCGCTGTACTCGTCGGCGACAGTACAGACGATTTCAACGAAGCCCAGACAGCTGAGCCCCGCGACCGGAATAGTGATACCGAGGAGCCCGCAGATGAATCCGCCGGCGGCGCTACAGCCGATGGTACAGACCTGACCTGCGGCGTATTTGCAGGCGCTACAGCCCGTGATATCGATATCTGTCGGGGTGGGTGCGGTTCCCGAGGGACTGTTCTCGTCTACGTCGATCTCGCTGTTTTGCGCTTCTCGGATCGCGTCCGTATCGACGGAAATGACCGTCGCTCCGTCGGACGCGGCTGCGGACCGCACCCCGTCGGTTTCCGACGCGTTCGTCGGTTCGAATCGGTGCACCTCGTTGAGGACACCGTCGTCGGTTTCGTAGTAGTAATCGAGATTAGCGACTTCGATCTCACCGCTGTCGGGATTGCGACCGATGACGATGCTAGCCTCGGCGGCGTCCGTCATGTTCTCGAGATCGTATTGGACGACCTCTCGAGCGAAGTTCTCTCCCCGGGCGTAGCCGGCAACGATGCTGTCGGAATCGGATCGGATCTGCGCCCCGTCGGCTCGAGCGCGCTGTGCGAGTTCGCGGAACGCGGGTGTCTTCGCGAGTTCGCGGGCGAGATTCCGTTTTTCGGTGCCGGTGAGGAGTTTCGGCTCCTCCGCCTGCGAGATCCGGTCCGCCGCGGCGGCCATTCCCGTCGACCCGGCGGCGAATAGCCCGGCGGCACCGACGGTTTTGAGGACATTTCGGCGGTTAATTCGACCATTATCTTCTGTCGCGTTATTATCTTCTTCCATTAGTACAATTTACACTAGGTGTTATAGAATATTGATAGTACTTCCTCCTCATCCAACGGTGAACGCTGTCCGTGCAGTCGGTGCTCGGACGTAGCGGGTCGCTCAGCAGTTGGGCTTACCGGAAGACACCGTCTGCAACGCAGTTGTGACGCGTCTCGTCGGGGCGGCCGATGCCCCGATATCAGTTCGTCGGTCTGATCGCGACCAACGAGGATCAGTACGTCTCGATTCGATTCTCGTGCCGCTTGAACGATGCGTACCGCTCTTTCATCCACCGTCCGATATCGGACGACAAATTGTCAATCCGTAACACCCCGTGTATCCCGCTTTCGTCGTTGTACGCGACGATCATACATCGATGCTCACCGATGCAGATTCCGTACGACGGATACTCGTTGATCTCGATCATCTGCACCGTCTCCGACCGCTGTAACGCATCGAACTCGGTCGGTTCGGTCTCAATGACCGTTTCGAAACACTTCGTCGGCCCGACGATTTCGATGTCCGTCGCCGACTCGCGTTGGGCGAGCACGGACGTGTATTTCGGGTTGATCGCCGGAACGCACAGCTGCAGTCGGTCCGCGCGTTCGATGAACGACGTAAACTCGTTGACAGCCGCGAAGGGCACGTCGAACCCGTTTACCACGATTTCGCCCGCCGACAGCACGTCCGCGTCGATTGGGAACCCCCGTGGGATTTTCGAACGAAACGATCCGAGCTTCGCCGCGGATTCGATGTCCCGCAGCAGGTCGGCGAAACTCGAGAGAACGAGTTCCCCTCCCGGCGTGAGCTCGTATACCTTCCCGCTTCGTTTCGTGATCCAATCCCGCTCCTGTAACTCCCGGAGGTTACGTCTGAGCGTCGTTCGATGGACGTCGATTCTCTCTTCTAACTCGGACTGCGCGTGGGGTGCTTCCGAGAGTACTTCCAGTATTCGAAGCCGGTCCCGTGTTCCGG
The DNA here is from genome assembly GCF_005890195.1 of Natrinema pallidum. Classification (NCBI taxonomy): domain Archaea; kingdom Methanobacteriati; phylum Methanobacteriota; class Halobacteria; order Halobacteriales; family Natrialbaceae; genus Natrinema; species Natrinema pallidum. The sequence goes on along the minus strand of NZ_CP040637.1, from coordinate 3,484,620 downwards.
CCAGGGATTGCACGTCTCTGTACGCGTCGTTTTCGCGTCCGTCTTTGCGTTCGTTTTTGGGTTTCATACGCGACAAGTACGATCATCGTGTTCTCCGTCACTGGTTCTGTATCGTCCGCACCGTTGCTGGTCCGATGACTGTTACAATCAATCGCTGCCCTATGACTTCAGTACGCTGCCATATATTATATACCTTTCCTGAATACTATAACGACAATAAACACTCCCTCGTGATCGGCAGTCGCCCGTTCCTCGAACTGCTCCGTGACCCATACTCGTTTTCCGTTGCAGTTGACCGGCAGGCTCTCGATGTGGACTGAATCAGACTGAGGGATAGATCCATTAAATTAATTACCTCTGGCAATAGATATTCTGGTATGAATCGGCAGACATCGCTCCCGGTCGCGGTCCTCGTCACCGGTATCGCAGCCGTCTGTACGCTGGTGATCGCAACCGGCTTTCTCGACCCGGACTGGATGCTCGAGACGCTCGGGCTCGAACTCTACCTCGGTTCGATCGTCGTTCTGCTCGGGTGTGCCGTTCTCTCGTTTTACTTCGACCTCGCCGGCACGCTCCGCCGGGAACTGTAGTCACCGCTCACTCGAGCGTATATCGATCGAACCGCCGTACCGCCGCTCGATAACAGCCGTATCCGATTCCACCTTCCAAGGAGAGCCACACCAGTACCGACGCGCCCTGAGCGATCGTTGCTGCCGCGCCGTCGTGCAAAAGGAGCCGTGGACCGACGAGAGCGCCGACCCCGATCAGTCCGAGCGACAGTACGGTCATCGAGTAGACCACGATCGCCGACAAACTCGGCGGGACCACGGCCCGCCGACGGCTGACCCGTATCGCGCCGAACCGGGGAAAGCGCATGCCGACGGCGAGTGCGATCCCGATGGCGGCCGCTCCGTGAACGCCGACCCAGAGACTCAGTCCGAGCGCGAGCGGAAGCGCCGATGTCGTGATGCTGACCGCGCTTCCGACCGCGACGAGCAGCGGAACGCCGACGAGCGCGCTCGTCAGTGCGGTTCCCCGCACGAACTGGCTCCCGTCGACCGGCGATGTCAGCGTCGCCGGTAACGCCCCTCCGTCGTCACCGAGCGGATTTAGCGTCAGGACGCTCCCGACGACCCACGACCCGAGGAGGCCGACGGCGATCGGAAGCAGGGACCGTCCGGTCGTCGACCGTGCCAGATCGACTAGCAACCACGCGGCCCCGAGCAGCGGGAGGCCGAGATGCGAGAGACGGGTCGGGTCGCGTTTTACTCGGCGGAGCGATCGCCACGCGACGTACCGCGTCGGACGGTCGATCCATCCTCGCAGGCGAGGGAACGGCCGTGATCGCTCGCCCGGGGCCGCGACTCCTCGATCGTTACCGCCCGCTCCTACTTCGCCGAGCCAGAGCTGCGTTGCGAACCGCTCGGTTACCGTCGCGCCCGCGTAGCCGATCGCGACCGTCCCGAGCACCGCGCCGAAGGCGCGGGCCTGGCTCGCCGCGATCGGCGTCCCGACGACGAAGAGGTCGCCGTACCAACTCGTCGGCAGCCCCGCGGCCAGCTCCGGGGTCGTACTCAGTCGTGTCATCACCCCGGCGACGACGAGCGCGCCGAAGAGGGCCAGCCCGCCGGCCACGTACCCGGTCTTCCAGCGGGCGCGGCGACCCCAGACGGCGACCGCGGCACCGATCGCAATGCCGGCGCAGACGCTGCTCGTCAGAAAGAGGACGGTAACGAGCGGCAGTGTCAGGATCGGAACGGGCGTCCCGGCACCGGTGGCGAATCCGATACCGAGGATGCCGACCGGGAGGACGACGAACGCGAGTCCACGCAGGAACTCCGCGAAGAGAACGCCGATCGTCACCGCTCTCGGTCGAACGCTGGTCAGCACCAGCGATGGGGCGTCGATATCGATCGTTCGGACCGCCGCTCGCTGGCCGAACATGAGAGTACTCGACAGCCACAGCAGCGTCACGAGCAAACCCACCGCCGGCGGTAGCGACGGCTCGGCTCGAGCCGCGAGGTCGGCCGTTCGACCCTGGACGACCAGCGCCATCAGTCCGAGATAGAGCGTCCCGAAGAGAGCGGCACCAGCGAGCAACGCGAGTCGGACGCGGTCCCGCTTGAGCGTCCGCCAGTCCCGCACCACGTCGACGTATCCGATCCGCAGTCCATGGACGAGAGTCCGATCGTGTCGTGCCATTCCTCGGAGACGACTACGAGCTGCCGTATTTCATTCCGCCGTAGTATATTACCCCCATGAATACACCGGAAGCGATTGCTTCGATGAACGATGGGTCCTCTCCGTTATAGATGTTGAACCCGATTCTGATAACGAAAACGACGAGCATCGCGATGACTGCGTGAAGAAGATAGTTTTCTTTCAATACTCCATTCAGCCGTCCGAGCATGGTTGGTTCTGTCATCGTTGTTGGGTCCACGGTGATCGGTCACTGCTCGCCGGGTCCACTATCGCCCGCTCGAGTCTTCCTGCGGCTACACTGCGTTCGCCGTCGGCGGTCGAGAACTCGACCGTCTCGGACCGCGGTGAGTGGTTTCGAACCGACCCATCGGCGCTTGCTGACGCCGTCCGGCCGGGTCGAGAGTCCCTTCTCTGTGGTGGCCTGATCATGTCTCATAACCCACATTTGGGTTCTCACCACCAGGTCATATGTCTTCTGGTGATACTGAACAGCTACGAACTGAAGCTGCCACCGACCGGCGGGTACCCTTCGAGACAACCGTTTCCCCTGTCCATTTACGCCGTTCTCCGCCACAATTTTCACCGGTCCCGTCGTCCGTTCGGCATGGTCAGCACTCGCACGTTCGTCAACGCGATCATCGGTGCCGTCGTCGGCGTCGCGCTCTCGTTTATCCCCGGCTCGACCGTCCTCGGCGGAGCCGTCGCGGGCTTTCTCGAGGGACCCGACGGACGGGCGGGAACGATCGCGGGCGTGATAGCCGGATTCGTCATGTTCCTCCCGATCGCGACCGGAGGGGCCCTCGTCTTCGGGTTCCTCGGGTTGGGACTCCTCGGCGGCGTTCCGGGCGGCGGCATCGCCGTCCTCTCGATTTTCGTCGTCGTCGCCCTCCTGATCGTGCTCGTCTACACCATCGGGTTCTCGGTGCTCGGTGGCTATCTGGGTGCCTACCTCGCGCGCGAGTATCCCGAGAAACGACGGCGGACGCGGGACACGATCGGCTTCTCGACGGCGTCGGAGCGCCCGTCCCACGCTGCCGATGTCCCGCCGTCCCCGGACCGCGATCCCGAGACGACGCGGGGGTGGGACCGCGACGGACGGTCGGATCGGGACCCGTCGGCCGGGTCCGACGGGGATCGCTACCCGGACCGTGACCGAGAGTACGAGTCGGATCGGTGATCACGACTGTGATCGATGCCAGCCGCTCCGACCGCCGAAAGCGATGCTGAAGCGCTTTGTACGACGGGTTACTCGTATCTGAGCGCATCGATCGGGTCCGTTCGCGCGGCCCGCCAGGCTGGATACAGGCCGGCGAGAATCCCGACGAGAACTCCGACGCCGATCGCCAGCGCCACGTACTCGAGAGGGTAGACCAGCGGCAGGTCGATGTACTGTGCGCCGAGATAGCCGCCGAGCAGCCCCAGCCCCGTTCCCAGGATCGCGCCGATGACGCCGAGGATCACCGCTTCGGTCAAGAAGAGCCCGAGTACGTCGCGGTTCTGCGCGCCCACGGCTTTCATGATGCCGATCTCCCGGGTCCGTTCGGTGACGCTGACGAGCATGATGTTCGCGATGCCGATCGAGCCGACCAGCAGGGAGATGGCCGCGATGCCGACGATGAAGTTCCGGAGCAGAGCCAGCACGTCCTGGAGTTGCTGGAGCAGTTCCGTACTCGTCTGGAACGTGACCGCGAGATCGTCGCCCAGCAACTCGCTCGCGTCGGACTGCTCGCTCTCGAGGTAGGCGGTCGCGCTCTCGCGGGCGGCGTCGATATCGGACTGGGCGGCGGAGTCGGCTTCGATAATGATCGCGAGGAAGCGGGCGTCACCGGTGCCGGTTCCGTTTTCACTGCCGGCACCGGTATCGTTCCCGCTTCCATCGCTCCCGCCGCCGATTCCCAGTCCGGCCGCCTGCTCCACGTAGTAGGGGTCCGTCGGCACGTAGACCCGCGGCGAGGATTCGAAGCCTTCGAACGGACTCTGTCCCTCGCTGGTGTCGGTGATGCCGACCACCTCGAGCGTCGTGCGCTCGCCGCCGAGGATCGTCACCGTGAGTTCGTCGCCGATAGTGACGTTCTCCTCGAACTGGTTCGCCGCCGCGGGATTGACAACCCCCTCGCGGTCCCCTCGCTCGAATTGCCTGCCCTCGGCCAGCCTGCCCTCACGGATGTACGACGGCCCCGTGGCGATCAGTCCGTTCCCCTGTGCGACCGTCTCATTGCCGTTCGAGATCGCCTGTGTTTGAATCGTCGCGTACCCGTAGGCCGCCGCCACGTCCGGTTGCGACGCAACCGAGTCGAGGTCGTCCGGGGTGAACACCGGTTGGGCTCCCGCCAAGGGGCCACCCTCGGTGTCGGGATCGGCGGCCCAGCCGTAGACGTTGCGCCGGTCGTCCGGGCTGATGTCGCCGATAATGCCCGCCTGGAGGCTGGCACCCAGCGTGACGAACGCGATCACCGCCGCGATGCCGATCACGATCCCCAGCGTCGTCAGCGCCGATCGGAGCTTGTGACCGCGAATGGAGCGCCACGATAGACGCAGGCTCTCGAGCGGATTCATTCGGAATCGGCCTCCCGACGTCCCGTCGGCGACCCCGTCTCGGAATCGGCGTCCGCGTCGGGTGTCGTCTCCGTCCCGCGTCCCGGGTCCACTGCCGACCCACCGTCATTGCCGCGCTCGAGGTCCTCGATCCGTTCGATTGTCCCATCGAGGAGGTGGACGATGCGGTCGGCGCGGTCGGCGACGTGTCGCTCGTGGGTGACGACGAGCATCGTCGTCCCGGCCGCGTGAAACTCGTCGAAGAGGTCCAGAATGTCCGCTTCGGTGTCGGTATCGAGGTTCCCCGACGGTTCGTCGGCCAGTACGATCGCCGGGTCGTTGACCAGTGCTCGCGCGAGAGCCACCCGCTGTCGCTGGCCCCCCGATAGTTCGTTCGGCAGGTGCTCCGCGCGGTCGCCGAGGCCCACCCGCTCGAGCAGGTCCCGCGCCCGCTCCCGGCGTTCGGCCCGATCGATACCCTGGAACAACTGCGGCAGGGCCACGTTCTCGAGGGCGTTCAGCCGCGGCATCAGATTGAACGTCTGGAAGACGAACCCCACCTCCGTCCCCCGGAGCCGCGTCCGTTCGCGGTCCTCGAGTTCGCCGACCGGCCGGCCGCCGACGACGACCTCGCCCGCCGTCGGCGTGTCCAGACAGCCCACGAGGTTCATCAGGGTCGACTTGCCGGACCCGCTCGGTCCCATGATCGCGGTGTACGATCCCCGCGGCACCGCGAGGGAGACGCCGTCGAGCGCGTGAACGGGTTCGCCGATCCGATAGGTCTTGCGGACGTTCTCGAGGGCGACCGCCGTCTCCCGTGCCATGCAGGATCGTCCACGGACGATTCAAAAAAAGTTCGGCGCAACAGCATGGGCCGCAAACGAAGCGGGGCCGCGGCCGTCCGGTCGTCGATGCGTCCGTCCGGTCGTCGATGCGTCCGGATCGGCGTCGAGCCGATCAGCGACTACCAGTCGCCGCCGGCGGCTCCGCCTTCCTGTACCGGTTCCGGTTGCGTTTCGTTGCCCCGAACGATGACATACGCGATCAGGACGATGATTCCGACCGGAAATACGATGAACAGCGTCGCCGCGACGCCGATCGCCCACAGGAGTTCGTTGTTCTCGCGCTTCGAGGCGTCTTTGTACACCCAGTATCCGGCACCGGCCGCGATTAGCACACTGATAATGAGCCCGATTATCAGCCCGACGAGGGTCGCCGTGGAGTCGACGTTGACGGCTTCGCCGCCGGCCTGCAGCGGGAGGAGGGCGAGTTGCACCATCACACCACCCCGTTCGACTCGTCCATCGATCGACCGTCGGGTTTCCAGTGTCGATCGCTACCGCTTCGATCGATCGAACGCGACGTGAGTACTCTCATATACAAGTGATGATAATCGAATAGGTGTTATATTTCTTTCTCACTTTTTCCATCAGTGATATACTAGATCAAGCACGAAACGACGACGCCACCCAGTCGATACCGGCAGACGCCTCTCCGCTCAGTGGCCGGCGACGGGCAATGCTACCGCTGGCGCACTCGTCCACTCGGCGATCGGTTGCGATGGGGTCCCAAGCAAGGTATTTATATCCGCACGTAAATAACTTGGATAATTAACGTGACCGCGATCGATATCTCCGGCGTGACGAAACGATACGGCACCGAACTGGCACTCGACGGACTTGACCTCACCGTCGAGAGCGGAGACATATACGGCTTTCTCGGCCCCAACGGCGCGGGCAAGTCCACGACGATCAACCTCGTGCTCGATTTCATCCGGCCGACTCGCGGCGACGTCCGCGTCTTCGATCTGGACGCACGATCGGATAGCCTCGAGATCCGCAAGCGGACTGGCATCCTTCCCGAAGGGGCCACGCTGTACGACCGCCTGACCGGTCGCCAGCACGTCGAGTTCGCGATCGAATCGAAAGCGGCCGACGACGACCCCGACGAACTCCTCGAGCGGGTCGGAATCGCCGACGCCGCCGGGAAGAAAGCCGGCGGCTACTCGAAAGGGATGGCCCAGCGGCTCATGCTCGCGACGGCCCTTGTCGGCGAGCCCGATCTGCTGATCCTCGACGAGCCCTCGACCGGCCTCGACCCGAACGGGGCCCGCGAGATGCGGGAAATCATCCGTGAGGAGAACGCCCGCGGTGCGACCATCTTCTTTTCCTCGCACGTTCTCGGGCAGGTCGAGGCGGTCTGTGACCGCGTCGGCATTCTCCGTGATGGCCACCTGATCGCCGAGGACACCATCGACGGCCTCCGCGACTCGATGCCGACCCAGACCCGGCTCCGCGTGACGCTCGACCGCATCCCCGACGATTCCGCGGCCGCGCTCGCGGCGATCGAATCCATCGACGGCGTGTCGTCGGTGGAGCCCGAGGGCCGGACCCTCATCGTCGCCTGCGAGGACCGCGCGAAGACGACCGTACTGCGGCGAATCGAGGAGCACGGCGTCTCAGTCGAGGACTTCGAAACCGACGACTCCTCGCTCGAGGACCTGTTCGTCGCCTACACCTCGGACGCGGCCGGCAGTGCGGGGGTGATACAATGAGTGCGATCATCGTCGCGAAGAAGGATTTCCGGGATGCGATTCGGTCGCGCGTGCTGATCGGGTTGACCGTCCTGTTCGCCCTGTTTACCGTCGGCGGCGCGGCCCTCGCATCGTGGCTCTCGGGACTGTCCGACGACGCCAGTGCCCAGTCGACGATCGAACTGGTTCTCACTCTCCAGGCACCCGCCGGGTTTCTCGTCCCGATTATCGCCCTGATCGTCGGATACGGTGCGATCGCCGGCGAGCGAGAGAGCGGCAGTCTGAAGTTCCTGCTCGGTCTCCCGCACCGCCGTCGCGACGTCGTTCTCGGGAAGGTGCTCGGCCGGACTGGCGTCGTGGCCATTTCGATCTTCGTGGGCTTTACCATCGGCCTGCTCGGCCTCTTCGCGTTCGTCGGTTCGGTCTCGCTCACCGATTACGTCGCGTTCACCGCCGTGACGATACTGTTCGGACTCGTCTACGTCGCCATCGGCGTCGGGCTCTCCGCGATGACGCGGTCGACGACCAGGGCGGCGGTCGGTGCGCTCTGCGTCGTGATCCTGTTCAAAGTCATCTGGGGGATCGTCGGCACGATCCTCCTCTATGTGATCGAGGGGACGTTTCTGATGGAGTCACCACCCGGCTGGTACTTCGTCTACAACGCGGTATCACCGGACGCCGCCTACGGCTCCGCGATCGGGGCCGTGCTGAACCAGTCCGGTCCCACGGTGGCCAGCGCGTACGACATCTCGACGCTGCCGCTCGTCGCCGAGCCCTGGTTCGGGTTCGTCATCCTCGCGGTCTGGGCCGCCGTCCCGATCGGACTCGGCCTCTGGCGGTTCGACTACGTCGACCTCTGATACGGTCGGCCATAGCGGCCAACCGGTAGCGCTACGGGCCGGGCGGAGGTGCAACGTTTTTCTCGCCGCCGCTCGCTTGCACACCCATGAAGACGGACGGCGGTTCCGATGCAGCGAAACGGCGCGCCGGTGAACGGGCGGTTGCGGACGTCGAGAACGGATTCGTGGTCGGACTCGGCACCGGGTCGACGACCGCCCACGCCATCCGGGCGATCGGACGGGCGATCGACGACGGCCTCGATGTCCGGGGCATCCCGACCTCGTTTCAAGCCCGGCAACTGGCGCTGGAAGTCGGGATTCCCCTGACCGATCTCGACGCCGTCGACGGCGTCGACCTCGCGATCGACGGTGCCGATCGGGTCGTCGACGCGCCCGATGCCACCGCTCATGGCGCGCTCATCAAGGGCGGCGGCGCGGCCCATGCGCGCGAGAAACTCGTCGATACGGCGGCAGATCGATTCGTCGTCGTCGCCGACCCCTCGAAGCTGACCGCCCGACTCGAGCGCTCGGTCCCCGTCGAAGTGCTCCCCGACGCACACACCGTCGTCGCGGACCGCCTCACCGAACTGGGCGGCGAGGCGACCCTCAGAGCGGCCGAACGAAAGGACGGGCCGGTCGTGACCGACAACGGCAATCTGGTGCTGGACTGCGAGTTCGGCCCGATCGACGACCCCGACCGACTGGCGACGCGACTCTCTACGGTTCCGGGCGTCGTCGAACACGGTCTGTTCGTCGGGATGGCCGACGCGACCTACGTCGGCACCGAAGACGGCGTCGACGTTCACCAGTACTGAGCCGACTCGACAGTTCGTCCTCTACGATGCCCGGTAAGTTTCTGCCGCCCCGTCGCGTCGAGGCGCGTCCGAGTCCGTCGGCGTATCGACCGGCGTCGCGAACAGGCCAGCGAGCAGGGAAACAACGCCCAACAGGCGTGTCAGCGGGACAACCCATCGTTTCAGCTCGAGTTCATCCGCGTTCTCGTAGGCCAGATGAAGGTTCATCTCGACGACCGATTGCGGGACCTGCGCCATCACGATCCCGGCGGTCGCGAGGACGGCTTTACTGCCGGCCGGCAGCCCCTCCTCGCGGCCGACCAGCCAGACGAACACGACTCCCTCGAGCCGAGCGATCGGGACTGTCCGTGATCGCAGCTGTCCGTCCTCGGGGTTCGAAAACGCGAGGCGTTCGCCGAACCGGATGACACGTCTCGGGGCGAGTAGTTCGAGCACCCCGACGCCGATCACCAGTGCTCGTCGCATGTCGAGAGTCACCGCGAAGGGAGTCGGCTTGCCGACTGTGCCGAGTCGTCTGTACTCTCGGTAACTCCGCTGTTGCCGGCCGATTCGGTGCCCGGACTCCGTGAGAGCAGGGTCACGATCAGATAGAGCACACCCAGCAGCCGCGCCGCGGGGACTACCCACGGCTGTAACTCGAGCCGGTCCGTCTCGGCGTAGACTAGGTGCTGGCTGAGTTCGATTATCGGCCGGGGAACCAGGACGAGCGTCAGTCCGACACTCCCCAGCAACGCAGAGACGAGTGTCGATCCTTGTCGGCCGCGGACGAGCAACCAGACGAAGACGAGTCCCTCGATCCGGGCACCCGTCAGCGCCAACGGCCGTCGCTCGATCTCGCCGGAGTTTCGCAGCCCGATCCGCTCGCACAGCCCGATAATCGGCTCCGGTTTGAGGATCTCGATGATCCCGAAGCCGAGCAGGAGTTTGCGCAACATGTGTCTCACACCTCCCACGGCGCGTGACAAAAACCTCGAGCCGGCGGCCGGCGGATCGGCGGTCGTGGCGTCGATCGCAACGCGGAATAGACAGCTTTTCAACACGGACACGCGACCCTTCGGAGGAGACGGTTCAATGCCCGAGACATCCGATCGAAAAGACGACCACATCCGTATTATCGAGGAAGAAGACGTCGAGACGACCGGTGCAGGCTTTACCGATATCGACCTCGTCCACGAGGCGCTCCCGGAGGTTCACCGCGACGAGATCGAGACGACCGTGGACCTGTTCGGACACGAACTCGCAGCCCCGATCGTTATCGAGAGCATGACCGGGGGACACCCGAACACCACGAAACTAAATCGGACGCTCGCGGACGCCGCCGAACGCACGAACGTCGCCATGGGCGTCGGCAGCCAGCGTGCCGGCCTCGAACTCGACGACGAAGCGGTCCTCGAGTCGTATACGGTCGTCCGAGATGCCGCCCCGAATGCCTTCCTCTACGGAAACGTCGGTGCGGCCCAGTTGCTCGAGTACGGCGTGGACGACGTCGAGGAAGCCGTGGAGATGATCGACGCCGACGCGATGGCGATCCACCTGAACTTTCTGCAGGAGGCCGTCCAGCCTGAAGGCGATGTCGACGCCCGTGGGTGTCTCGCAGCGATCGAGCGAGTCGCCGACGAGCTTTCGGTGCCGGTGATCGTCAAAGAAACGGGCAACGGAATGTCACGAGAAACGGCGACCCGGCTCGCCGACGCCGGCGTCGATGCTGTCGATGTCGCCGGTCAGGGCGGAACGACGTGGTCGGGAATCGAGTCCCACCGAGCAGCCGCGGTCGGTGCCGAGCGACAGGAAGCGATCGGCCGCCTGTTTCGCGCATGGGGCGTCCCGACAGCGGTGAGCACGCTCGAGGCGGCGACAGTCCATGATTGTGTGATCGCAAGCGGCGGCGTTCGCTCCGGGCTGGATATCGCCAAGGCGATCGCGCTCGGGGCCCGTGCTGGCGGGCTCGCGAAACCGTTTCTCGGGCCGGCCGGGCAGGGTGTCGACGAGGTCGTCGAACTCATCGAGACGCTCGTGTTGGAACTGCGGACGGCGATGTTCGTCACCGGTTCGGCGTCGCTTTCGGACTTACGGGACACGGAATACGTCGTGCTCGGACGAACGAACGAGTACATCGACCAGCGCCGCCGCTAAGTGCGTTCGTGCGGTCCGTCTCGGGGTGAGGCGGGCGCTCACTTCTCCGGTCGGCGATGCTAACCGCTATCGACGTAGCGGCCGAAAAAATCGCGGTCCAATCGTGCCTTACAGGTCGCGGGGCTGGACCGTCTTCCGGTCGTTAGCCTCTGCGCGACGGGCGGCGTCCTCGAGGAGCTCGTCGACTTCCTCGTCGAGCGCGTCGTAGAAGTCCGAAGCAACGTTTTTGTCATCGAGCGCTTCCTTGACGGCGGCTTTGACGATAAGATCTGCCATACGATCTACTCGTTTCGCGTTACCTCATATAATGCTTTTGGTTAGTCGTAGAAATACGGGGGTTGCAGCGGTTCATTCGCCCGTTTCGATCCCCGTCACCACCGGAAAGTATATGTTCGATGAGCACCCGTCCGGCATTTCGCGGCTCTTCGAGCCCGGCATTCGGCTCGCGCGCGGCCCTCTGGGGCTCGTACGCGCGTTCAGCGATACCGAGTCACTGGATCTCCGTCCCGTCTCGGCCGACCGGGTCGACGGAGTCGAGTGCGTCGGCCCTCGAGACCGTCCCCGACGGTTCGCGTGACGACGGCTCAGTACGAGCCGCCGTCGCTCGACGCGATGGTGGCTATAGTCGCAACTGACAGTCACTGCACACCTGATCGCAGGACGGGGTTGCGATCAGTGTGTCACTCGTTTCAGTTGCGACCATGTCCCTGGCGGGACCGGTCGACACGCCGGTCATCGGCATTCCAGTCTCGAGCGGGCAGGCGACGCTGATCGCTCGAGCGATCGATGCGGCACGTGACTGCGTAGCGTGCACCATTTCGGAAAAATACTTTCCACAACGGAAAAGCCAAACAGTGTATGGAGAAGGCTATTTATCCGTTCGCCCAGTAGTCGGTAGTACCGGCTCCGGCCGGTGTGACTAATGCCCAAGTGTGATCACTGCGGCGCGCACGTCTCCGAACGGTTTGCACGCGTTTTCGCCGACGAACACGGTGAAATCCATGCGTGTGTCAGCTGTTCGGCCAACGCGGGAATCGCAGAAGCCGCGAAAGAGCGCGCCCGCGGTACCTGACCTCGGAGTGACGCGGATCAACAACCACGCGCCCCCACGGACGAGACGCTTTTTACGTTCCCACGCCTGGCCACGACCGATGGCCGATCACGTCGTCTACGTTCTCGAGTGTGCCGACGGCTCGCTGTACACCGGCTACACGACCGACCTCGAGCGGCGCGTCGCCGAACACGACGCCGGCGAGGGAGCGAAATACACGCGCGGACGGACACCGGTCGAACTCCGCCACCGTGAGACGTTCGACTCGAAATCGGCCGCCATGTCCCGCGAGTACGAAATCAAACAACTGAGTCGCACCGCGAAGGAACGATTGGTCGGCCTCGAGTGAGCCCCCGTTCGATGTCCCCGTCCGTCGCGTCGACCATTATCTCACACATCCACTCCGAAAAATAGATACACACAGGTCGTGATAGTATGACCGAGATGCAACTCGATGTCGTCGACGACCTGAAACAGCCCGAGTACACCGGTGAGAACCGGTGTGAGCCCTGTACCGTGTTGAATCTCGTCATTGCGGCGGTGGTCGGCTCGGTCATCGCGCGGAAGTCCCGCCTCGGCGGGGTACTCGCCGTGGGGGTGTCGATCGCGCTAATCTATCTTCGGGGGTATCTCGTCCCCGGCACGCCGACGCTGACCAAGCGGTACCTCCCGCCGGAAGTGCTGCGCTGGTTCGGCAAGGAGCCCGATCCGGCGGTGGCGAGCGGCCTCGGCACCGTCGACTCGACCGATCGCCCGGCAGCCGGTCGCGAGACCACCTTCGACGAATCCGATGCCGTCGCGTCGACCGACACCGACGCCGTTGGCGACGAGTCGACCGCCGACACCGACGAACCCGCCGTCGCCGACCTCGAGACGTTCTTCCTCGATCACGATGTCCTCGAGCCCTGCGCGGATCGGGACGACCTCTGTCTCACCGACGAGTTCGAGACCGCCTGGTTTGACGAGATCGACCCGCTCTCCGAGTCCGGCGTCGATGTCGATGCGGCCGTCGACGCGTTCGGATTCGACGCCGATCCCGACGAGTTCGAACTCGAGACACGCGGTGAGAGTCGCGCCCTGCTGTCCAGTGCCGGCGGAGCCGGCCGCTGGCCCTCTCGAGCCGCCCTGATCGCGGATGTCGCCGCGAGTCGGGCCCTCGAGACGTGGATGGACGACTGGGACGCCTTCGACCCCGAAACGAAAGGCGAGGTGCTCAACGGACTCCGGATGTTCCTCGAGACGTGTCCGTCCGGCGGTGACGTCCGGATGGGTGAGGAAGTCGTCGAATCCTGCTGTACCTCCCACGAGGTCGTTGCCGTCACCTGCGAGGAGACCGGCGAACGGCTCTTCGAACAGCGCCTCACTGATGTCGACGCCTGACTCCGTCGGCGATCCATCGCTTGCGGTTCCCGTCCGCCAGCGTCGCTTTTTTCGCGGCCGGCAATGACCACAGGGTATGGAGACGATCAGCTTCGGTACCGACGGCTGGCGGGCGACGCTCGCGGAGTTCACCGTACCTCGCGTTCGAATGGTGGGACAGGCGGTCGCGACGTACCTCACGGACACCGGACTCGAGGGACCGGTCGCGGTGGGGTACGACGCCCGCGAGAGTTCGCGGGGGTTCGCCGAGGAACTGGCGCGAGTGCTGTGTGCGAACGGGTTCGACGTGTTGCTTTCCGACCGTGATCGGCCGACGCCGCTGGTAGCCCATGCGATCGCCGACCGCGACCTCGCTGGCGGGTTGGTGATCACCGCCTCGCACAATCCGCCGGAGTACAACGGCGTGAAGTTCATCCCCGCGGACGGCGCGCCGGCCCTGCCGGCCGTCACTGACGCCATCGCGGATCGCCTCGCCGACCCCGATCCGCTTCCCGAGAGCGAACACGGAACGGTTCGCGACGTCGACTTCGCCACCCCTCACGCCGACGCCGCCCTCGAACTCGCCGCGTCGATCACCGGCGGGACCGATATATCCGAACTCAGCGTCGCCTACGACGCCATGCACGGGAGCGGGCGCGACACGACCGACGCCTTGCTGGAGCGCGCGGGTGCCTCCCTCGAGCGCTATCGCTGCGAACGAGACCCCGAATTCGGCGGCGGCTCGCCCGAGCCCGCTGCAGAGAACCTCGACCGCCTGATCGCGACCGTTACCGACGATACCAGCGGCGTCGATCTCGGTATCGCCAACGACGGCGATGCCGATCGCCTCGCGATCGTCACGCCGGAACGCGGCTACCTCGACGAGAACCTCTTTTTCGCCGTACTGTACGATTTCCTCCTCGAGGACGCGTCGGGCGCGGCTGTCCGGACCGTCTCCACGACGTATCTGATCGATCGGGTTGCCGAGGCCCACGGCGAGACCGTCCGTGAGGTCCCGGTCGGCTTCAAGTGGGTCGCCGAGGCGATGGCCGAGGGCGACGCGCTGGTCGGCGGCGAGGAATCGGGCGGCTTCACCGTTCGGGGCCACGTCCGAGAGAAGGACGGGGTCCTGATGGCCCTGCTGGCGGCGCTGATGCACGCCGAAGCGCCCCTTGACGACCGGGTCGACCGACTGCTCGCCGAACACGGTACCGTCGTTCAGGACAAGCGCAGCGTCGACTGTCCCGACGACGAGAAATCGCGGGTCCTGGCGGCGCTCGAGGACGCGATCCCCGAGACCGTCGCGGGAACCGCGGTGGAGAACGTCAACACCGCCGACGGGTTCAAACTCCTGCTGGCCGACGGCTCGTGGCTGCTGGTTCGGCCGAGCGGCACCGAGCCAGTACTGCGGGTCTACGCCGAAGCCGAGGACGAGGAGCGGATCGGGGAGTTGCTCGAGGCGGGCCAGGAACTGGTCGCACCGCTCGTCTAAGCGTCGGTTGGCGGCGTCGGTGGGGCCCGGGGCTGACGGAGTCAGCACCGCGCTCGAGCCGCGGATCGTCGCGGTCCGTCTCCTCGGTCAATCGACTCGCTCGGCCGGAACCCCGACGACGGTCGCGCCGGGTTCGACGTCGCTCGTGACGACCGAGCCGGCACCGACGGCTGCGTCCGCGCCGATCGTGATGTCCCCCAGCAGCGTGGCGTTCGCGCCGAGCTGTGCCCCCGTCTCGACCGTCGGATGACGTTTGACCGGTTCGTTCGTATCGCCGCCGAGCGTAACGCCGTGGTACATGTGTACGTCGTCGCCGATTTCGGCCGTCTCGCCGATGACGACACCCATCCCGTGGTCGATCGTTACCCGGCGGCCGATCTCGGCGGCCGGGTGGATCTCGATCCCGGTCAGCCAGCGGGCGAGGTGGGAACACAGCCGTGCGAGCAGCCGACAGCTAGCCCCGTGAGACCAGCAGCGATGGGCGAGCCGATGCGCCCAGATCGCGTGTAACCCCGGGTAGCACAGCAGGACCTCGAGCCACCCCGTCGCGGCGGGGTCGCGCTCACGCATCGCCCGAACGTCCTCACGCATGCGTCCGAACATCGCTTTCCGTCGTCGTTCTCATGGGATCGATTGCGATGCGCCGCCGGCCTCGCGTCGACGGCCGACGCGCCGAGCGACAACACCGACCCACGGCGTGTCGAGGATCGTTCCGGGCGGTACACGCGGTGGAGCCGGCAGATACCATGCCCGAACGTAGCAGCGGGGTGAGTGTAAAAAGATTCGTTTCCGAGGTCGCTATCACTGTCCACGGGCGAGCCGGGTCCCGATTCGCTTCGGGAGCCCCGCGTCCTCGACTGCCGCCTGAACGGCGTCGATATCGTACTCGACGCGGTGGGTGTCGACCGTCATCGCGTCGAGATCGAGGACCGCGTAGCCCGCTCGCGGGTCCCCGTCTCGCGGCTGCCCGACACTCCCGGGATTGACGACGATCCCCGCCGCGAACTGCCGCGCGCCCTGCTTGTGAGTGTGCCCGAGCACCAACACGTCCTCGTCGCCCAGCAGTCGCGGCGAGAACTCCTCGGGGTACGTGTACCGGGTGTACCGATCGGGATCGTCGGGATGCCCGTGGACGAGTTTGACGCGGCCGTCACACTCGCGGCGCTCCGTCGGGAGGCCGGCGAGCCACTCGAGTTGCGCCTCGGAAAGCCGCCGGTCGGCGTGGTCGATGCCCGCCTTGGCCATCCCGTTGAACCGGAACGGCGTCTCCCCGACGACGGCGGCATCGTGGTTTCCCATCACCGTCGGCACGTCACGCGCTCGCAGCTCGTCGACGCACTCCCCCGGCCAGGGGTTGTAGCCGACGACATCGCCCGCACAGCACAGTTCGTCGACCGGCGGCATGTCCGCGAGGACGGCCTCGAGCGCGACCCGGTTGCCGTGAATGTCCGAAACGAGTCCCACCTTCATGCACGACAGTAACAGTTGCGAGGGGTTTGTAGGTTGCCGAATCGACAGCACCCGCGTGCGGTCCGCGACCCGCGCTCTGACGACCGGGATGCCGAACGCCGCGATTTCGGTCGCTGAATACGGAGTCGC
Organism: Natrinema pallidum; assembly: GCF_005890195.1. NCBI lineage: Archaea > Methanobacteriati > Methanobacteriota > Halobacteria > Halobacteriales > Natrialbaceae > Natrinema > Natrinema pallidum. The sequence continues at coordinate 3,468,062 of NZ_CP040637.1, read as the reverse complement.
GCCGCCCGACGCGTTCCCGCAGTGACCGGCGATGGGCGACCCAGTCCTGCGCTACGGCTCACCCGGTCGCCGTTCTCAGTCGCCGTTCTCGATGGCCGTCTCGAACCCGTCGTCGGTCCGGGCGACGCCGGCCGCACAGACCGCGTGTTCGAACTCGTGATCGTAGACCTCGCTGGCGGCCGCCTCGGCGGTCTCGGCCTCGAGGTCGAACGGTTCGGGCGCGTCCGTCTCGTAGGTCGCGACCAGCGTCGGCTCGTCGACGGTCTCGACCAGCAGGGCGTCCTTGCGAACGGTGCCGATCAGGGCCTCGCCGCCGTCCCCGATCGTCGCCGCGATGCGGGGCGTGTCGTAGTCGTCCTTCTCGTAGTCCAGCGCCAGCAGGCTCTCCGCGAGGGCGTCGCGTGCGGGGTAGCCCAACTCGAGTTTCTCCGCGATCGGATCGACGTGCGAGCCGTTGCCGAAGGCGGCCGTCTCGCCGGTCGGCGTCTCGACGACCCGCAGGCAGTTGTAGGAGACGTACGGGTTGTCCGTTTCCGGGGCGTCTTCCGTGGGTCCCACGGTCAGGGCCTCGTCTCGAGCGGTGAGTTCTCGGTTCGGGAACGATCGTGAGGAGACGCGGTACGCTCCGACTTCGGGGCCGACGACGACGAATCGTCCGACGTACATACTCGGGGGTGCGCGGGTAAGGGGAAAAGGGATATCGGTTCGCACTCGAGGAACGATCGCTGCCGGTATCGTCCTGTACTTTATATGGGATTGCGCAGCGAACGGCGGTGTGACGACGGAAGCGGACTGTCTCGAGGCGCTGCAGGAGGCCACCGAACGACTGGGTGAGTCACCGACGAAAGCACAGTACGAGGAACTGGGATTGACGCCCGCGTCCGCGACGATCATTCGGACGTGCGGCGGCTGGAACGATGCGAAAGAGATGGCGGGACTGGAGACTGCGTACTCGAGGGGATCTCGAGTCGGATCGAAACCAGACGAGATTGATCTTCCCGAGGGAACGTCGTGGAAAGAGCTGTCCGTCGACCAGCGGTGGCATTATAAAAATGCCGACTGGAATACCGAGCGCTCGCTCGAACGACGGGCATCACACAGGGCGTGGGCGAACGAACTTCAGCGAGCGAATGGAGGCTGTGTTCGTTGTAGCGAGACGAATCCCGTCTGCCTCGACTTCCATCACGTCGACGAAGAACAGAAGGAAATGGCTGTCGGGAAGATGATCGCCTTCGGATACGCGAAAGATCGAATCCGAAACGAGATCGAGAAGTGTATCGTTCTCTGCGCAAACTGTCATCGGAAAGAACACTATAACTCACTCCACCCCTGATTAGCGGTGTATCCGGCTCCGATACCGGACTTCGGCTGTCGGTTTCGAATCGCGACCGAGTTCGTAACACTCTAATACGGAGCCCAACTATGGTGTAGTACACCGTCGGAAGCGGGACCGACGAACCGATCAGTCCATTAGGGTAGCGGCCAATCCTGAAGCCTTCTGGGGGCTTCGACGCTGGTTCGAATCCAGCATGGACTACTTCTCTTTCGTTTCACCTCGAGCACTTCACCAGCTCCGTCTCTCCGTTTCCAGTTGAAACGAAGGGGTTGGTCGACCGATCTGACCGTTACCAGAACCCATATTGGGGTGACTCGCGTATAGTCGGCCTATGAACCGACGGCAGTTTCTCGCAGTGGGATCGACGGCGTCCGTGACGGCCGTCGTGGGTTGCCTCGGCGGTGGCGGTGATAACGAGGGTGATGGATACGGCCCGGGCTCGGAGTCCGAACCCGAAGAGCGATCGATCGATCCCAGTTCGTACGAAACGCAGACGTTCGATGGTGTCGACGTGCCGTTGGCCCCCATCGATGACGTCTATTACTGGTATCAACGGCAAGAGGCCAGAGTCGCCGATGCCCGCGGCGCTGATCAGTACGAGAAAGCCCACATCGCCGGTGCGGCGCTAAGTACTGCTCCACCGTACACGCCGGACGATGATCCGGTTGCGGACTGGTCCAAAGACCAACGGATCGTGACCTACTGTGGCTGTCCACATCACCTCTCCGGATTGCGAGCCGGGAAACTGATCGAGAACGGCTACGAGAACGTCTACGCGCTCGACGAGGGATTCAACGCCTGGGTCGATCGCGGCTATCCGCTCGAGGGGTCCGAGGTCTCGCAGAAGCGAACGACCTACGAGATTCGCGGCCAGGCCGACGCCACGGACGCCGGCGAGATGGTCATGCTCAAGCAACTCGATGCGGACCGCGCCGAAGCGGCACCGATTGCCGACGACGGCTCGTACACGCTCCAACTCCACTATGCGGGCTCGACCGACTCTCGATTCAGGGTCGCGGCCCCCGATTATACGATCGAAGGAACGCTCGAGGAACTGACGAGCGACACCGTCACGGCCTGACTCACTCTCCTGCAGTCCGGTCGTACGCACCCTCCCGCTCGAGTTCGCCGCGTCGTCGGAGCACGGCAGGCGTCCGACAGATCCCCGGTGCACCCGTGACCTGCGGTACCGTACAGTTGTTGCAGCTCTCACAGAGCACGCGCTGCGTTTCCGCGTCCGATCCGGTCTCGAGCAGCCGCGCACCCAGCCGCGGCTCGGCGTAGAAGGGCCGGGCCATCCCGACCATGTCGCAGGCGGGTGCCGCGTCGCCATCGCCGTCGTCGTCTCTGTCCTCGCGCCGCCCGCTCGAGCCGAGCAGTCGGTCCATCTCTTCCCGCTCGCGGATCCCGCCCTCCCCGAGGACGGGGATCGAGACCTGTTCGCGTACGCGTCGGCAGAAGTCCGCGTTCCACGCGGGTTCGAAGTCGTACTGCAGCGACTGGATTCGGTTCGCGAGGGCGACGAGTCGCCTGCGCGTCGCGCCGCCGAACGCTGCGGCGTACTCATCACGAAGAGTCTCGGTCTCCCACGCTCGCTCGGGATACTCTCCGCGGACGATGCTCATATCCCAGACGACGGAGGTCTGGACGGGGACCACCGCGTCGTAGCCGATCCGCTCGAGCCGACGGGAGATTTCGATACCGTCCGCGAGCGAGAGCTTTCGGCGGACGACCGGTGCGGGTGGGGCGGGCGTTTCGGCCGGCACCTTGGTCAGCAGGGGCACGTCGCCGGCCCGCTCGCGGATCTCGTCGTGGACGATCGCGAGGAACTCGAGTCGCGCTTCCGGACTCCCACCGAACTCGTCGGTCCGCCGGTTGTAGAAGGGCGACAGGAACTGCTGGACGATCCCCATGTTCGCGCCGGCGAGGTGGATGCCGTCGTAGCCGGCTTCGACGGCGCGGGCGGCCGCACGGCCGAAATCCGCCGCGAGGCCGTACACCTCGGCGGTCGTGAGGACGTGGGGATCGTACTCCAGCAAGCCGAGTCGATCGAGGGTGCGCAACTGCCATGGCGGCTCCGAGACGGCGAGTTGCTCGAGGGCCGGATGCTCCCGTCGGTACTCGGCGTGCCAGGTCTCCATGCTCCGGAGGCCGCCGTGCTCGAGTTGGATGACGATCCGGCTCCCGTGGTCGTGGATGCGGTCGGTCAGCCGCGACAGCCGTGCCACGAAGTCGGAATCGTGGACCCGGGTCATCCCCGGGGCGGCGCAGCCGCCCTCGCCGCGGACGATCGTCGCACCCTGACAGATGAGGCCGACGCCCGATTCGGCGGCCGGCTCGAGGTCGTCGATCAGCGTGTCGACCGCGTCGGGACCGTTGCCCGCACACTCGAGCAGCGGCGCGCGGTAGAGTCGGTTGGGGACCGTCAGCCCGCCGATATCGATCTGGTCCTCGAGAGTGGCCATGTGCGGCATATCGTCCGATCACACAAGAGCGTAGCGTCGGTTCGGAATGGTCGGCTCACCGCCGGTTACCGGACCCGAGTTCCGTCGTATGCTCCTCGTTGTCGCGTGGACGCACGGTCGCGCGCCACTGCAGCGGGTTTGGCTGATGGAAGCGAATCGAGGGCGGGGTGCGCTGGCTGCGTTCGTCAGGGCGGCTGGATCACCGCTCGGCCCTCGATTTCGTTGTGCTCGAGCCGTTCCGCGACCGTGTTGATCTCGCCGAGGTCGTGGCGTTCGGTACGCAGTTCGACGTCGCCCCGCTCGACGAGCGCGACGAGTTCCTGCAACTCGGCGTACTTGCCGACGAGCGTGCCGCGGAACGAGAACTCGCCGTTGACCAGCGCCTGACTGGGTTCGTGGACGTGCCCGCCGTAGCCGACGATGTGATGATCACCGCCGGCGGCGACGATCTCGGGTGCCAGTGCGGTCGTCTCGTCGCGGCCGACGAAGTCGACGACCTGCTGGGCTCCCTCGTCGTCGGTCAGGTCCGCAACCACGTCGGCGAGATCCTCCTCGGCGGAGTTGACGGCGTGGCGAGCGCCCAGCCCTTCGGCCAACTCGAGCGCCTCGTCTTTAATATCCGCGGCGACGATGTCCGCGGCGCTCATCGCGTCGAGACACTGCAGTCCGATGTGTCCGAGGCCACCGACGCCGATGACGACGCAGGTGTCGCCGGGGTTCAGTTCGTCGACCGCCTTTTTGATGGCGTGGTAGGCCGTGATTCCCGCGTCGGCGTGCGGTGCGATGTCCGTCGGGTCGACGCCGTCGGGTAGCGGAATGACCGCCCGCTCGTTCGTCTGCAGGTATTCGGCGAACCCGCCGTCGGTAGTGAGCCCGTTGAACGCACTGTTCTCGCAGTACATGTCCTCGCCGAGCCGGCAGGGCCGACAGATGCCACAGGTCTGAACGGGATGGCAGATCACGGGGTCCCCCTCCGCGACCAGCGTCACTTCTTCACCGGTCTCGGCGACGATGCCCGCGTTTTCGTGACCCAGCGTCATCGGCAGATCCTGTGGCGCGTAGTCGGTCCACATCCCCTCGATGATATGATTGTCTGTCTGACACCATCCTGCTCCCTCGACCTCGATCAGTACCTGATCCGAGCGCTCGAGGTCAGGGCGGTCGATGTCCTCGACCTGCAGCGCGTCGCTCATGTCGTCGGTGTACTCGTGGAGCCTGGCTGCTTGCATGGTACCGCGTCACAGTTCGTCGGCATTCGGCATAATAGTCCCCTCGAGTATCGCTCCGCGTGAACATTTGTGGATTGATATAAAATCACGGATACGCTAATTTTGACCATGCATATTCAACTCGCAGTGTGATTCGTATCTGTACGAAAAAAGGGTAATGTGGTGTGGTATCGATATACAGTGTGCGATGTACCAGCACAACGGAGAAGAAATCTTCGTAATCGACGGCCACGTCCATCTGTGGGACGCCACGGAGGAAAACATCAAACACGAGGGTGGGGAAGAGTTCATCCAGTGTTTCTACGATTACCACACGACGTTCACGCCCGAGGAACGGCAGTGGGACATGGACGAGTATCGCGAATACGGTGCCGACCGAATGGTCGAGGATCTGTTCGGCAACGCCGCCGCAGACATGGGAATCTTCCAGCCGACGTACCTCACCGATTTCTACACTGAAGGGTTCAACACGACGGAGCAGAACGCCGAACTCGCAACCGAGTATCCCGAGCGGTTCGTCCTCAATGGCACCTTCGACCCGCGCGACGGGGAGGAGGGCCTCGAGTATCTCGAGGAACTCCACGAGAACTACGATATTCCCGGCGTCAAACTCTACACTGCCGAGTGGCGCGGTGACTCGAAGGGGTGGCGACTGGACGACGAGGAGTCTTTCGAATTCCTCGAGACGTGCCAGGAACTCGGGATCGAGAACATCCACGCGCACAAGGGGCCGACGATCCGCCCCCTTAATCGCGACGCGTTCGACGTCGCGGACATCGACGATGCGGCCTCGTCGTTCCCGGAGCTCAACTTTATCGTCGAACACGTCGGATTGCCGCGTCTCGACGACTTCTGCTGGATCGCCGCCCAGGAGAACAACGTCTACGGCGGCCTCGCGGTCGCCGCACCGTTCGCCCAGAACCGGCCGGGCAAGTTCTCCGAGATCATGTCCGAACTCCTCTGGTGGCTCGGCGAGGACCGCGTAATCTTCGGCTCGGACTACGCCATCTGGAACCCCGACTGGCTCGTCGAGGAGGTCATGGAAGCCGAACTCACCCAGGAGCACCGCGCAGAGTACGGCGTCGAGTGGGACCTCGAGACCAAGAAGAAAGTCATGGGCGAGAACATCGCCGCCCTCTACGACATCGATATCGAGAAAAAACGGCGGGCGTTCCGAGATGACGAGATCAGCCAGCAGTTCGATCTCGGGGATCACTACGCCAGCGGAGAACCCACTGCTGCGGACGACTGACGAGCATGAGTACCCAAACCTCCGACGACACCGCTCCGACTCGAGTGGCCATCCGCGACCGACTGGACCGCGTCACCGATCCGGAACTGGATCGCTCGATCGTCGAACTCGAGTACATCGACCGGATCGAGATCGACGGCGAACGCGTCGGTGTCGACCTCACGCTCCCGACTGCGTGGTGCTCGCCGGCGTTCGCCTGGATGATGGCGATCGACGCCCGCGACGAGGTCGAGTCCCTGCCGGCGGTCGAAGAGAGTCGGATTACGCTCCACGATCACATGCACGAGGCGGAGATCAACCGCGGCGTGAACGAAGGTCTGTCATTCGCTGAGGCGTTTCCGGACGCCGACGGCGACGTCGCGGCAGTCCGTACGGAACTCGACGAGAAGGCTCGCGTCGCCCGCCAGTACGACGCGATCGAGGCGCTGCTTGACGCCGGTCTCGACGCCGGAGCGATCGTCGCTCTCAGCCGCGACGACCTCGAGATGACCGACTCGACGGACACCGTCGCCGTCTACGTCCCCGATCGTTCGTTCGCGGTCACCGTTCCGAACGCTCCGATCGAGCGGTACCTCCGCAAAGCCCGCGAGACTGCCCTCGTTTCGGAACCAGCCGACCCCCTGTTTCGAACGCCGGAGGGCGATCCCATCGACGCCGAGTCGTTCGCCCTCGTCCACCGTCGGGGGCGGCTCGCACAGGTCAATCTGTCGAGCCAGGGCGGCATCTGTGATGGCCTTCGAGAAGCCAGAGAACGCCGTACCGAGGAGTCGGCCGACGACTGACTGCGGTCCGCTGTCCGTACACCCGGCGTTCCCCTCGCGGGACGTCTCGGCACCGCGAGGCTACTTTTCGACCTCGAGCAGCGCGACCCGCTCATGAACCAGCGCCGACAGTGGCGCGTCTGTGGCCGCCCGCTCGATATCGGTGATGTCGAAGAAATCACACAGCGTCTCGGAATCCCGCGTCTCGAGCGTTGAGTCCCGCTCGACGAACGCGCCCAGCGCCTGCAGTTCCTCGAGTGCGGCCGCTTCGTCCCCGTCGTGAGCGCCGTCGACGAGCACGACCGCTCGGTGCTCCCCTTCGCCGACGCCCATCTCGAGGGCGCGGTCGATCTGTCGCCGGCCGGCGGCGTACAGGAGAATCTCGACGGCCCGGTCCCGGGCGACGTTCTCCCCCCGTTCGATGGCCCGGTCGGCGAACTCGACCGCCCGCGCTATGTGGCGTCGGTCGGCGACGTACCGTGCATCGAACGCCTGAACCGTCACGTCGTGGCGGTCCCCGATCTCACCGAGGGTTGCCACGAACGCGTCAACATCGTCGATCTCGAGTCGGCCTTCGAGTAGCGCCATCAGAAATCACCCAGGCTCGCTTGACTGTCGTCCGCGTCCGTCGTTTCAGTCACGTCCGTTGCCGTGCGGTCCCCGCGCGCGTTCGCCGCCGCGTTCCCGTCCCCGTCGTTTGCCCCGTTCGATCTCGGCTCGACGCCGTCCATCGAGGGATCCTCGCGGCCCGCGTTCTCGAGGATGGTCTCGGCCGTCTTCCGTCCTTTGAGAACCGCGAGGATGACGCTTTTGTCCGCAGTCCGTAAGTCGGCGGGCTCCTCGATCCCCGCATCGTAGAGCCGGCGGGCGCGCTTGCGGCCCACCCCGCCGACCCCGACGAGTTCGAGTAGTTCCTCACCCACGCCGTGTTCGACGCGGGCGCGGGCCTCCCGGACGGCGACGGTCCACTCGCTGTCGATCTCCGCGGCCAGGGACTCGGCCGCCCCGAGCAGCCACTCGGCGGTGTCGACCTTTCCGCGGAGGTCGCCCGGCCCGATCTTGTAGCGGTCGGTCAACTGCTCCTCGTCGGTCTCGGTCGCCCAGTCCTCGAGCAGTTTGCCCGTCTTGAGCGCCGAGAGCCAGTCCTCGAAGCGTTCCTCCTCGAACTCGCTTGGGGCGTTCCCCAGCAGTTCGGCCTCCCGTTCGTAGAAGAGTTCGCCGAATCGTTCGTCCTCGCCGGAGCGCAGATAGAGTTCGTACATGTCCGGCGTCCGTGAGATCAGTTGATAGAGTCCCAGCGCGGTCGGACGCTCGTCGGCGTCCGCAAGCCCGTGAACGATTTCGGCGGCGCTCATCGGATCCAGGTAGAGCCGCGAGACGGTGTGCCCGAGGCTGGTCGCCTCGAGTTCCTCGTCGCGGCCGCCGTCATCTGCGAGAGCGGCCGCCGATGTGAACGCTCCGTCGTCGTCCCCTTCGGTACCGTTGCTGCCACTGGTCTCGCGTTCGATAAAGTCGTTTGACTCGAGGTACTGTAGGACCGTGTCGGTCACCGTCTCGAGCCGGCCGGCCTCGCTCGACTGGCTGGCGTAGAGGGTGGCCTCGAGGAACTCGAGTAACTCCCCGCGCGTGCGAGCGAAGCCGGAGGCGATGGTCGCGAGGACATGGGTTCGCAGGGCGGGCTCGGCCGCCAGTTTCGAGCGCACCGGCTCGGGCTCGGCCCAGATATAGCGGTCGAACAGCTCCTCGCTTTCGTCGTGGTTCTTCGCGAGCAACACGGCCTCGCCGTAGGGGTCGAGCCCTGGGCGACCGGCCCGTCCCATCATCTGGTGGATTTCGAGGACGTCCAGCGGAGCCATGCCGCCGGCGCTGGGATCGAAGCGCCGCCAGTCGCGGACGATCACGCGGCGGGCGGGCGTGTTCACCCCCGCGGCGAGCGTCGGCGTCGCCGAGATCACTTTTAGGAGTCGGTCCCGGAAGGCATCCTCGACGATGGTTCGCTGGGTACTCGAGAGGCCGGCGTGGTGGAAGGCCGAACCGCGTTCGACGGCCTCGGCCAGATCCTTGCTCGTCTCGGTGTCGCTGTCGTCCCGGATCTCGGCGGCCAGTTCCGCGAGTTCGGTCTGCTCCTCGGAGGTCAGTTCGTTCTTCGAGACGCTGCCTAACCGTCGTGCGGCGGCCTCAGCGTTCCGTCGAGAGTTGACGAACACGAGCGAGGAGCCCTCTTCTTGGAGGATGTCGCGGACGAGGGCGGCCTCTTGTTTTTCGCTGCCTTCGACGGGAACCTCTCTGGTCGAGCCGTCGTCGAAATTCAGTGCGTTGCCGTAGTGAACGCCCATCTGCAGGTCGATCGGTCGCCAGTCGGTATCGACCAGCGCGGCGTCGAGCCAGTCGGCGATTTCGTCGGCGTTGCCGACCGTCGCGGAGAGCGCGACCAGCTGCATACGAGGGTTGAGCTTGCGGAGTTTCGCGAGGGTCACCTCGAGCGTCGGCCCCCGATTCCGGTCGTCGATGAGGTGTACTTCGTCCGAGACGACGCAGGTAAGATCCGAGAGCCAGTCGGCCCCGTTGCGGACGAGCGAGTCGACCTTCTCGCTGGTGGCGACGACGATGTCCTTCGTCGCGAGCCAGTCGCTGGTGCTCTCGTAGTTGCCCGTCGTCACGCCGACCGTGACGCCGAAGCGCTCGTAGGCCTCGAACTCGTCTTTCTTCTCGCTGGCGAGTGCCCGCAGGGGGACGATGTACAGCGCCGTCCCGCCGCGCTCGATCGCCGACAGCATCGATAGGGCGGCGATCATCGTCTTCCCGCTGGCGGTGGGGACCGCTGCGACGAGGTTCTCACCCTCGGTCGCGCCGGCCTCGACCGCCGCTGCCTGTGGCGGGTAGAGCTCCTCGATGCCCTCGTTCCGGAAGTGGTCGACGGCACCGGCCGGGAGCCCCGACAGCTCCTCGATATTCATTGTCCTCCCTTGGCGCGTCCCGCGGTTTAAAGTATCGTCTTTTGCCGCCTCGATTCACGGCGAGCAATCGGGTTGTTCGCGTGCGCTCGAGTAGCCGGTGGGTTTCTTCTCCCGTCCGAGTCGTTCGACGCCGATAGACCGATGCGACCGGCGGTCGAACAGGCCCGTATGGCCGACTCCCATCCAGACCACGTTCTCGTTCCCACGCTCGGCCGTCCGCGGGAAGACGAGGCACTCGCCTACGCCCTCGAGACCTTTCCTGCCGCCGACATCGTACTGCTCGCCGTCATAACGCCGCTGGACGCGCCGCTCAGCGAGGGCGGCATTCTCGAGCGCGAGGACCGGCGGGCGCAGACGCGGGCCAGCGCAACCGACTTGCTCGAGTCAGTCGCCGATGCGGCCTCGGACCGGGTCCGGATCGAGACCGCCGAGGGGCGACCCGGAACCGTCGTCCCGCAGTACGCCGCCGAGGAGGGGATCGATCACGTCGTCATGTACGGCTCTCGGACGGGATCGACGGGATTCTTCAGGCGGTTTCTCGGTCGCGACATCGCCGCCACGGTGGTCGACCGCACCGCACAGCCGGTGACGGTGCTCGACTGACGCGCCTCGTCGGAACGACCCGAGGCTAGCCGCCGATAACCGATGCGAACAGCCGATACAGGCCGTAACTGACGACGACCGAACTCGAGAGCGTCACCAGCCAGAAGGTGATCGTGACGCCGATCTTGCGCCGGGAGACGCCCGCCGAGCCGCCGGCCAGCCCGCCGCCGATGACCCCCGACAGGATGATGTTGTTCAGCGAGATGGGTATCCCGAGCGCGATCGCCAACTGTGCGATGATAAACCCCGGGACCAGCGCCGCGATCGAGCGGCGAGCGCCGAGTTGAGCGTACTCCCGGGACGTCGCCTGCAGCAACCGTGGCGCGCCCATCCAGGCACCGGCGAGGATTCCGGTAGCCCCGATCGCGAGCAGGAGGATGCCCGGCAGGCCGAGTTCGACGCGAAAGAGGTTCTCGAGGGGGCCGGTCGCGAGGCCGACCTGCGAGCCGCCCGAGGAAAAGGCGACGATGCCGCCGAGGACGAGCAGGAACGAGCGGATGCCGTTCTCGACGGAGACCCGGACGCGCTCGCGGCTCCAGTAGAACGCGAGGACGCCGACCCCGACGGTCACGAGGACGGTTCCGAGATCGACGCCGGCGGCGAGCGCCGGTCCGCCGCCGAACTGCCGGGAGACGAAGCCGGCCAGGGTGCCCTGTTCGGCGGTCGGATCGGGAATCACGCCGAGGCGGACGTTGGCAACGATCGCCCCGACGATACCGGCTAGCAGCGGAACGCCGACCGTCTCGGGAACGTCGTCGCGCCGCAGGACGGTCGCCGTCGCGTACGCCAATCCGCCGGACATGATCGGCACCAGCAGCCAGAAGAGTCCGAGCTGTCGGTAGGTGTCGATCGCCGGATCGCCGCCCAGCGAGAGGCCGACACCGACCATCGCGCCCGTCGTCGCGAACGCCGCGGGGATCGGATACCGCGTGTAGATCCCGACCGCCATGAACCCTGCCGCGGTCAGCAGCCCCGCGGTGGCCGCAAGCGGCGTGATCGTCACCCCATCGATCAGATCCGCGCCGACGGTCTTGGAGATACTGCCGCCCTGCATGAGGGCACCCGCAGCCGCGAGCAGTCCGATGACGAACGCCGCCTGCATCGTCGAGATGGCGTTCGCACCGATCGCGGGAGCGAAGGGCGGCGAGTTGCTGTTCGCCCCGAGTACCCACGCCATAAACAGACAGGTCAGGATGGCGGTCCCGACGAGGACCGCGGAGGAAAGTGCGACCATTCCGTCTCTCGTACCTGTCATTCTACGACCTCGTGGAAAAGCGTTGGCTCGACAGTGGACCATGGACTCCTCGGTTCCGTCGTGCCGCATCGCTCTCGAAACTCGAGGGGTGATCCGCAGAAGGATAAAGCCACGCCAGTGCATCACAACTGATACCGTGGGCCTCGATTGGCGACCGCTACCGATTTACGCCGATCGACCCAACACCCTCGTATGAAGGTCGAATTCGACGAGGACACCTGTATCGGGATGTTCCAGTGCGTCGCCGAATGGGACGCCTTCGAGAAAGACAAATCGAAGGGAAAGGCAGTTCTGGCCGACAGCGAGGAAGTTGAAGACGGCATCTTCGTCCGTGAGGTCCCTGCTGATGCGGAACTGGACGCGAAGTTCGCCGCCCGGTCCTGTCCCGTCGACGCGATCAAAATCTACGACGACGACGGCGAGCAGTTGATTCCCTGAGACGGCTCCGTCGCTCTGTCCTCGGCTCCGCTGAGTACCCGGTGACGATGGCCGCGAAAAATCGCGACGGGTAATCGTCGTCTACGAAATCTCGTCGTACTGCTCGGAGAGCTTCTCGGCGGCCTCGCCGAGTTGGTTGCGTTCGTACTCGGTTAAGTCCCACTCGACGATCTCCTCGACGCCGTCAGAACCGAGCTTCGCCGGCACGCCGAAGGCGGTGTCCTCGTGGCCGAACTCGCCCTCGAGTGTCACGCTCGCGGGGAGGACCTCGCCGGTGTCACGCAGGATGGCTTCGACCATGTGTCCGACGCCGGTCGCCGGCCCCCACTGGGTCGCGCCCTTCTTCTCGATGACGTTCATCGCCGAGGTCTGGAGTTCCTCGAGTAATTCTTCCTTCTCGTCCTCGTCGAACTCGGGGTCGCGTCCGTCGACCCGGACCTTGGAGAACACGGGGACCTGTGCGTCGCCGTGCTCGCCGAGGATGGTCGCGTCGACGTTCCGGACCGGAGCGTCGAAGCGCTGGGAAATGACGTACCGGAACCGAGCGGAGTCGAGCCGGCCGCCGAAGCCGATCACCTTCTCGCGGGCGCGCTCGCCCGTTTCGTAGAGGTGGCGGTTCAGCAGGTCGACCGGGTTCGACGTGGTGACGGTGATGAAGTCGTCGTTGTGTTCGGCGATCGAGGAGCCGATGTCTTCCATGATCGGAGCGTTGTCACCCGCCAGATCGATCCGCGTCTGCCCCGGCTGACGCGGGATGCCCGCCGTGATGACGACGACATCCGATCCCGCGGTGTCCTCGTAGTCACCCTGTCGGATCGTCGTGTTCGAGTCGTAGGCCGCACCGTGGTTGGCGTCGGCGGCCTGGCCGATCGTGTCGTCTTCCTTGTCCGGAATGTCAACGAACACGAGCTCGTCCGCAACGTCCCGAAGCGCGATGTTGTAGCCCGCAGCGGCCCCGACGGTCCCGGCCGCGCCGACCACGCTCACTTTCGTCATACCACGTAATGATTCCCCACCACACACGTTAAATCCGTCGAAACCTCTGACTTCGAACCGATTCGGCGATAAATATTTCGACGACTGACGTATTCCGTCCCGTGCTCCGCGGACCGTGGTATGCCCGCCCGCTCGAGCGGCCGCTGCCTATCGTTTCCCCCGATCCGACGCTCACTGCCGCTCGAGTCGCCGGGGACTCGAGACCGAACCGATCATGGTCGCCGCCCGCGGTGTCTCGCGTATGCGCGCCAGCGTCATCGGCGGCGGGACGATCACGGACGAACAGACAGCCCGCGCGGAAGCGGTCGGCCGCGAACTCGCGGCTCGCGGTCACGTCGTCGTCTGCGGCGGTCGCGGCGGAACGATGGCGGCGGTCTGTCGCGGCGCGAAGTCCGAGGGCGGAACCACGATCGGCATCCTCCCCGGCGAGCGCCGCGGGACCGCCAACGACGCCGTCGACATTCCCATCGCGACCGGTCTCGGCCACGCCCGGAACGCGCTCGTCCCGCTGAACGGCGACGTGGTCATCGCGCTGGCCGGCGGCGTCGGTACCCTCTCCGAAATCGGCTTCGCCGGGGTCTACGACCGTCCCGTCGTCGGCCTCGGGACCCACGACGTCTCCGCCCTCGAGATCGATATCGAAACCGCCGACACCCCCACCGAGGCCGTCGATGCCGCCGAGGCCGCGCTCGAGCGACCGCGGTGAGTCGAGCGCGGTTCCGTCGATGGGGCCGCCCTCCCCTTCGCAGCTTTTTCGACGGTCCGCCGCCTCTAGACGAATATGAGTGACTTCGACAAGGAAGCCGAGCGCGAGAAACTTCGAGAGAAGTACGAGCAGGACAAAGAAGAGCGTAAGGCGACCCAGCGGATGAGCGACCTACTGCTCAAGGGTGCGACGATGACCAACGCTCACTGCGGGACCTGCGGCGACCCCCTCTTCCAGGACGACGGAACGACTTTCTGCCCCAGCTGTCACGGGAACCCCGACGCCGTCCAGGGGACTGATCTCGAGGCCCAGTCGGCCGCAGAGGGTGCGGGCGACGGGACTGCCGCCGGTGAGTCCGCCGATCGACCTGACGCCGCCGACGCGACCGCGCCGGATACCGACGACGCCGCGCCGACAGCGGCCGAGACGGCGTCCGCGTCCAACCAGACGACGGCGACCGACCCGCGCGACGCCGACCGCGGACGGGAGACGAGTGCGCCGACCCCGGACCGGCAACCGCAGCCGTCGACGCCGGCTCGAGACGACGGTCCCTCGCAGTCCCGTCCCGACGCCACGTCGGCCGACCGCGCCGCTTCGACTCCCCGCCCCGACGACCGTCGGTCCGGCTCCGACCGCAACCGACCGCTTCCCGCAACCGGTCCGTCCTCGGCCGACGGCGATCTCGATGCCGCTCGCGATGCGCTCGTCCGGTCGCTCGAGAAGTTCGCCGAAGCGGCCGCCGCCACGGACGACCCCCGCTACGCGGCGGACTGTCTCGAGGCGGCTCGTGAAGCCGGCGAGACGTTGGCAACGCTGCGCTGACCGTCCTCGAGACGGCGGCAATGCCGACTGTAGCCGGCGTCGACGGACGACAGCACGCTGAATCCATCGACGGTCGCTCGGTTTGAGCACCATCGAGTCACGACTGTACACGTCACACAGAGGTGGCTTTTCACCGGTTCCTCGCGGTCCCGCGTCCCGTCCGACTCGGCCACGTTGGGTATCAGTAGATTTAAATTAAGTAGAATGTTACCACCCGATAGGAACACGCGGCGCTGAGCCGTCACGATCCGAGTGTCCGTCGGCCCGACGGCTTCGACTCGCGCATCGTCGAAGCCGCAAGCGTAGCCACCACGCACGACTCGTCGCCCTCCCCCGTGTCCGGATACTCGTTCGCCCGCGGCTCGCGATCATTTGCCACCCCCTGAGACGGAGGCGAGCCACCGATGGCATTAGGATACGTTACGTTCATTACGATGGCAACCGTCTGTATCGGCGTTACAGCCACTTGTGCGCTCTGTGTCCGCTCTTCGGCGCTCCCGCGAACGATCGCCGAACTCGAGGACCGGGGCCGGAGTATCGCGCCCTATCTCGGCGTCACGCTGCTGGTGTTATTGGTGAAGCGATGGACGCATTACCGCAGGTTGGAACTCTCGTATGCGCTCGACTGGGACATTACCGCGGAGATCTACGCCGTGGAAGGCACGTTCGTCGCCGGCCTGCAGTCGATCGTTCCCGACTCGTTGATCGGATTCTTCTCCGCGATGTACATGTTCGGGTTCCCGTACCTGCTGGTGTCCGCTCTCGTGCTCTACTTCCTGTTGGCGACCCAGCGACGCTTCAAGCAACTGCTCATCGCGTACGCCCTCAACACCCTGGCCGGCTCGGTGTTCTATACGCTGTTCGTCGCCTACGGACCGCGAAATCATCTGTCGACCGTCAGCGGGCTCATGTACGAGTTCTACCCGCAGACACAGGAACTCACGGCGGAGGTGTCGGCGAACACGAACGTCTTCCCGTCGCTCCACACGTCGCTGGCGGTCATCGTCGCGATATTCGCCTGGCGGTCGCGCCGGGAATACCCCAGATGGTTCCCGATCGCATCGGTCGTCGCCGCCCTCGTCGTCTTCTCGACGATGTATCTGGGGATTCACTGGTTGGTCGATGTCGTCGCGGGCGTCGTACTCGGAGTGTGGTGTGTCCTCACCGCCGAGCGACTCGTCGCTCGTGCGGAGAGTGAGCCCGTTTCGGCGTCGGACGGCCGGGAGACGGGTCTTACGACCGAAATGAACGACTGAGCCGTGACCCCGGTCGCTCGAGTACTGCGCTTGGCCGATCACAACCCGGCCACCGGATCGCTCGGCTGCTCAGCCCGTGTAGTCGCTTCCGATGACCTCCCGAATCCGCTCGGCGGTCACTGTCCCCACGCCGTCCGCTTCCTGTAACTCGTCTTCGGTCGCGATCATCACCGCCTCGACGGTGCCGAACTCCTCGAGCAGCGACCTGGCCGTGACGGGGCCGATTTCGGCGATCGAGGAGACGACGTACTCCTGTTGTTCGCGCAGGGTCTTGGTCCCCTTTTCGCCGTGGACCGACACCTCCCGGTCGGCGGTCTCCTGTTCCCGGCCGGCGATCACCGCGAGCAGTTCGGTCGTATCGTCCTCGTCGTCGGTCCGCAGGACACTCGCCCCGAAGTCGACCGCGAGACTCGAGAGCGCCCCCCGGACCGCGTTCGGGTGGACGTCCCGCTGTTCGTACAGCCCCTCGCCCTCGATGACGACGATCGGCCGCGAGTAGTGGCGGGCCATCGCGCCGACCTGTTCGAAGACGGAGCGGTCGCCGCCGACCAGCGAGTCGACGAAGTCCGCGACGGACTTGCGCTCGACGACGACCCGATCGGAGAGGACGTAGTCGCCGACGTCAAGCGTCTCGAGGCTGATCTCGTACTCCTCGCGTCGCGAGAGGTCGCGGGCGATGTTCGCGTCCATCTCCCGCTGGTCGGCGACGACCGCAACGGTGTCGCCGTCGGCGTGTGGTTCGTGGGTCTCGATCTCGTCCGCCTCGTCTCCAGTGTCCTGATCACTACCCGTTTCCGAGTTGCGTTCTCCGAACGCCTGCAGTCCCGGCCCCGCTGCAACCCCCTCGCTTCCGCTGGAGGAATCGCCAACGGCGTCGGTGTGTTCGTCGTTCCCGTCCACTTTCACCCCGCCCTCGCCTGCCCCCTCGAAATCGGTCAGTGACTGCTGTGAGTCGTCGAGTTCCTCGGCGATTTCGGGGGCCAGTCCTTTCAGTTCACGCAGTTCCGATTCCATCTCCGTCTCGCGCCGCCGGGAGATCCAGAAGTAGGCCTCGTCGCGGGTGTCCTCGGCCATGAGGACGACGACCCGTCCCTCGGTCTGTCGACCCGTCCGTCCCTTCCGCTGGATCGAGCGGATCGCCGTCGGCACGGGCTCGTAGAAAAGAACGAGGTCGACCTCGGGCACGTCCAGCCCCTCCTCGGCGACCGACGTCGAGACGAGGACCTCGAACTCGCCGGCGCGAAACTCGTCTAAGACCGCCTGTTGTTGCTTCTGGGTCATCCCGTCGGAGCCTTCGCGGTCGCCCTGCCCGACGAACCGCTTCGTGTCGAAACTGTCCGAGAGGAAGTCGGTCAGCGCCTCCGCCGTGTCGCGGGACTCGGTGAAGACGATCACCCGCTCGCCGCCCTCGAGTCCCAGCGTTTCCGCCAGCAGCACGCGCGCTTTCCTGTATTTGGGGTGGATCTCGTCGAAGCTTTCGGCTTTCCGCATGGCCTCGCGCACGCGCGGATCGGAAACCATCCGCTGACTGGCCTTCGACGCGCCCGAGGTCCGGGCCTGATTGCGCTGGCGCTCGAAGTACCGCCGGAGCGCCTCGACGCTCTGGGTCTCGACCAGCGTGACGGCCTGCCGGAGCTTCATCACCTCGGCGTGGATCGACATCCCCTCGAACCCCTCAGACTGGTCGTTGTTGATCAACGTTTGCAACTCGGCCCGCATCCGATTCAGGTCCTTCTGGGACTGATCGGGCTGGGTCGAGCTCGCGACCCCGAGTTCCTTGAGTTTCTCGAGGCGCTCCGTGATCACCTCGTGTAGCGCGTCGCGGATCTCGAGGACCTCGTCGGGCAGGTCGATACGCTCCCACTCGACTTCGGTGTCGTGGGTGAACTCGTCGACGTCGGCGTCCTCCTCGGTCATCACCTCGACCTCGTCGATGCCGAGGTTCTCACAGACCTCGAGAATGGCCTCCTCGTCGCCGCCGGGCGAGGCGCTCATCCCCGTCACGAGCGGCCGCTTGGCGTCGGCGTGGTAGCGCTCGGCGATGTAGTTGTAGGCGTAGTCGCCGGTCGCCCGGTGACACTCGTCGAAGGTGACGTGGGTCACGTCGGCGAGCGAGATTCGACTCCCGACGAGGTCGTTTTCGATCACCTGTGGCGTCGCCATCACGACGGTTGCCGACTCCCACGTCGCGGCGCGATCGTCCGGGCTCACGTCGCCCGTGAAGACGACGATTTCCTCGTCGGGGATCTGCAGCGCTTCGCGGTAGAAGTCCGCATGCTGCTGGACGAGGGGCTTGGTGGGGGCGAGCATCAGGGACTTGCCGCCGACCTCCTCGAGTCGCCGTGCGGTGACCAGCAGGCTCACCGTCGTCTTCCCCAGCCCCGTCGGGAGACAGACGAGCGTGTGGTGGTTCGCGGCCGTCCCCGCGAGCTTCAACTGGTAGAGTCGCCGCTCCAAGAAGTCGGGCTCGAGGAGCGGATGCTCGATAGAAGCGACGTCCTCGTCCTGTGCTGCCATTGCCGGCGATTCGAGACGGTCGCGGTTAAGCATTGAGAAAGCGGGGTGAAAATGAACGCGGTCGTTCACGGTGTATTCGAATCATGTTCGACGTCGACTACCCTGCTGGATCATGAATTGTGGTATACATGTTGTACTCTTCGGTCTCGCACTGGACGTAATAACCTCGTATTGTGATACCATCCTTGTAACTCCGATCAGTTCGCTCTCCTTACTCCAGCGATGTCCGATTAGTCCTCCCTGGCCGCCCGCTCGAAGGCTCAATCCGGATCATTTCCGCCAATTATATCGGGACAGTTTTGGCCACACATAATTGCTCTTGGGACTAATTTTGGTGGTTCTCGAGCCATAGTCGACCGCGAGACTGCCGTTCCGATATAATTCTTGAGGTCTAGTACTGGTATGAACACACTTATTATTAGCAATAGTTATAAACTATTACTGTGTCCTAATACTACTAATAATATAAAAAACTAATATGCTGGGGGAAATGGCTTCAATCGGATATGGTTGGAAAAGAAAACAGTGATGTTAATCGAAGAAACATCCTCCGAAAAGCGGGTTTCGGTATTGCGAGTTCCGGTGTTCTTCTCTCCGCAGCAGGAAGCGCACAAGCGAAGGAGAATGCATCTGAGAACGCCACCGAGTACGAATTCACTGAAGAAGAGAAAGATGCTGTCGTTGCCGAGCTCAACCGAATAGCCCGACAAGAGATTCGGAAGGAACTCGACGACGACGGTGTAGTGACACCGAACTGGCCGAGTTGGATTCCCGGCGTTCCGACCGGACTGCCTTTTAACTGGTGCGTTGACATTCCACTCGGTGACGAATTCTGCGCACTCGCTAATAACCCAGTGACGGAGATGCCGCTTTCCTGCGGAGATGTCAACTTTACCGGGAGACGTGTCGGTATGACGCTCGGCTACGGGCCCAGTGTCCACATTGATGACGGCGAGGTCGAAGGAGACATTCAATACCAGATCGGCTTTAACGCGATGATCAACGAAGCCAACGGGTGCTTCTATCTCGAACTGACAAGCACTGGTCAGAAGGCGTGTGTTGTGACGAAGTGCCCGGATATGCCGGATCCACGAGAGGTATCGATTCGCGAACTCGCTCAAGCGCTGTACGACCTAAGTTACAGTTTCGCAGAGGATCTGTACGATGCGGCAGGCATAAGTCCGCCGGAAGTGCTTCTGATCCTCACGGCCATTGGAATTGCAGTTGCATTCGCGACGATGGCTGCTACCCCGCCTATTCCTGGTGCAATTCCGTAGACACAAACGTAAAAAACCAATATTTGTCACATATTGAAACACATACTTTGCATTTCTGATCATCTAGTAATTTCGACAAATCAAAAGACATAGTGCCATATCTAGTTCGTATAATCTTGTTCTGACTATAGAAAGATTAATAAATAATTATACAGTAGCAAAAACTGTATGACTTCGCTGGAACGCTGGCAATACGTATATTTGTCTCTAGCACTTTTAATATTTGCCATTAGTGTTGTTGGATACTTTATGACTGGAGTGAGTATATTCTCTCTCTATCCAACAATCGTTTGGTTGGGTCTTTTGATCGTAATTGTACGTCCAACGATGTTCGGGTATATTATGGCTGGCTTCGGTATCCTCTCGCTCGCCATCGCCGGCTTTCTCATGCGTGGAGGTGCAAGTCTCCTTACTATCGGTGTTCTCGTGGTCGTTGGAGGTGGAGCGCTTGTCGGTGGAATACGAACTCACAGAACCAGATCTCTCGAACAGTGATGACACCCATATCGAATTCAATGAGAGATTCATCACGCCGGAATCCTCGCTCGTTCATGACTGCTTCATGATCCGTACTGGCCGCGAAGCGGCTACTCGAGTGCGTAGTAGCTACTCTCCGAAAATATATGAGAGACGGCCTGTAGTTAGTAATCCGTCACCATTGCGCTTTTGAAAAACTGTCTCGAAATATCGCGTATGCCCCCCGCAGTACGCAGATTACAATTACGGATGGTCGCTTCGCTCGCCGGACTAGTTTTAGTCGCGATCGGACTCCTCGTCGGCGTGTGGGCGACGTTTTACGGCGGACTCGTCCTGATCGGAAGTGCGTCCCCCGTCTCGATCGCTGCCGGTGTTACGGTCACGATAGTAGTCGCGATCGCGTATATCGAGTACAGACACCTCGAGACGATCGAACGGCTTTCGGATGCACATCCGGTCGATCGCGAGACGGCTCCGAAGTTGCACCGGACAGCGACTCGCGTCGCTGCTCAGTTGGACGTGCCACCGCCGACGATCGCCGTCTCGGAGCGCGACGCTCCCGAGGCGCTGGCGGTCGGATTTCGACCGACGAACATCCATCTGGTGTTTTCGCGCGGAACGATCGAGACGCTCGATCATCCGGACGAACTCGAAGCGGTAATCGCTCACGAACTCGCTCACGTCAAAAACCGAGACGCGATGGTCATGACGGTCGTTTCCCTTCCCGTCGTTCTCGCGGCCGGACTCCGGTCACGACTCGCACGGATCGATCATCCCGGGATCGTGACGGCCGTGCTACTCGTATTTCTGTCGACCGCCGTGTGGGTCGTCGGACGACTCCTCACGGCTCACCTCTCCAGAGCCAGGGAATGCGCTGCGGACCGGGCCGCCGCGGAGGTGACCGGCTCACCCGCCGCCCTCGCCAGTGCGCTCTCTCGATTAGATCGGGAAATTTCCGAGGCACCCGAGCGTGACCTCCGAGACGGTTCGGCTGTCTCTTCGCTCTCGATTCTGCCACTGGAACCGATGACACCCGAAAAGATCATGCTCGGTCCCGAAGGCGATGCTGAGCCGTCGTACTGGTGGCTCCGAAAACGACTCCACCAACTCAACCGCCGATTCCTCGGTACACACCCACCGACGACCGATCGAATTGAATCGCTCTCGAGGCTCCAACGGGAATCGTGACTCGGTCACCGGTCGGGCATTCGCGGCCACCCCCCTCAACGAGACTGCCGGACATCATCTCGGGAGTTGTCGGCGTCCATCGGCCGATTGGCGGTGACAAACAGACACACCGTCGTCTTCCCCAGCCCCGCCGGGAGACAGAGCCGTTTGGTGCCCACCAACCGCCGATCCAGAGCAGTCGATCGTCGGTCGCCGTCCGCCAAAATCGACTGGGGGTTCTTCCATCCGTTCAGCCTCGAATGGGACGCAATGCATCGCAGACACTATCTCGCTGCCGCTGGCCTCGTCGGTACCGCCGGTCTTGCAGGCTGTCTCGACGAGAGCCCCCTCGCGAGCACTGGCGGTATCGCCGACGAACCCGACGATAACGACGAGGACGACGCGACCGACGAACGGACTATCGAAGCGACGCCGGACGGTCCGGAAGCGACGGCTCGAGCGTTTCTCCGCGCCGTCGACGCCGGCGACGGCGACGCGTTTGCCGCTCTCGTCCACGGTTCGAGCAGCCTGCATCCGGACAACTTCGATGCGACGACGGACGGTGAGGGCACGGACCGACCGGGGCTCGATATCGAGTCGTTCGACACCGAACTCGACGACACCGGTCTCACCGTCGCGGACCTCCGTGCGATCCCAGGTGCCAAGCTGTTCGTCGAGGACGA
The DNA here is from genome assembly GCF_005890195.1 of Natrinema pallidum. Taxonomy (NCBI): domain Archaea; kingdom Methanobacteriati; phylum Methanobacteriota; class Halobacteria; order Halobacteriales; family Natrialbaceae; genus Natrinema; species Natrinema pallidum. The sequence continues at coordinate 3,445,865 of NZ_CP040637.1, read as the reverse complement.
GCTCGCGACGGTCGTCGAGGGCAGTGACACGGCGCTAGTTTCGGCGACGATGGAACCCGGCGACACGGCCGGCGAGGCGTTCGAAGACGAGGTGGAGATCGTTCTGGTCACCGAGAACGGGGAGTGGACGATTCTCTGGTGGCTTCCCGCCCGGTCCGACCCCGACGAGATTCGCGACGACCCGATCATCGACGAAGAGGGACGCGTCGTCGACGCGGTCTCGTTCGACACGTCGGGTGCCAGACACCGCGCTCGAGTCGAGTTCGCGGACGCGCCGGATGTCGACGTAGTGACCGTCGAATCGACGGTTTTCGGTGCCTCCGCTACGATGGACGATCCGAGCGCGACCGACACCGCCACGATCACCCTTGATCCGAACGGGGACGAACTGGTCGTGTCCGCCACCATCGACGGAACGACCGAGGTCGTCCATCGGGTGCCCCACAACGTGTAGCCTCCGATACGGCTCGTTCCCACCCGTCGCCGGCAGCCGGGTCCGTAGTCGACCCCGCGCGGGCCCCTCGTATAACCCCGCCGGTGACGTAGGACGTGTATGGCGTTCCGATCGATCACCCACCACCTCCCGGACGGCGGTTCAATCCTCACGGCGATCGGCTTCGTCCTGCTGGTCACTATCGTCGGCGCGGCTCCCAGCGTGTTCTCCTCACCCGACACGCCGTGGTTCCGCGCCCTCGAGAAACCGTGGTTCTATCCGCCAACGATCGCGTTCCCGGTCGTCTGGACGCTCCTCTTTATCCTCCTTGGCATCGCGCTGTGGCTCGTCTGGCGCAGCGACGCCGACGGGCGTCGCCTCGCGCTCGGTGCTTTCGTCCTCCAGATGCTGTTCAACGTCGCCTGGACGCCCGCCTTCTTCGCGCTCGAGGCCCCGCTGGTCGCGCTGGGGATCGTCGTCGTCCTCTGGGGGCTCGTCGTCGGAACGCTCGTTGCCTTCCGACGGGTCGACCGCCGCGCTGGAGCGTTGCTGGTCCCGTATCTCGCGTGGGTAACGTTCGCAGTCGTCCTCAATTTCGAGCTCTGGCGGTTGAACGCCTGATCCGGCCTCACGGCCGAACGACCGGTGTGGCGGTCGGCGAGCCTACATCGACACCGGCGTGAACTCGAGGACGAGATACGCCAGACAGGAGGCGTAGATCGGGATCGTCAGGTTGTCGTCGATGATGTAGGTGCGGATTTCGACCGTCACGCCGTCGGCGAGCGTCGCGCCCGCTGCGGCGAGCAGCGCCGCCGTGAGCGGCAGGAACGGGAGCGCGATGATCGTCGAGACGAGGAACATCGTGCCCAGCACCGTCGGTGATTTGACCCGCTGGAGGGTGTTGTCCGAGACGGCCCCGCTGATCGGGTCGCCGAGCGCGAGCATCAACATCGCGGGCAGCGCGATCGCCGGTTTGAAGATCACCACGACGGCGGCCATGCTAATCAGGTAGAGCGCGTACGCGGCGGGGTTATCCTGTTCGTACTCGCGGGTGAGGACGTCGTAGAGCCGCCAGTCGAGCCCGACCTGGAGTCGCAGGAACTCGAGGACGAGCGCGCCGGTCGCGAGGACGATCATGAGGACCCGAAATCGAGGCCAGGTGAGCCCGAGTTCGAGGAAGTCGGCGAGCAGATAGAGGGCGACCAGCCCCGAACCGCTGGCGTGGACGAGTCGCCGCTTCAGTTCGTCGGCCATCATGTCCTGCCTTGGGAGAGGTGACCTTCAGTCCGTCGGTTAGTTCTCCCGAGTACTATATATTATTTAAAGGCGTGGCGACGACCGATGCCGATTTTCACCGTGCGCCGTCGCGTATCGTTCCGCAAAGTGGGACCGAGATCGTTCCCACCCCCGTCGCAAAACGGCCTCTCTGCAATGCGGGTGCCGTCGCCTACTCCTCGAGATCGTCGAACGCGAGATCGCCGGCGCGAATCGCCGACAGCGTCTCGGGCAGCTCGTCGATCGCGAGTCGCTTCTGGTCCGTCGAGTCGCGTTCGCGGACCGTGACGCCACCCTCGTCCTGTTCGATACTCTCGTAATCCACCGTCACGCAAAACGGTGTGCCGACCTCGTCCTGGCGGCGGTAGCGCCGACCGATGTTCCCCGAGTCGTCGTACGTGACCGATAGGCCCGCTTCGCGGAGATCCGCGGCGATGTCCCGTGCCGCTTCCTCGAGTTCGCCGTCGTTTTGCAGGGGGAAGACGCCGACGAACGTGGGTGCGACCTCGGGATCGAGTTCGAGGAAGGTCCGTTCCTCGCCGGCGACCTCATCCTCGCGGTAGGCGTGGTGGAGGACGGTGTAGACCAGCCGGTCGACCCCGAAGGAGGGTTCGATCACGTGCGGAACGATGTGTTCGCCCGCTTCCGTTTGCTCCGCGACGGCGAAGCCGGTCTTCTCGACGGGGATCTCGTGGCTCTCGCCCTCGAGTTCGATCTCGACGGTGTCGCCGTCGAACGCCGACCGGTCCCGTTCGGCGAGCGCCTCGAGTTCCCCGACGACGGCCTGTGCGTCGCCGCCGAACTCCGGGCCGAGGTAGCTCATGTCGGGATCGACCGTCGCGCGCTCGACGGTTTTGGGCTCGTCGTACTGCTTGAAGATCGTAAAGCGGTCGCCGGAGTGTTCGGCGTGTTTCGAGAGGTCGTAATCGCTCCGGTAGGCGAAGCCGGCCATCTCGATCCAGTTGCCGTCGATCTCGCTTTCGGCGTCCCAGCAGTCCGCCGCGTAGTGGGCGCGTTCGCCCGAGAGATGCTGTCGGAACCGGAACCGATCCATGTCGACGCCGACGGCATCGTACCAGGGTTTCGCGACGCCGAGGAAGTACGCGACCCACGGACTGGCGATTGTTCCGTCGTCGACGGCCGCGCCGATCGTCGTCCGGATCTCCTCGCCGTCTTCTTTGTTCTGCTCGCTGGCGGGGTAGAGCGTCACCTTGACGTCGGCGACGCTCTCGAGGTCCGGCTCGTCCTCCTCGGGATCGATGAAGTACTCGAGTTCGGCCTGCGTGAACTCGCGGGTGCGGATGATCGAGCGCCGGGGACTGATCTCGTTGCGGTAGGCGCGGCCGATCTGGGTCACGCCGAAGGGGAGCTGGTTGCGCGCGTACTCCTTGAGCCGCGGGAATTCGACGAAGATGCCCTGGGCGGTCTCGGGACGCAGGTAGCCGGGGTCGGAGTCGCCGGGGCCGATGTTCGTCGCGAACATGAGGTTGAACGCGTCGACGGCCTGCCCCGCGAGCCCCGCACCGCAGGTGGGGCAGACGAGTTCGTACTCGGCGATGACCTCCTCGACCTCGGGAATGGGGAGGCTCTCGGCGTCCTCGTAGTCGGTGTTGTCCTCGACGACGTGGTCCGCGCGGTGGCTCTCGCCGCAGTCGGGACACTCGACGAGCATGTCGTCGAAGCCGTCGAGGTGGCCCGAAGCCTCGAAGACGGGTTCGGGCATGATCGTCGGCGCGTCGATCTCCATGTTGCCCTCCGCGACCGCGAAGCGATCGCGCCAGGCGTCCTCGACGTTGCCCTTCAGCGCCGCGCCCTGGGGGCCGAAGGTGTAGAAGCCGCCGACGCCGCCGTACGCCCCCGAGGACTGGAAGAAGTAGCCCCGCCGCTTGGCCAGTTCGACCAGTTTCTCGCTCGTCGGTTCGTCCGCGCTCGCCGCGTGCTCGTGCTCACTCATAGAGCGCCTCCAGTAGATCGACGTCACAGACGACGCCGACGAGGTCCTCGCCCGTGACCATCGGAATCTGCTCGATGTCGTTGGTGATCATCCGCTGGGCGGCCTCCTGGATCGACATCTCTGCCGAGACCGTCACGACCTCGTCGGTCATGAACTCCCGGACCGGCCCCGCCGGAAGCTCGATGTCCCGCGTGGGGAGATAGCGACTGCCGACCGCCTTGATGCCCTCCCAGGACCAGTCGTCGTCCTGATCGCCGAAGTTGTCGCCCGTCTCCTCCTCGCCCTCGACGATCCGGGCGACCTCGAGCACGTCGACCTCCGTAAGGACACCACTCATGCGACCGTCGTCGTCGAGCGCGATGGCGTAGGGGACGTTCGCGTAGGAGAGTTCCCGCTCGGCGACGGGTAGGGGCGTCCCCTCGTAGGTCGTGTTGACGTCCCCGCTCGCGTAGGTCCCGACGGTGCCCTCGGTCGGCTGATCGCCCGTCGCGATCGCGTGGATGATGTCCGTGACGGTGACGATCCCCTCGAACTCGCCGTCGACGACCGGAACGCGGCGCGCGTTCGCCTCGACCATCGTTCGCGCGACGTCCTCAAGGTTCGTCTCGGCGGTCGTCGTCGGGACGTTCTCTTCCATCAGCATCACGAGCTGGTCCTCGTCGGGCTGCTCGATGAGGCTCTCTCGGGAAATGAGACCGCGGTACTCCGGCCCGTTGTCGGTCGGTTTGACGACCGGGACGGACGAGAACGACTGTTCTTGCAGGTACTCGAGTACGTCCGAACGAGTACCCGGCAGGTCGGCAGTGACCACGTCCTCGCGGGGCGTCATCGCGTCGGCTACGTTCATATCCCCACGGTACGGCGAAAATGAGTATAAACCCAGTGTTTCACACCCGATATCGGTTTGGCTTCCGATCGGTCCCGCAGCTGGACAGTCCAATTCGATGAGTTTATATGTATCTGGTTGTCACTCTCTCACATGGCGACGAACCCCCACGCCATGGCGTCCGATGATACGATCGTCGGTTCGATCGACTCGACGGCTCCGAGCGACGAGTACGTCATCGCGGACATCTCCGCGGACGGTGCCTGGCTGTCGATGCAGGCAGATGACGCACCGACGCTTTCGGCCTGGCGATAACTGGGGGTGGGAGAGGGATCGTTTCGTGTCTCATTGTCCGTACCGTCTGTGATCGCTGCTCGAACGGACCGCCGACCGGACGGCAGCCGCCGAACTCACCACGAACCGGCCGGTCGCGGCGACGATCGACGACCGCTACCGTTTAGTACGACGCACCGGTCGCTGCATCCATGGAGCGCTCTCGGCCGCGACGGGAGGAGTCGCAGGACTCGAGCGACGAGTTCGGGTTCGAGCGCGACGGCTCGCGCTTTTCGCCGGTCACCGTCCTCGCGTCGTTGGTTCCCCGCGCGGTCGCCCGGCGCGCGATCACCGTGTCGGTCACGACCGACCGAGACGTCTACGAGCGCGACGAGCCCGTCGAGATCACCGTCACGTTCGAAAATCGGCTCCCGGTGCCCGTCGAACTCCCGACGCCACGGCAACGGCGCTGGGGCTGGACCGTCGACGGCTACCTCGAGGCCAGCGACGAGCGCCGGTACACACCGGAGCGGCCCGCGACCTTCGATTTCCGTGGCGGCGAGCGAAAACGGGTCTCGGTGACCTGGAACGGTCGCCTCGAGCGAACCGGCGGCGATCGCCACGAATCAATCGTCCCCGACGCCGGCGAACACGAGATTCGGGCGTTCGTCGCGACCGCCGAGGGGGCGGCTCGGCCCGCGGACGTGACGACGATCCGACTCGAGTGACACTGGCGCTCTCCGATCGGTGGTACTACCCGACCGCTCGCTCCGATCCACTACGACCGATCCATTTGTCTTCGGCCGTAGGATTCGTGACGTATGGTAGCAACTAATGTGATCGGAATGCGGGCCTGCAACAATTCTCCGTCCAGAACCCATATACATTAGGTACACAAAATTTTATGGCGAACATTCACGTTAACAACTGTTGATGGTGTAGGTGCAGTAATGAAATACAACCGACGATCAATATTGAAGAACGGCGCTGGCGTCGCAGTCGGTACCGTCGCAACGATCGGACTCGCCAATACCGGTGCAGCAGCGAACGGGTGCGACCCGTGGTTTACCGCGGATGAACTCGACCTCTATACGTCCGCGGAACCGATCGACGTGAGATACGAACTCGACGCCTCGTATGTGTACCCGTGTGGGAGTTACGACTCATCGAGAGACAGTTCCGAGGGGTATTTCGAGACGACGGTGTTCCCCAATGAACGACAAGGGTGGCTGCTCAATCCTGACGGTCGCACTGATCGGACGCTTACCCTCGATCCGCAGGGCTCGACCGACTTCGCGTTCAACGTCATCGATTACGCCGAATACGATTTGGACGAGTACAAGGGCGCGACGGAGTTCGAAATCGAAGTCACGGAGGGGTCGTCGGTGACGGTCCACCACACCACGTCGAACTGCAACGGCGGCACGACCAACACTCAGACTGTCGATAGCGGCGAGACGAAAACTCTCTGCGTGGACGCAAAACCGACCTCGGTGCAGTTTCAGGACCTCTCCTCGAGCAATACCGTCATCTACCGGGACTTATCTGAACCTTGTTCGATTGCCACACTTCCCTGCGAGTGACGCGATTGACTCCTCGCTTTCAGCGTGATCGGCCGTGCCGACTCGAAACTCATCGGGTCCCGCGGCCCCGTGCCGTCCATAATCCGTCGTGTCGACTCCGATCTCGAGCGATCAGGGTTCGGTGCCGTCGCGGATCGACTGTTCGGCTATCCGGTCAGGAACCCGCCCGGTGAAACGCGCGTCTCGGGCTGGCCGTCGTCGCTCGTCTGGACGCCCGAAAACGAGGGCGAGTGTTCGATCGTTCGCTGTACCTTCGCACCGGTTTTCGTGTGCGCTGCCAGGATGGCGAGTGTCTTACTCATGTATGAGTAAATAGTTCCGGCAGCGGCTTAAGGGTTTTTGCGATGATTGACCGTGTTTAACCATCACTGACCGGCGTATCAGTGAACAGTTCGCACGGCCGGTTCCGCTTCTCGGTCAGCGATCGGTGCAGGCTCGGTCCGGACCCTCACCGGTGCAGGTGACAGGCCGCGAAGTGGTCGCCGTCGCCGTGTTCTGACTCGAGGTCGTACGCCGGTCGCTCGTGTGCACAGATGCTCTGCTCGGCGAAGGACTCGAGCAACAGGTCGGTCGCGGTCGCCCACCGGTCGGATTTGTCGTCACCGTCCCCACCGCCGCCGCCGCCGTCGCTGGCGACGAGATCGATCGCCTCGTCGATGATCGATCCCGCCTCGCCTCCGGGCCGGTCGCCGTCGAAGAACTCGGCCTCGATCCGAGCGGCCGGCATCGGTTCGAACGAGCGTCGCTTGACCGCCCGCATGAACGCTCGCGTCTGTGCCCACTTCTCCTCGGACCAGTCGTATGTATCGGGTGCGATCAGGCGCGGACACCGCGTTCGGAACCGACACCCCGACGGCGGATCGACCGGGCTCGGCACCTCGCCCTCGAGTACGCCCCGAACACCGTTCTCTCGCGGGTCCGGGACGGGAATCGAATCGAGCAAGGCACGCGTGTAGGGATGCTGGGGGTTCTCGAACAGCTCTTCCTTCTCGGCGAGTTCGACGATGTTTCCGAGGTACATCACCGCCACGCGGTCGCTGATATGCCGAATGACCGAGAGGTCGTGGGCGATAAAGAGGTACGTGAGCCCGAACTCCTCCTGGAGCGATTCCATGGTGTTCAGCACTTGCGCCTGGATCGAGACGTCCAGTGCGGAGACCGGCTCGTCACAGACGACGAAATCGGGGTCGACCGATAGCGCCCGTGCGAGGTTGATCCGCTGTCGCTGGCCGCCGGAGAACGCGTGTGGATGCCGGTTGTAGTGGCGCGGATCGAGGCCGACCTTCTCGAGAAGCTCTTTCGCCCGCGCTCGCCGCCCTTCGTCGTCGAGCATATCGTGGGCCCGCATCGGCTCCTCGATGATCTGGCCGACCTTCATCCGGGGATCCAGCGAGGACTGTGGGTCCTGGAAGATCATCTGCATGTCCGAGCGCATCCGGCGGAGTTCCCCCCCGCCGAGGTCGGCGAGGTTCTCGCCTTTGAAGTAGATGTCCCCGTCGGTCGGCTCGAGCAACCGCAGGATCGTCCGCCCGAGCGTACTCTTGCCACAGCCGGACTCGCCGACGAGCCCGAGCGTCTCGCCGGGCTGGATCTCGAGGGAAACGTCGTCGACCGCCTTCACCGTCTCCCGATTGACGTTGACCGGCGGGAACTGATTTGGCTCGAACTCCAGTCCGGCCAACAGCCCCGACTCCTGCCCGAAGTACTTCGTCACGCCGTCGAGTTCGAGCAGGGCGTCGTCGCTGTCGTAGCCGCTGTCCTCGTCCATTCGAATGCCGCTACTCACGCTGCTCACCTCCGCTGTCGTCGCCGGCCGGATTTGCCGTGAGCTCGGACTCCGGCTCCTCGACCGCCGCCGGTCCGGCGTCGACCGCGGCTCCCTCGAGCGGCGAGCTCTGGTCGTAGCCCGCATCGAACGCGTCGTGTTTCACACAGGCCGCTTGATGTGGCTCCCCATCGGCGTCGGCGACCGCCTTCACCTCGGGATGGGCGCGTTTACACACCTCCCGCGCGTCCGGACAGCGCGGATGGAACCGACAGCCCGACGGCGGGCTGATCGCTTCGGGCATCACACCCTCGATCGCCTCGAGTTCCGTGACGGTCCGGTCGGGACGGGGAATCGAGTTCAACAGGGCGTTCGTGTAGGGGTGTTTGGTATCGTAGAACAGGTCGTCGACCGGCGCTTTCTCGACGATCTCGCCGAGATACATGACGTTCACCCGGTCGCAGATCTCCGCGACGACGCCCAGATCGTGGGTGACCCAGATAAAACTCGTCCCGTACTTCTCCTGGAGGTCGTCGACGAGATCGAGGATCTGTCCCTCGACGGTGACGTCTAGGGCTGTCGTCGGCTCGTCGGCGATGATGAGGCTGGGCTCACAGGCTAGCGCCATCGCGATGAGGACGCGCTGGCGCATCCCCCCGGAGAACTGGTGGGGGTACTCATCGTAGCGCTCTTCGGGGTCCGGAATGCCCACTTCGCGGAGCATGTCGATCGCTTCCGTTCGCGCCTCGTCCTCCGGCAGCCTGCGGTTGAGTTCGATGAACTCGCGCAGTTGGCCGCCGACGGTGAAGACGGGGTTCAGCGACTCCATCGGATCCTGGAAGATCACCGCGATCTCGTTGCCCCGGATTCGGGTGCGAATCTCCTCGCTCGAGAGCATGTCGTCGCGCTCCCGGAGTTCGCCGTCCGGCCCCTCCTCGAGGCCGAAGAGGGTCTCGCCCTTGTACGTGATCTCGCCGCCGACGATTTCGCCGGGACTCTCGACAAGTCCCATGATGCTCATCGAGGCGACCGATTTCCCTGCGCCGCTCTCGCCGACGAGGCCGACGATCTCGCCCTCGCGGACCTCGAACGAGATGCCGTCGACCGCGCGTACTGTACCTTCCTCGGTGAAGAACTGCGTCTTGAGGTTCTCGACGCGAAGTAGTGGTTCGGAGCTCATAGTTAGTCGTCAATCTGTGGGTCGAGGGCGTCCTGCAGGCCGTCGCCGAACAGGTTGAAGCCCATGATGGTGATCATGATCGCGATACCGGGCCAGATCGAGAGCCAGATATTCGAATGCATGTAGTTGCGATGCGCGATGTTGAGCATCTGTCCCCAGTCCGGGGTCGGTGGCTGTGCACCGTACCCGAGGAAGGAGAGTCCCGCGACGATGAGGATGGTGACGCCGATCTGGAGCGTCGCGTACACGAGCATCGGGGCGAAGCTGTTGGGGACGACGTGTCGCATGATGATGTTGCGGTCTCTCACGCCGGCCGCTCGAGCGGCTTCGATGTAGTCCATTTCGCGGACACTCAGGACCTGGCTCCGGATGATGCGGGCGAAGATCGGGATAAAGGCGATCCCGACGCCGAGTACCGCATACCAGATGCTGGCCCCGCCGATGAAGACGGTGAAGACGATGATGAGGATCAGCGGCGGGATGGCGTACACCGTCTCGACGATCCGCATCAGGATGTCGTCGACTTTTCCGCCGTAGTAGCCCGCAACGGCACCGATGACCGTTCCACCGCTGAGGCCGATAAACGTCGAGATGAGCCCGACGAACACCGATACCTGCGTGCCGTAGACGACTCTGGTGAAGTAGTCCCGGCCGGTGTGATCGGTTCCCAGTGGATGCTCGAGCGTGCCGCCCGCCGGCAGCGGGTTCCACGACTGCTCCGCCAGCGGGAAGTACGGCGGCATGTGCTGGGTGCCCTCACCCGGCGGCGGAATGTGCGTGGGGTGATCGAAGAACGGCAGCAGTTGTGCGAACGTGTAATTGGACACCTGTCCGAACGTGAGCCGTGACAGGTTGCTGTCGATCAGGGTGTACATCGCGACGAACAACGTAAACGACACGATGTACAACCCCAACCGGGCCGTCGTGTCCTGTTTGATCCGTGCAACGGTGTACCGCCACCCGACACGTGCCTCGACTTCGTCTTCGGCTCCCGATTCCGTCTCGCCGTCGAGTTGTGATTCACCGACTGCCATAGTTATTCACTCTCACCGTAGGTGACCCGTGGATCGATGTACGCATACGAGATGTCGGTAACGATGACGCCGAGCACGAACAACACGCCAAGCATCATCGTCACCCCCATCATGAGTTGATAGTCGTTTTGCTGGATCGAGTCGACGAATAGCTGTCCCATGCCGTTGATGTTGAACACCGTCTCGACGATGACGGCACCGCCGATCGCCGTCGACAGGTTGGCCCCGACGATGGTGACGATCGGTAACTGGGCGACCTGAAACGCGTGCTTTCGCAGGATCGTTCGCTCGGGAACGCCGTACGCGCGGGCGAGTTTGACGTACTCGCCTTGCAGTGATTCGATCATCTGGGTCCGTTCGACGCGCATGATCGTCGCCATCTGCAGCGTTCCCAGTGCGATCATCGGCAACAGCAAGTGTCTGAGCGACTGATAGTACAGCTCGAGGTGGCCGTCTATCGACCGATAGGTACTGGGGGGCCGCCACGGATAGATGAGTCCGCTCGACGGTAGCCACTCGAGTTTGACGGCAAAGATCAATATCAGCACGATCCCGATCCAGAACGATGGGGTGCTGACACCGATGAGCGCGGCAACTCGCGATGCGTGATCGCTCGGTTCGTTTCGCTTGTTGGCGGCGATGACTCCGAGCGGGATCGCCGTGACGAGGGCGAACGCATATGCCGACAGGACCAATAGAAGCGTCGGGCCGACCCGTTCCAGTATTAGATCGGTTACCGGCCGTCGATAGTGGATGCTCTGCCCGAGGTCTCCCTCTAGCAGGCCGCCCATGTACGTGAGGTACCGCTCGTGGAGCGGTTTGTTGAGTCCGTACCGTTGTTCGATCGCCCGTACCAACGCCTCGTTTTGTTCCTGCCCCTGTAGCATGAGACTGACCGGATCGCCCGGTCCCAGGTTCGCAAGCAGAAACGTGATGACGGAGATCCCGATGAGGACGGGGATCGACTGCAAGAGCCTGTATGTCGCGTATTTGAGTAATTTCATGAATCCGTGAATCTGTCCGTTGATTCGTCGCGGTCATCTTCGTTTGCGGTCGTTCAACCCGCTATGCTCAGGGAATCGTCGATACTCCCGGCGAATCTCGCCCAGCCACATTCATCATTCTATTGAGACGTTGGCGTAATCGGAGATGAAGACCGGGTTCGTCGGGGAGTCCGGATGGGCCTGGAGGTCGTTCACGTAGTCGCGTGACGCCATCGTGTTGTCCTGCGTGAACGCCGGCAGGACCGGAAGCTGCTCGATGATCTCCCGAATAATAGGGTCGTAGATGTCGTATCGCTCATCTTGGTCGGCCATGTTCCGCGCCCGAAGGAGGTCGTCGTGGAAGGAATCGCTCCCTTCGTAGTAGTGTCCCTGGTTACCGGTTGCACCGGTCTGGCTCTCGTGGAACAGTGCATATAAGTAGTCGTCCGGGTCGCCACCGCCGGCCCATCCCAGCAGGTACATCTGGTAATCGTCGGCGTTGCCCGTGTGGTACTTGTCGAGCAGCGTCGCGAAGTTGAGTTGTTGGACGTCGGCACCGTAGCCGATTGCGTCGAGTCGGGTGGCGATTCGTTCCGCAAGCTGTGCCCGAAGTCCCGACGGCGTGAGGATCGTTGGCTCGAAGTCGTCCGGTGCGTGTTCGTCGAGCAACGACTTCGCTCGGTCGGGGTCGTACTCCGGCAGCATGTCCTTGTACTCGTCTTCCGGGAACCCCCAGACTTCGTTGACGACCGGCGGAATCGGACTGTACATCGGGGTAGTCACGTTTTCGGCGTTGCTCTCGATGAAGCTCTCCATCGAGAACGAGTGGGCGATCGCCCGTCGTACCTCGGGATTGGTCGTCGGCCCTTCGTTACAGTTGAAGGCCATGTACATGTACGTCGAACTCTCCGAGGAATGGAGGTTGATGTTCTCTTCGTTCTTGAGCACGTCCCAGTCCCCGTTGGGAACCTCCGAGATCACGTCGGTGTCTCCGGAACGGATGCTGGAGACGCGACCTGCGTTGTCGTCGTGGGCTTTGAAGCGGATTCGCTCGACGTTCGGTTCCAGATCGCCCCAATAGTCGTCCCATTTCTCGACCTCGACGTAGTTGTCCCCGAGTTCGGCGAACTTGAACGGCCCCGCACCGATCGGGTCCTTGTTGAACTTGTCGCGATCGTCGGTCCGGACATCCTTGGGAACCACCGGGACGCCCATCGTCGTGAGTTCGAACGGGCCGTACGGATCGTCACCGAGGTCGACCTGTAGCTGGTAGTCGTCGATGACCTCGGTGCTCTCGATCATGTTGTATTCGGCGGCGTTCTCCGTTGTCTCTTCGACCGGCGCGGTAAACGAGTGACCCACGTCGGCGGCGGTCACGTCGTCACCGTTGTGGAACGTTGCGGCCTCCTTGATGTCGAAGATATACCGGGTTCCATCGCGCTCGACCGTCGGTTCGCCCGCCGCGATTTTGGGCTGTAATTCGAGTCCCTCGTTGTACTCGTAGAGTCCGTCGAAGACCCGCTCGATCACCTGAAAGCTGTAGGTGTCGTTCGAGACGATAGGATCGTACTGGTCCTCTCGAGACTTTTCCTGCGTGTAGTGGAACACTTCACCGTCGCTACTGCTCCCACCGATACACCCTGCGATCGCTGCCGCGGAGACGGCAGTGCCCGACGCGAGTAGCCGTCGTCGGGACAGTTCTGACGTGTGGTTTGACATACCAATGACAACTCCTATGAGATGGAATATATAATTTTTGGTGTTAACGCTATATATGCCGGAAAGTTCTATCCTGGAACGTAACTAGTTGTCGAGGCGTCATGCATGTTCGATGGTGATGGTCTCCCATATCTGTGTGGGAAGTAGTTCGTATTATTAATAGCCATCGATGTTTGCTACTACCACAGTCACGTCCGTATTCCCCTCCGAACAAACGATGAGCTTTTTCTATCGGCCGATCCAGTAGCTGGATATGAACTATCGAGCCGTCGAGACCACGGGTGAGTACGTCGCCCGCCTCGAGACGGGTGCCGACTGGCGGGCCCAGATCGAGTCGCTCGCCGACGCGGTCGAGGCCGACGCCGCCTGGTTTACAGCGCTCGGTGCGGTCCAGGACGCCGAACTGTGGTTCTACGATCAGGACGCCTGCGAGTACGAGTCGATCGCGTTCGACGACCCGCTCGAGGTCGCGAGTTGTACGGGGAACGTCTCGTGGTTCGACGGCGAACGCTTTGCCCACACTCACGCGGTCCTCTCGGGGCCGGACGGCGAGTCGGTCGCCGGCCACCTGAACGAGGCGACAGTCTGGGCCGGCGAAGTCCACATGCGCGTCTTCGAGGAGCCTCTCGAGCGCGAGTACGACGACACCACCGAACTCGACCTCTGGCTCTAACATGCGCCCGGAAGACGAACGCTACTTCCGGCGGCTCGAGGACCAACTCGATGACGCCTTCGATGTCGCCGAACGGGCCAAAGAACGGGGCGGCGATCCGAAACCGGAGGTCGAGATTCCGGTCGCCAAGGACATGGCCGACCGCGTCGAGAACATCCTCGGGATCGACGGCGTCGCCGAGCGGGTCCGCGAACTCGAGGGCCAGATGTCACGCGAGGAGGCGGCCCTCGAACTCGCCGAGGACTTCGCCGAGGGACGCGTCGGTGACTACGAGACCAGAGCGGGCAAGGTCGAGGGTGCGGTCCGGACCGCGGTCGCCCTGCTGACGGAGGGCGTCGTCGCCGCCCCGATCGAGGGGATCGACAAGGTCGAAATCCTCGAGAACGACGACGGGACGGAGTTCGTCAACGTCTACTACGCCGGCCCGATCCGCTCCGCCGGGGGGACTGCACAGGCGCTGTCGGTGCTCGTGGCCGACTACACGCGCGCACTCGTCGGCATCGAGCAGTTCAACGCCCGCCAGGAGGAGGTCGAGCGCTACGCCGAGGAAATCGCCCTCTACGACAAGGAGACGGGACTCCAGTACTGCCCGAAGGCAAAGGAGGCCAAATTCATCGCCAACCACCTCCCGATCATGTTAGACGGGGAGGCCACCGGCGACGAGGAGGTCTCGGGCTTCCGCGACCTCGAGCGGGTCGATACCAACAGCGCCCGCGGCGGGATGTGTCTCGTCCTCGGGGAGGGGATCGCGCTGAAGGCCCCGAAGATCCAGCGCTACACCCGGAACCTAGACGAGATCGACTGGCCGTGGCTGCAGGACCTCATCGACGGAAACTACGACGACGAGGCCGAGGCCGCCGACGACGGGGACGATGCCGACGATGTGTCGTCGGACGACGCCGACGTGGACGCGGACATGGACGACGGTGCCGATGGTGACGACGGCGACGACACCGCCGACGACCCCGAGGGACCACCCCGCGTCGACACCTCCGAGAAGTTCCTCCGGGACCTGATCGCCGGCCGACCGGTCTTCTCCCATCCCTGCGCTGAGGGCGGGTTCCGGCTGCGCTACGGCCGCGCGCGAAACCACGGCTTCGCGACCGCCGGCGTCCATCCCGCCGCGATGCACCTGGTCGACGACTTCCTCGCGACGGGCACTCAGATCAAGACCGAACGGCCCGGCAAGGCCGCCGGCGTCGTCCCCGTCAACTCCATCGAGGGGCCGACGGTCAAACTCGCCAACGGCGATGTCCGCCGGATCGACGACCCCGAGGACGCTCTCGAGATCAGAAACGGCGTCGAGAAAATCCTCGACCTCGGCGAATACCTGGTCAACTACGGTGAATTCGTCGAGAACAACCACCCCCTCGCGCCCGCCTCCTACACCTACGAGTGGTGGGTCCAGGACTTCGCGGCCGCCGGCGTCGACGTACAGGCCCTCGAGGACGATCCACGGATCGATCTCGAGTTTCCCGACCCCGAGGAGGCCGTCGAGTGGGCCACGGAGTACGATGCCCCCCTCCATCCCGAGTACACCTACCTTTGGCACGACATCTCGGTCGACGCCTTTTGCGACCTCGCGGCGGCGGTCGCCGAGGGTCGGATCGAGCGCGATGGCGACGGCAGCGTCGACGGCAACGGGGACGACAGCATCCTCATCCTCGCGTCCGACGACACCGTCGCCGACGCCCTCGAGACGATCGTCATCGAACACCGCCAGCGGCCCGGCGAGGACCGCATCGAGATCGACGACTGGCGGCCGTTCGTCCGCTCGGTCGGCTTCGAGCCCCGGCGTACTGCCGCCGACGGCGCTGCGCTCGAGCGCGAGGAACGGGCGACGACGATCGAACTCGAGCGGACGTGGTCGGACGACGACCTCTCCGATCGCGCCCGTACCTGGGGTCACGAAGCGGCGGGCGACAACGCCATCGAGGCGGTCAACGAGGTCGCGCCGTTCCAGGTTCGCGAACGCGCGCCCACGCGGATCGGCAACCGGATGGGCCGACCGGAGAAGTCCGAGAGCCGCGATCTGAGCCCGGCGGTCCATACGCTGTTCCCGATCGGCGAGGCCGGCGGTACACAGCGCAACGTCGCCGACGCCGCCAAACACGCCGAGACGATGTCCGACACCCCCGGCGTCGTCGAACTCGAGGTCGGCCGCCAGCGCTGTAACTCGTGTGGGACCGAGACCTTCAAGAACCGCTGTCCGGACTGCGACGACCGCACCACGCCGGACTATCGCTGTCCCGACTGCGACCAGTCCCTCGAGCCCGACGAGGCCGGCCGCGTGGAATGTGACCGTTGCGAGCGCGAGGGCACCTGCGTCGAGACCCGCGAAATCGACGTCAACGACGAGTTCCGAAGCGCCCTCGAGTCAGTTGGAGAACGCGAGAACGCCTTCGAGATCCTCAAAGGCGTCAAGGGCCTCTCGTCGCAGATCAAGGTCCCCGAACCGATCGAGAAGGGCATTCTGCGGGCCAAACACGACGTTTCGTCGTTCAAGGACGGGACCGTCCGCTACGACATGACCGACCTCCCGGTCACGTCGGTTCGGGCCAGCGAACTCGATATCGATGTCGGCCAACTACAGGCGCTCGGCTACGAGGAAGACATCCACGGCGAGCCCCTGACTCACGAGGACCAGCTGGTCGAACTCAAAGTGCAGGACATCGTCCTCTCGGACGGCGCGGCCGAACACATGCTGCGGACCGCCGACTTCATCGACGACCTGCTCGAGCAGTACTACGGCCTCGAGTCCTTCTACGAGTTCGAGGACCGCCAGGACTTGGTGGGGGAACTCGTCTTCGGGATGGCCCCTCACACCTCGGCAGCAACTGTCGGGAGAGTGATTGGTTTCACGAGCGCGGCCGTGGGATACGCACATCCGTACTTTCATGCCGCAAAACGCCGGAATTGCGACGGTGACGAGGACTGCGTGATGTTGCTACTTGACGGGCTACTTAACTTCAGTAAGACGTTCCTGCCCGACCAGCGCGGGGGGAAGATGGACGCCCCGCTGGTCATGTCCTCCCGGATCGATCCCTCCGAGATCGACGACGAAGCCCACAACATGGACGTCGTCACGCAGTACCCCCGCGACTTCTATCTCGCGACTCGCGAGCAGGCCGACCCCGAGGACGTCGACATCGAAATCGCCGAGGAAAACCTCGGTACCGACCTGGAGTACACCGGCTTCGACCACACCCACGATACCACCAACATCGCGATGGGGCCGGACCTCTCGGCGTACAAGACGCTGGGTTCGATGATGGACAAGATGGACGCCCAGCTCGAGCTGTCGCGCAAACTCGAGGCCGTCGACGAGACGGACGTGGCCGAACGGGTCATCGAGTACCACTTCCTGCCGGACCTCATCGGGAACCTGCGGGCCTTCTCCCGACAGGAAACGCGCTGTCTCGACTGCGGCGAGAAGTTCCGGCGGATGCCCCTGACCGGCGACTGTCGGGAGTGTGGCGGTCGCGTCAATCTCACCGTCCACAAGGGATCGGTCAACAAGTACATGCAGACCGCCATTCAGGTCGCCGACGAGTACGACTGCCGTGACTACACGAAACAACGCTTAGAGGTCTTGGAGCGCTCACTCGAGAGTATCTTCGAAAACGATAAGAACAAGCAGAGCGGGATCGAGGACTTCATGTGAACCGAAATGGCACTCTGCGGGCTACCAAAGCTGTCCCGCGGTAACAGTTCGATCGAAAGCACTCCTCCGTCCGTTCTCTCACTCCCGCCGGTCGTTCGCTCACATCAGTCGTCGGCCCGCTCGCTCAGCCGCGGCTTCGCTCGCGGTCGATACTGGGGAAGGGCCTGCCCTCCCCCGGGTCGCGCGATTCGCCGCGGAGCGCGGCGAACACGCGCTCCCGGCCGAATTGAAACCGAATAACGAGCGACGCGGCCTTAATCGCTGCTGGCGCGCGTGACTCCCGGCATCCCTTCCTTGGTGTATCGCGGTTCCGGTGTGTGGTGGGGGTCCGGCAGCCAGTTCCGAAGGTGCTCGTTGAACCGCTCCGGTCGCTCTCGAGGCGTCCAGTGGCCGCAGTCGTCGACGAGCGTCAGTTCGGCGTCCGGGATCAGGGTCGCTGCTCGCTTCGACCACTCGACGGGTACCAGCGGATCGTCCCGGCCGTGGATCAGCAGCGTCGGGACCGACAGGGACTCGAGGTCGTCGACGAAGTTCGTCGCGACGCGGCCGTTGAAGGAGAGTTCGTTGTTCTGGAACTCCTCGAAGGCCCGTATCGAGCCCGGTTCCATCAGTTTCTGCCTGATGTCGTCGACGAAGCGGTCGGGCAGTCGGTCGGCGTCCGCGACGAGGCTATCAAGGACCATGCGAACGCTCTTGGTGGAGGTGCTGGCCGCGATCTTGCCGAACTCAGTCGCGCCGGGTACCTGTGATAGCACCTTCCACTGGAGCGCACTCGGCAGTTTGCCGCCCAGCCCGTAGCTGTCGACGAGCGCCAACCGCTCGACGCGGTCGGGGTTGTCCAGCGCGTAGCCGAGCGCGACTCCACCCCCCATCGAAATGCCGGCCAACGAGACGCGCTCGAAGGGGAGCGTCTCGAGGAAGCCCTCGAGCACGTCGACGTAGGTCTCGACGGTGTGATCGACCTCGCCCGTACTGTTCCCGTATCCGGGCCAATCGAGCGCGTAGACGCGGTAGTCGGCCGCGAGTGCGTTAATCGCGTGTCGCCACGAGACGGTCGCGTCGTCGATCCCCGCGCCGTGACAGAGGACGATCGGCGGCCCGCTCGTTCCCGCACGTCGGTAGGCGATTCGACAGTCGCCGATGGTGGCGACGCCGGTGCCGCTCATGATCGAATCACGTCACAGGGGGGAAGGACCGAGGCCGTATTAGCAGTCGGATTTCGCCTGATAGCCGTGTCTAGTGGCCACAATGGGCAACTTTTGTCTCCCGACCGTCCCACCTCGGTCCGTTTCATTCCGGTGGAACCGAACGACGGCTGCCCCATCCCTCGTAACTGGGGAAAGCGTTCCCCGGCCGAAAAGTCAGTGGATGGTGACTTGTATGTGTGGGTGTGTATCATACCACCCACCTCTATCCCAGGACCGTATATCACTTTCTATTACCGTGTTTCCTCCTATCATGGCTGATTGTGTCGTGACTACCGAAGCTTCGTGCTCACAGCGACGTTTGCGACCTCGAGCAACCGCTTGCACAATGCGCGCTGTGACTTTATTCACGTCGCGGATGTAGCCCGGTCATGGTCAACACTGGCGAGACGCCGGCGACGGAAGGGGACGACGCGGCCGTCGAGGAGATCGAGAACCTCAATTTCGGGCAATCCGTCTACGACGAGGACGGTAACCGACTCGGTCGCATTCGGGGGTTCGAGCGGAGCGGATTCTTCGTCACGACCCGCGAAGGTGCCGAAGCGATGAGCGTCGAACACGCCCGTTCGGGCCACGAGTTCGGCGAGGCGCACCTGATGTGGCGATGTATGGAGTGTGGCGAGATGGGCGAGATCGACGATGGACTGCCCGACGAGTGTCCGAACTGCAACACCGAACGGGAGGACCTGATGTACTGGACCGAGGACTGACTCGTTGCTGTCGCTCCGCTGGTGGCACTGCGTAATTCTCTATAGCACATTAGGATTTATTCCCGCTCACGGTGTAGGTCCATGCGGGTGGTACACATGAAAGAAGAACAGCCGCGACTGGCGTTCGGGACGACGGTCTACGCCGAGGACGGCACGGAAATCGGGCGAGTTCGGGGAATCGACGAGAACGGCCTCTACATCACGCTCCGGGACGGCATCGAAGGGATGAGCGTCGAACACGTCCGGTCGGGTCAGGCGTTCGGCGAGGCCGAACTGATGTGGCGCTGCTGGGAGTGTGGCGAACTGGGTCGACTCGACCAGGATATCCCCGACGCGTGTCCCTCCTGTGGTGCCGACCGGGAGGAACTGTACTATTGGACCGAAGATTGAGAGACGGCAGACCCGTTTCAGCGATCGGTCCTCTCTCGATGACACTGAACCCTCGCCCCTCATCGACGGTCGGGCCGTTTTTCGGTCGCGGTCTCAGTAGTGAGCGTCGTCATCCCGTCGTTCACCGTCGGAAGGCGGGTATTCCGGTAGCGGCGCGGCGAGTCCCGTCCGGGTGATCGGTTTCGTCGGGGCGCATCGTCCGCGACGTTTTCTTCACAAATATTGGTTGTGTAAATCGACAGTCTTATTAACAATCGTTACACACTGCGAAAACGGTTCGCAATGAGTGAACTATTATCAAACAAAGGCGCAATTGTTGCCGAGGTATCGAGTGAAACCGACCGGACACGCACGTTCGTGCTTGCCGGGTGCAGGGAGCCCGAGTCGCACCGAGCCCGCTCGAGGCCGTTCAACGTGAGGCGGAATACGGCCAGGAAACTCGGTGCTGGAAGCTAATGATGACCGAAACTGACGCGGCAACCGTCCACGAGAAGGGTCGGGCAGTGCTCCTCACTGCGATGATGGTACTCTCTGTCGTTGCGATGTCCGCAGCGTTTGTCGGCGGAGCAACGGCTGCACAGAACGCGAGATATCACGATGATCAGACGGTGTATCCCGGCGATGTCGTCTATCAGGGCGAAGACGACTTCGAGTTCTCCGATGACTTCACCCGAGACACGCTGAACGGTGTGGAGAACGGCGGTGCCGAGGGCGAACAGCTCGCGCCCCCCGTTCCGGAGACACAGCTCACCGGCACGTACGGGGACGGTGACGGGAACACCGTGATTGTCACTACCCCGCGCGTGACCGGCCTCACGATCAACAACGTGTACGACGACGGCAGCGTCAACGCCGTCGACGGCTCGAGTATCTCGACCGAAGACGCCGATACGATGAGTGTTGCCGTGGAGTACTCCTTCGACGATGCGGAATACATCGACATCTCCGTCGAAGACGAGAGCGGCACTGACGTCACGGATCAGGTCACCGATGACAATACGATCGAGAAAACCGGCGACAGCATCGGGCTGGATCTCTCCACCGAGGACGCCGGCGAATACACGGTCACCGCACAGGGTGCCGGGAACCTCGACTCCGGTGATGCGGTCGAAACCGCACCGGTCGAGTTGCGGACCGATGCCGACCTCGGTCTCGAGGTCGACACCGACAGTGCCGTCCGTGGCGACAACGTCGGGTACACCGTCAGCGGGGGGAGCGATGGCGACACCCATCTCGTTGTGATCGAACGCTCCGAATTCCGCGACGGCATCACTGCCGACAATGCCGAGAGCATCTTCCGGAACGTCGACGATACGGAAGCGGTCGGCGTCTATCCCGAGAGCGACGACACTGAGAACATCGACTTCGCGTGGGCCGAAGTCGGAATCGGCGGCACGACGGCCGTCGGCCAGATCGAAACCCAGTACCTCGACGACGGTTCCGTTGACGTAGACGTCTACGACACCGGCGTGGATGCTGCCGATGTCGATGCCGGTGCAGACTCCATCGATGACGTCTCGCTCGACGTTTCGGGAGGCGACATCACGATCGAGAACCCGGAGAACTCCTACGTCATCGGGTCCGAAATCGATATCAACGGTACCGCGGACGGCTCCGACGAAGTCGCGGTCTTCGTTCGCGATAACGCCGACTGGAGACTCGTCGAGCAGGGGATCGCCGTCGACTCCGACGGTACCTTCGAAGAGGAGGACTACGTGCTCTCCAGGGACGGCGGGGCCGGTTCCGACAGCCTCAGCCTGCCCGGTACGTACCGCTTCGGCGTCATCGACCAGTCGGATGCTGACGAGGTGATGGCCGACGATAACACCATCTCCACGTCGGACTTCAACCAGGGGACGAGCACCACCTCGTCGTTGCGTGTGGTTGAGGGCGAGTTGACCGTCGACCACGTCAGTATTATCGACGGCCAAGTCGCCGACGGGGAGACGCTTTCGATCCGCGGGACCGCTCCCGGCCAGGATTCGGTATACGTGTCCTTCTACGGCCCGCACGGGACGTACGATCGGAGACCGATCTCGACCGACTCGGAGTACGTGTTCGAGACGGAAGACATTCAGGTCGGGAACAATCTCGGACCCGAGATCGGCACTGATACCAGTATCAACCAGGGGACGGTCTATATGAGCGTCTACTCGAAGGGCCGTGACAACGTCCCCGGGGACGGATCGGTCGAAAGCGTCGACGGCGGTACCGTCGAACAACAGTTCGTGAGTATGTACACACAGCTCAACACCGGGTCCACGTCCCAACAGCAGGTCATGGAACGAATCGCGAGCGAAACGACGCGGGACTCCGGGAGCGACGACATTTCCCGTCTGTTCCAGTTCCAGTACACCGACCCACAGACCACGATCGAGAACGTCTCGAGCGCCAGCGCTGGCGAGGGCACGGTCGTCGCCGGAGAAGCGATGACCGTTACAGGCGTCACGAACCGCCAGCCCGACGATAACACCATCTCGGTGGAGGTCACCGATGGTCCGTCCGCCACGCAGTTCGATCTCGCATTGACCGAGCAGTGGGGTGCTGACGGTCGGTGGAACGTTACACTGGACACCGAGGGTATCGACCCCGGTACCTATACCATCGAAACCAACGACGGCGATAGTACCGATAGAGCGGACATCCGGATCACCGAGGAGCCCGAAGACGTTGCTGACGGCGGATCGGACGACGAGAACTCGGATGATGACCACTCCGACGACACGGCCGACGAGAGCAGCGACGACACGGCCGACGAGAGCAGCGACGGCATGTCCGACGACAACGGTGACGACACGGCCGACGATACCAGTGACAAAGCGTCCAATGAGATCAGCGACGACGGGATGCCGGGCTTTGGCATCACCGTTACGATCGGCGCGCTGCTCGCAGCCGTGCTGGCACTTCGTCGCGACGATCGGCACCACTAACCGTCGTTTCGCGTTCGATCGTACGGTAGCCGCCATATCCACGGCAAACTCTTTTGCCGTCTCGAGTACGGCCGCCGACAGTAATCGTTATCATCGCGCTCGCACCACCTCGAGCCATGGAACTCGTCGTTTTCGGTGCCGGGAGCCTCGGCAGTCTCATCGGCGGGCTGCTCGCCCGCGAGCACGACGTCACGCTCGTCGCTCGCGAGGCCCACGCCCGCGCCGTCAACGAGTCGGGGCTGCGTCTCGAGGGGGCGGTAGCGGACTCCCCTGAACGCGTGTTTCCGGCGGCGACGACCGACGGAACCGGACTCGAGGCGGATCTGGCCCTCGTGACGGTCAAGTCGTTCGATACCGCAGCGGCCGCCGAACGGCTCGCGACGGGAACGTTCGACGGCGTTCTCTCGCTCCAGAACGGCATGGGAAACGAAGCGACGCTTGCGGCGCGACTCGAGGCCCCAGTTCTCGCCGGGACGGCGACCTATGGGGCGGTCCTGCGGGAGCCGGGCGTCGTCGACTGTACTGGCGTCGGTGAGGTCGTCCTCGGTGCGCGAGCGGGCGGCCCGTCGGCGCTTGCGGTCCGACTCGGCGAGGCGTTCGCGGCGGCGGGCCTCGAGACGACCGTCGCCGAGGACATGCCCCGTCGCCTGTGGGAGAAACTTGCGGTCAACGCCGGCATCAACCCGGTCACGGCCCTGACAGCGATAGAAAACGGGGCCGTGCTCGAGGACCCGGCCGATGGCCTCTCGCGGGCGGCCGTCCGAGAGACGGCCCGCGTCGCTCGTGCCTGTGATGTCCCCCTCTCGAACCGTGAGGCGCGGTCCGCGATGGAAGCCGTCGCCGAAGCGACGGCCACGAACACGTCCTCGATGCGCCAGGACGTTCTCGCCGAACGGCGCACCGAGATCGACGCGATCAACGGCCACGTCGTCGACCGAGCGGCAGCGTTGGGGCTCGAGGTACCGACGAACCGGACGCTCACGACACTGGTCAGGACCTGGGAGCGCGGCCGCGACGTGCGATGAGGGCCGTCCACGATCGCGCTTCTCGGGGACTGCCCCGACTATACCGACGGATCACGGAGCCGGGGCTCTGCGGTCACGTTAGCAAACCCATCGAATCGGTGTTCGACCTCCGCCGGACGAGGACGAGTTAGAACGGTGCTTCCGGTCCTTCGTCGGCGTTGCCGCCGTCGTCGTCGACGGTCTCGCCGGGGAAGGAGGGACTCATGCCGCCCATCTCCTCGTCGCCGCCGTCCATGCCGGTGGACGCGTTGACTTTCTCGATTTCGGGGATTTCCTTGACCATCCGGCTCTTGATCGCCTGGATCGTCATCGGCGAGATACCGCAGCCGCTACACGCCCCGCCGAGGGCGATGCTGACTTCGCCGCTCTCGCGGTCGATGTCCTGAATCGCTGCGCTGCCGCCGTGCATCTGGATCTGCGGGAAGTTCCGTCGCAGGAAGTTCGTCACGCGGTCCTCGAGGTCGTCCCCGTCGTTCTGGGTTTCCGTGCTCATGAAAATCCATTGGGTATCAGCCCCCCTAAACCTTCCGTCCTCCATGTTCGCCTGCCGGCGTCGGCGACGGCTACCCCCCTAGTTGAACCCGAATACTCGCCGGAGTTCGGTCTCGATCTCCTCGACGTGTGTCTCCAAGACATCGTCGAATCGTTCTTCTTCCACGAGCACACCCGAGAGCCGATCGTAGGGCTCGTCGGGGAGTTCGACGCGGAACTCGCCGTCGCCCTCGTAGAACGGTTCGCTCTCGTTCAACACCTCCTGGTCGATCGCGTGGACGAGTTGGGAGTCGTAGCGGTCGTTCATCCGGTTGAACGCGTTCTTGTACGCCTGCTGGAGTTCGGGGAAGTAGTTGGCGTATTTGTCCTCGAACTTCTCGGGATCGAAGTCGGCCATACCCTAGTTCAGCGCTGGCGGAGACAAAAGTCGGACGATCCCCCTCGCTTCGCGGGCACGCCGCGGTCCGGATCGACCGCACCGAAGCACGTTCGCATCGCGGACCGACCGTGTCGACCCGAAAACGTGACAGGTCGCTGCCGTAGTAGGGGGACGGTATATAGGACCACGCGCTCGCAAGCGGAACGGACACTCCCTGTCTGGGCGACATCGAACGTACATGGCCGCTACACAGGACCCCATCCCGCCGGAGGCGCTTCCGCCGAGATGGGGACTCGCCGAACGCCGTGACGAACGGTTCACCTATCGGCACAGCCGCCCCCCGATCGAGCTGATCGCGGAGGCCACCGCGGCCGACCGGTCGCATCCGGGGCTCGGTCTCTGTCGGTGTTGGGAGCTTCGCTATCGGTATTTCCTCACGGACCGTGCGATCTCGGAGTCGATCGGCCGCGTCTCGACGCAGCGAGCCGCCGTCGACGGATTGCTCGAGTGTATGCATCGCATTCACGATACGGTCTCGGCGGCGGACGACCCGTTCACGGTCCGTGAGGTCCTCCATAGCGTCTCGCTCTCCGATCTCGTGCCGAGCGGGATGTCCGCGTCCTCCGAGTAGCCGCCAGGTTCGCGGTCGCGTCCCGTCGGTTTACACGCGCCGCGACAGGTGCGCTCGAACCGTCCGCTGACAGTCACCGCAGATCCCGTACAGCCGCGTCGCGCTCGAGAGCAGCGGGTATCGGACCGCACAGTCCGAGTAGACGGATTCGACCAGCGTTCGATATCGGGTCCCGCCCGGTCCGTAGCGATTCGTCGAGCGGGTAAACTGCGCCTGTCGGTCCGCCGTGAGCGTCTCGAGTCGATCCCGATAGGTCGCGAGTCGATCGTGGTTCTCCCGTAACGTCTCGAAGTCACGTTGGAGGAGCGACTCGTCGGCCATCGACTGGAGCCACGCGAGGATGTCGTCGATCTCGTCGCGGGCGTCCGTGAGCGTCTCCCGCTCGCTCCGGAGGGTTTGCTGGACGACGTCTGCTTCCGTTCGCCTGGTCTCGACCGTCTCGAGGACGGCCCGTTTGAGCGGCGGCGTCCAGCCCGTTTCCGACGCGAGCGCGACGGCGATGTCTTCGCTCAGTTCCGCGGCGATCGTCTCGGTGAGCGACTCGTCCGCCTCGCAGTCGGCGATACTGTGGGGACGGACGGTTTCGGCGAACGCCTCCCGAACGGTGACACAGCGATCGCCCGTCGTAGTCGATCGCCCGGTCTGAACCGTCGTCGCCATCGCCGGTGTCGCTGCGACCGCTTGCTGGGAGCGGGCGGCCGCGGGACGCTCCGCCGGGACTTCGCGAACGCGCCGTGCGAACGCCTCGAACGCCGCGTCCCGTTTCTCGACGGCTGCCCGTTCCTCGTCGACACAGTCGAGTGCCCGATGAACGGCGGTCGATCCGGTCATTGACGCTCCCCCCACGTACAGACGAGTCCGCTCGCCGTCGCATCGCTTCGCAGGACGAACTGCCAGTCGCCTTCGCCGAGCGCGGTGACGTCGGTCACGCCCAGCGGTTCGTCCGGCGTTCCCGACCGTCGCAGAATATCGATCCCGATCGGCAGCGTCGGAAACCGGGACTCGCCACACTCGATCGCGTAGCCCCGCAGGGAGACGGTCCAGACGTCGTCGGTCCCGTCCGTCGAATCGGTCGAATCCCGCGTCACGCCGTACTCCCGGATCAGCGACAGCGAGTCCAGAAAGGCGAGGCTCGCTTCCACCGGATCGGCCGCCGGTTCGACCGGCGAGAGGTTCGTCGCCGCGGCCCGGAGTACCTGCATCCGTTCGGCCGTCTCGAGGTGCGCTTCGAGCTCCGATGCCATGGTCTCGAGCAAGACCAGACAGAGCGTGTTCCGGTCGGTCGTCGCTTCGGCGGCGGCCATGTACGTCTCCATGATCGCCCGCTCAGCGTCCTCGTGGTCGCGGGCTGAGAGCGACTCGAAGACGGCCCCCGAGACGTCGTGGCAGAAACTGATCAACGGGCTGTCGTCCCAGGGGTCCCGATCGACCGATGGCGGGGTGGTCTGGGTATCGCCGTTCCCAAGCGCTCGCGTGGGAGCGTTGGACTCCCCGGCCGCCTGCGCCGCTGCGTTCGCGTCCGCCGGCCGTTCCTGACAGGCGACCGGATCGTAAAACGGCAACTGCGGATCGTACCGTCGGAGCGCGGCGCGGTACTGTTCGGTCGCCTGTGCGGCGTCGGCCGCGTCCGTCCGGGTCGCGAACCGCTTCCCGGCGACCGGCACGGGTCGTTCGCCGGAGCGCGCACAGACGACGTAGTACTCCCCGTCGTCGCTGGCCAGTCGTTCGATGTGGGTTCGAATGTCGCGGAGTGTCGTTCCGACCATGGGTTTCCTCCAGTCGTGTTCGGGTTCCGTCGCGGCCGTCCCGACCGTTCGCGCCGGCGAGAGTCGGACTGAAGCCCGTTTACCGCTATCCGCTCTCACCAGTACCATCGGGGACCGCTCGCTTATCATTTAGGCTAACCTAAAACATGATAAGTCCACCGAATTTTAGGCCCGCCTAATCACGCTCCGCGACGATTCCTGGCACGCCGACCGGCAATTTCATGTAGCGATATACAATTTATTCACGGGCAGAAAGTCGATCCGCTCCGTCGTTTCCGGTTCGGAACTCGAGTCTTTGCGCCGCTGACCGACGTTCCACACGACCGTTCTGGGGCGACCTGCGGCATCGCCGGTGGTGCAACCGTTCGCGAGCAGTTCGGCCACCAAACCGACCCGCGCGGCTGATCGTTCTCTTTTCGGTGCGGACGAACCGCAGCGAATCGCCTCGAGCACGGCCACGTCACCAGTGTCTTGCGAAGCGGCGCGAACGGTGTTTGTCCATTCGACTCCGACGCCATCGGCGACGCGAGTGCTCCGAGTGACCGGTGGAGGGCTGCTGACCACCTGCTTCTGGGTAGCGCACGGGCGACCTCATCGGGCCGGCTACGGTCCGAATCGACGAGTTCCCGGACGAACTCGTGGTGTCCACGGAGTTCCATCGACACGCTCGAACTCGCCCGCGCGGCAGTTCTCGAGCGGCCCGTCCTCTCCCATCCGCGGTCGTCGAACCCAGGGTGAGAGCGCATGAGGATCGAACTGCGACGGGCACTCGAACCGTGCCACCGTCGAAGTGCGGCGTCGAACCGGCTTTCGGCGAGACCTGTTTCGACGGGCCGTCGGTTCCCGACGTTTTCGGTCGTCAATACCGTTGGAACGGCTGTCGATCGGTTTCGGCCGCGTGGCCCCGTCTCGAGCCCTCAGCGTCTGCCCTCGGGGACGGACGATCCGACCAATAAACCAAGTAACGATATATTGAATTTCGACCGATCCGTGACTGCCGGCGGCAGCACAGTGTTTATGCGGGATAACGAGTTATTGGTGGTAGCGCTCCCGCTGCACCGTTGGCCCCTATGACAACTCAGATCACGTTCGCGATCGACTTTCACGTCCACTCCGACGACTCCTACGACGGGCACGAACCGATCGAACTCATCCTCGAGCATGCCGCCGATATCGGGCTCGACAGTGTCGTTATCACCGACCACGACGAGATCGATGAATCACGGCGTGCCGCCGATCTCGCGCCCGACTACGGGCTGATCGGTATCCCCGGTGTCGAGGTCTCGACGCAGCACGGCCACCTGCTGGCGATCGGCGTCGAGACGCGGCCCGATGCCGGGCAACCGTTCATGGAGACCGTCGAAACCGTCCGCGAACTCGGCGGCGTGGCGATCGTCCCCCATCCGTTCCAGCGCAGCCGACACGGTGTCCGAAAAGGCACCATCGAGGACGCCGACGCGATCGAGACCTACAACTCGATGGTCTTTACCGGCTACCGCAATCGACGCGCCCGGACGTTCGCCGAGCGCCGCGACTATCCACAGATCGGTGCCAGCGACGCCCACTACCTGCCGAACGTCGGCAAAGCCTACACCGAGGTCGTCGTGACACCCGACACGGCAACCCCGACGAAAGCCGACATCGACGGTGCCCATCTCGTCGAGGCCATCCTCGAAGGCCGGACCCAGATCCGCGGGAAGCGGACACCGATCCACAAGAGCGCCGTCCAGTACGGGAAGGGTGCGGTGCGGAAAACGGCCTACATGTTCACCTCGCGCGCGCCGCTGTTACCGACGGTCCCGGCCTCGATGGACGGATCGACCTGAGTCGCGTCTCGAGTCGCTCGCCTCCTTGTAGGACTTCGTTCTCCGAGCCGGTTCGAAAAACGGTCGCCTGTCGGGATCAGGAGAGTTGCTCGCCGACGATTTCGTCGGCGCGTTCGACGAACACGTCCTCTTTCCCTTTCGGAACCGTGGCCCCTGCCGCGACGTCGTGACCGCCCCCGTCGCCGCCGACGGCCCGGGAGGCCTCGCCCATCACGACCGAGAGGTCGAGTCCCTGCCGGACGAGCGAGTGGGTGCCTCGCGATGAGACCTTGATCTCCTCGTCGTTCTTTTCGGCGAAGGCGATAATCGGCTTCGAGCGGCTGATCCCCGCGTTCCCCATCGCCATCCCGGCGACGATACCGACGATGGTCTCACGGATCTCGTCGCTCGCGTGGAACCACTGGACGTGCTCCTCATGGGTCGCCCCCTCGCTCGTGATGAGATCGATGCCCGCCGAGAGGTTCCGTCGGTGCTCCCGCAGCAGTTGGCGCGCCCGCTCGAGCGCGCCGTCTCGGTCCCCGAGACAGACACCCAGCCCGACGTCGGCCCGCTCGTAGCGGGCGGTCGCGTTCAACAGGGTCGAGAACTCGCTTGCATCCCGGAGTTCGGTCCCGACGGGTTCCTCGCACAGGACGTAGGCCGTACTGACGAGCCCGTCGATCTTCGTCGCGGGCACGCCGCTCGAGACGGCACGCCGGACGAGCGCGCTGGCGACCGTCCGTTTCTCGTCGTTCGAAAGATCGGCCCAGCGCCGCCACTCGCCGTCGCGTTGCAACTCGAGGTCGAGCCCGTCGAGAAAGCGAAGCGCGCCGTTCTCGTCGTTCGAGATGCCGGGGATGTGGACGTCGGTGGCGTACTCGAGCAGTTTCGGGAGCGGCCGGGTCTGTTTGCCGTACAGTGCGAGGTCCTTCCCCGTCTCGAGGACGCCGGCTGCAACGCCCTCCTCGACGATGCCCTCGTTCGCGCCGTGGAGTTCGCCGCCGGCGGCCTGCATGTCGCCGACGGCACCGACGACGGCGAGGGCGGCGAGGTCGCGGTTGTCGGCGCGGGCGTTCGCGGTCCCCGACGCGGTGGCGGCCCCTCCATCGGCCGCAACCGATGTCTCCGGATCGGTGTCGGACACGTCGGCCAGCGCCCGGGCGAGGACGTAACTCGCGCCGGCACCCGAGAGTTCCGAGGCCCCGTCGATGCCGAACAGGAGCGGGTTGAGGTGGAACTCCGTGTCCCGGTCGGCGGGCTGGTGGTGGTCGGCGATGACGGGCGTGAACTCGCCCGCATCCTCGTGGTCGCCGATGATGTCGAGCTGGCCGCTCCCGAAGTCGGTAAAGAGAACGGTCTCGTAGTCGGTCGCCGCGATCGCGGCGATCGCGTCCTCGTCGAGTTGCTTCTCGAAGACCGTTTCGAACGGAATTTCCGCGCGCTCGAGCGCTTGTGCAGCGATCGCGGCGCTGGTGAGTCCGTCGGCGTCGATGTGGGAAGCGAGCAACACGCGATCGGCCGTGCACAGCCGTGTTGCGCACGTCCTCGCGCGATCCTCGAGTTCGGGAACCGGCCCTGCCATCGAGGGATTGTGGGGCGGCTTCGGGGATAAAGGTGCGGTCACGCGGATCGTGGCGAGTCCGATCGCTATCGAGTACGGTTCCCGTTCGATCCGCCACACCAGTCAGTACGGTGATCGAGGCCGCCGTCCTCGCACACGAGTCTCTCATCGGGAGGGGAGGCCTCGAATCAGAGTACGTCGACGGCATAGACCCGTCCGTCGTTGCTCGCGATGTAAGCAACGTCGTCGGCGACGACCGGTGCGGCGATGACGGTGTTGTCGGTTTCGAACCGCGTGAGCCTCGCCCGTCTCCGGATCGAGCGCGTAGACGTTCCGATCGAGGCTGCCGACGTGGACACGGCCGTTCGCCACGGCGGGAGTCGCGGGGAGTCGACCGTCGGCTTCGAACGACCACAGCTCCCGTTCGGGGGCCAGTCGTTCGACGGCGTCATCGCCGGTCGTGCCGAGACACCCGGCCGCGCTGCTCAAACCGATGGCGATCGTTTTGAGGACGGGACGACGGTCGGTCACGAATGACACCAGCTCCATCGGCGATAAATAAAGCCTTCCCGATCGCCGATTCTTCCCCGGGACGGGTGGCCCCGTGAGACGGGCTCACTCGCTCCGACTCGGGATCGCTGCGACCGTCTCGTGAGCGAGCGCATCGAACGTGGCCTCGGCGGGCACCACGTCGACGTCGATTCCGAGCGAGGCGGCAGTCTCGGCCGTCGGCTCGCCGATCACGCCGACGGTCGCATCCGCGAGTCCCGCGAGTGCGTCCTCGCGAACCCCGCGTTCGGCGGCGGCTTCGAGGAAGTGCTCGACGGTCAACGACGAGGTGAAACAGGCGGCGTCGAGGTCCCCCTCGGCGGCCAGTTCGACCGAGCGGCCGCTTTCCTCGGGCCGAACGAGCCGATACAGGATCGTTTCGTGGACGTACGCGCCCGCGTCGTCGAGCCCCTCGAGCAACACCGAACTGCCGTGGTCGCTACGCGCGACCTCGACGCGCGCGCCGTCGACCCGGCTCTCGAGCGCCGTAACGAGCCCGCTCGAGGTGAACTCGTCGGGGACGAGGTCGACCGCATACCCTTTTTCACGGAGCGCGTCGGCCGTCGCCGGGCCGATCGCACAGACGATCTCGTCGCCCGGCTCCCAGCCTGCCTCGGAGACGAGTGCCGCGCCGGTCTTGCTGGTGAAGACGACGTACTCGGCGTCTGTTCGAGGAACCGTGCCGGTCGCGTTGACTGCCAGCATCGGGTCGGGGACCGGCTCGGCTCCGAGTGTCTCGAGCACGTCGACGGCCCGCTCGAGGCGGTCGTCGTCGGGGCGGAAGACGGCCACTGTGTGTGCGGTACTCATCGGTTACGCCTCGTCCTCGGCTGTCCCGTAGTCGTTTCGCAAGAAGTCGACGATGGACTCGCGCGTGCCGGCGACATCGCCGATCACCGTTATCGCGGGCGGGGAGATACCCGCCTCGTCACGGGCGTCGACGATGGTCTCGAGAGTCCCCGTCGCGACCTGCTGGCCCGGCCAGGTGCCCCGCTCGACCAGTGCGACCGGCGTTTCGGGAGCCATGCCAGCCTCGAGCAGCGCGTCCGTGTAGTCCGGGAGCCGGCCGACACCCATCAGGACGACGATGGTACCGCCGGTTGCGGCCAGGGCGTCCCAGTCGACCGCCGACTCCTCCTTCGTGGGGTCCTCGTGGCCCGTCACGAAGGAAACCGAGGAGGCGTGATCGCGGTGCGTGACTGGAATTCCGGCCACCGCGGGTGCGGCGATCGCCGAGGTGACGGCGGGGACGACTTCGAACGGCACGTCGTGGGCCGCGAGGTACTCCGCCTCCTCGCCGCCGCGACCGAAGACGAAGGAGTCGCCGCCCTTGAGCCGGACGACGGCGTTCCCCTCGCGGGCGAGTTCGACCAGTCGCTCGTTGATCTCCGACTGCGGCGTTCGCTCGCCGCCGGCGCGCTTGCCGACGTCCTCGCGGCGGTCCTCGGGGAGCATATCGATGATTTCGGGGCCGGGTAGCTTGTCGTGGAGGACGACATCCGCGGCCTCGAGCAGGCGCATTGCCTTGACGGTCAAGAGGTCGGGGTCGCCGGGTCCGCTGCCGACGAGGTAGACGGTGCCCGAGTCGACGTCGATAGCGTTGTCTGACATTCGGTACTCGCTAGCTATTTCCCCTCGGGCTTATCTCCCTCGGAGGCGGTCCCGTCGTCGCCGTCAGCCGCCGCTCGGGCCTGCTCGATCAGTTCCGCCGCGCCGCGATCCGCGAGGTCCCGCGCGAACGAGCGGGCGGCATCGGCGTACGTCTCGACCGGCAGGTCCCGGCTGGCGGTCACCGACTCCTCGCCGTCGCGGTCGAAGACGCTGACGTTCGTGTGGACGTACTCGCCCTGCACGATCGCGTAGATGCCGATCGGCGCGATACAGCCGCCGCCGAGTTCCGACAGAATCGTCCGCTCGACGGTCGTCTCGACGCGGCTTCGCGGGTGATCGATGTGCGTCTGAATATCCCGAGCCGTCTCCCCGTCGGGTGCGGTCACCGCGAGCGCCCCCTGTCCCGGTGCGGGAACGAACGTCGACGTCGACAACTCCTGATAGTCGACGTAGTGGGCGAGCCCGCTGCGCTCGAGGCCCGCGCCAGCGAGGACGATAGCGTCGTACTCGGTCTCGACCTCGCGGCCGAGCGCGCCCTTCTCGAGTTCCGAGAGATCGTCGAACCACTCGTCGACCGTGCGGTCGTATTCGGGCTCGAAGTCCTCGTTACCGGTGTTACCCTTGCGCTCTTTGTCCGCCTCCGAGCGCTCCTGGTGTTCCGCTTGCAGCGCGGGCGCGAGCAACTTCTCGAGGCGCGTGTCGACGTTCCCGCGCAGTGGCTCGACCTCGAGGTCCGAGCGCTCGGAGAGCAGTTGCGCGCGCCGGCGGAGACTCGAGGTCCCGACGGTCGCGCCCGATGGCAGTTCCTCGAGCGTCGCCCCGTCGGGCGTGACGAGGACGTCGCCGGGCCGTCCCCGTTCGGGGACCGCTGCGGTCACGAGTTCCGCGGGCTGTTCGGTCGGCATGTCCTTCATCGAGTGGATCGCGGCGTCGAGCTCCCCGTCGAGGACGCGTTCGTCCAGTTCGCGGACGAACGCGCCGGTCTTCCCGAGTTGATGGATCAATTCGTCTCTGATCTGGTCCCCCGTCGTCTCCACGGTGACGAGTTCGACCTCGTACCGCCGTTCCTCGAGGGCCTCCTGTACCAGGGTGGCCTGTCGCCGGGCGAGTGTGGACCCCCTCGTCGCCAGTCGCAATGTCCCGCGCGTTCTCATAGGGTGCAGTCGGTGCCTCGAGTATGAAAAGCGCACGCTTGTCCGACGCGGGAAACGCATGCGATTTCACGAACCGGAACGGAATCGGGTCGCGTGATGGAACTGCTGCAGTGGCTCCGAACCCATTCGATTGAGGTTGACACACAATGTTTTCGCGAAACACGTTCGGGATGCTATTTATATTACGTGGCAGTCGAATATTCGACCGAATGGCAGACACCCTCTACGAGCGACTCGGCGGTGAAGACGCGATTACGGCTGTCGTCGACGAATTCTACGACCGTATCATGGCGGACGACCAGGTCGTCGGCTACTTCGACGACGTCGATATGCAGAAACAGCGCGCACATCAGGCCCAGTTCATCAGTTCGGTCACCGGCGGTCCGGTCGAGTACGATGGCGGCGAGATGGAAGCCGTTCACGCGGACATGGGCATCACGCCGACGGACTTCCAGGCCATCGCGACGCACCTCGACGACGCGCTCGCCGAGTTCGACGTCGATGAAGACGACCGCGAGTCGGTTCTCGAGGAAATCGCGAGCTATCAGGACGCGATCGTCACGGCCGCGGACTGACTGTTTTCGCCCGTTCCGCTTCGTGAGCGCATCGGAGCCCCCGACCGCCGTCGATCGACGGACGGTTGGGGGATTGCTACGAACTCACGTCCCCTAACAGCCCCTGCGAACGTGTTCGGACCTTCTTCCAGATCGTAGGAACTACTGGGTTATTTGAGGGGGGTTCAGGTTCGAGGTCCGATTGTCATGCAGATATCCAGAAAACAACTCGCCATGTTTCTCGCGACGATTTTCGTCGTGAACCTCGTCGTCATGGGCGGCGGGGCGTGGCTCTCCTACGAGAACGAACCGGAGATCCCGAACACGATCGTCGGTCCGGACGGCGAAACGGTCGCGACGAGCGACGATGTGCAGTCCGGGAAAGCCGTCTTCCAGGAGAACGGCTTGATGAACCAGGGGTCGATGCTGGGCCGCGGTAGTTACTACGACGTCGACTACACGGCCGATACCCTCGAGTTGAAGACCGACTACATGCGCGACTACTACGCGCAGGAGGAGTACGAGACGGCCTACGAGGACCTCGAGACGCCCGAACAGGCCGCGATCGACGAGACGGTTCGTCAGGAACTCCAGTCGAGTACCCACGGCGAGCGGGTCGAGTACTCCGCGGCGGAGGCGTATGCCCACGAGCAGGTGCGTCAGGACTACGTCGAGACGTACCACGAGGGCGACCGCGAGCGGGGGATTCAGGAGGGGCTGATTCCGACGGAGGAAGAGGCCGAGCAGTTCGCCGACTTCGCGCTGTGGACCGCCTGGATTTCTCACACCGACCGTCCGGGAACCGACGTCTCGTTCACGAACGACTTCCCGTACTCGCCGGCCGCGGGTAACGACGCCGGCGGGGCCGTGATGACCTGGAGCGTCATCGCGATGGTGTTGCTGGTCGCCGGTGCCGGGATCGCGATCTGGCTCTACCAGGCCGTCGAACTCCCCGAACCGGAGGCCGGGGGCGTCTCGATCCCCCATCCGAAGGAGATCGATCTGACGCCGAGTCAGCTACTGAGTACCAGATTTATCCTCATCGGGGCGGTGCTGTTCGTTCTCCAGACGTTCCTCGGCGGTCTGCTCGCCCACTACTACATCGAGCGTGACGGCTTCTTCGGCCTCAACGAGCTACTCGGGTTCGACATCCTCCAGTGGCTTCCCTGGTCGATCGCCCGGACCTGGCACGTCGACCTCGGCGTGCTCTGGATCGCCACGATGTGGCTCGGTGCCGGACTGTTCCTCGCGCCGCTGTTGACGGGTCACGAACCGCGCAAGCAGGCCCTCTACATCAAGGGTCTGATCGGCGCGCTGCTCGTCGTCGCCGTCGGCGGCCTGGCCGGCATCTGGCTTGGCATCAACAACGTCTTCGACGGCCAACTCTGGTGGCTCCTGGGCAACGAGGGGCTGGAGTACGTCGAGATCGGCCGTATCTGGCAGGCCGGGCTGCTGGTCGGCTTCCTCGGCTGGACTGCCCTGGTCGCACGCGGGTTCAAACCGTTACTCGACCGCGAACCCCGCTACGGGCTGGCCCATATGATCGTCTACGCGGGCGGGTCTATCGGCCTGCTGTTCATGGCCGGCTTCCTCTACACGCCCGAGACGAACTTCGTCATGACGGAGTTCTGGCGCTGGTGGGTCGTCCACATGTGGGTCGAAGGCGTCTTCGAGTTCTTCATCATCGTCGTTATCGCGCTGACGCTGGTCTCGATGAACCTCCTCACCAAGAAATCCGCCGAGAAAGCCGTCATCTTCCAGGCCGCGCTGGTCATGGGCAGCGGCATCATCGGCGTCTCTCACCACTACTGGTGGGCCGGCCTCCCCGAAGTCTGGCTGCCGATCGGGAGCGTCTTCTCGACCCTCGAGTTCATCCCGCTGCTCTTTATCCTCTACGAGGCGCTGGGACAGTACCGTGCGATGGACACCGCCGGCACGGACTTCCCCTACCGAATGGCCTTCTACTTCATCGTCGCCTCGTCCGTCTGGAACTTCTTCGGGGCCGGCGTGATCGGCTTCTTCATCAACCTGCCGGTGATCAGCTACTTCGAGAGCGGGACCTATCTGACGGTCGCCCACGCCCACGGCGCGATGTTCGGTGCGTTCGGCTTCCTCGCGATGGGAATGGCCGTCTACATCCTCCGCGTGACCACTCGTAACACCCACTGGTCCGAACGCCGGCTGCGCTGGTCGTTCTGGCTGTGCAACCTCGGCCTCGCGCTGATGTTGTTCCTGTCGCTGCTCCCCGTCGGTTTCCTCCAACTCGAGACCGCGTTCACGCAGGGGTATGCCGCCTCGCGAAGCCTCGAGTTCTACAACGGCGGGCTCATCCAGACGCTGTTCTGGCTGCGTATGCCCGGTGATACGCTGTTGATCCTCGGAGCGGTCCTGTTCGCCTGGGACGTCGTTGCGAAACTCCTCTTCCAGCGGAAGGCGACCGCCGAGGAGACGAGCGGTCACGTCATCGCCGACCGAATCTTCGGCGACCGCAGCCCGGCCGATCCGGTCAGCGACGACGACTGACCCTGGTGACTCCGCCTCGGTTTTCGCCGTTCGACGCTCGGTCGGGACCCGTGAGTGCGCGGCCGTGACGCCGTCGGCCCCGCCGATACCGCCGATCGCGGCGAGTTCGCCGTCGGGAACACACCGAACGGGACGCGATCAGAGCGCTTCCTTGTACGCCTCGAGCGTCTCCTCGACGTCCGCGACGGTGTGGCCGTAACTGACGAACTGACACTCGAACTGGTTCTGCGAGAGGAAGACATCCCGATCTTTCATTTCGCCCCAGAAGATGCGCCGCCAGCGCTCCGTCTCGGCGTTTTTGACGTCCGCGGCGTTTTTCGGACAGTAGTCGTATCGCGAACAGGTCGGGTCCTGCCGACAGCCGGCCTCGCACTGCTCCTCGAGCGAGTCCGGACCCGGCCCGTCCCGCGTAAAGATTACTTTGAACAGGCTGTCCGTTCCGGTGACGGTATAGCTGGGGGCCTGATCGGTTACGATGTCGGTCAGCCCATGCCGGAGCCGGTCGCCGAGTCCGTTGACGTGGTCGTAGACGTCGTTTGCGGCGGCGAACTTCAGCGTCTCGAGGCCGGCCGCCATCGTGACGGGGTGACCCGAGAAGGTGCCGGCCTGGAAGACGTCGCCGGAGGGTGTGAACTGCTCGATGATCTCGGCGCGACCGCCGATCGCGCCGACGGGGAAGCCGCCGCCGATGATCTTGCCGAACGTCGTCAGGTCCGGCGTGACGCCGAATTCGCTTTGTGCACAACCCAGCCCGCCGACGCGGAAGCCGGTGATGACCTCGTCGAAGATCAGCAGGGAGCCGTGGTCGTCGGTGATCTCGCGGAGGAACTCGTGATAGCCCGATTCGGGGTAGACGATGCCGTAGTTACCCAGAATGGGTTCGGTGAGGACCGCCGCGATGTCGTCGCCGTGGTCTTCGAAGACCTCGCGCATGGCCTCCTCGTCGTTGAACGGGACGGGAAGGGTGTGCTCGGAGAACGACTGCGGAATCCCCGCCGAGGACGGTTTCGGATCGTCGGCGTCGCCCTCGACCAGCGTCGACTCCTGGGCACCGTGGTAGCCACCCTGCATGACGACGATCTTGTTCCGGCCGGTGTACCCCCGCGCGAGTCGCACGGCGGAGGTGGTGGCTTCGGTCCCGGAGTTGACGAACCGGATCTTCTCGACGCTGGGGACGTGGCGGACGACGAACTCCGCCAGGTCGACTTCGACCGGCGTGGGTGTGCCGTACATCGGTCCCTCGCTGGCCTTCTGCTGGATAGCGGCCTGGACCTGCTCGGGGAGGTCGTGACCCAACAGCAGCGGGCCGAGCCCCATCACCCAGTCGATGTAGCGGTTTCCGTCGGCGTCGATGACGTGACCGCCTTCGCCTTTCCGGACGAAGAACGGATAGGGTTCGATCGCCGCGCGAACCGCTGAGTTGACACCGCCGGGCATCACCGATAGCGCCCGGTCGTACAGCTCGCGTGAATTGTCCTCGGTCATGCGCGGGTTTTCGCAGTCGCGGGGCAAAGTAGTACCGAGGTTCGACGCCGATCCGTCGGCAGGAACTGCCGAACGTGTACGCGTGGGCTCGTTTACTCGGCCGCTCACCCGCCACTCGTGGTCGCTCGAGAAACCGGGGAACCGGACGAGACCGCATCGACTGCCGGTGCCTTCGATCGAATCGACGGGGACCGCACGGTCGGCCGCGTCCCGAATTCAGACGGCGTCGGGTCCGGTCTTGCCGGTGCGGATCTGCGTCGCGCCCTCGACGGGCATGACGAAGATTTTGCCGTCGCCGGGTTCGCCGGTTTCGGCACCCTCGCGGATGGCATCGACGACCTCCTGGGCGGGGATGTCGGCGACGACGCATTCGATTTTGACCTTCTGGTGGAGATCGACCGTGTACTCCTCGCCGCGCCACTGGCCCTTCTTCGCGGGCTGAGAGCCGCGACCGGAGACGTTGGTGACGGTCAGCGACGGTGCGCCGGCTTCGGCCAGCGACTGCTTGATCGCGCCGAGGCGGTCGGGGCGGACGATCGCGGTGACCATCTTGATCCGCCCGTCGTTCGGATCGCCGCCGTCGGAACGGATGATCTCCTCCGTGTGGCCGCCATCGGTG
The DNA here is from genome assembly GCF_005890195.1 of Natrinema pallidum. Classification (NCBI taxonomy): domain Archaea; kingdom Methanobacteriati; phylum Methanobacteriota; class Halobacteria; order Halobacteriales; family Natrialbaceae; genus Natrinema; species Natrinema pallidum. The sequence goes on along the minus strand of NZ_CP040637.1, from coordinate 3,407,114 downwards.
GCGACATCGGGCTGGCCGAACTCGGGGTAGGTGTCGACGCCGTGTTCGGAGACGTCGAGGCCGTCGCGTTCGTGTTCCTCGGAGACGCGGGCCTGTCCGACGGCCTTGAACGCGCCGAAGACGATCGCGGTCGCAGCGACCGTCCAGACGGTGATGACGGCGACGCCAGCGATTTGCGCCGCGAACGCGGTCCCGACGCTATCGACGACGCCCGGTGCCGCCACGAACGGGAACAGGAGCGTTCCGATGATACCCGCAGAGCCGTGGACGGGGAAGACCGCACAGACGTCGTCGATCTTCAGGTAGTCCTCGACGAACTCGAAGACGATCGGTAACTGTGCGCCGGCGATGCCGCCGATGACGAACGCGCCCCACCACGCAGTGGTGTCGGGGATCGCGGTGATGCCGACCAGACCGGCGAGGAGGCCGTTCGCGACGTAGAGCGTATCGACCTTTCCGGTCTTGAGCCACGCGACGAGGCCGGCTCCGATCGCACCGCACGCCATCGCGAGCGTCGTGGTCAGGGCGACGCGGCCGACGGTCGCGAAGGAAGCGAGCGCGAGGTCACCGGAGTCGGTGACCTCGAAGACGGTCGCCGCGGTCCCGACGTTGAAGCCGTACCAGCCGAACGCGAGGATGAGCGTTCCGAGCACGGCGAAGGTCAGCGAGTGGCCGGGAATAACGTTTGCACTGCCGTCGTCGTTGTACCGGTCCATGCGCGGGCCGAGCACCCAGGCAGCGGTGAGACCGGCGATGCCGCCCATTCCGTGGACGATCATCCCGCCGGCGAAGTCGTGGAATCCGGCTCCGATAACGGCACCGAGCACGCCATCTGCAGTGAGCGGCCCTGCCGTGCCCCACCCCATCCCGGCGACGACCGGGTAAATGACCGCGGCCAGCACGAAGGTGTAGCCGACGTACGCACGAAGCTTCGCACGGCCGGCGACGGCTCCCGACACGATGGTCGCCGCCGTCATCGCGAAGACGGCACCGAACAGCCAGTCGACCCACTCGTTCGGGTTTTCGGCGGCCAACGTCAGCGAGAATCCATCGCCGCCGACGACGCCGGAGATCGCCGCACCGATCAGGAAGAACACGGCGACCCCGACGCTCCAGGTCAACAGGTTCTTCGTCAGCTGGTTGGCGACGTTCTTCGAACGCACCTGTCCCGCCTCGAGCATGGCGAAGCCGGCGTGCATGAAGAAGATCAGGAAGGTCGCGACGAGCACCCACAGGAGATTGACCCCGTCGGCGATGACCTGTGGGTCCACGTCGGTCTGCAGGAGCGTCGGCTCCATCAGACACTCACCCTTCTCTCCCGGTCACTGCAACTTCCACTCACCATACGATCGTCCTCTTTTAGTGCAGCTTCGTTCATGATTGTCCTCCTAATCACGTTCGAGTCGATTGTCTCTGCTCTATTTAAGGATTAGCGTTGACGAATGGGCGGAATATTGGCTGTAATATGTTTATCCGTCCAATGCTAAAGCAGATTTAATGCATATAAGGGCGTTGGAAATCACGTCTTTTTCGAGCGGCGGTTATATTTTACGTGTTTGTCACCCAGGATCGGGTGGCGAACGGCTCGAAATCGAATACTTTCCCCGCGAATCGTCGCCCGAACGGGCCGTCCCGACGCGACTGCGCCCGCGCGCGGCAGATATTGCCGCCCCGTCACGCGATCCGGGGACGATATTGACGTTCGTCTAATCGACCGTTCCCTGCGGCAGAACGTGGTCGGTTTCGATTCGGGGGCTCACACGAGAGAATCGGCAGCGGTCGAGACCGTCGCTACAGCCGCTGTGCAACGTCTTCGGCGAAATACGTCAGGATGAGATCCGCACCTGCCCGCTTGATCGACAGCAGCGATTCCGTGGCGACTGCCTCGAGCTCGAGCCAGCCCTTCTCGGCGGCGGCGTGAAGCATGGCGTACTCGCCGGAGACGTTGTAGGCGGCGACGGGGTGGTCGAACTCGCGGCGGATGGTACTGATGATGTCGAGGTACGGGAGCGCGGGTTTGACCATCATCACGTCCGCGCCCTGCTCGGCGTCCAGGCGAACCTCTCGTACGGCCTCGCGGGCGTTGGCCGGATCCATCTGATAGTGCCGGCGGTTCCCGAACGCGGGCGCGCCGTCAGCGGCGTCCCGGAACGGGCCGTAGAACGCGCTCTCGTACTTGGCCGCGTAGCTCATGATCGGGACGTGTTCGAACCCCGCTTCGTCCAGCGCCGATCGGATGGTTCCGACCATCCCGTCCATCATCCCGCTCGGGGCGACCATGTCAGCGCCCGCACGGGCGTGGGAGGTGACGATCTGTTCCAGGGCCGCGAGCGTCGCGTCGTTATCGACGGTCATCGTGGGTTCGCAGGCCGGCCCGTCCTCGAGACCGCCCTCGCTGCGTAGCTCCGCTTCGAGCGGACCGCAGTGACCGTGATCGGTGTACTCACAGAGACACACGTCGGTAATGACGTAAGCGTCCGTCTCGCTGGTGATCCGCCGCACCGCCTCCTGTACGACGCCGTCGTCGGCCCAGGCGCGACTCCCCTCGGGATCCTTCGATTCGGGGATGCCAAAGAGCATGACCGCCTCGACCCCGGTCTCGAGGACGTCCTCGACGCGGGCGACGATCCCGTCGATCGGCACGCGGTCGTGGCCGGGCATCGACTCGATGGGGATGCGCTCGTCGGTCGTCGCATCGACGAACACCGGCGCGATGAGATCGGCGGGCTCGAGGCTCGTCTCGCTGACGAGGTCGCGAACGCGATCCTGTCGGAGTCGCCGGGGGCGATGGGTGAGATCCATATTCGTGTTTTCGAGAGGAGTCGCAAAAGCGCCTCGCTCGCGGATCGATCCTCGCCGCTGTCGGGTCCGGAGCCGCCATCCCGACCGGTTTCGGTGTCGCTCGGCGGCCAACTCGGTCGTCCCACGGCCCCTCGACGTACGCGCTGTCCCGTTCCGCGGGTCCCGTCGCAACGCGAATTGCAGCGAGTACGCACTTTTAAGTACGCGTCTCACATTTAAGCTGCTAGCAATGGCCATAGACCCACAGTTCCACGAGAACCGCGACCAGGTCGACGAACACGAGGGCCACTCGGTCTGGGGCCCCGTCGACGAGCCCGAAGAACTCGGTATTCACGGAACGCACGTCGCCGTGGACTTCGACATCTGTCTCGCCGACGGTGCCTGCGTCGAGGACTGTCCCGTCGACGTCTTCGAGTGGATCGATACGCCGGGTCACCCCGAGAGCGAAGAGAAAGCCGACCCAGCGAACGAAGCACAGTGTATCGATTGCATGCTCTGTGTCGACGTCTGTCCGGTCGACGCCATCGACGTCGACGCCGGACGAACGGCTTGAAACGACGCGGCGACGCTTACTCGGCGCGATCGACGTCGACTTTCTCCTTCAGGCTCTCGAGCCCGTCGGCTTCGGCGAGCTCCTGTAACCGCTCGCGGAAGTGTTCCTCGCAGAGGCCGACTTTGAGTCCATCGGACTCAGCCGCAAAGGCGGCCTCGCGGTCACAGTAGTGGCAGTTCATATCCCGCTGTTGGGACCACGTCGCATTGAACCCTCCGCTCGCGGCCAGGATTTGGGTTAGTTATCTGTCAACCCGAGTCGGTCGTACGCGCGCCGAGAGAGGCCGTCGATTCCCAGGCGGTCGTCGTGAGCGTCGCTGCCGCCGGTCGCGAGCAGGTCGTGGCGTTCGATGGCGCGCTTGACCGGCTCGCGGGCGACATCCCGGCCGTAGGGATACTGGAGTTCGACGGCATCGAGGTCGGCCGCCAGCGCGAGCGCGCGGTCCGGGTCCCGGTATCGCAGCGGATGCGCAAGCGAGATGAGCCGACACGACTCGGCCAGTGCGTCCCGCCCCGTCTCGAACGACGGGACGTCCCGGGGCACGTAACACGGACAGTCGGAGCCGATGAGGTGATCGAACGCGCCCTGATACTCGTACTCTGTTCCGGGATGGGCCTCGATCGCTCGCGCGATGTGCGGTCGCCCGAATCCGCCGTCGATGGTCACGTCGAGATCGATCCCCAGTCGCGACTCCACGCAGTCGACGATCGCCCGCCCGCGTTCGATCCGGTTGTCCTGAATGTCGGCGAGAATCGCCTCGAGCGACGCGCTCGGCTCGAGTCCGTACCCCAGCAGGTCGATCCGCTGTCCCCCCGGCGTCTCGACCCGCAACTCGATTCCGTGTACGAGCGTCACACCGTCGCGCTCGACGACCGGCCCGTCGAAGGGCTGGACCCGATCGTGATCCGTCACCGCGACGACCTCGACGCCGCCGCGACGAGCGGCCTCGGGGACCGCCTCGAGCGCGAGGCTGCCGTCCGAGCGGGTCGTGTGGACGTGTAAGTCCGCATATGGCATACGGTATCCGAACGGCCCCGTTGCTAAAGGCATTTCTTCATTCCCGTCCCGACCGTCGCGATCTCTAGGGGCCTACTAGGTGTATTAGGTATACAGTGCTACTAGGAAACATGCATGGACAATGTTTATAATTATCGTTCACGTGGAATAGCGTGTAATGCTGCTCAATGGCACCGGCGAGGTCATCGACGACCACGAGTACCCAGCGACGACCGAGGAACTGATCGAGGAGTACGGCGATCGGACCCTCGAACTCCCGAACGGGACCGAGACGGTCAGCGATGTACTCGCCCGCCTCGAGCCCGAAACCTTCGAAAATTCGGAGGACGCGCGCTTTGCGGTCTATTCCGCGGTCAGCGACAAGGCCGTCGGCCGCGTCGGCTACAGCGACCGCGATCCGACCCCTGTCGGAAGCCCGTACTCGCCCGACGCGGTTTCCTTCTAGAACCAACCTTTTGTAACGGGGTCCTCCTTCGCTCACTCCGTTCGCTCAGTCGAACCCCGCCAAAAAACGTTGGTGAAAAACGCCGAGCGCTCACTTCGTTTGCGCTCGGTACAACCGCTTGCGCTCGGTACAACCACTTACGATCGGCACAGAACTGAGTTGCCGCTGCGGTTTGGTCGAGCGCTGCACCCGCGAGCGACCACCGGGAGCGAGCGGGCCGACGGCTGATGTGAGCGAGCAGCGCGAGCGAACGGAGGGTGGAGCGGTTTCGCACTACATTTTGCCGCGGGCGTGACAAGGCCGCGCCCGCAGCGCAACATCCCTGTCCTAGAAGGTATCGATGACCGGAATGCCGACCGTCTCGAAGTCGGTCATCGCATCGAGTTTGTCGCTGACGTCCTCGAGCCCGATGGTCTCGGAGACGACGGCCTCGGGCTCGAGTTTGCCTGTCGCGACCATCCGGAAGATTTCGTCGTAGCGGGTCGGCGGCATACCGAGCGAGCCGATGAACTCGATTTCGCCCATGACCATCGCGTCGGTCGGGAGGTGAACCATGCCCTGTTCGTCCTGGGTCGTGAGCCCGACCTGGATGTGCTGACCGCGCGTCTCGAGACTCATGACGGAGTTCTGGCTGGTCGTCTCGATTCCGAGGGCATCCATCGCGACGCCGGCCCCGCCGTCGGTGATCGCCTTCACCTCGCCGGGGACGTTCTCCGTCTCCTCGGCGTTGACCGTCTCGACGGCCCCGAGTTCGCGGGCCTTCTCGAGTTTCTCGTCTTTCAGGTCGACCGCGACGACGTTGCCGCCCAGCGCGTCGGCGATGTGGACTGCCGAGAGGCCGACGCCGCCGCAGCCGTGGATCGCCACCCAGTCACCCGCGCCGATGTCGGCGCGGTGGGCGAGCGCGTGAAACGAGGTCATGAAGCGACAGCCGAGACCGGCCATGTCGACCGAAGAGACGCCGTCGGGGAGGGTTACGAGGTTGTGGTCGGCGACGGGGACGTGGAGCTGTTCGGCGAAGGCTCCCTGTGCTTCCTCGATAAAGCCCAGCGGCATGACGTTCTCGCAGGTGTTGGAGTGGCCCCGCTGGCACTGCGGGCAGACCCCGTCACCGAGGTTGAACGGGACTGCGACGTGGTCGCCTTCGGCGACCCCCTCGACGTCCTCGCCGACGGCGACGACGCGTCCGGCGGGCTCGTGGCCCAGAATCTGCCCGGACTCGGTCTCGAGGCCGAGCCACCCCCAGTCACCCTGCCAGCCGTGCCAGTCGCTCCGACAGACGCCGCAGGCTTCGACTTCGACGATCGCGCCCTCCGGTGTGGGGTCGGGCGCGTCGACGTCTTCGATCGACAGCGGTTCACCGTGTTCCTCGAGGACTGCTGCACGCATGCATGTGACTATCTATGGTATACTACAAATAGGGCACACTCTGTTGCAGTCGCTGATGGAGCGAACGGTCATCGCGTCGCTCGGCTCAGTCCAGAACGGTCATCGCGTCGCCCAACTCGAGGGGGACTGCACCTTTCTGATACCCCTCGACGTGACCGCTGGGCCGGACGCGGTAGACGACGGCGGGCCGGTGGCGAACGTCGGGCTGTTCGCCCCGAACCGCGGCCCAGGCGTCGTCCCGGAAACTCGAGCAGTCGACGAAGAGGACGGCACCGCCACCGTGCTCGGCCAGTTGGCCGTTGGTCTTTGTCTCGGCGGTGTCGCGGACGGCCGCAACGGGGCCGGCGGCGGCGCGGTTCCCCGGCGGTTGCGGGCGCGTGACTTCCACGAGAGCGGTGGTTTCGGCGTTCTCGGCTCGGAAGTCCAGCGAGTGTCCGGTCGTCACTTCGATCTCCGGGACCAGGTCGTAGCCCGCGTCGGTGAGGATCTTCGCGGCGATGAACTCGGCCATCGCGGCGCTCATTCGGACGCGATCGACGTGATCGCTGGTGCCGAGTTTCCCCGACATGACGTGTCGGTACTCATCTAAGACGCCGGTCCGGAGGACGTCTTCGAAGAAGCGGGTCGTCTCCCGGCGGCCGGCGTCGGGAAAGCCGCCGGCGTGTTCGCGGAAGAACGAGCGGGTCGAATCGCGACCGTCCTTCGACATGAACACCGGCAGAAAAAACCACGAGAGGTGCGGGTAGTCGGCGAGCCAGGGGTCTGCCTCGTGCAGCGTCGCGAGCAGTTCCCGTTGGGCCCACCGCGAGACGTGATAGGGGACGTTCCGCCAACCGAACTTGTCGGTTCTCCAGAGCGCGGAGGGCGTCTCCGTGTTCCCCATCCAGTAGGCGTCAGCGTCGTTCCGTGCGAAGAGCGCCACGTCGCCGTTTTCCATCTCGAAGCGGTGTGTCTGCCAGTCGCCACCGCACTTGAACCACGGCGAGACTTCCTGAGCGCCGATATTCGAACGGAGCGGCTGGAGGATATCGCGTTTGACTCGCCCGTCGCTCCAGGACTGGGGCGAGTGCCGAAAGCGAAGCGGCCGTGCCACGTTCGATGCTACGCTGCGGGCAGGCATATATCGTTCGCTGTGCCAGCGAACGCGTTCGCTCCCCTGAGACCGGGTACATCGCCTCGCGGAGCCGGAATACGTTTCAGCCGTCCGATGGGTGTTATGGACCGTTACATTAATAATCAGCAGCGCCGTACCATGTTTATACTAACCATGTCAATGGGTGCCTATGACGAAGACGAACACGAGCGCCGCGAACAGCAGGCCTCGCGGGTCGATGCCGATTTCGACGACGAGCGGACGATCTACCACGGGGAGGTCGAATACGATTCCGGCGACTCCGCCGAGGACTTGCTCGATACGTTCGAGGAGATCAAGTCGAACTAGCGGTGATCGAAAGGCCCCGTTCGGCTCGCTTTTTGCCGTCCCTGCCATACGACCGAGAGCGTCGCGACGATCAGGACCGCGACGACGTGGCCCGCGACCGCGACGAGCAACACGGTGTCCCCCGCGACGAGGGGCACTAACAGCAACTGCACCGCCGCGAAGCCGATATTGATCGCGTCGATACGCTGGTACGCTCGTGTCGTCTCCGGTCCGAACGCGTAGGTAATCGCTCGCCACAGCCCGACGACGCTCGCCCACCAGCAGGTCCCGATCCGATACACCACATCCCAGAGGACGAGCAACGCGAGTCCGACGGCAAGTGCAGGTGGCTCGGCACCGAACAGCTCGGTCAACAGCGACGAATCCGCGTTGCTCCCCCTCGGATCGATGACGAACAGGTAGGTGACGAGCACCACGAACGCGAGCACACCGAGGACGACGTCGATGCTCGAGCCGAACAGCAACCGCCGGTAGGCCGTCGGGGTGGGCAGCTCACGGACGCTCCGGCTGAATCGAAGCATGAGCCAGCTGCCGATCGTCGCGACGGCAACGGCGACCGTGCCGGGGACCACCGCCCCCCAGAGGTCGTAGGCCGCCGCGACGGCGATGATCGCCGCTTCGAAGCCGAGAAACTGTATCCCGATCGCCGTTCGACTCGAGACGCGGACGCCGGGAATCGTTCCGAGGAGGCTCTCGTAGACCCACGTCTCGCCGTACTCGAGCGAGCGTGTCATTTCTCGCCTCGCGTCGGCGGGGCCGTCGTCCCAGTACGGTCGACCGCGTCGGGGCCGTCCGACGCGAGACCGACGGCTCGGCGAACCGCGACGTCGAACGGGGTCGGCTCGAAATCGACGAGTCCGTCGAGTCGATCGTCCGTGACGACGACGCGATTGCGAACGCCTTCGATCAACGGGGAGGCGACCGCTCGGGGAACGTCAGTGACGAGCCCGACCCAGTGTGCCGAGAGTCGCGGACTCAACACCGGAACGGGGACGATAAGCGGCTGGCGGCCGGTCTCGATCTCGGCGGTCTCGAGCAGCATCTCGCGGTAGGTGAGCACGTCCGGCCCACCGATTTCGTACGTTTCGCCGGCCGTCACCGGGCGCTCGAGGACCGCCAGACAGTACGCGATCACGTCGTCGATCGCGATCGGTTGACAGTCGGTGTCGACCCACCGTGGCGTTATCATCACCGGGAGCCGCGTCGCGAGTTGGCGTACCAACCGAAAGCTCGCGCTGCCGTCGCCGATGATGATCGCCGCCCTGAGGACGGTCACGTCGGCGGTCCCCGCCCGGAGTATCGACTCGACCTCTCGGCGGGAGGAGAGATGACTCGAGAGGGAGTCGGCGTCGTTACCGAGCCCGCTCAGATAGATCACGCGCCCCGTGCCCGCGTCGCTCGCGGCTCGTTCGAAGTTCCGTGCGCCCCGCCGGTCCCGCTCGGCGAAGTCGCCGCTCGATCCCATCGCGTGGATCAGGTAGTAGGCGACGTCGACGTCCGCCAGCGCGTCCTCGAAGCTTCCGGGCTCGAGAACGTCCCCTTCGACGACGGTGATCCCGTCGGGCGGCTCGTAGCTCTCGGCGTCCCTGACGAGGACCGTCACGTCGTGTGTCGTCTCCGCACGGAGCGCGGCGACGAGCCGCTGCCCGACGAACCCGGTCGCTCCCGTTACGAGTACGCGCATACCCCGCATTTGGACTGCAGGGGCTTAATCTCACTCGCGGGGTCCCCAGCCCGGCGTCTCGGGTGCCCCCCGGTCGACCTCGATCGCGTCGGCGATCGCCGGCGACGAGCCCGTCTCGCCGGCCGCCCGGCGGTGCCGGTGCCAGTCGCGGATCGCCGGCCCGACCCACGATCCGTCGTCCGCCGCCTCGAGTACCCGCGTTTTCGCCCACTCGTAGTGGTGGTCGGAGATCGCCAGCGTGCCGGGACTCGAGGCGGCGGCGACCGCGATGAGTTCGGCGCGGTCCCGTCGGGTGAGGTCCCCCGTCGCGGCCCGGTCAACGATCCCTGCGAGATCGGCCGGCCGGGGATGACAGAAGAGCTTCGCGCCGATCGCCCGCGGCCCGAGCAACAGGCCGTCCGGATCGTCGTGTGTCGCCTCGAGCAGGCGCTCGCCGCCGAACGCCGCTTCGACGCGCTCGCACTCGGTCTCCTGCTCGAGCGCGAGGTTGCGGTTCGGATACGCGCCGCATTCGTCGGGATAGAGTTCGTCTTCGTGGATGCGACACTGCAGCGTCGTCGGATCGAGAAAGACGCAGGCCGGCAGCCATGTCGACTCCTCGCGACCGAACGGGGCGACCGGCTTCGGCGGCCGTCGGAGACCGACGACGAAGACCGGCCGGCCGGCGACGGCTGCGAGGGCGTGGCCGTCGATCTCGACGCCATCCGCTTCGTCGCGGGCGCGCCAGAACCGCGGCCGCAGGGCGGCGGCCATGCCGCGCTCGAGGAACGCTCGTCCCTCGTCGCGGGTCAGCGGGACGACGGTAGCACCGTCGTCGAGGGGCTCTCGCGGGGCTCCCCGCTCGGTGTCGGTCCGGTCGAACGGGTCGCGCAGTCGCTGGCGTCCTCGGTCGGCGTCGGACCCGGTGCCACCCTCGGTATCGTCTCGAGCGGCGGTCGCCGCCGGATCGCTCTCGAGGAGCGGTCGCCAGTCCAGACAGCAGCCGGCACAGCCCGCACAGTGCACCTCCATGTGCGGCGCTACGGTGCTGTCTCCTATAACCGCTGTGCGGGATCTCACCACCCGAACGGCACGACCTAGGTGATCGGTCGCCCGGGGAGAACGTCTTTGACCGTTGGGGACCCACGGTCGCGTATGTCGAAGGCTTCCTGTGACGGCTGCGGCCGAACGGTCACCGTTTCGGGTGGGATCGCCAACCTCTGGTCGTTCGGCACCGATGCCGGCACCGTCGGGACCGCGATGACCCTGGAACTCGAGGACGGGACCTCCCATCTGCTGTGTTACCCGTGTATCGAGGCCGTTCCCGACTATCCGACTACCGAGGATATCGAGCGGCTAGAGCAGGTCGACGGCGAAACCTCGCGGCTCGACGCACTGTAACCCGCTGGCGGGAGTCGTGATCGGCGGGCCGATGCCGGAAAATGGCGGGGAATGGAGGCGAACGGGACGGTCCCTACGCACCGCCCTCGGTGAACACACACGACCGCGGCCCACAACCACAACCGCGGTCCACAACTACGGTCCGCAGCCACACCGCGGACCGATCGCAGCCGCGAGCGGAAGGGGTGGGAGTCGAACGCCACGAGGCGAAATGCCGCCGCGGAACCAGATGGCACCGCGGTGCTCTACCGCTGAGCGACCCTTCCGCGGGTCGATCCGACGGCGGAGTTCGTCTTTGTAATCGGGCGGCTACCCGCCTGGCCGCCGGTCACCAGCGATCCGTAGGCGGTCGATACCGGTGGGTAGCTGCCGCTTTCGACCTCGTTTGCCGGCCGTCGCGGCTCGGCCGATTCGCACCGAGCGCGACGGTCCGCAGCCTTTAGGACGCGGCCGCGCCCTGGATCGAACGGTGAATACCGAGCGGATCTTCGAGGCGTTCCCCGCACCGAGCTATCGCGGGACCCAGGAGCAGGCCCTCCGGGACGTTCGCGATGCCTTCGCGGCCGGCAACGATGTCGTGCTCGTGCGCGCGCCGACGGGTAGCGGCAAGTCCCTGCTGGCCCGCGCCGTCGCCGGCTGTGCCCGCCGCGCGGGCGAGGGGTCCCCCAGCGACGCGACGGGTGCGTACTACACGACACCGCAGGTCTCCCAACTGGACGACGTGGCGGCCGACGATCTACTGGCCGACCTCAACGTCATCCGCGGGAAGTCGAACTACACCTGCATCCTGCCGGACGAACGCGAGACGCCGGTCAATCAGGCCCCTTGCGTCCGCGAACGGGGGTACGACTGCTCCGTCAAACACCGGTGTCCGTACTTCTCGGACCGTGCGATCGCGTCGAACCGCGAGATCGCCGCGATGACGTTGGCTTACTTCATGCAGACCGCCGGGAGCGAGGTCTTCCGCAAACGCGATGTCGTCGTCGTCGACGAGGCCCACGGCCTCGCCGAGTGGGCCGAGATGTACGCGACCATCCAACTGGGACCGCGAACCGTCCCGTTCTGGGACGAGTTGCGCATTCCCGAGGTCGACGACGTCGAGCGGGCCGTGCGCTACGCCGATCGCCTCGCGGGAACGTGTACGCGCCGCAAGGACGACCTGCTCGCACAGGACTCGCTCTCGCCCGCCGACGTGCGCGAACGCGACCGCTTGCAGGAACTCATCGGCGAACTCGAGTGGTTCGTCTCCGACTACCGCGATCCGCAGAGCCCGACGACGTGGCTGGTCGATCAGTCCGAACGCCAGTCCCGCGACGCCGGCAGCGTTGGAGCCGACGACGACCCACAGGGCGGGCCGCTGACGATCAAGCCCATGAACCCCGAAAAGTACCTCCAGCACACCGTCTGGGACCGGGGTAACAAGTTCGCGCTCCTCTCGGCGACGATCCTCAACAAAGCGGCGTTCTGTCGGCAGGTCGGGCTCGACCCCGACGATGTCGCCCTAGTCGATGTCGAGCATACCTTCCCCGTCGAAAACCGGCCGCTGTACGACGTCACCCAGGGGAAGATGACTTACGACGAGCGCGACGAGACCACGCCGAAGATCGCCCGGACGATCGTCCGGTTGATGCAACACCATCCCGACGAGAAGGGCCTGATCCACGCCCACTCCTATGACATTCAGGAGCGCCTCGCCGATCTCCTCGCGGACTTCGGCGTCGGCGATCGGGTGCGAACGCACGACCGCGACGGCCGCGACGCCGCGCTCGAGGCCTGGAAGGCGAGCGACGACCCCGACGTGTTCCTCTCGGTGAAGATGGAGGAAGCGCTGGACCTCAAGGGCGATCTCTGCCGCTGGCAGGTCATCTGTAAAGCGCCGTTCCTCAACACGAGCGACTCGCGGGTGGCCCACCGACTCGAGGAGGGACAGTGGGCGTGGTACTATCGGACGACGCTCCGGACCATCATGCAGGCCTGCGGGCGGGTCGTCCGCGCGCCCGACGACTACGGCGCGACGTACCTGGCGGACGCGAGTTTGCTGGACTGTTTCGATCGCGCCCGGGCGGACATGCCGGACTGGTTCGAAGCGCAGGTCGATCGCATGTCGCGACCCGACCTCCCGACCTTCGAACCGCGAGCCGCGCTCAGCGGGCGGTCGCCAGAGGCAGCCGGTCGATCCAGCACCCGTTCGAAACGCGGGTCGGCACGGCGAAGCCGAGCGGACGGGACGGACCCGGACGGCGGACGCAGCGACCGCTCGTCGTCGCGCTCGCGACGCTCGAGCGGGTCCGCCCGCTCGAGCCCGTTGGCGGACGTCTGGGACACGGAGAACTAGTGCGATCGGTGATTCGGTACGTCTTCTTGGCCCGAACCCGTGACGAGCCGCCGCTCGCGTCACGGCGTCGCGTTAGAACACCGCGATCGCGCTCCCGGCGATCATCGATGTCATCATGAGGACCGCGAAGGCGAGGGCGATGAGTTGACTCCGGTTCATATCGGAACGGATTCGCTCCGCGAGTATCAATGTCACGACCGCTCAGCGCCGCCGTCTCCAGCTCCCGACGTGCGCGCCGGTTTCGAGCCGTTCCATCGGAGGCGGGCGCGCCCGATCGCGGGCTGTGACGTCACTCGAAGCGCGCGTCGACGACGACGTGTGCGACGCCCGCGCTGTGGCTCTTCACCCGCCGCTTTTCGAGGATCTCGAGCGTTCGGTCCGCCGCGTCGGCGGCCGCCTCGAGGCGCTCGAGGGGCCGCTCCCACAGCCGCGCTTCGGGGGTCGCCTCGTGGTAGTGGACGACGCCCCCGGGGGACAGCGCCGCGAGCGCGTCGTCGAGGAAGTCGTGTGCCTCGTCCGTTCGCGTTCCGTGTGCCGTCCCCTCGCCGTCCTCGCCGCCCTTGGCGGTCTCGTCGGCCCCGTCCGCGCTCCCGTAGTAGCCCATGACGACCCGATCGGCCTCGAGTTCGTCGGCGAGGTCGCGACAGTCCGTCATGTAGGCGTCGACGCGATCGGCGACGTCGTTGAGAACGGCGTTCTCGAGCAGGTAGCGGAAGGCCGTCGGGTTGATCTCGGTCGCCGTCACTCGCGCGCCGGCCCGGGCCATCGGGAGGGTAAAGTAACCGATACCGGCGAACATGTCGAACACGTGCTCGTCGGCGCTTCCGAGCTCGCCCATTCGGGCGCGCTCGGCCTGATTCCCGGGCGAGAACATCACTGTCGCGGGGTCGAGGCCGTATCGCGTCCCGTGTTCCGTGTGGATCGTCTCCGTGTCTTCGTCGCCCGCGAGCAGCCGGGTACGGGGCTCGCGGTAGGTCCCGGCCGCGCCGTCGTTGGCGATCCCCTCGTCGGCCAGCACGCTGTCGGCCTCGCCGTGGAGTTCGAGCAAGGCCGCGCCCAGTTCGGCCTCGTCGGGACAGCCCTCGGGCACCGTCACGAGGATCACTGACCCGATCACCGCCCACGACCCCGGCACCGACTCGAGGGCCGCGTCGCTCCAGCCGCGGTCGGCCAACAGATCCTCGAGATCGGTGCGTCGGGGCTCGGGTTCGAGTTGCTTGACGACCTCGAGCACCGCGGTCTCGGTCGGCGGCTCCGTGACCGGCAGCGCGACCCCGTCCGCGGGGTTCGCATCGGGTCGTCCCCGAGCCTCGCGTACGCGACGCGAATCGTCGTAGACGCCCTCGGCGCGCAGCGATTCGATGGCCGTCTCCGCGCGCTGTTTCCGGACGATCGCCGCGAGCGGCGCGTCCGCCACCGCCGGCTCGAGGACCTCGTCGACACTCCGCTCGAGGCCGTCGTCCGCGGTCGTCGGGTCGGTCTCGCCCGCGGGAGTCGCGTCTTCGCCGGTCGCGTCCTCGTCAGTCATCGGTCTCGTCGGGCAGGATATGCAGTCCGGCGCGGCTCTTCAGGACGGGCACGGTCTCGGCATCGGGATCGAAGTAGTCCGGCCGCGAGACCGTTTTCGCTTGGAACGTCTCGGGGTCGAGGACCTGTACGGCGTTCTCGTCCTCGACGGTCACGACCGTCGCTTCGGCGGCGTCCTCGAGTTCGCCGAGTTTGCGCGCGTCGGGCGAGTTCCCCTCCTCGTAGCTGGCTTCGTAGCGCTCGCCGGTCGTCACGCGGATGCCCTTGAGGTTGCCCCGGGCGCTGCGGACGAGGACGGGGCCGCCGTCGTCGTCGGCGAGGGCGATCACGTCGCCGGGAGTATAGGGCGGGAGTCGAACGGCGAAGGTGACCCGGTAGACCTCGTTGCCGTCCTCGTCCTCCGTGACGAGGGTTTCGGCGTCGTTGACGGTGCCGCCGAACTCCTCGAGCATCTTGTTCGAGATTTTCTTGCCGATCTTGTTGGTCGAGACCTTGATGTTCAGTCCGTCGTCGGTCTCGCCGACTTCGGTGACGAAGGCGTTGCGGTCGCCCGTGGCCTCCATGTCGGCGACGATCTCGTTCGCGATTTCCGTCGCTCGATCGGTCTCTTCGCTCGTCGGGGTGCGGTCCTCGGCGCGAATCTGGACGATACTCGCGTAGTAGTCGCCGGCGATCCGACCACACCGAGTACAGGTCTGGCGGGCGATCTTGACGGGGACCGTCACCTGTTCCTCGACCGGCGTTCCGCGAACGACGCCCGTGAAGAAACAGTGCATCCGGATCGTGTTCTGGTCGACCTGTTCGGGATCGATCTGCCAGGCGACGTCCTCGACGTCGACGTGGACACCCAGCGCCTTACTGACCTCCTCGATGGCGATATCGGTGTAGTCTTCCGCGCCGACGTCGACCCACCGATTCCCGCGGTAGACCGCACCGCAGCGGGCACAGACGCGAACGTCGATCCGTTCGGGTGCGTCCACGAAGTCGAAGTCCTCGAAGTAACAGGCATCGCAGAGTTCGACCTCGGCACCGGGCCGCAACGGACCGTTCGCGTCGCTCGCCGACCGCTCGGGTACTGCATCCCCGCACCGGGGACAGAACGCACGCGACTCACTCATTGGCCCCGTTTCGAGTCTCGCGGAGTTAAGGGACGCGTTCTCTCGCTCGCGTCGGCCATTCCGCTCGAGCGACGCCGAGCCCTCGGCCGCGATCCGCGACCGGTTGCGTCTCGTGACCCTCGAGTCGCTCTACACGAAACGAAGGGGTTCGCGAGCGAACGCCCAGCCGGGACACAGCCGCCGATTCGACCGCGTCAGACGTGACTCCGTCACAGGGTCTCCATGCGAAACGAAGGGGTTCGATCGAGCCGTGACCGAACTCGTTGCGATGCACACACGATCCACAGTGGGAGTCACTGCCGGTCATCGCACACGGCGTCGCGCTCGGCTTCGATCCGCTCGACGTACGCGTCGGTGACGGCGTCGAAAATTGCGTCGCCGGCCTCGGCGGTGGCTTCGCTCGGCTCCCCCAAGACGCCGTTTTCGGTGATCGAATCGAACCCCTCGCTGAGGAGTCTGGCGGTCGAAATCGACCCCTCCGGCCCCGCCTCGAGCCGGTCCGTCCGGACGAGTCCCTCCTCGATCGCGAGGACCATGGCCGTTTCGGCGGCCCCGGCGTGGATCACGTCCTGTTGGTATTCGACGCCGGCCTCGCGCAGTCCCTCGTTCAGCAGTTCCATGTGATCGTCGAGGTCCGCCAGCGTGATCACGGATGCGTCGATCTCGCGGGCGATTTCGGGCGCGACGGTCGAGACCGGCGCGAAGTTCCCGCCGTGGGTCGGGACGAGGACGACGTGTTCGAACCCGTGTTCGGCAAGCGAGCGGCAGTAGGCGCGGATCACGTCCATCAGGGTCTCCGGCGGCATCGTGATCGTCCCCGGAAACGCCATGTGATGGCCCGAGCAGCCGGGCCGAATCGTCGGGGCCGCCAGCGCGTCGCCGAGTTCCGCGGCGATCCGTCGCGAGAGTTCGTCGCCGTCGAGCGTGTCCATGTTTAGCGGCAGGTGCGGTCCGTGTTGTTCGATCGAGCCGACCGCCACGATCACCGTCCGCGTTCCGTTCTCGAGCGCCGTTTCGACTTCCGGCCATGTGCACTCCTCGAGGAGTACTGCGCGTGGAGAAGACATCCGCCGTTTCGGCCGATTCAGTCAATCCACATATCGCTTGCGGTCAGCCGGGATGGGCTGGGACGACCCATCTCAGTCGCCCGCTGGGTTGGGTCGGACTCGAGACCGCTGGACCGCTGCTATTCCGCCCCTCGCATCGGGTCTACCCGCATCCGTCCGTGTAACGCTGGTGCTGGTGACACGAGTTCGGATCGTCTCATTCCGTCCCGCAAACGGGCGCGATCGACTGCTGAGCTGACTCGTCGACGAACGAGCATCGCGTCGAGACGCGACGATCAGCCGAACCCTCGAGATGACGCTCGAGACGTCCGAACGGCTCGGCGGGGACCGTTCCGAGACCCGCCGGGGTGATCGGTGAGAGCCGCGCCCGCGACAACACGGTCGACAGCGCTCGAGCGGGACACCACGTCGGCATCGCATACGGCGACTCGACCGTCGCGACAGGGCACTTATTTCTCCGGAGCCCGTCGGTTACGGCATGAACTGGCAGGCGGACTGGGGGCTACGCGCTCGGATGTTCGTGACGATGTTCCTTCTGTTCGCACTCTACATCGTCTTTGCCGGCGCGCTCGCCCTCTATATCGGTGGTGGACTGTGGCTGTTCGCGATATTGTTCGGCGGCTTCTCGCTGGTCCAGTACTACTTCAGCGACACGCTGACGCTGAAGAGCATGGGCGCGCGGACGGTCTCGGCCGACGAGTATCCGCAACTGCACGCCTCGATCGAGCGACTCTCGCAGCAGGCCGACCTCCCGAAACCAAAGGTTGCGGTCGTCGACTCGAAAGTTCCCAACGCCTTCGCGACCGGGCGCAACCAGAAAAACGCCGCCGTCTGCGTGACGACCGGGATCATGACCACGCTCGACGCTGACGAACTCGACGGCGTGCTGGCCCACGAACTCGCCCACGTCAAGAACCGCGACATGATGGTGATGACGATCGCCTCCTTCCTCTCGACGATCGCGTTCATGATCGTCCGCTGGGGGGCGTTCTTCGGCGGCGGACACAGGCGCGGCGGCGGTCGCGAGGGCGGTGGCGGCATCATCGTCGCGATCCTCGTCTCACTGGTCGTCTGGATCATCAGCTACCTGCTCATCCGGGCGCTTTCCCGGTACCGCGAGTACGCCGCCGACCGCGGGGCTGCCGCCATCACCGGCAACCCGTCGGCGCTCGCCTCCGCCCTCCTGAAGATCTCCGGCGAGATGGACAAGGTCCCGAAAGACGACATGCGCGAGGAAGCCGAGATGAACGCCTTCTTCATCATCCCGATCAAGTCCGGCATCGTCGGCCGGCTCTTCTCGACGCATCCGTCGACCGAGCGCCGCGTCGAACAGCTCCGCGACCTCGAGCGCGAAATGCAATCGTTCTAAGGAACTGACACCGACACACGACCTATGGGACTACTCGACGGACTTCGCGCTATCCTGGGTTCGCGCGCCGAGGCCGACGCCGGACGTGACGCCGATCCCGAGGACCTCTTCGGAATGAGCACCGCCTACCTCACGATGGAGGCCGATCTGGGTTACGAGTCGCTGGATGTCGCCGCGCTCTGTTTCTCCGGCGTCGACTCGGCGGACTTCCGTGACGCCGTCGACGAGGTGGAAGCGATCCTCGACGCCGGGCAGGCGGAGACCGGCACGGAGTTCTCGGTGTCGTCGGACGATCACGGCTACCACTGGGTCGTTCTCGCGGACGACGACCCGGAGGATCTGATCACGAGCATGCACTTCGCCGCGGACACCTTCATCGAGCACGGCTACGGCTCGCGCCTGCTCGCCGCCGTCTTCGCCTACGAAAACCGCGACGGCCCCGCCTACTGGATCTATTCGTTCCGTCGCGGCCGCTTCTACCCCTTCGTCCCCCGATCCGGCCGGGAGCGCGACTCGAGCGCGGAGTTCACCCTCGAGTCGGCGTTGGACGGCGAACTCGAGGTCGAGTCCGACAAGGAGTACTGGTATCCGCTCTGGCCCAGCGAGCGCGGGACCCATCCATGGGAGTGAGCGCGGGGGACCACCGCCGTCCACTTCGAGTGGACGGTTTGGACCCTGGCGACGTGACCGACCGACTCGAGCCATCGGCTTCGGTACCCCGCATCCCCGGAGAGCGGTGACACCGACTGTTATGACGGTGCGGTCAGTAGCCGCGACCAGTGACTGAGTGGACCCAGTTCAAGGGCGATCCGCACAACTCGGGGCTTCGCCGCGATCTCGAGGGGCCGGGCCGCGTGAGCGAGGCGTGGACGACCGACCTCATCGGGCCGCCGGGGTCGCCGGTGCTCGATCGGGACACCGTCTACGTCGGCACGGCCCGGGGACACTGCTATGCGCTCGAGCGAGAGACGGGTCGCCGCCGGTGGACGTTCGAGACGACGGCGGCGACCGACGCGACGCCGGTCGTCACCCACGAACGGCTGTACCTCGGAACGGACGACGGGACCGTCTCCGCCCTCGATCCCGCCACCGGCGAGGAACGGTGGCGGACGGCGCTGCCGGGCTCGCTCGAGGCCGCGCTCGCCCTCTCGAACGGCCGGCTCTATGCCGGCCACGCGGACGGACTCTCCGCGCTCGAAGCTGAAACGGGGACGGAACTGTGGACACACGAGACCGAATCGGCCGTCGTCGGCGCGCCGGCGATCGCCGACGGACGGGAGGGGGAACAGCGCCGTTCCGCGCTGGGCGAGGCCCCGGACGACGACATCCTCGAGTCGGAAGCGCCGTCGCTGCTCGACGCGGAGCGAGTTCGGGAGCCGGATCGACAGTGGGGAGCGACCGAGGAGCGAGTGTTCGCGGGGACCGCGGCCGGGACGGTGCTGGCGCTCGCGGCCGAGACGGGCGAGGAGGCCTGGACTGCGCCTGCTACCGGAGCGGTCGCTGGCGGACCGACGATCGCCGACGGTCGGGTCTACGTCGGTGACGAGGGCGGGACGTTGCTCGCGCTGGACGCCGGTACCGGGCAGACGTGGTTCGCCTACGAGATCGGCGACGGCTTTACCACGTCGGTGACCGTGCTCGCGGCCGCCGAGACGACGTTCATCGGTGCCGACGACGGCTACTGTCACGCCACCGATACGACCGTCGGCCGGCGAAAGCTGCGCGGCTGGCTGTTCTCGCGGAAGGGAATCGAACTCGACGGCCCGATCCGCTCATGTCCCGTCGTCGCCGGCGACGTGCTCTGCGTCGGCGACGCGACCGGCTCGCTCTACGGGATCGACGTCGACGACGCCGAACCGCTGTGGCAGTTCGCGGCCGACGACGCCATCAGCGGAACGCCCGCGCTCGCCGCCGAACGGCTCTACGTCGGTAGCGAGGCCGAACGACTCCACTGCCTCGAGTGGGACGCCGACGAACGCCCGTACTGAGACGCGGTCTCGGTTCGCCCCGTCGACGCGCCTTCACATTTCAATCCACTCCCTCCCCTTCGATCGGCCCCGCCGCCCGCCCGCACTTTCACTTTCACTTCCCTGTTAACGAGGGTTTATGAGGGGGCCGGCACAACGAGGGAGTATGCCCGAATCAGATCTCGAGGAACTCCCCGGCGTCGGACCGGCGACCGCAGACAAACTTCACGATGCAGGCTTCGACTCCTATCAGAGTCTGGCCGTCGCCTCGCCGTCGGAACTGTCGAATACGGCCGATGTCGGCGAGTCCACGGCTGCGGACATCGTTCGCGCCGCCCGCAGTGCCGCCGACATCGGCGGGTTCGAGACCGGCTCGACGGTCCTCGAGCGGCGAAACGAGATCGGCAAGCTGAGCTGGCACATCGACGAGGTCGACGACCTGCTCGGCGGCGGCATCGAGACGCAATCGATCACCGAGGTATACGGCGAGTTCGGGGCCGGCAAGTCCCAGGTTACCCACCAGATGGCCGTCAACGTCCAGCTCCCACAGGAGGTCGGCGGCCTCCACGGGAGCGCCATCTTCATGGACAGCGAGGACACTTTCCGGCCCGAGCGGATCGACGATATGGTCCGCGGACTGCCCGACGAGGCCATCGACGCGACGCTCGAGGACCGCGACATCGAGGGCTCGGCGGACGACGAGGACGCGGTCGACGAACTCGTCGAGGATGTCCTCGAGAAGATCCACGTCGCGAAGGCGTTCAACTCGAACCATCAGATGCTGCTCGCCGAGAAGGCGAAAGAGCTCGCGGGCGAACACGAGGACTCGGAGTATCCCGTTCGGCTGCTCTGTGTCGACTCGCTGACCGCCCACTTCCGTGCGGAGTACGTCGGCCGTGGCGAACTCGCGGACCGACAGCAGAAACTCAACAAGCACCTCCACGACCTCGACAAGGTCGGCAACCTCTACAACGCCGCCGTCATCGTCACCAACCAGGTCGCCTCGAACCCCGACTCCTACTTCGGCGACCCGACCCAACCGATCGGCGGCAACATTCTGGGCCACAAGTCGACGTTCCGAATCTACCTCCGCAAGTCCAAGGGTGACAAGCGGATCGTTCGGCTGGTCGACGCGCCGAACCTGGCCGACGGCGAGGCCGTCATGCGAGTGCAGGACGAAGGTCTGAAGCCGGAATAAGCGTCTCCCGTCCGCTGTAGCCGTTCTGAGCCGTTTTATCGAGCACTGCCACGGTCCCCGGAGAGCGGGGAGTCCGCCCCGCCGTTGAACGCCGCCGAACCGCTACCCGCCGCCCGCGATGACGATCGCTTATAACTGAACGCCGATTCCCGCGACCCGTCGTCCGTCCGCGAGCGGAGCACTGATTCCCCGCGATCGTCCCTTCTCGACGCTCTGTCGTCCGCTCGTCCAGATGACGGAACGGCGATGACTGACCCGACCCGCGCTCAAACAGCCCCCGGCACGTCGGTCGGCCGGGTGTTCGTGACCTCGGTTTAGCCTCGCTGGCTGCCGAATCTCTTCGTTTCAGAAATCCTCATATAAGCTTTAGGTTGGCCTAAAAACCAGTACGCTTTTAATGTTTTAGGCTGGCCTAAAGTCTGCATGCCGACGAAGCAATTACCATTGGATCGGATCGAGCGGCAGTCACCGCGGAGAGGTGAGCGGGCGTGACCGACGGTGGATCGCCGTCCGAGCGGCTCCTCGCACAGCAGGCGCGTCGGGAGTCGAACGCGAGGACGTACCCCCGCTCGCTGCCGATCGCGATCGAGCGCGCCGAGGGTGCCATCATCGAGTCCGTCGATGGCGACGAGTACATCGACTGTCTGGCGGGTGCGGGGACGCTCGCGCTCGGTCACAACCATCCCGCGGTCGTCGAGCGAATGGAGGCCCTGCTCGAGCGCGGTCGGGCCGTCCACACGCTCGACCTGACGACGCCGGTCAAAGAGCGGTTCGTCGATCGCCTGCTCGAGAGTCTCCCCGACGAGTTCGCCGAGAACGCGACGGTCCAGTTTTGCAGCCCTGCCGGGACTGACGCCGTCGAGGCCGCGCTGAAGTTAGTGAAAACGGCCACCGGCAACCGATCGATGCTGGCCTTTCAGGGTGGCTATCACGGGATGACCAACGGCGCGCTCGGGCTGATGGGCGATACGGCGGCGAAAGAACCGGTTTCGGGACTGATGCCGGACGTTCACCATCTCCCGTTTCCCTACGAGTTCCGCTGCCCGTTCGGGCTCGGTGACGCGGACTGCTGGCGGACGAGCGCCGAGTACGTCGAGCGAACGCTCTCGAACCCGGAGAGCGGAATCGTCGACCCTGCGGGGATGATCCTCGAGCCGGTCCAGGGCGAGGGCGGCGCGGTGCCAGCGCCCGCCGAGTGGCTCCGGGAGATGCGCCGGATCACCCGCGAGAGCGACGTGCCGTTGATCGTCGACGAGATTCAAACCGGGCTCGGACGCACCGGCGAACTGTACGGTATCGAGCACGCCGACATCGTGCCCGACGTGATGACGCTCTCGAAGGCTATCGGCGGCGGGCTTCCCCTGTCGGTCGTCGTCTACGACGAGTCCCTCGATGTCTGGGAGCCCGGCGCACACGCCGGCACGTTCCGTGGCAATCAGCTCGGTATGGCCGCCGGCACGGCGACCATCGAGTACGTCCTCGAGCACGATCTCGAGACCCACGCCGCCGCGATGGGCGACCGGCTGCGGGACCACCTCGAGGAGACGGCCGCGACCTTCGACGTCGTCGGCGACGTCCGCGGTCGGGGGCTGATGCTGGGAATGGAACTCGTCGATCCCGACGACGAGCGCGACTCGCTCGGTCGCTTCCCCGCGGACGGCGACCTGGCGTCGGCGGTCCAGTCGGCGGCGTTCGACCGCGGGCTGATCGTCGAGACCGGCGGCCGTGACGGCAGCGTCGTCCGGTTCCTCCCGCCGCTGACGATCTCGGCCTCGCAAATCGACCGGATCGGCGACATCGTCCACGAGAGTATCCGTGCGACCGTCGCGGACGACCACGACCGCGCGGAGGCGTCGGTATGACGAGCGATGGACTGGTCGGCCGGTCCCGTTTGGCACCCGACGAGCCGACGCCGCCGGCCGCCGCGGACGCCTTTCTCGGCGACCCGGCCGGAAACGCCGCCTACGAGGACGCGATCGACCGGGCACGCGACTGTCTCGTCGACTCGTTCGCAACGGTCGACGGACCCTACGCGGGGACCGACCACGAGACGCTCCGCGAGCGGATCGACGAACTGACCGTCTTTCCCGACGAGGGCGATCCGCTTGCGGCCGTCCTCGAGACGGTCGGCGAGGACGTGCTCGCGGACTCGGTTCGGGTCCACGACCCCGGCTGCGTCGCCCACCTTCACTGCCCGCCAGCGATCCCGGCGCTGGCCGCGGAGCTGTTGCTTTCGGGGACCAATCAGTCGCTGGACTCGTTCGATCAGGCCCCCGCGGCGTCCGTCCTGGAAGAGCGCGTCGTCGACGCCTGCTGTGACCTGTTCGACTATCCAGCCGGCGCTGACGGCGTCTTCACCGGCGGCGGCACCGAATCGAATTTCCTCGGCTTGCTGTTGGCTCGCGACTGGTACTGCCGGACGCGGTTCGATCACGACGTCCAGACTGCGGGACTGCCGCCCGAGGCGACTGACCTCCGCCTGTGTTGCTCGGCGGCCGCCCACTTCACCGCCGAACAGGCCGCCCACCACCTCGGGCTCGGCGAGGACGCGGTCGTCACGGTCCCGACCGACGACGAGCGGCGGATCGATCTCGAGGCGCTGGACGAGACGCTCGCGCGACTCGAGAGCGAGGGCCGTCATCCGTTCGCGCTCATCGGGACCGCCGGCACGACGGACTTCGGCAGTATCGACCCGCTCGAGGAGGTGGCCGACCGGGCCGCCGAGCGCGACCTGTGGTTCCACGTCGACGCCGCCTACGGCGGCGCGTGTGCGATCAGTGACCGTCTCCGGCCGAAACTCGCGGGGATCGACCGCGCCGATTCGATCGGCGTCGACTTCCACAAGCTGTTCTACCAGCCGATCGGCTGCGGGGCCTTCCTGCTGCGCGACGGCGACCGCTATCGCTTCCTCGAGCGCAACGCGACCTATCTCAACCCCGAGCGCGACGACGCGGCGGGAGTTCCGAACCTCGTCTCGAAGTCGACCCGGACGACGCGCCGGTTCGACGCGCTGAAGCCGTTCATGACGTTCAACGCCCTGGGTCGGACGGGTGTCGCCGACTGCGTCGAGTACGTCTGTGACCTGGCCGACGCCGTCGCCGCCGATATTCGAGCCGAACCGGCGCTGGAACTGTGCTGTGAACCCGCCCTGAGCGCGGTGGTCTTCCGGTATCGGCCGGACCGATCGGACACTGCCGCCCGCTCGTCGGGGTCCGACGAGCGACGCGAGTCCGCTTCCACGGCCGCTCTCGACCGGGTGAACCGCGCCATTCGGGACGAACTCCTGGCCGACGGCGAGGTCGTCCTCGCTCGGACCGAGGTCGACGGCACCGCCGCGCTGAAGCTCACCCTGTTGAACCCGACGACGACGCGCTGGGACCTTCGAGCGGCGCTCCAGGCGGTCATCGAATACGGTGAGACGATCGAACGCGATCGAGGGACAATCGATTCCGCATGACTTCACGACCACCCACACGAACGCCGACCGACGAGCAACGCGTCGATGCGACGCGCATCGCACGCGACGCGACGATGCACAGCTTCCTGAACTGCTACTGCCACGAAACCGGGATCGGCGAGTTCGTCCCCGCGACGGACGCACCGATCGACCGTGCGCCGGCGAGCGGGCTCGTCCTGCGGCTCCCGCTGGCCACCCAGGGAATCGAGTGCTTCGCCCCCGTCGCGTATCGATCCCCGACCGGCCGCCATCTGTTCGAGTTGCCCGCTTCCTACCGCTCCGGCTCCGACGGCGAGCCGGTCGAACTCGATTATGCGACGCTCGCGACGCTCGTGACGAAGGAACTCGAGCTTACACGCGGCGCGGACCCGAACCGCGACGACCTTCTCGAGCGGGTCGTTCGCTCCTGCCGGAACGTCGAGCGATACGTCGACGCCCGCGCCGACGACGGCGAGACCCTGTACGGACCGGACTTCACGTTCCGCGAAGCCGAACAGTCGCTCGTCTTCGGCCACCTCCGCCATCCGACGCCGAAGAGCCGTCGAGGAATGGAGCGCGACGCCGAGCGCTACGCCCCGGAACTCGAGGGATCGTTCCGACTGCACTACGTCCGCGCGGACCCCGACATCGTCGAGAGCGACTCCGCGCGCGACGACTCCGCAGCCGCGTGGGTCCGCGAAGCCCTCCGCGACGATCCGGCCGTCGACGAATCCGTTCTCGAGGACTCCCTCGCCGCCGACGATATCCTCCTGCCGGTCCACCCCTGGCAGGCCGACCGCCTGCTCGAGCGGCCCGACGTACAGGACCTCGTTTCGGCGGGCAAACTCGAGTCGCTCGGCCCGCTGGGTCGCGAGTTCTACCCGACGACGTCCGTCCGGACGCTGTACGCACCGGCGGCCCCGTTCATGGTCAAGGGATCGCTTGCAGTCGAGATCACGAACTCGGTGCGGACGAACGAGCGGCCGGAACTCGAGCGCGGTGTCGCGATTTCGGACCTGCTGGCGACCGAACTCGGCGACGACCTGCGCGACCGTTACCCCGACTTCGACGTGGTTCGAGACCCGGCGTACCTGACGATCGATCCCGACGCGGTCGACGCCGACGGCGACGAGTCCGGCTTCGAAGTCGTCCTCCGGGAGAACCCCTTCCGGGGCGAGGACGCGCGGCGGGCGACGCCCGTCGTCGCGCTCTGCCAGGACGCGATCGGGGACGGCCGGTCCCGGCTAGATCGGATCGTCGCCTCGATCGCCGATCACGAGGGCCGCGACTCCGCCGCCGTCAGCGAGGAATGGTTCCGCCGCTATCTCGCGATTTCGATCCGACCGCTGCTGTGGCTCTACCTCGAGCGGGGGATCGGACTCGAGGCCCACCAGCAAAACAGCGTCCTCACGTTGGACGATGCGGGCTATCCCGACACGTTCCGCTATCGGGACAATCAGGGCTACTACTTCCCCGAATCCACCTCCGACCGGCTCGACGACATCTGTCCCGGCGTCGGCAAGCGAGCGGGCTCGATCTGTCCCGACGCGGTCGCCGACGAGCGCATCCGCTACTACGTCGTGCTCAATAACGCCCTCGGCGTGATCAACGCTTTCGGGACCGCGGGGCTCGTCCCGGAAGGTCGGCTGCTCGATGTCCTCCGCGAGGAACTCGAGTCACTCCGGGAGTTCGACCGACCGGGGACGTCGATCCTGGACCCGCTGCTCGAGTCCGAAACCGTCCCCTGCAAGGCGAACCTGCTGACGCGGTTCCGCGGCTTAGACGAACTCGACGCGCCCTCGCTGGCCGAGCAGTCGGTTTACGCCGACGTTCGGAATCCGCTGGTCGACCGGCCGGCGTCGGCCACCTCGGGGGCGTCGGAGGTGACCAGATGACGGCTCCCGAGCCGACTCGAGGCTCCCACGCGACGGTCGCCTCGGCGTACGACTTCGAGTACTACGACGAGACGATCGACTGCCACATCGGCTTTCGGCCGGTCTCGCTCGAGCGCGACCTCGGCCGCCTGCACGCGTGGCTGGGGTCGGAGCACGTCAAGCCCTACTGGGACCTCGACGAACCGCTGCCGACCTTCCGCGAGACGCTTCGGGAGAAACTCGCGGACGACCACCAGACGCTGTACGTCGGCTGTCTCGATCACGTGCCGATGAGCTACTGGGAGCGCTACTGGGCTGCGGCGGACGATGTCGCGGCGTACTACGACGCCGAGCCGGCCGATCAGGGGATTCACCTCCTGATCGGTCCGGAAGCGTATCTCGGCGAGGGGTACGCGGTCTCGCTGCTCCGCGCGATGGTCGCGCTCCAGTTTCGCCACCCCGAGACCGACCGCATCGTCGCCGAACCCGACGCCCGTAACGAGGCGGTTCTCGCGACCGCGAACCGGTGTGGTTTCGAACCGCGCCACGAGTTCGAGTTCCGCGAAGCGGACAAGACCGCGACGCTCGCCGTCTGCACGCGCGAGCGGTTCGAACGCGAGGTCTGGCCGCCGACGGCGGACGGGGCCGACTCGCGATCCCCCGAGGTGAGCGACGGTGACTGAGCGCGGCGACACCCGTCCCGCTGCTGCCGACGGCGGCGACGAGCGCCCCGTTATCGACCGCGGTCACTACGATGTCCTCGGCATCGGCCTCGGCCCGTTCAACCTCGGGCTTGCGGCGCTGCTCGACGGCGCGGACGCTGCGCTCGACCTCGACGCGGTCTTCCTCGAGCGCGAACCCGAGTTCGCCTGGCACGAGGGGATGCTGATCGAAGGTGCCACTCTCGAGGTGCCGTTCCTCGCGGACCTGGTGACGATGGCCGATCCCACCAACCCGCACAGTTTCCTCAATTATGCCCGCGAGCGCGACCGCATCTACGAGTTTTACTTCTACGAGACGTTCCAGATTCCGCGCCGCGAGTACGACGCGTACCTGCGCTGGGTCGCCGAGCGCGTGCCGACGACCCAGTTCGAGCGGGAGGTAACGAGCGTCGAATATGAGGGTGACGGCGATACCGCCGACGCAGCGGCCGGCGGTCCGTTCGTCGTCGAGGCCGTCGCCCCCGAGACGGGCCAGCGCTATCGCTACCGGGCCGACGACCTCGTTATGGGCGTCGGCTCCCGGCCCGCCCTGCCGGCGTTCGCCCGCGATCACGCCGACGGGACCGCTCCGCTGTTCCACACCGCCGACTACCTCGAGCGCCGCGCCGACGTCCTCGAGACCGATGCGATCACCGTCGTCGGCTCCGGGCAGAGCGCCGCCGAGGTCGTGCTGGACCTGCTCGAGCGCCAGTCGACACACGGCTACCGGCTCGACTGGCTCACCCGCTCGGACGGGTTCTTTCCGATGGAGTACTCGAAACTCGGGCTCCAGCATTTCACACCCGAGTACGCGCGGTACTTCTACGACCTGCCGCAGTCGCGCAAGGACGACCTGCTAGCCGACCAGGACCTGCTGTACAAGGGAATCGATCCCGAGACCAGCGAGCGGATCTACGATACGCTCTACGAACGCTCGATCGGCGACCGCGACCCCGACTTCGGCATGCTCGCGACGACCGAAGTCCGCGACCTCGAGCGTCTCGCGGGCAGCTACTGGCTCGAGTGCGAACAGCGCCACCAGGAGCGGGCGTTCGCCCTCGAGACCGACGCCGTGATCTTCGGGACGGGCTACCGGCGGCCGACCCCGACGTTCCTCGAGCCGATCGCGGACCGCATCGCGTTCGACGATCGGGGGCGGCTCGCCGTGACTGCGGACTATCGCCTCGACGGGGGGTTCGGCGGCCCGGACGACGACGCCGGCCGCGTGTTCGTCCAGAACGCCGAGTTGCACAGCCACGGCGTCGGGACGCCGGACCTCGGGCTGGGCTGTTATCGGAACGCGATCATCGTTGACCGACTCGCCGGGCACGAGATCTATCCCGTCGACCGGGACACCCTCTTTCAGGACTTCGACGTCGACCAGTTCGCCGACCACGCGTCGGTACACACCGACGTGCCGCAATCGCTGTCGCTCAACACGGAGTAACTCATGCAACACCCACGACACGACACCGAGACGGAGTACGGACTCGACGGAATCGCGACGTTGGATGACGTGCTGACAGCGGACCGCTGGACCGATGTCGGACGGGAACTGCTCGGGAAGATACTCCAGGAGTTTACCTACGAGGACATCCTCGAGCCGGAGCCGGTCGACGCCGCGCCGGCCGATGCCGACTCGGACGGCGAGTGGTGCACCTACGAGATCGATCTCGAGGGCGTCCGGTATCGCTTCGACGCCGTCGATCGGTTCTGGGATTCGATCAGCGTTCGTGCCGACTCGATCGAGCGCGACGCCGGCGACGGGTTCGAGCCCGCCGACGACCCCCTCACGTTCGTCGTCGACCTCGAGCCGACGATCGACATGGATTCGATCACCGCCAGTCATCTCGTCCGGGAGTACACGAACACGCTGCTGGCGGACGCACACATCGACGCCGACGAGACTGCCGCTGCCGACGAGGGCTCCGTCGGCACTGCGGCCGACCGGTCGGTCATCGACATGTCCTACGCCGAAATCGAGGGCGAGATGACCGGCCACCCGTGGCTCACGTTCAACAAGGGCCGGGTCGGCTGGGGGTACGACGACTACCGCGACTACGCGCCCGAGCGGTCCGAACCGATCCGGCTCTCGTGGTGTGCCGTCTCCCGCGAGGCCGCCGCGTTCGTGGGCGTCGCGGGCCTCGACCACGAGGCGCTCCTCGAGTCGGAGCTCGGCGACTACTACGCGGCGTTTCGGACCGAACTCGAGGACCGCGGGCTCGATCCCGACGACTACCTGTTCCTGCCGGTCCACGACTGGCAGTGGGAGAACGCGATCGTTCCCCTGTTCGGCCGCCAGCTCGCGACGGACGACATCGTACCGCTGGGGTCCGGTCCGGACGAATACCTGCCCATGCAGTCGATCCGGACGTTCGCCAACGCCGACGAGCCGGCGAAGCACAACGTCAAGCTCCCGATGCAGATCAGCAACACGCTCGTCTGGCGTGGCCTCCCCGGCGAACGCACCGAGGCCGCGCCGCTGGTCACGGAGTACGTCAAAGACGTTCGGGACGGGGACCCGTTCCTGCGCGACGAGTGCGAGGTCGTTCTACCCGGCGAAATCGCGGGCGTGAACTTCGATCACCCGACGTTCGACGCGCTCGAGGCCCCCGCCTACCAATATACCGAACTGCTTGGCTGTGTCTGGCGCGAGAGCGTGACGGGCCTCATCGACGACGACGAGCGGGCGATGACGCTCTCCGCGCTGTTACACGTCGAGGACGGCGAGCCGGTCGTCTCGAAACTCGTCGAGCGGTCCGATCTCGACCTCTCCGACTGGCTCGATGAGCTGTTCGCCACGATGCTCCCGCCGCTCCTCCACTACCTCTATCGGTACGGAACCGCTTTCTCGCCACACGGTGAGAACACGATCCTCGTCCTCGAGGACGACCGCCCGGCCAGACTCGCCGTCAAGGACTTCGTCGACGACGTCAACGTCGCCGACGCGCCGCTCGCGGAGCTTCAGGACCTGCCCGACGACCTTGACGACGTGCTCCTCTCGGTTCCCCCGGAGGAACTACGCCAGTTCGTCGTCTACGGGCTGTTCGTCGGCGTCTATCGCTACCTTTCGGACCTGCTGAGTCGCCACCACGACTATCCGGAAACCGAGTTCTGGGGGCAGGTTCGGTCCGCGATCGAGGACTACCACGACCGATTCCCCGAACTCGAGGAGCGGTTCGAGCTGTTCGACCTGCTCGAGCCGACGCTCCCGAAACTGACGCTGAACCGCAACCGGATGATCGATATCGGCTACGGCGACCGTCCCGAGCGACCTCACGCGATCGAACACGGCACCGTCCCGAACCCCCTCTCCGAGGTCGATTCCCAGCGGTAAGCTACGGCCGGCACGATCCGCTCGGGTGAGACGCGACCACGTAGGGCGACCGCAGTGGCAGCGTGGGAGGTTCGCGGCGCTCCATCAGGGATTCCCTTGGTACTTCCCTTCGGCTGTATCGGCGGCGACCACCAGCCGAGCAGCCAGATCGCGGGCGTCCTCGGGGTCGAGGCCGGTGTCGACTTCGATGGGGCCGGATGTCCATCGGAGACCGACACCACTCCAGCCGCCCTCTTCGTGGACGCCTTCGACTTCGAGCGGGCCGTCGTTCAGATCCGCCCGGACGAGAACGCTGTTGAGATCACCGGGAACGGAACCGCAGTCCGTGACCGAGTACGTGCCGTCGTCGGTCAGGCTCCGATTCTCGATGATCGCTTCAGGAACGGGCGTGATGCCAGCCGCCGTCTGCGGAACTGCGGCGTGCGCAGCGACCGCAGCGAGGAACTGACGCCGCTGCATCAGGCGGCCACCCGGGTTGCGTCCGCGAGGTGACCAGCGGGTGTGGAGAACGGATCTCCGTCGTCGTTCACGTAGTCGGCGATAGAACGAGTGCCGGTATTGAACCGCTGAACGTGCTCGTTGTCACGAATAACGTGACTCGTCCCATCCGTCGTCAGGTAGACGTGGGACGTGCCGTCCGCGTTCTCACCCAGCCGGATATTGACCGGCCCGACGCTATCGCCGTTGTGAGCGATGCCTTCAATTGGGCTCGTCTCTGAATCCATCATGCTTCGGTAGCCTCCGAAGCACGGGGTCGGTGGATCCAACACCGGCCTCATCTTCTGTGAGGCATCCCGTGCTTCTCAATTACAGCTACACGAGGTATTACAATAAATGTTTTCCCATGGGTGAACGTTTGCTCATGAGTAAATCAATGGGCGTTGGAACGGTACATGGAAGTACGATGTGTACGAACAAGCAACCCGAGATGGCTCGGACGAGGGCGCTTCTCACGGAGCGTGATCGAGAGTTGCTTGCCTCAGCAGAGGGCGGAAATCGTCGCTATCAGTCTATTTCAGAGATTCGATCCCGAATCAACGAAGAACTATCTACCGACGTGAAAGTCCTCAAAGAGAATCATCCTGAACTGCTGGACGAACTTCGAGAGGTCGTCTGTGACGAGGACTGACGATTACAAGGTGACGCCCCGATCGGAGCGACTGGCCGGCCGCGTACAACTCCGAACCGTGATCTCGACGGAAGGCGACGAGTACTCGGTTTCACCTGACGAGGTGGCGCATTTCTCAAACGCAGTCCCATGCGTGCCTGCGGCTCGCGGTTCTACTCCGTCACGGGAATTCAGACCTGTTTGGCTCACACGAGAGACGGAACAAAGAGACCCGTCCGATCGACCACTGGTCACACCGTGGGCGGTTAGTCTTCAGTCGTCGTCTTGTCGACGTCGAGTTCGCCCTGGTAGATTTCCGCGCCGTCCTGTGCGACCTTCTCGGCGAGGACGGCACACTTGACGCGCATCGGCGAGATATCGACGCCGAGCATGTCGATCACGTCGTCGCGGTCCATCTCGTGGAGTTCCGTGAGCGTCGTGCCCGCGAGTTCGCCCGAGAGCATGCTGGCGGAGGCCTGACTGATCGCACAGCCGTCGCCCCGGAATGCGACCCGTTCGATCGTCTCCCCGTCGTCGGCGAGTTGGACATCCATACGAATCTCGTCGCCACACATCGGGTTCTCGCCGATGTGAGTGAACGTCGGATCCTCGAGTTCCCCGTAGTTCCGGGGGTTCTTGTAGTGGTCGAGGATCTGCTGTCGGTACATATCGGAGCCCAGTCCCATCGGTGGATACGGATAGGCCAGTGAGTTGTAAAAGGGTTCCGGGGGCGAAACGGCCGCCCACGTCCCGATTCGACGGGATCAGGGCCATCGATCGATGCTCGGAAGTCGACGATCCAGCCACTGCCGCAGCCGGTGCTGACGGGCCTCGGTTCGAGGGCTGAGAGAAGCTGGTAGCGCGACGCCGAACCCCGGTCGACGGGTGGGTTCAGGCAGCCCAGGGTCTCGAACGGATCGCGTCCGGGATGGCGGATGCGTCTCTCGTTTATTCCCGCGACGCAACGGATCGGCCGTCGGCCATCAGTTCCTCACTGCTCGCCTGTGACTTCCCCCTCGAACCGCTCGAGGTAGTCGCGAACGAACCCGGCGCGATCCGCAGCGAGGTCCCGACCGACGGCCGTGTACATCCGCGCCGGCAGGTCGAGAATCTTCTTGTGGACGTGGTTGTACTGGGTCGCGCCGGCGTCGGTGTCGTCCGCGGCGACCGGCCGGGCTGGGTCGTGGATCGGATCGCCGATCTCGCCGCCGTAGGCGAACACGCGGGCGATGCCGACCGCACCGAGCGCGTCGAGGTTGTCCGCATCCGAGACGAGTTTCGCCTCGAGCGTGGCGGGTTCGATGTCGTTCGAGTAGCGATGAGCGTGGATACAGTGCTGGACGCGTTCGACCGTCTCCGTCGCCGCGCCGCACTCGCGCAAGATCCGGCCGCCCTCCCGCATTCCCCACGTCGCGTGATCGTCGATCTCACCGCGGTCCTCCCTAGAGCGACCGATATCGTGGAGGGCAACGGCGAGACGGATCACTCGCTCGTCGACCGGTTCCGGCTGGCGGTCGACGAGGGTCTCGGCGAGCGTGTCGACCCGCTGGACGTGGTGCCAGTCGTGGGCCGGTGACGCGTCGTCGAAATACGGGCGTGCGCGGTCGCGAACTGCCTCGAGCATTACTGCGTGGTTCCGGCAGACGGAAAATGAGTGTGCCGTCCGCGGGGTCCGGCGGCCGGACTCCGTCGCATCGTGCCCGCGCTCGCGGTCACTGCGACGATGTCTGGACGATCGCGAACCAGAACTCCTCGATCGATCGGACGAACTCCACGAAGTCCTCGGGTTCGACCGGCTTCTGCATGTAGGAGTCCGCCTCGAGACCGTGCGACTGGACGATCTTCTCCCCCGCGTCGGAACTGGTGAGCACGATGACTGGGATTTCGGCCAGCACCGGGTCCTCTTTCAGTTCCGAGAGGACATCGATCCCGCTCTTGCCGGGCAACTGGGGCTCGAGGAGGACGATGTCCGGACACGGTTCGTCCGCGTACTCGTTTCGCTGATGGACGACATCGAGGGCCGAGTCCCCGTCGGGGACGACATGAATGGTGTTCAGCAGTTTCGCGTCCGCGAACTGTTCCTCGAAGAGTCGGCTGTCGCCGGGGTTCGGCTCGACCAGCAGGATATCGATTTGCTCCACAGTTCGCTCGCCTTCGGTGCCCATTTGGAGATGGTATCACGTGCGCGGGTAAAACATCCGTGTCACGCTCGCTGAACAGTCACCGGACTCATACCGGTCGGTTCGGCGCGGTCGCCGTCTCCGCTACCGCGACCGAATCGCGAGTCCGCGATCGGCCTGAAACCGTCGCGACGGCGAGCGGTCTATTCTTGGGTTCTCGAGCCGTGTACGGTATTTCTCCGGGCGGCGAACAATAGATATAAGTTACTATAGGCTGACAATCAGCATGGAAGCCGCTCTCCAAACGCGCGAGCGGAGGGGGCACGTTTCGATAATGCCCCGGGTGTAGAGGCACCCGAGACTGGCTTCCAATCCCCACGAGGGATTTGAAAGCATGACCGCATACATTCTACCGGGATATAAACATCCCGCCCGACGATGGAATCAACGCCACCAACCAGCGACAGCGCCCGATGCTCGGGACCGGCCGCGGCGGCCACGGGGGTCGCGATGACGGGTCACGACGAGCGGGTCGACCCGGCCAGTACGAGGACGGAGCCGGCCGACGAGGCGGCTGACGCGACCGACTGGTCGCTTCCCGACTGTCCCGCCTGCGGCCGTCCCGTCTGGGTCGTGACCGTCAACGGCCCCAGCGACGCCACCGCCTCCCCCTGTGGCTGTTCCGTCCCGCCCGGCAGCCTCGAGCGCGAATAACCGGCCGCCGAGCACCCGTTTTTTGTCGTTGCTTGCCGAGACGGCCCTCGAGCGCCAGTGAAAGAGTCGTGCCTCGTGGTCAGCGTTCGCTTACGCGAACAGCTGGCGTGCGTCGTCGATGGCGCTGACCAACTCGTCGATTTCCGCCTTCGTGTTGTAGATGTAAAACGAGGCGCGCGCCGAGGCCGCGACGCCCAGTTTGTCGTGCAGCGGCTGGGTACAGTGGTCGCCCGCGCGGATCGCGACCGCGTGGTCGTTCATGATCGAGGCGAGGTCGTGGGCGTGGACGCCCGTGAGATTGAAGCCGACGAGGCCGCCGCGGTCGGGGCCGGGTTCGGGGCCGTAGATTTCGATGTCCGGGTCCGCAGCGAGTTGCTCGTAGGCGTAGTGGGCCAGCTCTTCTTCGTGGGCCTCGATGCGGTCCATGCCGATGTCTTCGAGGTAGTCGATGGCGGCGACGAGGCCGACGGCTTCGGCGATCTGTGGCGTGCCGGCCTCGAACTTCCAGGGGAGGTCGTTCCAGGTCGACTCCTCGTAGGTGACCTTCGTGATCATGTCGCCGCCGTAGAGATACGGCTGCATGGCCTCGAGAATCGCTTGCTTGCCGTAGAGGACCCCGATACCGGTGGGGCCGGCCATTTTGTGGCCCGAGAAGGCATAGAAGTCGGCGTCGATGGCTTCGACGTCGACGGGCCGGTTGGGAACGGCCTGTGCGCCGTCGATAAACGCCAGCGCGTCGTGGTCGTGGGCGATGTCGACGAGGTCGGAAACGGGGTTGACGGTGCCGAGCGTGTTCGAGACGTGGACCGCTGAGACCATCGCGGTGTCGTCGGTGATGATGTCGGCGGCGTGGTCCATATCGAGGCGGCCGTCGTCGTCGATCCGGATGTACTTCACGTCGGCTCCGGTGCGTTTACCGATCTGTTGCCACGTGACCAGCGAGGCGTGGTGTTCCATCTCCGTGAGGACGATCTCGTCGCCGGGTCCGAGTTCGTTCAACCCCCACGCGTAGGCGACCAGGTTCTCGGCTTCGGTCGTGTTCTTGGTGAAGACGATCTCCTCGCGGCCGCCGCTGGCACCGATGAACTCGGCGACGCGGTCGTGGGCCTCCTCGTAGGCGATCGAGGCCTCCTGGCTCAGGTGGTGAATCCCGCGGTGGACGTTGGCGTTGTACTCGCGGTAGTAGTCGCTCATCGCGTCGATGACCGGATCGGGCGTCTGGGTCGTCGCCGCGTTGTCGAGATAGACGAGTTGCTCGCCGTTGAACTCCCGCTGCAGGATCGGGAACGCCTCTCGGATCGTGCCGACGTCGAGCGCCTCGAGGTTCTGTTGACTCATTGGTGACTAGCAGGGACCGAACACAAAACACTCCTTCGGTCCGGTGATGGCCGTGTCTCCGGAAGTGCATTCGTGCGGCACGAATCCCCCGTTGATGGGCGATCGATGGCAGTGGCCGTGCCCGTCGCGATCGGCTACGATCGGTTCAATCGCGCCGATCTCTAGAACTCCGCGTCCACCCCGAGTGCCGGCTTCGTCGCGGCTTCGGCTCCCGTCGCGGAAAATCGGTCTCCGTCGCGCTCGACCGGTCGCGGCCGGTGCTCGGTTCCGACTGCCTCACTGCATCTGCAACAACTGCGCGTGCAGCGTCGTCCCCACTTCGAGGACGTTTGCCTCGTCGATGAAGCCCTCCTCGACGGCGAGTTCGACGGCGCGGGTGCCGACGATGTTGGCCACGTCGGCCTGCGCGAGGCTTTCGATCGCCGCGCGCTCGTCGACCGCATTGGTGCCGTAGAACTCCTCCGTGACGGTCAGCGAGAGATCGCCTTCCTCGAAGGTCTCGCCGAGGACGTCCTCGTCGCAGACGGCCACCAGCATCCCTTCTTGAGTCTGCCGTTCGTTGACGATCATCGGATCACTCGAGTTCCCACTCGCGATCCTCGTCCTCGTCGTCGGTGCCGATATCACCCAGTCCGAGGTCTTCGAGGCCGATATCGCCCTGCTGGGGTCGCGACTGCCGTCCGGCTCCGAGTCCGGGCTGGCCGCCGGCCCCCGGACCGGCACCCATACCGCCGGCACCCCCGGGGCCGCCCTGGCCGCCACCGAGGCTTTCCTTACGGTCGTCCATCATCTCCTGTTCGGCCCGCTCGCGCATCTGATTCGCTTCATCGGCGATCTCCTCTGCCTGGTCGAACTCGCCGAGTTCCTCAAGAATCTCGGCTTTCGTCTCGAGCACCTTGGCGTTGCGCAGCCCCAGCCGGATCGCGTTGTCGACGCAGTTGAGCGCCTCCTCGGACAGCCCACGCTCCGAAAGGAAGAACGCGCGGTTGAACCAGCCCGCGGCGAAGCGCTCGTCGATCTCGATGGCGCGCTCGGCGTGCTCCAAGGCCTCGCTCGTCTCGCCGAACTCCCAGAGGGCGTAGGCGAGGTTGGTCTCGGCGGTGGCGGCGTGTTCGCTCGAGTCATCGATGCGCAGTGCCTCGCGGTGGGCCCCGATCGCCTCGTCCCACTCCTCGAGTTCGCCGTGGGCGACGCCCTTGTTCACCCACGCCTCCTGCTCGAGTTTGTCGTCCTCGGCGTAGCGGGCGGTTCGCTCGAAGGCGTCGGTGGCCTGCTCGTAGCGGTTGATCTGCATGTAGTTCAGGCCGACGTCGAGCAGTTCGCTCGCATCGACGTCGTCCTGGTCGATGTTGTGCTGGTCGAGCGTGTCGGTGACGACACGGGAGTCGACGGGGTCGACCTTCGACGGGTCGACGCCGAGCTCCGGCGGGTCCAGGTCGAACTCCTCGTACGGATCGCCGAACCCCTCTCCCTCGGAGAAGCGATGGTCGCGATCGTCGTCTCGGTCGGTCATGAATTGAATGTCGCGGCGACGACTGTTAAGGGCTGCGACCCCGGTATCGGCGGCGTTTCGCTGTCCTCGGGTGCTTGCGGACCCCGACTCTCAGACGCGCTCGCCGAGGCGTCTGGTGACCCCGCGGAGCGACTGCGTCACCGCCGCCGGATGTGGCAGCCCGAGGCGATATCGGAGCCGGTCCTGTCGTTTGAGCGGCTCGAACACGGCGGGCTCTCTGAGCTCCCAGATCTGTGCCCGCCCCCGTCCGCCGCGTCGATCGAGGACGGCGTTGGCCGCGCGGCGACCGGCCTCGTTGGCCGACTCCATTGAGGCGAGATCGGAGTTCGTTCGCACGTAGTCGCTTGCCAGCGTGAGGTTCCGGACGCCGACGTCGGCCGGTGGCCGGTTCCGGAGCGACCCCACGGTATTGATCAACAGCGGTGAGCGGTTCTCGACGCCGTTTTCGGTCTCGATGATCGACGGGTCAAGGAACCAGTCGACCAGCATGTCGTCCCGCAGCCGCCGGTCGACCGCGTTCAGGTGAGTCTTGAGCTGCGCCCAGATCTCTTCGGCAATCTCCCCGCGCGTACATTCTCTGGCCGGCTTCTCGTGGACGATTCCCGGCGTCTCCCAGTCCGAGGCGATCACCGATAGGACCCCT
Source organism: Natrinema pallidum (assembly GCF_005890195.1). Taxonomy (NCBI): domain Archaea; kingdom Methanobacteriati; phylum Methanobacteriota; class Halobacteria; order Halobacteriales; family Natrialbaceae; genus Natrinema; species Natrinema pallidum. The sequence goes on along the minus strand of NZ_CP040637.1, from coordinate 3,369,038 downwards.
GCGACATCGTCCGGACCGCGCTTCTCGAGGTCGTAGTCGGTCCAGAACTGACGCTGTGAGATCGAGGTCAGCGCCCACGGAGCGTCCGCGTAGACCTGGTGACCCCGCGTCAGTTCGACGTCCTCGGAGAGGTAAAACTGGATACCGTTCATCCAGGCCGTCTCGAGGTGCTCGATCCGGCCCAACTCCGGCGCGGCCCGGCGCAGTTCGGGCGTGACGAACGCGGGGGCGACCTCCACCGGCACGGCCAGCACAAACTCGTCGGCCGCGACCGTCCGCCCGTCGGCCAGTTCGACGCCGGTGATCCGTCGTCCGTCGAACGCGAGGCCCCGTGCAGGGGTGTTCGCCCGGAACTCGACGCCGAGCGTCTCGAGGTGGCGGACCCACGGATCGATCCAGGCCTCGTTCGTCGGCGCGTTCAGGATTCGCTCGGTCGGCTCGCTCGGGTCGAGTTGGCCGAACAGCAACTGCAGGTAGATAGTGCCGACCGTTCGGGCGCTGCCGACCTGCGGCCGGAGCGCGACGAGCGCCTGCGTGGCGTAGGCGAGGCGGTCGCGAAACTCCGCTGAGCGGTTCTCGGCGTCGATGAACTCCCACCAGGAGATGTCGTCGAGTTCCGCCTCGCGTCGCTGTTCGCAGGCGGTCAGCAGGTACAGCAGGCGCTCGAGCAGGAAGCGAACGTCATCGCGGGGCAGATCCTCGGCGAAGGCCGGCCGCAGCGCCTCGAGCCAGCCGCGCAACGAGTCGGGCGTACTGGTCTCGGCGATCCGCTCCGGAGCCGTCGTACTCGCGATGAGCGTCGCCTCGGTCTCGACCAGGTTGTCCGCGACCGTCCCACCGTCGGTCGGAATCCGCTCCATCGTCTCGACGACGTGGCGGTAGAACGCCGGGAAGAAGCGAAAGCCGTGTTCGCCGTGCAATGCCGCCGGCTCGTCCGCGATCGGCATCGACCGAGCCTTCCCGCCGAACCGGTCGTTCGCCTCGAAGACGGTCACGTCGAGCCCGCGCTCGGCGAGTTCGTGGGCTGCGGTGAGACCGCCGATACCACCACCGAGTACGGCTACGTCGGTCATTGGCGGTCCTCGGCGTCCGATCCGGATAACGGGCGTCCCTAACCACGAACCCCTCGAGCGCGGTCGCGGTCGTCACGACCCCGTCGCCGTCAGTATTGAGTGCGCCGCCCGCGACGGTTCGGCTATGCGACTGTTCGTCAGCGTCGACCTCCCTGACGATCTCGCCGACCCGGTCGCCGACCTGCAAGACGAGTTCGCCGACGCCAGCGGGCTCGATTTCACCGGTCCCGAGCAAGCCCATCTCACGATGAAGTTCCTCGGCGAGACCGACGAGGACCGACTACCTGCCCTCGAGCGGGCGCTATCCGCTGCGGTCGACGACGCCGATGTCGATCCCTTCACGGTGCGCTACGGCGGGTTGGGGGTCTTCCCGAGTCTCGACTACATCAGCGTCGTCTGGCTGGGCGTCGAAGCGGGCGGCGAGGAACTCACACGGCTTCACGAGGCTATCGAGGACCGAACGACGGCGATGGGGTTCGATCCCGAAGACCACGAGTTCACGCCCCACGTCACGCTCGCGCGGATGCAACATGCCGGCGGAAAGGACCGTGTACAGGACCTCGTCCGGGAACGCGAGCCGACGATCGGCGAGGCTCGCGTCGACGAAATCCGCCTGACGGAGAGCACGCTCACGGACGCGGGACCGGTCTACTCGACCGTCGAGTCGTTCCCGCTCGGGTGAGCCTCGAGCCGCCCGGAACTGTGCAGTGGCGAGCGGCCGCCGCTGGGATCCCGGTCCGGGACCGCGGCTGTCCCCGTAGTCGGAGCGTATCGCATCTCGGCCGGCTGTAGTCGGACACTACGGACGGTGGTCTCAAGGACCGGTCTCGCATACCGACCGCGGGACGATGGGACCCGGACTCGACGAACGCTCGTCGGGCGGTTCGCGCAGCCCGTGGCACGTTACCCGCCGCGAGGCACTCCTCGCACTCGGCGGCGCGGCTCTGACTGCCTCGACCGATCCATCGAGGACCACGATGGCGGCCGATCGCAGCCGCGACGGACTCGTTCGCGTTCGCGTCTATCCCGGTCGCGTCCCCTTCCCCGCCCGGGCGTGGTACGGAATCGACGACCTGCGTCGCGACTGGCCGACGCCACTCCGAGACGCGCTTTCGGCCATCGAGGGGGCGTTCGATCAGGTCCGCGCCTACGCCCGCGACCGCTCCCGGCTCGAGAACATCGAAATACGCGTCGAGCGCGGCGCTCCGATCCGATTCTCGCAATCATCGATGCCCCTCTCGATCGACGCCGTGCTCCCGTCGCTGCGGTGCCTTCTCGAGCGGTTTCGCGACCGCATACGGACCCGAAACGCACTCACCGGACGATGCTGTCACGTCCTCCTCGAGTGGTCGCCGCTGAATTATCGCATCGGCTACGGCGGGGCGCTGGCACCGCATTCGATTACCGGCGAGGCCGACGGCAGCAACACCGGTGACGCACAGGCGGTCGTCAACGTCGGCGCGACTGAGCGATGGGATTCGCGGCCGGTAACCCGGAATATGGCGATCCACGAGGCGATCCACACGTTTCTCCCGGACGATATCGTCGCGTCGATCGGCGATGCGCACTGCGATCACGAACTCGGGACCGCCGTGCGAACGGACGCGGAGACGCTCGAGATTTCCCCAATCGCGACCGCCTACGCCGGTCCCGACCGGATCGGCGGCGGGACCCGGTTTCACGGCACCGGCTGCTGCGATCGAAGCCGGTTCTCCCGCCACGACGGCATCGACGGCATCGAGAACTGGACCTACACGACCGCGCTCAGCGCGGCGACGTGTGAGGGTGTGGTACGCCATCTCGAGCGACAGTTCGAGGGCTAAGCCCCGTCGTTCGGCGGAGCGATGTCGGCCCTGCGGTCGTCCGTGGCGGTGTCACCAGTCGGAGGCGGCCGGCGGCCGTGGCCGGCGATGCCCTGCAAGATGGACAAGATTTTATGCCAGCGTAGGCTACGTCCGGCTACTATGGGTAAGAAATCGAAGGGCAAGAAGAAGCGACTTGCCAAACTCGAGAACCAGAACAGCCGCGTGCCGGCCTGGGTTATGATGAAGACGGACATGGACGTCCAGCGGAACCCGAAGCGACGCAACTGGCGGCGTAACGACACCGACGAATAACGATGAGTGCAAGTGATTTCGAGGAACGCGTCGTCACCGTTCCGCTGCGAGACGTCAAGAAGGGAGCCAACCACGAGGCCGCCGACTACGCGATGCGACTGGTCCGCGAACACCTCGCGAAACACTTCGCGGTCGACGAGGATGCAATCCGTCTGGACCCCTCGATCAACGAGGAAGTCTGGTCGAACGGCCGTTCGAACCCGCCGCGAAAGCTGCGCGTTCGCGCAGCCCGATTCGACGAAGAGGGTGAGGCCGTCGTCGAAGCCGAGGTCGCCGACTAAACTTGCAACGCCTCGCATTCGCCGGGTCGGCCTACGTCGGCGTCTTCGCCCGTGCGACCGACTCGTGCGTCCTCGTTCGCCACGACGTCGACGACGACGTTGCTGCCGACCTGACAGACGAACTCGAGGTACCCGTCATTCAGACGACCGTCGGCGGCTCCTCGACGGTCGGCGCGCTAGCGACCGGTAACGAGAACGGCCTGCTCGTCAGCGCTCGCGTTCTCGAGTACGAACGCGACCGACTCGAGGCAGCGGTCGACGTCCCCGTTGCCGAACTGCCGGGCAGCATCAACGCCGCCGGCAACGTCGTGCTGGCGAACGATTACGGGGCCTACGTTCATCCGGACCTGCCCCGCGAGGCGGTGCAAATCGTCGCGGACACCCTCGAGGTTCCCGTCGAGCGCGGCGACCTCGCGGGTGTCCGGACCGTCGGTACCGCCGCGGTCGCGACCAACACCGGGGTGCTCTGTCATCCCAAAGCGACCGACGCGGAACTCGACGTTCTCGAGGATGCCCTCGACGTTCGAGCCGATGTCGGCACCGTCAACTACGGCGCGCCGCTGGTCGGCTCCGGTCTGATCGCCAACGAGTCCGGTTACGTCGTCGGCGAGGACACCACCGGGCCGGAACTGGGCCGGATCGAGGACGCGCTAGGCTATCTGGATTGACGGCGAGCCGCGACCCGTTTCTCAGTCCTCCGTTTCTCCTCGAGCCGCCGCGACCGACGCCGTTCGCGCAACGCGGCTCGCGCGGGCCGTCTCGGACGGCCTCTCCGACCGGCGGCGCTCTGTACTCGAGACCGACTCGTCTACACCTGCTCCGGCAGGACGTGCCCTTCATCGCCGACAGCGCGGCCTCGATCGCCGCTTTCGAGCCGCCACTCCGCGGACGATTGTGTCCTCCCAGTCTCGCCCGTCCGCTGTGACCGCCTTCGGTTGCGTGCGACGAGCGCAGTCGCTCTCGCACTCGAGACCCGAGCGGGAGCCTCTCACCGCCGCTCGAACCGATGTAACACGACGTCGCTGTCGTCGTCCCACTCGAAGTCCTCGTGGACGCGCTCGAGCAGCCGCCGGTACCCCTCGAGGTCGTCCATCCCTTCGGCCCGTGCGTCCTCGTCGGTCAGTGCCCCGAGCGTTCGGTCGCGGATGGCGGTTACCTCGAATGTCGTCCCGTCGATCGCGAACGTGTCCCCTTCGTCGGCGTACCGGTGGCCGCGATGGATCTGGGTAACCTCCCCTTCGAGGGCCTGTGTTCGCATTCGCTCGCTGGGCAATAACTCGTCGGCGTCGAGATCGCTCATGCCAGCGGCTTCAGCCCCGCGGGTTAAAATCGTTGACCCTCCGCTCGTCGGGAGATCGACGCGCGCTGGCCACTCTCGTTGCCGTCGTCGGCGGTTGCGACCGCTCGAAAGGGAAGGGAAGATTCTTCCGACTGCCTGCCGGAGGAGTGGGTATGAGTCAATTTACGGTCAGTGGTCGGTTCAAGAGCCGCGACGGCTTCGCGGAGTTCGAGACGACCATCGACGCCGAGAACGAGAACGTCGCTCGCGAACACACCTACACCCAACTCGGAAGCCAGCACGGGCTGAAACGTAGCGAAATCGAACTCGAGGAGGTAGCCCAGCAATGAGTCAGCAGCAACTTCAGCAACTGTCCCAGGAACTGCAGGAGATCGAAGAACAGATCGAGACCCTCCGGACGAACGTCGAGGCCGTCCAGCAGGAGAAAACCGAGGTCGACGAGGCAATCGAGGCCCTCGACACCCTCGAGACGGGATCGACGGTGCAGATGCCGCTTGGCGGCGGTGCCTACCTGCGCACGACCATCGAGAACATCGACGAAGTGATCGTCGACCTCGGGGCCGACTACGCCGCGGAGTTCGAGGAGGACGACGCCGTCGACGCCCTCGAGAACAAGAAAGAGCACCTCGACGACCAGATCGACGAACTCAACGCGGAGATCGCGGAACTCGAGACCGAGAGCGACGAACTCGAACAGCAGGCCCAGCAGCTCCAACAGCAGGCGATGCAACAGCAGATGCAGGGCATGGGCCAGGGGCAGCCCGACGAATAACGCGGCGTAGGGACTCCCAGTATCCATGTTCGATAATTTGAAGGATAAGCTCGGTAGCTTCCGGAAAGACGCCGAAGAGGCCGCCGAAGAGAACGTCGAGGCGGTCGACGAAGACGAACACGAGGACGAAGAAACCGAGGCGAACGACTCGGTGTCGACGGACGCGGAAGCGACCGATACGACCACCGAACCGGCGGCCGCCGAGCCGGCGGCCGCTGCGGTGGAGCCGGATTCGGAACCGGAACCGGAACCGGAACGGGACGCCGTCGACCGGGAGTCGGCGACCGAATCCGAGCCCGATTCGCCCGAGTCCGCCGATCCCGAGCCGGAGGTGGACGAGGCCGCTCCCGGCGAAGCGCCGGCCGAGACGGCGACGTCCGAGGCGGAGCCGCCCCTTGAGGAGGACGAATCGGACGACGCCGACGACGGCGGCCGGACGGGACTCGGAGCCCGAGCCAGATCTCTCTTTACGGGGTCGTCAGACGCCGAACCGGCGTCGGAGGAGGCGGCTCCCGACGAGGAGCAGACCGCTGAAGCGACGCCTGACGCGGAGCCGACCGAGACGGCGGCCGTCGACGAAAACCCGGACGCTGCGGCGGCCGGTGAGGCCGCCACGGCTCCCGACGAGGCCGAGCCAACCAGCGAAGACACCGAGACCGGAGACGACGACGCCGATGCCGATGGCAACGCGACGGGGTTCGGGACGAAGGCCAAATCCCTCGTCAAGGGGAAGTTCGTCATCGAGGAGGAGGATCTCGAGGGCCCGCTACACGAACTCGAGATGGCCCTACTCTCGAGCGACGTCGAGATGGGCGTCGCAGAGGAAATCCTCGACAACATCCGCGACGAACTGGTCGGCGAGACCCGTACCTTCACCACCTCGACCGGCGAGGTCGTCGAGGAGGCGTTGTACAACGCCATCTACGACGTGATCAGCGTCGGTCAGTTCGACTTCGACGAGCGCATCGCCGCCGCGGACAAGCCGATCACCATCATCTTCACCGGCGTCAACGGCGTCGGGAAGACCACCTCGATCGCCAAACTGAGCCGCTATTTCGAGGAGCGCGGCTATTCGTCCGTGATGGCAAACGGCGATACCTACCGCGCCGGGGCTAACGAGCAGATCCAGGAACACGCCGACGCGCTGGACACGAAGTGTATCAGCCACGAACAGGGCGGCGATCCCGCGGCGGTGCTGTACGACGCCGTCGAGTACGCCGAGGCAAACGACATCGACGTCGTCCTGGGCGATACGGCGGGTCGGCTCCACACCGACGAGGGTCTGATGGACCAACTCGAGAAGATCGGCCGTGTCGTCGATCCGGACATGACGCTGTTCGTCGACGAGGCCGTCGCCGGTCAGGACGCGGTCAACCGCGCCCGCGAGTTCAACGAGGCCGCCGAGATCGACGGCGCGATCCTGACGAAAGCCGATGCCGACTCCAACGGCGGCGCGGCGATTTCGATCGCTCACGTGACCGGCAAGCCGATCCTGTTCCTCGGGGTCGGTCAGGGTTACGACGATCTGGAGCGGTTCGACCCCGACGAGATGGTCGATCGCCTGCTCGCCGACGACGACGCGTAAGCGTCTCGTCGTGCGATCGCCATCTGGTTAGTGTGTTGGCATTTCAGAAGACACTTAGTATCAGTTTGAGACGTTGGTGTATGAGCCGCCCTCCCTCTCGACGAACGGTTCTCGCGTCGATCGCGACGACCGCGGCGGTCGCCACGGGTGGGTTCGAGTCCGACCCGAGCGGCGTGACCGCCCCATCGCTCGAGTCCGGCATCGTTCCCGCGGATCGGTACGACTGCAGCGATGTCGAGCGCCCCGAGCCCGACCGGACCGATAGTGCGGACACACTCGAGTCGCTGCCGTATCCAGCACCGCCGTCGGAGGCGAACGCCGGCGGGGACCGCAGTCCGGCAGCCGGCTCGCGATCGTCGGCGGTGTACGGTGTGAGCCGGTACGTTACCGAGTTCGAGCGGGCGTATCGACGGAACGCGTTTCTCGCCCGGTACGGGTCGCTGGCACGGACCGTCACGCTTCACCGGACGGCGTACCGGATAGCACCGATCGATCCGGCCGGAACCGGGGATGCCGTTTTGGTGGCGATTCGCTACAACCTGACGAAGGGGACGCGCCAGTCGTTCGCGGACCAACGCACCGAGTGGGATGTCCGCGTCGTGTACTATCTCGATGAACGCATCCTGCTCCGGGCGCGGTACAACGGCGTCGCCGAGGAGTTGTCGTTCGATCCCGACCCGCGGACTCACGGAACGCTCGTCGCCTGCGTCGACTGACCGGTCATCAAGTAGACTGCCGGTCGGGACGCGCTCGTGGGGTGGCTGCCCGTGTGGGATCACCGGCCGATTGGGGACATATGACGGGTTACACGGTACCGGGGACGATTGCCGCTATCACCGACGCGTCCGTGCTGGGAGCGATGCCGGCTGGCGCGTTGTGGCGCGCTGTCGTCGGTTTCCGTTCGGTACCGTCGACGGCGGTCGTCCGAGGGTGCAACACTTGCCGGTGAAAGCGATCCACGTCATGATTCGCCGAGTTACGCGGGTGTATAGTCGTGGGGTGGTATTACCCGCTAAACGATGGTCTGCCAAACGAACGCCCGTGCTGCGGGACGCGTCGGTACTTCTGTCGCCGGACGAACGACGAGGTGGTTCGCGTGAATACAGTCGAACAACACAAACAGGAGAAACACCCGCTGGATGTCGTCGACGATGTCTACGACTACGCCGACGCGGCACTCTCCTTCGAGGAGATCGAAGCGCGCGCCGGCGGCGGCGAGTGGGAGCGCCTGAAGTGGGCCGGCATGTACGCCCAGAAGCAGGAGGGCTACTTCATGATCCGGACCAAGGTTCCCGGCGGGAAGCTCACGCCGGAACAGGCCGAAGTCATCGGCGAGGTCACTGACGACCTCGCGGTCGCCCCCGAGGAGTACGGCGGCGAGGAACAGAACGACCTCTGGGGCGACGCCTACCTCGACATCACGACCCGACAGGACATCCAGAAACACTGGATTCGCGTCGAGGACGTGCCCGAGATGTGGGACCGGTACGACGAGGTCGGCCTGACGACGGTCCAGGGCTGCGGTGACTCCGCCCGGAACGTCCTCGGATGTCCCGCTGCCGGCCTCGACGATCACGAGTGTTTCAACGCCCAACCGGTTATCGAGGCCGTCTCGGACTTCTTCACCGAGAACCGCGAGTACGCCAACCTCCCCCGGAAGTTCAAGATCACGATCACCGGCTGCGCCCACGACTGTGCCCAGTCCCAGATCAACGACGTCGGGCTCGTTCCCGCGAAAAAGGAGATCGATGTCTCCGGCGAAGCCGGAGGCTCGTCGGACTCGTCCGACGATGGCCAGCAGCTCTACGGCTTCCACGCCCGCGTCGGTGGCGGTCTCTCCGACGGCCCGCGGATGGGATCGGAACTCGATGTCTTCATCAAGCCCGAGGACGCCGTCGAGTTCTGCCGCGCCGTCGCCCAGACGTTCAAAGAACTCGGCGACCGCAACAACCGCGGCGTCTGTCGCATGCGGTATCTCGTCGAGCAGTTGGGGGCCGAGACGTTCGAGGAAGCCGTTCGTGACCGCTGTACGGTCGACCTGCCGACCGGCGGCCAGAACCTGACCGTCGGCTACCAGGGCGACCACGTCGGCGTCCACGAACAGAAACAGGACGGACTCAACTACGTCGGCTTCAACGTCATCGCCGGCCGCATGGGCGGCGACGAGTTCGCCGCAGCCGCCCGCGCCGCCGAGAAGTACGGCACCGAGGACGCCTCCGTTCGCCTCGCAACCGACCAGAACTTCCTCATCACCCACATCCCCGACGAGAACGTCGACGACCTGCTGGCGGAACCGTTCGCACAGGAGTACAGCCCCGATCCCGGGCCGTTCTCGCGGGGCGCGGTCGGCTGTACGGGTAACGAGTTCTGTAACTACGCCATCATCGAGACGAAAAAGCGGACCAAGCGCTGGGCTCGCGAACTCGACGACCGCATCGACGTGCCCGACGATATCGAGGCCATACGGATGCACATGTCCGGCTGTTCCGCGTCGTGTGCCCAGCCACAGATCGCCGACATCGGCTTCCGGGGCGAGACCGTCAAACTCGAGGACGAGGACGACATCGTCGAGGGAATGGACTTCGGCCTCGGCGGCTCGCTCGGTGCCGACAACGAGTTCCTCGACTGGGTCGAGAGCGCCGTCCCCGCCGACGCCGTGATCCCGGCCTTAGAGCAACTGTTCGAGGCCTACTCCGCCGACCGCGACGAGGGCGAGACGTTCTACGAGTGGTGTCGGGGCGTCGACAACGAGCAACTCCGGACGATCATGCAAGGGGCCGACGCGCCGGTCGCACGGGGTGTTGCCCATGGGGACTGAGGGCGAGGACGAACGTAGTGAGTCCTCGGATCGAGCGAGCGGCGAGGACGACCGCCGATTCCCCCACGTTCCGGCCTCGGACGACGATGACGACGCTGTCGTCGTCCCCGACGCCGAGGGTAGCGCGTCCCGATCCCGGGCGAACACCGACCACGCTCGAGCGAGTGCCATCGCGACCGACGGCGGCGCGAACGCGGCGGGCGACAGTTGCTCGCCCGACACCTGCACCTGCGGCGAGAAGACCGCTGAACCGGCGGCCGAATCGACCGGCGATAAACGCGTCGCCACGGACGGAGCCGGCGCGGCCAACGTCGACGAGATGGGCGATCTCGGCGACCTCGAGTTCACCGAGCCCGCCGAGGGCGTCAGCCAGGACGTCTACGACGACGCACCCGATACGCGCGTCGGGGTTCCCGAGGGCGTCGATCTGGAGACGCCGGAGTACGCGATCCGGTCGCGAATGAACGACATCGAAACGCCCGACGAGAAGACCTGGTTCATGGAACTGGACGAGGCGGTCATCGACGAGGGTCGCTGTATCCAGTGTGGGACCTGTGTCGCCGCCTGCCCGTCGGACTCGATCGGCATCGGCGACGACGGCCACCCGGAACTGGTCAAGATGTGTACGGGCTGTTCGCTGTGTTGGGACTTCTGCCCCCGCGGCGGCATGCGCTACGAGCGCCAGTGGAAGATCACCGGCGGCGAGGACAACGTCACGGGTGCCGGCGACCCGATCACGGAGTTCTCCGCGACGGTCGAGGACGACTGGACCGACGGAGCTCAGGACGGCGGCGTCGTCACCGGTGTCCTCGCGACGCTGCTCGAGGCGGGCGAGATCGACGGCGCGCTCGTCGCCACCGAAAGCGACGAGGAGGCCTGGAAGGCCGAGAGCTATCTCGCGACGACGACCGAGGAACTCATCGCGAACGCCGGCACCGTCTATAACCAGACGATGGCGCTTGGCAACCTCGACCTCGAGCGCTGGGAACACAAGCTCCCGGACAAGTCCTGGGACGATCTCAGCATCGCGATCGTCGGCACGCCCTGTGAGATCGAGGGCATCCGCGCCCTGCAGGACTTCGAGTGGGATTATCAGGCCCAAAACGAGGGCATCCGCGCGGTCGACTACACGATCGCGCTGATGTGTACGAAGAACTTCAACTACCACAGCCTCATGGGCGAGCAGTTGGAGGCGCAACGCGGTATCTCGCCGTCGGAGATCGGCAAGATGGACGTCCTCGACGGCAAGATGATGGTCTACGACCACGACGGCGAGATGATCGTCGAGGAAGACATCGAGAACTTCCACGACGCCGCCCTCAAGGGCTGTGACGAGTGCGCCGACTTCACCGGCTTCTGTTCGGACATCACCGTCGGCTCCGTCGGCTCGAGCGACGACTACTCGAGCGTCATCATCCGCACCGAGCAGGGCATGAAGGCCTGGGAGCTGACCGAGCCGACCCTCGACTACCACGACTTAGAGGACAAATCCGCGGTCGGCAAACTCCAGGGCTGGGACAAGAAGAAGGCTTTCGAGAGCTTAGAACGGCCCTTCGATCCCGACGCGCCGCGGTTCATCGAGTACACGGACCACGCCGAGAATTACGGCACCGAGCTGAACCCCCACGACTACGGTCACTGAGCGGCTCGGACTCGAGTCCGAGTTCGGCCTCGTCAGTGATTTGCGGTCGGTCTACTGTTTCCTCGAGGGAAGTGCTGGGAGAGGACACGGTCACGCAGAGAATCCGGTGATCCGATTGCTCGGCCCAGATGCGGCCGTTCGCATTGGACTTCGTTTTGACGGCACAACTCCGATCGAAGTGCCTGGTTAGCTGAATTGTGGCGCTACTCCCCCGTCCTCAGCGAGCGTCATCAGAACGCAAAGCGTGCTGATTGGCAGTCCGGAATCACGGATTTCTGCCGACGTCCGAAGGCGCGAGCAGGGAGGGGTCGTTTTCGATGGACATCGTGTTCCGTATTGAACGCTCTCTTTACACATTCACTAAACCGCTTCTGCCTCGCATCCGTGGCAGTTGTGTCTGTCACGGGCGCTCGAGGCGATCATCGGTCGTTGTTTAAGTGCTTCTGGTCACAAGGTAGAGCTATGACGGGACGCTGTCCTCCTTGTATCTCCAAATCCGGCAGCGGCAGCGCTCGTTCTCGGTCGTCGTCGGCTACTGCTGCAAAGTCACCGGTACTGGAGCGCTGGCATCAGTTCGAGTGCCGCGACCGGTTCGAATCCCGGCACTGTAGTCGCTCGAGGGGTCCACGACGGCTCGCTCGAGCGTCTTCAGCGGACTTATTTCGATCCCATGGCAATGAGGACTGATGACAGCCGACGCTCGAATTCGAGCCGCGACTCCCGCGGATGCGGCCGCCGTTCGCGATATCTACGCTCCCTTCTGTGAATCGACGGCGGTTACTTTCGAGGAGACCGTCCCCACCGAGGCCGAGGTCGCCGACCGGATCGCGTCGACCCTCGAGCGCCATCCGTGGCTCGTCTGTGAGATCGACGGCGATGTCGTCGGGTACGCCTACGCGGGGCCGCTGCGCAAACGGCGCGCCTACGAGTGGGTCGTCGAGCTCTCGGTCTACGTCGCCGACCCGGCCCGCGGGTCCGGCGTCGGACGGGCGCTCTACGAGTCGCTGTTCGCCGTCCTCGAGCGACAGGGTATTCGTGACGCCTACGCCGTGACGACGGTCCCGAACCCCGAAACCGAACGGTTCCACGAGCGGCTGGGGTTCGAGCGCCTGGTCGACTTTCCGGCGATCGGCTACACGCAAGCCGAGTGGCAGGACGTGGCCTGGTGGCGGCGACCGCTCGCCGAGAAAACGGAGCCGCCCGAACGGCCGCGTCCGTTCCCGGCAGTTCGTGAGGACGACGACTGGGATACCCTCGTCCGAACGGGCGAGGACTCGCTCGAGTTGTCCTGACTCGAGCCGTCGGCCGATCAGCCCTCCAGTCGATCCGCCACCGCCGCGAGCCCCTCGGCGATCAGATCCGGTTCGTCGCCGAAGGGTTCCCAGGGGGTTCCCTTCCGGTCGAGCCAGACGCCCTGCATTCCCGCGTGGATCGCGCCCTGCACGTCGAACCACAGCGCCGAGACGTGGACGAGTTCGTCGAGCGGCGTCCCCGTCCGCCCGGCGGCGTGGCGGTAGAGTTCCACATCGGGTTTGAACGTCTCGAGTTCGTCCGCGCTGATGGTATCGACGAGGAGGTCGCCGATGCCGGCGTGGTCGACCATCGACTCGAGCATCTCGGGAGTGCCGTTCGAGAGGACGTACGTGTCGTAGCCGGCCTCGTGTAACCGCTCGACGCTCTCCCGGACGTCGTCGAAGACCTCGAGTTCGTGATAGACCTCGAGGATGTCCTCGCGCTCGTCGGCGGGGAGGTCGATCCCGTGAGCCGCGAGGGCGGCGGCGAGCGCGTCGCGGTTGATCTCGTAGAACGTCTCGTAGGACTCGAGGTGGTTCGCGACGAGCGTGTACTGCATCGACCGCTCGCGCCAGGTCCGGGAGACGGGGTCCGGGTCCCTGATATCGGCGTGGTCCGCCAGTGCGGCTACGGTCGCATCGACGTCGACGAGCGTGCTGTAGGAGTCGAACGTGACTGTCGTGGCACGGTCGGGATCGAACGCCATACCTTCGTTATCGCCCGGCGGACCAAGAATCTCGGCCGTTGCGTTCACTACCGAGGCGGTGAGACGATCCGCTGACGCTCCGTCGATCGAAGCCGCTTAGTGCGACTACCGATTGGTATCATCCGTGAATCCCTCGAACTGGCGGACGTACCTCGTCACGCAGGCGTCGCTGTCCGGCGATCGGTCGACGCCCGACATCGTCCGCGCGGCCATCGACGGCGGCGTCGACGCCGTGCAACTGCGCGAGAAGGGAACGAGTGCACGATCGCGGTACGAGACCGGGCTCGAGGTACGCGAGGTGACGGCCGCAGCCGATGTCGATCTGATCGTCAACGACCGCGTCGACATCGCGCGGGCGATCGATGCCGATGGCGTCCACGTCGGGCAGTCGGACCTGTCGGTCGCGGTCGCCCGCGACCTGCTCGGCACGGATGCGATCGTCGGCTGCTCGACGTCGACGGTCGCCGAGGCTCGGGAAGCGGCCGCCGCGGGGGCGGACTATCTCGGCGTCGGCGCGGTCTACGGCACCTCGTCGAAGGACGTCGATGCGGACACGGACGGGATCGGCCCGCAACGGATCGCCGACATCGCCGACGCGGTCTCGATTCCCGTCGTCGGTATCGGCGGCATCACGCCTGCCAACGCGGCTCCGGTCGTCGAGGCGGGGGCAACCGGTGTGGCGGTGATCAGTGCGATTACGACAGCCCCGGACCCGCAGGCGGCGACCGAGACGCTCGCCGCCGCCGTCGAAACGCCGAAGGAAGTCGGCCACGGAGGACGCAGCAAATGAACGGTACCGACATCGCCGCCGACGACCTCGCGGATTCGATTCGGGCGGTTCGAGAGACGGAGCCGCTCGTCCAGCACCTGACGAACACGGTGACGATCAACGACGTGGCGAACCTGACCCTTCACTGGGGCGGGCTGCCGGTGATGGCCGACTCCTTCGGTGATGCCGGCGAGATGGCCGCGGCCGCGCGTGCGGTCGTGCTCAACATCGGCCAGGTACCCGATGGCCGCGTCGAGGCCATGCACGAGGCCGGTCGGACGGCCAACGAACGCGGAATTCCGGTCGTCCTCGATCCCGTCGGTGTGGGTTCGACGCCCTCGCGCGACGCGGTCGCCGAGAGCCTCCTCTCGGAGGTCGAGTTCGCCGCGATCAAGGGCAACTACGGCGAGATCAGTGCTCTCGCCGGCGTCGAGGCCGACGTGAAAGGCGTCGAATCAATCGGCGACTACGCGGAGATCGAGGAGACGGCCCGCTCCGTCGCCGAGTCGACCGGCGCGACCGTCGTCGCCTCGGGCGTCGCGGATGTCGTTGCCGACGCCGACGGCGCGGTTCGGCTCACTGCCGGCCACGAGATGCTCGGCGAGGTCGTCGGCACGGGCTGCATGCTCGCCGCGACCATTGGAACCTTCGCCGGCGCGCTCGAGGACCCCCGTGAGGCCGCCGTTCACGGCACGCTCGCGTTCGGAATCGCGGGCGAGCGCGCGGCCGAGATGGAGCATTCGGGACCGGGGAGCTACCAGACGGCCTTCCGCGACGCCGTCTACGGTCTCACCGGCGATGTCGTCGCCGACCTCGCCATCGGGGACCGAATCGAACGGCTCCGCTAACGCCGCGGCCCCGGCCACTTGTTAGCCGGACGGTACGTCCAGCGATCCGGAACGTACTGTCACCGTTTTAGTACCCACCGGGAGAAACGTCGGCTATGGCTCGCACCGAACTCGAGAGCGCGGCCGAGTCGATCGAAGCGGCGGCGACGGCCGCATCCGACGACGAGACACGAGAACGGCTTCGGAACCAGGCGGCCAAGTTCGAGGACTACGCTACGGCCGAGCACGGTCCCGATCACGGCCAACTCGCGCGCCACGAGCACATCCTGAAGGATATCGCGGGCGACGAGGGCGGCGATGTCGCGGACGACATCGACGACGCGCTCGAGGCGATCACCGAGTTCCGATCGACGCTCGAGGGCGTCTGAGACCGCTGAGACGGTCGCTTTTTGTCGCGTCGTGGCTGCCGCGGAGCGCAGCCACCCGTCTCGACCGCTCGACCCGGAGACCTCGCCGGCACACGAACCCGACTGGCAGACGGTCGTGTCCGTGCCCTCGGACGGACCGCTGATCGTCCCTAACAGACGGGCTTCGGATTCGCGCCCATCCCCTCGAGCGTCTCGACGTACTCGTCGTAGGCGGTCTGGATCGAGCCCGTGGCGGCTTCCTTGGCGCGGTCCCAGTCCGCGTCGCTCTCACAGACCGTCTCGAGGAGGGCCGTCGCGCGCTCGAGTTGGTCGTCCAGGTCCTCGCCGAAGCCGCGGAACAGGCTCGCCGTCTGGGGGTCGGCGTCGCCGACGAAGTAGCCGACCACCTGGTCCTTCGAGCGCTGGCTTGCGAGGATGCGACCGACGAGTGCGCCGGCGCGGGAGACGGTGTCCGTCTGGTCGCGCAGGTACTCGTGGAGCGCGGGCACGTCGCCGGGCTCGTAGCCGTCGTCCGCGAGTTCGCCGTCGACGGTCTCGTAGTGGTCCTGTTCCTCCGCGGCCGTCGTTTCGAAGGCCGCGCGTGCGTCGTCGTCCGTCTCGTCGTCGGCCCACTCGCGGAACGTCTGCCAGGCGGCGTACTCGGCGTCGGCGGTGGCTTCAAGGACCGGCTCCGTCTCGATCTCGCCGCCGGTGTCGGCGTACAGCGACTTCGAGGAGCCGAGTCGCGAGAGTGCGGTCTGGTTGTCTTCGCTGACGGTGTCGACGAACGCGTCCGGATCGGTCATAGGGATCCTTCGAGCGGACTCGAGTTATGCTTATCGTGACGGCGCTCGCTGGGGACGCTCCCTGGACTCGCTGTGTCGGTCGATATGCACCAGTTACCGTTCGACCGTCCACCGCCAACAGCAGCATAACAATTACCCTACTCGAACTGTCCTCGAGCGGAATGAAACGACGAGCGTATCTGGTAACGGCCGCTGCAGCGACGCTCGGTGGCTGTTCTGCCCTGAGCGATTCGGATTCCGCCGACGAGTCGAACGAAACAGACGGCGACGACTCCGAGGACTCGTCCGACACGATCGACGAGAACCCTGGGTCGTTCGACCAGTTCGACGATCTCTCGATGTGGGAAGTGATGGACGGGGCGCTGGAACTGGACACGCAGCGAGCGTACGCCGGCGACCAGTCCGGACGCATGACGGCCGACCGGTCCCAGCAGCGAGTAATGATCAAACGCCGATTCGACTCGCCGCGGGACCTCTCGACGGAGTTTCCCGCGCTGGCCTTTGCCACCGAGGACGACATCGATCCGGTCGTCCAACTCAGCGACACCGACGGGAATCGGTTGCTCCTCCAGTGTGACCTCAGGCCCGGACTCCCCCTCGCCCACCACGACCTCGCGGTGACGGACACCCACGGCGAACCGGACCTGAGTTCGATCAAACACGTCAAGATCTCCGCCTGGGCGGGCGAGGACCGATCGGTGACGATGTGGGTGGACGACCTCCACTTCGTCTCCCGCCCGGAGACCGGCAAAGTCCTCCTCCAGTTCGAGGGCGACGAGTCCGTCTATACGCGGGCGCGACCCGTGCTCTCGGACCACGACTTCCCCGCGACGGCGTTCGTCCCCACCGACTACGTCGGTGGCAGCGGCTATCTCAGCCACAGTCATCTCGAGACCCTCCAACGCGAGGGCTGGACGATCGGCAGTCAGGGGACGACCGCTGCCGACCTCTCCGAGGCGACCGAGTCGGCCCAGCGCGACCAGATTCAGGGAGCCATCGAGTGGCTCGAGGACAACGGGTTCGACGATGGCGCGAAGTACTTCTCGTACCCGCTCAACCGCTACGACGACACGGCGATGAACGTCGTCGAAGCGAACCACGACATCGGGTTTGTCGGCGGCTACGCCGGTCACGGCAACCTGTCGAACCCCGCGCTCGCCCCTCGAACCGTCGGTCCCACCGCCGACGAGGCGCGCCGACTCCTCGACTGGACGGCCCACTTCCGGACGATCACGACGCTTACCTACCCCGACCTCTCCGGCGGGTCGCGGGAGGCGTTCGAGGAGACGGTCTCGTATCTCGCCGACCTCGAGTCCGCCGGCGAGATCGAGGTCGTCGGCCCGGACGACATCGCCTCGAACCACATCCACGAGGCGTAGCCAGCCGGACGAGCGATCCCTCTCGAGGTCGGTCCGCCGGATGGTCGGAGCCGATAGTCCGGGACTGACAGCGCTCGTCGGCCCGGTGACCCGCTCGGAAGAATCGATCTCGCTTGGAGACGGTGCAGCGTTCGGTCAGGGGAGAAGCGACTCCCTCCAGCGACTACGCTTGCTCGCGGATCACGCCGGTCTCCGCTGGCGTATTCGACCGCCTTCGCGCTGCTCGAATTCTCGCTTTAGTCGTCTGCTTTGCCCGTCTCGACCGGCGCACCGACGAGGTTGCCCCACTCGGTCCAGGAGCCGTCGTAGTTGACGGTGTCCTCGTAACCGAGCAGTTCGTGGAGCGCGAACCATGCGACCGAGGAGCGCTCGCCGATGCGGCAGTAGGCGACGGTCGTTTCGTCGCCGGTGATACCCTCCTCGGCGTAGAGTTCCTCGAGTTCCGCGCGGTCCTTGAACGTGCCGTCGTCGTTGGTCACGGCCGCCCAGGAGATGTTCTTCGCGCCGGGGATGTGGCCGCCGCGCTGGGCGGTCTCTTGCAGGCCGGAGGGCGCGAGGATCTCGCCGGAGAACTCCTCGGGCGAGCGCACGTCGACCAGCGGGACGCCGCGGTCGATCGCGTTCTCGACGTCCTCTCGGTAGGCGCGGATG
Organism: Natrinema pallidum; assembly: GCF_005890195.1. NCBI lineage: Archaea > Methanobacteriati > Methanobacteriota > Halobacteria > Halobacteriales > Natrialbaceae > Natrinema > Natrinema pallidum. The sequence continues at coordinate 3,350,651 of NZ_CP040637.1, read as the reverse complement.
CTCTCGCGCGGACCGGCGGCATCGTACTCGGTCGCCGAGAAGTCGGGCACCTCGTCCGTGGTCGGATACTCGTTCTCGAGCCAGTATTCGCGGCCACCGTCGAGCAGATAGACCTCGTCGTGACCGTAGTACGTGAACTGCCAGTAGGTGTAGGCGGCGAACCAGTTGGAGTTGTCACCGTAGAGGACGACCGTATCGTCCTCGCTGATGCCGTGGCTCCCGAGGAGGTCCTCGAAGTCCGCTTTCTCGAGGATGTCGCGCTGGGTCTGGTCCTGCAGTTGGGTTTCCCAGTTGAACCCGATCGCGCCGGGCGCGTGTTCGTCCTCGTAGGCTTCCGTGTCGACGTCGACCTCGACCAGTCGGTGGTCGGAATTGTCGTCCTGGAAGTCGTCGAGTCGGTCAGCGACCCAGTCGGCCGTGACGAGTACGTCGTTGGCGTAGTCGGTTGCCATACCCGACCCTACAATGGCATCACACAAATGAACTTCTTAACCGGATAAATCGGACACCGATCGACCCTTCCGGAAAGAATTGCCGACTCGTTCGGAGCCGATCGTAATAGCCGTCCGTACAGCGACTGTATTCGACGGGTTCGCGACGAATCGGCGATCCGTCGAACGAGACGGGGCGGGACCCTCACTAAGAACAAGCAAGCATTGCCACCGTCCCGGTAGCCGCGAATCGGGCCGAAACCGGTGCGTACTCGAGTCTCCGGTCCGAACGGCGGGGTAATGGACGACTCCGTCGTCGTTTCCCCCGACTGGCTCGCATCGCGTCTGGACGATCCCGCCGTGCGCATCGTCGACGTTAGGGACGCCTGGGAGTTCGACGGGATCGGGCATCTCCCCGGTGCGGTGAACGTCCCGTTCGACAGCTACCGCGACGAGAGCGATGTCGACCGCGGGACTCTGCCGGGTGCCGAAGCCTTCGCCGACCTGCTCGGCAACGCGGGTCTCAGCCCCGAGGACACGATCGTCGCCTACGACGACACCCACGGCGTCTTCGCCGCCCGGTTCGTGCTCACCGCGCTCGAGTACGGCCACGAGGACGTACGCCTGCTCGACGGGGACTACAGCGCCTGGAACCGGGAGTACGAAACCACGTCCGAGACGGCCGCATTCGAGCCGACCGACTACGATCCCGATCCGCTCGCGCCCGACGACAGTCCGCTGGTCGGCTACGACGCCGTCGTCGACGCCCTCGAGCGCGACGCCGTCGTCGTCGACACGCGCGAACTCGAGGAGTTCGAGGAGGCGCGTTTGCCGGGTGCCGTGCGGTTCGACTGGCGAGAGGTCGTCGACGACGAGACGCGGCGGCTGAAACCCGAGGCCGACCTCGAGGCCCTGCTGGCCGCTCACGGCATCACGCCGGACCGCGAGATCGTCCTCTACTGCAACACCGCGCGGCGGATCAGCCACACCTACGTCGTGCTCACGGCGTTGGGGTACGAGGACGTCCGCTTCTACGAGGGCAGTCTCACGGAGTGGCTCGCCAACGACGGCGAGGTCGAAACGGGGCCGGTTGCGGCGTCCGAAGGCGAGTAGCCGACGGACAGTGCACCAATGCATCCCCGAACCGAGTGCCCGGTTCGGACGGAAGTGCGTCTAGAGCCAGTCGTCGCCGGGATCGTCCGACGTGGCTTCCCTGTAGGTCTCGACCGCCTCCGCAAGGTTCTCGAGGGCTTCCGCCGGCGTCCGTCCCTGACTCGAGACGCCGGTTGCCTCGTCGTCGGCGATGTGGAGGCCGTGGTCGTTGACTCGCATGGTCACGTCCGCGTCCTCGAGCCCCTCGTACTCCGAAGGGTCGACATCTGCGTCGGAACTCATAGGCGAGGATTGGCGCGCTCGAGTCAAATACGCATCGACGCCGCCCGCCTCGCTCACAGCTCGGAGCGGTTGACCAGCGCGTAGACGAGCAAGGCGGCGAGGATCGTACTGAGATACGCCTCGGAGCCGGCGAGAAACCGGGCGAGCGCTCCCACGGGACCGATGTTGCCGTAGCCGATCGTCGTGTAACTGCTGTAGCTGAAGTAGAGGTTTTCGTAGAAGCCCGACGCCTGCGTTTCGAACAGCGGGCCGCCGCCGGTGGGGTTCCGTACGAGGCGTGGACAGTAGAAAAAGCCTTTAACGCCATCGCCCCGTAGAGTGGGCAAATGGTACTCGACGATCTCGGGAGTTCTCTGCGGGGCACCTTGGACAAGCTCCGCGGGAAGTCGCGACTCAGCGAGGAAGACATCGAGGAGATCGTCAAGGAGATCCAGCGATCGCTGCTCTCCGCCGACGTCGACGTCTCGCTCGTGATGGAACTGTCGGACAACATCAAAGAGCGAGCCTTGGAGGAGGAACCCCCTGCCGGCACGCCGGCACGGGACTTCGTCCTTCGGATCGTCTACGAGGAGTTAGTCGATCTCATCGGCGACTCGACCGAACTGCCGCTCGAGGAACAGACGATCCTGCTGGCGGGTCTGCAGGGGTCGGGGAAGACGACATCCGCCGCGAAGATGGCCTGGTGGTTCTCGACGAAGGGGTTGCGTCCGGCGGTCATCCAGACCGACACCTTCCGGCCCGGTGCCTACCAGCAGGCCGAGGAGATGGCCGGCCGCGCCGAGGTCGACTTCTACGGGAATCCGGACAACGACGATCCGGTCGAGATCGCCCGGACGGGGCTCGAAGAGACCAGCGACGCCGACGTTCACATCGTGGACACGGCGGGTCGCCACGCGTTGGAGGAGGACCTGATCGACGAGATCGAGCAGATCGAGGGCGTCGTCGAGCCCGACACGTCCCTGCTCGTCTTGGACGCCGCGATCGGGCAGGGAGCGAAAGACCAGGCCCAGCAGTTCGACGAGTCGATCGGGATCGACGGCGTCGTCATCACGAAGCTCGACGGGACGGCGAAAGGTGGCGGTGCGCTGACCGCCGTCGACCAGACTGACTCCTCGATCGCCTTCCTCGGGACCGGCGAGGAAGTCCAGGACATCGAGCGCTTCGAACCCGACGGCTTCATCTCGCGGTTGCTCGGCATGGGCGATCTCAGTCAGCTCGCCGAGCGCGTCGAGCGGGCGATGGAGGAGACCGATATCGAGGAGGACGACTGGGACCCCGAGGACATGTTGCAGGGACAGTTCACCCTGAACGACATGCAAAAGCAGATGGAGGCGATGAACAACATGGGGCCGCTCGATCAGGTGATGGACATGATCCCCGGGCTCGGCGGCGGGATCAAAGACCAACTCCCCGACGACGCGATGGACGTCACTCAGGAGCGAATGCGGACCTTTACCGTCATTATGGACTCGATGACGGAGACGGAAAAGGAGTACCCCAAGGCGATCGGCGCGAGCCAGATCGAGCGCATCGCCCGCGGTTCGGGGACCGACGAGGAACAGGTCCGGGAACTGCTCCAGCAGTACAAGATGATGGAGCGCACGATGAAGCAGTTCCAGGGCATGGGCTCCGAACAGGAGATGCAGCGCATGATGAAACAGATGCAACAGGGCGGCGGTGGCGGTGGCGGCATGGGCGGCATGGGTCCGTTCGGATAACTGCGGCCCGCCGTCGCCACTCGTCCCACGACCCACTCTCCGGCGGCCGCCACACCCGATCTCGTCGCTCGTTTGCCATCGGACCTGTCAGTTCTGTTTTCGTTCTCCCCGCCAGTACGTTCATACACCTCTAGACCCATCCTCGAGTAGGATGAACCGCCGACAGTATCTCGTACGAACCGGTGCAGCCGGCGCTAGTGTCGGATTTCTCACCGGATTTGCAGGTTGTCTCGACGACCTGACTGGGTCCGGCGACGCGACCGACGACACGGCCGACGCCGATGACGGCGATACCGGCAGCCGCGCCGGCGTTCGGGCGCTCGATCGCGCCGCCGGCGATCTGAACACCGCCGCGCTGGCGCTGGACGAACTCGACGATCTCGAGGACCCCAGCGCGGTCGAGTTCGAGCCCGCGGAACCGCGTGCTCGACTCGCCGACGGTCGGGACCACCTCGAGACGGCCGCGGCCGAACTGGGGGACGACCGTGCGGCCGACATCGACACGCTGCGGTCGTACGCCGACGCTCTCGAGGGGCTGATCGCGGTTACTGTGACCGTCACCGACGAGGGGCTTTCCAAGGACGTCGATACCGTCACCACGGCGCTCGAAACGGAGCGCGGGATCGAGGAAGCGAGCACGACGGTCGGCGATCGGCACGCCGACATCGTCGCCGCCACCGAGCGGTTGGCCGCGGCGGACGCGACGATTCAGGGGATCGACGCCGACAGGCTGGACGACCTGGCCGACGTACCGCGGGCCGATCTCGAGGAGGGAGCGACCGCCCTCAACGAGGTCGTGACACCACTCGAGACGCTGGCCGCGGCGTACGACGCGACGCTGGGCGACGCGGGATACGGTGCGCTCGACCGCGGCCGGGACCACCTGGACGAGGCGGCGTACGAGGCCGCTCGGGACGAATTCGAGACCGCCGAATCGACGGTTTCGGACGCGCACCAACGCCTCGAGAACGGAACGGCGGACGCGCCCGACGGACTCGTCGGCTACTTCGAGACGGCCACGTGTCAGACGGGCCATTTGGCGGACGCGGCGGCGGCGTTCGCCGATGCGGCGACCGCTGCGGCGGAGCGGGACCCGGCGGCGAGCGACCACCGGACCGAGGCCGAAGCCGCCCTCGACCGGGTCGGGGACTGCTCGGACTGACCCCTTACTGGGCCGGCGTCGCGTCGTCTTCGCGGGCCGCAATCGGGGGGAGGTCGTCAACGAGAACCACCGCATCACCCTCGAGAACGACGGTGCCGTCGCCGTCGGTGACGGTCGTCTCGATCCGGTACTTCGAGCGGCCGAGGGCCTCGACGATCTCGCACACGGCGGTCGCATCCGTCCCGATCGAGAGCGGGGCGCGAAAGCTACTCTCCTGTGAGAGATAGATCGTCAGTCCCGGGAGCCGAGCGAGGGCCGCGCTGATCAGCCCGATTGCGAGGACGCCGTGGACGATACGCTCCCCGAAGCGGGTCTCGGCCGCGTAGGCCGCGTCGAGGTGTACCCGGTTGGTGTCGCCCGTCACTTCCGCGAAGGCCTCGACCTCGGCTTCGGAGATCGTCTTCGAGAACCGGGCGACATCGCCCACCGAGACGGTCGTCTCGTCCGCACCGCGGTACTCGAACGTCCAGTCGTCTCGCTCGTAGAGGGTGTCGGTTCGCACTCGCCGTCGAGGCGGCTGCTCGTGCCTGTCCGTGGCGCGGCGGACCAGCTGGGGCACGTAGTAGGAGAGTTCGATCGTCGTGACGATCCCCACCAGCTCGGTCGCGTCTTCGTCGCTCGAGACGACGGGCAGGTGTTCGACGTCCGTGGTGCGACACAGCTCGACTGCGTCGACGATCGAAGCGGCCGCCTCGATCGTCGTCAGCGGCGTCGACATGAGCTCGCGTACCTCGAGCTGGCCGAGGTCCGTCCGATCACAGAGGTGCGCGACGAAATCGCCTTCGGTGACGATGCCGATCGGTTCGCCGTCCCGGACGACGACCACCGAACTGACGCCCTCGTCGCACAACAGCGTCGCCGCCTCGGTCGCCATCGCGTCGGGCGAAGCAGTGACGACATCCTCGAGCATGACCTCCGCGACGGGTATCGTGTCGTGCATTTGACGGCCCTACGTGCGCGAGGCATATCGTTCCTCGCCCGCGTCACGACCGTGTCCCATTCGAGAGCCGCAACCGCTGTGGTACGAGTCGGGCTCTCAGGCGTCGACCGGCCGCCCGTCTTCGGTCGGCGGCGCGATATGATCGACGTACTCCTCGAGGCTGGGGTCCTCGACGCGGACTCGAACGGCAATCTCGCCGAGTTCGTCCGGTTTACCTACGGAGAAGTTGACGTACTCCTCGAAGGCCGCCTGCTTTTTGAGCGCAAACGAGAAGGTGTCGCCCTCGCGAGTGGCGAAGAACTCGCCGCGGGCAGTGTCGAGGATTTCCTGGCGGTGGAGCAATTCCGAGAAGTGATCGAGCGCGTGGGCTTCGCCCCTGATCTCACCGACTCCCTCCTCGATGTCGGCGGTGGGAAAGACGTTGGCCACGGCGTCGCGTACGCGACTCGTAACCTCGGTATCGTAGACCGGTGCCGTGATCTCGACGTCGATGCGGTAGATTTCGCTCATGGGTCCGATTCCGCTTCCGCGCGTTTCCGTTCGTCGGTTCCTGCCCGGATGATCGACCGGATTTCCTCGTGGAAGGCCTCGAGCGAGTCGGTATTCTCGACGACGACGTCCGCGCGGTCCATGGCCTCATCCATCCCGAAGCCGCGTTCGCGCTCGTCGCGCGCCGCCAGTCCCTCGCCACCATCACCCTCGCTCGCGTCCCGACCGCGCTCGTCGAGCCGCTCGGCGCGGAGTTCAAATGGAGCCTCGATACTAACCAGCGTGAACGCGTCGCCGAACGCCTCCTCGAAAACGTCGACCTCGACGCCGGAGCGGATACCGTCGACCAGTACCGTCTCGTGTTGCTCGAGGCGGTCCTCGAGCAGCGGCAGCGACCGCGTGGCGATCGCCGCCGGGCCGTCCTCCTCGCGCAGCGCCTGCGCGACCGTCCCATGATCCTTCGCGGGGTCGAGCCCGCGGTCAGCCGTCTCCTGGCGGACGACATCGCCCATCGTCACCACCGGGAGTCCGTCCTCGCGTGCGACGGTGGCGGCCTCGCCCTTGCCGCTGCCGGGAAGTCCCACCGTTCCGATGACGTGCATCGAGCACACGTACCGGCGAGGCGGGCATAAACGCTGTGTTCGTCACACGGGGTGGACCGTACTGGCGGCTCGAGTCGACTGACGATCTCTCCCCGGTGTTTCTATGCAACGGTTTCGACGACCCGTATCCGGACGGCTATCCCAGGGACTGGGGTACTGAGTGAGTCGAACTGTCCGTCCGTCCCTCCCGAAGAGACGGTCGATCGCGATCGGAAATCCCAACCGCTTATACCGTTCCGTCGTGGAGTCGGACTCGAGGGCACGTAGCTCAGTCCGGAAAGAGCGTCGGACTTCTAATCCGACGGTCGTGGGTTCAAATCCCATCGTGCCCGTGCGAAAACTATCGCTTTCGGACTTCTATCCAGAAGTCCGTGTTACGGACGGTACCGTTCAGATTCAACGGATTATCGATTCGGTAGCCACTCTGAAAATGCGGACTTCGTTCAGCAGTTGAACCCCCCCTCTCGCCCGCATGCGATTTCTGTTGTCGTTCAACTCGCGAGGTGGTCGGCGTGACGGTCGCACCGTGGCCGTCAGTCGACCACTCGACGTGCCGGCACTGCGGGGCCCACGTGACGGACCGGTTCCGTCGCGTTTTCGGCGATGACGACGATCGCGCCCATCGGTGTGGTGACTGCGATACGTACGCGCGACTGAGCCGCGGCTCTGCAGCTGGCGTCGACGTGTCGATCCCGGATCCGGAGACATCCCCCGGTCGTCACGGAGGTGAAGCCGATGCGTAGCGGGTTCGTCCCGGCGAGTCGGCTGTACGATGTCGAAAGTCGGACGCCCGTCACCCATCCGGCTCACCAAGCGACCGATGCCGAGATTCGCCGGGCGCTCGAAGACCAGGAAGTCTGTACCGACGGCGGACTTCCCTCGAGCGGTACTGACCGCTTCGAAGACGTCGACAATATCGTCTCGAACGGCGGTCGCGATCCGGACGGATCGGCTCGAATGCTCTCGCGATGGACGTTCGAGTACGCGCCAGCGCGGGAGTTCGTCGAAAATCACCTCAAAGGGCGAGTTCTGAATGCCTGCGCCGGCCGAACAAAACTCGATCACGTCGCCGAGATAGTCCGCAACGACCTGAATCCCGAGCGGGATGCCGATACTCATTTCGATGTCGCGGAGATCTCTAACCACTTCGAGCCGCAGTCGTTCGATACGGTCGTCTTCGACCCGCCGTTCGATCAAAAACAGGCGGAGACGAAATACGACGGACTTCACGCGAAGAACGTCTACGCAGCGCTCCGCTGCTTCAACGAGTTGGTTCGCCCTGGCGGCGCTGTCATTTGCTTCGGCTGGAACAGCTGGGGAATGCGGTCGTTCGATGCCTTCGAGCGGGAAGAGACCCGGCTCCTCCAGCGCGGACCGATCCATCGTGATGTTATCATAACTGTCGACCGCCGGACGATGGGGTCTCTCGTCGAGACTGAAGCGGTCGCAAAGGCCGACGGCGGGCGAACACTACAGCCGGGTGCTGACCGCGAGGACAGTGATTCGCGATGAGCCGCGTCGTCGAGGCCGCCGAGTGCGAACGCTGCGGTGACCGCGTCGACGCGCTTCGCCGGCTGTGTTCCGACTGTACGCGCGCGGTTCGGAACGCGCGGGAGGGTCCGCTATGAGTTCTCGAGCGTCAGAACTGGAGAGTCCGAAGGCCAGCGGCGACGCCCTCGAGGGCGAGATCGTCCAGACCGTCGACGAACTCGAGTATGTCAGCGATCACACCGCCACCTGGCACGATGCGCGGACCACCGCTGTCCTCGAGGCGAGACATTCACTGCCGTTCTACGGGATCGTTCTCGTGGAACCGGACGTTCCCGTCGAGATCAAAGGCTGTCAGATAGAGACGAGTAACGGCAGTCGCTCGACTCGCGGTCGGTTCTACGTCAAGCGAGCCGCTCACGAGCAACTACTCGAGGCGGCCGGGATGTACCTGTTCGTCGTCTACCTGCCGCGGCCGGGGTTGCCCCAGGTCGCGCGGGCGATCGTGCCGGCGTCGCTCGTCGCCGAGCTGCTGTCCGGTCGGTGGTACGAAGTCGGTGGCTCGCGGTCGGAATCCGAGGTCGCGAAACTGGCGTGGTCGCACGTGATCGATCCGGACGGAGTCGATCCGTCGGTAACGGTCGGTGATTCGCAGTGAGCGTCGACACCGAATCCGACGATCGCGACCTCGAGGGCGAACTGGCGAGCGCGGCAGCCGGTCAGTTTGGGGTTCCCGTCGACGCGGTCTGCGTGGGCTGTGGACGAACCCGCGTCAAGCGCGCCAGTCTCGAGGCGATGGATCAACCCGGGGCCGACCCCACGACGCTCGAGGCGACGGACTGCACGTCGTTCAAGCACGTCTGCTATCCCTGCCAGGGTGCGACGTGGTGGAATCCTGTCGCGGTGCTCACCGGCTTGCTCGAACGCAACCGCGAGCGAGGTGAGTAGCGGTGTCCCAGGTCGAGACGACACCACACGAGATCGACGGCCGATGGAAGTGGCCCGACTGGGGCCGCGGCCCCTACGACGCGCTCTCGTCGATCATGCTCGGACCGCCCTTCGAGGGCTACCTCGAGATCACGACCGAGATCGACGGCGAGCCCTGGCACCTCGAGGTGAGCTACAGCAAGTCGGGGTTCGCGCCGCGGCTGTCCGACGGTATCAACGCCGAACGCCTGTACGAGTGGGATATCAAGGGTCGTGGCCGCGGTGAACGGAAAGCGTCGTACAACATCGGCCCGCGGTTCCCGAACATGCGTCACTGGGAGAGCGGCGAGCGGTTGCAGCTCCCGTGGGAGAATCAGGTCGGCGAGGTCGACGGCGTCGACGTCGAGTTCCACACGAGCAACATCGAACCCGACCGCGGTCTCGAGCTCCTACCGGAGTTCTTCGGAGCGATCTTCGAGCACGCCGGCGAGCGGGTACATCCCGAGTACTTCCGCGCCGAGCCGCACCCGGCGAGCCGGATGTGGGCGTACGAGCGCTACGTCCGGATTCGACGGGAATGGGATGAAAAACTCTCGTCGGCCGGTGTCTTACAGAAGGTCGCGCACTATCTCTCCGACCTCGAGGGCGTGAAAGCCGAACTCCATATCGACAATCAGGAGATCGTCAACCACCAGAACCGGCTGTTCTTGAACCCCACGTCGGCTGGCGAACTGCTACCCGGCCACACCTACGGGCGGAAGTTCGAGATCTACCAGCTGGCAGATCCGGACGCGGTGTCGACGGATCACCCGTCCTACCACCCGAAGGTAGAAGTCTTGGTCAACAAGTCGATGAACGACGGCGAGGCGTGGGCGTGGGCCGATCGCCACGAGGTGACCGAGCAGATCGAGGAGACGCTGTTGAACGCGCTCCACTGGGAAGACATCCCGCTCGGGCCCGACGGCAGCGGTGTCTACATCGCCGACGATCACTTCGACGCCGTCGCTCGAGACGACCTCGTCGAACTGTACGAAGACCCGACGCCGCGTCTTGAGGCGAAGTCGGACCACCTGTTGATGACGACGCTTCGTGATATGGGAGAGACCGCTCGAGACGTGACCGAGACGGTCGCGACGGACGGCGGTGCGACCGTCGACGATCTCGCCGACCAGCTGGGGAAGCACCCGGCGACGATCTACCGCGCGATCGAAGATCTCGGGGAAGTCCTCGATCTAGATCAAGGTGACGTATCGTTCCGAGCTCGAAAGTACCGCGAGGAACTCCGGGCACTCGTCGAGTCCGCCGAGTACGCGATCGAGAGCTACGCCGATCGGATGCAGCACATCATGGGGCTGGCCGATCACGTCGCCGAGTCCTCTCCCTTCCAGGAGTGGCTCGCGAAGAACGGTGCCGACCTCGAGTTCGACGAGAACGGCGAGCCCCGTCGAATGCGGATCGACACGATCCTCTCCCGGCTGAAGGCCGACAGTTTCGAGAACGTCGCGACGATCGCCAGCGAGGCTCTCGAGAAGTGGTCGAAGTCAGGCAACGATCCGACGGTCCTCCGCGGCGTCGAGTTGACCTGGAAGACTCCCGGCGGCGGAACTGAGACTGGATTCGTCGGCGCGGTCGCCGATCGGTGACCCGGCCCGGGTAGTGGCAACACTCTCGGTACCGCTCTTTTCTGCAAGTTAAGTTGTCCACCACCGTTTCCTCTGCAACTCTGGTTGTAGCCAGTGGCTCGAGGACGGGGGTCAGCACGGCGATCGCACCGCAACGCCGGCGGGGTCGTTTCGCGCTTCGCACGAAAACCCCCTTGGCGGGTGTCCCCAAGGGGACTGAGGCAAAAAATTACAGTGCCCCGCCCCGCCTCCGCACGCAGATCTCCAGTTGAATCACACGAAACGGAGGTTCAATTGAGGTCTATATTTAGAGGACCATATTATCTCCTGAATATATCCCTATATTTATGAAAAGGACATTGTAATATCGATTGGGTATAAAGACATAAGGGTATTGAATATATGGAGTACTGATATGGCTGACTCGGATTTGGAACTTGATGCACGCCCAGTAACTGCGTGGGAACTGCTTGGTGAAAAAAACACCATTTTTCAGACTCCTGATTTTCAGCGACCCTATGAATGGGAAGAAAGCGAATTTCGAGATCTTTGGAAGGATCTGCTTTCGGCAGTAAATTATGAAGGCAAACACTTTCTAGGACAAATTATCGTAGTTGAAAAAGACAAGGGTGAAACAAAGACATTAGCAATAATCGATGGCCAACAGCGGTTAACGACTCTATCTGTCCTCATATGTGCCATGCGTGATGTTTATAAAGAAAAAACAGGGTACGAGAATATACCAGACCAACTGGCTGAACTACTCACTACTAGCAATATTAATGGTGACAACCTTCGTCGGTTATATCTTCTAAACAATTCTGAGGACGATAAACAATACCAATTGGTATACCAAGGAGATGCAGAAAAGGCAGAAAGACAGGTTGGCGCGGCTTACGACTATTATTATGAACACCTCACCTCGATAACTGAAGAAATGCTAGGTGAAATAAGACAATCTGTACTAAAAGACTTGAGCCTTATTCGAACAGAAACAGCCGATATTAACTCTGCATATCAAGTTTTCCAAACTGAGAATGACCGTGGAAAGGATCTGGCAGCAATTGATCTTGTGAAGAGTATCCTGTTTGAAGAGGCAGCACGGAATCAAACTTCTAACCCAGAATATATTAAACGAATGTGGTTAGAGATAGTTGATAATCTCTCAGAGGTTGATCAAGCAGGTGCCCGGAGACCACTTTCACATATTTTGGCATTATCGCCATTCAAAACACCACTTCAGATGTGGAAAGAACAATTTGTCCGGATATTCCAAGAAATTGTCCGAGAGAGACTTGATGATGCCGACTGGTCGATCTCTGATTTTATAGAATTTTTGAAAGAGGAGTCAGAAACATATATTTCTGCTAATAACTACTCAATACGCCGCTTTTCCCACAGTGAGAATAAGGAGATCAATCAGAAAATAAAGCAATTCCGGTGCAAGAACCCACATGGTGGAATAGCCACGTATCACTTAATCAGGAATTTTGACAGCCCCGATACGATCTTATCTGCTCTTGATTTAGCTAATATTCTCAATGTTCGTATAAATATAAGTGATATGACTGCCTCAAAAGCCCGCGATCCGATATATAAAATAGCTAATTCTGGTAGTTCTGATGAAGAACTCTTAGAACATATACGTACAATTATAGAAGAAGATACACCAACAGATTCTGCACTTGTTGAAACTATTAAAACCAGACCATTTAAACAGAATAGGCTAACAAAATATATTCTATTAGAGATAGAGCGAATGCATTTTAACGGTGTTGGCTATGACGACAATCATACGTTCTCTGATGTGCAAATTGAACATATTGCGCCCCGTAAAGCCTTCAGTAAAGATAAATATTCCTCATGGCGCTCAAAGTTAGAACACGATGAGGATAGGTTCAATACATATTGCCAGAGATTGGGTAATATTACACTATTGACGGAAAGACAGAATGCCAGAGCAGGAGCAAATCCATTCCAGACGAAAAAGCGAGAGTACAGAACATCAGAATTCGGAATGACCAAGCAACTTTGTGAGTACGATGATTGGGAGTATAACCAGATTGACCAGAGAACAAAAGACCTCGCTAATCTTCTTGTGAAAACCTGGTCAATATAGTCTAAATAACATCCTAGAATACACTGTCGATCGAAACCTTCGCCTGTTCGGTCCCACGGTGATCGCCGCCACCGTGCCAGCGGAGAAGCGGGAGATTTCCTGCACGAACCATCTTGTCCCGGAGGACCGTACAGCCCGAGCGCCCATGTGGCCGGTAGACGGCAAAACAGTACCAGCCGTCGTGACGCCGGAGTTTTTCGTGGTACTCGCGATAGACCTTCCAGTTACCAGGCTGGCCGTCCGCGTGTTCGTGCATGGTCGACTTGATCTCGACCGGCGTTCCGTTCCCGAACCGGGCGTCGTGCCAGCTCGCCCGCTCGAGGTCGAACCGACGCTTTTCGGCCATCCGTTTCTCGACGGCAGTGCCGAAGTGATTGGCTCGCTTCGAGCGATTCACGCGGACCACGCGCGTCGCGCGCCGTTATATATACTCCTCCGCTGCCCCCGCACCGCGGGCCCATCGGTCGCGTCGCTCCCGTCAGGGAGCACGCGCGGTGGGCTGTGGGCGGTGGGCCTCTCTCTAAAGGGGGGTTGCTTGAACTTGGAAGATTGGAATCGCCGCGCTGTCATGCGATTACCCGATTGACTGTTTCAACCCAGTCACGCTTTTCCGAGTCGCCCTCACGGTAGTCATCCAACCAATTGTAGACGGTCGTGTCGCTGAAGGGAACGTACTTCGACGCCGCATTTGGAGACATTCCCTGATCCTCGACGCAGGTCTTGATCGTCCACATCGCCACCTGTTTCACGTCGTCGCGCTCGAGCGCCGGTCCGTCGTCCTTATCGCTCGAGGGAGCGGACCAGGACCAGTCGGCCTCGTCGTTGGTGTGGGGCTCGAAGTCGGCGGGCGGAATGCCGGTGAACGGCCGTGGGTCCACGTCCTGCAGCTTGCCGCCGGAAATCCGGTCGGCGACGATCGCCTTGCCCTTCTGGTTGCGGTCGGGCTTTTTGATGATCGTGCCGACGCGCCAGAGCATCGGGTGAATCGACGATTCGTCGTGGCCGATATAGATGAGCATCCCGTTGTACTTGCGGATCTTGAACACGAGCGGCCCCATCAGCTTCCGGACTTTCTGGCCGTCCGAGCCGGTGCCCGAGGCGTTCGTCGAGAACTCGTCGCCGACGAACGCTTTCGGCTGCTGAGGGTTCTCGATCGGATCACCGTCTTGGCCGACCCATTCCTCGAGCAGCGGGAAATTGGGAATCCAGCCGTCCTCGACGGTGCCGTCGTCGCGAACCCAGTCGTCATTGCGCGGGAGCGTGCGGATGTTCGACCCGACGAGCAGGTCGCCGTCGACCCACCGATCACGCAACTGCAGGAGGAGACACGCGAGGTTCGTTTTGCCGGCACCCATTTCTCCGAGGACGACGATCACGGGTGCGGGCCCGGCGACGATCTCCTGCAGGCGAGTGATCGCCTTGATGCCCGAGAGGTCCGCCTGTTGGCTCGGGTCGCCGATGTAGTGTTTCAGCGTCAGCGTGTCCCCGTTCTCGAGGGCGTCACGGGCCGTATGGCTGCCTTCGCCACGGAGAATATCGCGGTTCTTCCCCACGTCCATGTAGGTGGCTGCGGCCTTGCCCTCCCAGCGGTCGGGATCGTGGTGCAAGGCGCGGACAGTCAACTGCCGGTCGATCTGTTCGTCGCGGACGAACCCCGAGTGCGGCAGCACCTCGTCGGGATCGCGCTCGAGGTTGTTCCCCTGGTACTCGCGAAAGCCGCCGACGGTGAAGTTGTCCTGTTCGTCGCTCATCGATCCGTTCCTCCGTCGGCTGCTGCGGGTTGTTTCGGGGCCGATTCGTTCGTGTCGACCGGTGTTCGCGGGCCGTGATCGTCGGTGTAGTCGTCGACGTACTGGGAGATGTCCTTGATTTCGTCTACGTCGCGGGCTTCGGCATCGTCCTTGGCGGCTTCGAAGCGGTCTTTGACCGTCGTTCGCGGGTTCATAAGCCCGCGCTCGTCGGCCTCGGCTTCCTCGTTGACCACGTCGCGCTGGATCTCGAGACCCATTTTCGAGATCCGTCCGCGGAGTCGATTGTACTCGAGAAAGGCATCGATGAGATCGCCGTGGACGTCCTCGAGCATGGCCTTGATGGTGACGAGTTTGGAGTCGGCGAGTTGGCTGAAGTAGCAGCCGCGAACGACGAGTTGGTCGGTGTCCTCGTGATAGGTGAACTCGCGGACTTCGAAGGCGTCACCATCGTTCACCTGGTACGGTGACGGGCCCTCGACGGTCTTCTCTGTCCAGACTTCGGGCGCGACGTAGAGCTTCCGCCGGGTGTCGTCGACGCCGTTGATGTGGTAGACTTCCTCCATATTTCGATTGCGGAGCTTCCGGGCTCCGGTCACGAACAGTCCCAGCAGCGGCGGCCCCATGAGCAACAGCGAGGCGAAGATTCCCTTCGCAACTGGCGGCACACCGGGAATCTCGGGTCGAATCAGGAGCAACAGCGCGCCGAGAGTGACCGCGCACCCAGCGACGACCAGCTGACCCTCGGCGATCACGTAGGTCAGCCGATCGGCCCAGCCGCCGAAGGTCCCGCTCGTTTCGGGACTCACGCTTCGATCACCCCGCTATTCTCCGAGCGGATGACCCACCACGCGCCGATGACCGCGAGGATAACGGTCATGCCAACGCCAGTGAATAGGCCGCTCTCACCGCCGAACGTAGCGAACGGGTTGGCTTCCTGTTGGTCGTCCATCGCCGTCGAGAGGCGGACGGTCGCACCGTCGACGGTGACGCCGACGGCCGAGCCGCCCCGGACCGTCTCGACTGGGACCGTGATCACGTGCACTCCCCGCTCGAGGTCGACGGTGGTCTCGGGGACCTGGACGGCTCCTTCCTGGCCGACGCCAGCGAGGGCATCGGAGATCGCGACCGAGGTACTGACGTTCGTCGCGACGGCCACTTGCACGCGGTCCTCGTCGAACTCCCAGCCAACGATCCGTGTCATGTCGTTGTAGCGGATCGTCTCGCTATTCTCGAGGGTGTCGGCGGCGGTGAGATCGCCGTCGAGTTGGCCGCTCTGGACGGTTGCGTTTGCGGTCGTGTTCTGCGCGACAGCGCCCATACTGCCCATGCCCATAAGCCCACAGCAGAGGGCGATGGTCAGCAGTGTGACTGTGCGTTTCATGAGTCGGATTGAACAACGACGACAGCGATCACGACCACGAGCGCACCGATGATGACGAGTCCGACGAACGCGCCACCGCCGCCGCCCCCGTCGAAGGGGTTGTCCGGCAACCCGATGCCGCCGCCGGTATCGTCGTCGGAGGTGATCGCCCCGCGGTCTTCTTTGGCTTGCTGCATCACCTCCAAATACTCTGTCGCGTTGAAGGTGCCGTACTCCGGCTGGTCTGTGAGATCGGTCTGGTTGATCTCGTTGCCGTCACCGTCGTACATTTCTTTGATCTCGAACTCTCCTCGATAAAAGACGACGTCCGACGAATCCCCGTCAGGACCGCCCGTGACCATCTTCTGCGTCCCCTCGAGATCGCTGACGTTGTAGGTCACTCCGGTCTCGAAACCGCCCGTCGGTGTCTCACTCGAGAACAGCAAGCCCTCATAGGTCTCGTTGACGTGATTGTACTCGTAGGAGACCGAGCCGTCAGTTTCGTTGACGACTCGCGTTTCGTCGGTTGCCCCCTCGAACTCGACCACCATGGTCGACTCGAGCGAGCCGCGGTTCATGTCCAGCACACTCCGGAGGGCATACTGATATCGGTCGTCGGTCGCGTTCGCATCTCCGCTCAGATAGCGAACCATGCCTTCTGCGCCGCGGAGGTCCTCGACCTCGATCTCGCCAGCATCGAGCGCGTCGTAGAACTCTTGAGCGGTCCCGCCCTCATAGTTCGAGACGACCGCATCGGATTGATTGCCGATCTCATCGAATCGCTCACGCGCGATCCGGTAGTCATAGACCGTTTTGGACTCAAGCGATCCGGAATTCAGGAGATGGACTGAACCGTAGTATTCGGCAGTCGAGCCGCCGGTCCCATCTTGGTTCTCCATATAGATGTTGATATATCTGCCGTCCTCCCATTTGTCAGAAAAGACATTAACAGCCGTGTCTTTGTGGTATTCATCTCCATTTCGGAGATGGATTTCGGGCAGAGTGACCGAATGGACGGACCCGTTGGCTAATTCAACATCCTGTTCAACGGTCTTCCCAGTCGGATAACTTTCCTCGGTCGATCCAGCATTCACATGCACGAATCCGTCTATAATCTCGGATTCGTTCTGTGAGACATTCGCGTAATAGGCCAGTTGCTCACTGTTCACGGACGTTTCTTCGAGCACCTGAATCTGCAGTCGCGAGTAATAGTCGTTGATCGCAGCCTGAGCGCGCGTATCGGCGACTGACGGGCTCTCACCGTTCTCATAGGACTCGGCAAAGGCATTTCGCGCCTCCATTGAGGCGATCGAATCCGTGTCCTGCAAATAGTTCCGCAGCAACTGATCTGTCGAATCTTGGGACGCTTTGATCCCCGTCGCGCCGACGTGGATGTCTTTCTCGATCGACGACGCAGCCTGATCCTGATCGATCCCGTCATCAGCGAAGTCCGCGTGACCGCACGAGATCGCCAAGACATACTGCAGCGGCGACTCACAGGTCCCCTCAAAGGACATCGAATTGTCTTCTGCAGCCACCGGAGCCGCGGCGATCGGCGCGACGATCGAGCCGACCAGGAGGACCGCGAGCAGGAGGGAGAACGCGCGGTGGGCTGTGGGCCGTGGGCGTTGGGCTGCCATTCAGATCACCCCCGCGGCGATCGCCACGGCCAGGGCGACCGTGACCGTCGACGCAGCCACGATGTACCCCGTAATCACAGTTCCGTACCACTCGGCCGTCTTACCGTCGAAAACGTTGAAATTCATTGGTTGAACCTCCGAGTTACTTGTAGGCGATCAGGTAGAACGCCGCGCCGTTCAGGAAGACCGTGAACCAGCCGACGTACCACATCGATTCCAGGGCAACCGAGACGGCGGGTACGAGCGCGCCGAGCACGTTCAGTAGGACCGCCAGGAGCATGACGACGGTTTCAACGTCCGTGTAGTCCTCGGGCGTGTTCTCGTTGGTGAGCCACCCGACGACGAGCACCCCCATCGAGATCACGAAGGCATAGGTAATCTCAGTCCCGTGCGCCGAATAGAGCGCGTCAGCCAGCGAGAGATTCAGCGGCTCGCTGAACTCGAGCGTGCCGACCGCGCCGATCGAGAACGATGCGAGCACGAAGATCGGGGCGAGGATGCTGTCCGTCAGATCGATACCGTCCTCCCGACGCACCGCGCCGGGAACGAACTTCTGTGGTAGGCTTAGAGCCATACGCACGCTCGCTTCTCGGATAAGAGGAAAACATGAGCAAAACCACGGCCATATATCAGCAGAACCGATTCTCACCAACCTTTATACCAAGGCGGATTGCCGCTCGCTACATGGCATTGAACAAACTTAGACAGTTGGATCAGAACTCGGCGGGCGTCACGCTCCCGAAAGACGACCTCCGCGTTGAGGGCCTTCTCAATGCGGACGGCGAGATCGACGGCGAACATCACGTCCACATCCGTCACGTCGACGACGGCGAATGGACGCTCGAACTGGTCGAGGAGATCGAGATGTAATTCATCGTTTGACTGACGAGGCCACCGCTGCTGAAATCGAGTGGAGGATTAAGTTACCAAAGTTTATATCGATATACTGTTATCATGAGATAGACGGCATGAGACTCGACGAGTATTTGCAAAAGAACGAATCAATTGTTGCAGGAGTCGAAGCGTATGATACCAGGCACGGAATGTCTGAGAGTAGAAAAGGAAAGCTCGCGGTCACGTCTAACCGCGTCGTATTCGTACGTCAAAAAGGCGTTTCAGATATCTCACTCCACGGAGTGAATTCTATCGAGTATGAGGCACCTCGATATCCGCGAGACTATCTCTACTGGGGGTGCGGCTTGATTTGTGGATCAATCCTTTTATTCACGGTTCTATCCATATTTCAGATTCCACTATTGGGCTTGGCAGTTATCGGGTTTTTATCAGGTGTTGCGGTATTAATAGTCGGGTTTCTACTGCGGAGAGCGGTCCTTACTCTCCATACTCCAAACTCGTCCTTCGAGTTTACGTCGAAAGATGAGCGACTGACGAATATTGCGCATGCTCTCCGCGGTCGCGAGACTCAATAAACTGGATGGAGCTCGCTTCTGAACCTTGAAAACGGAGTACTGATTGATGATCGAAGACCCGTGCTATTCACCGATAGTCCACGTTGATTGGTACTCAAGAGGGAGTTCGTCGACATCAAGAATCTCCACGATTTCCGATGCAGTGAGTGATCCTTCCTGGTCAGCGCGTCGGATTAGTTCAGGTACGCAGCCATTCGGCTGTGCGGTCGTGTCCCCGCTCATCTTGAGATAGTAGTCTGCAGCCATATCGAGCGCGCCCGAAACCGTACTTTCACCGGTCGCTTCCTTCAGGTACTTCCATTTCCGTTCTCGAGCGTCGGTTGTCTGGATTCGCATCCTAATTTGCACATCCCCCTCGAAATCCTAGGTATTTGCGGTGACTCAAATCCCGAGTACATATAAAGAGCGGCCGATCGGGGTCAGTGCCCGACGTGATCATCGCGACGATCGTCTCGGTACGAGGGAGAATTTGCACACCCCGACTCGAAATTGATGTGCAAAATCGGGAATTGGATTTCGTCGACGTACGACCCCTTGGGTATAGATCCACCACAACTATTCTGTCAGGTCGGTATTCATACAATTCTCCTCTATAGCATTATCAATATCGCCATCTTCTATGCCGACTAGAGCTATAAAGTATGGTCTGTCTATTTCTTTTCCAGATGGGCCCTCTGTACAATTGTCAATTAGATATAGTGCATTGTTGTATTCTCTCCTAAGTTTAACCAAATCAAAGTGTTCTGTTTCAGATTCTCTATTTCCATTGATATACCAATCGAATGATGCTGACACCTCTGGACGGGGACTGTATGCACGTAGGAGATCACATTTCTTGAACTCTTGAGAGACTACAAATTCAACTGCTAGTGCGTTATCCGGAGCTAGCTTATCTTTTTTTATTTGGTAAGAACAGTTTTTCTCTGACACACAAGAATCGCCTGTTGTTTGGACTCTGGTTACAAATAGTGGAGAAATATTGTAGTTTCCACTGATTGACTCACCATCTGTGTTTGTATAGACACTATATCCGGGTAGTGGGATCACTATATTGAGATTCTCTATATCACGTGTTCCCTTATTAGATACGACAAAACGATATACGCTGTACTCATTATCCCAGATTAGCCCATCATAATAGTCAATTGGTTTTCCTTCTGGATACACTGTACTCTCTTTTACTACTTCAACATCTAATTCCGGCGGTTCATACTTTGGAGCATTCAGGCGGATATAAATTGATGTTGCTATTGAATTCACATATGGTCCGAGAAATGCTCGGATAACTATTCCAATAATTGCTCCAAGAATTATACTAGCAATATTCAAATTCCAACCAAGAAAAGCTAATAGCTGGATCATAGGCTACTCAGATAGTGTTTCTAAGCGGGAATAGAAATCCGCTTCGTCATGTAGTTGCAAGGTTTCTGTAGCCAAGCCTAGTACTTATATTCTTATTGTCGATACATTTGGAGTATGATTACTAATGCTCGAGCGCTCGAGACCACCTATGTCCCCAAAGATCTCGAGCATCGGGACGGAAAAATTAGTCAACTTGCAACGGCATTGGAACCGCTGACACAGGGTGTTGGCGGCGAACACAGCCTTATATTCAGTCCGTCAGGGTCAGGGAAAACGACCCTCGCAAAGTTCGTCGTTCGGAAACTCCGTGAGGAATCGTTCGGTGTCCGCCGGGCGTATTGGAACTGTATGTCGGGCTCTTCGAAAACCGAGGTCCTCCATGGGCTTGCTCAGGACTCAGGGATTGGAAACCACCTATCGAGGGACGGGACCGCTACCAGCACGTTCATCGACGAGTTCCGAGAGACCGACGACCATATCGTTGCGATTCTCGACGAGGTCGACACGCTCGAGGACGAAACGCTGCTCTTGGGGCTCGGGGATCTCCCGAACGTAACGATCGTCGCGATCACGATCGACGAGGACGACTTTTTCGCGAACCACCGGTTGAATGGACGCGTCAAATCCCGCTTCTCGAGCGCGGAGACGATTCGGTTGCGGAAGTTCACCAACGACGAATTGATCGATATCCTCTTGGCGCGGATCGATGCCGGGCTCCGACCCGGCGTGATCGGTCGGGACGCGATCGAGTACATCGCTGACCTCGCAGCTGGCGATGCACGTAAGGCGATCAAGCTACTCGGGAAGTCAACTCGGCGGGTCGATCACTCGGATCGATCCCAAATCACGCTCGAGGATATCGATGCGGTCCACGACGAGGCGCGTCAAGATCTCCGACAGGACCATATCAACTCATTAGGAACCCACAAACGGCTCCTGTACGATATCGTCTCGGACGCCGAGGAGATCGGCGTGACCGAGTTGCACGCGACGTACGAAGAACGGGCCGCAGATCCGAAACCGAACCGGACTCGGCGGCGCTACCTCTCAACGCTGGTCGACAAGTACGGCTTGCTCGAGTCGACCGGCGCGGGTCGCGGAAAGAATTACTTCGTCCCTGAGCCGTGATGCGGTTCTTGCTTTCCGGATACTTTCCGGTCATTTTCCGGCCACGGGATACAGCGTCTCTTTAACCCGTTCTCACAGTGTAGAGCGGATTTCGGCTGTTTCCGGCCACTGCCGCTGTAGGAATATGGTCGCGACGCACCTTGAGCCGTGTATGTCCGAGAGTGCAACCAAAGCGCCACCGGAAAGCGATTCGCTCGGTGGTTTCGAGGTCGAGACACTGGCTGGCACCGCGTCGGTAGAGATCACCGGCACGCCGACGAATACCGCACGCGTTGATATCCGAATGGACGGCGGCCGTCACTGGGTGTTCGGCGTGAACGACGATACTGCGGCTCTCGTTATGGTTCTTAACCAGAACGGACAGCGCGTTGACGACGAACTCCCCAACTGGATCGAGCCGATAATTCGGCGGACCGGACTCGAGGGGGTCGAGAAATGAGCCTACCGGTTATTGTCGATCCACTCGCACCAGGCGTGGAAGTCCTCTGCACCGCATTGATTAGCGATCGATCGCATCGTCCCGGTCGGGATCTTGTCTTCGGAATGCATCGGAACAGTGACGGTCCGTACCTCGTCTGTTTCAGGGTGTTCGTATCGGAGCTTCAGGTGGCTTCCCGTTCGGTCGATTGGACGGAACCCGTGATCCTGAAGAACCTTCGCGATTTCCCGTCCGGAAAACGTCGTCCGAACCATCTACTGCATGAACTCGGGGAGTTCCTTGTCACCGGTCGCGTCGGGATCGAGCCCCCATTCTTCGAGATCCGCGTCTGTGACCGGCTCGCCGCCGCCCTCGTGCAGTTCGAGGGCTTCCGCGAGCATCGACAGTGCTTCGGACTTGGAGTCGCCGAACGATGCAACGCCGGTCTCGAGGTCGACGGCGGTAATACTCCCGTCGTCTTCGTGGACGAACTCGACGCCCTCGTTTCGGTCACGTCGTGTCGCACTCGCCATATACCGCCACGTAGGAGAAAGACGCTGATAAGCGTTCGCTCCGCACCGACGAGACTCGGACACCGATCACTCGGTATCCGGCTCGAGGTCGTCCGCGTCGAGATCTCCCTCGAGGTAGGCTTGGCCTTCGTCAGTGATCGCGTAATATCCCTCATCGACCCGTTCTATGAATTCTACATCAACCAAGACATTCAGACGCTTGTGTACAGTCGAACGTCCTTTATCGATATTTCTAGCGATTGCCGTGGGACCAAGTTCGATATCCTTGTTGAGGAGTTCCAGAATCAGATCATCAGTCGGAAGCTGCATCCACTGGCCCCTTTTCCTCATATTCTGCCACTTACGCTAACCCTGTTTACGTTATTCGAAAGGGCCGTTTTTGGAAACAATATGCTTCGAGATATGAAACAGTACCGTGTAAGGATTTATTGTGTTGCAGTAGCTACTGGTTACCCAACGCGAGTTTCACGTGGGCCCGACTGTCCGTTGGGTCCGCTCGGAAAATGCGGGCCGGTGCTTGGGACACCGGGTCCGCGCGGCTCGCGTGAGTCAGGCACGCAAGCCATGTACGACGACACTTCGCGGGGTCTTGAAAGCCTCGACACGACCGATGCATCGACCGGTTCTAATCAGCGACTCGTAGCCGACGGCGGCACGACGTGGGGAAATCTCACTGGATTCCAGCGCGACGCCCTGGAGTCAATCGCTCGTCTCGAGCGCGCCGATGAGACCTGTTACGGGCTCGCGATCAAACACCGGCTCGAGCCCCAGTACGGCGACGTGAATCACGGGCGGCTGTACCCGAACCTCGATACGCTCGTCGAGCGCGGGCTCGTCGAGAAGTCCACGCTCGACAAGCGGACGAACCAATACGCCCTCACCGACGATGGGCGCGGGCTGCTCCGCCAGCGCCTCGAGCGACTCGCGGACGCGTGTGAACTCGAGATTGCCGCGACCGACGGTTCTGGGGAGGGTGATCACGATGGGGAGTGACGAGTTCCTCGCCTTGGAGGCACAGCTCGAGGCGCTCGAGCGCCAGGCCGACGCGGCCGAGCGACAGACGGCGGCGATGGAAGCGATCGCGACGGAGATGCGGTACCAGAACGCGGTCCTCTGTGAGATGATCGCCTGTCTCGATGATCTCTCGGCTCGCGTCGACGAGCATCACATGCCGGACCATCCGCCGCACGATCGGTCCGGCCCCGCACTCCAGACGTGGATTCACGATCGCCTATTCGAACGCGACCAACTCGAGGACGACGGCCCCGAGTTCCGGTGGGGCAGTCCGGAGAACTGGAACGGAGGCGATCGGGATGAGTGACGATCTCGATCCCATTCCGCCGCATGAAGCGGTCGAAATGTATCATGACGCGATGCGCGACGAGCACGCGGATTCGACTCGTGAGAGCGAGCGATACCGGCTCGAGTCGTTCATCCAGTTCTGCGATGAGAACGACATAACGGATCTAACGACCCTCTCCGGACGGGATTTGTATAAGTATCGGACGTGGCGTCGCGAGGGGAAAGGCGACGGTCGCGGCCCGATCAAGTTGGTCACGCTCAAGGGTCAACTCGCGTCGTTACGTCGATTCCTGCGATTCGCGGCGAACATCGATGCCGTCCCCGCGGAGTTGTACGAGCAGGTCACGCTGCCGACGATGAAAAACGGCGAGGACGTATCGGAAACGACTCTGAGGCCAGAACGGGCAATCGAGATTCTCGACTATCTGGAACACGCACAGCCCGCGTCTCGCGACCACATCATCGTTCTCCTGCTGTGGCGGACCGGCGCACGAACCGGTGCCGTCCGCGGGCTCGATCTCCGCGACCTCGATCTCGACGGGAGCCACCCGCGGGTGACCGGTCCCGCGGTCCAGTTCGTTCACCGTCCCGACACTGAGACACCGCTCAAGAATCAGGATAAGGGGACGCGCTGGAACCGGATTAGCGAAAAGACGGCCAGCTACCTCGAGGACTATATCGAGTACCACCGCCACGACGTGACCGACGACCACGGCCGTGAGCCGCTTCTCACGACCGAGTACGGCCGACCGGCGGGGAACACGTTTCGGACCACGCTGTACCGCGTTACGCGTCCGTGCTGGCGCGGCGAACCGTGCCCGCACGATCGGGATGTCGAGACCTGCGACGCGACCCATCTCGATCACGCGAGCAAGTGTCCCTCGTCGCGGTCCCCGCACGATCTCCGAAGCGGCCGGGTGACCTTCTACCGACGCGAGGACGTTCCTCGACGAGTCGTCAAAGATCGCCTCAACGCGAGCGAGGATATTCTCGATCGGCACTACGACCGCCGATCGGACCGCGAACAGGCTGAACAGCGCAGCGATTACCTCCCCGACCTGTGATTCCCATGATTGCCACTACTAACGTCGCGAATCCCGAGATGCTCCGATCCCATCGTGCCCGTCAGAAAACTATCGTTTTCGGACTGCTAACCAGAAGTCCGTGTTACAGTCGGTGTCGCTCAAATTTGACGGATTACCGATTCGGTGACCTGTCCGAGAATTGAGGTTTAGTTCAACGGTTGAACGCACCCTCTCGCCGATCGGAAGTTCGTGTCGACGGCGGACAGTCCTCAAGCGGTACTGAGGAGTTAGGACTCGTACGTGAGTTCCTTCACACTGTTGGCAATATCGTAGAGGAGGTAGATCACGGAAAATCCCATCCCGGTCCATATCCACGTCGTTATGGGACCCTGACTAGCCCTATCGGCGGCGGCCCAAACCCCAACAAAGGCGGTGCTGAGAATGATTGCAGAGACGACCAGAACGTTCTTTATTGGAGGGTTAGACTGCGGAGCACCTTGTTGTTCGTTCATAATACTGAAATGCAATTAAGACGATATTTGTTTATTGGTTCTCTCGGATCGCGGTCTAGCAAGCGATCACTACAGTCCGGCACTACTCAACGGGGCGGTGGTTCGCGATGAGCCGCCTTATCTCCGGTATTGCACTTCTCGTTGGGGTCTACCTTGCATTGCTCGAATCGCCACCCCTCTCTTACGCTGGCTGGGTTCTCGTTCTTCCAGCCTCTCTTTTCGTCGTATATGATACACTCACTGTTAACAGGCATACGAGAGGCTAGCTCGAATCGAACGAAACCTTCGCCGCTCGGTTCCACAGTGATCACCACCACCGTGCCACCGCAGTACCGGAAAGTTACTCGAGCGATGGGAGTTGAACGAGGCGACGATCGATACTCTACATACGTCGATATATTACTATTAGGAACACTCACGTGCGAAACAATCGCAGCGAGAGTATGGTCTCGTTTCGAGCCATCGGTGAGAGCGGTATCGATCGTCGAGCGTTCGTCTCGTTGCTCGGGACGACGACGGGTGCGCTCGCGCTATCCCGATCGTCCGACGCGGTTACGACTACCGACTCGGCGTCCGGCGATGGACTCGAGTCCCTCTCGTTTTACTCGACGGCGTCACAGGTGAGCGCGGCGTATGGGCCACTCACCGATGAGGAACACGTCGTCGCGTGGGCGTCCGAGAACGCGTACGTGACGAGTACCGACGACGGAACGGACGACGCTGATGTCGTCTCATACGAGGACGCACGCATCCCGCTGATCACGCAGGACGGCACCGTGATGGGAATCGGCAGTGCCGGCTTTCTCAGCGACGAGCGCGGCGGTTTCACTGTCGGCAACGAGGAGTTCGTCCTGAACGCCTGGGAGCAACTGCTGGGGCCGGAGGGGACGGTGCTGTGGGACGAGAGTCACGAGCAGTATTGGGACCTCTCGAGACACGACACCTTCCGGCGCTATGCCGACGACAACGGCTACGAACTCCGGGCGCTCGAGGAGTTCGCAACCGATGGAACGACCCTGCAGTTCTATTCGACGGCGAGTCAGGTAGCACCCGGTGGCGACGTGCTGACCGAGGCACACCTCACCGCGGACGACGACCTGGAGGTCCTGGCGTGGGCGGAACCGACGGCGACGAACGGCGATCGGACTGGGTCCGATGCCGTCGAGTACGGCGACGCCGAGCGGATTCCGCTGCTCACCCGCGACGATCGGGTGGTCGGGATCGGTGCGCCGCTCGTCGAGGACGACAGCGATCACGAGGAGAACCGGGCGTTCGTCCGGGGCGTCTGGGACGCGGTGATCGACGGCGGGACCGTCTACTGGGACGAGAGCCACGACCAGTACTGCGATACCGACCGGTTCGAGACGTTCATCGCCGACGCCGAGGGCGACGGGTACACCGTCACCGCCGCCGACGACCTGCGGGCGGTTCTCGAGGGTGCGAGCGACGGGGCGGACGAAACGACGGCTCCCGACGCCGATGCGGTCGTGATCACGACGCCCGCGACAGCGTTTACCGACGCCGAACTCGCGGCCCTCGAGTCGTTCGTCGCCGACGGCGGGGCCGTCTTGCTCCACGACCAGTCCGATTACGGCGGCCACGACGAGACGGGTGCCCTCAATGAGATCGCCGCGCGACTCGACCTCGGGTTCCGGTTCAACGCGGATCAGGTCGCCGACGATACGTCTGGCTGGGACGAGCACGTGTTCACGACGGCGGCCGTCGACGAGACGTACGTCCCGAACGAGTCGGGATCGGTCGGGCTGGCGGACGCCGACGGACTCGTGATCACGACGCCCCAGTCGACCTTCGATGAGTCGGAACTCGCGGCCCTCGAGTCGTTCGTCGCCGACGGGGGCGCGCTCTTCCTGTTCGATCAGTCGGACTTCGGCGGGAACGATCGAACGGGGATTCTGAACGAGATCGCCGAGCGACTCGACCTCGCCTTCCGGTTCAACGGGGGACAGGTCGAAGACGAGGTCCGAAACGCCGGTCCGGTCTACGAGCCGGTCGCGACGGAGTTCTCGCCCGCATTCGACTACTTCGACGGGCGGGACGGAATCGGGATCGAGTTCGACCGCCACGGAGAGTACTACGGACGAATCACCCGCGTGTTCGACGGCGACACCGTCGAGGTCGAGTTCGACACCGAGTACGGCCACCGCGAGATCGTTCGCAACGTCGGCGTCGATACTGCGGAGACGCCGCCGACGGCGGCCAGCCCCAGGGAGTGGGTCGGCATTCCCGACGACGCGACCGCTCACCTCCACGACTGGGGGGAGCGCGCGGCGGCGTTCGCCCTCGAGCGGCTGGCACCCGACGGCGCGGCGGTCGACGAGGGTGATCTCGAGGGTCGCCACGTCAAGATCACCTTCGACGAGGCGGAGCCGATACGCGGGAACTACGGGCGACTGTTGGGGTACCTCCACTACGATCCCGACGACTTCACGGCCGACTTCGACGCCGGCTCGTTCGCCGTGAACTACAACCGACGGATCGTCGCGGACGGGTACGCCCGCGTCTACTCGTCGGGCTTCGCGGCCCACGACGAGTTCGCCGCGCTCGAGGAGAACGCCCTCGCGGCGGGCCGAGGGGTCTGGTCGGCATCCGATGTCGACGCGCGCACCGCCATTCGCAACGAGCCTGTCGAAGACCTGTTCGTCCCATCGGCCCGGAGCATTCGCAGCGCTCGGGGCCGGACCGGCGGTCGCGTCCGGGACGAGCGGGTCGCCGTCTCGGCGGCCGCGAGCGCCGAGCAGCACCTCGAGGGCGATGGCGTCGCCTACGACGGCGACGTTCCGCTGGTCGGCGTCGATGAACGGCGACGGGTGGCGCTCGTCGGTGGGCTGCTGATCGACGAACGCTACGAGGCGGACGAGGGCTTCGGCGCGGACACGAGCGGCTACGGCAACTTCCCGTTCCTGACGAACCTGATCGACTGCCTCTCCGAGACCGACGGCGACGTGATACTCGCCGGCGGACAGGGTCAGTTCAACGCCGCGGGCTCGCTCTCCCTCGAGGACTGTAAGTACTACCGCCGGTATCTCGAGGGGGTCGACGAACGGCTCCGCCAGATAAACGATCTCGAGCGCACGCTGCCCGACGAATCGGAGCCGCCGCGTGCCGTTTTGCTCTCCGCGCCCGCGCACGAACTCGCGGTCGGCGATTGCCTCGCGTTGCGCGAGTATCGGAACGCGGGCGGCGCGGTCGTCCTGCTGGGCAGCGCGGCGGCCGACGCCGATCACACCCGACACCTGAATCGACTCGCCGCCCAACTCGGGACGGACCTCCGGTTCAACACGGATCGGGTCGTCGACCCGGATCGGAACCTCGCGGACGATCCTGCGGTCCTCGAGACGGCGGCGTTTAATCACTCCTTCCCGCTGTTTGACGCCTACGAGCCGTCGGACCGGACGGACGACGCCGACGAGGCACCCGGCAACAGCGGTCACGCGCGGGGCCACCGCGGCAACGGTCCCGGCAACAGCGGCCAGACACCGGGCCACGGCGGTAGCCCGCCGGGCAATAGCGGCCACACACCCGGACATCACGGTGGCGGGAAATAGCGGACCCACGCCCGGTCGGTCGGTGGTAGGCCGGGCCGCAGTCGGTGGGCCCCGTGACCGGTAACACCGGTGTTACGAGGTTGTCCCGGGGTAGCTGCTGGATTGATACGACTGCGGGACATTGTGTACCCACATGAGCGACGAAGCGACCGTAGACGACGCGTCAGTGATCGTTGTCGGCGGTGGCCCCGCCGGCCTGAGTGCAGCCCTCTTTGCCGCGAAGAACGGCCTCGAGACGACGCTGTTCGACACCGACGAGACGTGGATGCACAAGGCACACCTGTTCAACTACCTCGGGATCGGCTCGGTCGGCGGCAGCGAATTCATGGCGACGGCCCGCCAGCAGGTCGACGACTTCGGTGCCGATCGCCGACAGAACGAGGAAGTGACCGCGGTCAGCGAGGCCGGCGACGGCTTCGTGGTCGAGACCAGCGTTGTGTCGGAGACGCAACGAGCAGACGGCGACGCCGTCGACGCCGACGGCGAGTACGAGGCCGACTTCGTCGTCCTGGCGACGGGCGCGAACCGCGACATCGCCGACGACCTCGGCGTTGCCTTCGCCGAAGACGGGACCGTCGATGTCGGCGTCGAAATGGAGACCAGCCTCGCGGGCGTCTACGCGACCGGCGCGATGGTCCGCGCCGAGGAGTGGCAGGCCGCGATCGCCGTCGGCGACGGGGCCGCCGCAGCGCTCAACATCCTCTCGAGCGTTCGTGGGGAGCACTACCACGACTTCAACGTTCCCGCCGATGCCGAGCGCGTCTTCGGCGACCACCTCGCGGAGTAACCCGATCGAACCCGTGTCGGGACCGATACGAGACCAGATTCAACCACCATGTCAGACGACCACAGCACTCCAGTCACCGCCGAACTGCCGGACAGCCCCATTCACACCACCGGAACCGATCACATCACCATCTGGGGGTCCAACGAGGACGATACGATCGAGTTCTACCGGGACCTGCTCGGGATGCCGCTAGTGTTGCGCCAGCCGAACCTCGACGACCCCTCTCAGACCCACCTGTTCTTCGACACGGGCGACGGTCGCATCCTCACCGTCTTCGTCAGCGACGACCGTCCGTCGAACCAGCGAGGACAGCGCGTTGGTACCGGTGCCGTCCACCACCTCTGTTTCAGCATCGATCCGGACGAGTACGAGGACACGATGCGGGCGCTGGCGGACGCCGGCCACCAGTACAACGTCTTCGATCGGGGCATCTTCCACTCGATCTACACCACGGACAACAACGGCCTCGTCATCGAACTCTCGGCGGACAAGTACGAGATTCCCGACGACCGCCGGGGCGACGTGCTGGCGAAGGCACAGGAACGCCGCGAGGAAGACGGTGCCGAGTACGCCAAGGACGAACACCTCCGCGGTGCGATCGACGCGCTGGGTCTCGAGGTGATCGAATACGACCTTCCCGAAGCCAGTTCGGGCGTCGGTGGCGTCGAATGAGCGCGGACCGCGCCGACGGGCCACATCAAAACCAGCCGCTCGTGACGGGCGGGACCGATCTCGCGGACGCTGACGCGGCGCTCGTGTGCACCCACGGCCGGGGCGCAAGCGCCCGCGGGATGCTCCGGATCGCCGACGAGGTCCACCGCGAGGGCGTCGCGGTTCTCGCCCCGCAGGCCGCGCGACAGACCTGGTACCCGGACTCGTTTCTAGCACCGGTCGAGCGCAACGAGCCCGGCAGATCATCGGGCCTACAGGCCATCAGCGATGCCATCGAGACGGCCATCGACGCCGGGATTCCGACCGATCGGGTCATGCTGCTCGGCTTCTCGCAGGGCGGCTGTCTCGCCAGCGAGTACGTTGCGCGCAACCCGCGGCGGTACGGCGGGGTGGCAGCCCTCAGCGGCGGACTCATCGGCGCGCAGATCGACGACGACTACCCCGGCGACCTCGAGGGAACGCCGGTCTTCCTCGGCTGTAGCGACGACGATCCCCACATTCCAGAAGAGCGGGTCCACGACACGGCCGCCGTGTTCGAGGAGATGAATGCCGATGTCACCGCACGGCTCTACGAGGGGATGGGCCACGGCATCAACGAGGACGAACTGGCGGCCGTCGCCGACCTAGTTGCGGCGCTGGTCGACTGAGCGGCGAGAGTGAGCCACGGCCGTCCTCGCGTGTCCGATCAGCGGATAACGGTAACCGGCATGGGGGCGCGTCGGACGATTTTTTCGGCGACGCTGCCGAGCAGGACGCGGGAGAGACCGGACCGTCCGTGGCTTCCGATGACGATGTGGTCGACGTCGTGGTCCTCGGCGAACCGAACGATTTCGCGCGCGGGCTTCCCGACGACGGTCTCGGTCCGAAACTCGATGTCGGGGTCGCCGACGATCGCCGCGATTTCGTCGGGGAGTTCCTCGGAGACCGTCTCCTCGCGCTCCCGAAGCATCTCCTGGACCATATTGATCCCCGCCTCCGTGGACCCGCCTGCCGCCTCGACGACGCGCAGCAGCACGATCTCGGCGTCCGGATACGTCGAAAACGCGTGTTCGACTGCCTTCTGTGCGGGCTTCGACCCATCGTACGCGACGAGTACTTCCATACGTCTGATAGCTCTTCCGAGAGTATAAACCCATTCGGTGGCACCCACCCGGGTCGCGATCGCCGGTACCGGTCAGCGTCGTCGATCGTACGCCTGTTGTCGCCGGCCCCGACGGCGGATTCGTCCCGCGGGCCCGCGCGATGCGTGCCGATATCCGCCCGCTCGGAACCTACTCTTCGAAGCCGTCCTCGAACCGGAACGTCCCGTTTCGCTGGATCACGTCGCCGTCGACTTCGATGAACGAGTCCTCGCTCATGTCGACGATCATGTCGACGTGGACCGCCGAATCGTTGGCCTCGTTGCCCTCGCCGACGGTATTGTCGTAGGCCCGACCGACGGCCATGTGGACGGTGTCGCCCATCTTCTCGTCGAAGAGCATGTTGTAGGTAAACCGGTCGATGTCGCGATTCATTCCGATACCGAGTTCGCCCAGTCGGCGCGCGCCGTCGTCGGTGTTGAGTACTTCCGTCAGCACGTCCTCGTTCTTCGCTGCCGAGTGGGAGACAACCTCGCCGCCCTCGAACTCGAGGTAGACGTCCGTGATCTCGCGGCCCTGATGGTACAGCGGCATGTCGAACAGCACCTCGCCCTCGACGCTGTCGGGTTGGGGCGCGGTGAAGACCTCGCCGCCGGGGAGGTTATGCTCGCCGTGGTCGTTGATCGTCGGGTTGCCGTCGACGGACATCGTCACGTCGGTCGTGTCGCCGCTGACGATGCGGACCTCCGCGGCGGGGTCCATGATCTCGACCATGTTCGCCTGGTGTTCACGCTGTTCGTCCCAGTCCTTGTTGACGGCGTCCCAGACGAAGTTCTCGTAGCCCTCGGTGCTCATCTCCGCGAGCTGGGCGTTGGCCGGCGCGGGGTACTGCGTGAGACACCAGCGCTTGGAGAGCCGCTCCTCGAGAATGGGGCGCTGGGCCTGCTGGTAGGCCGCGCTGATTTCGGGGTCGACATCGCTGGTCTGGGTAGCGTTGTCCGTCGCGCGAACGGCGATGTAGACGTCCGTGTTCTCGATGAGCGCGAGTTCGTGTTCGGGCGTCTCGAACTCGTCGTCGGACGCGCGGAGATACGCACGCTGCTGTCGTTTGCCGGTTCGCTGGCTCGTCGTGACCGGGTTCGCTCCCAGGTCGCCGATCACTTCGTGGAGCGCGACGACCAGATCCTCGGCGACCGGGTGGGCATCGATGACGACGTTGTCGCCCGCCTCCAGATCGACCGAGTGGTTGGCGATGATCTCTGCGTGTTCGCGGATTCGCGGGTCCATGCATGAACGTACAGCGGACGGCGGGATACTGTTTTCGAAGCGGGATTTAGACGCCCCCTCGTCTGACAGTCGCTTTTAGACGATGCAAGACATCGATCGGAAACTCAAACGGATCTCTACCGAGTGCGACCGAACCTGGCCACAGAAGGTGCTCAATTGAGTCACCCTACTCTTGGAATCTGATCGGTCGCTCTTTCGAATTTACGTTCTCTATTCATAGATTTCTGCCATCGATCTCCCTACCACACCCACGATTACTAATATATGAAATATGTAATATTAATATATGAAAAACTAATATGACGGAAAATTATAAGTTGCATCAGATATGTCTGTTGTATATGGCGAACAGCAATTCACCAAACTTCGATAGACGAAACGTATTAAAATCAATAGGAATCGGTGGAACGATTTCCATTATTCCCGGTATCGCGGCTGCTGATCAGCAAGATATCGATAACGACGTAACGATTGAGAGAATTGAACCGCGCGAAGAAGGACGGTCCGTTGAAGATACAGAGGCGATTATCGACAGCGAGAAGATAACGTCACTAGCAGACAGTGTGGAGGCAGAAACGAGGCTCTCACGAGACCTTGAGACTCCGCTTTCTCTCGAGCTCGTTACGGATAACCAGAAACTCAATGCCGCCGAGCCGGTCATCACACACATCCCGTTTAAACCGCCGAACGCGGAACAATTCTCGCCAAACAACAGCGGTATTATTTTCGCGATTTCGATCAAAGAGGATGGGGAGCGGAACCCCATCGCCGCCTTCGCAGGTGCTCGCGAACGTACTGATGGGGCAAATGTTCAGAGTGATCTTAGTCTTCAAAGCAGCGAAGCGGGCAGTCAGGTCCGAATGACCACGTTCGGACAACAAAACGGACGTGTTAGGAAGATCAATGAAACGACTGAATCAGCAGTTGGTGTTTCTTCGGACCTCCAGCCGAAAGCGAGCTTTCCGGAGCCATCTTGTACGGTTTGTATGACGCTAGTAGACTCGGCCTGTGTTATCGGCTCGGGTACCCTCAGCTATGGTGCCTGTGTTGACGCTGTCGTCGCTACGGCTGCGCTATCAGGTCTGGGCAGCCTGGCAGTCGGTGCCTTGTGTACATACCTCGTTTCGCAGACTGGCGTCACCTGTACCGTCGGTACGCTCGCAGCGTGCACAGCGGTCGGTTGGTGCGACGCAACCCAGTAAGTGAGCGGCTCTCACGAACTGTATTTCACACTCCAGTACACCGCTATAATTCGGTCCGACAACCGCCATCACTCCCCAATTCTATCGCTGGGGACAGTGGTCGTACGCGGGGGTGCTCGAGTTCGATATTCGCGGCCTGTTCGGTCAAGTTCTCCGGCTCGGTCCGACTGAGTCCTCTATTTAGAACCGGCCGCTAATGGGGAGTTTTTTGTATGTCAATGGTGTGGGTTACCTATGAAAATTTCCGATCAAGAACCGCGAGTTAGAACATCGCTAGAAATCGGCGCAGGTCTCGCCTTGCTAACGAAATGGGTCGTCGCCGTTTTTCTCGCATACTACCTCTATTCCACCGGTCTCGAAACCATCGGGGTGCTAGGCGGTATTACCATCACCATCATGACGGTACGGTGGCTATACGTGTACTGGCCGCCGTGGAAGCGGCCTGACGAG
This sequence comes from Natrinema pallidum, assembly GCF_005890195.1. NCBI lineage: Archaea > Methanobacteriati > Methanobacteriota > Halobacteria > Halobacteriales > Natrialbaceae > Natrinema > Natrinema pallidum. Next base: position 3,316,254 of record NZ_CP040637.1, on the reverse strand, counting down.
TGGATGGATACGACTAGCGATCAGTGAGTCCGAGTTGCTAAGTATATCGTTCTACGTTTGATGCTGAATATGTATGCGGGGGAACGGGACATGCCAGACTCGTCAAATTTTTGATTGGAAACTCGAGGACGCGTTCAGCCGATACGGTCTGCTGTACGTCATTGCCGGCGCAATCCCGATGCTCTGGGGGTGCGCCGGTAAATCGTTACAGTAATCCGTATGACGGCTTGTCTCGGCGATCAGCGGTCGCCGCGCATTCCGTCGCGGAACTCGAGGACCGTCCGGCGCACGAGGAGATAGCCGAAGAAGACGAGCGACAGCAGGATCACGACGACCGCGACGATGACGGGATCGTCGGGAAGGAGACCGATGATGGAATCCAGCATATGCCGCGGCTACACTGTCAGTGTGGTTAACAGTTTCGACCTCGCTTGGTTGAATCCGCGCCGACGTCTCGCTAATGAAATAGTAACTAAAACTGGTCTTTCAGCTTGCGCTGACTATAACGTCGTCTGACTCCTCGGTTGAGATCGGCCTCGATCGCTTCCCCTCCACCGATTCGAGGATCGCCCTCGAGATCGAGGCCACCGTCCCCGACGATCACTACCTCCCGATCGCACCGGCCGCTCGTGCCCGTTCCCGTCCGACACTCCGGTTCGAACGGGCGGCCGGCACCGATCGATACCGATCGCATATCCGCCGGTCCCCGCTGGCGCTGTCGCTCGTTCTGTCGCTCCCCTCCACCGGATCGCCACCGTCCTCCCCACAGTCTCGGCGAGCTACGCCGTCGGCACGCCGAACGCCTCGAGCACCGCCCCGTCCGGTTCGCGAATCTCGCCCTCGAGCCCGCTTTCGCCGTCCCCGCGTTCCTCGAGCACTGCAAAGCCCGGCCGATTGCCGCGCGGATCGGCGTGGCTGCCGGGATTGAGCAGGACGGCCTCGTCGGTCTCGACGACCGTCGGCCGGTGGGTGTGTCCGGAGACGACGACGTCGGCCCCTCGCGAGCGTCCGAACATCGCGAGCCCCGTCTCGCCGCCGTCCCGTCGGTGCGTGACGGCGAACCGGACGCCACCGGCCTCGACGACACGCGCCGTCGGAAGTCGGTCGCGTACCGCCGCACTATCGGCGTTTCCGTGGACCGCGTCCAGCCGATTACACTCCGTCTGAAACGCCTCGAGCGCTGCCTCGGTCGTGAAGTCGCCGGCGTGGATGACGGTGTCGGCCTCCCGGGCCGCGGTCAGTGCGTTGCCCTCGAGTTCGTGGCCGCGACTGCTGTGCGTGTCGGAGAAAATCGCGATCATGATCGGCCTTCGCCCGTCACTGACAGGTCCCTTTCGGATGCGGTCCGCGATGCGTCCGGGAGCGCGGCCCGGAGGGGAGTCGATCGGCTTCGGTCGGCGGCCGAAGCCGATCTAGAGCGGCTTATACTTTTAGGGCGTCCCTTCGTAGTCGCCGTCGATGGCCAGTAGCACCTCCATCGTGCTCGCCGCACTGTTCGCGAACGGTGCGATCGCGGTTCTGAAGTTCGGCGGGTTTCTGTTGACCGGGAGTCCGGCGATGCTGTCGGAGACGTATCACTCGATCTCGGACACGGGGAACCAGATCTTCCTGCTGATCGGGATCACGTACGGCGCACAGGAGGCGACCCGCGAGCATCCGTTCGGTCACGGGAAGGCCCAATTCTTCTACAGCCTTCTCGTGAGCGTCATGCTCTTCGGGATCGCCGGCTGGGAGAGCGCCCGTCACGGTTACGACGCTTTGACCCACGGCGGCGTCCACCGGGCGAGCGAGGACGTGACGCTGCTGGGACAGACGTTCGATCCGGTTTTCGTCAACTACGCCGTGTTGCTCGGGGCGATCGTGTTCGAGTCCTACGCGCTCTGGAAGGCCTACCAGGGAATCAGCCGCCAGATGGACGAGTACGGCTGGACCACCCTCCGCGAGGCGTTCCGCAAGACCAGCGACGTGACGACCCTGACCGCGCTCACCGAGGACACCATCGCGCTCGCCGGTGCGGGGATCGCCCTCTTCGGCGTGTATCTCACGCGGACGACCGGAAACCCGATGTACGACGCCGCCTCCGCGCTCCTCATCGGACTCATGCTCATGGGATTCGCGGTCGCGCTCGCCTGGCAAAACAAGCGGCTCATCCTCGGGGAGAGCCTGCCGAAGGACGCCGAGGACGAACTCCGGGCGATCGTCGCCGACTGGGACGGCGTCACCGAACTCGTCGACTTCCGAACTGTCTACTTCGGTGCCGAGGAGTTGCTCGTCACCGCCGACGTGGCCTTCGATCCCGATCTCGACGCCGAGACGATCGCCGAGCGCATCACCCGGATCGAACTCGCGCTGATGGAGCACGACGATCAGGTCGAGAAGGTCTACATCGAGCCCGAAACGTAGCTCGCTATCGTCCGACCGCGCTATTCTTCGCGTTCGCCGTCCGTATCGTCGTACCTCGCCACGACCGTCGAGCCCGGCGGCCGATCGTTCAACACCGCCGTCACCGTCGTCTCCTCGAGATCGACCGTCGACTCGAGGGGCTCCCAACCGTCCGCCGTGTCGACGGCGACCGCGACGTCGGTCGGGCTCGCGCCGGGGGGTAGCTTCGAGGGATCGTAGACCAGAGCGATCCTGACCGCTTCGACCGCCTTCAACTCCTCGTACGCCACGAGATCGACGGGGTCGGCGAGCGCGTCGACCGGCGGCTCGTGGCCGCTCTTCCGGAGGCCGAACGCGTCGGGGACGACGCCGGCCACGAGGTCGACGCGCGCCCCCACCCGCTCGAGCGGATACTCGGCGACGGCACTCGAATCGTATCCGGGAATGGGCATACGAGGGGCAGGGACTCGAGACGGATGGCCCTGTAGCGCGCGATCGCCGGCCGGGTGTTGGCGGGCATCCCCGCCGTCGGTCATGTAAACGGAGCGTCCGAATCGAGACGAATCCTTTTATCGCAGCGCGAACCTATCGTCTCGTGTGTCCGAGACTGCCGGGTACATGCGCTTTTTCCCGTACGACCAGCCGTACGAGAACCAGCGCGAGGCGATGGACCGCATCCACAACGCCCTCCACCGGGGTCAGGACGTCCTCTTCGAGGGGGCCTGCGGGACCGGCAAGACCCTCTCGTCGCTCGTCCCCGCCCTCGAGATCGCTCGCGAGCAGGACAAGACGGTCGTCATCACGACCAACGTCCACCAGCAGATGCGCCAGTTCGTCGCCGAGGCCCGCGCGATCACCCGCGAGGAGTCCATCCGCGCGGTCGTGTTCAAGGGAAAAGCGTCGATGTGTCACATCGACGTCGGCTACGAGGAGTGTCAGACGCTGCGGGACAACACCCGCGCCGTCGTCGACGCCGAACGCGACCGCGAGCAACTCGAGCGCCGGCAACGCGAACTGCTCGCGGCGAGTCAGGACGGCGACGGCTCGGCGGCCGACGCTCGCTCGGCGGTGATGGACGAACTCGAGACCATCGAGGAGCGACTCGAGGAGTTAGCAGAGCAGACCGTCTGTGACTACTACCGGAACAACCTGACGCAGAACACGGACGACTTCTTCGGGTGGCTCTTCGAGGACGTCCGCACGCCGGACGAGATTTACGACTACGCCGACCGACAGCAGTTCTGCGGCTACGAACTCCTCAAGGAGGGGCTCGAGGGCGTCGATCTGGTCGTCTGTAACTACCATCACCTGCTCGATGCGACCATTCGCGAGCAGTTCTTCCGCTGGCTGGGCCGCGATCCGGACGATATCATCGCCGTCTTCGACGAGGCCCACAACGTCGAGGACGCCGCCCGCGAGCACGCGACTCGGACCTGCTCCGAGCGGACGTTCGACGCCGCATTGGACGAGGTAGCCGACGCGGACGATCCGCGCTCCGAGGACGCCGCGAACGTCCTCTCGGCGTTCCACCACGCGCTCGTCGAGACCTACGAGGAGTCCCTCGGGTTCGGCGACCGCGAGGGGATCGACAACACCTGGTCCGACGTGTCGATCGCCAACGAGGACCGCAAGGACGATCTCACGCTCGCGTTCCTCCAGCGGTACTCCGGTCGGGGGATCGAGGACGATCTCGAGGCCGCGATGAAACTCGGCCGGAAGCTAGACGAGCAGTACGAGGAAGCGTATCGGGAGGGCGAGACGGCCACGCGGACGGAGTGTCAAACCCTCCAGGCTGCCGACTTCATCAGTGCGTGGATGGCCGAGGGCTCGGCGGAGGGGCTCTATCCGGTCGTCGCCGTCACCCGCGACGCCGGCACCGACGAGGTGTACGGCCGCGCGGAGCTGTACTCCTGTCTCCCGCGGCAGGTGACCGGCACGTTGTTCGACGAGATCTACGCGACCGTCCTGATGAGCGCGACCATCCAGCCGTTCGAGGTCACGGGGAACGTGCTCGGTCTCGAGGACACGGTGACGATGGGCTACGGGCTGGGGTTCCCCGCGGAGAATCGCCGCACGTACGCCGTCGAGACGCCGCCGTTGTTCTCCTCGGATCGCGACGATCCTGCCGTCCAGGAGACGGTCACGGAGACGATCCACGACGCCGTCCGAATGACGCCGGGCAACACGCTCGCCTTCTTCCCTAACTACGGCGAGGCGAGCCGGTACGCCGACCGGCTCGTGAGCCGCAGCGATCGGACGCTCTACCTGGACGAGCCGGGCCAGTCCGTCGAGGAGCTCCGGCAGCAGTTCGTCGCGGACGACGGCGCGGTGCTCTGTACCTCGCTGTGGGGCACGCTCGCCGAGGGCGTGAGCTTCGACGGCGACGACGCGAACACGGTCCTGGTCGTCGGCGTCCCCTATCCGCACCTGGACGACCGCGCCGAGGCAGTCCAGGACGCCTACGACGTGGCCTTCGACGGCACCGACACGGGCTGGCGCTACGCCGTCGAGATCCCGACGATCCGCAAGACCAGGCAGGCCCTGGGCCGGGTCATCCGCTCGCCCGAGGAGGTCGGCGTCCGCGCGCTGCTCGACCGGCGCTACTCGAGGCGTGCGAAACCGGACCTCGGCAAGTACAGCGTCAACGGCATCTTCCCCCACGAGGAACGCGAGGAACTGATCGATATCGACCCGGAGAAGCTCAAGTTCTCGATGCTCAACTTCTACGGCGGTCACGACGCCTACGACGGCGACCCGCCGGCTCCGTGACCCCACCCGCGGGGTCAGGACGGCAACGAAACGCGGCTCACCGGCAGCTTGTCCGTCCCGTCCCAGAACTCGAGTTCGCTGACCGTCCATCGAATCGGGTCGATCTCGCGGTCGGCTAGTCGGCGTGCGGTCGCGAGGTCGCCGCCGCGGGCCAGCGTCACGTGCGGCACGTAGTCGCCGCCCTCGAGCCCGTCGACGGGTTCGAAGGCCTCGGTGAGGGCGGCGTGAACGTCCTCGAGTCCGGGACTGTCGACGGCTAAATAGACCACTGGAGCCGAACCGAGCGGCGGGTCCTCGAAGTAGTCGATGCCCGTGATCGCGGCCTCGACGGCGGGGGTTCCCTCGAGCGCGCGGTGGGCACGGTGTTGAAGCTGTGCGACGTGGTCGGCCCCGCCGAGTCGCTTGAGCAGACAGGAGTGATCCTCGCGGACGGTCTCGAACCCGATCAGGTCGGGATGGAGCCGGTTCGCGAGCTGCCGGACGCGACCGGGGACCGGAACGTTGACGCTGTACACTTCAGTCGCGGTTGGGCCGAGGCGGCTATCAGTCTGCTGGTCTCACGGGGGACGATTCGACGCCGGATTAGAGTCGGTCGAGCAGCCAGAGGCCGATCAGCACGGCGATCGCGAACTGGACGACGAGGGCGAACGGACCGAGCAGGCTCGTGAGACCGTTGATCACCGCGCCGATGATCTCGAGCACGAGCAAGACGGCGACCAGCCCGAGGACGAGTTTCAGCAGGGTCTCGATCTCGAGTTCGCCGCGCGTGTCGAACATACGGCCATGCTTGAGAGACTAGCTGAAAAACACGTCGGTACGGTGGTCGGAAAGACCTATTTAGACGGCTCCGGCATGTCATAGTAATGGAGGCGAGGGGGCTGCGGGCCCTACTGTGTGTGCTCGTGGTGGTTGCGTCTTCGATCGCGTTCGTCTCGGCGGCGGCCGGTGTCACGGCGGACGTCGGGACACAGCGAGCGGCGCTACAGGAAGCGCCCGGGGGCGACGCGAACGGCACGCCGACGCTCGGAGAGGCGGACCAGACGTATATCGACGTGTTCATCACCGAGAACGGCTCGGCGCGGGTGACGGTCGACTACCAGTTCTACCTCGCCGACGAGAACCGGTCGGCCGAGTGGGAGTCGTTGGAGGCGAACATCTCGAGCGAGACCGACTGGTACGTCGCCGAGGAACGCCGGAGTTGGAACGAGACGCTCTCCAAAGGGGAAAACGCGACCGATCGGGAGATGTCGCTCTCGAACGTCTCCATCACCACGGAGACGACGTCCAGACCGGAGGAGATCGGCCACGCGAAGGTTGCATTCGAGTGGGCTCACTTCGCACACGTCCAGGTCAATCGGATCGAGGCGGGCGCTGCGCTCTCCGGCTTTACGCTCACCGACGGGACGACGTTGCAGTTCCGCTGGCCCGAAGAGTACGCCATCTACGAGAACGAGGGTGCACCGCAGGTGAAGCCGTCGCCCGACGAGTCGGGTGCCGGATCGGTCGGCTGGGAGGGCGAACGGAACTTCCCCGACGGCGAGCCCCGGGTCGTGCTGATACGGGACAGCGACGCGGGCGCGAACGAGCCCCAGTCCGCCGAGGAACCGTCGATGCCGTGGACGATCGTCGCGCTCGCGCTCGCGTTGCTCGCGACCGTCGGTGCGGCCGGCTGGTTGCTCGGTCGCAGACGGTCGGACGGCGAGGCGACCGTCGCCGAGGACGAGGCCGTCCACCGACCCGACGGCGCGGCCGATTCCGAGCGGTCCGTCCCCGACGACCCCCCGCCGGAGTTGCTGAGCAACGAGGAACGCGTCCTGCGACTGCTCGAGGCACGCGGCGGCCGGGTCAAACAACAGCAGGTCGTCTCGGAACTGGACTGGACCGAGGCCAAGACGAGTCAGGTCGTCGGCGACCTGCGCGAGAACGACGAGATCGAGGTGTTCCGAATCGGGCGGGAGAACGTGCTGACGTTACCCGACGACTAACGGTGTCCCCACGTGTCGGCCGGCCCTGCCGATCCCGCGTCGGGACCATCGAGCGCGCAGGGTAGCAGGATTTAAGACTGTGGACCTGTACCACTCTACCAATGAGCCGTCTCGCCGGTACCGCGTTCGCCGTTCTCGGTACCGACGGGTCCGTCGCTCGGCGGCGGCCGCGGCGATTCCGACCGGGCCTTTGAGCCCGTACTATACTACTCCCCCTGTTCCGGTCTGTTTCGCATTTCCCGAAACTGCAGTATTTTGGGTTAGCAGCATCTCTACCTTTAATTTACGAAATAGAAACCAATGAATTTAAGTCTATCCTGCGGATTTACTCGAGTACGATATGACCTGCGTGGCACTTGCGTTTTCGGGCGGTCTGGACACGACGGTCTGTGTCCCGCTGCTCGAGGAAGAATACGGATACGACGACGTGATCGGCGTTACCGTCGACGTCGGCCAACCGGCCGAAGAGTTCGACGAAGCCGAAGAAACCGCCGAGGCGCTCGGCCTCGACCACTACGTCGTCGACGCGCGAGCGGAATTCGCTCAACTCTGTCTCGAGAGCGTTCGCGCGAACGCGACCTATCAGGGCTACCCGCTGGGAACGGCGCTTGCCCGTCCCGTGATCGCGGACGCGATCCTGGAGGTCGCGGAGGAACAGGACTGTACTGGCATTGCCCACGGCTGTACGGGCAAAGGCAACGACCAACTGCGCTTCGAGGCCGTCTGGCGTAGCTCCGACCTCGAGGTCATCGCCCCCGTGCGCGAACTCGGCCTCACCCGCGAGTGGGAGAAAGAGTACGCCGCCGAGAAGGACCTCCCCGTCGAGGGCGGCAGCGGCGGCGACTGGTCGATCGACACCAACATCTGGAGCCGCTCGGTCGAGGGCGACGACCTCGAGGACCCGAACTACGTTCCCTCGACGGAGATCTACGCGTGGACCGAAGACCCCTCCGACGAGACCGAGGAGATAGAGATTTCCTTCGAGAACGGCTACCCAGTCGCCGTCGACGGCCAGGAGTACGAGCCGGTCGCACTCATCGAACACCTCAACGAACTCGCCGGCAGCTACGGCGTCGGCCGCACTGACATGATGGAAGACCGCATGCTCGGGCTGAAGGTCCGCGAGAACTACGAGCACCCCGGCGCGACGACCCTCCTTTCGGCCCACGAGGCCCTCGAGGGGCTCGTTCTCACGCAGGAGGAGCGCCAGTTCAAGACCCAGATCGACCAGCAGTGGTCCCAGAAGGGCTACGAGGGGCTGATCGATGCCCCGCTCGTGAGCGCGCTCGAGAGCTTCATCGACGAGACCCAACAGCGCGTGACCGGCACGGTCACGATCCGCTTCGAGGGCGGCCAGGCCCGCCCGGTCGCTCGCGACAGCAAGTTCGCGGCCTACTCGGCCGAACACGCCTCCTTCGACACCGAGACCGTCGGGAAGATCAAACAGGAAGACGCCACCGGCGTCGCGAAGTACCACGGCTTCCAGCGCCGCCTCGCGAACGAGGCGATCGCGGCCAACGCCGACGCCGAGGCAGTCGAACTCGCGACCGACGGGAGCGGGACGGGAGACGACCAGTAATCATGACCGAGGAGAGCGCTCACGACGGCGGTGAGTTCACAGCCGATGGCGGGGGACAGTCCGACGAACCGCACACCTCGTCGGCGTCTCGCTCTGACGGCGGCGACGAGGGCGGTGAGCGATCCACCGGATCGCGATCTTCGTCGGATCTCCGATCCGACGGTGTCGTCCGCCGGGACCGCTTCAGCGGTGGCCCCGCCCGGAGCTTCCTCTCCTCGCTCGCGGCGGACGAACGCATCTTCGAGGCCGACCTCGAGGTCGACCGCGCACACACGGTCATGCTCGCCGAACAGGGCATCATCGACGACGACGTGGCCGGCCAGATCCTGACCGCTCTCGACGCGATCGAAGTCGACGGCCACGGCTCCGTGCCCGACGGCGAGGACGTCCACGAGGCCATCGAGACCGCCGTCATCCAGCGCAGTGGCGCGGACGGCGGGAAGATGCACACCGCACGATCGCGCAACGACGAGGTCGCGGCCTGCATCCGCTATCGCCTGCGCGAGGACGTTCTCGAGGCGATCGAGACGACGCTCGCGCTGCGCGAGTCGCTCGTCGATGTCGCCGAAGCGCACACTGAGACGATCATGCCCGGCTACACGCACCTCCAGCCCGCCCAGCCGACCACCGTGGCACACTGGGCGCTGGCCTACGAGGGCGCGGTTCGCCGCGACACCGAACGCTTGCTCGAGGTCTACGGCCGGATCAACCAGTCGCCGCTGGGTGGCGCGGCGTTCGCGGGCACGACCTTCGACATCGATCGCGAGCGCGTCGCCGACCTGCTGGGGTTCGACGGGCTGGTGGTAAATTCGATGGACGCCGCCTCGAGTCGGGATTTCCTGCTCGAGACGACCCAGGCGCTGTCGACCCATGCGACGACGCTGTCGGGGCTGGCGGAGGACGTGATCATCTTCGCGAACCGCGGCTTCGTCGATCTGGCCGACGACTACTCCTCGACGTCGTCGATCATGCCCCAGAAGAAGAACCCGGATACGCTGGAACTGGTCCGCGCGGTCGCGGGCGACGCGGCCGGCGGCGTCCAGGGGCTGACGACGACGCTGAAGGGGCTGCCCCGCGCGTACAACCGCGACCTCCAGCGGGCGACGACCCACGCCTGGAAGACCGTCGACGCGGTCACCGAGGCCAGCGAGGTCGCGGCGGGCGCGGTGGCGACGGCCGACTGGAACGAGGCGGCCCTCGCCGCGGCGGCCGGCGACGGTTTCTCCACGGCGACCGGCGTCGCGGATCTGTTGGCGGCCAACGGGGTACCGTTCCGGACGGCGCACGAACTCGTGGCCCTCGCGGCCGACAACGGTGCCGACTACGACGCGCTCGAGACCGCAGCTCAGGACGTACTCGGCGAATCGCTCGCGGCCCACGTCGAACCCGCGGCCGTCGAAAAGGCGCTCGAGCCGGCCGAAAGCGTCGCGAGCCGCGACTCACAGGGTGGCCCCGCGCCCGACGCGGTCGCTCCCCAGATCGAGTCGGCTCGCGAGTCGCTTGCGGCCGACGAGGAGTCGCATGCGGCCGCGACCGACGGGCTCGAAACGGCACGCGAGGCGCTCCGGTCGGAGGTGAACGGCTATGTCTGAGGCCGGCTGTCGCCCATCCGGAACGAGACCACGAGCGACGCCACACGCCGCCGTTCGGCCGGGTCGGCGGCGATCCCCGCGAGGGGACAAAACACCGAATAACTGATATGCTGAACAAAAATTGCCGCCATTTGGGTATGATGCCCCGTTAGAGGGGAGTGCAGCTATTATAATTTTATTGGTATGTTCGAAGGATTTAAGGTATCCCGGTACACACATGGGAGTACAATGACCGACTGCGTCGAGTGTGGGGCCGAAGTATCCCTGCACGACGATCTGGAAGTGGGTGAGATCATCGACTGTACGACCTGTGGAGCCGAGCTGGAAGTCGTCGACACGGAGCCGCCAGTCCTCGAGCGAGCCCCCGAGCTCGAAGAGGACTGGGGTGAGTGACCTTGCAAGTAGGACTCCTCTACTCACGGATCCGCAAGGACGAAAAGCTCCTCCTCACCGAGCTTCGCGAGCGTGACCACGAGGTCACGAAGATCGACGTCCGCAAACAGACCTTCGACATCGCGGCGGCTCCCGCGGCGTTCGACGGCCTCGACATCGTCGTCGATCGCTGTCTCGCCACGAGCCGGAGCCTGTACGCCACGCAGTTCTTCGAGGCCTACGGCATCCCCGTGGTCAACAGCCACGAGACCGCAGCCATCTGCGCGGACAAGGTACAGAACAGCCTCGCCCTCGAGAAGGCGGGCGTACCCACGCCCGCGACGAAGGTCGCGTTCACCAAAGAGACCGCGATGGACGCCATCGAGGAGTTCGGGTATCCATGCGTGCTCAAACCCGTCGTGGGGTCGTGGGGCCGCCTGATGGCCAAGATCGACTCCGAGTCGGCCGCGGAGGCTATCCTCGAGCACAAGGCGACGCTGGGTCACTACGAGCACAAGGTGTTCTACGTCCAGGAGTTCGTCGAGAAGCCCGGGCGTGACATCCGCGTGCTCGCGACCGACGGCGAGCCCATCGCGGCGATGGTCCGTTCGTCGGACCACTGGATCACCAACGCCGCGAAGGGTGCGGAGACGGACGCTTTCGACCTCGACGACGAGGCCCTGGCGCTCGTCCGGAAGGCCAGCGATGCCGTCGGCGGCGGCCTGTTGGGCATTGACCTGATGGAAACCGGCGATTCGTATACGGTCCACGAGGTCAACCACACCGTCGAGTTCAAGGCCCTCGACGACGCCGTCGAGACGGACATCGCAGCCACCGTCGTCGACTGGCTCGAGGGGAAAGCGCAAGCGGCCGCCGACGAGCTCGAGGTGACCGCCTGATGGCGGTCGGCACCGAGACCGGCGCGGACGCAAACGCCGAGACGGTCACCGCGAGCGTCATCGGCGGGAGCGGCTTCACCGGCGGCGAGTTGCTGCGACTGCTCGCCGGGCATCCCAACGTCGAGATTACCGAGGTCACGAGCCGGTCGAAGGCCGGCAAGAGCGTCGGCTCCGTCCACCCGCCGCTGCGCGGATCGGACCTGCGCTTTACCGAACCCGCGGATTTGGAGAGCGTCGACGTTCTGTTCGCGGCGACGCCACACGGCGTCTCCATGGGCCGGATCGACGACTTCTTCGAGGTCGCGGATACCGTGGTCGACCTCTCGGCGGACTTCCGCCTCGAGAGCGAGGCCCAGTACGACGAGTGGTACGACGGCCACGAGGCACCCGAATACCTCGAGCAGGCGGAATACGCCCTTCCCGAGATCAACCGCGAAAACCTCGCAGGTGCCGAACTCATCGCCGGAGGCGGCTGTAACGCCACCGCGACGATCCTCGGGCTCTACCCGCTGTTCGAGCACGATATCCTGGAAGGCGGCGAGCAGGTCGTCGTCGACGTCAAGGTCGGCTCCTCCGAGGGGGGAGCCGGCGGCGGCGAGGCCTCGAGCCACCCCGAACGCTCGGGGGTCGTGCGTCCGTACGCGCCGACGGGCCACCGCCACGAGGCCGAAATCGAACAGTTCCTCGGTACGTCGGTCGCGTTCACCTGCCACGCCGTGGATATGGTTCGCGGCGCGAGCGCGACGAACCACGTCTTCCCCTCGAGCCCGGTCTCGAAGGGCGACCTCTGGCAGGCCTATCGGGGTTGCTACGAGGACGAGCCGTTCGTTCGCATGGCCGCCGGCGGCTCCGGTGTGTATCGGTATCCGGAGCCAAAGGCGGTCGCCGGCACCAACCTCGCCGAGGTCGGCTTCGAACTCGACCCGTCGAACGAGCGCATCGTCGTCCTCTCGGCCATCGACAACATGATGAAAGGCTCCGCGGGGCAGGCGGTCCACGCCGCCAACGTCGCGCTGGGGCTCGAGGAGACCGCCGGACTCGAGTTTACGGGACTGCATCCCGTGGGGGCTCCCTGAGATGACGACCGTTGTCAAGATCGGCGGCGCACGCGCCGTCGATCCCGAGGGCGCGCTCGCGGATGTCGCCTCGCTCGTCGACGATGGCGAGGATGTCGTCCTGACCCACGGCGGCTCGACCGCCGTCGACGAGACCTTGGAGGACCTCGGCAAAGAGCCGACGTACGTCGAAACGCCCGGCGGCGTCGTCGGGCGCTTCACCGACGAGGAGACGATGGACGTCTTCAAGATGGTCATGCCCGGCAAGCTCAACACGGACCTCGTGGAGAGCCTGCACAACGAGGGCGTCGACGCCGTCGGCCTCGCCGGCACCGACGGCAAACTCCTCGAGGGCAACCGGAAGTCCGCCGTCCGCGTCAAAGAGGACGGCAAGAAAAAGATCAAGCGCGGCGACCACTCGGGGAAAATCGAGTCGGTCAACGTCGACCTGCTCGAGACGATCCTCGCGGGCGGCTACACGCCAGTCGTCTCCGTCCCCATGCTTGGCAAGGAGAAGTCGGGCGGCTACACCGCGGTCAACGCCGACGCCGACCGCGCCGCTGCCGCCATCGCGGGCGCGCTCGAGGCCGCCCTCGTCGTGCTGACGGACGTCTCGGGGATCTACGAGGACCCCGACGACGAGTCGACGACGATCGACTCGGCGTCGACCCCCGAGGAGTTCGAGTCGGTCAAAGACGCCGCCGAGGGGTTCATGACGAAGAAGGTTATGGCCGCCGAGGAGGCCCTCGAGGGCGGGGCCGCGTCGGTCACCGTCGCGACGGCCAACGCGGACGAACCGATCACGAGCGCGCTGGCCGGTGCGGGGACGACCCTCGAGCCCGGCGCGCTCGCGGACGAACACGACGCTGACACGGAGGCCGACGAATGAGCGACCTCGATTTCATCTCCGGAAGCAAACCGATCGGTATCGAACGCGGTGAGGGGCCGTACCTCTACACCGACGACGGCACGGAGTATCTGGACGCCGGTGCGAGCTACGCCTGTACCCCGCTGGGTCACTCTCATCCGGCGGTCGTCGACGCGGTACGGGAGCAGGTCGGTGACCTGACGTTCGTCGACTCCTCGTATCCCGTCCAGTCGCGCGAGGACGCCTACGCTGCGCTCGTCGCGGCCGCACCGGACGGCCTCGAGTCGGCCTGGTTCTGCAATTCCGGGACCGAGGCCAACGAGGCCGCCTTGAAGTTCGCACGGTCGGCGACCGGCGAGTCGAAGATCGTCGCCGCGACCCGCTCGTTCCACGGGCGGACGATGGGGTCGCTCGCGGCCACCTGGAAGGACAAGTACAAGAAGCCCTACGAGCCCCTGGCCGGCGACGTGGAATTCGTCCCTTACGGCGACGGCGAGGAACTCGCCGCTGCCGTCGACGACGAGACGGCAGCCGTCATCCTCGAGCCGATCCAGGGCGAGGGCGGGATCAACGTCCCGTCGGCGGGGTACCTCGAGACGGCCCGCGAGGTCACCGACGCGGCGGGCGCGGCGCTCGTTCTGGACGAGGTCCAGACCGGAATGGGCCGTACCGGCCGGATGTGGGCCTGCCAGAACGCGGGCGTCACGCCCGACGTCCTCACGACGGCGAAGGGCCTGGGTAACGGCCTGCCCGTCGGCGCGGTCGCGGTCCAGGACTGGATCGCCGACGGTGCGGCTTCCCACAACGCCACGTTCAGCGGCGGCCCCGTCGTCGCCGCGGCGGTCCACGCGACCGTCTCGACGCTGGTCGAGGAGGAGTGGCCCGCTCATGCCGCCGACCTCGGCGACTTCCTCGTGACCGAACTCGAGGCGGCGCTGGGCGATGCGGTCCGCGAGGTCCGCGGCCGCGGCCTCCTCGTTGGCATCGAGTTGAAACGCGGGGCGAACCGGGTCGCTCGTGACCTGGCGATGACCCAGCAGGTCCTCGCGTTGCCTGCTGGCCGGACCGTGCTACGTCTGCTGCCGCCGCTCGTGATCGATGAGGCCGAAGCGGAGCAGCTTGTGGACGCGCTGATGGCGACCATCGAACCCGAGACCGACTCCCAATCATGAGTGCGACCATGGAAGACACCGCCGACGTCCCGCTCGAGGCGGCCCGCGACCTCCTGATCGATCTCGTCGCCACGCCGTCGCCGTCCGGCGAGGAGGAGGCCGCCGCCGAGCGCCTCGTCGAGTTCTTCGACGCCTACGGCCGCGAGGCCCGGATCGACGCGGTCGGCAACGTTCGCGCCCCGGCGGACGACGCCGTCCTCCTGACCTCACACGTCGATACTGTCCCCGGCGAGATTCCGGTCCGCGTCGACACTGCTGACGCCGCGGACGAGGACGCCGCGGTCGCCAACGCGGGCGAGGACCTCCTCTGGGGGAGGGGCAGCGTCGACGCGACGGGGCCGCTGGCCGCGATGGCCGTCGCGGCCGTCCGGACCGGCGTCTCCTTCGTCGGCGTCGTCCAGGAGGAGACGAGTTCCCTGGGTGCCCGCCACCTCGTGGCCGATCGGGAGGCCGAACCCGATGCCGTCGTCAACGGCGAACCGAGCGGTGCGACGGGGATCACGCTCGGCTACCGTGGCTTCCTCAACGGGACGTACGTCGCGACCAGCGAATCGGGTCACACCTCCCGGCCCGAACCCAACGCCATCCAGCACGCGACGGACTGGTGGACGGGCGTCGAAGCCGCGTTCGAACAGGACGAGTCCGCGCCCGTCTTCGAGCGCGTAACCGCCAAACCCGTCGCCATCGACGGCGGGATCACCGAGGACGGCCTCTCCGTCGAAGCGACCCTCGAGGCCCAGTTGCGGGTCCCCCCGTCGATGGACGTCGAGACGGTCCGCGAGACGGCCGAAGCGGAACTCGAGATCGGGACCGTCTCCTGGGACGAGCCGATCCCGCCGGTGATGGAGAGTCCCCGTACCGAAGTCGCTCGCGCCTTTCGAGCGGCCATCCGCGCGGAGGACGGCGAGCCACGCTTGCTCCGCAAGACCGGGACCAGCGACATGAACCTCTACGCCGACGCCTGGGACTGCCCCATGGTGACCTACGGCCCCGGCAACTCCGAACTCGACCACGCGCCCGACGAACGGCTCTCGCTGCCGGCGTTCGATCAGGCGGTCGCGGTCCTCGAGCGGGTCGCGACGACGCTTCGCGAGGGCGACGAATGACGGCGACGAAGACACCGACAGCAGCGCAACCACAGACACGCGGTGATCAACCATGACGACCGATTCCGATCCGACACACTTCCTCGACATCGACGACGTTTCGCGCGACGAACTCCTGACGATCCTCGAGCAGGCCGGCGAGTACAAGCGCGCCCAGCGGGCGGGTGCGGATCACGCCGACCTCGACGGGCAGACCCTCGGGATGATCTTCCAAAAACCGAGCACGCGGACCCGCGTCTCCTTCGAGACGGGGATGACCCAACTCGGCGGCCACGCCGTCTTCCTCGGGGAAGACGACATCCAACTCGGCCGCGGCGAGCCGCTGAAAGACACCGCACGGACCCTCTCGCGGTACGTTGACGCGGTGATGGCCCGCGTGTTCAAACACGAGAACGCCGAGGTGCTCGCGGAGTACTCCTCGGTGCCCATCGTCAACGGCCTCACCGACGACGCCCATCCCTGTCAGACGCTCGCTGATCTGCTGACGATTCGCGAACACATGGGTGGACTCGAGGACGTCTCGGCGGTCTGGATCGGGGACGGTAACAACGTCGCTCAGTCGTTTACGCTCGGCGCGGCGCTGACCGATATCGACCTGACGGTCGCGACGCCCGCGGGCTATGGGATCGACGACGATGTCCTCGAGCGCGCGCGGACCCTGGGTGGCGATCCGACGGTCACAACCGATCCCGTCGAGGCGGTCGGCGACGCCGATATCATCTACACGGACGTCTGGATCAGCATGGGGCAGGAGGACGAACGCGATGTCCGTATGAACGACTTCGAGGGCTTCCAGGTGTGTTCGGACCTGCTCGAGCACGCCCCCGAGGCGTCGGTGATGCACTGTCTGCCGGCCCATCGCGGCGAGGAGATCACCGATGCGGTCATCGAAGGCGACCGTTCGATCGTCTTCGATCAGGCCGAGAATCGGCTCCACGCCCAGAAGGCGTTGCTGCGTTGGTTGCTCGAGTGAGTCCGCCGTCCCGACGGGAGCGGGCCACGCTGCGGGGCGATTCTACCTGCGATACGTGGAGAGTCGCGGGACGACGGCGGCGTACACGACACCGAGCGCGATGCCGTAGACGACGTGATCGATGATCGGTCCGGCCGCGAGGGGATCGATCGGATCAACTCGCGTGAAGACGTACGTGGTAAGGACGAGGTTCCACCCGATGACAACGTTGCCGAGCCACAGGGCGGCTCCGTAGCCGAGACCGAGGACGGCACCCATCGGAACCGATTCCGAGAGCGGGCGGAGCCGCCGGTGGTACGCGATGAGGCCGTACCCGGAACCGAAGACGGCGCTGTAGCCGATATGGATCACCCACCATAGCTGAAACTCGGGCAGCGTCGTGAGGACGCCCGCGGTCGGCCCTACGTCACCGAGTATGGTCAACATCGGTCTGATGGCCCCCACAATCCCGCCGAGGAGGATCGCGTACGGCCAGTACGAGTAGACGACGAGCGATCGATCGACGTGTTGACTGCGTTCGGTGGCCATACGTGGTGCGTGGTACGATATTCGAATATACCTCTAGTAACGTTTCCATATGATGGGAACGGCATGCGGCGACTCCGATCGCCGCTCGTGCGTCAGTCGTGGTCGGGGCCGGCGACGAACACGCCGCTGCTTGTCGAACGGCGGCCGGACCACGATTCGATGGCGACTATGTGGCCGGCGCGGAAGTCGACGACACGTGGGACTGCCGTCCGGTGACCGGGTGTACTGCCGAATCCACTTGCTTTTTGCACGTCGCCTCCCTCTGCCCGACAATGAGTCTCAATCTCTCGGCCGAGCGGCCGGAACGACCCGACGACGCCGACGACGGCGTCTGGCTCGAGTGTATCGAGTGCGGCGAGACGTTCGCTCCGTTCGACGACGTTCGATACACCTGCGACGAGTGTGACGGACTGCTCGAGGTCCGATACGCCGATCTTCCGACCTTCGACGACTTCGATGGACGCGGCGTCTGGCGCTACGCCGACGCCTTACCCTTCGAGGCCGGCGTCTCGATTCAGGAGGGCGCGACGCCGCTGTACGAGGTCCCCCGTCTCGAAGACGAGATCGGCATCGAAGCCCTGCGGATCAAACACGAGGGGATGAACCCGACGGGCTCGTTCAAGGATCGCGGCATGACCGTCGGCGTGCGGGTCGCGAAGGAACTCGGCGTCGGTCGGCTCGCGTGCGCATCGACGGGGAACACCAGTGCAGCCCTCGCCGCGTACGGCTCCCGAGGCGGGATGCAGACGCTCGTGCTCCTCCCCGCCGGCAAGGTCGCCGCCGGGAAGATCGCCCAGGCGAGTCTCCACGGTGCGCGCATTCTCGAGGTCGACGGCAACTTCGATACCTGTCTCGACATCGTTCAGGACCTCGCGGGCCAGGGCGAGGCCTACCTGCTGAACTCGCTGAACCCGTTCCGGCTCGAGGGCCAGAAGACGATCGGCCTCGAAATTCTCGAGGGGTTCCTCGCGGACTACGACACCGTTCCGGATCGAATCGTGTTACCCGTCGGCAACGCGGGCAACACGTCGGCGCTGTACAAGGCCTTCCGCGAACTCGTCCAGGCCGGCGCACTCGACGAGGCCGACGTGCCGAAACTGACCGGCGTCCAGGCCGAGGGCGCGGCCCCGATGGTCGAGGCGATCGAGAACGGGGCCGACGAGGTCCGCCGCTGGGAGGACGTCGAGACTCGCGCGACCGCGATCCGGATCGGCAACCCGGTCAACGCGCCGAAGGCACTGCCCGGGATTCGCGAGACCGGCGGCACCGCCGTCGCGGTCTCCGACGCGGAGATCACCGCGGCCCAGCGCGACATCGCCGGGGAAGGGATCGGCGTCGAGCCCGCCTCCGCCGCCTCCGTCGCCGGCCTCCGAAAGCTCCGAGCCGAGGGCGTCGTCGACGACGACGAACGCGTCGCCTGTCTCACGACCGGCCACCTGCTCAAGGACCCCGACGCCGCGGCCGCCGCCGGTCGCGAGCCCGAACCCGTCCCGGCCGATACCGACGGCGTGCTCGAGCAACTCGCGGAGTAACGTCGGTCGGACGCACGACCCGCGTCGGACGCGTCTGACACCCGACTGACTGAGCTTTTTCCGGGTCGGGACCGAAACCGAACGCGTCCCATGTCCGCCGAACGACGAGGCTCCGGTTTTCCCATCCCCGCCGATCAACGGACTCGAATCGATCGCTCGCGTTCGACCCTCGAGTCGAACCGCGTCGATGATGACCCGTCGCGTCACGCCCCCCTCGATTCGGGCCGTCGTGAACGACCGCTGTCCTACGAGATCGAACGGACCCGACTCCACGCTCGGATCGCCGCGCTCGAGGACGCGTTGGAAACGAGCGAAAGCCGCCGACAGGCCGTGATCGATCAGTACGAACGCCTGTTGGCCGAGCGGGCGGAGTCGTCGCGGTCGTCGTCGAACTCACAGACCCTGCTCTCACGACTTATCAACCGATAACCGCCCCCGTTCGGCCTGCGCTCGCCGGCTCTCCACGAATCATTTATCTATTCCAATACTTTAAATATGAAGCCAGGAGAACCGAATGTAGAAGGTAATAACCAATGGCAGATTCCGATTCGGCTGCGATCTGCCCCGAGTGTGACGGCAGATTACGGAGGGAGGGTACTGAAATCGTCTGTGAACAGTGCGGGTTGGTCTCCGCGGAAGACGCGATCGACCGCGGACCCGAATGGCGGTCGTTCGAGGACGACGACACCGATCGGCGTCGAACCGGCGCGCCGCTCACTCGCTCGAGACACGACCGGGGTCTCTCGACGGAGATCGGGTACGGGTCCGGCTCGGATTCGGGGTACCGTTCTCGGCTCACCGGTCGCAAACGCCGACAGATCGCCCGGCTCCGCCGCGAGCACAATCGTGCACGGATCTCTTCGAAAGCGGAGCGAAATCAGGTCTACGGGTTCGCCGAAATCAGGCGGATCACCGCGTTGCTCTCCCTGCCCGACTCCACGAGAGAACAGGCCTGTGTCCTCTTCGAGTCCGCTCAGTCCGACGGGCTCTTTCAGGGCCGGTCGCTCGAGGGCTTTGCTGCCGCCGCGATCTACGCGATCTGTCGGACGCGTTCGGTCCCACGGACCATCGACGAAATCGCCGACGTGGCTCGCGCCGACGGCGACGAACTCGAGGTCGCCTACGATGCGCTGAACCGCGAACTCGGGCTGCCGACGGGTCCGATCGATCCCACGCAGTACCTGCCGCGGTACGCCTCGAAACTCGACCTCGGCTCGGCCGTCGAGCGCCGCGCCCGCGAACACGTCGACGCCCTGCTCGAGGCGGGGTTGATCGGCGGCCGCAATCCCAGCGGGGTCGCCGCGGGTTGTCTCTACAAGGCCGCCGGCGAACGGGATGAGTGGCCATCACTCACCCAGACCGCCGCGGCGGAGGTCGCCGACGTCGCAGCGGTAACGATTCGGTCGACCGTGACGAACATCAACGAACTCTGACTACGCTGCCTCGAGCCGTCTCTGACCGGGACGGACGGGTCGCTCTCGACCCGTGGCCCGACGGACATCCGTTAGTCGCTCCGATCCCGATACCCGCCGCCGATCGCTCACGGCCGGAAAGCGACGGAGTCTGGACTGCGTCTGTGCGGACGGTCGGTAGCTACGTCGTCCGGAGCGTGTCCGTACTCGGCTCGTAGACCTCGCCTTTCTGTTTGAGTTTGTCGATCTCGTGTTCGGCCTTGGACTGGTCCATCCCGATCTCGTCGGCCCGTTCCATGACGATATCGACCGGTGCGCCGTCGTCGTACTCCTCTTCGATGTCGCTGATGAGCTGTTTGAGGTTCTTGATCCGGTCGCGCTGGGACTTCGAGGTCCCCGCCTCGACGATGTCCGCGTCGAACTCGCCGGTCTCGGGGTCGACCCCCACGTCCTGTAGACACGAGCGAACGATTTCGATGACCCGTTCGGCGTCGCTTTGCTCAACCGTATCCGACAGTCGAACGCGGGCGCTGGCCTCCGACAACCGCACCAGCGCCTCGAGTTTGCGGGCCGTGACGGGGACCGCCGCGTCCTCGTCGGTCCCCTTCGACCGGAGATCGACGTAGAAATCGCGGATCGCGTTGCGGGCTTCCTCGGTCATCCGCGGGTGGCAGTTCTGTTTCGCGTACGCGATGTACTTGCGCAGGAGTTCCGCGTCGATCTCCGGATCGACCTGCTCGGTCATCTCGTCGATCTCGCCCTGACTGACCTCGAGTTGGTTCATCTCCTCGCGTTGGGTCGTCAACTCGCCGGCGTAGTTGGTCGTGATGATGTGTTCCGCGAGGTTGCGGTCTTTCTCCTCGTCGGGCGTATCCGTCACGGTAAAGATCAGGTCGAACCGCGAGATCAACGCCGGCTCGAGGTCGATCTGCTCGCTGATCGGTTCGTACTGGTCGAAGCGGCCGTACTTCGGGTTTGCCGCGCCCAGCAGCGAACAGCGGGACTTGAGCGTAGCGTTGATCCCCGCCTTCGAGACCGAAATCTTCTGTTGCTCGAGGGCCTCGTGCATGGCACTCCGATCCTCGCTTCTCATTTTATCGAGTTCGTCGATCGCCGCGATCCCCTGATCGGCGAGGACGAGCGCACCGGCCTCGAGGCTCCACTGCTGGCCGTCGCCGAAGTCGTCGCGAACGGCGGCGGCGGTGAGACCCGCCGAGGACGACCCTTTCCCGGAGGTGTAGACGGCCCGCGGCGCGATGTTCTCGATGTATGCCAGCATCTGAGAGTTGTGCGAAACGACGCCGTTCGAGATGTAGTTGTGGGTCCCGTCGACCTCGAGGTCGTATACCCAGTCGTAATCGGGATCGACTTCGTCGATGGACTCGATCCGTTCCCAGCAGATATCTCCTTCGGTGAACTGCTTGAGAGCAGTGACGTCCTTTGCTACCGTTCCTCCGTCAGTCAGAACTGCGCCCTCGTTCGGATGTTCACTTTTCGGTAACGCATCTTCGAAAGCCGAAACGACCCGGCGGAGACTGTCTCGGCTCGGATTTCGTGATCCCCGTTCGTAATGCTGGTACGTCGACCGGGGGAGCCCACATTCGGCCTGTGTGAGCGAGAGCGCTTCACGAATTCGTCGAAGCTCCGTTCCGAGATTCGGGATGATGTCGAGATTGGTGTTCCCGTCCGTGTCAGCGTACTGTCGCGCGATCCGCTGTTTCCGCTGGGTTACGAACCCGATATTGGAAACGTATTTCTCGAATTCATCGCCGCTTATTCTGAGCCGGTAACTCCCGTTCTGTCGGTCGTGAAGCTGTGAACGAATCCCCAGTGAGAGAAGCAGCGTCCTCACGTTTTCGAGGAGTTCACGACTCGTCGAGGCAGCAGTTATCTCTCGTTGAGATTCCGAGACGTGCCCTTCTCCTTCGAGGAACGCTTTGAGGAATTCGGATCTGATCGACTCGGTGGTCCGGAAAATCGGATCGGGAACGCATTGATTGTCCGAGGACTGTAGAAGCTGTTCTGCTAATGTGTCGAGGAAGCTTACGAATTCGCCCGCTGAACAGAGCAGTTCGCGTGCGTCCTTGGACTCATGCGGGTCCCGTTCAGTAACATTCAGCCCCAAGTCCGCTAGTGCATTCGCTGCGTCATCTAACACTTCTCTATCGTCGTTCGTAATCGAAACGAAGCCTGTCTGATCGTCTCGCTGCTCGACGTATCCTTCTGCAACGATGTATCCGATTAGACGTGCCAGTGATGGAGTCCATTTCTCGGGCAAATCGAGCTGCACCGCATTTCGGGACTTGGATCGTCGGAAATCAACTTCAAGGGTATCGTCGCTGTTCGTCTCGACACTTCGCGGGGTTGCGATAAACTGTCCCTCGTTGAGTTCATCAGCAACGATCGGCGTGAATCGTCCGTCCTGTTGGACGAACAGGGGATGCGACGGTGTCACCTCAAGTTCCCGCCCGCCTGCAGTCCGGAGTCGATACATCCGGTCGGGAGCCTCTCGTTTCCACACCTTTGTCGCACGCTGTGGATCGATCTCCCCGTTTTCCTGTAAGGAGGGTACGTCGATATCGATCTCGTCGTACCAGCCGTCATCGATCGGTTTCGGATTGTCGAGGTTCGATTCGACAAGGTCGCGGATAGGCACGTCACGGCCGTCCGCGAGCGTGACCTTCGTATCGCCGCGGACGCACTTCCCCGTCCCGGGGTCCCCGATCAGGAGCATATGCAGGTCGCCCCGGATCCGCGAGCCGTCGGGCAACTGCTTCGTGACACCGGAAAACAGCTGGAGGATCATCGAGAGCTTCTCCTGATCGTAGCCGTAGATCGAGGGGGCGATGGAGGCGACCATCTTCTCGTAGATGTCTTCGGAACTCGAGAGCCGGACGATCTCCGCTTTGTCCTCGCCGGTGATGTCCATGTCCTCGAACTGCTCTTCGTCGATCTCGACGGACATGCCCTCCATGTAGAAGTCGAAGACGGGCGACTTCTCCTGTTGGTCGCCCTGTTGCTCGAGGCGGAGGACGCCGGTCGCGGAGACGTGGTCGCCGGGCGTGACCTCGCCGGTGATGTCGTCTTCGATGTTGATGTCGAGGGCCTGTGGGGTTTCCCCGCCCCGCAGTCCTTCGGGACTCTCCTGGACCCGGAGCTTCTGTGAGTCGACGAACTCGGACTGGTCGAAATTGACGCGGAAGGGGCCCTGCCGTTCGCAGCCCTGACACTCGTGGGGTTCCTGAAAGTCGCCGCTGGACTGGGGGACCCGCGTGAGGGTGCCACAGAGCTGGCACTCGAAGGCAGCTTCCTCTATTTTCGGACGGACGTCGGTCGCTTTCCTGACGATGCCGTGGACCTGAACGAGGGAGTTCATATCCCGGGCGCGGATCTCCCGGATCTCGGGTGACTCCGTCTCGGGGAGGTTCCGGACCCGGACGTGTGCTTGGCCGAGGCTGACGTCGATCGGGAGGTCGTAGAGCCGCAGCGCCTCTTCGGCGTAGCGCTGGAGCTGTTCGGGCTGATTGATGAAGTCGTCCGCGAGGTCGGGATCGAACCGATAGAGGTCCTGCCAATCGACGTGGAGCGAGCGCTGTTCGTTGGGATACTGCTGCGCAAGCTGCTTGATCTCGTTGTCGTAATAGTTGCGGAAGAACTGCTCGAAAGAGTCGACGAGTTCGGAATTTCCCGCTTGCGCCATTGCACCTCCCTAGGGCTGCCATCCGGTATAAATGGTCGTATACCGGGGCGGAACTGATCTCGTGTCCCGTTCGCACAGCAACTCGAGACGGCTGCGCTGGCGCGTCCGTGACTCACCCTCACCGTTGGCGCCCGTCGACGAGACCGTGGGCGACGCCGAGCGCTTCGATCGGCCAAAATACCTCCGTGACGCGTCGGCGCTGCATGAGGGGGGACGGCGCTGGGACGGACCGATTCGGCGGCTCAGTCCGTACCGACCGCCATTCACATTTTGGAATGACAGTGATAGCCACGTAGACTCGTCATTGAGATCCATGTTGATCCACTCCGAACGGACACGGGCCGCGGTCCGATGCGAGAACTGCGATGCGATCCTCGTGGCCGAAATCGAACGGGACGGCTCCGTTCGGCCGCTCGGTACGAGCGTAGACTGCGTCTGCGGTGACGGAACCTTCACTCGAATCGAGTAATCCGCTGCGGCTGGCCACTGACCGGTCGTGTAGTGAGGGCAGTCCCAGGAACCGCCGGGACCGTCTCTCGAGTGAAATAAAGGGCTGGGCTTCCGACGTCTCGCTGGCTGTTCGTCCCGCTCGCTGTGCGGGAACGAAGCCACGGAACGGACGGAATGATAGCGGCTTCCGACCCGGAAACAGCCGATCATCGGTTTCCGGTCGAGAAAGGAAGGGAAAAGGTGCCAGTTCGGCTTCAGGTTCGACGAGCGATCGAACCGGCTTCGGGTCGTTATTCTATTTTCGCATCGTAGTCGTACTGAAAGCCCGACAGGGAGTCGCCCATCGGGATATCGAACTTGATTTCGAACGTCTCCGACCCATCACCGTCGACGGTAATGTCCTTCCGGTGGGTATACATTTCTCCGTTCTGGACATCGACTTCTGCAAGGAGCGTTCCCGATTCCGGGGAACTACTGTCGTTCGTCACCCGGGCGGTCACGATCACGTTTCCAGCCACGGTATCCCGTGAAGTCACGCTTTCGACCTCCAGTCCGCCACCGAGACACCCGGCAAGTGCAGCTATTGGAAGTGTCCCCATGCTTTTGACAATAGTCCGTCGCTTAGCTTTCATGTGGTTCTGATTGTATATTCAATCGATTTGATCCTTCCGATTGCGACCGCCAATAGCCGGGGAACGTCCGCCTTTCGGCACGACGCGTAGCAAGACGGAGGGGATCGGTGGTCAGGACACTATATCCACGACTCTCGTCATCGGCACCGGCCTAAAAGAAAGTGGAAGTAGGACGGACCGCAGTGCCGTCGCTGGGGATTCTTTACCGCCACGAAGAAACGTCTCCAAATGTCTTTGATGATGTGACGGATCTGATATGAACGTGGACAGGGAGACCCTCTCGTAATAGGCAGGGTCGTGATCGAGTCGTCCCGATTTGACTGCCGCTCGAGAACCTGCGGTGTGCACGGAACCACGGTCTCCCGCAAGTCCGGACACTATCGGATTTCAGTTGCTCGCGAACTTGCTCGCAGCAGTAGTATGGGATCGCCCGGATTTGAACCGGGGTCACGGGCACCCAAGGCCCGAAGTATACCAAGCTAACCCACGATCCCGTATCACTCCATACCGGTCGCACATCATAAAGGGTTTCGTTATCCCGCGACGGTACCTGGCCGTGGAGTCGTCGTCGGGATCGGTCGAATCCCGTCGCTGACTGATAGCTGATAGGAACGGACCGAACGGTTTTCACTGCGACCGTGGTAGCGCCGGTATGACCGGCCTCGAGATACTGCTTTTGAGTCTCGTGCTCGTCGCCGTCCTGGCTGCAGCGCGATTCGTCCGTGCGGTTAGTCCGTTCATCGTCAATGCGGTGGTTGGACTCGTGGTATTGTACGTCGCACAGGCCGCCTTCGGTCTCGCGATCGCAGTGACGCCGGTCGTCATCGCGATCGTCGCGATCGGTGGTGTTCCGGGTTCGATACTCGTCATCGGCTGCTCGCTGCTCGAGGTTGCCTTCGTGCTTTGAGAGGCGCTCGAGGCTGGCTCACTACTGTCCGAAGTGTGTACGATCTCCGCATCAGTTGCGTCGGTCCCCCGCTCCGGTTCGGTCCCGACTCAGATCGTCGCCGGTCGGGCCGGTTCGACGGCGAGGATACTGTGATGACCGCCGCGGCCGGGTGTCTGGCTCCTCGCGCTTCGGGTGATCGAGCGGGACGTTCGCCGCCGCTTCGCCCACGGGTGGCGTACTCGCGCCACGATGACAGTGTAGGCTCCCCGTCGCCGGCCGTCGATCGGTGCCGTCCGTTCCGAGCGTTCCGGCCGGCGGCGGAGCCGTGAAACCAGCGGAGGCTGCGGCCGACGGATCGCGGCCGGCCCGGATCGGACCCCGGACCGCTACAGTTCGGTCTCGCGTAGCTCAAGGTC
Organism: Natrinema pallidum; assembly: GCF_005890195.1. Taxonomy (NCBI): domain Archaea; kingdom Methanobacteriati; phylum Methanobacteriota; class Halobacteria; order Halobacteriales; family Natrialbaceae; genus Natrinema; species Natrinema pallidum. Next base: position 3,289,943 of record NZ_CP040637.1, on the reverse strand, counting down.
CGCGACGAGCTCGTAAGGATGGGCGTCCTTTCGGATGCCGTCGATGAGCATGAACGCCTGACCGGGCTCCAAGAAGTGTTCGGTGACGACCCGTCCCAGCGGTGTGGGTTCGAAGCCGTCGATGAAATCGTACTCGAGGAGTTTCCCGACGGCATGTTTGGTTGGGATCTCCCCGAGCATGCGGTCGTTGAGCGCCTTTGCGGCTTTCCCGCCGACGGTGATGTTCGCCAGCGTCTCCTCGACGGCGGCGGCCTCGTCGTAGTGGGTCATGACCGACTCCATCTCCCCTTTGAGCAGTTTGAACGCGACTTCGTCCTCGGTCATCTCCATCGAGTTGTGATAGACCGTCTCGGGTTCGACGAGGACGTACACTTTGCCCTTGTCGTGGTAGTCGGGCCGCCCTGCGCGGCCGAGCATCTGGTGGAACTCCTGGACGGAGAGCCACTCGATGCCCATGGCCAGCGAGTCGAAGATGACCTGCGAGGCGGGGAAGTCGACCCCGGCCGCGAGCGCGGCGGTCGTGACGACTGCGGAGAGTTCCTGGTCGCCGAATTTACGTTCGACTTCCTTCCGGCGTTTGTAATCGAGTCCGGCGTGGTACGGCGCGGCCGAGTAGTCGAGTTTCCGTGAAATCTCGTGACAGCGCCGACGGGAGTTCGTGAAAACGATCGTCTGCCCGCGATACCCCTTGGAGGATTCGCTGTCGAACTCGCGTCTGACGAGTTTGTTCTCGACGCGGACCTTCTCCTGCCCGTCGGCGAAGGTGACGTGGCGCTCGATCGGCACCGGCCGTTCTTCGAACTCGATGAGCGTCGCCTCGAGCGCTTCGGTGAGCTGTTCGGGGTTGCCGACGGTCGCCGAGAGGTAGACCCACTGTGCGCCGCCATAGTCGTCCCGTCGTTTGGCGCGCTGTTCGCAGGTGTACTTCAACCGGGAGATGAGGCCGTCGAGCCGGTGGCCCCGATCCTCTTCCTTGAGGGTGTGGACCTCGTCGATGACGACGGTTCCGATGTCGCCCATGTTCTTGCCCGTCCGCAGGGCGTGGTCGATCCCTTCGTAGGTGCCGACGATGACATCGGCGTTGGGGTCGAACCGTTCGCCCTCGTCGGCGACGCGGCTCGCGCCCACGCGAATCGAGACGTCGACGAGGTGGCCGTACTCGTCCTGAAAGTCCTCGTACTTCTGGTTGGCCAGCGCGACCAGGGGGACGAGAAAGAGCATCGTCCCCTTGTCGTTCAACACGCGGTTGATCCCCGCCAGTTCGCCGACGAGCGTCTTCCCGGTCGCCGTCGCCGACACCACGAGCTGGTCGTCGCCGTCGAACAGGCCGTGCTCGACCGAGAGGCTCTGGACCGGCAGCAGGGTATCGAACCGGTCCTCGAGCAGGTCCTGCAGGCCGGGGTGGAGGTTCAGCGAGTCCGTCCGAACGGGATCGACCTCGTCGGTCGTCGCCGAGATGGTATCGAACTTCGTCAGGTCCGGATCGAGCTGGCCCTTGAGCAGATTGACGATCCGCTCGAGGTCCTGGACCTCCATCATGAGGTCCTCTAAGCGGTCCTTGGCGGCGCCCGATACCGCTCCGCCGCCCGAAAAGGAGAGCTGGCGCTCGAGTTCCTGGCGAGCGCAGTCCCGGCAGATCCAGTCGTTGTCGTCCTTGACCGCGGTATCGGTCGTGATCGGGGAGTATCGGCCCGCGCCGGCACAGTACCGACAGGTCCGGACGGTCTTGAGTTTGTCCTCGAGTTGGTAGCCCGCGAACATCTCTCGGAGGTCGCGACGACCGTCGGCGGAGGTCTGTTCGGAGATGCGCAGCCGCTTGGCTCGGCGGGCGAGTTCGACGAACTCGTCGGGTTGGCGGGGCTCTTCGCTCGAGCCCTCCTTGAGCCGGAACTTCGCGGGCCGGGGGCCGGCGGAGGTCTCCGAAAGTCCGAGTTTCGCGCGGAACAGCCGTTTGCCGTCACGTTCGACGACGACGAGATAGTCGTCGCCCGTCTCGTGACAAAAGATCGTTTCGACCTGCTGGACCTGCTTCGACACGACCACCTCTATGATGGGGCGGTATTTCAGCGGTTCGGACTGGGGCGATTCGTCTCGACCGCTCGCGGCCGTCTCGTCGGTCGCGGCGGACCGCCCCCTGGTCGAGCCCATGTGATTTATAGGCGTATATAACACTCTTAGCGACTTACATACAGGTCCCGTCGAGTGTCCCACTCGATGGATCCGAATCCATGGGAGGGTATTCCGGTCGTTCGTCGCAGCTACGCGTTGCGATTTCTCGCCGCGCTCGTCGTCATCGTCCTCATCGTGGGGCTGTTCGGCGGGAGTATCTACGCACGGACCGGCGCGGAACTTCAGTCGGATGTCGAATCGCAACTCGTCACCGACGCACAACGGGACGCCGACCGCCTCGAGATCTGGTTTCGGTCGACCGAACGGTATCTCGGATCGCTGCCCCGTTCGGTCGCCTTTCGCAACGACGATCGGGTCGCGATTACGGACGCGTTACACCGAATGACCGATCGCTCCGCGTTCGACGGCGCGTATTACGTCGATACCGAGACGGGCGAGGTGCAGGCTAACGCCGGCACGAACACGGTCCTGACCGATGACGGCCGGCTGAGCGACGCGGTCGCCGACCGACTCTCGACCGCGAGCGAGGACGGGTCACAGGTCGTCTTTTCGGAGGCGTTCGAAACCGCCGACGGCCGCCCAGCGATGCTCGCCGTCAGCCGGGTCCCCGGCGAGTCGGCTCGCGTCGTCGGGGTTGTCGACCTCGAGTCGCTGTCCCGGTACATGATCGGCGCCGACGAAACCGACGAGGTGATCGTCGCTGACGGGAACGGAACGGTCGTCCTCGCCGAGGATCGGTCGCTGCTCCTCGAGGACGATGTGATGGAGTCGGCGGTCGTCGGGAACGAAACGGGGACGATATCGCCCGAGGAGGGAGGCGACGAGACCGTCGTCGGCTACGCGGCGGTCGGGGACAAGGGCTGGACGCTGACGACCCGGGTCCCCGCATCACAGGCGTACTCCCTCCAGTCGACGATCTCGAACTGGATTCTCGCGATGCTCGCCGTCACTTTCGGGGGGATGGTCGTCCTCGGCCTGACCGTCGGCCGGAACACCGCCGGGGAGTTGCGGGCCCTGTCCGACCGCGCGGCGGCGATCGAGGACGGCGAACTCGACGAGCCGGTCGAGTCGAGCCGGCACGACGAACTCGGCGATCTCCACCGGTCGATCGACCGGATGCGGCGCTCCCTGCGCCAGCGTCTCGAGGAGGCCGAAACCGCACGCGCCGAGGCCGAGCAGGCTCGCGCCGAGTCCGAGCGATTCTCGCGGCAACTCGAGCGGACGGCCGACGAGTACGGCGAGACGATGCGGGCCTGCGCGGACGGCGACCTGACTCGGCGACTCGAGGCGGACACCGACAGCGAGGCCATGCAAACGGTCGCGGCGGCGTTCAACGCGATGGTGGACGACATCGAGGAGACGGTGGCCGCGACGCGGTCGTTCGCCGATGCGGTCGACGACGCGGCCGAATCGACGGCGGACGGCGTCGTGGAAGTCCGATCCGCATCCGAGCAGGTGACGGCATCCGTTCAACAGATCGCCGACGGGGCCGAGCAACAGAGCGACCAACTCGCCGCGATCAGCGACGAGATCGACGACCTCTCGATGACAACGGCGGAGATCGCCGCGACCTCGTCGCAGGTCGCGACCCTCGCGGAGCAGACCGCAACCGCGAGCGCGGACGCCCGCGAGTCCGCCCGGCGTGCGATCGAGGGGATGAACGCCATCGAACGGGAGGCCGACGACGCGGTCGCGGAAGTCACCCAGCTCGAGGCGGAGATCGAAGCGATCGACGACCTGCTCGAGTTCATCGGCGACGTCACCAACGAGACGAACATGCTCGCGCTCAACGCGAGCATCGAGGCCGCACGCTCGCGTTCGACGGACGCGGAGTTCACCGCGGTCGCCGATCAGGTCAAGTCCCTCGCAGCGGACACCCAGACGGCGGCCGAAGACATCGAGCAGCGCCTTGAGCGGGTCAGCGATCAGACAGCGCAGGTGGCGACCGTGGTCCGCGAGACGAACGAGCGGATCGCCGATCATCGGGCGGCGGTCGCGTCATCGGTCGGGGCGCTCGAGGAGATTTCGGCGTATGCCGAGGAGACGAACGACGGCGTTCAGGAGATTTCGGCGGCGACCCAGCAACAGGCCGGCGCGACACAGGAACTCGTCTCGATGACCGACGACGTGACGGCGATCAGCGAGGAGACCAGCGCGGAGGCGGAGACGGTCGCGGCGGCCGCGGAGGAACAGACCTCCTCGCTCGTCGCGGTCTCTCACACCGCCACGTCGCTGTCCGATCGGGCACGAGAACTGTCCGACGCGCTGTCGGCGTTCGAGGTCACCACCGAGCCGACCGGTGCCGTCGCGACCGACGCGGGGGAAACCGAGCGCGAGTCACCTGTGGACGACGAGTACGCGGTCGATTCGGGCGCGGTCGACAGCACGGCAGAGTCGTCGGAGGGGCGAGCGGGCGACCGGCCGGAGCCGCAGTAGATAGCCAGCGGTCGGTCAGAAGTCGCCGTTGACGATGTCGCCGACCCGCTGCCGGTCGAACAGTTCGTTCTCGACGCCGTAGACCTGTTTGGCCGCTCGTTCCGTGACGACGAGGTTCGTAATCGGGCCCTGATAGAGGGGGCCACCACGGTAGACATCACCGTTCTGGACGGCCGTCAACTCGCGTGCGGTGTCGTCGTTTTCCATCCGTGAGACGACCGCCTCCTGGAACTCCGTGGCGGTCTTGTCCTCCTGTCCGCGGAACAGGATGATTTCGGGATCGATCTCGAGGAGCGTTTCGTAGTCGACCTTCCCGCGCGTGCTGTGGAAATCGCGCACGTCCGTGTTGGCGAACGCGTCCTTGACCTGGAGGTCACGCCACTGCTTGAAGCTCGTCCCGTCACCGATCAGGTATGGGGAAAACGATTCCATCTCGTTCTCGCCGGCCCACATGATCGCGACCTCCGGTCGGTCGCCCTCGGACGGGACGATCTCCTCGACGTTCGACTGGAACCCGTCGTAGACCTCGACGAACGCCTCGTAGCGTTCGGTTTCCTGGAACACCTCGGCGAGTTTCCCGAACGCATCGTACAGCGACAGGTAGCGATACTCGTCGTGCCACGGGTAGCCGGTCGAGAAGATGCTGTTCCCGAAGAACGGCCCGATATCGTTTTCGATGTCTTCGACGTCGCTTTCGCTGACGTCGTCGCCGAACCGGTTCGTCAGGAAGTTGGGATCGATGACGTGGACGTCTCCGTCCATTTCGTAGAACGTCTCCGGATCGACGCCGTCGTCGGAGATCCGCGTCATCCCTTCTTTATCGACGCTGACGTCGGGAATCTCGTCGTAATACTGCGTGTGGTATCGGGACGGCAGCCAGACACCTTCGGGCGGATCCTGTCCCAGTGCGATCCCCATGTCGGCCCAACTCCCGTTGTTGGCGACCCACGTTTCCGGGACCTCCGGGAACCCGACTTCGCCGACCGGCGGCATCGATACCGTGTATTCGATCTCGTCACCGGACGATCCGAGGGAATCGAGACAGCCGGCCATCGTGCCGACACCGGCGATCGCTCCTCCCGTCCGAAGCACGTGACGTCTCGTTACGCTGCGTTCGTCACTCATTGTTGTTTAGGCTAGCCTAAAAATACAAAACTGTTCCGACTGCCGACGGCCCGGTCACCGATCGGGGAGCGCTCGCTTGGGGAGGACCTGCAGTTCCGGTTCGTATTCGACCGTGGCTTCGATGGCGAATACGTCGGCGAGCAACTGTTCGGTGACCACCTCCTCCGGCGGTCCCCAGTCGTACAATTTTCCGTCGTGCATGGCGACCAGGTAGTCCGCGAAGCGGGCCGCCTGTGCGATGTCGTGGAGGATGACTGCGACGGTGACGCCCTTCTCCTCGTTCAACTGGCGGATCGTCTCGAGGACGCGGAACTGGTGGTGGACATCGAGAAACGTCGTCGGTTCGTCGAGCAGGAGGACGTCGGTGTCCTGTGCCAGAACCATCGCGATCCAGGCCAACTGTTTCTGCCCGCCACTCAACTGGCCGAGTTCGGTGTCGCGGATCTCGTCGATTCCGGCTAGCTCGATCGCTCGTTCGACGGCCCGATGATCCGCCTCATCGGCTCCGTCGAAGAACCCCCGGTGCGGGTAGCGACCGTGATAGACGAGGTCTTCGACGGAGATCGAACCCAGCGAATCGTTTTCCTGCGAGAGGACCCCCAGTTCGCGGGCCAACTCCTTCTGACTGAACGAGTCGAGGTCCTCGCCGTGTATCCGTACCGTTCCGGTGTCCGGCTTGAGGTGGTTCGAGAGCGCCTTGAGGAGCGTACTCTTTCCGCTGCCGTTCGGTCCGACGAGTGCAGTGACCGCTTCCTCGGGGATGTCGAGACGAGTGCATTCCACGACGGTTCCGTCGCTCGACGGATAGCTGAGTTCCAGTCCGTCGCCGACCAGGGCGCTCTCGATTGCGATGCCGTTGTCGTCGGTGATTTGCGTTCGTTCCCGGTCCGTATTCCGCTGTGTGCGTGCCATTATAGTTCACCCATCGATTGCTGTTTCCGCATCAGATAGAGGAAGTACGGGCCGCCGATCAGGCCCGTTACGACGCCGACGGGCATCTGTGTTCCGCCCATCGCGAGCCGGGCACCAACGTCGGCGGTAACCATCAGTGCGGGGCCGGCGAAGACGCAGCCGACCATCAGCCGTCGGTAGTCGCCGCCGACCGTGTTCCTGACGATGTGGGGAACGACGAGGCCGAAGAAACTGACGACGCCGGCGACGGCAATGGCGACACTGGCAGCCAGAATGGCGACGCCAGAGAGGAAAAAGCGCACCCGTTCGACGCGCATACCGAGTGATCGGGCGGTGTTCTCGCCGAGCATCAGAACGTTCAACTGGCGCGCACCGGCGAGCGCGATCGCGATCGCGATAATTGCCGGCAGGATCGCGATTCTGACTTCCTCCCATCCGGTACCCGTCAGCGAGCCCGTGATCCAAGCGATCGCCGTCTGGACGACGCCCAGATCGTCCGCGAAGAAAAACAGCCCTTGCTGGAGCGACTGGAAGACCATGTTGACGATCACGCCCGCGAGGACGAGTCGAACGGGACTCGTTCCGCCTTTCCACGCGATCGAGTAGACGAGTCCGAACGCGAGAGTTCCCCCTAGAGTCGCGATCAGCGGGAGGAAGGGTGCGAAACCGCTGAACACGACGAGGGTCGCCAGTACGGCGAACCCGGCACCGGAACTGACTCCCAGAATAAACGGACTCGCCAGTTCGTTTCGTGTCACCGCCTGGAAGATTGCACCCGAGACCGCGAGCGTCGCACCGGTAATGATCCCGACGAACACTCGCGGGAGCCGGAGGTTCCAGACGACGATACTGTTGGTGCTCATGTCCGGCCGCTCGGTGCCGAACAGGAACGATACCCAGGCATTGAGGTCAAAAATCACCGCGGGGTTGAACACTGCCTTCCAGGCCTCGAGAACCGTCATCGAGTACTCTCCGAAACTCACCTGTATCAGGCCTGCAACGACCGTGACAACCATACTCATCAGACAAAAGAGGACGAGCGTTCCCGTTATCCAACTGTCCCGCTGTTCAGTCACCGCGTTCGCACCGACCGACTCCGCTCCTGCCATCTTTCTTTAGGTATACCTAAAAGCCGTATAGTAGTTGCGGTCCAGTGACGCTATGCTAGTGGCCCGCGGGACACGACCGCGGTCTCGGACCGATTCCGGTCGGCGCTCGCCCGCCGAGCCCTCACTCGAGTAGATCGATCTCGTCGTCGCCGTGTGGAACCGCACAGATGAACGCGCCCGGGTCGTCGCCCTCGTTTCGGTACCAGTGGACCGTCCCCGCGGGGAGCAACAGCGAATCGCCCGGTTCGACCTCGTACTCCTCGTCCTCGATTCCGACCGTGTACTCGCCCGCGAGGACGTACTGCTCGTGTTCGACCTCGTTGGTGTGTTTCGGTACCTCGGCACCGGGTTCGAGAACGAACCGGCGCATCGCGAAGTTCGGTGCGCCGTGGTCGTCGGCGAGCAGGACGCCCTTCTCGAGGCCGTCGGCGGCGGCGACCGTCTCGTATTCGATCTCGTCGCCACGCCGGAGCAGCGGCTCGGTCATATCTGAGAGTGAACGCCGCGGCTCCTAAAAGTGCTGTTCCACCGTCAGTGCCGTCGCTCAGGGAGCTAAAATACTGCAGTCAAGTGCCGATACCGTTACGAATCGATGGCTCCAACTGAAACGCTTCCTCCGCTCGCACGGTTGTGTGAGCGGTGTACAGTGGTTTCAGTTGCCACCAGCCTTACAGGCGCTCGACGTTCGTCGCGCGCGGGCCCTTGGGGGCCTGCTCGATGTCGAACTCGAGCTCCTGTCCTTCCTCAAGGTCCGGGCCGCCGATGTCTTCCATGTGGAAGAACACGTCGTCGTCCGCGTCCTCAGTCTCGATGAATCCGTAGCCGCCAGTGTCGTTGAAGAAATCAACGGTTCCTTGCGCCATTGCTTCTAAAGAGAACGCCCCGGTAGATATAAAGCCTGCGACTCGTTGTGACCGCGCCGATCGTCCGCATTCGGCTCGTACGACCTCAGATGCTGTCGCCGTCCTCGAGTCGCTGGACCGAAATAGCGATGAAGTACACGAGCATGAACAGGAAGAAGCCGCCGGTGAGTCCGACCAACTCCACCGTTCCCACGCCGTCGGGGTTGAGCGCGGCAAAGGCCGCCAGCCCGACGACGAACACGGCGATGATGAAGCCGCCGACGGCGTAGTAGAAGCCGATATCCGACTCGAGTCGTTCGCGCATGCCTGTCCCTTTCGGCTCCCAGTATAAGTATTCGAAGCCTCGGGAGCCGAAGTACCTTATAGCGGCCGCGGCAACGAACGCGTATGGCGGAGTACGAGCTCGACGCGGTCGACCGGGAGATCCTCTATGCATTACAGGAGGAAGCGCGGAACCTCTCCTCGAGCGAGATCGCCGATCGGACCGACGCCTCCTCGAGCACGGTCCGCAAGCGCATTCAGCGACTGGAGTCCGAGGGCGTCATCAAGGGCTACAGCGCGAACATTGACTACACGAAATCCGGCTATCCGATCCGGATGCTGCTGTTCTGTACGGCACCGATCCCCGATCGAGGGGCGTACATCGACGATCTGCTCGAGGTTGCGGGCGTCGTCTCGGTGCAGGAACTGATCACGGGCGAGCAGAACCTCCTCGTGACCGTGGTCGTCGAGAACGACAGAGACGTCACGCCGATCGCACAGCAGATCGCGGACATGGGACTGACGATCACCGACGAAGTACTCGTACGCAGCCACCGATCGACCTCGTTCGACGAGTTCTCTTCCTAACGCGACTTGGGGAAGCCGACCCCGACGAACGACTCGAGTCCGGACTCGCGGCCCTCGTATCGACAGCCGGAGGACGCCGCATGCGTGTCACCCGAAAGCCGCCGGCTCGGCGCTCGAACGGGCGGCTACGAACGTCGTGATGTTCTGCCTCGCCGAACGGCGAACGATTTGTTCGAACCGAAGGCTATAATAACCGCTCTGTTCACATATGGGTTAGATGCGACCGGTTGCGCAAGTGTTGCCGAGAACGACACGTCGCGACGGGACCGATCCCGTGCTGGTCGACTCCGAGACATGACTGAGGACACAGCAACGATCGACGACGATATCGCACAGCGCCCCGAACCGACGCCGCCGCGTTCGGCCGTGCCGCGAGCGTCGACTTGGGCGGTCTGGACGCTCTTTCTGGCCAGCTTCGTGGTTCTCGCGCTGACGGTTCGAGGGGGGGCCGGCTGGGAACTCTCGCCGTTCCTGCGGATCGACGGACTGACCGCGGTCATGTGGGTCGTAGTGACCTTCTTCAGCGGGATCGTCCACAGCTACTCGCGGCGCTACATGGCCGGCGACAGCGATATCGATCGCTTCTTCGCCCGCGTCCTCGGGTTCACCGTCGCCGTCATGACGATGACCGCGGCGAACCACGTCGCGCTGTTCGTGGCCGCGTGGCTGGCGATGGGCCTGCTGATGGCCTCGCTGATCGGCCACGTTCGCGACTGGTCCCAGGCCCGGGCCGCCGGCCGCGTCGCCCGCCGGTACTTCCTCGCCAGCAGCGCATTGCTGGCCGGCTCCGTCGCGGTGCTGGTCTGGGCGACCGGTGCGACGACGCTTACCGGCGTTCTCGAGGGGGTGTCGGGGGTCTCGCGGCCGGTCGGACTCGTCGCCGCCGCGGGGATCGTCCTCGCGGCCGTCATCCAGTCGGCGCTCTTTCCCTTCCACAACTGGCTGCTGTCGTCGATGACGGCCCCCACGCCCGCGTCCGCCCTGATGCACGCCGGGTTCGTCAACGCGGGCGGGATTCTGTTGACCCGATTCGCACCGTTGGTCGGCGATCGACTCGTCGTGATGTCGGCGATCGCCCTCGTCGGCGCGGGCAGCGCCCTGCTCGGACAGGCGATGATCCTGGTCCAGACGGATGTCAAGCGCAAACTCGGGTGCTCGACGATCGCTCAGATGGGCTTTATGATACTGCAATGTGGGCTCGGCTTTTTCGCCGCGGCCATCGCCCACCTCATCCTGCATGGCTTCTACAAGGCGTATCTCTTCCTCTCGTCCGGGGCGGGCGTCGAGCGTGCGGCTCCCAAAGACGCGGGGGATACCGAACTCGGCTTCTCCGGGATCGCCGTCAGCCTCGTGACGGCCGTCGGCGGCGGCGCGCTCTTTGGCGTCCTCACCGGGAAGGCGACGAGCCTGACGCTGAACAGCGGGATGATCCTGACGCTTGTCGTAGTCCTGACGACGCTAACCGCGGCTCGGGACATCCTCCGGCGCTCGACCTTGCCGACGGCGGTCCGGTTCGTCAGCGTCCCGCTGGTCGTCCTGACCGCCATCGGCGGCTACGCCGTGCTGTTCAACGCCGTCTCGTCGATGCTGTCCGGCGTCCCGATGACCCACGTCTCGACCGAGATGACCCCCGTCCACTACCTCGTCGTCGCCCTCTTCGCCGGGGCCTACCTCGTCGCGGAACTGGGCTGGTACCGCTCCAGCGAACGCCTCTACGTCGCCTTGCTGAACGTCTCCCAGCCCGATCCGTCGACCGTCCTCACCGCCAAGGAGGAGTACAATGACGCGTAAGGAATCACACGCCGACCGTCGCATCGAGGAGCACATCGACCGCGCGGCCGACCGCATCGGTTCGGTCTGGCCGCTGCACTCGTTCGTCACGGCCAACCCCCTCTCGGGGTTCGAGGACGAACCGTTCCACCGGGCCGTCGCGGAAGCCGAGGAGCTGTTCGGCGGCCGGGGCTACCCTCACCCGTCGGTCTTCCGTCGCGCCTGGGAGTCGGGTCGCATCGAGTCGGGGGCGCTCCGGACGGAGCTCGCGGCCCACGGGATCGACCGGGAGCCCGAGACGCTCCTCGAAGAACTGGCCGAGACCGAAGCGGAGCGTACGGCCGCCGACCCCGACGACGCGACCGAGACCGTCGATCGGGTTCTCTCGAAGTGGCTTGCGGCCTTCCTCGACGAGGGCCGAGCCAAGTGGCCGATGCCCAACCGCGAGGACGGGTTCTATCAGGCCTGGCGCGCGGTGGCCCCCCACGACGCCGACGTGCCCGGCCCCGCCGACGCCGACGACCTCCCCGAGACGGCCGTCGACGCGCTCGAGTCGGTCCTCGACGACTACCCCGAAGGGCGCTGGGTCGAGATTCTCGAGGCCCACCTCGCGGCGCTGCCGGGCTGGAGCGGGTTCGTCAAACAGCGGACCGACGACGGTGCCGATCCGTGGCAGGCGGAGTATCCGATCACACTGGCCCAGTACCTCGCGGTGCGGCTAACGCTCGCGGACCTGCTCGACGCGCCGATCGAACTCGACGCCGGCCGCGAGACCGACGGTGACGACGCCGACGAGGTTCCGCTGCCCGAAATCTGGCTAACTGCCTGGGAAAAGAGCTACCGCGAGCGGCTCCTCGACGGGATCGACGACGCCGTGACCGATCCCGCGAACGCCGACAGCGGCGATCGGCCGGCCGCCCAACTCGTGTTCTGTATCGACACCCGATCGGAAGTGATTCGCCGCCACATCGAGGCGCAGGGGCCCTACGAGACCCACGGCTACGCGGGCTTTTTCGGCGTTCCGATGCGCCATCGCGGCTACGAGGCCGCGGCCGACACCGACGCCTGCCCGCCGATCGTCGACCCCGAACATCGGATCGTCGATCGGGCCGCCGACGCCGAGCCGGCCGCCGCCCGCGATCGCTGGACCGGGCTCGCTACGGCCGCCCGCAACCACTTCACGACGCTCAAATCCAACCTCGTCGCCGCCTTCACCTTCGTCGAGGGAGCCGGCAGCGCCTACGGGTCGGCGATGACCGCCCGGACGCTGTCACCGTCGGCGATCGCGACGCTCGAGTCCGCTATCGCGGACCGCGTCCCGAGCGTCCCGGAAGTCACCGCACCCGCCGTCGACTACGACGCCTACGACGATCACGACCACGCCGACGGCGACCTCCCGCACGGGCTGAGCCACGAGGCGAAAGTCGAGTACGCTCGGAACGCCTTCGAACTCATGGGCTGGACCGAGTTCGCCCGGCTGGTCGTCTTCGCGGGTCACGCCAGCGAGACGACGAACAACCCCTTCGGCTCGAGCCTCGACTGCGGGGCCTGTGCCGGCAACCCCGGCGGACCAAACGCCCGCGTCCTCGCGGCGATCTGTAACGACCCGGACGTCAAGGCGACGCTCCGCGAACACGGGATCGATATCCCCGAGGACACCGTCTTCCTCGCGGGCGAACACAACACGACGACCGACGAGATCACCCTCTTCGACGACGACGTACCCGAGAGCCACCGCGAAGATCTCGCGTCGCTCCGTGCGGACCTCGACAGCGCCCGCGCCGGGGCCGCCGCCGAGCGCACCGCGTCGGCCGACGGCGAGGCGGCCGTCGACGAAGTCGAGCGCAAGGCGGCCGACTGGGCCGAGACCCGCCCCGAGTGGGGACTGGCCGGCAACGCCTCGTTCGTCATCGGCCCGCGCGAGCTGACCGCCGACCAAGACCTCGACGGCCGCGCGTTCCTCCACTCCTACGACTGGACCGTCGATCCGGACGGCGACGCCCTCGAGGCGATCTTCACGGGCCCGCTCGTGGTCACGCAGTGGATCAACAACCAGTACTACTTCGCGACTGTCGACAACGCCGCCTACGGGAGCGGCTCGAAGGTCACCCAGAACCCGGTGGGTAACGTCGGCGTCGTCCAGGGCAACGGCGGGGATCTGCTGACCGGCCTTCCGCTGCAGTCGCTCAAGCGCGACGACGAGCGCCCGTTCCACCAGCCGCTGCGCCTGACCGCGGTGATCCACGCGCCGCTCGAGCGCGTGACCGAGATCCTCCGCGACCACGAGGACGTCCGGGTGCTCCTCGACAACGGGTGGATCGGCGATCTGACCGTCGTCGATCCCGAGCAAGACAACGAGCCGTTCCGCTACGCGGGCGACCTCGAGTGGACTCGCGAGAGGGCACGGGCGACGGGTCCGGAGCGGACGACGCCGGTCGCGGTGTCGACCGCCGACGACTGAGCCTGAGCCCGGCCGTCGCGGTCAGTCGTCCGCCCCGTCGCCGTACAACAGGCTCTCGACCGCCGACTCGTAGCCGTCCGGCACCAGTTCGGCGAGCGCCTCGGGCGCGGTCTCGCCGTCGACGGTGACGAGGTAGGTTCGCCCGGGTCGGTCGCCGTAGACGCCCTGAAAGTCGTAGACGAATCCGTAGGCGTCGACGCGGTCCGGAACGGCGTCGGCGTCGCCGAGCGATCGGACCTGATAGCCGACGTTGTACTCGACGAGTTGGTTGATCACGGTGTCGTCGGCTGCCTCGCGATCGATCCGGTCGCTCTCGAGGGCTGCCTCGACGACGGGGATGAGCATATCGACCCACTTATCGACGCCCCGCGGCCCGGGCGGGTCCGCGCCGGTCGCGACCTGGTAGGCGGCAGTAACGGCACCGCAGCCGGTGTGCCCGACGACGGCGACGGCGTCGGTGCCGGTGTGGTGGATCGGATAGAGGACGCCGCCGTCGATGATCCGATTCCCGCCGTCGTCGTCCCAGACCTGATTGCCGATGTTGCTGGGCGTAAAGACCGTCCCAGGCCGATCGACACCCCACATCCCCTCGTGTGCGACCCGCGAGTCCGAACAGCAGACCGCGACGACGCTCGGGTGCTGGCCCGTCTGGACGTCGGCGAAGTAGCCGTCCGGCAGCGACTCGACGTGGCGGCGGTTCCCGGCGAGCAGCCGCTCGAGGATCCCGCGGTCGGTTCCCATACGGGATCTACACGAACGGTGATGAAAAAGGTTCGAGCCCGCCGAGGCCGCCCGGCTGATGCCGCTCAATCTCCTCGACGACGCGAAGTTCCGCGAGCCAAATATACTCGTGTGGGCGCGACAATATCAGCATATGGCAGAAACCAGACAGTGGCGACTCGCCAGCCGTCCAGTCGGTGAACCGACCGCAGAGAACTTCGAACTCGTCACCGTCGAGCGCCCCGAACCGGACAACGGGGAGGTCCTCGTCAAGACGCTGTATCAGTCGGTCGATCCGTACATGCGCGGGCGCATGCGGGATGCGGAATCGTACGCCGAGCCCTGGGACGTCGGCGACCCGATGAAAGCCAGCGTCGTCGGCGAAGTCCTCGAGTCGAACGCCGGCCAGTTTTCCGCGGGGGACATCGTCACCGGCGAACTCCTCTGGGCGGAACACGCCGTCGCGGACGCGAACGAACTCCAGCGGGTCAACCCCGATCACGGACCGATCTCGACGGCGCTGGGCGTCCTCGGGATGCCCGGCGTGACGGCCTACTGGGGCCTGAACGATGTCGGTGACCCGAAACCCGGCGACACCGTCTTCGTCTCCGCGGCCGCGGGCGCGGTCGGCTCCGTCGTCGGCCAACTCGCCCGCCTGTCGGGTGCGCGAGTGGTCGGTACCGCCGGGAGCGAGGCGAAGATCGACTGGCTCACCGACGACCTCGGCTTCGACGCCGCGATCAACTACAAGGACACCGACGACCTCGCCGCCGCGGTCGACGAGGCCTGTCCGGACGGCGTCGATGTCTACTTCGACAACGTCGGCGGCCCCATCACCGACGCCGTCTGGCCCCGGCTGAACGTCGACGCTCGCGTCGCCGTCTGCGGCCAGATCGCACTCTACAACGAGACCGACGTGCCGACCGGGCCGCGAAAGCTCGCCAAACTCATCGAGTCCCGCGCGACGGTCGAGGGTCTGCTCGTCAGCGACTACCAGCCCCGGTGGGGTGAGGCGCTCGAGCGACTCTCGACGTTCGTTCGGAACGGCGACGTACAGTACCGCGAGAACGTCGTCGACGGGTTCGAGAACGCCCCCGACGCGTTCCTCGGACTGTTCGAGGGCGACAACATCGGGAAGCAACTGGTCAAGGTCGCCGACCACGACGAGTAGCGCAACGTGACTCGAGGCCGCCGAGAGCCGCGGGTGGCTCCCGTCGCGGCCGGCCAGGCGATGTCTCGGACGCTGGTATCGCGATCGTAACGACAATCCGTTGTGCCGAGTGACCGGCTCGTATGGTCGTTTCCGAGCCGGAGTCGATCTCGCTCCCCGACGGTCGGACGCTGGCGTTCGCGACGTACGGCGATCCGGACGGCAGGCCGCTGGTTTTCCATCACGGAACGCCCGGCTCGTCACACCTCGGAGCGTTGCTTTCGGACGCCGCCCGCGCTCGCGGCGTTCGCGTGATCGCGCCGAGTCGGCCCGGATACGGGCGGTCCGATCCGAACCCGGACGGGACGTTCGAAACGTGGGCCGGGGACTGTCGAGCGCTCATCGACGCCCTGGGACTCGAGTCGGTCGCGGTCGCCGGATTTTCCGGCGGCGGTCCCTACGCGCTGGCCGTCGCCATACATCACGCCGACCGGATCGCCGATGTCGGCGTGGTCGGTGCACCGGTTCCGGCACACGGAGGCGGGCCGTTCGGCCCGCTCGTTCGGCTCCCCCGTCTGCTTGGCCTCGCGTTCCGGTTCGGCGCGGTCGTCGCCCGACTCCGGGGCGATCGAGCCGTCGTCGATCAATTGACCGAACGGTCCGTCGACGACGAGACCGTCCGCATCGTCGGACGCGATTTCCGCGTCGGACTGTCGGCCGGTCCGTCCGGCGCAGTCCGCGAGAGTCGCGCGCTTGCGACGGAGTGGTCGCCGTCGCTCCCCGACGGCGGCGTGACGGTATGGCACGGGCTCGACGACGAAAACGCTCCGATCGACCCGGTTCGAACTGCCTACGAGGACCGGCCGTCCGTCACCCTTCGCGAGATCGACGACGATCACCTGGGGACCCTGTGTTCGGTCCGTGACGAGGTCGTCGGGCTGGCCGAGTAATCGAACCGAGGGACCGCGGCCGCCGATGGGTACGAGGGTCTCGTCGCCGCTGAGCGTGATGGTCGGCCCCCTCAGTCGGTCAATCCGTAGCCGATCTTGAACAGGTAGACGTCGACCGCCATGACGAGGAGCGTCCCTGTCGTGAGCACGCCCAGCGAGACCAGCGGCGCGAAGTCGGCGTACGGACCGGGGAGGATGCCGACCCCGATCAAATCCGAGTGGCCCAGCAGTCCGAACCGGACGCTGTCGACCATGTAGACCATCGGGTTCAGCAAGGAGAGATTGATCTGCCAGGTCTGCTCGAACGTCTCGAGGGAGTAGAAGACCGCGCCGAAGAAGACCAGGGGACGGAGGATAAACTGGTTCATCACGGTCAGGTCGTCGAAGTCCCGTGCGACGAGCCCGCCGATGATACCGAGGCCGGCGAACAGCGCCGTGATGACGATCATCGTCGCAACGAGAAACAGGCCGTGTTCGATCCCGATCGGGACGAACAGCCGGCCGACGGCGGCGATGATGATCCCGACGACGAGGCCCCGAACCGCGCTGGCACCGACGTATGCGACGACCATCTCGACGTACGACAGCGGCGAGGTCAACGTCTCGTGAATGTATTCGTTCCATCTGCCGTGGAAGATCGAGAACGAGGCGTTCTCGAACGCGTTCGAGATCGCGCCCAGAACGACGAGCCCCGGCACGATAAACAGGATGTAGGGATAGCCGGCGATTTCGTCGATCCGGCCGCCGAGAATGACGCCGAAGACGGCGAAGTAGAGCACGTTCGTAATCGCCGGCGGCATGAACGTGTTCTTCGGCCGGCGGACGAACCGCAGTATCTCGCGGCGAAAGAGCGCGCGGAAGCCGACCGAGAGCATCAGGCGACCCCCTCCTGCTCTCGTTCGCCCTCCCGTTTGCCGTTCGCCGGCGGCTCGTCATCGCCCGCGCTCTCCGCCGAGGACCGCGTCACCGTCCGATCCTCGCTCCGAGTGAGATCCACGAAGATCTCCTCGAGCGACGTCCGCGTGATCTCGAGGTCGGCGATCTCGTGACCCATCGCCTCGAGATCGTTGAGGAGCCGCGGCGCGGTCGCCCCACCGTCGTCGACCCGTACCTCGAGGCGGTCGCCGGAGACCGTCGTTTCGTGTGCGTAGGGCCCGAGGTCCGGTGTGGCGGTCGGCGCGGACGCGAGGCGCACGGCGATGGTGTCGCTGCCCCGCTCTTTCAGTTCGTCGGGGGTCGCGACGGTCACCTTCCGCCCCTCGTTCATGATCGCGACCCGGTCACAGAGGCGTTCGGCCTCCTCGATGTAGTGCGTCGTCAGCAGGATCGTCGTCCCTTCCTCGTTGAGTTCGGTGACGAGGTCCCAGAGGTCGTGGCGCAACTGGACGTCGACGCCGGCGGTCGGCTCGTCTAAAATGAGCAGATCGGGTTCGGTGACGAGGGCTCGAGCGAGCAGCAGGCGGCGTTTCATTCCGCCGGAGAGCCAGTCGAAGCGCTCGTCGCGTTTGTCGTAGATGCCGACTCGCTTGAGGACGTCGTCGGCCCGTTCGGCGGCTTCGGACGCCGGGATTCCGTGGTAGCCGGCCTTGTGTGTCAGCACCTCCTTGATCGGGAAAAAGCGGTCCACGTTGAACTCCTGGGGTGCGAGCCCGATCGCGTCGCGGGCCTGTTGGTAGTCGTCCTCGACGTCGTGGCCGAAGACCCGCGCCTCGCCGCCGGACTTGCGGACCAGCCCGACCAGCGTGTTGATAAAGGTCGTCTTTCCCGCGCCGTTGGGCCCGAGCAGGCCGAAGAACTCGCCTTTCTCGACGGTCAGCGAAAGTTCCTGCAGGGCGCGCAGATCGCCGTACTCCTTCACGAGATCGACGGTCTCGATGGCCGGTGGCATCGATGCAGTATCGGCCCCGACTACGGTTAAACCGTTTGTTCGCAGAACTTTCCGCCCCAAGACGTGCTCGCGAGTGAGCTCTCAGTCCGCGGCTCGCGGTTGGCTGGTGGGGGCAACCGCACCGCTTTGCTGGACAATGTCGAAGGCGGTCATCACGTCGGTCCGCGAGATCAGTCCCACGAGGTCATCGTCGTCGACCACGAGCAGGCGGCCGATATCGTGGTCCCGCATCCGCTCGATGGCGGTCATCGCATCGGAGTCGGGCGAGATCGTCTGCAGGTCGGTCGTCATCACGTCTTCGACGGTGTAGGCCTCACGTTCGACCGGCTCGACCTCGCGGGCGTCGGTCAGCGTCACGAGGCCGATGAGTCGTTCGCCCTCGAACGCATCGGCGTCGACGACCGGATAGCCGGTGTGGCGTTCGGTGAACATCCGCCGGATCAACTCCGCGACCGTCGTCTCCGGATCGACGATATGGAGATCGCTCGCGGGCGTCATGATGTCGCCGACGGTGACGTCCTGAAAGGCCGCCTTCATCGTCACCTGCTGGGCCTCGCTCGAGGCGGCAATGTAGACGAAGAAGGCGACGCCGATGAGGATGATGTTGAGCGAGAACAGTCCGAACAGTCCCATCAGGACCGCGAACAACTTCCCGATGCTGGCGGCCTGCTGAGTCGCCTTCGCGTAGGGTTGATTGCGAGCAAGCAATGCCCGCAGCACTCGGCCGCCGTCCATCGGGAACGCGGGAAGCATATTGAAGAACGCGAGCGCGATGTTCAGGACAGCAAGGTAGCCGAGGACGAACCGTATGCCACTGAGGCTCTCGGGGGTGACGATGAAGAGCGCGTAGACCCCGACGCCGACCAGAATGCTGACGATCGGGCCGGCGACGGCGATGTTGAGTTCCTGTCGCCAGTCCTCGGGCATCTCGGAGAAGGCGGCGATGCCGCCGAACAGCCAGAGCGTGATCGAGTCGATCGGGAAGCCGTATCGTTGGGCGGTCAGTGAGTGACCCAATTCGTGGAGGACGACGCCGACGAACAGGCCGACCGCCGCAGCCAACCCGAGTAACAGCGGCGTCATCCCGCCGCTAATCGACCCGATATCGATCCCCGCCGCTAGCCCGTCGTTCAGTATCCCCGCGACGTCCTCGATCTGTGTCCCGATGAGGTACGCGAACAACGGGAGCACCAGTAGGAACGTCAGATCGAGTTTGATCGGAATCCCGAACAGGGATCCGATCCGAAAGCTCCTCATGGACATTGGTTTCGGCGGCGGAACCTTAAATACGCCGCCGGGTCCGCCGAGCGGCCGGCCGTTCGGCGGCCGGAACCGCGTGTCGGCAGTTCCGATGTCGTCTCCGGCGGCGTTCGATTCGATCGCGATCCGTGCCAGGCTGTGATGACGGTCCCGAGTCGCCCACTATGGAATTTTAACACAATACTATATACTAGCGTCTATATTCCCTCTCCACCATAGAGTTATACGATAGTTCGTGGGCCGTGGAGATCTGCTGACGGAAACCGCACAGACGACCGATCGAATCGACCACCTCCCGACCGAACTCGACTCCGCACAGAGCAAGCTCGTCTACCTCTCCCTCGAGGCGACCGGCGGTGCCACGGTCACGGACCTGAGCGACGGTCTGAACATGCGGAAACTCGCTATCCTGAGCATCCTCTCCTCGCTCTCGAGCGCGGGACTGATCGAGCGGACCGGGTCCGCGTACGTCCCGGCGAACTGAACGCTCGCCCCGGGAACCGGGCCGTCGGCCCCGCCATCGACTCGACGCGGCGCTTCGAAGCCTTTATCCGCTCGGTGGGCTTCCGTTTTCGTAAGTAACCACCATGTCCGACAAACCTGCCTCCATGTACCGGGAGATCAGTAAGCCGGCCTACACGCGCCGCGAATACATTACCGGCATCCCGGGTTCGAAGATCGCACAGCACAAGATGGGCGACGCCCAGGCAAACGCCGAGGACTACCCCGTCCAGATCAGCCTCATCACGGAAGAAGAGGTTCAGATCCGCCACGGGAGCCTCGAGGCCTCGCGCCTCTCGGCGAACCGTCACATGCTGAAAAACGCGGGCGAGAACAACTACAAGATGGTCCTGCGCAAGTTCCCCCACCACGTCATTCGGGAGAACAAGCAGGCGACGGGTGCAGGGGCAGACCGTGTCTCGGACGGGATGCGCCAGGCTTTCGGGAAGATCGTCGGTACCGCCGCGCGCATCGACGCCGGCGAGCGCATCTTCACCATCTGGTGTGACGTCGACGACGCCGAGTTCGCCAAGGACGCCCTGCGGCGCTCCTACAACAAGATTTCGCCGCCGTGTCGCGTCGTCGTCGAGCGTGGCGAGGAACAGCTGATCGCCTAAGAACGAAATTTTACTCTGCGGTCTATCGCGGTCGCAAACCGCCGCGACCGCGATGTCCCTCGGTAAAATTTCGATCAAAAGCACTCCTCCTTCCGTTCGTTCGTCCCTCCAGTCCTCACTCACATCAGTCGTCGGCCCGCTCGTTCGTGCCTTCGGCACTCACTCGCGGTCGATTCGGTGACCCGCCTGCCCTCCCCCGGGTCGTGCGTCTCTCGCGTCTGCTCGAGACGCACTCCCGGCCGCGGCGAATTCGGGTGCTCGAGCGGTTCGCTCGTCTCCGTCCTGCACGCCGCGATCACGCGGGTCTCCCATCCGTTGGTTCGACAGTCGATCAGGCGAAAGAATAACGTGGAGTCGCTGTAGCGTACGGTGTATGAACCGCCGGGGAATCCTCGCCGCTGCGGGAAGTCTGCCCGCGATTTCAGCTGCAGGATGTGCCGCGTTCGAACCCGAATCCGATGAGAAAGACCCACCGAACCCGGTCGTCGAAGAGGTTCGGGTCCCGGTAGTCGAACACGTTGACGCCGACGGCGTTCCGCCAGTCGAGTCGATCGATGCGGGCTCGGACTCGGACCGCGGATTCACCGGGACGTTCGAAAACGCCGGCGACGCCGGCGATGCCGCGATTTCGCTGTACCTCCTCGAGGCGGACGACACCGACGGGGATGTCCTCACGGCTAGCGTTCCCGCTCGCGTGACCTTCGTCCACTTCGCGGCGGGCGAACGGCGTGCCGTCACCATCGACGGCGTTTCGTCCGAGGGGTACGACTCCTACTTCCTCGAGGCGCAGATCGGAAGCGTCGAGGCGGATGTCCGAAACGAGGGCGAGGACGGTCCCGTCGAGATCGCGCTCACCTCTCCGGACGGCGAAACGACGGCCGACCGACGGACGCTCGAACTGGACGCGGACGCGACCGAGACCGTCTCGTTCGAGGGGCCGTTCGTCCGGGAAGCGTACGACGTGCAGGCGGAGGCTGCCGACGAGTAGCGTGGTGACCGAACACCTCTCGTTTCGTTCCCGCCGTCCCGATCGAACCACGAGACACCTTTTTGCACATCTCCTCCCGAGTACCGGGTATGATCGATCTCGCGGTCGCGAACGAGCAGGAGACGTTCGAGCGGATGCGGGAGCCACTGGCCGAACGGGGGATACGCGTTCATCACGTGCCCGTGCGCGAGCGCACGGTCGCGCTCGCGGACCCGCCGTGGGGGCCCGACGACTACGACGTGGGGTTCGTCTATCCGGGGCGGCTCATGGAGGGCGGGGTCGCCGACGCCCTGCTCGAGCTCCCGTGGCTCAACGATCACGAAACGGTGTTAACCTCGCGAAACAAGGCCGAGGTACTGGCGCGACTCGGGCGGGCCGAATTACCGGTTCCGAACTCGGTCTACGTTTCGAACGATGTCTCGGAGGCTGAACTGGCCGCCGTCTTCGAGCAGTTCGAGCCGCCGGTCGTGGTCAAGCCGAACTCGACGACGCGCGGCGTCGGCGTCGCGAAGGCCCACGACCTCGATTCGTTCCTCGGCATCTGCGACTACCTCTCGTTGGTCCACGACTACCGAGCGACCGGCGACCAGTCATTTCTCGTCCAGGAGTATCTCCCGAACGCGACCGACTATCGGGTGATGGTGCTCGAGGGGGAGTACGTCGGCGCGGTCGAGCGACGGCTGCCCGACGAGGCGGTCAGCGAGGGACAGTGGAAACACAACGTCCACCGCGGCGCGGACGCAACGGGCGTTGACCTCCCCGATGCGTGGCGTGCCCTCGCGGAGTCGGTCGCGACCGAACTCGAGATACCCTTCCTCGGCGTGGACCTGCTCGAGACCGACGACCGACTGGTGGTCAACGAGACGAATGCCCGGCCGACGATCGACGAGGAAACGAAGTACGACCCGAACTTCTACGATCGACTCGCGGCCGCGATACGCACCGCTGCACAGGAGTAACCGGAAAAACCACGACCGCGACGGTCCGCTTACTCGAGGCTGATGTCCGAGGACTGTTCGGCGCGGTCGAAGACGACTTCGAGGACGCCGTTGTTGTAGGTCGCGGCGGCGGTGTGTTCGTTGACACGGGTCGGCAGGGAGACGCGCTCGTCGTACTGGCGGTGATCGCTTTCCGCGGAGATCGTCAGGGTCTTGCCGTCGCACTCGAGTTCGATGTTGTTCTTCTCGACGCCGGGGATGTCGGCGACGACGCGGACCTCCTCGTCGGTTTCGTGGATATCGACGTGTGTGTCCATGCCGAATCCGTTATCGACGTTGTTCGAAGAGTCGAAGTTTACGTTCCCGTCCGCACCGTTCATCATCTCGTTCATCATTCGCTCGATTTCGCGGAACAGGTCGTCGAAGGGTTCGTCGCGGTCGTCTCGGCGCATGGAGGTCCCTAGGGTATCCCGTGGCAAAAACTTTCTGTCGTCGCTATACGATCCGGATCGCGTCGCCGGATCGCGTCGAAACCGAACGACGGCGGAGCGGTGCCTCGAACGGCGTGAAACGGATCGGTCCCGATCGGCGGACCGCTGTCAGAGTCCGATACCGAGCGCCTCGTCGGTCGTTGCGATGCTCTCCTCGGCGTCGGCAGCGCCGGTCACGGCGCGGATGGCGTCGACGTTCTCCGGCACGACGTCGCTCTCCTGGTGGATGCCCTGGAAGCAGTAGAAGTCCCGGCCCTCGGTCGAGATGGACTCCGCCCAGAGACAGTTCTCCCAGAGGTCGCCGCGGGGGCGGCCGGCGTCCAGCGCGTACTCTTTGAGTGTCCCGCTGCCGTCGATGTTCATGCGCTCGGGGATCAAGAACAGGCGCGACTCGTCGGCGAACAGGTCACGGACCTCCGCAGCGTCGACGTCTTCCTCCAGGGTGACGTTCAGACTGTGCATGTGCATCAGCGTCGCGGGCACCTTCATCCCGAGCGTGTCGATGTCCAGGTCGGGGAAGATGGTCTCGACGTCCGGGCCGTGGTGAGACGGGATCGTCACCGGGTTCGGGAGGATGTCATTGATCGGGCCGCGATCGGACTGCCCGGGGTCGCCGCCACGACGGACGAGCGTCGCACGGACTTTCTCGACGCCGTACTCCTCGCGCAGGGGGGCGATGACCCGCGAGAGTCCGGTCGTGTTACAGGAGACGACGCGCACGTGGTCGGCGTCGACGGCGTCTTCGAAGTTCGAGCGCGCGTTGAAACTCACGTCGACGAGGTCGGCGTCCTCGCCGCCCTGATAGAGCGCGGGCGTGTCGTACTCCTCGTAGAGGGCCTTGTTCTGCGCGCCGATCCCCGACGGCGTGGCGTCGACGACGACGTCGGCCTCGGCCACGAGGTCCTCGACCGGGCCTGCAATCTCGAGGCCGGCCTCGGCGAACAATTCCTCGCGCTCTTCGACGGCGGCGTAGAGCGGGAACCCCTTGTCGATAGCCGTCTCGGCCTCGAAGTTCGGACGCGTCTTGGCGACGCCCAGTACTTCCATGTCGGGCTGTTGCCGGACCGCATCCGCGACGCGCTTGCCGATCGTGCCGTAGCCGTTGATGGCGACCTGTTGCATATGCTCGGGAGTGGACCACCGAGCGGGATAATCGTTTCGAGCCCTGTCAGCCGATGTTTACTCGGATCGGAGTTTTCGATCGCTCTCGAGGGCGGTTTCGGGGGACACCCTCGAACCTACCTCGCCGACGGTCCCGTGGTGCGGAACCGCGATGGTGGCCCCGCGTTCCAGTTCGGAACGCTTGCGGGCGCGGTCGAAGGGAAGACATATCGGCCCGCTTGCCCGACGTTACGGTATGGCACCACTTCGAGCCGCGGCGGAGACGGCGGTCCGCCAGTGTCTGGGCCTCGAGTCGGGAGAGTCGTGTGCAGTCGTCACCGACGACAAACGCGAACCGATCGGGACGGCGATCTACGACGTAGCGAGCGAGATCACCGACGATGCCGTGATCGTTCGATATCCGCCGGGCGAGACTCACGGCAGCGAACCGCCGGCACCGGTGGCGGCGGCG
Source organism: Natrinema pallidum (assembly GCF_005890195.1). NCBI lineage: Archaea > Methanobacteriati > Methanobacteriota > Halobacteria > Halobacteriales > Natrialbaceae > Natrinema > Natrinema pallidum. The sequence goes on along the minus strand of NZ_CP040637.1, from coordinate 3,265,212 downwards.
ATGGCCGGGGCTGACGTGGTGCTCGCGCCGACGACCAAGAGCCTGAGTCACACGCGCGCCCGAACCGAGGCCAACGAGGCCGGCGCGCGGGTCGCGACGCTTCCGGGGATCACCGAGGACGTCTTCACGACCGGGCTGGCAGCGGATTACGAGTCGATCGCGGCCCACTGCGCGGCGGTCCGCGAGCAAGTCGACGGAGCCGACGAGATCCGCGTGACGACTGACGCCGGGACCGACATCACGTTCGGTATCGGCGAGCGGGAATGGCTCTCGGACACCGGCATCGTTCACGACCCCGGCGAGATGTCGAACCTTCCTGCGGGGGAGGTCTTCATCAGTCCCGAGACCGCCGACGGCACCTTCGTCGTCGACGGGACGATGCGCCCGCACGGGCTGCTCGAGTCCGACCAGCAGCTCACCTTCGAGGTCGAGGACGGCCTCGTCACGACCATTTCTGACGACGAGATTCGAGCGACGGTCGAGGACGCGGCCGAAGACGTGGGCGACGCCGCGTACAACCTCGCGGAACTCGGCATCGGCACGAACGTCGCCGTCACCGATCTCGTCGGCTCGGTTCTCCTCGACGAGAAGGCAGGGGGGACCGTCCACATCGCCATCGGCGACAACGCGGGCATCGGGGGCGAGACGGAAGCGCCGATCCACCTCGACGGCATCCTTCGCGAGCCGACGGTCGTCGCCGACGGGACCCCTATCGAACTGCCGACGGCGGACGACGCCTGATGTCGGCCCCGGTCGGTCCGGGCTCTCGAGCCGTTGCGTGGGTTGCTGGCGGAACGGCATCGGTCGTTGTTGTGTGATAACCTAGTGGTTTGAAGTGTTACTACCGTGAGTTCGGACCGATGAGCGGTACTCGGGGATACGACATTCAGGGGATCGAGCTCACTGACGACCGCTATACGGTCGAACAGGGGTTCGTTCGGAACAAGTACAAGGCACTCGATGTCGACGGGAACGTCGTTTTACGGGGAAAACAGAAGCTGTTGAAGGTGAAAGAGAAGTTCCCCTTCGTCGACGCCGACGGCAACGAGGTATTCACCGTGAAGGCCGGCGGGATCATCGACATCGCGAACGACTACGTGCTCTCGGATGCACAGACCGGCGAGGACATCGTGATCCTGGACAACGACTACTCGCTGCTTCAGGACACGTGGAAAATCCGCGACGCGACCACCGAAGCGAAGTTGGCCGAGATCAACTCCCGCGGCGCGATGGTGACGGTGGCCCGGAACGTCGTTCCGTTCGGCGGCTGGATCCCCCATAAGTACGAGATTACGGACCAGACGGGCAGTCACGTCGGCTCCATCGAGGGACAGTTCTCGCTGCGCGACCGCTACGAGATCGTCATCGACGACGCCAGTACCGTCCCGAAAGAACCCATCATCGCCGCGGCGATGGTCATCGACGCGATCCAGGGGAACTAGCCGGCGGGGGACGACGACCGGTTCAATCGGCTTTTAGGTACGTAGCCGTTACAGTGGATTATGAGCGATCTCCCGGAGCGCGTTCCGACGGCCTGTCCGTCGTGCTCGCCGGACCTCGAGACGGTCCACGAAGTACTGACGGACGGCGGCGGAACCCTCACCGTTCGGTGTAGCGAGTGTAGTCACGTCCACAAGGTGCGACCCGAGCGCACGCCCGAAGTCACCCTCGACGTGGTCGTCTCCCAGGGCGGCGAATCCTTCACGGCGAACGTCACCACGGCCGAAGACGAGACCATCGAAGTCGGCGACGAGTTCATCCTCGAGACCGAGGAAGTGCTCTCGACGGTCCGCGTGACCAGCGTCGAACTCGACGGCCAGAAGCGTGTCGAGGAGGCCACCGCGGAGCAGGTCGAGACCGTCTGGACCCGCGAGGTCGACAACGTCGGCGTCAACGTCACCGTCCACCCGCAGGACGGCTCGCGGGACGACAGCCGGAGCATCACGGTCCACGTCCCCGGCGACTACGAGTTCGAGGTCGGCGCGGTCGAGTCCTTCGGCGACGACGAGTTCGAGATCGACGCCTTCGTCGTCCGCAGCGACGCCGATGGCTACCGGCGCGACCGGTTCGAGATGGAGGGCGACACCGCCCTGGCGAAAGACATCAAGCGCGTCTACGCCTACGACGAGCAGAGCAGCGCCTGGTCGGCCTGGTAATCCGTTCCTGCATTCGACCCGCACCGTCCCCGAGACCCGGGACGCGCCACCCGGAACCCTACCGTTCTCGAGCGCGTAGTCGCCCCCGAGCCATGTCCGACAGCTACGAGGCGCTGCGCCGGCGGATGGTCGAGACGGTCGCGCCGCGCGTCGACGATGATCGGGTTCTCGAGGCCCTGGCATCGGTCCCGCGCCACGAGTTCGTCCCGCCCGATCGTCGGGACAGGGCCTACGCCGACCGGCCGCTGCCGATCGGCGACGGCCAGACGATCAGCGCGCCGCACATGGTTGCGATCATGGCCGATCTGCTCGCGGTCGCCCCCGGCGACGACGTCCTCGAGATCGGCACCGGGTGTGGCTATCACGCCGCCGTCACAGCCGAACTGGTCGGCGATGCGCACGTCTACACCGTCGAATACAGCGACGAACTGGCCGAGCAGGCGCGCGACCGACTCGCGGCGCTCGGCTACGACGATGTCTCGGTGCGCGTCGGTGATGGCCGGAAGGGATGGCCCGAGCACGCGCCCTACGACGCGGCGTACTTCACCTGCGCCGTAGCTTCGGTTCCCGAACCGATCGTCGAGCAGGTCCGTGCCGGCGGGCAGTTGCTCGGGCCGATCGGTGTCGGCCGCCAGACGCTCGTCGACGCGACCAAACGACCGGACGGCTCGCTCGACCGGACCGACCGCGGCAGCGTTCAGTTCGTTCGGATGCGCGGGTAGACGGGCGGACCGCGCAAGCGGGCCATTGATTACGCCCGCCCCGATAGCTGGCGTATGGAACCCGCGGTACTGCGAGCGGATATGGTCGACGGCCTCGAGTCCCCGCCCAGGGACGTTCTCGCCGACGAGGACGTTGCCGTCGCGATGCGTGAAGTCCCGCGGCACGCGTTCGTCGACGACGAGCGAACGGCCTACGCCGACCGCGAACACGAGGTCCTCGGAACTCGCGTTCTCGCGCCGAGTACTGTCGCTCGCTTGCTCCAGGCACTGGCGCTCGAGGGCGACGAGACCGTGTTGATCGTCGGTGCCGGCGTTGGGTACACGGCGGCCGTCGCGGCCGAACTCGTCGGCGAGACGAACGTCCACGCCGTCGACATCTCCCGGCCGCTGGTCGCCGAAGCGCGGGCCAACCTCGCCGACGCGGGCTACGACGGCGTCCTCGTCGACTGCCGGGATGGGGCGAACGGTCTCCCCGAGTACGCGCCCTTCGACCGCATCCTGCTCGAGGCCGCGGCCGTCGATCCGCCGCGTGCGCTACTCGATCAGCGAACCGATGCGGGCCGACTGGTCTTCCCGCGCGGGACCCGCCAACAGCGACTCGAAGCCGTCTCGGCCGACGGCGACATCGATCGACTCGGACCCGTTTCGTTCGCTCCGTTGCTAGTCGAGGGCGAACAGTCGGGGGCCGTCGAGCGCGACCGAACGGCCCGTGAGGACCGCGAACGGGCACAGCGACGCGCCGAATCCCGTCGCGGCTGGGAACACGACTGGATCGAATGGGAGGAGACGGTCGAGCAGCCGTCTCGACGGCCGCGTTCGCAGTAGCTTCTCGACTGTCCGGTGGGTGTGAGTCGTCCCGCTCGAGACACGAGGCCGTGCCTCGCGGGGAGTGGGACGTCGAAAGGGTGGGGAAAGGGTGGGGGGTGGCGACAGTCTGTCTCAGATCGCCAGTTACGGGTACACGCTGGAGGGGGTTAAATATGGCTTCTAGGTAGTAAGTGGGTACGAACGGACGACGACTAATTAATTAGTACCGGGGCGAGCCGCCGAATCCAGTACTCGGGTTCCGGCCGTCTTCTACAGGCTGAGCAGACCGTGTACCTCGGGAATCGATGGACGACCGAACGTCTCCGTGATGTCGAGAAACGGGTGGGCCTCAGTCCACGTGACTATGGGGGCCATGGTCGGTCTCACGACGTGGACGCGCCGTCGAACGCCAACGCGACGAGTTTCCGTTCGGCCGCCCGCAAGTGATAGTGGTACGTCGGCGACGAGACGCCGAGGGCGTCCGCGAGATCCTCTCCCGTACTCCCGCGGGGCCACTCGAAGAAGCCACTGTAGTGAGCCGCCTGCAACGCTTCGAACTGCTTGTCCGTGAGCCGCTCCGCGAGGTCGGTATCGAGCCGTCGCGCCGACCGCGTGTGCGTCGTCTCCCGTTTGGCCCGCAGCTCCGTTTCGGGATACGCGTCGCCGATCGCCTCGACCACTGACCGCGTTTCGACGCTCCGTGGTACCTCGAGTACGAGCGTCGAGCCCCGACGCTCGGCCGTCGCCGTCCGTACCTGTACGTCGTACGTCCGCAGGACGTCGAGAAACGGCGTCGACGCGACCGTCAGTTCGTACAGCGTCGTTTCCTCGCCTTCGGACACGACCGAAAACGTCTCGATCGACGCCCAGTCGTCCTCGAGCCCGGTGAGCGACGCCGTCGCCGGCGCGCTGACGAACAGGACGACCCCGTCCTCGCCGCGGTCGACGACGCCCTCGAGCGTTATCGGGGTTGCCGCGTCGACGTGTGACGACAGCCGATTGAGCAGCAACCGCGAATCAGCCACGTCGAGTTCGAGTTCGAGTCGGCTGTCGGTCACCATCGCCCGCGTTCGCTCGACCGATTGGATCGCGTGTCCGATCGTTTCCCCGAGTTCGGCCAGTACCGCCCGCTCGCGCTGGCCGACCGAATCGGCCCCCGAGACGTGGACCACGAGCACGCCGTAGCGGCGCTCGTCGGCGATCAGTGGCACGCCGAGGACCGTCTGATAGCCGTACGTCAGCGCCTCCTTGCGTCGCGATTGCCACGTCTCGTCATCGAGCACGTCGTGTACCAGTCGTTCCTGCCCGGCCTCGAGGGTGTCGCGGACGAGCGCGAGTTCGGGTGCTCGCTCGCCGTCGTCGCGAATCCGGTCGATGTAGGTCGCATCGATTCCGGCCCACGTTGTCGGCGTGGGCGGCTCGTCGTCGCTCGCGGCGATCCAGGCGAACCGGTAGCGGTCCGTTTCGGCGAGGCGATCGCACACCCGTTCCTCGATCGCGGCACGCGTCGACGCCTGCGCAATGCCGTGGTTGATCTCGCGGACGATCTCGTTCGTGTGGTTGAGCCGTGTCAGCTCTTCGTTTTGCCGAGTCAGCGTTCGATCGTGGTCCCGCAGCAACTGCTCGCGCTCGGCCCGATCCAGCGCGGCCTCGGTGTTGGCCGCCAGAATGTGAAGCAGTTCCATCATCGTCTCGTCGAACCCGTCGATGTCCTCACAGCCCGCGACCAGGACACCGTGGGTGCCGAGCGGAACGATCAGTTCGCTTCGGCTCACCGCCTCCCCCGGTTCGACGCTCCCCTCGCGTGTCACGTCCTCGTAGTAGGTACTTTCACCCTCCGAAAAGACGTCCCAGACCAGCCCGTCGCCTCGCTCGATCGTCGGCGCGGGCTCGCCCAACTCGGGCGACTTCCGCGCCGACGCCACGTGCTCGAGAACGCCGGCCGTCGGCTCGAACGAGTAGGCCACGGCGACCGCGATGTCGAGAATTTCGCGTGCCGTTTCGACGGCCGACCGGTAGATGTCGTCTTTCGTTTCGGCCCGCATCAGGTCCCGCGTCGTCTCGTGTAACGTCGTCAGCGTCCGCTCGTAGCGTCGTTCGCTCTCCCGAAGCTCCGTTCGCGTGCGGTACTGGTCGACGGCGTTCGTGATCTGATTCGCTAACAGCGCGTACTGCTTCTTGCCCGACTCCTTCTGGAGATACTGTGTTACGCCCGCAGCGATCGCCTCACTGGCGATCTCCTCCGGTTCCCGCCCGGTAAAGAGAATAAACGGGAGGGCGGGATCGTCCTCGCGGACGCGCTCTAATAACTCGAGCCCGGTCATCGCCGGCAGCTCGTAGTCGCTGACGATACAGTCGACGCTGTAGCGCTCGAGTGACTCGAGCGCGTCCGCGCCGTTCGTCGCCGCTTCAGTGACGATCGAGTCGCGCTCGCGCTCGAGCATTTCCCCGGCGAGGTCGGCAACTCGAGGGTCGGTATCGACGATGAGTACAGTAATTTGACCAGTCATTTGTTCCGCCCCAGAAAATCCCGTTCTCCGAGGGATACGTAACGAGATACTAAACGATTAGCATTCACACTGCTCCATGTCGAACGACCGACCATAATAGCCAAATACGAGTTACAGACTGATCGCACGACCGTCGGACGATCGTGTGTGCGGTGACGAGCCACGAGACTCGACCCCGGTTCGGGGGTGCTACACTGGTGACGGGGACACGTGACGCAGTGCTCGTCGGAGTTGGTCGCGAAAGAAGCGCCCGAGGCGGGATTTGAACCCGCGTCACAACCGTGACAGGGTTGTATGATGGGCCACTACACCACCCGGGCCACCTGCAACTCCTCCTTTCCCGCTGATGGTATTAAGGGTTTTGCTCTCCAGTCGTTTGTACACTCCGATGACAGAACCACTGTTCGTAAAACGACCGCCGTGCTAACGGCGGGCACTCTCTCGATACGTCGCTTCTATCTAGAACGTGACCAAAACGCACTCGAGGTGAACGATGAGTCGATCGGTCGAGGACATATGATGCGGTACTCGCCGTAATTGGTCGCGGAAGAAGTGCTTGAGGCGGGATTCGAACCACGGTCGTGTCGCTCACTACGTTCGCTTCACTCCCTGGTTCGAATCCCTCAGTGTGTCCGCTCACGGAGAACGCGCTACGCGGTACTTGTCGAAGTTGGTCGCGGAAGAAGCGCCCGAGGCGGGATTTGAACCCGCGTCACAACCGTGACAGGGTTGTATGATGGGCCACTACACCACCCGGGCCACCTGCAACTCCTCCTTTCCCGGTCACGGCATTAAGGCTTTTCAATCAAACGCCGTGTGGTACGGTCAGTCGCGCCACGATTCCGCTCTCGAGTCCGGAGTGTGCTCTGGATCGTGATATCACACCGCATGACCCACAAGGAATATAACTGATAACCGGGTACTCTCGAGTGTGATCGACGGCTCCGGTTCGGTCGACCGGCCGGGTAGCCCTGCTTGTGCGTCGAGTTAGTAACGGTTAAATGCCTCCCGCCGCTACTTGCCTGTAGTATCTCGTGACAGCCGCTTCTCTCCCAATAGCCGACACGCACACCCAACCCAATACATGGTAGACGTAAGCCAACACGAACTCGTTCCGGAGCACACCGTTCTCGAGGAAGAGGCCCTCGAGGACGTGCTCGAGGAATACAACATCGACCGTACAGATTTACCGAAGATCAAGCGCAACGATCCCGCCCTGCCGGACGAGGCAGAGATCGGTGACGTTATCAAGATCGTTCGCGACTCGCGGACGACCGATCAGTCGATCGTATACCGACTCGTGGTAGAATAAATGGCAATGGAACTCAACCGCGACAAACGACGAGAGATTTCGCGCGAATATTTCTCGAAGGAACGGATCGCCGAACACCACTACCGCTCGTTCAACGCCTTCCTCAACCGGGGGATGCAGGAGGTCGTCGACGAGAAGGCGACGATCGATACGGACATCGGCGACAAGGAAGGCGAGGAACCGGTCCACGTCAAACTGGGCGACGTCCGCGTCGTTACGCCGCGCGTCCGCGAGGCGGACGGTTCCGAAGAACTCCTCTATCCACAGGAGGCACGTCTTCGGAACATCACGTACTCGGCGCCGGTTTTCATGGAGATGTCGATCGTCAAGGGTGAGGAAGGCGACGAACGTGTCGTCGACTCGACCGAGACGAAGATCGGCCGGATGCCGATCATGGTCGGTTCCGACAAGTGTAACATCGCCGGCTTCTCCGACGAGGAACTGATCGAGATCGGCGAGGACCCCGCGGACCCGGGCGGCTACTTCATCGTCAACGGCTCCGAGCGGGTGCTGATGACCAGCGAGGACCTCGCACCGAACAAGATTCTCGCCGAATACGACAGCAAGTACGGCGACGAGATTCAGGTCGCCAAGACGTTCTCGCAGCGCCGTGGCTACCGCGCCCTCGTGTTGTGCGAACGGAACCGCGAAGGACTGCTCGAGGTATCGTTCCCCTCGGTATCGGGCTCGATCAACTTCGTGACGCTCGTGCGTGCGCTGGGCCTCGAGTCGGACGAGGAGATCGTCCACAAGGTCTCGAACGACCCCGAGGTCGTCAAGTACATGCTGGAGAACTTAGAGGAAGCGGAGGTCCAGACCGAGGAGGAAGCCATCGAGGAACTGGGCAAACGCGTCGCCTCCGGACAGGGGAAGAACTACCAACTCAAGCGGGCAAATTACGTCATCGACCGCTACCTCCTGCCGCACCTCCACGAGGACGGCGTCGAGGAGGAAGACGTTCGCATCAACAAGGCCCACTACCTCTGTCGGATGGCCGAGGCCTGTTTCGAACTCGCGCTCGGCCGGCGCGAGTCCGACGACAAGGACCACTACGCGAACAAGCGACTGAAGGTCAGCGGCGACCTGATGAAAGACCTGTTCCGGACCGCGCTGAACAAGCTGGCCCGGGACGTCAAGTACCAACTCGAGCGCGCGAACATGCGCAACCGACAGCTCTCGGTGAACACGGTCGTCCGATCCGACGTCCTGACCGAGCGACTCGAGCACCCGATCGCGACGGGTAACTGGGTCGGTGGCCGCTCCGGCGTGAGTCAGCTGGTCGACCGCACTGACTTCATGGGCGTCCTCTCACACCTGCGCCGGCTCCGCAGTCCGCTTTCGCGCTCGCAGCCGCACTTCGAAGCGCGGGACCTGCACGCGACCCAGTGGGGTCGCATCGGGCCCTCCGAGACGCCGGAGGGGCCGAACTGTGGGCTGGTGAAGAACTTCGCCCAGTCGATGGAGCTCTCCCAGAACGTCGAGGACGAACAGGAACTCAAACGCGAACTGGCATCCATGGGGGTCGAGGGCATTCCCGGCCTCGAAGGGATCGAACGAACGGCAGCGTCAGGGGACGACTAAATCATGAGCAGCCAACAACGAGAGGCGAAAGTCTACGTCAACGGATCGCTGGTGGGGACCCATCCCGATCCGCACGAACTCGCAGAACAGATCCGCGAAGCGCGACGCATCGGCGACGTCAGCGAGATGGTCAACGTCTCGGTCAAAGAGCGCACCCGCGAAGTAATCGTCAACGCCGATGCGGGCCGTGCCCGACGGCCCCTGCTGGTCGTCGAGGACGGCGAACCGCGCATCTCCCAGCAGGAAGTCGAGGCGCTTCAGGAGGGTGACCTCGAGTTCGAGGACCTCGTCGATCACGGTTACATCGAGTTCATCGACGCCGAGGAGGAAGAGGACATCCTCGTCGCCGTCGAAGAGGACGACCTGACCGAAAAGCACACCCACCTCGAGATCGACCCGTCGCTGATCTTCTCGATCGGTGCGGGGATGATCCCCTACCCCGAGCACAACGCCAGCCCCCGCATTACGATGGGGGCGGGGATGATCAAGCAGTCGCTGGGGCTGCCGAGCGCGAACTACCGCATTCGGCCGGATACGCGCCAGCACCTGCTGCACTACCCGCAGCTCTCGATGGTCAAAACCCAGACGACCGAACAGATCGGCTACGACGAGCGGCCGGCGGCCCAGAACTTCGTCGTCGCCGTGATGAGTTATGAGGGGTTCAACATCGAGGACGCGCTGGTCATGAACAAGGCCAGCGTCGAACGCGCGCTCGCGCGTTCACACTTCTTCCGGACCTACGAGGGCGAGGAACGCCGGTATCCGGGCGGCCAGGAGGACCGCTTCGAGATTCCGTCGCAGGACGTCCGCGGCGCCCGCGGTGAGGAAGCGTACAACCACCTGGACGAGGACGGCCTCGTCAACCCCGAAACGACGGTCGACGAGAACTCCGTCCTGCTCGGGAAGACGTCGCCGCCGCGGTTCCTCGAGGAACCCGACGACATGGGTGGCCTGTCGCCCCAGAAGCGACGGGAGACCTCGGTCACCATGCGATCGGGCGAATCCGGGATCGTCGACACCGTTACGCTCATGGAAGGCGAGGACGGTTCGAAGCTCTCGAAGGTCTCGGTGCGCGACGAGCGGATCCCCGAACTCGGGGACAAGTTCGCCAGCCGCCACGGCCAGAAGGGTGTCGTCGGCCACCTCGCGCCACAGGAGGACATGCCCTTCACCGAGGAGGGCGTCGTCCCCGACCTCGTCCTGAACCCGCACGCGCTGCCCTCGCGGATGACCGTCGGTCACATTCTCGAGATGATCGGGGGCAAACTCGGGTCGATGGAAGGTCGCCGCGTCGACGGGACGCCGTTCCTCGGCGAGGACGAGGACGAACTCCGACAGGGGCTCGAGGACGCCGGCTTCGACTCGGCGGGCAAGGAGACCATGTACTCCGGGATTTCCGGCGAGAAGATCGAGGCCGAGATTTTCGTCGGCGTGATCTTCTACCAGAAACTCTACCACATGGTCTCGAACAAACTGCACGCCCGCTCGCGTGGGCCGGTGCAGGTGCTGACCCGACAGCCAACGGAGGGACGTGCCCGCGAGGGTGGCCTCCGAATCGGGGAGATGGAGCGCGACGTGTTCATCGGCCACGGGGCGGCCATGACGCTGAAGGAACGACTCCTCGACGAGTCCGACCGCGAGTTCATCCACGTCTGTGCGAACTGTGGGATGAGCGCGGTCGAAAACGTCGAACAACGGCGTGTCTACTGTCCGAACTGCGACGAGGAGACCGATATCCACGAGATCGAGATGAGCTACGCGTTCAAGCTCCTCTTGGACGAGATGAAGGCGCTGGGTATCGCACCGCGACTCGAACTGGAGGACGCCGTCTAACCCATGCAAGACACGACACCCAAAGACATCGGTTCGCTTTCCTTCGGGCTCATGGAGCCCGAGGAATACCGGGAGATGAGCGCGACAAAGATCATCACTGCCGACACCTACGACGACGACGGGTTCCCCATCGACATGGGACTGATGGACCCCCGTCTGGGCGTGATCGACCCCGGCCTCGAGTGCAAGACCTGCGGCAAGCACTCGGGTTCCTGTAACGGCCACTTCGGCCACATCGAACTGGCCGCGCCCGTAATCCACGTCGGCTTTACGAAACTCATCCGGCGGCTCCTTCGTGGGACCTGCCGGGAGTGTTCGAAACTCCTCCTCACCGAGGACGAACGCGACGAGTTCCGGGACCAACTCGACGAATCCCGAAAGCTGAGCCGTGATCTCAACGACGTGACCAAGGCCGCGATCCGACAGGCCCGCAAGAAGGACCGGTGTCCGTTCTGTGGCGAAATCCAGTACGATATCGACCACGAGAAACCGACGACCTACTACGAGGTCCAGCAGGTCCTGACCAGCGAGTACTCCCAGCGCATCGCCGGCGCGATGCAGGGCGACGAGGAGGAAGGCGTCGAGCGGACGACGCCGGACGAACTCGCCGAGCAGACCGAGATCGAGCTGACTCGAGTCAACGAGATCCTGTCCGGCTCGTTCCGTCCGCGGGAGAGTCAGCGGAAGGCGATCGAGAAGGCTCTCGATATCGATCTCACCGAGGAAGACACGAACAAGCTGATGCCAAGCGACATCCGGGACTGGTTCGAGAACATCCCGGACGAGGATATCGAAGTACTCGGGATCAATCCTGACCGGTCGCGTCCCGAGTGGATGATCCTCACCGTCCTCCCCGTGCCGCCGGTCACCGCCCGCCCGTCGATTACGCTCGATAACGGGCAGCGCTCGGAGGACGACCTCACGCACAAGCTGGTCGACATCATCCGGATCAACCAGCGGTTCATGGAGAACCGCGAGGCCGGTGCGCCCCAGCTGATCATCGAGGACCTCTGGGAACTCCTGCAGTACCACGTCACGACGTTCATGGACAACGAGATTTCGGGCACGCCGCCGGCGCGCCACCGCTCCGGTCGGCCCCTGAAAACCCTGTCTCAGCGCCTCAAGGGCAAGGAAGGCCGCTTCCGGGGCTCGCTGTCCGGGAAGCGCGTCAACTTCTCGGCTCGGACCGTGATCTCGCCGGACCCGACGCTCTCGCTGAACGAGGTCGGCGTTCCGGACCGCGTGGCAAAGGAGATGACCCAGACGATGAACGTCACCGAACGCAACGTCGAGGACGCCCGGCGGTTCGTCTCGAACGGCCCGGAGGGCCATCCCGGTGCGAACTACGTCCGACGGCCGGACGGCCGCCGGCTGAAGGTGACCGAGAAGAACTGCGAACAGCTCGCCGAGAAGGTCGAGGCCGGGTGGGAGGTCAACCGCCACCTCATCGACGGCGACATCGTCATCTTCAACCGCCAACCGTCGCTCCACCGGATGTCGATCATGGCCCACGAGGTCGTGGTCATGCCGTACAAGACGTTCCGGCTGAACACCGTCGTCTGTCCGCCGTACAACGCCGACTTCGACGGCGACGAGATGAACATGCACGCGCTGCAAAACGAGGAGGCCCGCGCCGAAGCGCGCGTCCTCATGCGCGTTCAAGAGCAGATGCTCTCCCCGCGGTTCGGCGAGAACATCATCGGGGCCATTCAGGACCACATCTCCGGGATGTACCTCCTGACACACGACAACCCCCGATTCAACGAGACGCAGGCGCTCGACCTGCTCCGTGCCACCCGGATCGACGAACTCCCCGAACCCAGCGGCATCGACGACGAGGGAACGCCGTTCTGGACCGGGTACGACGTCTTCTCCGAACTGCTGCCCGACGATCTCGATCTCGAGTTCACGGGGACAATCGGCGACGAGGTCGTCATCGAGGACGGCCAGTTGCTCCAGGGAACCATCGCCGAGGACGAGGTCGGCGAGTTCGGCGGCGAGATCGTCGACACGATCACGAAGGTGTACGGGAACACCCGCGCCCGGATCTTCGTCAACGAGGTCTCGACGCTTGCCATGCGGGCGATCATGCACTTCGGGTTCTCGATCGGGATCGACGACGAGACCATCCCCGAGGAGGCCCAGTCCCGCATCGACGAGACCATCGCGGACGCCAACGACCGCGTCGAGGAACTCATCGAGGCCTACGAGCGCGGCGAACTCGAGAGTCTCCCGGGCCGAACGATCGACGAGACCCTCGAGATGAAGATCATGCAGACGCTCTCGCGTGCGCGTGACAACGCGGGGAACATCGCGGACGAGCACTTCCAGGACGACAACCCCGCGGTCGTCATGGCCAACTCCGGTGCGCGTGGGTCGATGCTCAACCTGACCCAGATGGCCGGCGCGGTCGGCCAGCAGGCGGTTCGGGGCGAGCGGATCAACCGTGGCTACGAGGACCGAACGCTCTCCCACTACGAACCGAACGATCTCTCGGCGGAGGCACACGGCTTCGTCGAGAACTCCTATACTAGCGGCCTGACCCCGCGGGAGTTCTTCTTCCACGCGATGGGCGGCCGCGAGGGCCTGGTCGACACTGCAGTCCGGACCTCGAAGTCCGGCTACCTGCAGCGGCGGCTGATCAACGCCCTCTCGGAACTCGAGACCCAGTACGACGGGACGGTCCGGGACACCTCGGACACGATCGTCCAGTTCGAGTTCGGCGAGGACGGGACCTCGCCGGTCAAGGTTTCCTCCGACGAGGACAACGATATCGACGTCGAGCACATCGCCGATCGCGTGCTCGACTCCGAATTCGAGTCCGCGGAGGAACGTCAGGAATTCCTCGGCTCCAAACCGCGGCCGACTAACCTCTCGGAACACGCAGACGATCGACTCGCCGAGGGCACGGAGGTGACCTCCGATGACTAACGTCGCATACGATGTCGACGACGACACGATCGCGGTCGTCGAGGATACCGACCTCCCGCGGCGGCTCAAAGACGAGGTCTACGAGACGATCGAGGCCCGCGAGGGCGCGACGGTCGAGGAGGCCGACGAACTCGCGAAGGCCGTCGAGACCCGCTATCTCGACACCCGCGTCGAGCCCCTCGACCCCGTCGGGACGGTCTCGGCGCAGTCGATCGGCGAACCCGGTACCCAGCTGACGATGAACACGTTCCACTACGCGGGGGTCGCCGAAATCGACGTGACCCAGGGGCTGCCCCGGCTGATCGAGCTTGTCGACGCTCGGAAAACCCCGGACACGCCGATGATGACCGTCTACCTCGAGGACGAGTACGCGACGGAGCGGGAGAAAGCTCACGAGGTCGTCTGGAACATCGAGGCGACGCAGATCCTCGCGCTGGGCGACGTGTCGACGAACGTCGCGGACATGCGCGTGCAGATTTCGCTCAACAAGGACACGCTGCAGGAACGACTGATCACGGCCGAAGAAGTCGCCGGCATCATCGAGGATTCGCTCGGCGTGAAGACGGTCCAGCAGGGTACCCAGATCGAATTCGGGCCCGAGGAACCGTCCTACCGTGATCTCCTCCAACTCGTCGAGGAACTGCGGGACATCACGTTCAAGGGGATCGAAGAGGTCTCGCGGGTCGTCATCCGTCGGGAGGAACTCGACACCGGCACCGAGGAGTTCGTCCTCTACACCGAGGGGTCGGCCTTCGGCGACGTCCTCGAGATCGAGGGCGTCGACGCCTCGCGGACGACGTGTAACAACATCCACGAGATTCACCGCAATCTCGGTATCGAAGCCGCCCGCGAGGCGATCATCGAGGAGACGAACAACACGCTCGCCGAGCAGGGGCTGGACGACGTGAACGTCCGGCACCTGATGCTCGTCGCGGACATGATGACGAACCGCGGCGAGATCGAGTCGATCGGTCGGCACGGAATTTCGGGTTCGAAAGAATCCGTACTGGCTCGCGCGGCGTTCGAGGTGACGGTCAACCACCTGCTCAATGCCGCGATCCACGGCGAAGTCGACGAGCTTGACGGCGTTACGGAGAACGTCATCGTCGGCAAGCCGATCAAGCTCGGCACCGGCGATGTCGATCTTCGGATGGGATCGACCACCTCCGGCAGCGGTCAGGCAGACTGATCGATGGGTGTAACCCTCGATGACGACGCCCGGCAGTATCTCGCCGCGTTCGAGGATGTGACGGGCGTTGACGGCCGAGATTGTCTCGTCACCGAGGGCGGTGATCGGCTCCTGATCGTCGTTGCCAGCGGCGGGATGGGCGAAGCGATCGGCCCCGGCGGCCGGACCGTAACGCGGTTCGAAGAACGGGTCGATGCGCAGGTCCGCCTCGTCGAGGACGCGGACACGCCCGAGGCGTTCGTCGCGAACGTCCTCGCGCCCGCGGCAGTCTACAACGTCACGGTCAGCGAGAACAACGACACCGTCGCCTACGTCGAGGTTGCGGAGGCCGATCACGGCATCGCGATCGGGACGGACGGGCGGACGATCGACGCCGCACGGCAGCTTGCGGATCGGCATTTCGGAATCGACGACGTACAGCTCATCTGATCTCGAGCCGGCGTCTCGTGCCGCCCGCTGCGGCACAGTCGCCGCCGGTCGACCGGATCGCGTCCGGTGACCGAACCGAACGCGCAGTCTTCTCGACTGAACCTTGGAGGAACTCCCAGTGGCCGCCCAGCCGTGGCCCTCGTTTCCGGTTCGCGTCGGCCCGTGCGAACTCGACGCGCTCTTCCATTCAACGTACTTATGTGTGTGCGGATCTCGGTACGCAACCGATCGCACGTTCGCCCCGTTCATGCCCCCTACGGATAGCTATCAGTAGTTATCGATCGCGAATGACATACCCAAACCAATAAACAAATTCCACCGATAGAGGGAGTCGTATGACGGATACGAGTACGCGATCCGCCGACGGACGAGACGTTGACGAACTCGATATTGCGCCGGAGACCGGGTGGAACGCCCTATTCCTCGACGGCGAGTGGGTGCCCGCCGGTGATCGGGACCTGATCGATGTCGAAAACCCCGCGACGCGGACGACGCTGACGACGGTTCCGTCGGCGACCGAGGACGACGTCGACGAGGCGTATGCGGTCGCGGAGGAGGCACAATCGGCGTGGGGCCAGCGACCGCCACAGGAGCGCGCCGCGATCGTCTCCGATGCGTGTGCGTTGCTGGGCGAGTACGCCGACGACCTCGAGTGGCTGTTCGCCGTCGAGTGCGGCGGGGTCCAGCTGAAAGCCGATTTCGAGACCCAGCTCGCACAAGGCACGATGGAGGTCGGTGCCGGACTGGCGATGCGCGACGGTGGCCGCCGTAAGGACTCGGTGACGCCCGGCAAGGAGAACCTGCTCGTGCGCGAACCGGCCGGCGTCGTCGGCGTCATCACGCCGTGGAACTTCCCGCTGTATCTCACCAGCCGAGTCGTCGCACCAGCCATCGCGCTGGGGAACAGCGTGGTCCTCAAGCCGGACGAACACACCCCGTTGATGGGCGGGCTCGTGCTCGCACGGGTCTTCGAGGAGGCCGGACTCCCGGACGGCGTCCTGAACGTCGTCCCCGGCTACGGCCACGAGATCGGCGACCACTTCTCGGGCCACTCGGTGCCGTCGGTGATGTCGTTTACCGGCTCCTCGGAGGTCGGGCGGGGCGTCGGCCAGCGTGCCGTCGGCGCGTACACGGAGCCGGCCCTCGAGTTGGGCGGGAACAACGCTCACGTCGTCCTCCCGGATGCCGACCTGGAGCGTGCGATCGACGCCGGCGCGTTCGGGTCGTTCACCCATCAGGGACAGGAGTGCATCTCGATCAACCGCCACGTGGTTCACGAGTCGCTGTACGACGAGTACGTCGCGGGCCTGGCCGATCGCGCCGAGCAACTCCCCATCGGCGATCCGCGCGAGGAGGGGACCCTGGTCGGCCCGGTCATCAACGAGAGCCAACGGGACAAGATCGTCGGCTTCCTCGAGAAATCGGTCGCGAACGGGGCGACGGTCGAGGCTGGCGGTGGCCACGACGGGTTGTTCATCGAACCCACGGTGCTATCGGGCGTCACCAGCGACATGCCAGTCGCCTGCAACGAGCATTTCGGACCGGTCGCGCCCGTCATCCCCTTCGAGACCGACGAGGAGGCGATCGAGATCGTCAACGACACCGAGTACGGCCTGTCGGGCTCGGTGCACTCGACGGACGTGGCTCGTGCGCGTGACGTAGCCGACGCGATGGAGACGGGTATGGTCCACATCAACGACCAGCCGTTGAACGACGAACCGCACGTCGCGTTCGGCGGCGTCGGCGCGTCGGGACTCGGGCGGTACAACGACGAGTGGATCATGGACACCCTGACGACGCTGAAGTGGATCTCGATCCAGCGCGAGCCTCGAGAGTATCCGTACTGACTCGGGTGACACGCGAGGAGGGAAAACGGCTGTCGGTGAGTTCGGCGCGTGCGATCAGCGCCACTCGACGTGGTACGTACAGTGCTGGTCGCCGTCCGAGCGACACTGGTCGCCGACTTCTTGGACATCGACGGGGTTGTTCACGAACTTCTTCGCAACGCCCTTGATGAGGCCCTTGTCGAACTCACACGGGTACGGGTTCTCACAGATCATCACTCCCTCGTTCGATCCCTCCGTCTCGAACTCGTAGGACCCGATTTCGCTGCCGCGGTGGTTCTGGTGATACGCCTCGTCGATCGACGCGAGCGCGTTCTCGACTTCCGAAAGCTCCGGCGGAAACTCGACGTGCTGGGGGACGTTCTGCCCCATGTTCTGCATTCGCAACGATCCGTACTCGTCGCGCATATCGTACAACATGGCGAGTGGGATCTTGAGCGAGTACCACTCGTCGGGTTCGATATTCTCGAGTCCGTGCTCGGCGAGTTTATTGGTGATCTGTTTCCCCACGAACGACGAAATCGACTCACCCGCCGCGACATACGACAGGGGACTGCGACCGATCACTTCCGCGTCCTTGAGCGAGCCATCGAACCCGATGCGATCGGAGACCGTCGGTAACTCATCAGGAGACTGAGACTCGTCGTCGGACCCACCGAGGAGTCGCTTGACCCAGGATGTCGTCACGAACACCGTCTCGATTGTAGCCATAACGGATAGAAAATACGACCCACCTACCTTATAACTCCTAGTTAATTATACGATCTGATATCGGGCGGTCCGTCCGCTCGGACAGCCCGAGAGCTGTTACGCGGTAGTGAAACCCGCTCAGATTCCTTCGTCGACCCCGATCGACCGCTCTCACGCCGTAACGCCGACTCGAAACGGGTCGCTTAAGTGCCTTCGTCGGATAGCGACGCCCATGGCAAACGGCAAATACGCCGCGCGCAAGCTCAAGAAGGACCGCCAGAACCAGCGGTGGTCCGACTCGGACTACGCGCGCCGCGCCCGCGGACTTCGCGAGAAGTCCGACCCGCTCGAGGGTGCGCCCCAGGCCCGCGGTATCGTACTCGAAAAGGTCGGCATCGAAGCCAAACAGCCCAACTCGGCGATCCGAAAGTGCGTCCGAGTCCAGCTGATCAAGAACGGCAAGCAGGTCACCGCGTTCTGTCCCGGTGACGGCGCGATTTCGTTCATCGACGAACACGACGAAGTCACCATCGCCGGGATCGGTGGGGCCAAGGGTCGTGCGATGGGTGACCTCTCCGGTGTCAACTACAAGGTCGACAAGGTCAACGGCGTCGCCCTGAAGGAACTCGTTCGCGGCAACGCGGAAAAACCGGTGCGATAATCATGGCGGCAGAAGATCAACCGGACCCGGACGCCCCGGCCGGTGGCACGGACGTTTCGGCACAGCTCTTTGGCACGTGGGAACTCGTCGACCTCGAGTACGCCGACCCCTCGACCGAGCGTTACATCACGGTGACCCCCGTCGCTCACACCGCGGGTCGCCACGCCGGCAAGCAGTTCAAGAAGTCCCAGATCTCCATCGTCGAGCGGTTCATCAACCGGCTGATGCAGACCGAGGAGAACACGGGCAAGAAACAGAAGACGCTCAACTACGTCCGTGATGCCTTCGACATCATCCACGAACGGACCGAGGACAACCCGATCCAGGTGCTCGTCACGGCCGTCGAGAACGCGGCTCCTCGAGAGGAGACCGTTCGCCTGAAATACGGCGGTATTTCGGTTCCGAAGGCCGTCGACGTTGCCCCGCAGCGCCGCGTCGACCAGTCGCTGAAGTTCCTCGCGGAAGGCGTCTACAACGATTCGTTCAAGACCACCACGGACATCGAGGAGGCCATCGCCAACCAGCTTATCGGCGCGGCCAACTACGACGTCCAGACCTACGCGGTCAGCCAGAAAGAAGAGAAAGAGCGCGTCGCGGCAGCCGCCCGCTAACGCGGCTCACCGATTCGATTTGCGGTCGTTTCTAAGAGCAATCCTCTTAGAGGTCTGGACGCAATCGGCATAGCTATCTCATTCGTATTCTAACACTCTATTCCTGAACACCGTTGGCTATATGTCAGGCAACGATATAACAATTAGTAATGAGAAAGCGTTCACTGCTTGGTATGATTGGAATTGCGCCAATCTCCCTTTCTGGTTGTTTAGGGAGTACAAATAGATCTCAAAACCCCTCTATTGAGAGTAGCGAGGAGAAAAAATCGTCTGAGGACTCAGATGTTAAATCATCAAGTGATATTCTACAGGCTTCTCTTGTAGGGTCTATACCTGATGGTGCACATGTGGTTGAAGATGATGTGGAAAGACTGATGAATGATAAATATATTTCGAAAGTACTTGAAGAAGCATATAAGCAGTATGAGGATGGAATGGAAGATGATCTTGGTAAAAATGAGGACATTATTCTCGCCTCCGTAACCGATAATGAACTCACTAATGTAGAGAATTATCTCGAGTCGGGTAGCAAATTTGTTAATTATAACGGTGTTCCTTTCTTATTAATGCACTACAGTATGTCGTTTGAGTCCGACACGTCCAATTCATAGTAATACGGTGTCTGTGTCTATTGAATAGTAGTTTTGATCGTTCTTATACCTCATTATCTATTTTAACACTTGGATTTCTGAATGTATCCAATCGCTTCACCAGCATGGATTTGCTGGAAGTTGTAGCCAGGCTGGTCCAAGCGTAGTGGGCTGAGTCACTGGAAATCGTTCTAGAAGTCGCCGTCGTATAGCGATTCACCAGAGCCGTCCAACCGAACCGAGTGACACACTGACCGCACAACCGTCGTGCGATCCGGTGGACGGTGATGGGTAGTGGCGACTCCAACCGACCGGTTCTCGACGACGGTCCCTCAGTCCGCGGCGCGGCTCGTTCCGCCGACGTACGAGCGCGTCGCGTCGACGAGCACCTGGCGATAGGTGCTCGTATCCGGTTCGCGGACTAGCTCGCGGAAGCGGCGTTTGAACCCCTCGAAGTCGATCTCCGGGGCGTCCATCGCGGCCGCGTACGCCAGATCGTACAGCCGGTGCTCCTCGTCGACGAGATCGTGTCGTTCCGCAAGCGCGAGCGCGAAGGCCGCATTCACCGCCGTGATCTCGGGGTCGGCGCTCGCGGACAGTCGCTTGAACCCCGGGCGGGACGGCGTCCCGGGTCGATCGGCGACGGCCGCCGCGAGGCTGGACTCGAGGAAGGACAGCAGTTTCTCGCCGGGGCCGACCGAGAGGGTGATGTCGTCGGCGTAGATGTCCTTCATGTGATTGGCGATCTGATAGCAGTGGGAGAGCTTGCGCCGTTCGACGCTCTTCCCGGCTAGTGCGAGGTAGAGGACTTCTTCGGTCGACTGGGTGTGTGAGGGGTGTTGTTGTTCGTGGCGGGCCATGTGGGCGAACTCGTGGAGCGCGAGTTCGCGGGCCATGGCCGATGACGCGGCCTGTCTCGAGATGTTCAGGACGTGGTGATCGTCGTAGTGGGCGGCCCAGGTCCGTTCGTCGGGGTCGTCCCGGAGGCGGACGTGAACCGGCAGCGAGAGGTCCTGTTCGGTTTCGAAGAGGTCGCGGGCGCTGAGGAATGGAGAGGTCGGACCCGGTCCCTGTACGCGGATATCCATGTGTAGCCCTAGCAAGAGGCCGACGGGATTTGACTCTTGTGTGCAGTTGCACGGGGTCGAATCGCGCGGTTGGACCGTCGGGAAGTCGCCCGACTGCGGTCCGGGTCCGGGTGCGGGGCCTCGTACCATCGATCCGTACAATTATGAGAGTCGTTCACTCACTCAAATTGGATATTACAGCGTTCGGATGGGGAAAGCCGACGAATTCCGGCGGCGACGAAACACTACCCTTTTGACCCCGCTGGCGGTATTGGGGGGTATATGGGCCGACGCAAGAAGATCGTCCAGGAGTGTGAACGGCTGATGGACGACCCGGAGAACATCCGGAACATCGCCATCGCCGCTCACGTTGACCACGGAAAAACGACCCTTACGGACAATCTGCTGGCCGGTGCCGGCATGATTTCCGACGAGACTGCCGGCGAGCAGCTCGCGATGGACACCGAAGAAGACGAGCAGGAACGCGGGATCACCATCGACGCGGCGAACGTTTCGATGACCCACGAGTACGAGGATCAGAACCACCTCATCAACCTCATCGACACGCCGGGCCACGTCGACTTCGGTGGCGACGTGACGCGAGCGATGCGCGCCGTCGACGGTGCGCTCGTCGTCGTCGACGCCGTCGAAGGGGCGATGCCCCAGACCGAGACGGTGCTCCGGCAGGCACTGCGAGAGGGTGTCAAGCCGACCCTGTTCATCAACAAGGTCGACCGTCTCATCTCCGAACTCCAGGAAGGACCCGAGGAGATGCAGGAGCGACTCCTCTCGGTCATCCGCGACGTCAACGAACTCATCCGCGGGATGACCGAGGACATGGACGACATCGATGACTGGACCGTTTCGGTCGAGGAAGGCACCGTCGGCTTCGGTTCCGCACTGTACAAGTGGGGTGTTTCCATGCCGTCGATGCAGCGTACCGGGATGGACTTCGCCGAGATCATGGAACTCGAGCGCGCCGACAAGCGCCAGGAGCTCCACGAGCGGACGCCGCTGTCGGACGTCGTGCTCGACATGGTCTGTGAGCACTTCCCGAACCCGATCAACGCCCAGCCCCGTCGTATCCCGCGTGTCTGGCGTGGCGACGACGAGTCCGACATCGCCGAACAGATGCGTCTGGTCGACGAGGACGGCGAAGTCGTCCTGATGGTCACCGACATCGCGATGGACCCCCACGCGGGCGAAGTCGCCAGTGGCCGCGTCTTCTCGGGGACCCTCGAGAAGGGACAGGAGCTGTACGTCTCCGGGACCGCGGGCAAGAACCGAATCCAGTCCGTCGGCGTCTACATGGGCGGGGAACGCGAGGAGGTCGACGAGGTTCCCGCCGGGAACATCGCCGCCGTCACCGGGCTCAAGGACGCGATCGCCGGCTCGACCGTCTCGAGCGTCGAGATGACGCCGTTCGAGTCGATCGAGCACATCTCCGAGCCGGTCATTACGAAGGCCGTCGAGGCGAAGAACATGGACGACCTGCCGAAGCTGATCGAGACGCTGCGACAGGTCTCCAAGGAGGACCCGACGATCCAGATCGAGATCAACGAGGACACCGGCGAACACCTGATCTCCGGCCAGGGTGAACTCCACCTCGAAGTCATTACTCAGCGTATCGAGAAGAACCAGGGCATTCCGGTCAACACCGGCGAACCGATCGTCGTCTACCGCGAAGCGCCCCAGCAGGCCAGCGACCAGGTGGAGGGCATCTCGCCGAACCGCCACAACCGCTTCTACATCTCCATCGAACCGATGGACCAGGAGATCGTCGAGACGATCCAGCTCGGCGAGGCCTCGATGGACATGCCCGAGCAGGACCGTCGTGAAGCCCTGCAGGACGCCGGCATGGACAAGGACACGTCCCAGAACGTCGAGCACATGCACGGGACGAACATCCTCATCGACGACACGAAGGGGATCCAGCACCTGAACGAGACGATGGAACTCGTCATCGAGGGGCTCGAGGAAGCCCTCGACAACGGTCCGCTCGCAAACGAGCCGGTTCAGGGGACGCTCATCCGCCTGCACGACGCACGGCTCCACGAGGACACCATCCACCGTGGCCCGGCACAGGTCATCCCCGCGACCCGCGAAGCCGTCCACAAGGCGCTGATCGATGGGAAGATCAAGATGCTCGAGCCGATGCAGGACGTGCGCATCGACGTGCCCAACGACCACATGGGCGCAGCCTCGGGCGAGATTCAGGGTCGCCGTGGCCGCGTCGACGACATGTACCAGGAAGGCGACCTGATGGTCGTCGAGGGCATCGCGCCCGTCGGCGAGATGATCGGTTTCGCCTCGGATATCCGCTCCGCGACCGAGGGTCGTGCCTCCTGGAACACGGAGAACGCCGGCTTCGAGGTCATGTCCAACTCGCTCCAGCGTGACAAGACCATGGAGATCCGCGAACGCAAGGGCATGAAGCTCGAGCTGCCGCCGAGTATCGACTACATATAACGCCGCGTCCGCGTTCGAACCCACAGTTCCGTTTGTATCGACGCCGATCGGGTGTTCGATTCTTGCCCGATCGGTCGCTCTCTTCGCTCGACCTCGAGTAGCGACGGCCGTCTCCCTCGTCGGCTATCCGGAGACCCAGCCCGGTGGCTCGCAGTCGAAGATCCTCTGTGGGGAGACAGGCTCGGGAGCTTCCTCCACACAGGAACAGAGGGACGGGAGGCAGGAGCTATAGTAACAATCACACACTGATGGCACAACTGTCGTGCGATCAGGTGGGCAGTGACTTGCAGTGGCTACTATAGAGTCGGGCAGTGCCGTCCCGGTCGTGTCACGGCCGCGGGCTTGCACGCGGCTCACTGTTCGTTATTGTTATCAAACAGCTATTATATTAAATAAACCAAAAACCAGTTGTACAGTATTTATAATTTATAATCAGAAATTTTTATACATGAAAACATGGTCTGTTCCGCCACTCACACGCAATTAAGACGCGTTGCGAAACGGTCGGTCAGCGCAGGTCACCGACGAGTGGCAATGCTGTGAGTCCGCCAGCGCCGGGCGTCGTACGGCGTCATCGATCAGATATGAATCGACGAAAGTTCATCGCTAGTACAGGCGGTATCGGCACGGCAGCTATCGGCACTACAGTAATACTGTCCGGATCGGCGGCGGCGGAGATTCGGGATCACACGTTCAGAGGAACCAGCATCAGCGGGGAAAGTGACGACGGGTCCGTAACGGACATCCGTGCGGAGGCGGTCAACGTCGGCTTCAGGTATGAAGGGCTGGACGAAGAGCCTGGGGAAGCGACGGTCGAACTTCAGGTGGTACACGGTGGGGAAGCGGAGACGATCGACGAGGCGACCACCGAGGTGAACGGCACCAGTCAGTCGAATGTTGCCCTCGGCGAGGAACTCGCGGGGAGCGTCCTCGACCACGACGGTCTCTCGGCATCGGACTTCAAAGCGGAAGAGGACAGCAGTACGACGGAGAAGAACGTCGCCCTCCGTCTCGTGGTCACCGTTAACGACGTTAGCGGCTCGAGCGAGACGGACCTGAACGTCGTCATGCGCAACACGGAAGCCGACGCGGGCGTCGGCGGCGAGGCCGACGGCGAGGTCGTCACGGAGGAGGAAGACGATCCCGATGACGACCCCGACGACGGTCCCGTCGCGGAAATCAACGCCATCGTCGAGGACATCAACGCGCAACTCGAGAACGTCGATCCGGTCAGCACGATCGAGGACACCAGCGACGAGACGATCGGTGCGCTTATCAACGAGATCTTCACGCAGGTCACGGCTGAGATCGAAGCCCAGGCTGGCGTCGAGTACGATGTTAGCACGCCCGCGGAGGCACGAGAGGCGGCCGAGAACGCCTCACTCCCGCCGATCGCGGACGCGCTGAACAACGCGGCCGATGCCGTCGAAGAAATCGCATCCCTCGCCGACTACACCATCGACGACGGCAGCGACGGCGACAGCGGTAACGAAACGGTCGCGGAAATCAACGCCATCGTCGAGGACATCAACGCGCAACTCGAGAACGTCGATCCAGTCGGCACGATCGAGAACACCGACAGCGGGACGATCGACGATCTCGCCGCGGAAATCTTCACGCAGGTCACGGCGGAGATCGAAGCCCAATCGGGAATGGAGTACGACGTGAGTACGGTCGCGGAGGCGCGGGAGGCAGCCGAGAACGCCCCGCTTCCGCCGATCGCGGACGCGCTGAACAACGCGGCCGACGCCGTCGAGGAGATCCGAAACCTGGCCGACACGTAACGCCGATGGCATCAACGCGGACGACCGGTCCGCCGAGCGGCCGCCGAACACCGACGGCGATCCCGGCGTGGTAGCACTTCCGAATCGGCTGCCGGGACGCGCCCCGGCGACTGCTCCGCCGTCGGCATCAGCCCCCATCGAGTCGGCACGTCGAGACCGCACCCACTGCGGCCGGCTGGTTCGGTGACCGTTCCGGTCACCGTCTCAGTCTCTCGGTGCTGTTTGCTGCTCGAGCGATCGTTGCCACCGGCCGTCACGCCGTCAGCACTCTCCTGTAGAACGGAAGCATGACGGCGAAGACGAACAGCGCGACCCACCACGGGAACAGGACCAGCGCGCCGACGAGGAACAGCACTCCGATGATCGATGCGATCACTTTCTGCCGGAGATCGATGTACATACCTGTCGACTCTGCTTCCGAACTATAGTTGTTTCGTTGACAGAGTCCCGATCCACTCGAGCACCGGACTCGATGCCCCCGGCCGGCGGACGCCCTGACACGACGGTACCGGGTGTCGCTACTCGCGGTCGCCCGCACCGAGCGCCGACTCCCCGACCTTTTCGTGGCCCTCGATGACCGCTTTGCCGCCCATGTACGGCCGCAGCGGTTCGGGGATCGTCACCGTACCATCCTCGTTCTGGTAGTACTCGAGGATGGCGACCATGACTCGGGGAATCGCGAGCCCGGAGGCGTTGAGCGTGTGGAGGTAGTCGGCCGATTCGTGGCGCTCGGGCCGGTAGCGAAGGCCGGCGCGTCGGGCCTGGAAGGCCTCGAAGTTCGAGGCCGAGGAGACCTCGAGCCAGCGGCCGCCCTCGTCGGGACCGTCGTCCATGTCGTCGCCGGGGGCCCAGACCTCGATGTCGTAGGTCTTGGCGCTGGCGAAGGTCAGATCGCCGGTGCAGAGTTCGAGGATGCGGTAGGGAAGCCCGAGGCGTTTGAGGACGTCTTCGGCCTCCGCGAGGAGGTTCTCGAGTCGGTCGTAGCTCTCCGACGGTTCGACGAAGTTGACGAGTTCGACCTTGTTGAACTGGTGGACGCGGACGATGCCGCGGGTTTCGGTACCGTGCTCGCCGGCCTCGCGGCGGAAGTTCGGCGTGTAGGCCTGGTGTTTGAGCGGGAGGTCGTCCTGGAGGAGGATTTCGTTGCGGTACATGTTGGTAACCGGGACCTCCGCCGTGGGACAGAGCCAGAGGTCGTCGTCCTCGTACGCCTCCTCGTTGCTGCCGCCCACTCGGTAGGCGTCGTCGGCGAACTTCGGGAGCTGTCCCGTCCCGCGCATCGACTCACTCGTGACCGGGACGGGCGGGAAGAGATCGACGTACCCCTGCTCGCGGTGGATGTCCATCATGAACTGGATCAGAGCGTGCTCGAGCTGTGCGCCCTCGCCCTTGAGGAAGTAAAAGCCCGCCCCGGTCGTCTTGGCGGCGCGTTCCTCGTCGATGATGTCCAACTCCTCGCCGAGTTCGTAGTGGGGCGTGATTTCCTCGGGCAACTCGTGTGCGTCGTCGAATCCCCAGCGCCGGTCCTCGACGTTGTGGCGTTCGTCGACCCCGAGCGGGACGCTCTCGTGGGGGAGCTGCGGGATCTCGAGCATCCGCTCCCGGAGCTCCGACTGGAGTTCGGCGGCTTCTTCCTCGACGTCCTCGATCTCGGCTTTGAGTTCCCGCGAGCGTTTGATGGCCTCCTCCCGCTCCTCGTCTTTGCCTTCGGCGACGAGTTTGCCGATCCGCTTGGTGATCTGGTTGCGATCGTGGCGCAGGTCGTCGCCGCGGGCTTTGAGCTCCCGCCAGCGGTCGTCGAGGTCGAGGAGTTCGTCGAGATCGACGTCGGCCCCGCGGTCGTCGAGGGCGTCGCGTACCTCGTCGGGATTCTCGCGCAGATGGGTCCGGTCGAGCATTGGTATTGATCGTCCGTTCTTTGTGCCCGGGCAAAACCGTGTCGGAAGGCCGCGTCGTTCGATCGCCCGATCCAGACTCCCAAGCGGGAAACGCTTTTTCCGCGGGCCACCTTCTCCCGAAGTATGGACCCGCTCGAGGGCGAGACATCGTCGGCCCCGATCGAGTACGAGCCCGTCAGCGTCAAGGACGTGCTGGTGGAGATGAAAGACACCGCCGAGCTGTTGATCGACCTCTCGTACTCGGCCGTGCTCCACCAAAGCGAGCAGCTCGCGACGGAAGTCCTGCGCCTGGAAGAGCGGATGGACGTCCTCGAGATGCGGGCGCGGATGAGCCTCCTGATGGCCGCCCGGAAGCCGGCGGACGCGGAACAGCTCGCTCCCGTCCTCGGGATCGTCGGGGCCGCGGACGGGATCAGCGACGCCGCCGGCGATATCGCGAAGATCGTCCTCGAAGATATGGGTCTCCCCGAGGCGATGCGCGCGGCGCTGCCCGACGCTGCGGAGGCGCTCCTTCGCGGGGTCGTCGCGGTGGACTCGGCCTACGCCGGCCGGACGCTCCAGGACATCGACCTCGAGTCGGTGACGGGCGTGCGCGTGATCGCGCTCCGGCGGGGCAGCGACTGGCTGCTCAATCCGGGACCGACGACCCGCATCGAGGCCGACGACGTCGCGCTCCTCCGGGGCCCCGAGTCGGCGATCGGTGACGTCTGCGCGGAACTGACCGGCGAGGCCTACGAGGCCCCGACCGCTGAAACGCCGGATATCGACGACCTGGAGCGCGCCGTGGATACGATCATCCACATGAAGGATTTCTCCGAGTTGGCGGTCGATCTGGCCTACAGCAGCGTGCTGTTCGACAGCGAGGAACTGGCCGAGGAGGTCCGGAATCTCGAGGTCGAGGTCGACGCGATGCAATCGCGCTTCGAGGCGTGGACGCTCCGGGCCGCCGCGGACGCGACGGACCCGGTCGTTCTCCGCGGGTTGATCCAGTTGGGGAACTGCACGGAGCGGATCAGCGACGCCGCGATCGAGATCAGCGAAGGCGTTCTCAGGGAGATCGATGTCCATCCGGTAGTGCAGATGGCCGTCCAGGAGAGCGACGAGATCATCACCCGCGTCGAGGTCGATGAGGGGAGCGATCTCGACGGGACCGCGGTGACCGCCGGCGTTCCCGATGCCGATTCGACGATGTCCGTGATCGCCATTCGGCGGCCCGACGAGGGCTGGTTGTTGGTCGCGGACGCCGACGCGAAACTGCGCGGCGGCGACGTACTCATCTCCAAGGGGACCCGGACGGCCGCGGCGGCGTTTCGCGACCTCGCGTCCGCGTAGCTCCGACCCGGTCCGTCGTCACGACCGTCTGTTCCGTCCGTTCTTTCCGTACCTTCGGTCACAACGTGGAGCGATGACGGGAGGGCGTCCGACTCCCCCGTTTCGGACCGATCCGTTAGTTCAGGACGACGATCGCGACCCCCGAGAGGACGATCACGCCGAGGATGTCACAGACGTTCGTGACTACCGGGATCGTCGTATCGTCCGGGTCCAGACCCTGCGTGTAGGAGATATAGGTCGCGCCGATGCTGAGTACGATCGCGATCACGGCCAGAAGCAGACCGCTGACGGTCGAGATGAGCATGAGATCGGCCAGCGCCATCGGTTCGGCGATGACCCGTCCGACGATCCAGGCCGCGACGCCCAGCGCCGAGAAGATCGTCGCCGCCAGTCCCATGATCGCCAGTACGTTCGTCCACAGGACCTCGTCGCGCGGATCGAACTCGAGCAGGCCAAGGTGGAGCCGTGTCGAGAGCCGCGAGGAGAGGATCGCACCGAGGTTGCCGCCCATCCCGATCATGACGGGGACGAGCACCAGCAGCGTCGGATTGGAGAGATAGGTTTTCTCGAGTGCCTCGAGCACGTAGCCCGATCCCATCTCGAGCAGCGAGAGGACGAGCAGGATGGGAAACATCGTAGTAACGATGCTGCGGATCGCCCAGGTATCGAGCGGCTCCTCCGGGCCCGCGGCCGCCATTAGAAGATCCCCCCCACGACGGTGATCGCGACGAAGAGGAAGACGACGCCGAAGATGTCGCCGAGCGTGGTGACGATCGGGCCGATCAGGTTGTCCGGATCGAGCCCATATTTGTAGCTCGCGAACACCAGCCCCAGCAGTCCGAAGATCAGGGTCACGGACGTGAGGACGCCGGAGACGAGCATGATGCCGACGAGTTCGACGAGCCTGGCCGATTCACGACCGAGGAGATGCAAAATGCCCCACGAGAGGACCGCGATGACGACCGAGATCCCGATGCCGTTGATAAACGAGGCGGCGACGGCGTTGACCAGCCGCCGGTCCCACGAGAACTCGGGGTCGATCATCCCCTGGTGAAGTCCACTCGAGATGCGCGCCCCCATCGCGCCGTAGACGTTCCCTCGCGTCGCGAGGAAGGCGGGAAGCAACAGTAAGAGCCCGGGGAACCGCTCGAACCCCTCGGTCATTCCTTCCGATCCGAGGACCGATCCGGCGAAGATCCCGCCGGCGAGGCTGACCACGAGGATCGGCAGTGACTCGCGGTAGATCCGCCACGCGTCTTGGCGAGCCTCCATACTGTCGTCTCACGGAAGCCGGACATAAACCTACCGCGGGTCGAAGGCGACCCGACCGCGCGAGGTCGTGGTGGTTGGCCCCGTTCGTGACGGGTCGCTAACCTACCGTGGCCCGCGTTCGGCGGGGAGTGCGACGCTCAGAGGGCGGTGACGGCGACGAGTAGCCACGCCAGTCCGATCGCCGCGAGCGAGCAGACGAGAGTCACCGCGGCGTTGGCGACCGCGAGGGTCCGATCGCCGCGCTCGTACAGCCGGACCGTTTCGACCGAAAACGAGGAAAACGTCGTGAACGAGCCACAGATACCGGTCCCGACGAGTCGGAGCGTCGACCCGCCCACGCCGGCGAAGACCACGAGACCGAGGACGAAACTGCCGACGACGTTGACCACGAACGTCGCCAGCGGGACCCGCTCGCTCGAGAGCCGTTCGGTCACCCGTTGCGTGGTCACGTATCGAAGGCTGGCTCCGATCGCCCCGCCGGTGCCGACGACGTGGGCCGGCTCGAGATCGATGGTGGCGGCCGTTCGACCGAGCATGTCGATCCCCTCGAGAAGGAGCACGCTCATGCGGTCTCACCACCGGTCGGCCGCGGCACGCCGAACCGACGCGCGAGCAACCGGCCGACGAGGACGCCGGCGAGGCCGAGCCCGTAGTTCGCGGCGACGATGCCGCCCAGCGCGAGCGGGCGCGCCGCGAGCGCGGTCTGGAGCGCGAACGTGCTGTAGGTCGTCAGCGAGGAGAGCACCCCCGTCGTGAAGACGAGTCGAGTCCGTGCGGTCAGGCGGTTCGCGTAGTCGGCTTCGTAGACCAGGAAGGCGAGGACCGCGCTTCCGACGGCGTTGACCAGAACGATCGACGGCACGTCGGGCAGCAGCCCCATCGCGAAAAACCGGAGGTTCGAGCCGGCGAACCCGCCGACAGCGATCAGTGCGACCGTCTCGAGGCGAACGAGTGGATGTGTGTCTGCCATGACTGGGACTCACGCAGGGACCGTCAGCCGGACGACGCTCGGCGAGTCCGTGCTCGCTCCGGACGCGGTCGATGTCGCTCCGGCGGTTGGGTCGGGCGGGCCCCATCGCCCGGTCGTTTCGTCCCTCTCGTGGTCCCCCAATGAGGGTTGTGATCGGTGCCCGATCGACGGCGCGCGCCTCGAGCGGGGAAGGAAAAGAGCCAAGGTTAGACTGCCTCTAAACCGAGCCATGTCCGAAGCGGACGCGGCGGACGGCGGGCGACGCGGGTTCGCGTGGGCGTCGTGGGCGAACGTCCTCGGGAACATCGCCAAGATCGTCGCCGAGGGCGGTGCGGGGTTCGCGTTCGGCAGCGTTGCCCTGCTGGCCGACGCGGCTCACTCGCTGGCCGATCTCGTCGCCAGCGTCGTCGTCCTCGTCTGGGGACGGAGCGCGTTCGACGAACCCGACGACACGCATCCCCACGGTCACGACCGGATCGAGCCCCTGACGGCGCTGTTCGTCGGGGCCGTCATCGCACTGTTAGGATTGAACCTGCTCTACCGGTCCGGTCAGGGACTGCTGTACGGAACCGACATCGAGTTCAGTGCGTTGCTCCTCGTGGCGCTCGGCTTCTCGATCGTCGACATGTATCTGGTCTATCGCTACACTGTGGCGATCAACGAGCACCTGCAGTCGACCGCGCTCGCGGCGCTCGCGAAGGACTGTTTGAACGACATCTACACCTCGGTCGCCGCCATCGTGGGCGTTCTCGGCGTCCTCGTCGGCTATCCGATACTCGATCCCGTCGCCGGCGGCCTCGTCAGTCTGCTGGTCGTCTATCAGGGCATCGAGATCGGCAGGGAAAACGTCGATTACCTCATCGGTGCCGCGCCCGGTCCCGAGAAGCGACGGGAGATCACGGCCGCCCTCCGGCGGCACCCGGCCGTCGCGGGCGTCCACGACCTGACCGTCTTCTACGACGGCACGGTCCTCGAGGTCGAAGTCCACGTCGAGGTCGACGGCGACATGCCGTTTCGGGAGGCCCACGATATCGAGTCGGAACTGGTCGCACGACTGCGGGGTCTCGAAGACGTCGGCGACGCCCACGTCCACCTCGATCCCTCGGGCATCGGCGAGTGGAAGGAATCGGCCGACGAGTTCGAGGGCCGTGACAGTCCCAACTGAACCGACTCGTGCGGATTGCACAGCCGTCGTGTGCTCGGGTGAATATGACGGTCAGCGGCGACGGTAGTCGGACGTCTCGGCATCGTCGGCGGCCGAAGCGCGGGGTAACGCCACGACGAAGACGCTCCCGTCGGGGCCGGTGTCGGCGAGGTCGACAGTGCCGCCGTACCTGTTCGCGAGGATGCGCGAGAGGTACAAGCCGAGTCCGTGGTTGGTCGACTTGCGTTCGAACAGCCTCTCCCGCTCTTTTTCGGGAATCCCGGGGCCGTCGTCGGCGACTGTGACGATGACGGTCTCGGGTTGCTCATCGACGGTCACGCGGACATGTGGCGTCGCGGCGTCGGCGTGTTCGATCGCGTTCTCGAGGAGGTTCGAGAAGACCCATTTGAGCCCCTCATTGCCCTGAACGTGAGCCGACGCGGGGCACTCGATATCGATGACGGCCTCGTCGAAGCGCGCACGACATTCGGCCACCTGTGTCCTCAGTAACGTGGTGAGGTCGACGGTCGAATGCGTCTCCGGGTCTCGGTTCGCCTCCAGCATCGCCCGGATATCGTCGATGACATCGACGAGGTCGTCGCTCTCGCCTTCGATCATCTCGAGGCGCGTACGAACCCGCTCGTCGTCACACTCCGCCTGCAGCAGCGACGCGTGGCCGCTGATTATCTGTGCGGAGTTCAACACCTCGTGTCGGAGGAGGTCGTTCAGATACAGGAGCAGTTCGCGCTCGTCCGCGAGTTGGTCGGCACGGACGGTGGCGATCGTCGCCTCGACCTCGCGCTGGATCGCTCGCGCTTCGACGTACCCGACGGCGAAGCCGCCGACCGCACCCGCATTGACAGAGAAGTGCGCCCAGGAGATGTTGCCTGCCTGACTGTACCAGGGAAAGAAGACCATCGTCAGGAGGTTGATCGCCAGGAAGCCGACCGACCCGCCGACACACCACTGGAGAATCCGAGCGTACCGGCCCGTCTCGATGTCGCTTCGGTCGAGTCGATAGCCGCCCCAGATCAGCCCGAGGGCCGGCCCGCCGGTGAACGCGGCACTGAGCAGGAGGCCCGGAACGTCGATCATGCCGGCAAACGCGACCGTCCAGCCGACGAGGGAGAGTACCGAGAGTCCGCCGAACCAGCCGATGAGCCGTGGCACGTACTTCTGGGTGAGCCACGAGCGGGGGGTCTCGGTACGGGACCGGGCGGGCGTATCGTGGCTCATGTCGCCTCGAGACTCAGTCGTGGTTCGGCGTCGATTCGACGCATCTATGGTGTTCAAGAGTCCGGGGTGTGAAGTCTGTAACGGCCTACTACCCGGGTGGGTCGCCGCGACGCGAGCTTTTATCCCGTTCGCTGACGCGCTTTCGCTATGGAAGTCGGAGACATCCGTAACGTGGCTACCGGCGACTGCTCGGACCTCTACTACCTCGACACGGGAATGTACGATACGAACGGGTACGGTGCCGTCTACATCCTCGACGACGAGCGGCCCGCCGTCGTCGACACCGGTATCGGGACGAACTACGACCTGCTCCGCGAGGGACTCGCCGAGGTCGGTATCGGGACGGCCGATCTCGAGGTCATCGCCCTGACGCACGTGCATCTGGATCACGCTGGCGGGGCCGGGTTTCTCGCCGCGGATTATCCGAACGCCGATGTCTACGTCCCCGCGTTAGGTGCCGACCACATGGCCGATCCCTCGCGATTGGTCGCGGGGACGAAAAACGCCGTCGGCGAACAGTGGACGCATTACGTGGAACCGGAGCCGATCCCGGAATCGCGAATCGTCGACATCGACGACGGCGACGTGATCGACCTCGGCACCCACGAACTGCGTGTCCACGGGGCACCCGGTCACGCGCCCCACCAGGTCGTCTTCGAGGACCCCGCGAACGACGCGGTTTTCACCGCCGACGCCGCCGGCATCTGGGTGCCCGAGATCGAGGCGATCAGGGAAACCTCGCCGCCGTCGAACTTCGACCTCGAGCAGTGTCTCGCCGACATCGAGATGCTGGCCGAACTCGACCCGGACGTGTTCTGTTATCCCCACTTCGGCCCCCGCTACGTCGGCGACGACACCGATGTCGCTCTCGAGGAGTACGCGACGGTTCTCGAGGAATGGGTCGACGCGGTCGCGGCGAAACGCCGCGAACTCGGGGACGACGACGCGGTGATCGAGTACTTCGCGAACGCGTCCGACCTGACCGACGTCTGGGGCGACGAGAAAGCCAGCGAGGAGGCGAAACTGAACACGCGGGGTGTGCTTGGGTATCTCGATCATCGAGATGGGTGACCGAGACACATGCTGCGGGGACGAGCCGCGAGCCGGCCGACGCAATCGCGGCCGACGATTACCGTTAGGTACTCCGTCAGATGGAGTGTTCGGCCCGCAGCGGGCGTCTCGACCGTCCTCGGCCGAGTGATAAACACACTCACTGATTATGTCCGTTTCATCACGTTTTATCGCACGGGAGAAACTCCCATAGGGATATGAACTGGCGGGATGCCGAACGCGAGTACGAAGACGAGGTGATCGGCGAGACGACCCTCGCACGACTGTTCGAGGAGTCGGCCGCACGCAATTCGAATCGACCGGCACAGCAGTACAAGGGAGGTGTCTACGAGCGATCGCTGACCGACTCGGTGATTCCCGCCGCAACGTCCGGTGAGTTCCGGACGCTCTCCTACGCCGAGATGCGCGATATCGTTCGGCGGCTTTCGGCCGGCTTCCGCGATCTGGGGGTCGAAACGGGCGACCGGATCGGCCTCTTCGCCAACACCAGGATGGAGTGGGCCCAGACCGACTTCGCCCTCCTCGGAGCCGGCGCGGTCGTCACGACCGTCTACACGAGTTCCTCACCGGAGCAGGTCGAGTACCTGCTCGATGACCCCGATGCCGACGGCGTCGTCGTCGAGAACGAGGCCCTGCTCGAGACCGTCCTCTCGGTCGAGGACGCCCTCGATCTCGAGTTCATCGTTTCGATGGACGCCATCGAGGGATACGACGACCGCGACGACATCCTCACGCTGGGCGAGGTCTATGCCCGCGGCGATGCAACCTTCGACCTCGAGGCCTACGAGGCCCGGATCGAGGAGACGGAACTGGACGATCTGGCGAGCCTGATCTACACGAGCGGGACGACCGGGCAGCCAAAGGGCGTCCAGTTGACCCACGGGAACTTCCGGTCGAACGTCAACGCGTCCCGGAAACGCTTCGGCCCGCGGCCGGACAAGGGCGACGACGTGCCGGTGCTAAACGAGGAGTCGGTAGCGCTGTCGTACCTTCCCCTGGCCCACGTCTTCGAGCGGACCGCCGGGCACTTCGTGCTGTTCGCAAGCGGTGCCTGTGTCGCTTACGCGGAGAGTCCGGACACGCTCCAGGAGGACTTCGGCCTCGTCGAGCCGACGACGGCCACGAGCGTTCCCCGGGTCTACGAGAAGATATACGACGGCATCCGCGAGGAAGCGAGCCAGTCCCCGGCCAAACAACGGATCTTCGAGTGGGCGACGGATGTCGGCGTCGCGTACCAGCAAGCCGAGTCGCCGGGGCCGATCCTCTCGGCCAAACAGGCGCTCGCGGATACGCTCGTCTTCTCGACGGTTCGGGAGGCCCTGGGCGGCAACATCGAAATACTGATCAGCGGCGGCGGGAGCCTCTCGCCGGAACTCTGCCGGCTCTATCACGCGATGGGGCTCCCCATCTTCGAGGGGTACGGGCTGACCGAGACCGCGCCGATCGTCGCGACGAATCCCCCGGAGGCCGCGAAGATCGGAACGATCGGGCCGCCGCTGTTCAACGTCGAGGTGACGGTCGACGAGACCGTCGCCGATCAGGAGGCGTTCGCCGACGATCCCGGCAAGGTCGGCGAACTCCTCGTCAGGGGGCCAAACGTCACCCAGGGCTACTGGAACAAACCCGGCGCGACAGAGGGTGCGTTTATCGACGCCGCCCCCGAGGAGACCGCGGCCCGTTCGAGCGAGTCGGGAGCCGCGGACGCGAGCGGAGCATCGGCGGCCTCGTCGGGGCAGTGGTTCCGCACCGGCGATATCATCCACATCAGGCCCGACGGCTACCTCGAGTTTCGGGACCGCGTCAAGCAGATCATCGTCCTCTCGACGGGGAAAAACGTCGCGCCCGGACCGATCGAGGACGCCTTCGCCGCGAGCGAAATCGTCGAGCAGGCGATGGTCGTCGGCGATGGCGAGAAGTTCATCGGAGCCCTGCTCGTCCCCAACACGGACCACGTCCGCGAGTGGGCCGAATCAGCGGGGATCGATCTCCCCGACGACCCCCAGGCGATGTGTGACGACGACCGCGTCCGCGACCACATCCAGCAGGAGGTCGACCGGGTCAACGAGAACTTCGAGAAACACGAGACGATCAAGCAGTTCGAACTCGTCCCGCTGGAGTTCACCGAGGAAAACGACATGCTCACGCCGACGATGAAGAAGAAGCGGCGGGTCATCCTCGAGCGGTTCGAGGACCGTGTCGATCGAATCTTCGAGAACGATTGAGCGGCGATCGATAACGGTCGCTGTTGCCCGCTTACGCGCCTGAGGGGCTCGAGACGGGAAGTGCGCCCCTCGACTATCGCGGCGGCAGTTTCTCACAGGAGTTAACCGGTTGGACTGAGTCCGTCGGGACGAATGGACGGATCAGCAGCGTCGGTATGTCGACCGATCATGGGACCGCAGCGACGACTATGACCGGGGCAGAAGGCGGTGCCGATTTGCTTCTGTTGGTCGCCTCGATCGTTGGCCTGGGCGTCTTCTCACAGCTCCTCTCGGCCCGGTTCCGCGTGCCGAGCGTCCTCTTTCTCATCGTTTCCGGGGTCGCGATCGGACCGGAAGGGCTCGGCGTGTTGACAATCGACTCCTTCGGCGAGAGCGGCCTCTCGACGATCGTGGGCCTCTCCGTCGCCATCATTGTCTTCGAGGGCGCGTTCCACCTCAAGATCGACAAGATCAAAGAGGCACCGTCGGCCGTGTTACGGCTGACCACGATCGGCGCGGCGATCGCGTTTTTCGGGACCGCCGCCGCGGTCCACTTCTTCCTCGGAGCCCACTGGGACATCGCGCTGTTGATCGGCGCGCTCCTGATCGCGACGGGGCCGACGGTCATCACACCGATCCTGAAGGTCGTCCCCGTCCGCGACCGGGTCGCTGCGACCCTCGAGACGGAGGGTATCGTCAACGACGTGACGGCGGCGATCCTCGCGGTCGTGCTGTTCAAGGCGATGGCCGTCGGCGAGGAGACGCTGACCACCGAACTCTATCTCCAGTTGTTCGCGGAACGGCTCGGGACGGGGCTCCTCGTCGGGGTCGTCGTCGCTGCGGTCGTCTGGTCGGTGCTCCAGTACGTCGATCTCTCGCCGGATAACGCGCCGCAAAACGCTCGGTTGCTCACGCTCGCGGGGGCGATCGTCGCCTTCGGGACGGCTGATTACGTCTTTTCGGAGGCGGGCGTGGCGGCCGCGGCCACGGCCGGATTGATCCTCGGGAACGCCGGGCTCCCCTACGAGGAGGATATCGAGGCGTTCAAAGGCGATATTACGTTGATCGTCCTGTCTTTCGTCTTCATCACGCTCGCGGCACTGCTCGAGTTCGATCAACTGTTCATGCTCGGACTCGGTGGCGTGGCCGTCGTCGTGACCGTGATGTTCGTCTTGCGACCGCTTTTGGTCTTTCTGACGACCCGGGGAGACCGGTTTACGTTCCGAGAGACGCTGTTCATGAGCTTTGTCGGCCCGCGGGGCATCATCCCCGCGTCGGTCGCGACCCTGTTCGCGATCCGACTGCAGACCGGGGTCGCGGAGGGTGGCGCCCCGCCGACGAATCCGGCCGGCGCGGATCTGCTCGTCGGAACGGTGTTCCTCGTCATCCTCGTCTCGGTCGTCCTCGAGGGCGGCCTGGCCCGGCAGATCGCGGAGAAACTCGACGTGATACCCATGCGTGTACTCATCATCGGCGGCGGCCGCGTCGGTCGCTCGCTGGCAGAACGGCTCGAAGCGCGCGGTGAAAACGTAGTACTGATCGAGGAGGACCTGACGGTCCTCAAGGAGTTGCGCAACGACGGCTTTACCGCCCGTCAGGGCGACGGCACCGACGTCGAGGTGTTGCGTGAGTCGGGCGCGGAGAACGCCAAGACCGTCGTCGCGGCCACCGGTGACGACGACGCGAACTTGCTCGTGGCACAGCTCGCGAAGTCGAACTTCGACGTCGAGAACGTGATCGCCCGGGCGAACCAGCCCTCGAACGCGTCGGCGTTCGAGGACCTCGGCGTCCAGACCATCTCGGCGGCCGAGTCGACCGCGTGGGCGATCGACAACCAGATCGAACGACCCGCGCTCTCGAACTGGATGTCCGAACTCGGTCGCTCCGGCGACGTTCAGGAGATCGAGATCACCGAGGAAGCCCTCGTCGGGAAGCAGATCGTCGATCTCGGCAGCGAACTCCCGAACGGCGTCCTCATCGCGCTCGTGAGTCGCAACGGGACGAGCGAAGTACCAACCCCCGATGTCGAACTCGAGCGCGGCGATCACATCACGCTCATCGGCCGCTCCGAGGCGGTTCGCGAGGCCATCGAGCAGTGTGGCAGGCCGGTCTAGGCGGTCGTCGGGGGCTCGCAGCGCTCACTCGTACTCGAGTTCGCGGTCCAGTTCGTCGTCGATGCGTCCATCGCTCGAGCCCTCGGTCTCGCCGGCGTCGGTCTCGAGCAACCGTTTCACTTTCTGCTCGAACTCCGCTTCGGAGGGTTCGCCCGCGGCGTACCGTCGCCGGAGGGTGGTCATCGGCAGCCGCCGACTCCGGTTCCGACGCTCGGCCCGTCGAATCGCGCCCGTCGGCCGACTCCGTCTCGCGAGCCTCGGTCCGCGTGTGGAAGTAGTACGCCGGTGCGAGGATGAACCACCCGATGACGACCGTCGCGAGGCCGAGGAATTCGAAGAGGGAACCGAGGACGAACACCCCGTGACGTCACGGGCGGCCGCCGAACGCCGCAGTCAGGTCGCGACGAGGCCGACGGCGACCACCGCGAGCGCGAGTCCGGCGACGTTCGTTGCGGAGAGTTGGGCATCGAAATAGAAGACGCCGACGACCGCCGGGACGACGAAGTACAGGGCGGCGATCGCCGATACGATCGCCATGTTCCCGCGTGCGAGACCGGCGTAAAAACAGATCGACGCGGCTGCGAGGAACGCCCCGGAGACGAGCGCGAAGGTGATGTCGACGCGGGTACCGACGATGGGGCGGCGCAGGGAGAGCACGTAACCGCCGACGATCACGAGACTGGCGACGTAGGAGAGAAAGACCGCGTTCACGGGCGAGAGCGAGCGCGTCGCGACGCCGCCGGTGACCGCCCAGCCGCCGTAGAGCAGCAATGCGCCGAGTGCGAACAGAATCGCCGTACTGACCATGGGGCCGGCTTTGCCGTCACTCGGATAAACGTTCCGTTCGCGCGGACCGTTCCGCCCGCGAGACGACCCGCCGACCGCCGTCGGGGGAGCCCCGGTCGTCGAGGGCCCGCTGCTCGCTCTCCCCGGGCAGAATGTCGCCCAGCGAACCGCCCAGCGCCATCGCGGTGAAGACGACCGAAACCTGACAGCAGTTGACCCACGGCTCGGCCCACGTGATTCGGCCCCACAGCGTCATCACCCCCGCGGCAGTCGCGAACGCGATCAGCAACACCCAGACGGGGCGACGCGGAACGACGCCGAAGTAGGGATTGTGAATCTGGACCTCCCGGAAATCGGCGACGTAGAGGATGCCGACGACCAGCCCGACCGTGAATACGAAGTGCAGCAGCAGCAAGCCGGGATGCGTCGCCAGGAACGAACCGATACTGAATACGCCGTCTTCGACCACCATCGGAAGGCCGATCACGACGCTGCCAACGAACGCCTCCGCCTTGTCCTTGCGGGTGAATCCGGTAATCACCTTCCCGACCGCCGCGTTGTGTGACAGCCGACTGACGAGATGCATCGTCCGGTGTACCTCCGACCGTTCGTCCGACGTATCGACCGTCTCCTCGAGCGCCTCGAGTTGGTCGTAAACGTCGTCAAGGGTCGTCTCCTCGCGGGGCCGCTTCGACCGGGACATGCACGAACCCAGCGACCGCGGCTACATAAAGCCGAGTCTCGACGCGGTCCCGTCGACACTCCGCCGTTCGCCGACTGGCAACGCACCGTTCCACCGGGCGAACCTGCCTGAAAAACCGGTACCGTTTTGCGGCCGTGCCTACCACTGTGTGACCATGAGACACGTACGGGGACCGCTGTGCTCGATCGATGTCGGGGACCGAACCGTCGAGACCGAGGACATCGACGACGTCCTCGAGTCGTACGTCGGCGGACGGGCGCTCGGAACGAAACTCGCCCACGAACGGGTCCCGTTCGACGCCGATCCGCTGGGAGCCGACAACCGGCTGTACTTCGCAACGGGGCCGATGCAGCACTCGACGATGAGTTTCACCGGCCGGATGTCGGCGACCGGCGTCTCGCCGCTGACCGATGGCCTGCTCTCCTCGAACGCCGGCGGGTTCCTTTCGCGGAATTTCACCGGAACCGGCTACAGCGCTGTCGAGATCACCGGCGCGAGCGACGACCTCGTTATCGTTCACGTTACCGACGAGGGCGTCGAGTTCGAGGCAGTCCCGGACCTCGCCGAGGCGACCGTCCCGGAAACCTGTGCGTACATCGAGGGCGAACGCGACCTCGGCGCGGAACACACTGTGGTCATCGGCCCGGCCGGTGAGAACCGGGTTCGATTCGCCTCGATGATGACCTCCGAGGAGCGTGCCTTCGGTCGGGGCGGACTCGGTGCCGTCCTCGGCTCGAAGAACGTCAAGGCGATCACCTTCGACGGCGACTCGACCGCCGAGGTCGATATTCCGCCGGTCCAGATGGAGATCCACGGCGAGGCCGCCCAGGCCGACCACCCCATGAAGGCCCAGGGGACCACGTCGGTCGCGGAGTACGCCAACATGGTCGAGGCCCTGCCGAGTTACTACTTCGAGGACCTGTCGTTCGACGGCATCGACGGGATCAGCGGCGACCGCGTCGAGGAGAAGAAGTACAAGAAAGGCACCTGCTCGTCGTGTGCGTTCGCCTGCAAGCTGCCGACGCGGGACGAGGCGTCCGACCTCGAGACCGAGGGTCCCGAATACGAGACGTTGATGGCGTTCGGTTCGAACTCCGGCGTCGACGATATCGTCGACGTGATGAAATCGAACAAGCTGTGCGACGAGTACGGGCTCGACACCATCTCGGCGGGCGACACCGTCGCGGCCTACCTCGCCAGCGAGGACGAGTTCGGCAACGTCGACCTCATTCACGATCTCGTCGAGCGGATCGCCTACCGCGAGGGCGTCGGCGACACGCTCGCCGAGGGTATCGACCGGGTTCACGACGAGCTCGGCGTCGAGAACTGGTCGGTCAAGGGCATGGAGTTCGCCGCCCACGACGGCCGTACGTTGAACGGCCAGGGACTCGCCTTCGCGACCTCGAACCGCGGTGCCGACCACATGTACGCCGAGTTCTACCCCTACGAGTACCCGCTGGTCGGCGAGGAAGACGCGTTCCAGAAGGAGGGACTCGAGGACAAGCCGCCAAAGCTCGTCGAACTCGAGAACCTGAACGCCGTCAAGGACAGCGCGATCTTCTGTAAGTTCTCCCGGGACTTCCTGACCGAAGAGCGCATCGAGACGCTGCTCGATGCCGACTACGACGATCTGCTCGCCCTCGGCGGCGAGGTCGTCGCGCTGGAACGACACTTCAACAACCAGCGCGGCTTCGACCGCGGCGACGACCGGCTGCCCTACGAACTGCCCGACTTCGAGCAGGGGCTCGAGGAGTACTACGCCGAGCGCGGCTGGAACGACGACGGCACCGTCCCCGACACGAAAGTCGGCGGGGACAGTGGGGCACCGGCCGACGACTGATCGCAACTCGGTCTCCCCGGTCGGCGCGAGCGGTTCGAGCCCGCTCACTCGATCGGAATTCGCGTTACCGTCCGTGCGGGCGTTCTGATCGGGACCGACTCGGTCCGCTCGGCGGCGTTGCGCTCGCCCTCGAGCGTCGCGAGTCGCCGCTCGACTCCGTTGTGGTGGCCCGCGCCGACGACCGCGACGACGTCGTGGCCCTCACGCCGGAGCGCGTGGAGCCGCCGTGCCATCGACCGATCCCGGCGGTCGATCAGTCCCGCCGCCACCTCGGGGAAC
This sequence comes from Natrinema pallidum, assembly GCF_005890195.1. Taxonomy (NCBI): domain Archaea; kingdom Methanobacteriati; phylum Methanobacteriota; class Halobacteria; order Halobacteriales; family Natrialbaceae; genus Natrinema; species Natrinema pallidum. The sequence goes on along the minus strand of NZ_CP040637.1, from coordinate 3,223,180 downwards.
AGCCGCCGGAGGTGGTCGATCGCCGGCCGGACGTCGTCACCGTGTGAAATCTCCGCGACGGGCTGCTCGAGCAGCGCCAGCAGGTCGGCGTACGCGTCCGGTCCCATCGACTGCGCACGGAGCATGCTTCGAGGGATCGTCAACGGGCCGACGCGACGGGCGAGTTCCCGCAGGGTCTCCGCGACCGGATCGTCGATCAGCGCGACGTCGAGGTCTCGCTCGGCGGCCGTCTCGATGGCCGCCTCCATGTCGGTGTACTCGGGGTCGAGCCCGGCGAGCCGGACGACCGTCCGCTGGAACGCACGGACTGCACTGTAGGTGGCCGCGGCCGGCGGCGACAACTCGCGGCTCAGCTCGGCGAGGTCCGGCCCGGTCGCGGCCTCGAGGCGCTCGAAGCGCGACTCGTCGAGTTCGACAGCGACGAGGTCCGGCTCGACCGCGCGGATTCGTTCTCGGACCCGTCGGCAATGTGTCGGCGAGAAGTGGACGCTGGGGACGACGGTGACTGTGCCGTGGTCGGACATCCCCTGTGTATTCACCGGCCAGCGGCTTGAAGCCACGACCCCGCCTGCTACTCGTCGTCGCTTTCCTCGAGCGCCGGCTCGAGGCGGTCGTCACCGCGCGACGGCAGCGACGTGTCGTCGGCCCGCGAGGGGTGGATGTTGACGTTGTGCCCCCGATAGGGGTCGGTCTCGGGATCGTAGGAGAGTTCGCTGCGCTCGAAGATGTAGATGAAAAACCCGATCAGCGGGATACAGAAGGTGATCGCCGCCCACTTCCACTGGGGCTCGAGGCCCACCCGACCGGCGTCCCAGTAGGCGAGTGCGGTGAGCCCGAGATGCCAGGCCAGCGGGATTCCGACGATGATCGCGAGCAACCCGATGCGCATACGAAACCTACGGACTCGAGGGTACTAAACGACCCGCCACCTGATGGGGGCTCGAGGATGGGCGGCGGAGAGCCGACGGACATGCTGTTAGCTCGCGTACTCCCCCCATCGCCCGAACGCACACTCGAGGCCGAACATGACGAGCGCCATCGTGACCGCTTGAACGAGGAGGAGGTCCCGACTCAACAGGAAGCCGACTGCGAGGACCCCGATACCCGTCGCCAACCCCAAAACGGCCGCGTACCGTCCGCGGGAGAGCCCCCGCAACCACGCATCGGTGCGGTCATAGAGACGTTTCACGCCGCCCATATGTTCCCGAAACGACTCGAACGTAAATATCCTGTCGAAACGTTCGCACCCATCGAAGCGGGCAGATCGGGTCAGATCACGCGCTGAATTCGTCTCGCGGCCGATCCTCGGTCCTGCGCCGTCCGTAACACGGCCCCTCGAGATCGCTCTCGATCCGCGGTTTTCGGCCGTTGGTCTCCGAACCGCGCTTCAGTTAACCTCGAACTCGATCGCCGCACCCTGTCCGAAGCCGACACAGAGCGTCGCCAGTCCGAGGCCGCCGCCGCGCTTCTGGAGTTCGTTGATCAGGGTCACCGGCAGGCGAGCGCCCGACGCGCCCAGCGGGTGACCGAGCGCGATCGCCCCGCCGTTGACGTTGAAGATCTCGGGGTCGATGCCGAGTTCGTCGCGCGAGTAGATCGACTGGCTCGCGAAGGCCTCGTTGAGTTCGACGAGATCGTAATCGTCGATGTCGCGGCCGTTGCGCTCGAGCAGCCCCTTCGTCGCCGGGACCGGGCCGATTCCCATGACGGTGGGATCGACGCCGGCGACGTTGTTCTGCCCGATCTCGGCCATGATCTCGAGGTCGTGTTCCTCGGCGAAGGCCTCGCTGGTGATCAGCAGGGCAGCGGCTCCGTCGGAGATCTGGGACGCGTTGCCGGGCGTGACGGTGCCGTCCTCCTTGAAGACGGTCGGAAGCTCGGCGAGTTTCTCCGGGGTGGTGCCCGGTCGGATGCCCTCGTCTTCCTCGACGGTGCCGTCCTCGGTTTCGATCGGGACGATCTCGTCGTCGAAGCGGCCTTCTTCGGTCGCCTCGGTGGCTCGCTGCTGGCTACGGGCGGCGTACTCGTCCTGTTCCTCGCGGCTGACGCCGTACTCCGCGGCGACTTTCTCGGCGGTCATCCCCATCTGGAGGTCCCCGAGGTCGTACAGTTCGGAGATCTTCGGGTGAATGTGGCCGTAGCTCTCGCCCATCGCGACGCGGCTCATGCTCTCGACGCCGCCGGCGATGATGGCGTCTCGGTTGCCGGCCGCGATGGCGTCGGAGGCGGAGATGACCGACTGCATCGAGGAGGCACACCAGCGGTTGATCGTCGTCGCCGGCACCGACTCCCCGAGTTCCGAGAGGAGAGCGATGACGCGGGCGAGGTTGTTGTCCTGCTCCTCGCGCTGCTGGGCGCAGCCCCACATCAGATCGTCGACCTCCTCCCCGGAGAGACCGGTTTCGGCCAGAATCTCGTCGATCAGTGGCACCGAGAGATCCTCGCTACGAACGTCGGCGTACACGCCGTCTTCTTTCCCCTGTGGCGTCCGGACTGCCTTGACTACGACTGGCGTCTGTGACATATACTACCGAATGCCCCTCACGAACTTAAATCCGGTCGAACTCTCGAGGGCGGGAAAAGGGTTTACGCGACGCGAACGCCGCCGAGCGGCGCTCTCTGGACGAGTGGTGATGGCGCTCCTCGGGTTCGGTGGGTGAAAGTGGCGTTTTACCTAGCGGTGCACCCTTATTACGAGGGTTGGATTGAAGGAATATGGATCGCAGAACGACTCTGATCGCGGTCGCCCTCGCAGCGCTGGTGGTGGGGTCGGTCATCGGTGCCGGCCTCACGGGCCTGTTCGACGAGCGGCGGACTGACGGGACCGACACCGAGCGAGCGGACGGGTCACTCGCCGGTCGGAGCGAACCCGAACTAACAACCTTCGCGTCCGAGGATGCGTTCGCCGAGTACTTTGCCGATCGATCGGAGACCGCTGCTCTGACTCGACCGTCCGCAACGGTTCGGGCGGCCGGTGACGACGCGGCGGTCGACGCGGAAGCGGACGCCGACGACGTGGCCGAGAGCGGCAGGAGTACCGACGCCGGCGGGATGGCCGACGGCGGCGGAATGTCCGACGGTGGCGCGGGCGAAACGACGTCCGCCTCGAACGGCGAGCCCCGCTACTCTGAGACGAACGTTCAGGAAGCGGCCCTCGACGAACCCGACGTACTGAAAACCGACGGCGAATCGGTCTACTACGCCGACCATCGCTACACGTCCCGATGGGGTGAGACGTCGATCGTCGACGTGAGCGACCCCGAAGCCCCCGAAACGATCGGCTCGATTCCCCTCTCCGGCGACCTGCTGCTCGCGGGAGAGACCCTCATCGTCCTCGGCGACGAGGAAGCCGCCGGCTACGACGTGAGCGATCCCGAGGCCCCCGACGAGCAGTGGCGCACGGACCTCGAGGCGCGACTCGAGACGGCCCGCCTGTATGACGGTGACCTTTACCTCGTCCTCGTCGACCGGCCGGGGGACGATCCGTGTCCGATCGAACCGTACGGCGATCGGACGATCGCGTGTACCGATGTCGTTCGACCGACCACGGATGCTGACGCCGATGCGGTCTACACGGCTGCCCGCGTCGATCCCGAGACGGGCCGCCTGGAAAGCGAGACAAGCGTCGTCGGCTCGCGTTCGCTGTCGGCGACCTACGTCTCGGAGAACGGAATCTACCTCTCCTATACCCGTTCGACCGACGAGTACGACCTGCGGCGGTCGTACCTCGGCAGCGAGAACGGCTCCGCGCTGCTCGACGCCGAGGCCCGCGAGCGCGTCGCGGCGCTGGACGACATCGACGTGTCCAAACGCGCCAAGGCCGTCGAACTACAGGAGATCCTCGACGACTGGCGCGACCGAATGGACGGGGACGCGCGCCGGAGTTCCGATCGCGCGTTCGAGACGGGACTTCGCGACTACGCCGCGGCGCACCAGCGCGAACTGACGACCACGGGGATCGTCAGGGTCGATATCGACGGCGACCTGTCCGTCGACGCCAGCGGTGAGGTTCCCGGGACGCCGCTTAATCAGTTCTCGATGGACGAACACGACGACCACCTCCGGATCGCGACGACGATTCCCCGAACCCACGGCGTCGACTCGGTGAACGATGTCTACGTCCTCGACTCGGACCTCGAGACGGTCGGCTCCGTGACCGGGCTCGGCGTCGACGAGCGCATCTACTCGGTCCGCTTCGAGGGCGACGAGGGCTACGTCGTCACCTACCGCGAGATCGATCCGTTCTACACGCTCGATCTCTCCGACCCGACCGATCCCGCCGTCGACGGCAAACTCAAACTCCCGGGCTTCTCGGAGTACCTCCACCCGCTCGAGGACGACCTCGTGCTCGGCATCGGTCAGGAGGACCGTCGTCCCAAGGCAACGCTATTCGACGTAAGCGATCCGACCGATCCCGTCGAACTCGACTCGGAAATCCTCTCCAGCGAGTACGGCAGCGATGTCAGTCGAACGCACACCGCCTTCCTACAGGACGAGGCCCACGGCGTCTTCTTCATGCCGGCCAGCCAGGGCAGTTACGTGTTCGACTACGAGGGCGGCGATCTCGAGGAGGTCGCCCGCGTCGACGTGGGTGGGCCCGGAACCCGCGCGATGTACGTCGGTGATCGTCTCTACGTCTTCGGGGAGGACCACGCGGTCGTCCTCGACGAGACGACCTGGACGGAAGAGACCCGCATCGATCTGTAACGCTGCAGGCCGCTTTCGTGCGGACTCGCCCGGTAGCCGCCCCTGCCCTCTCTCGTAGGGGAGGGGAATCCTTTTGCCCGCCGTTTCGTAATGCCACGCCATGGACGGCAACGAGACGGTCGACCGGCCCGATACCGACGCTCCGGAGCGGTCCGACGAGCCGACCGGCACGACCGACGACTCGAGCGACGGCGACGCGTCGATGCCGGGCGTTCCGGACCCCGATCCGCAGGAGAGCGACGTTCCCGACGACGTCCGGAAGTACGCCCGCTTCAAGAAGATAGACGGCGCGCAGTACGACCGCGTCAACGAGTTCCTTCGGGATCGGACCTACATCACCGCTCGCGAGTGGGCCATCGCCCGCCTCTGTTCGGACTTCCGGACCGAGACCGGCGTCGAGATGACCAAGATCGGCGAGAACCTGCCCGATCTGGTCCCGTTTATGACCGACACCTACTCGCCGCAGGCGGTCAACCAGGCCCGCTCGTCGTTCGAGGACAAGGTCCGCACCGCCGGCGCGACGTTCCTCTACGGCGCGATGTGTGACTTCTTCACCGCCGAGGAACTCGACGACGTGATGTATGAGGCCACCGAAGTCGCCAAGTTCCTGCTCGAGGTCGAGGGCGTCGACCTCGCCGTCGAGGACGAACTCGAGGCCGAGGAACGCATCTCGACGGTCATGCGGGAGGTCCGCGAGGCCAGCGAACAACTGCGTACGGAGGACCTCGCCGAGAGCGAGGAGGACGGCGAGTGACAGAAAACGGTAATATGGCTGTAGTGAGTCGACACGGACATGAACGACTCTCGTGACGAACGGTCGGGATCGGCCGACGACGGCGGGTTCTCGCCCGGACTGATCGGTGCCGGCATTGGCATCCTCGAGTTGCCGGTGTTTGGCTATCTCGGGCTCGTACTGTTCGGCCAACCGATCTTCGGCGCGTTCGTCGGGCTCGTACTGGGGCTCGGAACGTACCTTTCTTTTCCCGCCCTCGTGGCGGACGACGACTCCAGCGAGATCGAGACGGCTCCGGAACCCGTCGGCGACCGGCTCCGTCGGTTCCATCGCACGGCGGCCGGGCTCGCGCTCCCGCCGGCGGGGATCCTGTTGTTCGCATGGCGGTTCGTCAACGAGAACGTCCTGCTTGGGGTCCTCGCGACGGCCGTGATTGGCCTGGCGATTTACGCCCCACTTGCAGTGTTGCTGCCGCGACGACTCTCCTGACGCGGCCGATCGTTGCGCTTGCGCGTCCGCTACTTATGCCCGCTCGAGGGCTATGTCGCTCGCATGACGGACCTTCCACTGGCACCCGACGGCGGCTGGGAATCGCTCTATCTCGCGGGCGACTGGACCGACGGCGGCGATCGCGACGCGATCACCGTCGAGAACCCGTACACGCGTGAGTCGATCGCGTCCGTCCCGGCGGGGACCGACGCCGATGTCGACCGGGCCTACGAGACCGCCGCGTCGGCACAGGAGACGTGGGCCCAGCAACCGCCACAGGCCCGCGCAGGTGTGATCAGCGCAGCCATCCAGTTCGTCGGGGACCACCGCGAGGAGATCGTGGCACTCCTGGCCCGCGAGTCGGGGAGCACGCGGGTCAAATCCGAGGCCGAATTACAGACTGCGAGGGGAATGATGCAACAGGCCGCCAGCTACCCGTTCCGGATGGACGGCCAGCACGCTGACTCGATCACGCCGGGCAAGGAAAACGTCGCCGAGCGAGTACCGGTCGGCGTCGTCGGCGTCATCTCGCCGTGGAACTTCCCGCTGCATCTCTCGATGCGGGCGGTCGCGCCGGCGATCGCTGCCGGGAATTCGGTCGTCCTCAAACCCGCTTCGAACACGCCGATCACGGGCGGGTTGCTTCTCGCGCGGATTTTCGAGGCCGCTGGCGTTCCCGAGGGCGTCCTCAGCGTCGTCCCCGGCCGCGGCTCCGAGATCGGCGACGCGGTCGCCGGCCACGACACCCCCCGGACTATCGCCTTCACCGGCTCGACCGAGATCGGACAGGGGGTCGCCGCCACGGCGGCGCGCAACTGCGCCCTACCCGCCATGGAACTCGGCGGGAACAACGTCCACGTCGTCACCGACGACGCCGACCTCGAGCGGGCCGTCGACGGCGGCGTCTTCGGTTCCTTTCTGCACCAGGGCCAGATCTGCATCTCCATCAACCGCCACTTGGTCCACGAGGACGTCTACGACGAGTACGTCGACGCGCTGGCCGACCGGGCCGCGTCGCTGCCGACCGGCGATCCGACCGACGACGACACCGTCATCGGTCCCATCATCGACGAGAGTCAGCGCGATCAGATCCTCGAGTACGTCGAGGAGTCGGTCGACGCGGGCGCGACCCTCGAGACCGGCGGCGACCACGACGGACTCGTCGTCGAACCCACAGTCCTCTCCGACGCCGACAACGACATGGCCGCGGCCTGCAACGAACACTTCGGTCCCGTCGCGCCCGTGATCCCCTACGCGAGCGACGACGAGGCGATCGAATTGGCCAACGACACGATCCACGGCCTCTCGGGGTCGGTCCATAGCGAGACCATCGAACGGGCTCGCCGGATCGCGGACGGGATCGAGACGGGGATGATCCACATCAACGACCAACCGGTCAACGACGAACCGCACGTCCCCTTCGGCGGAATGAAGCAATCGGGCATGGGCCGGTACAACGGCGAGCAGATCCTCGAGGAAGTGACGACGACGAAGTGGATCTCGATCCAGCACGAGCCTCGCGAGTACCCGTTCTGAGTGCCACCTAGTCCACGGATCCACGGCGGTTCCGACCGTCTCGGTCCGTCGCTGCGTCCGATTCGATCGGGGTCCGCCCTCGCCGCTTCGTCTCGCTTCTCCCGGCTGGAAGCGTGGTCCTTATGATAGTATGAATTAACCAACTAGTAGGCATGGAACGCCGAACCTTCCTGGTCACCGCTGGCATCGGCACCTCGTCCCTCCTTGCGGGCTGTCTGAGCGACGGTCCGAGCGACGACGAATCCGACGGCGACGACGAACCGGACGCCGACGGCGGCGAGTCCGAACCCGAAAGCGAACCGGACCACGAGCAGGTCATCGAAACCTACCTCGAGGCCGCTCAGGCCGAAGATCCAGACGCGATGGCCGCGGTCGTCCACAGCGCGAGCCCGTTACAGGGGCTGCTCACCGATCCGGAGTGGGAGTTCGAATCGAACGGCGATGCCGATCTCGACGCCCTCGAGACCGAGACCGTCACCGCCGACGGCTCCGTCGACGATATCCGCGAACTCGAGGGAGCCGCGGTCTGGTTCGAGGACGCCGACCTCGAGGCCGAGATCGACGACGCGGAGATCACGCTGGTCCGCGCCGAACTGGACGATGCGGCCGCCGGCGACAGTGCCGGCGTCTACGCGCTCGTGACCGAGGACGACGAGTGGAAGATCTTCTGGATCAGCAGCGAGGACGACACCCCGGAAAACCCCGAGGACGCGTTCGAGCCGGAGATTATCGACACCGAGGATGATGTCGTCGAGCGGATCGAGTGGGGCGTCGACGCGGTGGATTCTCCCGAGGGCTCCGACATCGAAACCGGGGACTACGCCCGTGTCCACCTCACCGATTCGCCCGGCCGCAAGGCCGATCTGATCCGCATTGAATCGACGATCGCCGACTCGACGTTCGAGTTCTACGGTGAGAGCAAGGACGAGCCGTCGACCTCGTGGGCGGGGACCTGGGCGAACGTTCGGCTCAACGCCGACGGCGATCAGATCGTCGTAACTGCCGTCCAGGGGGACACCGAGACGGTCGTCCATCGGGAACACTACGGGCCGTCGGACTGATCCCGTCGATCGAGATCACGGATTTCGGCTCGAGGGCTGTCGTTGTACTGCTCGCGGATTGCTCGCAGCGACATGCGAGGGGTGGGGATTTGAACCACGGGAAGACGGTCGCTCACTCCGTTCACGCTGCGACTTCTCTCGTTCAAATCCCGCGTTACGTACTCGTCACTCACGAAGCGTTCGTGGCGAGTGCGAGGGTTGGGATTTGAACCCAAGGACCCCTACGGGAGCGGGTCTTAAGCCCACCGCCGTTGGCCTGCTTGGCTACCCTCGCACAGAAGTGCACGCGAAGATTGTCGCGGGGCGGGGATGTGCGTTTCGGTGTGCGCTCGCCGCTTCCGGCCACGAGTCCCTACCAGTCGACGCTCAGCGTGCCGTCACCGTGTGGATCGGGCGCGATCTCCTCGTCGGTCCGGCGGTCGACGACGTGGATGCAGCCGTCGTCTTTCTTCGCCGGGCAGATCTCCGCGGCGCGGATGTTGTGCTCGAGGTCGTCCTCGTCGAAGAAGTACTCGTTCGGCTGGGCCATGCCCGAGGCGATGGACATCTCCCAGTTGGCGCTGACTTCGGCGCACTTGCCCGCGCCGAAGCACTTGTTGGCCTCGAAGACGATCTTGTAGGGTTTTTCGTCGACCGGCGGCGCATCGGCCGAGCCGATGTCACTGGCGCGCTGAATGCCGTCGTTGCTCATTGTATATTCCTTCGGCCGCGTCGTCTTTCACGTTACGGTTGGGGCGACGCCGGAGAGACCGAGAGCGGTCTTACGCCGAGACTTCGCCCTTCGGTTCCGGCAGGTCGTAGCTGACACCGGTCAGTGCTTCCGAGACCGCCCACAGTCGGCGGGCCGTCTCCTCGTCGTAGGACCGATCCGAAGAGGCCTGCCGTTCGGGCGCGCCGCGCATGTTCAGCAGGCCGCCGGGGCCGTAGTACGCGCCCCCCTCGGCCCCTGGCGCGGTCGCGGCGTACAGCGTCGGGAGCGCGCCCATCTCGGCCGATTGCGCGACCACCGTGTTCATCAATTTCATCGCCGCCATTCGGATCCGACTCCCGCTCTGCTCTGGACCGCGGAACTGCAACTGCGTGTTCGCGTAGCCCGGATGCACGGCCATGCTCTCGGCGTTCATTCCTGCGGTGAGGAACCGCCGCTCGAGTTCGTACGCGAACAGGACGTTCGCCAGTTTCGACTGGGCGTAGGCGTCCCACTTGTCGTAGGCCTCCTCGCCCTGGAGGTCGTCGAAATCGATCTCGCCGCGCTCGTGGATGCCGCTCGAGACGGTGACGACCCGCGCCGGGTCGCCCTCGTCGGTCGCCAGGGTCTCGAGGAGGAGTCCAGTGAGCGCGACGTGTCCGAGGTGGTTGATGCCGAACTGGGCCTCGAACCCGTCGTCCGTCTCCGACCGCGGAATCGCCATGACGCCCGCGTTGTTGATCAGGACGTCGATCGGCTCGTCCGCGAGTCGGTCCGCGAACGACCGGACCGACTCGAGGTTCGCGAGGTCACACTCCTCGACGCGGAGGTCGGCATCGGGAACGTCCTCGCGAACGTCCCGAGCCGCGTCCTCGCCGCGCTCGGTGCTTCGAGTGGCCATGAGTACCGTCGCCCCGTTGCGCGCGAGCTCACGGGTCGTCTCGAGGCCGAGACCGCTGTTCGCGCCCGTGACGACGACCGTGCGGCCGCGCTGGTCGGGAACGTCGTCGGCTGTCCAACTCATACCACACCTAGTGTTGCCGTCCCTAAATGGATACCAGTCGAGTCACTCGGTGTTGACGGCGACGGACTCGAGGACGACGGGGTCCGTCGGCCGATCGTTGCCGTCGGTGTCGACGCTGCCGATCTCGCGGACGACGTCCATCCCGTCGGTGACGGTGCCGAAGACCGAGTGGCGGCCGTCGAGGTGCGGTTGCGGAGCGAGTGTAATGAAGAACTGCGAGCCGTTGGTGTCGGGGCCGGCGTTGGCCATACTCAGTACGCCCGCCTCATCGTGACGGAGGTCGGGGTGAAACTCGTCGTCGAACTCGTAGCCGGGGCCGCCGCGGCCGGTCCCGGTCGGATCGCCGGTCTGGATCATGAAGTCCTCGATGACGCGGTGGAAGGCCACGTCGTCGTACAGCGGTTCGCCCTCGACTGTTTCGTCCGTTTCGGGGTCGATCCACGCGCGCTCGCCCGTTGCGAGCCTGACGAAGTTCTCGACGGTTCGGGGCGCGCGGTCGCCGTAGAATTCGACCTCGATGTCGCCCTCGCTCGTGTGCAGCGTCGCCGTACGGTCTCCCTCTACCGCTGCGCTCGTCACGGATTCGTCCGCGTCGGGGGTCGTCTCATCTCCGCCGTCGCTCGTACAGCCCGCGAGCACGAGTCCGAGACTCGAGGCGATGCCGGCCAGTAGCGGTCGTCGATAGTGAATGATACCGGTCGTGGGACCGGCATCGAAGTAAGGATATCGGAGTCACTCGCGACCGACTGCCGACGGTGGCGGGCCGGAGCAGCGATTACTCGTAGTCGACGGAGACCGACTCGAGGACGACTTCTTCTTTCGGCTGGTCGTTGGCGTCGGTGTCGACGGAGCCGATCTCGTGGACGACATCCATCCCGTCGGTGACTTTGCCGAAGACCGAGTGGCGGCCGTCGAGGTGTGGCTGGGCGTCGAGCGTGATGAAGAACTGCGAGCCGTTGGTGTCGGGGCCGGAGTTGGCCATGCTCAGTACGCCCTCGTCGTCGTGGCGCAGGTCGTCGTGGAACTCGTCGTCGAACTCGTAGCCGGGGCCGCCGCGACCGGTCTCGGTCGGGTCGCCGCCCTGGATCATGAAGTCCTCGATGACGCGGTGGAAGGCCACGTCGTCGTACAGCGGCTCGCCTTCGACTTCCTCGCCCGTTTCGGGGTCGGTCCAGCTCTTCCCGCCGGTCGCGAGTCCGACGAAGTTGTCGACGGTCCGCGGTGCGCGCTCGTCGTAGAGTTCCACATCGATGTCGCCTTTGTTGGTGTGCAGCGTAGCAGTAACGTCTCCCATAGGAGCCGGAACGACCGGACGAGTGAAAACGCTAGTGGTCTCGGCTGGCCGATTCGAGTACCGACGGCCGATACGCAGTAGCCCTGTCGTTCCCCGAGTGGCGCTGTGAGGCGGCTGTGCGGGGACAGCTGGTGGCCGCCTTCCCGTACCGATCCATCGACCTTCCCGACTCGGCAACGGGCGGCCGCAGGTACATATCGCCGGGCGTGGAACGACGGGATATGACCGGAGGCACGCACACGGCCGAGCAGATACCGCTCGCCCGGCTGCCGTCGGGCGTTGAACTGACGACGACGGTCCACACCTACCGCGGCGACGAGCCGGGGCCGACGCTGTACGTGCAGGCCGCCCAGCACGGCCGCGAGATCAACGGAACGGAGGTGTTGCGGCGGTTCCACGAGCGGCTGCCCCTCGAGTCGCTGTCCGGAACCGTGATCGCCGTTCCCGTCGCGAACCCGCTGACGTTCGATCGCGTCTCGTACACGACGCCGGAGCAATTCGACAGCGTCAATCCCAACATGAACCGAATCTGGCCGGGCAACAGCGACGGGAGCATCACCCAGCGCATGGCCGCCCGCCTCTGGGAGTACGTCACGGCGGCCGACGCGCTCGTCGACCTCCACACCGGGAGCCCCGATATGCTTCCCCACGTCGTCTACCGCGAGGGTGACGAGCGCTCCCGCCGACTCGCCGAAGCGTTCGGAGCCGACCTCCTGTTGTCCGAACGGGCCGCCGAGGACGCCTCCGACGAGTGGCACCGCCGCGGGTTCGCGGGCAAACTTCGCGTCGTCGCCGCCGAGGAAAACCTCCCGTCGATCACGCCCGAACTCGCCCACAACAAACAACTCCTCGAGGACGTCATCGAGGCGGGCGTCGACGGCCTCTGCGATGTCTGTCGGTATCTCGGTCTGCTGCCCGGCACCGTTCCCGAGCGCGAGCAGGTCGTCGCCCGAAACCACTGCGGCCAGGTCACCGCGGACGACTCCGGGCTCTTCCGCCCGAACCCGTCGCTCGAGGTAGGTGAGTCGATCGCCGACGGAACGCTTCTGGGGACGGTCTATCATCCGACGCGCTACGACCCGCTCCACAAGGCGCGTGCCGACCGGGAGGGCATACTCTACGCGCTCACTCGCGAGGCGACCGTGACCGCCGGCGACCAACTCGCGAGCGTGGCGCTGGTCCACGGGGAGTGAGACGACGGCGGTGTGGCGGCGCAGTTCAGGCCGAGAAACCGCCGTCGACGACCAGTCCGTGGCCGTTGACGAACGAGGACTCGTCGCTGGCCAGGAACAGGATCGCGTCCGCGATCTCTTCGGGTTCGGCGAGGCGCTTGAGCGGGTACTGCTCGATCAGTTGCTCGCGAGCCCGGTCGGGGTTCTCCTGCTCATCGAGGTACCGTTCGAGCAGGGAGGTCTCGGTGAAGCCGGGACAGACCGTGTTCGCGCGGACGCCGTACGGACCGGCCTCCGCGGCGACCGCCCTCGTCATGTTCAGGACCGCACCCTTGCTCATCGAGTAGGCAGCCTGCTTGGGGAGCCCGAGGATGCTCGCCAGCGACCCGACGTTGACGATGGCACCGTGGCCCTGCGATTTCAGATGCGGGAGCGCGGCGTGACAACCGTTCCAGACGCCGTTGACGTTGACGTTCATAACGAAGTCGCGCATATCGTCGTCGACGTCCTCGAGACTCCCGGCCGGATGGCCGGTCCCGGCGTTGTTGATCAGCACGTCGAGGCCGTCGTCGTCGGCGACCGCGTCGATGACCGCGTGGAACTGGTCGCTGTCGGTGACGTCGAGTTCGTGGAACGCGGCCTCCCCACCGGCGTCCTCGATCGCCCGTACGACCGCGTCTCCGCCCTCGGTATCGACATCAGTGACGATGACGCGTGCGCCCTCCTCGGCGCAGCGCTCGGCCGTCGCCTGTCCGATACCCGACGCCGCACCCGTGATAACTACTGTCTTGTTTTCGAGTCGCATAGATCCCGTATCGAGCGGGCAGTACATAAATTCGTTCATCATTTTCGATCTATTCCCGACGCTGTTTTCGAAATATTCACTGTGGTCGAACAGTGGAAGCCAACCATCGCACGGGGCCTGCGACCGAGCGGTGCGTCGCCGGAACGATGACCCCGCCTCCCATTCTCCAATATTTTCCATTCCCGAATGTAATAATTGATCTGTCATGAATGGGCCGACCGTGAAACACGGAGCCCGGGTGATCAATGGCGACAGTCCGTTGCTTCAGTGGCCGAGACGCCGCTTCGACGCCGGTCTCGAGTGGTTCCAGTTCGGAGTACCGTACGGGTGATACGGAGGCTCGGAAATGGTCTCTCCGAGAGCCAGAGCGGAGTTACCGATCGCTCGCCGAGTTCGCGATCTCTACGGTCGTTTCATTATTCATAGATAGCTGGGATAGTGGTATTATTGCATACTTGATAATCAATGGTCCGTCTCAGTCGAACGGGTTCGAGTATCCGAGGGGAATTTGTCCGGCGTCACGACCGAGACCGATATTACAGACATATCTCTGTAATTCAGTGGTCGATGACGCACTGAGTTCCCGGTCGAACGGGACCGACGGGCCCCCGCGATGTCTCGAGTGATGTGCTATGTGTTCACTGTCATCGAACGGCTACGAGAACAGCAGATTCACCTCGATCGTATTCGCCGTCGACAGCAACTGAGTGCGGAGGTCGCGTTCTTCCCACTCGTTCGCGAGTCGGCGGTCCGGTCCGGCGACGGTAACCGCGCCGTAGACGGTGCCGTCGGTGTCGCGTATCGGGGCGGCGATCGCACTGATCCCCTGGAGGTACTCCTCGCGGCTGTACGCGACGCCCGCCTCGCGAACCGCGGCGAGTTCATCGACGAGGGCGTCGCGATCGCCGATCGTGTCCTCGGTAAAAACCGGGAGTCCCCACTCGTCGATGATCCCGTCGATTCGCTCCTCGGGGAAGTGGGCGAGCATGGCCTTTCCGCCGGCCGAACTGTGCAGATAGGTGTGCGTCCCGACATCGATGTCGCTGGTGAACGACCGGGTGCCCTCGCTGACGTTGACGACCGTTCCCAGTCCGTTCTGGTGTGTCGAACAGAGCACTCGTTCCCCAACCCGCTCCGATAGCTCGGCGATCGGGGTCTCCGACGCCGCGTACAGCGACTCGGCGTATTTGACGTGCTCGCCGAAGGAGAGGAATCGGAGGCTCAGCCGATATTCGTCGTCCTCCTGGACCACGTACCCCTTTGACCGCAGCGTCGTCAGATGGGCGTGAACCGTGCTCTTCGCGAGCCCCGTCCGCTCGGCGAGTACCGTGACGCCGGCCCCATCCGCCTGCCACAGTGCCTCGAGCACGACGGGCGCACTACAGGAGTCACTCCACGTCACTACACACCTGACCGCATGACGGCGTTACGGTCAGTCCGGAACGCGTTTCAGTGGCGACCATTTCGGGCGGGGCTCCGACAGGGCCGCGAGTCCGGGTTCGCGCCGGAGCCACAACCGAGTGTGGCCTTGTTCACTCGAGAGCGGCGGTCGCCGTCCCCGTCAGCAGCGTCTCGCCGTCGGTCGTCCGGGCCTCGAGTGCCGTCTCGACCGTTCCCGCGTCGGGGTCGATCTCGGCGACTTCGCCGCTCGCGACGATTGTCTCGTCGGGAAAGACCCGGGACTGGAACCGCACGCCGAAGCTCGTTACGTCCCGCAGCTCGAACCAGTTGGCGACGACCCGCGAGGTGACGCCGGCGGTGAACATCCCCTGGCCGAAAACGCTCTCGTTGCCCGCCGCCGTCGCGTAGGGCTCGTCGTAGTGGATCGGGTTGAAGTCGCCGCTGGCCCCGGCGTACTTGACGAACTGCTGGCGCTCGAGGTTCGGGACGACGACGGTTGGGCCGGCGGCACCGGGCTCGAGGCCGTCGACGGTGCGGACGCGATCGAACTCGTCGACCGTTGCCGTGGGTGCTGCCGGCTCCGGATTCGCGGTGCCGCCGTCGGGCTCGGTCGACGCGTTGCTCGAGGACCCGTCGCCGCTCTCGTCGCCGTTGTCGACCGCTCCCTCCGTTTCGATCGCCGTCGAGCGGTCGGTCAGGACGAGGTCGCCGTCCGGCGTCCGGTACTCGGTCTCGAGGACGGCGAAGGTCATCGTCCCCGCACGACCGCCCTCGCGCTGAAAGACGTCCACGAGGGTGGTCGTCCCCTCGAGCACGTCGCCGACGTAGATGGGACGTTCGTACTCGTAGGCCTGCTCGCCGTGGAGGACGTACTCCGGCTTGAAGCCCAGATCGAACCCCTTCCCGTCGACGTCGGCGGGCGTGTAGCGGGGGAATCGGCCGACCTGCGTGTAGGTCAACGGCGCGGGGACGCGATCGTAGTCCCGGTCCGCGGCGACCGACCCGTCGCGGAAGACGGGGTCTGCGGCCGTGATCGCCCGCGCGAACTCCTCGACTTTGCCGGGTTCGATACGAAACGCTTCGACGGTGACGCGGGCGTCGCCGACCATTGCCTCGAGTTCCGCGAGCGGCCTATTCGGCATGGACGCCCTCCGTGGCTCGCGCGAGAGTCGTCGACCGGTCGGTCGGCGCGTCGTATCGCACCTCGGCGCGGTGTCCGCGTTTCATTGCCGCCATGGTTTGTGGACGACTGACATAACAGTACCCTTCTCGGACGGGACTGCATAATCTTCGGACGGCGACGCGAGCCCCGCTTTTCGGTCGGGGTTCGAAACGGCTCGCTCGAGTCCGGACCGTTACTCGTCGAGGCCGTCGATCCGCAGGTCCTCGTCGAACTGCAGGGTGTTCTCGATTTCGGCCTCGTCGATGTCCTCGAACGCCCAGCGAGCGATCGAACGGCGGTGGACCTCGTCGGCCCCGTCGACGATGCGGAACGCACGGACGTTCTCGTAGAAGTGGGCGATCGGCAGGTCCTTGCCGATCCCGTTGCCCCCACAACACTGGAGGGCGAGGTCGATGGTCTCGTTGGTGACGTTGGCGGTGAACATCTTCGACATCGCGACCTCGATGCGGGCGTCGCTGCGGTCGAGTTCGCGCGCGGCGTGGCGAACCATACAGCGAGCGGCGTGCAAACGCGTCTCGGCGTCGGCGATCCGATGGCGCAGCGCCTGTTTGTCCTCGAGTTTCGTGCCGAAGGCCTCGCGTTCCTGCAGGTAGGCCTTGGCGATGTCGAGCGAGCGCTCGGCCATGCCGGAGTAGCGCATGCAGTGGGTCAGTCGGCCGCCGCCGAGTCGCATCTGCGCGATCCGGAACCCGGCCCCCTCCTCGCCGATCGTGTTTTCGACGGGGACGCGGACGTTGTCGAACTTCACTTCGGCGTGGCCGCCCTCGCGCTCGGTGATGCCGTGGCCGCCGAGGTGGGGAACGTTCCGCTGGACGTTGACGCCGTCGGCGTCACGCGGAACGAGGATGATCGAGGTTCCCTCGTAGGGGTGGGCGTCGAGGTCGGTCCGGGCCATCACCAGATAGAAATCGGCGTCCAGTCCGTCGGAGGTCCACCACTTGTGGGCGTTGACGACCCACTCGTCGCCGTCCTTGACCGCGGTACTCTGGAGCATCTTGGGGTCCGAGCCGGCACCGACCTTGGGCTCGGTCATCGCGAACGCCGAGGAGAGTTCGCCCTGTACGAGCGGTCGGAGATACTCCGCTTTCTGTTCCTCGGTCCCGACCATCTCCAAGGTGTGCATGTTCCCCTCCTGAGGCGCGTTCGCGCGGATCGCGAGCGCGCCGATCAGCGAGCGACCGACCTGTTCGAACGACGGCAGCATGTCGCTGAAGTCCAGCCCCTGTCCGCCGTACTCCTCGGGCACCTGCGGCGCGAACAGGTCGCGTTCCTTGGCCAGTTCCCACAGGTCCTCGATCTCGCCCGTCGTGATCTCCTCGCCCGTGGCGAGCGCCTCTCGCTCGCGCGGGATGACGACCTCGTCCATGAAGTCCGCTACGCGGCCCGCAACCTCCTTTGCCGTCTCGGAGTCGTGGTACTCCATATCACTCATGACAGGATACAGCATTGTAAAGCTATAGGTAAGAGATCGCATAAATTGGCAACCGGTTGTCGGGCACCGGTCGGCGCTTCGCTCTCGAGACGCCCCTGGTCGGCGGTGTCGCCAGCTGGGTTCGGCTCCCGTCGGCCGACCGCGCCCGGCTCAGACTCGCTCTATGATCGTCGCGATACCCTGGCCGAAGCCGATGCACATCGTCGAGAGCGCGGTGTCCTGGTCGGTCCGCTCGAGTTCGTGGGCCAGCTTGGTCAGCAACATCGCGCCGGTCGCGCCCAGCGGGTGGCCGTGGGCGATCGCGCCGCCGTTAACGTTGACGTCCTCCCAGGGCGCGCCGGTCTCCTCGAGCCAGGCGGCGACGACCGACGCGAACGCTTCGTTGACTTCGAAGCGGTCGATATCGCAGACCGACATGTCGGCTTTCTCGAGGACGTTCTCCGTCGCCGGGATGGGGCCGCGAAGCATCGTGACGGGGTCGACGCCGACGACCTCGGTCTGGACGATGCGGGCCATCGGCTCCCAGCCGTGTTCTTCGGCGGCCGCTTCGCTCGTGATCAACAGCGCACAGGAGCCGTCGACGATCCCCGAGGAGTTGCCAGGGTGGTGAACGCCCTCCCCCTCCTCGCGGAACGACAGCGGGAGGTTGGCGAGCGTTTCCTCGTCCGTGCCCGGCCGCGGGTGTTCGTCCCGTTCGACGACGATCGCCTCGCCCTCGAGTTCGGTCTCGACTGGCACGACCTGATCGTCGTACCGGCCCTCGTCCCAGGCCTCTTTCCAGCGCCGCTGGGAGTCGACGGCGATCCCGTCGAGGTCCGATCGCGTGAAACCGTAGTGCTCCGCGATTCGCTCGGCCCCTTCGCCCTGCGTGGTCAGCTCGTCGAAGTGGTCGAAGTAGGTGTCGGTCAGGCCGTCGCCGTCCGAGCCCATCGGGACGCGGGTCATGTGTTCGACCCCGCCGGCGATGAGGACGTCGTGCTGGCCGGCCATGACGTTCGCCGCAGCGAAGTTGGCCGCCTGCTGGCCCGATCCGCACATCCGATTGAGCTGTACGCCGGGGACCACATCGCCCCAGCCGGCGACCATGGGCGCGAGTCGCCCGATATTGAGCCCCTGCTCGCTCACTGGGGACACACAGCCGTAGATGACGTCTTCGATCGTCCCGGGCTCGAACCCGTTGCGCTCGCGCAGGGCCTCGAGCGGTTCGGCGGCCAGATCCTGTGGGTGCGTGTCCCTGAACGAGCCGTCGCGTTTCCCGAACGGCGTCCGGACGGCATCGACGATGACTGCGGAGTTCATGACGTATGTTTGAATAGTTCTCCGTTCGTCATAGCTGTTGTGCATATATCCGTGGTCGCCCGTACTGGACTCGTTCCGCCGCTGTCGGAGTCTTTCCCGGCCGTGGAGTCTGCTATCACTCCACAATAATTAAGTCAAATAACGAAGTAGTCAATCGAGCAATGGACCTTGGCATTCGGGACCGGACCGCGGTCGTCACTGGCGGTGCGGGACGGATCGGAAGCGCGGACTGTCGACTGCTGGCCGAGGAGGGCGCAAACGTCGTCGTCCTCGACGTCGATGTCGACGGCGCGGCGGAGATCGCCGTGGAGATCGACGAAACCGCGGACAGCGGTGCGGCGATGGCCTTCGAGTGTGACCTCACGGACCGCGAGGACGTCGCCGACTCGATGGCCGAGGTTCGAGACGCCTTCGGCGGCGTGGACATCCTCGTCAACAACGCGGCGATGGTCGACGCCCGCTCGCGCATTGGCGACTACGACGACGGGATCTGGGACCGGGACATCGAGATCAATCTGACCGGTACCTACAACATCAGCACGGAACTGTTCCCGCGGATGTGCGACCGCGGCTGGGGGCGGATCGTCACCATGTCCTCGATGGCCGGCTGGTATGGCGGGTTCGGTCAACTCTCCTATTCGGCGACGAAAGCCGCCATGATCGGCGTCGGCCGGACGATGGCCCTCGAGGGTGCCCAGTCGGGTGTCACGTCGAACGTCATCGCGCCGAACATCGTCGTCGGGGACTGGGCGGACATGAACCCCGACGAACTCCGGGCGAACGTCGACGAGTACTTCGCTCGCATCGCCGAGGCCACCCCGATGCGTCACCTCGGCACGGAGGAAGACGTGGCCAACATGGTCACCTACCTCTGCTCGGAGCAGGCGTCCTACGTCACCGGGCAAATTATCGGTGTCACGGGTGGGATTGACCTGTTTAGCTTCTGAGAGGAGCGACTGTCCGTCGGTGACGGCATCCGCACGATGGTTCGCGGGTGCGCCGGGCAATCGGTACGACAGTCCGTCTGAGGCGGTGTCAGTGGCTCGAGTTCACTGTCCCGCTCATAGTTGCGTGCTCCGTGAGGCAATGCCCTCGAAACCCGGGCTGTAGTAGTTGACGGGCTCGGGGTCCGGGTGCGTCGAGCGTTCGATAGCGCCGACTCAGTCCACGATCCCCATCGTCTTCGCGATCGTGTTGAGCTGAATCTCGTCGGTTCCCTCGACGATCCGCAGGATCCGCGCCTGATGGACCAGGTCCATGTAGGGGTGGTCCTCTGCCAGCCCGTTGGCTCCGTGTACCTGCACGGCCGCGTCGGCGACCTCCCAGAGGACGTTCGTAGCGAACCACTTCAGCACGGACGCATCCATCACCGTCCGCTCGTCTTGGGCCATCTTCCAGGCGAGTTTGAGCCCCGCCGCGTCGGCCGCGTAGGTCTTCGCTCGCCCCCGCGCGAGTTTCGTGGAGACCTGCTGGAAGTTCCCGATCGTCCGCCCGAAGGCCTCGCGCTCGGTGACGTACTCGCCGGCGTCCTCGAGCAGGTACTCCGCGTATCCCACGGCTTCGGCACCCAGCTCGAGCCGGCCAAGTGAGAGGAACTCCATCGCAGCGTAGAAGGCCTCGTCGACCTCACCGAGCACGCGATCCTCGGGGATTCGAACGTCGTCGAGCACGATCTCGGCCTGCATCCCCTCGGCACCGACGGCGTTGTTGTACGAGCCGAGTTCGTACTCCTCGCGCTCGACGATGAAACACGTGATGCCACCGTAGCGGCCGGCCTCCTCCTGTGGGGTCGTCCGAGCGAACAATTGGACGAAGTCGGCGTAGGGCGCGTTGGTGATCCACTGCTTGCGGCCGTTCAGCACCCATTCGTCGCCGTCTTTCTCCGCGGCTGTGCCGCTACGTTCCGAGGCGCTCCGCGCCTCGTTCTTCTCCGCGGTGGTCTCCATGTTCGGCGAATCCGATCCGTAACCCGGCTCGGTCTGAGCGAACGCCGTCGATTTCTCCGCCCGAACGGTCGGCGCGAGGTAGCGCTCGACCTGCTCGCCTTTCGCCTGCAACAGGAGCGGTTTCGGCCCTTCCGGCCCGGCGAGGACGTAGCGCTCGAGGCCGCCGCCGTGAGCTGCGAGGTGTTTCTTCGCCCGGTACCAGGTGACCGGCGAGACGCTCTCGCCGCCCGCGGCTTCGGGCAGGTTCATCGCGTAGAAGCCGCCCTCCGCGGATCGACGCCGTATTTCTTCGCGGGCCTCGAGCACCTCGTCGGTCCAGCGCCCGTTCTCGTGGTGTCCCTTCCTGGGATTGGTATAGACGTCTCCCAACTCCTCGACGATCGGCTCGACTTCGCGCTCGATGAACTCGTCGAGACTGTCGAGGATCAATTCGGTCTCGCCGTCGGTGTCGAAACTCACGCCGCCAGTGGTGTTTGCTACCATAGTAACATCCGTCGGTGATCGCCCGCCTCGAGACCGAGGCCATCGAGCGCGCCCGCGAGCTGGTTGATCCGCTCGTCGGCGTCGGCGTACGTGTACCGGTGCGTGCGCCCGCCGGGCAGTTTCGTCACCAGTTCCCGGTCGGAGTACAGGTCGACCGCCCGCTCGCGGAATATGTCACGCGTTAACTCGACATTCCTCATGGTCGTCCTACATATTCCATCCAGTAGCTTATTAGTTGGGGCGAGTGCGTCCTCGTGACGGGACAACTGGCCGTCAGCGGATGATGCCCGCGTCGCGAAGGGCGGCTCGCTCGGCGTCGTCGTAGCCGACCGACGCGAGCAGCTCGTCGGTGTGTTCCCCATGCTCCGGGACCGATTCGTCGTGAGTTTGGGGCACGTTCGACCCTCTCGCGGGAAAGCCGATCCGCGGCGGCGCGTCCGCGGGCCGTTCGATCAGGCCGCGAGCCTCGAGTTGGGGGTGCTCGAGGGCTTCGGCCGGCGTACACACCGGCCCGACCATCGTCTCCTCGCTCAGGTCCGCCAGCCACGCGTCCCGCGATCGGCTCTCGAACAGCGCCTCGAGTTTCTCGCGGACGGCCGCCAGTTCGGCCGGGTCGTCGGTGCCGTGAGCGTCGATCAACTCCTCGCGGTCGACTTCCTCGCAGAAGGTCGTCCAGAACTTCGGCTCGAGCGCCGCGAGGGTCACGTATCGTCCGTCGGCGGTCTCGTACACGTCGTACCAGGGAAACGTCCCGGTGAGCGGGGTCTCGCCGGGCCGGGGGTCGCCGCCCGTGAGTGCTTCGTGGGCGACGGCCTGCGAAAAGGAGGCGACCACGTCGGTCATCGCCACGTCGACGTACTCGCCGCCGTTACCCAGCGCCCGCGACAGCAGCCCGCCGACGATCGAAAAGGCTGCAAACAGCCCGCCGCCGAGGTCTCCGATCTGGTAGCCCGGGATCTGCGGGGCCATCGATTCGTCCTCTCGGGTCATATCGAGTAATCCGGCCACACCGACGTAGTTGAGATCGTGTCCCGCGCGCTCGGCGTCCGGACCGGTCCCTCCGTAGCCCGACAGCGAGCAGTAGACGAGGTCGTCGTTGTACTCGAGCAGCGTCTCGTAATCGATTTCGAGCTGGTCGGCGACGCCCGGCCGGAACTGTTCGAAGACGACGTCCGCGTCCGCGACGAGTTCGTAGAACGCCTCGCGGCCGGCCTCCGACTTCAGGTCGAGCGCGATACTGCGCTTGCCGCGATTGACGCTCTCGAACAGCGCGCCGACGCCGCGGCCGGTCGTCGGCGGGATATCGCGGGCGTAGTCACCCCTGTCCGTATCCTCGACTTTGATCACGTCCGCGCCCGCATCGGCGAGCAGTTGCGTCGCGTACGGCCCGGGTAACAGGCGCGACAGATCGAGTATCCGCACCGAATCGAGCTGCATGGTCCCACGTGTCGATCCGCCCCCAAAAGCCTACTGTCGCCGGTCGTGCCGGGATCGGAACCGTCGGGTTCGTCTCACGGCATCAGTCGTCGCCCTCGAGCGACACCAGTTCGTCGACGTCCGGAATGTCCGCCGCGGCGTCCGTGATCTGTCGCATCCGGTCGGTGTGCTTCGTGACCGCGTACTCGGCCAACTGTCCGTCGTCGAGCCCGACGCGCTCCTCGGGGTCGTCGGCCTGATACCGGTCGTCCTCCGTGATTCCCTGGACGAGCGGGAGCAGGTCTTCGACGGTCGTCTCGATGAGGTGCGGGTCGACCCCCTCGGCAATGAGCTTCTTGAGTTGATTCATTCCGAAGCCGACGTGGCGTCCTTCGTCGCTGCGGATCTTGGTAAACCCCTGGACGAGCCCCGGCAGATGTGGCAGGTCGTCGAACTCGCCGCCGTAGGAGGTCTGCATCCCGTAGTATCCCGTCTGGGCGAGGATGCCTTCTACCGTGAGATGGTAATGACAGTAGGCTTTCGCACGGGTTTCCGGGGTGTCCTCCTCGAGCAGCCGGCGCTGCGCTTGCCGGTTGCGGTTGAACAGTTCGATGTAGGGATCGTTGAACCACCGGTCGTGACGCGGGTTCGATCGCTCCCACCCCAACTCGTCCTCGACCGTCCAGACGACCTCGCGCCAGTACCGATCGAAGAAGTCGGCGTGTTTGGCCTCCTCGTACAGCTGTGTCGTCAGGAACAGCTGGTCGTCGATGTCGTCGAGGACCGTCCCCAGCGGCGCGAGGTCCTCCGTGACCGCGTCCTCGCCCGCCCCGAACTTCGCGATCCCGTTAAGCATCCCGTACCACGGCTCCCTGTCGTCGGTCTCCGTCTCGTCGATGAACGCGAGCAGGTTCTCGACGTCGCGCTCGAGGTCGATCTCGCCGGGGTCCCAGTGGCGTTCGACCGCGTTGCGATAGTAGCGGTTCGATCGTGACTCCCGATCCATCATCTCGGTTGGCGTGTACTCAGTTGCCATACCTCATGCTTTACGCCGCGACTATTAAATGTGTACCAGCTGTCGTTACGAGTCGATCGAACCGGCCGGCGTGAGAGCCGACAGGGCGCTCGATAGCCGCTTTCGCGGGCGTTCCCGTCGATGTGCTCGTAGCCACCATCCCGTCGTGTCGTTGCGATTCCGGCCGCTCTCGGCCCGGCAGTTTCGGCGGCCGTCGCCGGTTGTCTCGAGCGTTGCCAAGACCGATGTCGACATCCATGTCGGGTAGGGACATGGCACGAAAGAGCGCTACCGTCGGCGGCGGCAGCATGGGTTCC
Source organism: Natrinema pallidum (assembly GCF_005890195.1). Lineage (NCBI taxonomy): Archaea > Methanobacteriati > Methanobacteriota > Halobacteria > Halobacteriales > Natrialbaceae > Natrinema > Natrinema pallidum. The sequence continues at coordinate 3,199,179 of NZ_CP040637.1, read as the reverse complement.
GTATGGCACAGGGACTCGCACGTCGCGGCTACGAGGTGGCCGTCCGCGAGATCACCGTCATCGCCAACCGCTGTCACGCGGCGATATGTGAGGAGGCCCGGCAGATCGTCGACGAGGGAATCGCGACGGAGGCGCAAGTCGACAAGGCGCTCTCCGTCGTCGGTGTTGCTCTCGAAGTCGTCGTTCCAGAGACATGGTTCCCGACCGAAAAAGGGGGAACGGGTATCCGACTCCCGTGGCACCACGGTATTACCACGCCCTCCCCACCCGATTCGCTCACTCACTCGCGTTCGTTCGCTCATCCCTCGCGCAACGTCGTCGACTGCCCTCGCTGTCACTCGGGCAGCCGACAGCGCGCGCCACCGCAGGTTTCGGAATCGGTCCGGCGTGGGACGCCGTCCGTCGTCTTCCCCACTATTTCCCTTCGAATTCGGGCTCGCGGTCCTCGGCGAACGCCGCTGCCCCCTCCGCGTGGTCCTCGGTCTCGAGGAGCCGCTTGAAGAGGTGAGAATCGTATTCAATCCCTTCCTCGAGCCCGCTGTGAACGGCCATGTCGGCGGATCGCTTGATGGCCTGCACCGCCAGCGGTGCCTGACCGGCGAGGTCGGTGACGAACTCGTCGACCGCGTCGTCGAACTCGTCGTCGGCGTAGACGTGGTTGATGATGCCCTCCTCGTCCGCTCGCGTCGCGGAGATGTGGTCGCCGGTCATCGCGAGTTCCTTCGCGACGGCGGGGCTGGCCAGTTTGCTGACGTATTGAACGCCGCCGGCACCCGGCAGGATGCCGAGGGTGACCTCGGGGAAGCCAAAGGTGGAGGTCTCGCTGGCCAGCCGGAAATCACAGGCCAGCGCGGTCTCGAGGCCGCCGCCCAGACAGTAGCCGTCGATCTTCGCGATGACGGGCGCGGGGAACTCCCGGATGACGTCGTAGTGCGACCGTGCCGAGGTGCCGCCGGCCGACGCCTCGGAGAAGCCGCCGACGTCCGCGCCGGCACAGAAGGCCTTCTCGCCGGCCCCCTCGAGCACCACGGCGCGCAGGGCGACGCCGTCGGTTTCCTCGTTCCGCTCCTCGAGCAGTTCGAGCCCCGTGACGATATCGGCTCGCAACTGTGCGTTCAGGGCGTTCAGCGCGTCCGGGCGGTGCATCGTGAGCGTCCCGACGCCGCGATCCTCGTCGAACGCCACCAGCACTGTCTCGAGTGATTCGTCCATGGGTGATGGTCACTGCTACCGATCAAAAAGGTGTCCGGTTCGACTCCCGCCTCGAACGGCGACTCCGACCGCCCGTCGGGGCCGGCGACTGCCAGTCGCCGACCGAGACTCCCGTCCCGAAACGATACGAAAGCCGTCACGATACGAAACCCATAGGAGAAGCGACACGAAGACCGATGCGGAGTGGAGCGGACAAGTCGCCCGCTCAGAACGCCTGCAGCTCCTCGAGGACGGCCTGCGCGCTGCCGTCGGCGATGACCTCGCGGGCCTGCTCGAGGCCGTCTTCGACGCTGTCGACGTCCTGACGGGCGTACATCCGAAACGCGCCGTTGAGGGCGATCGCGTCGGCGAAGTGATCGTCGCGGTCGCCGGCGAGAACCGCCTCGGTGATCGACGCGGAGTCGGTCGCAATGTCGTCGACCGCGAGGTCCGATCGCTCCATTTCCATGCCGTACGCGGCGGTCTCGATCTCGTAGTCCGCGAAGGATTCCTCGCCGTCGTCGCCGACCTGATCCCATTCGGCGACCTTCGTGTAGCCGGGGCGGATGTCGTCATACCCTTCCATCCCCTGGAAGAAGATCGCACGGGAGTATCCGAGCTGGTCGCTTTTCGTGATGAGATCGGTTAGCTTCTTCGCGAACGCGAGGTGGTAGAACGAACCCAGATGGACGTCGGCGTTCGCGGGGTTGGCGACGGTCTCGATGGTGTTGACGAACGTCCGAACGCCCATTTGGTCGCGTCGATCGTAAAGGTCGTCGATGCCGGGGTTGAACGCGGGCTGGTAGTAGAAGCCAAAGCCGGTCTCGTCGACCATGTCGGCGCTTTCGGTCGGCTCGAGCTCGGTACGGACGTCGAGCTCCTCGAGGACGTGTTTGTATGCCGGCGCTTTCTGGGAGGGAACGTAGTCGCCGGAGTGGACGACGACCGGCGTGCCCGCGGCGGCGGCGACGACGCCGGCACCGACGCCGAGGATCGCGGAGGTATCCTTGCCGTCGTAGTTCGCACCGCAGTCGACCGGATCGGCGTCGGGCTCGGCGGTAACGACCGACTCCTCGCGCATGACATCGGTGTAGGCCGCCAGCTCCTCGGGGTTGTTGCGCTTCCAGCGGTTGGCCAGCCAGAACGCGCCGAGCGTGGTCGCGTCCGGCTCGCCCGACAGAATCCGCTGGAAGGCCTCGCGAGCCTGCGCGCGGTTCATGTCGTCGGCCGATTTAGGGCCCGAGCCGACGACCTCCGTCATCAGGCGTTTCAACGGCCATTCGCCGAACTCCTGTGTTGCCTGCGCCATGTGCACTCGTTGGGACGGCCGGCGCAAAAACCTCCCGTTTCCGGTCCCTTCGCGCGGTCAAATGACGGGATTCGGCGGTGCGGACGGCTCTCGAAAACGGCGCGCGGACCGGTGGGTAGTGCGGCGGTTCGGTCATCGGTGAACGGCCTCGAGCATCAGGGTTCGATACAGTTACGAAATGTTATAGATCGCCATCCGTAGGCCAGTGTTACGGACACGACGAGTCGACGACGGAACGGCTGTGAGCGGATTTGATCCCGCTCGTAACCGCCGCGTGTTCCGGAGGTGTGCCGGGTTCGGTCCGCGAAACGGGCGCAGTAAGACGGTCCTGAGACTTCCCGCGGACGCGCAGTGGGCGCGAACTGAACGCATAGCTATGTATCCCGGGCGCGAACGCGAGGGCGTGAGTGATTCGCGTGCGAGTAGCGCCGTCTTCGCCACCGTCCTCCTCGTGCTCGCGAGCGGCGGTGCCGGCGTCCTTACAGGCCCCGCGCCCGCGTCCCACGCGTCGGCCGTCTCGGCCGTCGAAATGCCCCAGTCCCGACTCCTCCAGGCTGCCGACGACGCCGACGACAACGTCACCCGTCGCCACAGGAATCCGCGCGAGTACGACGCGGACGGTGATCTCGAGGCGGCGACCGACGGAAACCTCTCGACCGCCGACGCGGCGATCGAGGCGGTAACCGAGGAGATCCGTGGGGTGATCGCTCGTCACCCTCGGTCGCCGTAATGGCGACACTGCCGACCGGGAGGCGATCGTCGCACCCTACTACGGGATCACACACGTCCCCGTGGTGTCCTGCGAGCCGGCTCGAGCGGACCCGAAAACGATACGGCCCCCTTCTCCCTAGGGCAACCAATGAGCACCCTGTCGGGGAACTGGCGAGAGGCCATCGACGACGTGGACGCGGCGCTGATCGACGGCTATCAGAGCGGCTTCCCGATCGAAGAACGTCCGTTTCGCCGCGTCGCTGCCGACCTCGGGATCGACGAAACGGCGGCAGTCGACCGCGTCCACTCCCTGCGGGAGACCGGCATTGTCCGTCGGTTCGGTGCGGTCCTCAATCCGCCCGTGATCGGTTCGTCGACGCTTGCTGCGGTCCAGGCCCCCGCGGATCGCTTCGACGAAGTCGCGGCGATCATCAACGACTACCGGCAGGTCAACCACAACTACGCTCGCGACCACGAGTGGAACATGTGGTTCGTCGTCACCGCCGGCTCGCAGGACGCTCGCGACGAGATCCTCACCGATATCGAGCGCCGGACCGGCTGTGACGTTCTGAACCTGCCGATGTTGACGGACTATTACATCGACCTCGAGTTTCCCGTCGTCAACGGCGACCGCTTCGCACGCGAATCGCTCGCGGAGCGACTGGACTCCGCGGCGACCCGAATCAGCGAGGAAGCGACGGGCGATCTCTCCGCGCTCGAGGCCGACCTGCTGCTCGCGGTTCAGGACGGGTTCCCGCTGTCGGCGACGCCGTACCGCGACATCGCCGACGAGATCGGCGATGATGTTGCGGACGTGCTCGCGGCCGTCGAGCGACTGCTCGAGCGCGGCTGTATCAAGCGCATCGGCTGCGTGATCAACCACGTCGTGACGGGGTTCGACGCCAACTGCATGGTCGTCTGGGACGTGCCCGACGAGTCCCTCGACGAGTGGGGCGAGCGAGCGGGCGGACTGCCGTACGTTACCCTCTGTTACCACCGGCCCCGCCGACCCGACCAGCAGTGGTCGTACAACCTGTTTACGATGATCCACGGCCGCGATCCCGAGGCCGTCGACGCGAAGATCGACGAACTCGCCGCCGACTACCTCCCCGTCGACCACGAGCGCCTGTACTCGACCGAGACGCTGAAACAGACCGGCGCGCGCTACGACGAACTGGTCGGCCGCTGAGTCGATCCGGCGCGGACCAGACTCAGTCTGGTCCTGGTCCGCAAGGCGTGCCGTAGCCACGTGTCGGGTGATTCCGGTGGCTTACAGGTCGGAGAGCGTTTCCCGCCCCCCGCTTCGGAACTCGAGACCCCGGCCGTCGAATGAAATTGGTCCCTAACCAGCGAGTCGAATCGAGCGTCGATCGCACCGTCCCGAATACCCCGGGCGTCGAGTGTAAGCACTCAAAATCGGCCGATAGATGTTCTTGTACCGGCCTTCACGAATCAGGGCACCCCAACTGTCGAATGAAATGTGATGGCGAGACATGCCCCCTTCGAGCGGCGAGTGATCTGTCATCCACCCCAGGTGTCGAGTGAAATCATCCGAAAGACGGTTCGAACCGAACGAGCGACTCCCGAGTATCGAATCCGGACCCGCCCTAGCGGACCACCCCGGCTGTCGAGTGAATTCCCGTCGCTACGTTCGATCGAGTTCGGAAAAGCGGTTGTCGTCGTGAATAACGGCCTGTACGACGGACGGGTCCTCCAGGAGGTAGTAGTAATTCGTCACGCCGCTGCTGTACCCGCGTCCGACCCGTTCGGTCCGTCCGAGAATATCGAGGAAGACCTGCTCGTCGAGTTTATCGCTCATTCGGCGCTGCGAGAGCGTTTCGATTCCGAGAGCGCTGTCCGACGTGATAGTCTGATACATCTCGTAAATCTCACGGGTCGCGAACTCTTCCCGATCGCTGTGTTGCTCCGCGAGCAGCGACAGCGCGTATACGGACGCCTTGATTTGTGTCGGCTGCCCCTCGAGCAGCTGGGAAAACCGGTCGATATCGGCCCTCTCTCGAGCATTGCGTACGTGCTCTTCGGTGACTTCCTCGGCGTCCCCGTCCTTTGCCAGTTCGCCGGCGTTTCGGAGGATATCCAGGGCTTTCCGCGCATCGCCGTGCTCCTGGGCAGCGAACGCGGCGCTCAACGGGATGACGTCGTCCGAGAGAACGCCGTCCCTGAAGGCATCCTCGCGGTTGGACATGATCTCGCGGAGTTGGTTCGCATCGTACGGCGGAAACACGAACTCACGATCCTGCAGACTACTGAGGATTCGTTCGTCGAGCGATTCCTTGAACGAGATTTTGTTGCTGATCGCGATGATCCCCACGTTACAGGAGTCCAGCTTACCGGCTTCCCCCGCGCGGGACAGTTGCATGAGAATCTCGCTGTCTTGGAGTTTGTCGATCTCGTCGAGAATGATGATCGCGACATCGTAGCAGTGGTCGAGGATCGACCAAAAGCGCTCGTAGTAGACATCGGTCGATAATCCGGTAACGGGGATGCTGATGCCCGTTTCTTCCGGATCGTTCAGCGTCTGTGCCAGATTGATCACGACGCGCGTTTCGGTCTTCGTCTGCGTACAGTCGACGTACGCCCGCCCCAGTTCGGTCCCGTTTTCGACCGAATACTGCTGGGCACTTCTGGTCACGTGTTTCGCGACGAGCGATTTCCCGGTTCCCGTTTTGCCATAAATAAGCGTGTTTCGGGGGGACTGGCCTTTCACCGCGGGATGAATGCTCGAGGCGACGTTCTTGATTTCGCTGTCCCTGCCGATGATCCGGTCCTCGTTCGGAACGAGGTCGATATCGAGGAGTTCCTTGCGGCTGAATATCGGGTCCTCCGTCGCCCAGAACTCCTCGAGGGACCCGTTTTCGCCACCGGTGCCGTCTTCCATACCCGTCACGTATCAATGGAGCTTATTTATAGCCTGGTGATCCGGAGACACCAGCTGTCGGATGTAGATCGCGGAGATAGGTACAAAACGAGCCTGTGTAATCGATATCATACAGCGACCGATTATCCTCCTGTCGAATGAAATGGATCGCACAGCGGCAGGGTGTCCAGTCCGTGATCAGTGACTGAGATCACCTCGCGGAAGCGTACCTTGCGGGATCGCAGTGGAACGGACTCCCACACCCCAGGTGTCGAGTGTAGATGTCCGAAAAGCTGCTGTAGAGCGTGTGATCGGTGGGTGTAGGGATCGCTTCTGCCTTATTCTAGTTACAGTCGTGGTAGAGTACGGATATCATTTCTATCTATCGATTATAAACCTTTCCAACTCTAGTTCTCCTACTCTGACGTGAGCCGTTCATCCGATACCTGATTGCTGCCTATATCAGTCGTACTCGGGCTCTCCCGCGGCTATTTTCCTATCTACACTCGACACCCGGGGTGTGCGTGTCATCTATAATTCTAGATATATAATGGTCGACCGAAGCCAACACGTACAATCCGTGATCGTCGTCCCGGGTCACGCCACATCGCCGTCGTCCCGGGTCACGCCACATCGCCGTCGTCTCGGGTCACACGACCGTCGATATCGGCTCCGGCTATGCCATCCGGTTACTCGAGCGCGTCGGCGACGACTTCGATCGGCGTCGGCGGCTCCGCCGAGGCGTCGGGCCTGTTCTCGAGTTGGGTCCGACAGGAGGCACCGGGAGCGACGACACGGTCGCCCGCGCTGTCCGCGATCTGGTCGTACAGAATGCCGGCGATGGCGTCGCTCATCGAGGCGTGTTCGGACTCGTAGCCGAAACTGCCGGCCATGCCACAGCAGCCCGAATCGAGCGGCTCGACCGCGTAACCGGCCCGCCGGAGGACGCCGACGGCGTGGTGGTCCTTGGCCACGGACTTCTGATGACAGTGGCCGTGATAGATCACGTCGTCGGTCGCCGCACGGTCGTCGAACGCGATGTCCTCGTCCAGACGGAACGTATCGACGTACTCGCAGACGCCGTAGGTCGCGTCCGCGAGCGTCTCGGCGGCCGCCGAGGGAAGCAAGTCGCGGTAATCGGACTGGAACATGACCGCGTCGGAGGGCTCGATGACGACCACGTCCCAGCCGTTGGCCACCCGTGGTGCGAGCGTGTTGACGTTCTCGCGGGCGGCGTCCGTCGCCTTCTCGAGGAAGCCCTTCGAGAACGCGGGACGGCCCGTATCGCCGAGGTCGTCGGGGACGGTGACGTGGACACCGGCGGCCTCGAGCACGCGGACGGCGGCCGTTCCGGCCTCGGGATGGCTGTAGTTGGTGTAGGTGTCGGGATAGAGGACGGCCTTGCGGGCGGCGTCGGCTTCGCTCACGCGAGCGCCGCCGCGCTCGTCGAACCAGTCCCGGAACGTCGTCCCGTGAAACGTCGGCAGCGGTCGGTCGGCATCGATTCCGAGGGTCACCTCGAGCGCCTTGCGTGCGCCCGGGAGCTTCGGCAGGGCGTTCGAGAGCGGGGCGAGTTTGCTCCCCCATCGCGAGAGGGTTCCGACGTTGGCGAAGAGCCGGTCCCGGAGCGTCGCGCCGTTTCGCTGGTGGTACTCGTGGGTGACCTCGGCCTTGAGCTTCGCCATGTCGACCTCGCTCGGACAGTCGATGGCACAGCCCTTGCAGCCGATACACAGCCCCATCACCTCCTCGACGAACTCGTCGGAGGCGGCCTCGTCGGGCTCGAGATCGCCGCTCATCGCCTGCCGGAGCGCGTTCGCCCGCCCACGAGTCGCCGTGATCTCCTCCTGGCTCGCCCGATAGGTCGGACACATCACGCCGCCCGTGGTCTCCTGTTCGCCGCGACAGCCACCACAGCCGTGACAGAGTTCGACCATCCCCTGCATACCGTTGTCGTTGTCCCACTCGAGTACGGGATCGAAACCCGCGTCGAACTCGTAGTCGGGATCGAACCGCAGGTTCTCCCGCAGGTCAGTGGGCTCGTCCTCGCGGAAGACGACCTGGCCCGGGTTGAGGAGCCAGTCGGGGTCGAAGGCGGTCTTGAGGTCTCGAAAGGTCGCCCAGAGGTCGTCGCCGTAGCGCTTCCGGTTCCACTGGGTCCGGGCGCGACCATCGCCGTGTTCGCCCGAGACTGAGCCCCCCAACTCGACCACGAGGTCAGTCACGTCGTCCGCGATGCCGTGGAGCTGCTCGAGGCCGACCTCGGTCTTCGTGTTCACCAGCGGCCGGACGTGGAGCACGCCGGGGCCGGCGTGGGCGTAGAAACTGGCATAGGTGTCGTGTCGCTCGAGGATCGCCTCGAACTCCGCGACGAACTCGGGGAGCTTCGCCGGCGGGATCGCGGTGTCCTCGATGAAGCTGATGTGCTTCGCATCGGTCGTCCGCGAGAGCAGGATCGGGAGGCCGGACTTGCGGAGCTTCCAGAACTTCGCGCGCTCGGCCTCGTCGTAGGCCTCCAGCGCCTCGAGCGCGAGGGGGTCGGCGTCGCTGGCGGGGGCGTCGTCGGCCGGCTCCCCCGCCGGCGTCGCCGACGGCACGCGGTCGGCCAGCAGGCCCGCGACTCGTTCCTCACCGTGGGCCGTCTCCTCGGCGTAGAACTCCACGAGCAGGACGGCGTTGGTCCCGTCGGGCAGCATTGCGGTGACGGGCCCGAACTCCGCGGTATCGCGTGCCAGATCGAGCAACACGTCGTCTAACACTTCAACCGCCGCGGGATCGTGTGCGAGGATCGGCTCGACGTCTTCCATCGCCTCGTGGAGGTCGCGGTAGCACAGCAGGGCGACGGCCTTCGTCTCCGGGACCGGCTCGAGCGAGACGGTCGCTTCGGTGACGATCGCCAGGGTCCCCTCGCTGCCGGCGAGCAGGCGCGCGAGGTTGACGGTCCCCGGCTCGCCGGTGTCCTCGCCGCCGGGCAGGTCCTCGCCGCGAGCCTCGGCGACGAGTCGGTCGAGGTTGTAGCCGGACACGTTGCGCTTGAGATCGGGATACGTGTCCGCGATGCGATCCGCGTCGTCCGCGAGGATGCGCTCGACCGCGGCGTAGATTCGGCTCTCGAGGTCGCCGTCGGGGTCGGCCCGCTCGCCGATCTCCGCGACGGTGACTTCGCCGAACCGGGTCACGGTACCGTCGGCGAGAACGACTTCGACCTCTTCGATATAGGCGTCGGTTTTGCCGTACTGCAGCGAGTGCGACCCGGTCGAGTTGTTGCCGATCGCGCCGCCGATGGCGCTCTTGTCGCCCCACGCGGGATCGGGTGCGAACTTGAGACCGTGGGGTGTGAGAGTCTCGTTGAGCGTCCCGAGGATCGTTCCGGGCTGGACCGTCGCGGTCCGGGCGTCCGGATCGATCTCGAGGATGTCGTTCATGTACCGCGTGAAGTCGAGCACGACGGCCCGGTTGACCGTCTGCCCGGCGAGGCTCGTCCCGCCGCCCCGTGGGAGGACCGGAATCCGCCGTTCCGCACAGTACTCGAGGATGCCCGCGACATCGGCGGTCGACTCGGGGAAGGCGACGGCGATCGGCGTCCGCTCGTAGGCGCTCGCATCGGTCGCGTACAGTTCGCGCGAGTAGGAGTCGGCCCGGACCTCGCAGTCGCCGATCGTCTCGAGGTCAGCGACCAGGGCCGGGCGATCGACATCATCGCTTTGATAGTCGTAGTTCGCTCGCCGGTCGGCGGCCGGGTCGGCGCTCGGCTCCAGGGACATACGTCACCCTTACGCAGGCGCGGCTAAAAGTACCCGCGTTCCGACGGTCCGTCGCGGCTCTCCCCCGCTATATCGGAGTCGTCTACCCGGCCCGACACATCGGTCGGCGGGAAACGGTGATGCCGGATGGTGGCTCTCGGACCACCCGGCCGATACGCGGTTGTTTCGATGCCCGCTACGGTGACCGAATCGAAAAGTGGCCCCGTCGTTTTTCCACGTGCGCCCCCGGGGCCGCCGCCCGATCGGCGGGCGGTACTTCTAGTAGCCGCGGCGTCGAAACAAACGATCTGCCTAACTAGTTGGGGTCTCTCTGTTCGGGGCCGTCCCGCAGCGTGGCGACCGACGACGGCAGCGTTACGCGTCGCCGCCCCACTCGCCGCTCATGCCGACGCGCTCGCCGTCTTCCCAGACGTAGTAGCCCTCGCCGGACTTCTTGCCGAGCTTGCCCGCACGGACCTTTCGGCGCAGTGACTGGGGCGGCTTGAACCGCTCGCCGAGCTCTTCGCGAAGGTGTTCCGCGATGTGCAGGCGGACGTCCAGTCCGACGTGGTCGGTCAGCTCGAGGGGTCCCATCGGATGCCCGTAGCCGATCTCCATTCCCTCGTCGATGTCGGCCGGGCTGGCGACGCCCTGCTCGACCATCCGGATCGCCTCGAGTCCAAGCGCCAGTCCCAGCCGCGACGTGGCGAAGCCGGCGGTGTCCCGAACAACTACGTCTGCCTTGTCGATGTCCCGGACGTAGTCGACGGCGAACGCCTCGGTGCGCTCGTCGGTCTGCTCGGCGATGACGATCTCGACGAGGTCCATGATATGCGGCGGGTTGAAGAAGTGCAGCCCTACCGCCCGCTCGGGATGCTCGAGGACGCTTGCCATCTCGGTCACCGACAGCGAGGACGTGTTCGACGCGATGACCGTCTCCTCGCTCGCCGCGTCCTCGACGTCCGCGAAGACCTCCCGTTTGAGGTCCATATCCTCCGGTACCGCTTCGACGACGAGGTCGGCGTCCGCGACCGCGCCCGCGAGGTCGGTCGTCCCCTCGATGCGCTCGAGGGCCGCGTCCATCTCGTCTTCGGTGAGTTTGTCCCGGTCGACACCCCCCTGGAGGTTCTCGCGGATTCCCTCGAGTCCGTCCTCGACGAGGTCCGCTTCGATGTCCCGCAGGACCACATCGTGGCCCGCCATCGCGGAGACCTGTGCGATTCCGTGTCCCATGCTGCCGGCTCCAAGAACTGCGATTCGCATGTGAGAGGGCACAGCGGAAACGCCCAAAAGCGTTCCCGTTCGAACAACTGCGCCCCGTCTCATCCCTCCCATCCGCGAACACACGGCGCGTGCTGCCGACCGTGCTCACGTCCGACGCGGGCCTCGAGCGACGAGCAGCGGACGCAGGGCGGTATGACCGCACACACCCCTTCGCAATCACGTGTCCGGAGACACGCCCATCAAGAGATGGTTTCATCAAAAGAAATATATTTTTCAAGAATCTATTTGGGCACGGATGACTGTCCCGTACCGACTCCGAACGCTCGGCACAGTCAGCGTCTATGCCATCTGTCTCCTCCTCGCCGGATTCGTGTTCGTGGCGGAGCCGACCGACGCGCTGATCGCGATCCCGATCGGCTCTGGTTCGCTGCTGCTGGTCCATGCAGTTACGACGAACCAACTCGACGAACTCGGGTCTGCGATCATGGGTCTGTACGGCGCGCTTCTGCTGACCTCCGTGAGTCTCGGTCTCGGACAGGTGTTCGTGATCGGTCGCGGCGACGCTCCGATCGATCCCGTCGGGACGACAGGGACGGTCGCAATGACAACCGTACTGGTCGGCGGCTATCTGCTCGCGACGCGATAGAGAGGACCAAAGACGGGACCGCCGCGCCGCGCGGAACCGAGAGCGCCGCTCGCTACTGTAGATCGTTCCGTCCGGGCACTCGTCAGCGGCGAACGCACGGTGTCCCGATCGACGGCCGAAACCGCTCGAACGGAGCTACTTTAGTGTCGGAGCGCGAGGTACTCACTACCAATGAGCGATCGGCAGCCAGTCGTCGTCCAGGCAGTCAGAACGCCGCAAGGGAAACACGGTGGTGTCTTCGCCGAGACCGGCAGCGAGGATCTGTCGGTTCCGCTCGTCGACGAGATGCTCGAGCGGACCGGTCTCTCGGGCGAGGACGTCGACGACATCCGGTGGGGGTGTGCCAAGCAGGTCAACGAGCAAAGCAACAATATCGCGCGGGTGATCGCCCTCCTGTCGGACCTGGGCGAGGGCGTCCCCGGCACCACGATCGACCGGCTCTGTGCCTCCTCGGCGGAGGCGATCATGAGCGCCAGCGACGCGATCCGAGCGGGCCAGCGCGATGTCATCGTCGCCGGTGGCGTCGAGAACATGTCCCGCAACGAGCGCCGGAAGGGGATCGACTCCTACGCGGGCATCGCCGAGCAGTACGACGCGGCCGGGCTCGCGATGGGCCAGACCGCCGAGACAGTCGCCGACAAGTACGACATCAGCCGGGGCCAGCAGGACGAATACGGCGCGCGCAGCCAGCAGCGGGCCTGTAAAGCGACCGAGGACGGCAAGTTCGACGCGGAGATCGTCCCGATCGAGACCGAGGCGGGCCTCGTCGAGGAGGACGAGGGGCTCCGTCCCGGCACGACCAAAGAGAAGATCGCCGGCCTTCCGCCAGCGTTCCGCGAGGCGGGTACCGTCACCGCCGCCAACGCCTCGCAGGTCTCCGACGGCGCTGCCGGCGTCCTCATCACCAGCCGCGAGTTCGCCGAGCGGGAGGACCTCGAGATCATGGCCGAGATCGAGAACCACAACGTCGCGGGCGTCGATCCGACAATCATGGGTGTCGGCCCGGTCCCAGCGGTGCGGGGAATCTGGGAGCGCAACGGCCGCTCGGCCGACGACTACGACCTCGTGGAACTCAACGAGGCCTTCGCGAGCCAGACGATCTACTGCCGGGACGAACTCGGCTTCGACGACGAGCGGTTCAACGTCAACGGCGGGGCGATCGCCATCGGCCATCCGCTCGGCGCGTCGGGTGCCCGCCTGCCCGTCACGCTGATTCACGAACTCCAGCGCCGGGGCGGCGGGCTGGGGCTCTCGACGATGTGCGTCGGCTACGGGCAGGGTGCGGCGATCGAGTTCCGCGTACCGGCGCAGTAAGGGCGACTCGAGTCGCCGGTCGACCGAACGGGCTCGAGCCCCCTTTTCTCGCGCCAGTGATCGCTGCGAAATCCGAATCCGAGAGTACGAATCAGATCGTCGATGGAGGCCGTACTGACCCTGCGAAAGCGTGACAGCGATCCCGGTATGGACTGCACACAGATCGATGGTTCGCATCCCGGAGCCGTCCGCGAGCGGAGCCCGATTACAGGATCTGGTCGGCGATGATGTTCTTCTGGATCTCGCTGGTACCCTCGTAGATCTTCGTGATGCGGGCGTCGCGGTAGTAGCGCTCGGCGGGGTAGTCCGTGACGTAGCCCGAGCCGCCGTGGACCTGAATCCCCTCGTCGGCGACTTCGACCGAAATCTCGCTCGCGAAGTACTTCGCCATGCTCGAGTACTGTGCGGCGACGTCCTGGTTTTCCTGCTCGACCTGGGTCGCGGCGCGGTAGGTCAGCGAGCGAGCGGCCTCGACCTTGGTGGCCATCTCGGCGATCTTGTGCTGGATAGCCTGGAAATCCGAGATCTTTTGGTCGAACTGCTCGCGCTGGTTGGCGTACTCGATGGCGGCGTCGAGTGCGCCCTGAGCGGCACCGACGGCCTGGGCGGCGACGCTGGTGCGGCCGGAGGCGAAGAACTCCATCAGCTGGTAGAAGCCCTCGTCAACCTCGCCGATGACGTTCTCCTCGGGGACGCGAACGTCGTCGACGACGACCTCCGCGAGGTCGGAGGCGCGGATGCCCAGCTTGTTGGTGATCTTGTCGGTCTCGATACCGTCGCGGTCCATCTCGACGAGGAAGGCGGTGATGCCCTTGTGGCCCTCGTCGGGGCTGGTCTTGGCCATCAGGACGCCGACGTCGGCGACGGTCCCGTTGGTGATCCACATCTTGTTGCCGTTGAGGACGTACTCGTCGCCGTCCTTCTCGGCGACCGTCTCGATGCCGGCGACGTTCGAGCCGTGGGCGGGCTCGGAGATCATCGAACAGGAGGCGGTCTCCCCGTTGGCGATCTTGGGCAGCCACTTCTCTTTCATCCAGTCGTCGCCGAACTCGATAATCATGTCCGTTCCGAAGCCGGCGGAGCCGACGGCCGAGCCGATACCGGGGTCGGCACGCCAGAGCTCTTCGGTGACGATCGTCGAGGAAATCTTGTCCATCCCGGCACCGTCGTATTCGATCGGGATGTTCGGCGCGACGAAGTCGTATTCGGCGGCCTTCCTGCGCAACTCTTCGGGATACTTGTGCTCGCGGTCGTGTTCCTCGGCGACCGGTTTCAGCTCGTTTTCGCCGAATTCGCGGACGGCGTCACGGATCGCCTCGTGCTCAGCGGACAGCTGGAATGCCATATCGTTTGCTTGGTGTCGTCTTACAAAGTAGCTTCGGATGCACCCGCCATTTGATTCTGTTAACCCTGCCGCGATGTCGACCGCGCAGCGGAAACGGGGCGGCGTTCGATGCGGTCCCGGACGACCCAGATGCCTACTCGTCGCGGAGTTCGAACTTCTGGACCTTGCCGGTGGTCGTTCGGGGAAGCTCCTTGACGAATTCGACTTCGCGGGGGTGTTTGTACTCCGCGAGGTTCGTCAGGCAGTACTGTTTGATCTCCTCGGGGGTCGCGTCGGCGTCGGGTGTGGGGACGATAAACGCCTTGACGGTCTCCCCGCGGCGGTCGTCCGGAACCCCGACCACTGCGGCGTCGGCGACGTCCTCGTGTTCGAAAAGCAACTCCTCGACCTCGCGCGGATAGACGTTGTAGCCGCCGGTGACGATCATGTGCTTCTCGCGATCGACGACGTAGAAGAAGTCGTCCTCGTCCCAGTAACCGATGTCACCGGTGTGGAACCACCGCTTGCCGTCCGCCTCGGTGAACGCCTTCTCGTTGGCCTCGGGGAGGCCGTAGTACTCCTTCATCACGTTGGGGCCGTGGATGACGAGTTCGCCCGTGATCTCGTGGAGGTCGGCCGCCTCCTCGTCGATCGGCCCCTCCGCGACGCGGGGCACTTCGTCGAAGTGCTCGTCTACGATCTTCGCCTCGACGCCCTCGAGCGGTTGCCCGATGCTGCCCTTCCGACGCGCGTCGTTCGTGTTGGCGTGGGTAACCGGGCTCGTCTCGGTCAGCCCGTAGCCTTCGTTGAGTTGAACGTCCCACAACTCCTCGAACCGGTCGAGGACCTCGAGCGGGAGACTCGCGCCCCCGGAGTTGGCAAAGCGCAGCGCCTCGAACTCGTACTCGGCGGCGTCGGGCTGGTTGATCATGTCGTTGAACATCGCGGGAACGGCGAACATGATCGTGATCCCGTCGTCCTCGAGTTGGTCCATGACCGTCGGCGCGTCCCACTCGGGAACGGGGTAGTAGGTACCGCCGCTGTACATCGCGCCGTTCATCACGACGGACATACCGTAGATGTGAAACAGCGGGAGCGTCCCGATGAGTCGGTCGGTGGCCTGGAACCCGCCCGGCGGGACGCTCGCGTTCGCCCGCGTCGTAAAGGCTAGATTGTGATGGGTCAACAGGACGCCCTTCGGCGTGCCGGTCGTCCCCGAGGTGTACGGCTGGACCGCGACATCGTCGTCAGCACGCTCGACGATCCCGTTGGTGTCGTCCGCGAGGAAGTCGTCGAACGCGGTGGCTCCCTCGACGTCCGCTCCCACGCTGATTACCTGCTCGACCGCGGTGTCGTCTTGCACCTCGAGAACGTTGGGAACGAGATCCGCCAGCGAGACGACCGCTTTCGCCCCGCTGTCGCCCAGCATGTGGCTGATCTCGCGGGCCTTGTACTGGGGATTCATCGGAACGATGATCCCGCCGGCGCGGAGCGTGCCGTAGAAGGCGGTGACGAACTGGGGCAGGTTCGGGAGATAGATTCCGACGCGGTCGCCCTCGCCGATGCCGCGGTCCTCGAGTGCCTGTGCGAACTGCCCGGCTCGCTCCCAGAACTCCTCGTAGGTCCATTCGGTCCCCTGATACGCGACCGCGGCCGAGTCGGGGTTCGCTTGCACGGTCTCGCCGACTTCCCTCACGAGATTTGTCATACCTTGTGTATGGTTGTCTGAGGCCCACAAAAGGGTTGTTACTCGGTAATTACATTTACTTCGGTTGTTCCCGAAACCGGGAGCGCCGCCCCGGTTGCGGAGCGGTTAGTCGAGGGTCGACGCGTCGGGACGTGACTCGGCCTCGGGGTCGGTCGGTAGGTCGTAGCCGACGACGTATCGAGCGTGCGCCAACACGCCGACGATCACGACCGCTGCGGCGATCTGTACCGCGACGTGGACGATCGAGCCGAACATCGCACAGAACGTGGCAGCGATGTAGAGACCACGAGCCGGTGCCGAGAGCTCTCGAGCCCCGTCGAAGCCGATCGTCGCGACGATCAAGCCGACGGTGCCGGCGAGTACCACAGGGAACGCGACGAGCGTCTCCCACGACCAGTAGATCAGACTCTCGTTCGCGATGAACGCGTAGGGAATGACAAACCCGGGCGCGCCGAGTCGGAGCGCTTGTTTACACGAATCGAGGAAGTTCGCGCCCGCGATTCGCGATCCGATCGCGACCGAAATCGCGACCGGCGGGGTGATCGCCGACAGCATCGCGAAGTAGAACACGAACATGTGCGTCGCGATCGGTGGTGTTCCGAGTTCGGTGATCGGTTTCGCGACCAGAATGGCCACGAGAATGTACGCGGCGGGCGTTGGCATTCCCAGTCCGAACAGGATACTGGCGATCATCGCGAGGACCAACACGATGACCAAGCCCCCGCCGAAGCCGAGCACACTCACGTCGCCGAGGCTCACGATCGATGTCGCAACGCGGGCCGTCAGTCCCGTCCCCTCGAGCAGTTTGACGATCACGCCCATGGCCGCAAGGACGCCGACCAGCGGTGCCATGTCGATGCCGCCCTGTTTGAACCCATCGACGGTCTGCTTGCTCGTCGCGACGAGGTTCCCAAGCACGTCGTCGCCCCGTACTTCCCGACCGAGGACTTCGGCTGTCACTTCGTCGGAGCCGATGCCGACGACACCGACGACAAAGTTCCGAACGAACATCACGCCGACGATCGCGAAGATCGTATTCATGCCCGCCGACAGCGGTGTGTACCGCAGATACACGAGCGTGTACAGGAGGACGACCATCGGGACCACGAAGTGGCTTCCTTTGAGGAGGAGCCGCCACCTGAACGACGAGAGATCGTTCGAGATCCAGCCGAACTTGAGGATCGTGAAATGAACCGCGAGACAGACGCTGAAGTAGAACAGCGCCGCCGGAATGATCCCCGCCCGAACGATATCCAGATACGGGACCTGAACGATGTCGGCCATCAGGAACGCGGCTACGCCCATCACCGGCGGCAGCATCTGGCCGCCCGCGGAGGCGACCGCCTCGATCGACGCGGCGATATCGTCGCTGACGCCCTGATCTTTGATCATCGGGATCGTGAAGCTCCCGGTCGTCGCAGTGTTTGCCGCCGCACTCCCGGTGATCGAGCCCATGATCATACTCGAGATGACGGCGATCTGGACGACGCCGGTCCGGAGGCTCGTCCCGAGTTCCGTCCCGATCTCACGGACGAACTCCATCAATCCGAACGCCTTCGCGATCCCGGCGAACATGATGAAGATCGCGACCCACGTCGACCCGATACCCATGAGCGTTTCGTGATAGACGCCGCTGATTCCGATTGCGCCGTTTTCGGCGATCTGCTCCCAGCTCTGTCCCGAGTGCTGGAAGACGCCGAACAATCGCGGACCGACCGCAGCATGGGCATACGCGATCGCCGCGACGGCAACGGCCGCGATCACGGTCCCGAACGCCCGCCGAGTGGTATCGATCGCCAGCGCGATCAGGACGACGCCGACGAGGTGGTCGGTGGTGGTATAGCCGAGGATATACGCGTCCTCGTCGAGTCGGGTGAAGTTCGTGTAGACGTGATACATCGTGAGCAACGCCACGACCGCGAGGGCAAGGGCGACGTACGGATCGACCCGCTTCCAGGTCTGCCGCACTCGCTTGAGTCCGTCGCCGATGCTTCCGCCGGTCGTCGAGGATTCCGCTGCGGCGAAACCAACGTCGGCGCTCTCGTTGCGGAACGTTCTGTGAGCGTAGTCGAGGTAGTACAGCGCGATCCCGATGCCGAAGAAGAGGATCATATACCGTGCGTCCCGCTTTACCCATCCTGGTTCTGGAACGAGTCCGCTGAGGGGCCACCCGCCCACGAGGGACACGGCGTACACGACGGTGTATCCCGTCAGGAAGACTCCCAGTGCGTACACGAGCCATCCCAGGGCTGACTCGAGTCGCCCGCGCTCGGAATATGTCTCAGACATCGGTCCCGTTAGTTACCGCCATCGGCGATGAAGAACCACGGCAGATCATAGAAGTGGACGATCTGTGCCATCTCGAAGTCGAGTTCGCTGTAGTTGCCAGCCCCGTCTTGGACCTCCTGTGCCGACCAGTTCTGGATGTACACCATCTCGGCGTCCTCCTGATCGAGCGCACCGAGGTTGGCCTCGGTTCCCTGGCTGGTCTGGGCCTCGACGAACAGGTCGTCAGTCCCGTTGTTGACGGCGCTGGCCATCCCCTGGTTGGCGGTGTATGCCGTTGTCGTCGATGTCGACGTCCGCATCCGGACGTTGGTGTCGCCGGTGGCCCCGCCGCTCGCACTGCCGCCGGCGCGCTCGAACTCGTCGCTCCAGACGCCGATTTCCTCGTAGAAGTCGGCCGCGGCGTCGTGGAAGGGCACATCGTCGTACATGTTCTCGACCCAGAACTCCTCGTCCTCGTAGGTAGCCAGGACGCCGTTGTATTCCGCCAGCTCCTGTTTCTGTTCGTACAGCGTCTCGAGGAACGTATAAACCGTGTCGTACTCGAGGTCGGCCCGGGAGACGAAGTTGTACGCGAAGGTCGGCGCGGGGACCTCGTCGGGTGCGTCGACGTTGTCGATCTGGCCCGTCTCGGCCGGCTGAATCAGCAGCCGGTCGTCGTCGTTCCAGGCCTGTTCGGTCTCCTCAGTCACGTCGAGCACGCGGAGGTTGTCGACCGTACTCGCGATCTGCTGGAGCCAGCTGGGGACGATCGAGAAGTTCATCAGCGTCCCGACGCCGACATCGAGCTGGTTCTCGTTGATCGCGTTGCCCTGTTCGCCGTAGCTCGTACTCACCCGATCGTAGCCATCGGTCGCGTGATCGAGCGCACGCTCGAGTGCCGGAGCGGTTCCCGACCCCGTCGGCGTCGGCGACACCGCCGTATTCTCGCCGATGTCGGAGAGGGTCTTGAAGTTCTTATTGCTGCCGCTCGTTTCACCGCCGATACAGCCGGCGAGTGCCGTTGTGGCTCCACCACCGGCGGCTGCGAGGACTGATCTGCGAGTCATACTCCTGTCGGTGAACTTGTGCCTGTTCGCCATGACACATTCTTTCATAGTTTCGTATTATAATACTTCCGCTATCAGTCGATCCGCCGCCGGCCGAGACACGGGACGGTCAGAACCGAGCCACACCGAACTCTACATGACCGGTCTAGGACGCGGAATGCCCCTCGAGCACTACGTGACAACCGACCACGGATGGCCGCCCAACGCAATCTCGCTGACCAGTCATGTGACAACTAGTATCGCAATACCTATTGTGCCATTCCCATACGTCTAGGTATGCTGGATTTCGTTCAGCTCGAGGCGGACCTTGGCCAAGAAGAGCGGATGATCCGGGATACGGCCCGGGAATTCGTCGAAGAACACGTCAAACCCGATATCGGCGAACACTACGAGCAGGGAACGTTCCCGAAGGACCTCATCCCGAAGATGGGTGAACTCGGCTTTTACGCCCCCAATCTCGAGGGGTACGGTTCGCCGAACGTCTCGGAGACGGCCTACGGGCTCTTGATGCAGGAACTCGAGGCGGGCGATTCGGGGCTGCGATCGATGGCGTCGGTGCAGGGTGCGCTCGTCATGTATCCGATCCACGCCTACGGAAGCGAGGAGCAGAAAGCGGAGTGGCTGCCGGAGATGGGCCGCGGCGAGTCGATCGGCTGTTTCGGCCTGACCGAACCCGAACACGGCTCGAACCCGTCGGCGATGGAGACCCGCGCCGAGCGCGACGGCGATGGCTACGTCCTGAACGGCTCGAAGACGTGGATTACGAACTCGCCGATCGCCGACGTTGCTATCGTCTGGGCCCGTGACAAGTCGACCGAAGACGATCCCGTCCGCGGGTTCCTCGTCGAGACCGACCGCGACGGCGTCACGACCAACAAGATCGACGACAAACTCTCGCTGCGGGCCTCGATAACTGGCGAAATCGGGCTGAATGACGTCCACGTGCCCGAGGAGAACGTCCTCCCGGGCGTCGAGGGGATGAAGGGGCCGCTGTCCTGTCTCACGCAGGCCCGCTACGGCATCGCCTGGGGCGCTGTCGGTGCCGCCCGGGACTGCTTCGAGGAGGCCCGCCAGTACGCGAAAGACCGCGACCAGTTCGGCGGTCCGATCGGTCGGTTCCAGCTCCAACAGCGCAAACTCGCCGAGATGGGGACCCAGATCACGCTGGCGCAACTGCTGGCCCACCGACTCGCCGAACTCAAAGAGCGCGGTGAGATGCGACCACAGCACGTCTCGATGTCGAAGCGAAACAACGTGCGGATGGCCCGGGACCAGGCCCGGATCGCCCGGGAAATGCTCGGCGGGAACGGTATCACGACGGACTACTCGCCGATGCGGCACATGTCCAACATGGAAACGGTCTACACCTACGAGGGCACCCACGACATTCACACGCTCGTTCTCGGCGAGGAGTTCACCGGTATCCCCGCCTACCAGTAACCACCGACCGTTCGAACCCGTTTTCCGCTTCTCGACCGCGTTCGTCTTCCGCATTCAGCGCCCAGCACGTCCGCTCGCCCCACCCGGTCGAGTCGAATCCGGAACGCCCGTTCCGCTCGGCGGCATTCGAATCCCAGTCTCCGGAACATTGATTGCGACGTGCGAATAGTATCGCGTATGGGAACGGACGGGGACGAGACCGGCGGAGCGGGCGTCTCGACGACGCGGAAAACGTTTGCACTCCTCGAGGCGCTCAAAGACGCGGAAGGCGTCACGATCGCGGACCTTACTGAACGGACGGACCTCCCGAAGAGTACCGTCTACCGTCACCTCCAGACGCTGACCGATCTGGGCTACGTGATCGAGCGCGACGGGGCGTACTACGTCGGCTTCCGCTTCGTCGAACTCGGCGAGCAAGCCCGTTCCCGGAAGGTGGGATACACGGCGGCCAAGCGGGCCGTGTTCGAACTCGGTCAGGAGACTGACGAGCGCGCGGTATTCATCGTCGAGGAGGCCAGCGAGGCCGTCTACGTCCATCGTTACGGCAGCCTCTCGAACACGATGATCGGGCACCGGCGGCCGCTGCACTCGATGGCGTCGGGCAAAGTCATTCTCGCGGAGTGGGACGACGCCGCGGTCGCCGACTACATCGACGACATCGGCCTCGAGACGATTACGCCGAACACGATCACTGATCCCGACGCGCTGTTCGACGAACTCGAGCGAATCCGCGATCGGGGATACGGGGTGAACAATCAGGAACACATGGAGGGGCTTCGCGGGGTCGCCGTCCCGGTCTATACGCCCGACGACGATTTCCTCGGGTCACTGGCCGTCTTCGGACCGACCAGTCGGTTCACCGACGATTACGTTCACGACGAACTTCCGACGCGGCTTCGGAACAAAGCCGGCGAGATCAAGGTGACGCTCGCCTACGGCTAACCGGCCCACGAGTATCGGTTGCGGCCATCCTCGTCCCGCCGAGCGTTTCACCGACTGAAACGCGGATGGCGACAATCGATCCTCCGTTCAGGATACGAACGAGTCGTTTCGCATGTCGGGATAGCGTTTCGTCAACATGATCTCGACCGCGCGTAACGGCGCAGTCGGTTACGAGCCGACGGCCTGTCCGCCAGTCGATATCCGTGCACAACTGCCCGTCTACAGTGTGTCCGAAACCTCCCTCGAGAACCGGTCGTTGTTCTCCGACCAGCGTCTCGCTCCGATGGCAGAACAACAACACACCACGAAATGTCGAGATTCGATGCATTAGCCGGGTGTATTTCGGCAAACGAACCACTCGGCTATCCGGACTCGTTCTCTCGCCCGAGGGTTTATCAGTCAACCCGCGGCCAACGGTGGTATGTCGGATTACACCCGACGATCGCGACGGACAGTTCTCCGAACAGTCGGTGCCCTGAGTACGGGAGCGGTCGCCGCAGTGACGACTGCCGGTGCGACGACCGGAACGTCCATCGATCGGCCCGATCATGCGCCGACCTCGAGACGTGGACAACAACGCACCCGAGGGTCGTCGTCGGCCGATGGCGAACTCGACGATCTCCTCGACGGCACCGATCTGTACATCGGCGTCGTCGACCGCATCGTTGATGGGGAACACGTCGTCCTCCTGTTGGAGGACGGCGAGTCGGTTGTCGATCAACTCGTGTTACCGGTCGACCGCTTCGCCACTATCGCGCCGGACGACATCCTGCTGGCCGCCGCTACGGACGGCGAATTGCATGCGTACCGACGCGTTCCATCGAAACCGAACGGGTGTCCCGATCCCGATTTCCCACGGCTCCCGTCCGACGGGTGAGACGACTACCCCTCGACTATCGTCACAACTGAACCGATTCACACCTATCGCACAGCCCTCGTGCGATCGGGTGTGCTGGCGTTCAGTGGCTACTATAGCCGGCCATCACGGTGCGGCCGTCCCCTCTCGAGGCCGTTCACTCCCAGTCGTGTCTCGCCGCTATCGATGGGTGTGAACCAATTACACTGGCCGGAACCAGCAAGTGCAACGCGTAATACTCGGAGTCGCCTGGGTCGAACCACGATGACGGAACCGTCCCCGCTCGAGTTCGGGTTCGATCGGCCGGGTCCCGCCAGCCTCCGCGCCGCGTTTTTTGGCGTCTGGTTCGTCGATCTCATCGCGACGATCCTGTTCTTTACCGTCCCATATGCGTACGAACTGAATCCCATGACGGTTTTCCTGTATGATCTCGTCGGGATCGTCGGCGTCGTTGTCGCCGCTCTCATCTACGCCGGATTCGTGATCGGTATCGGTCACGTTCTCTCGAAACCGTTCGATGTCGGGTTTGTACTGTCTGCCGTGGTCCTGTACACCCTCTTCGCGAGCAACAACGTCGTACTCCTGGTCTTTCGCGAGCCGTTGCTCGCCCCGGTCGTGCCGTGATCAAACGGCGTTCGCGCCGGCCCGCTCGGTCGCGTCGCGGCCCGAAGCGAACGGTCCGCGAGCGGGTAGCCACGACCGCATCGGTGGTGCTCGTCGCCGGTTCGTCGACGGACGACGGGCCGCGGGGCTGACGCGGTATCGACCGCGACCGTCGCCGCGACTCGATGCCAGGAACTTTACAACGATATATTTGTAATTGGCAGCTCGTCCGACCCAATCGATACGCCTCCGATCGTTCCCGAGTGGGAGTCGTGGGTATCGGGCATCGCCGAATCCCGCTCCGCTGTGTACCGCCACCATGACCCTCGCCCGGTTCAATATCCAATCTGATACTTATCTAGTAGAATACTAGAGTAGCAACCGTACCTATTTGGATACGTACGAATACGGATCGAATACGTTCTGTCTACTGTCCTGTCCCACTATTGTTTCGAATCGGTCGGTACAGGTCCTTGTGAGTCGATACTCGTCAGACCTATCCGAGACGGAGCGCTAAAACCGAATCGACCTCTTCACTCGACCCACCAGGTGATTGGACGACTCGAGCGACGGAGCGACCGCTACCGTAGGGATTGATTCCTGCGGCTTGGACACCGTTGGCAGTCAGCGACTGATCGCCTCGAAGTGCTGTCCCATCTATGTGTCTTTCTCTATAACATTCTGTAGTTCTGTGAACTGATGGATTGTCCTGTTAGCGGCTGCGATTAGCTTCCGACGGATGCAACTGCGGTCCGCTCCCGGTCGTCCGGTCGTAGCGGCCTTCGAACGGTCACCGGTGGTACTTCCCACACGAGTGGTGAATGTACCGTCGCTCGAGTCCGTGTCTCTCCCGCGGACTGCGAGGCCATCGAGCGCCTGGCTGCTCGCGGATTCTCCGATTTTCGCCAGTTGTGAGCGTCAGGAGTTGGGTTTCGGTTCGATGAAGACGACAGCCCCCGCAGTCGCACGGCGGTGCCGCTCACGAGTTCCTGACGAGACGTGGGCCAACTCGGATTTGAACCACGGGAAGGCGTTCCGGACCGCTCGCTTCGTTCGCTCCCGGACTGTGACTCCCGTGATTCAAACTCGAGTAGGGGTCCGTATTTGCGGCTCGCGAGGTCGCCCGCCGAAAAAGTATGGGCCAACTCGGATTTGAACCGAGAGCCTCCACCTTATCAGAGTGGCGCTCAACCTAATTGAGCTATTGGCCCGCGTCGTCGCCTTCTTCGCACTCAGTAGTTGCTCGGTGGGACGTTTAAGCGTTTCTTTCTCCGGGACCCGTGAGAATCGCTACCGAGCGAGGGGATCGTCGTCCCGCTCGTCGTCCGCGTCGTCGGCGTGCTCGTCGCCGAAGTCGATCGTATACGAGTCGTCGTTTTCGTCGACGGTGTAGGCGTCGTCGCCGAGATCGTACGTTCCGCTGTTGGTCGATTCGGTGGCGTTGCCCGCCGTTTCGTCGTCCGGAAAGCCGAACGTCCAGACGGTGCCGCTGGCGAACCCGCCGGTCTTCTTGTCCGCGTAGGGGACGATCACGAAGCGCTTGAGGGCGGCCCGGATCGGAATCCGTGTCAGCGGAACGGCGAGCAGGAAGCCGATGACGTCGGTCACCAGCCCGGGAGTCAACAGGAACGCTCCGGCGGCGATCAGCAGGCCCCCGTCGAGCAGTTCGTTGGTCGGCGGCTGCCCCGCGGCCATCGTCCGTTGCATCTTCCGGATCGTTCGCCGCCCTTCCGCACGAACGAGGAGCATCCCGACGAGTCCCGTCAGCACGACGAGCAGCACCATCCCGACCCAACTGATGAATCCGAACTGGGTGACGATCACCGCGAGCAAGACGGCGTCGAGAAACGGGATGAGCAACAGCGCGAAGATCCACCGGAGCATACTCCGATATAGCCACCGAAGGGTGAAAATCCTTTACTCTCGTGCCACGAACGGAATCGCCGCCGCTCGCGGCCCGCTCGATGGGTTGCGAGCGAACGAAGGGCTTACGCCGCCGACTCACCTGGGTCCGGTATGGACGATACGACCCGCGTCGAGTGGCGCGAGTGGGGACGGGACGCCTTCGACGAGGCCGCGGCGGCTGACGTTCCCGTCTTGCTCTCGCTGACCGCGACGTGGTGCGATCACTGCCACGAGATGGACGCGGAAACCTACGCCGAGCCCCGTATCGCGGCCAACGTCAACGACAGTTTCGTCCCGGTACGGGCCGATGTGGACCGGTATCCGCGCGTTCGCGACCGGTACAACATGGGCGGCTTTCCGTCGACGGTCTTTCTCGCACCCGACGGCACGGTCCTGACCGGTGCGGGTTATCTCGGCCCCGACGGGATGCGACAGGTCCTCGACAGCGTCCGAACCATGTGGGAGACGAAAGGCGACGGTGCAGCGCGCATCCCTCGACCGCTCCGCGAGGACAACCCTCCGGCCGGTGAGTTGACGGCCGACATCGAGTCGACTATGCTCGGCCAACTATCCGACAACTACGACGAGACCGCTGGCGGCTGGGGCCAAAGCCCCAAGTTCCCGCTGCCCGACGCCCTCGAGTTCGCGCTCAAACGGGACCGCGAGATGGCGCTGCGATCGTACGACGCGGTCGGTGCGAACCTGCTAGACGAGTACGACGGCGGCTTCTATCGGTTCGCGACCGACCGCGACTGGTCCGGGCTCCAACGCGAGAAGCTCCTAGACTCGAACGGCGCGCTCGTCCGTGCGTTCGCCAACGCCTACCTTCACACCGGGAAAGACGAGTACCGCGACCCCGCCGATCGCACGATCGATTTCCTCACGACGACGCTGTGGAACGCCGATGCCGACGCTTTCGCGAACAGTCAGGCCCCCGGCGAGGACGACGCCCACAGTCTCGACGCGACCGAGCGAGCGGCCGCCGCCGAGCCGCCGGTCGACGACGGCGTCTTCGCCGGCTCGAACGCGCTGGCGATCGAAGGGCTGCTCACCTACTACGCCTACACCGACGACGACCGGGCCCGCCGGTACGCCGAGCGCGCGCTCGCGACCCTCCGTGAGGACCTGCTCGAGGACGGCGTCGTCGCTCACGCACGCGCGGAGGCGGTCAGCGACGGCGACGCGATCCCGCTCCTCGCGAATCAGGCCCGCGTGCTGGCGGCGCTGACGACGGCCGCCAGTACCATTGAGACTGCTGTCCTCGACGACGCGACGGCCGTTGCGGAGACGACGATCGATCGACTCCACGACGAGGACTCGTTTCTCGACGGTCCCGCCGAGGGCGTCGGGCTGTGCGACCGGCCGCTCCGGCCGCTGGACTCGAACGTCGCGTTCGCGGACGCGCTGATCGATCTGGCTACCCTCACCGGGGACGACCGCTACCGCGAGTTCGCCCGGGAAACCCTCGAGGCATTCGCGGGGGCGAGTGACCGGTTCACCGTCCAGGTCGCCCGCTACGCGACGGCCACGTCCCGTCTACTCGAGGGGCCGCTGGTGATCAGGGTCGCCGCCGCGCCCGGAACGGATCTCCACCGTGCGGCGCTCCGACTCGCGGACCATGAAAAGGTGGTCGTCCCCGACGCCGATCTCGCCGCCGGAACGGCGCGTGCCGAACGGGGCGACCGCGTGTCGGCGGCTGCCGAAACTCCGAACGAGTTGAGCGAACGCATCCAGTCCATTCTCGACTGACATTCGGCCCCGAAACGGCCGAGGACGGATACCTATCAAACTACCGTAGCGTTTATGTCGCTTCGGTCGGTCCGTTATGACATGGCCAGTCTCAGGGACCTCGGGCTCTCCGAGTACGAAGCTCGAGCCTACCGATCGCTGCTCACCACCGGCCCGACAACGGCCAAGGAGCTGTCACGGGCGAGTGACGTCCCGATGGGGCGGATCTACGACGTGCTCAACAGTATCGAACAGTACAACCTGGTCCGAACTCAGACCGCGAGCCGGCCGAAGAAGTACGTCGCCGTCGAACCCACGACGGCGCTCGACCGCCTGCTCGAGGACAAGAAACGGGAACTCGAGGAGAAAGCCGACCAGTACGAGTCGATCGTCGACGATCTGGCCAACGAACTCGACGCGGCCGAACCGGTCGAAGAGCAGTTCTGGACCGCCGCCGTCGGCCCCGACGAGACGATCGATCTCCTCTTGGAGCGGCTGGCGGCCGCCGATCGGGACATCGTCATGGTCTCCTCACATCCCTCCCCCCAGTGGGACATGCAGGCGGTCAGCGAGGAGATCAACGCCCAACTCGAGAACGCGCTCGATCGCGGCGTCTCGGTCGATCTGTTGCTGACTCGTGAGATGGTCGGCTCGATGTCGGAGGCGGTGGGCCGGCGCTATCGCGAGACCTTACAGCAACGCGACGACTTCGACGTTCGTACCCACGACGACGTCACGGGGTCGTTCAATATCATCGACGGCGTCGAAGTCTGCATTCAGGTCCCGAACCCGTTGTCCTCGGGGGAAGCCTTCGGGATGATCGACCTCAAGGACCCCGAGTTCGCCGCGAACGTCCACGAGGAGTTCGTCCCGCGGTGGGAAGACGCCGAACCGCTCGAGTTCTAGGTCTCGATTTCCTCGCGGAGCGTCCCCATCTCGACGATCCGCTCGGCGTGGGCGTTGTGCTGGTGGATCGACTCATCGTTGGACTGACTCATCGTGATCACCGCATCGTCGGCCAGGTGGTCGAACTCCTCGACGACGCCTTCAGCTAGCGCACGGACGCAGTCTTCGACGAACTTCGCGTCGGCGTGGGCGTCGTAGGTCATGTGGTCCTCGTCGGGCCGCTTCGCGAGGTTGTAGATGCGCGCGCTCATCGAGTCTCGAGCGATGTCGATGATGTCGTTCAGATCGACCGACGGAGCGCCGCTGGCTTCGACCGTCAGCGTCGCGTGACCCCGCTGGGAGTGGCCCGGCTGTGGCACCTCGTCTAAGAACGCCGTGATCGTTTCCTCGTCGACACCCAACCCCTCGAGCGTGTCCTTCGCGCGGGCCGTCGACATGCCCTGCGAGCAGGGACAGACGGTCATCCCGGTGACCCGTGCGCCGATCTCCTCGCGGGTGCCGTCCTCGGTCGCCGTCGCCGACGCGACGATGTCGACGGTGTGTTGGGTCTCGCGGTCGCTCGCGGGCGTCCGTTCGCGCCGCATGAACTCGGCCTCCATCGAGACCTCCGCCTTCGAGGTGTAGTCGTGGCGCTCGAGCAGTCGCTCGGCGGCCTCGCCACAGACTTCCTCGACGCCGTAGGCCTCCTCGCGGGTCGCATCCTCCAGAATCTCGTCGATGACCTCCATGTTGCGGCTCATATCCGCGCCCTTCCGCCAGCCAGGGAGGTCGACGAAGACCTCGAACTCGGCGGTGAGGACGATCGGTCGCTTGCCTTCGCGGGCGATCTTGACGAGTTTGTCGACGCCGGTAACGCCGACCTGACTCAGGCCAACGGTCACGTCCGGCGATGTCGCCTGCACGTCCGGCAACTGATGACTCATTGACCGCATTCAGGGTAGCGGGTGATTCAACCTTTCGGAACCGGGTGTCGCTTCGACGACCTGCTCGAGCCGTCGATCGGTTGAGCGCTTCTCGTTGCAGGGAGAGAGTGACGACGGTGATCGTCTCGCTACTATCGTAGCAACTGAACGTCACTGCACACCTGACCGCAGGACGGCGTTACGATCAGTGTGTCAACCGGTTCCGTTGCTACTATAGCTGGATCTCCGACGGGTGTCCGGAGTGGAACAGCCGATCACTGGACCGCTGCTCGGGTCGGCGTGGCCGTCGCTCCCGATGCTCTCGGCGCAGATGGGGTCGTGCTCGATGATCGAACACACAGGCGACACTGGAAACGGGAAACTCGAGTCCAGTCACGCCGAGGCCTTTCAGAGCGGTTCTCCGCGTGAGATTGCTCCCTCATGTCACGACACATGATCATTAAAAATAATATATTCTTACGACAGCTGTGAATAATATGACTCCCGTCTTCGAAATGTCAGATAGACGATTTATGTTGGAATGTGACGAAAGCCCGACGGGACCTCGACCCTCGCTACGGTCGTTGGTCGTGTCCGTTTGGACCATCACTCACCGATGGCTGGAGCGAGCCGTCCGTGTCGTTCGACCGAATCGTGCCGTGGTAGCGCCGTCCCCGTTGAACGCGAAATCCGTGCGATGGCGTGATCGAAGCGATGCGATTGGCTCCGCTTCGGGGGGATCATGAACCGACGCGAACTCCTCGCCGGCGTGGGTGCTCTTTCTGCCGTACTGGGTTCGGGGTGCCAGGCCCTCCGGGAAGACCGGAATCCGGCGTTCGAAATCCGAACCGTCCGGACGTACCAACCCGATGCTGGCACCGTTCTGGTGGTGACAACGGTCGAAAAGCGGAGCGGCGTCGCCGGACACGTAACGCTCCGCGCGGAGCTCCAGATCGCCGGCGACTACGACCACGCGTTCATCCAGGAGTACGTCGTTCCCGCGGACGTTTCCGAGCGAACGCTCGCAGTTCCGTTCGAGTACGACGAACCGGTGTTCGAGAACGCGACGTACGACGCGCGAGTGAAAATCCTCCGCGAGGGCGAGGCGGATAGCCACTGGACGACCGACAACGGGACGGCAAACGAGACTCGATGAGGAGAGTCCGGTCTCACTCCGCCATGCGTCTCAGACGCGTCTCGACGGTGACGCCCTCGAGCGAGCCGTCGTTTCTTTAAGTACCTCTGGTCACAAGGTAGAGCTATGACGGGAAGACGGTCGTTCTGCAGCCAGTAACTTACACCCGATAGTCACAACGCCGTGTTTTCGATCCTCGGTCGAACGGCATGTGGGCGGGCAGTCTCATCGACGAGGGATTCACGAGTCACTCGTGCCAGTGGAGAGTCGGCTTACTGCTTCCCACGCGAGAGCGAGCACGAACAGGAAGAGCAACGCTGCACCCAGGCCGGTGAGGAACCCGTCCGTGACACGGCGTGCGAGGAAGACGGCGAGTGCGGTGCGAAGTACCCATGAAATTCGGCTCAGATTCCATTCGAGCAGTGCGGTTCGGAGGGCGGACATTATCTCGTGACATCCTCCTCGCGGTAAACGGCGAGGCTTCCCACACATGGGGAATACCAGTTAGTCGTCGCTAGCAGAGGGTTCCGACTCTTGAAACGCCGTGAGCGTCATCTGCGCTGGTACGCTCTTCTCACGGTGAGTCGTGGCGGTGTCACAACCGCTCCCATCCCGAAGCGAGTCATTGCGTTCCGCCTTGTCAAGCGGGACGCTCTCTCCCCACGGGTCAACCCGTAGTGCGATATTCGCGGAAGCGTTGATGTCGGCCTGAAACGTCGAAACGTGGCAGTCGTCGTGCGGACACCGAAACTCTGCCTGCGAGTCCCGACGACCGATACGATGGCACGAGTGGCACGTCTGCGAGGTGTACGCCGGGTTCACGTACTCGACCGGGATACCCGCTTCCGTCGCCTTGTCCTCGATGCGCCCTTGCAGTCGGGCGAACGCCCACGAGTGAAGGCGACGGTTCATGTACCTCCCGTAGTCGAGACGCTCACGGATGTACGTCAAATCCTCCATCACCAACACCGGGTTCTCAAACTGTCGGGCGTACTCGACTGCCTGTCGAGACGCCTTCTCCACGATGTCGGTAAGCGCGTTCTGGTAGTGGTTGAATCGGTCTTCAATCCGCCACTCGGATGCGTCACGCTCTTGGAGTCGTTTCAGTGTCGTGTACATCTCTTTGCGGAGATGCTTCGCTCTGCTTCCGCTACACACGAACGGATCAGTCGGAGAACCGTCCTTGAGGGCACAGCCCGTGATGAGGGCGGTTTCTCCGATGTCTAAGCCGATGTGCGTGGCGTCACCGCCGTCGCTGGTTTCTTCGACCGCGTACTCGACGGTGACGTGTAGTACCCAGTTCTTCCGGTGCTGTTGAAGCCGTATCTCGCCTGCCTTCGCGTCCTCTGATACGAGGTCGTGCCAGAGGCCTTCCTGTTCGGGATTGATGCGGAGCGGTATCCAGAAGTT
Organism: Natrinema pallidum; assembly: GCF_005890195.1. Classification (NCBI taxonomy): domain Archaea; kingdom Methanobacteriati; phylum Methanobacteriota; class Halobacteria; order Halobacteriales; family Natrialbaceae; genus Natrinema; species Natrinema pallidum. The sequence goes on along the minus strand of NZ_CP040637.1, from coordinate 3,167,969 downwards.
CGTTCCCCGACCGGGACGGGGAACCCACCACGTGAACTCGTACTCGCGTTCTTCGGAGTGGTCGAATTTCGCGGCTTGGTTCGTGAGCCGTATCGGGTGGCCGTCGTCCAACTCCTTGGCGTTGTACGTCTTGCGGAGTTTCGGGACGTAGTTGCAGAGTGCGGCTTTCGCCTGATACGGTAAGTCGTAGGGAGTCACGATGTCGCTCACCGCCGACATGGTACTCGCCCCAGCGTCGAACGCCTCTTGCAGACCGTCACGGTAGGTTTCGAGCAGGTCGTTGAGTTTGGTCTGCTTGTGCGCGGTGGGTGGCGCGAACGTCGCCTGCAACGTCTTCGTGACGGACGTGGACAACGCTATTGCTCCTCCACGTACTTCATGAGTACGTCGATACTCACTTGGCCGGTGGTGGCGAGGAAGTATCCCGGTTGCCAGAACGCTTTGTCGAACGACTGCCGAACCTCGGGGTTCTCGTCACGGATTTTGCGGGACGTGACGCCCTTGAGTGAGTTGATGAACTTGGTGAGGTCGGTCGTTGGCTTCGCCGTGAACAGAATGTGAACGTGGTCGGAACCGCCGTTGACGTTCTGGATGTTCACGCCGAAGTCCTCGGAGATGTTGCTGGCAATCTCACCGATGCGTTCGGCTATCTCGTCGGTAAGGAGGTCTGCGCGGTACTTCGTGACGGTCACGAAGTGATATTGGAGTGCGTAGACCGTGTGCGACCCAGTTTCGAGGTTGTACTTCATTTGGCCATAATAATTTCTATACATCCAATTCTAATAAAGGTTTGCGGTCGTGGGGTATTCGGCCTGCAACCGACGGTGGTTCACGTAGGAGTTGTCGGCTTCACGCCCGCGCTAAAGGGCTGGATTCTCGCCTTGAAAAAAGATAGGCGGGTGGGGTTACATATAGATCTGGGGCAATGCAGCAAGTTTCGGGCTGCTCTGGTCGCACACCACCTCATCCACCGGATTTTCGTAAATCTCGAGCCTCGAGTGTCGCTCTTTCGTCCCCGTATCACGTCCGGTGGCCGACACCGTCCGCGCTCTGCTCCGTTCTTTAAGTGCCTCTGGTCACAAGGTGAAGCTACGAAGGGCATTCGTCACCCGGCCGTCTCGGGATTCGTTTTCAAACCCTCGAGCCACAGCCATGTCTCACCTCCCGAACCGCGTGTCCCGGACCGTCGACGACCACCTGACCGCGATCGAACGCGAGTACGACATCGCGGTCGTACTGGCGGTCGCCCGCGGGAGCCACGCCTGGGGTGCGGCGAGCCCCGACAGCGACTACGACGTGGGATTCGTCTCCGCGCCGACCGACCTGCGCCGGTACGCCCACCTCGAGACGGTACCGGGGACCGTCGTCGAGGACCGCGGCGAGTTCGAGTATCAGGGCTGGGACGTGCGGACGTTCGCACGGCTGCTCGCGGATTCGAACGAGGGTGCGATCGATCTGCTCCGGAGTCCGATCCGCTATCGGACCGCGTACGATCCCGCCGCGCTCGCCGACTATCTCGAGCGGACGTACAACCCGATCGACCTGTATCACACGTGGCGCGGGATCGCGACGAGCAACTACCGCACGTACATCTCCCACCATCTGGTCCGGACCGACGACGAGATCTTCCCGATCATCGATGCGGACGAGGACACGTATACCGTCGAAACCGACGACGGAACGACGACCGTCCCGTCCGACGACGAACGGTTCAGCGAGACCCAGACGAAACCGACGGTGAAGCGAAACCTGACCATCTACCGGGCAGCCATGTTCGCATACTACCTCGTGGAAACCGGGGAACGTGGCGCACACGAGTTACCCGCCCTCGAATTCGAGACGTTCCTGACCGAGCACGCGCCCGCCGTCTTCGACGCCGATCGAATCGACCGCGCTCGTGAGTTGCTCGAGCGGAAACGGGCGGGCGAGGGCGCGACCGAGATCGGCGACGCCGTCGGCCGCGAGTTCGCCCACCCGCCGAAAACGATCGATCCCGATACTCACGCTCGAGATGGCCCCGATACCGACCGACTGGACGGATTCATCGACGACCTGCTCGCCGCGGTCCAGTGACGCCGACGGACCCACCTCGCTTCCGAGCCGCTCTTTACGTGTCTCTGGTCACAAGGTGAAGCTACGAAGGGCTTTTCGCGGACCAGGCACCTCGACCAGCGAGCGCCCGGTTCCGATCGAGGACGCACCCCGCCGAGACGTGTTAGAGTTGCTGTTTGTCCGATTCCCTGGCAAATCGAACGGAGCGAGCCTTTTTCACGCTCCCTCTCCGAGCGACAGACGATGCAAGACGACGGTGCCGACTCTGGTCCAGGTTCCGAGCGAGCCGTGGACGGCGTCGAACCGGAGCCCGCCCGTGACCGCCGCCTCGAGACCCGGCCCGGGTCCGGATCGCTCTCGCGGGCCGACGTGCAGCGCGATTCGACGGTCCGCCAGTGGGGCGTCGTCACGCCGAGCGCGACGGTCATCGGCCGCGCGGACTCGGCCGACGCGGACCTCTCCGAGAGCGTTCGTCGCCTCCACGACGAACAGCACGCGGCGACGCCGGGCTACAGCGAGCGCGCACACCGACTCGACCGGCTCCGAACGACGCAGGCGCTTTGCAACGCTCTCGAGGTGACGCCGTGGCAACGGGATCTCGCGCTGGGCGTCATGGACGAGATCGACCTCACGGAGTTCGGGAGCCAGCGTGCGATCGAGAAGGTCGCGCTCGTGGTGATCCGTCACGTCGTCGATGTCGACCGCCAGCAGTACTTCGGGCTGGACGACATCGATGCTCGAGCGCTCTCCGCCGACCGGATGGAGGAGCTGTTCGGCCGGTATCGTGCACACGACATCACCGACGAAGCGGCCTTCGAGCGGCTCGCGGCCGAGTACGGGCTGGACACGACGAGTTTGAACCGACTGCGCCGCGTCCTCACGTCTCAACTCGACGACGACCTGCCGGCCTACGGGCGCAATCCCTATCGGGACCCGAACCTGCCGGACGTGACGGGATCGGAGACCGAAGCCACGGACGCGGCCGTCGGCACCGAGAGCTGAGGGCGCGGTCATCGTCCGGGGTCCGGTCGACCTGGGTCACTCGTCTCGAGTCGGCTGCCGGTGACCGGCGGCTTTTCCCTCCGAGGTCCCTAGCCGCGCTATGACCGACGGGGACTTCGGATCGGCGGCCGAGCCGACCGATCGAATCGAAATCTACGCCGACTACGTCTGCCCGTTCTGTTATCTGGGGACGCGATCGCTCGCACAGTATCGCGAGAGCCGCGACGAGCCGCTCGCGGTCGAGTGGCACCCCTTCGACCTGCGCAGCGGCCAGCGGAACGCGGACGGGTCGATCGATCACGATGTCGCGGACGGCAAGGACGACGCGTACTACGAGCGGGCTAAACGGAACATCCACCGGCTTCAGGAGGAGTTCGACGTCGAGATGGCCCAGGATCTCGCGACCGACGTCGACTCGTTCGACGCACAGGTCGCCTCGTGGTACGTCGCACAGGAGTACCCCGAACGGTGGGAGGCGTTCGACGAGGCGATTTACACGGCGCTGTGGCGGGACGGTCGCGACATCGGCGAGACCGACGTGTTGGTCGCTCTCGCGGCGGACATCGGCCTCCCGACCGACGAGATCCGCGACGCGGTCGCCGACGAGGGTATCCGGGCGGCACTCGAGGATACGGTTGCCGAGGCACAGCAGCGGGGCGTTACGGGTGTCCCGACGTTCGTCTCGGATGGCCACGTCGCCCGTGGCTCGGTCCCGCCGGCGCACTTAGAACGACTCGTTGAGGGCGACGGGTAATCACTCGAGCTTGTCCAGCCCGTCGAAGAAGTTCGCCTGCGGACCCACCAGCCTGACGGCTTCGTTCGCGAGCGAGACCGACACCTCGGCGGGGGGATCGAGACGCTGGCGGTTTCGGCCGTCGCTGATCGCGTAGGCGGTTTCGGTTCCGGAGACGGTGAGCGTGATCTCGGTCGTGGGTTCGACGACCAGCGGCGGCATCGATTCCGTTGCGGCCATCTGTGCGACGACGAGCGCCTCCGCGGACGGATGGACCAGCGGTCCGCCCTCGCTCAAATTGTACGCAGTCGAGCCCGTCGGCGTCGCCACGAGGACGCCGTCCGCGTGACCCTCGGCGTACCGTTGGCCGTTGATGTCGATCCCGACAGTGGCTCCGCCGCCGTTCCCTCGCCGCGGTCCGTGGACGACGATCTCGTTGAGCGCCGGCTCGAGCGTCCAGTCCGCTTCGACGCCGGTCGCCCGCAGTCGCGCGAGTTCGCGCTCCTCGACGGTCCCCGTTTCGTCGAGTTCCGTGGCGAGTTCGGTGACGACGCCGAGGGCGTCGTCGGGCGCGACGGCGTTGAGAAAGCCGACTTCGCCGAGGTTGATTCCCAGGATCGGCGTCGAACCGACTTCGCGGGCGACGAACAGCAGCGTCCCGTCGCCGCCGATGCTCACGACGAGATCCCGACCCGCCATCGCGGCGACCGGGACGGCACTCGTCCCGACCGCTCCGCCGGTCGCGTCGTCGACGACGACGCTGGCTCCCTCGCGCTCGAGGGCGTCGACGAGGCTCGCGGCGAGTGCCTGTGCACGTTCGTTGTCACGTTGGGCGACGATTCCGACGGCGACGTCCATCGTCGGCGGCTACCCGCCCCGTCGTCAAAAAGCCACGCTTGTCCGGCCGCCGACGATGGGTAGCAGCCGAACGCCGCCGGCCGACTCCGCCGCTGACCATCCCCCGTGGAGTGATTTGCGCAGTCGCGCCACCGCGCCGTCGGTGTCGGGCCGGACTCCCTCGCTCGAGGCGAGTCTCTTTCCGTTATCGGGCGATTCGATCCCGCTCGACCGGCGTTTCGGGTCCGCCCAACAAATCGTTACGGCCAGGCTCGATCCAGTAATAGCCACTTATCGACATGTTCATGCTCCATACTTTTGCGGACGGGAGGCCGACGTTCCCGCATGGCGCAACGGACGACGGCCGACGAAACACTGCCACGAGAGGAACTCGCCGCGTACCTCCAGGAGCTTGCGACGGAGTTCGGGAGCGAGAGCGAGGAGGTCTCGATACGGGTCGGGAACAAGAACGTATCGCTCAACCCGCCCCACAACGTCGATGTCTCGGTCGAGACCGTCGAGCGCTCCTCGATGCTCCGGGGGAACCGTGAAACAGTCGAAATCGAACTGAGTTGGAAACCCTAATATGGCCGCCGCGGACTCCATCCTGATCTTCGTCCTGAGCCTGCTGGTAGGAACGATCGGCATCCTCGCGGGCGCGCGGCTGGTGTTGGATCGCGACGCGGGCTTCGTGAACGCGGCCGTGACCGCCCTCATCGGGGCGGCCGCCTGGGGGATCACGAGTTTCTTCGTCGGCTGGATCCCCATCCTCGGCGTGTTGCTCATGTTGGTCATCTGGGTCGGCGTCATCAACTGGCGGTATCCCGGCGGCTGGGGGTCCGCGGCCGCGATCGGATTCGTCGCCTGGATCGTCGCGGTCGGCATCCTCTATGCGCTCGCGGTGATCGGCTTCGTCACGGCCGATGCGCTCGGCATTCCCGGCGTCTAGCGGTTCGTCTCGTTCCCGCCATCGAAGACGGAGGGAAACCCCTTTTTCCGTCCGGGCGAGTGGTCCACGTAGATAGCAATGTACGAGACGATCCTGCTTCCGACGGACGGCAGCGACCACGCGACGACCGTCGCGGACCACGCCATCGATGTCGCAGCCACCCGTAACGCGACCCTCCACGTCCTCTCGGTCGTCGACGACCGCGCGTTCCTCGTGCTCGACGACGATCGCATCGAGCAGGTCCGCGGCGACCTCGAGGCGACCGCCCGCGCGGCGGTCGACGACGCGGTGACCCGCGCCGCCGAACACGGTATCGAGACGACCACGGCCGTCGATACCGGCAACCCGGCCGAGTGTATCGTCGAGTACGCTGCGGACGCCGATATCGATCTGATCGTCATGGGAACCAGCGGCGACGAGTACGAACGCAACGTCGTCGGCAGCGTCTCCCAGCGGGTCGTCCGCGAAGCACCGGTCCCGGTCACCACCGTCGGCCCCGACGTGTGAGCGCCCCCGGGAAGTACGACCACCGCTCCCCGCTCGAGGTGGCCGCCCAGTTCGCTCGCGCGGACGGGTGGTGATACAGATGGGTTGATGTGTCCGCCGTCGTTAGTGATCAGGAGATGCGCCGATCGATCGTGATCGCGGCCGTTTTGCTCGTTCTCGCCGTCCTTCTGATCGGCGGGCCGTCGCTGTTCCTGTCGCTGTCGACCAGCCAGACGGCGTCCGATCCACCCGCTCAGTCGACGCAGACAAAATCGACCCCGGAACTCGTGACGTTCGAGGACTCCGAGAGCGGCTTCTGGGAGTACCTCAGTCCGACCAAGCGGTTCCAGAAACGAAGCCCGATCAACGTGGTCGTCCGCGGTGACGTCGACGATGTCGAGCTGGTATTGTCCGACGCCGAGGGCGGTGACGGTGACTGGTCGACAGTCAACGAGTCCGAGGAGGAAGCGCTTCCGGAGACGTACTCGCTTACCGGCGGCAACGTCTCCGACAACGAAACGCAACCGGCGAACGCGACCGCCGACGGCGACCGGCCGGTCAACGAGACCGCCGACGACCCGACGGCGAACGCTTCGTCACAAAACGGGACCGCCGCGGAAGCCGCGTCGGACGAGCCACGGGGTCCCATTCCGGACCTCAACTGGGGGCACGCCGACGGCGGCACCCGCTACGCCTACGTCGACCCCGGACCGAACGAGAGCGGCTACTGGACGACCGAAACGCGCCAGCTCGAGGACGGCGACTACTTCGGGCAACGGTATCACATCCGCCTCTACGAGAGTCCCAACAAGGACGACGACTGGGTCGCCATGCAGACACACTCGGAGCACTTCGACTGGTTTACCCTGCGGCATCGAGTCCACGGCTCCCAGGACGCCCAGACGAAGGTCGAGACCGATTTCATGAAACACCCACGCGTCGACGTTCAGGACGACGTGAGCCGAATCTACCTCGACAACAGGAACTCCGTCGACGCCGACGGCTGGGCGACCCTCGTCGAACTCGCCGGCCTGCTCGTCGTCCCGACGCTCGTCGGCGTTCGCGCCGGACGACGCGGTGGCACCGCCTCGAGCGGGACCGATCGAGCCGCGAGCGAGCGCGTCGCCGAGCGGACGCCCGGCGCGATCGACGACCACCTGACCGAAGTCGACCGGAAACGCCTCGCCGCGGCTTACGCCCGCCTCGAGGCCGGTCACGTCCTCCTCGTCTTCACCATCCTGGCGCTGTATCTGGGCGTCCGGATGGGTGGCCTCGCGCTCGAACGGCAGGCCGCGTTCCTCACGCCACACCAGATCGCCGGACTCCTCTATCCGGTGATCGGCGTCGGCATCCCGGTCGCGACCTACCTGCTCGCACGCGGGCTCACGCGACGGCTCGACGCCGCCGTCGTCGCCGCGGGCTCGCTCGCGGTCGCGATCTGGCTCGACTACAGCCTGCTCGGCGTCTCCTTGCTGCCCGTCGACATCGTCGTCCAGCGAATGCTCGTCGTCGTCGCGCTCGGGCTGATCGCCGGCGGTGCGGCCAAACGGGCCGCTCGGAACACACGGTTCAACGACATGTTGCTCGTCGGCACCGCGATGTGGCTGCTCGTCCTGGTTGGAACGCTCTTCGGCTACTTCTGAGCGGCCGGCGACCCGGTGCCCCGCTCCGGCCGGAGCCGATCGACGGTCGAACCGTGGTCCTTCGGTGCCGAGCCCTTAAGTCCTTCCAACATCGTTATCAACACGACATGGCAAGCCCCACCCGTCAGCGCGAACGCGATCCTGAAACGACAGAAAAAACGCAGGAACCGGAGCGTGAGCGGGTGTGTGACGAGTGCGACGGCGGGACGCTGGTGAAAAGCGAGGATCAGGGCGAACTCGTCTGCGATCAGTGCGGGCTCATCGTCGAAGGAACCAACATCGATCACGGTCCCGAATGGCGGGCGTTCAACCACTCCGAGCGCCAGAACAAGTCCCGCGTCGGCGCGCCGACGACCCAGACGATGCACGACAAGGGGTTGACCACCTCCATCGACTGGAAGAACCAGGACGCCTACGGTCGCTCGATTTCCTCGGACAAGCGCAATCAGATGCGCCGACTGCGAAAGTGGCAGGAACGGATTCGAACCAAAGACGCCGGCGAACGGAACCTCCAGTTCGCCCTCTCCGAAACCGATCGGATGGCCTCCTCGCTCGCCATCCCACGCTCGGTCCGCGAGGTCGCCTGCGTCATTTACCGGCGCGCGCTCGACGAAGACCTCATCCGCGGGCGCTCGATCGAGGGCGTCGCGACGAGTACGCTCTATGCCGCCTGTCGCATGGAGGGCATCCCCCGATCGCTCGAGGAAGTCGCCGCCGTCTCCCGCGTCGAGCGCAAGGAGATCGGCCGCACCTACCGCTACGTCGCCCAGGAACTCAACCTCGAGATGGAACCGGTCAATCCCAAAAAGTACGTGCCGCGGTTCTGTTCGGAACTCGAACTCTCGGAGGAGGTCCAGGTCAAGGCCAACGAGATCATCGATACGACGACGGAGAAGGGGCTGCTTTCGGGCAAGTCGCCGACGGGCTACGCCGCGGCCGCGATTTACGCCGCCTCGCTGCTCTGTAACGAGAAGAAGACCCAGCGCGAAGTCTCCGATGTCGCGCAGGTGACCGAGGTCACCATCCGTAACCGGTACCAGGAACAGATCGAGGCGATGGGCATTCACGAATAGGACGGCTCGAACTCGCGGCATCGGTACACGGGTGTTCGGGCCACTCGGATGCCGGCCGCGGCGGTGACTGCCCCCACGCGGTGGCACGAAGCGCCTCGAGAGACACTGTCGCTACTGCCCGGTCTCGCCGGGGCTTCTGCGTTGGTCGTTCCACCCACGCTGAGCGCTGTGGCTGCCGATCTCGAGTACGATCCGCTCCCGGTCCCGAGTCGGTTGTGCGGCGAGACTGAATCATAAATAAATACATGGATGACATTTGAACGAAGCGAGCGGAAACATAAAATAGCTGCTTCGTCAACTCTTCGTATCTGTGGCCTCTCACCGACGAACACTCTTAACTCGGCTCGGCGGCGTGATCGCGGGCGGTGGCGCACTTCTCGGAACGAGTGCGTTCAGTACTGTTGACGCGACACGAACGGTGGCCGTCGACATAGCCGGGGATGCGAACGCGTTCCTCGGTATCGAACCCGGTGCTGAGGGCGACGGGTACGTCCGCGAGAACGGCACGGTCGAGATCGATCTGACCGCGATGGAGGACGGCCGACACGGTGTTTCCAAACACGCAGTTACGGCCGTCGATCGGCTCCTCGAGGTCACGAACAACGGCCCGACCGAGATCGCGGTCGGGTTCAACGACGAGTACGCGCTCGAGCACGGTGACTACGACGAGCCCCCCGGTGGCTGGGGATACACGGTGAATACGGACGAAACCGCCGTCGTCGTCGGCTGGGCGAGCCCGCTGCCTGCGGAGATGGACCACTCGTTGGCAGCGGTTCGACCGCGGCTGGTCACGACCGGTTTCGAACGGAGTACGCTCGTCGATGGCCGCCTCAAGGACGAAGTCGATTCGAAGACGGAACGGACGATCCGCCCCGGAGACCGTCTCAATATCGGGGTGATCGTCGACACCCGCGCTAGCACGGTTACTGCGAACCCGATTCCGGAGTCACTGGACGAAACGATCTCGATATACGCCGAAACGACCACGACTTGACTCTGGCCTTGCTCACGTCGCTCACGATCCAACGGGTCGCGTGCGGAGGGATCCGGCCGCAAAAAGTCGCCGCGACGGTCTCCCGGAATGCGCTGGCCGGGAATTGAACCCGGGCTATGAGCTTGGGAAGCTCATGTCCTACCACTAGACCACCAGCGCTCTCCGTCGGTCGCGCCACTCGATGGTACCCGCCGGTTACACTTGAACGTAGCGCTCTCGAGTCGGCCGTCCCGTCGTCGGCCACGAACCCAGCCTCGAGTCCCACTCGCTGCAGACCGCGGTTCGTCTCGCTACCGTGGTGGCGAGGCCCACGGCCGGACAGTGCTCCGGAGTGAAGACGCGGTGATCCTTCAGCCGGAGCGGCTGCGACGCGTCGTTTGATTCTCGCAACCGGACCTTCGGCGTTCCCGACGGTCGCGGTCACTGTTCGATACATCGAACCGGGTGCGGGCGTCGAAATCGACCGTCCGGTCAGTTTTCCCCGGCGAGGGGAGAGTATTAGGTCACGCCGTCCCTAGTCCCCTCCATGATCGACGTTCGCTTTTCGGAGGCGGAACTCGAGCAGCGACGCGAACACATCACGCAGTTCGTTCGCGACCGCGTCGACGCCGCGGGTGCCGACGGTGTCGTCCTGGGCCTCTCGGGCGGAATCGACAGCACGCTGGTCGGACACCTCGCCGTCGAGGCGCTCGGGGCTGATGCCGTCCACGGTCTCGTCCTGCCGGCGACCGTCAGCAGCGAGGGGAACATGAGCGACGCCGAACGGGTCGCCCAGGACCTCGAGATCACCTCCGACGTGATCGAGATCGAGCCGATCGTCGACTCGTTGCTGTCGGCCTATCCCGAGGCCGAGGGCGACCACGAAGCGGTCGGCAACGCACGCGCTCGCGTCCGTGCAGTGTTCAACTATCTCGTCGCCAACCACGAGCAGCGCCTCGTTCTGGGGACGGGCAACCGCAGCGAGGCCGCGGTGGGCTACTTCACCAAGTACGGCGACGGGGCCGTCGACTGCCACCCGATCGGCAACCTCTACAAGGCGCAGGTCCGCCAACTCGCCCGTCACGTCGGCGTCCCCGAGGACCTCGCCGCCAAGACCGCCACCGCGGAACTGTGGGCCGACCAGACCGACGAGGACGAACTCGGAATCAGCTACGATACGCTCGACTCGATCCTGGTGACGCACGTCGACGGGCCCCTGTCGATCGCCGCGACCGGGCGATTGCTCGAGGTCGACGAAGCGACCGTCGAACGGGTCCGCGGCATGTACGACCGCAGCGAGCACAAGCGAACCGTCCCGCCGGCCCCGGACCCGCTGGACTAATCACCGCCATCGCGGCGCTGGCGTCGCCACTCGTCCTCGAGAAGCCCGTACCAGTAGACGTCCTGATACTCCCCATCGACGAAGTCGGCGTCGCGATGGACGCCCTCCTTCGTGAACCCCACCGTCTCGAGAAGCCGCTGTGATGGGTCGTTGAACTCGAACACGTGGGCGGCGATCCGGTGGAGTCCGAGCTGATCGAACGCGTACTCGACGACGCACTCCGTCGCTTCGGTGCCGTACCCCCGGTCGTGGTGATCCGGTGCGATCCAATACCCGATCTCGGCGGTCCGGGCCTCCCAGTCGAACTCGAAGAGACCGATCGTCCCAATCGGCGTCGAATCGACGCCGATCAGCAGGTCGACCGTATCGTCGCCACAGATCACGTTATCGAAGAAATCGCGCTCCTGCTCGCCGTTGAGCGGTCTGGATCGCCCGATCGACCGCCAAATCGTCGGATCGTTGACCTGCGCTTGCAGGAACTCGAGGTCCGCCTCCTCGATCGGTCGGAGCGCGATTCGATCGCCGTTCAGAAACACTGGGCCGGGCATACTCGCCCATAGCTGTCAGCAAGCATAGGACTTTCCCTGGGCCGGTCCCGACACCGCGCCGCCAGCGATATCGGCTTCGGAGTCGCCGCTACTCGAGGAGCGCGTCGATATCGTCGGCGTGGGCGGTGACGAGGTCGGCAAACGCCGCGGCCTCGCGTCGTTCCTGACTCGCCCGCTCGCCGTCGTCCCGAAGCCGGTGTTTCAGGGCCGCCAGCGCGTCGGCTGCGTTATCAGCGATCCCCTCGGCCACCGATCGGGGGTCGTCCTCGAGACGCGAGATCAGCCCCGTTCGGAGCGCCGTCTCGGCGTCGATCGACCGACCCGACAGCGCGAACTCGAGGGCATCCCCCTCGCCCATGACGCGTGGCAACCGGACGGTGCCGCCCCAGGCGCCGAACAGTCCGAAACTGACCCCCGGTTCCCCGTAGGTCGAGTCGGGGGTTCCGACCCGGACGTCACAGGCCAGCGCGAGTTCGAGGCCGCCGCCGCGTGCGGGGCCGTCGATTCCCGCGACGACGACCGCCGGCGAGTCTTCGATGGTCCGGGCCACCCGCTGACCCAGGCGGGCGAACTCGGCTGCACGGTCGCGGTCCCCTTCGAGGGCCGCGACCTCGGTCAGGTCGGCACCGGCACAGAACGCCGGGCCGCGTCCGCGAAGGTAGACGACGGATTCTTCGGCCTCGCGGATCGCGGTCTCGAGGGCCTCGAGCCCATCGACCGTCAGTGCGTTGCGCGCATCGGGGCGGTTCATCGTCACGGTGCGAATCGGACCGTCAGCGTCGACCTCGATCATGTCAGCAGTCGATCGGGCGTTTCCAAAGGTCTTTGGCTCCCCCGTCGTAACCCCCCGCTAATGGAGAATGCCGACAGCTGTCGGCGTGCCGCCGTCGAGGCAATCGCGGACGTCGAACCACCACAGCTACACGACTACATCGAAGCCACCCTCGAGCGTGCATCGATGGTACCCGGAACCCTCACCCTCGAGAGCGCCGCAATGATGGGGTCCGAGAGACCCGTCGTTGGACCCGACTGCGAGCGGTCCCTCGATGCCGACTCCGCCACCGATGGGGGACGCGAGCGATCGGCCGATCGCAACCCCGACGGCGTCGTCACCCACGCGGCTGGCGTCCAGCTCATCTACGAAGGTCTACGTCTGACCCGCTCGCTCGCCCGCGACGAACCCTGGACGGCGACCGACGCCAGCGCGGGCGACGGCGATCTCGCGATCCTCGCGGCCGACATCCTCGTCGCCCGCGGGTTCTACCTGCTGGCCCGTACCGACGCCGCCAACAAGGCGGTCCGAACCGTCCAGTCGTTCGGCCGCGACCAGACCCGGCGTACCGACCTCGCGACCGACGACGGCGACCTCGACCCGACGGCGTCCGATCTCGACGCCACCCTCGAGCGGGACGTGCTCGAACTCGCCGCCCTCACCGGGGCCGTCGCGGTCGGCGAAACGCCGTCACCGCGCCTGCACGCCATCGTGGACTCGCTCGCCGACGCCGTCGGGACCTCGTTTCCGCCGGTCGAGGACTCGCTTGGCAACCTCGAGCCCTCGGCCCGCGAGCAGTCCCTCGAGGACCACGCAACCGATCGAGCCACGTCGGCGACGGACCCGTGATGTCGATGTCGACCTCCGGAGAGGACCCCGACAATCCGGCGCACGGCCCGATCGAATCGAAACCCATAAAGACATCTCCGATCAACGAAGAAGTACGCGCCTGGGTAGCTTAGCGGTAAAGCGCGTCCTTGGTAAGGACGAGAGCCCGGGTTCAAATCCCGGCCTAGGCTTCTCGCACTTTGGTCCCATCGTGTTGGTATAACGACCGATACTGGTCGCTCCGTCTCTACTTCTTGCCGATTCTCCGAACGTGGCGGTCTGTCGGGAGGTGAGTAAGCGTCGTGTTCAGCGTGCCTGATTCTATGTCACCGCGAATGGAGTTGTGCCACTGATAAACAAACCTTATGCGCGCCGAGTCGATTCCCTGAGACAGGATGGTACGTGAGAGTTGGGCGAGTCGTGCCGGATTTATCTTTGCTGCGGTCGGAAGTGCGATCGGGCTGGGGAACATCTGGCGATTTCCCTGGATGACCGCGGAGAACGGCGGGAGCGCCTTTCTGCTGTTGTATCTACTCATCGTTCTCGTCGTCGGGGTACCGGGATTGCTGGCCGCGTTCGTGATCGGTCGCCGGTCGAACCGGAACCCAGTGGGGGCGTTCAAATCGCTCGCCGGATCGCGTTTCTGGACGGCGTTGGGCGCGCTCTGTGTCGTCACTTCGATCATGCTGATGTCGTTCTACAGCGTCGTCGGCGGGTGGATCCTTCGGTACGTCCTCGAGAGCGTGACGGGTGCCTATTTCGCGAATCCCGAAACCCACTTCGCGGCGATCAGCTACGGTGCCGAAGCGTTCGGCTACCAACTCGCCGTCCTCGCGGCCACGTCTCTGATCGTCGCCGCGGGGATCAGACGCGGCATCGAGGCGACGACGAAGGTGATGATACCCGGTGTCGTCGTGTTGCTCATCGGACTCGCGATCTGGGCGGCCCAACAACCCGGTGCCGCGCAGGGATACGAGTTCTACCTCGAGTTCGACGGTGCCTACCTCGCGGAGAATTTCTTTTCGGTACTGGGAGGGGCCGCGGGCCAGGCGCTGTTCACCCTCTCGATCGGTGGCGGGACGATGATCACCTACGCCTCCTACATCGACGACGATCGCTCGCTGCCCCTCGACGCCTCGGCTATCGCCGTGTTCAACCTCGGGATCGGCATCCTGGCCGGCTTCGTGGTGTTCCCGTTGTTGTTCTCGTTCGCGCCGGGCCCGACCGAGGGCGGTCCCGGGGCCCTGTTCATCGGGATCGCCGGTGCGTTCGCGAGCCTGCCCGGCGGGCGACTTCTCGGCGCGGTCTTCTTCCTCGTCGTTCTCCTCGCAGCCCTGACGAGTCTAATCAGCATGCTCGAGATTCCGGTCTCGTTTCTGGTCGACGAGTTCGATCTCGAGCGGTCGACGGCGACCCGGGGGCTGTTCGCGCTGATCGTCCTCACAGGCGGCGTGAACGCGTTCAGCCCCGCGGTGTTTACGCTGTTCGCGGACCAGCTCGTCGATCTGCTCTTGATACTCGGTCTAACCGGGTTCATGATGTACACGGCCTGGGTCCTCGGTCCGGCCGCGATCGAGGAGTACCTCGAAGGCGCGGGACAGCTCTCACGCCCACTGGTTGTCCCGTGGCGATACGCGATCGGGACCCTCTTCCCGGCGTTTCTCCTCTTTACGTTCTACGCCGACGTCGCGGCCCTGTTCGGGCTCTCTGCGGGCACGGGACTGTTGTCGGTCGCGACGCTGCTGACGGTGCTGGCGCTCGTCTTCGTGGCCCGCCGTTCCGGCCCCGACAGCCGGCCGCAACCGAGCGAGAGTCCGGACTGACTGGGACGAGTCGCTCAAACAGCACCGGTCTCCCTCGAGCGTCCCCTCTCCCGCCTCGAGGTCCTGTTGCAGTCGTCGGTGGGTTCGACCCCGGTCTGCGGTTTGAAGGGGTGATCGGTCGTCACCGGACCCGAACCGGGGCTCACTCGAGTTCGATTCGACAGTTGGTGTCGGCTGACTCGAACGCGGCTTCGATGACCTGCAGGTCCGCGAGGCCGTCTTCGCCGTCGGGTTCGGGGTGGGTGCCGGTCAGTACGCAGTAGCCGAAGTAGTCGAACTCCTCGCGGACCTCGTCGACCGGCGGGCCGGTGTACTCCATGCGAACGTCGCCGCTCTCGACGATCATATCCTGGGGAACGACGCCACCGAACGGCGACTCGATGTTGATCATGCCGTCGGTGCCGACCAGTTCGAGCGCGCTCCGGGCGTGAGCGTCGAGACTCGCGGTACACGAGGCCGTCGCGCCGGTCTCGAACTCGAGTTGAAACGCGATCTGTTCTTCGACTGCGTCGAACGCCTCCCCCCGCGAGTGGGTGGTCGCGTA
This sequence comes from Natrinema pallidum, assembly GCF_005890195.1. Lineage (NCBI taxonomy): Archaea > Methanobacteriati > Methanobacteriota > Halobacteria > Halobacteriales > Natrialbaceae > Natrinema > Natrinema pallidum. The sequence continues at coordinate 3,152,364 of NZ_CP040637.1, read as the reverse complement.
CACCTCTGTTGGTTCGCAGTCTAGGAGGAACCGGGTCGTGTTGAGCGGATAGACCCCGAGATCGACCAGTGCGCCGCCACCGGCGAGTTCGGGATCGAGACGCCACGTGTCGGGAGTCGCGTGCTCGAGCAACGGATTCGAGAACCCGCCGTGAACCTGGACGATGTCGCCGATCACGCCCTCGCGGACGAGTTCCCGCGTGCGGCGAACCGTCGGTTCGGTCTGGAGTCGGTAGGCAGTCATCAGCGTCACGCCGGCGTCGGCACAGGCGTCGACGACATCCCGAGCGCGCTCGACGGTGATCTCGAGGGGTTTCTCGCAGAGGACGTGTTTCCCGAACGCGGCCGCCGCGGTCGCATAGTCGCCGTGGAAGGCGTTCGGTGCCGCGACGTAGATCCCGTCGTAGGCGTCCGTCCGTTCTCCAGCGAAGAAGCCGTCGTAGTCGATGACGTGTGGGACATCGTAGGTCTCGGCGACGTCTCTCACCCGGTCGGACGAACTCGTGACCAGGACCGTCGTCTCGCAGTTGTCGCCCTCGGAAATCGCGGGAAGCGCACGCTGGCGCGCGAAGCCACCGATGCCGATAACCGCGAGGCGGACGGTTCCCTCGACCGATTCGTGTTCCCAGTCTCGTCGCGTGAAGTCCGTGAACGCGTCCTCGAGCGCCATACCTCTCCTAGGGCCTGCAGCGGAAAGGGCCACACTGAACGCTGTCCTGACTGTCAGCGCGTGGGATCTATCGATCCCGCGGAACAACCGATAGCGGGTTTTCGAACCTCGTATCCGTCGATGGTATTCCCCCGGAACGGCCTTTCGAAGGAAAAAGTTATTCAATAGCCGCCACTGATATGCAAACAGCCACTGGTGACGTAAGATGGTCAAAATGGAAACGGCGGAGCTGGATACCGATCTGAGTCTGTTCAAATACGACAACCTCGAGCAACTCCCACCGAGATACCGGGAGCTCGAGGAAGACGAACGGACCGAACGCATCGATGCGGCGCTCGAGGAACTCGGCGACGATGTCGTCATCCTGGGACACAACTACCAGCGACGGGAGATCGTCGAGCACGCCGACTTCATCGGTGACTCCTACCAGCTCTCGAAGGAGGCGGCCGAGGCCGACGCCGAGTACGTGATCTTCGGCGGGGTCACGTTCATGGCCGAGAGCGCGGACATCATCACGGACGACGACCAGTCCGTGATCCTCCCGAGCATGGAGGCGTCATGTCCGATGGCCGGGATGGCCGAGGCCCTCCAGGTCGACAGCGCGTGGGCCGAGATCACGGCGGCCGCGCCCGATGCGGACATCATTCCGATCACCTACATGAATTCCTACGCGGACCTGAAGGCCTTCTGTGCGAGCCAGGGTGGGCTCGTCTGTACCTCTTCGAACGCCCACGAGGCGTTCGAGTACGCCTTCGACAAGGGTGACAAGGTCCTTTTCCTGCCCGACAAACACCTCGGGGAGAACACCGCCCACCGACTCGACATGGAAGACGAAATCGCCGAGTGGGACCCCTGGGACCCCGAGGGAAAAGACGCCGACGAGGTCGCGGAAAGCGACATCATCCTCTGGGACGGCTACTGCCAGGTCCACGAACGGTTCCGCGAGGAGCACATCGCGGAGATCCGGGCGAACAACCCGGACGCAAACGTCATCGTTCACCCCGAGTGTCGCCGCGAGGTCGTCGAGGCGGCGGACAAAGCCGGTTCGACCGCGACGATCTGCGAAACCGTCGCGAACGCCGATCCCGGCGATACCTGGGCCATCGGCACCGAGATCCACCTGACGAACCACCTCCAGCGGTGGCACCCCGACGTGAACGTCGTCCCGCTCTGTGGCGACGCCTGTATGGACTGCAACGCCATGCGCCAGATCGACCCGAACTACCTGACCTGGGTGCTCGAGGAACTCGCGGCGGGACGCGAACACAACGTGATCGAGGTCGCCCCCGAGGAGAAGGAACTCGCGGGCGTCGCGCTCGACCGCATGCTCGAGATCTAACCATGACCGAGACAGACACCGGGACGGCAACGACGACCGACGGCGAGGTCGCGGATGTCCTCGTCGTCGGCAGCGGTATCGCGGGCTGTGCGGCCGCCCTGTCGGCCGCACGGGAGGACGCGGACGTCCTCCTCCTGACCAAAGCGACCAAACCGGACGACGCCAGCACGGACTGGGCGCAGGGCGGGATCTCGACGACGCGTGGGAACCCGGCATCGCTCAAGACCGACATCATCGACGCCAGCGACGGCACCGCGGATCCGGACGCCGTCGATACCCTCGTCGAGAACGCCGACGACGCCGTCGAGGACGTGCTCGTCGACACCCTCGAGGTCGAGTTCGACCAGGGCGAGAACGGCGAGTTCGACTACACTCGCGAGGCCGCTCACTCGGCGTCTCGCATCCTCCACGTCGACGCCGCGACCGGGACACACATCCTGCGGCCGTTCCTCAACTACGTCGCCGACCACGAGCGGATCGAAGTGCGGCAGGATACCGCCGCCCTCGAGCTAATCACCGCCGAGGGGCGCGTCCACGGCGTGGTGAGCGACGAAGCGCCTGAGGGTCACCCGATCTACGCCGGCGCGACGATCCTCGCGACCGGCGGAATCGGCGCGCTCTACGGCCGCTCGACCAATCCGGCGGACGCGACCGGCGACGGGATCGCCATGGCCGCGCTCGCCGGGGCCGAGATCGAGGACATGGAGTTCGTCCAGTTCCATCCGACGGCCTACGCCGGCGAGGACCCGTTCTTGCTCTCCGAAGCCCTGCGCGGTGAAGGTGCCGTCCTCCGGAACGGCGACGGCGAACGCTTCATGGACGAGTACCACCCCAAGGGCGACCTCGCGCCGCGGGACGTCGTCGCTCGCGCGGTCGAAACGGAGCGCGAGGCAACCGGCGATGTCGTCCTCGACGTGAGCCCGCTCGAGTTTGAGGCCGAGTACCCCGCCATCGCCGGAAAGTGCCGCGATCGGAGTATCGACGGCGATGAGATCCCCGTTGCGCCCTGCGAGCACTTCCTGTGTGGCGGGATCGCCGTCGACGACCGCGGCCGGACCTCGCTCGATCGGCTCTACGCCGTCGGCGAGTGTGCCCGCACCGGCGTCCACGGCGCGAACCGACTGGCGAGTACCAGCCTGCTCGAGGGACTCGTCTGGGGGCTCCGAGCGGGCGATGATGCGGTCGGATTCGACCCCGAAGCGGTCGAGGCTCCCGAACTCCTGAACCGGGACCCCGCTCTTCCCGACCGCTTCGCCGCCGAGAAGTTTACGCGTCTCAGGCGGACGATGGACGAGTCCCTCGGTCTCGAGCGCGACCTCGACGAGATCGCCCGCGCGAGTAGCATCCTGCGGCGGCTCAAAGGCGAGGTCGACGCCTACATCCGAACCCGGACGGCGCGGGACCTCTACGAACTCCGCAACGCCAGCGTCGTCGCGCTGTTGATCGCGCGTGCGGCGAGCGAGAACACCGATTCGGTGGGCTGTCACTACGTCGCGACCGACGCCGACGAATCGACGGCCGAACCGCCCGCGGACGACTGAGATGATCACCGACGCACAGATCGAGCGCTGGCTCCGCGAGGACGTCGGCCACCACGACGTGACGAACCGCGTTCCCGGCGAGACGACCGGCAGGCTCGTCGCAAAGGAGGCGGGCGTCGCCGCCGGTCTCGAGGCCGCGGCGGCCGTCTTCGAGTACCTCGGCGTTACGGTCGTCGATCGACTCGCGGACGGCACCGCCGTCGAACCGGGCGACGACCTGCTCCGGGTCGAAGGGACCACACGTGACCTCCTTCGCGGTGAGCGCGTCGCGGTCAACCTCGCGGGTCACGCGTCGGGGATCGCGACGCGGACGCGGACGGCGGTCGAACACGCTCGGTCCGAGTCCGACGATGTCGCCATCGCCGCGACCCGCAAAACCACGCCCGGCCTGCGCGGCCTCGAGAAGCGCGCGGTCGTCGCGGGTGGCGGCGACACCCACCGGCTCGATCTCTCCCATATGGTCATGGTCAAGGACAACCACATCGCGGCGTTGGGACTCGAGGACGCGATCGCCCGCTTGCAGGAGCGCACGTCGTTCGCGACGAAGGTCGACGTCGAGGTCGAAGCCGTCGCGGACGCCCCGCGAGCGGCCGCGGCCGGCGCGGACATCGTCCTGCTCGACAACATGACGCCCGAGGAAACGCGGGCGGCCGTCGCGGCGCTCGCCGATCACGAGGGCGTTCTGGCCGAAGCCAGCGGCGGAATCACCGTCGCGGACGTTCCGGCCTACGCCGCGACCGGCGTCGACGTGATCTCGATGGGGTCGCTGACCCACTCGGCACCGGCGCTGGACCTCTCCTTTCGGACCGGCGAGTGACCGCCCTCAGTCGTCGGTCGGACTCCACGCCCGCACGTCCGACTCCTCGAGAAAGAGCGACGGATCGTCGTGGGAGAAGCTGACCCACCGGTCCGTCGACGCTGTCGTCACGTGGGTCAGGAGCTGTTCCTCCAGCAGTGCCGTTTCGAACACGTCCCGACAGGCCGATAGATCGTACGTGAGCGGGACGAAAATGGCCGTCTCGCTCGATTCGTCGCGCTCGACCGTCAACGCGAGCCGGCGCTCGCTCCCGTCGGCAGCGACCGGGCGGTAGTAGACGTTCGCCGACGTGATCGTGACCGCTCCCTCCTCGATGAGGTCCGCGACGATCTCGTACTCCGCGGCGCTGACCGTTACGTCGAGCCCGACCCGTTCGTCCCGATCGACCGGCGAGACGGCGGTCGGCTCGAGGACGACGACGTCCCAGCCTTCGTCGCGGTACTCCTCCGCGATGGCGCTCGCATCCGCGAGGAGGTCCGCCCACAGCGAGCCACCGGGTTCCGCGGCGTCAGCGGCCGCTGACTCGTGTGTCGCTTCCGGTCCGGCTGCTGGCTCCGACTCGTCGCGCGTCATCGGGGCTCCTCCGATCGCGTTCGTGTCGTCATACTCGAGGCCGACGACGCGGAGCGGAAAAACGTTACCTCACTCCTCTTTGCGCCGGTCGGCGTCCCCCTCGAGCGACCGATGCGCTCGGCGACCCGCGTCTACGTCTCGCCGTCATCGCTCGGGTCCGACGGCGGCAGGTCGAGCGGCCCGATCGCGTCACGCCAGATATCCTCGCCGTCGGGGTCACACGCTGCTTGCCACTCCGCCGGCGGCAGTACGGTCGCGTCGATCGCCCCGTCCTGGGCCGCCACCGGCGGGTCGATCCGTACCAGGTGGAGCAACGTCCCGACTCGGTCGTGCGATCGGAGCCGGTCCAGTGCGGCCGTCGCCTCCTCGAGGGTCAGAAACGAGAGCATGCATTCGGTGACGAAGACGTCGATCTCGTCGATCCCGAACGCCTCGCGCAGCGACGCGACGAGGTCGTCGTCGCGAACGTCCGCCTCGAGCAGTCGCTCCCGGGTGGACGGTGCCGCCGTCTCCAGTATCGATGGGGAGGCGTCGAAGCCGTAGGCCGCCACGTCGTCCGCGCGCAACTCGGCGACGGTCGCCCCCGCGCCACAGCCCGCAACGACGACCACCGGCTCTCGGTCGCCGTCGGCGACGAATGCGGCGAACGCGGCGAGCGCCCGCACCCTGTCGTGGTTTTCTCCCATACGATACCGTCGGCCCGCGCGTCGAAAACCCTCTCGGCTCCGTCCGGCGGCGGGCGGCGGTCACACCTCTGCTCGTAGGCCGGTGGCCGCTACCGTCCCTCGCCGATGTGTTCGATCGAGACATCGCTCGCGTCGCCGATCAGCGCCTCCTCGAGCGCCGTTCGGACGGCATCGGGATCGGACGGCCCGCCGGCGGCCGCGACGGTCCCGACTGACGCCGGATCGAGCGGCACTGCGAGCGCGTCGTAGACCCGCTCGAGCACGTCCGCGAGTTCCTCGCGGGCGGCCACGAGCACGATGCCGGCGACGAGGGCGGCGTCGCTCCGGACGCGCTGGGCGATACCGACGACCTTTCGCTTTCGACCGGCCGCGCTCGCGGCCCCGACCGACAACGAGTGCGTTCCGGGGCAAAACGAGTCGTCGGGTTCCCCCGGGATCGGCTCGAGGCCGAGCGTCCGAAGCGCCCGCTCGAGGGCCGCCGAGACGCGGTCGTAGCGCTCGGTCGAGCCGGTCCGGAAATCCGCGACCGGTTCGGCGCGGGCGAACGCCAGCGTCGTCGTCCCGTCGTAGGCGACTGCCCGCCCGCCGACGCCGCGCTCGACCGGCCGAAAGCCCCGCTCGTCGGCGCGTTCGCGAGCGCTGTCGTACCCGTCGCGGCGCGCGTCCCGGCGGCCGAACGCGACCTGTCGGTGGGGCGTCCAGACGCGGACGGCCGATTCGCCGGCGGCGGCCACCGAGAGCAGTCGCTGACTCGCGTCGCGATCGGCCGCGACGGACGATGCCCGCCCACGAAATACGCGCATACCCGCCGTTCGACCCGGTGCATCTAAACGTTCACGCTACCCAGACCGAAACGACGATGGCCGTCACGCTTCCCGAGGCCGTACTGGCGCGCTACGAGCGCTTCTCGCTGTACAACTCCCCGTATCCCGCCCACGACGGCGGCTGTGCGATCGATCTCTACCCCGGGACCCTCGCCGACGGGCGGACGACCGCCGCGCCGAGTCCGGTCGCGGGCACCGTCCGCGAGACCCGAACCGTTCGCGCGCCGCCGAAGCCCTACGCGCCCGACAACGACCACCTGATCCTGCTCGAGCCCGCGGACTCCAGCCCGTTCGCCGGGCTGACGGTTCGCATCCTGCACGTCGACCCGGCGGTCGATGCCGGCGATCGCCTCGACCGTGGGGACTCGCTCGGTCGGCTCGTCCGCGCGGGGTTTTTCGCACCCTGGGTCGACAACCACCTCCACGTCGGGTTTCGCAGCCCGGACCGGAACCCCTATCGGGCATCGGGCTCGCTCCCGATCGCCCTCGACGCGACGGTGCGCCCGCTCGAGTGGGACGGTACCGGCCGGGTTCGATCGACCGGCGACACCTACGCGGTGCTCGATGCACCGACCCACCCCGATCCGGGCGCGGCGTTCGTCGGCGTACGGGCCGACGGCGGCGGCGTCCTCGACGGCGGCGTCCCCCACTACGCCGGCGGCGGGCTGCTCGAGCGGCCCGAACCGCCGGCGGCGGACGAGCAGACCGTCTCGCTGAACGGCGACCGCCTCGGCGTCGCCGACGGCCGCACGATCGCGTGGGACGACGTGACTGTCACCGCAAACGGCGAGCCGATCACCGGCCTGTCGCTGTTCTGCGCTCGCGACGGGGAGTTCGGTGCGAAACTGATCTGTCCGGACCGTTCGTTCGCACGCGGCGAACGGGTCCGGGTTCGGGTTCGCTCGAGCGCAGGCCTCTGAAACGCCCGCTCAGTCGTCTTGCATCGGTTCGCCGTCGTGTCCGTACCAGGACGGGTCTCGATATTCTTCCCTCTCCAACGCGAACGCGCCGTTTGAGCCGACCGTCGGGCACTTCTCCTGATGAACGCCGAACAACGGACGCGCCGGGAAGCGTAGCTGTCAAGACCGTTGCCGACGGACGGGCGGCCATGACCGAGGAGACGCCGACGACGGACGCACTCGACGAGGCCGACGATCTCGAGGGGATGCTCCAGTACGTTCTCGACGAGAACCAGGAGTTCCTCTCGTGGCTCGGGACGACCGTCGACGATGTCGGCGACGGGACGATGACGATGTCGATCCCCTACGACGAGAAACTGACGAACACGCGACCGACGGCGTCGGCCGACGAGCAGGCGGACCTCCACGGCGGCGTCGCGGCCACGCTCATCGACACCGTCGGCGGCCTCTCCCTGCGGACGGCCATGGACGACCCGTTCGATGCGCGGATCGCGACGATCAACTTGAACGTCAACTACCTCCGGCCGGCGACGAGCGATCTCGTGGCGACTGCGGACGTGATCCGAGTCGGCGGCAGCGTCGGCGTCAGCGAGATCACCGTCGAAAGCACGACCCCCGACGGAACGACGAACCCCGTGGCGATCGGCCAGGGCGCATACCGCGTGTTCCGATCCGAGTAGCGGGCGTCGGCCGTCCCGTGCTTGTCCCACGCGGCCGCCGCGGCGTTCGCGGACGCGACGGAGTGCTTCTACGTCGTCGACAGCGACGTACGCGGTGCGATGGGTGACGACTACTTCCCCTTCTCCGAGTACGAGGCGGCCACCGCGTTCGCCGACGACCACGACGGGAACGTGCGCCAGTGGGAGCACCTCGTCGACTAGGTCGAACCGAGACCGTTTCTCGAGCCGTCCGGGCCGCCCGGGACGCCGTTTCGCGTCAGTCGTCGGCGGTCACGGTCCGGAGGCGGAACACGAGCACCACCGTGATGAGTCCGAACACGACGGCGTACGCCGTCGCACCGAACGAGAGGTAGTACCAGAGCGCGTACGCGCTGCACGCCATGCCGAGCAGGTACACCGGTCGCAGCTGTTGCTCGTTCATTCGACATCCCGCCCCGTTCTCGACCCGAGTCGGGCCCGACCGATCGGCTCGGTCGACCCCGGTTGCGCTCCGCTCATACTCACTCGTTCGACCGACGATCGGAAAAGCCTCTCACTCGAGGCCGACCGCGGGACGCGTCTCTCAGCGATCGGCGGACAGCATCCGTAGACGAACCACGAGATACACCGCCACGAACGCGAACGCGGCGGCGTACAGCCACGTCCCGCTCGTGACCGCGTACGCGAACGCCACCGCGTTCAGTGCGATGCCACCCAGATAGAGCGGTCGCAACCGCCGTCGGTTCATTCGCTCTCACCGTCGCTTGGCCCGTCGAGGCGCGCTCGGATCGCGGTCATACCCAGTGTTGGACCGAGACCGTGAAAAATCGCCGGTGTGGCTGCGTCGCCGGTCGGTTACGCGAACTCGATCGCGGCGCTCGGTTCGACCTCGCCGAACAGCCACGCGGCGTGTTCGAGGGCGTACTCGTGGTGGTCGTCCTCGATCGCGCCGATACAGTCCTCGACCATGATCGGGCGGAAGTCACGCAGTCCCGCGCTACCGCCGGTGTGGAGCACGCAGACGTTCGCCAGGGTGCCACAGATAACGAGGTCGTCGATCCCGCGAGCGTTCAGCCATCCCTCGAGTTCCGTGTTGTGGAAGGCGTCGTAGGTGTGTTTCTCCACGACGTTGTCGGCCGCTTCGACCGGGAGTTCGTCGACGATTTCGGCCTCCCAAGAGCCCTCGAGAACGTGTTCGCCCCACTGTTCGAACTCGTCGTAGTAGTGGGCATCGTCGAACTGTTCCGGCGGGTGGATGTCGCGAGTAAACAGCAGCCACGCGCCGGCCTCGCGGGCGCGATCGACGAGGTCGGCGATCGGTTCGAGAACGGCCTCGCTGCCCGGCGCGTACAGCGCCCCGTCCGGATGACAGAACCCGTTTTGCATGTCGACGACGATCACCGCCGTGCTGTCTGGCTCGAGACGCATGAGTACGCGACGGTACGTCCGGGATCGGCAAAACGTTCGCGGGACTCCCGAGCGCGGCGCGGGCGATCCATCGAGACGCCGCCCGTCGGCCGCCGACCCCGAACCGTCAGGCGGCGCGAGACGCGAGCGAGTGTCTCCTGTCTCGAACACGGCCCAGTCACCGACGGCCGCCGTCGTGGGACTGCCTCCCGACGTAGCCGTTCCCGTAATCGTCGTCCTTTTTACACTCCTCTCCTTACGGATAGCTATCCGATTCAGATGACATGGATGTGCACCCGTTCTTCCACCGCCCTCCTCGCAGTAGCTCTCGCGACACTCCTCGTCACCGGCGGGCTCGCCAGCCCGGTCCTCGCGGCGGGGCCGGCCGCCGGCCCGACCGACGCCGCCGTCCAGTCCACGACCCCGACCGGCGGCTCGTCCCTCGACTCGACGACTGCAGCGGGGTCGACGGCCACGGGAACGACGGCCTCGAGTCCGGCGAGCGCGGCCGTCCAGGACGCCCGTCCCGACACCCCCTCGACCGAGGATACCGTCGGCTACGTTGAGGGCTACTGGTACGACGATCCCCTGCCGGTTGACAACCAGTCCGACGCGGTCGTCGACGAGGACGACCTCGACCCCGTCGTCTACCGCGCGATGGCCCGCGTCGAGCGAATCCGTAACCGCACCTTCTCCGAGGAAGTCGATGTCAACGTCATCTCCCGGTCGGAGTACCGGGAGACCAACGGCGACCGATTTACCAACATCTCCTCGGCGAGCCGCCTCGAGGCGAACGTCGGCTACGAGGCGCTGTTCATGGTCGACCGGGAGACCGACGCGGCCAACGCGACACAGACGGTCTACGGCGGTTCCGTCGGCGGGTCCTACCACCCCGAGACCGACCAGATCGTCATCGTCTCCGAGAACCCCGACACCCCCGAGTTAGACGAGGTCACGCTCGGGCACGAACTCGTCCACGCGCTCCAGGACCAGCGGTTCAACCTGTCGCGGTTCCACGGGACGACCCAGGACGAGGACACCGCCATGAGCGGGCTGATCGAAGGCGACGCGAGCCGCGTCGAACGCGAGTACGAAGCGACCTGCGGTCGCGAGTGGGACTGTCTCGTCCCGCGCGACGACGGCACTGGCCAGCTCCCCGACATCAACTGGGGCATCTACTTCAGCGTCTACCAGCCCTACAGCGACGGGCCGGACTACGTCAACTACCTGCGCTCCCAGGGCAACGACTGGGAGGCGGTCAACGCGGCCTACGACGACCCGCCGCGGACGACCGCGGCGGTGATCCACCCAGGATCGGAGCGCGAGCCCGCAAACGTCTCCGTCCCCGATCGCTCGAGCGCGGACTGGCGACAGCTCCGAACCGACGGCGACGCCGCAACGGACACTATCGGCGAGGCGGGCATGGTCGCGATGTTTGCCGCCGACGCGCTCGCGGACGACCGGGACGCGGTGATCGACGCCGCGGACCTCTTCGAAGGACCGGAGAACTACAACTACAACCACTCGTACACGAACGGCTGGGCCGGCGACAAACTGGTCGCCTACACGAACGACGAGGCCGATAGCGCGAGCAGGCCGGCCGATGCGGCCGGCCGCGCCGGCTACGTCTGGCGGACGCAGTGGGAGTCCGGGACCGACACCCAGCAGTTCGTCAACGGCTATCTCCGACTGCTCGAGAACCACGGTGCCGACGCCGTCGACGGGCGACAGGACACCTACGTGATCGAGGACGGCGGCTATTCCGGCGCGTACTATCTCAATCGGACGGGAGAGACGCTGACGATCGTCCGCGCGCCCGCCGTCGACGACCTGTCGAGCGTCGAGGCCGGTGCCGCGCCCGAGGGCGAGGACACCCTCGAGATCGACGACCGGAGCGATACCGTGTCCGGCTTCGGTCCGGGGGCCGCAGTGGGCGCGATCGCGACCGCCCTGCTCGGGACCGGGTTCCGAGCCGTCACCGACCGCCGCGATCGCGATTGACTGACGCGGCCGATCGACGCCCATTTCACGGTCTCGGCGAACACTGACGCAATGAGGCTTCGCCTGTTCGCGGTGCTCGCGCTGGTCGTTCTCTCGGGCTGTGCACTCCCCGGCAGCCAGAGCGGGTTCGACACCGACCGCGATCTCGGATACGTCGGCGACTACGCCCACGACGATATTTTCGCGTTCGATACGGCCGATGGACTCACCGAGTCCCAACTCGAGGCGGTGAAGTACCGGTCGATGGCCCGGATCGAGACCATCCGCGGGCTGAAGTACGAGCGCGACGTCTCCCTCGAGATCGTGAGCCGCGCCGCCTACCGCGACCGGCGGGCGGGCGGAACCGGGAACGCGTCGGCATTCGAGAACGAGGTCTGGCGGGGCGCGTTCGTCGTCGACGGCGAGACCGACGTCGAACGGGCGTTCGACGACCTCTACGGCGACTCGATCCAGGGCTACTACGTCGACGACCGGATCGTGATCGTCACCGAGGACGCCGACGAGATCCGGATCGATCGGCGAACGCTGGTCCACGAGCTGACACACGCGCTACAGGACCAGCACTTCGGCATCGGACGCGAGAGCGAGACGATCGACGGTGTCCGCGCCGAAAACGGGCTGCTCGAGGGCGAGGCGGGCTACGTTCCCGAACGGTACGATCGTCGCTGCGGGGCCGAGTGGCAGTGTCTCCCCGACACCCAGCCGCCGGTGGCGTCCGGCGCGGCGCTCACCGATCGGCCGTTCAACGTCGGCCTGTTCCTCTCGATCTACGTCCCCTACGCCGAGGGGCCGTCGTTCGTCGCCGACCTCCACGAGCGCAACGGTTGGCATCCCGTCGATCGCGCTCACGACGAGCCACCCCGAAGTACCGCCCAACTGATCCATCCCGAGCGCTATCCCGACACGCGTCCGGTCGAAGTCACCGTTGCGGACCGCTCGAGCGACGACTGGCACCCCATTACTGACCGAGCGGATGCGACCGACGACCGGAACGGAACCGCCGGGGCCGGCGGGGAGCCCCGAACGGAGACGGTCGGCGAGGCGACGCTGTTCGCGACCCTCTGGGCCAACGGTGCGATCGACCGCCCGCTCACTGCGGGGACGCCGGACCGCGCCCAGTACAACTACTCGCATCCCGCGACCGCGGGCTGGGCCGGCGACAGCATTCGGGTTTACCGGCACGCGGACGAGCCGACTCGAACCGGCCACGTCTGGCGACTCCAGTGGGACAGCCCGGCGGACGCGGCCGAGTTCGCCGACGCGTACCGTCGGCTCCTCGAGACCCGCGGGGCCGAGCCGGTCGACTCCGCCGCCGGCGTCTTTCGGATTCCGGACGGCGACCCCTTTGCCGGCGCGTATCGCGTTTCGAAGACCGGAACGACGGTCGACATCGTCGGCGCACCGGCCGTCGGCGACCTCGGGGCGATCCACGCTGCAACTCCCGGATCGACATCGCCGCCCGAGTCCGCGGCCGCTCTGGAGTCGGGGGCCACTGTCGCGTCGACGGCGACTGTCAGCCCGTCGGTGGCACCGACCGTTGCGGTGCCGACATCGTCTGCCGTCGCCGATCCGGAGACGGGACGGCAACCGCCGCGCCCGCCGGTAGACGGGTAGTTTTTTTGTCTCCCACGGGAAACCGGCGATATGTCAAACCCGTTCGGCACCGTTCCCCCAGCAGCGATTCTCGAGGGGAATGCCACCGATGCCTACTTCGAGCGCACGCGGGCCACGCTCGAGCACGCGGAGAAGAACCCCCACGTCGTCGCCGAAGTGACCGCCGACCAGTTCCCGACCGGCAGCTTCGACGTCTTCACTGGCGTGAAAGACGTCGCGACGCTGTTCGAGGGGCGGGACGTCGACATCGATGCGCTCCCGGACGGCCAACTGTTCGACGGCGGTCCAGTTCTCCGAATCGAGGGCCCGTACCTTGCGTTCGCCGAACTCGAGACATCGCTGCTCGGCTTCCTCTCACAGCCGAGCGGCTTCGCGACGGCCGCGCTCGAGGCCCGGCTGGCCGCCCCGGATTCGCTCGTCCTCTCCTTCGGTGCGCGACACGTCCATCCCACGATCGCCTCGACGGTCGAACGAGCGTCGCTGCTGGCCGGGCTGGACGGGTTCTCCCACGTCGCGGCGGGCGAAATACTCGATCGAGAAGCGGGCGGGACGATGCCCCACGCGCTCATGTTTTGTTTCGGCGAGGGCAATCAGGCCGACGCGTGGACGGCGTTCGACGAGGCCGTCGACGAGGACGTGCCCCGAATCGCGCTGGTCGATACCTTCTGGGACGAGAAAAGCGAAAGCCTGCTCGCAGCCGAGACGCTCGGTGACGACTTGGACGGGGTCCGGATCGACACCACCGGGTCTCGACGAGGGGACTTCCGTCATATCATCCGCGAGGTCCGCTGGGAACTCGACGCTCGAGGCCGCGAGGACGTCGATATCTTCTGTAGCGGCGGGATCGGACCCGACTCGATCCGTGCCCTGCGCGACGTTGCCGACGGATTCGGCGTCGGGAGCCACATCACCGGTGCCGACTCGGTGGACTTCAGCCTCGATATCGTCGAAATCGAGGGCGAACCGATCTCCAAACGCGGCAAACTATCGGGGGTCAAGGATGTCTATCGAACGCCCGCGGGCGGTCACCACGTCGCGCTCGCCGATGGCGACGGACCCGAGGAGGGCGACTCCCTGCTCGAGCCACTCGTCCGCGACGGCGAAATCGTCCGCACGGTCGCGCTCGAGGACGCGACCGAGCGCTGTCTCGAGGACGCCAGCGCGGTCGGGTTCGACGGATCGACGGCGTAGTCCGACGGCGTCCGGTCGGCGGCCCGTCGACGGGCCGCGAACAACCATCGGACCGTTGAACTTTTTTATCGTCGGAACGAATAGCCGCGTAATGAGCGTGCAGACGCGGTCCGACGACGGTCACTCCGAAATCGCCACGCAGCTGGCGATCCGTCTCGTCCTCGTCTTCGCGGTCGCCGGATTCTGTACCTGGGTCCTGCTCCCGTGGCCGTCCGCCCTGTCGGTACCGCTCGTCCTCGTCGTCGACCTGATCGCCCTCTGGGTTTCCGTCCACTACGTGTTCGCGGCCCTGAACGATCTGCTCGAGGTCAAACTCGCCGATCTGAATCGACCGTCACGATCGGGCGACTGAATCAGTGTCTCTGGTAGAAATCGCGCCGCTCGTCGTTTGGCGACCGTCGATCGACGGCCGTCGGGTACTCCTATACTTCCTCGATGCTCCCGTCGGCGTCGCGTTCGCGGAACACCTGCCCCTCGAACAGGGTCACGACGATGTCGTCGTCCTGCCAGGCCCCCGGCGCGAGTTTCGCTTTCCGGCAGGTTCGATCGAGGTATTCACGCGCGCTCCAGTCGTTTTGGACCGGTACCGTCGGGTAGAGCCAGCCACCCTCGCCACCGTCGATGGCGACGCCGTGGGTACCGAGCTCGAGGTCGGCCAGCGGATCGTCCGTCAGGAGGACGTTCTTGACGGTACAGACCGAGACCGTGAGGTTCGGCAGTTCCGACGGGCTCACTTCCGAGCCACAGGAGTCCTCGCTGGCGGCCTCGATCGCCGCGTCGACGATGACGTGGCCGAGTTGGTCGTCCGAGCGGTAGCCACCTGCACAGCCCCGTAGGCTCCCCCGACCGCGGGTCGACTCGAGGCGGACGAACGCCCCGGTTCGCTCGTAGAAGGCTTCGCGCATGCTACCCGGTTGTTCTCGTTGCCCGTGTTGTACGTAAGATTCGACGGATTCGCGCGCGAGTTCGACCGCGCGAGCCCCGTCTTCGTAGGAGAGGTCAGCGCCCTGTCGCTGGGACATACAGATGGACAAGGGGATAGTCGTCCTAAAACGCTTCCATTCGTCTCGGGACGACGGAACCACGCGAAACGGGCGATACATTCGCCAGCCGTGAGCCCGAGAATTGGATGCGGACGGTCGACTCCCGAGTGCGGGTCGATCAGCGAAAGTCGCTGACTACCCGGTCCATAC
Source organism: Natrinema pallidum (assembly GCF_005890195.1). Lineage (NCBI taxonomy): Archaea > Methanobacteriati > Methanobacteriota > Halobacteria > Halobacteriales > Natrialbaceae > Natrinema > Natrinema pallidum. The sequence continues at coordinate 3,136,930 of NZ_CP040637.1, read as the reverse complement.
AGCCGATCGGTCGATCCGGCTCGAAGTACGTACAGTGCCCGGGCACAGACCCCGTGACGTCGACATCGCGGTAGTTGCTCGGCGTCGAGCCGTCGTCCCACCAGCCCCCGCAGTCCGCACCGCTACAGCCCAGTCCGTCCTCGATCGTGGTCACGTCGTAAATCGTACAGATTGTCCCGTCGTCCTCGGAGCGGTAACTATACACTGCCGTGGCGGACGTTCGAATTCCGGCGGCGTATCGGCCACTGTCACAGACCGAATCGTCCTCGATAGCAGCCCCGAGCAGCGCGACGGTATCGAGGACGACGTCACCATCGAGTTCGGCGAGGGCCCCGAATATCACGCGGGCTCCCAGCGAGTGACCGACGACGCGAATCGTCGTCCCCGAGTCCCGTTGGAACTCCTCGCGGAACCATCGACCCAGCCGGACGCCGGCGTCGTCCGCCCTGTCTTCCGCTGCCCAGAAGTTCAGTGTATCCGAGGCCCACGACGCGGCGATCACCGGCGCGCGGTAGCCTGCGTTCTGAAGCGCCTGCCCGAGCGCGTACGTCTGGTCGTCGCTTCGGGCTCTCCCTTTCCAGCCGTGAACGAACAGACAGAATTCGTCCGCGCTTGGCCCCCCGACACGGGGGACCTCCTGTGTCAGATCAACCGTGGGGAACTCCACCGGTGCAGTCGGCCAGTTCGTACAGTCCTTGAGTTCGCCACCAACCGCCGAGGTACTGATCGCGGTCAGTCCGGTCACACTGGCTGCCACAGTCGATGTCGCTCGGAGTAGCCGTCGGCGCGTCGGCTCGTTCGAACGAGTATCGCTTTCCGTGCCGTTTCTCCCCTTGGTATGTTTACTCATGTGGTGTCCATCCCAAAACTAATATTCGGTAAATAACTTTGGACGGACGACCGAGGAACTTATTCCACAGAGGCCCCTACGAAGACCGGGAGAGAGAGCCTGGCTGCCGCGATGGTGCCACCGGTAACGTCGGCATCACCACAGCCCGGCGCGACTCCTCGAGTCGTGTCAGGCGACACGTGATTCGTCCCATCAGGATGTATCACGCATGCGAGGAAAGTCCCCCCACCTGTTCGGGCAGGTGACCGGGCGCAAGCCCGGAGCGGGAGACCGCTGGCTCTGGAACAGAAACGACACGTCTCGGCCCGACCGATGATGCGCGCGAACCCGACCGAGAGGAAGGGGAGTTGACCCGCAGAGGATGGCGGTCGCGGAGCTGTGGTTCGAACCCACAGGTCGTGGACGCGGTTCGGCGTGCCTCGAGCACGAGAACCGCGAGCCGTGAGATGGCGCGAGCCGTCGCACGCACTGTCACGACCGACCGCACACGGACGGCCGAGGATCGATGGAACGGCGAACCCTCACCGGTGCAAGTCCGCGCCGTGGTAGCCCGAACGCACCGCGGCTTCGCCGCGGACGGCGCGGACGCTCAGCCGAATGCCGGGTCGAACAGAAGGGGGCTTACTCCTCTCACCCAGTTTTCGCCCTCGAGCGGTCGCTATCCTCGCAGAAACTCCGACAGAAGTTATTTATTCGCTGTCACGCTTCGTTCTGATATGAACAGCCGCGAAGTCGTCGTCTATCTCGGGGCCATACTGCTGGCGTTCGTGGGGGTACCCGTGGCTGGTTTTGTGGCGTATGTCCTCGGTTTCAACTCAGACATGGTGGAAATCGCAATGGTGCTCGTATTCTACGGGATCGCACTCGGCGGCGGCCATCTGTACCTCGCGCTCCGAAACGAGGGCAGCGACGTGCCACCGTCCGCACGATGGCGATATCTCGCGGTTCTCATCATCCTCCTCGTCACAGGTGCTGTACTCGCCGTTACCGGTGAGCAGACCATCGCAACGATCGAACTCAGGACGATCGGACGGGCCGTTATCGGCGTGACGATCGTCGGCTACGTCCTGACTGAAGCCGTCGACGGCTATCGGACGGTTCGCTCGAGTTGATTCGCCAATTTCCGCGGACAAGTTTCATCGACATCAGCCGCTCGCTGCTCACGGCTTCGCTGTTTGCTTTCCGTGGCGCTAATGCGCCACGCATCGCTCTCGGTCTGGTGTCGGTAGATGCGTCCTGACGGAGTCCAACGCGAGCGCTAGCGAGCGTTGGGCACGTCAGGACCGAACCCAAGAGCGGGCGCTGAGCAATGCGAAGCGCCCGCGATAAGTGAGCGTCCTGACGGAGATTTGAACTCCGGTCCCTGGCTCCGCAAGCCAAGAGGATAGTCCACTACCCTATCAGGACTCATCTCTTCATACCCCGGTGAACATTAAAGCCCTTTCGAAAGACGCCCGCCGGCACGGGGGTTCGGTGCAACTCCCCGACAGGTCCGTGGTTCGAGTGTCGGGGCCTGGCTCGAGCGACGTGACACGCGGTCCGAGTGCCGAGTGCGTGGAACGGATTCGATGGAGGGGCTCCGAACCGGCATATGCGACGAGTCGACGAGAATCGGGACCGCGATGATCGCGCCCGGAAGGCGAGGAGCATACCGATCGCCGCCGGACGTTTATATACGATGAGGCGGCCAGCGTGGCGTATGACTTTCCGCTCGTTCCCCGCCGAAGCGCTGCCGAGACGGTCAATCTCCGCAGGGCTGAACCGAGCCAACACGGCACGCATACGGCTCCTGTCGGCCGATCACGACCGGGTGCTGGGACACCCAATGGATAACGCTTATGCGCGGGCTGACCATGCACGAGCATAGAATGAGCGACATCGAGGGCGTATATGAGGACCTCGAGGCCGACGTTTCTCTCGAGGAGTTTCGCGAGGCCGTCGAGGCGAAAGTCGAGCAGATGGGTGGACTCGCGGACGAGGAGACGGCGGCGATGCTCGTCGCTCACGAAGTCGGCGAGAGCGAGGTCGGCGGCATCGCCGATATCGAACCCGGGATGGAAGAGGCGAAGTTCGTCGCGAAAGTGCTCTCGATCGGCGAGAAACGGACCTTCGAGCGCGACGGCGAAGACGAGGACGGGCAGGTCGTCAACGTCGAGGTCGCGGACGAGACCGGCTCCGTTCGAGCGGCCTTCTGGGACGACCACGCCGAAGCAGCCATCGACGAACTCGAGGAGGGACAGGTCCTGCGGATCGCGGGCCGCCCGAAGGAGGGCTTTTCCGGCGTCGAGATCAGCGTGGATAACGTCGAACCGGACCCGGATACCGAAATCGACGTGCAGGTCTCCGATACGTACACCGTCGAGGACCTCTCGCTTGGCCTCTCGAACGTCAACCTCGTCGGCGTGCTTCTAGATACCGACAGCGTCCGCACGTTCGACCGCGACGACGGCTCCGAGGGGAAAGTCTCGAACCTCGTCCTCGGGGATTCGACCGGCCGCGTTCGCGTCACGCTCTGGGACGAGCAAGCGGACCTCGCCACGGAGCTCGAGGCCGGGACCACCGTCGAGGTGATCGACGGCTACGTCAAGGACCGCGACGGCAGCCTCGAACTCCACGTCGGCAACCGCGGTGCCGTCGAGGAAATCGACGCGACGGTCGAGTACGTTCCCGAGAACACGCCGATCGAAGACGTCGAAATCGATCACGTGGTCGACATCGCGGGCGTCGTCCGGTCGGCCGACCCGAAGCGGACGTTCGACCGCGATGACGGTTCGGAGGGACAGGTCCGCAACATCCGTGTCCAAGACGCGACCGACGACATCCGCGTCGCCCTCTGGGGCGACAAGGCCGACCTCGATGTGGGGCCGGGGGACGAGGTCGCACTCGGCGACGTCGAAATTCAGGACGGCTGGCAGGACGATCTCGAGGCCTCGGCGGGCTGGCAGTCGACGATCACGGTTCTCGAGTCCGAGTCGTCCGGCTCCGGCACTGCCGACGACGGGTCGAGCAACCCGACCGACGAAAACGCCGGTCTGTCGGCCTTCGCCGGCGACACGGACGACTCGGGCGAGGAGACGGCGGCGGACGGTACCGGCCGGACCGACGCGACGGAGTCGGCCGACACCGCCGGCGCGGCTGCCGGCTCGGACGATCCCGACGACGGCGAGGAACTCGAGTTTACCGGCGTCGTCGTGCAGGCCGGCAGCCCGGTCGTTCTCGACGACGGCGAGACGACGATGAGCGTCGCGACCGACGCCGACGTCGGTCTCGGGGAGGAGGTAACCGCCCGCGGGGTCGTCCGCGACGGGCATCTCGAAGCAAACGACGTATTCTGAGGTCGCGAGCAACCTCATCGTCCGCCTAGGAAAAGCGTTAAGGGAGTCAGCTTCGCCTATGATTATATGAACGTCGAACTCCCGTTCGCCCCGGTGGATACGATCATCCGTCGGAACGCGGGCGATCTTCGGGTGAGTGCCGACGCGTCGAAGGAACTCGCAACGCGGATTCAGGAACACGGGAGCGAACTCGCCATCGACGCCGCCGGGGAGGCCACGGCCGACGGCCGCAAGACGCTCATGGCCCAGGATTTCGGCGTCGAGACGGTCGTCGACAAGGACGCCCTCGAGTTGCCGGTCGCTCCGGTCGATCGCATCGCCAGGCTGGAGATCGACGATCGATATCGGGTTTCGATGGACGCCCGCGTCGCGTTGGCCGACATTCTCGAGGACTACGCGGACAACGTCGCGCAGGCGGCCGCGGTCCTCGCACACCACGCCGACCGGCGAACGATCACCGACGACGACATCGAGACGTACTTCTCGTTGTTCGAGTGAGTAGATGCAGTTCGGCTACAGCGAGCTCTGTCTCGCACACGACCCCGGTTCGCGCCATCCAGAGTCGCCGGACCGGCTACGGGCGATCCGAGAGCGGCTGAAGAAGAAACACGGCGTCGAGTACGTCGAGGCCGACCCCTGCGACCTCGATCGAATGGCGGCCGTCCACGAACGCGACTACCTCGAGTCGGTCCGGGAGTTCTGTGCCGACGGCGGCGGCAGTTGGGATCCCGACACGACCGCCGTCGAGGAAACGTGGGAGGCGATCCGCCGCAGTGCCGGGCTCGCCTGCTGGGCCGCCGAGGCGGCCCTCGAGGGTGCGACCGGTCGCGACACGCCGTTTTCGATCGGCCGGCCGCCGGGACACCACGCCGTCTCCGACAACGCGATGGGGTTTTGCTTCGTCGACAACGTTGCCGTCGCGGCTCAGCACGCCCTCGACCACGATGCGTACGACGTCGACCGGGTCGCGATCATCGACTGGGACGTCCATCACGGGAACGGCACGCAGGACATCTTCTACGACAGGGGCGATGTCTTCTTCGTCTCGCTTCACGAACAGGGGCTCTATCCGGGCACCGGCGACGTTGACGAAACCGGGACGGGAGAGGGCGAGGGAACGACGATGAACATCCCGATGCCCGCCGGCACGGACGACCGCGACTATCTGGCCGCACTCGAGGGACCGATCACCGCCGCGCTCACCGACTTCGATCCGGACCTGCTGTTGATCAGCGCCGGCTTCGACGCCCACCGTCACGATCCGATCTCGCGGATTCGCCTCTCGACGGAGGCCTACGCCCTGCTGAGTGACCGCGTTCGATCCCTCGCTGCCGACACCGACGCGGCACTGGCGTTCGTTCTCGAGGGCGGGTACGGGCTGGACGTCCTCGCGGACAGCGTCGCACTCGTCCACGAGACGTTCGACGGGCGGGAACCGATAGCACCCGACGACGAACCAGGCGACAAAGCGGAATCGGCGCTCGAGGACGTTATCGACGCCCACGACCTCGATACCACGCCGGAGGAGTTCTAGCCGTTTTCAGGGACGCGGTGCGAAGTAATCGGCGAGCTCCGATCCGAATTCGTCGAGCAGCGTCACGATGTCGTCGCCGCTCAGTACCTCGTAGCCGTCTTCGAGCGCCGTTTCGACGTGTGCGCCCAGTCCCACGTCGAAGAGCCGGTCGCTCTCGAGGAACTCGCGAGCAGTCGTGAACGCCCGGTCGCGCTCGGTGACGTAGCGGCCGCCCTGGATAAAGGGGCCGTAGGCATCGGGATCGTCGGCGTAGGCGTCGTAGAACCCCTCCGCGTGGTTGCGGACGTGGACCGGCGGCCCCTCGTGGCGCTCGACGGCGGGTCGCTCGCTGACGGCGAGTTCGACGAGGACGGCTGCGGTCTCGTCGGCGACTGCCGTCGCACGGAAGACATCGAACCCGCGGCCGTCGAGGCCGGTCGTGATACCGTCGAGGGACTTCTGTAGCTGCGGGTATAGCTGGTCTTCGACGAGGTCCGGGGCCTCGAACCGGACGGCGACGGGCGTGGTCCCGCGGCGCTCGAGGTGGTCCCGCAGGTCGACTTCGGTCAGCGGCTCCGGGTCGTCGGGTTCGAACACGTCGATTCGGGGACGCTCGAGGAACGACCGGGCGTAGTGTTGGAACCGGGCGACGTTGTCGGACGCGCAGACGGCGGCGACGTTGCGATCGGGGTCGGTCGGGTCGATAACGACGAGCGGGTCGTCGAACGTTTCCCGGCCGTGCTCTTCGGGATCGAGTTCGACCGGTGGCTGCCAGTCGGCGACGGCGGCGAGCAACGGTCGAAACCCGCCGTACTCGACGACGAGCAGTTCGGTGAGGTAGCCGCTAAAGCCCCGCGTCCGAAGGTCGCTCCCGTAGGCACCGATGCCTTTCAAGAACTGTTTGGTGAGCCGAACGTCGGCGGCCAGTTCATCGTCCAGCCGTTGCTGCAGGTACCTGGTGTGGAACGGCGTTCGGTCGACCGCCGAGCGAATCTCGCTCGCCGACTCGAGGCGAAAACAGGGGACGACGTCGATCTCGAACCCCTCGACGGTCCCTTTGACGTAGGGATGTTCGGCGTACTCCTCGTGGCCGTCGGGGATGGTGGCGTGGCCGACCTCGAGACCATAGTCCGCTAACGTCTCTCGATCGAGCGACGGTGGAAAGCGGACGAAAATATCGATGTCGCGGTCGCCGCTGATCCAGGTGTTGCGGGCGGTCGAGCCGACTTGTAGGACGTCGGTGTCGGCACACAGTTCCGCCGCCGCCGTTTCGGCCCGCTCCATGAGCCGATCGGCGACGTCGCGAAGCCGCGTCCGTTCGTCTTCGTCCGGATCGACTCGATCGCGAACCGCCGCCACGACCTGCTCGAGATCGCGAGTACCGTCCCGATCGTCGGTCTCGCCACCAGTGTGGTCGCCGCAGTGGCTGCTCGTGGGACCGTGATCGACGCCGTCGCCGTCCTCCTCGCTCATTGGGCGTGCGTACTCGAGCAGTGCGTGAAAGGGTATCGAACCCGATGCGGGGAAAACGAAAGCCCTATTAAATACACCCGACTATCCGATGATAGGCCGAAGTAGCTCAGATGGTAGAGCACCTCGCTGTTAACGAGGTTGTCCCAGGTTCGAGTCCTGGCTTCGGCGCTTCTTCCCGATTTACCGGCCGTCGATCGTTCCGACGGCTTGGATTCCCGTCCCGATCGAGCAGTGAACCCGTCCGCGGTCGATCGCGGCCGTCGCGGCCATCGGGGGAGAGATTATCCCCCTCCGCCGGCGTTATGGATATATGACTAGCGATACTGACGACCGACGGAGTACCGACGACCACGGCCACGACATCATCGATCCGCTGTACGTCGGGATCGTCACGGTCTCGAGTTCGCGGGCGGGCGACGAGAACCCGGCCGATCCGGGTGGAGATACCATCCGTGACTGTTTCGAGGCCGCGGGCCACGAGGTTCGAGAGCGATTGCTGGTCCGGGACGACTACTCGGCGATCCGGACCGCGGTCCGCGGACTGGTCGCACGTCGGGACATCGACGTAGTCTGTACCACCGGCGGGACAGGGGTCACCGCCGACGACGTCTCGCCGGAGGCGGTCTCGTCCCTGTTCGAGCGCGAACTGCCGGGCTTTGGCGAACTGTTCCGGTCCCTCTCGTGGGACGAGGTCGGTACTCGAGCGATGGCTTCGCGTGCGACGGCCGGACTCGCGGTCGAGACGCCGGTCTTCTGTCTCCCGGGTAGCCAAAGCGCCTGCGAAACCGCCTGTAAGGAACTGATCGTTCCCGAAGCCCCACATCTCGCCGGGTTAGCGACGCGACATCGCACGGGCGGGACCGATCAGTCGCTGGTCGAGTACGGGATCGAAGACTGAACGACCGTCCCGTCCCCCATTTTGGCCGTGGCGGGTAGTAGCCGTCCGCGCCGTCACACGCTCGATCGATGCCGAGCAGCGCGTGTCACCGATCCGAACTAATCTCAAAATAATATTTTACTTGTCCAAGTACACCTTTACAATCGGAGCGCGTCGGAAGCGGCGACGCCAACGGATCGAGTCGCTCCTCTCCCTCGTCGGACTCGACGAGCGCCACGCCCAGTGCCGCCCTCACCAACTCTCCGTGGGCCGAGCGGGTCGCGCTTGCGCGTGCGATCGCGCATCGAGCCGTCGCTGATCGTCCTCGACGAACCGACGGCCGCGCTCGACGTTCCCGTTCGTGCGCAGGTGTGAAACCTGCTTCTCGACCTCCGGGCGCGATTTGACTGTGCGTTCGTCCTCGTCAGCCACGATCTCGGCCTTGTCCGCCACCTCGCCGATCGCATCGCCGTGATACGTGACGGTCGACTCGTGGAGTCGGGTACCGCAGAGTTGTACAAATCCCGAGCGCGCGTACACGAAGCGACTCCTCGCGGCAGCGATCGGGCTCGCGTATCCGGAATCGGACTCACGGGACGACCGCTGCGAGTTACTGAGGGACGCTCCCAGCCGCGACGGCCGTTGATTCAGCCCTCGTCTCGGTCTCGATTCGCTCCTTTCCGCTGCCACCGACAGTGATTCACCGCTTCCCGGCTCGCACCGCGCGCGTCGAAGTGCAGCCTCACCACCGACTCCGGCTACCTGCTCCGTCACCCCGCGGTGCGATCGCTCGAGTTGAGCGACTCGAGCGCGACAGAGAGTAAGGGTTAACTATATTCCACGGTTTCCTTCAAGCGCAAGGGCCCTTAGCTCAGTCTGGTTAGAGCGCTCGGCTCATAACGCGACCTGACTGTGTGAGGTCGTGTGAGACACCGAGTGGTCGATGGTTCGAATCCGTCAGGGCCCATTCGCAACAAACCCGAAGCGTAGCCGATTCCGATTCGGCTGCACAGCGGGCCCTGAATGGGTCGAACCGCACGTTTTCCACTTCGAGACCACCTTGGAATCCTCTGGAGTGTGGCACGGTCCGTCTCGAGGGATAACGACCGATCGCAGATCACAACTGATGTCGTCAACGAAGTTCGTTCGGCAGCGCTTGAGGAGATCCATCTCGAGCGAGTCGAGGATCTTGGGACCCACAAACGGTTGCTCTACGATATTATTGAGGCCTCGGGCGGGGTTCCCAGTACGGAGTTGCATGATGCCTACGAGCAACGAGCGTAGAATCCGAAGGCAAAAAGCACTCGACGGCGGTACCTTGCGAACCTTGAGGAAAAATATGGGCTGATCGAACCGAACGGAAACGGAAAGGGAAAGGTCTACGCCGTCCCCGAGTTTTGAGCTTTTCGTTTATTCTGGCCGTTTGCTGCTCACTGGAGTAGAGGCGTTGTTAGTGTCTAACTTTAACTTATAACTCATGGATATATGAAAAAGTTCTTCAATAAATTGGTGAGGTTATTTGGTTACAATGGTTGAAAGATCAACCAATTGGGTCGAATGGGTCGACGGCGGTTTATCGAAACGCTTGCAGCACTCGGCCTGTCATCACAGGCCGTTCAGGGGATGACACAGGAGCGGTTGCAGAAGTTGACCGGTGATCCAACAGACGAGGTTCCGATGGTTCATTCACTCAGGGCAGAAAACCCCAAACGGTACAAGGAACCCCCATTCCCAAACGAGCCGGTCGAACGGGAAGTCAAGTATTACACTGTGTCACGTGATCGATGGGTCCGGATGAAGTCAGCGTACGATGCAGCCAACCGAGCTCGGCGGAAAATCGATCGCGAGCTCGATAGACCGGAGCGGATCAAAACCGGTGTGGGGTTGACGACGCGAGGTCAATCGACGAAGTACACGGTACGAGTCACTGTCGACCAGTCTGGTGATCCGAACCGACACTCCGTATTGTCATCCTCCGTCGATGCGGTCGAACAACTCAAAGGCGTCCTCCCAGATACCCTCTACGGGCAGCCGGACGGAAACAGCGAATCGGCCGTCGTCGAAGCTAGCCAGGTCCAAGATGCCTCTCGGTTTGCCGTCGAGGAGGTGCCCGTGGAGTACGCAGTCGGGAATTCGTCTCCCGAGGATGACTGTAAATCACATAACGATTGCTGTGATTTCTACGAACGCCAGTATCGAATTGAGAGCGCAACGACCCGGATCCCATCCGGGACTTATATGAGCGTGGAACGGAGCGGCAGTTGGAATGGTGTCTCGACGCTGGGCGCACGAGTGTACAGCAAACAACATAACTCGTTTGGATTCGTATCGACGGCGCACTCCGCATACGATGAAGATGATGATGATCCGAACGCTGGGCTTGGTCGGAAGGTCGCACAACCGCACAACGAACCGATCGGAACAGTTCGTTCCATACGAAATTACCAGAGGCAGGACTCGGTCGGCTACCCGGAGGACATGATGTACATTGAACTTGACAACGACGAGTACTACCCGTTTTCCAAATTGGCCGAGCAGGGCACCAACGGCGCAGATCGACAGTATAAGCTAGGGTCAATTCTCGGCCGGGATCGACTACGTGACTTTGAGGCTGATAAGGAGTTCATCCAACAAGGAGCTCGGACCGGTCGCTGCAGGCGTGAATTATACGAAGTGAATGAGGACTCCGACGGTGACGAAATCGTACTATCACGGCCCAACGAGGATGGTGGCGGAAACTCTGGAGGACCGTACCTCATTGAGGACGACGACTCCGATGACCTGCTCATTGCTGGAATACATCAACATGGGGATACGAGGACTCACGAGTTGCCGGGCCTGCCACATCCTCCTCATCCTCAATCCGCTCGAGCAAACGGATCGAAACCCGAGATCAACGTCGGGGAAGGCATATATATTGGTGACATTGAAGACAAACTCAACGTTCAGGTGACCTGATGCCGGCAGAACAGCCAGACCCGAAACTCGATAAACGTCGCATGCTCTATTTGCTGGCCCTACTGCCAGTTTCGGGATGCCTCGAGACAGACTCTGGTGCCTCTGAGAGCGAGACTACCGACGATGATAAAGACGTTGCGGCCGGCGAACGTAAGGATGATAAGCACGTTGCGGCCGGCGAACGTAAGGATGACGAGGACGGGATACTCGAGATACACCTCCATCGCGTGGACGATGACCCGGAAACAGGTGGCTGTCTGTCCCCTGACGAGGATTCCCTCCGGGACACCACCCTCCTCAAACTCATCCGCGAAGAACTAAAAGAAACACCACCGGACGAGTGGCCAGGCTCCTCAGAGACGTTAGGGATGCCACTGGAAAGCGACCGGTCCGATTCGATCCAGACGACCCTTGAATCACTCCCGAAAACGTACAGGGGAGTCCCCAAACGTCCAATAGCACCGTGTATTGCGTTCGATGAGTACACGATCGCGATTACCTCATCCGTCTCGTACAATGAGTGACCTCGACCATATAATATAGTGAACCTCGAGGAGAAGTACGGAGTGATCGAATCGAATCGAACGGAAGTGGGAAGGGGGAAGTCTGCGCTGTCACCGTGTTTTGAGCTTTCCGTTCAGTCTGGCCGTTTTCCGCTCACCGGGGTAGAGGCGCTTTACTGTCTGGTAGTAGCCTTGAGAGCCGTTTTCGTCGATTTTCCGTTCATCTCCGCTCTTGTCTTATCAGTATTCATGACAATAACTCATCTACGTCTGTCCAAACAGATAATTCGAGATCGAGTAAATCTAGATTGACGAGGAAACTCGAGGACGGCAGATCCGTCGGCGCCGAGATTACTGGATCACCGGAGAACAAGAAGCGAATCGATGTTCGCGTTGAGCGTGGACGGCACTTGGTATTTGTCATCCAGAATCAGACTGTTGGCCTGATCATGACGCTGAACGCAGGTGGTCAGCGTGTCGATGACGAAATTCCCAGCTGGCTCGAGCCGCTACTCCGACGGATCGGACTCGAGGGGGTCGAGAAATGAGCCTACCGGTTATTGTCGATCCATTCGCACCAGGCGTGGAAGTCCTCCACACTACATTGCTCGGCGATCGACCGCATCGTCCCGGTCGGGATCTTGTCCTCGGAGTGCATCGGGACTGTGACGATTCGAACCTCGTTGGTCTCGGGGTTCTCGTAACGGAGTTTCAGATGACTGCCCGTTCGGTCGACGGGCTGGAAGTCGTGGTCCTGAAGAACTTTCGCGATCTCCCTGCCGGAAAACGACGTCCGGGACATCTATTGCATGAAATCAGGGAGTTCCTTGTCGCCCCGCGCGTCGGGATCGAGGCCCCACTCTTCGAGATCCGCGTCTGTGACCGGCTCACCGCCGTCCTCGTGGAGTTCGAGGGCTTCTGCAAGCATCAACAGCGCTTCGGCCTTGGAGTCGCCGAACGATGCAACGCCGGTCTCGAGGTCGACGGCGGTAATACTCCCGTCGTCTTCGTGGACGAACTCGACGCCCTCGTTTCGGTCACGTCGTTTCGCACTCGCCATATACCGCCACGTAGGAGAAAAACGCTGATAAGCGTTCGCTCCGCACCGACGAGACTCGGACACCGATCACTCGGTATCCGGCTTGAGGTCGTCCGCGTCGAGATCCCCCTCGAAATAAGTACGACCGTCGTCGGTGATTCTATAGTAACCCTTCTCGTCAACTCGTTCGATAAGCCCTGCAGAAGCGAGCGGGTTGAGTCGCTTTTGGACTGTCGTTCTTCCTTTATCGATGTTCCAAGCAATTACTGCGGGAGTGAGTCCGAGCCCGGAGTTGAGAGCCTCAAGGATGTAGTCATCGGTTGGCAACTGCATCCACTCCCCCCGGTATCTCATTACTGGCGAATCGAGGACTTATCCTTTACATGCCTCGGTGTGCGTTGTTCCCTCTTCCTATCACACTCAAAAGTGAAACTGTTCAGTGAATGGTTTTATTACCATAGAGTAGTGATTGGTTCGATAACGCGAGTTTCACGTGGACCCGACTGTCCGTTGGGTTCGTTCGGAAAATGCGGGCCGGTGCTGGTGACACCGGGTCCGCGCGGCTCGCGTAGATGTGGTACGCAAGCCATGTACGACGACACTTCGTAGGGCCTTGAAAGCCCCGACACGACAGACGCATCGACCCTTTCTGACCAGCGACTCGTGGCCGACGGCGGCACGACGTGGGGAAATCTCACTGGATTCCAGCGCGACGCCCTGGAGTCAATCGCTCTTCTCGAGCGCGCCGATGAGACCTGTTACGGGCTCGCGATCAAACACCGGCTCGAGCCCCAGTACGGCGACGTGAATCACGGGCGGCTGTACCCGAACCTCGATACGCTCGTCGAGCGCGGGCTCGTCGAGAAGTCCACGCTCGACAAGCGGACGAACCAATACGCCCTCACCGACGATGGGCGCGGGCTGCTCCGCCAGCGCCTCGAGCGACTCGCGGACGCGTGTGAACTCGAGATTGCCGCGACCGACGGTTCTGGGGATGGTGATCACGATGGGGAGTGACGAGTTCCTCGCCTTGGAGGCACAGCTCGAGGCGCTCGAGCGCCAGGCCGACGCGGCCGAGCGACAGACGGCGGCGATGGAAGCGATCGCGACGGAGATGCGGTACCAGAACGCGGTCCTCTGTGAGATGACCGCCTGTCTCGATGATCTCTCGGCTCGCGTCGACGAGCATCACATGCCGGACCATCCGCCGCACGATCGGTCCGGCCCCGCACTCCAGACGTGGATTCACGATCGCCTGTTCGAGCGTGACCAGCTCGAGGACGACGGCCCCGAGTTCCGGTGGGGCAGTCCGGAGAACTGGAACGGAGGCGATCGGGATGAGTGACGATCTCGAGCCGATCTCCCCCGAGCAAGCCGTCGAGATGTATATCGAAGGTCGGCGGGACGAACTGAGCGACCAAACGCTTCCGTCGCACGTCTACCGTCTCGAAGCGTTCACGCAGTGGTGCGCCGAGGAAGGCATCGACAACCTGAACGAGATCACGGGACGCGATCTCTACGCCTACCGCGTCTGGCGACGGGAAGGGAACGGCGAGGGCCGCGAGGAAGTGACGACGATCACCCTCCGTGGGCAACTCGCGACCCTCCGGGCATTCCTCCGGTTCTGTTCCGATATCGACGCTGTTCCGGAGGATCTTTTCAGCAAGGTTCCGCTCCCGACGGTTTCGGCCAGCGAGGGCGTGAGCGACACCACGCTCGAGCCCGACCGAGCCGTCGAGATTCTCGACTACCTCCAGCGGTACGAGTACGCCTCGAGAAAACACGTCACGTTACTGCTGCTCTGGCACACGGGCGCGCGTGCGGGAGGTATCTGAGGGGTCGATCTCCGCGACTGTGAGTTCGAAGGTGAGTCGCCCGGTCTGCAGTTCGTCCATCGGCCCGAGACCGACACACCGCTCAAGAAAGGCGAGAAGGGCGAGCGGTGGAACAGTATCAGCGGTCATGTCGCCGGCGTCCTCCAGGACTATGTCGACGGACCGCGGGATAACGTGACCGACGACCACGGTCGAGCGCCGTTGCTGACGACGAGATCGGGCCGGCCGACTGTCTCGACGATTCGCGATACGATGTACGGACTCACCCGTCCGTGCTGGCGCGGTGCCGAGTGCCCGCACGATCGTGACCCGGAGGAATGCGAGGCAACGTACTCCGCGAAGGCGAGCACGTGTCCGTCCTCGAGGTCGCCCCACGATGTCCGAAGCGGCCGGGTAACCGCGTACCGCCGCGAGGATGTCCCGCGCCGTGTTGTCGGTGATCGTCTCGACGCAAGTGACGACATCCTTGACCGGCACTATGACCGCCGAAACGCCCGTGAGAAGGCAGAACAGCGCCGCGATTACCTTCCGGATTTGTAACCATGTTCCACGAGATCACGAACGTAGCAGTAACCGCAGAGTCCAGTCCCGTCAGGGCCCACGGAAGGTAATTTCCCTTTTCGAGAAACGTTCCACTTGCAGGGCCATTTGACCGCTAGCGACTGGTATGAAACAGACGAACCGGACCATCACTCGATCCGACACAGTGTTCTCGATTCGACTGCAGTACCTCAATTGTGTTTATCAACCGGCCAGCTATCCGATAGCGATCCAGCCAACGTCGGTATCGGTGGAACAGTAAGTCGTTCGCTCGGTGTGTGTTACTATCTATCTCTGGACCTATGGTTCGTAGGCCTTAAGTAGTAACCAGCGATTGTGATTATATACGAAGAAAGAGGCGGCGTGCGTGGTGCACTCCGCTGCTTTGGATGGGTTCAGTCCGAAGGGGTTATGTACCCCAGACGACCTACGAATACATCCGCACGAGATGAGGATTCCACCCCTGCGGTCCGCCGTACAGATGGGATCTGATGTTAGCCTTGGTAGTTCGGTGACGCTCGATCGGTCGACGATCCGTGTGTCATCGAACGTGGACCATTGTGTGAGTGTGTACCAACATTCACCGCCAACAGACCCTCTCCCACCACGGGAGAGTACAGATAGCATTCCGGTTGATCCTGCCGGAGGTCATTGCTATTGGAGTCCGATTTAGCCATGCTAGTTGCACGAGTTTAGACTCGTAGCAGATAGCTCAGTAACACGTGGCCAAACTACCCTATGGATCCAAATAACCTCGGGAAACTGAGGCTAATGTGGAATAGCGTTCATCGCCTGGAGTGGCACGAACGCGAAACGTTACGGCGCCATAGGATGTGGCTGCGGCCGATTAGGTAGACGGTGGGGTAACGGCCCACCGTGCCCATAATCGGTACGGGTTGTGAGAGCAAGAGCCCGGAGACGGTATCTGAGACAAGATACCGGGCCCTACGGGGCGCAGCAGGCGCGAAACCTTTACACTGCACGCGAGTGCGATAAGGGGACTCCGAGTGCGAGGGCATATAGTCCTCGCTTTTCACGACCGTAAGGTGGTCGTAGAATAAGTGCTGGGCAAGACCGGTGCCAGCCGCCGCGGTAATACCGGCAGCACGAGTGATGACCGCTATTATTGGGCCTAAAGCGTCCGTAGCTGGCCACGCAAGTCTATCGGGAAATCCGCGCGCTTAACGCGCGGGCGTCCGGTGGAAACTGCGTGGCTTGGGACCGGAAGACCAGAGGGGTACGTCCGGGGTAGGAGTGAAATCCCGTAATCCTGGACGGACCACCGGTGGCGAAAGCGCCTCTGGAAGACGGATCCGACGGTGAGGGACGAAAGCTCGGGTCACGAACCGGATTAGATACCCGGGTAGTCCGAGCTGTAAACGATGTCTGCTAGGTGTGGCACAGGCTACGAGCCTGTGCTGTGCCGTAGGGAAGCCGTGAAGCAGACCGCCTGGGAAGTACGTCCGCAAGGATGAAACTTAAAGGAATTGGCGGGGGAGCACTACAACCGGAGGAGCCTGCGGTTTAATTGGACTCAACGCCGGACATCTCACCAGCATCGACAATGTGCAGTGAAAGTCAGGTTGATGACCTTACTGGAGCCATTGAGAGGAGGTGCATGGCCGCCGTCAGCTCGTACCGTGAGGCGTCCTGTTAAGTCAGGCAACGAGCGAGACCCGCACTCCTAATTGCCAGCAACACCCTTGCGGTGGTTGGGTACATTAGGAGGACTGCCAGTGCCAAACTGGAGGAAGGAACGGGCAACGGTAGGTCAGTATGCCCCGAATGTGCTGGGCGACACGCGGGCTACAATGGCCGAGACAGTGGGATGCAACCCCGAAAGAGGACGCTAATCTCCGAAACTCGGTCGTAGTTCGGATTGAGGGCTGAAACTCGCCCTCATGAAGCTGGATTCGGTAGTAATCGCGCCTCAGAAGGGCGCGGTGAATACGTCCCTGCTCCTTGCACACACCGCCCGTCAAAGCACCCGAGTGGGGTCCGGATGAGGCCGACGCAACGTCGGTCGAATCTGGGCTCCGCAAGGGGGCTTAAGTCGTAACAAGGTAGCCGTAGGGGAATCTGCGGCTGGATCACCTCCACAGACCGGGACCAGGCCGCCGCGCCTGGCCCACCTTTGCAGTTCACGTTCGATCGACCAACGTCTGGCCGATCGGGCACCTTTGAACTACCAAGGCTAACGTGTCACTCCCTGTCCGCCCCTTGTGGGCGGACGTGGGCCCATAGCTCAGTGGTAGAGTGCCTCCTTTGCAAGGAGGATGCCCAGGGTTCGAATCCCTGTGGGTCCATGTCTCGGAGGACGATCGAACCGTGTCCCTTAAGTGGGAGACGGAACTTCGATCTAATCCGAACAACGAACCGATGCACCACCCCGTGTAAACGCGGGTGGGAAGGGTTAATGCAGGCCGGCCGTCTACCGGCGTGCAAATGAGACCGTGTGTACGTGTAGTCCAGGCGTCCACTGGACCCGTTCCCGGGTCACTACGTGATCGCACTCTGTGCGATCGCCGATCCGATGAACGTGGCTACTGTGCCAGCTGGTGGATCGCTCGGCTTGAGAGCTGATGAAGGACGTGCCAAGCTGCGATAAGCCTGAGGGAGCCGCACGGAGGCGAAGAACTCAGGATCTCCGAATGGGAATCCCCACCGCAATTGCTTCGCGCAATGGGGAACGTCGAGAATTGAAACATCTTAGTATCGACAGGAAAAGAAAGCAAACGCGATGTCGTTAGTAATGGCGAATAAACGCGACACAGTCCAAACCGAAGCCCTTACGGGCAATGTGGTGTTCGGGCTGACTCTCAGCAGCAGAACGGCGAGGCGAAGTCTCTTGGAATAGAGCACGATACAGGGTGACAGTCCCGTACCGTTGACAAGTATGCTGTGCGTCAGTCCCAGAGTATCGGGGGTTGGATATCCCTCGTGAATATCGCGGGCATCGACCGCGAAGACTAAACACTCCTCAAGACCGATAGCGAACAAGTAGCGTGAGCGAACGCTGAAAAGCACCCCACGAAGGGAGGTGCAATAGGGCGTGAAATCAGTTGGCGATGGAGCGACAGGGCACACAAGGTCCCGGACAAAACGAATCAGGTGCGAACCTGTAGTAGGAAGTTTGGGAAGCCGGTGTTCTGTCGTACGTTTTGAAAAACGAACCAGGGAGTGTGCCTGTTTGACGAGTCTAACTCGATTATCGAGGAAGGCGAAGGGAAACCGACATGGCCGCAGTGCTTTGCACGAGGGCCGCCGTGTTCAAGCGCGGGGAGTCAAACGGGCACGACCCGAAACCGGACGATCTAGGCGTGGGCAAGATGAAGCGTGCCGAAAGGCACGTGGAAGTCTGTTAGAGTTGGTGTCCTACAATACCCTCTCGTGACCTACGTCTAGGGGTGAAAGGCCCATCGAGTCCGGAAACAGCTGGTTCCAACCGAAACATGTCGAAGCATGACCTCTGCCGAGGTAGTTTGTGGGGTAGAGCGACGGATTGGGGGACCGCACTCCGAGAGGAGTGCGCCCCCCTGTCCAACTCCGAACCTACAAACGCCGCTCGACGCAGGGAGTCCGGTGCACGGGGTAAGCCTGTGTACCGTGAGGGAGACAACCCAGAGCTGGGTTAAGGTCCCCAAGTGTAGACTAAGTGCGATCGAAGGTGGTCTCAAGCCCTAGACAGCCGGGAGGTGAGCTTAGAAGCAGCTACCCTCTAAGAAAAGCGTAACAGCTTACCGGCCGAGGTTTGAGGCGCCCAAAATGATCGGGGCTCAAGTCTACCACCGAGACCTAGCAGCACCTTTCACAAGGTGATCTCGTAGGTTGGCGTTCTGTTCGGGTGGAAGCACGGAAGAGGTTTCGTGTGGACCGTTCAGTAACGAAAATCCTGGTCATAGTAGCAGCGTTAGTCGGGTTAGAACCCCGACGGCCGAACGAGTAAGGGTTCCTCAGCAATGCTGATCAGCTGAGGGTTAGCCGGTCCTAAGTCAGCCCGTAAGTCGAAGCTGACAACAGGGAAATAGGTTAATATTCCTATGCCAGTGTGCACTCAAAGCCGACGCTTTGGGGCCGCCTGAGCTGGGCTTTCGCCCAGTCGAACAGTCGAAATTCGTGGAAGCCGTAATGGCACGAAGCGAACGAATGGCTGGATCGCGCAAGTCAGGCCAACCTAGAGCCCGTGAAAAGGCGAGCACACTGTCCGTACCGAGATCCGACACAGGTACTCATGGCGGCGAAAGCCAAGGTCTGTCGGGATCAACCGACGTTAGGGAATTCGGCAAGTTAGTCCCGTACGTTCGCAATAAGGGATGCCTGCCTCGCGAAGAGGCAGGTCGCAGTGACTCGGACGCTCCGACTGTCTAGTAACAACATAGGTGACCGCAAATCCGCAAGGACTCGTACGGTCACTGAATCCTGCCCAGTGCAGGTATCTGAACACCCCGTACAAGGGGACGAAGGACCTGTTAACGGCGGGGGTAACTATGACCCTCTTAAGGTAGCGTAGTACCTTGCCGCTTCAGTAGCGGCTTGCATGAATGGATCAACGAGAGCGTCACTGTCCCAACGTTGGGCCCGGTGAACTGTACGTTCCAGTGCGGAGTCTGGAGACCCCCAAGGGGAAGCGAAGACCCTATAGAGCTTTACTGCAGGCTGTCACTGAGACGTGGTCGCCATTGTGCAGCATAGGTAGGAGGCAGTACACAGGTACCCGCGCTAGCGGGCCACCGAGCCAACATTGAAATACTACCCGATGGTGACTGCGACTCTCACTCCTGGCGGAGGACACTGGTAGCCGGGCAGTTTGACTGGGGCGGTACGCGCCTGAAAAGATATCGGGCGCGCCCCAAGATTTCCTCACCCGAGTCGGAGACTCGGGGAAGAGCGCAAGAGCAAAAGGAAGTCTGACAGTGTCCGGCACAACGACGGACGCTGACGCGAAAGCGTGGTCTAGCGAACCAATTAGGCTGCTTGATGCGGCCAATTGCTGACAGAAAAGCTACCTTAGGGATAACAGAGTCGTCACCCGCAAGAGCACATATCGACCGGGTGGCTTGCTACCTCGATGTCGGTTCCCTCCATCCTGCCCGTGCAGAAGCGGGCAAGGGTGAGGTTGTTCGCCTATTAAAGGAGGTCGTGAGCTGGGTTTAGACCGTCGTGAGACAGGTCGGCTGCTATCTATTGGGGGTGTTACGGTATCTGACGGGAACGTTCGTATAGTACGAGAGGAACTACGAATGGGTGCCACTCGTGTACCAGCTGTCCGAAAGGGCACGTGCTGGGCAGCGACGCACCACGGGGTAAGAGCTGAACGCATCTAAGCTCGAAACCCACCTGGAAAAGAGATACCATTGAGGCCACTCGTAGAAGACGAGATCGATAGACTCGGGGTGTACGCACCAAGGCAACGAGGTGTTGAGCCCGCGAGCACTAACTGGCCAAGCCACACATTCATACATTACATCGCATTGGATCCGTGACGCGAGAACGGGTCCGGACGTAAACTGGACTACACGTACACACGGTCTTGGACACACCAACCGATACTGGCATTGCAACGGTTCGATTCCGTTGATTGGCGTTACGGCGGCCATAGCGGCGAGGAGCCTCCCGTACCCATCCCGAACACGGAAGATAAGCTCGCCTGCGTTACGGTTAGTACTGGAGTGGGCGACCCTCTGGGAACTTCGTTTCGCCGCCACCACTCATATCGACCAATTCGGTCGACGGTTACCGATCGTGGTCTTGCGGCGGTTCGATTCCGCCGATCGGCATTACAGCGGCCACAGTGGCGAGGTGCCTCCCGTACCCATCCCGAACACGGAAGATAAGCTCGCCTACGTTACGGTCAGTACTGGAGTGGGCGACCCTCTGGGAAATCCGTTTCGCCGCTTCCATTCATATTTCCTCCCCACACAGCACCTGCTGTGTGGGGTTTTGTATTTATTTTACGACTGCGATACCATCGCCTGCTACTCGAGAGCGAGCCAAAAAACCGTAGTCGCGTCGGCTTAGACTAGTTCGATGACGTTCCCGTTCGAGGTAACGTGGAGATCGCGGCCGAGCGTGTAGCCGCGGTTGGATGCCAGTTCGACGTACCCCGAGAATCCGCTCATGTCCTGGTGGGCCGGGATGATGTGCTCGGGCTGTAGTGCATCGAGCATCTCGTAGTGGCCCTCCTGACAGAGGTGACCGGACACGTGAATGTCGTCATAGATGCGTGCACCCTGCATGCGGAGTAGCTTTTCGGCCTGATAGCGCTGGCCTTCGTTCGTCGGCTCCGGAATGACCCGCGCGGAGAAGACGACTTTGTCGCCGTCCTCGAGCTGGTACGGTGTTTCGCCACGGCCCATTCGCGTAAGCGTTGCTCGAGGTTCACCTTGATGACCGGTGACGACGGGAAGGAAGTTCTCTTTCCCCTCGTTCATGATTCGCTCGAAGGTCTGCTCGATGGATTGGCGATAGCCGACCATCTCGACGTCGGAGGGGAAGTCGATCCCGATCCGTTTTGCGGTTCCGGAGTAGGTCTCCATCGAGCGGCCGAGGAGAATCGGTTCGCGACCGATGTCGCGGGCGAACTCGATGAGTGACTTGACGCGTGCGATATGACTCGAGAAGGTCGTGGCGACGATGCCGCCATCGTAGTCCTCCATGCTGTAGAGGGCGTCGCGCAGGTGTTCGCGGGCGACGGTCTCGGAGGGCGTGCGTCCTTTCTTGTTCGCGTTGGTACAGTCTTCGATGTAGCAGAGGACGCCATTGCCCTCGCGACCGATCTCGCGGAACCGCTCCATGTCGATCGGATCGCCGATGACGGGCGTGTGGTCCATCCGTTTGTCGAGCCCGTAGACAACTGCGCCTTCGGGGGTGTGAAGAACGGGATTGATGGCCTGGACGATCGAGTGCGTCACGTTGACGAACTCGAGGTCGACCGCGCCGGAGTCGCCGATCGACATCGTCTCGCCGGCTTCCATCTTGACGAGGTCGTTGTCGGTGTTGAACTTCCCTTCCTCCTCGAGTTCGCCTTTGACCAGTTCGATGGTGAACGGTGTCGCGACGATGGGTGCGTCGTACCGGTGTGCGAGTTTACTGATCGCACCGATGTGGTCCAAGTGGCCGTGGGTGGGGACGATCGCTTTGACATCCCCTTCGAGGTCGCTCATGACCCGGTCGTCGGGGATCGCGCCCATATCGATCAGGTCGAGACTGTGCATGCCTTCGGTTCGGATGTTGTCGTGAATGAGTACCTTCGAGAGGTTGAGTCCCATGTCGAAGATCACGATGTCGTCACCGGCGCGGACAGCTGTCATCTGTCGGCCGACTTCCTCGTAGCCGCCAATTGTCGCAATTTCAATGTCCATTGGTAGGGCCGATCATAGCAGTCCTGTGGACAGTCGTGCAGCCGGAATGGCTACTGGGAGCTGCGTCCTGCAACGTGAGCCGGCTTCGATCACGTCCTCGGTGGGTCGAATCGACGGCTCAGTCCCAACTGTGCCAGGGACAGCGCCTGTTTCGGTTAGTGAATCAACGACTCTCCCGACGTAAGTAGTTCTGGGTTTCAAGGCGAGTTCGGGGGCAGGTGTGGTCTCGAGGCGACTGTCGCGAGTGGAACACTGGCGTTCGATCGGGTGAGCACACGAGCCGCGTCGCCGTTCCGCACTGGAGTCGCGACGGACAGACCGGTTTCCGTCGGTGTCGTGATGAGGAGAACGTGACTCGGAAGCACTGGCTGTGGCCGCGGGCCGTCTCGTCGACGACCGGTGTGGTGTTTCCAGACTGAGTTGCTGTCTGCCGGTCGGACTGGGATCGGCGCGGGCGAAGCGTGGCTGTGTGGCGGTGGATGAGCCGCGATCCCGTCGGGTACGTGAGTTCGAGCGCGTGTGTATGGGGTAAAACCGAGTTACCTGT
The DNA here is from genome assembly GCF_005890195.1 of Natrinema pallidum. Classification (NCBI taxonomy): domain Archaea; kingdom Methanobacteriati; phylum Methanobacteriota; class Halobacteria; order Halobacteriales; family Natrialbaceae; genus Natrinema; species Natrinema pallidum. The sequence goes on along the minus strand of NZ_CP040637.1, from coordinate 3,114,099 downwards.
CGATATACTGTTGTTCCCACTCCCGGCGCTGTTCGATGGTCTGGTGGCCGCGGTCACTGATCTCGTAGTAGTTAGTGCGCCGGTCGAGTTGCCCCTTCTCGACGAGGTCTTTGTTGACGAGCGTATCGAGATTGGGGTACAATCGCCCGTGGTTGATTTCGCTGTTGTAATACGTTTCGACCTCGTCCTTTACGTCCTGCCCCGACGGTTGATCGGCCCCTGCGATCACGTACAGCAGGTCGCGTTGAAACCCAGTCAGATCGTCCATTTTGTATTCGGGTGGACGGACGGGAACCCGACTATTTGTTATCGATTTCGTATCAACCGGTTCGAATACGTTCAACGGAGCTAACTGAGTCATTCGTAGTACTGTCCGTCCTTTCGTCTAGTAACCACGTCCTACAGCCGGCCGTTTAGTTCCAATCCGGTGTCACAGCCGAAAATCTCGGACGGTGAAACGATCAACACGCTGATCACGGCGCTGTCATGCGAGCAGGTGTCCGTGATGAGCAGGCTACGACGGCATCCGTCCGCTGCTAGAACCCGGTTGTTGTGCTCCAGTGATGGTGATCGACGATCGAGTGGGACCCCTCACTGGGACAGCGGGTTCGGGCCGAGCGGCCGGTCGGCGATAGCGTCCGCTGGTTGTCGAGTTGGATTGCGAAGAATGATATTCGAAGTGTGAAACCCGTTACCGAACGTAAAAAGCCGTATTACAGGCGGGTGACGTTGGTGGCGCGGGGGCCTTTGGGGGCCTGTTCGATATCGAATTCGATGTCTGTGCCTTCTTCGAGGTCCGGACCGCCAACGTCTTCCATGTGGAAGAAAACGTCATCGTCCGCGTCGTCCGTCTCAATGAAACCGTAGCCGCCTGTGTCGTTGAAGAAATCAACGTTTCCTTTCGCCATTGCAATTCAATCGAGGCCCGGGACACGTATAACAGTTGTGTTATAGGTCGTGTGTCGAAACAAAAATAATTAGTGCCGAAAGACGACGATCGGACGCCATATCGCTCGAGAACCGGCCCCTCGGTTTTCACTGCCCACTGATGAGTTAACTCTCGAGAAGGTCAGTAGGAGGGCGCTCTGTGCCGGAACGGTCGTCTGGGGCGTGCTGATGGGGTCACTTGCTAACGGAAGGGGTCGACGAACGCAGTCGATCCGGCCCGGTCCGGGGCGATCCGAACCGACTGTTCGTCCAGAGTCGGGGTCGAACTCACCGTGGTCTGTTCGGCAGGCTTTCGACTGGGATGGTCGAACGGACTCGAATCCGATCCCGTCCATACTCGAGTACTCCGTGAATAGCACCGTTTAGGTGGATTCGGTGGATACGCCGTCCTATGAGTCAGACACAGACCCGTCACGGGCCGACGATCGCACAGGTCGCGCTGATCGGTCTCTTCGTGACGGCGCTCGTGACTGCACAGTTGACCGCCTCGAAGGTGCTCGCGTTCGAACTTCCCGTTGCGCTGCCGATCACGGGGGCGCAACTCGCGTTACCCGGTGCCGCGCTCGCGTACGCGCTGACGTTCCTCGCGAGCGACTGTTATACCGAACTCTACGGGCGTCGTGCGGGACAGATCGTCGTCAACGTCGGCTTCGTGCTGAACTTCGTCGTTCTCGCGCTCGTCTGGTCGACGATCGCCGCGCCGGCGGCCCCCACGAGTGTCGATCCCGGCGCGTTCGAGACGGCCCTGGGGGCGTCGACGAACATCGTCATCGGGAGCCTGCTCGCGTACGTCGTCAGCCAGAACTGGGACGTGATCGTCTTCCACCGCATTCGGGAGTCCACCGGCCCCGAGAAACTTTGGCTCCGTAACATCGCCTCGACGGCGAGCAGTCAGGCGATCGACACCGTCATCTTCGTCACGGTGGCGTTCGCCGTCGCACCCGCTGTCCTCGGCGTCGGTGCGGTCCTCGAGCCCGACCTCTTGCTCTCGTTGATCGTCGGCCAGTACCTGCTGAAACTCGCGATCGCCGTTCTGGACACGCCGATCGTCTACGCTATCGTCTCGCTCGTGCGCTCGCGCAAGGAGGGATCGGCCGAGGACGCCAGTACCGCCTAAGCGCCCACGGTTCGCAGCCACTCTCCGCATAGCCGCCCTGGGGGTTTCGGTTCGAACGGGGAGCGTTTAGTAGCCCGCTCGAGAGGGTTGAATATGGACGAACGCGTGCGCGAACACGCCGCCGTGTTGGTCGACTGGAGCGCTCGAGTCGAAGCGGGCGATGACGTGGTCCTCTCGGTGGGACCCGCCGCCCACGAACTGGCGGTCGCCGTCGCCGAGAAACTCGGTGATAGGGGGGCGAACCTCCTCGCGACCTACGGCTCGGGCGAGATCACCCGCGCTTACCTCCGGGCACACGACGGCGACTTCGACGAGAGCCCGGCCCACGAACTCGCCGTCGTCGAGAACGCCGACGTCTACCTCTCGCTTGGTGGGGGCCGGAACACGAGCGCGATGGCCGACGTTCCCGGCGAGCAGCGCCGAGCCTACAACGAGGCGCGAACCGAGATTCGTGAGCGGCGACTGGGGACCCGCTGGGTCTCGACGGTCCATCCGACGCGATCGCTCGCCCAGCAGGCGAACATGGCCTACGAGGAGTATCGGGACTTCGCCTACGAGGCGATCCTGCGGGACTGGGAGTCGCTGGCCGACGAGATGGCCCAGTTGAAGGAGGCCCTCGATGCCGGCTCCGAACTGCGGCTGGTCTCGAGGGGCACCGATCTCACCATGAACATCGAAGGGCGGACGGCGGTCAACAGCGCCGCGTCGGTGGCGTACGACTCGCACAATCTCCCCAGCGGCGAGGTCTTCACCGCGCCCGACGCGACCGAGGGCGAGGTGACCTTCGACGTGCCGATGACGATCCGGGGCGAGTCCGTCAGGAACGTCCGCCTCGAGTTCGACGACGGCGAGGTCGTCGACTACGACGCCGCGCAGGGTGGAGATGTCATCGACGACATCCTCGAGACCGACGCGGGTGCACGTCGACTGGGTGAGGTCGGCATCGGAATGAATCGCGGAATCGACCGCTACACGGACAATATCCTCTTCGACGAGAAGATGGGCGAGACCGTTCATCTGGCGCTCGGGCGAGCCTACGACGCCTGTCTCCCCGACGGCGAGTCGGGCAACGAGTCGGCCGTTCACGTCGATCTGATCACTGACGTAAGCGAGGAGTCCGTCCTCGAGGTCGACGGGGAGGTACTCCAGCGAAACGGCGTCTTCCGATTCGAGGACGGGTTCGACGCGTAGTTCCGCCGCGCATCGTCCGTCCCCCATGCCGGAGGCGGACCCCCCGTCGATCGGCAGCGGCCGGGGTGGGCTCGGTGTGGCTCCGACCGCGACGGCCGAGGGTCCTGTCGGCAGTCTCCGTCTCCGTCACGTTCTCCAGTCTCGAGCCCTAACGACGACTATGCGCGATCGGCTCCGGGCCGGCGTTGCCGTCTTCAACGACGGCCACTACCACGCCGCCCACGACGCTTGGGAGGACCGCTGGCTCGATCTCGAGTCGGGGAGCGACGACGAGCGACTGCTCCACGGCCTGATTCAGTACAGCGGCGCGGTCTATCACGCCCGGGAGGGGAACTGGGAGGGGGCCGTCGGGCTCGCGGCGAGCGGCGGCGGGTACCTCGCGAATCTACCGGCTGACTATCGCGATCTCCGACTCGCGCCGGTTCGTTCGTTTCTCGCACGGCTTGCGGCCGATCCCGAGATCCTCGAACGCAGGGTGCCAGTTCGAATCGAACACGAAGGCACGCTCCCGACGCTGTCGACGCTCGGGTTCGAGCCGACGGCGCTCGCCGCCGTCGTGCTCGCCGAGGCGTTCGGCTACGACGAGGAGCCGGTCGACCGAGCGCGCACGTACGCACGCCAGGATCTCGAGGCCGGCGCGGACGACAGCACGTTCATCACGCTGCTGTTCGATTTCGTCCGCGAGGACGAGAATCGCGGGATCGTCTATCAGCGGCTCACCGATCACGTCGGCAGGCGGCGGGCGCGCGAGGAGGACGTGAAGGGACTGTTCTGAACGGGTTTCCACGGGTCTCGAGCGACGAGTGCCACGGTTGGCCGTACGTCCGCCGAACCGCATGGTACTTATCGACGCTTTCCCTTCCACCGAACGAATGGCACAGTCAGTCCTGCTTACGGGGGCTGCGGGGCGGGTCGGAGAGGCCATCCTCGGCGGCCTCGCTGATGACCACGAGTGGCGATTACTGGATCGAAATCCGCCGACCGACGACCAGCCGGGCGAGTTCGTCGTCGCGGACATCACCGACGACGATGCCGTCCGCGAGGCGATGGACGGGATCGATGTCGTGATCCATCTCGCGGGCGACCCGCGCCCCGAAGCGCCGTGGGATAGCGTGCTGACCAACAACATCGACGGCACACAGACCGTTTTCGAGGCGGCCGTCGACGCGGGCGTCGAGAGCGTCGTCTTCGCCTCGTCGAACCACGCCGTCGGCAACTACGAGACCGACGCGCGCACGCCCGAGCTGTACCGCGAGCACGACGACTATCTGCTCGACGGCACCGAACTCCCCCGCCCGAGCAACCTCTACGGGGTCTCGAAGGCCGCCGGCGAGACCCTCGGCCGGTACTATCACGACGAACACGACCTCTCGGTCGCCTGCGTCCGCATCGGCAACCTCACCGAAGGCCATCCGCCGATCGACTACGAGCGCGGGCAAGCGATGTGGCTCTCATACCGGGACTGTGCGCACCTGTTCGATCGCTGTATCCGCGCCGATTACGGGTACGAGATCGTTTACGGCATCTCCGACAACGACCGGAAGTACTACTCGATAGAGCGCGCCCGCGAGGCCCTGGGCTACGACCCGGAGGACAACTCCGCGTACTACGACGGCGAGGAGCGGGTCGCCGAACCGGACGCCTGATCGGTCGCGATCGGACCTCGTTCCCGTGTTCCCCTCGAGAGCCGGCAACCGATTCCGACGAGCCACGACGTTTTGTCGTCGGCGGTCACATTCCCAGCCATGGAGTACACCACGCTCGGATCGACTGGGATGACTGTCAGCCGGATTTGTCTCGGCGGTATGAGTTTCGGGACCGGCCAGGAATGGATGCTCGAGCCCGAGGAAAGCAAAGCACTCATCGAGCGCGCGATCGATCTCGGGATCAATTTCTTCGACACTGCGAACGTTTACTCGACGGGCGAATCCGAAGCGATCCTGGGCGAGGCTCTCGACGGCTACGACCGCGATTCGCATGTCGTCGCGACGAAGGTCTTCGGTGACATGAACCCGGAGAATCCGAACGCGAGCGGGCTCTCCCGTAAAGCCATCGAGCAGGAACTCGAGGCGAGCCTCGACCGGCTGGGCATGGACACGATCGATCTCTATCAGACACACCGCTGGGACTACGACACGCCGATCGACGAGACCCTTCGCGCGCTCGACGATGCGGTCCGTCGCGGACAGGTGCGGTACGTCGGCACGTCGTCGATGTGGGCTCACCAGTTCGCAGATGCGCTCCACACCAGCGACGCGCTGGGCCTCGAGCGGTTCGTGACGATGCAAAACCACTACAACCTCTTCTACCGGGAGGAAGAGCGGGAGATGTTACCCCTGTGCGAGCGGGAAGACATCGGTGTCATCCCGTGGTCGCCGCTGGCCCGCGGCGTCGCAACCCGGCCCCACGAGGAGATCGAAGCCACGACGCGCGGCCGAACCGACCAGTACCTCGAACAGATGTCGTACCTGCAGGGTGGCGGCACGGAGATCAACGAACGGATTCAGGAACTCGCCGCTGACAAGGGCGTCTCGATGGGGCAACTCTCCCTCGCCTGGCTCCTCCACAAGGACTGGGTCGACGCCCCCATCGTCGGGACGACCAGCGTCGAACACTTAGAGGATGCCGTCGAAGCCCTCGAGATCGACCTCTCGAGTTCCGACATGGAGTATCTCGAGGAGCCCTACGAGCCGCTGCCGGTCGCGGGCCACGAATAAGGATCGTCTTCCGCGCCGGGAACGGCGTCCATCCTCGAAACTGTAGCCGTAGCTGACGCTCCGAGAGGCCGACGGCCATCGCAATCCCCTTGCACGCCGCACTCGAGTGTCCGTCCATGTCCACGGACACGGCACCAACGGATGCCGAGGCCGCCTGTTTCGAGGCCGGCATCAAGTTCGGCTCGCTCTACCACCAGTTCGCCGGCACACCGGTCTCGCCCGATACTGCGCCGAGTCTCGCGGCGGCGATGGCGGACTCGATCGAGAATCAGCCCCACTGTCGCGAGGTCACCGTCGACGTCCGTACCGACGAACTCGAGGCCGCGCTCGCCGAGTCGACGGCCGACTACACCGAACTGACGGGCCGCTTTCTCGAGGTCGAGATCGTCGTCGACTACGAGGGCTGTGAGGTCGTCACCCGGATGGAAATGGAGGACGGCTATCCGTTGATGCGACTCGAGTCGGTTCGGAGTCGGGAGTAAGCTTCGCTCTTACCGGAATCGAACTCGAGCCTTCGAGCAGTCACGAGGCTCTGCTTGACCGTGATCGATCTCGAGGTCGCGGCGATCGACCACGCCGACAGACACCGGTATACCGTCACTCGAGACCAGTATCGGGAGATCGGGTCCGATCCGTAACTGCGTTGTAGCACCTCGTTACCGGTCCGACGCATGCTAACAGCGGACGGACCTGGCAGGAATAAGACCATTCTGTTCGAGGTCGTTCCTTTCGAAACGCCACTACCGTTTGGCCGATATCGGTCCGCTTCCGACCGATTTCACTTTCACTTTCGGGCTATCTTTTAACCATAGTGCCCGCAAAGACGATGACATGAGCCAAGCCACGCTCGGCGACGACGAGGAACTGTTCGGCGAAGCGGCCAACGAGATGCGCGAGGACGTCGAAACCTCGCTCGAGGCGGCCTGGGCGGCGCTGCCCGACGCCGACGATATCTGGGAGACCGACGCCGACAACGTGCTGGGTGTGCTCAACGGACTCAACTCGGCGCTCGAGGCGGGCGACGCCGAGGAGAACCTCCGCGATGCGAAGAAGTGGTTCACCATGGGCCAACGCGCCGACGCCTTCGACGACGCCGCCGATCTCGAGGCGGAAATCGAAGCCCTCGAAGCAGCCGTCACGGATATTTCCGCGGCCGGCGACCAGGTCGGCGAACTCACGTCGACGGTTCCGGCCCTTCGCGGAACGCTGCAGGATGCCGGTCCCGCGGCGACCGACGACGAGCCAGCGGACGCCGACACGGATGCGGACGAAGACGAGGAGTAACCGCTTCCCGCCGCCGACGGACCGCTCGCCTGCACCCCCTACCGGCGCTCGGGCCGCGAGACATCGCGCTCGGCGACCGCCTCGAGCAGCCGAGCCAGCGCGTCCGCCGCTAACTCGAACAGTTCTGCACCCCGCTTGGCGTCACCGTCGTCCGGATCGCCGACGACTCCGTTTTCCGTAAACTCCGCCGCGTCGTAGGCCATGTTGACGTAGCTCGTCCAGTCGCCCCAGCCGTCGGCTCCGCCGGCTCGAGCCGCTTCGATCCGGTCCTCGCGGATCAATGCCGGCTCGAGGTGTCGCAGGAGTCCCGTCTCGAGGGGGCCGCCGTGGCCCATCTCGTCGCTGTGCTCGCCGACGGCTTCGAACCAGGTGAAGGGGACGGCGTACGCGTCGCCGGCTCGCGTGAGCCGGCCGCCCACCTCACGGAGGGCATCGACGTTGCCGCCGTGGCCGTTGACGAGGACGACCCGATCGAACCCGTGGTGAGCGAGGCTGTCGACGGCCTCGCCGACGTAGTCGCGGAACGTATCCTCGGAGACCCACATCGTTCCGGGGAACTGCCGGTGCTCCTCGGCGATCCCGACCGGAATCGCCGGCGCACGCACGACCTCCCGGTCGACCCGCTCGATCCCGGCGTCGGCGATCGCTTCGGCGGTCAGCACGTCCGTCCCGAGAGGCGCGTGGGGGCCGTGTTGTTCCGTGCTTCCGACGGGGACGACCGCAAGGTCCGTCTCGAGGTCCCGAACGTCCGTCCACGTCGCCGTTGTGAGGTCCATACCGGAGTATGCCGACCGTGTCGGCATGAAACCCGCGGTGGTCGACACGCCCCGGTCTCGCTCCCCGGACCCACGGACCCTGCATGTTCCCGCCCGAGCGTTATCCACGCTACCGTCGAAGAGGGGCCGTATGAACCGCGGCGCTGCCCTTCTCGAGTCGATTCGCGACTTCGTCCCGCAGTGGGGTGTGGCCGTTGCCGCGGCCGTCACTCGACTCGGCGACGGCCTGCTGTTGCTCGCGCTCGGCATCGGCGCGTCGTGGGCGATCGCGTGGCGACGGACGGGGCAGCGCGGCCGGCAGTTCGGGACCGGCCGGCCCTCTCGACGGCCCGACGGACCCTGGTTCCTCGCCGTTATCGTCGGCGGCCTGGCGACGATGACGGCGCTGAAGCACCTCTTTTCCTTACCGCGTCCCGAACTCGCGACGGTCGAGTCGACCGTCTTTCCGTCGCCGATCCGCTCGGTGTCCCGCTCGAGCGCGAGCGCCGGCGGCTACGGCTTCCCGAGCGGTCACGCGGTCGGTGCGACCGTCACCTACGGGCTGTTCGCGATGGTGTTCGAGGCGGGGACGCGACGCCTCCGTCTCGCGGGGGCCGGTGTGATCGTCACCGCCGTCTGTCTCACGCGGCTCGTGCTCGGCGTCCACTACCCGCTCGATGTGGTCGCAGGCGTCGTCGTCGGGTGGTGTTATCTCGCCGGCGTGCGGTGGCTCCTCGAGCGGTCGCCGTTCGATCGAACGGCAACCGCGTTCGCACTCGCATTGGGACTCGCCGGCGCGGCGATGGTCGCCAGCGGCCGTGCGGACAGTGCCGTCGCGTACGCGGCGCTCGCGGCCGGCGCGCTCGCGGGCTGGACCCTCGAGCAGTCGACACCACCGCTCGGGTCGACGGCCGTCGACCGACGCCGACTAAAGCCGGTGGCGCTGCTGGTCGCGGTCGTTTCCATCGCCGCCGTCGTCGGGATCGGCGTCTCGAGCGGGCCGTCGAAACTGCTCGTTTCGGCTGCCCTTCTCGGCTTCCTGTCGACACTGCCGGCACTCGCCTTGTCGCGCGTGCGAATGGTCGTCCAGCGCCGCTTGCAGCGGTGTCACGGCGAACGCAGGCCGAACCCGTTTGCGTCGCCGACCCCTTCGCGTACGTATGTCCGACGATAGCCGCGAACGCGGCGTCGAACTCGGCGAGCTACGGGAGACGCTGGAGCGCGAGGAGTATCCCATCGGCCACGACGAGTTGCTCGAGAAACACGGCGACGAAACGGTCGAGATGAGCGGCAATACCACGACGCTCGCGGATCTCATCGGGCCGCTGGGCGAAGACGAGTATCGGGATTACGGTGCGGTCGAGCAGGCGATCATGAATATGGTCGGCGACGAGGCGATCGGACGGAAGAACTACAGCGACCGCACGCCGCCCGCAGCGGGCGAAGAGCGGCAGGACGAGGGCGGACCGGGGCAAGACGACCAAGGAGAGCAGGAATCGTTTTAGGCCGCTGGTCGGAGACATCGACCGCGGCGTCGATCGCAGCACTCGTCAGTCGTCGTCGCCGACTTCGGTCCGCGCCTGCCTGCGCTGGGCGCGCTCGATGAACTCCGCGGGAAGCTCGTCGATCTCGCCGGCCTGCACGCCCCAGAGATGCGAGTAGAGTCCGCCGTTCGCGAGCAGTTCGTCGTGGGTCCCCCGCTCGACGATCTCGCCGCCCTCGAGAACGAGGACCTGATCGGCGTCCTTGATCGTCGAGAGCCGGTGGGCGATGGCGAACGTGGTTCGATCCTCGGCGAGGTCGTCGATCGAGCGCTGGATGAGCATTTCCGTCTCGGTATCGACGTCGCTGGTGGCCTCGTCCAAGACGAGGATGTCGGGATCTTTGAGGATCGCGCGGGCGATGGAGATCCGCTGGCGCTGGCCGCCCGAGAGCTTGACGCCCCGTTCGCCGACTTCGGTGTCGTAACCCTCGGGGAGGTTTCGGATGAACTCGTGGGCCTCGGCCATCTTCGCGGCCTCGATCACGTCCTCGCGGTCCGCGTCGAAGGCCCCGTACGTGATGTTCTCCTCGACGCTCCCGTAGAAGAGGAACGTGTCCTGGCTGACGTAGCCCAACGATTCGCGCAGGCTCTCGAGGGTCACGTCCCGAATCCGTTGGCCGTCGACCCGGATCTCCCCCTTGTCGACGTCGTACATCCGCAAGAGGAGTTTGAGGACCGTCGACTTGCCGGCCCCGGTGGGGCCGACCAGCGCGAGCGTTTCGCCGCCCTCCACGGTGAAATCGATATTCTCGAGGATCGTCTCGCCGTCTCCCGACTCACGGCGGTCGCCGTCCGACTGAGCGGCGGCGCGCCGGGTCTCCCCCTCGCCGTACCCGAAGGACACGTCGTCGTACTCGACGCGGCCCTCGGTCACCTCGAGATCGGGGGCGTCAGGCTCCTCGCCGACCCGGTTGGGCTCGTCCATCAGCCCGAAGATGCGGGCGCTCGAGGCGCGAGCCCGCTGGTACATATTGATGATCTGGCCGAACTGCGCCATGGGCCAGATGAATCGCTGGGTGTAGAGGATGAAGACGACGAACATGCCGGTGCTGAGGTCGCCCGAGAACGGGCCCGGTGGCCCCTCGATGACCCAGAGCCCGCCGACGAGGAAGGTAACGACGAAGCCGATCCCCGCGAGCACGCGCAGGCCGGGGAAGAACTTGATTCGCGTCCGAATGGCCCCCCAGTTGGCGTCGAAGTACTCCTTGGAGACGGCTTCGACGCGGTCGGACTCGTATGCTTCGGTCGTACTGGACTTGATGACCTGAATCCCGCCGAGGTTGTTCTCGAGTCGGGAGTTGACCTTACCGACGGTTGAGCGGACCTGTGCGTACTTAGGTTGGATCGTCCGGATGAACAGGTACGTGAAGGCGGCGATTAACGGCACCGGGAGCAGGGCGACCAGCGCGAGTTGCCAGTTGATCGCGACCAGCAGCCCGCCGATACCGAGCACCATCACGAGCAGCCGGAACAGGGAGTTCAGCCCGTCGTTGAGGAACTTCTCGAGGCGGTTGACGTCGTTCGAGAGGATCGACATCATCTCGCCGGTCTGCTTGTCGGCGAAAAAGCCCATATCGAGGCGCTGCATCTCGTCGTAGGTATCGGTCCGGATGTCGTGTTGGACGTTCTGTGCGAAGGTGTTGAACCCCCAGTTTCGGGTCCAGTGAAAACCCGCCGAGAGAAGGAAGGCACTCGCGATGATCCCGATCGTCAGCCAGAACTGCGCCAGCCGTCCCTCGGGGACGGCGGACGCGACGAGCCCCCCGCCGACTGGGAACGCCTCCGCGTACGGGATCTCCTGACGGATCACGGCGTCGATCGCGACCCCCAACATGAGCGCCGGGAGCAGGTCCAGAATCCGTGCGAAGAAACTCGCGATGATGCCGATAACTGCAGCACCCGTGTAGTTCGACCCGTACTCGAGGAACAGCCGCTTCATCGGATTCTCGACCTCTTCGCGCTGTTCCTCGAACGGATCGTCCGCGTCCGGCTCGGCGCTATTCATTGGCCGTGCTCAGGGGTCGCCGGCAATAAGGATTATCGATGCACCGACCCATGCTCGGCGGCGACCGCTACCGGCACGATCGGCTCGTGTTCCGCCCTCGTGACGGCCTGCGTGAGCGTCTCGGAGCCGCTCCCGATAATACCGCCCCGATTCTCGAGGTCAATGTCGACCTCGTCCCCGACTTCGATGCCGGTCTCGTTCGCGTAGCCGCGTGGCACTTCGAGGACCCACTTCCCGCGCCCGGTGTATCTGAGCTCCTCCCCGTCCTCGTCGGGACCGGGCGCACGGGCGTGGTGAATCGTCGTGATCTCGCGGTCCGCGTCGATGAAGACGATGTCGATATCGAAGTCCATCCCGCGCATCACGTAGGTCTGTTCCCGTTCCTCGTCGTGGACGAACAACATGCCATTACCCGACTCGAGGGAGTCGTGGTCGCTCAACCCGGTGTACCGCTCGACACCGGAGTCCGCGACCGCCACGTCGACGACGGCTTTGGGGGTGCGGTTACCGTCACCGTCCGCAGTCGCCTTCTCGTCGCCCCCGCCATCGAAAACACGGATCTCACCTCTGTCAGGTGCCCACGGAGCCGAGACGAGCCCCACCTGAACGAGAAGCAGGCCGACGAGAGAAAGACCGGCGATCACGAGTAGACCCCGCAATACGTACTCGACTGCCATGCAGATGTCCTGCACGACGAGAGAGTAAAGGTTATTCGGACGGACCCACTCGTTGCGGATGCGGGCTCGTGGTCTAGCTGGTCATGACGCGGCCTTTACAAGGCCGAGGTCGGTGGTTCGAACCCGCCCGAGCCCACTATTGCTGGCGCGAACGATTTCGTGAGCGCCGGCAGTGTGACGAAAAGACGGTCCGAATCAGGGAACCGCTTCGCTGTGACCGTGGTTCGAACCGGCAGGATGTCGTCGCCTCAGTCCGACGAACGACCGCGGTAGTCCCCTCGAGTCGGCCGAATCCATGTCCCTCTCGACCCGAGATCAACCCGGACCGGTCACTGCTTGAGTCGCGCGACGTTTTCGCGGATCTGGCCGAGGAGGCCATCCCCGGATTCGGTCTGGAGCGCGGCGTGCAGCGTCGAGTTCTCCGGCTCGTCCTCGACGACGATCCGGAGGTACGGCTCGAGCTGTTCGAAGTTGTCCGCGAGGACGACGGTATGGTTGTCCTCGTCGTGGTCGACGACGCCTGCATCGTCCAGTTTCGGGACGTGACACTGGACCGATGAGACGTAGACGCTCTTGTATTCGTTCTTCGCGACTTCGTCGGGCGGCACGTCGTGTTCCCAACCCGCGACCGTCTCCGCCAGCGTCGAGAGTTCGATCGGCTCGTCGTGTCCGCGCAACGCATAGAGGAGGTAGCGACGGCGGCGGTTCGCCAACAGCTCGAGGATGGTGTTGGCGTCGAGTTCTCGGGCCTCCTGACTCGAGGTAAGGGCTGCCATAACACGATATTACTCCCCAGTGCTGAAAAGGGTGTCTTGAATATCCGAAATTCCAACAGACGGCGGGTAATCACGTATAGAAATCCCGTATCGTTCACGTTACTCGGTTTCCCGACACTTACTCGGACCGTCGAACCGGTATCGGGTCTCCTGTAAGTGGCGTGGAACACCGATTCCGATTCGAAATCCTTTTTTATACCCTGGACGGAGAATGGAGTAGGCCGCCTTAGCTCAGACTGGGAGAGCACTCGACTGAAGATCGAGCTGTCCCCGGTTCAAATCCGGGAGGCGGCATCCTTTTGCGATTCGTTGCAGATTGGCCGTACAGCGGTGGATTTCGGCAGTGTTTCCCCCGCGATTTCCGGCGAGATTTGAACCGGCTCACGAACGTCCCCATCGCCGTCGGGCGTTTCGTTATTCACGAAAACACCGTGGGCGAAGCCGTAGTCCCTAGTGCCCGCGTGCCGATCCAGAATATTAACTGTACGTGGAGCGTTCCGCTCCACAATGACGGTTACGACTGAATTACGGCTCCGATCAGCCTCGCTGCCGCTTGTGGAGCTTACGGCGTCACTGCAACCCGACGAGGTCGAGTGCGTACACGCACTCTGTCTACAGTCGGACGTTCGGATATTTACCGTCCGGATCGATTCGACGGACGATGTCTCCGACGACGACCTCGCGGCGCTCGAGGAAGTCGTGGAGGTGACGGCGCTCGGACGCACGAACGGGAAACGGATGTACCAACTCACCGTCGAACTCGCGGACGCCATCTCGGAGGCGTTCGACCCCGACCGGTTCGACGGGGCGCAACTGGAGCCGACGACCATCACGCCGGAGGGCTGGTACGAGAAGAAGGTGTTCAAAGACTACGAGACGTTCGCCGAGTTCCGAACAAGTTGTGAGGAGCACGGTATCCCCATCGAACTCGTCTCGATCACCGCTGACGCCTCATCAACTGCTGACTCGTCACGGCACGGATTAACCGACCGCCAACACGAGGCGCTCACGCTCGCGATCGCTCGCGGCTACTACGACAGCCCACGCCGAACCTCGATGGAGGCGCTTGCCGAAGAGTTGGGCATTTCACAACCCGCGCTATCGACCCTGCTCCGTCGTGCGGAGCGGCAGGTCCTCACGTCCGCGCTCGACGCACGGAAACACGTCGAGACGGTCTCCAGCTAACATCGCCTGCATGTGCCCGTATCCGGATACTGACGATGGGACCAGTCTCGAGCCGCTGACAAGGAATTCGTCGGCGATCGAGTTCGGATCACCGACGGACTTCGGGGATCGCTGCTTGACGAGCCGGTTCCGGACGCGAGTACGCGCCCGAGAGTCTCGGTCCGGCCCACTGGACCACTTAAACACCCTTTCCATATAACAGCAGTCCCAAACCGGTCGCGACCCTCGGTTCGGGTGATGACAACAGCATTCGGTTCTGAACTGGACGGGCAGGTCGCGATCGTTACGGGAGCGTCTTCGGGCATCGGCGAAGCAACGGCTACCGCGCTGGCATCGCGCGGTGCGAGCGTCGTTCTCGCCGCCCGACGCGAGGACGCACTCGAGGAAGTCGCCGCCCGGATCGAGGACGAAGACGGGGAGGCGCTCGTCGTTCCGACCGATATCACGGACGACGACGACATCGATGAACTGGTCGAGACGACGACTGACGAATACGGTCGGATCGATATCCTCGTGAACAACGCGGGCTACATGCCGCTCGCACACATTGCGGATGCGGATCGGGAAACCCTCACGACGACCATCGATGTCAATCTCGACGGGCTGCTCACGCTCACCCACGCCGTCGTTCCCACGATGATCGAGCAAGAACGCGGACACGTCGTGAATCTCTCCTCGGTTGCCGGACGGTTTGCGATGGAGAACAGTTCGCATTATATGGCGGCGAAAGCCGGCGTGACCGGCTTCGGCCGGGCGCTTCGACGCGACGTCGCCCAAGAGGGAATCCGCGTTTCGACTATCGAACCGGGGGCAGTCAACACGGCGCTCACCGAGGACATCCCCGACGACGAGGTCAAGTCGTACGTCGAGGACTACAACCAATCGATGCGACAGCTCGAGCCCGCTGATATCGCGCGGACGATCACGTTCGTCGTGACACAGCCAGACCACGTAGATATCAACGAAGTCCTGATCCGGCCGACGGATCAGGTTCAACCGTAGCGCACAGCCGAGGGCAGCAAACTCGGCCGGCATCGGTATCGGACAGCGCCAGTGACGGTCGGTGTCCGAGACGACGGCCGCCTCGGGGATGCGCATCGTCTTGTAAATCAAGATACTCCTGTCCGGAGACGTAATCCGTGATAGAAACGACGATCATGACGGCCATTACCCCTGTGAGACGCGCGATAACGGAGGCAAACCCCATCCGATGACGATCACGACTGAATTCCGTCTCGAGTCACCCTCGCTTCCGCTGCTCGATGTCGCCGAATCGGTTCGGAGTACGGAACTAACGTGCGTTCACGGGCTCCAACTCCAAGACGGCGTCCAGTTGTTCCTCGTCCAGATCGACAGCACGGACGACGTCTCCGAAACGGAACTCACAACGCTCGAGAACGTGAGGGCGGCGACGCTGGTCGGACACACGAGCGACGAAGCGATTTACAAGATCACCGTCGAACTCGAGGACCGACTCACACGCCTCTTCGATCCCGAACGGTTCGATATCGCACCAGTCGAACCGCCCACGATTTCGCCGAAGGGCTGGTACGAGCACAAACTATTCAAGAGCTACGCGGAGTTCAACGACTATCGAGCCTGCTGTCAGGAGCGTGACATCGAACTCGAACTCGTTTCGGTCAGCCCCGATCCGTCCGCGATCGAGGGCCCCTCACGGCACGGATTAACGGACCGTCAACACGAGGCGCTCACGCTTGCGCTCGCTCGTGGCTACTACGACAGTCCGCGTCGAACGTCGACCGAAGACCTCGCCCACGAACTCGGCATTTCGCAGCCGTCGATGTCGAGTCTCCTTCGCCGCGGTGAACGACAACTCTTCTCGTCCGTACTCGACTCTCGGAAAGAAGGGCGGATTCGGTCCGGCAGGGAGTGACGGTCACCGGGACGAACTCGACTCGTCCGTCTCCCGCTCGGTGGGGCACTTAAACATGCTTTCTGAACAGCATCGAGTCCATGAGAGACGACCCCCAACTATGGGTTGTCTCAACCATGGACTACACGACCCTTGGATCGACCGGGATGGAGGTCAGTTCGCTCTGTCTCGGCTGCATGAGTTTCGGATCGAGCGAGTGGCAACCGTGGGTCCTCGACGAGGAGGAGTCACGGGAGATCATCGAACGGGCGATCGACCTCGGCATCAACTTCTTCGACACCGCGAACGTCTACTCGTCGGGCAAGTCCGAGGAAATCCTTGGGAACGTTCTCGCGGAGTACGATCGTGACGAACAGGTCGTCGCGACGAAAGCATTCCTGCCCCCCGAGGAGGACCCGCATCCGAACGCGACGGGGCTTTCCCGGAAAACCATCGAACAGGAACTAGCGAACTCGCTCGATCGGCTCGGCATGGAGACGGTCGATCTCTACCAGATTCACCGCTGGGACTACGAGACCCCCATCGAGGAGACGCTGCGGGCACTCGACGACGCCGTTCGCCGCGGGCAGACCCGCTATATCGGTGCCTCCTCGATGTGGACGTATCAGTTCGCGGATGCGCTCCACACCAGCGACCGTCTCGACCTCGAGCGGTTCGCGACGATGCAGAACCACTACAACCTCGTCTACCGCGAGGAGGAGCGCGAGATGCTCCCGTTCGCAGAACGGGAGGGGATCGGCGTGATGCCGTGGTCGCCGCTCGCTGGCGGCTACCTCACCCGTCCTCACGACGAACTCGAGGCGACGACGCGCGGCGAGACGGACAAGTACATCGATCAGCTCCCGTATCGGGATGGTGGCGGTCCCGCGGTCAACGAGCGCGTCGCAGAACTCGCCGACGATCACGGTGTCACGATGGCACAGATCGCGCTCGCGTGGCTTCTTCACAAGGAGTGGGTCACGACCCCGATCGTCGGGACGACCAGTGTCGAACACCTTGAGGACGCCGTCGAGGCGCTGGAAATCGATCTGTCGGACTCGGATATCGACTACCTCGAGGAACCCTACGAGCCGCTGCCGGTCGCCGGACACGAGTAGCCGCGCGCCGTCCGGACGATCACGCGATCGGCTCGAGGGGGGAGGGTCCGATACCGTCACTGGAGTCGAGCGACGGCCATCCCGTTCGGTAACCGGTGTTCTAGCCGGGGAAGCCAACCCCTCAAGGGGGACGAGGCTGTTGTTCCGTTCGTGAGCAGTAACTCGATCACAAACGAGAGCGACACGTTCGAGATCGGCGGTTCGACCGTTCGTCGACTGGGGTTCGGCGCGATGCGGATCACCGGCGAGGACATCATCGGTGCACCGGAGGACGAGGCGTCCGCACGCGAGGTCGTCCAGCACGCGGTCGACTGCGGCGTCGATCTCATCGATACGGCGGACTCCTACGGTCCCGCGGTGAGCGAGCGCCTCATCGGCGAGGCGATCGGCGACCCCGACGACGTCCTGATCGCGACCAAGGCCGGTCTGCTGCGCAACAGCGAGGGCGAGTGGCTCGCCCACGGCGACCCGGACTACATCCGTAATCAGGTCCTCACGTCCCTCGACCGGCTCCGGACGGACACGATCGATCTCTATCAGTTCCATCGGCCGGACGACGACACGCCTTTCGAGGACTCCGTCGCGACCTTCGCGGAACTCAAAGACGAGGGCCTCGTCGACGCGGTCGGCGTCAGTAACGTCTCCGCGGAACTCCTCGATCGAGCCCGCGAGCAGGTCGAGATCGAGACCGTCCAGAACCGGTACAACCTGAACGACCGCGGCAGCCGGGAGGTGCTCGAGATCTGTGCCGAGGCGGGGATCGGCTTCATCCCGTGGGCCCCGATCGACGGCGACGATCTGGCCGAACACGGCGACCTCCTCGACGAGATCGCCGAACGCCACGACGCGACACGACGACAGGTCGCGCTGGCCTGGCTCCTCGAGCGGTCCGCCGTCATGCTCCCGATTCCGGGCACGTCCGATCCCGCCCACCTCGAATCCAACCTCGCGGCCTCGCAACTCTCGCTCGGTGACGACGAGGTCCGCCGACTGACCGCGGCCGCCGACTGAAGGTCGACGTTCGACGGGTGTCCCCCGAGCGACCGGTCACCCCTCGAGTCGGCCGGCGATGCGCCGGGAGAGCGCCGTAAGGTAGAACGAGCCCCAGATCGCGGCGATGACGGCCCCGACGACGTCGTAGACGAGATCGACGATCGTGTCGGTGAGCCCGTGCTGGGCGAGGACCGCGTCGAGCCCGACCCGTTGTGCGCTTCGGTCGATCCCGAACTCCATGAGTTCCCAGATGACGCCGAATGCCAGGACGAACACGAGGATGAACGCGAACAGCATCGCGGGCGGGATGTAGATCTCGTCGGTGTGGAGGTCGATCGCCCGGACGACCGCGTAGCCCGCCGCAGCGACGATCGACGCCGAGATCGTATGCGTCAGGCTGTCCCACGGGCCGATCTGGGCGTACAAGCCGGCCGAACCGAGGACGTGGAGAAACACGGCCGCCGTGAGCCAGAACACGAGCCCCGGCTCGAGTGGCAGTTTGGCGTCTCGCTCGAGGACGGCCGGGAGGAACGTGATCGCGAGCGCGATGGCGGCGTTCGAAACCGTCGTCAGGTCGCGGCCGGCGATGCCATACAGCAGGAGGACGGCGAGGGCCGCCTGCATGAGGCGCGAGAGCCGTCTGACGGTCCCGTCGGGGACGTCCAGGAGATCACGGATCAGGGACGGGACGGGGGCAGGTTCCCCGTCGGGCGACGTCTTCCGCGGCGTCGGTGAGCCTCTGGCCTCGTTATCGTCCGCGCCGTAGGACTGGAAGTAGCGCCCGAAGACGGCACCCGCGAGCAGGCCGGCGACCGCCGCGTAGGCGAAGTTGTACATCAATGCACGATTGGCGGCATCCTGTGAGCGGCCGTCTAGAATGTAGTCGGTCTCGAGGGTCACGTCGGCGAGCCACTGGGCGACGTGCCATGCCCCGGCGACGGCAAGGGTCGTCAGTACGACGAGTACCACCGCGAAGGCGTGGTTCATTCGTACCGCGGTGAAGCGGTCGATCTCGACGCACACGACGAGCGCGACCGCAGCGACGGCGACGTACACGGCGATCGACGTCAGGAACGATACACCGGATATCGCCGCATCGATGACGGGGAGCAAGACCAGACACAGTAGTTCCCAGGGTGGCATCACGAGCGGATTTCGGAACGCGGCGGCCGGCAGTAAGACGATCGCGACCGCGAACGCGGTAAACACGAACCAGCGGTAGGCGTCGAAGAGTCCGTGGGCGATCGCGAGGGCGACGAGTGCGGCCGTGACCAGCCAGGCGAGCGCCGCGTTTCGCCGCGTTTTGTCGACCCGCCCGTCGAATCGACCGTCCGCCATACGCTCCCTACGCGACGACGCTCCTAAACGCGAGAGCATGCGAGAGCCACCGAACGACCGGTGTACGTCGGCCGGGACCGTCGTGTCGCGCTCGATTTACTCGCCGCCGACCGTCTTTAGTCGTGCTCCGGCGGTCCCCGAAGGAACCACGCTGGAACCGCTCGCTCCGTACCGAAGACTGATATTTCAGCTTCCGAACGTTGTCGTATGGTCGCACACGACGACCTCGAGCACGGACAGGCCCGCGTCAACGGCGTCAAACTGCACTACGTGACCGCTGGCGACGGACCGCCCCTGGTATTGCTCCATGGCTGGCCACAGACCTGGTACGAATGGCGGAATGTCATTCCACACCTCGCCGACGAGTACACCGTTATCGCGCCCGATCTTCGCGGACTGGGCGACTCCGAAACCCCCGTTTCGGGGTACGACAAGGACACCGTCGCGACCGACGTTCGGGCCCTCCTCGACCACCTCGGACACGGCGACGACCCGATCGTGCTCGTCGGCCACGACTGGGGAATGCCGACCGCGTACGCCTATGCCGCCCAGTACCGCGACCATGTCCGTGCACTCTGCGTGCTCGAGGCCGGGCTACCGGGGATCAACGAGGACGAGAAACGCCAGCTTTGGCACACCCGCTTTCACAGTGTACGCGACCTCCCGGAGCAGTTGGTCGCCGGCCGAGAGCGACTCTATCTCGACTGGTTCTACAAGGAAGGCGCGTACGACCCCTCGGCGATCGACGACGACGCCCGTGAGGAGTACGTCCGCTGTTACTCGCAGGCCGGCGGGTTGCGGGGTGGCTTCGAGTACTACCGCGCCTACGAGACCGATGCCGAGCGCAATCGAGACCACGCCGAGGACCACTCGAGATGCCCGTGCTCGCCCTCGGCGGCGCGGCGTCCTTCGGGGACCTCCCGTTCGGGGACATGACAGCGGTCGCGACCGATGTCGAGGGCGAGGTCGTCGACCGCGCCGGTCACTGGATACCCGAGGAACGGCCGGCGTACTTCGTCGAACGCCTGACCGACTTTCTCGCGGACGCGGCGTGAACTGCCACGGACGCGAACCGGGTGGCTCGAGGTCAGTACTGGTCTCGAACGCGGTCGATCTGACACCGGACACAGAGATCGTCGGCGAAACAGGCGATATCGTCGTACGGGCACTCGTATTCGTCGATCTCGACGGACAGACGGCGCTTTGCGCGCTCCCATTCGGTCTCCCAGTCGTCGATGTCCATCTCGGACGACGTGAAGACGACCGCGCCGTCTCGATCCAGGATCTTCGCGACGGTGACTGAGCGGTGGTTCTCTTTGACGACGGCGATCGCGTCCTCGTAGGACGGACACCGGATCTCCTTTCGCCCCGACTGATCGTCCAGGAGACGGACGACGATGGAGCCGTCGTACTCCTCGGTCGGCTCCAGTCCATTGGTCATGGCAGCTACTGTTGGAACGCCGCGACAAAAAGTTGCGCGTCAGCGCCCGGACTCGCGTCTCCCTGGTCTTGCCCGCTCGCCGTATCACTCGTCTCGCGTGGTTCGATCTCGCTTTTCGGCTTGTCCACGTCTCTCCCCGGTCAACGGAGCGGCGATGCCGCTCCGACCCGTCGCTCACCTCGTTCGTGACGGCGTCGGGAAAAGGAAGTCCGGGTGCGAGAATCGAACCCGCGTCTCAGCCTCCACAAGGCTGAAGGATAACCACTACCCCAACCCGGACACGTGTACACGTTATCCTACAGCCGGTTGGACTAAAATACGTTACGACTCTCCGACGCGGTGTGGGTCTCCGTACCGCGCGATTTCCGTCCCGTGACTGCGCGACGGTCGTGCGGGACATCTGCCCCGCTCGTGACCGGGACGCTTTTCGGCGTACGGCGGGTAGCGCCCACAAGCGTGGCCATCACCGACAAGATCTACATCAAGAACCACCGGCAGCTCAGCTCCCAACTCGAGACGAACATTCCCAAGGGAGCGTTCAAGGGCGCGACGCTCGACATGCTCTTTCAGGGCGACGGCCTCGAGAAGTTAGACGACGCGACCCGCGACCGGGTGCTCGATTTCACGCAGGACTTCCTCGACTGCAACTGCGACAACAATCCCTACTGTGGCTGTCCGGAGCGGAAGTTCATCCAGTACCTCCTCGAGTTGCGCGCCCAGGGGCTGGGGCCGGACGCGATCGTCGACGTGATGACCGACGACTACATGGTCTATGCCTACCCCGGCGACGTGCTGTCCTTCCTCGACAACGGCGTCCGCACGCTCGAGGCCGCCGAGGGGCTCGCTCGCGTCGAAGGAGCGGACGAGAAGTACGATCAGATTCGGCAGGCGAAACGGGAACTCGAGCGATAGGTCCGTCTCGAGGCGTTCGGGCGAGGCACTACTGCGGCCGGCTACCTACAAGCGATGTCTCGGACGGCTTTCGAGCCTATTGATACGATGCTTACGAGCGTTCAGTCGGCGGTCGACGAACCCGGAACTCCGTTTCACGCTCCGGACGTTCCGACAACCCCTCCGCTTGCTACACGAGCGAAACGAGGCGGGACGCGACGCGGTGGGGGAGTTCGATCTCGACGATGCGACGCGTGCGAACCTCGAGCGACTCGGCTATTTAGCGCCAGGCCTTCAATTCCTCTCTCTAACCAGTGATCTGAATCGTTTCGGACCCGCGTCTCCTGTCGCCGTTACTACCGTAGCTGGTACGATTCGTCTTCGTCGTCTAACTCGTCGAGCAACAGTACCTCGTCTTCCTCGTCCTCGAGTCGGTCTTGCAGGTCGTTGACGTACCCTTTGTACTCGTCGAGTTGTTCACGGAGGTGCTCGGCCTCGAGTTCGAGCCGTTCGTGTTCGCGGATGAAGCGCTTCGGGACTTCGACGGTCGGCGGGAACGAGATCTCCTCGTCGGCTCCCGCTCCGCCGGTGCGGGCCTCGAGTTCGTCCTCGGGGACGACTTCGACCTGGCCGTCGTGTTCGACGAGGCGGTCGACGTAATCCCGGAAGACGGCGGACAGCGAGATGTCACGTTCCTCGGCGATCGCCTGTAGCGCCTCGAACGCGTCCTCGTTGACCCGGAACGAGATCGTCTTGTTCTTGTTCCCCATTGCTACCCGTAGTCGTCGGTCACGACACTTAATCATTTGTCAGACGACCGGTGCGAGCGACGACTGGGCCGTTCGTCCGGTGCTCGAGCGTGCCCGCCGTCCGCTCGAGTGCGCCGAAACAGACCCGTTCGAGAGTCGCGTTCAGCCCGTCGCTTCCGCGTCCGCGTCGTCCGCGTCCCCGACGTTTTCGAGGCTCTCGAGCGCCTGAATTACGTCGTTGCGGTAGTTGACGACGGGGGAGTCGTACCGTTCGCGGGCCATTTCGGCGTACTCGTTGGTCGGTGCCGTCGAGCCGCTTTCGGGCGCTTCCTGCTCGGCTTCCCAGGCCTCGAATGCCTCGATGCGATCGAGGGTTCGCTCAGCCGTCTCGACGACCCAGCGGTCGCGGGTCTCGTCGTCGACGACCGCGATGGATTCCGGTCGCAAGGAGACGTTGACGGTTCCGTCGTCGGTCTCGTAGGTTCGCGGTTTGCCGACGATGGAGACGTATTCCGGCGGCTCCGTATCACGGAGTACCGATGCGGCCTCGGGCTGGTACTGCCCGGCGTAGACGAAGAACGTTCCCGTCGGACCGACAACGCGGCCGCGCCAGTACTCGCTGTCGTCGCCGACGTCCTCGGTCTCGGTGAGGGTTCCGACCACGAACACGCGGTTCGCGCGGTCGCCCGTCGGGAGCAAGGCGTAGTTGGGCGCTCGCTCGTCGTCGCTCTCTTTGAATGCGTACGTCGAATCGTTGAATTCGGAGGCGAAGACGCGGCGGGCGACTTCGCGCGTGAGTTCGGACTGGCTCATGTTACATCGACCTCGCTTTGATCAGCAGTTCCTCGGCATCCGCCGGCCCGTCGAGTTCCTCGACGTCGTCGGCCAGGACGTACCGGCCGAAGGTGGGCCCCTCGATGCGGTAGTAGGTGCCGACGATATCCGCTCTGATCTCGTCGGCGACGACGGTCGTATCGAGCGCGTCCATCGCCATGTCCTTGGCCTCTTCGAGGCTCAGTCCCGTCAGGTCCTCGGTCGCGTCCTTGTCGAAGATGACCTCGTGGGCGTCGATACCGTCGTCGACGACGGCCTTGATGCGGAGGTCGAACTCGCCGTCGCCCTCCCCGTGTTCGTTACAGCGCCCGTTCTGGAGGACGCGGGTACAGTCCTCCTCCGGACAGCGCTTGATTAGCCCGCTGCCGCTTTGCATGTCGACCAGTGCCCCCTCGATTTCGCTGGTGTCGTTACCGACCTCGAGGTCCTCGTCGAGTTCCTCGATTACCGTCGTCGAGTTGAGTTTGACCGAGTATCGGCCCTGATACTCGTCGGTGACGACGTTGCGAAGTTCGTAGACGCCCCCTTCCTCGAGCGCGGGCAGTTCCGATTTGGCCCACTTGGTGAACTTGATCGTCCCCGTCGGATCGCCCAGCAGGCCGACCTGTGCGACCGAGTCGCTGCGGGGGTCCCAGAGTTCGATGACCTTCGCGGTGAGGTCGATCCACTCCTCGGGTTCGTCGACGTCCTCGATGGTGACCGCCTCGCTGTCGCCGCTCGAGATGTCCTCACGCTCGAGACCGGCCTCCTCGAGATAGTGGTTGGTGACGCTTCGCCGTGCCTCGTCCATCGGCACTTTGTACTCGTCGACGAGCGTGGTCAGGCGCTCTTCGACGTCCTCGACGTCGACGTCGAGGTGGTCCGAAAACTGCTCGTGGATGTCGTCCGCGTGTTGTCGTACGTCGCTCATTGTGTCTCGCCTCCTCTTTGGTTTCACTGGGAGGCATACGCCCGTTCGCGCCCGATAGTATTTAAAGTACCGCCACCGGAGCGAAAGTGAACGTCGGCGAAAGAAACCGCCAGACGGCGTCGAGGGGTCGTGTTCAGTATGTCGTCCGGTGTCGCTGTCATCCGGCTGATCTGGTCGCTCCCGCCGGCCGTCGTGTCGATCGTCACCCACCGCCGACGGGCCTATGTGTCCTGCGGTCGAACGGTGTGCCAATGCCGGATCGGCGTCAGCTCGAGCGGTTCCTCCGCTCGACGCTTCAGGAGGCGGGCGAGCAGTTCGAGGAGTTCCGGAAATCGACCGACGAGCAACTCGGGGAGGCCCGGGACTCCTACGAGGTCGCGAAGAACGCTCGCGGGTTGCCGGCCGACGATGCGGGCCGGGCAAAGATCGTCTGTCGGCGCTACGCCGAACAGCGGGCGGCGAAGCTCGACGCGGAGTATCGACCGGCCTGTTACGAGGCGGACCACCCCGACTGCGAAGGGTGTGCGGAGGACGTCCGGGCCGGCCGGATCGAAACCTGGTAACCCGGCTCGACCCGTCGTCGCCGAACTGCTCCAGCGCGTCCGCGACGTGGTCGCCCACCGTCGCACCCTTCAAAAATCGATTCCGTGGCTTAGTTCGGGCCCGATAGCTCGGCTTCGGCGTTTCCGTTCGGGGGCCACACCGCCCAGAGCACGATCGCGAGGACGACCGCGCCACCGAGGACGAGCGACTCGAGAACCGAGAGTTCGATCCCGAACCACGAGAGCGCCGTCCGGAACTCGACCACGAACGGGACGAGGACGGCGATGACGACCAGCAGTGCGCCCTTCGAGATGCGCATCTACGGCATCACCTCGCGGACCGACTCGAGAACGAGTGCGGGATCGGTTTCGATGGCGAGTTGGAAGCCACTGATATCGGGACCGAACAGGCCGCCGGAGTCGACGATACTCGCGAGCGGCAGCGTGTAGCCGACGATCACGAGCACGACGGCGATCGCGGTCCAGAGCTTGAGATTGTCGAGGACGGCCGGCGAATCTTCGGGACCCGAGAGCGTGCCGGCGTAGGTGTTTGCGGGCAGCGAGTCGCTATCGTCGTTGAACGAGGTGAGGACCATGTTCAGCAGGAACATGGCCAGCGCGACGGTCAGGAGCACTGCGCCGAGTGCCACCTGGGCGTTGATCTCGCCGACGGTCCCGACGGCCGGTTCGAAGTTGAAGCCCTGGTACTGCGGTTCGGCGGTTCGGCGTGGCATCCCGAACAGCCCGGAACGGTGCATCGCGTTCGACATGAACGTCATGCCGACGAACCAGAGGAGGACCTGCCCGAGTGCGAGCTGGCGACTCCACAGCTCCTTGCCGGTAACCTGTGGGATGAACCAGTAGGCGGCCGCCATGAACGTCAGGGCGACGGCGGTCCCGACGGTGAGGTGGAAGTGACCGACGACCCACCAGGAGTTGTGGACGAGGTAGTTGATGTTCATCCCAGCGTTGATCATGCCCGAGAAGCCGGCGGCGGCGAACATCAGGCCCGCAAGCGCCATCCCGGTAAACACCGGGTCGCGCCACGGGAGGGCCTTGAGCCAGCCGAGATAGCCCGTCCCCCCGCGCTGTCGTGCGCCGTGTTCCATGCTGGCAACGACGGTAAAGGCCGTCAGCAGGCTGGGCAACAGCAGGAACATCGTGTTCGTCATCGCGATGAACTTGTACCCCTCCGCGATGCCGGGATCCAGATACTGGTGGTGGATCCCGACCGGCGTCGACAGCAGCAGGAAGAGGACGAAGACCACGCGCGCAAGCGGGTCGCTGAACAGCTTGCCGCCGGAGAGTTTCGGCAGCATGATATACCACATCATGTACGCCGGCATCAGCCAGAAGTAGACGACGGCGTGACCGAAGTACCAGAACAGCGTTCTGGTCAACAGCGGGTTGACGGAGTCGACGATCCCCAGCGACCACGGCAGGAGGAAGACGAGAATCGACAGCGCGACGCCGAGCGTACAGAGATACCAGAACAGCGTCGTCGTCAGCGCCATGAACGTCGGCAGCGGAATCCGCTCGTCGGGGTTCTCTTTCCGCCAGGCCCACCAGGTCCGGAACCAGTCAGCACCGGCGAGCCACGAGCCGACGACGAACAGCACCAGTCCCACGTAGAACGCGGGATGGGCCTGCAACGGCGCGTAGAACGTAAAGAGAACGTCGGCGTACGTCGGAATCGCGTCGACGACCCCGCCGAGGATCGAGACGCCGACCAGTATCGTTCCGACGACCATCATGATGTACCAGGCCCAGGTAAAGCGGATATCGACGACGCCGCGATCGAGACTCGTCGTCACTGCCCAGGTAAAGATCCCTACGAGGAAGAAAATCGTGAAGGTGATCGCCAGCAGTACGCCGTGGGCGGTGAGGACGGTGTAGTAGTCCGCCGGATCGATGAACCGGAGGACGTCCGTCCGGTGGAGCGCCTGTACGAGCCCGAGCAGGCCGCCGATCGCCAGCGCCATGAACGAGCTCCAGAAGGCCGCCTTGATTACCTTCGCCTCTGCCGGGAACTGATCGAGATAGGTCCGACTCGCAGTGCTACTCATTCGTGTCACCTCCATCCGTCCCGCTGACGACCGAAAGCGTCCCGCTTTCCTCGTGGTCGTCGACCGTGAGCGTCCAGTCGTGCTCGCCCTCTCCGAGCGCGTCAGTATCGACGTCGAACGTGAGCTCCGCGCTGCCTTCGCCGTCGATGGTCACGTCCCGTTCGTACTGCTGCTCACCGATCTCGAGGGTCGCGGTCGTCTCGAGTCCGTCCTGCATCCCGTTGCTCACGGTGGCGTTGATCGTCGTCTCGTTGCCTGCCTCGACTTCGCGTGGCGCGTCGGTCGAGAGTTCGGTCAGATCGAACTCGTCCTCGGGGACGACGGTCAGCAGGCCTTCCATCGTGTGGTGGCCTTCCCCGCAGTACTCGTTACAGAGGATGCCGTACTCGCCCGGCTCGTCGAATTGGACGGTCATCTCCGATATCTGACCGGGAACGACCATCGTGTTGACGTTCGTTCCGACCACGGTGAAGCTGTGGGTCACGTCGCGACTCGTCACGTAGAACGTCACTTCGCTGCCGGCCGGCACCTCGATCTCGCTCGGCGAGTACGACCACGCCTGGGCGACGACGTTGACTTCGTACTCGTTCCCGCCGAGGTGTTCGACGCCGGTCTCGCCGAACCGCTCGTGATCGGAGATCTCGTTGGGATCGATCGATCCGGCGTCGTCGTCGATCATCGCGATTCCGGGGCCGACCGCCCCGTAGGTAATCGTCGCGATAAACCCGACGATCAATACCATGGCTGCGACCAGCCAGGCCTTTTCGTAGGTGTGGATATTCATGCCAGTCCCACCACCGTCAGAAGCGCCCCGACGACGGTCGGCCCGTTGCCGAGGAACTCGACGAAGTACATGAATAGCCACAGCAGTACCAGTATCAGGAAGTAGATCCCGATCAGGATCGCCGTCCCGATCGGATCGTACTCCTCGTGACCGATCTCCCGAACCTGATCGGTCTCGCTCTGTTCCGTTGCTGAAGCCATACGGAGTGGTAGGTGAGGGGGATGACTTACCACCGGCCGTGCTTCCCACTCCGTGGGAACGTCTCGTGGTTTTAACTCGTCTACGAACTCATTGACGGATATGTTCGAGACCGCCACGCCGCGACAGGCGGCGACTACGGGATTACTCGCGTTCATCCCGGTGATCGTCTACGGGGTGACCCACTCGCTGTTCGCCAGCGGCGTTACTACTGTCAACCTCGTCATCATCTTCAGCTCGCTGTATATCGCCATGTCGCCGGTCGACGGTGGACACGGGCACGACCACGCCGGTGACGCAAGCGGTACCGCAAGCTGAGCCCCGTCCTTCTCATGCTTTCAGGGTCGCTCCTGTCGGACCCGGTCTCGCCTCCGCTTGCGATCCCCCTCGAGAGCGCCGTCTCCCTGCGCTCGGGTGCCGAGCACGTCGACCTGCTCGTTCTCGTCGTCGTCGGACTCCTCGCGGGCGCACACTGTCTGGGAATGTGTGGCCCGCTGGTGACGACCTACGCGGACCGGATCGGGTCCGCGAGCGACACGCGTCGCGACGACACGTTGACCGCCTTCGAGGTGCGCCAGCACGCGTTGTTCAACCTCGGCCGAACGGCGAGCTACGCGGCCATCGGCGGTCTGTTCGGGCTTCTGGGGGCGGTGACGATCGCCTCGAGCGAGGCCGTCGCAGCCATCGGCGATTCCGTCAGGGGCGCGACCGGCATTCTCGTCGGCATCGCAATTGTCGGGAGCGGCCTGTACTACCTCCGGGGGAAAACAGCCGTTCCCGGTCACGATCTGCCGGTCCTCGGCTCGCTGTTCCGACGGCTGTCGGGGCTGCTCTCGAGCCGGATCGATCGGCTCGCCACGTCGCCGGGGATCGTCGGGCTCGGGGCGGTCCACGGACTGATGCCCTGTCCGATTATCTATCCGGCCTACCTCTATGCGTTCGCACTGGGGTCGCCAGCGCGGGGGGCACTGTCCTTGGCGGCGCTCGGGGTGGGAACGATTCCGACGCTGTTCCTCTACGGCACCCTGTTGACCACGATCCAGGCGGACACACGCGTTCGGCTTCACCGCGGGCTGGGCGCGGCGTTCGTTCTCCTCGGCTACATCCCGCTCTCGCACGGACTCATGCTGTACGGCATCCACCTCCCACATCCGCCGCTCCCGTTTGCACAACCGTTCTAACATGGGGTACGAATCACGACCGTCAACGGACCCGTCCGCACCGGAAGCCGGCCCCTCGAGCGCGCGTTCGACGCGGCCGGCCAGCGACACTGCGACCTGTGACCTCTGTGGCCTTCCGACCCCCGCTGACCCGCTTACCGGGCCGGACGGTGACGGCACGTTCTGTTGTCGGGGCTGTCTCGAGGTCTCCCGAACGCTCGACCGGGCCGACGACGCGCCCGACGAGTCGGCCGTCAAATCGCGCCTGGACGAGTCGCAAGACGAGGGCGGACTCGACGATCTCGACGGGGAAGACGCCTTCCTCGCCGTCGACGGCATGCATTGTTCGACCTGCGAGGCCTTCCTCGAGACGACCGCGGAGCGAACGGAGGGCGTCCTCGGGGCGACGGCCAGCTACGCGACGGATACGATCCGGCTCGTCTACGATCCCGATCGGATTTCGGCCGACGAACTGCCGGAACTGGTCTCCGGCCACGGCTACACCGCGTCCGACCGAGCGGCCGCGGGCGCGGAGACGGACCCCGACGACGGGCTCGCCCCGCTCTTGCTGGGTGGCTTCTTCGGGATGATGGTCATGGTGTGGTACGTCCTCTTCCTCTATCCCACCTACTTCGGCTACGAACCGGTCGCCGACTTCGGCGGTTACGCCGGCTCCTTTCTGGCGTCGAATATCTGGGTGTTCACCTCGTTCATCCTCTTTTACACCGGCTATCCCATCCTTCGCGGAGCGTACGTCAGTCTCCGCGCGGGCCGGCCGAACATGGACCTGCTCGTCGCGACGGCCGCGGTGGGGTCGTACACCTTTAGCGCGGTCGCGACGCTGCTCGGACGGACCCACCTCTACTTCGACGTCACCGTCGCGATCGTCCTCGTCGTCACCGCGGGCACCCGTTACGAGCAGACGGTCAAGCGCCGCGCGACCGGCCTCCTCTCCGAACTGACCGAACGCCAGGTCGACGACGCTCGCCTCGAGAGCGGCGAGACGGTGCCGCTCGAGGCCGTCGAGCCCGGCGACCGTCTTCTCGTCCGGCCGGGCGAGCGTGTACCACTGGACGGCGAGATCGCGTCTGGAACCGCCGCGATCGACGAGTCGCTGGTGACCGGCGAGTCCCTGCCCGTCGAAAAAGCGCCAGGGGATTTCGTCCGCGGCGGGACGGTGGTCACGGACGCGCCGATCGTCCTCACGGTCGGCGACGAGGCCGAAAGCACGCTCGATCGACTCGTTTCCCTGCTCTGGTCGATTCAGAGCGCCCGGCCGGGCGTCCAGCGGCTCGCGGATAAACTCGCGACGATCTTCGTCCCGCTGGTCGTCGTCCTCGCCGTCGGTGCGGCGGTCATCTCGCTCGCGACCGGCTCGAGCCCGTCGGAGGCGTTGTTGCTCGGGCTTACCGTCGTGATCGTCTCCTGCCCGTGCGCGCTCGGGCTCGCGACGCCGCTCGCAATCGCCGCGGGCGTTCAAGCCGCCGCCGAGCGCGGCATCGTCGTCGCCACGGAGACGATCTTCGAGGACGCTCCGGCCGTCGATGTCGTCGTCCTCGATAAGACGGGCACGCTCACGACCGGCACGATGACAGTCGAACGGGTCCACACCGCCGACTCGATCGCGCCGGACGACCTGCTCCGGCGCGCCGGGACGCTCGAGGCGCTTTCCGAACACCCGATCGCCGCCGCCGTCGCCGACGCCGCACCGAACGCCGCGACCGGCGACGCCACTGCCGGGGACGCGGTCGCGGCGTTCGAGCGGGCGGACCGCGGCGTCGCCGGGCGTGTCGAGGGCGAGCACATCACGGTCGGCCATCCCGAGTTCCTCCGCGAGCGCGGCCTAGACATCCCCGATGTGCTCGCGTCGCGCGTCACCGACGCTCGCGAAGTCGGCCACGTGCCCGTCGCCGTCGGCTGGGATGGCCGGGTCCGCGGTGTGATCGCCGTCGGCGACTCGCCGCGTGCGGAACTGGACGACGCGCTCGAGGCGGTCGCCGCGGGTCGTGAGGTCGTCGTCCTCACCGGCGACGAGGGGCCGGCGGCGGCGGGGCTCCGCGAGTTGGACGGCGTCGACGAGGTCTTCGCCGGCGTCCCGCCGGAAGCGAAGGCCGAAACCGTCGATCGGCTCCGGGGACGCGGGACGGTCGCGATGGTCGGCGACGGGAGCAACGACGCGCCCGCGTTGGCCGCCGCCGATGTGGGGATCGCGATGGGCGGCGGGACGAAACTCGCGACCGACGCGGCCGACGCGGTGATCGTCGACGACGATCTCGAGGCCGTCGCCGAGACGTTCACCGTCGCGACGCGGACGCATCGACGGATCCGACAGAACCTCGGCTGGGCGTTCGCCTACAACGCGGTCGCGATTCCGCTCGCGGTCGCCGGGCTGCTGAACCCGCTGTTCGCCGCCGTCGCGATGGCAGCGAGCAGCGCGCTCGTCGTCTGTAACTCGGCGCGATCGATCTAGACCGGACCGACGACGGAGCGCTTATGCGTCGTCGTCGGCCGTTAGGACCTGCTCGACCGCCCGGCGCTCCCCGTCCTCATAGACGTAGGTCGTCCCGTCGTTCTCGTCGCGCGTCCGTCGATGGCTGCCGTCGCAGAACGGAAACGACTCCGAAAGCCCGCACTGACAGACAGCGATATCGCCCTTTTCATCGTCGAGGTCCGACGGCTCGAGTTTCCGTGGGCCGGTCTCCTCGAGTTCGACGAGTCGTGTCATCGAACGCTTTTCCGCCCGCTCACGCCAAAAGTGATTCGACGGTCTCGAGCACGGGACCGTCGTGGCCGTTTCGCTGGCGAGCGGTCGGTTTGGCCGTCCGCGGTGCGATCCGGTCACGAGTCCTGCTGCCATATCACACGCCTTTCGGGAACGGCAAGGTTCTTACTACCGGTCTCGGATATCGAAACGAGAACAGTATGTCCTCCGCCGCGGCAATGCCGACTGCGCTCGCGCTCGCGGTCGTCAAGACGCTCGTCCTCCTCGTCGGCGGCGTTATCACGTTCTTCGCGTACAAGGCCTACCGACGAACCCGACAGCCGGCGCTTGGCTATCTCTCGCTTGGGTTCGGCCTCGTCACGCTCGGGCTGGTCCTCGCCGGAATGCTGTACGAAATCCTCGACGTCCCGCTGATGACCGGTATCCTGCTCGAGAGTCTGCTCGTCCTGGCCGGCTTCCTCGTTATCGCCCGTTCGCTTTACGTCACCTGAACTGCGTTCGATCCATCGAACGGACGGTGCCCGTCTCGTCCTGGCGCACTCGCTGCCAACCCTTAGCGGAGCGTCCAGCCCGAACAGCGAACTCACCAAATTCTTTTGGGAATACTGGTATGTGTGATGCTATGAAACAACCGCGGCACGGCAGGAGAGACGGCACTGGCCCATGGAGTTCGACCTGCCGTCGTACCCCCCCCCCTTCCTCCCGTCCGCGACGACTCGTCCCATCGAAGTCCCGGCCCGTCCGACTCGACCGACGGTGACGACCTCCTGCGCCGATCACCCAGAGGTAAGTACGTCCCGACTCGAGTAGGGGCTATGCAAGCCGATTTCGACTGCGCAACGGCAGCCGACGGTCGCGGCTCGAGTCGTTCGTTCCGTTCCACGTTCCCGAGTGATCCGTCATGAGCGGGTCCGACGATCCCGAACTGGCCGTCGGCGCGGACGCGTTCGCGGACCGAGGCGCGGGTCTCGAGGTCGCCGTCGTCGGCGCGGGGGCCGTCGGCGCGACTGCGGCCTACGACCTCGCGAGCGAGGGTGCGGACGTGACCCTCTACGACCGCGGATCCGTCGCGAGCGATGCGAGCGGGCGAGCGGCGGGAATCTGCTACGACGCCTTCGCTGACGGACTCGACGCCGCCATCGCGAACGACGCGCTCGAACGGTTCCGTGCCTTCTCGGGCGATGACACCTTCCCGTTCGTCGAGTGTCCCTACGTCTGGCTCGCTCGCGAGAACGACGCGGACAGGGCCGATGCGATCCGCGAGCAGGTGCGTCGCATGCAGGACAACGACGTCGTCGCCTTCGAAATGGACGGTGATGCGCTCGGGGAGCGCTTTGCCGCCCTGCGGACGGACGACATCGCAGTTGCGGGGGTCGCCGGCGGGGCGGGCTACACCGACCCGGCCCGGTATACGGCCTGCCTCGCGGCTGCGGCCACCGGTGCCGGCGCAACCCTCGAGACCGACAC
This sequence comes from Natrinema pallidum, assembly GCF_005890195.1. NCBI lineage: Archaea > Methanobacteriati > Methanobacteriota > Halobacteria > Halobacteriales > Natrialbaceae > Natrinema > Natrinema pallidum. The sequence goes on along the minus strand of NZ_CP040637.1, from coordinate 3,080,815 downwards.
GCCGGTCGAGGTACGGGCCGACCCTCCCCGCGTCGTCCGTCCGGACGGCGCAGTCCACGAGGCCGACGCCGTCCTGGTGGCCGCCGGGGCCCGAACGAAAGCACTGCTCGCGGACGCGGGGCTCTCCATCGCAATGAAACCCTACCGCGTGCAGGCGCTCGTCGCCGACGGTGACTTCGCGGAGCCGATGTGTTACGATGCGACCGGCGACTTCTACCTGCGGCCCCACCCCGACGGCTTCCTCGCGGGCGACGGCACCGAGGAACGCGAGGCCGATCCCGACGCGTACGATCGCAGTGCCGACCCGACGTTCGCGGCCGATCTCAGCGAGCGGATCACACACCGCGTTCCGACCGTTGCAGACAGCGACCTCGAGCGGGCGTGGGCCGGACTCTGTACGGCGACGCCGGATCGGGACCCGCTGGTCGGAGCGCTTGCGGACGGGCTCTACGTCGCGACCGGGTTCCAGGGCCACGGCTTCATGCGTGCGCCGGCGATCGGCGAGCGGATCGCGGAAGAAATACTCGGCGGGTCGGGAATCGACGCTTTCGACCCGACCCGATTCGACGGCGACGAGACGTTCGATGTCGTCGAGGGAATGACGCTCGATCGGGACTGAGTCAGTCGTCGATGGCGACCGGTTCCGTTTCGGTATCCGAATCCCGTTCGCGGTCCGTTTCGGCCTCCGACTCGCCGCTCTCCGCGGTACTTCCGACCGATGATCCCTTCGGCAGTTCGACGCGCAACGTTCCCGTTTCGCTGAGTCGCGCCGTGCCGGCGTCCGGATCGACGACCGCGTCGGGCGGGAGTTCCGCTTCACCGTTCAGCGACATTCCGCGACCGGGGAACCGTCTCTCGTACCCCTCGTGGAACTGCCGGAACCGGTCGATGCGAATCTTGACGTGTCCGTCGAGGTAGCGGACCTGCACGTCGTCCGGTTCGGCTCCGGGCGCGTCGAAGACGACGCGATACGAGGTGTCGTTCTCGAGGATGTCGACGGGAAGCGATCGGTGACTCTGGACGCGACCGTTCGCGCGACCGATCTGTCGGTAGAGCATGTTTCCGACGGATTTCCCGAGTTCTTTGAGGCTCACGGAGGCTCACCTCGGGTGGTGTGGACGGCGCTGACGGCGGCCGCGGGGACCGAGAGAAAGGTCTGGGAGTTCATGGCAGACATGGCCGTACGGACGGCTACGGCAGCTGCGTTGATATCTCTTTCGTCGGGATCAAAAGAAAGGTCTGACGAGGGTGCCTGGACTCGGGTCGTGCTCGTCGGGATGGGGGACCGGGCGAACACCGCTCAGAGTTCGACCCGCTCGAGGCAGTCGGTCCCGCCACAGACCGGACACGACAGGTCCGAGACGTCGAAGTCGTCGGGAACGTCGTAGGTGTAGTGGTTCTCGAAGATATCGAGAAAACAGTCCGAAGCGGTACAGACGATCTCTTCCGTCGGAGGCATATCGGCCCTTGGCGGGCCGAACTAATCAACATTGGCTTCACCCCCGGTGACTGCAGGCAGTGCGCCCGTTTGTGGAGGCTCGGGACCGTTTGCGGCTTTCGGTTGCGGTCACTCGGACGGCAATTCGACATCCGATGCAAGCCGATTGATGACCGCCGGTCCCTCGCGATCCCTGACGACCAGTCCAGCGTCCGCCAGCGACGTGAGATGGTGGCTTATCGTGCTCGGGTCCCGATCGAGTTCGTCCGCGAGCGTCGTCGTCTGTGCCGGCCCGCGCTCGGCCAGCACTTCGAGTATCCGTCGGGTCGCCGGCTTCTCGAGTGCGGTCCGGAGCGCGATGTCGACTTCGTCTGTCGCGTCGGTCCGATAGTAACACCGCTTACCCTGGACCTTCTCCGAACGAAGCAGCGTCTCCTCCTCGAGAATGCGGAGGTGGTGCCGAACCGTCGACAGCGATGCGTCGGTCGCGGCCGCGAGTTCGGAGAGGGAGATCCCGGGATCGTCTCCGACCACTCGATAGATTTCCGCCCGGGACTCGTGTGCGAGCGGATCGGAGTCGTCGAACCGGCTGTATCGGAACAGCGACCCGAGATATCGCCACCAGTCGTCGGTACTGGCCCGCTCGAGGGACAGCCGTGCTAGCCGAGCCGTTCCGCCGAGCGACGACCGTCCGACGACGAGTGGCGTGCGTCCGACCGCCGAGGCGTTGACAGCGGTTGCCGTGAGCAGGGTCGCAAGCGCAGTCCTAGCCGCGTCGCCCCGACTCGGCGATGTCTCCGGCGTCGACTCGTCACCCTCGTCGGCGTTCGTTTCGCTGGGTCCCGTCACCGTCGTGACGGGGTCACTCCTCTCGCCGAACGCGGGGTCGGTTCCGCTGCTATCGGACGGGAGGTCAGTCGTGTTGTTCAAGTCGCTAGCATCGTCGGAGACGTTCGAACCGCCGGCGGTATTGGAGTCATCCGACCCGCGGAGACCATCTCCGTTGCTTGTATCGTCGGAGTTGTCAGAACCATCGAGACTGTCGGTGGAATCAGGGGAATCGGAGGCGTCGGAAGGATCGGATTCGTCGGGACTGTCAGCGGAATCAGGGGAATCGGAGGCGTCGGCGGAATCTGAGGTATCGGACTCGTCTGGACTGTCGGAAGAATCTGAGGTATCGGACTCGTCTGGACTGTCGGCGGAATCAGAGGTGTCGGACTCGTCGGGACTGTCGGCGGAATCAGAGGTATCGGACTCGTCGGGACTGTCGGCGGAATCAGGGGGATCGGAGGCGTCGGAAGGATCGGACACGTCCGGGGTGTCTTGGATCGCGAGTGGCGAACGGATGTCGTCCATGCGGTTTAGCGCCTTTCCGGTCTCGAGGCCGACGGTTGCCGTTGCTCCCGCAGTGAGCGTTGTCGCGAGGAGGACCGCGACGGTACTCGCGCGGAGTATCGATCGGAGCGCTGTTCTTCTGGTCATCATACTCGAGGGTCCGTCCGTGGGTCGTCCGCGGTTCGTGAGCGTGCCGTCTGAACGACGGGTCTCCGGTCGTGAAACTGGCCGGTGGCCCGGCGGCACGGCTCACTGTGGAGGGGACGGATCAGCGGGCGGTACCATCGGGGGAGCGGAGACGGGCGGACGCACCGCTCGCCTGTCCACGGACTGCCGTCCCGTCCGTTTCGACCACTTCGGTTGTTAGATACAATCCACTCCCGATGCATTAAACTACTGCAACCGGACGATGTCGGTCGGTGACGGGCGTGGCCACCCCCTGACGCGCGCAGCGCCGCGTGGGCAGTGCCACGGACTCACGACCGCACTTAGCGCGATCGACGACCGCCGATCGACCGCTCGAGGCGGACCGACGGCGTGTAGTCACCGTTTTATCGCTTGAGGCGCTATCGAGAGCCATGACTGACCCCGAGACGCTGTCGGTGACGATCGTCGACGGCTATGTCGACGAGCCCGCACACTTCGGGGTGCCGCCGTACATCTCGACGTACCCCCGATACGCGGCCGGCGCGCTCGTCGACGCGGGCGTTCCGCGCGATCAGATCACGTATCACACGATCGACAGGCTTCGCGACCAGCCCGACTACTGGCGGGATGTCGATGAGGCCGATCTCATGATTTACCTGGGCGGGATGACCGTTCCCGGCAAGTACGTCGGCGGCACCCCGGCCGAACCCGACGAGGTCCGCAAACTGGCCTGGACCGCCACCGGGACGAGCCTGATGGGCGGGCCGGTCAAGTTCGGCGTCGGCGACGAAAACGCCGGCGCGACCGAAACCGAGCGTCAGGACCTCGATTTCGATTTCGTCGCCAAAGGTGACGTCGAGGCCGCCGTCCACGACCTCGTCGACAGCGGTCTCGAGGGATTCAACAACCGAATGCGCGACCTCGACGAAGTGTCGCGGTGGGCCCAGCAGGGTGCGTTCATCGTCGAACAGCATCCGAATCATCCGGCACACCTCATCTGCGAACTCGAGACCTCGCGGGGCTGTGCGTATCGCTGTTCGTTCTGTACGGAACCGCTGTACGGCAACCCCGAGTTCCGGCCGCCGCCGACGGTCGTCGGCGAGGTCGATGCCCTCTCTGACTACGGCGTCAAACACTTCCGGATCGGTCGACAGGCCGATATCCTCGCCTACGGCGGCGACGGCGAGGCTCCTAACCCCGACGCCGTGCGCCAACTCTACAGCGGCATCCGCGAGGTCGCGCCCGACCTCGAGACGCTCCACCTGGACAACATGAATCCCATCACGATCGTGAACTGGCCCGAGAAGAGCCGGGAGGGGATTCGGATCATCGCCGAGCACAACACGCCCGGCGACACGGCTGCGTTCGGCCTCGAGTCGGCCGATCCCGTCGTCCAGGAGGAGAACAACCTGAACGTCACCGCCGAGGAGTGTTTCGAGGCGGTCAGGATCGTCAACGAGGCGGCCGGGTGGCGGCCCGGGGAGGACCCCGCAGACGCGCCCACGTTCGGCGACGGCGCGCCGCGCCGACTCCCCAAGCTCCTCCCCGGGATCAACCTCCTGCACGGGCTCAAGGGCGAGCGCGAGGAGACCTACGAACGCAACCGTGCGTTCCTCCAGCGGGTGTACGACGAGGGCTACATGCTCCGTCGGATCAACATCCGGCAAGTGATGGCCTTCGACGGGACCGACATGAGCGATACGGGAGCCGAGATCGCACACGACCACAAACAGCTGTTCAAACGCTACAAAAAGCGGGTCCGCGAGGAGATCGATAACCCGATGCTCGAACGAGTCGCGCCGCCGGGAACCGTCCTGCCGGACGTCCACCTCGAATACCATCAGGACGGCACGACCTTCGGCCGCCAGCTCGGGACCTACCCGCTGCTCGTCGGGGTGCCGGGCGAACGCGAACTGGGCCGGACGATCGACGTCGCGGTCGTCGACCACGGCTACCGTTCGGTAACCGGCGTCCCCTACCCGCTCGATCTCAACGCGGCTTCGATGAACGAACTCACCGCCATCCCCGGCATCGGCGACAGCACCGCCGGCGACATCGTCGTCAACCGTCCCTACGAGTCGATCGCCGATGCCGATCTCGGGACGGCGTTCGATCTCTCCCAGTTCGTTACGACCCGATCGCTCGAGTCCGCGGACTGAACCTCGTAGTCCGGTCGAACCGCGTCGCCTGCCAACCGACGACACGGTGTCGGTAGTTCTATTATGGAGGCGGATCTGAGGTGAAATCGAGGGTCTGCCTGTGGAAATATCTGAAAAGCTGCTGTGTCTGTTCAGTACGGACGTTTCGGAAGAGGAGGATCGTTACGTCATCGAAGTACCACGTCAGGAGGTCGAGACCGGCGATATCGACCCGGGCGAGGTCTATCGCGTTGCGCTCATCTCGCGCGAAGACGAAGAGACGAGCGACGACGACGGTTCGGCGGCGACCGCGCCACAGAGCGCTCCGTCCGAGCCACAGCCGCCGGTCGACTCCGGCGAAACGCGCTACGTCGAGATCGAAGACATCGGCAAGCAGGGTGACGGGATCGCCCGCGTCGAGCGCGGCTACGTCATCATCGTTCCCGGGGCCGACGTCGGCGAGCGCGTCAAGATCGAGGTCACCGAGGTCAAATCGAACTTCGCTGTCGGCGATATCATCGAAGATACGTTCTAGCGCGGCCTTTTTGCGTCCGGGTCGGCGACGCCGACCTCGCGCAAACCCGTGACGAGAAGGGGCGGGTACGAGCACCGTCTCCGCCCGGCGATCTCAGTTACCTCTGCCCTTCCGAGCAGTAGCTGCCGAACTGCTACTCCGACAGCGTGATCGATGTCGTCAGTTGTACCCCTCACTCAGTTTCCTCGAGCGGCGTCCCGTCGACCCGCTTTGCTCCTTCGGAATCGTGGACGACGATCTCGCCGGGGCTGGGGTCGGCGGGCGCGTACTCGTCTCTGACGGCGATGGCCTCCTCGAGTTCCCGCACGGCTCGTTCCTTCAGCGCTCGAGCCAGTGCCTCGGCGTCGTCCCGGGAGATATCGCGGCCGAGCCCGTCACACTCGTGGGCGCGGAGGACGCCGTCCTCGTCGCCGGCGTCGTGTTCCGCGTCCAGCGCAACGCTGTCGACGGCCTCGCCCATCGGTTGGCTGGTGCCGTCGAGTGCGATACTGAACGGGTAGGTCCGACAGATCAACGGGCGGTCGTCGTGAGCGGTACAAGCTCCCGTCCCCGCCTCGTCTTCCTCGTAAAAGGTACAGTCGCCACAGCCGTCAGTCTGCAGTGCCCACTCGAAGGTCTCGCCCTCGAGTCCGTCGTCACCCGCCGAGAGCCCGTATGGCATGGGCCGAGCGATGTCACGCCAGTCGTAGTCGTCGTCCTGCTTGCTTTCCTCGAGCGCGCGCACTTCGTCGGGAAAGACGGTCGCCGTGTGATCGTCCTCGGCGTCGGCCTTGCAGCAGGCTCCACAGCGAGTACACTCGAAGCCGATCGATTCGATCGCGTCCGCGAGGTCGGCAACGGACAGTTGGCGGGCGTCCTCGAGTTCGGCGTCGAGCGATTGCACGCTCGGGGGGAGGGGGCCGACGCGGAAAAGTCAGTCGCCCTCGGGCGGGGTCGCCCGGTCGCCGTCCCACGCGATACGACCTTCGACGGCGAGTTTCTCGAGGTGGGCGCGGACCGTCGCCCGCGCGAGGTCGCGCACGCCGGAGAGATCCTTCTCGTACGCTCCGTCGAGGATTTCGCCGATCGTCTCGGCACCGTCGGTGACGGCCTCGAGCACCCGTTGTTCGCGGTCGGCCCGGTGGGAGAGCAGTCGTTCGAGGGTCGCTCGAGGGGCGTCGATTTCGGGACCGTGGCCCGGATATAGTACGGGCGGGTCCATCGCCCAGAGCCGACGCAGCGTCGTCACGTACGCGCGCATGTCGCCTTCGGGTGCGCCGACGACGACGCTCCCCTCGCGGACGGCACAGTCGCCACACAGGATCGGGCCGGTGCGGCCGGCCGCGATCGCGATGTGATCCGGCGCGTGGCCCGGGGCGTCGAGGAGTCGAACGTGCTCGTCGCCGAGTGGGATCGTCGTCCCCGGTGCGAACGTCCGATCGGGGGCCAGACCCGTCGCGTCTCGAAACCGATCGACGCGCCCGTCACGCGCCCAGACGGTCGCACCGGTCTCGGCCGCGTAGGCGTCGACGGCACCGACGTGATCGGGATGGGTGTGGGTGACGAGGACGTGGTCGACGGCTCGCTCCCGGACCGCGCGGTCGAGGGCATCGGTTCGGGCTGCCGGATCGACGAGGATGGCCGATTCGGGGTCGGATTCGCGACCATCCCGGTCGTCGTTCGGCGACGAGCCCGTCGGCTCCCGAAGCAGGTAGGCGTTGGTCTCGCCGGTCGGCGCGCGCGTCGCAACCGGGACGGACCACCGAGTGACATCCATGTCCGGACGGTGCGACCGAGCGGAAAAAGGCGTATCGACGGACGGCCGGTGTGCGACTCCACCTCCCCCACGTGGTAGCGACCCGCACCGGGCGAATCAGTGGTTGAGGAAGTAGACTTGCTTGCGGGCGTCTCGGAAACTGTACCTCGAGCCGACGAGTCCGACGTCCTCGAGTCGGTTGAGCGCGTAGCGAACGGTGCGGTCGGGAAGCAGCGATTCCTCGGCGAGTTGGCCCTGCGAGAGCGGCGACTCGGTCTCGAGGACTTTCGCGACGAGTTTGGCACTCGGTGGGAGATCACGGAGGCGGTCGCGGTACTCGTCCTCGGAAAGGGTTTCCTCGGCGGCAGCGCCACGGTTCTCGGCTGTACTCGTGCTCATACCTACGTCAGCGGAATCGTCAGTGGTAAACCTTCCCTATATGTGGATACGAACAATGCAGTTTGTATAAGGCATAGAGTACTGTATTAACACACTAATATTTCGGCGCGTTTCCGGTGTCGATCGGTCCGTGAACGCGGCGACGGCGGGCGACGAACCGGCCGCCCTGGTCGGCGGACTCCAGTATCGTTTTATCCCATCGCAACAGTAGATTCGCCCAGTGTGAAAGGACAGGAGTGGTACCAAGCCGACGACATCGCCGAGGAATACGACGACAAGCGGTTCTCCCAGGGTGGCCAACTGATCGACCGCCGGGAGAAGGAGGCCGTCCTTGAGGCCATCATGCCGGTCGAGGACCGGAAGGTCCTCGAAATCGCCTGTGGTACCGGGCGATTTACCGTCATGCTGGCCCATCAGGGGGCCGACGTCGTCGGACTCGATATCTCGGCAGCGATGTTACAGCAGGGACGCCGGAAGGCGAAAAACGCCGACCTCGCGGGGACGATCGAGTTCCTCCGCGGTGACGCCGGGCGGCTGCCGTTTCCGGACGATCACTTCGATACCGTGGTCGCGATGCGGTTCTTCCATCTCGCGGACGATCCCAAGGCGTTCTTGGAGGAAATGCGACGGGTCTCTCGCGATCAGATCGTCTTCGATACGTTCAATCGGTTTTCGACGCGCAGCGTCTACAACTGGGCGCTTCCGATGGGGTCGCGACTCTACTCGACGAGCGAGGTCGCGGTCCTCCTCGCGAAGACCGATCTCACCCTCGTCGATGTCGAGGACGACTTCCTCCTCCCGTACGGCCTGTATCGGTCGATCCCCAACGGCCTCGCGTCCCCGCTTCGCGCACTCGACAAGGCGGTCGGCGAACTCCCGGTCACCGACCACTTCGCGTCGGTGTCGTACTGGAACGCACGCGTTCGCTGATCGAACCGAGTGAAATCCCATCTATTTACTATCAGGGACCCCTATCGGGCAGTATGAAGCTCTCGGTAGTCGTCTCGACGCTCAACGACCGGGAGCGATTGCTGTCGTGTCTCGACGCCCTCGCGGCGCGGACGCCGTCGTCGACGGAGGTCATCGTCGTCAACGGCCCCTCTTCGGACGGGACGACCGGCGTCGTCCGAGAGCGCGACGATGTCGACGTCCTGGTCGAAATCTCCGAACGGAACCCCGGCGTCTCCCGCAACGCCGGCTTCGAACTCGCGACGGGGGACGTCATCGCCTTCCTCGACGGTGAGTACGCCATCGACCACAGCTGGTATTCCGCCATCGACGAGTCGCTGGCCGACGAAACGGCCGTCGTCACCGGCCCCGTCACCGGCGGCCCCGTCGGGACCGATCTCCAGTCACCGCGGCGGGTCGCGGGGCAGCCCGTCACCCTCTTTCACGGCGACAACGTCGCGTTCGAGCGCTCCGTTCTCGAGTCCTTGGACGGGTTCGACGAGTATCTCGAGGACGGGAGCGAGCGCGATTGCGCCCACCGCGTGGCCGGCCTCGGCCACGACGTATCGTGGTCCGCGACGATGGCCGTCCGGTGTGAGATCGGGACGGACGGCGGCCGGGCCGACCCCGACTGGGGGACGACCTACCGGTCGCTGTCCTACCGGCTCGCGAAGAATTACGGGCCGCGACCGACCGTCCTCGCTCGAGCCGTCGGGAGCGCACTGTGTGACGGCGGCAGCGGCGTTCGCCGGCTGGTCTCCGGCGAGGCCACGCCGACGGGGTGGGTCTCGGACGGCACCGATGTCGTGACGAACATTACGCGCGGGCTCTGGGACGGCGTTCGTGCCCGGTATATCGATCGCTCGAGTCAGCGCAACCCGAACGGGCTCTCGAAGCGTCACGACCGAGCGGTCCGGGTTTACGACCGACGCTAATCCTGCGGTTCGATGTCGGAGCCCGACCGGACGCGCGGTGTCTCTTCTCACAGGCCACCAGCCAGCCGCTCCCGATCGATCCCCGTGAGGGGCGGACTCGCGATGTCGGTCGGCCCGCCGTCACCGACGCTTCCGCTACAACCGATCCGGCGCGAGCGCGTCGATCGTCGTCTCCGCGACCGCGTTCGAGGCCGGTTCCGGAACCACGACGATCGGGTGATCGATTCCGGTCTCGGCGACGAGCGTCCGGAGCCGATCGCGGGCCTCGGCGGGCGGTCCGGCGACGCCGAGATCAGCGACCATCTCGTCGGTGACGGCGCTTACGGCCGCGCTCCGCTCGCCGTCGCGCCACGCCTCGGCGATCCGGTCCGCCTCGTCCGGGAACTCGGTCGCGACCGCTCTGCGATACCCCTCGCCGCTCCCGACGTAGTACGCGACGTGTCGCCGCAGCGTGTCACGGGCCTCGGTCGGGTCCGCACTGACCGCCGCGGGCACGTAGGGCGCGATCGTGATGTCGCCCGGATCGCGGTCGCGTTCCCGCGCGGCCGTCGCGACCTCTTCGAACGCGTCCTCGAGCCGCGAAAACGGGATATTGTGCGGGATCCAGCCGTCACAAAGCCGGCCGACGACGCGGCGATTCGCCGGCCCGAGTCCGGCGTGGTAGATCGGGACCGAGCTCTCGATCGACGGGAACGCCGCTGCCTCGAGCAGTTCGCCGTCGTAGTCGACCGGCTCGCCGGTCCCCGCGGTGAACGCGCGCAGCAGTTCGATCGTCTCGTGAGCGCGCCGTACCGGCCGGTCGAACGCCATCCCGTGGAGGTCCTCGACCGCCGCGGCCGTGCTCGTGCCGAGGCCGAGCGTGAACCGCCCGTCGGACGCGTCCTCGAGCGAGGCCGCCGTCATCGCGAGGACGGCCGGCGATCGGGAGTAGACGTTCAGGATCGCGGTCCCGATTTCGATCTCCTCGGTCCGACAGGCCATTTCGGTGGCCTGGACGACGCCGCTGGCACCCCAGAGCTCGCCGACCCAGACCGCGTCGTACCCCTGCGATTCGGCGCGGACGGCGACGTCCGCGAGGTCCACGTCGCCGAAGGCCGTGACCATGAGTCCAACGTCCATGCGCCTCCCGTTGTGCTCCAGTGACAAAAATCGACGCCTCGGTCGGGTCGCGCACTCCGGCCGATTACCGGCTACGAACGGCCCTCCCGCCCCGTCACTCGTGTTCGGCGTCCGTCCCGTGGGTGGTCCGAATCCCCGTCGGTGACATCTGTGCTCCTCTCATGCCCCGCGACCGTCGAAGACGACCTCGCCGTCGACGAGCGTCATCGCGACGTCGATCTCGTCGATCCGATCCGAACGCTCCCACGGCGACGCCTCGAGCACGACCAGATCGGCGCGCTTGCCGGATTCGACCGTCCCGAGTCGGTCGTCGTCGAAGCCGGCGACGGCTGCACCCCGCGTGTACGCTCGCAGCGCCTCGGTGACCGAGAGCCGCTGTCGGTCCGTCGGCGCGTTCACTGCGTGGTGGACTCCCAACAGCGGGTCCAATGGCATGCAGTCCGAGCCGAACGCGAGGGGGACACCCGCATCGAGCACCCGGCGGAACCGGTTCGTCCGCTCGCGTCGCTCCGTGCCGAGACACCGGTCGTAGAGCCCGCCCTCGGCGGCCCAGCGGTGGAAGTTCGGCTGCATCGAGGCGACGATCCCCGTCTCGGCCATGCGCTCGAGGTGGTCGTCGGTCGCCAGCTCCGCGTGCTCGATCCGGTGGCGCGAGCCGCCGGGATCAGCGGTCGACTCGAGGATCGACAGCGTCTCCGCGATCGCTTCGTCGCCGATGGCGTGGACACAGACCTGATACCCTTCGCCGTCGGCGCGGTCGACGAGGGTGGAAAGCGCGTCGGGGTCGACGACCCACTGCCCGCGATCGCCGTCGGGTGCGGGCGTCTCGTCTTCACGACTGGCATCGTCTGTATCACGACTGGCATCGTCTGTAGCGTCCCGGTCTCCGTCTGCGTCCGCGTACGGCTCCCGAAGCCTCGCCGTCCGACTCCCGAAACTCCCGTCCGAGAAGGATTTGATCGCCCCGGTCCGGACCCGTTCGCCGCCGTCGTTCGTCCCGACGCCGACGTCGACGAGCGCCTCGAGGTGGTCGCTCCAGTAGTCGATCCGGACGCGCAGGGGAAGGTCGCCGTCGGCGGCCATCTCGCGGTAGGTCCGCGGGGCGACCGAACCCCGAACCTTGTCGTGGACGCCGGTGACGCCGCGTTCGACCGCGTACTCCGTCGCGGCCGTGAGCACTGTCCGCATCTCCTCGCGGTCGGCCGTGAGCCCCGTCCTGACCGCCTCGGCGGCGTCCTCGACGGCGACCCCGGTCGGCTCGCCGCCCTCGGTCCGGAGGTCGGAGGCGGGCAGGTCGTCGGCGAGGCGCTCGAGCGCGACCGTGTTCAGCGAGGCGGTGTGTAGATCGACCCGCATCGCGACGACCGGCCGATCCTCGCTGACGCGGTCGAGGGCCGCCCGTGTCAGCGGCGTCGACCGTGCGTCGGTCCACTCGCTTTCGTCGTAGCCGAATCCGAGAATCCACTCGCGGGCCGGGTCACGCGCGGCCTGCTCGCGGAGCAGGCGCACACACTCGTCGGGACCATCGGCGTCCGAGAGATCGGCGTGGACGAGGTGTTGCCCCAGTTGCTCCATGTGCGTGTGCGCGTCGATGAATCCCGGGAGGACGACCCGCCCGCCGCAGTCGATCACGTCGGTTTCGACGCCCGCGAGGAACGTGACCTCGGACGGTCTCCCGAGACGGACGATCTCGCCGTCGCGGATCGCGACTGCGTCGGCGACGGTATCGGGCTCGGTGAGCGTGTGGACCTCCGCGTCGACCAGCAGGCGATCAGCGGCCGCAGTCATGCGAAAGTGCCGGCGGGCGAGCGACAAAACAGTTCCGTCCTCGCACGGGTCGCGCGCCCGTCGGGAGCAGTAGGGTTCGCCAAACAGCCCACTCGAGCGCGTACGACGGGCTTACGGCCCCCGCTCGAGCGCAAGGTTGACTTGGCCGTCAGTTGACCGGCCCGTATGATCGATCGCGAAGGCCGCGTCATCTTCGGCTCGTTGCTTCTGGTCGTCCTGTCACTCGCCGGATCGATCGCCGTGGAGCGCCAGTTCGGAGTCGCGATCTGGGACCGACCGCTCCTCGCGTTCCTCCTGTTCGCCGGCGTCGCCGTGGCGGTGCCGCAATTGTACCTCGCGGCCACCGACGACACCGAGGCTCGGTTCCGGAGCAGGGTCCGGTTCGCTGCGGTCGCGACGGCGACGCTCGCGATCGTGTTCGCCGCCGATGCGGACGGGGGTCGCCATCTGGTGATCGCCCTACTCGGAACCGGTTCGATCGTCGCGCTCGTCTGTTACGAGGTGGTGGCGGACTATCGCACGCCGAGCGACGACTCCGTGACGGGAGTTCCGTAACCGACGCAATGCCGTCACCGTGACCGTGGGCTTCCCGTGGCAATCAGCAACTGTTAGGACCCACCACCCTCTTGGCCCATCCATGACGGACCCCGAGGACCTCGCCGAGCGGGTACGCGAGGGCGACCTTCGCATTCACGAACTCGAGGAGCACGCCGACTACGACACCGCAGCCCACGCACGCCGGTTGCTCGTCGAACGCGAGACGGGAACCGAACTCGAGGCGATCGGCGACTACGCGTTCCCCGCCGAAGAGGCGGATCCGAACATCGAGAACATGATCGGCGCGGCGCAGGTGCCGATGGGCGTCGTGGGTCCCGTTCCCGTCGCGGGCGGCGCGGCCGACGGCGAGCACTACCTGCCGCTCGCGACGACCGAAGGCGCGCTGCTGGCGTCGGTCAACCGCGGCCTCGGCGTGATCCGGTCGGCCGGCGGCGCGGACGCGCGCGTGACGAAAAACGGGATGACTCGAGCGCCGGTCTTTCGGGTGGCAGGCGTGGCGGAGGCCGCCGAGACGGTCGAGTGGGTCGAGGACGAGTTCGAGACGCTCCGGGCGGCCGCCGAGTCGACGACCAGCCACGGCGAACTGCTCGATATCGAGCCCTACGTCGTCGGCGACTCCGTCTACCTGCGCTTCGCCTACGACACTAAGGACGCGATGGGAATGAACATGGCCACGATCGCAACCGGCGAGGCCTGCGAACTCGTCGAGAGCGAGACGCCAGCCTCCCTCGTCGCGCTCTCGGGGAACCTCTGTTCGGATAAGAAACCGGCCGCCATCAACGCCGTCGAGGGGCGGGGACGCTCCGTGACGGCCGATGCCCTGATCCCCGGCGAACTCGTCGAGGATCGCCTCCACACGACCGCCGACGCCATCGCCGAGGCCAACACGCGAAAGAACCTGATCGGCAGCGCCAAAGCTGGAAGCCTGGGGTTCAACGCTCACGCCGCCAACGTCGTCGGCGCGGCCTTCCTCGCGACCGGCCAGGACGAGGCCCAGGTCGTCGAAGCGGCGAACACGATCACGACCATGGACGCTCGCGAGCGCGAGGACGGCACCACCGACCTCTACGCCAGCGTCTCGCTGGCCTCGCTCGAGGTCGGAACCGTCGGCGGCGGCACGAAACTTCCGACCCAGGCCGAGGCACTCGATATTCTCGGCCTCCGGGGCGGCGGCGACCCGCCGGGCTCGAACGCCGACGCGCTCGCCGAGATCATCGCCGTCGGCGCGCTCGCCGGCGAACTCTCCCTGCTCGGCGCGCTCTCTTCGCGACACCTCGCGAGCGCTCACGAGGATTTGGGTCGGTAGCGTCGACAACTCTGTCTCGCAGACAGCGCATTGCAGTTCGGGTGCGCTCAGTCAGGCGGGACCGAACCCGGTCAGCACTCCGCTGTTGGCTCCCCGGACCCGTCGTCGCGGCGTCGCCTCGTTCTGATCGCGATGTACCCACCCGACAGGACGAGCAGTACCAGTCCGAGCGCGACGTGGGCTCCCGTCGATCCGACCAAGACGAGAAGCCACCCGACGGCACCGCCCCCGTGTCCGAGCGTGAGATCGTACTGCCCGACGCTCGCGTGGACCGCGGCGAGAGCGGCGAACGTCGCCGCGAGAACCCATGTCGCCCCGACGGTGGCGTCGATTCCGACGACGGTCTCGCTGACGACTCGTCCGTAGACGAGCAACCCGATCGCGGCCACCAGCCCCGCGCCGACGACAGGTGCCTGGAGGTCGACGGTTTCTGCCATACCCTACGGACCCCCCGTGACGGGATAGCCGTGGCGATACGACGCCGACGACCTACAACAGTCGATACCGCCCGCGGCTCTCGCTGACGACCCCGCGCCGCGTCAGTTTCTCGAGCACGTCCCGTGCGTCTGCGGCCGAGACGCCGCGCTCACTGGCGTACTCGGCGACCTCGTCGTCCGTCGGTTCCTCGAGCGCGTCGAGGGCCCCTTCGACGATCTCCCGTTTGCTCCCGCTGCGGCTCGGCCCGCGCGGGTCGCGGTCGCCGGCCGCGTCGACCTCGTCGACATCCAGGCCGGATTCCGCGAGATACTCGTCGTCGTCGACGACGCCGTCGGCGACCGCCGTCTCGAGGGCGGCAAAGGAGTCCAGTTCGGCGAAGGCCTCCCCCTCGCCCTGGCGGGTGGCGAGCATCGAGGCGCGAACGTCGCGGGCGTGGGCGGCGTCGTCGGTCTCGACGAACTTCTTGCGTTTCTCGTAGGCCCGGCGCGAGCCACAGCGGGGACACTGGGTCGTCTCGGAGCGCCCCTCGATGATCCAGAGGTTCGAGCACTCGCTACAGCCGACGACGGCGTACATGTCTTGCCGTGAGCGTTCGACCCTGTTTAATCGCTCGGAGTGGCGGCAAGTGACAACGCTTCTGTATGCGCCCCGCCAGGGGTGTCCCATGAGCGACGACGAAGGCATCGACACGCCCGACGAGATAGCCGGCATCGGTGATGCCCGCGCGGTGCTCGGTATCGATCGCGACGCGGACGACGACGCGATCGATGCCGCGTTCGAACGGCTCGCCGACGACGCGGACGGCGACCGATACTGGACCGCGGTCGCAGCCCGCGAGGTCGCCCGACTCGGCTCGGTACGGAACGGACTGGTGATCGCCGACGTGCTTCGGCGGCAACCGACGCCGGCCGATCTCACCTCCCTCGCCGATGCGGCGTCACTGCTCTCGTACAGTCCGCCGCCGAGCGAGTCGCGGCAACGAACCTCCTACAACCGCGGTCTCAGTCGCACGCTCGAGACCATCACCGAGCGGCTCGCAACCCTCGCGGCGGGGTCCGAGTTCGACGTCTCCGAGGGGACCGTCCGAGCGGTCGAGGTCGCGTCCCATGCGCTTCGAGAGCGGGATCTCACGGCCGGAAAGCGGTGGGTGCTCGGGCCGGAAGCCGGGACGGAGACGACAGCGAGCGGCGGGTCGGCTGCCGAACCCGACCCGATGCCGGACCGAGACACGCTCGTCCACGGGTGGGCGTACAGCGTCACCTCGGACGGCTCGATCGAGTACTACGCCGCGCCGAACGGCGATACGCTCATCAGACTCACGACGGCGACCGCTCCCGGCGGCCCGGAGACCGGCTGTGAAGCGACGCGTATCCGGGACGGCGACGACTGGGAGACACGAACCGGCAGATACGGTGAACTGAAGCGCCTCGTCAAGCGATGGATTATCGACCACGACGCGACCGATAGGCCCCGCTGACCGTCACTGCACACTTGTTCGCACGACGGCCGTGCGAGCGGCGTGTCCCTCGGTTCGATGCCCCCGTCTCGAGTCGAACCCGACTGCGACGCCAGCGTGCTCAGTGTGCGGAGACGTCCGAGAGGACGTTCAGACAGTAAACGCCGGCGAGGATGAGTCCCATCCCGGCGACGGCCGCCCCGTCGAGGTGTTCGTCGAACGCGAGCACGCCGATGGCCGCGACGCCGATGATCCCGAGCGCGGCCCACGTCGCGTAGACGATGCCGACCGGCAACTCCTCGAGCGTCAGCGAGAGCAGATAGAAGGCGAGGCCGTAGCCGATCACGACGCCGAGACTCGGCAGCGGTCGCGAGAACCCGTCGGAGAGTTTGAGGGCCGTCGTTCCGAACAGTTCCGACAGGATCGCCCCGCTGAGTATGACGTACGGGTTCATACAGCGACGTAGTTATAGAAAACTACTATTCCTTTCGCATCGCTGCGGATCGACGGGACGGAACCCGCCGGTATCCGCGGACCCGTGTGTGCGCCGTCGCCGTTTCGCCGCTGTGGAACGGGGTTCGCACACGACCTCGAGCCGGTGTGACGGTCGACGAGTACAGCAATCACGCGAATAGTACGGCCGTCAGCGGGGCAATCAGTGGGTCCGTGAGTACGCTAATAGCTACGAATACCACGGAGTTATATATTCGACTTCGAAAGAGGGACCGATGGCAACCGAGTCACGGTCGTCGGACTCGTGGGGTATCGGACGGATCGGATCGTTTCTCGAGCGTCTGGGGCCGACGTGGCTCGCCGGCGCGATCGCGGCGGGGCCGGCGACCATGGCCAGTCTGCTGGTCGCGGGCGCGAGCTTCGGCTACGCCCTGCTGTGGGTGGTCGTCCTCTCGGCCGTCCTCGGGACCGTCGGGCAGTATCTCTCGATGCGGCTGGGACTGCTCACCGAAGCGGGCATCGTCGCGGTCGTCGAACGCCACCTCGGCTCGCGGTGGGCCTGGGTGCTCGTGATCGACGTTGTAGTAGCTGCGGGGTTAGCACAGCTCGTGATTATGAAGACGCTCGCGGGCGTGACTGCGACGATCGCCGCCAGTGCGGGCGTCGGTATCGCCGCCCTGACCGATCCGCGACTCTGGGGCGTCGTCTGGGCGGTGGTGCTCGCCGCAGGGCTCGCGGGAGGTGGCTACCGCTTCGCGGAGGTCGGCGCGAAGGTCCTCGTCTCGGTCGTCGTCGCCGCGTTCGTCGCCTCGGCGTTCGTCGTCCCGATCGACCCGATGGCGGCGGCGAGCGGGCTGCAACCCACGATCCCGGCCGGCGTCGACGGGGCGCTCGTCGCCGCAGGCATCCTCGGCGGCGCGGTCCACATCACGCTGTTGACGATGCAAAGCTACACGATGCGCGCCCGCGGCTGGACGCGCAGCGAGTCCGACATCGCGACGTTCGATGTCGTCAGTTCGATGCTCGTCGCTTTCGGCGTCTTCAGCCTCGCCGTCTTCCTCGTGGCGGCGAGCGTCCTCCCGTCGACCGGCGTCGATCCGGCGACGATCGACGGCGTCGGAGCCGCGCAAACGCTCGGTCCGATCGCCGGCGAGTACGCCACGTGGCTGTTCTTCGCCGGACTGTTGGGTGCGGCAGTTTCGACGCTCGGGGGCAACACGATCGTTCCGCCGTACCTGCTCGCCGACAAGTTCGGCTGGGATCGGTCCGTCGATGATCCCCGCTACCGGGCCACGATCGTCGTCGCCGCGCTCGTCTCGGCGATCGGCCCGTTTCTCGGCGGGACGTTCTTCCAACTTCTCGTCCTCACGCTCGCGTTCGGACTCGTCGGGACACCCTTCGCTATCGCGGTGCTCCTCTCCCTGTTGAACGACCCCAGCGTCGTCCCCGAGACGAACTCGGTGCCGGCCAACGTCGGCGGCCTCGCGCTCTTTGCCGTCGCCACCGTCCTCGCTGGCGAGTTCGTCCTCGCGGAACTCGAGACGGTCACCGAGCCGCTTTCGGCGTTCGTCGTCGCCTTCGCGGCGGCGATGGCACTGGCGATCATCGGCGTCGCTGGGCGGTACGGCCGTGATCGGGTCGCCGCTCGCTGAGCCGGATCGCGCATCGGTCGCGTTCGCGACGCGAGGTCAACCCAGAACGGCGGTGATCACCGCGAAGAAGACGAGCGCGCCGCCGGCGGTAACGGCGGCCGAGACCGTCAGCGGCAGGAGGACTCGCGCGGCCGTCCGTACCGTCTCCGTCGCCGATTCGACCGCGGTTGCGGGACCGTGAACGTCTCGTTCCATACCAGCGATGCCCACATCCTGGCCCTTGAAAGTCAGTCAGACGGCCGACAGACGCCGATGCGATTTCAGCCGCGTCCGTCTGTGTGTTACTCGAGCGGCTGGCCCGAACACGTTTTCCGGACAGTCGTGGCCTCAGTCGATCGCTTTCCGCATCTCGACGTGCGGGATACCGGCTTCCTCGAACTCCTCGCCGTGGCGTTCGTACCCCAGGCTCCGATAGAAGTCGGCGGCCCGCGTCTGTGAGTGGAGTTTCAGCGCCGTGATTCCCGCATCGATGGCCCGCTGTTCGAGCGCGTTCATCAGTGCGCGACCGACGCCGTCATCCCGGTGGGACTTGCGGACCGCGACGCGTTCGACTTTACCCACGCCCGCCTCGTACTCGCGCAGTCGCGCCGCACCGATCGGCTCCGCACCGTCGTACGCGACGAAGTGGACGGCGGTCTCGTCGTGGTCGTCGTACTCCAGTTCTTCGTCGACGCCCTGCTCCTCGACGAACACCGCCCGTCGGACCGCGAAGGCGTCGTCGCGCTCGCGATCGGTCTCGGCGGCCCGCACCTCGAGATCGTCCATCGAGCGGGTGTACGGCCACCGATGACGAGTGCGTTACGATACGCGCTGCTCGAAGCGTGACTCGCCGTTTGCCGGACACGCCGGAAAGAGAATCGGGAGAGTAGAACGCTTCCGAGAACCCCCTCCAGGAGGTTCCCGAGTACGTCAGAACGCGTCACGTTCTGACTGTCCGAAACGCCGGCGTCCGCCAGCGTTTCGATATGCTTGCGACGTCGCCGCAAGCGGACGAGAACCCCTCTACGAGAGTTTCTCGATGTTCGTGACGACTTCGTCGGCGAACTCGCTGGTGGCGAGTTTCTCGGCGTCCTCGAGGTTCCGCTCGAGGTCGTAGGTAACCTTGCCCGAGGAGATGGTCTCCTCGACGGCGTCGCGGACGAGGTCAGCGGCGTCGTCCCAGCCGATGTAGTCGAGCATCATGCGGCCCGAGAGGATCATGGCGGTCGGGTTGACCTTGTCCTGGCCCTCGTACTTGGGTGCGGAGCCGTGGACGGGTTCGGCCAGCAGGAGGCCGTCGCCGAAGTTCGAACCGGGGGCGATGCCGAGGCCGCCGATCTGTGCGCCGGCGGCGTCGGACATGTAGTCCCCGTTGAGGTTCATCGTCGCGATGACGTCGTAGTTGTCCGTGCGGGTCAGGAGCTGCTGGAGCATGTTGTCGGCGATACGGTCGTTGACGACGACCGCGTCCTCGGGAGCCTCGCCGTCACGCTCCTCCCAGAGGGTGTCCTCGGTGATGACTTCGTCGCCGTACTCCTCTTCGGCGACCTCGTAGCCCCAGTCGCGGAACTGGCCCTCGGTGAACTTCATGATGTTCCCCTTGTGGACCAGCGTGACCGAGTCGCGGTCGTGTTCGAGGGCGTAGTCGATGGCGCGGCGGACGAGTCGCTTCGTCCCGAACTCCGTGATCGGCTTGACGCCGATGCCGACGGGGCCGTCGTGGATGGTGTTGTCGAAGCCCATGTCCTCCTCGACGAACTCCTTGACTTCCTCGACTTCGTCGGTGCCTTCCTCCCACTCGATGCCGGCGTAGACGTCTTCCGTATTCTCACGGAAGGTAACCATGTCCATCTGTTCCGGCTCGGAGACGGGCGACGGGACGCCGTCGAGGTAGTAGGTCGGGCGGACGTTCGCGTAGAGGTCGAGTTTCTTCCGCAGCGCGACGTTCAGCGAGCGGAAGCCGGCACCGACGGGTGTCGTCAGCGGGCCCTTGATCGCGACGCGGTGTTCCTTGATCGCTTCGACGGTCTCGTCGGGCAGGTTCTCGTCGTACTTTTCGCGGGCGGACTCGCCGGCGTAGAGACGCATCCAGTTGATGTCGCGGCCGGTTGCCTCCGCGGCGGCCTCCAGGACCGTCTGTGCGGCGGGACCGACGTCGCTCCCGACACCGTCCCCGTAGATAATCGGGATGATCGGGTTATCAGGAACCTCGAGTTCGTCCTCGGTTCCCTCTTTCAGCGTGATCCGTTCCCCGTCCTCGGGGACCTCGATCTTGTCGTAGCTCATTTCGTCTGTACGGTTCTTCGACGGGGGTAAAAGGTCTACCATTTCCATCGCGGGCCGGCAAAAGTTGAACGATTCCCTGCCCTTCTTGAGTGGCTCATCCTCCCGAAAACGCCCGTGTTGGCGGAGACACTAGGTCGGCGTATGGCGGCTCTCGATATGGTGCCCCATCATATGGTGGGTACACGCACGCCGAAATCAGCACGTTCGTCCGCACCCGTCGTTTGTACACCCTTCGACGGCGCGGTTGGCAGAATGGACTCCCCGTGGCTGCCACCGCGAACCGACGTCCGCCCGCCGGGTGCGTCGTTCGTGCCCTCGGTCTCGCGGTGGTCACGGGACTCGAGTCGATACCGGCGACGTTCGACGTGGATCAATGGCGTCTCTCACGCCGTTCGACACCAGGTACGCGGCGAGTATAACGCGTGGCGACCGTTTCATCGATGTCGACGGCGTTACGGGTCGTTTCCTTCCCGAACGGTCGGTTCAGCGAACCGTTCGGTTGCCGCCCGAGGGATGCCACCGCCGCCTGCGGCCGGGGATTCGACGATCGTCGTGAGGAACATTTATTATTGACGTATCCGTGGATCGAACCATGTTTCGAGCGCCGCAGTACGCCTCGAGTCGATGTCCGCGCTGTGACGTGACGCTGTCGAACGTGCAAGGGGTCGTCGCCTGTCCGGCGTGTAACTGGATCGATGGGGAGCCGACGACCCACTGAGACGGCTGCGAGTCGTCTCCAGCGTTCGTCGGAGAGACGGAACCTCTTTTTGTCGACCCATCCAACCCCGTGATATGGCCGAATCCGAGGTGGACCTCGAGTCCGAGAAGTACGAAAAGCACCGCGAAGCGGGGGCGATCCTCGCGCAGGTACGTGAAGAAGCCGCCGAGCGCGTCGAGGTCGGTGCGAGCCACCTCGAGGTCGCCGAGTGGGCGGAGGATCGAATCCGGGAACTCGGCGGTCAGCCCGCGTTCCCCGTCAACATCTCCGTCGACGAGGAGGCAGCCCACGCGACGCCGTCGATCGACGACGAGACGACCTTCGGCGAGGAGATGATCAACCTGGACATCGGCGTCCACGTCGACGGCTGGCTGGCCGACACTGCCATCACCGTCGACCTCTCCGGCACTCCGGAACTCGCCGAGGCCTCCGAACAGGCCTTGGAGGCCGCGCTCGAGATCGTCGAACCCGGCGTCGGGACCGGCGAGATCGGGGCCGAAATCGAGGACGTCATCGACGGCTACGGCTACAATCCCGTCGTCAACCTCACTGGCCACGGGCTGGGTCACTGGGAACAACATACCTCGCCGAACATCCCGAACCGCGCCGTCTCGCAGGGGACGACGCTGGAGGTCGGCGACGTCGTCGCGATCGAGCCGTTCGCGACCGACGGCGGCGGCAAAGTCACCGAGGGAGCGAGCGAGGAGATCTTTTCGCTCGAGCGCGAGGGCACGATCCGAAACCGGCAGGCCCGCGAGGCCCTCGAGCAGATCACCGACGAGTTCCGGACGCTGCCGTTCGCGACGCGATGGCTCGAGACTGACCGACCCGAAATGGCGCTGCGCCGACTCAAGCGCAACGATATCGTCCACAGCTATCCGGTGCTCAAGGAGGACGACGACTCCCTCGTCAGTCAGAAAGAGCACACGCTCATCATCACCGAGGACGGCTGCGAAGTGACGACCGAACGGTGACCGTCTTGTTGAGGTAACGACCGCGACTCACACTCGCCGCGGACGTCGGTGTATTACGGGACGGCGTGATCGGTATCGTCTGTCGTTGGCCGCCGCTATCGTCGTCTCCGACTGTAACGAGGGAGGAGCCAGAAGCTGGCGCGACAGCCACCCGCGACCGTCGGTTATCGCCGTTTACGAGCGCTGTAGGGAGCGAGCGTGCGTGAGACTCATCCGTTCATAGAAATTCCACACCCAGTCACGCCAAGGGGAGGTCCGCCATCGACGAGCGACCGATCTGGCGGGCACCAACCTGAAACGGGTCCGAATCGAGTCCTCGTATTCCCACCACTCGTTACGCGTTGTTCATCCGCTGACTCGAGCGGTTACCACACCGTTGACACTCGCTCACCCGGTACGGTTCGCGGGAGAACTGTGCGTTTTCCTGCTTGACGCTTTCAGTTCTGATCTGGACGGACACCTCGTGGAGCGTTTCTAAGTCACACTCCTCACAGTGCTCGGTCATCCCGTTGACGGAGTCATCAGTCGTTGCCATTATCTGATTACTTGCAGTAGCCCTATCTTAAACCCACGCTTCATTTTGAGCCGTGAGCCATCAAAACCGCATGAGGGCGGCGACCTCGATTCGAGATCGTCTGAGAGCGTTCGATACCGTTTAGATCCGGTTTTCGTGGCTTTATAGGGAAATTATGAGTCACTGTTGCATGGATTTACGGACGAATTACCCGTTCGTTCCGGCCCGAGTCGGCGGACTGAAACGCTTTAGGGGCACCTCGAGTGGTATCGAACATGGAACAGGTGTTCGCACCGTGGCGAATCGAGTGGATCAGACGCGACGAACCGAACCCCGAGATCGAGGAGTGCGTCTTCTGTGAACTCCCCGATCTGGGCGACGATCGGGAGAACTTGCTCGTCGCGCGAAGCGAACACGCGTTCGTCATGCTGAACAACTATCCGTACAACCCGGGACACCTGATGGTGATCCCGCATAGCCATACCGGCGAGTACGCGGCTCTCGCGGAGGATGTCCTGCTCGATCATGCCTGCTTGAAACAGCGGACGTTCGACGCACTCGAGGCCGCCCTCGAACCGGACGGTTTCAACGCCGGCTTGAACCTCGGTGATGGGGCCGGTGGCTCGATCGACGACCACCTCCACACACACGTCGTGCCGCGGTGGGAGGGCGACACCAATTTCATGCCCGTGCTCAGCGAGACGACGGTGATCGTCGAGGCGCTCGAGGCGACCTACGACCACGTCCACGACGCGTTCGCCGCACAGGAGGGGACGACGGTCCCCAGCGAGGGCGGTGCCGTCGTCGTCGAGTGACGGCACCGCTCGCCTGCGGGTGATCCATGGCCCCGACAGTCGGGGACGCGCTCGAGCGCCGCTGGACGGGTGGCCCGATCCCCCAGCGCCATAGCCGGCACCACGGGCCAATCGACGGGACACTTTTGATGATAGTTGCCGTGGGTTAGGATAGCATGGACTACGAGGTAGTTCACACCGACGACGTGCCGATGAGCGATCTCTCCGCGGTCGACGAGGCCCCGCCGGACCTCCGTATCCGCGCGCTCGACGACTTCTTCGACACCGATGCGCTCAATCTCAAACTCTGGTACTTCGAACCCGGCGAGGAGATTCAGTACCACGCGCATGCCGAACAGGAGGAGGTGTACTACGTCCTCGAAGGAGAGTTCTCGCTGAAACTCGGCCGTTCGGGCGAGGAAACGTACGTCGACGCCGGCCCGGGGACGTTCTGGATCGCCAAGCCGGCGGTCGGCCACGGCCACCGCAACGTCGGCGACGAGGAGGGCGTCGTCCTCGCGATCGGTGCACCCGCGGTCGAGGACCCGGGACTGGATCCCCACGGACTCGACGACGGCGACTAGCCGCGGCGAGCGCCCGCCCCGCGTCAGGCGTAGGTCGTCTCGAGATAGTCGAGGATGCGGTCCGACTCGGCCATCGTCACGCCGGACGCTTCGTCGACGACGACCGGCACCTGTCGCTGGCCAGAAACGCGCTTGACCTCGTCGCGCTTCGAGTGCAGTCCCTCGACCCAGACGCTCTCGTAGTCGACGTCGAGTTCCTCGAGTCGATCCACGACGTGTTCACAGTACGGACAGCCCTCGAGACGGTAGAGCGTTATCATATCTCTCGCTACGGGACGGGCGGTCAAAAGAATACGTCCTGACGCGTCCGATATCGGCGGTCCCTTCGGCCGCGGAACGGAGTTTTTTGTAGTCACGTGACAGTCCTCACGTATGCCTCCGAGCGAGGGTGAGACTGTACCCGACTTCGCGTCGCTCCTCTGTGACGGCGAGACGTTCCGCTCGACGCCCTTCTCCGACGCGCTCGGCGCTCGCGGCGGCGTCGTGGTCTGTACCGGCTTCGTGTTCAGCGCGATCGCACGGAACTGGTGGAAGCGCTTCGTTCGCGCCGGCTGGGACGAGTTCGACGGCGTGCCGGTACTCGGCGTGAGTCGCGATGGTCCCTACGCGCAAAACGAGTTCCTCCGCTGGCTGGGTCGACCGGACATCCGGTTCTTCGTGGATGTCAACGGCGACGTCAGCGAGGCGTTCGACCTGCTCGGCGACCGGTCGCACATGGCGAACGTCTCGACGCCCTGGCGCTCCGCGTTCGTGCTCGATCCCGACCGCGAGGTCCAGTACGCTTTCGTCGCTGACGACTGGATCTCGCCGCTCCCCGTCGCGGACATCGAGACCGCCGTCGCGGACCTGTAACGAGACGGCCTCGAGCCCGGGGAGCCCCGTGGTCAGGGCTCACAGTACAGCAGTCGCCCGTTGCACGTACACTCGATCCGAAGCGGCTCGTCGTAGGTCACCGAGACGTGGTCCATCGCCCGGACGTAATGTCCTGGGGTTCCCGTCCGTGACCGCTCGTTGAGTTGTGAGAGCAGTCCGGCTTCGTGCAACTCCTCGACTTTCCTGTACGCCGTCGACTGGGGGAGATCGAGGGCCTCGGAGATATCGCTCACCGTCGCCGGCTCCTCGACGTATAGAAACACCGCTCGCGCGTCGTCGTCGCTGAGCAGGTCCATGATTCGGTAGGGGTCACACCCGAGTTCGCCGTCCCGGTCGATCCGCGGGCACCGACTCGGTTGGTCGACTGTGTCGCCCATATGTCACACTTCGGTCCGTCCTTACTTTGCTCCCGGTCCCTATTCCCGAGAACTGGGAGCCGCCGCCACCGGTCGAGCCCCGATGCCGTGACGCTATCTCGGCTTCCCGAACGCGTACATCGTCTCGTGGGCCGTCACCTCGAGATCGACGAAGTCGCCGGGCGCGATGCCGTAGTCGCTCGCGTTCTGGACGATGAGCTGTCGGTACGCGGAGTCACGACACTTGACCGAGTCGGCGGTGCCCTCCTCGACGACGAGGACGTCTTCCCGGACCTCGCCGACCATGTCCGCGTAGGCATCGGCGACGAGGTCGCGTTTGACCGCGCTCATCTCCTTCGAGCGCTCCTTTTTCACCGTGCCGCCCAGCCCTTTCATCTCGGCGGCGTCGGTTCCCGGCCGCTTCGAGAAGCGAGTGACGTTGATCTTCTCCGGACGGGTCTCGCGGAGCAGCGCCATCGACTGCTCGTGATCCCGATCGGTCTCGGTCGGGAAGCCGACGATGAAGTCCGTCGACAGCGTCCAGTAGTCCAGGTAGTCGTCGAAGGTCTCGACGACCTCGACGTACTCCGCGACCTGATGCTGGCGGCGCATATCGCCGAGCACGTCGTCGCTGCCCGACTGAACGGGCGCATGCAGGAAGTCGTAGAGTTCGTCGTACTCGGCGAAGACGGCGGCGAGTTCCTCGCGGATGCCGTGGACGCCCTTCGGGTTGGCCATCCCGACGCGGACCCGGAAGTCGCCGTCGATCTCACAGATCGCCTCGAGCAGCCGGTGGAGTTTGCGGTCGCCCTCGTCCCAGCCGTAGACACCGGTGTCCTGTCCGGTGATGCGGATCTCCTTCGCGCCGGCGTGGATCAGCGCGCGGGCCTTCTCGACGTTCTCCTCGATCGAGGGGGAGTCGATCTTGCCGGTGGCCTGCTTGGTGATACAGTACGAGCAGTCGGACATACAGCCCCGCGCGATCGGGAGAATGCCGACGACGCCGTCGAGGATGGGTTCGGCGTCGGGCGTCGTCGTCGGACACTCGCCGTTGGTGACGGCTTCGGGAACCTCGTCCCAGTGGAGGACCTGGCCGTCGACATCGGCTCGGTCGAACTCCTCGCCCTGGGCGAGCGCCATACAGCCCGTGATGAAGAGATCGGCCGTCTCGTCGGCCAACTCCTCGGCCCGCCGGAGCATGTTGCGCTCGGTCTTCTCGACGACCGTGCAGGTGTTGAGGATGGCGACATCGGCCTCCTCGGCCCCGTCGACCCGGTAGTGGCCCGCATCGCGGAGCCGGCGCTCGATCTCGCGGCTCTCCCCGCGATTCGACGTACAGCCGTAGGTTTCGATGTGATACCGGGCCATTCGCTTGAACCGTTCTCGGGGCTGGTAACGCAAAAACGCGACGGATCGGTGCCGTCGGCGAGCAGCCGGCATGACGGCCCCCTCGCCGGTCACTGCTCATCCGCGTCGCCGTCGTCGGCCACCGTCTCGAGTGTCTCCGCGCCGGCGGCGAACCGCCGTGACGGTCGGCGGCGGTCTTCCCGTTGTACGCTTGCGACGCCCACAGGAGCCGTCACATGGGGACTCCGAGTAGCCGTACGAGGACGAGCACCGTGGCGATTGCCCCCAACATCACGAACAGCGCGTTCTCGAGGTCCGGATCGCCGGGCTCGATCGGCGTCGATCCGGCTTCGGGCGCGTGCTCGGCCGCGTCGTCTGCCGCCCCCGTGCCCGGACCGGAGAGATCGATCGGAATGCGGTCGCGGCCGCCGTCCGACTCGTCGCCGACCGTCGGGCGGTCAGCCACACCCCACTCGTCGCTCGAGTCGCCGCTCGCAGAACCGTCTCGCGGTCCAGCGCCCGGGTCCGTCCCCGAGGGATCGGTCCGTCGGTCGTCGGTCGTGTCGCCGTTCCCGGGGGACTCGTCTGGCATACGCGACCGTACTCGGTCCGTCGTCAAAAACCCGTGGTCCCGTCGCGGACCACCATTCCGCGGGCGGCTCAGAGCCGCTCGGTTCGGTCCCCGATCTCGCCGCCGTAGACGATGCCACGCTCGGCGTCGATGGTGACGATTTCGCCGTCCTCGAGGTCCGCGATGTCCGCGTCGCTGATCATCGGCAACTCGAGTTCGCGCGCCACGAGCGCCGGGTAGCCGGTCATCCCCCGTTCGGCGTTGACGATGCCGCCGAGTCGGCTCGTGTCGCCGGTGAACTCCGCGTCGAAATCGGCGGGGAGCGCGAGGATCGCGCCGTCGGGCACGCCCGAGAGGTCGCCGTCCGTCACGCGGACGACGGGACCGGTCGACCGCCCCTCGACGACGACCTGGCCGGTCGTCAGTGCGTCCGCGGCGACGTGGACCTTCAGCATGTTCGTCGTGTTCGCCCCCTCGAGGTCGGTCATCATGCCACAGAGGACGACGACGGTATCCCCGCTCTGTGCGACGCCGGCGTCCAGTGCTGCCTGCACGGCCTTCTCGACGACGGCGTCCGCTCCCTGATCCGAGACGGGCGCGTACAGCGGCGTCACACCCCAGGTCAAGGCGAGCTGGCGGCGTACCGTCTGGCTCGGCGTCGAGGCGACGACCGGTACGCCCGGACGGTACTTCGCCGTTTTCAGCGCCGTATATCCTGACTCCGTCGCGGCGACGACCGCGTCCGCGTCGATATCCCGCGCCAGGAACCGCGCGGAGCGCGCCAGGGCGTCCGTCCGCGCGTCGCCCGACGCCGGAACCCGCTGCTCGAGCAACTCGGCGTACTCGTTCGAGCCCTCGACCTCGCGGACGATGCTATCCATCGCGTCGACGACCTCGATGGGGTGGTCGCCGACCGCGGTCTCGGCCGACAGCATGACCCCGTCGGTGCCGTCGAGGACCGCGTTGGCCACGTCGGACGCCTCGGCGCGCGTCGGCCGCCGGGCGTGGACCATCGAATCGAGCATCTCCGTCGCCGTGATGACCGGCCGACCGGCCTCGCGACACTTCCGGATGATTCGCTTTTGGATCATCGGCACGTCCTCCATCGGACACTCCACGCCGAGGTCCCCGCGCGCGACCATCACGCCGTAGGCCGCGTCGATGATCTCGTCCAAGTTCTCGACCGCGCCGGCGCGCTCGATCTTCGCGATGATCGGAATGTCCGCGCCATTCTCCTCCAGCACTTCGCCGACCTCGTAGACGTCCTCGGCGTCCCGGACGAAACTCGCCGCGACGAAGTCGACCCCTTTCTCGGCCGCCAACTCGAGGTCCGCGCGGTCTTTCTCGGTGACGACATCGAGATCGAGTTCGACGCCGGGGACGTTGACGCCCTTGCGCCCGCTCAGTTCGCCGCCGGTGTCGACCCGCGCTCGAACCCCGTCGCCGTCGTGCTCGAGGACGGTCGTTTCGATCAGTCCGTCGTCGAGCAGGATTCGGTCACCGGGTTCGACCGCGTCGATCGACACCGAGAGTCCGACCGTCTCCGGCGTCGCCACCTCGCCCTCGACGAACCGGATCTCGGAACCGCTTTCCAGCGTCACCGTCTCCCCGTCCGGCAGCGGCGCGGTTCGGATCTCCGGCCCTTTCGTGTCGAGCATGATCGCGACGGGCTCCGTCCGCTCCTCGTCGACCGCTCGGACGCGATCGATCAGGTCGGCCCGGTCCTCGCGGCTGCCGTGGCTCGCGTTCAGCCGCGCGACTGACATGCCGGCCGCGGCGAGTTCTCGGATCGTCTCCCGATCGCTCGACGCCGGCCCCAGCGTACAGACGATTTTCGCGTTTCTCATACCGGTAGCTAGCTCCAGCAGTGCCTAAAAGATGGTCACTTACTCGCGTCCGAGTACCTGTCTCGTCGCCCCGCAGCCGATCCCGTCAGCTGCCACGTCAACCGTTTTCCGCGGATCGACCGTTCGAACCGATATGCCCACCTATGCGACGCTTGTCGACCTCGCCGATCGGGACATCCAGAACGCACAGGACCTCGCGACCATCTGGGGCGACGTCCGGACGGAGTTCGAGGAACAGGGCGCGGACCTCCGGGACTCGTACGCCGCCCTCGGCGAACACGACTTCATCATCCTGTTCGAAACCGACGACACCGAGGCGGCGTTCAAGTCGGCGCTGACGCTCCATCGCCACGGTCTCGAGGGGCAGACGATGCGGATCGTCGATACGGACGACTTCTCGAACGTCGTCGACGAAATCTGAGGCCTCGACTCTCGGCCAGCACGCCGCGGACCCCAGCCGCGGCGGGGCCGACGGATAGTCCTGGCCGACCGTCTCAGTCCGGCGACCGCTCGAGCAGCCGAGTCACACGTTCGCCGCTGACGACTTCGGGGATGATGACCTCGTCGGCACCGGCCTCCTTCGCGACCGACTCGTACATCTCCTCGCCGACACGAACGAGGGTGTCGGGTGTATCGGTCGCCGCTCCGCTGACGACCGCGATCTGAATGTTGACGTTCGAGTCGTCGATCGCCGCGACGAGTTTCGTCGCACGCTCGACACCTGCGGCCCGCAGTGTCCGTCGCTGTCTGGCGTCGCCTTCGACGAGGAGATGGCCGTCCTCGCGGGCGCGTTTCGCGTTGTCCTCATCGATTTCGATGACGACGACCGTGCGACCCGCCTCGGCGAGTCGATTGGCGATCGTCCGCCCGAACATGCCGTAGCCACAGACGATCACGTGGTCCTCGCTGGTATCGATTCGTCGTTGCATCGTTGCTCGTGATACCTCCGTTGGAATCCGTCCGCCGAACGTCTCGGTGACGACCGTCTCGCCGATCCACAGCCCCGAGAGGACGAGTCCGACCGTCACCACGATGGCGTAGGCCTTCGTCGCTCGCTCGGGACCGGCGTGGTCCTGAAAGTGCAGGTCGATACTCGTCAGATCGAGCAGCCAGAACGTCGCCTCGAGGAGGCCGACACCGCCGAGGATCGAGAGTCCGACGACGCCGGCGACGACGACCGTGGCGAAACAGCCGATCGGAACCAGCGCGTGTCGCAGGATCGGGAGCCTTGCGAACTGGGAAACGATCCCTCGCTGCACACTCGTTTCTCGGTAGCAACTCGCATATATCTGTGCGTCAGCACAGCCGGTAGTCACGCTGCTCGACCGGTCTCCGCCTCCGAACGCCTCGGCGAGCCGTCGGCGATCAGGCTGGACTACTGGATCTTCTCGCCGAGTGCGGCGTCGCCGTGGGTCGTCAGCAGGTCCGCCTCGTCGCCCGCCGCGAGGATCATGCCGTTCGACTCCACGCCGAACAGCTCCGCGGGTTCCATGTTCGCAAGCAGCACACATCGTGTCCCCGGCAACTCGTCGAGGTCGTGGAGTTGCTTGATTCCCGCCACGACCTGACGGGTTTCGAAGCCGATGTCGACCTCGAGACGGGCGAGGTCGTCGGCACCCTCGATTCCCTCGGCCGCTTCGATCCGCCCGACGCGGATGTCCAGGTCTTGGAAGTCCTCGAATCCGATCCGGTCCTCGAGCAGGGGCTCGAGGTCCTCGGTGGCTGTCATGGCTTCGGCTTCGTCTCCGGCGGTGTCGTCGCTTTCGGTTTCCGTCCCCTCGTCGTCGGCCGCGGCGGTTGCGACGCGTTCCTCGAGTTTTGCCGTGAGTTCCGCGACGCGGTCGTCCTCGATCTTCTCGAAGAGTTCGCCCGGTTCGTCGAAGGTCCGCGGCGGGGCCTCGAGCGCGTCCTCGAGATGGGCATCCGCGATTTCGCCGTCCTCGCCGATCTGTGCCCACAGCTCCTGGGCCTTGTCGGGGGTGATCGGCTCGAGCAGGACGGCGACGGCCTTGGCGATCTGGACGCAGTCGCGGATGACCTGTGCGGCCCGGTCGGGGTCGTCGTCGGTGAGCTTCCAGGGCTCGTTGCGCTGGATGTACTCGTTGCCGAACTGGGCGAGCCGTGTCGCGGCCTGTCCCACTCCGCGCATGGAGTAGTCGTTGACGTTCTCGCGGACCTCGTCGATGGCGGCCTCGATACGCTCGCGAACCTCCTCCGAGACGGCCGTCTCCGGCGTCCCCTCGTAGTTGCGGTAGGCAAAGAGCAGCGAGCGGTACCAGAAGTTCCCCACCGTCCCGACGAGTTCACCGTTGACCGTCTCCTGGAAGGCGTCCCAGGAGAAGTCGACGTCCTGCTGAAGGCCGCCGGTCGTCGTCAGGTAGTACCGCAGCAGGTCCGGATGAAACCCTTCGTCCAGGTACTCTTTGGCCCAGATCGCGCGGTTGCGGCTGGTCGAGAGCCCCTTGCCGTTGATCGTGATAAAGCCGGTCGCGGCGACCCCGCGGGGTTTGTTGTAGCCCGCCCCCTCGAGCATCGCCGGCCAGAAGATCGTGTGGTGTTGGATGATGTCGCGGCCGATGATATGGACGATCTCGCCGTCGCCCTTCCAGACCTGTTCCCAGTCGAACGCGTCGGTCCCGTCGCGCTCGGCGTACTGCTTCGAACTCGCGATGTACTCGATCGGCGCGTCGACCCAGACGTAGAGGACGAGGTCGTCGTCCCCGTCCGGGTAGTCGATCCCCCAGTCCATGTCCCGGGTGATACACCAGTCCTGCAGGCCGTCTTCGATCCACTGGCGGGGCTGGTTGCGCGCGTTCGAGGTGCCCTCGAGCCCGTCCAAGAAGTCAGTGAGGAAGTCGGCAAACGCCGAGACCTCGAAGAACTTGTGGGTGCGCTCGCGATACTCGGCGGGGTTGCCCGTGATCGTACTCGTCGGGTCCTCGACCTCGCCGGGCTCCAAATGGCGCTGACAACCCTCGTCGCACTCGTCCCCGCGGGCCTTCTCGCCGCAGTAGGGACAGGTCCCCTCGACGTAGCGGTCGGGCAGGTACTGGTCGGCGTCGGGATCGTAGGCGACCTGAATTTCCTTTTCGTAGACGTACCCTTCGTCGTCCAGCGTTCGGACGATCTCCTGTGTCAGTTCGGTGTTGGTCTCGTCGTGGGTATGCCCGTAGTTGTCGAAGTCGACGTTGAACTTCGGGAACGTCTCCTCGTACTGGTCGTGCCACTCGAGGGCGAAGTCCTCGGGATCGACGCCCTGCTGCTCGGCGTTGACGGCGACCGGGGTGCCGTGCATGTCCGAGCCGCAGACGTAGATCGACTCCTGCCCCAGCGTTTGTAGCGTGCGGTTGAACGCATCGGCACCGATGTACCCCCGCAGGTGACCGATGTGCAGGTCGCCGTTGGCGTAGGGCAACCCGCAGGTCACGACGGCGGGGTTCTCCGTCGGAAAGTCCTCGTGGCTCATGATGGTCACGTTGCGCTCGCGGGCGTAAAACCCGCCGGTTTCGATCGTTCGACCGCCACCACGATTCCCCCACCACGCGACGGGCGGTGGCGCGTGCCGGGTCGCGGTGAAGTCACCGACGAACCGCGATCAGCGACCCCTGTCTTCAGCGAAAACAGCACCGAGCACGGTCGAGACCCAGTAAAAATCGATACCCGACGCTCCACGGGAACCGCCGTCCCCGATCAATCGTCGCTCGCCACGGGAACGCTCGCGCGCACCTCGAGCCGGTCGAGGTCCCCGACGAACGAGGCCAGCATCTCACGGGTGACGTGGGGCATGCAGACGATCCGCAACTCGTCGGTCGCGGTCCGGGAAATCCGCCATCCCTCCGCCCGCAGGGCGTCGAACGTCGACCGCGGCACGTCGGCCGCCACCAGCGGCAGGGTCGGATCGGCGACCTCGTAGCCGCGTTTCTCGAGGGCGTCGGCGAGCCACTCGGCGT
This sequence comes from Natrinema pallidum, assembly GCF_005890195.1. Taxonomy (NCBI): domain Archaea; kingdom Methanobacteriati; phylum Methanobacteriota; class Halobacteria; order Halobacteriales; family Natrialbaceae; genus Natrinema; species Natrinema pallidum. Next base: position 3,047,642 of record NZ_CP040637.1, on the reverse strand, counting down.
TGTTCTGCGAGCGGACGTACTGCCGGCGGTATCCCTCCGGCCACAGCTCGTCCATCGCGGCGACGGCGCTGGCGACGCCCGCGCCCGAGCGAGTGCCGGTCAGCGTCGCCTGGGATGTCGACTCGAGGTAGGGCGTATCGACGGCGAGTTCGTCGAGCAGGGCCGCATCGCGGACGAGCAGTCCGCCGGCGGGGACCGCGGCCTGCCCCATCTTGTGGGGATCGATCGCCATCGTATCGACCGCGGCATGGTCGAAGTGCCAGTCGTAGTCGGTAAAGGGGAGGACGAAGCCGCCCCACGCGGCGTCGACGTGGCACATCGCACCGACCGATCGCGCGATCTCTCCGAGTTCCGGAATCGGATCGACGCGGCCGTACTCGGTGGTTCCCGCGACGCCGATCACCAACGCGGTGTCCTCGTCGACCGACGCGCGGACGGCCCCGAGATCGGCCCGGTGCCGGTCGTCGGTCGGGACGATTCGCAGTTCGACGCCGAGCAGGTCCGCGGCCTTTCGGAAACTGAAGTGGCCGGAGTCAGGCATGACGACGTTCGGCGTCCGGCCGTCGGCCCGTTCGCGGGCGATCCGGACGGCCTGAATGTTGGCCTCGGTGCCGCCGCTCGTGATGTAGCCCGCCGGATCGTCCAGCCCCGCGATATCGCCTAACAGCTCGATCGCGTCGTCCTCGAGCGCCGCGACGGCCGGGTACGTACCTGGATCGCCGGGGTTCGTCGCGAGAAACCGTTCGGCCGCGTCACGCGCTGCCGGGTGGGGGTCCGTACACATCGAGGAGAGGACCCGGTCGAACGCTTGCGGCTCGATTTGCATATCACGTATGTAATCGGTCGTGGGTTTATTTGTTGTGTTTGGCGATGTTTCTCGCGGCCGGCCTTCGTCTCGAGTCGGCCCGCCGCAGCCACGGACAGGCGCAGTCGCGCTCAACGACCCCGTCCCGAACGCGGGCGGTGACCGTCGACGGCCAGATTGGATCGTTTCATGACAATATTAATAAAACGTCGACTTGAAACCCCCAGCAATGATTTCGACAGTCCCTCGAGCCGTCGAACACGGGGCCACCGCCGTCGGTGTGCTCACCCTATTAGTGTTCGGATTCGCGCAGGGACGGGAAATCCAGCAGTACTCGCTCGATCTGCTCGTCGTCTCCGTACAGGTCGTGTTCCTCGATGCGCTGTCGTCGATGGCCGTGTTCACGTGCTTCGTGGCGGTTACCGGCCTGTTGCTGGTCCGCGAGGTGTGGTCGTCGCGAGACGCCATCGAGCCGGTAACCGACGGGCCGCGGCTGACCGCCATCGTTCCGGTGTACCGCGATCACGACGTGCTCGAGACGAGCGTCGAGAGCCTCCGGGAGAGCGCGTACGAATCCCTCGAGATCGTCGTCGTCGCCGAACCCAACGACGCGCCGACCCTCGAACGGGCCCGCGAACTCGCGAAGGGGTACGACCGCGTCGAGTGTCTGGTCAACGAGAACCCGGGCTCGAAAGCGGGTGCGATCAACTACGCCGTCCGCGAGACCGACGCCGAGTATATCGCGGTCTTCGACGCCGACGAGTCGATCACTCCCTCGTTTCTCCCACGGGCGATGAGCGCGTTGCGCGGGGACGTAGACGTCTTCCAGGGCCGTCGGATTCCACGTCCCAACGGCGTCATCGAGACGATCGCCTACTGTGAGCGGGTCGTCTTCCACGCGAGCTACAAGCTGGTCGAACTCTCCGGCTTCGCGAACTGCCGGAGTTCCTCGACGGTGCTGAGCCGCGAGGCGTTCGACCGGGTGGGCGGCTACGACGACATGCTCACCGAGGACCTCAATTTCGCTCACGACTGTTACCGCGAGGGGCTGACCGTCAGACAGGCCCGCCAATGTACGAACACGATGGAGGCACCCCACACCCTGCGCGACCTCTGGGGGCAGCGGAAACGCTGGCGCGTCGGGCAGGTCGAGGTACTCCACGCGACCACCCTCGAGCTACTGAGCGGGGACATCGATCGCCGCGGGCTCGTCTCGATCGGCCGCATGTGCTCGAGCCTGCTCGGATGTCTGTTCACGCTCGCGCTCACCTCGAAACTGCTCCTGTTGCTCGTCTTGGGCGTCGAGTCGGCGTTTCTCGTTTTGGCGACGATCCTCGTCGCGACCATCGGCGGCGTCGCGTGGCGCGACGCCAGCGACGGTCGGATCGACGGCCTCCACTGGAGCGTCGTCCTTGCACCGCTGCTCTACCCCGCGTTCGGCGTCTTGTCGCTCAAATCGCTGCTCGAGTACGGGCTCAGCTGGGACGGAACCTGGTACCACGTCGACAAAACGGGATCGTAACCGCGGGGCCGACGGGGTCGCGAACTGATCGTCCGCCGTCCGACGGAAAGCGTGCCTTCAAGTCCGCCGCTGCGCAACGCCACCACATGAACCCAGGCGACCGCGTCCGCGTGGATCGCGCGGACCGCACGTACGAAGGCGTGTTGCTCCCCTCGAGCACGGACGACCAGCTCGTTGTGAAACTCGAGGGCGGGTACAACGTCGGCGTCGACCGGGACGGGGCCGATGTGGAGGTCCTCGCGGAGGACGTCTATCGGATCGACGGAACGGACGCCGCCGGCGGCGACGAGGACGACGCGAGTTCCGAAATCGAATTCGACGAGGACCTGCCGACGATTTCGCTGATCTCGACCGGCGGGACGATCGCGTCGACGGTCGACTACCGGACCGGCGCGGTGACGGCCCAGTTCGACGCCGAGGACGTGTTGCGGGCCGTCCCGGACCTGGCGGGCCGGGCGAACTACCGCGGTCGCGTCGTCGCGAACATCCTCTCGGAGAACATGGAACCGCCGATCTGGCGGGACCTCGCCGACGCGGTCCACGAGGAGATCGCGGCCGGTGCCGACGGCGTCGTCGTCATGCACGGCACCGACACGATGCAGTACTCCGCGTCGGCGCTGTCGTTCATGCTCGAGACGCCGGTCCCGATCGTCTTCACCGGCTCCCAGCGCTCGGCCGACCGGCCGTCTTCGGACAACGTCATGAACGCCGTCTCGGCCGTCGAGGCCGCCAAGAGCGACTGTGCGGAGGTGCTGGTCTGTATGCACGCCACCGAATCCGACGACATCTGTGCCCTCCACCGGGGGACGCGCGTGCGAAAGAACCACACATCCCGCCGGGACGCCTTCGAGACCGTCGGCGCGGAACCGCTGGGCGAGGTCGATTACGAGACCGAGACGGTCAGCTTCCGGCGCGACTACCGACGGCGCGGCGACACCGACCTCGAGATCAGTCCCGACCTCGAGAGCGACGTCGAACTCCTCAAATTCACGCCCGGAATGGAGCCCGCGTTCCTCGATGTCGTCGACGGAAGCGAGGGGCTGATCATCGAGGGAACCGGGCTCGGCCACGTCCACACCGACCTCGTTCCCCACATCGAGGAACTGATCGAGGACGGAACGACGGTCGTCATGACGAGTCAATGTCTCGAGGGCCGAGTCTGTGACCGCGTCTACGATACGGGGCGGGACCTGCTCGAGGCCGGCGTCGTCGAAGCTGGCGACACGCTGCCCGGGACGGCGAAAGTGAAGTTGATGTGGGCGCTTGCAAACAGCGAGAACGTCGCGGAGGCGATGGGGACCTCTCTGGCCGGCGAGATTCAGGAGCGGTCGGTCCCCTGGGAGTAGATCGCGGTCACTCAGGTCCCGACAACTCTGACCGGATCGACGGGGCGATCGTCCCCATTGACGGCCGGTGTTCCGTCCCATGGGACGAACGCTCGATGCGTCCGGTCCACCGATCACCTCGGACACAGTGTGGGTTCCCGACGTTGGTACCGTCTCTTCGTCTGCGAAATTCTTTCCCGTCTGACTACATCATATAGCACTGTCCAACGAATAATGACAACCAATACAAATTTCGCGTCTCCGATCGAGATCCGTCGCGCGACTCCCGACGACTACGAGGCCGTCGCCGACTTCACGAGTGACATCTGGCCCGACCGGGGCGGCGATTACATCCCGCGGGTCTACCACGACTGGCTCGAGGACGGCCCCGGTCAGGGGAAAAAGACCTTCCTCGCGGAAGTCGACGGCGAGGCTGCGGGAATCGTACAGGCGGTCATGCTCTCGCCGGACGAGGCCTGGTTCCAGGGAATGCGGGTCGCGGCCGAGTATCGCCGGCAGGGCGTGAGCCGCCGGCTGAACGAGGCGTCCTTCGAATGGGCCCGCGAGCAGGGAGCGACCGTCGGCCGTGTCATGGTCTTCTCGTGGAACGCGGTCTCGCTGGGCGCGGCGCGGACGAGCGGCTTCGAACCGAGCACCGAGTTCCGCTTTGCGAATCCGGACCCCGATCACGACGCGGAACTGCCGACCGAGTACGCCGTCTCCACCGATCCCGCGAGTGCATGGCGCTACTGGACCCATAGCGATGCCCGCTCGCATCTGTGCGGGTTGGGGCTGGCACCCGAGGAGACCTGGGCGATGCGGGAACTCACGCGGGCCGACTTCGAGCGGGCGGCCGACGAGACGGCCGTCTTCGCGCTCGAGCGCAGTGACGGACTCGTGGGAACGGCCGCTCGGATACGGACCGTCGAACGGACGGTCGACGACGTGGTAGGCGATGGACAAACGGAGACGCGAGCCGAATACGCCGTCAGCGCCTGGGACGATCTCGAGGCGGCGCGGGCACTCTTCGCCGCGATCGCGCGAGACGCGGCCGAAATCGGTGCCGACGGGACGCGCGTCTTGCTCCCCGAAACGGCGCGGTTCGTCACCGATGCCGCCGCAACGGGTGCCGAACTCGCCGACGAACCGGACGTCGTGTTGTCGATCGACTTGGTGTCCTAGGACGCCGACTCGAGCTCGGATCGTCGTCCGGTCACCGATTTCCGTGCCCCGCCTCGCGCATCGAACCGATCACCCGCCGCTGACGGGCGGGAACAGCGCGAGTTCGTCGTCCGCTTCGAGTACCGTCTCCATGCCCTCCTCTTCGACCAGGACGTTCGTGCCGTTGCGAAGCACGTTGATCTGCGATCGTAACTCGCCGTCCTCGAGCACGCGGCCCTCGAGTTCGGGTGCCGCCTCGAGCAGCGCCTCGAGCGCGTCCCCGACGGTGTCGCCGGCCGCGGCGTCGACGGTCACGTGTTTGTCGCCCGCACGCTCGGCGAGGTCGGCGAACAGTTTCCACTCCGTGGGCATACGTGGCGCTATCGGTGCCGACGGCAAGTAGCTACCGCTCCCGGTCGGGTTTCAGTTCCGCTCGGACGCCGCGTCGGACTCGCGGTCGGGGTCCGCGCGTTGCTCCGTCGTCTCGACCAGCGTCCGCTCCGTCACCCGGCGAAGCGCCTCCGGCCGGCCGAGCACGTAGGCCACATCGCCGGCGGCCAGTCGCAGATCGCCGGCCGGCAGCGGCAGATGCTCGTCGCCGTCGCCCGCGGCGGTCTCGCGCTCGAGCGCGAGCACCAGCACCGGTAGCGACTCGATCGGGACATCCACGAGCGGATCGTCGGACTCGACCGAGACGGTCGTGACCGTCTCGTCGGCCGCCCGGAGCAGGGAGACGAGGTCCCGCTCGGCGTCCGGACTGCCGGGCAGCGTCACGAGCCGATAGCCCCGCTCGGGGTCGAGGTCGCGGGCGTCGTCGGCGTCGAGAGCGATGGTCGCAGTGTCGTCGACGGTCGCGCGCAGTTCGCCGCCGGCGATCCGTCTGGCGGTCCCGTCCTCGTCGCGCGCCCAGATCCGAACCGCGTCCCCCGGGCTGGCGTCGGCCGCGGGATCGCCCGCCAGCGCGACCGCGACGGTCCCAGGTGCGAGCGTCGGCCCGATCCCCGCCGGTCGGCTCCCGACCGCGAGGTAGTCCACCGTCCCGTCGGCGGTGAGATCGACATCGACGTGGCCGATCCCGAAGTCGCGCTCGAGGCGGGCGATCAGCCGGTCGCGCAACTCCTCGACGGTAAGCCGGCGCGGGAAGAGCAACGTCTGGCCCGCAAGGTCGGTCTTGACCGACTCGTCGACGGGGTCGTAGCCGTCGATATCGCCGATCTCGGCCGGCAGTTCGACCGTGACGACGCGGCCAGCCGAGCGAACGAGTTGCGTGACTTCGGTGATCGTCCGCGGGGTCGCGACCACGAACACGTCCACCGCGAGGAAGTCGCCAAGCCGTCGTCCCGCGTCGGCCGCGATCGCGCTGGCGACGAACGCGGCGACGGTGTAGACGGCGGTGGTCGGTTCGGTCAGGCCGGTGTTCCCGATGATCGCCTGGGACAGCGCGCTTTGGGTGTTCAACCAGATCGCGACGAGGGCGACGCCGACGAGGACCGCGATGCCCTCCGGGATCTCGTCGGCGCTGTACCACCGGTAGAGAAACGCCACGCTCGCTCCGGCTCCGGCCGCCAGCAGGGCGAACGCGAGGATCCGAACGAGCGCTTCCAGAAGCGTCTCGGTCGGGACCAACTGGGCGACGACGAGGGCTACCACGACCGCTCACCGCCGTCGGTATCGCGGCTGACCGCACGGGGGAGCCCGCTCATCGCGCGATCGCCTCCACGAACGCCTCAGTTGCGTCGTCCGGCCCCGCGACGAACGCCTCGTCGCCGGCCTCGAGTCGGCGTTCGATGTCGGGACCGAACACCCAGTCGTGGCGGCGGCCGCTCGTTTCGCTGCCCTGCCGCCGCACGGCGAGGATCGTCACGTCCGCCGGCGAGGCCGTCGTCTCGAGGCCGGCGGTCTCGTCGTCCACACCGGTCGCACCGACGGTGCATCGACGGATGGCGTACCCCTCGCGTTTGACCAGCGCGAGCGCCTCGAACTCGCGGCTCGTTCCCCGGGACCGTACGACGAGGCGTGGCGACTCGCCCTCGAGAACGGGTTTCACGTCCCGCCGAGCGACGGCGAGGGTCACGCGGCCCGGACCGCCGGCGGTCGCCGCGTTCGGTTTCGCGTCGGCGCTTGCGGGTTCGATGGCGTCCCCGCCATCGGTCGCCACCTCGTCCGGCGTCTCGGGGGCGGCGGCCGTCGCGCGGTCGCCGTCGATATCGGTCCGGGCGCTCAGAACCGTCCCGGTGATCGAGCGGTCGCCGGTGCGGACGGTCACCTCGTCGCCGCGAGCGATGCCCGTCGGGACGAGGGTCGCGATCGAGACGGCCCGTTGGCCCGCCGGCACGCGTCGCGAGAGGCTGCCGGACGGCGGTGCTGCGGTGATCGTCGCCCGCGCCCGTTCGTCGATCGCGACGTCGATATCCGCGAGGTCGTGGTCCGTTCGGAGCCGTTCCTCGAGTCGAGCCTCGAGTTCCGAGAGGGGAAGGTCGGCCGGCAGTCGCCACGACCCGGTCTTCAGTGTCCCACGGAGGGCGGGCGAGAGCGGCGGGTAGCCTTCCATGTCGCGGACCTCGCCGGTCGGACGGACCGTGACCTGTCCGACCGAGCCGACGAGTTCGACGACGTCGGCCGAGAGGGTCCGCTGTCGCAGACGGGTAAACGAGAGCCGGCGCGGGAGTTCGGCCCCGAGTTTGTCGCCCTGGTTGTGGGCGTAGAGCGCGAGCATGAGGACGATCAGGACGGCAATGAACAGCCGCGGCGACTGCGCGATCGTCGGTTCGACGAGTCCGAGCAGCCCACCTTGGACGCTGGCGATCGACAGCGCGAGAACGACGACACCGAACCCGGGCAGCGTGACGCCGGTGAAATATCGCACGAGAAAGCCCAGCGACCCGGCGACGAACGCGGGAACGATCCCGGTCAGGAGCCCGAGATAGAGCCCGAGCAGGACTTCGATCAGCAGGTCGACCGGAAGCGATTGCATTGTGGGACCGTGGGCCGGCCTCGTTAAATCAGCACCGACACGGGCGTCGTGACGGTGTCCCGACGGCGATCACCGTGCCGGCGGCACTCATCTGTATCGCCCTGTCGACCATTCGATCTTTCGCGGGGCCGATGACTTCGGCCGCAGCGTTGTCCGACGACGCCGGTGAGATCGAAGACCCGACGTGAATCGTCCCGGCATCCTCTCTCGACGTGCTCGGTGTGGGGTTTATCACTCCGCCGACGGTAGCGGACCTATGCTCTCTCGCGTTCTCGTCCCGATGGACGGCTCGACGCTCTCCGAGCGCGCGCTCACGTATGCCCTCGAGAACCATCCCGACGCGTCGGTTACCGTCATGACCGTCGTCGGCGAACCGTCGGTGATGATGGGGGACGCGGTAGGTCTCGCCTTCGAAGACGACCTCGAGACGGCCGCGACGGACCGCGCCGAGCCGATTTTCGATCGCGCTCGGGAAATCGCCGCCGACCACGACGCCGAGATCGATACCGTCGTCGCTGTCGGCCGTCCCGCACGAGCGATCGTCACGCGGGCTGACGAGTACGACGCGGTCGTGATCGGCAGCCACGGTGGTGACGTGGTCGATCGGTTGTTCGTCGGCAACGTCGCCGAAACGGTGTTCGAGCGCTCTCCCGTTCCGGTGACCGTCGTCCGCTGACTGGGTTCGGTCGCGAACGCGATGGTCGTTCCGAGCGAAGTTCAAACGGAGACGTTTAACTAACGCTGTCGCACAGCGGTGTGTATGGTCGACCGGTCGCCTCGAGCGCGTCTCCCGGAGAACTGGCGACGAGTGGTCACGACGCGGATCGCCGTCGTGCTCGTGTTGCTCGTCGCCTTGCTCTCGGTCGCCACCGCGGTCATCAACATCGGGACCGAGACCGTTTATGGGCCGCTCGCGGAGTACATCCCCGATGTCGTTCAGGACGCCGCCGGTTTCACCGGCGCACTCACCGGGTTCCTGATGGTCGGCAGCGCGCTTGCGCTCCGGCGCGGCCTCAAAGCGGGATGGCGGGCGACGTTCCTGCTCTTGCCGCTGACCGCAGCGCAGGGACTGCTCCAGACGAGCCAGTACTCGGTCCCGCTGGTCGTCCTCTCGCTGGTCGCGATGCCGATCCTCCTGCTCACTCGCGACCGGTTCGAGAAACCGCTCTCGCTGACCACGACCCAGATCGCCGCCGGCTCGGCGCTCGTCGGCGTGCAACTGTACGGTACCATCGGCGGCTACGCCCTTCGGGAGCACTTCGAGGGCATCAACACCATCCTCGATGCGTTCTACTTCACGCTGATCACCTCGAGTACGGTCGGCTACGGCGACGTGACACCCAACCCCGAGTCGGTTCAGGGGCTGTTGTTCACGATGACCGTGCTCGTGCTGGGCGTCGCCAGTTTCGGTATCGCCATCGGTGCACTCGTCGGTCCGCTGATTCAAGACCGCATCTCGAAAACACTCGGCAAGATGAGCGAATCACAACTCCAACTCCTCGAGGAGCATCTCCTCGTGCTCGGCTACGGCGAACTGACGGAACCGATCGTCGACGAACTCGCCGACAGCGGTCGGAAGTTCGTCGTCGTTACCAACGACCGCGAGGCCGCGACCCAACTCAGTGAACGGGATATCGCGGTCGTCACCGGCGATCCCAGTGACGAGGACCCGCTCCATCGCGCGAAGATCGACCGGGCGAGCGCGATCCTCGTCGCTACGAACTACGACGCCGAGGACGCGCTCGCCATCCTCACTGCCCGCCAGCTCGCGCCGGACAGGCGGATCGTCGCCGGCGCGACCGACCGCGAGAACGTCAAGAAACTCGAGCGAGCCGGCGCTGACACGGTGATCAGCCCCTCGATGCTCGGCGGCCACCTGCTCGTGCGATCGGCGCTCGGCAGCGACGAAAGCGACCTGATCGATCGTATCCTCGAGCGGGAGTAAGCGTCACCGACGACGGCCGCGGTGGACGATCGCCACGTCGGTCTCGAGATCGCTGAGTTTCCGGAACGTCGGCGGGGAGACGAACCGCGAGGCGGCCGAGCGATCGGTGCTCGAGCCGACGAAACAGACGTCGTACCGGGGAGCGGCACGGCTGAGGTAGGACGCGACCGCGGCGGTGACGACGTGGGTCTCGAAGCGTCCCGAGAACGCGTCGACGAGGTCGGCGAGCGTGCTTTCGGCCGTCCGCCGTCGCGATTCGCTATCGATACAGGTACAGACGCTGACCGGCCGGCCGGGCTCGCTCACCCGAATCGCGAAGTCGAGCATCGCGCGAGCGGTGTCGCCGGCACCCCGGACCGCAACGAGGCTGTCCCGCCAGCGGCGTCGCGGGACGCCGGTCGACCGGAACGCGATCACGTCGATCTCGCTGTCGAACAGGCCCGTGATGAACGACGAAAGGCCGCCGCTCTCGCGTTCGGCGTACGGTGTGACGATGAGATCACAGTTTTTCTCGCGGGCAGTTTGGAGCACGAGTCCGGCCGAGCGACCGCCGTCACCGGCGACGACCACCTCGCAGGGAACGTCGTACGCCATCTCGAGGTCCGCCGCGAGCGACTCGAGACGGCGTGCGGCCTCGGTGGCCGCGCGTTCGGTGCGGTCCGCCTCGGCCGGCCGACCGCTCTCGGGGTGGTCCTCGGACTGCCGCTCGACGCTCGTCTCGTCGATCACATCGAAAAGCACGACCTTTCCGGCGTCGTGTGCTCCGGCGATCGACGCGGCAAAGCGGGCGACCGTCTCCTCGCCATCGCCCAGCGGGACGAGCACGTGGTCGTCCCCGCTGGTCGTCTGGTAGAGGTAGCGCGCGCGTTTCTCGTAAAAGCGGTTCCGCCAGAGGACGAACGCGCCCGCGACGAACGCACTCGAGACGACGATGCCCAGGACGTAGGCCACCTGTGCGTTCCCGGTGACGAGGACCAGCAGTGCGGTCGAAAACGCGGTCGGCACCTCGAGATCGAGCGCCCAGGTACACACCCCGGTGAAGAAGACGCTGAGGGCGGCCCCGGTCGCGCTAGCTCCGCCGCCGCTTAGACCGATCGCGGCCGCGATTACGACTGCGAGCCACCCGCAACACGCCCCGACGGTCATCCCGCCGACGAACACCCACGGCGTCGCGTGTTTCCCTTCCGGGTCGGCAAAGAGCGTGTACGTGCCGGAGGCCAGCGGCGGGAACAGCAGAAACGAGACCGCCGCGGTCATGTTCGTCAGCCACGTCACCGCGGCGATCAACAGCGGGACGAAGACGAGCACCGAGAGCTGCAGGAGGTTTCCCGTGTGCTCGAGCCACCGGACGAACGCGTCGAGTTCGCGTCGCTCTAACCGACGGAGTCGTCTCGCGAGCGCGTGGAGCCGAACCCGCACCTGCTCGAGCATGGGGAGTCGTTGCTCGTGGCGCGAGGAAAACCGTTCGGCTTGGGTCGGGAGCGCGTCGACCGGGACACCTGCGACCGAACGACGCCACGGTTCGAAACCGGCCGCTGAGCGATGTTTCAGTCCATCCGATAGGAGGACCCCGTGTCGGAGTCCGCGTTCCGTTTCGATAACCGCTGCTCGAAGACGGTCCCCCGTGCCCGGCTACTCCGGTGCGCCCTCAAGAATGTCGACTCCGCTCGAGGCCCCGATCCGTTCGGCACCCGCCTCGAGCATGGCGACGGCAGCCTCGTAGCTGCCGATCCCGCCGCTGGCCTTGACGGGGAGGAAGTCGCTCATGAGGTCCACGTCGTCGACCGTGGCTCCGCCGTCCGCGAACCCGGTCGCGGTCTTGACCATCGCGGCGTCGGCTGCCGCGGCGGCCTCGCAGGCCCGCCGTTTCTCCGCGTCGGTCAGGAGCGCGGTTTCGATAATCACCTTGACCGGAATCGGTACCGCGGCAACCAATTCTGCGAGTTCGTCCCTGACCGCGTCGTCCTCGCCGGCTTTCAGCCGACCAATGTTGAGCACGACATCGAGTTCGTCCGCACCGTCCTGCCAGGCGGCGACTCCCTCCTTCCGTTTCGCGGCGGGCGCGTGCTGGCCGTGGGGGAATCCGATTACCGTCGCGAGAGTTACGTCAGGGGCGTACTCGGCCGCCAGTTCGACCGCGTACGGCGGAATGCAGGCGTTCATGCCGTACTCGGTAGCCTCGTCCAGGACGCCCCGGACGTCGGCGGGAGTCGTCGCGGGGCCGAGGACGGTGTGGTCGATCAGGGGCGCGAGTTCGCTGCGATCCATACCCGAGCGGACTCGCCGGACGGGCAAAAAGCCGTCCGATCGTCTTCGACTGGCACCGTTCGTGACCGGCACTCGAGCCGCCCTGACGCTGCTGTATCCCTCGCCGAGAAACGGACCTACCGGGACACCTCGTCCGACCGGTGCCGTGAGCGACGCCGATTCGTCCGCTGACGGGTCCACACGGGGACGACCGACAGTATCCTTTTGAGCGGCGGCGTGTAATCCCCCGGCATGGCCGATGCCGAACCCGGAGTCGTCCCGGCCGTCGAAGCCACTGCCGACGATATCGCCACCATGGAGATTCGGGGCGCGGCGACGATCGCCGACGCGGCCGCCGCGGCGCTGGCGACCCAGGCCGACCGCTCCGGAGCCGAGAGCCCGGCGGCGTTCCGACGCCACCTGCGAGCCGCCGCCAGAACGCTCTACGAGACCCGGCCCACCGCGGTCAGTCTCCCGAACGCCCTCCGGTACGTGCTCCGCGGGATGGACGGCGAGACCGTCGCCGACCTCCGGGCGTCGACAATCGCCCGCGCCGAGACCTTCCGTCGGGACCTCGAGCGCGCCCAGGAGACGCTCGGCGAAATCGGCGCGAACCGGCTCCGAGACGGCGACGTCGTGATGACCCACTGCCACTCGACGGACGCGCTCGCCTGTATCGACGTCGCCCTCGAGTCGGGGAAAGCGATCGAAGCGATCGTCAAGGAAACCAGGCCGCGAAAACAGGGCCACATCACGGCTCGACAGCTCCGGGAGTGGGGCGTTCCGGTGACCGTGATCGTGGACAACGCGGCCCGCCGGTACCTCGACAGGGTGGACCACGTGTTAGTCGGGGCCGACAGCATCGCGGCCGACGGCAGCGTGATCAACAAGGTCGGAACGAGCGGGCTCGCGGTCAACGCCCGCGAGCGGGGCGTCCCCGTCATGGTCGCGGCCCAGACGATCAAACTCCATCCGGACACGATGACGGGCCACACCGTCGAGATCGAACTGCGCGACGAGCGCGAGGTACTCTCCGACGAGGAGCGAGCGACGATCATCGGCAAAGGGGACGAGGACGAATCCGCTGCCGAAGACGACGGCCTGACCGTCGACAACCCCGCCTTCGACGTGACGCCGGCGCGGTACGTCGATGCGATCGTCACCGAGCGCGGCCAGTTCCCCCCGGAAAGCATTGTGACACTCATGCGAGAACTCTTCGGCGAGACGACCGACGAACCGTGGACGGTCTGAAGCGGCCGCAACTCGACGACCTGTGCTGTATTCGCCACCGGTCGGACTAGAATTTTTCACCGGACTGAATCTTCGATAATCGGAAAGTGTTAGTTCCTGGTGTGAGCTATTGGCCCTATGGTATTACCCGAGGGGTTCGTCGTCCCGCCGTGGTACCTGCTGGTACCGGTCATCGTTATCCTCGGCAGCATCATCGCACTGCTGTGGGCGCTCGAGCCGCCGGTGACCGACCGGACGGTCATCGCCTTCGCGCCGTGGATGATGTTCGGTGCGACGCTCCACGTCCTCTACAAACTGGCCGCGTTCCCGCCGAGCATCGAGCCGCTGTTTACCGCGCCGATGGTCTATGCGGTGACGGCGACTGTCGCGGGGGCCGTCTGGATCGTCGCCGTCTTCCTCCACGTCGGCGGCCTCCAGCGGACGATCCCCCGGTTCGTCGGCATCGCCGGCACGGCGTTTTTCACCGTCTTCGCGACCGGCGCGATCCTTCTCAGTCTCGAGACCGGGACCATCGCGCCCTTTTGGCCGGTTATCGGCGTCGTCGCCGCCGGCATCGTCACCGCGGTCGTCTGGCTCGTGGTGAGTCTCTGGGTCACCGACATCGCGGCGACCACGGGTGCGACGGGCGTGCTCGTCGTCTTCGGCCACGCGTTGGACGGAGTCACGACCGCGATCGGATACGACGTCCTCACGGCCGGCGAGGACGTCCCGCTCTCCCTGTTGATCCTCGAGGCCGGCGAGGCGCTGCCGACCGCGCAGTACATCGGTGCCGGGTGGCTGTTCGTCCTCGTCAAGGTCGTCCTCGCGGTGGTCATCCTCGGGCTCTTCCGCGAGTACGTCGAGGACCGACCCCAGCAGGCGCGGACCGTCCTCGCGTTGGTCGCCGCGGTCGGGCTCGGGCCGGCCGTTCACAACACGCTGTTGTTCGCGGTCGGCTGAGCGCCGTCGATTCTACCGGCCGGCTGCCCGTCGTCACCTAGGTTTTTGCCGCGTGCGGTCGTCGTCCCACTGTCATCGAATGGATTCGGTTACGGTACTCGCTGCCGGACACGTCAACTGGGACGTGACCCTCCGTGTCGACAGGTTCCCCGAACCCGACGGCGAGGCGTCGATCCGCTCGCAACGCCAGTCCGGCGGCGGTAGCGCCGCCAACGTCGCCGCCGCACTCGCCGGCCTCGATGTCGAGACCGGGCTGATCGGCAGCGTCGGCGACGACGATCACGGCCTGCTCGCCCGCCGTGAACTCGAGGCGGCGGGCGTCTCGCTGTCCGGCGTTCGCGTGGTCGAGGGAGCCGAAACGGCGGTCAAGTACCTCCTCGTCGACGAGACGGGGGAGGTCGCGATACTCGGCAACGACGGGGTCAACGAGGCGGTCGCACCCGACGATGTCGACCCGGAGCGCGTTCGGTCGGCCGATCACGTTCACCTCACGGGGCAACGGCCGGACACCGCCGCTGCGATCGCCCGACTCGCGAGCGACGCGGGGCGATCCGTCAGTTTCGATCCCGGTCGCCGGCTCGGGGACCGGGAGTACGGCGAGGCGCTCGCGCTCGCGGATGTCGTCTTCGTGACCGAGCGGGAAGCCACGGTGCTGTTCGGGGATGATCGGACCGATGCGGCCGACGGGAGCATCATCGTCGTCACCTGCGGAGCCGACGGGGCCGAAGCGTACACCCCGGATCGGACCGTCGTTCACGCGGGATTCGACGTCGATCCCGTCGATACCGCCGGAGCGGGCGACGCCTTCGCCGCCGGCTTTCTCGCGACGTGGCTCGAGGGAGGGGATATCGACTGCGCGCTCGCGTTCGGGAACGCCTGTGGTGCGCTGACTGCGGGTCGCGACGGCGCGCGGAGCGCGCCGACGGCCGCGGCCGTCGAGGACGTTCTCACGGAGCGGTCGTAACCGATGGATTCTTATGAGCCGTGTGAACTGGGACCAGTACCGCAGTCACGCGATTCTCACCGGGTGTCGTCTGACGGTAGTTATATGCGTGGGGACGTTGGCCACCTGAGTGAACAGTCACGATCCCGTGACTGAGAGACATGACGGAAGGAAGGGTAAACGACTCGAACGGATGCGGCCTTAGACGGCCGGTCCGGTACGAGCGACGAGCGGACGAACCGCCGAGTATCGCCGCTGCGATGGCACTGGCCCGGTATTACGGTGACGACGCCACCGGAACCAGTACGCAGCTCTACGAGTACATCGACCCGGACGCACTCGACAGCCTCTTCGCCGAGACGAACCGCGGCGATACCCGGACGACGGGGCTAGTCGAGTTCGAGATCGACGACGCGGTCGTTACGATTCGCCCGGAGCGCGTCGATGTTCGTCCGGCCGAGTGAGATCGCGGGCGGAGCCGCCGTCGAGCGGGGGACGGGGGTGGCATCGATGAGCACCGGTCACACCGATCGCTGCGTGGCCCTCCCTCGAACCTTTTTTGCCACCGCCCACGGAACCCGACGGTATGGCGACGCAGCCACACTTGTTGGTCGACGACGGCGACCTGACAGATATCGCGCTCATCCCGGGTGATCCCGGGCGGGTCGATCGCATCGCCGACCACTGCGACGAATCGGAGACGATCGCACAGAACCGCGAGTACAAGGTCGTCAACGCAACCTACGAGGGCCGGGAGCTGACGATCTGTTCGACGGGGATCGGCTGCCCGTCCGCCGCGATCGCCATCGAAGAACTGGCGAACGTCGGCGTCGAGACGTTCATCCGCGTCGGCACGACCGGCGCGCTCCAGTCGGGTATCGAGATCGGCGACATGATCGTCGCGACGGGCGCAGCGAAAAACGAGGGCACGTCGAAACGGTACGAGGCCGCCGAGTACCCCGCGGTTCCGGACTACGACGTGCTGTCGGCGTTAGCCGACGCCGCCGAGGCGAACGACGAGGACGTCCACGTCGGCCCGATCGCCTCCGATGACGCCTATTACGCCGAGACCGACGCGGCCGTCGACGACTGGGAGGCCGCCGGCATGCTCGCCGTCGAGATGGAGGCCGCCGCCGTCTTCTCGCTGACCCGCCGCAAGGGTCTGCGCGCCGGTGCGATCTGTACCGTCGACGGGAACCTCGTCGAAGGAACCCAGAAGGGAACCGCCACCGAGGACGACGAACTCCCTGAAAAGGCCAAGAACAACGTCGGCCGCGCGATCGATCTCTCGCTCGAGGCCGCGACCCACCTGTAGCGGTTCGACGCGACCGGTCGTCGCGGGTCGAGCGACGGCCGTTCTGTGCCTCTCTCGAGTGACCACCAACCGTTCGCGAAGCGACCGCTCGGTCGGCCGCCCGGTGCGGAACGCTCCGCCGACCTCGCGCGTCGCGCTGTTGCTACGCCGCCGTGAGCCGTTCGGCCAGCGTGGTCGTCCGCTCGGTCAGCGTTTCGGTCGTCTCGGAGGCTCCCTGGAGCCGGTCGTTGATCGTCGTGAACAGTCCCTCGAACGCGAGGGTGCCGTCGTCTTTCCGCCACGCCGCTGCCTCGCGGGCCGCGAGCCCGCAGGTCGCACACGACTCGCCCTCGAGCGACTCGAAACAGCCCTGACAGCGTTCGAGGCCGATGGGAACCGTTTCGCTCAGTCCGACGACCTCGCGGAGGGTCGACTGGAGGTCCGCCGCGGTGTCCGAAAACGCCGCGAGCGCGCGCCGGGTCGCCGGCTCGTAGTCCTCGTCGTCGAGCGCCGCGAGTCGCTCGAGTCGGGCGTCGACGACGGCGATGGCGAGCAGAATGTCGCGTCTGGTTCGGCGATACTCCGAGACCGAGTCGTCGATGTCGGCGTCGGTCCCCGGTTCGAGGGCGGTCTCGAGGGTCGACGGGAGCGCCGTCGCCAGCGACGCGAAATCGGCGACCGCCGAAATCGTCGTCCCCTGGAGTCGGGTGGTCTCCCGGACGCGGTGAAACAACGCGTCGGCTGCGATCGGCTCCGTCGCCACCGACCCCTCGAGCGTCTCGAAACAGTCGTCACAGACGGTGACGAGCGCACTCTCGTGGACCCGTCCCTCGAGCGGGACGTCGCCGACGGGGTAGGCTCGGAGCGTCGCCGGGTCGTCGCCGCCGTCGGTCCCGCAGTGGCGACACGTGAACGCGTCGCGGTCGAAAACGGCCTCTCGGTCGGCACGCCAGTCGCGTGAAGTCACGGGCGAGCGAAGACAGCGCGGCGACAAAAACGCTCCGACAGTCGTGCGGTCGACATCTGTTACTATCCCGTCCGGCGAGTGGGTAATATTAACACATAGCCGATCGTACGTTCACCTATGAGCGACGCGCCGGACGACACGGACCGACCGGAGGAATCGGCCGCGGCCGACGGGGACGAGTTCGACTTCGAGCGCGCGTACGACCGTGCCGACCTCGCCGCCGTCTTCCGCGAGTTCGCGACCGCTTTCGAGTCCGGCCGCCCCGTCCGCCTGACCGGCGCGGACCGGGCCGCCAGGATCGCCGTGCCGGAGCGGGTCGTCGCCGAATTCGAGGCCGAGTACGCTTCCGACGCCGACCCGCCGGTCGGCGAGCTCGAACTCGAACTCGAGTGGGACGATCCCGAGGGCTCGAGCGTTCGTCTCTCCGATCGCGGTTCGACCGCCGACACTGCCGAGTCCGCCGACGCCGACGGGACCGACGACGGCGACGAGCGCGGTGCGGCGGACCCGACGGCCGTCGATCCCGCGGCGGCGGTGATGCCCCTCGACGTGGGTGCGGACCACGACGATGGGACGGACGACGCCGAGACGGCCGAGACGGCGGTGACGACCGCCGAGGGGACCGACCGATCGGACGACTCCGGCCGGACCAGCCGGTTCGAGGTCTACGAAGACAACGCGGGTCAGTGGCGCTGGCGACTCGTCCACTGGAACGGGAACATCGTCGCCGACAGCGGCGAAGGGTACAGTTCGCGATCGAACGCCGAACGGGCGGCCCGGGGCGTCATGCGCAGCGCACCGACGGCGAATATCCGGCGACTCGAGTAGACGCCCCGGCACGCCGTCGGCGACCTACGGCCGAACGTCGTCGGCCTCGAGATCCACGTCGAGCTCCGCGGAGTGGTCGACCCGTTCGTACTCGAGTACGGGCGTGGTATCGTCGGGGACGGCGTTGTACTCCCGGAGGAACCCGACGATACCGCGTTTGCCGCCGAAATCACCGCGGTACTGCCTGAACAGCCGCGGGACCGTCGCGGTGTTTGCCGCGTCGTCGTAAGTGACGTTTTCCTCGAGGAACCACTCGATCGCGATGTCGAGTTCCTCGTCGACGTCTCGCGGCGAGTAGACCGCGATCGGCGGACAGTGCTCCGAGCTATGACCCAGCGCGAAGTGCACGCGCGGGTCACAGTCGGCGAGTCGGAACTGCCGTTCGAACGAGGAGGGAAACAGCCGAGGGAGGTAGCCAAAGCCCCACGGCTGCTTCGAACTGCGGAGCAGCCCGTGCTCGATGTCGTTGAGACTCAGCCAGACCCCGCCCACGGGGATCTGGTCGCGCGCGAAGAACTTCCAGCTATCGAGGAGCCCGCCCTCGCCCAGGTCGGGCTCTTCCTCCTCTAACAGCAACTGCGCGTAGGCGTTGTAGCAGTTAAGCCAGAAGGAGAGTTTCTCCTCGCGACTGGCGAGCGCCCGCTCGAGTTGCGATCGCTCGACCGACGCCAGATGCTCCCGCAGCGGGTCGGCGTCGCCCTCAGTCTTGACCGTATACAGGAGATCGGCCGAGAGCGAGAGGGGATCGAGCTGGGTCGACATTCGGGTCGAAATTCACCGAGCAGGCTCTTGAAGCCGTGTGACGGATTCACACGACAGTCCGATGTGGGAACAGGTCCAAGCCGTGGTTTTATGCCGACGTGCTCGAAAATAAGCCGTGTGAATCTCAGTAAGGGGTTCCTCCTCGCGCTTATCGCCCTCTTTGCGTACCTCTCGTTGTTGCTCGTCCTGCCGTTTTCCCAGTACATTCTGGGGGCCATCCTCATCGCGTACGTTCTCTATCCCATTCAGGAGCGTCTCGAGCGGCGCATGTCGCCGGCGATCGCCGCCGGCGGACTCGTCGCGCTCGCGATCGCCGGCTTCGTCGTCCCGCTTCTCGTCGTCATCGCGGCGGTCGCCAGCGACGCCCGGCGACTCCTCGAGCAGGTCAACACCGACTCGTTGGAGATGGCCGAACTCGAGCGGGCGATCGAGGAACAGACCGGCCGGACCATCGACCTGCCGTCGGTGCTTGCCGACGCCGCACAGAACGTCGGATCGGTAGTGCTCGGCCGTTCGACCGAGTGGTTCAGCGCGATCACGCACGTCCTGGTCGGGTTGGGACTCGCCATCTTCCTGCTGTATTACCTGCTCAAGGACGGCAGCGATCTCCTGGCCTGGATGCGGGAGCTGACGCCACTTCCGGACGACGTTCAGGACGACTTCTATCAGCGACTGGACGAGGTCATGTGGGCCGTCCTCGCCGGACACGTCCTGATCGCGATCATCCAGGGGACCATCGCCGGACTCGGGCTCCTCGCGACCGGCGTTCCTAACGCCGCGTTCTGGACGTTCGTCATGATTATCCTCTCGCTGATCCCGTTGATCGGGTCGTTCATGGTGTGGGGGCCGGCCGTGATCTATCTCGGACTGACCGGCGATCTCCTGCTCGCCGCCGGGCTGTTCGGATACAGCGTGATCGTCGTCGGCCTCTCCGACGACTACCTTCGGCCGATCGTTGTCGATCGCTACGCCGAACTCAATCCCTCCGTCATCATCCTCGGGGTGCTCGGCGGCGTCTACGCGTTCGGCGTTATGGGGCTGTTCTACGGCCCCGTCGTCCTCGGCGCGCTGATCGCGACGCTGGCAGTCATGAACGACCACTACGATCGCCTCGAGAACGAACCCGGAATGCAGTGACCGGCCGGCGGGTCGCGGCCCTACTGTGGCTCCTGTGTCCCCGCGAGCAGTTCGTCGACGAGCCGCGTGAACCGATCGACGAGCCGATCGGGAACGGTCGGCGTCACCGTCGTCAGTAGTCGCCCCGTCGCTTCGGGTTCCGCGAGTTCGAGGACGACGCGGTTCCGCTCGTCGTAGCGCTTCTCGACGAGGCCGTGGTCGACCAGGCGGTCGACGTGATACTCGAGCGTACTCCGAGCGATATCGAGGGCGTCGGTGATCGCTCCGGGGCCGGCCGGTTCGTTCTCGATCAGGTAGACGACGATCTCGCGGGCGGTTTCCCGCCGAAACAGTGCCAGTGCGGCCCGCTCCCACTCGTCGTACGTCGGCGGGTAGTAGTGGGTTCGGCCGTAGAACTCCTCGCGGACGAGTCGTCCCTCCTCGCGCAGCCGTCGGACGTGGTACTGGACCTGTCCCGGCGCGAAGTCGGACTCCCTGACGAGTTCGTTGAAATGGACGCCGGCGTTCGTGCCGACGTGCGTCCGAATCCGTTCTCGAGTGTCAGTCATAGCTCTCCCTTGGTGGAACGTACTCGGCGCTAGTGCCGTGGTGCATATAACGGGTTTCGCGCGTTCCCAACCCCCGGGAACGACGGCGACGGGGCTCACAGGCGATCGCTGGCGGCCGCCGATGGGCGCTGTCGTTCGCGGCCTCGGTCGCTCGAGCGGGCGCGCGCCGTCTCCATCCGATCGGCCCGTCGAAACGCCGCCGCGCTACTCGCTCGAGCGACGCGTCTCGACGGCGGTTCCGGAGAGGTTGACCCACAGCATGCCTTCGCCCATCTCCTCGTAATCGAACGTCGCGCCGACGACGGCGTCGGCACCGACCTCCCGCGCCTCGGCCTCGATATCGGCGATCGCTTCCGTCCGCCCCTTCTCGATTTTCTTCTCGTAGGACCCGCTCCGGCCGCCGACGACGTCCCGGATGCCGGCGGCGATGTCGCTGACGACGTTCGCACCGATGACCGCTTCGCCCGAAATCACGCCGCGGTACGCCGTGATCTCCCGTCCCTCGAGACTGTCCGTTGTCGTGATCGTCACGTCTGCATCACTCATACGGGGGAGCGTACGCCCGAGTGAGGGATAAACCGGGAGGAGGAGTTACAACGTCGGCACATCGAAGTCAAATATATGTATCCGCGTTCGGGCTGACTCGAGCGCGGTCGCTGCCGGTCGGGAAACACCGAAGCGAATAGGTGACTGTCCGCCCCAGTATTGATATCGATTCATGGTGCTTGCACTGTCGGTCGCCAGCGAGTGGTTGGACCCCCAACTCGCGCCAGTCCTCGTCTGCGTGATCACGCTCGCGGCGCTGGGAACGACGGTGTTGTTCGTCGCGGGCGTCGTCGCCTACTCCCGGCGTCGGACGCTCCGCTACCTGTTGATCACGGTGGTCCTGGGCGTGCTCGTCGTCCGTTCGGTGACCGGGCTGGGGACCGTCCTCGGACTCGTCCCGATGACGGTCCACCACCTCGTCGAGCACGGTTTCGACTTCCTGATCGCGGTGCTGGTCCTCTATGCTGTCTATCGAAGCGGGCCGGCAAACGACACTCCCGCTCCCGAACCGGGCGATTCTCGTAACGACTGAGCCGTCCGATCCGAGTCGATCGTGTCGGCCGTCGTGAGATATAAGTTCCCGGAGGGGCCGCTACCGGTATGTCAGTCCCCGACGCCGCGGCGACGGTGGCAGCCGTCGTCGACGAGATCCGTTCCGCAGTCGTCGCCGATCGCACCGTCCTCGAGGAGATCACCGCCGGCGTGCTCGCCCGCGGGCACGTGTTGCTCGAGGACGTTCCCGGAACGGGCAAGACGCTCACCGCGCGGTCGTTCGCGACCGCGCTCGGCCTCGAGTTCTCCCGCATCCAGTTTACGCCGGACCTGATGCCCGCCGACATCACCGGCTCGTACGTCTTCGAGGAGGAGTCCGGCGAGTTCCACTTTACCCCGGGTCCGGTGTTCGCGAACGTCGTGCTGGCCGACGAGATCAACCGCGCGCCGCCGAAGACACAGTCCGCGCTGCTGGAAGCGATGGCGGAGGGGCAGGTGACCGTCGACGGTGACACTTACGAACTTCCCGACCCGTTCGTCGTCATCGCGACACAGAACCCGGTCGAGCAGGAGGGGACCTTCGAACTGCCGGAGGCCCAGCGCGACCGATTCATGATACAGACATCGCTCGGCTATCCCGACGCCGAGGGAACGCGCGAACTGCTCGACCGCCGGGCCGACCGCGATCGGCCGACTCCGACGGTCGAACCGGTCGTCGATCGGGAGCAAGTCCTCGAACTCCAGGCCGTTCCCGAAGGGATCGCCGTCGAGGGACCGGTTCGGGACTATATCGGCGCGGTTTGTCGGTCCACGCGGACCGACGGCCGCGTCGACGTCGGCGTCTCGCCCCGCGGCGTCCAACGGCTGTTCGAAGTCAGTCGTGCCCGCGCCGTCCTCGAGGGCCGCGAGTACGTCGTCCCGGAAGACATCAAACGAATCGCCGGGCCCGCGCTCGCCCATCGGCTCGTGTTGACCCCGGACGCGATCGTCGATGGCGTCTCGCGACGCGAGGTTATCGACGCCGTCCTCGAGAACTGTGACGTCCCTGCGATGGACCCGCCGTCAGCGGACTAGCACCCACGTTCCGCCCACGACCGCGGCCACGGCGACGATCACGCCCGCGGTCGCCGGGACTGACAGTGTCGGCGCGAACGCCGTCGCCCCCGCCATCCCGAGCGCGCCGACGGGGACGCCGACGGCCGCGACGCCGCCGCTCCAGCCGAGTCGCACGAGCTGTGGCCGGCGGGACGCCTCGGCCCCGATCTCGCGGGCCAGCGTCCGTCCGTACCGACCGACATCGTACGCGAACAGCGCGGCCGCGATCGGGACGAACGTCGCCACTCCCGCCCGCATCAGCTCGAGGCTGAGCGTCGCGGTGTCGACGCTCGCCCCGCTGACGACGCCGCCCGCGGCGAGCGCGGCTGCGACGGCTGTTTCGGGATTCGTGGCCTCGTTTCGTCCCACCACGCCCTCGTAGAGCCAGGCTGCAAGCCAGCCGACGCCGAGTGCGGCCGCTGCCGCGCCGAAGAGCGTCGCCACGGTCGTCGTCCCGATGCCGCCGCTCCTGATGGCCGCCGCGAACGGCAGCCCCACGCCCGGGAGCGTGCCTGCGACGATCGCGACCGCGGCGTTCCGGCGGCCTCCCGTCTGTCTCCAGACGCTCCGGGCGATGACCGCTACCGCGACACCGAGGAGAGCCGTTCCCGTCACGGCCGCGAGCAGTCCGCGGACCGCGGCGCTGCCGGTGACCGCTTCGACGACCGGCTCGAGTGTCGGGACGAGCATCGACCCGACCGTGAGTATCGAGAGCCCGCCGATCGCGACCGCGGCTGCGATCCCGATGAGCTTCGCGAGTGCGTTTCTGCTCGTGACGTATGAATCGTACCTTGAGGGGACGGTAACCGCCGCCGGCGGGACGACGAGGAGTGCAGCCACGACTGCGACGGGGGCGACGATGAGCGCAACGAGCAGTCCGAAGACGCCGTCGCCGGTGAGCCACAGCGCCGTGGTGAGCGCCGCCTGTATCCCGCCCACGGTATCGATACCGATCGCGACCAGTGCACTCCCGCCGGCGAGGACCGACGCACAGAGCGCGGCCCCGCCCGTTCGCATGAGTGCGACCGCCGTCGGCTGGCCACAGACGACACCGCAGACGGCGGCCGCGAGGGCCGCTCCGACGACCGCCACGAGACCGGCGATCGGCGTCCCCGCGAGCCCGACGGTTGCGACGCCGGCGAGGACGACGACCGGTAGCAACGCGGCCCCGAGCGCGACGCGACGATTGGAGCCGCCGGCGGCCCCGACCGCGACTGCGAGACCGAGCCCGATCGGGACGCCGGCGGCGACGATCGGTTGGGAGACGGCGAGTGCGAGCGTACCCACGAGGGCGGCGAGCACGAGTCCCCGTGTGACGGTCGTCGGCAACCGATCGTCGGGCGGGCTCATTCGGTCGCCACCTCCCCGACGACAGTGCGAAGTACCGCGCCGAGCGATCGCTCGCGGTCCCAGTCGAGGACCTGAGCGCCGGTCTCGCGGGCGCGAGCGAGTCGCGTCCCCCGCTCGAGAGCCGCCAGCCGCGTCGCAGTGTCGGCAGTGTCGGCGGTGACGTCCGGGGAGACGACGCGAACGCCGTATCCTCTCGCCCGAAGCGCCTCGACGAGTTCGAGCGGATCGTCATCGACGAACGCGGAAAACAGGTACACCTGGACGTCACCGGGAAGCGACTGGAGGAGGGCGGCGAACGGGTCACCCGTCCGTGAGCGGGCGGCTGCGACGTAACCGGGCACCTGCATCGCGTCCAGCAGGTCCGTCGCCTCCTGCCTCGTTGCGGGACCGGTTCCCGGCGGGACGCTCGTCACCCCCTGCTCGTGGATGCCGACGATGCCGGTCGGATGGCCCGCGGCCACCAACGCCTCGAACGCTCGCCCGGCCGCGTCGGCCGAGCGCTGGATCGCCGGCACCCGGTCGGTCGTCGCCGCACGGAACTGGCTCGGCCGCGCGTCCACGATGCAGACGATCCGTGTCGACCGCTCGGCGCGGTACTCGACGGTCGCCAACTCCCGCGTGCCGGCGTACCGCCGCCAATCGATCGCGCGTACCTGATCGCCCGGCTCGTACTCCCGAACGGCGTAGAACTCGAGGCCGCTGCCGCCCTCGTCGGTGGGCACCTCACCCGCGTACTCGTTCGTCCCGTCGCCCGGCGGCACCGTCTCGACCGTTGGCGAACAGTGGACCACATCATCGCCCTCAACGCCCGCCGTCCAGGTTTCGGCGACCGTGCCGGTGAGATCGCGCGTTCGCACCGTCGTGTCGCCGAACGCGTGCTCGCCCCGCCGGAGTTCGACCTCGTACTCGAGTGTCGCCGTTTCGAGGGGCTCGAGCGTCTCGCAAGCGCGCGGCGAGCCGGAGACGACCGGCAACGCGTCCGGAACGCCGTCGACGACGCGCAGATCGACGAGCGTCCCCGAACCGTCGTTTCGGACGGTCGTTCGCACGGTCGCGGTAGCCCCCGGGCTGGCGGGTATCGGTCCTCCGCCCTCGCCCCCGTCAGCATCACCGCTCTCGCTCGAGGCGTCGTGAACCGTCACGCGGCGACGGACGCGGACCATCGCCGACCGATCGCTTCCCAGGACGGCCGCGGCGACGTACCACAGCGGGAGCGTGGCGGCGGCGACGAGGAGTTGACTCCCGACGGTGATGCCCAGTCCGGCGAGCGCGACCGTCGCGGCGACGGCCCAGTCGCCGTCCGCGAACCGGTCGACGGTTCGCTCCGTCATCGATCCACCTCCGCGTTCCGCGCCGTCCCGTCGTCGATCCGCTCGATCGCCGCGAGCGTGCGACGGACGCGGCGGTGGTACGCTGCTCCGGGGTCGACCGCGGCTCGCAACCGTTCGCGGGGTGGCTGGGGCAACTCCTCCGCCAGGAACGCGGCGGCGACCGGATCGTCGGTCCACGTTCCCGTGCGGACCGCCTCCCGAGCTGAGTCGGCTGCGAGGCCGCGGCTCGTCGTGACGACGCGAACCGCTCCGTCGACGAGCCCTCGTCGAACCGCCGCGGCCGACTCGTTTCGCCGACAGCGGTATCGTCCCTCCCCGGCGACGAGGAGGGTCTTCGCCGACTCGCGACCGACCGGGTGCTCGGTTGTGGTGACCGCCGCTTCCGGCGGCGGTCCTTCGAGTAGCTGCGAGCCGTCCGACCGGTCGGCGGCCCACACCCACCAGCACGCGCCAACGGCGAGGACGGCTCCGATCGCCGGAAACAGCACCGCGAACGGATACAGTAACACGGTGAGCGACTTGACGGACGGCAGAAACCCGCCGAAGACCGTCGCACCGACCGCCAGGGCGGCCCCGGCACCGACGATCCCCACCGCGATCGCCTCCGGATGGATCGCCTCGAGTCGGCCCAGCAGTCGCTGCCACGGTCCCGGCGACGAGCGCCGACTCATTCCGAGCCCTCCTCGTCGGGGTCGTGAGCGAGCAGTTCACGGGCCGTCGCGCGCGCCGCCGCCACCCGATCCGGAGACGCCTCGTGACCGCCGTACTCGACGTCGCGAACGATCGCGACCAGCTGACGCACGTTCTCGGCCGGGAACCCGGCGGCGAGCGCGTCGCGGGCCACTTCGCCGGGGGTTGCCGTCTCGCGGTCGTCCACCTCGAGTCGGTCGAGGAACGCGTGCCACGCCGCGCGAATCTCGGCGTGAGGCCCGCGGGGCGCGAGCGGGGCGGCCGCGAGGTCGGGGCTGTCGTCCGCGGGCTCGTTCGACGTCTCGGATTCGTCGTCGCGCGTTCCGAACACGGCCGCGAGCATCGATCCGTCGCCGCCACTCGACGACCGCCCGAGCGATCCCAGTGATCCCAGCGACGGGAGGGTCACGAACGCCCGGCCGATCGACGAGAGGGCCGGTCCGAGCGAGGGGAACTCGCGACCGCTCCCGCCGAACTCGAGACGCGGCAGCGATATCGTCGGCAGCGATATCGACGGCCACCCGAACTGGCCGATGCCGCTCACGAGCGCGCCGAGCGCGTCGGCCAGCGCCCCGAACACGTCGGCGAGCGCGACGAATAGATCGGTCGCCCCGCCCGCGCGTCCCCGCTCGGCGTTTGCAACCAGTCGGAAATAGGTCACAACGCCGCCGATGACGAACCCAGGGACGAACACGACGACCGCCGTCAGCCGGAGATAGAGGTTTCCGACGGTCGCCGTCGCGTGCTCCTCGCCGACCGAGACCGTGACGGTCGCCTCGTCGTCGATCGGCAGCCAGACGTGGGTCCGCCCACCGCTGCCGGTCGTCGCCGTCCCGCCGCTCTCGAGGGAGACCGTCGCGTTCGAAACGCCCGTTCCGTCGGCGGACACCTGGACGGGAGCGGGCGAGCCCGGGAACAGGAACGGCGAGACGAACTCGATCCGCGGCTCGTCGACGTCGACGGTCCGGTTGCCCGTTACCGGACCGCGTGCGACGTGCAGATCGACCGGGCCGGCGGTCTCCGGCAGCCTCACTTCGGCTTCGCCGTCCTCGTCCGTCATCCCGACGGCGTCCCCGTCGAGGGTCACCGTGGCGTTTGTCACCGGTGTCTCCCCGACCGTCGCTTTCACCTCGAGATCGCGAGCCGGTGCCGCCCCGCTGTGCGTGGTGATCGTTGCGTTGGTCGCCACGTCGACGGTCCGCGAGCGGTTGTCCTCGGGAACCCCGACAGTCATCTCCTCGGCGTACGGCACGGTGACCGTGGCGCGTCCGATCCTGTCGGCCGTCGCGACGGCTGCACCGTTCACCGTGATCGTCTTCGTCGATGCAAACCCGCTAACGCCGATATTGACCGTCACGTCGTTCCCGGGCTCGACCGCCCCCTCGATCTCGATCTGGACACCGTCCGTCGACTGTGGCTCGTTGTCCGACTCGTTCCCGTCCACCCGCGGCGTCGTGCTGAAATTCGGCCGGTCTTCCAACGTTTCCCAGTCGCCGGCGACCGGGTCTCCGTCACCGCCAGTGCCGGGATTCTCGAGTCGCGGATCGGCCGCGGGGAGCGCGGTCGCCACCGCGAGCAGGCAACACAGGCAGCCGACGACGAACAGGAGTCGGCGCGCCCGAGTCACGCTCGTCCCCTCCGTTCGGCCGCCATCTCGGAGAGTCGCCGTACGCGGTCGTCGACGGGCGGGTGCGTCGCGGAGCCGTCGTCGACCGGCCCCGGTGGCGTGGCGGCCTCGAGCCACGAGGTCACGCGCTCGCGGCGACGGGCGTCGGCCGTCGGCCGAACGATCCGGGGCAGCGACGACGTGTCCGCACCCGTGACGAAGTCCGTCGGGACGATACACAGCGCGCGAGTTTTGGCGGTTCGAAGGTCGGTTTCAGGCGTCCCGGTCGTCTCGGCGAGGGTCACCAGCGCGCTCGCGAGAGCCATCGGATTGCCGGTGATCCGGGCGGCCGCGGCGTCCGCGGCGAACTCCCGGCTCCGCGAGAGCGTGCGCGTCGCCCAGTCGGCGACGGCGGGGAACACCCATAGCAGCGGCGCAACGAAGACGTACGTCAGCGCCACCAGCGGGAGGAACCAGTACAGCGCGATCCGGCCGCCGTCCGACAGGTCGCGCGGTTCGGCCAGTGCGCGACGGGCCAGCCGTGCCGCGTGGTACGCTCGATCGGCGATCTCCAGAAACAGCGTCGTGATCGTCATCAGCGTCACGTCACGGTTGGCAACGTGGGCGATCTCGTGGGCCAGCACGGCCTCGAGTTCGTCGGCGTCGAGACGGTCGACCAGCCCCGTCGTGACGACGATCGTCGCGTCGGTGAGCCGGCCGACGGTGTAACAACTCGCCGTCTCGTCGGCGACGACGCGGACGGCCGGCTCAGGAATATCGGTTCGCATCGCCAGTCGTCGGACCGTTCGGGCGATGGCGTGGTCCTCGTCGTCGGCGCTGCCGTGGGTCCCGGCGAGAACGCGCTGGTAGCCGTAATACGTCTGTACGGCGAGGAAACCGCCGATCAGGACCAGCGCCGTGAGACGCGAGACCGGCAACCGAACGAGATCGAGTTCGACGGTTCCATGCTGGAGGTAGACGATCGTCCCGCCGACGAGTCCCGGTACTAGGACGCCGTACGCCCACAGCAGCACGAGGACGAACACGCCTGTAACCGCGACGAACACGCCGAGGACGGCACCGATACGCAGGCGAAGGATCATGGCGGGCGCTCGGTCGAGTTCTGTCCCGCGGGATCAAAAATTTTCCCCGAACGTTTCGGTCGGGTATCGTCTTCCGTCCCCGAGCGATTGTGCTGCCGCCGCGAACGCCGCTGCCGAGGACCGCCGGTCGATCGACCGCTGACTCATCGCCGTCGGAGCGTTCACGAGGCCGCGACGCAAGCGTCGCATAGGCTGTCGATCCGAACGGTGCCGTGGCGCTGACAAACATTTAATTCGTGCGAGGCTATAGCGCTAAGTATGGTCGAATCCCTCGTGGGGAATGTGCCGCTCCTGCTCTTGGTCGTCGGTCTCGTGTTGATGGTGCTCGAGGCCATTTCACCGGGAGCCCACCTCATCGTGATCGGGATCGCCCTGGTCGGTGCGGGGTTGATCGGCGTCCTCTTTCCGAGCCCGCTTAGCCCCATCATCTTGGCGGGTCTCACCCTCGCGATCGGGCTCGCGGCGGCGTACGTCTACAACGAGTTCGACTTCTACGGCGGGAAAGGCACCGCTCGAACGACGGATTCGGATTCGCTGTCCGGCGTGACGGGCTACGTCACCGAGACGGTCACGACCCGCAGCGGCGAAGTGAAACTCGACGAGGGCGGGTTCGCTCCCTACTACAGCGCGCGGACGACCGACGGGACGATCGAGGAGGGAGAGGAGGTC
Organism: Natrinema pallidum; assembly: GCF_005890195.1. Classification (NCBI taxonomy): domain Archaea; kingdom Methanobacteriati; phylum Methanobacteriota; class Halobacteria; order Halobacteriales; family Natrialbaceae; genus Natrinema; species Natrinema pallidum. The sequence continues at coordinate 3,018,112 of NZ_CP040637.1, read as the reverse complement.
ATCGTCATCGATCCCGGCGGCGGGAACGTCCTGACGGTCGAATCCGTCAACGCGATCGGCGAGGACGAAATCGATCGTGCGCTCGCACGCGACGAGGAAACGAAGAGAGCCGATCGGGAGGCCACGGACGGCAGCGGCGAATCCATCTCCGACCCGGAACCCGAGACCGAAACGGAAACCGAAAACTCGGGGTGAGAAACGCGAGCGGGCCCCAAATGTTGTCGAGACAAGGGAACGCTTTTCTCCCCACCGCCGTAAGGCCGAAATATGGTGGTCCAACTGTTCCCAATGCAAACCGCCGGCGGTGCGCTGTTGCTCGTCGGTGCCCTCGTCCTCGTCGTGGTCATCGTCGCGTTGCTCAGCGCGATCGAAATCGTCGATGCCTACGAGAAACGCGCCCTGACCGTCTTCGGCGAGTACCGCAAACTGCTCGAGCCGGGGATCAATTTCGTCCCGCCGTTCGTCTCGAACACGTACGCGTTCGACATGCGAACGCAGACGCTGGACGTGCCCCGGCAGGAAGCGATCACCCGCGACAACTCGCCGGTGACCGCCGACGCCGTCGTCTACATCAAAGTGATGGACGCCAAGAAGGCGTTCCTGCAGGTCGACGACTACAAGAAAGCCGTCTCGAACCTCGCCCAGACCACCCTGCGCGCCGTACTGGGTGACATGGAACTGGACGACACGCTGAACAAGCGCCAGGAAATCAACGCCCGCATCCGCGAGGAACTCGACGAACCCACCGACGAGTGGGGTATCCGCGTCGAGAGCGTCGAGGTCCGCGAGGTCAACCCCTCGAAGGACGTCCAGCGCGCGATGGAGCAACAGACCTCCGCCGAGCGGAAACGCCGCGCCATGATTCTCGAGGCGCAGGGTGAACGCCGCAGCGCCGTCGAGAAGGCGGAAGGTGACAAACAGAGCGAGATCATCCGCGCCCAGGGTGAAAAGCAGAGCCAGATCCTCGAAGCACAGGGTGACGCGATTTCGACCGTCCTGCGCGCCCGCTCGGCAGAATCGATGGGCGAACGCGCGGTCATCGACAAGGGGATGGAGACGCTGGCCGACATCGGCCAGGGCGAGTCGACGACGTTCGTCATGCCCCAGGAACTCACCTCGCTGGTCGGCCGCTACGGCAAGCACCTCTCGGGCAGCGACGTCGAGGCGGACGGCCACGAACTCGAGAGCCGCGAGTTCGACGACGAGACGCGCGAACTGATCGGATTGGACGACATCGCCGAGATCATCGGCGAGATCGACCAGGAAGCGGATATGGACGTCGAAGCGATGGAACAGGAAGCCCAGGCGATCAAGGAGGGGAAGGACCCGGCCGAGATATCCGACCCCGACGAAGTCATCGAGGAGATGGATCAGGACTTCCAGAGTCAGGCCGACGGCGGCACCGAGATGTCGGCCGACGAGGACGGGTCGTCCACGGGCGACTGATCGGTCGGTCGGCAGCAGTCTCGACGCGTTCCCGACTTCAATTTTCGCTCGAGGCCCCGGCAATGGGTCGGCTGCCACGCTCGTTAGTACCTGACTAACCGATCGTAGTCGGTGCACAACGGGGAGCGAAACCTGTTTTACGGGTCGTCCCGTTACGGGTAGTAGGTAGCTATGACATCGCCCGATGGGGTCGACGACGACAAACGAGCGACCCTGCGCCGATTCGCCGCTCTCGGTGCTGCTTCTCCCCTGGTCGGCCGCGCGGACGCAGCGGCCGCTGACACGGGCGAAAGCGACGCTCGCGACGCGATCGCGGGGTATCTGTCGACGACGCCCGGCGCGCACTTCTCCAAGATCCGCGACGACCTCCAACTCGGGACCGGCGAAACCCAACACCACTTGCGGCGACTCGAGGACGTCGGTGCGATCGAGCGCTATCGCGACGGCGACTACAAGCGGTTCGTTACCGCCGGCCGCTTCGACGATTTCGAGAAGCGGGCCCTGGGATACCTCCGCCGGGAGACGCCCCGCGGCATGCTGATCGAACTCCTCTTGAACTCCGAGACCACTGCCGGCGACCTCGCCGCGGCCCTCGACGTCTCGGCACCGACGGTGAGCAAGTACGCCGGCGAACTCGAGGAGGCCGGCCTGCTCTCTCGCGATGACGGCTACGCGGTCGAACGGCCGGAAACGGTGCTGGTGCTGGTCGTCCGCCACGCGGATTCGTTCGGCGACCGGGCTCGAGCGCTCGCCCGGAACGCGGATCAGTTCCTCACGTACGAGGGCTAAGCCGGTGGCTCCCGCTGTAAGAGCATCTTACTCCGGTCCGACGAGTGAGGACACGTCGGCCAGCGATGCGAGTTCGTGTGTCGCGTTCCGTGGCCGCTCCCGGTCGCGATTGTGTGGCCGCCGGAGGAACGCGGTCTCGAGGCCGGCCGCTCGGCCGGCCGTTACGTCCGTCGGGGAATCGCCGACGTAGATGCCGTCGGTGACGCCGAGGGCGTCGAGCGCGTCGTCGATATAATACGGATCGGGTTTGCGCCGCTCGTAGCCCTCGAACGTGGGGTCTCGACCGCGGACGATGTCGAAGTCGAACCCGACGTAGTCGGCGACGAACGCGGCCGTCTCGTGGCGGTTGTTGGTGACGAGGCCGATCGCCGTCCGGTCACCGAGGTCGCGAATCGCATCGATATCGTCGTAGATGCCGCGCTCCCCTGACCGGAGCCGGTCGTGGGTCCCCTTCGAGGCGTGCGTTTCCTTCAGTTTCCAGAACCGGTCGGGATCGATCCCGAGTTCGCGGCAGTGCGTCTTGATCCGTTCGTGATCGTGAGTGCGAACGCCGCGACGCTGGGCCGGCGTCGGGTCGGCCCCCAGATCGGCAAGCGCTGCGTCGGCGGCGGCAGCGTACACCTGGGGGTCGGTCCGCGGCCCCTCGAGGATGACGCCATCCATATCGAACAGTACCGTCGTCATATCCCGATACTGGGGCTCGTGAGAAAAGAGCGTTCGGCGTCGCGACGGCCGTCGCTGGCTACTCCTGACGATCGGTAAAATACGAGCAGCGTCCACTGCGTCGCCGCCGCGGAGTTACGTATCGACTTTCCAGGTCGTGCTCGAGGAGTAGCCCCATTTTTCGATCTCGATATCGTAGTCGCCCTCCTGAAGGGCGGTGATGTTCGAGCCGACCTCTTTCGCCGTCATACCGAGCTCGTTGCCGATGAGGCGGGATTTGAAGTACGTCTTCGTCGCTGCATTGTTCCGGAGGTACTCCAGAATCCGCCGTTGCTTGCTCGTGAGGTCGGGGGCCATTGCAGTGCTCATACACGATCGGACGACAGGAATACCCTTAGGGGGTTTGGTACGCGCGGTTAACCCGCCGCCGTCATGCGCTTCCCGTCGGGAGTAAGAGATGAATAACCGAGCGGAAAGCTTTCGTTGGTACGGCCGGTTAATATATATCCATTCGTGAGTGTCGTTTGTCCGTGACCGTGTCGGACGCGGGGTTCGACCGGCCGGTTCGGGTGTCGATCGCATCCCGGTGACGATCAGCCGTCGCCGTCGTAGTAATTCGTGACGAACGGTCCGAACGCGGACGCAACGGCCTCGCCGAGCGCTTGCGTTCGGTCCGTCAGCCCGTCCGTGAGTACGCCTGCAGCACCGTCGGCCTCGGCGATACCGTCGGTACCGAGGCGGTCGTCCATTACCGGTCCCAGCTCGGCCCCGTCGGCGACTCGTTCCGCGATCCCGTCGGGGAGACGCAGCGTCGGCCCACCGCCCCGCGCCGTTCGGTCGCCGTCCGTCACGGCCCCCCACATAATCAGGGACAGTCCCGGCGTCCCGTCCAGCCGAGCGACGCCACCCTCGAGTCCCACCCCGTAGTCGGCGTCGGTCGCCGCGCACGCTCGCCGGGCACGGTTCTCCGCACCGGTGACGGTCTCGTCGATCGACCGCGGCTGTTCGGCCACGCCGGAATCCACGTCGACGGCGGTCACGGTCGGCTCGTAGCGCTCGAGCGTTCGTTCGACCGCGTCGATCTTGACGGGATTCGTGCTTCCGACTGCGAGGTCCATACCGGTCGTTCGGCGGGGACCGATTTGGGGACTGCGTTTCCGACCGGTTTCATTGCTTCAATGTTTCTATCCATCATGCTCTTTCGCCCGAATTACTGGTTTTCGCGGGATATGGGATTGAGATTCCGAAACCCTTAACCCTCGAGTCTCTGAACGTGGGAGGTAACGGAACCGTCCGGGCTTTTGCGATCGGTTCGGCCGGGCAGCAATCGCCATCGTATGACTAACGCACCATCGAACACGAGAGTACGACGTAGCGAACCCGAAACGAACGAACAGGAGACCGAAAGCGAGGAGCAGGACCTGGCCTGTCCCGAGTGTGCGGGCAATCTCGTCGTCGACGACGAGCACGGCGAGACCGTCTGTGAGGACTGCGGACTGGTCGTCGAGGAGGATTCCGTCGACCGCGGCCCCGAGTGGCGCGCGTTCGACGCCGCCGAGAAAAACGAGAAGTCCCGCGTGGGCGCGCCCACGACGAACACGATGCACGACAAGGGGCTCTCGACGAACATCGACTGGCGCAACAAGGACGCCTACGGCAACTCGCTTGGCTCGCGCCAGCGCGAGAAGATGCAGCGCCTGCGCAAGTGGAACGAGCGCTTCCGTACCCGCGACTCCAAGGAGCGCAACCTCAAACAAGCGCTGGGTGAGATCGACCGTATGGCGTCCGCGCTTGGTCTCCCGACGAACGTCCGCGAAACGGCCAGCGTCATCTACCGCCGCGCGCTCGACGAGGACCTCCTCCCCGGTCGCTCCATCGAGGGCGTCTCGACGGCCTGTGTCTACGCCGCCGCCCGTCAGGCCGGCGTCCCCCGCAGTCTCGACGAGATCGCCGATGTCTCCCGCGTCGAGAAAAACGAGATCGCACGCACCTACCGCTACGTGGTCCGTGAACTCGGTCTCGAGGTCCAGCCGGCCGACCCCGAGAGCTACGTCCCTCGTTTCGCATCGGGACTGGAACTCTCCGACGAGGCCGAACACCGCGCGCGCTCGCTGCTCCAGAACGCCAAGGAGAAGGGCGTCCACTCCGGCAAGTCGCCGGTCGGCCTCGCGGCCGCCGCGGTCTACGCCGCCGCACTGCTGACCAACGAGAAGACCACCCAGGCCGCCGTCTCCGATGTCGCCGACATCTCCGAAGTCACGATCCGGAACCGCTACCACGAACTCCTCGAGGCCGAGGAGACCATCGGGATGGCGTAAGGACGGCGCTCGCCGCAGGTATTCGCCGGACCGATATCGTTTTTGCCGCGCTCGCTCGCAGTTGGTCCCAATGGAACTACAGTTCGACTCGTTCGTCCTCGCAGCGTCGACGGCCGCGCTCACCGACGAGCCCGCGGCCCGCGAGCACGCTGACGCGATCGAATTTCGGATGGACCTGGCCGACGAGCCCCTAGCCGCGCTCGAGGCCTACGACGGCGAGTTGCCAATTCTGGCGACCAATCGGGCCGAGTGGGAGGGTGGAGAGGCCGCAGCCGAGGGGCGACTCGAGGCGCTCGCCGAGGCGACCGCGGTCGACGCCGTCGGGGCGATCGATCTCGAACTCGAGTCGATTCAGGACGGGTCGGCGGCGGCAGTGCTCGAGACCGCTCGCGACCGGGACGTGTCGATCGTCGCGTCGGCCCACGATTTCGAGGGCACCCCGCCTCGGGAGGCGATGGTACGGACTTTGACGGAGGCGGGCACGGACGCCGACGTCGCGAAGCTGGCCGTCACGGCCGAATCGACGGCCGACACGCTCGCCTTGCTCTCGGTGACGGAGCAACTGACCGCTCGCGGGGAGTCCGTCGCGACGATGGCGATGGGCGATGTCGGCAGTCACACGCGGGCCGTGGCCCCGGTCTACGGGTCGAAAATCGGGTACGCACCCGTCGACCCGGCCGATGCGACCGCGCCCGGACAGTACGATCTCGAGACGCTGGCGGGGCTGGTGACACGCCTCGGCTGAGAAAAATAACGAGAATCGGAATGTTAAGGACGACCGATCCCTACCGTTCTCACATACAATGACATGGTTCCGTGCGCTCCTCGCCGCCGGTCTCTCGGTGATTATGCCCGGTGCAGGCCACGTCCTCGTTCGAGATTGGCTCCGTGCCGCCCTCTTTGCTGGCCTCTTCCTGTCTGCTAGTGCCGTCTTCCTGCCGATCGATCAGTTGTCCGCTGTCGGACCGGTAACGAGCGTCAGCGATATCAACGCGTACGCGGATGTCATGGCCGAAGAGACGGACGTGATCGCACAGTTCTTCCTCTCGTTTATCGCCCTGTTCGCCGCGATCGACGCGACCTTCCGTGCGCTCGGCCACTCGCCCGGCGGCACCGGCGGCGCTGAGGGGCCGACCTGTCCCGAGTGCGGAAAGGAAATCGACGAGGACCTGCAGTTCTGTCACTGGTGTACGACGCGGCTCGAACCGATGGAGCCCGAGTCGGAGACGAACGACATCTGACTCCCCTGTCTCGGTCGACGATATTACTTCTCGATGATGCTTTCCTCGACGGCCTCGCCGAAGTGACGAGCCGTGTCCTCGTAGTACAGCAGGATCTCGTCGCCCGATTCGAGGTCCGTCACCGCTTTGCGCCCCTCCGACGAGGCGACCTTGATCGTCTCGGCGTTCTGGAGCAGGGTTTCGACCCGATCCCCGCTCTCGGTCTCGAGAGCGATCCGGAACATCGGGCGTTGTTCGATCTTGACGCGGCCGACGATGGCCTCGCGAGTGTTGCCCTCGAGGTCGACGACCTGGACCTCGTCGCCGCTCTGGAGCTCCGAGAGGTACTTGGTGCCGCCGTCGGGCGTGCGGACGTAGGCGTGGACCGCGCCCGCGTTGACCCGGAACGGGCGGGACGCGACGTATGGTGATTCGGCGGTTTCGCCGTGGACGAAGACCAGACCGCGGGCCATCGAACCCACGAGCATTCCCTCGTCGTGTTCGAGTAAGGTGCCGGTGTCGACGCAAACCCGATCGGCGCTGCCGGCCCGCTCGATGTCGAGCACTTCGGCGGACTCGAGGTCGAGGCTCTCGCGTGCGGCCTCGTCGCGGACCTCGACCGTCTTCCGGATTTCGTCGGGATCGTCGGCGTCGAGCAAGACGGCGTCGGACCCGATCTCGAGGGTCTCGAACGCGGTCTTTGCCTCCTCGGCGCTGGTCACGCCCGCCACGAGATCGGTCTCGTCACCGATGCGCGCGATCAAGTTCTCGAGGGGGATGATGGTCCAGTCGTCGCCGATGACGATCGTGTGGTCGGCTTCCTCGGCGGCGGTCTCGGCGAAGCGCTCGTACTCCGTCCCGAGGATGCGGACGTACGCGCCCCGGTCGAAGTCACCGTCACGGCGCAGCGTCGAAAGATCCGCCGACCCCGAGAAGTCCTCGGGGAGGTCGATAGTCGCGTCGCCCTCGCCGTTTTTCCCGACGACGATGGCGTCCGCCCGCGTGGCGGCGTCTCCCGTCTCGTCCTCGGCTTCGTCGATGTCGTCGACCAGGGTTACGTTTCCGTCAGTCCGAAACGCCGCGACGTTGATATCGCCGAGTTCGCGGACGCGCTCGACGTCGTCCTCGTCGACCAGTACCCAGTCTGCACCCGCCTCGAGCGCGGCGGTGATCCGTGCCCGACGGTCGTCCCAGTCGCCGACGGCATCGTCGGCTTTTACCCAGACAGCTCGCGTCATGACTCGACGGTCGAAGGGAACCGGCTTGAACGTGGCGGATCGGGGAGGGGCGACGGAGCGATCGTTGGCTGCCGGGCGAATCGACGCGAGCCGGCGGCTCGCCGACCATCGCGATCGTCACGCCAGCCGTCTATTTATGAATAGTATACACACTCACGATAGTAATGATTGTATGAGTACTTTCTCAGAAGTTGATAATATCCGTCCGGACGAACGGTTTCGTATGGGTCAGCGCCACCTCGAGATGAGCGCCGAACCGACGATCGACTGCGCCGCCCGCCGACTCGGGGTGGAATCCGCCGTCGATGTCGCCCGAGCGGCGTTCGATCACGCGGGCGAAATGGCGACGCTCGAGTGCGGTCACACCGCTGCCGTGCTCGGTGCTGTTCGCCTCGCTGCTCGCCGTACCGGCGTCGGCGAACCCGCTCCCGAGCGGCTCGCGGAGTCGTTCGACGTCGACCCGGAGCGGGTCGCCGCGGCCGACGAAGTGCTGGCGACGTATCTGAGTCCGCCCGCCGATCAGGACGAGATCCGCTCGCTGCGCCGGACGCTCGTCGTGGCCCGGGAGGTCCGGGCCGCGGTCGAGCGCGGTCGGAACGCTGGCCCCGAGCTTCCGGGCTCGCACCTCGCTGACGCCGCGCCCTTCCTGCTCGCTCGCGCGAGCAGCCACCTCGATTCCCGCACCGACCGCGAGTACCCGGGGCTCGAGACGGCGGCGCTTCGCGACCATATCGAGCGCCTCGAGGCCGATCTCGAACTGGCTCGGCTCGGGACGAAACTGTACACGCTGGTCGACGAGGACTGAGCCGTCCGTAACTCTTCCCGCTGACGCCCGCGCACTCTATTGGGGCTCGCCGCCCTCCTCGATGAGCTTGTGTCGAAACGCCCGGTAGGCGTTTTCGCCCCGTGTGGTCAACTCCACCACGCGCCGCCGACCGACCGATTCGATCGTGACGTATCCGTCCTCGGCCAGCGGCTCGAGGACGTGCGTATCGAGCACGCGGAACGCCCCTTTGTCCTCGCCGGAACGCTCGCCGGGGGAGCGGCGATCGGCCATGAAGTCGAGTTCCCGGTCGCGAGCGTACTCGATGAGGTCTTTCTTCTTCGGCGGGGCCGTCCGGTCGTCGTGATACCCCTCCCACGCGGCCGGGTCGGCGAGGAATCCCATGATCGCCACCTGATCACGCGTCGGTGACTCGATCGGGTAGGTCGGGACCTCCTCGATCTCGTCGAGGCCGGCGGAGACGGGCTCGCTCGTCCCGTCGTGGGCGTACTCCGATGGCTCGACGTAGTAGGCGTGAGCGTCCGTCGAGACGTCCATGCACGCGATCGTCGCGCCGATCGCCGGGATCGTGCCGGCTCCTGATACGTTGACGTACACCTGATCGTCGGCGTGTACGTCGGCCAGCGTCGTCACGTCGCCAAGCACTGCGTACACGTCCGTGAGATCACACTCCCGGGTTCGGACCTCGGGGACGATCGACTCGAGTTCCGCCCGCAACTCCGGGTGATAATCGGCTGTTGCCGTCGCGTTTCGTTCGCTCGTTCCACCGTCCGTCCCACTCGGTGCCCCACCCTGCCGTCCGCTGCCCGCGCGCTCGTCTTCGAGCAGGTAGACCAAATCCGCCCGCTGGTTCCGGATCGGCTCGAGAATCCGATCGAACTCGTATCCCAGCGGCACGATGTGGACTCGCTTGACGACCTCCATACGCCGACAGACTCGTCAGTAAAAATAACTGCTACGGATCGACGGTCGGACTCGCGTCGAATCGCCGCCAGCCGGCAGTTTCGACCGACCGGCCGCGTCCCCCGTCCGGCGAACATGAAAGGGGTCGGGAATTTCGCACGAGTCACGGCGACAGCGGCCGTAACGTCGCATGAGGACCCCGGTCGGCGAAACGTTCAGAACGCCCGAGCACGTACGCGATTCCAGATGGCCGCCTACGACGCGATCTGTTTCGATCTCGATGCCACCCTCTGTGAATCGACACAAGACCCCACGACCCTGCTCGAGTCGACCTTCGAGCGCGCCGGCTACGAGCCGTTCTGTACGCCCGCGGACCTGCGGACCGCCGTCCCGGAGCTGCCGACCGCCGAGACGGACCGCGAGTTCTACGAGCATCTCTTTACCGCCGTCGCGGATCGTGCCGGCGTCGATGCCGACGTTGCGCCCGCGCTCGCGGCGGAATACCTCGCGGTTCAGGACCCGACCGCCGTCGACTTTCGCCCGGGCGCGAAAGCGGCGCTCGAGCATGCCCGCAACCGCAGCCGTGTCGGACTCGGGCTCATCACGAACGGCGGTCGACAGACGCAGACGCGGAAACTCCAGGCGTTGGGCATCGCTGATGCCTTCGACGTGCGCGTCTTTACGGACCCGAGCGCCGGGATTCACCCGAAACCCAGCGCGGCCCCCTTCGAGCACGCGCTGAGCGAACTTTCCGTCGCGCCCGACGCGGCGATCCACGTCGGCGATTCCCTCCACGCCGATATCGCGGGTGCTAACGCGATGGGACTCGACTCGGCCTGGCTCGATCACGGCCGCGACGGGGCGACCGGCGAGCACGAGCCGACCTACGAACTCGCGTCGCTCGAGGCGTTCGAGACGATCGTCTGAACCGTCGTCCGGACGGTTCCGACGGCCGATACGGCGTCGCCGCTACCGGTCGGGAAGTAGGTCCGTGTGGACCACGGCCCGATACTGCGTGTCCGTTCCTTCCTCGAGTCGCTTGAGCAGGGCCGCTGCATCGGGAAAGCTTTCGGGCAGTTCGAACGCGTCGGACGCCGCGTCGTCGCGTTGCTTACAGAGTTTGACGAACGCGATCAGCGCGTCGTAGGTCCCGCTGCGAGCGTAGACCACGCCGATGTCCTGCTCGAACCCCTCGCGCCAGCGCTCGATCACCGGTTCGGCCGCGCGCCGCGGCCGTCGCATCCGTTCGACCAGTTCGTCGGTATCGATGCCGGTGTCGGCCTCGCCGGTCAGGTCCTCGAAGGCCGCCTGCATGTCGTCGGTTTCGGCCTCGAGCGCCGGCGCGTCCGCTTCCGCCTCGAGCAACTCGGCGAACGCCTCGAGTTCCGCGCGGCGGACCGCGACGGGGTAGACGAAATCGTGGGTCTCCTTCGGGAGCGTGTACGACTTCGCTGCGACGCCTTGCTCGCCGGGACCGGACTTGCCCAGCATCAAGTCGAGTATTCCCATACTCGAAACAGGTATGGTCAGTCGAATAAGCCTTCCGCGCTCGACTAGTCGTGTGCGGGAGCGACCATACGCCGCACGGCCGTGTTAACAATATAGGCACAGGATTTTGTTATGATTAACATAGAATACGCCGATTAATAGCAGCTGAATTAATAACCCGGCGCTCCGAGTCCGACCCACGATGGGTCGGACCGACTCGACTCGCTCTCACGACGATTCACACACGCACGACGGCCACGGGCACGGACACGACCACGGCGGGGATACGACGAGTAGCCGCAAACTCGCCGCCGTCTCGCTGATCAACGTCGTCGGCTTCGTCGTCGAACTCGCGGGCGGACTGGCGTTCGGTTCCGTCGCGCTCATCAGCGACGCCGTCCACATGCTGTTCGACGCGCTCGCGTACGTGATGGCCTTCGCCGCCGCCCACGTTGCCGAACGCTACGGCGACGGCGACCGCTGGTCGTACGGTCTCCATCGCCTCGAGCCGTTCGCCGCCTTCCTCAACGGCCTGCTCCTCCTCCCGATGGTCGGATTCATCCTCTGGGAGTCCGTCCAGCGGTTTCTCGATCCCATCGCGATCGGGACCGGACCGACGATCGCCATCGCGATCGGGGGCCTGCTCGTCAACGTCGGTTCGGTCGTCGTCCTCCACGGCGATGCGATGAGCCTCAACGAGAAGGGGGCGTTCTACCACCTGCTCGGTGACGCCGGCGGCTCGGTCGCCGTCATCGTCTCGGTGCTGGCCATCGAGGTGACCGGTATCCGCGCCGTCGACCCGATCACCGCGGCGCTGATCGCCGCCGTCGTGGCCTGGTCGGCGATCACCGTCCTGCGCGGCAGCGGCGAAATTTTCTTCCTCAAGACCCCCCTCGAGAGCGGCGAGATCCGCGCCCACCTCACCGATATCGAGGGCGTCGACCGCGTCGATGACTTTCACGCGTGGCAGATCTGCAGCCAGATCACGGTCGCGACGGTCCACATCGAAACCGGTGTCGAGACGATGGCCGAAGCCGAGACGGTCGTCGGCCGCGTCCACGACGAACTCGACCGTCACGGCGTCGATCATGCCACCGTCGAACTGAGCCCGCGGTACGCCGACCGGGACGTCCACCTCGATACGCACTGTCACTGAGGGCCGGCGCGTCGCGAGCGCCGCCGCTGTGGGCCGGTCGAACGTACCAGGAGAACGGAGAGTTAGGCCTCGAGCGCGAGTCCCGACTCGGCCAGTGCCTCGTCGGTCGAGAGATCCTCGTGGACGACGCCGGAGACCGCCCGCGCGATGGCCGCCGGGGTTTCGTGCTGGAAGACTGAGCGGCCCATTGAGACGCCGGCACCGCCGGCGTCCATCACGCCGCGGACCATTTCGACCGTCTCGCGGTCGGTCCCCTTCGAGCCGCCGGCGATGACGACGGGTAGCCGCGTCGACTCGACGACGTGCTGGAAGCTCTCGGCGTCGCCGCTGTACCCCGTTTTGACGATGTCAGCGCCGAGTTCCTCGGCGAGTCGAACCGCGTGGCCGAGCGCTTCGGGGTCCGTCGAGTCGACGCCGGGGCCGCGGGCGTAGGCCATCGCGAGGACCGGCATGCCGAACCGCTGGGCCTGCTCGGTGACCTCCGAAAGCTGGCTGATCTGATCGGGTTCGTGATCCGAGCCGACGTTGATATGGAAGGAGACGGCGTCGGCACCGACACGAACCGCCTCTTCGACGGTCCCGGTCAGCCGCTTGTCCTGCTCGTCCGGCCCGATCGTCGTCGAGCCGTTGAGGTGGACGATGTAGCCCTTGTCGTTTTTGTTGTCGTGGACGCGCGGCGCGATCCCCTTCTGGGTGAGAACCGCGTCCGCCCCTCCGCTCGTGACGCCGTCAATCGTCGATTCGATGTCTTTCAGCCCCTGGACGGCACCCATCGTGATACCGTGGTCCATGGGAATGATCACGTACGATCCGTCTGTCCCGATCCGGTCGAGTCGTGCGTCGATTCCTGTGGTCATTGCGGGAGTGTAGCAAGCTTGCAGTTATGGCTGTTCTGGTTCCGGCTCTTTCTCGTGATCGTCCGTGATAGTGTCCGCACCGCGGCGTGCGCCGCGTTTGAGTTCCTCGGCTTTGGCCTCGAGTGCGGCGGCCGCGTCGCCGGGAGCGTCGCTCCGGGTCGCCGTCTCGGTGCCCGCTGGGGCGTGCTCGGCGATGATATCGACCAGGGCGCTCCCGACGATGACGCCGTCCGCGCCGGCATCGATGATTTCGGCCGCGTGGTCGCCCTCGCTGACGCCGAACCCGACCGCCTTGGGGACGTCGTACTCCGAGAGCCGCGCGAGGCTGTCGTGGGTCGCACCCGAGACGTTCTCGCGTGCGCCCGTCGTCCCGAGACGCGCCTGGACGTAGGCGAAGCCCGACACGTGAGACATGATCCGGTCCAGACGCTCGCCCTCGGTCGTCGGCGCGATGATGAAGACGAGATCGAGTCCGTTGTCGTCGCAGGCCTCCCGCAGCGGATCGGCCTCCTCGGCGGGCAGGTCGGGGACGATGATCCCCGAGAGGCCGGCCTCGGCGGCGCGCTCGACGAACGGTCGCACGTCGGGTGCGGCACCGTACTGAAGGATCATGTTGTAGTACGTCATCACCAGCAGCGGTGCCTCGGTCTCGAGGTCGGCGACCAATTCGAAGAAGCCCTCGGGGGTCGTGCCGGCCTCGAGCGCACGATTGATCGCGGCCTGGATCGTCGCTCCCTCCGCGACCGGTTCCGAGAACGGGAGGCCGAGTTCGATCAGGTCCGCGCCGCCCCGGTCGAGTGCCTCGACGTACGCCTTCGTGTCCGCGAGCGAGGGATCGCCCGCCGTAATGTAGGTGATGAGCGCGGGGTGGTGCTCCCTGATGGCCGCCTCGACGTCGCTGTCGGACTCGCCGACCGTCGACCGTCCGGCGTCGGTCATCCGTCGAACACCTCCACGTCCGGCGCGGCCTCGAGATCACGGGCCTCGGTTTCCTCGAGCACGGTCTCGAGGTCCTTGTCCCCGCGCCCGGAAACGTTGACGACGACGAGATCGCCGAGGTCCCCGCGATCCTCGTCTCGCGGCCGTTGTCCGCCTGCCGTCTCCCCGGCGGACCCCGCCGCGCGCTCGAGATAGCCCAGCGCGTGACTCGATTCGAGCGCTGGAATGATACCCTCGAGCCGCGAGAGACGGTGAAAGCCCTCGAGTGCGTCTTCGTCGTCGACGGTCGCGGGGACGACCCGTCCCGTCTCGACGAGATGCGAAAGCTCCGGCCCGACGCCGGCGTAGTCGAGACCGGCGCTGACGCTGTGGGATTCGACGATCTGCCCGTCGGTTCCCTGGAGGAGCTTCGTCATCGCGCCGTGGAGCACCCCGTCGGTTCCCGTCGAGAGCGTCGCGGAGTTCGGTGCCAGCCCCGCGTCCTCGTCGATCTCGAGGCTCGAGCCGCCGGCCTCGACGGCGTGGAGGGCGACCTCGTCGTCGGGAACGAAGGCGTGGAACGTCCCCATCGTGTTCGAGCCGCCGCCGGCGCAGGCGACGACGCTGTCGGGGAGCCGACCCGCCTGCTCCCGGATCTGCGTTCGCGTTTCGTCGCCGATGACCGCCTGGAAGTCACGGACCATCTTCGGGAACGGGTGCGGGCCGACGACCGAGCCGATCACGTAGTGGGTCCGCTCGACGGTCGTCGCCCAGTCGCGCATCGTCTCGTTGATCGCCTCTTTCAACGTCCCGCTGCCGGCCGCGACGGGGTTCACGTCGGCTCCGTTCATTCGCATCCGGTAGACGTTGGGGCGCTGGCGATTGACGTCCGTTCGACCCATATAGATCTCGCAGGGCATGTCGAGGTGAGCCGCGGCCATCGCCGTCGCAGTGCCGTGCTGGCCGGCCCCGGTCTCGGCGATGATCCGCTCTTTGCCCATGTATTTCGCCAGGAGAACCTGCCCGAGCGCGTTGTTGAGTTTGTGGGCTCCGCCGTGGAGGAGGTCCTCGCGTTTGAGGTATATTTCGCGGTCGTAGCGCTCGCTCAGGCGATCCGCGCGCTGGAGCGGCGTCGGCCGCCCGCCGAAATCGCGCAGTCGCTCCCGGAACTCGTCCATGAAGCCGTCCTCGTTCTCCAGGACGTACCGCTCGTAGGCGTCCTCGAGTTCTTGCAGGGCCGGCATCAGTGCCTCGGGAACGTACTGGCCGCCGTAGTCGCCGAACGTCCCGGTCCGCCCGGATTCGTGCTCGTCGTCGTGTTCCATGCTCATATCTGACTGCCTCCGTCGTGGTCCGTCGCCGCGGATCCCGTCGCCGAGTCCGCGACATCCATCGATTCCGCTCCGGCGAGCCGTCGCGTGTTTTCGGTCACGTCGCTGTCACCGCCGTGGTCCATGATGGCACTCCCGACCAGCAGGGCGTCGGCATCCGCCTCCCGCATCCGCCGAACGTCGGCCGGCGACGACACCCCGCTCTCGGCGATCAGCGTTACGTCCTCGGGGACTGCAGGTGCGACCGATTCGACGGTTTCGAGATCGACCTCGAGGCTCGCCAGATCGCGGTTGTTCACCCCGATCAGGTCCGCACCCGCTTCGAGGGCGGTCTCGAGTTCGTCCCGGTCGTGGACCTCCACGAGGGGCTGGAACCCGCGATCGCGGGCGGCCGCCACGAGGGACTCGAGATCGTCGACGAATCTGACGATCAACAGGAGCAGGTCCGCTTCGACGAGGTCCATGCCGTCCTCGTCGACTACGAAGTCCTTCCGCAGAACCGGGACGTCGACGGCCTCCCGAATTCGGGTCAGCGCCTCGGGCGAACCGCCGAAGTGGCTCGGCTCCGTCAGCACCGAGATCGCCGCCGCGCCGCCCGCGACCATCGCTCGAGCCAGTTCGACCGGATCGTCGTCTCGAGTCCCCTCAGCCGTCGGACTCGTCGGTTTCACCTCCGCGATCAGTGGGACCCGCCCGTCGGCCTCGGCGTCGGCCAGCGCGTCGGTCAGCGAGCGCGCGTCGACGTCGACGACGCCCTCACCGCCGGCACGCTCCCGTGCGGCCGCGAGTATCGACTGCACCGCGGGGGCGAGCTCCGTATCGGAGTTCATTATTGTACATCGACGTACTCATATGTACATAAGGCTTGCGTCACGTCCCGGCGTTCGACTCGAGGCCGACGCCCTCGACGTAGTTGAACGTGCGGGGGAACGGGAGCCGCCGCCTTCCATGGCGATGGTCCGTCGCCGGTCGACCGGACGGGAGACCGGCCGGAGGTCCCGGCGACCTCGCGGCGCGGACGGCTCCCGCGGGATGGCGGCCGGTCACCCGTCGATGGCGGCGGCAGTCATCGTCGCTAACGCCCGATAATAGGGCTCGCGCGTTTCTCGCTCGACGTCGTCGAGGAACTCCTCGATCCACAGCCGAGGATGCTCGTCGAGAAACCGTTCGCACGTCTCCGGGTCCTCCCGTTCGAGGAGATACGCGGCGAACTCGAGTTCGGTCGCGATGTGGTCGGGCAGGTCCGGCCACTCCGGCTCGAGTCCGAGCCCGTACGACCGGTACCACGTGACGACGGCGCGCGTCGACGGCCCGAGCACCGCGTCGTCCCCATCCCGATAGAGGCTCTCGTAGGGCGGACACGCGGGTTCGGCCGGACCGACGAACAGCCGCGCGTACTCGACGCGGAGGTCCTCGACCGAGGTCTCGGCCACCTCGGGTTCGATCCGTTCGAACGTCCCGTCCGACACCGCCGCGAGGAGGTCCGCGGTCGGCTGTCGCCAGCAGCGAGCCAGTACCGAGTACCCACCCGCCAGTCGACCGCGGTCGTCGCCCTCGAGCATCGAGTTACGCATCGCCGGCCACCTCCGCATCGGCTCCGCCGTCGGTCGCGACGGGGTCGGCCGTCGTTGCAGTCGTCTCGTCCCGCTCGGCGCTGACGGGGGTGCGATCGTTGGGCTGGATCGGAACGAACCGAAGGCCGAGCGTCACGATCAGCGCGCCCACGGCGACGAGGCCGACTGCGACCGCCAGCTCGACGATCGTGGGGGTGTAGCTGCCGGTCGTCGCCCAGATATCCGCCTCGAGTCCGGTGTAGTCGGTTCCGGTCGTCACGCCGGGTGCGGCGTCGATGTTCAGGTCGTGGTACCCGGTAAATATCAGGTACACGCCCTCGAAGAGGATACCGACGATCGCCGCGACGCTGGCCACGAAGACCGCTTTGATCCGACGCCGGAGGGACGGCACGGCGAGCAACGCGATCGGAAGCACGCCGCCGATGAGCGTCCACAGCCAGAAGTGGATGGTATCCCCGACGAGGAACGCGCGGGTGATCGACCAGAACTCGAAGTGCGCCGCCCACGCGTGGGGGAGTCGTTCTGCCGCGACCAGGTAGATGACGTGGACGGCCACGAAGATACCCAGCAATTTCCCGAGTTCAGGCACCAGTTCCCGCGGGAACCGAAACCGCGTGAACCGGTCGACGAGGATGCCGGTCACCAGCAACAGCGCCAGTCCCGACACCAACGCTTTCATGATGAACATCGGCGCGACCAGCGGATTGAACCAGTCGCCACGGCCGATCTGGGTCGCGAAGATCCAGCCGGTCACCGAGTGCAATCCGACCGCAAGCGGCATCGCGATCGCCGCCGCCCAGAAGGCGAATTTGCGGTCGCGTTCCCGGCCCGCGGGCGTGTCCTCGACGCCGAACGCCAGCCATGACCCCATCTTCGCGAAGTCCCGTCTGGTTAGCAACCAGAGATACCCCACGTTGAACAGCCCGTAGAGGAGCACGATCCCGAAGTCCCAGACCATCGGCGAGCGGGGGTCCGGCGATGTCAGGAAGCCGGTCACTCGGCTCGGGCTCCCGAGGTCCGGCAGAATCAACAGCCCGGCGACGACGATACACCCCAGGCTCAACAGCACGCCCAGCGCGGCCAGGCTGTCGTACCGCTTCGAGTGGAAGAACTTCGGCGCGCTCGAGATGATCAGCCCTCCCGCCGAGAGGCCGATGAACAGGACGAACAGCATGATGTACAGTCCCCAGGAGAAGACGTTGTCCATCCCGGTGACCGCAAGCCCCTGCCGGAGCTGATACGCCCAGGCACCGAGCCCGGCCACGATCAGAACGCCCAGCAGGGCGAGCCAGGCTTTGCCCCGCGTTCCGAAGCGAGGAACGACGACGCCGGCGTCCGACGCGGCACTCATTGGCCGTCACCTCCGTCGGTCGCGACGCCGTTCGGGTTCCCGACGGCTTTCTTCTCGGTACCTTCGAGTTCGTTGCCGCTTCGCGTTCGGCCGGGACTCATCTCGCCGCGGATGTAGTAGGTGTTCGGATCGGTCTCGAGTTCGTCGAGGAGCTGCTCGGTTTCGTATTTCTCGACGTACCGCGAGGCGGTACTCTCCTCGTCATCGAGATCGCCGAAGATACGGGCATCGGCCGGGCACGCAACCGTACAAGCCGGGTCGAGATCCTCCTCCACCCGGTGACTACAGAAGGTACACTTCTCGACGACGCCTTGCTTGCGCTCCTCGACGTTGCCGGTCCCGTCGGTGGGCAGCGTCTTGGGCTCGTCGAAGTTGAACACCCGCGCGTTGTACGGACAGGCGCTCATACAGTACCGACAGCCCATACACTTGTCGTAGTCGATCTCGACGATGCCGTCGTCGCGTTTGTAGGTCGCGTTGACCGGACAGACCTTGACGCACGGAGCGTTGTCGCAGTGCTGGCACGCAAGCGGCAGATGGTTCATCGAGAGCGTCCCGTCGCGTCCGTTTTCCGGGTACGAGCCCTCGGGTGTGTCCATCGCGTCGCCGCCTTCCGTGAGGATGCGGTTCCACTGTTTGTCGAGCGAGACGTTGTTCTCCTGGCTGCAACTCACCGCACACGCGTTACAGCCGATACACCGCTCGAGGTCGATTACCATGCCGTAGTCGGTCATCAGTTGTCACCTCCGTTCGGGTACCCCTCGAGCCAGTCGGCCGACTCGGGGGCCGTGTATTTGCTCGTATCGATGGTTTCCGGTGCGGGTTCGACGTCCGCTCGAACGTCGTAGAACGCGAATGTCGGGGCCAGATCGTTGACCTCCATGTGGGTGAGATCCTGATGGCTCCCGTGGACGTAGTCGTCCGTCCACCAGCCTTGATCGATGTTGATCAGTCCGGGTCGCATCCCTTCGTTGTAGCTGGCGCGGACGACCACCTCCCCGCGGTCGTTGTAGACGCGGACGTAGTCGCCGTCGTCGATCCCCCGCTCTCTCGCATCCGACGGATGGATGTCGAGGGTCGGTTCCGCGTTGAACTTCCGGACCATCGCGTTGTCCGCCCACTGGGAGTGGATCCGCCACTTGGAGTGTTTCTGCATGAAGAGCAGCGGATACTCGTCGGCGAGGTCGTGATCGGTGGCGGTTCTGTCCTCGATCGGCCGCGGGAGGTCAAGCACCGTTCCGTCGTCCTCGACGGGGTGATCCTCGTCGTAGAGCTCGATCCGTCCGGTATCGGTCGGGAACGGATCGGTGTACTTGATCCCTGCCGCTTCGTCCTCGACGCGAACGTTCCCCTTCCGACGGAGTTCGTCGAAGTCGAACCGATCGTCGTTCGACGCGATCTTCCTGAGTTCGGCGCGCTTGTCGTCGAGGAACAGGTCGTCGTACCCGAGTTTGTCCGCCAACTCCGCGATGATGTGGTAGTCGTCCCGCGCATCCCAGAGCGGCTCGTGTGCCTTCGTCCGGTGTGAGATGTGCGGATGTGACCCCCACGCGTCGGTGATGTCCTCCCGTTCGAACCAGTGGGCCGCCGGCAGGATGATATCCGCGTGCTGGACCGTCGGCGTGCGATGGAAGTCCGCCATCGCGAACATGTCGACGTTCTCGAGGAGGTCGTGCCAGCGCTGGCGGTTCGGGAACTGGTTGGCCAGCATGTTCGACTCCATCCCGTAGATCGCCTTGATGGGGAACGGCTCGCCGTCCTCGAGCGCGGCGGGCACTTCGTGCATGGACAGCGACTGCGTTCCCGGCGCGCCGTCCGGGGAGCCGTACTCGCCGCTGTTTAGCGTCGTCCCGGCGGGGTGCTGGGCGTGGATCGTGCCCGACTTCCCGTAATCCCCCGTCAGCGCCAGTAAGATGGCGTAGGTCTGGCCGAAGACGTGCCCGTACTTGTACCGGCCGAGCGCGTAGCTCGGCGCGATCCCTCCCGGACCGCGGGTCGCGAGCCATCGGGCCGCGGTTTTGATGTCGGCCGGGTCGAGGTCGGCGACCGACGCGACCGTCTCCGGCGAGTAGTCCGCGACGTGGTCCTCGAGCAGCGACAGCCCGGTCGTCGCCCGGATGCCGTCAACCTCGTACTCGCCGAACAGTTCGATCTCCGCGTACGTGTCGGGCTCGAGCGGCACCGGCTCGCCGGTTTCGGCGTGGATACCGACGACCCGATCGTCGTCGGCGTCGCCCTCGAGATCCCGCATCCGAAGCATCTCGTCGGTGTCGTCGCGGACGAGCGCACCCGCGGTCGTTCGCTCGCGAAGGAACGCGTCGTCGTAGGACCCGTCGGCGAGGACAGTATGAATCATCGCGAGCGCGAGGTGGGTGTCCTTCCCCGGTTTGATCGGCAGCCAGAGGTCCGCTTTCGACGCCGTCGTCGTGTATACCGGATCGACGACGACCAGTTTGGCACCGCTTTCGATCGCGTCGAGGACTTTCGAGGCGTCGTTCTGGAACTGACTCTTGAAGAGATCGGAGCCCCAGACGATGATCGTGTTGGCGTTGACCCAGTCGGCGGACTCGTTCGTCGGCGGGAGGAAGAACCCGTGTCCGGTGATCCGGTTGAATCCGACGCCGACGTTCGAGTCGATCGACCAACTCTGTTGGGTCCCGCCGAACATCGACGCCAGGCGACCGAAGAGCGTGGTACCCATGCCGTTGTCCCCGGACCCGGTATGGAAGAACACGCTCTCCGGTCCGTACTCCGACCGGACGCGGCGCATCTCGTCGGCGACGTACTGCAGCGCGTCGTCCCACGAGACCTGCTCGAATCGGGCGTCCTCGCCGCGGCCGCCCGGATTGGGAGCGCCGGGTTCCCAGTCGGCCCGTACCATCGGGTACTTCAGGCGCTTCGGACTGTACACGCGCTGGACGTGTGACTGGCCGAGGAGACATCCCCGTCGATACCGTTCGTCGTCGGTCATCTGCGGTTCGACGAACTTGATCTGTCCGTCCCTGACGTGAACGTTGAGGGGACACTTGCCCCGACAGTTCGGCGCACACGCCGTATTGAGGACCTGCGTTTCGTCGAACAGGCCCTCGACCGCAGCGTCCGTCTCGTCCCGCGTGAGCGATTGGAGGGCGCTGTGCCCGCCAAGCCCCAGCATGCCGGCTGCTGCCCCGGCCGAGAGGAGCACGGACCGCCGACTCACGCCGACCCCGTCCTGCTCACTCATCGGCATCACCCGTTTCTATCGGCCGGTCGTCGACGCCGAACTCCTCGAGAACGGCGTCGTGGTACTTCTCGTGGAACTCCGCCTCCGTCATGCGGCCGGTGCTGACCCGGACCGCGTCCCTGCTCATCTCCTTGCCGAGCTTCGGATCATAGGGACTGTCCGCGAGGAGTTCGTCGGCCGTCTCCTCCCAGACCGCTGCATCGATACCGACCGACTCGTCGTCGATCATCCGCGTCTCGTCTGAGTTTCCCATCGTGATCCCTCCACGTTCGGCTACGAGCCGCGAGGCCGAGCCCTCACGGGCAAATAGTTTCGTCCTTTATAAGCAGCGTCGTGATCGCCGATGCCGACCTCGGCTTGGTCGACGCCGATATTCCCGCGCAACAATCCCGCTACCCTTCGAGAAGGTCGAGCAACAGTTTCGATTCGGCAGCGCTGAGTCGCTGTGAGAGCGCCGACTTCGAAATCCCGAGTCGGGACGCCAGCGCCTCGAACTCGATCCCCCGCGGATCGTCGTAGTAGCCGGCTTCGATCGCCCGCGTCAGGGTCTCCTCTTCGCGCTCGGTCAGCAGCGCGAGATCGACGGTTCGAACGTCGGTCACTTCGTCCGTGTCGGACGTCGTGAGTCGCCGCAACGAGACGTGGCCGACGACATCGCGTAACTCCTCGATCAACTGCTGTAACGTGTCGCGGTCCGGCAGATACGTCGTCACCACCGTCGTGCCGTCCTCGACCGCTCCGAACAGTGGGACACACTGATGGCGACGAAAGACCGCACACGGACAGGAGTTGTCGACGGTGGTTTCCGTCTGCGTGACCCCCGTCGCCTTCGTCCCAGTATCCGACAGGACGTAGCACGTGTCGTTCATGATCTGATGCCGGACCATCGGCTCCTCCTGAGTCCCCTCGAGAATGCAGTCCGTTCCGGTGAGATCGAGTCGGATTTCGGCACGGATCTCCCGTTCGTCACCCGGTGTCCCAACGGTCGTCCCGTCTTCCTTTGCGTTCATAACTAGTGTTCGGAACATCGGGGACAAGAGTCCGCTCGGAGTTCTCAGACGCCAAGAACCATCGGAAGCGTCCCCGTCGTCACGCCGCGACGCCCCCTCCTGCGAGCGCGACGGCGTCGTATGCTGAGTCGACGTGCGGGCGACGCCGGACCGGCGGCTATTCAAGTCCCGACGGGCTACGGACACCCATGGAGGACGTTACGGACGCTGGAATCTACGCGCGGGAATCGCCGTATCTCGACCGGTACATCCAGCTCGGTGTCGCCAGCGGACGGGTGCTGAGCGTTTCGTTTCCGGACCGTCCAGCCGACGACGCCGAGGACGACCACCCCGTTCTCGATCGGATCTTCGAATATCTCGATGGTCTCGAGGAGATCACCTTCGAGGACGTGCAGGTCGCGATGACCATGCCGACAGACCGGCGGGCGGTCCTCGAAGGGGTCCAGGGGATTCCCTACGGCGACCAGATCTCCGTCGAGACGCTCGCCCGGATGACGTCCGGGCTCGATCACGAGGCCGAGGACGACATCATCCTCGTCCGGACCGCGCTCGCCGAGAACCCCGCGCCGCTTTTACTCCCGGATCACCGCGTGCGTGACGGCCCAAGCGCCGCGCCGCCGGACGTCGAACAGAAGCTGCGATCGCTCGAGGGACTGTAGCGGGCGGTCGTTCTCAAAACCCCGACCGGTCGACCGTTTCCGGCGCTTCGAACGCGGTCGCCAGCTCGAGCAGCTGGACCAGAATCCGGCCGGTCGCACCCCAGACGGTGTAGCCGTTCACACGGAAGTAGTGGATGACGATGTCGCCGTAGTAGGGATGGGAGCGGCGCTCGTACTCGTAGTTGTCCGGATCGAGCAGTCCCGACAGCGGGAGGACGACGATCTCGGCGACTTCGCTTTCGTCGCGGACGTACTCCCGGTCGGGGACGTGGGCGACGAACGGCGTCACGGCGTACTCGGTGACGGTCCGGATATCGTCGAGTTGCCCGACCACTTCGGCTTCGCGTCGCTCGAGGCCGATCTCCTCGTTGGCCTCTCGGAGCGCCGTCTCGAGGATCGTCTCGTCTTCGGGCTCCGCGCCGCCGCCGGGAAAACTCATCTGTCCGGGGTGCTCGCCGAGGTGGTCGGCTCGCCGGGTAAAGAGCAGGGCGTCCTCGCCGTCGCGGTCGACGATCGGCGCGAGAACGGCCGCGTCGTACTCCTGATCGCCGATCTCGGTCGGCTCGTAGCTCGCGACCGGATCGAGCACCAGTCTCCGGTCGGTCATTCCTCGAGCGCGTCCTCCAGCCGCCGTCGTTCGTCCGTGAGATCGACCGGTGCCCACGCTTCGATGTCGTAGCTCACGTCGATCATGGTCTTGATCCGTTCCGTCTCGCCCGCGGCGACGGCCTCGTCGGCGACCTCGAGCACGCGCTCGCGGGCCGTCTCCCCTAGCGCCTCGCGATCGGGGGCTCGCGGCTCGATATCGAGGATATGTGGGACGTCTTCCGCGTGCTCCGGCACCGTCGGAAACGCCGTCGGGCCGGCGACCAGCAGCGCCTCGCCGTCCGCGTCGGGTGCGTACCGAACGAGCGCGAACGACTCGACTGCCTCGTCGATGGCCGCCGCGAGGGCCGCGTCTTCGACGGTCCGTCCGTCGGCCCGGTAGGCGGCCTCGGCGAGCGCCCGCTCGAGTTCCGCGCGGGTCAACCCGCCGAAGAGGTCGACCACGCCGGCCAGTTCGTCGGCGGTCGCGTCCATACGCTGCCCAACGGCCGATGGCGGGATTAGTCTTGCGAGCCAACGCGGTGCTCCCGCCAGGGGCGGGCGGCCGCGAGCACGTCGGCCGGCTCGAACGGGGCGTCGGTCCACCGCGGCAGGCGCGTGTCCGGCCCCGGCGGTGCGATCGAGTCGGCATAGCGCGACACCTGCTCCCGCTCGTCCGCGGGGTCGTACGCCAGACCGTTGAACGCCGCGTCGGCGCGGTACTGGTCGATCAACTCGTCACCGGCGGCCCGGTATCGCTCGGGGAGGGTCTCGTACGCGGGGTCGACGCCGTGCTCTTCTACCACCCCCAGGAGGGTGGCCGCCACTTCCCGGCTCATCCCCTCGAGTCCGGTGTCGCCGGTGACCGCGCGGTGGTCGTGTTCGTGGCGACCGAGGTCGACCTGTGCGGAGCCGTCGAAGCCGGCGATCTCGTAGGCATCGCCGAGCGTGCCGACCTCGAGTCCCCACGCACGCGGTGCGCGAAGCCGCCGGGCGAGGTGGGCACTCGCGGCGAACTCGCCGGCGAGCGCGTACCGGAACGCGCCGAGGTAGTCGACGATCGGCGCGTCGCGGGCGTCGGCCAGGGCTCGAAGCAACGGCTCGTAGAACAGTCGGCAGAGCCGCCCATAGAGCCGGTCACCTTCGACGCGCGCGTAGTATCCCTTTGCAAAGTCGAAGTCCATCGTCAGCGGTGCGAGCAGGCGCTGGACGTGTGCGGCCTCGTAGCTGCGCGCGTCGGCGTCGTGGACGACGACCGCGTCGGCGACGTCCGCGGCGGGACCGAGGGCGAGCCAGACGTCCCGTCCCTTTCCGAGCCCGCCGTCCAACCCGGCATCGGCGAGCACGGCATCGACGGTCGGCGCGTTACACCACAGGACCCGGGTCGGCAGGGCGAACGAACCGAGCCAGTCTCGAAACGGTCCGATTCGGTCGGCGTCGGCCCTGACGGGGACGAAAACCGCCGCGGGTGCCGGCTCGAGGCGCTCGAGTTCCGCGAGGACGCGCTCGGCGGCGGGGCTCTCGTACTCGCGGCCGGTCATCGGGACGACGACGGCCGTCTCGGCGACCGCAGCGGCGGCCTCGCGAGCGAGGTCGCCACCCATCCCCACGTCCTCGCCGTCGAACTCGTGGAGCGTAGCGATCCGCTCCTGGACGTACTCCATCGGTGGGGTCTTCGAGCGGACCGGTAAAACGGCCACGGATGCGGCCAGATAAACCGTCGGCGGGACCGGGTCGAGGGACGGAATGCCACCGAACGCGGAGCCGAGTCGAGACCGGCTAAAGCACCGGTCTTTTTCTTCCCCTCCTGCCTACAGGGCGAACATGAACTCAGTCCGGAAGGCGCTTCGCGCCGGCGACCTCGAGAAGGATACGTACGATCGGCTCGTCTGTGGCGAGTGCAAGAAGCCGCTAAAGACCGAAAACGACCCGGACGAGATCAAGACGGTTCGTATCTGTCCGGACTGCGGCGCGGAGTGGAAGGAGATCCGCTAGGCGGGAGCACGGCCGTTGCTTGCGCGCCCCCTCGAAGACCGGGCGAGAACGGCGTGCGATCAGTAGCCGCGACGGCGTTCCGACGACGAGATCCCGTGCGCGACAGCAACGGAACGGTATCGGACACCCGCTCGCACGACAGCGTTGCAACCAGTGTGTAACTCGGTTCAGTCTCTCCTATCGCTGCTCGGCGCGGCCGGCTAGCGCTCGCCCGCCATCGCGGAGAAGAGTCGCTCCTCGAACTCGGTACGGCTGATCCCGTCGGAGGGTCCGATTCCGTTCATGTGGTCGACCGAGAGCTGACCGCCACCCATCCGGGCGTGGCCGCCGGCGCTGGCCATCGGAATGTCGTTGATGGCGTGGCGCAGCGTCTCACCCATGTGGACCCGGTCGTCGCGGGACCGGCCGGAGAGGTGGATCGTCCCGTCGTGTTCGCCGTAGACGACGACGGCCGTGACGCCCTCGAGGTGCATGAGTTCGTCCGCGGCCTGGGGAACTGCGTCGACGTTACCGATCTCGCCGACATCGCAGACCGCGAAGGGGCCCTCGATTCGCTTCTCGGTGATCGCCGTCGCCTTGACCTGTAAGACGTCGTCGCTGACCTGCGGATTGGCGATCCGGTCGAGCAGGTCCTCGTCGATCCCCGAGAACAGCGCGGCGCAGGCGTCGAACTCGACCCGGGAGCAACCGTTGGTCAGGTGGTTCGTGTCGGATTGAATGCCGTAGAGCAGCCCTGTCGCGAGCTCCGGCGATACCTGAACGTCGCCCGAGCCGTCCTCGTCGGCCATCGACGCGCCGATATCCGTCAAGTACTCGACGATGATCGTCGACGCCGCGCCGTAGTCGGTCCGGACGTCGGTAAACTGCGTCCCGGCTCCGTTGCCGGGATGGTGGTCGACGACTGCGATCGGCTCGACGGTCTGGGCTCCAGTAAAGCCCCGCGGCGTGTTGTGATCGACCAGGACGACCGGGTCGGTGGCGAGTTGGGAACTCGCCTCGATCGACTCGAGGTCCAGATCGAGGACGGTCCGGAACGCGCGGTTTTCCTGATGGCGGATCTCGCCGGAGTACTGCAGCGTCGCGTCGGTATCGACCGAGTCAGCGATCCGCGCGACGCCCATCGCACACGACATCGCGTCCGGATCGGGATTCGGATGCATCAACACCGTCACCGCGTCGTGTGCGGCGAGCATGCGCCGAAGGCGTGCACCCGGCGGACGACGGAACCAACGAACCGCCCACCACCCACCGAGGACGAGGCCGACGACGGCGAGCACCAGAAGCGAGAGAACGAGCGGCTCGAGGGACCGGATCGAGTCGGCAACCGACTCGGTGACGAGCGGGGTCGCCCCGACGACGGGACCGTCGGTCGGGACGCTCCGAGAGCTCATATCGGGTGATCAAATCGAACCACCAAGAAATTTCCCCCGATTCCACGGGTCGCAGCGACACTCATCAGCCGTCGAACCAGTCGGGCCTCGAGCCATCGAAACGGTGCACACGCCGCTCGAACGCTTTGGATCGGGTGTACGCCGGACCGATCAGCCCTTCCGATAGGTCTCGATCGCGTCGCGGTACCCTTCTCGGTACGTGGGGAAGTCGAACTCGTAGTCCAGCGCCCGGAGCTTCTCGTTCGAACAGCGCTTGCTCGTCAGGATTCGTCGACGGCCCGCCTCGGAGAGGTCGTCGTCCGCGAGCCGGTCGGCTTTCGTCCGCTTCGGCGGACGCTCGACGTCACACGCGTCGGCCAGCCAGTCCGCGAACGCCCACTTCGAGGCCGGCTCGTCGTCGACCACCTGAACGACCTCGCCGCGAGCGAGAGCCTCCTCGAGCAGGTGGCGAACCGCACCCGCGGCGTCGTCCCGGTGGACCATGTTCAGATACCCCTCGGTGACGGGTCCGTCGAGGTAGCGCTCGAGCCGGTACCGGCCGGGGCCGTACAGCCCGGCATAGCGCGCCACGGTCCCGTCGATGCCGTACTCGGGAGGCAGATCGAGCGCGAGTCGCTCGGCGTCGACGAGCACCGCGGTCTTTTCCGTGGTGGGCTCGAGCGGCGTCTCCTCGTCGACCCAGTCGCCGTCGTGGTCGCCGTGGACACCGGTCGAGGAGGTGTACACGAGCCTGTCGGGTGCGTTCTCGCGTTCCCCGAACGCTTCGATCGCCGTCCGTAGCCCGTCGACGTACACGTCCCGGGCGGCCTCGGCACCCCGTCCGCCGCTACTCGCGGCGAAGACGAGCGCGTCGACGTCCGGAACCGCCGCGAGCGCCCCCCGATCGGTAATATCCGCCCGCATCCCCTCGAAGCCGGCGGCAGCGATCCGTTCGACCCCCTCTTCGGACCGTCGAACGCCGATCGGCTCGTGGCCTCGCGAGGCGAGCTGTCGGCCGAGCTCGATGCCGACGTACCCGCAGCCGAGAATTGCAACCTTCATAGCCCGACTCGTGGCCGAATCTATATAATGCCCCCGCTCGAGACGATGCTCTCTCCCGTTCAGTGGTGATCGCCGCCCGAATCGGCGGCTGGGCGGTGGGCGGGTTCGGCACCGCCGACCAGCCGACGCGGGTGAGCCGGCGGGACGACCCGTCGCTCCGAAGTCAGGGCGCGCCGTCCGCGATCACGTACTGGATGTGGACGAACTCCCCGAACGACATGGGTGCTCGCCCTTCGATCTTCTGGTGGATTTCCTTTGCATCCAGGTCGATCTCGAGGTGACTCTCGACCGCGTCGACGTCGAGGACCGCCGTCGACATGCCCAATAGCAGGTGTTCCAGCGCCATCGTCACGATCGTCTCCGGGTCGGGCGCACCCTCCTCGAGCGACTGAACCCGGGCGGCCTGTTCGAGGGTCAACGCGGGGGAGTCGCCCGCGGCTATCGCCTCGAGCGTCTCCCGCTCGAGGTCGGTGTCGTCGGTGATGGCCTCGGGGCCGCGCTCATCGACGATCGCTGCGAAATCGGCCTCGTACTCGGCCCGGAGGTCGGCGGGCGAGTCAGGAACGGTCATCCGCTGTTCGTAGAACATATGCGAAGGGACGGGAATGGCGTAGAAAGATATTGTGACATTCCCGTTGGGTCTGTGCCGCCGTAACCGAGCGGCCGGCGCTCCGATATCGATGACGGATGGCGGTCGGTCGGCGGGCCGATGCGACCCCGCAGCCGTCGTTACTCTTCGCCGCCCGTGACGGCCGCCGTTCCGTCGGTCGTCGATGCGGCCTCACGGGGCTCCGCTCGAGTTTCGGATGTCATTTGCCAGCCGGTCACGCCCATCAGGAGGAGCACGAGCGGCGACAGGAAGCCGAAGAAGTAGTACGGCGCGTACGACAGCGTCGGGACGCCCAGCGTTCCGGCCATGAACAGGCCGCCGCTCGACCACGGGATGAGGACCGCGGTCGTCGTGCCCGACGCTTCGACGGCACGCGAGAGGTTCTCCATCTTCAGCCCCTGTTCGCGGTAGAGGTTTCGAAGGGACATCCCGGGGACGACGATGCTGATGTACTGTTCGGCCGCGAGGACGTTCATCGAAATCGCGGAGACGATGGTGACGCCAGTGAGACTCGCCTCGCCGCGACTCAGGCGGCCGAGGTGGTGTGCGAGAACCGCCAGCACGCCGGCGCGCTCGAGTATCCCCCCGAGCGAGAGCGCGGCGATCGCGATGGTGACGATCCACGCACCGCCGAGCAGGCCGTCGCTCTGGAGCAGTCCGCTTACCAGTTCCATCCCGGTCTCGGGAGCCGTTCCGGACTGTGCGACGGTCCACGCCGCGGCGAACCCGGTCCCCTGAATGCCGACGGAAGTGAGAACGCCGGCGAACACGCCGACGCCGAGCGCCGGCAGCGCCGGGAGGCCGTAGATGGCCAGTCCGAACGTCAGCACCAGCGGCACGAAGACGAGCGGTGTCACGACGTACGTCCCCTGGATGGCACCCTGAATCTCCGCGACCCGTCCGGCGGGAATCGTCCCGGAGGCACGGAGGCCGAGGATGGCATAGAGCGCGACGGAGAGGCTGAACGCGATGAGCGTCCCGAACCGCATCGCGTTGATGTGATCGTAGAGGTCGGTGCTCGTCACGGCAGCCGCGAGGTTCGTCGTGTCCGAGAGCGGGGACTGCTTGTCCCCGGTGTATGCGCCGGTCAGAATGGCACCGGCCGTCATCGGCATCGGAATGCCGAGCCCGGCTCCGATACCGATGAACGCGACGCCGAGCGTCCCCGCGGTCGTCCACGACGAGCCGACGGCGAACGTGACGATCGCCGCCAGGATCGCGGTCATCGGCAGGAAGATCGCCGGCGTGAGCAGTTCGAGCCCGTAGTACATCAGCCCCGGAATCGTTCCCGCCTGAATCCACGTGGCGATAAGCGCGTAGACGACGAACATGATGAGGATGACCTGCATCCCCATGAGGAGGCTATCCGTGATCCCGTCGTACAGGTCGTTCCACGACAGGCCGAGGTGGTATCGGGCGAACAGCCCGGTAAACGCGATCCCCCAAAAGAGCGGGAACTGCGGGTCAAGCTCGAGCAGGACGATCCCGACGCTGAGGAATCCGAGCATCGCCACGACGGGCACGAGCGCCGCAAGCAACGACGGCCGTTTCTCGGGATCGATATCCTCGAACAGCTGCGGCTCGAGCGCTACCATCGGGTCACCTCGAGCCCGATCCGGTCGCGACCGAGTCGAGCCCACGACGGGACCCGCTGCCGACGTGCAACCGGTCGATCGGTGTCGTCAGTGCCTCCCGCGTCGGAAACGGCGTCCACGCGGTCGGGCCGTCCCGTGGACAGTCCCGCCCCAAGCCGGGGTGTCCGTCGTCTCGGTGTCTCGGTTCGATGCTGGGCGCGCGTCGGGTGGATGATCCTCGCTACCATGTAAACAACACTCGTGGTTCACTCCAAGTAGTACTGGTTTCCATACGGTCAACTGTTTATATGCCGACTGTCAGTGCGGCGCGTTCGTCCCGACGAATCCGGTCCGGTTGTATATCGGTTTCCGTTCCGCGCTCGCTGTCGCGCTACGTGACAGTCCGTGTCGACATACTGTCGGCATACGAGAGCACTGCGAGTGGCGTTGCAGTCGGCACACAAAAGCGTCCGAACCGCGTCACCGCACTCGCGATCGCGCTCCAAACCAGGAAAAAACAAGCGTCGAAACGCGCGATGGGCCGGGACGGCGTCCGATGGGAGCGTCCGACGGGAGCGCCGCTGATCTCACGCCACGCCGTCGTCGAGGTTCCGTTCGATGGCCGCGAGCAACTCGTCGGAACGGATCAGGTCCGCCATCGTCTCGATGTCGCGGTGGATGGGACGATCCGTCTCGAGGTGCGGGACGTGGTCGCGGATGGTTCGGTGGGCGGCCCGCGTCCCGACGCCGGGAACGCGGTCGTCGATGAAGTCGAGCGCTTGGGCGGCACAGGCCAGTTCGATGCCGACCACACGTATCGTCCGATCGACGGCGTCGCTGGCGACGTGAGCGCTCTGGGCGCTCATACTCACGTGATCCTCCTGGTTGCCGCTCACCGGGACGCTGTCCGTCGACGGGCGTCCCTGCGTCTGGATCGTGCTGACGAGGTCCGCGGCCGTATACTGGGCGATCATGTAGCCCGACTCGAGGCCGCTGTCGGTGGTCAGGAACGGCGGTAAGTGCGGCTCCTGGACGTTCGGATTGAGCAGTCGATCGACCCGCCGTTCCGCGATCGACGCCAGGTTCGCGAGGGCGCTCGTCACGTAATCCAGCCGCAACGCAAGCGGCTGGCCGTGGAAGTTCCCACCGGACAGCACCGCCGCCCGATCCGTGCCGCTCGCTCGCTCGTCGGCCTCGTCGGCGGGGAAGACGAGCGGGTTGTCCGTCGCACTGTTGAGTTCCGTCTCGATGGCCGACCGAAGGTGGCGAATCGCGTCGCGGACGGCCCCGTGAACTTGCGGGAGACACCGGATCGAGTAGGCGTCCTGGACCCGGTCGCAGTTCCGGTGCGATTCGACGATTTCGGAGTCGCGCGTCAGCCGGCGGATGTTCGCCGCGCTTGTGGCCTGCCCTTGATGCGGGCGAACGCGCTGGATGCTGGCGTGGGCGCTCGCCGTGGTGCTCATCGTCGCCTCCGTCGTCATCGCCCCGGCGACGTCCGCCATCCGCATCGCCCGCTCGGCATCGCGGACGACGAGCGCGCCGATCGCGACGGTTAGCTGCGTCCCGTTGATCAGTGCCAACCCTTCCTTCGGCCGGAGATCGAGCGGCTCGAGGCCGACGCGGGCCAGTGCCTCGTCGCCGGCGAGGCGGTCGCCGTCGACGAGTGCTTCGCCCTCCCCGATGACGACGAGTGCGAGGTGTGCGAGGGGCGCGAGATCGCCGCTCGCACCCAGACTGCCTTTGGCCTTTACCACGGGGTGAACGCCGTTGTTGAGCATGCCGACGAGGAGATCCACGACGCATTCGCGGACGCCGCTGTACCCCGCGACGAGCGCGTTGAGGCGCGTCACGAGCATCGCCCGAATCTCCGGTCGCTCGAGGTCGCGCCCGGTGCCCGCGGCGTGACTTCGAACGAGGTTGTGCTGGAGGGCTTCGATCTCGTCGTCCGGAATTCGTTCCTGTACGAGTTCGCCGAACCCGGTGTTGACGCCGTAGACTGCCTGTCCGGAGTCGACAATGTCGACGATCCGCTCGCGGGACGCGCGGACTCGTTGCCGCGCCGATTCGGGAACCGAGACGGTGGCTCCCTCGCGGGCGACGCGTTCGACATCTGCGGGTGTCAGCGACGTTCCGTCAACGACGACCGATCGATCACTCACGGTGGACCACCTCGCCATCTTTCACGACGGTTTGGACAGTCGAGACACCGAAATTGTACGGGAGATGCTGGTGGTCGGCGACGTTCGCGACGACCAGATCGCCCGGCGCGCCCTCACACAGCGTCCCCGTTCCGTCCGTGCGATCGATGGCAGCGGCGGCGGTGCTGGTCGCACTGCGGATCGCCGCGGCCGGTCCCATTCGCATCCCATTGCACGCGAGGTCGATAGCGAACTCCATGCTCTGTGAGTAGCAGTTCGGGTTGAAATCCGTTGCAATCGCCACCGGTACATCGGCCGCCTCGAAGGCAGCCGCGTCCGCGTACTCGGCTCCGAGCGAGAACGCCGTCCCCGGGAGCAGGACGGGTGTGACGCCTGCGTCACCCAACGCCTCGATATCGTCGTCGGTCGCCTGCAACAGGTGATCGGCGCTCGTCGCGTCCAGAGAGGCAGCTAGTTGGGAGCCGCCGAGTCGCTCGAACTCTTCGGCGTGGATCTTCGCCGACAGTCCCGCCCCCTGTCCGGCCTCAAGGACGCGGCGGGACTGTGCGACCGAGAAGACGCCCGCTTCACAGAAGACGTCACAGAACTCGGCGAGGCCGGCGTCCGCGACCGCCGGCAGTTGGTCTTCGACGACCCGATCCACGTAGTCGTCGGCCGCCATCCCTTCAGGAACGGCGTGGGCCCCCATGAACGTCGGGACCACGTCGATCGGGTGTCGCTCGTCCGCGATCGCGATCGCCTCGAGCAGTTTCAGTTCGGTCTCGACGTCGAGCCCGTAACCGGATTTCACTTCGGCCGTCGTCGTTCCGTGGGCGAGCATGACATCGAGCTGTGCCACGAGGGTCTCGACGAGTTGCTCGCGGGACGCCTCGCGCGTCGACCGAACCGTCCGTAGAATGCCACCGCCGTCCTCGAGGAGCTCCTGATACGACGCGCCCTCGAGCTTCGCAGTGAACTCGTCGGCACGGGTCCCGCCGAAGACGGCGTGCGTGTGTGGATCGACGAACCCCGGCAGTATCGTCTGCCCGGTCGCATCGATGCTATTCGCTGCGTTTTCCGGCGGATACGCACGGGTGACTTCGTCTGTCGATCCCGTTGCGACCACGATGCCATCGTCGATCGCGACGGCCCCGTTCGCCGTCGTCTCGAGGGGGTCGTTTTCGGTCGGCGTCGCGAGCTCGGCGGCGTTGTACACGACGAGATCGGTCATGCTGCCCACCCCGCGAGAGCGTGTGCGACGGTCCGCGACGCGGCGTCAACGGTTCGCCCGCCCTCGTCGAGCGGCGGCGCGCATTCGACGACCTCGAAGCCGGCGAGACGGTCGTCGGCCGCGATGCGACTGACGAGATCGAATAGCTCCCGCGGCAACAACCCGCCGGGCGTCGGGGCGCTGACACCGCAGTAGGGTGCGTCGAGAACGTCGATGTCGACGCTACAGTAGAGCCGGTCGACGCCCTCGAGTGCCGATAACGCTCGATCGACAGCGTCGGCGGGATCGGTTGCCGCCTCCGTCGCGGTGACGACCGCGCCGCCGCGCTCGCGGACGAACTCGTGGTAGGCCGTACTCGTCTCGAAATGGCGCGCACCGAGACACGCGTAGCCGTCCAGCCCGGCCTCGTGTAACTGGCGATAGGGCGTCCCGCTGGTCGGGCCGTCCCCTGTCTCGCGGACGTCGAGGTGGGCGTCGATGTTGACGACGCCGACGCTGGCGTCTTCGAGAAGCGGGGCGACGTTCGGGTAGGTCAGCGAGTTGTCACCGCCGAGGAACACCGGCAAAGCTTCGCGTTCGTGTACCGCCGCCGCGCGCTCGCGGACCGCCCGCTGGACATCGGCGACGGAGCCGTCGGGAATCGGCATGTCCCCGAGGTCGGCGACGCTCCGAATGGGGCCACTCCCGAAATGGTGGGTCTTGACCCCTGAGAGCGATTCCCTGAGCGCACGGGGACCCGCAGCCGCCCCGGTTCGGGAGATGACCGCACCGTCGTACGGCTCGCCGACGAGGACGGCATCGAACGAGTCCGCCTCCTCGAGCGTCGTCGCGGTAACGACGTCGCCGAACTGCTCGTCGACGGGGTCCGACGATGTCCCTGACCACGTCGGTGGGTCGATGAACGAACTCATTCGTCCTCCTGCATCGGGACGTGGACGTTCGAATCCGCGGCCTCCTCGAGCGCTTCGTCGTAGCCGGCGTCGGCGTGGCGGATGACACCCATCCCGGGGTCGGTGGTAAACACGCGCCGGGCCTTCCGTGCAGCGAGGTCCGACCCGTCGAGGACGACGTGATTGTTGGTGTGTAAAGAGTTCCCGATCCCGACGCCGCCGCCGTCGTGGACGCTGACGATGTCCGCACCGGCAGCGCAGTTGAGCAAGGCGTTGAGCACCGGCCAGTCGGCGACGGCGTCCGAGCCGTCGCGCATGGCCTCGGTTTCCCGGTTCGGACTGGCGACGCTGCCCGCGTCGAGGTGGTCGCGCGTGACGACGACCGGGGCCGAAATCTCGCCGTCTGCGACGAGGTCGTTGATGTGTAACGCGAACCGTGCGCGTTCGGTCAGCCCGTCGTCGGCCTGATACCCCAGCCAGCAGACGCGGCTGGGAAGCCCCTGGAACGAGACCTGTTCCTGCGCGAGATCGATCCAGCGATGGAGTTGCTCCTTGTCCGGGAACAGCTCCTTGACGGCCTCGTCGGTCCGATGGATGTCCGACTCGTCCCCGGAAAGGGCGACCCAGCGGAACGGTCCCTTGCCGCGGCAGAACAACGGCCGAACGTATGCCGGCACGAACCCCGGGAAGTCGAATGCGGTGTCGAGCCCGCGATGTGTTTCGACCTGACCGCGGATGTTGTTCCCGTACTCGAACGCCACCGCGCCTCGGTCCTGCATCGCCAGAATCCCCTCGACGTGGCGCTCCATCGTGTCGAGGCTCTCGGCGACGTACCGTTCGGGATCGGACTCGCGGAGCGCATCGGCCTCGTCGACGGTGTAGCCGCTCGGATAATACCCCTCGAGTTCGTCGTGGGCACTCGTCTGATCGGTGACGATCTCCGGGACGAACCCCCGCTCGAGGAACCCGTCGAACATCTCCGCCGCGTTCATATGGAGCGCGATCGAGCGCGGTTCGCCGGCCGCCGCGGCGTCGCGGGCCAGTTCGATCGCCTCGTCGATGTCGTCGGTCTTCTCCATGCAGTAGTCCGTCTCGAGTCGCCGGTCGATGCGCCGCTCGTCGACTTCGGCTGCGATACAGACGCCGTGGTTCATCGTCACGGCGAGTGGCTGTGCACCGCCCATCCCGCCGAGGCCGGCGGTGGCGGTGATGGTCCCGCGGAGTCCCTCGCGGTCGGGGAAGTGCTGGCGTGCGACCTCGGCCAGCGTCTCGAAGGTCCCCTGGATGATCCCCTGCGTGCCGATGTAGGCCCACGAACCCGCGGTCATCTGCCCGTACATGATGAGCCCCTTCGACTCGAGTTCGTGGAAGTGCTCCCAGTCGTCCCAGTTCCCGACGAGGTTCGAGTTCGCGATCAACACGCGCGGCGCACGGTCGTGCGTTCGAAAGCGCCCGACGGGTTTCCCCGACTGGACGAGCAACGTTTCGTCGTCGTCGAGGTCCCGGAGTTCGTCGAGGATCGCGTCGTACGCGTCCCAACTCCGCGCGGCGCGGCCGGTCCCGCCGTAGACGACGAGGTCCTCCGGCTCTTCTGCGACCTCGGGGTCGAGGTTGTTGTTGAGCAATCGCAGAGCGGCCTCCTGTCGCCACCCCTCACACTCGATGTCGGTCCCCGTCGGAGACCCCTGGTATTCGCGCCAGTCCGACGACGGCTCGCCGATTTCGTGACCGGAATCGTCTCGTGTCATGCGTCTAGCTCTCACGCTAGCGAACGTGAAATCCTGTCACTCTCCCTTTGGCCAATATTTTTTAAGGAAACCGGGCGAACGTGCCCTATGTACAAGGCGGTATTTCGGATCGAGAGCGACGATCCGTACTCGAGTTCGACGGCGAACAACGAGACGAGCATCGAGTTGTGGTGTAACGATCACTGTGACCTGCTCCACGTGACCGGGGACCAGCAAGCCGACGTGGAGGCTCAGGTGGCCGCGGAGGTCGGGGTTCGACAGCGGATCGAAAACGGCAGCGATCGGACGATCGTCACGGAGTCGTGTCTGAAACAGTACGGTGACGACTATATCGAAGCGCCGCTTGCCGCCAACGATTGTCTACTCTTGCCGCCGTTACGGTACGAGAGCGGGGCAAAGGTCGTTCGCGTCCTCGCGCTCACCGCATCGAACCTGACCGCCTTCTACAGCGACATCGCGGCCGACTCGACCGTGACCGTCGAGTCGAAAAAAGAACTGCAAACCGTTCGATCCGAGACGCCGGTCCTTTCGGTCGACTCCTTTCTGCCGACGCTCTCCGACCGCCAGCGCGAGGTGTTCCTGGCCGCCTACGAGTGGGGATACTACGAAATCCCGCGCGGGACGACGACGGCCGACATCGCGGACGCGCTGGATCTCAGCCGTCGGACCGTCGACCATCACCTCAGACGCGCCGAGGAAAAGATCGCGGACGCGTTCGCCGCGTATCTCTAGATGAGTCCGAGCGGTCGGGTCCGTTCACCGCTGCCGAACTCATTACCCGACCGGAACTTTCAACAGACCGCCATCATATGGGACGTACATGAAAGTAGCCCTGATCGGAGTCGGCCAGGCTGGCGGCAACGTCACTGAACGACTCGCCAGGTTCGACGCGGACATGGGTTTCGAAGCCATCCAGGGAGCGCTGGCCGTCAACTCGGCGGAAGCCGACCTCGAGTCGCTGCAGTTCGTCGAGACGCAGTTGATCGGTGCCGACCGCGTGAACGGGCACGGCGTCGGTGCCGACAACGAACTCGGGACCGAAGTGATGCAATCGGACATCCAGCAAGTACTGGACGGTCTCGACGGGCGCGTCACGTCGACGGCCGAAGCCGTCTTCGTCGTCGCCGGCCTCGGCGGCGGCACCGGGAGCGGCGGCGCGCCGGTCCTCGTCCATCACCTCCAGCAGATCTACGACATCCCGGTCTACGCGCTCGGCATCCTTCCGGGACGGAACGAGGGCGCGCTCTATCAGGCCAACGCCGGTCGCTCCCTGAAGACGCTCCTCCGGGAGGCCGACTCGACGCTGTTGATCGATAACGACGCCTGGCACGAACAGGGCGAGAGCATCGAGAGCGCCTTCGAGACGATCAACGAACGGATCGCCAAACGTGTCGGCCTGCTCTTTGCCGCCGGCGAGGCCGTCAACGGCGTCGGCGAGAGCGTCGTCGACTCGAGCGAAGTAATCAACACCCTTCGCGCGGGTGGGGTCGCGGCGCTCGGCTACGCGACCGAGGTCGCAAGCGAGGACAGCGGCGAGAACATCACGAACACGATGAGCGTCGCTCGACAGGCGCTGTTGACCGGAACCAGCCTGCCGGATGCGACGACGGCCGACTCGGCGCTGCTCGTCATTGCCGGCCAGCCCGATGCGATCCCGCGCAAGGGCGTCGAACGCGCCCGCCGCTGGCTCGAGGACGAAACCGGAAGCATGCAGGTCCGTGGCGGTGACTTCCCCATGGACAGCGACCGACTCGGCGCGCTCGTCTTGCTCGGCGGCGCGGAGCGCTCCGACCGGATCGAGGCGTTCATGGACCGCGCCCGCGAGGCGAAAGACGCCCAGGAGGCGGAAGCGACGGACCACGCCGAGGAGTTCGCCGACGATCGTCTCGAGAACCTCTTTTAGCGTCGGGTCGCCGTCACCGGTTCGCTCGCGATCACGAACGGTGCCGTTGCCGAGCGGTCGAGTCGGCCCAGGTTTATACTGCCGACAGCAGCCGTGGCATGACACAACACGGTGGAAGGAGGTCCCTGCTAACGGTTTTCAGGGGTGTCGTGACCGGTACATTTAAACTATAGGGTCCAGTAGTACCAGTCACCAGAACGCCACCGGGGCGCGTATCGCTCGACGATCGATGACAGGAAATCTTATTCACCGAGGTTTCGCAGATCGTGAGCAGTCGCTTCGAACGGTCGAACGGCTACTCGAGTCACCCGCCGAGCCGTCGGCGACCGACTCGAGTAGCCGTCGACGGGTTCTCCGGTGCGGGTATGGCACAGAGGTTTGACTAACATGGTAGACGAATCGAAGAACATCGAACTGACAGAGGACGACCTAGAAAACAAATCGAAAGGACAGCTCATCAAAATGGCCGGTCAACTGCGGGACCGGCGAAACGAGCTGAACCAGATGGCCTCCGACCGGGCCTCCAAGCGCGACGACCTCAACGCGAAGACTCGCGAGAAGGTCGACGAAGCCCAGGAGCACCGCGAGAAACGCGACGAGCTCAACGAGCAGGTCCAGGAACACAAGGAGAGCCGCAACGAGCTCAACGCCGAAGCCAACGAGCTGTTCGACAAGGTCGAACAGCTCAAGTCGGACATGGAGCTCGACGAGGGCAAGGACCTCGAGGAACTCGAAGAGGAGATCGAGGAACTCGAGTTCAAACAACAGACCGAGGTCCTCTCGAGCGAGGACGAGAAGGAACTCATCGAGAAGATCGAGAGCAAACGCGAGGAGTACGAGGAGCGCAAGCAGAAACTCGATCAGAACGAGGATCTCGAAGAACTCGTCGATGAAGCCGAGGAAGTGCGATCGGAAGCCTCCCAGCACCACCAGAAGGTCACGGAACTGGCGGACAAGGCCCAGGAACATCACAACCAGATGATCGAGGCCTATCGGGAAGCCGACGACATCCGTGACGAGGCCGACGAGATGCACGAGAAGTTCGTCGAGGCCCAGGAGGCCGCCGACCGCCACCACGAGGACTTCGTCCGCGTCCAGAAGCGCCTGCGCGAACTCGACAAGCAGGAAGAAGAGGAGCGCAAGTCCGAACGCGACAAGAAGAAAGAGGAGGCCAAGGAGGAGGCCGAGGAAATCTATCAGAAGTTCAAGGAAGGCGAAACCCTCGACACCGAGGACCTGATGAAACTCCAGAAGACGGGACTGCTCTAAGTCGATTCCGTCTACCGCGATTTCTCTCCCCCGAGTCTTCGGGGATTTCAAGCGCCCGAACAGCGACTGCTCTCTGCCGGCACCCCGAAACGCGGCCGGCGGACCCCCGCTGATCGCCGAATCGACGTGCCGGACTTCGTGACGTTCTCACCGCGTGCACTCGGATCGCGCTCTGTTGTCCGATCGCGTTTTTGCTACCACCGCACTCATGACAGCGACCGAACGGCGAGCGGCCGAGCGGAGGTCCACACGGGAACGGCTCACGGCGTTTTACGCCACGTTCAACCGTGTCGTCACGGGTCGGGGCGGAGCGGACGAGCTGGCACCGATACTCGAGGCCGACATCGTCTGGACCGATGCGACGACTGGCGACCGCGCCGGGCGAACGGAGACGGGGATCGACGCGGTCCTCGAGAACGTGGTGCTGGCGACGGGACAACGGGCCGCGCACCTCCAGGCGCTCCCCGAGCGGTTCGTCGACGCCGGCGAGCGGACGATCGTAACGGGTGCCTACGTCGGAACGATCGACGGCCGCCCCTTCGATGTCCCGTTCGCTCACGCGTTCGCCGTTCGAGACGGACGGATTCGTCGGTGGACGGCCTACAGCGACCCCGCGCTCGAGCGGAGCGTATTCGACGCCTAACGCCGCGTCTCCCGATCGAATCCGGAACGACGACCGACGCCCCGAATTATTCGATCTATAACAATGCAATAAGCCCC
Organism: Natrinema pallidum; assembly: GCF_005890195.1. Taxonomy (NCBI): domain Archaea; kingdom Methanobacteriati; phylum Methanobacteriota; class Halobacteria; order Halobacteriales; family Natrialbaceae; genus Natrinema; species Natrinema pallidum. Next base: position 2,978,086 of record NZ_CP040637.1, on the reverse strand, counting down.
CCAGCTACCGGTTATGCAACGTCACAGGGACGACGCGAGCGTGCTCGTGCCCGGGATCGATGCACCGAGCACCGTTGCCTGTCTCCGCTCACTGCACCCGCGGGGTATCCGGACCATCGTGGGCTCGGAGTCACGGTCGACGCCAGCGGCCAGCTCGGCCTACCGCGACGAGTTCGTCACGCTGCCGGACCCGGAAACCGAACTCGCCGCGTACGGGGATGCGCTGCTCTCGCTTGCCGAACGCCCGGCCGTTCGGACGATCGTTCCGGTCCGTGAGGAAGACGTCTACGTGCTCGCAAAGCGCAAGGCGGCGTTCGCCGACGAAATCGCGACGCTGTGGCCCGACTTCGAGACGCTGCGACGAGTACAGGACCGCGTCGAACTCTTCGCAGCCGCCGAGGCGGCCGGCGTCGGCACGCCCGAGACCGACCTCCTCGATCAGTGGACCGACTGGAGCCGTGAGACGATCGTGAAACCGCGCTACACCGTGGCGTCGCCGACGTATCTCGGGGCGCGGTTCGAGGACGCGGAGATCGGTTCGACGGCGTACCAGCGGCCCGGGAAGCCGCCGGACGAGCAAGCTGTCGTCGAGAAACGTGGCCATACCCCGATCGTCCAGGAGCGGATCGCCGACTCGCGGGAGTTCGGCTTCTTCGCGCTCTACGACCGCGGCGACCCGGTCGCGACCTTCCAGCACTGCCAGCGTCGCGGCTGGAAGTACTGCGGCGGCCCCAGCGCCTACCGTGAATCGGTCCACATCCCGGCCCTCGAGACCGCCGGTCGCGCGCTCCTGAGCGAACTCGAGTGGCACGGGCTCGCCATGGTCGAGTTCCTGCGCGACCCTGCGGACGGCGAGTTCAAACTCATGGAGATCAACCCGCGGTTCTGGTCGTCGCTGCCGTTCTCGATTCGGGCGGGGGCCGACTTCCCCTACTACTACTGGCAGTTGGCGATAGACGAGCCGATCAGGTCGGAGCCGACGTACGAGGTCGGGCTGGGTGGCCATCTGCTGCGTGGCGAACTCAGCTACCTTCACAGCGTGGCGACCGAGGAGTACCCGCTCGTCGACCGCCCGTCGCTCGCCGCGGCCGCACGCGAGGTCGCCACGTCGCTCGTCCGCCAGCCTCGGTTCGATTACGCGGTCGCCGACGACCCGGTGCCGTTCTTCCAGGACGGCGTGAATCTCGTCCGGGCGTGGCTCGAGAGCCGCTCCGACGGGGAGCCGCGACCCGAGACCGAGCGGGATGTCGAGGTCGGGACCGATACGGAGACGGAAATCGGCGGCGATGGCGCGGATCCGACCGAGACGGGATCGGCTGCGGACGGCGATCCGACGCGATCGGCACAGACCGATGGCGGGCCCCGGTCCGACTCGAGGCGGCGCTGACGGAGCGGACCCGCGAGTATCCGATTGCGACTGCGAACGAGGGGTTGCGTTCGCACGTTATCCCGAGTGAATCGACTCCGACGGCGAGTCCGAGAGCCACCGCTCGAGCGTATACGACTGCGGCGTACAGCCAATACTGCTCAGCATTCAGTTGGATCACCGTCTCGTCAACCGCAACGTGATCCGGACACCGACCAGATTCGGGCTGTAGATCGGCCTTGTGAACCCAATTATGAACGGTGGCTCGAGCGCGTTCGACACTGAATATGACAATCATTCGAGTTGAAACCACTTATCGATGAGGGTTCGTATTTGAACCAACCCTTAGCCTTCGAGGGGGTCTGCCCACTCGAGACCGATCCCCTCGTGGACGACGAACTCGAGGGCGTTGATCAGGTAGTGGGCGACGACGACGACCAGGAGACTCCCGGTGGCGATGAAGACGGCCGCGAGGACGAACCCGAGGAGGCCGGTGACGACGACACCGACCGGGCCCTGCATGCCGTGGCCGAGCGCGAACGCGATCGAGGACCCGACCGCGAGCAGCCACGGCGAGAGTCCGTAGCCGGCGGCGGGGACGCCGATCAGCGCCGCCCGGAAGAGGAACTCCTCGAAGAGGGCGATGATCGGGAGCACGCCCAGCAACAGGACGAGCCAGCCCTCGAGCGAGTCGGGAGACAACAGCTCTCGGAGGGCCTCGTCGTGGTCGAATCCGACGCGGGTCGCCGCCGCCCCGGCGAGTTCGTTCGCGACGTAGAAGACGCATCCGGCGGCCGTCCCCCAGAGTAGCCCCGACCGGAGGTATGCGATGGACAACTCGATCCCCAGTGCCGCGGCCGGAACGGCGGTGTAGACCGCGGCACCGAGTAACACGAGCGCGAACAGACCCTGTGAGAAGGCGACGTTCGCGAGGACCAGCCCCGTCGACAGCGAGTCCGGATCGACGCCGCGGTCGGCCGGCCGTCGCCGTCCGTGTGACTCGAGTGGCACGTCACGTGGCTCGCCCGCGACGTCGGACGGGACATCGGCGGAGCGATCGTCTCGCGCCGACTCGTTGTCCCTCGCGACGGGCGGCTGCTCGCCCCCGTCCGAACCGGCCGCCTGCTCGGCATCTCGCGGCTGCGAGTTGCCCGTCCCGTCGACCGTCTCGGCGGCGGTCGTCGCGTTCGCCCGGGGTTCGCCGTCGCTCGAGTCGGGATCGCCGTCGGTAAACGCGGACTGTGTCAGATGTGATAAAACGAGCAGGAGCGCGAGGACGACGCCGGTTATGCCGACGAACGTCGCCCACTGCGGCATTTACTGCGGGCTCGGGTTCGACCCGCCGGCGGAGCCGACGGTGCCCTGATCGAACGCCGTCCCGGTGATCGACTTGAGACGGTCGACCAGCGAGTCCTTCTTCGGTTCGCCCATCAGGGCGACGTCCAAGACCTCGCTGATGTTCGCACAGGGGATGATCTCGATCATGTCCTCGTACTCCTCTTCGATCATCACGTCCTGTTCGTTCGCTTCGGGGATGATGACCTTCGTGCAGCCGGCCTTGGCGGCGGCTTCGATCTTGTGGGTGACGCCGCCGACCGGCAGCACGTCGCCGCGGACCGACAGCGAGCCGGTCATCGCGACCGACTGGTCGACCGGAATGTTCTCCAGCGCGGAGATGACGGCGGTCGCGACCGTGATGGAAGCGGAGTCGCCGTCGACGCCCTGTTGGCCGGCCTGGACGAACTGGATGTGGATGTCCTTCTCCGAGAGATCGACGTCGGAGAACTTCTTGATGATCGCGGAGACGTTCTGGACGGATTCCTCGGCCATCTCCTGAAGCTTGCCGGTGGCGATGACCTGTCCGCCGCCCTGTGCGGGGGCGATTTCGGCCATGACCGGCAGCATGATGCCCGAGTCTTCGCCCATGACGGCGAGGCCGTTGACGCGGCCCTCGACGCCGCCCTCGTTGACCTGCAGCTCGTAGTCCTTGCGGCGCTCGATGTAGTCGTCGGCGAGCTGTTGTTCGATCGAGCGCGAGCGTTTCTTCGCCTGCAAGACGTCGTCACGGGTGGTGTACTCGCGATCCTCAGCGCGGGCGATGTCGCCCGCGACGCGGACCAGCCCACCGAGGCTGCGGAACAGCAGCGTGAGGTGGTTCTTGCGGCCCGAGCGGCGTTTCGCCTCGAGGATGAGTTCCTCGACGGCGTCGTCGGTGAAGTGGGGCAGGCGGCCGTCGCGTTCGACCTCCTGGGCGATGAAGCGGGCGTACTTGCGCCGCATCTCGGGGGTGTCCTCGATGGTGTCGTCCATGTAGACCTCGTACCCGTACCCCTTGATCCGGTTGCGGAGCGCGGGGTGCATGTTCTCCATGGCGTCGAGGTTCCCGGCGGCGACCATGATGAAGTCACAGGGGACGGGTTCGGTCTGGACCATCGCGCCCGAGGAGCGCTCGGACTGGCCCGTGATGGCGAACTCGCCTTCCTGGATGGCCGTCATCAGTTTCTGCTGGGTCCGGATGTCGAGCGTGTTGATCTCGTCGACGAACAGCACGCCCTTGTTGGACTTGTGGATCGCGCCCGGCTCGACGCGGTCGTGGCTCGGTGTCTCCATGCCGCCGGACTGGAAGGGGTCGTGGCGGACGTCACCGAGCAGTGCGCCGGCGTGGGCACCGGTCGCGTCCTCGAAGGGCGCGACGCGCTGATCGCCGTTGTTGACGATCATGTTGGGCACCATCGCATCGGTCCCGCGGGAGGTGTAGCGGAAGATCAGCCAGACGATCCCCGCTGCGAGGATGCCAAGCAATATCTGCCCGCCTACCAGAAGCGCATAGCCGATAACGACGGCGATGATGATCCACATCAGGATCGAGCGCATCTGGTTGCGCTTGCGGGCCTCCTCCTTGTGGGCGTCGATGATCTGTTCGCCCTTCCCGGCGGGAACGGTCCGAACCTTCGGTTCGTTGCCGTCGTCGGGATTGTGGTAGACTAAAACGTCCTGAAGATCCTCCTTCGGAAGCAGTTGGCTCATCGCCTTCGCCAGCATCGACTTGCCGGTCCCCGGCGAACCGATCATCATGACGTGCCGGCGCTGCTTCGCCGCCTTGATAATGATATCTCGCGCTTCGTCCTGGCCGATGACCTGATCGACGAGCCGATCGGGGACTTCGATGTCCTCGGTCGAATCGATCTTCAGACCGCCCAGCAGATCGTCCTCGGCGATCTCTTCGTCGACCTCGACGCCTGGATCGACCTCGACGGTACTCCCGAGGTCCTCGACGGTCTCGATGTCGTCGTCCTCGTCGGACGACGGCTCGAACTCGTCGATCGGATCGTCGACGTCGTTGCGACGGTCACCGTCCTCCTCGAGCGGCGACCGGTCTCCCTGACGCTCGGGCTGCTCAACGGGGTCGGTCCCGTCGGAAACAGTCTCCGAAGCGTCTTCGGGAGGGTCGTCAACGTTCGTATCGTTACTCATAGAACTCTGTTCGGTACCTGGTTCGAAGGGATTGCGACTGATATACTTTCTCCATGCGGAGGATGGTGTCAGTCGGTGATACCGGGCGGAACAGCGGTCGACAGCGGAAAGCAGCCGATGAGAGCGGTTTGTTTAATACAGTATCGTCTGGGGAGGAATATATAGTTGTCTGATCAGTCCCCGTCGAGCAGTGTCAGGGACGGCGGAACGTCGGCACGGATCGACCGGGATGTCGATCGCTCGACTCGAGGTGAACTCGCCACCCTTAAGCGCCGCGCCCGTGCAGTGACCGGCATGACTCGGGGGTTCTACATCGGTCGCTTTCAGCCCTTTCACAACGGCCATCGGAGTATGGTCGAGCAGATCGCCGAGGACGTCGACGAACTCGTCCTCGGAATCGGAAGCGCCGACGATTCGCATACCGTCCGGAACCCGTTTACGGCGGGCGAACGGATCATGATGATCACGAAGTCGCTCGTCGAGTTCGATCTCGTCACTTACGCCGTCCCGATCGAGGACCTCGAACGCAACTCGGTATGGGTCAGCCACGTCCAGAGCATGAGTCCCGACTTCGATGTCGCCTACTCGAACAACCCACTCGTGATCCAACTCTTCCACGAGGCCGACATCGAAATCCGCCAGTCGCCGATGTTCAACCGCGAGGTCCTCGAAGGATCGGAGGTCCGCGAGCGGATGATCACGGGCGGCGACTGGGAGTCGCTCGTCCCCGAAGCGGTCGTCGATGTCGTCGAGGAGATGAACGGGATCGAGCGCATTCAGATGGTCAGCGACTCGGACTCGAACGGGGACTGAACCGGGCGGATCGAACACGACTGACGAGCAACCGCCGCCGAATCCCCGCTGTCTTTGGGTGCTCACGCCGTACGGCCGTTCATGATTACGCTCGCGTCCGACTTCGGCACGCCGTATCCGGCGGCGATGAAGGGCGTACTGGGACAGCGGACGGATGCTCGATTAGTCGATGTCGCGCACGATTTTCCGCGGCAGGACGTTCGAACGGCGGCGTTCTGGCTTCGCGAGGTATTGCCGTACTTCCCTCCGGCAACCCACCTCGTCGTGATCGATCCCGGTGTCGGCACCGAGCGGGCCGCGCTGGTGCTCCGTGCCGGCGACCACACGCTCGTGGGCCCGGATAACGGAGTTTTGTGCCCCGCGGCGCGGCGACTCGCGGGCGGCGACGACGGCGAACTCGAGGCATACGTGATCGCCGAGGACGAACTCGATACCGTGGAACCGACGATACCGTCACAGCCGAGCGAGCACCGCTCACCGCGGAGCAACACCTTTCACGGTCGGGACGTCTTCGCCCCCGCTGCCGCCGCCGTTCACGACGTCGAGAGCGATGCGCTCGGCTCGCTCACGTGTCTCGAGTCGGGGGCCGTCGCGGTCGACCTCGAACTTCCGACAGCCGATCTCGAGGGGCACCGTGCAATCGGCGAGGTGATGGTTGTCGACGGGTTCGGGAACGCGATCACGAACGTTCCCGGGTCGTTCCTCGACGGCCGGGCCCGGGTCCTGGTAAACGGCGACGCGGTTCCGGTCGGCGAGACCTTCGCGGCCGTTTCCATGGGTGCCCGACTCGCGACCGTCGGCAGTCACGGGTACGTGGAACTCGATGTCAATCGGGGCCGCGGTGAGGACGCGTTCGGCCTCGCGCCCGGCGATCGAGTCGTCCTCGAAGCGTCCTCGTGACGGCTCAGTGGGGATGAAACACGGCGGTGGAACCCCGAATCAATCGCCGGTCGGACCGGCGTGTGTCCGGGCCGGATCGATCACGAGCTCGCCGTCGGCGCGGACCGTGACGACGCACTGCGAAAACGTGAACGTGATCGCCCCGTCACCGGAACGGGGGCCGGCACCGCGCCAGTGGACGAAGAGGGCGTTCAGCGCGTCCGGTTCGACGCACTCGGAGAGCGACTCGAGATCGTCCGGTTCGATCCCGAGCACCGACGAGACGGTCATGAGCAGTGCCGTACTCACCGGCTCGTACGCGCCGTCCTCGCACCACGTGTGGTAGGTGCCACGGTCGTCGTCGTAGTAGACCGTGCGGCCGTCAGTGACGGCGATCGGCGTCAGTGTGTCTCGCGGAGCAGTTCCGGACATAATACTTCTAACTGATTGATGTTAACACTTAACACTATTGGCTAATCGTGATGGCTATCGGGACAACAGCGCTCGAAAAAAGCGGACGTTCGAAACGGATGTCGCGAACGGCGACGTTATTCGGCCGCGATAACGTCGTCGATGCGGGCGATCATCGTGGCGGCCTCGGTCGCGCTCTCGACGGCCTCGCGCTTGACGTCGGCGGGGTCGACGACGCCGTGCTCGAAGGGATCGTCGATCGTGACCTCGTCACCCTTGGTGATCAGGCCGGCTCGACCCTCGGATTCGTGGGCGGCACGAAGGTCCACGAGCACGTCGATCGGGTCGCGTCCGGTGTTGGCCGCGAGCGTGCGTGGGACGATGTCGACCGCGTCGGCAAAGGCCGTCACGGCGAGTTGCTTGCGACCCTCGATACCGGCGGCTTCCTCGCGGATCTTGTCCGCGATCGAGATTTCGGTCGCGCCGGCACCCGGGACGACTTCGCCGGATTCCAGCGCCGTCGCGACGACATCGAGCGCGTCACCGATGGCGCGCTCGAGTTCGTCGACGATGTGTTCGGTGCCGCCGCGGACGAAGACGGTGACCGTCTCGGCCGCTGCGCCGCCCTCGACGAAGGCAAGGTCGTCATCGCCGTAGGTCTCGGTGTGGATGCGGTCGGCCGAGCCGAAGTCGGATTCCTCGAGGTCGTCGAGGTCACCGACGCGGCGTGCGCCGGTCGCGGAGGCGACCTGCCGGGCGTCGCTGTCGCCGAGTCCCTCGAAGACGAGGACGCCCTCGTTGGCGAGGGCGTTGGCGACGCGGTCGGCGACGTCTTCGGTCGTGAAGACGACATCGGCACCGCTCTCGGCGACGGTCTCGGCGTAGCCCTCGAGTTCGCCCTCCTCGGCGTCGATTGCGGCGTTGAGCTGGTCGATCGAGTCGATGGCGTACTCGGCGTCGACATCGCCCGTGCGGACATCGAGTTCGACGTCCAGAACGGCGATCGACGCGTCCTCGACCTCGCTCGGCATGCCGTCGTGAGCGGGGTCCTCGTCGACGACGATTCCGGGGACGAGTTCGGTCGCGTTCGACGAGGCTCCGATCTGTGTGTGGACGGTGACGTTGTCGCGTGCGACGCCCGCGTCAGTATCGACGTGGCGGATCGCTTCGACGACCGTCTCCGCCAGCGACGCGGCGGTGAGTCCGCCGGTGCCCTTGCCGGTCATGCTCGACTCGGCGACCTGCCGGAGGATTTCGTCATCGACGTCGGCCTCGTTGACCTGTTCGTCGATCGCCTCGAGGGCGATCTCGGCGGCCTCGTGATATCCTTCGACGATCGTCGTCGCGTGGACGTCCTGCTCGATGAGGTCTTCGGCCTCGCCCAGCAGGTTGCCGGCGAGCACCGCAGCCGTGGTCGTCCCGTCGCCGACTTCCTCCTCCTGGGAGTCGGAGACCTCGACGATCATCTGTGCCGCGGGGTGCTCGATATCCATCTCGTTCAGGATGGTCGCCCCGTCGTTGGTGATGACGACGTCCCCGCCGGAGTCGACGAGCATCTTGTCCATACCGCGGGGTCCGAGCGTCGTGCGTACCGACTCGGCCACGGCCTTGCCGGCCATGATGTTCGACGACTGCGCGTCGCGACCCTGCGTTCGCTGACTATCCTCGCTCATGATGAACATGGGCTGCCCACCCATGCGTCGCTGTTGTGCCATCGTTGATCCTCACTAACCATGTCGTCAGCACTTCTATATAATTCTTTCCCTCCGACCGCCGCTCCGTCTTGCGATTGCGCATGTGAACGACCGCCACGGCGGGCGGCGACGGAGCCGGTAGGGAAATATGGATCGATGCGAAACGTTTCGGAAGATGCTGGAGTTGGAACACGGGTTCCGCGTCGTCGACGTCTCGACGCGGCTGCCGCCGACGGACGGTAGTGGGGGGCACGGGGGGCGACCGATGACGGCGGAACGGCTCGAACGGGAGATGCATCAGGCCGGGATCACGCGGTCGGTCGTCTGCCCGCCGGCGCTGGCGGAGACGAGCTATCTCGCGCCGAACAACGGCGTCGCCAGACGGAGCGTCGACCGCCCGTTCGTCGCTTTCGCCCGAATCAACGGTACCCAGACGCCGGGTCGAAACGCGACCGGCCGTCTGCGCAACGCAGTCAGCAGTCGCGAGGGCTACCACACGTCCCCCGAAGACATCGAGAAGTACGCGTACGACGATCGCTTTCACGGGTTCGTCCTCGACCCCGCCGTCGACGACTACCCCGACGACGACGTTCTCGCGGCTCTCGAGGACGTCGGCCTGCCGGTGATCGTCCGCGGCGGCGTCGACGCCCCGCCCGAGACGCTCGCGGACGTCCTCCTCGAGCGCTCGTTCCCCGTCGTCGTCGGCTGCTTCGGCGGCTATCCGCTCGATCGGTCGCTCATGACCGAGATGATCGATCTGCTCGCCGAATACGACGACTGCTATCTCGAGACGAGCTTCGTCCGGTATCGCGACCACCTTGAGCGGGCGCTCATGGAACACCCCGATCGCGTCTTCTTCGGGAGCGGCGCACCCGCCTGTCACCCGAACGTCGCTGTCATGGAGATCCTGACCCTCGATGTCTCGGAGGACCTGCTGCGTCGTGCCTTCTCGAAAAACGCCTGCCGCGTGATCGACCCGCTCGCGCCCGATGGGGACTACTGGAGCTGAGTCGGCCGGCTCGAGCCGCTCCGGGCCGTGGACGGTCTACTCGATACCGATGACCCGCAGGTCGTTCAGGTTCGTTCCCGTGGGGCCCGTGCAGAGCAGCCCGTCCCGGGACTCGAGGTACGGATAGGCGTCGTTGTTCGCGAGGGCCTCGCGCGCCGCGTCGGGATCGGCGACGGTCGTCCCGTCGACCAGCGCGCCCGCCGCGTCGGTCGCCCCGTCGCTGCCGTCGGTGTCGACCGCAGCGACCGCGATTTCGCTCCCGTCCGCGAGGTGGAGCGCCGCGCTCGTCGCGAACTCCTGATTCGGTCCGCCCGTCCCGTCGCCCCGGACCGTCACCGTCGTCTCGCCCCCGGAAAGCACGACGGCCGGCGGCGCGACCGGCCTGCCGGTCGCCAGCACCTCCTCCGCGATCGCGACGTGGGTCGCGGCCGCGTCGCGAGCCTCACCACGAACGCGCGAAGAAAGGACGAGCGTCTCATACCCCCGCTCGGCCGCCGCATCGCGAGCCGCGTCGAGGGTGGTCATGCCGTCCGCGATGATGTGGTTCGAAACGGTCTCGAACGCCGCGTCGTCGGGTCCGGGCGTTTCGGCGATCTCGCCGGCGGCTCCGCGCTCGAGGCGAGCTTGGACGGAGCCGGGAGCGTCGATTTCGTACCGCTCGAGGACTGCGAGCGCGTCGTCGAAGGTCGACTCGTCGGGCGCAACGGGGCCGCTGGCGATCACGCTCGGGTCGTTCCCCACCACGTCGCTGAGGACGAGCGAAGCGACCGTCGCGGGGACGGCGCGGCGCGCCAGTCGGCCCCCCTTCAGCGCCGAGAGGTGCTTGCGGACCGCGTTGATGTCGCCGATGTCGGCCCCGCTGGCGAGCAGGGCGTCGGTGGTCGTCCGGAGATCGGCGAGGGAGAGGTCCCCCGCGGGTGCGGGCATGAGGGCGCTTCCGCCGCCGGTGATCGCCGCTAGCACGAGCGTATCCCCGTCGGCCGCGTCCGCCGCTGCGAGGACGTCGCCCGCCGCGTCGACGCCGCGCTCGCTCGGTATCGGGTGGTCACCCGCCCGGACCGTCACGCGCTCGGTCTCGGCGGGATCGTCCGTGACGACGACGCCGCTATCGATTCGATCACCCAGAATCGCCTCGAGCGCGACGGCGACGTGTGCCGCGGCGTTGCCGCCGCCGAGGACGACGAGGGTGTCGTACTCGCGGAGGTCGTACGTCGCGTCCGCGATGCGGAGCGTCGCACCCTCGAGAGCGACGGTATCGCGGACGACCGTTCGAGGATGGCCCGCCTCGATGCCGGCCACGACGCAGTCGAGTGCGATGTCGCGGGCCTCGCTCGCGGCGAGGCGATCACGGTTCGCGATCATAGCCACACGAACGGGGACGGTGCTGATAGCTTCGTGGCATCGACCGCGACGGATCGCCCGGTCGAACGGTGACGGCTCGCTCGCCACCGAGCGCTCGCGGCCGCGGCCCGCTGGTCGGGCGTGTCGATGGCTTGTCTTTATACTCCCGTGGACATGAATGACGACTGTGAGCCGTACCCCGATCCTCCGAACCCTACTCGAGGACGACGCGTGGCGGGTGGCACTCGTCGCCGGCGTCGCCGCGCTGCCGTTTACGACCGCCAGCTACGTGCGGACGGGGACCGAGATCGATTTCGGCCCGGTGTTTTACGCCGGCCTGCTGGCGGGCTATCTCTACGAATCCGGCTCCACCGACCGCTCCCGAGTCGCGACTCGAGTCGGGTGTATCAGTGCGTTGCCGGTGCTCTGGCAGTGCAGCGATATGGTGGTTTTCGCCCTCACTGAGACGACCTCGCCGCCGTGGCTCCGGGCAGTTACCGTCACGTTCGTGGCCGGGTTCACGGTGCTCGGCGTCGGCATGGCCATCGTCGTCGCCATGATCGGCGCGTGGATCGGCGACTGGCTTGGCGGGACGGTCGGCCGCATCCGAGTCCCAGGGGTTGGACACTGAAACGGACCGCTGTCAGTCAGTCCCGCCGAAACGTCGGATGCGCCGTCGCTTCGTTCAGTCGTGTCTGAACGACCGCTGGCCGGTAAACACCATCGCCATGTCGTGCTCGTCGGCGGCCTCGATTACGTCCTCGTCGTTGACCGAGCCACCGGGCTGGATCACCGCTTCGATGCCCGCCTCCGCGGCCTCCTCGATCCCGTCCGGGAACGGGAAAAAGGCGTCCGAAGCCATGACCGCGCCCTCGGCGTCCTTGCCCTCGGCGTGCTCGTCGGCTTTCATCGCCGCCAGCCGAACCGCGTCGACGCGGGAGACCTGCCCCATGCCGATCCCGACCGTCTCCGTGCCGTCGGCAAAGCAGATGCCGTTCGACTTGACGTGTTTCAGGGTCTGCCACGCGAAGACCATCGTCTCGAGTTCCGCGTCTGTCGGTTCGCGCTCAGTAACGATCTCGAGGTCGGCGGCCGAGATCGACTGTAGATCCCGTTCCTGGACGAGTCGCCCGCCGACGAGGGGCTTCTCCGTGAAGCGTTCGGTGCGTGTCTCGTTCAGGTCGCCGACATCGAGGACGCGGAGGTTGTCCTTCTCGAGGAGGACCTCGAGGGCGGCGTCGGTATAGCCGGGCGCGACGACGACTTCCTTGAACGAGTCGATGACCTGCTCGGCGGTCGCGGCGTCGCACTCGCGGTTGAGGGCGACGATGCCGCCGAAGGCGCTCATCGGGTCCGTTGAGAGGGCCTTCTCGTAGGCCGCGGCGAGCGAGTCGGCGGTCGCACAGCCCGCCGGATTGGTGTGTTTGATGACCGCTGCGGCTGGCTCGTCGAACTCCTTGATCAGATTGAGCGCGCCGTCGGCGTCGTTGTAGTTGTTGTACGACAGCGCCTTCGCGCCCTCGTTTAACTGGTCGGCGTGGACGACGCTGGCCTCGTCACAGGTGTAGTCGGTGTAGACCGCAGCGTCCTGATGGGGGTTTTCCCCGTAGCGAAGCGTCTCCGCGCGATCGTCGGAGACCAGCCGTCGCGCCGGGAGACCGTCGTGGTCGTCTCCCTCGGCGGTCGCAACATCGGCGTCGACCGATACCTCGCCTGTCGCGAGATCCACGTCCATCGCACCCTCCGCGAACCACTTCACGGCTCGCGGATAGGCGCGGAACTCGCACTCGTAGAGAACGCGATCCTTCAGGGTCTCCTCGTCGTCGCCCTCGTAAACCGGGATCGGTTCCTGCGTGACGATCGGACCGGCATCGACTTTTTCCTCGACGACCGCCCCGTCCTCGTCGGTCGCGTCCGTGACCACGTGGACCGTACAACCCGTCACCGAGACGCCGGCCTCGAGCGCGTCGCCCCAGGCGTCCATGCCGGGGAACGACGGCAACAGTGCGGGGTGGACGTTCAGCGTCGTCGGCATCTCGTCGAGGAAGGTGTTCGAGAGGATTCGCATGTAGCCGTCCAGACAGACGAGGTCGAACTCGTAGTCGGACAGCGCCTCGACTACCGCCTCCTCGTGCTCGCGGCGGCTCAGTTCGTCGGCGAGCGGGACGACCTCGGTCGGGATGTCGCGCTCGGCGGCGGCCTCGAGCACCGGCGCGTCCGGGTCGGTCGTCAAAACGACGGCGAACTCGGCTCCGCCCGGTTCGCGGTCGGCGATGTTCAACAGGTTGCGCCCTCGGTTGCCGGCCATCCCGGCGATTCGCGTCATGGTCTAGTCCGCACCCGCGAGCGGCAAAGTGGTTGCGGTCTCGAGCGCCAACATATGCACATCTGTGCATTATTACGGCCACATTCGCCATCGACTGCGCGGAGGTATACACGCTCGTGGTCTCGAACGGGTCACGGTATCGATACGCTTTTGCGACGGCCCGGACCAACGGCCAGTATGACCGAGACCGACGCCCTGTACGCCGTCTCGCCGCTGGACGGCCGGTACGACGGCCGGACCGCACCGTTGTCGCCGTACGCGAGCGAGGCCGCGCTCATGCGCGCCCGCGTTCGCGTCGAAGTCGAGTACCTGATCACGCTGGCGGAACTCGAGGCGACGCCGCTCGAACTCGATCTCGACGATCGCAACCACCTGCGTGGCCTCTACCAGCACTTCGCCGAGGAGGACGCCCAGCTGATCAAGAAACTCGAGACGGAGGGTCACGCCGAGTTCGAGGCGACGAACCACGACGTCAAGGCCATCGAGTACTTCGTCCGGCACCGACTCCCCGAAGGCAGCGACGCCTCGCCGTGGATCCACTTCGGGCTGACGAGCGAGGACGTGAACAACCTCGCCCACCGGCTACTCGTCCGCGACGCGGTCGACGAGGTGCTTTTGCCACAGCTGTACGACGTGCGGGACACCCTTGCCGACATGGCGCGTGACTACCGCGCGATCCCGATGCTCGCGCGGACCCACGGCCAGCCCGCCACGCCGACGACCTTCGGCAAGGAGATGGCCGTTTACGCCGCGCGGCTCGGCCGAGCCACCGGACGCATTCGACAGGCGACCGACGAACTCAGCGGCAAGCTCGGCGGCGCGTCGGGCACCTACGCGGCCCACGTCGCGGCCTATCCCGACGTCGACTGGCAGGCCTTCGCGCAGGAATTTGTCGAGGGGCTCGGCCTCGAGTTCGAGCCGCTGACGACGCAGGTCAACCCCTGTGACGACCTCGCGGCGCTGTTCGACGCGTTCCGCGGAGCCAATACCGTCCTCCTCGACCTCGATCTGGACGTGTGGCTCTACGTCTCCGATCGCTATCTGGGCCAGGAGGCCGTCGACGGCGAGACCGGCTCCTCGACGATGCCCCACAAGGTCAACCCGATCGACTTCGAGAACAGTGAGGGGAACCTCTCGAAGGCCAACTCGGATCTCACCTTCCTCGCGGACTACGTCACCACCTCCCGACTCCAGCGGGACCTCTCGGATTCGACGGTCAAACGCAATATCGGCGGTGCCTTCGCCCACTGCTTGATCGGCTACGGCAAGACCGCTGCGGGGCTCTCGAAGGTCGTTCCCAACGAACAGGTCATGCGCGACGAACTCGAGGCCACCCCCGAGATCATCGGTGAGGCCGTCCAGACGATCCTCCGCCGCGAGGGACAAGCGGACGCCTACGAGCGCGTCAAGGCCGTCACCCGCGGGAAGGACGTCACCCTCGTGGACTTCCGCGAACTGTTCGACGAACTCGACATCGACGAGGGCGTGCGCGAGGAACTCAGCGCGCTGACGCCGGCGGGCTACACCGGCGTCGCGAGCGAGTTGGTCGACGATCTCGAGTAGGGTCGCCGCGACGGCGGTCGCCGGTGCCTCGACGTGTCAGTACCTATTTTTGTGTCTCCCGGCAACGTGATCGTGTGTCCTCGAGCCAACGGCGTCAGCGAATCGGAACGCGGATCAAGCGCGGTGGCCGGGCGATCACCGTCTGTCTTGCAGTCGGGGTATTGGGCTATCTCAGCGGCACGGCCGCGGGAATCGGTACGATCGGTCACCTCTCCGTTCTGGGGTACAGCACGGAAACGGTCGACGAGATCGGGCTTTCGGTGGCGTTCAACGTCGTCGGGGCCGGTGGGACCGCCGTGTCGTATCTGATCGTCCGCCGCCACGGGTTCGATCGGGAGTTCATCGTCGACTTCCTCCGACTCCGACGACCGACCCGCTGGGACCTCGGCTGGGTCGTCGTCGGTCTCATCGGCGCGTTCGTCGCGGTCGTCGGCTACCAGCAGGTCGTCGACCTGATCGAACCGCTCGGCGGCAGCGAGGGGACGACTCACTCCGGGATCGAGGCCGGCCGGGAGTATCCGGTCCTGTTCCTCCTCGGGATTCCGCTCGCGGTCCTGTTGACGGGGCCCGGCGAGGAACTCCTGTTCCGGGGCGTCCTCCAGTCGCGGCTCAGAGAGACGTTCCCGACGGCGGTCGCGGTGGTGCTGACCGGGCTCGTCTTCGGGGCGGTCCACCTGCCCGTCTACATGGGTTCCGAACCCAGCGCAGTCGTCGTCAGCCTCGGGACGGTGACGACGCTCGGGCTGTACTTCGGGGTCCTCTACGAGTGCAGCGGGACGCTGCTCGTCCCCGCGCTGATCCACGGCTGCTTCAACGCGACCGTCTATCTCACGAACTATCTGACCTACGCGTGACCGATCCGTCGGCGGGCCGGGAGACGCCTGCCCGCGCCGCCGATCGATCAGGTCGCGTCATCCCGGCGCTCGCCGCCGCGATCGTCCCGTGACGTTTCATCAGTACCCCGACGCTCGTCTGCCGCTCGGTCGCCGGCCTCGAGATCCGGTTTACCGTTCTCGAGCCCCCACGACGCGTCGCCGCGGCGGTCGGTTTTTCCAGTCGATCGAGTCCCGGACACGGCCGGAATCGGGTCCGTGTCCCCGCCGCCGTCGGTGGGGTCGCTCGAGACATGTCGGTCCGACCGATCCCGTTCCGACGGCGCTGCTGACCGAGCCGCCGTCCGGCGATCGGTGCGACCGTCGGCCGACGCCCCGAGCAACGGCTCGCCGCGCCACGCTTCGGTCCCGTGATTGACGATCGCACCGCTGCCGACGCTCGCCACTGCGATCGTCGCGATCGTGCCGGCGATCGGGACGAGCTGGCTGCCGCCGACCGCGAGGAGTCCGAGCCCGAGCGACTGCCACGCTGACGGCGCTCCCGATCCGAGCCGGTTGCCGAGCCGATCGCCGACGGCGACGGTGCCGACGCAGCCGCCGCCGATCAGCAACACGACACACGCGAGCAGTCCCGGCGTGGCCACGATCAGGCCGACCGCGATCAGCCCCGAGTGCTCGAGCGACGTGCCGACGAACAGCGGCAGTCCGGAACAGACGAGCACGCCGAAGAGGGCGACGAACCCGACGGCGAACGTCGTATCCGGCTCGGTAACGAGATCGTCACGAAATCCGCGCATCGCTCTCGGCGCGCCGAGCAACAGGACGGTCGCGGCGACGGCGGTAATCGCCATCCAGGCGAGCGTCACCGACGCCGCTTGCGAGAGCGGCGCGGTGGCTGTACGTCCCGGCACGGGGAGTGCGGCAACAGTGGGAACCACGGTTCGTCTCGAGACAGACGGGAAACCGGTAAAAAAGTGCGGTCGATCGGCCAGGTACCGTACGGGGACGGACGGCTGTTGGACGGTACGTCAGCGCGGCGGAAACGGATACGAGCCGGAGCGAGTATTAGCTTTGACTGCCGGCCGGGGACCGGTCCTCGAGCAGTTCGGTCACCGTCGCCTCGAGCGCCCGCGCCGCTTTGCGGACGGCATCGACGCGTACGTACTCGCGCGGGGCGTGTGCGACGGCTCCCTCGTCGTCGGCGAGAACGCCGGGTCCGAAGACGACCGTCGGGGCCGCGGACGCGAAGTAGGAGGCCTCCGTCGCCGCGGTGAACGGACGCATCGCGCCGCCGGAGGCATCCGCGAGGACGTCGACGACTGCCGCGTCGGGGTCGGTCTCCCACGCCTCGAGAAACGGCGTCGGCCGGTCGGTAAACCGGAACGCGAGGGCTACGTCGTCGGGGACGGCGGCCCGCAGGTGGGCGGTCAGCGACGCGTGGAAGTCGTCGGCCGTCTCCGGCGGCACGCTCCGGCGGTCGACCGTCAGCGCACAGTCGGCGGGCACCTGATTGGTCGCCTCGCCGCCCTCGACGACGGTCGGCGTCAGCGTCGCCGCGCCGAGTTGCGGGTGGGTCGGCGGCGCGTCCGCGCGCTCGCCGAACGTCCGGATCGCCTCGAGCACCGGCTCGAGCGCGGCGACCGCGTTGCTCCCGGTGTCGGGTTCGGCGGCGTGGGCGTTGGCACCGGAGAGCTGAATCGTGCCCTGAAACCGTCCCTTCGCGGCCGTACAGACGTCGAGATCGGTGGGCTCGCCGACGATCACCGCGTCGGCGTCCCGCGTGGGCGGCTGCTCGTTCGAGACGAGCGCGTGGGCCCCCGTCGACAGGACCTCCTCGTCGGGCGTGACCGCGAGCGTGACGCGGCCGTCGGTCGGGTCGACCGCGAAGAACGCCGAGAGCAGCGCTGCGAGGGGTCCCTTCGCGTCACAGGAGCCGCGGCCGCGAACGACCGGGGCACCGTCGGCTTCCGGAGCGTCCGCGTCGCGGTCGAAGGGAACGTGTGGCGAGACCGTATCGATGTGGGTATTCAAAACGACGTGGGTCTCGGCGTCCTCGATCGCTCGGCCGCGGTTCGCCAGCACGTTCCCGGCGTCGTCGACGTGGGGCTCGATCCCCTGGTTGGCGAGCGTCTCGCAGAGGAACTCCCGCATCGGGTCGACATTCTCGTGGGAGGGGTGCTGGACGGCGGTCTCGAGGAAATCGATCGGGTCGAACGCGTCGGCGTTCCCGGCATCGACGGCTGCATCGGCGTCCGTCACGGCTCGACCGGGGATTCGACGGCCACTTCGCCGTCGAACTCGTGTTCGACGGGGCCGGCGAGCGTCGGCCGCCCGCGGTCGTTGAAGCTCACCCGAAGGTCGCCGCCCGGCGGGCTGACGGCGACCGGATCGGCGTCGGTGAGACCGAGGCGACGCGCCGCGACGGCGATGGCGACCGCACCGGTGCCACAGGAGTCGGTCTCGCCCTCGACGCCGCGCTCGTAGGTTCGCTGGCGGAACCCGCCCGAGCCGTCCGGGCTGGCCACGCAGACGTTCGTCCCCTTCGGGAAGACATCGGCGTAGCGAACCGGCGGCGCGACCGCCTCGAGATCGACGTCGTCAACGTCGTCGACGAAGCTCACCGCGTGGGGGACGCCGGTGTTGACGACCGAGACCTCGAGCCCCTCGATCTCCTCCCGGAGGACCGGTTCGTCGGCGTTGACCGGAACCTCGTCGGGAACGAACGTGAGTTCGGTCATCTCGACGACGACGGCCTCGCCGTCGCGTTCGGCGCGCAGCGTTCCCGCCTGGGTATCGATCATCACGCTCTCGGAGCCCGTCCGATCCATCGCCCACTCGGCGGCACAGCGAGCGCCGTTGCCGCACATGGGTGCCGTCGCGCCGTCGGGCTGGACCAGCGTCATCACGACGCGTGGCGGGTTGAACTGCTCCTCGAGTGCGAGAAAGAGGATACCGTCGGCACCGACGCCGTCGGTCCGGTCGCACTCGCGTTCGGCGAGCGCCCCCCGATCGGGGACGTGTTCGTCCGCGTGGATAATTAGAAAGTCGTTGCCGGTGCCGTGGTACTTCTGGAATGGGATACTCATCGTGCTATCGATCGCGTTCGTTGTCGGTGTCGGTCGCTCGGTCGTGGTCGGTCTTTCGGTCCGCGCTCGAGGAGCGGAGTGCCTCGCGCTCCGGCCGCGTCACGTCGGCGATCGTCTCGCGGCGGCGCGCGAGTCGCACGTCGCCGTCGTCGAGGACGACCGATGCGGGTCGGGGTCGGGTGTTGTACTGGGTCGCCATCTCGTAGCCGTAGGCCCCCGCGTTGCCGATCGCGAGGAGATCCCCGCGTTCGCTTCCCGGGAGTTCACGGTCGGTACAGAAAACATCGCCGCTCTCGCAGATGGGGCCGGCGACGGTCTGGGGGCTCCGTTCGCGGGAGGAGCCACGCTCGCTCGCGTCGGCAGTCAGGTTCCGAATCGGGTGGTACGCGTCGTACATCGCCGGTCGGAGCAGCGTCGTCAGCCCCGCATCGACGCCGACGACGGTCGTCTCGCGGGCATCCTTGACCGTGTTCGCCGTGGTGAGGAGCACGCCCGCGTCCGCGACGAAGTAGCGGCCGGGTTCGATCGTCAACGCCGCGTCGAGCTCGCCGAGCGCGTCCCGCGTCGCGTCCGTGACGCGCTCGAGGTCCAGCGGGGCCTCGTCCTCGCGATAGGGCACGCCGAAGCCGCCGCCGATGTCGACGAACTCGAGGTCGCCGACGGCCCCCGCAGCGTCTCGAGCGAGATCACCCATCCGCGCGACGAACTCCCGGTGGGCATCGAGCTGGTCGCTCGAGACGCCCGAGCCGACGTGAGCGTGGATGCCGACGACGTCGAAGCCGCGGGCGGCGGCATCCGCGAGCACGTCGACCGCACGCTCCGCGGGGACGCCGAACTTCGCCGCGGCACCCGTCCGGACCTTTTCGTGGTGGCCGGCACCGATCCCCGGATTCACGCGGAGGCAGAGCCGACCGTCGTAGCCCCGATCTGCGAGGCGATCGATCGTGTCCTCGGAGCCGGCGGTGACTGTCAGGTCGGGGTGGTCCGCCCAGGCGTCGACGATCCAGTCGAGGTCGCCCGCGGGCGGGTTAACCGCCGTATAATGAATCTCGGAGCCGAGTGCACCCGCCGCGAGCGCCCGCTGTACTTCGCCGGCGGAGGCACACTCGAGGCCAGCGCCCGCTTCGTGCAGCGTCGACAGCACCTCACCCAGCGCGTTCGCCTTCACCGCGTAGAGAACGTCGGCGTCGGGAAAGGCGGCCTCGAGCCGTCGGTAGTTCCGGCGGACGCGCTCGAGGTCGAGCGCGTACAGCGGCGTGCCGTAGTCGTCGACGAGCGCCAGTAGTTCGGCCGCGTCCCAGTCGGAGAGGCGGCGAACGGGCGGCGAATCCGCAACGTCAGTCATTGTCAAGTCCACGTGACCGTGAGAATTCAAGGTTTGGATTCCGGACTCCCGTCTCACTCCGCCGTTCGAATACCGGATCGATATTATCCATCTTCCGGAAGTTGGATAATAAATACTAACCCGTTGCTCGCGAGACGTTCGCCCGATGCCTTTCACGATCCGTCGCGATGTCGTTCTCGCCATCCTCGCGCTCGGATTGCTCGCTGCGTCCCTGTGGGTACTGCCGTTGCACGTGGACGAACCGACCTATCGGTACGAGCGGACGGCGGTGACGGCCGGCAACGGTAGCATCGACTACGCCGATGCCGACGCCGTCTCGCACGAAACACCGCTTCGCGACGAAATTGCCTGTACGGACGGGATACCGTGGGACAGTCGAGCGTGTGCGTTCGAGCGATTACTGCTCGAGAATCGGACCGTCCCGACGGATATCCAATACGGCAGTGCCGGTCGTGTATGGCCGCCGGTTGACGACCGCTACCAGTACGTCCTCCTCAACGAGACCGTCTACGAGACGATATACATCGCGAACGAGTCGGCCCGACAGAACGACGGCTACCGCATCGATCTGGCGCTCGAGCGGACGACGCTCGAGCAGGTGCTACGTGACGTGAGTATCCCCGTGACGGCCGATGAGGTCTCACCGACCATCGCCGAAGCCGCGCGAAGCGGAGCCGCCGACTCTCATCGCAAGGTCGAGACTCCTGACACACCGATCCGACTCGAGGACGAGAGCTTCCAGTACGTCACGCTGGCCGAGCGGAGCGCCCCGTCTCTTCCGGCGCGCGGCCTCGATTTCCTGTTGACGTATCTCGCGCCGTTGCTCGGGCTTTCACTGCTCGGTCATCTCTCTCGGCGCGTCGAGGTGACCTACGTCGGGAACGAGCGCCGCTGAATCGACGTGAAGGCGAGTCTCCCGAAGGAAATCGGCAGCGAACGAGGTTACTCCCGCAGCGCGTCCTCGCGTTCGGTCGCCTCGAGCGTCTCCGTTTCGAGATCCGTCGCGACGACGGCGGGCTTGTACGCGCCACCCTCGAAGAGGTCGTGGTCGCTGATCGAGGACTCGACGAACCGAGTGAACGCGCGGCGGTCGGCGGGCAGTTCGCCGTAGATGACCTCCTCCTCGACGAGGTCGTAGACGGGGATTCGCGGCGTCAGCAGCGTGTTCTCGCCGACGACGCTGTTCTCGCCGACGACGAAGCCACTCGTCACTCGGCAGCCCGCGCCCAGCGACACGTTGTCCTCGACGATGACCGGCGCGTTCTCGACCGGCTCGAGGACGCCGCCGATGAGCGTGTTCGCGCCGAGTTTGACGTTGTCACCGATCTGGGCGCAGGAACCGACCGTATCGCAGGAGTCGACGAGGGTCCCGTCGCCGACCCGAGCGCCGATGTTGACGAAGGCGGGACTCATCAGGATGCAGTCCGAGCCGATGTTCGCGCCGCGGCGAACGACGGTACCGTCCGGCGTGTTGCGGCTCCCACGATTGCCGTAGTCGCTCGCGTCCGCCAGCGGCAGCACGTCGTTGTACGTCGTACCGCCGTGTTCGTACTGGCCGATCGAGCGGAGGCCGAAGGTGAGCAGGATGCCCTGTTTGACCCACTCGTTTGCCTCCCACTCGTCGCCCCGTTTCTCGGCGGCGCGGACCTCGCCGGCCTCGAGGGCGTCGAGGAAGGCCTCGAGCGTCGCGGACGCGTCGTCGCCGGCGTTCTCGGCGCTGATGTCGCCGTTTTGCTTGCGCTCCCACAGCTCGCCGATTTCGGTCTCGAGTGCGCTCATTCGCTGATCACGTCTGCGAAGTCGTACCACCCTGCCTTCTGTCCGGCGATCCAGACCGCCGCGTCGACCGCGCCCGCGGCAAAGACGCCGCGATCCTCGGCGCGGTGTGTCAGCCGTACCTCCTCGTGGTTGCCCGCGAGGACGATCTCGTGTTCGCCCGTGATATCCCCCGCCCGCAGCGCGTGGACGCCGATCTCGCCCGCCTCTCGCGGTGCGTCGCCCTCGCGGCCATGCGTGCGGCCGCCGAAGTCACCGTTTGCCTCGATCTCCTCGAGCAGCCGGTTGGCGGTGCCGCTCGGCGCATCGCGCTTTCCGTTGTGGTGGGTCTCGACGAGTTCCACGTCGTAGCCCTGCAGGTTCCGGACGGCCTCGCCGACGACGTTGACAAGCGCCTGAACCCCGCGGGCGAAGTTTGGCGCGTGGAGGACGGCGGTGTCCTCGCTGGCCGCCTCGAGCGCCTCGTACCCCTCGTCGTCGAACCCGGTCGTCCCGGTGACGAACGCGACGCCGGCGTCGGCACAGGTCGCGACGTAGTCGGCGGCCGACGCCGGCCCGGTGAAGTCGATCACGGCGGTCGGCTCCCGATCGGCGACCAGCGATTCGAACTCCGCTGCGGGCTCGATCTCGACGCCGTCGACGATCGCCCCGGCGGGCTCCCGGTTGACGGCACAGACGACCTCGCAGTCCTCGCGGCCCGTCGCCGCGGCGATCACTTCCCGGCCCATGCGGCCGGTCGCGCCGGTGACGCCGATCCGCGTCGTCATCGCTCGCCCTCCGTGTCGGCGACCGCCGCCGAGTCGCGCTCGAGATCGGACAGCACCGCCTCGAGATCCTCGCGGTACTCCGCTGCCAGTCGGGTGAGCGGCGACCGCATGCGAGCGGGACCGTAGCCGCGGATTCGCATGGCCTCCTTGACCGGGATCGGGTTGGTCTCGACGAAGAGCCCGCGGAACAGCGGCCCGAGTTCGTGGTGGATCGCTCGAGCGCGGGCGTAGTCGCCGTCGAGCGCCGCACCGACCATCGCACACGTGCGCTCGGGTTCGATGTTCGCCGCGACGCTGATCGTCCCGGTTCCGCCGACGGAGATCGTCGGGAGGGTGAGCGCGTCGTCGCCCGAGAGGACGGCGAACGCCTCGTCGGCCGTTCGCTCGGCGATCTCGCCGATCTGGCCCAGATCGCCGCTGGCGGCCTTGAACCCCGCGATGTTGTCGTGGCTTGCGAGTTCGACGGCGGTATCGGGCTCGATGTTCCGGCCCGTCCGCGAGGGCACGTTGTAGACGATCTGTGGCAGGTCGACGGCGTCCGCGACCGTTCGGTAATGCTCGAGCAGCCCGCGTTGCTCGGGCTTGTTGTAATACGGCGAAATGAGCAATAGGCCGTCGGCACCCGCGTCGGCGGCGCGTTCGGAGAGTTCGAGCGCCTCGCGCGTGTTGTTCGATCCCGTCCCGGCGATGACAGGGACATCGTCGACGGCCTCGATGACCGCCTCGACGACCTGTACGTGTTCGTCGTGGGTCAGGGTCGCCGACTCGCCCGTCGAGCCGACGGGGACGAGTCCGTCGACGCCCGCGGCCTCGAGGCGCTGGGCGTCCGCTTGCAGTGTTTCGAAGTCGATCCGTTCGTCATCGTCGAAGGGCGTGCACATCGCCGGGAAGACGCCCGAAAGGTCGATAGCTGAACTCATGTGTCGTGTGGTCTCTTGGGTCGCGTAGCCAGCACGATCGGCGGTGTATCGGTTCCGATCGGCGGGTAGTTACTGGAATCGATCGTGCGCGGTCGAATCGTCCCCGAAACGGGTTGCCAGCCCGCAACGAGCACACCTACGCACGTTTACGTTTGAGAAACCGAGGGCGGACGCCACTCACGACGGAACCGGCGATCGGGTGAGCGGCGAGACGCATGTACGGTGGACTGGCCTATTCCGACTTATTAGTTGTGTCTTTGCCTCCCGATCGTGTGGGAGAGCTTACAGCCCGGGTCCGCGTCATTTATCCCGAGTCGTTACTTATAGTCGTCTATGACGGATTTCGGATTGAAAGTGCGAATGGCGGTCGTCGGCTCGATCCTGTTCGCGTTCTACATGCTCGTCGGCGCTTTCGGCCTGGCGATGTTCGGCTTCGGCGCGTGGCCCTTCGTTCTCCTGGGACTGCTCGTGTTGCCGGTTATCCAGTACAAGATCGGGACCTGGTCCGCGACCAGACGGGCCGAGCCGATGCCCGAGGACGGCCAGTATCAGGATATCCATCGGACAGTCGACTCGCTCTGTCGGGATATGGGCATTAAAAAGCCCAAACTGATGGTCATGGATATGGGCGTCCCCAACGCCTTCGCGACCGGTCGCAAGGGCAACGGCGTCGTCGTCGTCTCGACGGAACTCATCCGCCTCCTCCAGCGCGACGAACTCGAGGGCGTGATCGCCCACGAACTCGCCCACATCAAAAACCGCGACGTCGTCGCCATGGTGTTGGGCAGTTCCATCGCCATGATGGTCGGCTGGGTCGCCTACATGGTCTACATGATGGGCGGCGAGCGCAACATCGGGAGTTTCATCGTCGGAATGGTCATCTCGAACATCGCCCAGATGCTCGTGATGGTCTTCGTGTTGGCCATCTCGCGGTACCGCGAGTACGTCGCCGACGAGGACGCACGCCAGTACATCGGGAGCGGCGACCCGCTGGCCCGCGCCCTCGAGAAGATCTCACAGGGAGCGCAGGGTCGCGAATCACAGGTCGACGACAGCGTAAGCGCGCTGTGTATCTTCAATTCGGAGAACGGACTTCTGCAGACGCTGTTCGCGACGCACCCGCCGACCGAAAAGCGCATCCAGAAACTCCGAAGCTAAGCGCCGCCCCCAGGGGGCGGGTCTCGGAAGATCGAACGCCGCGATTTTTTATGGCCGCCCGCGACATGCTAGTATATGACTGAAATTCATCCCGGTCAGCGCGTCGCCGTCCTCGTCGATGCGCAGAACCTCTATCACACCGCACAAAGCCTCCACAGCCGGAACATCGACTACTCCGCGCTGCTCGAGAAGGCCGTTCAAGATCGGCAACTCACGCGCGCGATCGCCTACGTCATCCGTGCCGACTCGCCGGAGGAAGAGAGTTTCTTCGAGGCGCTGATCGATATCGGTTTCGAGCCGAAGATCAAGGCCATCAAGACCTTCGCGGACGGCTCCAAGAAGGCCGATTGGGACGTCGGAATGAGCCTGGACGCGGTCACGCTCGCGAATCACGTGGACACGATCGTCCTCTGTACGGGCGACGGCGACTTCTCGCGGCTGTGTTCACACCTGCGCCACGAGGGCGTCCGCGTGGAAGTCATGGCCTTCGAGTCCTCGACGGCCGAGGAGCTCATCGAGGCCTCCGATTCGTTCCTCGACCTCGGCGACCGCCACGAGACGTTCCTGCTCTGAGATCGGTGCGGCTACCGACCCGCGTCTCGGGCGGTGGACGTCGAGTCACTGGGTACTCGAGTTCGGTGGCCGGCGCTGCCAGAGGCCGATCACCAGTGCGTACGCCGTGACGAGCAGGGTCGCGCCCGTCAAGAGATAGACGAACGGCCCCGTGACGAGCGTAGCGGGGCCGGCGAGCGTCAGGGAACCGATGACGAACAGGGTGGCCCCGAGCCCGATTTGCGTGACGTCCATGTGATAGCGGACGTACCGTATCGGTTAGTATAAGCGTCACCATTCTCTTCCGGTTGGGAGGTCGTTGTTCGGCGGGACGGCCGGGCGGGAGTGTCGTCCGTGGGCACCGACGAGACCCCACCGCGGGGACGCCGAGAGCGACCCGCGCAGTCAGGTCGAAGGGCTTTCGACCCGCCGCCTCGAAGCCCGGTCAATGAGCGAGTCAACAGACGGGAGCGCGGGACTGCCCCAGCTCCGAACGATCGCGGACTACCAGTTCGGAGCGGGCGCGGGCACAGCACTGTTCCCGCCCGCCGAATCGCTGACGGTCAAACGGACGTCGTCGGGCCGACCACAGCAGATTCACGCCGACGACGGCCGGATCGTCTCCTTCGGCATCGACGGCCGGTTCACGCTGGGCCTCGAGGGCGGTCGCCGGCTCGCCGACGCGCTCGCCGAACCCGCCTACCGCGTCGTCGTCGACGACGAGAGCGAGCCCTTCGTCCGCGAGGAAAAGAACGTGTTCACGAAGTTCGTCCTCGCGGTCGGCGACGAGATCCGGCCGGGCGACGAGGTACTGGTCGTCCACGAGCGCGGCGAGTTGCTCGCGGTCGGGACGGCACGGCTCGACGCCGGCGCGATCCGGGACTTCGAGACGGGGATGGCGGTCAACGTGCGCGAGGGCGCACCCGCCGAGACGTAAACGGGCGGTCGCCGGCCCGCTACAGCTGACACTCCCGGCCGATCTCACACTCGTACCGCGTCTTGATCGCCTCGAACAGCCGTTCGCCGATCGGCGTTCGAAGTCGGGGCGCGGCCGTCGCGAAGAACTCGTCGAGGTTCTCGTACTCGTCGAACGCCTCGTTGCGATCGGTCTCGTCGTACCGTTCCTCGCGCTCGTATTTGAGTGCCTGCAGACAGTTGTCGATCAGGTCCATGTCCTTGACGAACCGCGCCGTCGGGGTCTCACGGGCCTCGTACGCCTGCCAGAGCGACCGGAACTCGTCGTTGCGGTCGAACGGCTCGAGCAGATCCGTGATCGCGTCCCGCTCGCGGGCGACTTTCTCCTCGGCGTCGACCCGCTGATTGCCGTCTTCGGCGCGCGTCGCAACGTCGCCCGTCCGCGCTTCCCCGAGATCGTGGACCAGCGCCATCGATACCGCGCGGTCCCGGTCCACATTGTCGGCACGGTCGGCGTAGCACAGACACAGCGTCGCCACGCCCCACGTGTGGGCTGCAACCGACTCCGGGGATTCGATCCCGCGGAGGACCCATCCGGTCCGGCGCTCGTCTTTCAATTCGAGGGCCTCGAGAAGGGCGTCGAGTTCGTCGGCCATTACGCTCACCCACGCGCCGGCGGGGATTGAAAACGTCGATCGGCGGTCCGGGAGTTTGAATGGACTATTAGGGGCGCGGGAGTGTGTATCAATCACGAATGCCACAGAAACCAGATCTGAGCGGACAGGCCGCGTTTATAACGGGTACCACGCGCGGAATCGGAAAGCAACTCGCGCTCGCGCTCGCCGAACGCGGCTGTGACATCGTTTCGACGGGGAAGACCGTCGACGACTCGGACTCGGACCTTGAAGGAACGATCCACAAGACCGCCGAGGAGTGCGCCGAGACGGGCGTCGAGACGCACGCGATCCAGTTGGACGTGCGCGACGAGGACGCCATCGAGGCGGCCGTCGAGGAAGCGATCGACGAGATGGGCGAGATCAATATCGTCATCAACAACGCCTCGGCCATCCAGATGGGAGCGGTCGAGGACCTACCGGCAAGTCGCTACGACCTCCTGAACGAGGTCAACGTGCGCGGCACCTACCTCGTCTCGCGGGCGTTCATCGACCACCTCAAGGGCGTCGAGGAAGACGCCTGGATCCTGACGAACGCGCCGCCGGTCGAACTCGACCGCGCCCCGGGATCGGCCGCCTACTCCTGGTCGAAGATGGGGATGTCGTTCGTGACGCTGTCGATGGCACAGGAACTGGCCGACGACGAGATCGGCTGTAACACCTTCTGGCCGGTCACCGCGATCGACACGCGCGCGACCCGGTACTTCGAGATGGGGACCGAAGACGACTGGCGCACGCCCGACATCGTCTCGGATACGGTCCTCGAGATTCTGGCCCGCGACCCAGCCGAGTTCACCGGGAACCGCGTCTACGACGAGGACTTCCTCCGCGAGGCCGGCGTCGAGGACTTCGCCGAGTACAACCTCACCGAAGGCGATCCCGAACCGACGTCGGCACAGTTGTTCGATCCGGACTACTCGCGGCCGGACGACGCCTGAGACGGGCTGCTGTACGATCGGCGGCGCGACCTCGAGTCGTCCTGCGGTCGCCGACACTGACGGCCGGGAGCCCGTCCCCACTCTCGGGCGAACGACAAACTAAAAGGTCACCCGTGGCCACGTGTCGAGTATGTTTGGAGGAGGCGGCGGCGGACTCAACCCGCGCAAGATGGAACAGATGATGGAACAGATGGGCATCGATGTCGAGGACATCGACGCCGAGGAAGTCATTATCCGGACCGACGAGTACGACCTCGTCTTCGACGACGCCGAAGTCACGAAGATGGACGCCCGCGGCCAGGAGACCTACCAGGTCATCGGCTCGCCCGCGGAAGTCGAGGCCGGCTCGGCCGGCGGCAGCGCCGGCGGTGCGGACGACTCCGACGCCGGTTCGTCGATCCCCGACGATGATATCGACCTCGTCGCGACGCGTGCCGGCGTCAGCGAGGACGAGGCCCGCGCGGCGCTCGAGGACAACGGCGGCGACCTCGCCGCGGCGATCGAGTCCCTCGAGTGACTCGCGTGAGCGGCGACGATATCGAAGACGACAGCGAGGACGCCGGAACCGAGGGCGAGAGCAACCGCGTCCCGGTGCTGCTCGTTCGCGGGGACCGCGAGTATCTCGTCGAACCCGGCGGCGAACAGGGAACCGACCTCGGCGTGCTCGAGGTCCCCACGGACGTGCAGTCGGGCGACACCATCGAAACGCATCTGGGCGATGAGTTTCAGGTGCGCCGGTTGCGCGGCCCGGACCTCTTCCATCACTTCGAGCGGACCGGCGCGCCGATGGTGCCCCGCGACATCGGGCTCGTCATCGGCGAGACCGGCATCGCCGGCGGCGATCGGGTCCTCGACGCCGGTACCGGAACCGGCGTCCTCGCGGCCCTGCTGGCTCGGGCCGGTGCCGAAGTCGTGACCTACGAGCAGGACGCCGAGTTCGCCGACGTGGCCCGCGAGAACATGGCGCTTGGCGGCGTGGCCGACGCCGTCGACGTCCGGACCGGCGACGTGACCGACGAGGTCGACGCCCTCGAGCCGTCGTCGTTCGACGTTATGACCCTCGATACGGCCGACGCGCCCGCGATGGTCGAACACGCCCCGGACCTGCTGGTCGACGGCGGCTTCGTCGCGGTCTACAGCCCCTTCATCGAGTCGACCCGCGAGGTCGCACGGACGGCCCGCGAGGTCGGCCTCGCAAACGTCACGACCCGCGAGACGATCCAGCGCGAGATGCAGTTCGACGACCGTGGGTCGCGGCCGACGACCGCACCCGTCGGGCATACCGGCTATCTGACGATCGCGCGCAACGAATAGGGCGATCTTCTTTCCTCAAACCTGTCTTCAACTCGCGAGAGCGATGGCCGAGAGCGGGCTCCGAGCAACGCGAGGAGCCCGCGACTCGGGGGAGGGCAGGCCGTCACCCAACACTGACCGCGAGCGAGTGAAACGAGCGAGCGGGCCGACGACTGACCCGGAGAGCGCGGCGCGAAGCGCCGCGTCGAGGCGAGCGGCCGAAGGCCGCGAGCCAGGGGAGGGAGGAGTGCTTTTCATCGAAGTTTTGCCGAGGGCGCGGCGAAGCCGCGCCCGCAGCGCAAAAGTTCGGTTCTAGTTGTCGTCCTCGCGCCACTTGTGTTCGCACTCGGTACAGATGAAAAAGCGTGTCTCGGACTCGTCGGCCGACCGGATCTGTTGCATGTACCAGTGGGCGCGGTCGTTGCCACATTCGGGACAGATGGCGTCGGTTTCGGGCAACGATGTCTCGCCGGACGACTCGATGATTTCGCTGGCCTCCTGATCGTCGGTGACGATGTACTGGTCGGCGTCGCCTTTCGGCTCCGTATAGCCGCAACTGCCACACTCCCAGAGACCGTCCTCGGCTTTCATCATCGAACCGCATTCGTCGCAGAATTCCATCGTTGTCCGGGCTACGGAGGGCGAGCGACTTAAGGCACCCGTTTGGGGCCGCCCCTCGGCCCGCCGCGGTCGCTCGAGCGCTATCCCTCGCCCGCGGAGTGGGAGGGCCCGCCGACGGCCGCTCGTGGCAGGCCGTTGTTGCGTTCCGACTCGAGGTCAGCCAGGACGGGTTCGATCCGGCTGAGTTTGACGGCGGGCGTGCGCGAACGGACGCGGGCCCGGGGCCCGCGGCGGGACGCAACGCAAAAGTACCGGATCACCATACGGTTCCACCATGACGCTCTCGGAGGAGGCCCAGGACCGGTTGGCGGACGTGGTGGAGCTACAGCCGACGAAGAATTCCGAACTCCAGGAGCGGTGGGGGATGGAAAGCGGCAGCGAGGTCCACCAGTACCTCGAGGACGAACTCGGCGACTACTACTTCCGGGACGACAACAGCCTGATCCGTGCGACCGCGGCGGCGGCCGACCTGGTCGACGTCGAGCCGGGCATCGAGAGCGATCCCGAGGGCGACGGCGTCCCCTCCAAGATCCGCGTGCCCGAGTTACAGACGCGGATCGTCGCGGTGATGGCGGGGCCGACGGACCGCACCGAGAGCGTCGTTTCGGTGCTCCACAAGCTCCGGGCGGAGTACGATATCGATCCCGAGGCCGAAGCCGTCCGGTCGGGGCTTCAGAGTCTGCGCCGGAAGGGCGTCGTCGAGGTCGAGTACCGCACCGTCCCCACGTTCCGGCTGGCGGTCGAGCGCGAGGATCTCGAGGTCGCCGTTTCGGACTGATGCCGCCGCCGGGAGCGACGCTATAGTCCCGGCCGCCGTCGCCGCCGGCGGTCCGCGAGGAGTTGCTGTAACCGTTTTCCGGGGCCGCCTTCGATCGGCCAGCCGCGGGTACGCCAGACCGGCGGCTCGGGTTCGAACTCGTCACAGGAGCCGGCACACTCGGCGGCCGTCTGGCACCGGCTCATGGCGGCGCAGTACGGCAGCGCCTGCGTCGCGTCTCGAGCGCGCAACTGGAAGTGGCGACAGTCGGGACGCATCGTGTTGGCGAACGAGCGCCAGCCGCGTTCGTAGGCGCGCTCGGCGATCCCGAGCCGTTTATCGATTTTCCACTCGGGATCGGCGTACTCGAAGCGGGCGGCCGAGTCGTCACGCTCGCCGCCGTCGGGCCGCTCGAGGATTCGAGTCCCCGGCTTGTCGACCGCGAGCGAGCGGGGGTGCCACGCGACCTCGGCGGTCAGGTCGTCGGGCGCGAGCGCGAGGATGCCAGCCTCGACCGGCAGGTCCTCGAAAATGGCGGGTTCGACGCGCTCGCCCGTCGTCTCGGTCGCGACCCAGACCTCGTCGGCCAGGCCGACGGCGACGTCGTACTCGAGTTGCGAGGCGAGTGTGCGGGCGGCGCTGGCGTCTAAGTCCGGCTTGTTCTCGATCGCGACGATCCGCTCGAGCCAGTCCGGATAGGCCCACTTGCGTCTGATTTCGATTCGAGTCCCGTTCTTGCGGGTCTCGAGGATGCCGCGATCGGCGGCGCGGTGGATCGCCTCGCGGACGTACCGCCACGGGTAGCCGGGGTGGGGAAGCGCGTCGCGATAGTAGGTCCACTCCGCCGGAGCGTTTCGGACCACGTGGCGGAGGTCGCCGTCGAGTCGCTCGCGGCCGAAGGCGGCCCGTTGGCGGAGGGCTACGGGGTCACACTCGAGGACGATAGTATCCCAGCGGCGGCGCTTCGTCCCGAGTTGGCGGGCGACGACGATCGCGTAGCTATCGCCGGCGGGGTCCGCCCCTGGCGGCCACTCGCGTTCGGCCCACCGACAGGTTCGGAGTTCGAACCCGAACTCGGCAGTGTGTGGGTCCACGGCGGGGCGTTGGAACGCGAGCCCAAAAACGCTATTCGATCGGCCGACACCGATCAACGTGAACGCGACGGCAGCGGTGCTGCCGGCCGATCGCCGGGTGTGAAACGCGACCTCTCCCACACGGTGTGTCTACGGCACGGGACCGTCCTGTCGGAACCGACGCTGACGGTCGTCGTGCTCGACTACGCTTCGTCGTCGTCGTCCTCCTCCTCGCGCTCGTCGAGGAAGTCGTGGGCGTCCTCGAGGATCTCCCGGGGACCGTCCTGCGTGACGGTGTTGACCGCCTGTTCGTAATCGCGCCACTGGAGATCTCGGTGTTCGTTTGAGAGTTCCGCGCTGGCCTCGAACGACTTCGCGATGAAGAGATGAACGGTCTTGTGGATCGTCTTGCCGTTCGCCTCGAAGACGTAGTCGTAGTCCTTGCGAAAGCCGTCGAGTAGTCGGAACTGTTCGATACCTGCCTCTTCCGTTACTTCGCGGATCGCCGTCTGCTGTAGTTCTTCATCTCCTTCGACACCGCCCTTGGGAAACTCCCAATCGCCTGGGCGGCTCTTGAGTAGAAGATACTCGCGCCGGCCCCGCGTATCGCGGAAGAGGATCGCGCCTGCGCTCGTAGCTTCGACTGCCATTAAGTGAGCTAATAGGTGCGACGTTAAGAGAATATCGGACTGTTCGTCCAACGAACACTGATTCCGCGCCCGAGTATGAAGTAACTGACAGTATGTCGACCGCGGTCGTGGCCCGGTGGCACGGCGGGAGCCATCTCAGCAAGTTTTTACGCGCCCACCGTGGACGTATGCGACAGTACCAGCCATGACCTTCGTCACCCGTCTCACCCTCCAGAGCGGCGATCGGGCCGCCCTCGATAGTATCGTCGACGACATCAAAGCCAACGCCGAACGGAAGGGGGCCGCGCTGAAAGGCCCGCACTCCCACCCGCCCGAGACGTTCTCGGTGCCCCAGCGCTGTCGGCTCCACGCCGACGACGACCGCCACTTCTCGTCGTGGCAGTACACCGTTTTCACCCGCGAACTCGAGATTCACGGCCACGACAGCCTCGCACGCAATATCGCCTCGCAGAGCTTTCCCGACTCGGTCCACATCGAGGCCGAGGTCGAGCAGATCCACGGCGCGGGCCGCGGGAACTGACTGGGTTTATCAGTACGTGCCAGACCGTCGACAGGGCTTTGTACCGTTCCCGACGAGGGCAGCATATGACCGCAGACGACCTCGTCTCGTTGCGCCGAGCCCTGCACCGGAGACCCGAACCCGCCTGGCGCGAATTCTATACGACTGCACGGATCGTCACCGAACTCGAGTCCCGACTCGGCGACGACCTCGCCGAGCTCCACGTCGGCCCCGAGGCCATCGCGGGCGACCACCGAATGGCGGTCCCCGACGACGCTGAGCTGACCCGCTGGTACGACCGGGCACGGGAGGCAGGCGTCGACGAAGCGATCCTCGAGCGGCTCGCGGGCGGCTACACGGGTGCCGTCGCCGTCCTCGAGCGCGGCGCGGGGCCGACCGTCGGGCTGCGGGTCGACATCGACGGTCTCCCGCAGCGGGAGTCAGACGCGCCGGACCACGCGCCCGTCGCCGACGGCTTTCGGTCCGAACACGAGGGCGCGATGCACGCCTGCGGCCACGACGCCCACGCGACGATCGGGGTCGGCGTGCTCGAGCGCATCGCCGAGAGCGACTTCGCGGGAACGCTCAAAGTCTTCTTCCAGCCCGCCGAGGAGGTCGTCGGCGGCGGCAAGTCGATGGCCGAAAGCGATCACATCCAAGACGTCGACGCCTTGCTCGCGGTCCATATCGGGCTCGATCATCCGACCGGCGAGATCGTCGCCGGTATCGACGGCTTTCTGGCTGTCTCACACATCCACGCGGCGTTCACCGGCGAACCGGCCCACGCGGGCGGACACCCTGAACAGGGTCGCAACGCCGTTCAGGCGATGGCGACGGCCGTCCAGAACCTCTACGGCATTCCCCGGCACAACGACGGCGCGACGCGGGTCAACGTGGGCGTCGTCGAGGGTGGCAGCGCCGCCAACGTCATCCCGGGCGACGCGCGGGTCGTCGCCGAAGTGCGCGGCGAAACGACCGAACTGATGGAGTACATGAAACGCCGGTCCCGGCGGGTCCTTCGGAGCGCCGCCGAGATGCACGACTGTACGGTCTCGTTCGAGACCGGCGCGGAGGCCCCCAGCGCGACCAGCGACGGGGAACTCGCCTCGATCGTCGCCGACGTGGCGGGCCAGACGGCGGGCGTCGAGCGAGTGCTCGAGCGCGACGAACTCGGCGGCAGCGAGGACGCGACATTCCTAATGAAGGCAGTGCAGGAAAACGGCGGGACGGCCTGCTACGTCGGCGTCGGAACCGACCACCCGACCGGCCACCACACCGCGACGTTCGACGTCGACGAGGCCAGCATCGGTCACGGGATCGACGTCCTCGCGGGGTCGATCGAGCAAATTAGCCGTCGACGATCCTGATCGACACGGTTCCGACTGATTTCGAGCGGGAGTGGCCGGAAGCGGGTGCCGAGCATCGCGAGGAGTCCGCGCCCCTAGAGCAAACTCTTCCGAGCATCGCGGAAACGAAGTTTCCGCTCAGCGGGGAAGGGCAGGCAGTTGCCCAGTACCCAACCGCGAGTGAGCGAAGCGAACGAGCGGGCCGACGACTGACCCGGAATGAACGAAGTGAATGGAGGGGAAGGAGGAGTGCTTTTGGTCGAAATTTTACCGAGGAACGTCACGCTGTGTGGCGAAGCCGCCAGCGCGACAGACCGCAGCGTAAAATTCCGGTTCTAGTACTTGGGGTCGGCCCCGGTCGTCTCGTAGACTTTCTCCATCAGTTCGTCGCGGCGGTCCTGCCAGGCCCCCAGTCCCGCGGGGCTGGTCGGATAGTTCTCGTAGTGAGAGAGCAGTTCGTCGGCCCGGCGCTTGGTCTTGTAGAGGTTCCAGATCGTTCCCCAGTGGCCGCGGCTCTTGACCAGCGCCTCGAGTTTGAGCTTGAGTCCGATGTCCGTACTGCCCGAGTACAGCGCCTCGGCGAGCTTGTCGCCGGGCATCGCGGCGAGTAAGCCCATCAGGTCGTCGACGTCGACGGCCGTCGAGAGGATGTTGTAGACGTCCAGCGCGGCGTAGCGTGCGCCGAAGTGCTCCATCACCTTCTCGTTGTACTCCCAGAGGACGTCCTCGCCGTAGTCGTCCGTCTCGAGGGCTTCGATGGCGCGCTCGGCGGCGTACTTGCCGCCGTAGGCGGCCCCGGCGATGCCGCCGCCGGTGGTGGGGTTGACGTGGCCGGCGGCGTCGCCGATGGCCATGTACCCCGGATGGACGGCGGAATCGTACGGTCGCCGGGTCGGCAGCGCCGCGCCGAGTTTGTCCTCGACGGTTGCGCCGTCGAACTCGGGGCGGGTCTCGAGGTCGCGTTTGAGGTCGTCGACCAGCTGCATCGGCTCCTCGGTCATCTGGAAGCCAAGGCCGGCGTTGATCTCGGTGTCCGTTCGCGGGAAGTACCAGAGGTAGCCCGCAGCGCGCTCGGTCGGCTTGAAGACGAGGGCGTCGTCCCACTCGACCGGCTCCTCGACCTCGACGATTTCCCGGTAGGCCGAACAGAAGTGGCTGTAATCGACGTTGGTGTCGAACGTCGACGCCGAGAAATCGACGTTGTCCTGTAGCACCGACAGCGAGCCGGCGGCGTCGATGACGATGTCGGCCTCGTACGTGATCGGGTCACCCTTCCGGATCGCCTCGACGCCCGTGACGCGACCGTCGTCGTTCTGGACGACGTTTGTAACGACGGTATCGTATCGGAACTCGACGCCGACATCCTCGGCCCCGTCGATGATCCGTCGGCCGTACTCCCAGCGGTCGATGACGGCGAGTTCGCCGGGAACCGGAATCTCGAGAACGGTGTCCTCCTGGGGAATCTCGAAGCGGCCGTGATCGACGTCCGTGTTGGTAAAGGCCGGCTCGAGTTTCGACTTCGGGATCGCTTCGGGGAAGGCATCGGCACCCTTCAGGGCGTCGCCGCAGGCGATGTGGCCCGCTTCCTGCTCGTCCTTTCGCTCGAGGATGACGACCTCGTACCCCGCTCGTGCGATGGTCGCTGCGGCGTAGCACCCTGCCGTTCCGGCCCCGACGACGACCGCGTCCGGCGACTGAGTCTTCGGCGTCGTGGCGGCCGACTGCTCCTGCGTACTCATATCAACTGTGTGGAGGCCGTGGTAAGAAAACGTTTTATGGTCGGTCCGCGGTAGTGTCGCGTCGACCGCGACGGTACCCGGTTCGGAGCAAGCGCGGCGTTGTGGTGCGGCTGTCTTTTCGCTCATAGCCGTGGCCCACGGGTTCACCAATGCGATACAGATCACATTCGTAATATATGCTAGATTAAATTTATGTGTGGCACCGTTCACTACTCCGATGTAATGCCTGGAAACGACGACGGACGGTCTCGACGAAACGTGCTGAAAACGTCCGCCGCGACGGTCGCTGCGGGTGTCGGTACGGTCGCCGCGGTCGGTACGGCCAGTGCGTCCGATTGGATCGACGTGGGAGATCAAGTGCAGGCCTGGGGTGACTTCGGGTACGCTCCCGGTTGGGAGACCAGCGACAGAAGCGGTGATTGGACGGAGATCAATCGCTCCTGGGCGGGATACGTTCAGGCGATCGCCGACGACGGCGGAACGGAGGTCTACAAGGTCGACTGGCACAAGCTAGACGACGACTGGTGGATCGCGGAGGATTTCGTTCGGGAAATCTAGCCGCTTCCCGTGGTGGGACGGAGCCAGGCGACGCCGGCGTCCGCCGGCACATAAAACGTTTTAGGGAGGTCAGTCGTACCGAGAGGTATGACAGAGTACACCATCGAGTTCGTCGGGACGGGTGAGACGATCACCTGCTCCGACACGGAAACGATCCTGAGCCGGTGTCTCGAGGAGGGCATCGCCCAGGAGTACTCCTGCCGAGTCGGGATGTGTCTGGCGTGTTCGGCCGAGATCATCGACGGAGAAGTCACCCAGCCCGCCGCCCGCGGGCTGACCGACGAAGAGGCCGAGAACTACGCGCTGACCTGTATGGCGCGGCCACAGTCGGACCTGAAACTCGACCGCGGGAAGTATCCGCCGAGTATCGAGGGCGATCTCGAAGCCACCGGCGCGATCGACGGCGCGGCCGCCGACGACTGAGCTGGTCCGGCCAACTGTATCGGCACACTGACAGGTCGCGGGTGCGCCGGCACTGGCCGGGAAGGGGCCGGCCGCGTCAGTCCGCGACCGCACAATTGTTCGGCCCGAGTTCGAGTTCGAACGCCGTGTCCGCGTCGACGTCCTCGAGTCCCAGGTTCGCTGCGACGATGCGGTCGTAGTTGGATGGCCGCGGCGGGAGTTCGCTCGTCGCGTGAGCGACGAACGCGGCGTCGTCCATCGAGAGCGCGTCGAGTCGATCGCGGAGGGTCCCGAGCCGAGCGGCATACGTCCCGTCATCTCGCGGTTCTGCGGCGTCGCTGTAATGGCCCGGCGCGACCGTCGTCTCGTCGGGGTGCTCGAGGAGACGGGTCCGAAGCGTCTCGTACAACTGCCCGGCGGCAGCGGCCGCGCCGTCGTCGCCGCGTTCCAGATCCGGTCGGCCGACCCCCTCGAGAAACAGCGTGTCGCCGGTAAACAGGATCGGGGAATCGCCGCCCTCGAGTCGAAGCGAGATCGATTCGGTCGTGTGGCCCGGCGTCGCCAGCACGGTCAACGTCACATCACCGATTCGCAGTTCGTCGACGGCATCCTGCCGAGTGTGCGACGCAGGGCTCGCGGAACTGCGTTCCGCGGCGTCTCCGACGGTCATCGCGTCGAACGTGAGGCCCCGCTCCGTCGCGCCGTCGGGGACGACCGCCGTCGCGTCGGTCCGGTCCGCGAGCGTGCGAACGCCGCTGACGTGGTCGGCGTGGACGTGAGTGTCGATCGCGTACGTGAGCGCCGCGTCTCGGTCGGTGGCGTCGGCGTCGTACCGGTCGGCGAACGCCCGTAGCGGGTCGATCACCGCCGCTTCGCCGCCGCTATAGATCGCGTAGGCGAGACAGCCGCTCGAGGGGCGGTCGTACTGCAGGACTCGCGCGGGTGCGTCGACATCGAGTTCGCGGACCCGATACAGGTCGGCCCAGGCGTCCATCCCGCCAGCGAGGTTGGCCGCATCGAGACCCGCGTCCCGGAGGAGGTCGACGGCGTGAGCGCTCGCTTCGCCGTGACCGCAGACCGCGAGGATCGGCTCCTCGAGATCGGTTACGAGATCGGTTACGTCGCCGGTAGCCTGGGCCTGGACGACCTTCATGTGCGGGATCTGGACGGCCTCGATCCCGTCGCCAGTGAGGTGCCAGCGTTCGAACTCGTCGCGGTCACGGACGTCGAGGACGGTCATGGGATCGCTGGACTGCAGCCGTTCGGACAGTTCGTCGGGAGCGATGGAGGGCGTCTCGTCGGCTGCGTCGGCGGCGTCGCTCCGATCGGTCATGCTCGTCGGTACGTGCTCGAGGCGTGTAATGGTCGTGGTCGACTGAACAGTCACTAACGTTCAACACGCTTCGCAATGTCGGTCCGATATGGACGCTACCGACTTCCAGCAATCGATCGAAGCATCGATGGCCGTCGAACTCGACCGCCTCGGCTCGTCGAAACTCCTCGTTGCGCTTACCGACGCCGACCTGACGGAAGACCGGATTCTCAGAACCGCTGCGAGGAGCGAACGAGCCGCGATGGAGACGCTCGAGGCGTGGGCGACCGACGAGACGAACGAGGACGTCCGCCGGCTGTTCGACGAGTACCACGATCAGGAACGCGACCACTACGATCGGATTACGGCCATGCTTGCGGACGACGAGGTCGGCGCGGGGGACGCCGGGCCGATGCACGCGAAGCTTCGCTCGCTCGAGGCAACGACGGCCCGGCTGGGCGGACTCGTCGGGCGAGCGCTGGTCGCCGATCGGACGCACCTTCAGTTGATCAGTTTCTTCGTGAACGAAGGGGATACGAAGCGCACCGACTGCTTCCGGGAACTGCGGGAGGAAACGGCTTCGCAGGGGGACCGAGCAGCCCAGCGACTCGGAGACATCAGTACGGACAGCGACGACTGGGACCGGGCGCGGACGGTCGCCGAGGACGTGATCGAGATCGCGTACGGGGCGTACGCCGATTCGCTGGACGATCTCGGCATCGATCCGAAGCCGATCTGTTAAGCGGGGTCCGACGTGTAGCGCAGCGGCGGCTGTCGTGACGCTGCCGCCGGCCGAGAGAAACGAACGCGAACGGAATCTGGGACTCGAATCGCCGACGCGAACGGGCTCGATTATTCGACGAAGTCGATGTCTTCGCCCTGTGCGGGTGTCTGGGGCTGGACGGGGTCCTCGCCGTCCGGCCGACCGTAGATCTGGGGCGACTCGACGCCCGTGACGACGATCATCGTCCGCATGCTGCCCTCGAGGGTCTCGTCGATCGACGTCCCCCAGATGATGCGGGCGTCGGGATCGATCCGGTCGTAGATCTCCTCGACGACGCCTTCGGCTTCCTCGATGGCCATGTCGTTGCCGCCGGTGACGTTGACCAGCGCGGAGCTCGCACCGGAGATGTCGACATCGAGCAGGGGTGAGCGCAGTGCTGTCTTGACGGAGTCCTCGGCCTTGGCTTCGGAGTCGGCTTCGCCGAGGCCGATCATGGCGACGCCGCCCCGTTCCATGACGGTGCGAACGTCGGCGAAGTCCAGATTGACGAGGCCGGGTTTCGTGATGAGTTCGGTGATACCCTTGACCGAGCGCATCAACACCTCGTCGGAAACTTTGAACGCCTGGCGGACGGGCAGTTTGCCGACCGAATCGAGCAGGCGATCGTTGGGGACCACGATCACGGTGTCGCTTACGTCGCGCAGGCGCTCGAGCCCCGCTTCGGCGTTGGTTCGCCGAACTTCGCCCTCGGCGGTGAACGGCGTCGTGACGATCGAAATCGTGAGCGCGCCGGCCTCGCGGGCGGCCTTGGCGACGACCGGTGCGGAGCCGGTGCCGGTGCCGCCGCCGAGGCCGGCCGTGACGAAGACCATGTCGGAGCCGTCGATGGCGTCGTAGATGTCCTGCTGGCTCTCGAGGGCGGCTTCTTCGCCGACCTGCGGGAGCGAGCCGGCACCGCGGCCGCCGGTCTTCTCTTCGCCCATCAGGATCTTGGTGTCGGCGTCGATTTCGACGAGGTGTTGTACGTCGGTGTTGGCGGCGACGAGTTTCGCCCCGTGGATGCCCTCCTCGTGCATCCGGTTGACCGTGTTACCGCCGGCACCGCCACAGCCGACGACCGTAATG
Organism: Natrinema pallidum; assembly: GCF_005890195.1. NCBI lineage: Archaea > Methanobacteriati > Methanobacteriota > Halobacteria > Halobacteriales > Natrialbaceae > Natrinema > Natrinema pallidum. The sequence continues at coordinate 2,938,147 of NZ_CP040637.1, read as the reverse complement.
TCGGTCTGGAGGTCCTGAAGGACGTCCTCGAGTTCGTCGTCGGTCATCGTCCCTGTCTGCCGGCCGGCCGACCCGTCGCCGTCGGACGGCTGTCCGTCCCGCGGCGCGGCGTCCTCGGGGACCGCGGCCTCCCCGGTTTCGGCCTCGTCGATCGCGTCGTCGATTAGAGAGTCCATTCTTGGCCCTGTCTAAACAATGGAGCATAATTACCTTTCCCCTACACGTCAGCCAGCCGTCTGACAACGTAATCGGTTCTTACGTGTCCGGTCGAGGAGAACGCCGTATTCGCGGGAGTGAGTCGAGTAATAGCGGCTTACTATTGCCGGTCGAGCCGCTCAGATCGGGAATCGGTCCGTCCGCTCGGCCCGAACCCTCTGGGGACTGACTGTTTCCCCGTCGACGGTGACCGGCTCGCCGTCGGCGAGAGTACCGAACTTCGGCCCCTCCGGAACGCCGACCTGACGAGCCAGCGCGGGGTCGAACGCCGTCTCTTCGGCGACGACGGTATCGTCTTCGACCCGCACCGCGTCGTACTTCGCCTCGAGCACGGTGGCCAGTGCCGCAACGATCGTGCGTCGCGGCTCGTGCGCGTCGGCTTCCGTCGCGTCGGTTTCGGGGACCGCCGCTCGCGAGCCGACCCGGCTGCCGCCGTTTTCGGTGGTAAACGCCACCGTATGGGCCTCGACGATCGTCCGAACGCGGTCGGGATCGATCCCCTGTGCGGTCCCCAGAAGCGCCGTCGGGAGGTCGATGACGGTAATCGACGCCGCGAGCCGGTCGCCGAAGCGGACGCCGTCCTCGATGGCTCCGAGGGCAGCCTCGACCGTGTCGACGAGTTCGAGCGGGCGGTCGTCGACCTCGCGCAGCCAGGTCTCGCCCACGACCCGACAGTCGACGTCCGCGAGGGTTTCCTCGAGAACCGGCCACTCGCCGTCGAGCAGTGCGATCTCGGCGTCGCTGGCCTCGAAGGCACGTTCGATGACGTCGCGATGGGCCGTCGGATGGTCCATCGCCTCGAGCGCCCAGTCGGGGGCGACGTGGCCGACCGCCCAGTCGGTTTCGCGGACGAGTCGCTCGAACCGGGGGGCGTAGTGGTTGCCGCCGAAGCCGACGACCTGCCTTCTCGGAACCGTATCGCGATTCCGACGGCTCGTGAGGGTATCGCTCTCGAGTCGGTCGCAGTGTGGGTCGACGCCGCGGAGGGCGAGGATCGCACGGGCGACGGCGTCGGCACCGGCGGGGTCGTCCCACTGCTCGTCGCCGCTGCCGAGTTCGGCAAAGAGCGACGGACAGCCCACGTCGGTGGGGCCGTGGTGGGTCCCTTCCATGCCGACCTCGTACTCCGCTGGGGCGTACTCGTCGAAGGCCTCGAGCAGGTGAGCGAGGGCGTTCGGGGCGGCCGCAGCAAGCGCGTCGGGCTCGCCGCCGAACTCGGCGGGGCCGAAGTTCCCCGTGAAGTGACCGGTCAGTAGCGGGCCGGTGTCGCCCGAGTGTCGGGAGGCGAAGACGAGCAGCGTCGGGTCGCAGTCGAAGGCATCGGCCGGGCGCTCGAGTTCGATATGCAACCCGTCGAACGAGCGGAGTTCGGCCCGGTCGGTTCGGTAATAGGTGCCGCCGCCCGCGGCGTCCGGCCGGGTGTCATCGGTCCGTTCCGTCCAGTCCGCGCGCTCGCGGAGTCGGTCACAGATGTGCTCCGAGGCGCGGTCGGCGCGACTTTCGACGATCGCGAGCGAGGTCATATCCGTGCTCGGACGGTGGGGCCGTTAACGTCGCCGGTTCGGAGCCGGCCGTAAACGACCCCGGTGAAGACGACCCGTGCTTTTTCGGATGTGGGTGGTGACCAGACACCATTGTGAGTGGGTGGCAGCAATGAGCGACGATCCGGCCGATCGAACCGATTCGACGACCGGATCGGACCGTGACGCAACGGACGGCAACCGGGTCGACGGGCGAACCGATCGTCACTTCGAGATCCACGAACTCAGTACGCTCGTCGATGACTGTGCGGTGGCACCGTTCGGCCCTGACGGCCGCGTGAACCGGTGGAACGACGGTGCGCGTCGACTCACCGGGTACGACGCGGAGACGATCGTGGGGGCACACTACCGGACGTTCTTTCCGCCGGACGCACGCGAATCCGACCGGCCCGAACGGGTTCTCGAGCGAGCGCGATCGAACGGGACGGCCGAAACCGAGGGGTGGCGTCTCCGGGACGACGGCGACCGCATCCGGGTTCACGAGGTAGTCGCGCCGGTCCGCGAGGACGACGAGATCGGCGTCCCCGTCGACCGGCCGGTCGAGTTGGCGGGGTACGTCTGGCTCGTCCACGACCGCACCGAAGACTACGAGCGCGAACGCACCCTCCGCGAAGAGACGGCATTCGCCGAGAGCGTCTTCGAGGCCCAGCCGGACATCGTCTACGCGTTCGATGCGGACGAGAACCACCTCGAGTGGAACGAGCGGGTGCGGGCGGTGACGGGCTACACCGACGCGGAGTTGGCCGAGATGGAGCCCCTCGAGTTCGTCGCCCCCGAGGACCGGGACCGGATCGCCGGGACGATTCGACGGCTGCTCGAGGTCGACGAGTACGTCACCGCCGAAGCGGACCTCGTTACGAAAGACGGCCGGCGGATTCCCTACGAGTTCAACAGCGCACGGATCACCGACGACGACGGCGCAGTCCTGGGGTTTACCGGTACCGGTCGGGACATCAGCGACCGCAAGGCCCGCGAGCGGGAACTCGAGCGCCTCGAGCGGCTCAACGCGATCGTACGGACGATCGACGAAACCGTGGTCGCGGCCGAGACTCGCGACGAGATCGAGCAGGCGATCGTCGAGGAGTTCGCGGCCGCCGACGCCTACCGGTTCGCGGCCATCGGGCGGACCGAACCCGCCGCGAGTACCGCAGGCTACTCGTGGGAACCGACGGTACGGGCGGGGATCGACACGACCGCGGTCGACGGCGTGCTCCCGTCGTTCGTCGAGCCGCCGGCCGACGCGCCCGGCGTGTCACCGTTCGAGACCCGGTCGACACAGCGATACCGGCATCTCCACGAGAGCCCGATCGACGAGTGGCGGGCCGACGCCCGCGAGCGCGGCTACGGATCGGTGGCGGTCGTCCCGATCGTCGCGACCGACCGCGCCTTCGGCGCGCTCGTGGTGGCCGCCGCCGAGCCGTCGGCGTTCGCCGATCGGGAACGAGAGATCCTCCAGGAGTTCGGCGGCACCGTCGGCCACGCGATCAACGCGATGGCTGTCCGGCGACTCCTCTATCTGGACACCGTCGTCGAACTCGAGTTCGAATCGACCGACGTCGGTGACAGCTGTATCGCGCTTTCCCATGGGGCCGGCTGTGACCTCTCGGTCGATCACGTGCTACCGCTGACCGATGAGGTGTTCGTCTACTATCTCACCGTCTCCGATATCGATCCCGACGCGATTCGTGCGGTCGCGCGGGACACCCCCTCGATCACGGAACTCCGACTCATCGACGCCGCCGACGACGAAAGCGACTGGGAAGTCGTCGTTCGCGACGCGACGGTCGCCGGGCTCCTCGGAGAGTACGGCGCACGCCTCCAGTCACAGGTCGTTCACGACGGCGTCGCGGAGCTGACAGTTCACGTGAGCCTCGACACGGATCTGCGCGACCTCGTCGGGGCGATCACGTCGACGTACCCCGATACCGAACTCGTCTCGAAGCGAACCATCGAGCGACCGATCCGGACACACGGCGACTTCCGGCGGACCGTCGAATCGATCCTGACCGAGAAACAGCGACTGGCTCTCGAGGCGGCCTATCACGGCGGCTACTTCGAGTGGCCAACGCGAAACAGCGACGCGAGCGAGATCGCCGATCGGCTCGACATCGCCCGCCAGACGTTCCACCAGCATCTCCGAGTGGCACAGGCGAAGCTCCTCTCGGCGTACTTCGGGGCACGGAACGAGACGACAACTGGGTGATACCAGAGCATGCTGGTACAGTTCTTTCCCCCGATCATCGTCTCCTATCCGCCAATGAGTTCTCCACCGGATGCCGAACCGACATCAACTGCGCTGGACGTGCTCGCGGTGCCGCGGCGTCGATACCTCCTCGCCGCGTTGCTCGAGCGCGGGGACACGTCCGCGGTCGGTTCGCCAGCGACGACGGCGGCGATGTCGCTCGCCGCGCTCGCGACCGAGGTGGCGACCACCGAACGTGACCGGCCGATCGTTACCGACGAACAGTGTGCACGGACTCGGACCGACCTCGTTCACGCCCACGTCCCCCGACTGGTCGACATCGGCGTCCTGGTTCGGATCGACGACGGGGACGCGCCGACGGTCGCGCTCGCCGATCACCCGCTCCTCGAGGCCGAGTGGGTCCGGACGCTCCTCGACGACCCGACGGGCGAGGCGTTTCCCGCCGCCGAGACGACGCTGAACCGGACGCTCGAGGCTCTTCGGAGGCCGCGCCGTCGAATCGTCTGTGCCTCGCTGGCGGCGCGCCGCGGTGCCGTTCCCCTCTCGACTCTCGCCGCGGCGGTCGTCGCTCGGGAGGGCGGCGACGGGATGCGACTGGTCGACGTCTCCGAGGAAGAGTGGCTGCCCGTCGCGGAGACGCTCACCCACGACCACCTCCCCGCGCTGTCCGACGCCGGACTCGTCGCGTACGACGACGCGGCGGGTCGAGCCGCACTCGTCACGATCGCGCCGCAGTGGGAGAGCGACTGGCTGCTCGAGGGGCCGCTCGCCGACAGCGCCGTTCCCATCGCGGCGGTTCGGGAATCGTCCGGCGGATCGACAGCCGATAACAGCGTCTCGAACGCAGCGACGGGTGAGGCGGCCGTAAACGGGGACCACGAGGGAGACCACGTTCACGCGGAGGGCTGCGAGACGATCATCGGTGCGGGGCCGGTCCACGCTCGCGGGCGCGATATCGCCGCCGGTGCCGACGCGGAACTGGTCGTGACGGTTCCGGACGGCAGTCGACTCGAGCGGGAGTGCCTCGAGCAGTGGCACGCCGCGGCCGAGCGGGGCGTCGATGTCTACGTCGGGTCGCAGTCACCGCGGGTCCGCGATACCGTCCGCTCGATGGTTCCGGACGCCGCCGTCTGCGAGCCACAGTTCGACTGGCTCAACTTCCCGCTCGAGGCGACACAGCACGGACACGTCGTCTTCGCCGACCGCGAACGAGCCCTGGTCGTGACGACCGACGGGGCCGATTCCGACGCGGAATCGCGGGTGAGTGCCCTGGCCGGCGACGGCCGCGAGAACCCGCTTGTCTCGGTCCTCCGTGACCACCTCGGACCGCGTCTCGACAGACTCGCGGCCGCACACGACGACCGCGACGTTCGAGACGGGACGCCGCTGCCGATGTGACTCGGATCGGCTCCCGTCGAGCCGGTCGAACGGGACATCTCAGGGAACGAGAGCGTAGACGAACCCGGCGTAGCCGGCGACGAGGATCGCGCCGTCGATCCGGCTGAGCCGACGACCGTATGCCATCATCCCGACCAGCACGAGCGTAAAGGCGACCATGATCGGGAGTTCGAACCGGAGCGTCGCCGGCTCGATCTCGATCGGCGTGATCAGCGCCACGATGCCGAGAACCGCGAAGATATTGTAGATGTTCGAGCCAACGACGTTGCCGATCGCGAACTCCGTCTCGCCGCGGACGGCCCCGACGACCGATGCCGCCAGCTCCGGCAGCGACGTGCCGAGCGCGAGCACCGTCAGCCCGATGACGAGGTCCGATACCCCAAGCGCCGACAGGAGCCCGGTTCCGCCGGCCACGAGCCACCGGGACCCGACGACGAGCGCGAGCAGCCCGCCGATCACGAGCGCAACGTCCCGCAGCGAGACACCGCCGCCCGCGTCCGGATCGTCCGTCGACGGCATGGGGTCCGCGTTGACGTAGTACAGCAGAAAGGCCGTGAACCCGGCGAGGACGAGCAGGAAAACCGCCCCTTCGAAGCGACCGATCCGGCCGTTCGCGCCCAGCCCGACCAGGAGGATCGCCGCGAGCACCATCGTGGGGACGTGTCGCCGCATGACCCGGTCCGCGATCGGCAGGGGTTTGATCAGCGCGGCGATCCCGAGTACCAGTCCGATGTTCGCGATGTTCGAGCCGACGACCGCACCCAGACCGATGTCAGTCGAGACGTTCAACGCGCCGATCGTCGAGACGAACAGTTCCGGTGCAGTCGTCGCGAACGCGATCACCGTCACGCCGACGGTCGCCGCCCGCAGACCGATTCCGAGCGCCAGTCGGCCCGCACCCGCAACCAGCAACTCCGCACCGCCGTACAGCGCGACGATGCCGGCCGCCAACAGGAGGACGAAAAGCGGGGTTCCGGAGAGCATGGCGTCGGCTACTCAACTCCGGCCTAAAAGCGACGCGAAACGATCCCCGGTCGGGAGGCGATACCCTGCCGAAGCCAGACCGATTATATCCCTGCCGAAACGAGTGAGAGAGCAATGGCTATGGACGTATACGGTCTGCTCGGTAACCCGGTCGGTCACTCCCTATCGCCGCCGATGCACGAGGCGGCCTACGACGAACTCGGACTCGAGGCACGCTACGCGACCTTCGAGCCCGAGGCGGACGACATCGAGGACGCGATCCGCGGGGCCGACGCGCTCGGGATCGCAGGGCTAAACGTGACGATCCCGTTCAAGCAAGCGGCCCTCGAACTCGTCGCGCCCGAAGACCTGGCGACCAGGATCGGCGCGGTCAACACGATCGATTTCTCCGGCTCGGGACCACCGACGGGGTACAACACCGACGCCATCGGCGCGTTGCGCGCGCTTCGCGAGCACGACGTCGCGCTCGAGGGCGAGCAGGCGGTCGTCGTCGGTGCCGGCGGGGCCGGTCGAGCGATCGCCTTCGGCCTCGCCGATGCCGGCGCGACGGTCGCGGTCGCCAATCGAACCGAGTCGACGGCCCACGACCTGGCCGCGGCGGTCCCCCGAGCGACCGGCCACGGGCTCGCGGCCCTCGAGGAACTGCTGGCGGACGCTGACGTGCTGGTCAACGCGACCAGCGTGGGGATGGACGCGGACGCGACGCCGGTGCCCGAGGACGCGCTCCACGAGGGGGTCGCCGTGCTCGACGCGGTCTACAGCCCGCTCGAGACGCGACTGCTTCGGGATGCGGCCGACGCCGGGGCGACGACGATCGACGGCGCGTGGATGCTGCTCTATCAGGGCGTCGAAGCCTTCGAGATCTGGACCGGTCGGGACGCACCGGTCGACGTAATGAACGAAGCGCTGCGCTCGCGACTGTAGCGCCGGCGACTCGGTCGCAACCCTGTCAGTATCAGGCGAATTTAAGTGGTGGAACCGACTACCACGAGATAATGGCAATCCTCCAAAAGCTGAAGTCCCTGTTGGGGTTCGACGAGTCGGACTCGGAGCGCGGAGGCGCTCGAGAGGTCGGGGTAACGGTCGAACGGGAAGGGTCGACGGACGACGGACGAGACACCGATCGAACCGAACCCGCGACCGGCGGCATCACCCCGGAGCCGTCACGAACGGCCGCAAGCGACTCGAGTGCGGCGTCGGCGACGGAGTCCGAGGAGGGCACCGAGCCGGCGGAGCCATCGCCCATCGAGGAGGCCGAGCCCGACGCCGACGCGGAATCGGAACCCGTCGAGACGGACGCGGAATCGGAACCCGTCGAGACGGACGCGGAACCCGATACCGAACCCGAACCCGAACGTGAGGCGGAGTCGGAACCGGACTCGGAATCAGAGTCGGGCGCTGACGCGACCGACGACGCGGAGACGGACTCCCAAACGGCGGAGACGGCAGAGATAGAGTCCGAGACGGCCGGTGACGCCGACGCCGCAGCCGAGGATACCGCATCCGATCCGTCGGTCGACGACACGGCAGATACCACCGAGCCCGACGAGACGACCCAGGAACCGGTCGATGAGATCAAAGGAATCGGCCCGGCCTACGCCGACCGTCTCGCCGGTGCCGGCGTCGACACCGTCGGCGAACTGGCCGACGCGGACGCCGCCGAACTGGCCGACCGGACCGACATCTCCGAAAAGCGCATTCAGGGCTGGATCGACCGCGCCGAAGTCAGGTAACGGCCTGCCACCGACCCCGAGTCCACTCCCGATTCGTCTCACTCTGCGGTACTCGTCACTTTACCGGCACGCCGTTGGCGGTCACGGTTCGTTCCGTCGTTCGGCGTGGGATCGCTACCCCGGAAATCGCAAGAGGATTACTCGCTCGTTTCGTCTCGAGACCCATGAGCGATCCCCATGTCGTGACGACGCCGGACGCGTTTCGCGCCGCCGCTCGCGACCGCGACAGGGACGCGTCGGCGGCGGACGGTGCGACGACACACACCGGCTGTCGCGTTCCAGTCGAAGTCCGCGTGACAGTTGCCGACCCGTTTCTCGCCTATCGGCGGGCCCGCAACGGACCCGACGGAGCCGTGTTCCTCGAGACGACCGGCGGGCAGCCCGGCTGGGGCTACTTCGGCGTGGACCCCGTCGACCGGCTCACCGTCGGTTCCGACGCGGTTCGGCGACCCGACGACGACGGGTCGCCGACGCTGGCCGCGCTCGAGGGACTGCTGGCGGGCGACTCGATCGCCCGCGGGGACTGCGACGTGCCCTACCCCTGTGGTGCCGTCGGCTGGCTCTCGTACGATATCGCCCGCGAACTCGAGGCGTTGCCCGACTCGGCCGTCGACGACCGCGGACTGCCGCGTCTCGAGGTCGCGGTCTACGACCGACTCGTCGCCTGGGAGGAACCGACCGACGGCGAGGTGACGCTGCGAATTACGGCCTGTCCGCAGGTCGGCACCGACGCCGACCTGGAGGCGACCTACGAGCGCGGCCGCGAGCGGGCGCTCGAACTCGCGCGAGCCGTCCGCGACGGTGATCCCGAAATCGGCGAGCCGCCGGTCTCGAGCCCGACGGCGACCTTCGAGAGCGAGTGCGGCCGGGCGGCCTTCGCCGAGCGGGTGCGGCGAGTCAAGGAGTCCGTCCGCGACGGCGACACGTTTCAGGCGAACATCTCCCAGCGACTGGTCGCGCCCGCCGCGGTCCATCCGGTCGCCGCCTACGACGCCCTGCGACGGGTCAACCCGGCCCCCTACTCCTGTCTGCTCGAGTTCCGGTCGGCAACGCTGGTGAGCGCGAGCCCCGAACTGCTGCTCGAGCGCGACGGCGACTTCGTCCGAACGGAGCCCATCGCCGGCACCCGACCGCGCGGGGAGACGCCCGCCGCCGACGACGCGCTCGAGGCGGACCTGCTCGGCGACGAGAAGGAGCGGGCCGAGCACGCCATGCTGGTCGATCTCGAGCGCAACGATCTCGGGAAAGTCTGTGCGTACGGCTCCGTCGACGTCGCGGAGTACCGACGGATCGACCGTTACTCCGAGGTGATGCATCTGGTCTCGAACGTGACGGGGCGACTGCGCTCGGACGAGTCGCTCGCCGACGCCATCGCGGCGACGTTCCCCGGCGGCACGATCACCGGCGCGCCGAAACCGCGGACGATGGCGCTCATCGACGAACTCGAGGCGACTCGGCGCGGCCCCTACACGGGTAGCGTCGGCATCTTTGGCTTCGACGGCCGCGCCACCCTCAATATCGTCATCCGGACGCTGGTCCGTCACGCCGACGAGTACCACCTGCGGGTCGGTGCGGGGATCGTCCACGACTCCGATCCCGGTAGCGAGTACGACGAGACCCTCGACAAGGCCCGCGCGCTCATCACGGCGGTCGACGACGCGCTCGGCAAGCGGGCCGATCTGGGACTCGAGCCGGCACCCGGAGGTGACCGGCGTGAGTAACGCGGACGGCGACCGCAGCGAGCGGATACTCGTGATCGACAACTACGATTCGTTCGCGTACAACCTCGTCCAGTACGTCGGCGAGGTCGCGGACGAGGTGCTCGTTCGGCGAAACGACGAGATCGATCTCGCGGGCGTTCGCGACCTCGAGCCGACCGGGATCATCGTCTCGCCCGGGCCGGGTACCCCACAGGAAGCGGGTATCTCGATCCCGTTGTTTGCGGAAACCGAGTTTCCGATTCTGGGCGTCTGCCTCGGCCATCAGGCGCTGTGTGCGGCCAACGGCGCGCCGGTGGGCCACGCCCCCGAGGTCGTCCACGGGAAGCCGTCGACGATCACTCACGACGGGACGGGACTCTTCGACGGCCTCCCGGAGACGTTTCAGGTCGGCCGCTACCACTCGCTGTCGGTCGAGCGCGCTGGCCTGCCCGCGACGCTCGCGGAGACCGCCCGAACGACCGACGAGCGCGGCGTTTTGATGGCGGTCCGCCACCGCGAGAAACCGCACCTCGGGGTGCAGTTCCATCCCGAGAGCATCCTCACGCGGGCGGACCCAGGCGCGGCCGGCGAGGACGGGAGCGGCGAGGAGATCTCGCTCGCACTTGGCAAGCGGCTGATCGAGAACTTCCGTCGGGTCGCCGCTCGAGGCGACGCGTGATCGGGCCGCCGGAATCGTCGCTCGAGCGGCCGGATCGGTGCCGGTTACCGATCCGGATCGGTCACCACCACCTCGTCGGAGTCGGGACCGATCACGACGCGGGAGCCCGCGTACTCGAACCGGACAGTCACGTCCGCGTCCGACTCGAGGACGGCGGCCAGCGCCTCGGGATCGATCGCGTCGTACAGCGGCGGCAACGCCGCTCGGTCACAGCCCTTACGGGCCGCGATACGATCGAGAGCCGTTGTGAGTGCTGAATGCATCGTGAGTCTCGGGGAGTTCGACGACGGTCAGTGCGAACGCTGCCTCGCAGTCCGGACACCTCGTCGGTTCGTCGGTCGTTGTGTGGATGTCAGTACCACAGTCGCAGTGGATCGTGACGTTCGAAACCATGTGTAGCTCCGTGTACAGGCCCCGACGGAGCGGAACACAATCCAGCGAGAGATGCAGCGACGGCTACGACTGGGTCGGCGGTACGTCGGCAGGTCTTTATTTCGCCAACGCCAATGGTGGATTGCTCCCGCTACGCGGGGGCCGTGTGTGAGCCGGAGGGCTTGGTTGGTCCTGTGCACTCCGGCTCTTGCGCACTTTCGTGCGCGTCTGTGCGTTACGCAATCTACCCTAAAGAACGTTAGGATATTGACTGGTTGGGTGATGGTGGCTCGAGAGACGGAACGACGGCCGCGGTTCGTCCCAGAGTTCCAACTGGATCAGAGGTTCACTAATCCAGTCAGTCTAAACAACAATTCGGATAATGTGAAATAATTGCCAGATGATTGAGTGTCGCGTTTTATTATATTTCACGCCATGGATATCTGCTGGGAAACCTCTGAAAACACCTCATCGTTTGCAGTTACATAGTTACCGTCTTTTTCTATCACATCAACTTGCGAGAGTTGTGCCATCTTATCATCAATATATAATTCACCAAAATCACGGTTATATTGATCATTCAGATTATCTCGAACAGCAGCCATGTCAAGATGAAGATCACTATCACCACGTTGTACGGCATCGTAATAATAGGCCCCCGCAAACTGAGGATAATGGCTTAGCATTCTAAGGTCGCACCTGTCTCGGAGAGTATGATATCCCCGCTGGACGAGATCTCCCATAAGTGCTTCAACTACACCAATATCATCATTACTATCATCTAATATATCCTGTATGACCCCTGAGTCCATCCGTTCCCCTGAGTGAACTTCACCATCCTGTCTGCGAATATATCCAAGTTCCTCGAGAACTTCCAAATACCGAATAGTTCGATTTGAATTCTGATTAGCATTAATTCGGCTTTCAGCAACTGGACCGCGTTCATGGGTCCATCGTAGAATTTGCCGAATAGGAGTAAGTTGATTCTCTACCTCTCCAAAGTGAAGTACATTCTTATAGATGCTCTTAGCGACAGAATAGTCCAATTGATCGACTATATTTTCACGACGTTCTTGGAACCCCTCATAGATTTCTTCTCGATCGGGTAGCTCAACTATATAGTGGCTGTTTGTGGGCTCTGCTTCTAAATTATATATGTTTCTGAAGCTCAGAAACTTTATAACTCCATCTTTTTCCAATGAGTCACTTAAGTCCTTGGGGACTGAGTTTCCTAATGAGATGATGTACTTTCCGCCATCAATTTCCTCCACCTTTTGGATATAAATCCCTCTGCCATATCGGTGCTTGAGTAAGGCTTCACCTTGGTTTTGGAGTTCATTGATGTTCGAGAAGCGAAGTCGGTCTCCTGTTGATGGAGGACTTCTCTGTTGATCTTCCGATTTACTCACTAGAATCACCTGCGGCAATTTGATCGAGTGTAGTCTGTGGCTTTTCTTGGACCCACATTGTCCATCTTGACTGTGCCTGTCCACTCCAGAGATCATAAAACTCGGCAATAGATATCTCGCATTTCGGATTATCAACGTATGACGATCGAACCATCATTTCGTCAAATGGATCGTGATACAGAACAGAGTCAGTATTGACCTTAAATGGGACGATAATGTGAGGCCAGTTCCGTCCATCAACACCTGGTCTAGGGTCCCATTCGTCAATCGTATCGAAATAAGAGGGATCTAACTCAACAATTGGATAGGAAGAACTGTCTCCGTCGATTATGCTGCTCAATTCACTCATGTCAAGATTGATGGCCACCTTTGCTGTATACCCATTATCTCCTACCTTATCTTCGAGACGTTCTGGAACAAATTCTGCAGTTGATGCCATCCCTTTATTATAATCACAAATATTGTTTAGTTGCCGAAGGCTAAATTCAAGCCCAGATTCGCCAGCGCGTTCTGCAAATTCATCTAGGATATTTTTTAACGCTGTTGGGAGGCAGGAATCAGGTACTTGTTGAGAGTGAAAGCCATCAACAGTCTCCTGATACTGTTCATAATCTCCTTCTGTAATCGTCATAGCCGAACACTCATCTACAGGTCAATTGTCATTTGATCAGATATATATTTCCCTTCAAGATCATATTCTTCTCAGCTGCCCTATTCCACTCTATCCAATTCGAAACGCGTGTGTCTATCAACCGACGATCGTCTCGCGGAGCCAGCCAACTTCGCGAATCAGGCGATGAAACACCGGCAATCACGAGCGGAGAGGCAACTCGAGAAAGCGAAGAACGACGACCGGATCGAAGCCATCTCGAGCAGACAGCACCTTCATACACCTCCGAGTGCCACGACGAGACGATCCACCGCCATGACCGACGACTACATTTACCACGTCGACGGCGATCTCGTCCCCGCCAGCGAGGCGACCGTCAGCGTCGACGACCGGGGCTTTCGCTACGGCGACGCCGCCTTCGAGACGCTGCGAGCCTACGGCGGGACGATCCTCGCGTGGGACGCCCATCTCGAGCGCCTCGAGCGCACCTGCGAGGCGCTCTCGCTCGAGCACGGGCTGTCGGCTGCGGACCTCCGCGGCCGGATCGACGAGACGCTCGCGGCGAACGACCTCGCCGACGCCTACGTTCGGCTCTCGATCACCCGCGGCGTCCAGCCGGGAAAACTCACGCCCCAGCCCGACGTCGAGCCGACGGTCGTAATCTACGTGAAACCGCTGCCGCGGGGCGGACTCGAGGGCGACCCCGTCTGGGACGGCCCGGCGACGGTCGAAACCGTCGCGACGCGACGGGTGCCGGACGCGTCGATCCCCGCCGCCGCCAAGACCCACAACTACCTGAACGGTATTCTCGCGCGCGTCGAACTCGCGGCCGACAGCGACGAGGCGCTGCTGTGCGATCTCGAGGGCCGGATCGCCGAGGGTGCGACGAGCAACCTGTGTTTCGTCCGCGACGACGTGATCCACACACCGACGACCGACGGTCCGGTGTTGCCGGGGATCACCCGCGATATCGTGCTCGAACTGGCTCGCGAGGCCGGGATGCCGGTCCGCGAAGGGCGATACGAGCCGGCCGACGTGCTCGAGGCTGACGAAGCGTTTCTCACGAATCGAACCTGGGAACTACGCCCGATCGCGACGCTCGATGGACGGGCGATCGGCGGCGGTCCCGTGACGGACCGGCTGGCAGGCCTGTACGACGACCGCGTCGAGAACCTGTGCTACGAGTGACGCGCCCTCGATGATATGCGCGACAGCCGAGACCCCCGCCTCGTGTAGCCATAGGATCGGTACATGAGACGGGGGTCCATCGGTGGCGGAAGTCGGAAACGGGGTGCAAGTTAGTCAGACGGTTGCTCGCGGCGGTCGTAACGTTCAGGATGTCCGACCGGTAATCGGCGCGTAATGAATGCAGGACGGATCACGGCGCTTGCGGACGTGCCAGACGACTCGACGTTCCTCTTTCGTGTCGTCGACGACTCGGGCGACGAACGGGAAGCGATTCTCGTCGCCGACGGGACGGCGACGACGGACGGTGACGACCCGAACGCCGACGGAATCGCCTGTTGGTTGAACTACTGTCAGCATCTCACGCACATCAAACTCGATAAGGGCTCGGGTGCACCGATGCGAGACGGTGAACTCGTCTGTGCGAACCACGGTGCGTACTTCGCGGCCGACTCCGGACGCTGTACCTTCGGCCCCTGCGAGGGAGCGTACCTCACCGATCTCGAGATCACCGTCTCGGATGGCGACGTCTACCTGACCGACGCGGACTACGAGTTCGTCGGTCCTGGACCGCTCGAGAGCGACGATCTCGACCGAGCGTCGACCTCGAACGTGGAGTTCTAGACCGCGTCCGGGGCGACCAGATCCCGCTCCTGATCGTACTCGAGCAGGCCGGCGTCGACGAGCCGCGGCAGGTGGTCGTGGTAGAGTGAGAGATACACCTCTCTGACCCGCTCGGCCGGGATGTTCGTCACCTTGCGCCCCGTTTCGCGGACGGCGACTTCCTCGGCCGCGTCCGGCAGCGTCAGTTCCTCGCCGTAGGTCCGCATGACGGTAAGCAACAGGCGGCGACGCTGGTCGGCCAGGAGAGCGAATGCGCCGTCGAGCGACTCGGTCGAGGCGTCGACCCCGTCGTGCCCGTCGAGCCAGTCGAGCACTGCCTGTACGGACTCGACGCAGTCACGCTCGGGGTGGGATCTGGAAGTCATATGTGCTCCGTAGGGCTCGAGTCGAACGGCCGCGGCGATGAACACGGACGACGGTCGCCGTCGAACGACCGCGTCGCCGCCGTTCGCTCGAGAGTTCGTATCGGGTTCTCACCTGCACCATAAATATTAGTATCGGATTGGAGACTGAATAATCGAGGGTGCTGACAGTCCGTCGACGATGACCGTCCGGTTCACTCGATGGTAAACGTCGGCTCGTCGACGGACTCGCTCTTACAGTCGGGACATCGCGAGGGGAGGTTCAACAGGTCGTCGTAGTCGTCGAACCCGCAGTCCCGACAGGTCGGCGGCGCGACGAGCAGCCGTTCGTCCGTTCCGTCGACCGACTGGGAGACGTGTTCGACGTGCCGGACCACCGCGTGCGGCGTGAGATCGAACTGGGTCGCGAGTTCGCTCGGCGTCGCCGGCTCGGCACGGAGCGCGTCGGCGAGCTTCTGTCGCGTCGTTTCGTCGGCCTGGCGCATACGTTGGGTCACGCGGGTCTCGCACTTATACTCACGGCAGTACGTCCGTTGGTCCGACAGCTGCGTCGCGATTCGGCGACCGGGCCGGATCGCGATACGAGCCCACTGAAAGGGCAAGTAACTTACCGGCACCAAATGAAGTCAGGGTCATGAAGGCCGTCGTCCTTGCAGGCGGGTACGCGACGCGAATGTGGCCAATTACCAAGCATCGGCCCAAGATGTTCCTCCCGATCGGTGAGTCGACTGTCATCGATCGAATCTTTTCGGAACTCGAGGCTGACGACCGGATCGAGGAGGTTTACGTCAGCACGAACGAGCGGTTCGCGCCCGACTTCGAGGCTCATCTCGCCGACAGCGAGTTCGAGAAGCCGCAGCTATCGATCGAAGAGACGACCGAGGAAGACGACAAGTTCGGCGTCGTCGGTGCCCTAGCCCAACTGATCGACCGCGAGAACGTCGACGACGACCTGCTGGTCATCGCTGGCGACAACCTGATCAGCTTCGACATCGACGAGTTCCTCGACGAATTCGAACGACGAGCGGCCCCCACGCTCGCCGCCTACGACGTGGGCTCCCGCGAGAAAGCGACATCTTACGGGCTCGTCGAACTCGAGGGCGACCGCGTCGTCGACTTCCAGGAGAAACCCGACGATCCGAAGAGCACGCTCGTTTCGATCGCCTGCTATGCGTTCCCCCAGGATTCGCTGTCCCTCCTCCCGACCTATCTCGAGGACGGCAACAACCCCGACGAGCCCGGCTGGTTCGTCCAGTGGCTCCAGAACCGCGAAGATACCTACGCCTTCACGTTCGAGGGCGCGTGGTTCGATATCGGCACTCCCGAGAGCTACCTCGACGCCGTCGCCTGGCATCTGGACGGTGACTCGCTGGTCGCCGACTCCGCGACGCTCGAAGACGCCACGATCGGCGAGAACGTCCACGTCATGGACGGCGTAACTCTGGCAGATACCGATCTCGAGCACACGGTCATCTTCCCGGACGCGACGGTACGCAACGGCGACATTCGGCGCTCGATCATCGATCAGGGGACCCACATCGAGGAGCTCGACCTCGCGGGAGCGCTCATCGGTGCCCACACGACGATCACCAACGGCTCGGACCGGTAACTGCTCCTTCGAAGAGCGGCTCGAGCCGGCCGATCTGCTCAGACGTGACT
This sequence comes from Natrinema pallidum, assembly GCF_005890195.1. Lineage (NCBI taxonomy): Archaea > Methanobacteriati > Methanobacteriota > Halobacteria > Halobacteriales > Natrialbaceae > Natrinema > Natrinema pallidum. The sequence continues at coordinate 2,921,472 of NZ_CP040637.1, read as the reverse complement.
CGCTGGAAGCCGTGACGAACGCCGCGAGAGCCGTTATTCCAGTCGTGCGTTCGTGACCCGCACCCGTCCCCGCGTCCCCGCCCACTCCGTCTCGTACTCGAGGGCGATCCGCCGGTCCATGTGCGGTCCGTCCACGACGAACGTCTCGAACTCGCCGCCCTCGCCCAGAATGTGGACGCCGTACTCCTCGTGGAGGGTCTCGAGTTCGTCGATCGCGTCCCGGTCGAGCGTTCGCCCGAGCCACGACTCGTCGAGGCCGTGGGCCGCGACCTGAATGATTTCGATCTCGAACCCGGCCGCGAGCATCGCGTCGGCCAGGTCACGTGGGGGTTCCTGCCAGAGCGGAGCGAACAGGTCACAGTCGAGGCGATCACACAGCCCTCGAATGCGACTCGTCTGATACTCGCTCTCGACGGCTCCGGCCGTGAGACCGGCGATACCGTCCGCGAGATCGCGATCGAGTTCCGCAAGCGCGGCCTCGAGTGGCTCGAGTTCGGCGTCGCCCTGTGCGCCCGAATCGGTGGCCGCGTCGGCCTCGAAGTCCGCGGGTTCGACATCCAGCAGTTCGATACCGATGCTCTCGGCTGCCAGCGCGGCCAGTTCCGTTTCGGGAACGTGATACATGTACGAGTCGCCCGCGGGGTGGACAGTGACCAGCCGCTCGACCGGCAGCCCCGCCTCGAGAGCGCGGTACAGCGCCCATGCGGAGTCCTTGCCGCCCGAAAAGAGACTCACCCACGCACCGTCTGCGTCGCTCATAGTCGGTGGTCGCTCGGCGCGGGTAAATGAATACCGTGTCAGGGACGGGTCACCGATCTCGATCGCCGCTGCCTGGGTTCGCGTTCGCGTCTCCCCCGTCCGTGAGTTCGGGGTCGCGCCGCTCCGGGATCGCGTCGGTTCCGGCCTCAGGTTCGCGGTCGCCGTTCGTGTCCGCCTGCCCGCCGTTGGCGAGTGCCGTCTCCGAACCGCCGTCGCCCCGTTCGGCGGCCTCGTTCGAGCCGCTAAGAGAGGCCGCAACACGCGCCCCGACGAGGCTCACGAGGATCGCGGTGACGACGAACAGGGCGAGTCGTTCGCCCGCGGCCAGCACGAACCGCTTGTTGGAGACGATGCCGAACTCGTTCGCGGGAACGACGACGGGATCGATCACCGCCTGTTGCTCGAGGAAGTACGCCGAGAACCCGCGGACGACCAGGGCGACGGCGAGGACGATAAACGGGAGATTGAGAAAGGAACTCCGGATCGGCTCGTCACCGATCGCCTCGTCGAGCAGTCGGCCGGCGCTGGCGGTCAGCGCGGCCATCGCCAGCCAGGGAATGCTATCGAAGGCGAACCGCGTCGCCGGAATCACCACCCCCGGCGTCTCCCCGAGGTTCGAGACGCTGAGCGCGCCGACGAACAGGCCGACGAACGTCAGTCCCGCGGCGACGACGTAGGTGACGACCGACACTTGCCCGGAGTACAGCGACTCCTGGGTCTGCCGGGCCGCTCGAGCCAGAAGTTCGTCGACGTTGAACCCCTTGTAGAGCAGGAAGAGGCCGATGACGGTGGTGATCGCGGCCGCACCCTGTGCAGGGCCGACCGTCGTCGCGAGCAGCGGGAAGACCAGCAGGGTCAACCCGATCGGAACGAGGACGGTCTGTCGCAGTTCCTCGTCGGCGAGGAACTGCTTGAGCAGGTAGTAGGTCGATTCGATGTCGCGGGCCTGCCGGACGACGACTCGATCGACGGAGTCGACCCGGACGCGGCTCTCGACGATCGGGATCAGCCGTTCGTCCTCCGCGCTGTCGGTCACCACGACCGCCGACTCCGGGTCGTACTCGGCGATGAGGTCGTCCAGTTGCTCGGCGACCGCTCGATCGGCCGACACCATCGACTCGTGGTCCCCCGAGACGACCGCGACGACGACCTCCTCGTTTTCGTCGCGTAAGTTCTGGGCGACCCGGAGCGACTCGAGCAAGGTGTTGACCCCCGAGTCCTCCGGGTCCGCGAGGCCGACATCGGTCACGAGCGCGCGGACTGCCTCCCAGCCGACGACGGGCGACCGAAGACCGGTCTTGCGGCCGACATCGTCGGTCCGGTCGAGACAGACGACCAGCGTTGTCACGGTAGGCGATGCATTCTGTGCGACGATAAAACCACTTACTCGTTCGGAGACGGTCGCGGCGATATCCGGTCCGAACTCGCTCGACCGGCGAACGGTGCTCACACCGGCCGCGGGGACCGTAGCGACCGCGGCGACCCCGCGAGCGCGTCGAAATCAGCTCCGCAGTCGGAACCCGCGCCCGTCGCCGAGGCCGGCGATTCCGGCACCGAAGGCGTACGCGACTTGCTGGGCTCCCGCGCCGACGCGGGCCATCAGCGGCCGTTCGGGCTCGAACTCCTCGACGGCCACCTCGTCGGTGTCGAGGCGGTCGGCGAGTTCGGCCTCGATCTCTCGACGGGTGCCGAGATGGTCGACCAGGTCCATCTCGTGGGCCTCCTCGCCGAGGTAGATCCGGGCCTCGGTGTCCCGGACGAACTCGGCGTCCAGATCCCGGCCGTCGCTGACCCGCTCGACGAAAGTGTCGTAGTAGTCGTCGATCAAGCCCTGGAGGTACTCGCGTTCCTCGTCCTCGAGTTCCTTCAGCGGCGTGCCGGCGTCCTTGAACTCGCCGGCGGCGAACCGCTCGTAGGAGAGGCCGACCTTCTCGGCGAGGTCGCTGGCATTGACTCGAGAGCCGATGACACCGATCGAGCCGACGATCGACCCCTCGCGCGCCCACAACTCGTCGCAACCGCTGGCGATCCAGTAGCCCCCGCTGGCACAGACATCGGTCGCGTAGGCGACGGTCGGCCCGTCGAACCGCTCGGCCGCGAGGCGGATGTCGTCGCTGGGGACGACCTCGCCACCGGGCGTGTTCAGCTTCACGAGGAGCGCCCGCACGCTCTCGTCCTCGTTCGCGCGATCGATCTGCTCGACGACGTCGTCGGCCGGCGTCGCGCCCGGCGTCGTGGGGAGCGGCCCGCCACCGCCGTCTCGGCTGATCGGACCCTCGACGGCGACTTCGGCGACGTCGTAGGTCGGATACAGCGAATCGGCGGCGTTGCTCGCAAACCGCAGACCGACGAGAACGGCCGCGAGCGCGACCAGCACACCCAACAGGTCCGTCAGCGTCTCGGGGTAGACGATGAACAGGGCGATTGCGACCACCGCGGAGGCGAGCCCACCGAGGGTGACCGTCAGAAGTCGATTCATCCCGCCGCTACTGACCACGGACAACACCTCGAGTCATACCGATATCTGGGAGCGGGTCCCGTTAAGCGTTGACGTTCCGAAAGAAAACGTGTTAGATAGTATAAACTAACGGCGAACAGATTACTAATCGATGGGCCGTCGAAGGAGAGAACGACTCGTCGCAGGCAGCGGGCTGTTCGTCCTCGGAGCGTCTGCTCCCATCACCAGTCGATTCGGGAGAATCGAGACGAATACGGACGTTCTCCTCGTCGCGGCCGGTCTCGGAGCGGTCGGTGCCGTCACCGAGTGCGTGGGAGAGCACGATACGACGGGGGACATTATAGTAGCAACTGAAAGTCAATGCACACCTGATCGCACGACGGCGTTGCGATCAGTGTGTCAATCATTTCAGTTGCTACTATAGCTGCAGTTAGCGGAGGGATCATCGGTGTACTCGTTTCCAGCGGCGGTGCTCTCGCTGAGTAGGTCTGCGAACATCATTCCAACCAACTCTATGACCTGCTCACTTCTCGAACTGCGCTAACTAGACGGTGCCGAATCAGCGTATCTGAATACCATCTATTAGTTTGGCACAAGATTTAATAGTTATATTGTAGTATATCTAATTGGAATGGGTCGAGATAATATAACCAGACGTAGTGTCGTTCGTAACATCACTGCCGCTGCAGTGGGAGTAGCGGGTATCTCCGGAGTAGTAGCAGCAGACGAATCTTCCGAGGATGAGGAATCCGTCAAGCCGACAGGCACGGAGTCCTTCGCAATCCGATTCGAAACGGAACCTGACGACGGTACTCTCACCTACGAAGTGACTGTGCCTGATGAAGATGCAACGTTGAATAACGTTGAGAATGGTATTCTCGGCAACGATGATGTCACCAGGAACAACGGCGAAACCACCGTTGAAGGCACTGTCAAGGGTCAGAGCCCGTACTACGACGAGATTCAGTTCGACACTGAAGACGGAAACCGACCGGCTGGTGACGAGTGGTGGAAGGCAGATGCCGGGTTGCAAGTCGAACTAGACACACCTGCTGGCTCCGAAATCCTTCAGGAGGGGTAGAAGCACAACAGAGTCCGGGGATAATCCGAATCATACCCAAATACCCACATTTTCTCACCATTATTGTAAATCAATCTCTTCATCTACCTGTTCCTATGTTTTTGGCAGCTTCATCCTGACGACGCTTTCTAGTGGCCTTTCTCGGACGATAGTATGACATTTTATATAGTTTTGATCGGCAGGTACTCAGCGGATTCTCACACCGAGAGTTCCTATTGACTCGAGACTGCCTGTTCAACCCTGCTGTGCTTCGTGGACACCACGAGAGGCTACCGGTAATAGAGGTCTCCGCCTCTCTCGTAGTAAGCCAATCAGATGTCGGCTCGGGTTGTCCAGCAGTATCATGCCGACGATATGCGTTCAATAACCATAATACAGATTAAATACTTTCAAGGCATACGTTATGTCCTATCGGGCAATATTAAAGTGGTAGATTACTCTCCCTCAGACAGGGACATGCGTGTACTTTATACGCCGAGTATATGCTGGATGGCGGTTGTTTAGAACCAATCGACTCGACAAGCCACGTCATCGCTATCCGGTCCGCCAGTTCTTCACCGAGATACAACAGGTGGCCGGTCGAGAACTTTCGGCCGACACGACCCTCGAGATCAAACGGGTCCCCGAAGCGGTCGCTCGCGTTCCGTACGTTGAAACGGAACTGGTATGCGATCGTCCGGTGAACGGATGACAGCGGGACCTTTTCGATGACTCCGACCCCGATAAAACTATGACGAGGCGTGGGAGGGAGACGCTGAATCGCTATCCGAGGGTGATCGACGGTGTCCTGCGTCCCGAAAGCAACAGTTCCGAAACGGAATCGGACACGTTCGCCCGCCGCTTCATTTCGGCACCGGATGTCGCGTGAGCTGAGGCGAACTGCACGGCGACACTGCAGTCCTCATCGGCCGCGGCCGTGACGGCGAGCCAGCGGCACCCTTTTACGAAGCAATCGCATCGATGGCGACGTGGGACGCTATCAGCCGGGGACACACGACTCGTTCATCAAGTGCGAGACGCCCCGATGCGGGGCGAACAACGCGCCGGAAGGGACAGCGGAGTACGACACCGAGTGCTGGCGATGCGGTGATCCCCTGGGCGGAAAGCCCGAAATCGGCGACGAGGTCTCCGTCGACATCGTCGACCGGCAGTCCGACGGTACGCTCGTCTGTAAGACCGAAAGCGGCTTCGTCCTCTTTCTCGAGGCGGACATCGCGGCGATCGAGGCCACGGTTCGCGTGACCACCGTCGAGGAGGCCCATGGGGAAGCGGATCTCGTCGAACCCGGATCGTAAGCCCGCCCGCGGAGAACCGGTCGCTCATCGGCCGACTCGAGTCGGTCGAACGACGGCCCAGGAGTTAGAACAGGCCTCTGAGGAGTACCAGGGCCACCCCGGAGAGGACGATGAAACTGAGGAAGCCGATGAAGATCAGTCCCGCCTGCCGTCCGGTGAGCGATTCGCCGTCGAGGAATTCGTCGTCCATAGGCGGTGATCGTAATTCGATCGCTTAAACGTGATGGTCCGTTTAGCGAAACGGCCGTGGCGAGTCGAGGGCTCGTGGGTGACGCGAGCGGGGACCTGGGCGTCTTCGAGCGTGAGACCATCGGAGCCGGGAGTGGCGGGGCGGGGTCCCAGTCGGCAGCCGCTCGAGCACGAACCCGGGAGCGGGAACGGGAGCGGAAAATCGGTCCCGATCGTCGGACACGGAGCAGCGAATTATTCGTTGAGATGGCCGCGATACCCCTTGGGTTCGAACCCGCGCCGGCAGATCACGCGCTTGCGGCCGACGGTGATCGCGCTGATCTGATCGTCCGCTTCCATGCGGTCGATGACGTCCTCGAGGCGCTCCGGCGACCAGCCGGTTTCCTCGCGGACGGTCGATTGATCGACGCGGCCGCCGCGTTTGACGAGCAGTCTGAGAACCTTGTCCTCGTCGGGGAGGTCGCGTTCGTCGACGCCGTACTCGATTTCTTCGGCGTAGCTTAATGTTTCGTCCTCGGATTCCTCGCTCGATTCCGCCGTGGCCGTCGCGGACTCGTCCGATTGGGAGTCGTCGGTCGACCCGCTCCAGAGAGACGACAGCCGAGCCCAGAGTGTATTGAATACCATCTATGGATCACGCTCCGTTGGGACTACCGCAGCTTGAACGCCCACCTACCTTGATTTTATGTTTTGTACGGATCATGAGTGATTTCCGTCGAGTACGGTGTGACTATCGTGACGGCCCCGTCGTCGAATAGCGACCCCCTTGCGACCCGCAAGTCAGTTATCACTTTCGGCGACCGACAGGCTCGCCGACCAACCCGGCTCGAGCGACCGCGCCCCGTCATCGATCAGCCGGTGCGACGGCGTCGTGGTAGGCGTCGGCGAGTGCAGCGAGGGCTTCGTGGTGGTTCGTCGTGTGAGGGGCGGTCAGCGGCGAGACGCTAATGCGGCCCTCGACGACGGCGCGGCGATCCGTGCCGGCGGGATCGGGGAGCGAATCTGGGTCCATGTCGTCCCAGACGCGGTCGTGAAGCGTGACGTGGGCCCCGTCGCGTTCGGCGTCCATCTCGTAGCGCTTCGAGGGGCGCGTGATCTCGATCGGTGCGGGATCGCCGTCGGGCAGCGGCACGTTGACGTTGAGATAGGCCGCGTGATCGAAAACGCCCGCCTCGAGCGCGTTTTCGGCGAGATACGAGGTGATGCGCGCGGCTTCGGCGTACTCCGCGGCGGTCACGTCGACCTCCTTGAAGGGAGTGTCGTCGACGGGGACGTACAGCGACGTGGCGATCGCGGGCACGTCGAAAAACGCGGCCTCGACGGCCGCGCTGATCGTGCCCGATCGGCCGAGAACGTACTCCCCGAGGTTCGCACCCTTGTTACAGCCCGCGACGACCAGATCGGGATACGGGCCGAGTTCGGCGAGGCCGGCGACGACGCAGTCGGCGGGCGTCCCGTGGACCGCATACCCCAGCCCGCGCTCGTCGACCTCGACTTCGTGGGAGAGCGACCGACCGCAGGCGCTCCGGTCGTCGGCCGGAGCGACGACGGTCACGTTGGCGTGCTCGGAAAGGGCGTCGTACAATGCCCTGATACCGGTGCTATCGATCCCGTCGTCGTTGGTCAACAGGATCTCGCAGTCGTCGCTCATGTCACCCCGGTTGGCCGGCGGCGCGAAAAGCCCACCGCTTCCGGGCGCGACTCAGGCGATCCGGTCGACGATCGTCTCCTCGTCGACGACCAGGTTGTACGCTCCTTCGTCGTCGTTCCAGAGCGCGAGGACGCCCTCGAACGAGCAGACGTCGCCGTAATCGGCCTCGAGCAGCGGTCGGTTGAGCGCCGTCTCCTTCGTGACGACGGCGTAATGGTCGGTGTCCTCGCTGCCGTCGCTGATCTTGAACAGGGGGTTCGACCGCCCGCTCCCGCGACCGCCGTTCCCGTCGCCGTCGCTCAGCGATCGGCTGAGTTTCGCCGCGACGAGGTCGATCCGCTCGGTGACGTGGCGTTCCATCTCGGCCATCTGCGCCCACTCGCTGGTCTCGAGTCGCATGTCGATCCGTCGCCGGCCGTCGAGACGCAACTGTGCGTAGGAAAATTGGACATCGACGTTGACGAACTCACCGGGCGCGTGATCGTCGCCGTCCGGGGTCGCCTCGTCGAGGCGGCGCTGGAACGCCGGGACCTCGAGTTCGGGTCGGACGTCGAACGACCACCCGCGATCCGAGGGCCGTTCGCCGGGCCAGAGCCGCACCGTGGGACCATAGACCGTGACTTCGCCGCGGCGATACGTCTCCGCGTCCCCGCCGCCCTCGGCGTCGAAATCCACGGCCGCCCGCTCCCAGAGCCGCTCGTCTTCGAGGTCGCGTTCCACCTCGCGCAGGCCGACGCTGGTGTTCTTGTCCGCGGGTGCCATCGCGAGGACGGTACCCGTCGGCGCGAGCGTTTCGAGGGCCGACCGCGCGACGGCGACGGGGTCCTCGAGTTCGCTCAGGACGTTACAGGCGAGGATCAGATCGAACCCGTCGTCGGGCGCGGTGGGATCGAACCCGTCGTCGCTTCCGTCACCGCTGCCGGCCGCGCTCGGATCGAACGCCTCCGCGGTCGTCCGGTGGATCGTCGGGTGGACGTTCCGTCCCGTCTCGGCGAGCAACGCCTCGAGTACGTCCGCGGCGGCGCTCGGCTCGACCGCGTGATACTCGAGCAGGGCGTCGTCGGGCAGATAGTCGCAGAGCCCGAGCGCGGGGCCGCCGACGCCCGCACCGAGATCGAGGACCCGGAGGGTACGGTCGAGCAAGCCGCGGTCCGCGAGGTCGTCGAGCGCGTACTGGATCGCCGCGTAGTAGCCCGGCAGGTGATAGATCGCGTAGCCGGCCGCGACGTCGTCGTCGTAGTCGACGGACCGGCCGTCGAGATAGTCGGCCTTGAAGCGACGGATCGTCGACCGGAGCAGGTCCCCGGACGCGCCGGTTTCCCAGTCGGGGCCGTACCGCTCGACGAGCAGGTCCTCGAGTCGGCGCTCGTACTCGGCGGGGAGGCGTTCGACCGGCCCCCGGCGCGGCCGCACCGGGTCGTCGTCGACGGGGACGAACGTGCCGTCGTCCCGTTCGATCAGCCCGAGGGCGGCGGCCTCCTCACGGAGGTGCTGTCGGACGACCGCGGGATGCGGGTTCCCCGTCACGTACTCGCAGATCTCGTCGGGATCGATCGGTCGGACGTTGCGCAGGTACTTCGCGTTCGATCGAATGGATTCGCGTTGCTCGCTCACTCGGTGTCACCCCGGGTATCGTGTCGCTCGTCGTCGCGTCGCTCCTGCCAGCCCGTTGTCGCCTCTCGGTACAGCGACTCGAGATCGTCGGCGTCGGCGGCGGCGACCGCCGCGGCCGCGTCGGCGACCGCGTCCGCACCGTCGAACGTCGCCTGAATGTCGGCGTAGACCCGCGGCGTGCCACCGGTCACCCGTTCGACGAGTCCGCGCAACCCCTCGTAGATCGGGGTTTCGAACTCCGGCGGAACCGACTCCGCGGCCAGCGCAAAGGAGAGAACCGCGGCGTGGGCCGCTGCCTGGACCGACTCCATGGCCTCGTCGTGTTCCGCGGCGGTCGTCTCGACCAGTGCGTTCCCACGCGACTCGAGGGTCGCGAGGAGGGCGTCGGTCACGGGCCCCGATCGATCGCGAACGACGGCGATCGACCCGGGTGCCCGCTCGGGCGCGAAAAGCGGATGCAGGCTCATGCGTTCCGGATCGGGTGCGTGACGTGCCATCGCCTCGACTGCGGGTTCCATGACGCCCGAGACATCGATGATCGCTTGCTCGGCCCGCCCGGCCTGCTCCCCGATCGCGTCGGCGACGTGGGTCATCGGTACCGCGAGGCAGACGACATCGTACGTCGTTCCACCCTCGAGAGCGGCGACGTCACCGCCGACCGCATCGGCCGCGGCCGCCGCCGCGTCCGGATCGAGGTCGGCGAACGAGACCGGAGCGTCGACGGCCCCCCCGAACCATGTCCCCATCGACCCCGCGCCGACGATCAATACGTCCATCGCCCGCTCCTACCTGCCGACGTTGCAAAAGCCGTTCGATCGACCGACTCGAGTGAGCCATCGATCGCGGGCGACGGTCGGGCAGTGGTGACTGTCTGCCAGAATATACAAGTCAATGCCACTGAGACAGGGAGTATGAACTTCGCCCAGTTGATACCAGTGCTGCTCGCAACTGGGGCTGTACTCGTCGTCCTGACGACGTATCCGTATCTGGCGACCGCGATCGCCTATCGGGACCGCGATAACGGCCTCTCGTATATCGTCTTCCTGATGGGCGTCGCGGTCTGGAACGGCTTGTTCGCCGCACAGGTAATCGACCCGCGCCCGATCGTGAAAGGGTTCTTCTTCAGCATCGCGACGCTGGGTGCCATCCTGGCCGGGGTCGGCTGGTTGCTGTTCGCCAGTACGGCGAGTAGCACGCCGCTGTTGCCCTATCAGGGGGTGGTCTATCGGCTCGTGGCGCTACTGGCCGGTCTCGAGATCGCGCTCGCGATCACCAACCCGGCACACGCACTGTACTGGGAGATCGCCAGCAGTGCACCCGATATCCCGGCATTTACGATCATCGAACCGAACGTCGGCTACTGGCTGCATACGGCGTTCCTCGTCGCGCTGTTCGGAGCGGGGACGATTCTCTTCGGCCTCGCGTGGCAACGCGGGACCGACGTCCGGTACACGCGCAGTTACGCCATGGTCGGGGCCGCGACGACCGCGGCGATCGTCGGCAGCAACGTCCTCGTCGCCGGGACGGCCTCGGTCGCACCGCTGGTCGCCGGCTCCCTGACGACGATCGGCTGGGTGCAAGCCCAACAGAAACGGTATCTCCAACTGCCGCGACCGTACCGGTGGATCGGGGACCTTCTCGAGTGACTGCACGCGCCGGCCGCCGAAATCCGGTTGGCACAGCCCACGACGTTTCATAGTTCGAGCCCCAACCGTTTCCTATGGTACGAGTCGGGATCGTCGGTGCGGGGGCGGCCGCCGTGGCCGCGACCGCGACCCTCGATGACGCCGCGACCGAGACGGAGATAACGGTACTCGAGAAATCCCGCGGGCTCTGCGGCCGAGCTGCGACGAGACGGCGGGACGGAATCGTCTACGACTACGGCGCGAACTACGTGAAAAACGACGACGAGCGGGTAGTCGACCTGCTGACCGAGACCCTGGATACCGATGGGCTGGTCGACATCACGCCACCGGTCTGGACCTTCGATAGTGACGGGACCGTCTCCGAGGGGGACGACCGCGGCGGGCGGAAGTGGACCTACCGGCGGGGGCTGACCCAGATCGCAAAGCGGCTGTTCGCGCGGACCGACGCGACCGTCGAACGGGAGACCCGCGTCGAGACGGTGATCAGACCCGACGAGGGCGATGGTGGAAGCGACGCCGGCGACTGGTACCTAGCGGATGCCGACGGCAATCGTTGGGGTCCCTTCGACGTCGTCCTCCTGAACCCGCCGGCACCCCAGACCGTCGATCTGCTTCGCTCGGCCGAGTGGGACGCCGACGTACGCGACCGCCTTGCCGAGGCCATCGACGCCGTCCCCTTCCGGACGATCTGGACCGGCGTCTTCCACTACCCGTTCGAACTCGACCGGCCCTACTACGCGCTCGTCAATACGGACAAGGAACACGATATCGGCTGGATCGGCCGCGAGGAGTGCAAACCCGGCCACGTCCCCGACGGCGAATCGCTGCTGATCGTCCAGGCGAACCACGAGTGGTCGGTCGATCACTACGACGAGCCCCACGAACGGAACCGCGAGCGGCTCGCGGCGCTGGCCGCCGACCTGCTCGGCGACGAGCGGGTGTACGAACCGGACTGGACCGACCACCAGGGGTGGCGGCACGCCTTGCCCGAGGACGGCGTCGCCCGCGATCCCCTCCAACTGGCCGAGGCCGAGGGGTTGTACTGTCTCGGCGACTGGGTTGCCGGTGACGCCAGGCTTCACGCGGCGCTCCGAAACGGCCTCGAGGTCGGCGACCGGATCGTAGACCGCGTTCACTGAGCCGGCGCTACACCGCCGACGTGACGGTGTCTATCACCGCAGTATCGACGAAGACGACCACGTGGTCGCCGCCCGCGACGACCGTCTCGCCGCGGGGCGTGATCAGCCTCCCCGCACGGCCGATCGCCCCGACGACGACGCCGTCCGGAAGATCGGCCATCGCGTCCTGAATCCGCCGCTCGAAGAGCACGCTCTCGTCGTCGACCTCAATCTCGAGGACCTCGGCGCGGTCGGACTCGAGCATTGCGACGTTTTCAGTCCGCTGCTCGCGTGTAAACCGGGTGATCTCCTCGGAGGTGACGAGTCGGGGGTTGACGGCGACATCGACGCCGACCGTCTCGAAGAGGTCGACGTACTCGCCGGACTCGACGAGTCCGATGGTTCGTTCGACCCCGATCCGCTTCGCCAACAGGGAGACGAGCAGGTTCTTTTCGTCGCTATCGAGGGCGGCAACGACGATGTCGGACTCGTCGACGTGCTCCCGGACGAGGAAGTCGATGTCGGTCGCGTCGCTCTGGAGGACCATCGTTCCCGGGAGGTGCTCGGCCAGTTCCCGCGCGCGCCTGGGGTCCCGTTCGACCAGTCGCGGCTCGAGCCCTTCGGCTTCGAAGAGTCGGGCCGTCTGATAGCCGATCTCGGTCCCGCCGACGATGACGATCTCGTTTGCATCCTCGAGCGTCGGCTCGGGCGTCAGCGATCCCGCGAAGGCGCGGACGCTCTCCCGCGACCCGATGACGACGACGGCATCCCCCGCCTCGATGACGGTGTCCCCTTGTGGGATGACGATATCGTCGTCGCGAAGCAACGCGGCGAAGGTCAGCGACTCGAACCGATCGGCTTCGGACACCGTCTCGCCGGCGATGGGGCTGTCCGATTCGATTTCGAACTCGGCCATCTGGACGAGATCGTCGGCGAAGGTTTCGACGTCGTGTGCGCCGGGTAAGCCGGCGATTCGGACGATCGTTTCGGCGGTCTGCAAGTCCGTACAGACCATGAAATCGATACCGAACGCACCCCGCGATTGCTCCCAGGTGCGCAGCAGGTTCGTCTTCTTGACGCGGGCGATCGTGAACGGCTCACCGACGGCCTTCGCCGCCCCGCAGACGACGATGTTGGTCTCGTCGATGTCGGTGCTCGCGATCACCAGATCCGCGTCCGCGATGCCGGCCTCCCGCAGCGTCTCGATCGAGGTGCCGTCGCCCCGAATCGCCAACACGTCGTAGGCATACGTGATCGCGTCGATACGATCGGGGTCCGTATCGATGACGACCACGTTGTGGTCGTCGTCGAGGCTCGCGGCGATGTTCGATCCGACTTCGCCCGCACCGACGACGATCACGCGCATCGGAGCCTCACCTGCGGTGCGCGCTGTCTCGAGTCGGACCGGAGTCCGCACATATCCGCAGTACCGGTCGCGAGCAGTAAGTGAGTTCGGCCTGATTCGGGACGCAGGTCCCGATCGCCGGGGCGATCCACACGGGGACGGGACGTACTTCACCGGGCAGCCGCGAGCGAAGCGCCCCGTGAGCAGAACAGCGGTGAGCGAACGCGAGGCGGCAAAGGGTCGGTCACGGCATCTCGTGTACCGTCAACTCCACGTCTCGCTGACGGCCCTCGATGTCCGCAACCAGCCGCTCGACGACCGCGCGGGCCTCGCCGAGCAGTTTGGGCTGGACTTTCTCGACGACCCAGTCCAGCGAGACGAACCGCGGGAGCGAGATGGCGTTCGTGTCGGCCGAATGCGGGTCGTACATCGCCTCGAAGTAGATCCGGCTCGCCGTCTCCGCGTCCGGCGGCGCGGACTCCGGCTCCGGTTCGACGCGCCACTCGCCACGGGCGTCGATGTCGTTGACCAACCGCCACGTCAGCGATCTGGGGGCTGAAACGTCGGTAACCCGCGATCGGGCGGTGTAGCTGAGCTTCCACCACGCCAACTCGAGGTCGTAGACGGAGCCGGCGTCGCCGTTGCCATCGACCCGAACCGCTTTCAGGTGTTCCGTGTACCGCGGGTAGTCGGTAAAGGACCGGACGTACGGGAAGACCTCCTCGGGCGACCGGTGAGCGAGCGTACTGAGGAGAATTCTATCCACACCGGTCGTACGACGGATCCGAAAGTAAGGATTGTCATACTCCCGCTCGGAGTCGACCGGCGTCGCCTCGTCACCGGCCGCGCTCGTTCGCGAGCGACGACGGCCCGCGTCGGTCACGGCCGCGACACCGCTTCGCGTCGGGGACTCGCTACAGGTAGTCGCCGGCCAGTAGGTCGACGCGCTCCCTGGTCGCCTCGGGGATCGATTCCGGCGGCGTGTTGATCGTCCCCTCGAGCGCGTTCCAGGCCTCGCTCTCGAAGTCGTCGGGCATCGTTCGGATGGCACGTTCGACGACCGCGTTGATCGCGTCCCGGTTGGCCGCCGCGTTCTCGAGGACCTCGTCCAGCGTGACTTCGCTGTCCGCCTTCCAGACGTCGTAGTCGGTGACGCCAGCGACGGTGGCGTAGCTCAGTTCGGCCTCGCGGGCGAGTTTGGCCTCCGGGATGGCGGTCATGCCGACGATGTCCCAGCCCTGTTCGCGGTAGAACTCGCTCTCGGCGCGGGTGGAGTACTGGGGACCTTCGATGCAGACGTAGGTGCCGTCCGTCTGGACGGGCGTGTCGTCGGTCGCCTCGCGGGCCGATTCGGCGAGGTGAGCCGCCATCTCGGGACAGTAGGGGTCGGCAAAGCCCATGTGGACGACCATGCCGTCGCCGAAGAAGGACGGCGAGCGGTGCTTCGTGCGGTCGAATATCTGGTCGGGAACGACCAGCGTCCGCGGCGGCAGGTCCTCGCGTAGACTCCCGACCGCGTTCGTGGCGATGACGCGGTCGACGCCGACCGACTTGAGCGCGTAGATGTTCGCGCGATAAGCCGCGTCGGTCGGCGGATGCTGGTGGTCCGCCCCGTGGCGCGGGAGAAAGGCGACGTCCCGACCGCCGAGTTCGCCGAGGGTGACCGCCTCGCTCGGTTCGCCGTACGGCGTCGAGACCTCCGTTTTGCGGGTGTTCTCGAGTGGTAGTGCCTCGTAGATACCGCTCCCGCCGATCACGCCGATCGTCATGCACTGGTCTCGTCGGACCAGCGTCGTAAACGGTCTGGTTTGCTCTCCGTATCGGTGCGACTGCTCGAGTCCGGTGGCCGGCACAGAGCCGCGGGGACGCGAGTCGGCGTTCGAACTGCCGAGCTTAGCAATTACGCTCGATCGCCGTTCGCAACCGCTCCTCGAGATCAGCTTCGGTACCGGCTCGCAGTGAGAGACGCTCGTGGCGCTCGTCGGCGTCGAACTGTTCCGCAAGCAGGCCGCCGCGGCGGTCGACCTCGAGCAACAGCTCAAAGCCGTCGTCCGCCGGGAGGGGGACGATTTCCAGTTCGTCGAGGTCGCCCGCGAAGGGACCCGAGCGGGGGACGAACTCGAACTCCTGGACGAAGCGGTGATCGGAGAACAGCGATTCCGTCGCCTCGCACTGTGCCGTCCGGAGCACGAAGCCGAGCGAGTCGACGGCGTCGAACAACGCCCGACGGAGCGGATCGGGCTCGATCTCGAGGGCGTCGCGGTCGTCCGGGTCGACCGCCCAATCGATGTCGAGGCCGGTGTCGAGCCAGACGCTCGTCGTCCCCATCGTGACGGGCGTGTGGACCGGAACGTCGATCGACACGGTTCGGGTCCGCTCCTCGTCGGGCTCGATGGTAAACGAGTCGCCCACGCGGACCGTCTCGATCTTCGCCGTTCTCGTGCTCTCGTCGGTTTTGTACTGCGTCGCGAGCGCGAAGTAGATGCCGTCGATTTCCTGTGTGTCGTTGCCGCCGGTGATGTCGACGCGCGCATCGACCGACTCGCCCGCCGTGAGCGTCGTCGGTAGGACCGTATCGACCGTCGCGGCACCGATACCGAGGCTGGATAGTACGCCCTTCATACGACGGGAAAGTCACAAGCGTCGCGTATATATTTGTCTCGGTGACACCACCGGACGGACACCGTCACGACGACTGCTGGACGGTCGGACGGCATCGACCGGCTCGCACCGACACGGAACTGCTGACGCTGACGCCGTGCGTTAGTCGGCCGTAAGCGCCCACTCGTCGGTGCCGACCGACTCGAGGACCTCGCGCCGTTCCATCTCGGCGAGAACTTCGGACAGCCGATCCGGCTGGGCGATCTCCATCTCGATGCGCTCGATGCCGTGGTGTTCGCTGAGGAAGTGACGGAGCGCTTCGATCGTGAAGGTCTCCTGGTCCGCCTTTTCCATCGCACTGGTGATCAGATCGACCATGTCCTCGATGAAGTTCCACGGGTAGACGACCCAGGTCCACTCCTCGAGTCGTTCGCCGACGTAGTCGGGCCGGAACTCGCTGGTCCCCAACAGTTGGAGGGTCGCGGTCCGGACCTCGCCGGCGTCGCGGTCGTCGACGTACTCGTAGGCCCGTTGGATCGAGCCGCCGGTGTCGGCGATGTCGTCGATGATGAGCACGTCCTTGCCTTCGACGCTGCCCTCGGGCATCGGGTAGCGGACGGTCGGCTCGCCGGCCTTCTCGGCGGTACCGACGTAGTGTTCCATCTTCAGGCTCGTCAGGTCGTCCAGCCCGAGGAAGTCACAGAGACAGCGGCCGGCGAACCAGCCACCGCGGGCGAGCGCGACGACGACATCGGGCTCGAACTCGTCGTCGCGAATGTCGTCACTGACGTCCCGACACAGGCCGTAAATGTACTCCCAGTTGGTTATGGTACAGTCGAAATCGTCCGGTAGATCGGACATCTGATGGCCACCTACCCGGTGACTCGAGCGCGGCACCCTTAAGTTGGCTGAAACGGGCCGCGTCGTTGGCGGGAGCCCCCGCCGACTCGGACGGAGCCGATACTGATTTATAATTCAGTAATACAACCTAGTTATCGATGGCGCAGACCCAGATCCAGGCCGCCCGCGAGGGAACGGTGACGCCCGAAATGGAACGCATCGCCGAGCGAGAGAACCGCACGCCGGAGTTCGTCCGCGAGCAGGTCGCAGCGGGACAGGCGGTCATTCCGGCAAACAAGCACCACGACGCGCTCGACGCGATGATTATCGGTCGGGAGTTCGCGACGAAAGTCAACGCCAACATCGGCAACAGCGAGACGACCAGCGACCTCGAGACGGAACTCGAGAAACTCCACACCGCGGTCCACTACGGCGCGGACACCGTGATGGACCTCGGCACCGGCAGCGATCTCGACGAGATTCGGGAGGCGCATATCGCCCACTCGCCGGTGCCGCTTGGGACGGTGCCGCTGTACGAGGCCGTCAAGCAGGCGGGCAGTCCCGAGGCTATCACGAAAGACCTGCTGCTCGAGATCGTCGAGAAGCAGGCCAAACAGGGAGTCGACTACATGACGATTCACGCCGGCATCCTCGCCGAACACCTGCCGTTGACCGACGGCCGGAAGACCGGGATCGTCTCGCGGGGCGGCTCGATCATGGCCAAGTGGATGGAGGAACACGGCGAACAGAACCCGTTCTATCAGATCTTCCACGACATCTGTGAGATCTTCGCCGAGCACGATGTCACCTTCAGCCTCGGGGACAGTCTCCGGCCCGGCTGTCTGGCTGACGCCTGCGACGAGGCACAGTACGCCGAACTCGACACGCTGGGCGAACTGACCCGCATCGGCTGGGACCACGGCGTCCAGGTGATGGTCGAGGGACCGGGCCACGTTCCGATGCACAAGGTCGCCGAGAACGTCGAGCGCCAGCAGGAGGTCTGCGACGGCGCGCCCTTCTACGTGCTCGGACCGCTGGTGACCGACATCGCGCCGGGCTACGACCACATCACCAGCGCCATCGGGGCCGCGATGGCAGCCCAGGCCGGTGCCGCGATGCTGTGCTACGTCACGCCGAAGGAACACCTCGGCCTTCCCGAGGAGGAAGACGTTCGCGACGGCCTCGCAGCATATCGGATCGCCGCCCACGCCGCCGACGTGGGCACCGAACGCCCCGGCGCGCGCGACTGGGACGATGCCCTTTCCGAAGCGCGCTACGAGTTCGACTGGCGCGAACAGTTCGACCTCGCGCTCGATCCCGACCGCGCACGCTCGTTCCACGACCAGACCCTGCCCGGCGATAACTACAAAGAGGCCCGCTTTTGCTCGATGTGCGGTGCCGAATTCTGCTCGATGCGGATCGATCAGGACGCCCGCGAGGACGGCGAGATGCAAGCGATCGAAGGCAAGGCGCGGACCGACCTCGAGTCCTCGCCGGCCGCGGAGGTCAACCGGCCGCCCGTGGGAACCCACGAGTCGGGCGAGTTACCGCCGATGGCCGACCACGAGGGCGGTGACCCGCTCGAGAAACCGGCCGACGAATAACTCGCTCAGTCCCCGCCGATCGTCCGATCTGTCTCGGTACCGTTACGTGGGTGGCAGGTCAGTGGGACGGTCGATAGTCGAGAAGTTCCAAAACGAGGACTCGGCACCCCGACGGTCAAGTCAGATAGTTCCGACACGATTGGAGTACCCCGTGACGAGGTCGACGCAGCGATCCGTGTCACCGGTGGAAACGTCGAACGGGAAGTACAGGTCCTTGTGATGGGGATTAAGACACAGTACCCATAGTAGTAACTGCAGCGGTTTACACACCGATCGCAACGCCCTCGCGCGATCAGGTATGCAATGACTGTCTGTTGCTACGATAGCCGTTCCCGACGGCGAATTCACGCATGTCACCGACGCGGCTGACGGACCGCACGGTCAGCGAGTACACTGCCATCGCATCTGCCATCTGAAAACCGTGGATTGTCATACCTTCGTCCGGTGAGACGACGCTGTCGTCCACTCGCACCAGCATATGACAGGAAATCAGTAACCGGACGGGTCGTTTCCTCGACAGAACTCACATACCAACCCGTTTTGCTACTTTTCGGGCAGCGACGTCTACGCCGGTCGTAACTGAAACGATGATGACGGCGACTGGAAACACAGCGTAGGGGAACCCAACTAGAACATCCGACTCACCACCTGTGCCCAGTAGTCCCCAAAACGTGACCACAGTTACAGCAAACAATCCAACTAACGCGCCCACGTTTCCACGGGTTGCAAAAATGTACACTGGGAGTCCGGCCTGAAGTGCCACTAATGGAACGACAGTCACGAAGATCCAGAGGAGATACTGAGGCGTGAAGACACCAGATGCAAACGTGTCATGGATATATCGCGGCCCAAGATAGACCAGAGCACAGATCAAAACGTACCACCCACTACTGGCTGCAGCGCCCCCTTTCCGAGTGTCGATTCGTTTCTGGAGGGCATACAACCCTAGAAAGGTAAGCGATGCGAGCACGATCGAGACGACCGCATCAACAGGCCTGCTCCCGAATTGCGGGCCAATATTGCCCTGCATAATAGTTTGGTACTGCTGGCGTGTAGATAGTTGCTACGCGATCACCTGTTTTCACTCGAGGTTACTGGACAGATAGGAGAACGGCCTGTCTGCTTGTCAGTGTCCGTTTACACGTCCCCGAATGTAGTCGTAATTGCCCGATGCGGAGTCAACGTTTGCGTTCCCCGCCCATTTTGTCAACACGTCCGTCCAGTCGTCCGACACTTCTTCGCGCGTCTCTGACACTCTCCAGTTGACATCACAGCCGATTCCGACCCATTCGCAGCCTTGATTGTGATCCGCCGGGTCTCTATGGCCCGCACCGATAACCGCCAGATTATCAACACCGGACAGATCGTACGCTCGGACGTGATACTGAGTTGGCACCACAGTCGGTGTAATATTCTGTTTTATATGTTCATCCTGCGCCTTGACGGTAGATTCGTCCTCGAGAATGTATTTATCACCGGACGGCCATGGCGATTCCCAGCCGACATTCTGCATCGCTGCCTGTATGTCCGATGCATCGTTTCCAGTATCCCACGCGACATTGATCGGTGCTGTTCGCTCGGCGAGGTCATCCGGATCGGACGGGTCGTCTCCATTGTACGTGTACTTCGAACACTCCGCAGCAAGCAGCGGATTCGATTCCGCCTGCGGGGAGACGGAATCGGCGGCTAACATTGCATCCCGCGCCCGCATCTCCTGAGCGTAGTGTTGCTCGACAGTCCCCAAAATCGTTGTATCTTTGTATTTAATTACGTCCGGATCATCCTGCCGGGCTATCTCTAATCCGGTCCCCTCAAGAGCACTATCGACATCGGTCTGTTCCGAAAGCTGACCTTCAATCGCTTGTTCATCGACCGTCATTTCGTCGCTCCCGAGGTCAACTGTACTGCCTGGCTCGACAGCAGGATTAGAACTACCGGACTCGGTGTTCGTCGTAACAACGCCGTCTCGCACTTCGACTGAGATCGGGTTCGTGTCTTCGATCTCGAATTTCTCTTCGCGAATAAATCCACCGTCCGTGGGAATCCGACGAATGGTACGCGTTCCGCTGGCCAGAACGGGACGACTCACACCGTTCGTTCCCTGAACTGGCGTTGCTCCGAGCGACATGGTACCGCCGATCGCAGCAGTTCCGAATATTTGTAGTACTCTGCGACGAGTTGGATTTTTATCGCCCATACACTGAGTTTATATACTATCTATTATAAGAATTATCCCTGCCCCGTATCCTGTTCTAATTCTTATGAATTGCGGATGGGATCATGTGCACAACCAGATTCGATAATATATAAGAAATCTAAAATGTGGTCGTTATCGGAGAGAACACGTGGAAAACGAACCCGGAATCCGAGTAAGGGATCCGGCTTTTGTTCCTCTCCTCGAGACCAACGTCGGCATCCTCGAGATCGACGAGGACGGTACGGTCCGGGACGACCCCCGCATTTGCGAGGTCGATGTCGGTTACGAGCGCGTGGCCGAGACGCTGGGCGTCAGCCAGGTCTCACTCGAGGAACCGGGCGACGACGAAGGCCCGGAAACGTATCGGGATCGAATACAGTCACGGAGAAACGACCTCGTCTTTATCCGACAGACCGTGGTCGGTCCGGTATCGATGGCACCCCGACGACGGACCGTATTGGCGGCGGTATCGACGGCGATGGCGTCGGCAGCGGCCGGTTGCGCCGACCCGCTCGCCGACGCGACGGAGGAAGACGGACACGACCCGGCGACCCACCGCGACGCGGCGACGGCGTTCGTCGAAGACCTCGCGGCCGATCGGTTCGACGCGGCCAGTGAGCGATTCGTCGCGGCCGAACGGGAGCGACGCGGCGATCCCGGCCGCCTCGAGCGGCTCTGGATGGGATACGGCGCGGTGGGCGGAGCGTTCGAGGAAATCGTCGAGACGGCCGTGACGACTGGAACCGACGTTACCGCCGTTGACGTGACGCTTGCCTTCGCTGGCGGACATCACGAGTGTCGCATCGTCGTCGACGACCGATCCCGCCTCGTCGACTGCGGCGTCGCTGACCAGTACGAGCGGCCGTCGTACGTCGACTCGAGCGCGATCGCCACCGAGGACGTCACCCTCGCGGTCGATGGCTGTTCGCTCCCGGGAACCGTCACGACGCCCGCCGACGGCGACGACGTTCCCGGCGTCGTCTTCGTCCACGATTCCGGACCGGTGACCCGGAACGCCGCTCGAGGCGGGACGCAGCTGTTCACCGATCTGGCCGAGGGCCTCGCGACGCGAGGCATCGCGAGCCTTCGGTACGACAAGCGGCTACCCGTGTGCGAAGTCGACCCTGGTGACTACACGCTCGATCACGTCACCGTCGACGACGCGGTGCGGGCGATCGACACGCTCCGGGCGACCGAGAGCGTCGATCCGGACCGGGTCGTCGTCGTCGGCCATGGACTCGGCGGTCGAGCGGCACCGAGAATCGCCGCACGCGACGGGGCGGTGGCGGGCATCGTCGGCCTCGCAGCGCCGGCACGTCCGTACCACGAACTGACGCTGGCCCAACTCGAGCACAAGGTCTCCGTCGGCGACCACGAGTGGACGGACCTGGCGGACGTTTACGAGACCTGGACCGACGAGATCGAACGGGTTCGTGCGGGAGAGTACGGGTCGACCGAAACGCTGCTCGGCAAACCGGGCGCGTTCTGGGACGACCTTACAGCGTACGACCACCTCGGGACTGCGGCGGGCATCGACGCGCCGCGCTTGTTCCTGCAAGGGACCCGTGACTTTCAGGTCAGCGCGGCCGACGACCTCGAGCGGTGGCGATCCGAACTCGAGGGGGCGGACGCGACGTTCGAGACGTACGACGGGCTCGATCACCTGCTCATGCCGGGCGAGGGACCGTCGGTGGAGTTCGCGTACGCCGTTCGGAACACGGTCGCCGAGGGAGTCGTCGCCGATCTCGCGGACTGGATCGACGGGCGCTGACGGAACCGGGGGTCGTGGGACGCGACACGACCGAGGATTCATACGCCGGTCGCCCAACCCACGTCGTATGGAGACGACTCGTATCTTGCAGGTCGACGCGTTCACCGACGAGCCACACACCGGGAACCCGGCCGGCGTCGTCCCGGACGCGGACGGCCTCTCGAGCGACCAGATGCAGGCGATCGCCGCGGAGATGGCCGTCAGCGAGACCGCCTTCCTGCGGTCGAGCGAAACCGCCGACCGCCGGGTCAAATACTTCACGCCGACACAAGAGGTGGATCTCTGTGGCCACGCTACGATCGGCACCGTCGCCCATCTCTACGACGAGGGCCTCGAGACCGAGACGATGACCCTCGAGACGAACGTCGGTCGGCTCGAAATCGACGTGGACGAGGACGGGACGGTCTGGATGACACAGGACGAGCCGTCGATTCGCGAGGTCGACGTCGGCTACGGCCGCGTGGCCGACGCGCTCGGTGTCGACCGGGCCGCGCTCGAGGGCGCGAGCGACGACATTCCGCTCGCCGTGGCCTCGACCGGCCTCCCGTTCCTGATCGTCCCGATCACGTACCTCTCCGACGTCGGCGACGCCGAACCGGACTTTGCCGCGGTCGAGGCGTTGACGAACGCCGTCGACGCGACGGGGATCTACCTGTTCACGTTCGACGCGCTCGAGGCCGAGTCGACGGTCCACGGGCGGATGTTCGCACCGGGAGCCGGCGTTCCGGAGGACCCCGTCACCGGCACCGCGGGCGGGGCCGTCAGCGCGTACCTCGATCGCTTCGGCGCGTTCGACGGCGATCTGCCAGCGGAACTCCGACTCGAGCAGGGTCACTACGTCGACCGGCCGGGAATCGTTCGCGTTCGCCTCGGAGACGCCGTCCGTGTCGGCGGCCGCGGCGTGACCGTCCTCGACGGCTCGATGGCCGTCCCCGAGGCCGACGAGGACGAAATCCTCGAGGCCTGACCGCGCGGCTGGAGTCGGGGTCCGGGAGACCCCCGCCGATCGTATCCGTCGGCGCGTGATTTACTCAGGTCCGAGTTTCGGCTGGGAGCGCCCGTTCGCAACCTTCTTTATTCGTTCCACTGAGGGACTCTCTAGAGATGGCTGTACTCTGGCTGGACGAGATCAGTGCCGGCGACCTCGAGCAGGTCGGCGGTAAAGGTGCCTCCCTCGGTGAGTTGACGGGCGCGGGGCTGCCCGTTCCACCGGGATTCGTCGTAACCGCCGGGACCTACCGATCGTTTATCGAAGAAGCCGAAATCGACGAGGAACTGTTCGCGGCCGTCGACATCGACGTCGACGACTCCAGTGCGCTGGCCGACGCCGCCGATCGCGCACAGGAACTCATCCTCGAGACCCCTTTCCCCGACGAGTTACGCGACGAGATCCTCGAGAGCTACGGCGAGGTCGGCGACGGCGAGGCGTTCGTCGCGGTTCGGTCGTCGGCGACGGCCGAGGACCTGCCCGACGCCTCCTTCGCGGGCCAGCAAGAAACGTTCCTCAACGTCACCGAAGAGGACTTGCTCGACCGCGTTCGGGAGTGCTGGGCCTCGCTGTTCACCCAGCGGGCGATCTACTACCGCCAGGAACAGGGCTTCGATCACTCCGCGGTAAACATCGCGGTCGTCGTCCAGCAGATGGTCGACGCCGAGAAATCGGGCGTGATGTTCACGAGCCACCCCTCGACGGGCGACCCGACGATGATCATCGAGGCCGCGTGGGGCCTGGGCGAAGCCGTCGTTTCCGGCGCGGTCTCGCCGGACAACTACGTTATCGACCGCACGGACCGCTCGATGGACGTGACCGTCGCCGAGAAGAAAGTCAAACACGAGAAAGACGAGGCGACCGGTCGGACCGTCGAGCGCGAGGTTTCCGAGGACAAGCGCACCCAGCGGGTCATCTCCGACGACGAGATCGACTCCCTCATGGACCTCGGTGAGCGCGTCGAGGACCACTACGACGAGCCCCAAGACGTCGAATGGGCCATCGTCGGGGGCGACGTCTACATGCTCCAGTCTCGACCGATCACGACGATCGACGAGGACGGCAGCGACGCCGCGACCGGCAGCGTCGACCCCACGAAGGGCCTGACCGACGGCAGCGGGAGCGTCCAGGCCGCCGAGAGCACCAGCAGCGCCGGCACCGCCGACGCGGGTAGCTCCGGCGAGGTCATCGTCGACGGCCTCGGCTCGAGCCCGGGGACGGTCAGCGGCCCCGCGAAAATCGTCACCAAACTCGACGATCTGGCCAAGGTCGGCGAGGGCGACATCATCGTCACCGAGATGACGATGCCCGATATGGTACCCGCGATGAAACGGGCGTCGGGGATCATCACCGACGAGGGCGGCATGACCAGCCACGCCGCCATCGTTTCCCGCGAACTCGGCGTCCCGGCCATCGTCGGGACGACCAACGCGACGACGGTTCTGGAGGACGGCCAGGTCGTCACTCTCGACGGCGACAAAGGCTCCGTACTCGAGGGCTCGGCCGTCGAACCCGAAGAGGAGACCGAACCCGTCGAGGAGGTCCGTCCGCAGTCGCCGGTCAAGCCGATGACCGCCACCGAGGTCAAGGTCAACGTCTCGATCCCGGAGGCAGCCGAACGTGCGGCCGCGACCGGTGCCGACGGCGTCGGCCTGCTGCGGACCGAACACATGATCCTCTCGCTGAACCAGACGCCCGAGAAGTTCATCGCCGAGAACGGCGTCGACGACTACATCTCGGAGCTCGTCGACGGCATTCGCGGCGTCGCAGACGAGTTCTACCCGCGCCCCGTCCGCGTCCGCACCCTCGACGCCCCGAGCGACGAGTTCCGACAGCTCGAGGGCGGCGAGGACGAACCCGAAGAGCACAACCCGATGCTCGGCTATCGCGGCATTCGACGGTCGCTCGACCGGACGGACGTCTTCGCCCATGAACTCGAGGCGTTCCACCGGCTCTACGAGATGGGCTACGACAACGTCGAGATCATGTTCCCGCTGGTCAACGACGCCGAGGACATCTATCGGGCCAAAAGCTGCATGAAGGAGGCCGGCATCGATCCCGAGAAGCGAAAGTGGGGGGCGATGATCGAGACGCCCGCATCCGCGCTGTCGGTCGAGGAGATGGCCGAGGCGGGCATCGACTTCGCCTCCTTCGGGACCAACGACCTGACCCAGTACACGCTCGCGGTCGACCGCAACAACGAACACGTCGCCGACCGCTTCGACGAACTCCATCCGGCCGTCCTGCGCCTGATCGGTGACGTCATCGAGACCTGCCGCGAACACGACGTCGAGACGAGTATCTGCGGGCAGGCCGGCTCCAAGCCCGAAATGGTTCGGTTCCTCGTCAACGAGGGCATTAGCTCCATTTCGGCGAACATCGACGCCGTCCGCGACGTCCAACACGAGGTCAAACGCGTCGAACAGAAACTCCTGCTCGATTCCGTCAGATAAGCAACTCCAACCGGTTGCGTTTTCTCCGCCGTCCATCGACCGCCTCGAGCAGTGGGTGCCGTCCCGCTCCGACGGGTCCCGCCGTCGCCTCGCGTTGGAGACTCCCTGGAGCGGCGACCGACGGTTCACTCCTGGGCCGCGTGGGGAAAGGCCCATGATGTGGGCACGCGTCGATTGACGTATGAGCGACCGTTCGGACGAGGTCACCGAGAGCCGAGACCCTCCCGCTACCGACGACCTTTTAGAGGAAACGGACCGCTTGCTCTCGGACGCGGGCACCGACGCCGGCGACGCACCGCCCGAGTCCGCCGGCGCGTCAGCGCCGTCCGTCGACGCCGATCCCCTGGATACCCACGCCGATTTCGATCGCGGACCGACCGGTACGCCCGCCGACGACGATCCGGCCGATGGGTCCGAGAGCGGCTCATCGCGCTCGTGGCTCGCCCCGCTTACCGCACGGCTCTCGCTCGGGCGGTACTTCTCGCCGAAGGAATACATCGCGCTCGTGGGCGTGCTCAGCGCCGGCTTGCTGGCCGGCGCGACCGCGCTGCCGTTCGCCGGCCGTCCGATCGGGATGTTTACCGCCGCCTTCGCGGTCGGGCTCCTCGCGTCGAAGCGGCGCTACCTCGAGATGGGGGTTGCCGGCGTCTCGGTCGGCGGCATCGCGGCGATCCTCAGCAACGCCGTCATCGCCGCCATCGGCTCCGGACAGACGCTGGTCGCCGTCGGCGCGACGGTCGGCCTCCTCGCGTCCGTCGTCGGCTACTACTTCGGTCGCGATCTCCGCGCCGGACTCTCGCAGGATATCGATTGAACCGCCCTCAGCCGTTCGTCGTCAGTTCCCAGCCCCGTTCGGTCCGACGCACGACCCCGTTATCGGCCATTACCTCGAGCAATTCGGCGACGACTTCGCGGGGAGCGTCGATATCGTCGCTCAGTTCGTCGACCGATTTCGGTTTGGCACGGATGCTCGCGAGCAGGTCGGCGTAGATCCGGCTTTCCGGACCGGCACCGATGGATTCGGAGATGTCATCGAGTACGTCACAGAGCCGCCCCTGGACCCAGCGCTGGGCCAAGGAGAGTTCGTTCTCGAGTCGCTCGAGGTCCTCCAGAGCGACGAGCAGGTCGTCGAGGTCGTCGGCGTCGTCCCAGGCGACATCGAGCGAGAGGTGTCGGCAGGTGGTGATATCGAAGCTGTTGTTCGCCGGATAGGCGCTCTTGCTCGCGAAGCCATAGGGTGAGACGGTCACCTCGAGACGGACGTTCCGAGCGATATGGAAGTACTTTCGCCGCTGGTCGTCGACGCGGCTTTCGATCAGTCCCGCTTCCTCGAGTTTTCGGAGGTGCTCGATAACCGCCTTGGGACTCACGCCGAGGTATTCCGAAATTTCGGTCACGTAACAAGGTTTGCGGGCGAGCAACCGAAGGATTCGTCTTCGGTTTTCGTTCCCAAGTAAATCCAACAACGCGGCGGAGTCCATCGAGAGAGGGTTAGTGATCGCCGCTGAAAAGCGTGTCTGCTCACCGTACTGTCGGGAGACCCGATTCGGCGGGGCCGTTACCGCGACCCACGGCCGGTATCGGTCCCCCCGCTAGCGCCGCCCGTCCCACCGCCGGAACCGGCCGTCCGATCGCCGCCCTGTGGGCCGGACCCGGCGGACGACGGTCCCGTCGATCCCCCGTCGTCGTTGCCAGCGGAGTGGCCGTTCCCGGACCCGGTATCGGCTCCGGCTGAGTCGCTGCCTTGGGACCCAGCGCCGTCTCCGCTCGACCCGACGTTTCCGTTGTCGTCCCCGTTCGATCCCGGCGCAGCGTTTCCGGGGCCGGTTCCGTCATCCCCTGTCGCGCGGTTTGCGGTTCCGTCTCCGTTCGATTCGCCGTTCTCCGAGCCGGCCCCTGTATCCCCGCTCTTTCCGGGGACATCGTCACCGTGTGGGGAGCCGGGCTCCGTCCCCTCACCGGTTGCGGCTTCGGTAGGGGTGCCTGCTCCGTTACCGGGCGTCCGATCACTGCTTGAGGCTCCCTTGTCGGCGGGTGGTCCACGGTCGTCCGGCGGTCCCGCTCCGACACCGGGGGCCCCGTCGGAGTCGGACAGCCCGCGAGCGACCGCCGCGACGTCCGGCCCGGCCTCCGCGGAGGCGTTTTCTCGGAGCCGTGTCGCGTTCTCCCGAAGCTCCGCGAGATCGCTTTCGTCGATACTGCCGTCGGCGACGGTAGTGTTTGTTCGCTCGATCGAGCGCTCGAGGCTGGCGATTTCGACGGTTAATCTCGCCAGTCTGGATCGATAAGCGCCGCGTGAAAGCCCCGCGCGCTGCTCCCGGAGCTCGGCGCGTTCGGCCTCGAGCGACCGCAGTTGCGATTCGAGTTCGGTCGTCCGGTCGCCGACGATGGCTGCCCGGCTCTCGTTGTCCGCGGTTTCGTACGCCGCTTCGAACATCCCGGTCTCGACCGTTTCCTTCGTCTCAGCCGCGGTCGCCTGCAGCAGCGTTCCGACGGATGCGTTCGTCGATGCCGTCCCGGAGTGGTCGGCGTGGAGAGCGTGGCTCCCCGTCAACGAACCCACGGCTGCGGCGCTTGCAAGCGGCGCGGCCGTGAATCCGACGACGACGGCCGCGAGGAGGGCGACCGACCGAGTGGTTGTCATCGGCTCTATCGTTGGCCGGTACATAGTAAAAAGACGGACCTTCGTTCGGACCGTTTACTCGGATCGGTACGTCGCCGAGAGGTGATTTGAGCGTTCAAGGCGGCAGGAACTCGCGTCATTGTCGCTCGATGAGGGCCAACGCTGCCGGCCGCGTCTGCCCGGCCGTTGCTCACCGTTCGGACCGTTTCACTCGCCCGAGAACGGATCAATCACGAGCTACGACACGTGGGGAACGAAACCCGGCCAGTCCGGGGGCGACCGTCCGATAGCTCGACGCCGAGGACTGGCCATTCCGGCCCGTCTCGAGAACCGAGAGAACGGTCTGATAGCGCGACTGTTTAAACGTATTCGCAAACAGTTATGTCTGTTGAGCCCATGGTATTAGTTAGCATGTTCGAGGTGTTTTCCCGAAGTTATTATCTCGGACGTCTCTACGTGACCCCCACCGACGGGGAGCACGCACTCATGCACAGTGAGCAACACGAGCGGATCAACGAGGAAGTGTACGCGACCGGCGACGGACTCGAGCGCCTCGATACGCCGCTCGTGATGAAGTTCGAGACCCGACACTTCCCGGTCCACGGGGCGGCTGACGTCCCGACAAACACGCTCGCGGTGCCCGAATCGATGCTCGAGGAAACCGACGTTCGAAACCCCCCGTCGCTTCGGGAGGTGTTTCTCGCCCGCCGAGACCGGGCCCGGCAGTTGCTCGAACTCGCCGGCGGCTGGCAGGCATCGGGTGACGGCGGCTCGGCCGACGACCTGCGAAACGCCGGAACCTAGAAGTACGCTCGCTTCCCGTGTTCGGCCGGATGCTCGACGAGTTGCTTGGCCGTGCATCGCTCAGGGACCGAATCGACGAACTCGAGGACGAAAACGAGCGGTTACGGAAACGCTACGAGGCCGAGTCCGACCGCCGGGCCGAGGCCGCCACCGCGAGGCAGAACGCCGAGGAGCGCCTCAATCGACTCGAGGATCGGATCGCCCAGCTCGAGGGCGAACTCGAACGGGTCGACGAGGCGGAGAGCGGGCCGTCCGTCAGGCACCGCGACCAACTCCGAGGGACCCGTCTCGAGGCAGTGTTCGACCGCCTCACGTCGTTTCGAACGGGACCGGAAGGTGCGTTGACCGTCGGCGTGGATGACGACGGGGTCGCGGAGCCCGTCCGAGCGGAACTGGAACCCGTCCTCGGCGAGCGACTCGCCCTCGTCGACGACGGCGGCCCCTGCCTGTGCTGCGTCGACGACGCCGGCCTGCTCGCCGTGACCCTCGAGCCGCCGGTCGTCCCCGAGCTCGATGCGACCTGGCGAGACCGATTCGCCCTCGAGCGCGAGTGGTTCTTGCCGACCGGTCGCCACGCGGTCGCACTCGTCCGGACCGATCTGTTCGCCCTCGGCGTCTACGAGGGCGACGAGCGTGTCGACTACCGCGGCTTCGAGAGCGATGTCAAGGGGAACCACTCCAAGGGCGGGTTCTCCCAGGCCCGCTTCGAACGGATTCGGGACGGGCAGATCGACGATCACCTCGAGCGGTGTGCGGAGGCCCTCGCCGCGTACGAACCCGGCGGTGAGGCCGCCGACACGCCGCTTTATATGGTCGGCCAGCGCGGCATCGTCGACGCGCTCGCTGCGGAAGCGGGGCTCGAACCGGCCGCGACGGCCGCCGTCGACGCGACCGGCGATCCGGAGCCGGCGCTCGAGGACGCCGTTCACTCGTTCTGGACGACGGAGCTACGGGTGTTGTGAGCCGCTCCCGATCGATCGTCAGTAACTGTCGCCGTCGGTAAAACAGCGGCCGCACCGGTTCACGTCGCCGTCGGTAGCGGTCTGTTCGACGGGAACCAGCCGGAGATGATCGTGTGAGACGTGCGAAGTCGCGCCACAGGTGGTCTGAAAGTCCGACTGGCCGGATTCGTACTTGTGAAGCTTGTCCGTCGCCTCGTTCAGGACGCCATCCATGACGGTTGATACCACTGCACTATGTATAATAGCATCGTCCGTTGCACAGTACGGGTCGGAGCGAAACCGGATCTGACTCGCTCCGGGGAACGGCTGCAACCGGCCCGAGTTTCGATTACCGCCGGGTTCGTGACCGGTGATCCGCCTCGGTGACCCGGTTCGCCACCTCGCCGATCGTCGCGAACGCGACTGTCCGAGCGGAGCGCGGTGTGGGTCGCGCGATCAGTCCCGGTCGACGCTCGGATGCATCGTCGGTTCCTCGTCGAGCGGTTCGCCGAACGCCTCGCACATCGTCTCCCGGGCTCGCTCGTCGCGTCGCCGTCGTTCCTCGTCGTCGATCTCCTCGCATCCCGGCGGGACCTCGCGGTCGCGGCCGGTGAAATACCCCTCCGGGACGACCCAGTCCTGATAGAAGGGCACATCGGCGTCGTAGAGGAGCGCGAGGGCGGCTTTCGCCCCGTGGCCGGCCGCGACGACCGCCTGGTGGGGTTCGTCCGCGATCCGACCCGCAGCGTAGACGCCGTCGACGGCCGTCCGGCCACCCTCGTCGACGCTCACGAAGTGTTTGCTACCCCGCTGCATCCGACCCACGTCCAGCGGTTCGAGGTAGTCGCTGGTCGGCCACGAGGCAGCGATGACACGACGCGCTTCGAGGGGCTCGCCGCCCTCCGTCTCGAGGACGAACCCCTCCTCGAGCGCCCCTTCGGTGACCGACTCGGCGCGGGTCACGCGTCCGAGTTCGAATTCGGCACCCGCCGCTTGTGCCTGCTCGCGGGTCAGCCGGAGGTGCCGGCGGGCGTCGACCCCGTCCGGGAAGCCGGGGAAGTTCTCGAGGCTGGCGTTGCGCGCGAGGATGGACTCCCCGCCGTCGACGACGAGGGTATCCAATCCCCCGCGTGCGGTGAAAATCGATGCGGTGAGACCGGCGACGCCCCCGCCGACGATGCAGACATCTCGCATGGCTCCCGGTTGACGGCCTCGAGTATAGAAGGTTGCCGTTCGCCCCATCGGCCGATGGAACGGCGCGGCTCGTATCGGCGGCCGAATCGGGCGACGACGATCGAAACGGCCCCTCAGCCGGTGACCGCTTCGCCCGCGTCCGACGCCACCGTGTCGTCTCTGACCCAGAGGTCGCCGAACAGTTCGTCCTGCTCGAGGGTGACTCGGCCGCGATGGGCCAGAAAGAGCAGCGCGAGGTAGGTCATCACACGGGAGCCGCCGACCGCGTCGATCTCGGCGTACAGCACCTCATCGCGCCCGTTCTCGTAGTGGGCCTCGAGTTCGGTTTCGACGTCGTCGATGACCGCTTCGATGTCCTCCTCGTGGGTCGTGTGCGTGACGTCGTCGCTGGTCGGTTCGTCGTCGACCCGGAAGTCGTCGCCGGAGTGGTAGTGCAGTTCCTGCACACCCCGGTCGTACCCCTTCGGCGAGTCGCTCGTATCGTAGCTCCGGGACTCCTTCCACCACGTGTCGCGTTCGGCGCTGCGGAGTTCGCGGACCAGTTCGTCCAGGGTTTCGGGCTTCCCCCGGGCGTGCTTGCGCTCGAGGCGGCGTTCCATTTCGTTCTCGAGGGTCTCGATGGGATCGAACCCGGGCGGGTGCGCCCGGTCGTCACCCGCCGCGTCTACCGGCCCGTCATCGGCGAAGGGCGCTTCCCAGGGCGGGAGGTCGTCCTCGTCCGGGTCGTCGGTCGCGAACAACTCGTCGCTTTTCATCCGCAGGAGGACGCTCGCGTAGAACAGTGCGCGCCCGGACGTTCGGAGGTCGGCGTCCTCGATCGCCGCGAGAAACGTGTCCGTAACGTCGACGATGTCGATGTCCCACGGATCGATCTCGCCGTCCTTCGCGAGTTGCACGAGCAGTTCGACGGGTTCGACTGCGTCCTCGTTCTCGGCACCGTCGTCGCCCCCGGCCGTGTCTCCCTCCGTGAACTCGAGCACCGAATCGGCGGACCCGCCTGCCCGCTCCTCGTCGCCGCCCGCGCTCGCGTCCGCCGGCGACTCGAGAACGGACCCCGGCGGCGACTCGCTCGGCCGCTCGCGATCGTCGTGACCGGTGATATCGAGGGGGATGTCGTCGCCGCCGTCGGGTCGCAGTTCGCTCTCACCGGGCCGTGGCTTGCTTCCCCGCGGATCACGTTGCTCCTCGCTCGCGTTTTCGGCGGCCTCCATCGTCGCCGTCGGCTCCTCGGAGCCCTCGCTAGTCATCAGCCGGTACCTCCCCACTACTCAGATCGATCCCGGTCACCGCGCTCACGTTGTCCTGTTGCATCGTCACGCCGATCGCCCGTTCGGAGCGATCGAGCATCGCCGAGCGGTGGGAGACGACGACGAACTGGGCGTCCCCGGCCAGTTCCTCGACCATCTCGCCGACCCGCTCGGCATTGACGGCGTCGAGGAAGGCGTCGATCTCGTCCAGCGCGTAGAACGGGGCCGGATTGTGCCGCTGGATCGCGAAGATGAACGCCAGCGCGGTCAGCGATTTCTCCCCGCCGGACATCGCGTCCAGGCGCTGAATCGGCTTGTCACCCGGCTGTGCCTTCATCGTCAGCCCGCCGTCGAACGGGTCGGCCTCGTTCTCCAAGTGCAGCGAGCCGGTCCCCTCCGAGAGCTTCTCGAAAATCTCGGTGAAGTGGGCGGCGATCGCGTCGTAGGCGTCCATGAACGTCTGCTTCTTCTGGGTTTCGTACTGCTCGATCCGGTCTCGGATACCGTCGGCCTCCTCGACCAACGTCTCCCGCCCCGCCTCGAGATCGTCGAGATCGCTGCGGACCTCGTCGTACTCGTCGATCGCGAGCATGTTGACCGGCTCCATCGACGCCATGTCCGTCTGCAGGTAGTCGATCATGTCGAGGACGGTCTCGTGGTCAGGGACGTCTTCGGGATCGTAGTCGCCGACCTCCGATTCGAGGGCTTCGATCTCCCACTCGAGGTTGCCCGCACGTTCGCGTGCGTCCTCGAGTTTGCTTTCGATGGCGTTGACGCGATCCTGTTGCTGGTCGCGCTTCGTCCGCGCATCGGCGAGTTCCGCCTTGAGATCGCTTCGTTCCGCTTTCAACTCGGTGAGCTCCTCTTCCAACTCCGCAACGGCCTCGTGCTTGTCCTCGAGCGTCTCGCGCTTGTCCTCGATCTTCGCCTCGTATTCCGCGATTCGCTCCTCGTGGTCGGCCTTGCGGTTCTGGGCGGCCTCGATGTCGTCGTGGAGATCCTCGATGGCGTCCGCCGCGTACTCCGCCTCGAGGCTCAACTCGTTGAGTTCGGCGTCGAGTTCCTGAATCCGATCCTCGCGCTCGTCGATCTCGGCCGTCAGCGCCTCGATCTGGTCGGTGAGTTCTGGGATCTTCGAGTCCGCGAGTTCCGTCTCGAGGTCGTCGATTTCGGCCTCGAGTTCCTCGACCGTCGCCGTCTTGGCGTCGATCTCCGCTGAAATCTCGTTCATCCGCTCGTCGACGGACTCTCGTTCATCGCGGAGGTCGTCGAGGTCGTCCGCTAGGTCCTCGATCTCGGCCTCGATGGCCTCGCGCTCGTCGTCGAGTCCCGCCAGTTCGGCCTCGATCGAGCGAACCTCGTCGGCCGCGTCGTTCTTGCGGTCGCGGGCGTCGTCGAGCCGCTCCTCGACGCCGCGCAGGTCCTCGCGGAGGGACTCGCGTTCCTCCTGCAGCTCCGTGATCTGTTTGGCGACGCGCTCGAGTTGGCCCTCGCCGCCGCCGGTAAAGGAGTACCGCGAACCGCCGCCGGAACCGCCGGTCATCGCGCCGCTTTTCTCCACGAGGTCGCCGTCGAGGGTGACCATCCGGTAGTCGCCCATGTACGAGCGGGCGGTTTCGATGTCCTCGACGACCAAGGTGTCCCCGAGCACGTAGGAGAAGACCCCGGCGTACTCGCTGTCGAAGTCGACGAGGTTGTACGCGAAGCCGACCACGCCCGGATCGCTCGGCGCGTTCGGCAGCCGGCGCTGGCTCATGTCCGTCAGCGGGAGGAACGTCGCCCGGCCCGCGTTTCGGGACTTGAGGTGATCGATACACTGCTGGCCGATGATGTCGTCGTCGACGACGACGTTCGCCAGCCGGCCGCCCGCGGCGGTCTCACAGGCGGTCGCGTACTCGCCGGGGACGGTCCCCAGTTGCGCGACCGCACCGTGCACGCCGTCGAGTCCCGCATTGAGGATCGTCGTCACCGCGCGACCGAACGAGGAGTCACCGCTCTCGCCGGCGTTGGCCTCGAGTTCGGCGTACTCCTGTTGTTTCGCCTGAATCTCGTCGTCGAGATCGTCGATGTCGGACTGCAACCGGCGCTTCTCGGTTTTCAGGTCGTCGACGACATCGGTGATGTTCTCGCGGTTCCGTTCGGCCTTCTCGAGTTCCCGCTCGAGGTCGCCTCGCTGGCTCTCTATTTCGGGGATTTTCTCTCGCCTGTCCTCGATCGTCGTCTCTTTCTCGCTGATCGCGTTCGAGCGGCGGCGGGCCTCGTCAAGGAGGCGATCCTGTTCGCGCTGGAGGTCGTTTCGCTCGGTCTTGGCCTCCTCTAATTCGTCTTTGCGCTCCGCGAGGGCCGCCTTGAGTTCGTCGAACTCGGTGTCGACGGCCTCGATTTCGGCTTCGAGGTCGGCGCGCTCTTGCTCCCGGTCTTGAATCTCGCTTTTGATCGAGGCTTTCTCGAGTTTGTGCTCGCGCATCTCGTCTTCGAGGTCGTCGATCGTCTCCTGCTTGCGGTCGATCTGGACGAACGCCTCGCGGCGCTCGGCCTCGGCGTCCTCGATCTGCCCCTCGCTGGCCTCGATCCTGTCCTCGAGCCGGGAAATGTCGCCTTTGAGCTCCTCGATTTCGCTTTTGATCCGGAGCTGTTCGTCCTCGCCCTTGCGCTCGATCTCGGCGTTCAAATCCTCGAGATCCTCCTGCAGGCGGACGACTTTGCCCTCACGCTCGTCGAGTTCGCGCTGGAAGTCCGCGAGTTCGTCTTCGAGGTCGTCGACCTCGTCCTCGACGGCCTCGAGTTCGGTGCGTTTCTCCTCGAGTTCGCTGGCCTTCTTGTAGCTCTCGTACTCCTCTTTCTCGCGTCGCAGCCGGCGGTAGCGCATTGCGTCCCGGCGTTCGTCCGCGAGCTGCTCGAGCCGGTCGCGTTTCTCCTCGATGCGGAGTTCGGCCTCGTCGATCCGTTCCTGGACCGTCTCGAGTTCCTCGAAGGCGTCTTCCTTTTTCGCGTCGAACTCCGCGACGCCCGCGATTTCGTCGATGATCTCCCGGCGGGCGTGGGGCGTCATGTTGATGATCTCGGTAACGTCGCCCTGCATGACGACGTTGTACCCTTCCGGCGTGATCCCGGCCTGTGCTAACAGGTCCTGAATGTCCGAGAGGTTGACCGACCGGTCGTTCAGATAGTAGTAGGAGTAGTAATTGTCCTCGGTCTCCTTGACCCGGCGACGGATGCGAATCTCGTCGACGTCGCCGACGTCGTCGCTCCCCGCGGCGTTGACGACCTGCGAGCGTTCGAGGGTCCCTTCGGAATTGTCGAGGATCACCTCGACGGTCGCCTCGCGGGGGCCGCTCGAGGTGTCGGCACCCTCGTGGCCGGGGTTGTAGATGAGGTCGGTCAGTTTCTCGGCACGAATCCCACGGGTCCGAGCCAGCCCGAGCGCGAAGAGGACGGCGTCGATAATATTGGACTTCCCGGAGCCGTTCGGACCCGTTACGACGGTGAAATCCTCGTAGAACGGGATCTTCGTCTTTCGGCCGAAGCTCTTGAAATCGTCGAGAACGATCGCCTTGATATACATCTTGTTGCGAGACCTCCGTATAGCCACCAGCCGTCGGTCGACGGTGGTACCCACGCCGCGGTTCCCCGCACACGGCGTCGGCAGCAGTTACGCAACGATGATGTCGTCGCTACCTGAGTCTTCCGCTTCATCGCCGACGGTGTCGTCCTCGTCTTCGGCATCGGCCGCCGCTTCGGCGACTTCGTCGGGTTCGGCCTCCGGAGTGTCGTCCTCGTCGACCGTCGTCGTTCCCGTCTCCTCGGCCCGACGTTCGGGGACGCGTGTCGGCGTCTCGGTATCGAGCTCCGCCTCGAGCACGCGGATTCGCTCCTTCGCCTCGATGAGTTCGTCCGTCAGGCCCTCTACCGTCGACTCGAGTTCCGCAACCGTCGATTCGAGCTGCTCGACGCGATTGTTCGACATATCCCCTAGGGGTCGGTCTGGACACATAAACGTACGTCAGACTAGTGTTAGATATATTATTATAGTGGGCCGGCGCGGTATGCAGTTCGCTCGAGACCGCCGCGGGGTCGGAATTCCTGAACGGGGTCACACGGCCGGGCCGTCGGAGTAGCATCACCGCGAGTCGGTCGCCACCGACGGTAGCGTCAGCGAAAACGTCGACCCAACTCCCGGCTCCGAGTCGACCCGGATTTCGCCGCCGTGACGTTCGATGATCCGCTGCCAAAGCGCGAGGCCGATTCCGATCCCCGAGTAGTTTTCCCGGCTGTGGAGGCGCTGAAAGACCTCGAACACGCGGTCCTGATCGTCGGACTCGATCCCGATGCCCTCGTCGTGGACCGAAATCAGCCACTCCGACCCTCGGCGTTCGGCATCGACGGAAATCCGCGGTGGCTCACCGTCGGTGTACTCGATGGCGTTCGAAAGCAGGCTCTGAAACACCTGTCGCAACTGGCTCGCGTCGCCCTCGACGCGGGGGAGGGCCGCGATTTCGATGTCGGCGTTGGCCTCGTCGATCCGGAGACGGAGGTCAGCCACCACGCTCTCGAGAACCGACTCGAGTTCGCGTTTCGTCCGGCGGACATCGGCATCGGCGAGCACGAGCGAGACGCGTTCGCCGAGGAGGTCGTCGCGTGTATATCCGGTCGTCTCAACGATGACGTCGTTGACGGCGACGAACCGCCCATCGGCATCGAGCTGGTAGAGCCCGTCGTCGATCGCGTTGACGAGCGTTCGATACCGGTGGAGCGCAACGTCGTCGGCATCCTCCCAGAATGTCTCGTCGTCCGCGTCCGCTCGAGTACTCATAGCCGTCCGATAGCCGTCGAACGCGAAAAAGCCATCCGGCGCTCGCGGGTCGTGTCTCGGTCACTCGGAACGGTCAGCAGCGGTGTCCAACGGGGATCGCTCCCCGCGTTGGAGGGGCGACCTGTTGTTTGATGATGGTCTGTCTCGTACCTCCGGGTATCAATGCCCGGAACTAGCCCCAGTCTCGCGGACATCGACGAGATCGCCCACGAGCCCGGCCAGGAGTTCGTCGAATCGACCAACGTCTGGCAGTTCATGCAGGAGTACGGGATCGACGACTACGAGGAACTCATCGCACGGACGACGACCGACCTCGAGGACGAACCCGACAGCGGCGTGGACTGGTTCTGGGACGAACTGGTGGATTACCTCGGGATCGAGTTCGACGAGGCCTACGACGAGGTCCGGGACGACAGCGAGGGGCCGCAGTTCACCGACTGGTACCCCGGCGGCGAACTCAACATCGCCCACAACGTCGTCGACCGCCACGCGGCCGTCGACGCGGAGCGCCGAAACACGGTCGCCACGATCTGGGAGGGAGAACACGGCGATGTTCGGGAAATAACGTACCACGAACTCCACCGCCAGTCGAATCGAGTCGCGAACGCGCTCGAGGAGCGCGGCGTCGGCACGGGCGACACCGTCGGCCTCTACATGCCGATGGTCCCGGAAGTCGTCTCGATCCTCTACGGCTGTTTCAAGGTCGGCGCGATCGCGGTCCCGATCTTCTCCGGCTTCGGGGTAGACGCGGCCGCTACCCGGATCGCGGACGCGGAGCCGAC
This sequence comes from Natrinema pallidum, assembly GCF_005890195.1. NCBI lineage: Archaea > Methanobacteriati > Methanobacteriota > Halobacteria > Halobacteriales > Natrialbaceae > Natrinema > Natrinema pallidum. The sequence continues at coordinate 2,883,458 of NZ_CP040637.1, read as the reverse complement.
CGTACTCTTTACCGGCGACGGCTTCTACCGCCGCGGCGATCCGGTCTTCCTCAAGTCCGCGGCCGACGAGGCCATCACGGCGGCCGGCCACGTCGAACACACGATCGTCTTCGACCGGCTCGGCTCGAGCAGCGGGGCGCGAAGCGTCTCGGAGAGGCGATCGGGACCCGGCGGGTCCCGCGAGCGGACGAACGAACACGAGATTCCGTGGACCGACGACCGCGACGAATGGTGGGCCGATGCCGTCGGGGCGGCCGACGACGAGTACGAGACGAAATCCCTGGCCTCGGACCAGGAGTCGATGCTGCTGTACTCGTCGGGCACCACCGGCAAGCCGAAGGGGATCGTCCACACCCACGCCGGCGCACTCGTTCAGCCCGCCAAGGAGGTCCACTTCGGGATGGACCTCAAGCCGTCGGATCGGTTCTTCTGGGTGTCGGACATCGGCTGGATGATGGGGCCGTGGACGGTGATCGGGACCCACACGTTCGGCGGCACCGTCTTCATGTACGAGGGCGCGCCCGACTACCCCGAGCCGGATCGCTTCTGGTCCATGATCGACCGCCACAAGCTCACCCAGTTCGGCATCTCGCCGACCGCGATCCGCGCATTACGCAAACACGGCGACGACTGGCTCGAGGGCCACGATCTCTCCTCGCTGCGCGTTCTGGGCTCGACGGGCGAGCCCTGGGACCCCGAGTCCTGGCACTGGTTCCACGAGAACGTGGGCAACGGCGAGGCCCCGATCATCAACATCTCCGGCGGCACCGAGATCTGTGGCTGTTTCCTGATGCCCCTTCCCATCCAGCCGCTGAAACCCTGTACGCTCGGCGGCCCCGGCCTCGGCATGGATATCGACATCGTCGACCGCGAGGGCAACTCCGTCAAAGCGGACACCGAACGCGGCTATCTCGTCGCCCGCGACTCCTGTCCCTCCATGACCAAATCCCTGTGGTCGGGCGACGACCGCTATCTCGAGGAGTACTGGTCGACGTTCGACGACCTGTGGGACCACGGCGACTGGGCCCAGACGGACGACGACGGCTTCTGGTTCCTCCACGGCCGCGCCGACGACGCCCTCAACGTCGCCGGCCGCAAGGTCGGCCCCGCCGAGGTCGAGGGTGCGCTCATCGACCACGAAGCCGTCACCCAGGCCGCCGCCATCGGCGCACCCGACGACACCACCGGCACCGCCGTCGTCGCCTACGTCGTTCTCGAGGACGGCTCCGAGGAGACCGACGACCTCCGCGAGGACCTGCGCGCACAGGTCGGCGAGGAACTGGGCAAGCCGTTCCGCCCGCGAGAGGTGCTGTTCGTCGACGAGTTCCCCAAAACCCAGTCGGGCAAGATCATCCGCCGGGCCATCCAGGCGACCTACACCGGCGAGGATCTGGGCGACATGAGCAGCATCGAGAATCCCGACGCGCTCGCGGAACTCGAGGACGCGCGGTAGTCAGCGCGGATCGTATGGATTCGTGACCATCTCGAGGCGGGCGCGATCTATCGGCGCAGCGAGTAAACCGCTTCGTCCGTCGACACGAACACGGATTCGTCCACCAGATAGTTCCGGATTCGTCCGTCGACAGCACCCGTCCACGTTCGCTCGCCGTCCGAGGTGAACCCGACCAGTCGGCTCCCGTCGGCGTGGACGAACACGGCATCGTCTTCCGCGGTCTCCGCGCTGATTGTTGTCACTGACTGAATCGGACCGGCGTCGATCGTTACCTCCCAGCGTTCGTTCCCGGTCACCGCGTCGAGGGCATGGAGTTGATTTGATCCGAGATAGACCGTCCCGTCGCGGAGGGTCGCCTGTGGATCGTGCTCCTGGCTCGGATGCTCGAGCGGTTCCGAGACCCGGTCTCGCTCGCCGGTCGCGGTATCGAACGCGAACAGACGGAACGCGGCCCCCTCGGTTTCGGCGAACACGAACAGTCGGTCTGTCGCGAGACCTGTGATCGTCGTCTCGATACCGATATCGACCGCCTCGAACTGCCGGTGCCACAGCCGATCGCCGTCCGCGGCCGCAACGACCCGATCGGTCGTCACGATGTACGCGACGCCGTCTGCGACCTCAGTGTCGAGAATCGGCCGTTCGGTATCGATATCGTATCGCCAGCGCGTACTCCCGTCGCCCCGCTCGAGTGCGACGACCCCGGCGTCGATTGCGACGTAGACGGCATCGGCAACTGCGATGATGGATCCGGAACTCCCCCCGCCACCGTCGGGGCCGCGAACTCGACGTGTCCAGCGTTCGTCACCAGTGTCTGCGTCGAACGCCCACACGGTTCCAGTATCGTTAGCGCTGTAGACGACGCCGTCGGCGACGACTGGACGATTCCAGGAACCGCCCGTCTCGTTCTCCCAGCGCGTGTCACCGTCCCTCTCGAGTGCGAACAGTCTATGACAGTTGTCATCGCCGCAGTAACTGAAGTAGACATCATCCGTGACCGTCAGTTCCGTGTAGCCGGCCATTTCGCCCGTTTCGCCGTACGTCCACTGGGGGTCGCCGGTCTCGGCATCGAGCGCAACGACCTGTCCGTTTGCCGACGGGCTCGAGTTGCTCAAACTGAAGAATCCGCCATCGTCGGGTGACTCCGTCTCGGAGCGCTCTCGGACGAATACCGTGTTCTGGGAGACGGCATCTATGTTGCCGCCCACCTCGTATTTCCACCGATACTCGGTATCGGTGGCGGAACTCAGACAGCCACATACCGTCACGCCTGCGACAACGCTGGTCCGGCCCATCGTTTGGAGTACTGACCGTCTTTGCATAAGCTACCGTATTTTTACATTTATAAATGTCTTGTGTGGGTTGGGGAGAATTTATAGTTGCAGTATATAAAATAGGGCGTGATATCGCTGGCATAATGGGGCTCAGGAAACCGTTCCGCCCGCGAGAGGTACTGTTCGTCGACGAGTTCCCCAAGACCCAGTCGGGCAAGATCATCCGCCGGGCCGTCCAGGCGACCTACACCGGCGAGGATCTGGGCGACATGAGCAGCATCGATAATCCCGACGCGTTAGAGCGACTCGAGAACGCCAGATAAGGGCGGGATCAGTCGTCCTCCGCTGCGGTGTCGCCGCCGCTCTCGGGGCGGCCGCGAACGCGTCGACTGCCGCGTCGTCGCCAGCCGGCAGCGGGCGCGTTCGAACGCAACAAGGGACAATAGTCCGATACGACTGTTTCGAAATACACCGGGACGGTTTGGCGGGCAACTGATAACGTCTCGAGGAGAACGGACGGCCGAATCAACACTGACTTATCCCAACGTTAGTGACCAGTCTTGTACATAAATGTCCACTCGCGACTCGTGGGTATCGAACGTGGGGTTCGTTCTTGCCTCGATCGGCAGTGCAGCCGGTCTCGGGAACATCTGGCGGTTCCCGTGGTTGACCGCCGGCAATGGTGGCAGCGCGTTCCTCTTCGTCTACTCGCTCATCGTCGTCGGCGTCGGCGTTCCGGGACTGCTCGCCGAGTTCGTCCTCGGCCGCCGCGGCCGCCAGACCCCGATCGGAACGTTTCGCTCGCTTATCGCCTCCCGCTGGGGGTCGGCCCTCGGCACGTTCAACGTCATCACGGCACTTGTGATCCTCTCGTTTTACTCGGTGGTCGGCGGGTGGATCCTCCGCTACATGCTGGCCTCGCCGACCGGAGCGTATTTCGGTCAGCCACAGCAGTTCTTCGGAACGATCAGTTACGGCCTTCAGGCCGTTGTCTTTCACCTGCTCTTTCTCGGTGTCGTTGCCGCGATCGTCTTCTTCGGCGTAAGCCGCGGCATCGAACGCGCCTCGAAAGTAATGCTTCCTGCGGTCGTGCTATTCCTGAGCGGTCTCGCGGTGTGGACGGCGACACAGCCGAACACCGCCGCCGGCTACGCGTTCTACCTCAGCTTCGACGCCGACTACCTCGTTGCCAACTTCTCGAGCGTTCTCGGACCGGCAGCGGGCCAAGCGCTGTTTACCCTCTCGCTGGGGACCGGAGCGATGCTGACCTACGCCTCCTATCTCGACGAGGACGTCTCGCTCCCACGGAACACGCTCGTCATCGCGTTCTCGAATATGTTCATCGGCGTTCTCGCCGGACTGGTCGTCATCCCGTTGTTGTTCTCCCAGGGTATCGATCCCGGTCACGGCGGTCCGGGTGCGCTGTTCGTCTCGCTCGCGCCGGCGTTCGCGTCGCTGCCGGGGGGAACCGTCGTCGCGACCGCCTTCTTCGCCACCGTCCTGATGGCTGCGGTGACCAGCGGGATTAATCTGCTCGAAACGCTGGTTGCGACGCTTATCGACTGTTTCGACGTCCCGCGGCGCAGGGCAACGCTGCTGGTCTCACTCCTGCTCGCGGTGACCGGGAGCGGGCTGGCGCTCGTGGGTCCGATCTTCGAGTTCGTCTCCGGTACGCTCGCGGATCTGCTGTTAACCGTCGGTCTCTTCGCGTTCGTCGCGATCGTCGGGTGGCTGCTCCGCGCGGCGGCACTTGCGGAGTTTCGCGCTGGCACCGATCGGTTCGCCGTGTTGGCCGAGCCGTGGCTGCTGACGGTTAGTTGGGTGTTGCCCGTCGTCGTCCTGTTCATGCTGACGAACACGCTCGTGTCACTTGCCGGCGTATCACTGGGAGCCGCCGGCCGAGCGGTCGTTGCCGTCGTCGCCACCGTCGGCTGTCGACTGGCGGTCGCAGCCAGGACCGACGGGTGACGAACTCACGGGGCTGTACCTGAAACACCCCCTCCGTGGTACTTCGGACTCCCGGTCCCTCGTCGTCGCAGACCGTCGTCCGACGGCCGCGCGGGCGGGTCCTCAACCGTTGCTCTCTACCGTGGGCAGCGACCGTTCGACTGCGACCGGCGGCTCCGTCCCGTTACGTTTTACCCCACCCAGCCCGAATCGGGCTGCAATGACTGCCCAGACCGCCCAGCAGGGCGACCTCGTGACCGTCATCGGCCTCGAGGTCCACGTCCAGCTGGAGACCGACACGAAGATTTTCTGTGGCTGTTCGACCGAGCCAAGCGACGAACCGAACGACAACGTCTGTCCGGTCTGTCTCGGCCTTCCCGGGGCGCTCCCGGTGGTAAACGAGGGAGCCGTCGAGGCCGCCGTCAAGATCGGGAAGGCGATCGACGCCGACATTCCCGAAGAGACCCGCTTCCACCGGAAGAACTACTACTACCCCGATCTGCCCAAAAACTTCCAGATCACCCAGTACGACGAGCCGATCTGTCAGGACGGCACGCTCGAGATCGCCGTCGAGGGCGAGCGACGCACCGTCGCGATCGAACGGGCCCATCTCGAGGAAGATCCGGGTAGCCTCCAGCACGTCGGCGGCGGTGGCGGTATCGATTCGGCGGAGTACACCCTCGTCGACTACAATCGTGCCGGCACGCCCCTGATGGAGATCGTCACGGCACCCGACTTCCGCAGTCCGAGCGAAGTACGGGCGTTCCTCGCCGAACTCGAGGAGGTCTTGGAGTACCTGGGCGTCTTCGATGCCGAGCGCGACGGCAGCCTGCGGATCGACGCCAACCTCTCGATCATCCCCGAAAACGAGATCGACGGCGACGACACCGACGCGATCGGGATGGACGCGCTCGAGGCCGCGAACCGGACGGAGGTCAAGAACATCTCGAGTCACAAGGGCGCGGAGAAAGCACTGGCCTACGAGGAAACCCGCCAGAAAAACGCCATTCAACGTGGGCGCGCGGTCGAGCAGGAAACCCGCCACTGGGACGAATCCCGCGGGATCACGGTCTCGATGCGGTCGAAAGAGGAGGAGAAGGATTACCGGTACTTCGAGGAGGCCGACCTGCCGCCGCTGCGCGTCTCGGGCTGGAAAGACGAGATCGCGATTCCGGAACTCCCCGCGGCCCGCCGCGAACGGTTCCAGGCGGAATACGGTCTCAGCGAGGAGGCCGCCTCGAAGCTCACCTCGACGAAACAGGTCGCGGACTTCTACGAGGACGTCGCCGGCGAGTTCGATCCCGACCTCGCCGCCACGTGGGTCGCGGACAACCTGCTGGGCGAACTCAACTATCGCGACATCGAGATCACCGCGATCGAGGGGCGACTCGAGGAGATCAAACGGCTCGTCGAACTCGTCGCCGACGACGAGATTACGGCGAAGAACGCCCGCGAGACGGTCCTGCGATCGATGCTCGACGACGGTCGGATGCCGGACGAGGTCGTCAAAGAGGACGGGCTGGGGAAGACCGGCGAGGACGAGGTCAAGCAGGCCGTCGTCGAAGCGATCGACGAGAACCCCGACGCCGTCGGCGACTACGAGAGCGGCGACGACGGCGCGATCAACTTCCTCGTCGGTCAGGTCATGCAAAAGACCGGCGGCAGCGCCGACCCCGGCGATGTCAATCAGCTTCTGCGGCGCGAACTCGAGGGCTGAACCCCGAATCCGACTCCATCGACCGCGACACCGATCGGAAAGCCCGACGAGAATCGACGCGGTGGGCCCATACTCGACGCTCTGAGCGGCTCGAGACGGCTGGGTTTATAACTGTTTCGCGAACGTGGGTCCATATCCCACACCCTCAGCACGCCTATGAAAACGCGGGTCCTCCGTTCGGTATGGCCACTGAAACCGGTCGTGGTGTTCGAACGATTTCACACAGAAGCAACTGGAAGGCGGGCGTCGGCGGTGGCATAGCGGGCGGAATCGTCATGGGGGCGCTGATGCTCGGTATGAACGATGCGGTGATCGCCGTAGCGATTCCGTCGTTGTACTTCCTGGCACCCCCGGCGACTGTCCCCGTGGGGATGGCAGTTCACGTCTTTCACGGCGCAGTGTTGGGGCTCGCCTTCGCCGGACTCGCCGGCGTGCTGGGGTTCGAGTCGATGGGGAAAGTCGTCGGCCTCGGTCTCGTCTGGGGCGTCGTGATCTGGGTCGCGCTGGCCGGACTCCTCATGCCCGTCTGGCTCAGTGCGGTCGGCTCCCCCGCGTCGCCGCCGTTCCCCAACTTCGCGCCGCCGTCGCTGCTCTGGCACGCCGTGTACGGTCTCGTGCTCGGCGGCGTCTACGGCGTGCTCGAGGGCGGAACCGATAGTGGGCACTGAAACGATTCACACACCGACCGCACTGCCGTCATGCGGTCAGGCGTGCAGTGACTGCCGGTGGCTCCTATAACCCCGCTCCGGTGAGAGCGGAGCGCCGCGGTGTTACTCCTGATAGATGCGCCACTGTGCGTCCTGTGTTTCGCGGTCGACCATCGCTTCGGTCTTTTCGCGACTCAGCGAATCGATGAGCGAGAGGGCCTCTCGAGCCCACATTACGAACGCTCCCGCGAGCGTGTGTCGCACGGCGTCCGGGTCCGTGGGTGCGTAAATGTAGACCTGACCGCCCTCCGTGAGGAGTCGGCGGTGTTTATCGACCACACCGAGATCGGCGAGGTGATTGAGATGGCGGGAGACGACGCTCCGATCGTACTCGACCTGCTCGGCCAGTTCCGAAACGGTCTGTTCGCCACCCTCCATGACGCAGAGACAGATGTCCAGTTCGGTTTCGGACATCCCGAAGACCGACCGCATCACTTCGTCGAGTTCCGGCTGGCTGACGCCGACAGCCGTGTCGGTCGCCCGCTCCATCGGCCGATCGCAACAGACGATCTCGCCCTGACCGAAGCCGAGGTTGCCACAGGAGGGACACTCGAACGTCTCGGCTGTGGACGGCGGAGTTCCCATACGATCTGTATTCGAGACGCGGTCTCATAAGTATCGGCGAGGACGACTCGAGAGACACGTCCCGGTCTCGGGAGCGCGCTAACTGGGATCGGTGGGGCTCGAATGACGGAGCGAGCGGTGCCCGCACGGTGGCGGGCCAAGGGTCGGCACCTCCGTCGTGGGAAGCCGCGTTCCGCGACCGCGCGAATTATTAGCAGGAAGCATGTCGGTAGCCGACATGGACCGCATTTCGCTCGGCAACGAGGAGTTCGAGGGTCGAAACAACGCCTACGTGCTCGCCGACGACGACGCGGACGCACTCGCACTCGTGGATACCGGACTCGCAACCGATCCCGTTCGTCGGGACCTCCGTGACGGTCTCGCCGAGCGCGGCTACGACATCGCGGATGTCGACGACATCGTGCTTACGCACTTCCACGCCGACCACGCCGGACTGGCCGGCGAGATCCAGGCCGAAAGCGACGCGACGGTCTACGTCCACGAAGCCGACGCTCCGCTGGTCGCCCAGCAATCCGCCGCGGTCGCGGCGGTCGAGGACCGCCGCCGGGACCGACTCGAGGAGTGGGGCGTGCCCGAGGACGCACGAGCGGAATTCCTCGCTTTTCTCGAGGCGGCGGAGATAGAGGGCCAGCCGGTCGATCCGACGCCGATCGCGGACGGCGATGTGCTCACGGTTGGCGGACGTACCCTCGAGACGATTCACACACCAGGCCACGCGGCCGGCCTGTGCTGTTTCGAACTCGACGGCGGTGACGAGGCGTTCGTCGGCGACGCGGTCCTCCCGGTGTACACGCCGAACGTCGGCGGGGCGGACGTCCGGGTCGACCATCCCCTCGAGAAGTATAGGGCTGCCCTCACGCGACTCGCCGACCGCGACTACGAGCGAGTCTGGCCCGGCCACCGCGATTCGATCTCGGAGCCGACCGATCGCGCACTGACGATCCTCGAGCACCACCGCGAGCGAACCGAAACCGTCCTCGAGTTCCTGTCGGCGAACGGACCGGCCGATGCCTGGACGGTCAGCACCCACCTGTTTGGTGACCTCGAGGGCATTCACATCGTCCACGGCCCCGGAGAGGCGTTCGCACATCTCGATCACCTCCGCCACGAGGGGTGTCTCGCGTACGAAGACGGCGAGTACCGGCTCCGGGACGGGGCGATCGATCTCGAGGATGTCGTCCCATCAGTCCGTACCCATCGCGGCGGGAGCGATGGCCGATGACCGGGTAGTCACGGACAACAGTACAGTCGTGTATAGTTGCCAAGTGACTTGCTAACTTCCCTCATCTTTATTATGGCAGGATCGAAAGGGGTGGGTGAGAATCGGTAACTTAGTGATAGATAATGTCTAACGACGATAATAATAGTCTCAAATCGGGCAGAACTGGTAACGGAACCGTGGGACGGCGGCGATTCCTGGGGGCTGCAGGGGCCGGTACGATGGCAACGGCGTTCGCCGGGTGCCTCGGTGGCGGCGGGAGCGACGGGCTCACTATCGGTCATCTCGCGCCGATGAGTAACCCGCTCGGAATCGGGTCCAAACGGACGGTGGACATGGCCGTCGAGGAACTCAACGAGGATGGCGGTTTCAACGGTGAACAGGCCACCGTCATCACGAAGGACACGCGGACGGACTCGAGCGAAGCACAGAGCGTGACGGAGGAACTCATCCAGCAGGAAGACGTTGACCTCTTGATCGGAACGTTCAACTCCGAGACGACGCAGTCGATTCTGGATCTCACGGCGGAGTTCGATGTTCCCCTCATGATCACTGGATCGGCCGCCCCGAGTCTCGTTACCGACTACGCCGGTTCCGACTACGACACGTACAAGAACGTTTTCCGTATCGGGCCGATCAATTCCGATTTTCAGGCCGAGTCGATCGCCGACTACTGTGCATACCTCAACGACAAACACGATTGGGAGCGGGTCGCGTTCCTCCGCGATCAGGCCGAGTGGACGGAGCCGTTCGGCGAACGGATTCCGGGGTTGCTTTCGGAGCGCGATCTAGAGATCGTGTATCAGGATGCCCTGTCGATCGAAGGAACCGACTTCGGGCCGGTGATGAGCGACGTCAACGAATCGGACGCGGACTTCGTCCTGCGGTTCTTCGCACACATCGACGGCGGAGATATGCTCACGCGGTGGCACGAAGGGCAGTACGAGTTCGGCATCGAGGGCGTGCACGTTTCCGGAATGCTGCCGTCGTACAACGAACTCTACGAAGGCGCGGCGACATACGAAACGACGGCACAGTCCGGTGCCGCAGGTGTGACGCCCATTACGGAGCGGACGCAGCCGTTCGTCGAGGCGTATTCCAGTCGATACCAGGACGCGGACGAGGCTCCGATCCGAGCCCCGATGTACATGGGATTCAACACGTACGACGGCATCCACGTCTTCAAGGCGGCAATCGACTCCCTCGAGACGACGGACACGCGGAACAATCTCGACGACTTCGTCGCCGAGATGCTCGAGGTCGATGTCACCGGCGTCGCCGGACAACTCAGTTTCTACGGGCCCGATTCCGACTACCCGCACGACGTTCGCGAGGAGCGCAGAGCGGACGGGACGATCACGAACTACCCCGTGACCCAGTGGGTCGGCCCGGAGGAAAGCGAGTGCGTCTACCCCGACGAGCACCGGACTGCGGAGCACCAACTGCCGTCGTGGATGCAGTGAGCGATGCTCGGGGACATCGCCACGCTGGTGTTACAAGGAACGATGATCAGTGCCGTCTACGCGTTGATCGCGATCGGATTCACCATGATCTTCGGCGTCGGCGGGACGTTGAACCTCGCTCACGGCGCGCTGATCATGTCCGGTGCCTACGTCTTCGGCGTCCTCGCACAGAGTATCCATTCGGCCGTCGCGTTCCCAGTCACCATCGTCGTGATCGCGCTCCTTTCGTGGGGGCTCTATCAGATTCTCGTCCGCTGGGTCGAGGAAAACGTCGTCATCACGTTTCTGGCGACGGTCATCGTCGCGGTCGCGGCGACGGAAGTCATCCTCATTCGCTTCGGTAGCTCGCCGCTTGGCATGACGCTCGTCAGTGGAGCCGTAAACCTCGAGCCCTACGGGATCAACGCGCGGCCCCGTATCGTTCAGTTCGTCGGGTTCGTCATCTCGTGGATCGCGATCGGGCTGCTGTGGTACTATATCACGAAGACCGACGACGGCCGGTCGATCCTCGCGGCCTCGATGAGCGAGCGGGGGGCGCAGTTGACCGGCGTCGACCTTCACTCGGTCCGGTCGAAGACGTGGCTCATCGCCGGCGCACTCGCCGGTACCGCGGGTATCATCCTCGGCTCGACGGGCGGGGCGACGCCGCTCATGTGGCTCAACCCGCTCGCGCTGGCGTTTATGATCGTCGTCATCGGCGGTATCGGGTCGATCAAGGGGTCCGTCGTCGCGGCGTACGTCATCGGATTCCTCGAACAGTTCACGGTCACGTTCGTCGGGCACGGGTTCCGAGGCATCCTCTCGCTCGTCGTGCTCGTTGCCTTCCTGCTGTTCATGCCGCAGGGACTCTACGGGAGGGAGTTCGCCCATGATTAGTACGATACTACTCCTCGGAACGGTCTGCTCGACGGTAACGGGTCGACTCGGTCGCGTCGCCGGAACGCTACGGCGACAGGTTCTGTGGCCGATCGGTCGAACGCTCGAGCGGCTGCTGGCACCGATCGACCGGGTCCTCGGTCCGGTTGCAGACGGGTACAACCGATCGCTGGGGCCGTACTTCGGCGAGATGTCGGGACTGCAGTTCGGCGTGATCGCGGTCAGCGTCGCCGGACTCCTCACCGCGGGCACCTGGGCTCCGATGGTCGGCCCGCTCCTCGGCGGCGGCCTTCTGCGAACGCTGGCGCTGGCCAGTATCTGGGCCATCTTCGCGATGAGTTGGGACATCCAGAGCGGATACACCGGCTACATCAGCTTCGGCCACTCCGCGCTGTCCGGCGCGGCCGGCTACACGACGGCCCTCCTGATCGTACACGTCGATCCGACGCTGTCGATCTGGATCACGGGATCGGTGTCGGTGCTGGCCGCGCTCGTGGTCGGGCTGTTGATCGCGCTGCCTACGCTTCGGCTCGAGGGGCCGTACTTCTCGCTGATCACGTTCGTCGCCGTGCTCCTGTTTTACAGGCTGACGACGGCGTTCAGTTCGCTCGGGGGCATTCCCGGGTTCGGCCAGCCGGACGTCTTCACCTGGGACCCGATGGTGCGATACTACTACATGGCGATTCCGATGCTGCTCATCGCGCTCGCATTGACGTTCATGGCCCGGTCGAACCTCGGAATGATCCTGATCGCGATCCGCGAAAACGAACCGGCGGTGTCCGCCGCGGGACTCAATCCGACGAAGTTCAAGCTCTGGTCGTTCGTGCTCAGTTCGGTGCCGATGGGGATCGGCGGCGTCCTCCTGGTCGGCTTTACCGGGAACGTCGACCCGAGTACGTTCGTCGTCGTCGACAACAGCATCGAGATGATCGCGATCGCCGTTATCGGTGGCATGAGCTCGATCCTCGGGCCGCTCGGCGGCGCGTTCCTCTTCGAGGTTCTCAACCACCAGGTCCTCCACGGCTATTCGACGCCGGTCAGGTATCTCTTCTTGTGGCTAATCGTCCTGTTCGTGCTCGTGTTCGCACGCGACGGGCTGTTCAGGGCGATCTGGCACCGTCTCGGTGCCGTTCGAGGTGAGTCCGAATGAGCGTTCTGGAAGTCGACAACCTCACGAAAACGTTCGGTGGACTGGTCGCCGTCGACGACTTCTCGCTCGAAGTCGACGAGGGCGAAATCGTCGGACTGATCGGCCCGAACGGGTCGGGGAAGTCGACGGTGTTCAACTGCATCATGGGGCTGTACGACGTGACTGACGGCGAGATACGGTTCAACGGCGAGGACATCACGTCGGATTCGACCCACCAAATCGTCACCAAGGGACTCTCGCGGGTCTCACAGGAGTCGAATCCGATCGACCTGTACTCCGTGAGCGAGAACATCAGGCTGTTCACGCTCCCGAACAGTATCCGCTCGCTCCACGGCGGCGCGAGCGACGAGGAGATCCGCGAGTACGCCGCACGCATCGATATCGAAGACAAACTCCACGAGATGCCGAGCGAACTCCCGCACGCGGACGTTCGACGGCTCGAGATCGCCAAATCGCTGGCGACCGAGCCCGAACTCATGCTGCTCGACGAACCGTTCGCCGGGATGAACCAGGCCGAAATCGGGGCACTCGCCGCCCAGATCGAACGCTTCCGCGAGGACGGGATGACGATGGTCGTCGTCGACCACAACATGGGCGGGCTGATGGAACTCGTCGACCGCGTCGTCGTCCTCAACAACGGCGACTTCCTCGCCGCGGGAACGCCCGCGGAGATCGCCGACAACGATGCGGTCCAGGAGGCATACCTCGCCGGGGAGGGACTCTGATGACCGAACCGATACTCGAGATCGACGATCTCGACGTCTACTACGGCAAGTCACACGCATTGACGGGCGTCTCGCTGTCGATCGGCGAGGGAGAGATCTACGGCGTGATCGGGCCAAACGGGGCCGGAAAGACGACCATGCTCAACGCTATCGCCGGGTTCGTCGACTACGACGGCACCATCCGCTACGACGGGGCCGATCTCGCCGCCGTCAGCCCACAGCGGATCGTCAGGGACGGTCTGGTCTACTGTACCGAGAATCGGGACCTGTTCCCGTACTTCTCGGTCCACGAGAACCTACTGATGGGCGCTCAGTTCCGCGACGACCGCGACGGCGTCCGAGCGGATCTCGACATGGTCTACGAGTTGTTCCCGCGGCTGGACGAGCGCCGCGAGCAGGAGGCCGAGACCATGAGCGGCGGCGAACAGCAGATGCTCGCCGTCGGCCGGGCGCTGATGAGCGACCCCGACGTGTTGATGCTCGACGAACCGACGCTCGGCCTCGCACCGGTCATCATCCAGGACATCGGCGCGGCCCTCGAGACGCTGCAGGCACAAACGGGACTGACGATCCTGCTCGCGGAACAGAACGCGACGTTCGCGCTGAACCACGCCGATCGACTCTCGCTGATCGAAACCGGCGAGATCGAACTGTCGGGGACCCACGGGGAGTTCCACGACAACGAGTACGTCCGCGAAGCGTACGTCGGCGTCCACTGACGGTGCTTTCCCGGCCCGTTTCCGACGCGTCCGCCGGCAGTAGATGCCACTCTCGAGGGGCGATCGGTCGGACTGCCGTCGACGCGCCTGCATTGTTGGGTCGACCATTTTATTCGCCGCCGGCCGGATGGTCACCCATGCGCTCGACTCCGCAGGTCGTCGTCGCCGGTGGCGGACTCGCCGGACTGGTCGCCGCGCGCCACCTCGCCGCCGGCGGCGTGGACGTGGCGCTGGTAGAACGCCGAGAGACAGTCGGGGGGCGCGTCCGCACCCGCGAGCGCGACGGCTATCGATTCGACCGCGGCTTTCAGGTGCTCTTTACCGCCTATCCGGCGGTCCGGACGGAACTCGATCTCGAGGCGCTGGACCTCCGGCGGTTCGCCCCGGGTGCCACCGTCGCCGGTCCGACCGGGCGATCGACGCTGGCGGACCCGCTTCGGGAGCCCGGAACGATCCCATCGACGCTGGCCAGTCCGTACGTCTCCGCCGGCGACGCGCTCCGGGTCGCCCGGCTCTGGTGGGAACTCCGGCGGACGGAGCCGGACGCCCTGTTCGCCGGCGACGACGAGCGAATCGACGCGTTCCTCCGCGACCGCGGCTTCTCAGAGGCGTTCATCGAGGGTTTCATCGCGCCGTTCTACGGGGGGATCACGCTCGACCGATCGCTCGCGACGTCGAGACGCGTCTTCGAGTACACCTTCCGGACGCTTGCGGCCGGCGAGACGGTGGTCCCGGCGACCGGTATGGAAGCGATCCCAACCCAACTCGCCACCCGCGTTCGCGAGGCCGGCGGCACGATCAGAACGGGCGTCGAGGTCGAGTCGGTCACAGCGACCGACGCCGACTCGAGCGGTGCCGAGCGCGTGGACGGTCGTGTCATGCTCGAGACCGACGGCGGATCGATCGACGCCGACGCGGTCGTCGTCGCGACGGACCCGCCGACCGCTCGCGACCTCACCGGCGTTCCGTCGATCCCGACCGACGGGCGGGGGTGTGTCACCCAATACTACGCGCTGCCGGCCGAGGTCGACCTCGAGACCGGCCGGCGACTCCTGTTGAACGCGACCGATCGGGGGCCGAACCACGTCGTCCCACACAGCGCGGTCGCGCCCGAGTACGCCCCCGACGGGGCGACGCTGCTCAGCGCGACCTACCTCGACGAGCAGTTCGAGGGCACCGGGTCCTCGACCGGGAGCGACGCCGACCGCGGCCCGGACGCGTCGGACGCCGCCCTCGTCGAGCGGACGCGACGCGCCCTCGAGTCGTGGTATCCTGACCGACGGTTCGCCGCGCTCGAGGCGCTCCACACCGAGCGCGTCCCGTTCGCGCAGTTCGACCAGCCGCCGGGGATTTACGACCGGCTGCCTGACGTTCGCGCGCCCGCCGGGCCGGTCTATCTCGCCGGCGACTACACGCAGTGGTCGTCGATTCAGGGCGCGATGGAGAGCGGTCGGCAGGCAGCCAAAGCCGTGCTCGACGATCTGTCGCGGTGACCGCACTCTCGTCCGAGTCGGTCGGCGACCGGGAACCGCGGCGTCCCGGTGTCGCCGCCGCGCCGAGACGTGCTTCGGCCGACGACAGCCATCGGCGAGCGGGAAACTACTAACTTCGCCTCGTCCCGTCCCCTCGGGAGACGAACGGAACCGACATGGCAATGGACGACTTTCTCGAAGGGACGACGCTGACCGGGCGACAAGCGGCGATCATATTCTTCGCGTTCCTCATCTTGATCATCACCGCCGCGGTCTTGCTGCTCACGTTCAGCGATTTCTTCAAAAATTTGGTGGCGGCCGCCGACTCGAACGCCGGTCGCGTCGGCGCGCTGTCGCTCGTGATCGTGCCGTCGGCCAGTGAACTCGAGAGTCGCTGCCATCGAACGTCGTCCACCTGGTGGGAGGGTCCCTCGACAGTCACAGTACCCGTCGTAGCTCCCCCAACGGCGGGAACCACAGGACATCGCCGCTCGAGTCGTCCCTGACCGCGGGGTGAAACGCGTCGGCGGACTGGACCAGCGGCGTCTGGAAATCCACGCCGGACATCCCGTTGACCGTCGCCCCGGCGGCGAGGCGCGTAAACGCCGGCAGGACGAGGACGTCCGCGTCTTCGTCACACGCCGGCCCGTAGAGGAAACACGGCAGTTTCCGGCCCTCGATCGACAGCGCCGGATGGTCGTGGCCGACGACGTAGCGGTCGGCCGTCGCGTCGGGGCGCTCGTGGCCGTGGCAGACGACCGTGTCACCGTCGGCTAGCCGGTACTCCCCGACGGTCGTGCCCGAAAACACGTCCTCGAGCAGCGTGTCGTGGTTGCCGGGCGTAACGATCAGCTCGGCACCGGCCGCCTCGACGGTTGCGACGAGTCGCTCGAGGTCGCGCTCGACGCCCCGCGGAAGCCGCGAAAACGAGTGTAACAGGTCGCCAGCGACCACGACGGTGGCGGGTTCGGTCTCCGCGAGGAGTCCTCGAAGCCGCTCGACGACATCGCGTCCGTCATCGATCGGTGCCTCGACGCTCGAGGCGGCCGCCTTGCCGAGGTGGATGTCGGCGACGACGAGCGTCTCGGCCGCGGGAACGAACACGGCGCGGTCGTGGATCGTGAACGGGATGTCGACGGCCGTGTGGTCAGTCATCGTCGGAGTCGGAGCCGGACGCGGCGTCGGAGTCGACCGCCGACCGCTGGTCGGACCGGGACGTCTCCGCACCGCCGCCGGGGTGTCCTTCCTCGCCGAGCGCGGCCGCGAGATCGTACTCGGAGCCGGTCAGCACGAAGAGGACATCCTCGAGTGGCTCGAGGACTTCGGGGAGGATGCGAACGACGAGGTAGGTAATGCCCAGCAGAGCGCCGATCGACAGCGTTTGGGCGATGAAGTTGTGGGCGACGAGATAGGACGTGCGACTCACGGGAGCACCCATCAAGTCGCTCGCGATGTAGACGAACACGTCCTGCTGAAACCAGCCCCACGGCGAGGCCAGCCCGATAAAGACGTTCCGGGAGAGGTTGAGGATCCAGATGACGCCGATCGCGCTCGTGAAGGCAATTGCTTTCCGCTTGAGCGGTGCGTTGACCGCGGCGATGAGGCCGCCGAAGATGGCCATGCTACCGATCCCGGTACAGGCCATGATGATGTAGGTCGTCCGCCCGGTGACCGTCTTTTCGGGGTCGAAGTCGAACTTGCTCATGTACCCGTCCGCACCTTCGGTCAGTCCGGGGCTGTGTCCGAGCAACTCCATCCCGAAGTGGGTCTGTGCCGCGGTCGTCTCGATCAACCACGTGCGAACGACGGGGATCGTCTCGGCGGGCAGGTATATCAGTCCCATGAACGCGACGGCCTTCGAGAGCAAGAGCAGCGACTCCCGGCCCGTGACGAGGAGGTAGGCGGTGTAGAGACACAGCGGCAGCGCGGCGAGTGCCAACAGCGTCTCGAGTGGGCTCTGCAGGTGGCCGTAGTAGTACGGCACCAGCATGAGCCAGTAGACGCCGAAGACCGACCAGGCCGCTGCGGCGACGTATCGCGCCGGATCGACGGCACCGGACCACTGCAGCGCCATCGCCGCGACGAAGGTCCCGATCGCGATCCAGGCGACCCAGTCGGAGAGTCCGAGTTGGCCGACGACTGCCGGAATGGGTGACATGGTCCCGGTCGCCACGAAATCGGCGGCCGGCACGGTTGCGGCGGTCGTCGCTGAGAGGGCCGACATACTCACGTGAACCCGACGGACTCTCCCGCTATCAACTTGACGCCTCGGAACGCTCGGGCGGGCGGAGCGTCCGGGCGACCGACCCGCCGACCGCGTACCTTTTTCCGTCGCTCGAGAAAACGCTAGCTACATGGTCGACGTCCTCGATAACAAGCGGGCCGCGACGCGGTTCCGGATTCTCGTCCAGATCGCCGAGCGCCAGCCCGCAGTCAGCCAGGGGGAGATCGCCGGGGAAGTCGGCGTGACGAGCCAGGCCGTCAGCGAGTACATCCGCGAACTCGTCGACGACGGCCTGGTCGAGAAGGAAGGCCGATCGCGCTATCGCGTCACTCGCGAAGGTGTCGACTGGCTCTTCCGGGCAGCCGACGACGTCCGCCGGTTCGCCGACCACGTCACCGGCGACGTGCTCGGCGCGATGAGCGAAGACGCCTACATCGCGACCGCGGACATCGAAGAAGGCGAGACCGTCTCGCTGACGGTCGAAGACGGACTGCTCCACGCCACGCCGGACAGCGACGGTCCCGCGACCGGCATCGCGACGACCGACGCCGAGGCCGGAACCGATGTCGGCGTCACCAGTTTCGAAGGCGTCATGGACCTGGTTCCCGGCTCTGTCACCGTTCTGCAGGTCCCCTCGATCCGCACCGGTGGCAGCCGCGCGATCGACGACGAAACGGTCACCGACGCCTGTGACGGTGCCGATATCGTAGTCGCCGCCGGCGTCGAAGCCATCGTCGCTTGCCGACAGGCGGACGCCGATCCCGACGTCACGTTCGCCGTCGGCGAGGTCGCGGCCGACGCCGCGAACCACGGACTCGAGGTCACCGCCGTGGCCACGACCGACGCCGTCGGCCGCGTCACCGACGCGCTCCGGGACGCCGACATCTCCTACGAAGTGCTCGAAGGCTGAGTCGACCGGCCGTACTCCGGGAGCTACTCGAGACACACGACAGCGAGGGCTCTCGCGGCGCGTCGGCTTTCGAAAAGGGACTCGTGCTCCGCCGTCCGGCGCTGCCGGTCGCTGCCGTCAGCCGATGTATCGCAGATCGTCGTCCGTGGGCACGTCCATCTGCTGTTGTTGCTCCATCTCCTGGATCTTGCCGATGACTTCCTCCATCTCGTCGGCCCGCTCGTCGAGGGACTCGTACGCGAGGTCGAAGCCGAGTACGTCCTCGAGCACTTCCAGCACCGCGCGGGCGCTCTTGGGGTCGACGAGATAGCCGCTGGTCTCGCCCATCAGGCACGTCGCCTCGAAGCCGCGCCGCTCGCCGAGTCCGAGCAGGAGTCCCGAGACGCCGACGATGCCGCCGGCGGGTTCGTCCTCGCGGAACTCGACGCCCGCGTCCTCGAGCGGCTCGAGCAGCGACTCGTCGTTGACGGCTCCGACGACGGCGTACTCGTCGATGAGTTCGCCGGTTGGGACGCCGCCGAGCGCGTACGCTTCGGTCGCACCGAACGCCTCGGCGATGTCGAGGAAGGCGTCGGTCAGCGTGTAGTGGCCCGCGTTGCTCTGTGCCTGATGATCGCCGGTCAGCAGGAGGAGATCGCGGCCCTCGGGAACCTCGACGGCGTGAATCTCAGCGCAGGTCAGTTCCGAGACGCCGTCCTCGACGCTGACCTGCGGCGGGAACTCCCGAGAGTAAAGCCGCCGGACGAGCGTGCTCTCACCCTCGAGTTCCTCGAGTAAGTGCTCGACCGCGAGGGTGCCGACGTGTCCGACACCCGGCAACCCTTCGACGAGGACGGGGTCGTCCAGTTCGACCTCGGCGACTGCGTCGATCTCGAGTTCGTCCATACCGTATCAGCGGCGGCGACGTTTAAGAGCGCGTCGGTACTTCCCGTGTGGGTCGTTCGGATCGAACGGTGCCGGCGCGCTGTTTTCCGCGTCCGCGCCGCAGTCGGGACAGCTATCCGAAAGGGTATACACCGGGCTGTCGTGGGCCTCGCGCCACGCCGAGCACACCCGAATGTCGGATTTCATTACTCGTCGTCGGTCCGGCGCTCGCGATGGTATTCGCCCGTCCCGCCGTGGCCTTCGATCGCCGTGACTGCCCGCTGTGCGCTCTCCTCGAGTTGGGATTCGGCGGTCTTGTAGTTGGGCGCTCGAACCGTAATTCGGTACTCGGGTGCGCCGACGTAGCTCACTTCGAGATCGACTTCCTCGGGCACCTCGCCGTTGCCTTCGGCCGCTTCGAGGGCCTCCCGAATGCCGTCGACGCCGGTCTCGGTCGGATTCTCGAGATCGACGTAGCCGGTGACGTTGACGTACGGTACCGAGACGTTTTCGCGGGCCGTTTCGACGATCGATGCGATTTCGTCGTCGTCGAGATCAGTGTCGTCGAGGGCCTCGTCGCCGTGGATCGCGGCCTGCTTGAACCCTTCGTAGAGCCCACCGTGGATGGCGATCAGTTCGTTGGCGATCGCGGTGTAGTCCTCGTCGGCGATCTCCTCGCCGAAGGCCAGTTCCATCCAATTGTCGGCCTTCTGCTCGTTTTTCCACTCCTGGATCTTGTCGGAGCGCTGGTGGTCGTTGACGTCTTTCAGGGAGAGATCGATCTGCTGGGACCCCTCGTCGACGTCCAGGACCTTGCAGACGACGATCTGGCCCTCACGGACGTGATCGCGGACGTTCTTGATCCAACCGCTCGCGACTTCGGAGATGTGGATCAGACCGCGCTTGTCCTCGTACTCCTCGAGATCGACGAAGACACCGAAGTCCTCGATTTCGTCGATCTTGCCGACGACGAGTTCGCCGGGATCGGGCCAGCCGCTGTACTTCATCGTGACTCGACTGTCTCAACGATCTCGTGTTCGATCTCGGCTTTCCCGCCGGCCGGCCGCACGAGCGTCGTGCCACAGACGGCACAGGCGACCTCCGAGGAGGCCTTGCCGAAGACGGTCTGTTCGTTCTCGCAGTCACCGCATCGAACGCTGTAGAAATTTCCTGCCATTGGAATCACTCCTGGAACTCGAGTCGGCCGGTGCGCCATCCCTCGCGGAGGTGGGCCTTGCCGCATTCGCCGCAGCGGTACTTGAGATCGGTCTTCTTGGTGGGCTTCTCGCCGACCGGCACCTTCGAGAAGCGACCGGAGTTACCGATGCTCGAGGTGCTCCGCCGGGTTCGGCGAGCGTCCCATTTTAGCCCCGAGGAGCGACCGGTTCGGGCCTTCTCGACTTCGTGTTCGTGGTGTTCGTTGCAGTGCGGACAGTACGTATTGAATCGGCGTGGCATCTGCATAGTTATCTCACTTGCCGTGGCCTAAGATAGCGCTGTTTAAAACCCGTTTGGTTCGTCGTCGCTCGTTACTGCCGGCTGTCGTTTCGATCCGGACGGCTACTCCCGGGTCCGAAGCGTTTAATCCGCTCTCCTGTGAACGGCCGTCCATGAAGCAGCTCATCATTCACGGCGATCCCGGAATCCGCAACGGGGCCATCGTTCGGTACGAGGGGGACGAGGGTGACTCCGAGGTGGTCTGTTTCGGGATCAATCGAAACGGGGAGTATCACGGTCCCGATCGGGTCCAGCTCTGGTGTACCGTCGGCAGCGAAGACGAATACGAGGACTACGAGAAACGAAACTTCACGCCCCACTTCCTCGACGTCGACCGCGTCGACGCCGACGACGTCGAAGTCGTCCGAGCGAAGAGCGATCTCGCGGTCTGAGCGTCGTCGCGGCTCGGTCGTCGGCCCGTTCCCCGAGCCGTCTCAGAACGTTTTTCTTCCCTCGGCTGGCATGCGGACGAATGGGTCCCGCGAGTGGCTGCCCGTCTCCCGACCCGTTCGGAACGACGCGTCGCTCGACGACTCCGATCGCGATCCGGGGGACGACGATCGAGCCGCTCGAGAGCGAACACGACGATGAGTGATTCCCTATCAGAGGCCATCCGGACGCGGGTTCGTGCGCTGCTTTCGACGTCGCGGTTTACCCAGTTCGTCGGGGTGGGGACCGTCGGTGCCACCGTCGACACGGTGGTGCTCGTGGCGCTCGTCGAGGCGACGTTTCTCGGACCGGTCGTGGCGAAGATCCTCTCCTGGGAGCTCGGGATTATGATTATCTTCGCCATCAACGAGCGGTGGACGTTCGCGGAGTACGGGCAGGTCGGGTTGGGACCGTTGGTGAGGCGGTTCCTCCGTTCGAACGGCGTCCGGTTCGGCGGGTTTCTGGTGACGCTGGCCGTCCTGCGCGTCCTGGTCCAACAGTTCGATGTCTGGTACGTGGCCGCGAACGTGATCGGGATCGGCGTCGGCTTCTTCGTCAACTATACCTGTGAGAGCCTCTACACCTGGCAGGTTCACCAGGAGTAGCGATAAAAACCCGCATACGGCACCCGAATCACAACCCTTAACTAGTGCACTCGGGTATGATGTGATAGCGGGATGGGATAGCCAGGAGATTCCGGCGGGCTCATAACCCGCAGACCGGTAGTTCAAATCTACCTCCCGCTATGTTTTGGCGCGAACGAATCCGTGACCGTCATCCATAGCACGGCAGTCGTTTGAACCGGGAAGCGGCTTCGCTGTGACCGTGGTTCAAACCGCTCGCGTACTTTTCACGTACTTTTCGGGGAGTCACCGACGAGCACGGCCATGAGTGAGGTGTCCCGGCACCGATGCTCGAGCGAGAAAACCGGGGCCGTCACTCCGTTATTTCGATAGCCGTGCTGTCGACGAGTCCGCGATCGGCCGCGTCGGCCCGCGCGACCCGGACCGCGATCGTGTAGGTGCCGGGATCGACGGGTTCCCACTCGTCGTCGGCGACCTGGATGCGCTGGGGCCACTGCCGTCGGAACGTCTTGCGTTCGCCGCGGGTAAAGGAGAACGCGGCGGGCCGGTCCGGAACCGCACGCGGCAGTTTCGACGCCGCTTGCAGCCCGTCGACGGTCCAGAGCCAGCGGTTCGGCGACTCCGTACGAAGCCGAATCGGGAACGGGAGTCGGTTGCGGAAGGTGACCGTGATGTCGACCGGGTCGCCGGGCTCGTACCGCCGCGCGTCCGTCGACACGCCGATCTCGATCGCCCGGTGGCGCAGCGCCGTCGGCGTGAACGCGTGGCTGAACGCCGCCCAGTCGATCGTCCGCGGCCCGTCTCGCGACTCGTCTTCGTCGGGGGCGAACGGGTCGTCGTTCGTTCGCTCGAGCGCGCGAGACTCGTAAATCCGTCTCATCGCGTAACCTCTCGTCGGTCGGCCGTCCGCGCGGGCCGCTTTCTGCATTCGGTTGGTGCGTCGGTGGTCCGGTTAGTCATCGTCGGGTCCCCGTTGAACATCGCCGGCATTCGTGTCGCTCCCGTCCGACTCGGCGTCGCCCGCGATTCGGTCGTCGAACCGATGGCAGGCGATCGGGTGGTCGGCCGTCCCCGGTTCCAACACCGGCGCGGCCGTCTCGCAGGGCGTCTCGAACGCCGACGCGAGACGCCGTCGCGCTTCGTCGAGGTCGCCGGCCGCGGCGGTCTCGAGCGCGGCCGTCAGAACGGCGTCCGCATCCGGATCGGAGAGCCGATCGGGAATCCCGTAGGCGTCCCGGAGCGCCGCCGCGACGTCCGCGTGAGCATCGGGACGGGAGAGCAATGCCTCGAGTCCGGCGTCGGCGTCCGCTTGTGCAAGACGGGTCCGTAACGACATCACGGCGCGGAACGCGTCGTCCGCGAACTCGTAGGCCGCGGGCGGGACGACTCTCGGACAGCGGGGATGGAACCGACAGCCGGCGGGCGGCTCCGTCGGCGACGGGACCGACCCCTCGAGAACGGTCCGATCGCTTTCCCAGCAGGGATCGGGTTCGGGAATCGCCGACAACAGCGCCGCCGTGTACGGATGGGACGGATCGTCGAAGACGGCCGCCGTCGGTCCGGTTTCGACGATCTCGCCGAGGTACATGACGGCCACGCGGTCGGCCATGTGCTCGACGACCGAGAGATCGTGGGCGATACACAGATACGAGAGGCCGAACTCGTCCTGGAGGTCGGACAGCAGGTTGAGGATGCGGGCCTGGACCGAGACGTCGAGCGCGGAGACCGGCTCGTCGCAGACGACGAGTTCGGGTTCGACCGCGAGCGCGCGGGCGATCCCGATCCGCTGGCGCTGCCCGCCCGAGAATTCGTCGGGATACCGACTCGCGTGGCCGGCCCGCAGCCCGACCGTCTCGAGCAGTTCTCGAACGCGCTCATCGCGGCGGTCGGGGGGAACGATATCGTGGGCCGTGAGGGCTTCAGCGATGCTCTCGCCGATCGTCAGTCGCGGGTCGAGGCTGGCCGTGGGGTTCTGGAAGACGTACTGGATCTCCGTCCGGAGCTCCCGCAGGGCCGATCGCGAGCGGTCCGTCAGTTCGGTGCCGCGGTACGTAACCGAGCCGCCGGTCGGCTCCCGCAGTCCGAGGAGCGTTCGGCCGAGAGTCGTCTTCCCACAGCCGCTCTCGCCGACCAGTCCGAGCGTTTCACCCGCGTAGAGTTCGAGATCGACGCCGTCGACTGCTCGGACCGTCTCGCCGCGGCCGAGCAATCGATCGAGGAACCCGTCCGCGGTGGA
Organism: Natrinema pallidum; assembly: GCF_005890195.1. NCBI lineage: Archaea > Methanobacteriati > Methanobacteriota > Halobacteria > Halobacteriales > Natrialbaceae > Natrinema > Natrinema pallidum. The sequence goes on along the minus strand of NZ_CP040637.1, from coordinate 2,859,410 downwards.
GTAGTACGTCTCGAGCCCCGTGGCCCGGAGGAGCGGGGCGTCCTCGGCCGTCGTCACTGCGTCTCACCCCGCCGAGTCCCCGGATTCCGTTCGCGACATGGATCGTCCGCCCCTGTCTCGCTCCCGTCTCGGACCCGAACCTCGTAGTCCAGCCCGGCCTCGAGATCGCCGGTGTACTCGAGGCAGGCAGCGAGGTGTGCGTCGGGGCCGGCGTCGACGGCCGAAGTCCCCGACGCGGCTCCGACGAGCGACGGATTCCGACGGGCACACGCGTCCTCGGCGAAGGGACAGCGCGGATGGAACCGACAGCCCGTCGGCGGGTCGACCAGGCTCGGCATCGTCCCGGGGATCGTCGCGAGGCGATTCCGATCGTCGCCGAGTCGGGGTATCGACGCCAGTAGCCCGGCGGTGTAGGGATGTTTCGGGTCGTAGAACAGGTCCTCGACCGGCGCGCGCTCGACGATCTCGCCGGCGTACTGGACCAGTACCCGATCACAGAGTTCCGCGACGACGCCGAGATCGTGCGTCACGAGCTGAATCGCCGTCTCCGATTCCCGGGCGAGGTCCGCGAGCAGTTCGAGGATGCCGGCCTGTACGGTGACATCGAGTCCCGTCGTCGGTTCGTCACAGATCAGGAGGGCGGGATCACAGGACAGCGCCATCGCGATGACGGCCCGCTGTTGCATGCCGCCGGAGAACTCGTGGGGATAGTCGGAGTATCTCGTTGTCGCGTCCGCGATCCCAACCCGCTCGAGGAGGTCGATCGCCCGCTCGCGGGCCTCGCGATCGGTGACGGGTTCGTGGGCGCGAATCGCTTCGGCGATCTGTTCGCCGACGGTGTAGACCGGATTGAGCGCGGCGTCGGCGTCCTGGAACACCATGGCGATGTCGTTGCCGCGGATCTCCCGGAGGTCGGCGGCCGAGCACTCGCGGAGGTCGCGGCCGTCGAACCGGATCTCCCCGCGGACGATCTCGCCGGGGTCGCGGAGCAGACGGAGGAGCGCCAGGCTGGCGACGCTCTTGCCGGCCCCGCTCTCGCCGACCAGTCCCACCGTCTCGCCCGCGCGGATCTCGTAGCTGATGCCGTCGACGGCACGGACCACGCCATCGTCGGTGTAGAACTGCACGACGAGATCGTCGACCTCGAGCAGCGCCATCAGCGCATCCGCCTCCGGTCGTCGCTCGCGTCCCGGTGGGGATCGAGCGCGTCGTTGACGCCGTCGCCGACGAGGTTGATCGCCAGCACGAACAGGAAGATCGCGATCCCGGGGAAGACGGTGACGTGCCAGTGGCCCTGGAGCAGCGAGTCCCGTCCTCGAGAGAGCATCGCGCCCCACTCGGCGGTGTCGGCTTCCAGGCCAAGCCCGAGAAAGCCAAGCGCCGCCGCCGTGAGAACGACCGTGCCGACGTTGAGCGTCGCCTGGACGACGACGGGCGTGATCGCGTTCGGGACGACGTGGCGACGGATAATCGTTCGGTCGGGGATGCCGAGCGCTCTGGCCGCCGTGACGTACTCCCGTTCGCGGACGGAGAGGACTTCGCCGCGCAACAGCCTGGCGTAGCCGATCCAGCCGGTGACGACCAGCGCAACCACCAGTTTCCAGAAGCCCCGGCCGAGGATCGCGACGGTCCCGATCGCGAGAATCAGGAACGGAAAGGCGTACAGGACGTCGACGAGACGCATGATGATTTCGTCGACCCAGCCACCGAAATAGCCGGCGATCGCGCCGAGGGGAATCCCGACGCCCAACGCCAGCGAGACGGCGACGAGGCCGACGGTCAGGGTGTAGCGGCCGCCGACGAGCACTCGAGAGAACTGATCGCGGCCCGCCCAGTCGGTGCCGAAGGGGTGGTCCCACGACGGCGGCGCGTTCGCCGGGCCGACGAACGGCTGCGCGGGATCGTACGGGGCCAGCGACACGGGCTGGAGCGTAATCGTGTACTCCGCCGTCGAGACCTCGATCGGGCGGGCAAAGACCGCGAGCACCGCCATGACGACGATGATCGTCAGCCCGGCCATCGCCGTCCGATCCCGGCGGAACCGCTGCCACGCCCCGGCGGACCGGGATCCGGGTCCCTCGAGTGCGGTCCCGGACGGGCTACTCGCCGCCGCTGTCGGGTCCGTCCGCGACTGCGTGTCGGCGGTCGGACGATCGGTGCGCCCGGCCGGTGGCTCGGCAGTCGCAGCCAGTGACTCGTCGCCGTCATCGCTCGAGGTCGCGTCGCCGGGCCGATCCGAGTCCGCGTCGTCGAAGCCGACGATGCGAATCCGGCCGCGGTCGGTGGTGGGTTGTCGGTCGCTCATGGTTAGTATCGGATGCGTGGATCGAGTAGCGCGTAGACGATGTCGACGAGCAGGTTCGCGAGGACGATCGAGACGCCGATGAACAGGACGCCGGCCTGAATGACCGGATAGTCCCGCTGGAGGATCGACCGGACGAGGAGTCGTCCCATGCCCGGCCAGGAGAAGATCCGTTCGACCACGACGGCACCGTCGATCAGAAACGCGAGTTGGAGCCCAGTGATCGTTACGACCGGGAGGAGAGCGTTTCGCAGGACGTGTTTCAGGATCACCGTCCGTTCGCGAAGCCCCTTTGCGCGCGCCATCCGAACGTAGGCCGCGTCGAGTTCCGCTAGCATCGACGACCGCAGCAGCCGCGTGACGAAGGCGGCCGAGGCCGTTCCGAGCGTGATCGTCGGCAGGAGCATGAACTTCGCCATCGCGAGGCTCGCCAGCGGCGCGTCCGGCGGGATCACGCGAACCCAGCCGAGTCGCACGCCGAAGATCAACAGGAGGACGAGTCCGAGCCAGAAGTTCGGCGTCGCGATCCCGGCAAGCGCGGCGAGCCGACTGAGCTCGTCCGCCGGCCCGCCGCGCCGGACTGCGGCGACGATACCGGTGGGAACGCCGATCGCGAGCGCGAGCAGCCACGCCGCCCCGCCGAGGGCGAGCGTCGCGGGCAGCCGGCGGCCGACCGTCGCCGCGACGTTCCGACCGGTGATCGGCGACTCGCCGAACTCGAGGACCAGCACGTTCCGCAGCCACAGCAGGTACTGTTCCCATATCGGCCGGTCGAGGTGGTATTCGGCCCGAATCGAGGCCTCAGTGGCGGGGCTGACGCTCCGGAACCCGACGAGCGCATCCATCGGGTCGCCCGGGAGCGCGTGGATGAACGAGAACGTCAGCGCGGTGACGCCGAGCAGGACTGGAACCGCGACCGAAATCCGCGTGAGGACGTAACGTCCGAGCGACATTGATGGGGTGGTCAGGGCGACCGCACGTATTCGTCGGCGATCCGCTCCTGAAACTCCTCGTCTGCGTACGCCTCGAGTAGCGGCGAGATCGGAGTGTACGCCGGTTGGCCGACCCCGTTATACACCTCCTCGACGATCCGTTCGCGCGGAAGCAACATGTTACAGCCCCGGCGGACGGCAGCGCTGGAAAACGGCTCGCGGTAGAGCGGGTAGATCAGCATATCGAACCCGCCGCCGACGTGGCGATCGACGCCGTAGGCGTCGTCGGCGGTCAGGTCCGCAAGACTCGCCGACGGGACGCCGTAGCTGACGTCGATATTCCCGGCCTCGAGTGCGCCCTGGCGTGACGCCGGTTCGGTGATCACCTCGAGACGAACGGTTTCGACCGGTGCCGTCGCCGGAACCGTCTCCGAGCCCTCGAACCAGTACTCGTCGAACCGTTCCAGTCGACAGTCGTTGCCCGCCTGGTAGTCGACGAACCGATACGGGCCGGTTCCGATCGGGGTCGACTCGAGGTCGAGATCACCGTCGATCGCCGCCATCGGGACGATCGGAACGTCGAACAGTCGCCGCTCGAACGGGCCGTACTCCCGTCGGCAGTCGATGTCGATCGTGTAGTCGTCGACGATCTCGCTGTCACCGTACCAATCGAAGACGTCGGCCTCACGCGGTTCGCCCTCGTAGCGTTCGAACGAGCACTTGACGTGGGCGGCGGTGAGTTCCTCGCCGTTGTGAAACTGGACGCCCTCCCGGAGGGAAAACCGATACCGCGTGGTGTCGAGTCGCTTCCATTCGTCGGCCAAAACAGGCTGCACCGTCCCGTCGAAGTCGATACCGGTAAGCCCCTCGTACACGAGTTGCGTCGCCTGGCTCGAGGCGGTGTCGTTCATCGACGCGGGATCGGTCGTCGAGATATCGCTTCCGAGGTCGCCGACGAGTTCCGCGCTCCCCTCGAGTTTGGTGAAGGTGTCGGCCCAGGGGGCGTACACCGCGTTGTACGCTCCCGTCTCGAGCGGATACGCCTGCCAACCGCTGACGGCGTCGGCATCCCAGACGTGTGTCACCTCGCCGAATCGAACGAACGATACCGGAGCGTCGGCGACCAGCCGCTCCTGTAACTGCCGGTAGATCTCGACCCGTTCGTCGAAGACCGTTTCCTCGAGTCCGGTCTCAATGTACTCGTCGACGGTCTCGTCGGCGTACTGATTGACGTTGAGTCCGTTGGGCGGGTGGCTGTCCGAGTGAAACAGCATGTTGACGTAGTCGTCGGGGTCCCAGCCGCCGGTCCAACTGACGATGAAGAGGGCGTTTTTGTTCTCGTCGGCCGCCGTGGTCAACAGATCGAGATGCGTCGTCCACTTGTATTCCTCGATCGATATCTCGAAGAAGCCGGTGTCCTCGAGTTCGGACTTGAGGAGCGTCGCAAAGCGGCTTCGCTCGGTACCCTCTGTGACGACGATCGTCGTTTCGAACGGCGGGTCGGTATCGGTCGCCGCGAACCCCTGTTGAATCAACTCCTCGGCCGGCCCGTCAGCTTCGACGCTGTTACTACGGATACAGCCGGCGAACCCGGAGACCCCCACCAGACCCACGCTCGTCAAGAGCGAACGCCGCCGGATCGGTCGCCGCTCGCGCGACCCGACGCTATTTCCTGGCATCGGTATGTAATTCAAATCGTAGCGACATATTCCTTGTGATATGTGTACACGGACAAGTGCAGCGACCGGGAATATTGCTCGAAAACCGGCGAGTAACCGACGCTATTTACTGATCGCCTTCTTCGTCGATGATGACGACTTCGCCGTCGACGACATCGACGTTGATCAGCGTCTTGACGTTGTAGTCGGTGTCGGCGACTTCGTTCTCCCCGCCGACCTTTTTGATGACCGCGACGGTGTCGACGACTTCCGCACCGATCTCGTCGAGTGCGGTGAGCACCGAGGCGAGCGTGCCGCCCGTCGAGAGGACATCGTCGAGGACGAGCACGCGCTCGCCCTCGCGAACGTCGTTGATGTACATCTCGTTCTCCGAGTAGCCCGTTTTCTGGGAGATCGCGACCTCGTCGTCGAGTCCGTACTGGCGCTTCCGGATGACCGTCAGCGGAATGTCGGTCATCAGCGAGACGGCGGTCGAAATGTGAATCCCCATCGCTGCAGGGGTGACGATCCGGTCGACCTCGTCGAGTTCCGCCTTCCGGATGATCCGAATGACGATCTCCCGCAGGAGGGTGGGATCGAGTTTCGGAACGCCGTCGCTGATCGGATGGACGAAGTAGTGATAGCCGTTCTTCTCGATGATCGGCGCCTCCAGGAGCGACTGCTTCAACTGATCCATGTCGTGGGTGGGACGGTAGCGGAGTAAAAGTTGACGATACGAGCGAGCGGCCCGACAGATGCGAACGTCTCACATCCAGCGCGCCGGTCCAGCCGACCGTTCGGTCGGTCGGAACACCCATATCGTCGCCTCGAGCGCGTTAGCCGGCCCTTCCGGCACACCGATCGCTACTCGTCGGTACTGTAGCTGAGTTCCGGTGGCTGGTCACCGTGACCAAGGCGCATGTTCCGCTCGTGGTAAATGTGTGCGACCGCGGTCAGCGTGAACGTCCCCGCGATCATGGCCGTCCACGCCAGGTTCGACAGTCGGACCAGCGGATAAATCTCGAGCCAGAGCGCGGCGACGAGCGCGCAACTGATCGCACCCAAGGAGAGGTACAGTTCCCGCCACGCGAACTCCCGACCGGGAACGATCTCGAGGTAGACGCTGATATCGCGCGTGCGCTGGGTCGCCTCGATGACGCCCTGGTCGGAGTCGAACCGGAGGATGCCGGACCCGTCCATCTTCGGGAGGTGCGTCTGCTGAAGCGTGGTGTAGACCCGTTTTCGCTGTTCGGGCGTAACCGCCTCTAACGTCGTCTCGTACTCCCAGGCGGCGACCTGCTGGGCCAGATCGCCGAGTTCGACCGGTCGGTCGTCCTGCTTGAGATACTGCAGGACGTAGCGCCGCCGCTGGTTCCGCAGGACTTCGAATATTTCACCTTTCGAGAGCGGGTCGTCGGTCACGGCGTCCTCGGCAGCGTCGTCGGCCCCCCCATCACCGGTATCGGTCTCGTCAGTTCGCTGTCGCTGTACCACCTCGATCACCTCGAAGCGCCGGCTGACGCCGGTGATCCCTTCCCTTCCAACTCCGATCGTCTATCCATTATGCCGGTCGGATGAACCCCACCCATATAATTGTCCTGACGGACTCGAGTTACAATTAACTATCTGTCACGTTCGGCGACAGTATCGCCGCGATCGAGTCGGCGATTTCGCCACCCAGTCCGGCTTTCGTCCCCTCGTACCGAGCCGCATCGCTCGCGTGGACCAGCAGGGCATTGGTCCGCTCGGCACCCATCACGCTCGCGTCGTTCGCGACGACGAACGCGAGGTCGACCCGCTCGAGCGTGGTCCTGGCCTGTTCGATCATCGCGTCCTCGTCGCCGGTGGTCTCGGTCTTGAAACCGACGATCGGGAGGTCGGGATGGGCCGAGCGGAGTTCGTCGATCAGCTTCGGCGTCGGCTCGAGGTCGAGCGTAAGGTCCTGGCCCGAACGGATCTTCTCCGCGCTCGTGTCGACGGTGTAGTCGCCGATCGCCGCGGCGGAGACGAGCGCGTCGGCGTCGTCGCAGGCCTCGCGCGTGGCTGCGAGCATGTCCCGAGCGCTCTCGACCGTGCGGACATCGGCGTAGGGAACCTCGGGACCGTCGTGGACGAGCGTCACGTCCGCCCCGCGGACGTAGCAGGCCGTCGCGACGGCCCGGCCCATCTTCCCCGACGAGCGGTTCGTGATAACCCGAACGGGGTCGATCGACTCGCTGGTCGCCCCGCTCGTGACCACGACGTGTGCGCCCTCGAGCGGCCGATCGCCCGCCGCGCGGGCCGTATCGCGGACGATCGCTTCTTCGCTGGCGATCTTGGCCTTCCCCTCCTCGATGCGGGGATCGACGAAGCCGATGCCCCACTCGGAGACGGTGTCGATGGCCTCGAGCACGCCGGGGTGGTCGTACATCGGTTCGTGCATGGCGGGCGCGATCACGATCGGCGTGTCGGCACCCAGCGCGGTCGTCGCGCACGTGGTGACGGGTGTGTCGTCGACGGCACCGGCGATCTTTCCGACGGTGTTGGCCGTCGCGGGCGCGATCAGGAGCACGTCCGCCCAGCCGTCGTATCCGCAGAGGTCGACGTGTTCGACGCCGCCCGTGATCTCCGTGACGACCGCGTTCTCGGTCGCGAACTCGACGGCCCAGGGGTGGACGATCCCCTGTGCGCTGTCGGTCATCACCCCGCGGACCGCGGCACCCTGCCGTCGCAGTTCGTGGGCCAGTTCGACTGTCTTGACGGCGGCGATCGAACCGGTCACCCCGAGCGCGACGTTGACTCCCTCGAGCATTCACCTCGCAGTTCACGCGTGGCCGGTTTATCAGTACCGCCATCGGCGACCGAGCGTCAGTCGCGTCGCGGGCGCGCCGCTGCCGTCGATCCCGTCTCCGTGTCGTCGGACCCGGATGCCGCCGCGGGCTCCGACGGGGTCGCGACGCGGTCGTCGCGAGAGAGTGCCTCGAGCGAGACGACGAGACCGGCACCGACGAGGACGGGTGCACCGGACACAGCGAAGGCGACGAAGTAACCGGCGGTAGCGGCCCACCCGCCCAGGACCCCGCCGAGTCCGCCGCCGACCGCGCCCAGTGCGACGTAGGCGCCGAGTATCTCGCCACGGGCGCCGGCCGGCGCGAGTCGAGTGACGATCGCCGTCCCGACGACGGCGATCCCCGCCCACGTGACCCCGAGCAGCGCCAGCACGAGGCCGGCAGCGCCAAACGCGAGCGAGGCACCCAGTCCCGTGACGGCGACGAGCGACGGGAACAGCGCTCCTCTGGCAGCGAGCGCGCCCGACTGGAGACGGCGAACGTCGTACCGGGCCGCGAGCTGCCCGGCGGTTTCGTAACAGACCGCGGAGCCGAGGCTCGAGGTCAGATAGAGCGCGAAGACCCGACTCGAGTCGAAGCCAGCGTCGGTCAGGAACAGCGGAAGGGGTGCCCAGAAGGCCGCGGAGCCGGTAAAGAAGAAGAGGCCGGCGACGAAGTACGTCGCCAGCGCCGGATCGAATCGGTCGGCGAGCCGTCGCGGGTCGATGCCACGCGTCATCCAGTAGAGCCGGTTCGGCGAGAGGGCGAAAGTCGCGCCTCTGATACCGCGGCCCGAGTCCGCGAGGAGCCGTCCGATCCGCCGGGCGGCGCGCTCGTCGGTGACGTGTGCCGACGGCGCGGGCCGGGGAAGCGTTCGCGCCGCGAGGACAGCGGCCGCGCCGGCACAGGCCGCGAGCACCCAGAACAGCGTCCGCGTCACCGTGCCGGCCGCGAGCAGCCGGCCGCCGACGAACGGCCAGACCGTCCCGAGGACGAGCCCGCCCGCCCAGCCGTACCCCTGGTACTTGTTCACTAGGCCGATCCGCTCGCTCCACGCGGACTCCGGCGCGTCGTCGACGACGAGCATCGTCAGGACGGGCCCGACGGACGAGACGAACAGCCAGAGAACCGCGTTCGCGACGATGACGGCCGTAATCGACGTCAGGAAGGGAATCGCGGTGAGCGACGCGGCGACGCCGATCAGGGTTCCGAGCACCAGCGGTCGACGACTGTCAACTCGATTCGCGACTCGCCCGAATACGATCGCACCGGGTGCGCCGACGACGGCCGCCGTCGCCGCCAGGACTCCGAGCTGTACCGGCGTTGCACCGAGCAAGACGAGGTAGAGCGGGACTAACAGCGATGCACCACCGAAGGCGATCGAGCCGAGTCCCCAGGCGGTGAGCCAGCGATCAGTGATTACCGTCACCTCGGACGCGAACTGATAAACCGTGGTGATATTCGGACCGAGCCATCGGACCCCGTGGCCGAAACGGCCGGCCGACCCGAACCGGCGACGGGATCACCGCCGGCATCAGAACACCGTTACGAGGCTGCCGAAGAGACCGAGCGTCACGAGGAACCGGCCGAGGCTTCCGACGAACGTCGCCAGCGCGAATTTTAGGTAATCCGTCTCGAGGACGGCGAAGGCGTAGATCGAGATCGTATCGGGGAAGAACGGAACCGAGAGGGCGATCGCGAGGCCCCCGTAGCCGTACCGTTGGGCCAGTTGGACGGTGCGGTTCTCCGACCACGCCAGCACGTCCCACCGGGACCGGCGGAGCCACCGCGTTATCGGTCCCGAGTGTTTGACCTCCTGTCCGAGGTGGAACGCGAACACGCTGCCGGCCATCTTTCCGGTCGCGCTGACGAGCATGATACTCGAGAGTCGCAGCCACGGGGGCAGGCCGATCTCGAGCGGCGCGAGGAGGACGACCTCGCTGGGGCCCGGCAGGACGAACGCGATCAGAAACGAGTAGACGAAGACGATTCCCATGCCGCCCCAACCGGTCGCGGATTCGACGATGGCCTCGCCGCTCCCGACGAGGAGTCCGTACAGCACGTCGAACACGAGAAGCGATGGGAGCGGAAGTATGCCGTTCATGGCTGATCAGTTGCTCGGGCGGTCAACGCCCGGTCGGTCGACCGATCGGCCGTTGGGTGCGGCGGGACATGGCCGAGAGGGACTGTGCGACCATCACGACCCCCACGTCCATCGCGCGTCGAGGACATACCGATACACGCCACTGAGCGCGATGGCCATCCCGTTGGCCAGCAGGTACGGCAGGTGGACCCATTCGACGAAGCCGAAGAGGACGCCGAGCTGGATCGGAATCGCCGTCCCGCGGACGACGTTCGTCTTGAGCAAGCCGACGAGATACTCGGTTGTTCCGGTGTTCTGTGACGCCTCGAAGGTCCATGCGTTGTTGAGCACGTACGACAGGACGATCGTGATCTCGATGGCGATCACCGCCCCGAGCAGATAATGGAGGCCGACGTTGTCGACGAACGCCCAGAGCAACCCCATCTGTACCCCCGCAGCCACGATGCCGACGATCACGAACCGCCGCAACTGGCGCGCGAACGGGCCGTCGACGAGACTGCGAAGGAATGATCGGATCATGCTAGCGGTAGCCGAGTGCCGACAACCGTGCCTCGAGGTCCTCGTCGACGTCCTCGTCGTCGGCCGTCGCCTCGTCGTCGGGGTCCCGGAGCGTGTTCGCATGCGCCGTCGCGACCGGCGCGAGCGATTCGATCACGTCCCGCTGTTCCGGCGTCGGCTCCGTCGCGAGGTTCGTTTGCTGTCGCGGATCGTCGGGCCGATAGTACAGTTCGGGCTCCCCGGTGGCGACGTTTTCGATGTAGGTCCAGTCTCGATTGCGGGCGCTGACGAGGAGGTCACCGTCCGCAAGCGAGCGCGGAATCGGTTGGGCCGTCACCGAGTCGTCCCGAACCGTGACCGAGACGACCGGGTCGTCGGCGGGCGACTCGTCCCCGACGACGCTGGGGACGAGCGTGTCGCCGGTCCACGACGCCGGGGCCTCGATGTCCAGCAGATCGGTCACCGTCGGGGAGATCGAATCGAGTCCGACCTGCCCCTCGACTCGGCCCCCCTCGGCACCGGGAACGTCGACGATGAGCGGGACCCGAATCAGTTCGTCGTACAGTTTCGGATAGTGGGCGAGATGGCCGTGTTCCTGGAACTCCTCGCCGTGATCCCCCGCCAGAACGACCGCGGTGTCGTCGGCGAGGTCGTTCGCCGAGAGCGTCTCGAGGAGCCGCCCGATGCTCGCGTCGATCTGTCGGACCGCCGCCTGATAGAGCGTTCGAAGGTCCGAGAGGGTGCGATCGTTGACGCCCAACCCCAGTCCGGTCCGGGTGTGTGCGAGCAGCATTCTGTGGGTCCCGACCCGGTCGTCCGAGACCTCGCGGATGTAGCGTGGAGCGGGGACGTATGGCGTGTGGGCGTCCATGTAGTGGACCCACAGGAAGAACGGCGACGACGTCTCCGCGACGAACTCGCTTGCGGCGTGCTCGATGTCGAACAGCCGGGACGTATCGAGGAACGGCCGATCGTCGGTCTCGCCCCGGAGCCACGAGCCCGCGCGGCGGATCGGCGAGGCGGCCAACTGAAGCCAGGCCTCGACGGTCGGATGCGTCGCGAGATAGCGGCTGTAGACGCTCGAGCCGACGTTCGCGACGAACGAGTCGAACTCGTCGAACCCGTCGTCGTACCCCCAGTGGGTCGTGAGAAACCCGTTTGCGGCGTTGAACCCGCCGGTCGCGACGCCGGCGTCCGAAACGGTCTCGGCGAGCGTCGGGGACTCCTCGACGCCGATTCGTCCGTTGTCGGCGAACACGGGCCGCGAGGAGAGAATCGACGGGAACGAAAAGGGCGTCCAGTTACCGGTCGCGAAGGCCCGGTCGAAGACGGTCCCGCGGTCGGCGAGGGAATCCATGACGGGCGTGTGGCGGTCGCTTTCGTACGGACCGATCGCGTCCGCCCGCAGCGAGTCGACCGTGACGAGCACGACGTTCGAAACCGATGTATCGGATGTCATTTCTCTCCAGCACTCCCGCCGAGCAATGTCAGTTCGACGTACTGATTCGGCCCCACTGAACGAGATCGACAGAACCGTCGCGAATCGGCCCCGTACCGACTCGTCCGAACTGGTGGAACACGAAGTTGTGGTCGAATCGGGTGGTAACCGGAATGAGAGTTTCGGTATCCACGAAATAGTAAAAACTTCTTGATAGCATTCGCTCTCGAGCCCTGATATATTTAATTCAATTATATATCGTAATCGATTTTTAACCACTCGTCGTTCGCCGCCGATCGCCGCCCGGTCCGATCAGTGCCCTTCGCCGGACGACACTCATTGGTTACCGAACCGATAGTCGCAACCGAAACGATTGACACACTGATCGCAACGCTGTCGTGCGATCAGGTGTGCGCTGACGGTCAGTTTCGACTACAGGTCTCTCAGCGCGTTCCCGGACTGGCCGCCAATAGTATAAGTGGCCGCTTCATCTCTCTCCGGGTATGCGTGTCGCAATTCTCGCACACGAGAAATTCCCTGACCGAGCCAAGACAGCACTCGGCGTCCTCCGGTACGCCGATCACGACGTCGTCGCCGTCCTCGATCGAGCGAACGACGACCGACGCGTCGCGGACCTCGTTCCCGACGTTCAGGACGCGCCGATCGTCTCCGGAATGGCCGACCTCGAGCCCGACGCTGTCGATGCCCTGCTGATCGGGATCGCGCCGATCGGCGGCGGCTTCGACGAGAGCTGGCGCGAGGACGTGCGGACGGCCCTCGAGAACGGCTGTGACGTGATTTCCGGATTGCACTACTTCCTCGCGGACGACGCGGAGTTCGCTCGGCTGGCGGCCGACAACGACTGCGAGATTCGCGACGTTCGGAACCCGCCGGCGGATCTCACGGTTGCCGACGGCGTCGCCGACCAGGTCGACGCCGAGGTGATCCTCACCGTCGGCACCGACTGTTCGGTCGGCAAGATGACGACGACGATGGAACTCGCCCGCGACGCCCGCGCGGCCGGACACGACGCCGCCGTCATCCCGACCGGCCAGACCGGGATCATGATCGAAGGCTGGGGCACGCCGATCGATCGCGTCATCAGCGACTTCGCCGCGGGCGCGGTCGAGGAGTTGATCCTCGAGAAGGGCGACGATCACGACTACCTGTTCGTCGAGGGCCAGGGCAGCATCATTCATCCAGCGTACTCGGCGGTCACGCTCGGCATCCTCCACGGGTCGATGGCCGACACGCTCGTCCTCTGTCACAACGCCGGACAGGACGCGATCCACGGCTACGAATCAGTCCCGCTGCCGTCGATGCAGACCTACATCGATCTCTACGAGAGCATCGCCGCGCCGGTCGCGGACAGTCGGGTCGTCGCCGGCGCGCTCAACACCGCCGGCCTCGAGAGCGACGAGCAAGCCCGCGAGGCCGTCGACGAGTACGCCGATGCGCTCGGTCGCCCCGCGACCGACGTGATCCGTTTCGGGACCGAGGAGTTGCTCGAGGTGCTGTGCTGAGATGAGCCTCGAGACCGCCGTCGAACGCCGCTCGCTCCCCCTGGAGTTCCCGTTCGGGATCGCCCGGGGAACGACGACCGAGACCGAGGTGCTCTTCGTCCGGATCGACGCCGACGACGGACCAACGGGCCTCGGCGCTGCCGCCCCGGCGACTCACTACGGCGAGACCGCAGACACCGTCGCGGCCGTCCTGCCCGACCTCCTCGCGGTCGTCGAGGACGTCGGCGACCCCCACCAACTCGAGCGGATCGAACGTCGCATGCGCGACACGGTCCGGCGGAATCCGGCCGCGCGGACCGCAGTGAGCATCGCCCTCCACGACCTCGTCGCGAAACGGCTCGAGGTTCCGCTGTACCGATACTGGGGACTCGATCCCGACGACGCCCCCGCAACGTCCTACACCATCGGGCTGGACGATCTCGAGACGATGCGCGAGAAGACAGAAACGGCCGTCGACCGAGGGTACGACACGCTGAAAGTCAAACTCGGCACCGACCGCGACCTCGAGATCGTCCGGACGATCCGGTCGGTCGCGCCCGACGTGCGACTGTTCGTCGACGCGAACGAGGCCTGGACGCCACGCGAAGCGGTCGCGAAGATCGACCGGCTCGCCGAGTTCGACCTCATGTTCGTCGAACAGCCGGTCCCGGCCGAGGACCCCGAGGGACTGCGGTTCGTCTTCGAGCGGTCGGCACTACCGATCGCCGCCGACGAGTCGTGTATCACGCTCGCGGACATTCCCCGGATCGCCGACCGCTGTGACATCGCGAACCTGAAACTGATGAAATGCGGCGGCCTGCGGGAGGCCAGACGGATGATCAGCGCCGCTCGCGCCCACGGCCTCGACGTAATGTGCGGCTGTATGACCGAATCCAACGCCTCGATCGCGGCGGCCTGTCACCTCGCGCCGCTGCTCGACTACGCCGACCTCGACGGCTCGCTGCTGCTGGCCGACGACCCCGCCGACGGCGTTCCGATGCCCGACGGCCGGATCGACCTCGGCGGCCTCGAGCGCCCGGGCACGGGTGCCGTCCTCGAGTCGGCAGGCGACTGACGCGCCGTTCCGCCACGCACGACCCCGCGACGAATGTCGGCTTCGGCGACTCTCAGTCCGAGCGGCAACGGGGTTTCTTACCGACGGTCGATGTGGTTCGTGCTGGGATGGACGACAGTAACGGCGAGCGAAACGTGTCCCGACGGGCGCTGCTCCGGGCATCGGCCGGGACGGTCGCGCTTTCGGGTATCGGCAGCGCGCACGCCACCGGGGGGACGGGGGACGCCACAGGCGCGTCACAGTTCGACGACGACTGTCCGGAGGCCACCCTCGAGCCCAGCATGACCGACTGCGAGGGGGCGACTATGGAGGGCTGTGCGGACGATCACCCGGCGACGACGGCCCTCCGGTCGGCGGTGACCGACGCCCTCGAGACGCGGTATCCCGACGTGGACGCGCTGCTCGACGCGGGGTACAAACCGTACTTCGACACGCTCGAGATGGGCGACGATAGCTGGTCACACTGGCTCAACCCGACATTCATCGGTGACGACGAACTTCTGGACCCCACCCGGCCGGAGTCGGTCCTCGTCGACAACCAGTCATGGCGGTCCCTCGGCGTCATGTTCATCGCGACGAACGAGGGGGAGCCGGTCGAACCGCCGGCGGTGTACGGCGCGGACGACGACGAGCAACGGTGTTCGCCGTGGCACGCCCACACCGGCCTTCCCGGCCGGTTCGCGTGGTGGTTCTATCGGCAGACCTACGAGCAGGCGTCCACGGACGGCCTCCTCGAGTTCCCCTGCCGAACGCCCTGTATGCTTCACGTCTGGCGGGTCGACCACCCTGAAAGCGTCTACGCGTACGACGCGCCGCCCGACGACTACCGCGACCTGCCGCCCGCGGACGACCCCGAGTTCGATACCGACGCGGTCCCCGGCGAAGACGACCTCGACTGGAACGCGCTGCCGGAGGCGGTCGTCCCCGATCGGCTGCCCGGCGATCGCTCCCCGACCGCCCCGCTCGGGCTCGAGTTCGGCCGCTAACGGCCGCGCCACGACCGCGGTTCGCGCGGCGCGCTGACAGCCGCGCGATGGGACGGTGTGGGCGGCGGCCGACACCACACGAAAGCGGCCGATCGCACCGAGCAGGCGCTGTCGATCCGCCGCAGAACCTCGCCACGGAAAACTACGCGCCGACGGTTCGACTGAGTCGACGCCTCGGACCCGACACGAGGCCCGCTTCCGGACCGACCGCCCGGCGACCGATGTCGGTTGGGTGGTGGTGGTGATTTCGAACGGCGGGACCGACCGGTCGGCTACCCGACGGGACTCGCGGCGAGCCCCGGGCTAATCCTCGCGGTGGACGAGCGCGGGCGGCACCGAACAGCCACAGGGACTGACCGACGCCGTCATCGGGCCGGAGACGGTGAGGAACGCGATCCGCCGACCACAGCGCGGACAGTCGGGCGGTGCCGACGACGCGGCGTCGTCACTCGCCGCCCCGTCGCTACCCATCGCACCCACCACTCGCACGCCATGACAGCAGCGAGGCTACTCGCGTCGGGCGATTCGGCTGTCGTGCGGGATGTTTATATCCCGGTAGAATGTACGCAATCATGCTTGCAATCCCCTCGCCGGGGTTTGGAAGCGAAGTCTCGGGTGGTTCCAGCACCCGGGACGTTTCGATACGTCCCCTGCTTCTGGAGACCCGCTTCCGTCCGAATCGTTGTCCTATACTAACTTATATCTACTGTTACTTCCGTGAAAGCGAGTCGTCTCCGCCGAGATCAGCACCCCACTTCAGCCCTCACTACACGGGCCGACTCCAGTACTACAACCAGTCATCCGGGAGTTCGTCCTGATGAGCCACGATCATCTCCAAGAACGGTCTGATGTCGTCGAAGTTCGGCCCCTTCGTTACCTCGTGGGTGTCCCGATCCCAGTCGATGAACCCGTAGTCCTCTAACAGCGGCAGATGCGTATGTTTCATCTCGGTGAGCAACCTTGCCTCCTCCATATCGGTCGTCTCAATATCGCCAGTGTAGAGTTTTGATTCATCCTCCGGGTTGTGAGATAACATGTGAATCAACAATCGACGCCGATGGACGTTCACAATTGATTGGAAAAATCTATCTACACTGGACATACACCCTTATGTCCCCTCACCCACTTAAATATCAAACATATTCACTTGGGCTGGTTCTTTTGATTAACTGGGTGACAGCAGCCATACGTAGCCGGGCGGCCGCATCGTCCCTGAATACATTTCGACCGGGGACACCGTCACACCCGCGCCACCGAAAAGCAGGATGTAGTTTCCCGAGTCCGCCCCGGATCGCGCACTCGAGCGAGCCGGGACCGTCGCGATTCGTCTGTCGGCCCGACGGGAGCGTACTGCCGCCGAACCAGCGACCGCGGGAGCGACCGGCGGCCGGCGGCGGAGCCGACTCAGCCCAGGTCCTGGTCGCGTTCTGACTCCCGGAGGATAAACGGCCCCATCGCGAGGGTCCGTTTGGCGACGGTCGCGATCCGAAGGATGAAGGCGATGAAGACGACGAACGGCGCGAGGCCGACGACGAACCCCACGCTGGTCAGCCAGACGAGATTGTCGATACCCAGCAACGTCCCGGGGAGCGCGGTGCCGTCGATGTACATCATCAAGCCCCCCATCACCGCCAGCGCGGGCACGGAAATATAGAGCAGCGCCCGCGAGAGATTGATCAGCTCCCACTGGAAATACAGCGTCTTGAAGTGTTCGCGAGCCGGACCGAAGAACGTCAACACCTCGATCACGTCGTCGATCTCGTCGTTGGCCTCGGCCGACAGTTCGTCGCCGTAGTCGGCGCGAATCTTCCGTGCGTCGTGAATCTTCCGCGAGTAGTTGAAGTTGAGCGCGTTCCAGATCACGTCGAACGAGCCGAACTGTGCGTTCTCGAGGTCGGCCTTGACTACCCGTGCGTTTTCGGTGACATCGTCCACGTAGTCGGCGACGGTCGCCTGAACCGCGTCGCCGTGATCGGCCGCCACCGTCGACTCGAACGCGTTCGCTTCCCGTTCGATACCGTCGACGAGTTCGTAGAGGAAGGCCGCGGGTTCGGGCGGGATGACCGCCTCGTCGTCGAGGACGGTCTCGGTATCGCCGCGAAACTCCATGGCGGCCTGCATGCGCTCTCGCTGGTCGCCGACCGCCCCGAGTTCCTGGGACAGCACCAGTTGATTGATCGTGACGACGATCGATGTCCCCGTGATGATCGCACCGATGAACGCCGAGAAAATCCAGAACGTACCGTTGTGCCGGGCGACGATGACGCGCAGGGGCGTCAACCCGAATCGACTGGCAATGACCAGCGCGGCGAAGACGGCCACCAACACGACCGCCGTAAACAGCCACCGCCCCATCCGGAGCAACACCCACAGCCGCAGACCGCCGACGCCGGTCCGTTGACTCAACACGCCGCTCGAGTCCGAATCGCTCATTGCGTGTGCAATACGGATGACAACGACGGATAAAATACCCACGCGGGAGTGCGGGCCGACCGAACGGCAGGGTCGCCGACCGGGAGCGGCTACCGATCCTCGCCGTAGGTCACGTCGAACGGCCCTTTGTCGGGGTCTTTTTGTGGGATCATCGGGCCGACCGACGCGGTGCGGCGCGTGACGGTCGCGGTCCGGAGGATGTAGGAGACGAGCAGCGCTAGCGGCAAGAGGGCAACGACGATCAACGCGCTCACGACGTAGGGGAGCGCGGCCGTACTGACGTTCGGGCCGGTGATGTCGGCGTAGAGGAGTCCGACGAGGATCGCCGACAGGATCGACGGCACCCCACAGTAGATCGTGAGCTGCGAGAACCGGGTGAGTTCCCGCTGTAGGTACGTCGTCTTGAACTGCTCCCGGGCCACGGCGAACAGTTTCAGGGAGTCGATCAGTTCGTCGAGCTGGTCCGTTGCAGCCGGCGACAGCGACTCGTCGTGGGTGTTACGCAGATGGGTCGCGACGTACAGCTGCCAGGCCTCGTCGTAGTTGATCGCCGCCGACACGGCCGCAAACGTCCCGAACGCCGACCGCTCGAGCGTCTCGTCGACCCGGTCGGCCCGCTCCTGGACGACGTTGGTGTACCTGACGACCGTCTCGCGAACGTCGTCGTCGTGATCGGCGACGATAGCCGCGAGTTCGACGGCGTCGTGCCGGATCGATTCGACGATCAGTTCGAGCACCCTCGTGGGCGCGGTCGGTGTCGCGGGAACGGCGGCCTCGTCCGCCACGGCTTCACGAAACGCCACGACGCTTTCGAATCGGTCGCGTGCTTTCCCCGCCGCACTGAACTCCTGGGAGAGGATGAGTTGGTTGACCGAGACGACCAGCGTCACGAGCGAGAACGTGCCCGCGATCATGCCGCTCGCGACGCGCGTGACGGGGCTCGGATTGACGAAGTTGACGACGCCGAGTTCGTAGAGGCCGACGAGCAGCGCGAGGATGACAACCAAAAGCAACGCCGTGACGGCCAACCGGTTGCCCCGGATCAGGAACCACTCGTGGAACCGCGTCAACGGCCCTGTCTGCCTCCCAACGTCGGCCCCGTAGGACTCGAGCGTCTCGTCGGTCTCGGCGGAACCCATGGCGGTACCGTCCACCGACCCAGCAATAAGGGCCTGCGTTGCATACACCGTTCCCAGCGGGACGCACCGGATCGACGCCGCCCTCACCGACCAACCGGCTCGAGCGACCCGTCGGCGGCGAACGGCCGTTTCAAGGCCCACACTGAAATGTATCGGCGGTGTCATTCGGGACATGAGTAGTGAGGGAACCGATGTCCGGCCACCCGTTCGCCGGCGATGACCCGATCGGACCCGACGGGCCGACGGCGGCTACTCGCATCGCTCGGGACCGGACTCGTGGCCACGGCCGCCGGCT
The DNA here is from genome assembly GCF_005890195.1 of Natrinema pallidum. Taxonomy (NCBI): domain Archaea; kingdom Methanobacteriati; phylum Methanobacteriota; class Halobacteria; order Halobacteriales; family Natrialbaceae; genus Natrinema; species Natrinema pallidum. The sequence goes on along the minus strand of NZ_CP040637.1, from coordinate 2,840,241 downwards.
GTCTCGGCGGCGACGGACTCGGCGGCCAGCCGACCTACGAAGAGGGACGCGTCACCGTCGGCAACGCCACCAGCAGGAACGCGACCCAGATGTCCACGGCGGCAGCGCTCGCACAGCAACAGCCGACCAACTCGGTGACGCCGCTCGATCCCCTCGAGCTACGGACCCACGAGTTCGCCGTGGAGGACGGCTATTTGGGCTCGACGATCCAGGGGACGGTCGCAAATACGGGAGCCGATCGAATCCAAGTCGTCGAAGTACGAACGCGCGTCTACGACGACGGCGGCACCCTCCTCGGGCGCTACTTCGCCAGCACCGGCGACCTCGACGGGGACTCGGCGTGGGCGTTTCAGGTCATCGTCCTCGAGTCGCCGTCGAACGTCGCCAGCTACGATATCACCGTTCTGGGAACCCCATCGTGATCGGTGCGAGCGTCGACCGTGGGACTGCGGCCGGCGTGAGCGGCGACCGGACCGATCCGGTCAACCGGCCGCCTCGTCGCGGAGTTCGTCCGCGACCCCGTCGTAGACGGTCTCGACGCTCACGGCGAGCGTGTACGCTGGCCGTCCCTTGCCGGTCGGTGACGTCTCGGCCGGATCGACCTCCTCGACGAAGTCCTCGTCCTCGAGTCGGTAGAGCGAGCGAATGACATCGGCTTCGGTGATCGTTCCGACGACCTCCGTGTCGACCGCGGGCAGTTGCTGCTGGCAGTGCCGGCGGAGGTCGTGGGTCTGGACCGGCGTCTCGTCCTCGTGGGTGAGTTCGGCGACACCGAGCAGGACGACCTGGGCGGTCAGCGGGATGGATTCGACCGGTGACTCGTCACTCATACCGGATACTTCATCATGAATGGTGGTAACCGTTTCTCCTCCATTCGATCGCTCACCGCCGATCGGTTCGCGTCCACCGCATCAGTACACGGGCCTCAGACCGCGATCGAAGTGACTTTCGTGTGATAGTAATTCGGCCGCCCCGAGTTAGTTCTCTTCGTCCTGGAGCTCCGCCAGTTCGGCTTCGACTTCGTCCTGCTCCCCGTTCTCGAGGTCGGTGAGTTCGTCCTCGTCGACCTCGGCCGCCGCGTCGGCCTCGGCATCCCCGCCGGACGCCGCCTCCGTGTCGGCCCCGACGTCGGACTTGAGCGTCTCGAGTTCGGCCTCGACGCCGCTGTCGGTCGATAGCTGCTCGAGTTCGCGATCGATGTTGTCCTTGTCCGAGAGCACGTCGTCGAACGCGCCGGACTCGTGGAGTTCGTCCATGGCGGCGGCGCGAGCCTCCATGTCCTCGGTCTGTTCCTCGGCGCGCTCAATGGCGCGGCCGACATCCTCGAACTCCTCGCCGGTCGCCGTCATCGCCTCCGAGACGGTTGAACTGGCCTTCGCCGCCTCGTGGCGGGCTTTCATCGTCTCCTTTTTCGTCCGGAACTCCTCGATCCGGCTCTGGAGTTCGTTCTTCTGTTCGATCAGCCGGTCTTGCTGGTTCTGGAGGTCCGAAATCTGGCGCTCGAGGTCCTCGATCTGGTTCATCTTCGTCTTCTTCTTCTCCAAGGCGCGTCGCGCCAGATCCTCGCGGTCCTGTTGGACGGCAGTTCGTGCCTGATCGTTGTGTTTCTCGACGTTCTCCTCGAGCCGGCGTTTCTGCATCTCGAGGCGTTTTTTCTGCGTCGTGAGATCGGCGATACCCCGCTTGACCTGCTGGAGTTGGTCGCGCATCTGCTCGTAGGAGTAGTCCAGCGTTTCGGTCGGATCCTCGGCCCGGTTGAGCACCGAGTTGAGCTTCGATCGGATAACGTAGGAGGCCCGAGAGAGGATGCCCATACTCGCTACGTATCGTTCCCCGGCCTTAAAAACATCACTTCGGCAACAGTCGGTCGCTTCGCGTCGCTCACAGGAGCATGACGACGTTCCCGGTTCCGCGTCGCTTCCGTTCGACGAGGGCCTTGCTCTCGAGGCTATCGAGGGTCCTACTTACGGTCGCCTTCGAGAGGTCGGTCTCGTCGACGATCTCCCGTTGCGGTCGGACGCCGTCGGCGTCGAGGACCGCCTCGTAGACGACGCGTTCCGTGGCCCCCAACTCGTCGGCGTGCTCCTCCCACTCCCGTCGCCGTGTCTCGAGGAGTTCGTCGCTTCCCCGGCCGTCCGAACTCCCGTCGGTCGCGACCCGCGGCCGATCCGGATCGGTCCTCGAGTCGGATCGGCCGTCCAGTAGCAGGGCCGTCCCGCTCGCGCCGAGGAGACACGCGGCCACGGCGACGATGCCAACTTCCCGATACGTGAAGTAGCTGCCGACCGTGGTCACGTCGGCACCGGGGCCGCTCGCAGCGACCACGAGCTGTGGCGGGTTCAGTAGCTGTCCGACGAGGGCGACCGTCGACGCGACGAGGACGGTCGCCGTGATGAGTCGCGTATCGCGGAGGGCTCGGGGGAACATGGATCAACGACGAGGTGTCTGCATCTAAGTATCATCGGTTTGTCGTCGCGCGGCCCGCCCGGGGACGGTGCGCGTTCGCTTCGGACGCGTCTCGAGGCGTCTCATTCCGCGACGACCTCCAACCGGAGCATGCGGTCGACGGACTCCGATTCGAGATCGATCACGGTCCGATACGCCGCGTTCGTGCCGACGGGCTCGACGATCACGAGCGCGAGATCGTCACGGATCGCCGACGCGTTCCGAGCGACCATGATCGCTCCGTTCGAGCCGTTCGACCGCGTCTCGAACACGGGGTCACCGACGCCGTCCGCTCGCGCTCGTCGATCCCGTTCGGGAGCGATCGCGGCCACCGTCGTCCGATCACGGGGGCGTTCGCCCACCCGAATCGGCAGTACGGTGAGAGTCGCTCCGCCGGTCGTTTCCAAGCGGTCGGCGATCGTCTCGTTCGAGAGGACGGTTCGCTTCGCGAGTCGCCGGTGGTGCTCGCTCAACGTCGGGGTGTCACGGGGCTCCGTCGTCACGGAAACCCCGCCGTTCCCGTCGGTGATCTCGATGCGCTCGAGGTCACGGACATCGGTCACGATCGTCGTCTCCGTCCCGTCGCCCCGCGCAAACGTCAGCGCTCCGTCGTCGACCGCGAACGTCCCGGCGGTATCGGTCGTCATCGCCGACGTGACGCCGGCGACGTTCGCGAACGCGGCGACGCTGAGTCCGAGGACGAGCAGGGACGAGACCAGGACGACTCGAGCCGGATCGACGGCGACCATCGTCCCGGAGACACGTGTACCGAACTATGAACACTCCGGTTCGAGACCGTTTGGAACGACTGAAACGGAGCTGAAACACGCGTGAAACGCGTTCGGAACGCGTTTCGCGGCCGTTTCCAACGGGGTTTGAAATGGGCTTTCTCCCAACGGACGACCGGAGCGATCCGGTGCCCCGGGCCGAGACGGACGTGCGGCCTCGATCGGGGCGCTCGGATCGTCGCCCAGAACGTGGTCCCTATGAAACGAGATTACAAGTACGCGATGTACGTGCTCGCACTCGCGACGACCGTGGCCCTCGCAGCGGGGGTCCTCGTCGTCACGGGTGAGCCGAGCACGGACGACACCCGACACGCACAGCTCGACGATACTGATGTCGAACTACTCGGCGACCAGGACGCGCTGACCGCCGCCGAACGCGAGCGACTCCCACACCTCGTCTGGGAGAACGAGAACGTGCGCAGCTACTTCGACGAGCCCGACGCTCTCACGTTCGAGGTCTCCGAACGCACGATCTACGACGAGGACGCCGGCGAGTTCGTCCCCGCCGACGACGCGGTTCGGGTCCAGGTCTCGCCCGCCGACGAGCGGCTCCCGTACGCGTTCGTGATGGTCGACCTGGACGCGGAAACGGTCACGCTCGAGACGGGGTTTCACTCGATCGACGACATCGACATCGCGTTCGCCGACGAGTCCCATCGACTGACCGACGACGAACGCACCCGGCTCGAGACGGTTCTCCTCGACGATCCCGATATCGAGTGGGATATCAAGACGCTGCTCGACGAACCGGACGCCCTCGACGCGTCCGTCGTCGATCGCGAGGGCGACCGCGTTACGGTCGCCCTCACCGGGTCCGACGGCGACTCGCCCGCGGTCCGCGCGACCGTCGATCTCGCGACCGAAACCGTCGACGACCGGCGCGTTTCCGGCGCAATCACGGTACACGAGAGCGACTCCATCTCCGGCACCGTCGATGCGAGCCCCGACCGGAACGGCACGTACGTCCTCCATCAAAACCAAAGCGAATCAATCTCGGTCGACAACGTGACAATGGCCGACGATTCGACGGGGACAGTCGCGGTCGAGGCCCAGCCGATAAACGGGACCGAAACGACCGTCGAACTCGACGGTGTGACCGCCTCCCTCCGCGGGTACCGCGATTCGCTCTCGGAACGCGACCTCGAGACGGTCGCCCGACGCGTCTGGGCGACCGACGAGGTCCGGACACACTTCGACGGGTTCGACGCGGTCGAGATGAGCGTCAGACGGGACCGGGAGTTCGACGCGGACACCGACACGTTCACACCCGCTGATACCGCGACCGTTCGCGTTACGCCGACCGACGGCCGACTGCCCCACGCGGTCGCAGTGGTCGATCTCGACGCGGAGACGGTTACGGTCACCCGTCGCCTCCCGGAGTTGGACGGCGTCGGTGTCACCGTGACCGACGGGACCGACTCGTTGTCCGCCGCCGATCGCGATCTGATCGCGGACCTCGTCGTCAGCGACGACGCGGCGAGTTACACCGTCCAAAACCAGTTCGACGATCCCGACGAACTGACCGCCACCGTCACGGACGCGACCGGTGACGGTCCGGCGACGGTGACCGTCGAGGTGGCCCCGCCGGCGGCCGAGACGACCTCGGTGAGTCTGACCGTCGATCTCGAGACCGAAACGATCACGCGCTCGTTCGTCGTGAGCCGGAACGTCACGATCAACGACGCTGACGACGGCTTCGAGATCAGCGTCGCCGAGTAGACCCGCGCTCACTGCTTTACCGCCCCATCCCACTGCCGTCGCGTCTCCGCTGACGCACCCGCCCTCCGTTTCGCTTCCGAGATCGGATCGCTGCCGGTTCGATCGGCCCGCCACAAGCGGACTTTCATTATCGGCCGTCGGCAACGTCCGCTATGACAGTGCTACTCCCCGGCGGACGCGACGTCCGCGGGACGCTCTCGGAACCGGACGGTGATCCGGCGGCCGTCGTCGTCGCCTGCCCGCCGCATCCCCAACACCGCGGCTCGAGAAGCGATCCGCGGCTCGTCGCCGTCAGCGACGCCTTGGTCGCGGCGGATATCGCCTGCCTGCGCTTCGATTACGGGTCGTGGGACGAGGGCCGCGGCGAACGGGCGGACGTTCGCAACGCCATCCGATGGGTTCGCGACGAGTACGACGGAGCCGACGGGCTCCCCGTCGGCGTTTTCGGCTACAGTTTCGGCGCGTCCGAGAGCCTGCTCGCGTCGGCAGCGACGCCGCCCGACGCCGTCGCCGCCCTCGCTCCGACGGCGCGACTCGAGGCCGATCTCGACGCCGCCGCGGCGCTCGCCGATCTCGAGGTCCCGGTGTACGTCCTCTACGGCGAGCGCGATACGACCGCCGACTGGGAACCGGTGGTCGAGCGCGCGCGAGAGCGTGGCGACGAGGTCACCGCGCTGGCGGGCGATCACTTCTTCCTCGGGAAACACGACGAGATCGCGGCGACGGTGCGCTCGTTCTTCAAGCGGACGCTGCTCGCGTCGACGTGAGCCGTCGGCCGCGAAGACACTCTCGAGCACTGCACGCCGACCGACCAGACATCGACAGGTGGAGCAGGCCGAGTGCCTCGGGACGTGTCCCCGAGGCGGTTCACTAGAAGCGTCAGTCCCGTCCGTGCCGAGTCAGACAGTGCGGAAGCCCGATGAGTTCGACGGGCTCCGAGTTGTCCGGCGAGTAGACGACCATCTGACCTTTCTCCATGTAGGGCACCTTCGACTCGAGGTTGCTGGGAATGTTCACGCTCTTGATCGCGTCCTCGTCACCGAGGTTGAGCACGACGGTGGTGTTGATCTGCTTGAACACGGCATCGTGGATGTCCTGTGGGTCCTGCGTGATGAGAAAGAGGCCGAGCCGTTCCTTTCGGCCCTGCTTCGCGGCCTCGGTGAATTTCGTGATGACCTTCCCGGCCTGAACCGAATCGGCGTCGGTCAGGAAGTTGTGAGCCTCGTCCATCCCCAGCACGAGCGGGGTCTCCTTGATTCGGTCGTAGTCCGGGTCGTTCGAGAGTTTCTGATCGATGAGCAGCGAGGAGACCGCGAGGACGATCGCCTCGGTCGCCCGGCTGTCGGTGATGTGATAGGTCGGTACCACGGTCAGCCCGCCGGGGCGGACGAAGTCGTGGACGAGATCGGTGATCGGGCGCGCGTCCTGGTCGAAGACGTGGCCGAAGCCGAGCACGCGCCGCCGAACGGCGTCGAAGGTCGCCTCGTGGACCCGCCCCGACTCGTCGAGTTCCTCGCGCAGGGCCGGATCGTCGAGAAACGTCGTGAACTCCTCGTACGTTCCACCGTTGCCGTACTGCTTCCGGAACCGCGGCAGGAGGACGGTCGTGAGCGCGCCGTACTGGTTGTCGTTCAACCCGCTGCCCGCGACCAGCCACGGGTTGTCGTGGACCATCGAAAAGGGGATCGTAAACTCGACCTGTTCCGCGCGGTGGTGGCCCGCCGCGTACGACGCCGACCCCACTTTCGGGATGAAAGCGGTCGTATCGTCGTGGCCGCCGTAGGCGATCCCCTCGCGCTCGAGGCGGCGTGCGAACTCGTCGTCCAGGTCGGGGTTGTCGTCGTGCATCTGGGCGTACTCGTCCTGCGGGTCGAACTGGACGACGGCGGGGCTGACCTCGCGGCCGTCGGCCATCGGATAGGTTCGCTCCGCGGCGAGGTACTGACGGAGGATGTTCTTCGCGCCGTGGGTCTTCCCCGATCCCGTCCCGCCGGCGATCAGCGAGTGGCGGAAGACGAGCGGATCGCCCGCGTTGTAGTCGTCCTTCAGCCGGTAATCGATCGTTGGCGGCGACGCGGCGGTCCGGACCTTTTCGCCGCCGACCGAGAGATGGCCCAGAAAGACCCCGTCGTCCGGAATCTTCAGTCCGGTCTTGATCTCTTCGGTGTCGTCGGCCTGCCGGATCACCGTCTGCGGTTTCGGCACGCGGTCGGTCATCCGCCGTTTCAGTTCGCCGTCGTCGTCGGACTGCGTCCGGCCGCTCGCGGAGCTTCGCTCCGCGCTGTCGTCGTAGAGGACGGCGATCGGCTCGAGTTCGGCGACGAACTTGTAATCGGCCTCGTCGATCTCGTCGGTCCGCATCGCCCGTCGGGCGTGTATCTCCGTCGCGTCGTCGGCGTGATACTGCTGGGCGTACTCGAGGCCGGTGATGCGACAGAACAGCGTCTCGCCGTCGGGATAGGGCGCGAGCAGGTAGCTCCCGATGCGGACCGACGACCGGTTGCCGCGGGTGACGTAGGCCCGGAGGGTGGTCTCGTCCCCGTCCTCGGCGACCCGCAGCCCCTGGGAGACGCAGATCGTTCCGATACCGGCGTCCTCGCCGCTGGGTTCGACAGTCGTCGCGTCGAAATCATCCGTTACCTCGTCGGTCGTCGCAGCCGTCGTGCCCTCGGAACCCGAAGACGACGGCGACGAACCCGCCGCGTCGGCCGCCGAGCCGTCGTCGGTACCGGCATCGGCATCGAAATCGCCGAAGTCTCCCAGATCGCTCATACAAACCCCATCCGGCCCATCCCACAAACGCGTTTCCCTCCAGTCGGGCGGACTGTTTATCCCCCGCGACGGTCAGCGGCGGCTGCTACAAGCGCGATTCCCAACGTGATGGCTGCGATCGCGAGCCCGGCCGTGAATCCCGGCACCGACTCGCTACCGTCGGTCGCCGCCGATTCGGTCCCGTCCTCGCTCGAGGGGGTCGAGTCCCGCGCCAGGTCGTCGGGATCGGGATGGTCGAACGACTCGAGCGGTTCGGTACCGCCGTCGATCGCGATCGTCGCGGGGTCGTCGACGACGGCGATCGGCCAGTCCCCGGTGGTCTCGACCTCGGTCTCGTCGAACGAGAGCGTCGTCGTCCCGGCCGGCGCGTCCTCGGCGACCCGAACGGTCAGCGTCACGATCGTCCCCGCGCCGGTCGCACCGTCGCCAGCCGGCTCGCGGCGCTGCTCGAGGAGCGCGGTGCCCCGCTCGTCCGCGAGGGTCTCAGCGGTTCGGATCGTCGTATCGGGGCCTTCGAGCCACGACCCGCGGTCGACATCCTCGATCTCGAGGTAGTCGGGGTGGTACTGGGCGACGAGCGTCACCGCGTCGATGCCGCCCCCGCCGTGACCGCCCTGACTCCGGAGAGTCACGTCGATCGCGACCGTCTCGCCGGGAGCGGCCTCGATCTGCGTCCGGTCCGGCGAGACGATCGCGACCTGATCGATCGCGGCGGCCGTCCCCGCGATGGGCGCGACCGAAAGGGCAAAAGCGAGACAGACGACGAAACCGATGCGAACGACGGTGCGGTAACTGTCGAATACCGACCCGTCGCGCGGGCGAGCGCCGGCATCGCGTCTTGTGGTATCCATGTCGCGCTGTCTTCCACTGACGGACGGCACGGTCTTCCCGTTTGTCGATCTGGCGGACGCTCACCGGCCGCCAATTGCAGAGCAGCCAGCGATGGGGACGGCCGAACCGGACATCGGTGCATCGCGAGCGGATCGGGTCGGCGGACGGCGGCTGGAGCGGTCGACGGCTACTCGTCGATCGAGACGACCTGATCGTAGCGCGTGACGAGGCGGGACTCCTGCTCGTAGCTGATGACGCCGATGTCGGCCATCGCGGGCAGGTGGGAGTGGTGGAGCGCCACCGTCGCGCGCTCGGCGTCGGCAAACGGATCGCTCTCGTGAGCGCTGAGTCGCTCGGCGAGGTGCTCGAGCGAGAGCGGTCGATCGCCCGCCTCGAGAACGGTGAGCAGTCGCATCCGAACGGGGTCGACGAGTGTCTCGAGCAGGGTTCGGGCGTTCTCGCTCTCACAGAGATCGAGCAGCACGGAGAGGTCGGCGGGGTGGACCGGTGGTTCGTCGACCAGTGTGACGCCGTCGTCGTCCCAGTCGACGATGTCGTAGTCCTCGAGTCTCGGGAGGTGGTTGTGAACGAGGGTGGTCCGGACGTCGTGGCGCGTGTGGCCGTTCGAGCCCGTCGATTCGTCGATCAGTGCCGTCGTCAGTGCAGACAGGGAGAGTCGCGTCTGTCGACAACCGAGTACCTCGAGAACGCGAAGTCGGCGAGGATGGCGAAGAATCTCGTAACACTCCGTCGGAACGGGTTCGAGTGGATCGGGCATGCTGCCGCCGAGGTGAGCGTCCGAACTCATTACACAGACCAACCCCTGCAATGGGGATAAGATCGTTTCCAAAACGATTTGGGCCGGAAACGAGATCGTTACTTCGATAATGCCTCCGTAACACGCTGAAGCGCTCGCAATCGATAGAATACGGCAATTGGTTTTGGAAATGGTGGTTGGCGGCCGGCTTCCGATGGCAGTTGAGAATGATCGAACAGAACCAGCGAGATCATGTGTGTCGTCGTCTTCCGCGGTTCCGGTCGGTTGAATGTCCCGTTCGATAGCGACATAGTTCAATATTTCAACTAGTTCGCGTGACCGATCGATAGCTCCGCGGCTGAGAGAGGTGGGGTGGGCGGAGGACACACCCGTCGGCACTGATCGAGTACGGTATTGCCGTTCGCTGGCCGATGCCACGGTATTTTTGCGTCCGCGAGACGTACGATAGCGTATGCTTATGGTACGCGGTCGGGCAGGCGGGACGGAGCTCACTGGGACGCTGTACGAACGGGGTGAGCGAGCCCCGACGTTCAGCGGTGCACCCGACGAAGACGCCGCGTACGTCTGGGTCTGCGACGAATTTTACGAAGTCGACAGCGGCGGGACGACGCAACTCGTCGACGGTCGCGAGGTCAACCTCGCGTTCGAGTCACCCATGCCACGCGGTTTCGACACCCGCGAACAGGCGCTCGAGGGGGCCAAAGAGCACGTGCGAACGCAGTTCGCGCGGATCGGCATCGATCCCGACGACGTTTCGCTCGAGGTCGAAAAAAGCGACGGCTATAGTAGCACCTGAAACGATTGACACACTGATCGCAACGCCGTCGTGCGATCAGGTCTGCATTGACTGTCAGTTGCTACGATGGGGGCAGCTAATAGGGCTGATCGTCCCACCGATGGTCGTCGTAGGTCCGGTCCTGGGCCGCGTCGAATCGCTCCTCGAGCGTCTCGCGGAGCGACGCCTTCTCCGAGTTGCTGATCCGGGCGAGTTCGTCGGCTTTCGCGACGATCGTCGGCGGACCGTGGGCGATAGCGACGTCCTGTAACAGTTGCATCGTCAGTCGCTCGCGGCGTTCGGGGTCCCTGGTGAACGCGTACGGGGCCTCGATCCGGTACAGCAGATCGTCGCGTGGATCGTAGATCACGAAGAAGGTGACCTCGTAGGCCTCGCGATCGAGGCGGCGCTCGACGCCGAGCGCGTCGCCCTCGGCCGACAGCGGTCGATCGACGCCGCCTCGCGAGCGGAACCAGTTCGTATAGGAGAGCGACGACGTGTCCCGTTCCCAGCGCTCGCCGTCGACGTCATCGACGTACTCGCCGCGCTCGAGCAGGCGGGTGAACAGCGCCGAGTCGTCGCTCCAGGGGACGCTGATGTCGACATCCCGTTTCGACTGCAGCGTCCGCGTGAGGACGCGCGTCGCGGGGTTTTTGACGAAGCCGACGAGCGGAACGTCGCGTTCGACGAAGTCCTCGACTAACCGCACGTAGTTCTCCAGCACCGTCGTGGGACGGGGGTCCTCGAGGAGGAAATCCGCGAGGTCGGGATGTTGGTCGGCCCAGCGTAGCAGCCCCCGCGGGTAGAGCGGGCCGTCGAGGACGAGCAGGTCCGAAACCGTGTCGGCGTGATCGCGGGCGTGTTTGCTCTCGGCGAGATACAGTGCTAGCGCGTGGACGACCCCCTCGGCGAATCGGGGCAACGGCGGGATTTTGACCGCGCGGCTCTGACTGTAGCCCGCGTCGAACGTGTCCCAGGTCTCGTCGACCATCATCGTCTCGTCGTTCGAGTGGACCGTCATCACGGTCGTCCGCGACCGATGGAGATCGAGGTCGCTCGGGGTCGCGCTCATCGCCGCCTGTGCGATGTCGACGACCAGCCCGTTTTTGAACGTCGTCGGGTTGATCGTCCCCGCGTCCAGGCCGTGTTCGCTCGGGAACTCGCGGTCCCGCAGGGCGACCCCCTCGCAGTCGACGAGCCGTCGCGCCTGCTCGTCGACCGGCTCGAGGACCGATCGTCCGTCGTGGCGCAGGGGATCGAGAAACGCCTCCCAAACGGTTTCGGCCAACGCGCGCCGGTCCCGCTCGTCGGTCCCGTGGTCGATCCGCCTCGCGAGCCGCGCAATCCCGTCGAAGTGGACCGGATCGAGGGTCATACCTGGGGGCACCGACCCGACCCGCAAAAAGCCAGTGATCGCCGGAACGACGCGATTAACTCGAGGGCGGGTAAATTACTATCAGAAAGCGTATGTATGGTCGCGCCGAGAGTCGGAGTATCTCGATGTCCGAGCGAGAATCGTCCGTAACCGCCCGCGACGACCGTGCGATCAATTGGCGACGGACCAGTTCCGGGGTGACCCTCTACGAGGAGGGCACTGCTGACGCCTGGATCCACGCCGAGTTCGAGGCCGGCATCGCGCCGGAACACCGTCTCTTTATGATCTGTGAGGACTGCGGTGCGGTGTTTGCACAGCGAGTCAAGCCCGGGAAGGAAACCGTCTGTGGCGACTGCGGAGCGACCTTCGAATACGACGAGGACGCGACCGAGCCGTCGCACTGAGCCGCCGAGGGAGCGGTGGGAGACGGGGGAAGAAACGGATTTTTGAGTAATGGTCGTCCGTACACACTGCGACTACCGCTGTGGTCGACGATCGCTCGTTTTTCGTTTTCGGTCCTGACTGTCGAAGTCGGTAAAATAAACACTTCAGCTTACAACAAGCTTATGACGTTTGATACGAAACCGGGAGAAGCGAATCAATATAGAGTGTACGATGACTCGAGCCCTCCTCACGAACGGACGGAATCGGTTACTGACCGCACTCGATACCGCCTCGGAGTGGTTCGTCCGCCGGTTCGAAATCGACCTGCGAGCGCTCGCCGCGTTCCGTATCGCGCTCGGAACGCTGGTGATCGTCGATCTCCTGCTCCGGTCGCGAAACCTCACGGCGTTCTACACTGACGACGGGGTCCTCCCGCTCGAGGCGCTGTTCTCGGACTACTCGTCGGTCTACTCTCTCCACGCAATCTCCGGCGAGGCGTGGGTACAGGCGCTCCTGTTTTTCGTCGCCGGCTGTTTCGCCGTCGCGATGATCGTCGGCTATCGGACCCGGCTGGCGACGGTAGTTTCGTGGCTGCTGTTGTTCTCGTTGCATGCCCGGAATCCGATGGTCCTCAACGGGGGCGACGCCCTCTTTCGAATGCTGTTCCTGTGGGCGATCTTCCTCCCCCTGGGAGAGCGCTGGGCGATCGATGCCCGCCGGACTGACCGAGACCGTACGACGGTGGCTTCGGTCGGAACAATGGCCGTCCTCTTGCAGATATTGCTCATGTACGTGACTAACTCCATCCACAAGACCAGAAGCGACGTGTGGATGAGCGGCGATGCACTCGTCGAAATCTTTCAGGCCGATCACCTCACGTACTTGCTCGGCAACGTGCTGGCGGAGCAGTTTTTCCTGTTGCGTGCCTTTTCGTACGTCTGGATGACGCTCATCCTGCTCTCGCCTCTTCTCATCGTTCTGACCGGCTACCGACGGGCGATCATCACGACCCTGTTCGTCGGCATGCACCTCGGCATGTTGGTCACGCTCAAGATTGGGCTCTTCCCGCTGATCTCCGTCGCCGGACTGGTGTTGTTCTACCCCCCAGTCGTCTGGGACAGAATGACGACGCTGGCGACTCGAATCGGGATCACGACCCCGCTCCGCCGGGGGCTGGACCGACTGCAACGAAGCGTGCCACGGCGTTCGATCCGGGACTTCTTTGCGACCCAGGTAGACCGTCCCGTCCTCCCCACCGTTAGGACACGCAGCCGCGTCCTGTTCTCGACCGTCGTCCCGTGGCTCCTCCTCGTCCTCATCGTGCTCTCGAACGCCAGTGCGGTCGATTATACCGAGGTTCCCGATCCCGGCGAAAACGTCCTCGATACGGCCGATGCCGACCAGAGCTGGCGGATGTTCGCGCCGGACCCGGCGTCCGACGCACGCTGGCTCGTGGTGCCGGGCAAACTCGAGGACGGAACGCGAACCGATGTCTTCCACGGGTCGGCAGTCAGCTGGGACAGGCCACCGTCGGTCGAGGACGCATACGAGACCGCGCGGTGGCGAAAGTACGCCTTGAACACGCGGTACGCCGACAACGAGAACCACCTCTCCTACTTCGCCAACTACCTGTGTAATCGCTGGAACACCACTCACGAGACCGGCGTCGAGCAGGTCAGGCTCTACGGACTGACCGACCGGGCGGCCCCGTACGAGAAGGCCAGAATCGGCGTGTACGAACTGCACGAGTACGACTGCTCGGGTGAGTTCATCCAACGCGAGTAACGACGCTCGGGAGCCCCGCCTTTCTCCGCCCTCGATCCGGGGTGATGTGGGCCGAATTGGGGATCCGGCCTACGAACAACGACAGCTAGTTAGGCCGCGCTGGAAACCGAGTACGTATGGAAGCTGCGCTGATCGTCCTCGACGGCTGGGGGCTCGGTAATGGCGGCAGAGATGCGGTTCAGGCAGCCGACACGCCGGTCTTCGACCGGCTCGCGGACGCGGGAGCGTACGGTCGGCTCGAGGTCGCGGGTCGGCGCGTCGGCCTCCCGGACGGCCAGATGGGCAACAGCGAGGTCGGCCACCTCAACATCGGTGCCGGGCGGGTCGTCTATCAGGAGTACACCCGCATCTCGGACTCGATCGCGGACGGCTCCTTCCGGGAAAACGACGCGATCAACGCCGCCTTCGACCGGGCCAACGAGAACGACGGGCGGGTCCACTTCGTCGGCCTCGTCAGCGACGGCGGGGTCCACTCGGATCAGGAACACCTACACGCGCTGATCGAACTGGCCGGCGACCGTGATGTCGAAGCGGTCACCCACGCGATTACGGACGGGCGGGACACGTCGCCCACCGGCGGCCGGGACTACCTCTCGACGCTCGAGGATGTCGTCGACGAGCACGGCACCGGCGACGTGGCGACGGTCTCGGGCCGGTACTACGCCATGGATCGCGATCAGAACTGGGAGCGGACGAAGCGAGCCTACGACGCCATCGTGAACCGCGAGGCCGAGTGGAGCGCCGCGTCGGCGGTCGAGGCCGTCGAGAATTCGTACGATCGGGACGTGACCGACGAGTTCGTCGAACCGACGCTGGTGCGGGACCGGCCCGCGCTCGAGGACGGCGATGCGGTCGTCTGGTTCAACTTCCGCTCCGACCGGGCCCGCCAGCTAACCCGGCTGCTCGCCGACATCCGGCCCGAAGACTGGGCCGACGAGTTCGCGACCAGCCCGCCCGACGCCGAGGTCGTGATGCTGACCCAGTACGACAAGACGTTCGACCTCCCCGTCGCCTACCCGCCGAACCAGCCCGAACAGGTGCTCGGCGAGGTGCTCGCCGACGCCGGCCGAACGCAGCTCCGGATCGCCGAATCCGAGAAGTACGCCCACGTCACCTACTTCTTGAACGGCGGCCGCGAAGTCGAGTTCGACGGCGAGATCCGAAAGATCGTCGACAGCCCCGACGTGCCGACCTACGATCTGCAACCCGAGATGAGCGCCCCCGAGGTCACGGACACGGCGATCGAGACGATTGAGTCGGACGACCCCGACGTGCTCGTGCTCAACTACGCCAACCCGGACATGGTCGGTCACACCGGCGACTACGAGGCCGCGATCGAGGCCGTCGAAGCCGTCGACGCCCAACTCGGTCGGCTCGTCGACGCGCTCGAGGCCGCCGGCGCGCACGTCCTCATTACGGCGGACCACGGCAACGCCGACGACATGGGGACCGAGGAGAACCCCCACACGGCGCACACGTACAACGAGGTCCCGCTGGTCTATCTGGACCCGGCCGGAACCAGCGGCGGCCGGACGGCCCGCGAGGGCGGAACGCTCGCGGACATCGCGCCGACGATCCTTGAGGTGATCGGCCTCGAGCAGCCCCCCGAAATGACCGGGAAATCGCTGCTCGAGTAAGGCTGAGAGCGATCAGGTCCGGATGAGCCGGTGTGCCTCGGTACCGGCCCGGGTGATTTCGGAGCGCTATATACACCACATACGAACATTCAAGGAGTCGACACGAGAGGTGGGACACGACACCTTCGTCATGTCCCAGTCCACTCCCACCCCCGAGACGGACGACTCGGTCGTCGACGGATACGTCCTCGGCGTCCGGATCGTCGAGAGTGATGCGGGCGACGGCGACGAGTCCCGCTACCGATTCGAGGCACCGAACCACACCGAAATCGCGTTCGACGATCTCGAGGACGCTCGTCTCTACGCGGCCGTCTATTTCGATGTCAACGGCTTCGTCGAGGAGAACACGGGCAGCCGCGGCGTCCCGCCGGAGGTCGTGCAGGCCGGCAAAGACACCCTCGCCGCATACCTCGTGACCTGTCCGTGGGCGGATGTCAACTGGGTCGCCTCGTTCTACGGGACGACGCCGGAAGACATCGAGCGATACTGTACGTGGGTTCGCGACCGCGCCGCGGAGGTCCGGTCTCGAGTCGCAGAACGAGACCTCGAGTAGACCGCGACGCGTCGACTCGCTCTCGAACCGCCCGCGCTTTTCTCGACGACCGATCGGCCGGGGACGCGTTTCGAATCAGGCCCGGGAACCGTCGTGTCGCCGTCGTCGCGGTCCGTTCGAGGGGATAACGTCTGAGTATGTATCGCACATATCGTTCGTTTTTCTAGGAGCCCTCGATACCCCTCTAACCACCATATTCTTCTCGGTATAGATATTATAAAATATAACTTCGTGGCGGTAGCTTGAATCGCTCGCATGGATGAATTCACCAGGCGGAAGCTGATGGCATCGTCGGCGGCGGCCGCGATCGGGATGGGAGCGCTCGGGACGGCGAGTGCGGCGGACACCGACACGCCGGGGGCACCGACGGTACGTGGGGACCTCAAACGGCTCGCGACCACGGCCCGCGGGGCCGAGGTCACTGGCCCGTTCGTGTTCGAGAACGGCGAAGTGCTGTTCAGCCTCCAGCACCCGAGCCGGGACAATCCAGCGCCCTACGACACGGCCGCGGTCGGCGTTCTCGCCGGCCATCGGTTCGACTTCAACGGCCAAAACGACGAGTTCGACGAACTCGAGGCCCCGCGGTCGAAGGCGGCACAGGGACGCGTCCAGGTCGCCGGCGGCGAGTACGACATTCTCGTCCAGGAAGGCGATCCGATCGACGGCGGCGACGCGAAGTGGGGCCACCCCGAGACGCCCGACGGGACCGATATCGCCGAGTTCGCCGGCAGCCGGTACGGCGACGTCGGCACCAACCCGGACATGAACTTCTTTGTCCCGACCGACGACGAGGGACTCGAGGGGTACCTGTTCACGAACAACGAGACGAGCCCCGGCAGCATCACGCGCACGCCGCTCAGCCGCGGTACGGACGGCTGGACCGCCGACCACGAGGCCGCGATGAACCTCGAGAACCAACCGGCTTTCCGCGAACTCGGCGGCACGCGGATCAACTGTTACGGCGATCTGAGCCCCTGGGACACGCCGATGTCATCGGAGGAGGACTACAGCCACCCGCGCGTGTCGGGATCGGCGACGGTAAGCGACATGGCCGACGCGGAAAGCGGCGTCGGGCTCCGCGGCGGGTCGGCGTTCTGGAACCGGCCGAATCCGACCGCGATCGAGGGCGCACTCGGCGACCTGTTCGAGGATAGCTGGTACCCGCAGGGGACGTGGGCCCTGGGCGGCGTCGAGATGCAGGCCTACTACCTCGGCGCGGAGCCGGTCGACCAGGACGGCACCACCAACACGACGGAGCCGCTCGGCGATGTGTATCCCAACCGCTACCGGTACGGCCATATCGTCGAGATCACCGAGCCGACCAGCGAGGAGCCGATCCCGGTCAAACACTACGTCATGGGCCGGGCCGCCTTCGAGTGTCCCGAGTTCATGCCCGACGAACGGACCGTCTACCTCGCTTCGGACGGCTCGAGCAAGGGGCTCTACAAGTTCGTCGCCGAGGAGCCGATCCCGAGCTACGACGACCGGATGGACGTCCGCGGAACCCTGCACGCCGCCCGCGTCACGAACGACGACGCCGCAACGAACGAGCCGCCGGCCGAGGTCGACCTCGAGATCGAGTGGCTGGAACTCGGCAGCGCGAGCAACGCCGAGGTCGCGTCCTGGATCGCCGAGTACGACGACGTGACGCAAGTCGATTACCTCGAGACCCACGCCGAAACCGACTGGCAGGCTGACCTCGAGACCGCACTGGCGGAGGCCGACGAGAAAGTCGCGATCAACGGCAATCAGGACTACATCACCGACGCGGAGATCCTCGAGTGGGCCCGGCAGTACGAGACCCACGGTCCCGACGGGGTCGACGAGGACCTGCGCCGGGTCCCGTTCCTCGAGACGCGCGCCGCGGCGAAGGAGATCGGTGCCAGCATCGAGTTCCGCAAGGCGGAGGGGATCGACTCGCTCGACGACGCCAAGCCGGGCGATTTCCTCTACGTCGGTATTTCGGAACTCAACGACGGGATGGCCGACAACGAGGGCGCTGTCCGAATGGAGCGGGTCGACGGCGGCGTCGTCTACCGCGCCGAACTCGAGTCCGACTACGACGTCTCGACGCTCGAGCCGGTGGTTGTCGGCCCCGACGCCACCGACCGCGAATCGATCGTCGACGCGGCCCCGATCAACGTGGACAACGTGCTGGTCCTCAAGGACGGTCGGGTCCTCCTCTGTGAGGACAAGGGCAACTTCGGCCGGTCGTACACCAACGACGCGCTGTGGGTCTACGAACCGCCGACATCGCTGCACGTGGACTCCGTCGCGGTCAGCCAGGAGGCGACCGGCGAAGCCGAACTGACGCTCTCGTCGGTTCCGGACGGCCTCGCAGGCGGGCGCATCTCCGTCACCCTCGAGCACACCGCTGTCGCCGAGATCACGGGCGCGAGCTATCACGACGCGCTCGAACTCACCGCGGACCCGACGATCAGCGACGACGGGTCGACGGTCGAGTTCCAGTTCGCCGATATCGAAAACGAGATCGAACCCGGCGCGATGGATGTCACGCTGGCGACCGTCGAAATCGAGGGCGTGGGTAGCGGGACGACCGACATCGTGACCGACGTGCAAGCCTTGGATGATGACGAGGGCATCGCGATCGAAGCCCACCCGCGGCCCGGCGTGGTCGTCACTGGCCCGCCACCGATCGGCGGCGGCTCCGGCGGCGGAGCGCCGACCGACCCCGACAACGACGGGCACTTCGAGGACCTCAACGGGAACGGTCGGCTGGACTACGACGACGTGACTCTCCTCTTCGAACACATCGAGGACGACTCGGTCACGCTCAACGCCGACGCCTACGACTTCAACGATAACGGTCGCATCGACTACGACGACATCGACGAACTGTACGACGAGCAGTGACCGATGGATCGATACGACGCCGATTCGGAACCCGTGGCGCGAACGCGGACGAAAGAAGTGGATCGCCGGGGGCGACCGTGGCGGCGGACGATCGTCGCGGTCGCCGTCGTCGCCCTCGCGGTCGGTGTGGCGGTCGGCCCGGGGATCGCGGTGGCAACTGCGGGCAGTGGATCGCCCCTCGTGACCGGGGTCACGACCACCGCGGGGGCCGACAGTAGCCTCGTCGTCGCCGATGCGACCGTCGAACCCGGGGAGACGGCGACCCATCGCCTCGCGCTCACCGATGCCCCGAACGGGCTCGCCGGCTTCGAGCTCACCCTCGAGCTATCGACCGACGACGCGACGATCTCGAACGCCAGCTACCCCGACGTGTACGGGAAGACGTCCGACCCGATCGTGAGTGACGACGGGCAGTCGGTGACCGTCGAGGCCGCCGATCTCACCGACGAGGTGACGCCCGGTGCGACCGACGTCACGCTCGCGACGGTCACAGTGACCGGACCGGATACCGGCTCGACGACCCTCGAGATAACGGACCTGCAGGTCGACGCCGACGGCGGGTCCCGCATCGAACCGGCGCTCGAGGCGGGGACGCTCACCGTCGACGACGGGACGGGAGGCCCCCCATCGGCGACCGCGGGAGGCGACGGCACCAACTCCGGCGACTCGAACACCGATTCGAGTTCGGACTCGGTGCCCGGCTTCGCGGGCGGAGCCGCACTCGTCGCGATCGCCGCCGGTGTGGCCCTGCTCGCACGGTCCCGCTGACCCGTCCGGCGCGGTCGGCCCGCCGCGGCGTTCGGCGTGCCGGTCGGTTCGGTTTCGAATCATGGTAACGTTATTACTATGTGGTTGTGAACGAAATTCCGCATGCGAACTGCTATTGATTCAGCCGACGTTCGAACGCGATCGTGGACGTGTCTCGTCGCCGTCCTCGTACTGTCCGCTGCAGTCGTGCCCGCCACGGGTGCTGTGGCGGCGACCGACTCGGCGACTGAAGGAGCACCGTCGGTCGACACCACCTGGGCCGACGTGCTCACCGATTCCGCCGTCATCATCGCCGGGAATCTTACCGCTCTCGGCGACGCGGCGAACGCGACCGTCCGATTCGAATACCGCCAAAACGACTCGAGCGACGCGTGGTCGACCACAGCGGCCGAACCGACAGGCTCGACGGGCGCGTTCAGGGCCAATCTGACCGGTCTCGAGCCCGGCACGGTGTACGCGTACCGCGCCGTCGCGGAGACGGCGGTGGGCGTCGACCGCGGTGACGTCCGAACGATCGAAACCCCGGCCGATCGACCGGAGGCGACGACGACGGGGGCGACGGCCGTCGGGGAAACCGAGGCGACGCTCGGCACGAACGTGACCGATCTCGGCGGCGAGCCGTCAGCCGAGGTGTGGTTCTCGTACAGTCCGACCGCCGACTCCGAACCGCTCTCGGAGTGGACCGAGACGCCGACGCGGACGGTCACCGCGACCGGCCCGGCGACCCGGCAGGTGACCGGTCTCGAGCCCGGAACCGAGTACGAGTTCACCTCGCACGTTCGCACCGAGCAAGAACACGGGCTGTCAACCGGGTACGAGCGGTTCACCACGGAGCCCCGGTTCGCCGTCGAGACCGGCACGGCGACGGACGTGACGGAAACGAACGCGACGCTGACCGGCGATATCGTTGCCCTCGGCGACGCGGCCTCGGCGACCGCCCGGTTCGAGTACCGACGGCTCGGTGCCGCCGACTGGATGACGACCGAGGCGGTCGACAGCGGGTCCGCGGGCCGAGTCAGGACGACCGTCGACGGCCTCGAGCCAGGAACGAACTACGAGTTCCGCATCGTCGGCGAGGCGGCCGACGGCGATTCGGCCGTCGGTGCGATCGAAACGGTCGAGACGATCGCCGATCCCGTCGTCGAGACCGGCGGCGTCGTCGGGGTTGACGAGGAGTCGGCGACGGTCGCTGGCGATCTGGTCGCTCTCGGCGGTGCCGACGCGGCGACCGTCGCAATCCAGTATCGCAACGCGGGCGCGAACACGTGGCACGAGACCGACGGCGAGACGCTGTCCGACTCCGGGACGGTCGATGCCACGCTCACCGGCCTCGCGTCCGGGACCGACTACGAGTACCGCGCCGTCGTCCGCGCCGACGGCGTCACCGAGACGGGAGCGACGGCGACGCTGAGCACCGACGCCGCAACCCACGAGCCGACCGTCGACGCGCTCTCGGGGAGTGATGACAGTTCGCCGAACCCACACGCCGATCTCGCCGTCGACTGGCAGGTCAGCGACGCGGACGGGGATCTCTCGTCGGTCGCCGTCACGATCCGTGACGGGAACGGGCGAGTCGTCGCCAGCGAGACGGCGTCCGTCGCCGGGGGGACCGCCGACGGGTCGCTCGCTGAGACGGTAAAACACGGTGCCGGCACCGAGTACGGCGTGACCCTCACGGTCACCGACGAAACCGGAGCCACCGCCACGGACCGAACGACGATCGCGGCGTAACGGCCCCGCGGGAACACGGACCGTCGCCCGGGACGCGACCCGGACTTCTGTCGGGCGTTTTATTCGATCGCCGTGAGAACGGGCGGTCGTGCTCGAGATCCTCACGCTGCTTCTCATGGCAGCCATCGGAACGGGAGTCGTCTGGCACGGGAGTTCCTGGCTCGAGGAGTCGGCGAACGGGCTCGCGATTGCGTACGGATTGCCGGCGGTCGTACAGGGTGCCGTGATCGCCGCCGTGGGCTCGAGTGCCCCGGAACTGGCGAGCGTGTTGCTCGCGACGCTGCTACACGAGGAGTTCGAACTCGGCGTCGGGTCCATCGTCGGCTCGGCGACGTTCAACCTCCTCGTGATTCCCGGGCTCGCGGTACTCGTCGGCGGCGGGATCGATACGACGCGCGAACTGGTCTACAAGGAGTCGCTGTTTTACATGCTCGCGGTCGCATCGTTGCTGCTGACGTTCTCGCTCGCGGTGATCTACAACCCCGTCGACCCGGCCGGCGTCCGCATCGGGGGGAGCGTCTCGCGACCGCTCGCTTTGTTCCCCGTCGCGCTGTACGGTCTCTACCTGTTCACGCAGTATCTCGACGCCGCCGACGCCGACGAGACGGCCGATACGTCGGTCGCGCTCGCCCGGACGTGGGTTCGGTTCATCGCCGGACTGGTGCTCATCGTCGTCGGCGTCGAAGCGCTCGTCCGGTCGGCGATCGGTCTCGGCGACGCCTTCGGAACGCCGTCGTTCCTCTGGGGGATGACCGTCGTCGCCGCCGGCTCGAGCCTGCCCGATACGTTCGTCAGTCTGACGGCTGCGCGGGCCGATCGGCCGACGGTGACGCTGGCGAACGTCCTCGGAAGCAACACCTTCGACCTGCTCGTCGCCGTCCCGGTCGGCGTCCTCGTGGCCGGCTCGCTGCCGATCAACTTCGCCCACATCGTCCCGATGATGGGCTTTCTCGTCCTGGCGACCGTCTCGTTCTTCGCGATTTCCCGAACCGGAATGGCGCTTTCCAGACGGGAAGCGTGGGTCTTATTGGGACTGTACGCGGCGTTCGTCTGCTGGCTGTTGCTCGAGAGTCTCGGCCTCGTCAGCGTCCTTTAGGGGTAGGGACGGGCCGCCAGCCACTTCCGACGCAAGTCGTCGCAGGTTGAACTAACGGCTGCTTCGTATATGTTCGTCTAGTAGTTTTACGGGACACCGTTTCATACCCCCTGTATGAGCGACGATCCGGAGTCACACGAGAAGCAGTTCGCCACGAACAGCATCCACGCCGGGCAGGACCCCGATTCGGCAACGGGGGCTCGCGCGCCGCCCCTGTATCAAACCACCTCCTACGAGTTCGAGGACACCGACCACGCGGCCGCCATGTTCGGCCTCGAGGAAGCGGGGAACATCTACTCGCGGATCATGAACCCGACGAACGCGATGTTAGAGGAGCGTATCGCGACGCTCGAGGGGGGCGTCGGAGCGCTCGCCACCTCGTCGGGGATGGCCGCGTTCGATCTCGCGACGTTCATCCTCGCGGAGGCCGGCGACAACATCGTCTCCTCGTCGTCGCTGTACGGCGGCACCTACACCTACCTCACACACACCGTCGAGAAGCGCGGCATCGAGACCACGTTCGTCGACACGCTGGACTACGAGGCCTACGCCGAGGCCATCGACGACGACACCGCCTTCGTCCACCTCGAGACGATCGGCAACCCAGCACTCGTCACTCCGGATATCGAGCGCGTCGCCGAGATCGCCCACGACCACGACGTGCCGCTGTTCGTCGATAACACCTTCGCGACGCCGTATCTCTGCCGCCCCCTCGAACACGGCGCGGACCTGGTCTGGAACTCCACGACCAAGTGGCTTCACGGCGCGGGCTCGACCGTCGGCGGGATTCTCGTCGACGGCGGGTCCTTCCCCTGGGAGGACGGCGACTACCCCGAGATCACCGAACCGAACCCGGCCTACCACGGCATCAACTTCCGCGAGACGTTCGGCGACATGGCGTTCTCCGTCGTCGCGCGCACCCGCGGCCTGCGGGACCTGGGCAACCAGCAGGCTCCCTTCGACGCCTGGGTCACCCTCCAGAAACTCGAGTCGCTGCCGCTGCGCATGGACAAACACTGCGAGAACGCCATGGCCGTCGCCGAGTACCTCGACGACCACCCGACGGTGGCGTGGGTCAACTACCCCGGCCTCGAGAGCCACGAGACCCACGACGAGGCCAGCGAGTACCTCGACGGCGGCTACGGCGGCATGATCACCTTCGGACTCGAGGGCGGCTACGACGCCGCCGAAACGGTCTGTAACGAAGTAAATCTCGCGAGCCTGCTGGCAAACGTCGGCGACGCGAAGACGCTGATCATCCACCCCGCAAGCACGACCCACCAACAACTCTCCGAGGAGGAGAAACTGGCCAGCGGCGTCACCGACGACCTCGTGCGCCTTTCGGTGGGGATCGAGGACGTCGACGACGTGATCGCGGACCTCGATCGCGCGATCGAACAGGCCTGAGCGATCGCCGCCCGCGGCCGGCGTTTTCACTGCGCCGTGACTAGCCCCCGCGGTTAAGGGAGCGGCGTTCGACCGATCCGATATGGCAACCGGGATACTCACGGACGAGACGGCGGACCGGATCGTCACCACCTGTCGGACCGCTATCGGCGACAGCCTCCGTTCGGTCACGTACTTTACGCGAGACGACTACGAACAGGTCTACCTCCGCGAGGACTTGGAACGGGACGCCGACCTCTCGACGTTCATCGGGCACGAGTGGCGCGGCTTCAAAACCACGCAAGCCGCCTACGAGGGATCGGAACTCGGGGCGTACGACTACACGATCCGGGTCTTCGAGAACGGGTTTTTGATCCGCGTAACCAACGACAGCGAGGGCGTGTTCGTCACTACCGACGGGTTGACCGTCAAGGACTTCGAAGAAGTCGCGACGGCGCTCGATGCGTTCCTCAGCGATCGGGAACTGTCGTAACGGGGTCGTCGCTCGAGCCGTCATCGTCGGCCGCGTTTCGGTCGGCCTCCTCGTCGGCGGCCGCCTCACCGATCGGCAATCCGGAGCCGTGACCGCCGTCCGTCCCGAGGAGGCGAGCGAAGCGACGACGTTCCGCGACGTGTCTGTCGAGTCTCATGCCACCGATAGAGGACGGGACCCCTTGTAGTAATGTGGACCGTGTCCGGTCGAAACGCGACACTTCCCTCGCGAAACGATCCCGACGCGGTCCTGCGAGCCCGGCCGGGTAACGGCGGCAGACGCGTCGAGCGACGCGGCGTCGGCACAGCGTAACACCCTTTTCCGCCACGCCCGTGAGTGTCTCCAATGACCGACCGTCAGACCCCCATCGCCAGCGAACTCGAGTCCCACGACGCGTTCGACCGGACTGACGACGGCTACGACCTCTCGACGACCGTCTTCGAGACGATGATCACGGCCAACGACGCCGAGGGGAAACGCGACGGCCGCGTTCGCATAACCGTCACCCTTCCCACCCTCGACGCCGCCGTGGCCGACGAGGTGGTCGCGAGCCCCGTCGAAGACGGCTGGTTCGAGACCCTGGAGCGACGCCTGCAGGACGTCTTTACCGTCGCGCACACGAGTACTCACGACGAGCCGGTCGTCGAACGCGACGGTGAGGAAGTCCGGGTTCGCCTCGCGTACACCGCCTGGGACGCCGGCGAGGGCGTCGCCGACGCCAAAGCGGTGATCGAGTTCGTCGAAGGCACCTTCGCCCAGGGAATCATCCCCGGCTACGAGTATCAGGGCGAAGCGGCGACCCTGCTCGAGAACGCCCAGAACAGGGGCCAGCAGGCCGCAGAGGGAGACAAAAATAGCGGCGGGATGCCGCTCTAAGCCGTCGGTTTCAACTCACGGGCCGACTGATATGGCCGGGAGCGGGGCTCGAGCAACGGTGAGAGCCCCGCGACCCGGGGGAGGGCAGGCCGCTACCCGATACTGACCGGGAGCGAGTGACACGAGCGAGCGGGCCGACGACTGACCCGGAGAGCGCGGCGCGAAGCGCCGCGTCGAGGCGAGCGGCCGAAGGCCGCGAGCCAGGGGAAGGAGGAGTGCTTTTGGTCCAGCTTTTACCGAGGGACGCTTCGCTGGCGACCGCCAGCGAAGCGTCCCGCAGCGTAAAAGGTGGGTCCTAGTCCATCGCGATGTACGTCTGCGTGTCCTCGACGCCCTCGATCGACTGGACGTGGGTGGCCGCGATCTCCTTGACTTCGGCCGGCGTCTCGACGATCGCTTTCGCGATGAGGTCCACATCGCCGGCCACGATATGAGCCGACTGCACGCCGTCGATGGATTCGATGCTGTCTTTGAGTCGATCCGCCTCGCCCGTGTTCGCCTTGATCATGACGAACGCTGTGACCATCAGTTGACACCTCCGGTGTCGGAGTCGTTCTCCGAATCGTGCTCCGGCTCCGTCTCGAGCAGTTCCGTGGTCGCCGAACTCGATCCCGTGCCCGCGTTCGCGGCCGCGCGCGCTGCCGTCTCGCCGACCAACAGCTGGCGGACATCACTCAGGACGTCGAAGTCCGCGAGGACGACGAGCCGGTCGCCGTCCTCGAGCGAGAGGTCCTCGGTGGGGATCTCGAGGGGGGCCTCGCCCTTACCGAAGGCGAGGACGGTCGCGTCGGCGGGCAAGTGCAACTCACTGATCGTGTAACCGTTGACGGGAGCCGCGTCGGTGATCGTGAGTTCGACGACCTGCAGATGCGGTGCGATATCGGCAATCGCGCGGATCGTCCCGCCGAGCAGGGCGTTTTTCGCGCCGATCGCCCCGAGCCGTTCGGGATAGATGATCTCGTCGACCTGGTCGGCGTACTTGCGATAGATTCCCTCGCGGTAGGCCTCGTCGATCCGCATGACGGTCCGACACTCGTAGTGGTTCCCGATCATGCAGGCGGTGAAGTTGACGTTGAGGTCGCCGGTCAGCGCCCCGAGAGCGTCGGCCGCCGTGATGCCGGCCTCCTCGAGGACGGCTTCCCGGGACCCGTCACCGTCGACGACGGTAAACCCCTGATTGCGGGCGCGCCTGCGCGTCGGCTCGTCGCGTTCGACCATCGTCACCTCGTGGCCCTCGTCACGCAAGACGCGTGCTGTGCGCAGACCGACCCGTCCGGCCCCGATAATCACGAACCGCATGCACAGGGGTACACCGGCCCCGGTAAATAAGCTTGCCCCCAGCTACCATGGGGCGCGTTCGGTCGAACCGAACGACTCGAGCGGGGGCGTGTGACGGCGAGGCGGATTCGAGCGCCGTGTCGACAGCCGCGACGACCCGACCCGCAAGGATCGGTCGCCGATGTCTACCCCATCGCGATGTACGTTTTCGTGTCAGTGACGCCGCCAAGACCCTGAACGCTCGAGGAGACGGTCTGCAGCACGTCGTAGACTTCCGGCGCGTCGGCCTCCGCGATGATGTCGTAGTTGCCCGCGACGATGTGGGCGTCGGCGACCGACTCGAGAGCCGCAATCTCCGCGAGCAGCCCCTCGGACTTTCCGGCGGCCGTCTTTATCATGATGAACGCGTGGACCATCGGCGGTGTGGTACACTCTATCACGACTAAAGCCTTTGCCCAAACCGAGCAACGACATTCGGTCGACAACGCGGCTACTCGAGACGGTGAGCGGCCGAGCGAGACGATTATTCGAACGCTGCCACTGCCGCCGCGAGCGCGTCCGTCACGTCCTCGAGCACTGCGTCCGGCGACTGTGTCGCGTCGACGCGAACGAAGCGGTCGGGGTCGCGCTCGATCAGTCGCTCGTAGTTCTCGCGGACCGACTCGAGGTACGCCGCTCGTTCGAACTTGTTCGTCGTCCCCGCTCGCTCGGCGGCGATTTCGGAATCGAGGTCGAGGTAGATCGTCAGCTCCGGGTCGATCGAGAACGGCCGGTGGATGTCGACGACGTACTCGAGCGGATCGTCGAGGTCGTGACCGTCGGCCGCCGCGAGCGTCGCGCCCTGATAGGCGAACCGGGAGTCCGAGTAGCGGTCGGAGATCACGAGATCACCGCGCTCGAGGGCGGGTTCGATCACCCGCGAGAGATGCGCGGCGTGGTCGGCGGTGTAGAGGAATAGTTCCGCCAGCGGGTCGGCGTCGTCGTCCTCGATCGAGCGGTAGACGGCGTCGCCGTACCAGGAATCGGCCGTGGGCTCGCGCGTGAACACGGCGTCGGGGAACCGGTTCTGTAGGGACTCCCAGACCGTCGTCTTGCCGCTGCCGTCCAGTCCCTCGAGCGTGACCAGCATGGTCCCACCTCGTGGAGAGTGCTATTTAGATGTAGCACAATCGACCCGGCCCCGCGCTGCCTTACAACGTAGCCGTCCATCTATTTATCGCTGCAAGATCACATTCCGAATATGAACGTCCTCGTCGCTGGCGGCACCGGCTTCATCGGTACGAATCTGTGTGCGGAACTCGTCGACCGCGGCCACCAGGTGACGGCGTTGTCTCGCTCTCCTGCCGACGGTCGGCTGCCCGACGGCGTCGAGTCGGCGATTGGCGATGTCAGCGCCTACGAGTCGATCGTCGATACGGTGGCGGACCACGACGCCGTCGTCAACCTCGTCTCACTTTCGCCGCTCTACGAACCCCGCGGCGGGCCGGGCCACGAGGCGGTCCACGTTGGGGGCACCGAGAACCTCGTTCGTGCCGCCGACGCCGGCGGCGTCTCTCGGTTCCTCCAGATGAGCGCGCTCGGTGCCGACCCGAACGGTGACACGGCGTATATCCGTGCCAAGGGACGGGCCGAGGCGATGGTCAGGGAGTCCGGACTCGAGTGGACGATCGTCCGCCCGTCGGTCGTCTTCGGCGACGGCGGCGAGTTCGTCGACTTCACGAAAACCCTGACGACGCCGTACGTAACGGGGTTACCTGGTGGCGGGAAAACGCGCTTCCAGCCGATCTGGGTCGGCGATCTCGTCCCCATGCTGGCCGACGCGCTCGAGGACGACGCTCACGTCGGCGAAACCTACGACCTCGCCGGGCCGCAGATCACCACGCTCGCGGACGTGACGAAACTGGTCTACGCGGCCGAGGGGAAAGACGTCACGATCGTCCCGATCCCGATGGGGCTGGCGAAGGTCGGCCTCTCGGCGGTCGGCTCGCTGCCGTTCGTGCCGTTCGGCCCCGATCAGGCCCGCTCGCTCGAGTTCGACAACACGGTTCGGGACAACGACGTGACCGCGTTCGGCCGCGATCCGGCGGACCTGCGAACGCTCGGTTCGTATCTCGGCCTCGATGGAACCGATCACCGGCAGGCACGGTCGGAAACGGCGTGAGTTCGCCGCTCGCTCTTACGGTCGGCCGAGGCGAATGTTCGAACGGAATATAATTGTGACTAATCGGTACCGACCGAGTAAGATTTGTTTACTGGGGGATAAAACCGGCGCGTAACCGCTTCAATTCGGCCAGTTCGCCCCAATAGTGACGTAATCGAGACAGTCAGATTTGCACAAGATTTATATCCTCCATTGCACTGTTTCCAATCCAACGGAGCCCCCTGACAAACAATGAAGCTGGCGATGATCGGATTCGGACAGGCCGGTGGCAAAATCGTCGATCGGTTCCTCGATTACGACGATCGGACGGGTAGCGGAATCGTCCGGGCAGCGATCGCTGTCAACTCCGCGAAAGCGGACCTCATGGGTCTGGACAATATTCCACAGGAGAATCGCGTACTCATCGGCCAGGCCCGGGTCAAGGGCCACGGCGTGGGTGCTGACAACGAACTCGGCGCGGAAGTCGCCGAGGAGGACATCGACGAGGTCCAGAACGCGATCGATCAGATCCCGACCCACGAGGTCGACGCCTTCCTGATCGTATCCGGAATGGGCGGCGGTACCGGATCGGGCGGCGCGCCGGTCCTCGCGAAACACCTCAAGCGGATCTACACGATCCCCGTCTACGGCCTCGGCGTCCTGCCGGGGACCGACGAAGGCGGAATCTACACGCTCAACGCGGCGCGGTCCTTCCAGACGTTCGTCCGCGAAGTCGACAACCTGCTCGTCTTCGACAACGACTCCTGGCGACAGACCGGCGAGTCCGTCGAGGGCGGCTACGAACAGATCAACGAGGAAATCGTCCGCCGCTTCGGTATCCTCTTCGGTGCCGGCGAGGTCGGCGACGGCCAGGAAGTCGCCGAGAGCGTCGTCGACTCCTCGGAGATCATCAACACGCTCTCGGGCGGCGGCGTCTCCACCGTCGGCTACGCCTCCGAGGAAGTCGAACTGAGTTCGGGCGGCGGATTGCTCTCGCGGTTCACCGGCGACGACGGCGGGTCGGACGACGACTTAGACGCCGCGAACACGACCAACCGCATCACCAGCCTCGTCCGCAAGGCCGCCCTCGGCCGGCTCACCCTCCCCTGTGAGATCGAAGGCACCGAGCGCGCCCTGCTCGTACTCTCCGGGCCGCCGGAATACCTGAACCGGAAAGGCATCGAACGCGGCCGCAAGTGGCTCGAGGAGGAAACGGGCAGCATGGAAGTCCGGGGCGGCGACTTCCCCCGTGAGGAACCCGAAGTGGCCGCGGCGATCCTGCTCTCGGGCGTGACGAACGTCCCGCGGATCAAGCGCCTCCAGCAGGTCGCTATCGAGGCACAGGACAACATCGACGACATCCAGCAGGAGAGCGAGGAGAACCTCGAGGAACTCGTCGAGGACGACGAGGACGAACTCGAGCCGCTGTTCTAGGCCGCCGTTCTTTCGATCTCCGACGGCGCGAGCGACGCACTCGTGTCAGGGGGGACACGACACCGGCCGCGGGTCGGCGAGCGGAGCGCTCGCGGACACCCGGCCCACTCCGACGTACTTTTGAGCGCGCCCGAATTACCGCAACCAGATTCAGATGCGCGTCGTCGTCCCGTTCGCCGCCGAGACGCCGAAGACTCGCCTCGAGTCCGTCTTCTCCCCGGACGAGCGCTCGCGATTTGCCCGCGCGATGCTCGCCGACGTGCTGCGTGCGATCGCCGAAACCGGCCACGAGCCGACGGTCGTCTCGACCGCGCCGCTTGCGGTCGCCGACCTCGAGTTGCCGGAGGCGGTCGCCGCGGTCACGTCGGTCGCGGTCGACGAGCGGCCGCTGACCGACGCGGTCAACGCGCGGTTGCCGGGCGGCGACGGAGCGGCCGACGGGATCGGCGCGGCCGGCGATTCCGACCGCAACCCCGTCGCCGTCGTGATGGCCGACCTCGCGCTGGCGACCCCCGGCGCACTCGAGGGGGTCCTGACGACGGCGGCCGACGTCGCGATCGCACCGGGACGTGGCGGCGGGACGAACGCGCTCGTCGTTCGCCACCCCGCGTTCCGCGCGGACTACCACGGCACCTCCTACCTCGACCACTGCGAGATCGCCCAGTCGGTCGGAGCCGACCTCGAGACGGTCGACTCGTTCCGGCTGGGAACCGACATCGACGAGCCGGCGGATCTGGTCGAAGTGCTCGTTCACGGGCGCGCTGGCGACCGCGCGCTCGCCCGCCTCCACGAGTTCGGATTCGTCCTCGACGATCGGGGCGGGCGGGTCGGCGTCGCTCGTGAGGGCGATCTCGCGTCGGAGTGACGACCGTTCGGGTCGACGGCCGCCGCGAAGTGAAGGCCTTATGTGCCGAGCGACGACACTGGGAGGTAATGTTTCCCGGGGCGAGCGAGTACGGCGTCGATATCGCAGTCGACGACGCGGCCGTCGAGGATCTCCTGGAGGTCAGCCCGAACGACGTCGACGCACCGTCGGCGCTGACGTTTTCGCGTAACGTGTTCATTCCGCTCACCACGGCCTGTCGTTACACCTGCACCTACTGTACCTACTTCGACCCGCCGGGAGAGGCCTCCCTGCTCTCGCTCGAGGAGGTCCGCGAGATCTGTCGGCGCGGGGCCGACGCGGGCTGTACGGAGGCGCTGTTCACCTTCGGTGACGACCCTGACGAGCGCTACACCGAGATCCACGCCCAACTCGCCGAGTGGGGCCACGACTCGATCCATGGCTATCTGCGCGAGGCCTGCGAGGTCGCGTTGGAAGAGGGGCTGCTCCCCCACGCGAATCCGGGTGACCAGACCCGCGAGCAGATGGCCGCCGTCGCGGACATCAACGCCAGCATGGGCGTGATGCTCGAGACGACCGCCGAGGTCGGTGCCCACGCCGGGCCGCGGCAGAAGATTCCCGGGCAGCGGCTACGGACGCTGCAAAACGCGGGCGAACTGGACGTGGCTTTCACGACCGGAATTCTGGTAGGGATCGGCGAGAACTGGCGCGACCGCGCCGAGAGCCTGCTGGCGATTCGCGAACTCCACGAGCGCCACGACCATATCCAGGAGGTGATCATCCAGCCCGTCGTGGAGAACGAACGCTGGGCCGACGGCTCGCCCGATCTCGCGACGATGCGACAGGTGACGGCGATGGCCCGCGCCGCCCTGCCGGCGGAGGTTTCAGTACAGGTGCCGCCGAACCTCACCCCCGCGAAGGAGTTGATCGACTGCGGTGTCGACGACCTGGGCGGCGTCTCGCCGGTCACCGACGACCACATCAACCCCGACTACACGTGGCCCGCGCTCAGGGAACTCGAGGAGATCGCCGCGTCGGCGGCGCTCCCGCTCGAGGAACGGCTCCCGGTCTACGAACGGTTCCTGCCGCCCGCGTTGCGCACGGGCGGCTTCGACGGGCGGGTCGCCGACGGTGCGGGGAGCGGCGGATCGGACGGGAGTCGCGACTGGATTTCGCCGACGATCCGGGACGCGCTCGCGGCCGACGATTCGGCGGGCGAGCGCTATCGGGCAGTGCTTCGGGACGAGACGACGACGGCTACACACTGAGCGAGCAGCAGCAGCAGTACGCTCCCGGTTGAGTACCGATCGGACCGTTCTCGAGGGGGCGACAGCATCGGTCTCCGGTACTACGGTTTCGTGATTCGGCGGTGGGCACGGAACGCACGAGACGGATCGGTCACGTAGTACCGAAGCAGAACTCGACGTCACTGATCGCTGTCAAGGCGTGCTTCACTGACCTGGTCCCGGTTTCACGTGTCGGTATCTCCGTCAGTGCGGTCGAGCGCCACCTGTGCTACAAGTATTCTAGTTCGCTACTGTGCTGCGAGTCTGGGCCGGCCGAGCCCGCATATCGCTGCGGAACTCAGTTGTAGAGTAGAAGGAGGATCGGAATGACTACCGGTGGGATGAGGATAACCGCAATGATACCGAGCGAAAGCAACTGCGGCGGGAAAGCGGCTAGTAACAGTAGTGCGAGAATACAGATCAGTAGTCCGATGATGACGTTGAGACGGCGTAGTACCCTAGCGTCCGTCATTATATTAGTAATCACACTAACAGTATAAAAGCGGTCGGATGGCGCTCGAATCGATCACTGTACCGGCAGCCACCAGTGGAGAGAGTGCCTACTACGCGGCGGTCGCTCGGTCTTTCCCGGGCACGTTCGGTCTGCGTACGGTTCTGCACAGTAGACTGACTATCGCGGCCGAGTCGCAACAACAGGCGTCGATGGCCGGACTCGAGTCGGTGAGGACCGACCCGCAGTCGGGTCGCATCCCCGTCACCGCTCGGGCAGCCGAGTCGCGTGCGACCGCAAACGATCGACTCGCCTCGAGTCAGCTACCTGCGCTCGAGGCTGCCGGGTGGGACGGAACAGCCACAGGGGGATGCGATGGCGTCGCTGGGGCCGTTGACGGTCACGACCCAGACGGGACGGCCGCAGACGGGACAGTCGGGAAGCGACCAGTCGGTCGCGTCAGCCGCCTCGTCGGCCGGCTCCGTCCTCGTACTGGCCGGATCGACCCGCTCGTCGTGACCCGTCATCGCGACCCCCGTGGCCGGTCCCGAGCATCGGGCGCTGTCGCTGGTTGGTGGCGTTGATTCCATCGTCGTGCGGGACGTTTATATCCCGATAGAATGTACGCAGTCATGCTTTCAACTCCCTCTCGGGATTGGAAGCGAGTCTCGGGTGCTGTGACACCCGGGGCATTTCGATCCACGCCCCCTATCGCTTCTGTGTTCGGAGACTAGCTTCTACTTGAAAATTTGACCGATATGACTTATACCTATTGGAGTGTGCCGTGAACTATTCGTACCCCCTCACGTATGAGCGGGTTCTACCCCGCTCCTGACGGCGACGAGCGCCCTGTCCGTGCCGGCAACGGGGACTTGTCGCCAACCGAGCCGTCGTCACTCGCGGGACCGCCGCTCTTCCGATAACACGCAACCACCCGCCCGAGGACCTCGAACCGTGTCCCGATTCGGCCACGATCACCGCGGTGTTGCGCGCGCGATGCCACAGGTAGTCGATGAGGGCGGGACAGTGTTGCCGACCCGATCCGTCTCCCCGTTACGGCGAAAAATACGCCTCGTGAACCGCGAGCCCTTCGTCCTCGAGCACCGGACCCTCGACCGTCGTCTCGCCGCCGGCCCGGTCGACGACCGCCTCGCAGGGAATGTCGATCACGTCGTCGTCCCGGTGGGCCGCGAGCGAATCCACGGACACGCTGTAGACGACCCGACCGAGCCCCGCGTAGACGATCGCGCTCGCGCACATGGGACACGGCTCAGTGCTGGTGTACATCGTACACGCCGCGCGCTCGCTTGGCTCGAGGTCGCTCGCGGCCCACCGAGCCAGTTTGAACTCCGGATGCGCCGAGATGTCGTCGTCGGTGAGCGTAGTGTTCTCGGCCGTCCGGACGATCTCGTCGTCGACGACGAGCAGGGAGCCGAAGGGCGTGTTGCCGCCGTCGACCGCCGATTCGGCGAGGTCGATCGCGCGTCGAACATAGGCGTCGTCGGTCGCCATACCGACCGCTTCCGTCGCCGGCACCGAAACGCTTCCCCTCGCTCGAGCGCGATCCCGCTCCGTCCTCTCCGGCTCTCCGGCGAACGGCGCGGCGTCTCCCGTATCGATACGCCGGCGAAAATAAATCAACAGGTGGGCCAGGTGGGGTCCGCTCCGCGAGTTCCGGTTCCTCAGCAGGGCTCGATGCCCGAAATAACATCGCGAACGTCGACGTAGCCGTCCTTGAGAGAGGGGTCCCTCCAATCGACCAGGACGCGACCCTCGTCGAGACAGAGCGCCTCGATCGTCCCGGCCGTACTCGCGGGGACGATGAACCCCGAGTCACTGGTACAGGACTCATAAACGGCGACTCGACTCGGCAGTCGCAGACAGTCACCGACCGACACGTCCGCGGGCGAGGCCCGATCGGCCGCCACAGTCCCGGTCATCGCGACGGTCGCTGCAGCAGCACCGGCAGTTGCTTTCAGCGCTTTGCGACGGGATATGGATTGTTGGTCGTCTGCCATGCGTTCAATAATCCAATAACTCGAGTAATAAAATTGTACACTAATTGTATAGTGAACTAGGCATCGATGGGACGACTCTCACACTTGTGGCGTGGAATCGCTCGCTCGTTGGCACGGCGATGGAAGTCCACAACCGGTTCGTGGCCGCAGTCAGCCGTCGGCCGCAACGACCGGTACAGCAATCGAGCGCGGGCAGCGCTTCGAGAGCACACACCGTTATCCGCCTCAAGCGACGGATACCGCGTATGCACGTCGATCTGAGCCATCCGATCGAGACCGGGATGCAGACGTATCCCGACGATCCCGCGGTCACCGTCCGGCGACACGCGACCCACGACGACCACGGCGTCCGCGTCGACGCCCTCGAGTGCGGCAGTCACACCGGCACCCACGTCGACGCACCCATCCACGTCGACCCGGACGGGACACCCCTCGACGCGTACCCGGTCGAGCGGTTCGTCTTCGACGCCGTCCGGGTCGATTGCCGCGATCTCGCGGCCCGCGAACCGATTCCCGCTGCTCGAGTACCGGCCGTCGACGCTGACCTCGCGGTGTTCTGGACCGGGTGGGATGCCCATTGGGGGACCGAGCGGTACCTCGAGCACCCCTTCCTCTCGCCGGCGGCAGCCGTGACCTGCGTCGACCGCGAGTTCGACGTGGCCGTCGACACGCTCAATCCCGATCCGACGCCGACGGACAGCGCCACGGCGGACGAGCCCGCGGGGTTCCAGGCACACCACGCGCTGCTCGGCAACGAGCAGTTGATTCTCGAGAACCTGACAGGCCTCGGCGCGGCGGGAGACCGGTTCGAACTCCGGGCCTATCCGCTGGCCCTCGGAACCGACGGCGCACCGGTTCGGGCCGTCGCGGTCGACGAATCGGAGTCGCGCCGTCGCTCCGGCGCGGGTTTCACGGCTCCGCCGAAATAGGCTGTCAGTACCGTACGCTGAACGGCAGACCTCAATTCGATGCCGTTCACGCCACGATGTGCCGGATCTGTCCTCGGAGTGGAACGAAACGATCGCGGCGTTATATGCCGTCCTCGAGTGAGGGGGGCGATGCAGTCGACACACTCGAGGTGTACTACGATGACGCCACCCGATGAGGAGAGACCGGAGGAATCGCTCGACGAACCGAGGGACGGCCTGCTCGACGCCGAGCGGCGACCGCTGCTGAAAGCGCTAGGTGCGGGAGTGACTGTCGCCGTTGGCAGTGGTGTTGCAGCCGCTCGGAGCGATGCTGCAGCCGACTCGAGCGGGGTCGGCGATACCGGGTCGGACGCGGCAGCGCTCGATCCGCAGTACGGCTTCGCGACGCCGGACGCCGGCACCGTTCCCGAGGACCTCACCCCCGATCATATCGTCGAACTCCACACCGACATGCCCGCAGATCCGGCGAATCCTGACCGCCCGCCGTTCTTCCATTTCGAACCCAGTGGCATGCACGTCGATCCTGGCGATGTCGTCCAGTTCACGGCCACGGCACCAGACCATACGATCACGGCCTATCACCCTGCTCAAGGATTCCAGCGCCGGGTTCCCGACGGGGTACCGCCGTTTTCGTCGCCGGTACTCAACGTCGGCGGGGCCTGGCTCTACGAGTTCTCCAACCGGGGCGTCTACGACGTCTACTGTGGCTCGCATCACGTGTTCGGGATGAGTATGCGCCTCGTCGTCGACGATCTCGCGGCCGAGCACGTTCCGGACTACGAGGCGACGTTCGAGGGCAGCGACGACCCGCCCCTCCTCCCCCCGTTCAGTCCGGCGTTCCTCGAGCGCGAACTCAACACGCTCAGCGATGCCAACGAGGGCTGTGACTGGCACTGGCTGACACCACAGGAGGTTCTCGACACCCCAGCCCTCGACCCGACGCGGATTCAGCAGCGGGGATCAGTGTCGTTCGTGGACGTACTCGCCGATATCGATCGCTTCGCTGAGGCGGGGCCACTCCACGACGACTCCGATGACGAGGGATCAGCCGTCGATAGTAGCCGCTGACCGTTACCGCACGCCCGATCGCACAGCGGTCGGGCGAATCGGACACCCAAGAGCGAAGGTGACCGCTCCACCGTGCGAAGGCCGACCGGTCAATCGTCAGCCGGGGTGACGCGCGCGTCGCGCTCCTCGGTGGTCAAAAGCGGCGTCCCGTCGGCCTTCGGCCCGAGCCGGGGACCGAACGGCGGCTCGTCGGGATCGATGACCCGGCGTGTCTCGTAGTCGGTCGAGCGCTCGACGGGCACACGGCCGATCGACGAAATCATCTCGACGTAGTCCGCGAACGAGCGGAACTCGCCGTAGCCGCCGCCAGCGCGCTTGGTGATCTCCTCGGAGAGGATCGTCCCCATATAATCGTCGGCCCCACACGAGAGCATCTTCAACCCCTGCTCGTCACCGTACTTGACCCACGAGGCCTGAATGTGATCGATATTATCGAGGAACAGCCTCGAGACGGCGATCATCAGTTCGTCCTCGTGCCTGCTCGCACCGCCCGAGACGACGTCGTGCTCGAACAACGGCGTGTTCTGGTGGATGAAGGAAAGCGGTACGAACTCGGTGATATTGCCGGTCCGGTCCTGCAAGTCCCGAATTCGCTGCAGATGCATCGCGCGGTGAGCCTCGTTCTCGACGTGGCCGTACATGATCGTCGCCGTCATCCCGAGGCCGACGTTCGCGGCGGCCTCCATGGCCTCGAGCCAGCCGTCCGTGCTGATCTTGCCGGGACAGATCACCTCGCGGACCTCCTCGACGAGGATTTCGGCTGCGGTGCCGGGAACGGTGTCGAGTCCCGCATCTTGCAGCCGCCGGTAGACCTCCTCGTAGGACCAGTCGGTCCCTCGCCGGGCGTGGTAGGCTTCTTCCGGCGTCATCGAGTGGACGTGGACCCCGTCGACGCTCATCGCCGACACCTGCTCCGTGTAGGTGCCGGGGCTGGTATCGTAGCGTTCGGGCGGCTTGTAGTTGACCGCCTTCGGGTTCGGGTGGTCGTCGAGGATGTCCCGGTGCTCGTCGTCGAGCGCGAACGCGGGGTGCAGGCCCGACACTGAGGTAACCTCGTAGATGCCCCGATCGACGGCGTCGGCGACGATCTCGCGGGATTCGGCGGGCGTCTTCGTGAACCCGGCCGTTTCGATCTCCGCTTCGCTCTCGAAGGTATGGGCGGCGTCCTTGAAGTTACAGAAGAGACAGCCGACGTTACACGCCGTCGTGACGTTGTTGTTCAGGTTTGCGACGAAAGTGACCTCCTCGCCGACCTGCTCGGCGCGGCGGTGATCGGCCGCCTCGAGCACGCGGTCCTTACGTTTCCGGTCGATGCCCTCACCGTCCGTCCCCGTCGTGAATAACTCGATGGCGTCGTCGACGGTGAGTCGATCGCCGTCGCGCGCCTTTGCCAGTGCGTTCTCGAAGGACTGGTCGGTCTCGGGAACGTGATCGAACGTGAGGTCGGCCTCGGTCACCGGTCGCTCCATCGACGTAACGATGCCCGTACAGCGAGAAAAGGGTGATGGATCCGGACCCAACCCCGTCCGAATCGGCCGCGTCGAGACTTGCCGCTACCGATGACGCGATGCAGGGCGGGGTCGCCAGCCACCATCGGCTCGACCCGAACCGATCCGGCCCGACGGCGTCGATCGTCGCCTCGCTTCGGCCCGCGGGGACGGTCGGGGCCGCCGACCGCCGACCGGATATTGAAACCTTCTTACGCTCCGGCCACGGCAACTGCAGTATGAGCGACGGGGGCGAACACGTCCTGAGGTGTCTCGCGTGACGCTACGCACAGCGAAGCCGTTCGAACGCCACGGACTCCACGCGAGGTGGGGACGATGACCAGCGTCAAGGAGTTCCGCATCGAGGCGGAAGCGACCGCCGAGGAACTGGGCCGCGGCGCGTTCGTCTTCACGGACGACTACTCGGTGTTCGACTGGGGGAAGATGCCCGACCAGATTCCGCAAAAGGGGGCGAGCCTCTGTACGATGGGCGCGTTCAACTTCGAACTGCTCGAGAGCGAGGGCGTCCCGACCCACTACCGCGGCGTCGTGGAAAACGGCGACGTCGTCGCCCTCGCGGACACATCCCACCCCCCCTGGGAGATGGCCATCGACCTCACGCAGGTGCCCGACCTCCCACACGAGGGCCGCGAATACGATTACGACAGCTATCACGAGGCGGCCGGCGAGAACTACCTGATCCCCCTCGAGATCGTCTTCCGTAACCGGGTTCCCGTCGGCTCGAGTCTGCGTCGGCGGACCGAGCCGGCCGATCACGGCCTCGCGTTCGGGAGTTGGCCCGAAGAGGCCGTCGACCTCGACGAGCCGATCGTCGAGTTCTCTACGAAGTACGAAGAGGGCGACCGCTATCTCACCCGCGAGGAAGCCGATTCGATCGCCGGGACGGCGGCGATCGAGGACCTCGAGTCGCTGGCCCGCGAGGTCAACCGGATCGTAACCGAGCAGGCGGATTCTGCCGGACTGGTCCACCAGGACGGCAAGATCGAGTGTTGTTACTATCGTGGCGAACTCCGCGTCGCCGATGTCGTCGGTACCTTCGACGAAAACCGCTTCAGCTACGAGGGGACGCAACTCTCGAAGGAGGTGCTGCGCCAGTACCACAAGCGCACGCAGCCCGACTGGGTCCGGGCCGTCAACGCTGCCAAGGCCGAAGCGAAACAGGCGAACGTCGCCGACTGGAAGTCCCTTTGCGACGAGGAGCCGGAGCCGCTGTCGGAGTCGGTCCTCGAGACCGCCAGCGAACTGTACTGTGCCGGGGCCAACGCCTACACCGGCCGGGAACTGTTCGACGCGCCGCCGCTCTCGAGCGCGATCGGTGCGGTGCAGCGGCTGTAGCGGCCGGATCGAACCGGGCACGGATGGGCTCGAATCCGGACGGTGATCTGTTGTCTGGTATCGTTTCGCAACCCCAATCGGACAAAGTAACCCTCATATTGGGGGCCTCGTTACGTTCGGCCGACCGCAAATGAGCCTCGCCACCAGCGGAGTTACAGCGGGAATCGTCCTGTTCAACCTCACCTCCGGAATCGCAGCCGTCGCGAGCGTCATGCTGTCGCTGTTCGTGCTCGTAGTCGTCCTGTTTGCCGTCGCGCCGCTGTTCTCGTCGACGTGGATCGGCCAACAGGACGTGACGGCAGCCGGCGCGTCCCGCAGTACGTCGAGCGACGACTGACCCTACCGCCTCCGCCCGCGCCCCCCGTTCATCGCGATCGGAGACGATACGGACCCGTTTCCACTCGCACCGCCGAGCGACCGTCGAAGCGGGAGTCACGGCGTTCGTCTCGCTCCGGAACGCGACCGGGAGGATGCCCGCCGTCTCGAGGAACGTGGATCGTTCCAAGACGGGAACGACTGTCGTCGCGAACGGACCGGGAAACGGCGTCGCCACGGCCGTGGCAACACGGAGGTACCACGCCCTCCCCAGCCGATTCGCTCGCGCCTCGCGGCGCTCACTCATCCCTCGCGCAGTTCGTGGCGCGGTTCGCCGCAGCGGTGAACCGCGCTACGGCGCGCGCCACCACGATGACGCTGACATGCACGGGTGGCCGAACCGGTTCGGGTGGCCGTGGCCGAATCCGCCGCAATGAATTCGTTCAAGTGGGTCTCGGACGACCTGTCATCCGATGACTGATTCGCCGGACGAGGATTCGCCCGAGTGTCGACAGTGCGGGAGCCCCGTGGGGTCGTCTTCCGAACAGCGCGTCGTGACGACGGTCGAAGAGGGAACAGCCGTCCACCGCCACTTTTGTAGCGACGACTGCCGCGAACAGTGGGAGTCGTCGAACGCCGCCTGATCGGCACTCACACACTGTGCCGTCGGTAACTCGGTTCTCGAGTCGACCGTTCGGAACGACCGTGCTCCCGATCCGAAAAACGACGATCGACGTGGCCGTCCGTGGTGCCAGCCGGGTCACCTGTCGATCGGCGTGGTCGACGGGGCCGAGCAGTATCGGGGACGGTGACGGCTACCGACGGGAGACGGGTTCGAACGGCGTCGCAAAAAAGGACTCACGCACCGCGAGGGTTAGTCGCGGAGGGGGACACGTCGTCGGTCGGTCGGGCAGCCACGGCGACGGTCATCATCGAGAGACCGGACACGAGGAGGTTCGCGCCTACCAGGAGGCCGATCGCCCAGGCCGCGGTCGCCGGAAAGCCGACCCAGAGGAATCCGGCCAGGACGATCGCGATGCCGCCGCTGATGGCAACGGAGGTCCGCCCGGTGGACTGGGGCATCCGCATCGCCGTCGCAAGTTCGGCGAAGCCGTGGACGGCCAGATACGCCACGAGTGCCAGGGTCAGGGTGACGAGCGCGACGACGGGTGCCGCGAGCACGGCCAGTCCGGCGAGCACCGAGACGAGCGCGAGCACGACCTGCCAACTCGACCGATGCCAGCCCCGCGCGGCGAACGCGTGGACGCCGTGGACGACGCCGCCCGCGACGAGGAGAACGCCGAGCGCGAGCGAGATCGAGAGGCCGGTAACCGCCGGTACAGCCATCGCGAACAACCCGATCAGGCCGATGATCCCGCCCGCGATCGCGAGCGTTCGCCAGTCGTTCTCGAGGGAGTAGCCGTCCGATTCGGTGCTGTGGTTGGTTGTGGTCATTGGAATCTCCGATTCACTGTACGACATGTGAGTATATATAACTACTATACGATTTGACAGTCTGTATCGATGCCAGACGGGTCAGCGATCGGTCAGACTGCGTCTCGAGCGCGGCACGCGGCTCACTCGGGGGAAGCACAACCGACCGCTAGCACCGACGGTCGAAACCGCGATCGGCGCGAGTGTGAACGCTGTGGCCAACGCGTTCCCGCAGCGACGTACCGCAAGCATCTGCTCACGGAGTGTCCGAGGGAGTCGGTGCTACGTCTCCTCGACGTGGCGGATCTCGCAAGCGATGCCGCGCGTGCTCTCGGCCATTTCGCGGCCGAACATCTCGGCGCGGCCGACGGCGAAGGCCTTCGGTCCCTCGACGACGACTTCGTCGCCGACGCGGATGTCCTCGTCGGCGTCGACGACGCCCGGGGCGAGCACGCTGCCGTGGGGAACGAAGCCGTCGATCTCGACGCGCTTCGTCGGTGCGTCGCTCTCGAGCCAGCGGCGTGCGCCCGCGAGCGTGAACGAGAGCGTCCCGTACTGCGGAACCATCGTCGCGAGTTGCGTATCGTCGGGGTCGCGGACCTGGATCTTGGGATAGCGACTGGTCGTCTGAATGTCCGCGAAGAGGTCGTCACCGGCCCCATCGCCGAGCAGGTAGTCCGCGATCGCGCGGACGGTGTTGTGCTCGCGCTCGCGCTTGGAATATTTCAGTTCGCCGGACAGGGCGCTCGAGAGGTTCGCGAGCGATTCGTCGTCGGTCGGGTGGTCGGCGACCGTGTAGGTAACGTCGAGGGCGAGTCGTTCCTCGACGCGCTCGACGATGTCGCGGTAGCCCTCGTCGGGGACGTGGGCGATGATTTCCGGATACTCGTTGCGCTCGAGGTACCGCTGCAGGACATCGCTCACGAACTGCTTTTCGTCCTCGGACCACCGACCCGTGACCACGGTGTCGTAGTGTTGGGCGGGATAGGTCGTCTCGAGTTCCTGCGGGACGACGCCGATCGGGCTGGTCATCGAAACGAGGTGGGCACGCCACTGAATGGCGTCGTGGAACTGGCGGTGGCTCTGGGACTCGCTGTACGGCTTGGCGGCCGAACAGGGGACGAGTACGAGCGGGTTTCGGAACCGATTCCGGTACCGCGTGGTCACCCGATCGGCGAAGCGCTGGATCTCCACCCGACGGATGGTGTCCGCGGTCGCGGCGTCGATCCGGGCGTCCCGCAGAATCGGCGTCCGTTCCTCGAGATATCCCCACTGGTCGTCGAGTTCGCGCATCGCGGCGGTGAGCCACTGGTCGTAGCGGGCCTGCCCTTCGACGTAATCCCGGAGCCGCCCGTCCCGAATCCGGCGGCGGACGATCGCCAGTTCGGACTCGAGGGCGGCGACGTTGTGCTCGGCACAATCGGCGCGCGTAAACTCCTCGCGAGGTTGCTGGCAGGCCGGACACGAGCAGGGGAGTTCGTCGAGATCCTCGAGGAAGTACGCCTCGTCGGTCGTGAGATAGCGACCTTCGGTCCCTTTTATCGCGGCCGCGGTCCCGTCGAAGAGGTCGACGCCGGCGTAGGCCAACAGGGCGACGTTCCGCGGCGTCGCGACTCCGGAGAACAGCAGGGCGGTGTCGGTCGGAATCGCCTCGCGGACATCGACGACGGCCTCGACGAGCGCCGCACCGTGTCCCATCACGGACTGGACGTTCGAGAGGGCGTACGCGTCCGTCTCTTGGGGGGCGACGGTCTCACTCGAGACGACCGCGACACTTGGGTAGTCGACATCGGGAGCGTCGACGGCGAACGATTCCTGTACCTCCGCGGGCGTACCGCCGGGGAACGCCCGATGGGGGAGGACGGTGAGTTGCGAGTCGTCGCCCGCGGGACGGTCCCGGTCCCCGCTCCAGAGCGAACCCGCGTCCTCGAGGACGTCGTCGACGAGTGCGGGCGTCGTCAGTGGCGAGGAGAGGCGAAGGTCGCCCACGCGCGCGGCCCCGTCGCGCTCGTGTACTTCGAAATAGTCGGTCATACTCGATATGACCGGGGCGAGCGAAAGAGGTTGTCGATAGCGAGTGATCGCAATCGACTCAACACCGTTCCAGAATCGTGACTGTCGGCGGCTGTATTCCTCTCGTCCCGCGAGAGCATCCATTGGCGGATATTTTGGAAAATTAATCTTTATACGGGAGTAGTTGGAAGTACGACTATGTCATCGGACCGAAGACCAGACTCGAGACGGCGATTGAAGAGCGGCGGGCGAGCGTTCCTCGTCGTTCTTCTCGTTGCAGCCGTCGGTATCGCGACGATCGGATTGCCGGCAATCTACGGCGGTTCGACGACGACTGCCGAAGCGACGGAATCACCCGTCGAATCGTACGAAACGGTCTCGCAGGCCGAATCGGACCTCGATCCGGCCGACGAGGTGTACCTCCGCGACGACGGCAGCGCCGTCCTCCGCTACGACGACAACGAATCGGACGTCAACCAGGTCGATCTGGGCATGGACGCCAGTGAAGGGCTGGTCCACATGCTGGTCGCGGACGACCTCGACGACGAGATGCAAAACGAGGAGTTCGAGTCGGCGGACTTCTCGGCGATCCTCGACCAGCAAGGATTCGCCGGGAACGGCTCCCTCGTCATGCAGCAGCCGGACGAGGTCACGGACCTCTCCGTCGACGTTTCCGGTGAGATCTCCGACGAGCGGAATCAGTTCGACGCGACCGCGGCCGGAACGTTCGAAAGCAACTCCACGACCACTGGCGAGGCCACCACCAGCGGACACATGACTGCCACCGCCGACAGATTCGAGACGGCAGGCACCATCTCCGCCGAATCCGGGACGATGGCCGCCGGTGACGACACGTCGATGAGCGTGTCCCTCGAGGACACGAGCGACGGATATACCATCGACGTGGCTCAGGAGCGGAGTATTTACGACTTCAGCGCCGAACAGTGGGAAACTCGAGAGGCGGCCAAGCAGACCCTCCAAGAGCAGTACGGTGCGATCGCGACGCAGATGGGTGGTACGAGCGACATCCAGATCAACGAGTACGAGTACGAGGAGCGAACCACCGATGACAACCGGCTCACGCTCGACTTTACGGTCGAGTACACCGGCATCGACGCGGGTATCGAGGAACAGCTTGCGACCGCTCTGGCGAACGATGACTCGTCCGACCTGAGCCAATCGGAAGCCGAGACGATCGCGGCCAACATCACCGAACTCGAGATCGAGACCTTCGAGTTCACGATGAACCAGAGCGACGGGACGTTCGATGTCGAATGGGAGATCGCGCTCGCGAACTACGACAAGCTCACGATCGCGATGCTCGATCTGGCCGAATCGACGGACATGAACGGTACGATGCCGCAGGAAGACATCGA
Source organism: Natrinema pallidum (assembly GCF_005890195.1). NCBI lineage: Archaea > Methanobacteriati > Methanobacteriota > Halobacteria > Halobacteriales > Natrialbaceae > Natrinema > Natrinema pallidum. Next base: position 2,795,746 of record NZ_CP040637.1, on the reverse strand, counting down.
TAATGCCCGCGCTGCGATCGACGCACAGCAGAAGGCCGATCTGACGTGGGAGATGCAGTGGGACGCGTCGGTCGAGCAAACCTCCGGTAATGAACTCACGCTCGACGCCGAACTCACGAGCGAAACCGAAAACTGGAAGGACTACATCGCCGAGCTCAAGGCGAACGATATCGAGACGCCGAACGACGTCAAGTTCGATCTGACGGCCGAAACCGACGGCGACAAGCTCTCGGTCGACGGACAGTTCGAGGTCGAGAGCAAGGACCTCGCCGGGAATGCGATCAACGCGATGGCCGAGTCCGCCCAGAGCGGCCCCACCGGCTCGTCGAACGCGCAGAGCGACCAGTTCATGACCGCGCTCTCCGAATCCGAACTCCAGGTCGCCCGTATCGACGGCAGTATCACCGGTGACTCGGTGCGAGTCGAAGCGGGCGCCAAGTTCGACAACATGAGCAAAGTCACCGAGACGTTCAGCGACACCGTCTCGATTAGCGGCGTTGCAACCGAATCCGATGGGAACACCACGTCCATGTACGTCTACGTCGACGACATGGGTGACGTCGATACCGCCTCGGCGACCAAGTCCGACATCGAACACCTCGGCGTGGTCGATTCCGAGACGACCGTCCATCAGGCAGGCGACTGGGACAAGGAGTTCCCCGACGTCGACACTGACGGCATGCGCAGCTATCTCGGTCTCAACGCGGAGAACAGCGAACAAGCGGAAGGCGAGGACGACTCCGATAGCGTGCCCGGCTTCGGGCTCGGCGTCGGTCTCGCTGCAGTCGCCGGACTGCTCACGACGCTCGTCCTTCGACGACGCGAGTAACGCACCGAAATCCGGCTGAGCGCAGTCGACCCCGTTCCGGCTCGTTTTTTGACGCTATCGAGACGACAGTCGGCAGCGAATCGCTAAGCCACCCTGCCCGTGTTCCGAGTGTCCGCAGCAATCGTGAGTGCTGACCGCCGAACGAAACGCGGTGCGTTGCTGACGGCGGCCGAGGGAGACCGACCGCAACGGGTCAGCTACACGGTCTCGAGGTGGGTCGCCGTCGCCGACGTGTGGCCGCGATTGAACGAGAGGATCTTGATCCGGATCACGTCGGTCACCTCGCAGGCGTCGGGGACGTCTTCGACGAAGACGACGAACCCTTCGACCTTGCCGACTGCCCGCCGCTCACCGGAGTGATGATCACTGAATTCGCGGATTGCGACTTCCTCGACGTCGCCGATGTCGACCGGCGGATCGCGTTCCTGGGCATCTCTGTGGCGGGACCGAGACTGCCGTTCGTCCGCGGAGCCGCCGCGAACGCGTTTGAACAGCCACGAGACGAGTACGAGCACAACGAGGACGCCACCGCCGACTACTGCTGGGCCGAGCATATCGCAACCGGACAGCGCCTGGGTCTTCGATGTTCCGATCCGGGCGAGGTCGCCGGCGACGCCCCGCGAGCGTGAGACGGCCGACGAGAGGGAGGAGACCGTCTGCAGGAGGGCTCGAGGCGGAACGGTCCCCGCAGCGGTCGACTCGAGTGTACCGACGACGGCCCCGATCAGTTCGCGGTGAGGTCCACCAGCGCGACGGCGTCGGGAACGCGCTCGAGGACGGCGGCCGGCCATCCCTCGTGGGCGAGGGTGACCGTCGTCTCCGGGTTCGTCGCGACGAGGCTGGCGACGCCGTCAGCCGCGGCTTCGAGGGCGGCCCGATCGGTTCGGGCGGGGACCTCCGCGGTGAGCGGGTAGCTCTTCGACAGCGCACGCGGGAAGGGTCCGAACGGCGGTTCGACGCGCCAGGAGTCGTCGAACTCGTCGCTCCGTGGCGCGGTCCCCTCCGTGAGAAGCAGGCTGTCCGGGACGGACAGCCGCTCGAGGCGCTGATGGTGTCGGACGACTTCGGGGCGACGAGCGCTCTCGTGGGAGGTGTAGAAGAACGAGCCCTTCGAGACGGGATCGCTCCGCTCGAGTTGGGCGGCGTGATCGAGCAGTGTGCGGTAGCCGTCGAGCATCGTCGGGTGGGCGCGGGCGCGCTGTTCGACGAGTTCGAGCAGATCGCCCGTCCGGATGGCCTGCTTGATCCGGCGGATCTCGGCGAAGGTGACGTGGAGGTTGTGGGCGGCGAGTTCGGATTCGCGCTCGGCGTCGGGCAGGGCGCGAAGTTCGTCCGGCGAGTGGGCGGTACAGACGGCACAGGAACAGGGGAGGTACTCGAGGTCGTCGAGCGCACGGGTGCCGCGAACCGTGAGATAGCGGTCGTCGCGGGCGTACAACGCGTAGGCAGCCGAGTCGAACAGGTCACAGCCCATCGCGACGGCGAGGGCGAACATCATGGGGTGGCCGGCACCGAAGAGGTGGACGGGTGCGTCGGCTCCCAGGCCGCGCTTGGCAGCGGCGACGACATCGATCATATCGTCGTACCGGTAGTCGTTCATCAGCGGCACGACCGCGCCGACCGGGAAGACATCGAGATCGGTGCCGTCGGCGTGGCGACCGGCCCGCTCGCGGAGATCCGGATAGGTCGACCCCTGCACGGGCGCGCTGACGAGCATCTCGCCCGTGTCGGCGGCCTCGGCGACCTCGAGTCGGTCCTGCGTGGTCTCGAGATCCGCCGCGGCGCGCTCGCGGGAGACGTCCGGCGGGGTCGGGATGTCGACCGGCGTAGCGATATCGGAGCCGATCTCGCGCTGGAAGGCGAGGATCTCTGCCGTCGTTACGTCGATCTCGCCGTACTCCGAAAGCTGGAACGAGCCGGAGTCAGTCATGATCGCGCCCGGGAAATCGAGCAGGTCATGGAGCCCCTCCTCGAGAGCGCGTTCGCGGAGCGTATCGTCGCCGTGGATGATGTAGGAGTTCGTGATGAGGATTTCCGCGCCGAACTCGTCGGCGAGTCGGCGAGGGCTGATCGTATCCAGATTCGGATTGATAACTGGTAGCAAGGCCGGGGTTTCGACGGTCGTACCGGCACGCGGAACGGTGAGTTCCCCGATGCGGCCGCCGGCGTCGGTGTCCCGGACTTCGAAGGACTCGCGCATTGCCCCTCCGTTGGACCGTCGGACGTAAGACGTGACGGTTTTCGTCCGCCCGATCGCCGACGCCCCGTCACGGCGCTGGACCGGCCGGAGCCCTCCTCGAGACGGCGAGGTGAAAGTGGGGCCGCAGTTCCCGAACCGTCCACACGGGGGGAGACGAAGGCGCTTTACGCTCCGGGCCGCTTTCGTCCCCTAATGAGTAAACCCACGCCCGACGTCTACGAGCAGGGCAAGGGCATGGACGCCCACAATCAGGCGATGCGGGAGATCCGCTCCCGCAAGGAGGCCAGCTACGACCCTCACGAACCGACCCGCGTCTGGCTCGACGAGGACAACACTCCCGACGGGGTCAAGACGAGTCTGACGATCATCCTCAACACCGGCGGCTGTCGGTGGGCCCGCGCCGGCGGCTGTACGATGTGTGGCTACGTCGCCGAAAGCGTCGACGGCGGCTCCGTCTCCCACGAGGCACTGATGGACCAGATCGACGTCTGTCTCGCCCACGAGGACGAGAACGCCGACGAGCCCGCCGCACTCATCAAGATCTACACCTCCGGATCGTTCCTCGACGAGCGCGAGGTCAGCGCCGAGAGTCGCCGAGCGATCGCCGACACCTTCGCCGACCGCGACCGCATGGTCGTCGAGTCGCTCCCCGACTTCGTCGACCGCGAGAAGATCGCCGACTTCACCCAGCACGGACTCGACACCGACGTCGCGATCGGCCTCGAGACGGCGACCGACCGCGTGCGCCACGACTGCGTGAACAAGTACTTCGACTTCGCCGACTTCGAGGACGCCTGCGCGGAAGCCGCCGCTGCAGACACGGACGCGGGCAGCGACACGAAGGCCGGTATCAAGGCCTATCTCCTCATGAAGCCGCCCTTCCTCACGGAAGCGGAGGCCGTCGACGACATGATCTCCTCGGTCGAGCGCTGTGCCGATGTCGAGGGTTGTCATACCGTCTCGATGAACCCGTGTAACGTCCAGCGGTACACGATGGTCGACGATCTCTACTTCGAGGACGGCTACCGGCCGCCGTGGCTCTGGTCGGTCGCCCACGTCTTGGCGGAAACGGCCGACGCCGACGCCATCGTCGTCTCGGACCCCGTCGGGCACGGCTCCGACCGCGGTCCGCACAACTGTCAGGAGTGTGATGACCTCGTCCAGAAGGCGATCAAGGACTTCGACCTGCGCCAGGACCCGACGGTCTTCGAGCAGGTCTCCTGTGACTGCGAACTGACCTGGGAGACGGTCATCGAGCGCGAGCGAAGCTTCAACCAGCCGCTGACCCGGTAATCCGGCCCCTCGCCGACGATCACGCGGGGCGACGGACGTGACTACGAGCCGACGCTGATCCTCACGGCACGCCCGTCGAGAGCGTGGTGTTGGAACGACCTCGAGCCAGCCGTCTCGATCGCGTCGGCTTCCCGGTGGTCGCCGTTCCGGAACCCGCGATCGCCGCGCTGGGTGCGGGCTCGTACCCCTTGGCGGTAGCTCGGGCTTCTACGAGCGGGGAGTAAAACGGGTTAATCGCCGGTCGCCGGTTCGTCCGACGCCGACCGGACCGATTCCGCGTCGGCGCGCGGAATCGCGAGCGTCACGACGGTCCCTCGCGGCTCGTTGTCATGGAAGGTGAGTCGGCCGCCGGCCTGGGTAACGACCCAGTTGACGAGCCAGAGACCGAGCCCGCTCGCGTGGCGGAGTTGCGTGATCTCGCGGTCGCCCTCGAGGAGTTCTCGCTCCTCGGGTGGGATACCGGGACCGTCGTCGGCGACTGTCAACGTTAGTTCATCCTTGTCCGGCCGGTCACACACCGTCACGTCGACGGACGGCCGCGCTCGGTCGTTGTGTTCGACGGCGTTCTCGAGCACCTGAAAGACCGCCGCTCGGAGGTACTCGTCGGCGCGAGCGAAGGCTCCGTCCGGCAGCGAACAGGTGACCTCGACATCGGGATGGGTGTTCTCGAGGCGGGCGACCGCCCCTTCGACGGCCTCGGTGAGGTCGACGGGGCCGGCCGCGACCGTCTCACGGTCGAGGACGCGTTCGACGGTCCGGGTCTTCTCCGCGAGTCCGATGAGTTCGCTCGTTCGGTTCTGAATGGTCTCGACGTACTCGCTGTCGGCGTCGTCGACCGCGTCCACGAGCATCTCCGCACAGCCGTTGATGATGTTCATGCCGTTGCGCAGGTCGTGGCGGAGGACGCGATTGAGTATCTGGAGGCGCTTCTGGCGCTGTTTCTGAGCGGTGATATCGGTATAGAGCCCGAAGCCGCGGTCCGACGATCCGTCCATCTCCATCGGAACGACCCGCAGCCGGAAATCGCGCAGGCCGTCCGCGGTTTGGCGTTTGACCTCCGCCTCGCCGATCTCACCGCGGTTACCCCGGCGATTGAGGGTATCGGACTCGGCCCGCCGATCGGGCGGCACGATGACCTCGTCGAGCGACGTTCCGACGAGATCCGCCTCGTCGTAGCCGAAAACCCGTTCGAACGCCGGGTTGACGTCCTCGACGATCGGGCCGTCCTCGAGTCGGCTGACGCTGACGACGGCGTCGGGGACGTTTTCGAACAGCGCCGCGAACCGGTCGCGTTCGGCTCGGAGTCGTTCCTCGAACGCGATCCGGTCGAGCGCATCGGTGACGTGTGATAGTAACAGCTCCGTCAGTTCCTCGTCGGCCGCCGTAAACGCGTCGGGCTCGGAGGAAACGGCCTGAAACACGCCGTGATCGCCGATCGAAACGCTCAGCACCGACCGGCAGTCGTCGATGCGGGCCGTGATCCCGTCGTCCGACTCGGTCTCGTCGACACGGGAGGCTCGTCGCGATCGATACGTCCGGCCGGCGATTCCCTCGTCGAACGGGCGTTGCTCCCCGTGCTCGATCTCGAGACCGGATGACGCGGCTTCCGTCACGATAGACCTGCCACAAATCCTGTCGACGAAACAGCGATCGAAGCCGAGGACGTCTTCGGCCGCCTCGACGGCCACGTCGTAGATCGCCTCCCGGCTCTCGCAGTCTTCGAGCCGAGAGGCGACGGTGTGGAGGCCCTCGATTTTCGCCTTTCGATCGACCAGTTCCCGCTCCATTCGCTTGCGATCGCTGATGTCGCGGGCGATACCGACGGTGCCTTCCATATCGCCGTCGGACCGCAACAGCGCCATACTGACTTCGGCGGGAATCCGTTCGCCGTCGGCCCCGGTCAGCGTGACTTCGCACGTCGCGGTACGCTGCTCGCCGTCGGCCATGAGCTCCCGGACGCGTTGCCGTCCGCGTTCGGCGCTCTCGTCGGTGAGTATCCGCGAGACGTGCTCGCCGAGGAGTTCGTCCCGTTCGTATCCGGTCTTGTCTTTCATCCCGTCGTTGACCTCGACGAACCGGCCGTCGCGATCGAGTTGGTAGACACAGTCCCCGACCGTCTCGACGACCGTCTTCGTCCGCTCGAGTTCGCGGTCGTGTGCCGCTCGATCGAGCGCGGCCTCGGCGGTCGTCGCGAGAACGTGGATCAGGTGGAATTCGGCATCGCTGAGTTCGTTCGATCCGACCGAGGCGACCGATAACATGCCGTGATCGCCGAGCGGCTGGAGGAGCGAGTTCCCTACCTCGATCTCGATCTCGTACGGCAGTCGGTCGCTCGAGACGTTCTCGACGACGGTCGGTTCGCTGTCGGTGTAGGCGTCCCAGAGGGTGGCGCTGTCCGGCCCGATCGGCGGAATCTCGGCAGTGTTGATGTCGAGTAACGACGTCGTCCCGGCGAGTTCGAGGGTCTCGCTGTCATCGTCGTAGAACCTGATCGCACCGAGCGGTCGGTCGATCACGTCTTCCGCCGCCGTCATCACGATGTCGGCGATTTCGTCGGTCGACTCGGCCCGCAGTAGCTCTCGGGTCGTGTCCTGGAGTGCCTCGAGCGCGTTCGTACGCTTGCGCTCGGCGGTCACGTCCCGGACGAACGACAGCACGCTGCCGATCTCTCCATCGTCGTCGACCAGCGGCGTGTTCAACCACTCGCAGGTGATCGCCGTCCCGTCCTTGCGGACGTTCGAGTCGATCCGACAGAACGACCCGTTATCGGGTTCGTTGTCGGCGATCCGCTCGCGCAACTTCAGGACTGTGTCGCGGTCGGCGTCCGGAACGAGCAGGTCGACGGCGGATTCGCCGATCGCCTCCTCGGCCGTGTACCCGAACAGATCGGCCGCGGCCGGATTCCAGGTGCGGACTTCGTACTCGAGCGTCCACTCGATGACCGCGAGCGGCGACTGTTCGATGAGCGACTCGAGTCGGTCCGAGTCGGCGTCCCCCGACGATGCGGCGTCGATGGCAAGGGTGTTCGCGGGCGCGGGGCAGGCGTCGGGCACCGGTTCCTCGAGTAACGCGTCCAGCCGATCGACGAGCGTCTCGACCCCCTGCGAGCGGGGGACGTAGCCGTCCGCTCCCGCCGCGACGACTGCACCCGCGAGCCGTTCGCTTCCGTCGCGGGGAAAGACGGCGATCGGGACCGCGGACCGGCGGTCTCGAATCATCCGACAGCAATCGACGGGGTCGGCGTCCGAACGTGCGCTCGCCGCGATCACGACGCCGTCGACGTTCGGGAGCCGCTCGAGGCACGCATCGACCGTCCGAACCGACTCGGTCGACACGCCGTGCTCTTCGAGAGCGCGCGCCACGTCCGCGGCATCGTCGCCGACGACGACGACTCGAGTGGTTGGTCCAGTGGTGGTGCCCATGCCCCTGTATTCCGGTCGGCTTCAACGAACCCGTCCCATATGACTGTTCCACTCAGTTCACGAACTGAGTCGCCGTTGTTATCGTTCACGAATTCGGAGAAAAATCTTCCCTGAGGCCTCACACGGTTGAATTACCGTTCAAAGCCGCGCAGGATGCCCTGCCCGTCGGTCGGGCCGACATCGGGCAGCGTCGCGCGCTCGGGGTGGGGCATCAACACCGCGACGGAATCGCGGTCACCGAGGATGCCGGCGACGGCGTGCTTGGACCCGTTCGGGTTCGCTTCAGGGGTCGGGTCGCCGTTCTCGTCGCAGTATCGGAAGAGGATGCGTCCCTCGTCTTCCAGTTCGGTCAATCGGTCGTCGTCGATCTCGTAGCGACCCTCGCCGTGCGCGATCGGAATCTCGATGACTTCGCCCGCGTCGTAGGCGGCGGTCCAGGGCGTGTCCGCGCGCTCGACGCGCAGGGAAACGTGTTCACACTGAAAGCGCGCGCTCTCGTTGGTCGTGAACGCGCCCTCGGTGAGCCCGGACTCACAGCCGACCTGAGCCCCGTTACAGACGCCGAGGACGGGAACGCCGTCGGCCGCGGCCGCTCGAACCTCGGTCATGATCGGCGAGCGAGCCGCCATCGCGCCCGCACGGAGGTAATCGCCGTAGGAGAAGCCGCCGGGGAGGACGACGCCGGTCACGTCCGCGGGGAGGCCGTCCTCGTGCCAGACGATCTCGGTGTCGATCCCGAGGTGTGCCAGCGCGCGCTCGGCGTCGCGATCGCAGTTCGAACCGCCGAACCGAATGATTGCAACGGTCATCTACCGCTCGGTGACCTCCACGTCGTAGTCGTGGATGGTCGGGTTCGCCAGCAGCCGTTCCGCCATCTCGTCGGCGCGCTCGCGCGCAGCGGCCGCGCCGTCGGCCTCGAGGTCGACCTCGAACCGGTCGGCCGACCGCAGGGCCTCGAGTTCGAAGCCCAATCGCTCGAGGGCTTGCTTCGTGGTCTCGGCCTCGGGATCCAGCACGCCCTGTTTGAGTCGAACGGTCACCGTCGCGGTATAGGCGGTCATTACCTGTTACCCCGTAACCGTGCTCAAAAACGCTTTCGCCTTGACTCCGTAATGCACGTTCGTGGATACTGGTGGGCCACGCGGCGTCGAGTACGGCTCGGTCGGTCCGAACGGACAGTCCGCCGACCTGAACTGACCACTACCTTCATTGCGGGCGACGTGTAACCCCTCCGACAGCCATGGCGGCGGACGAACAGAATGCGGGGGATTCGCACGCGCCTCTCCGGAAAGCAGGACTTTTAGCCGCCCGTAGACTGCAGTCCGTCGTGATGAATCGCAATTCGCTCGAGCGGAGGTGGCAGCGTTGACGACCGACGTAACCGAAATTACGGTTATCGGGGACGACGACACCGGATTAGTCGCGAACGTGACCAGCCTCCTGTTCGAGCGCGGAGTCAACATCGAGGACCTCGATCAGGCGGTCCGCGACGGCGTGTTCCGGATGTATCTCGCCGTCGACACCTCCGAAATGGTCTGTACCGAGGCAACGCTTCGGGAGGACCTCCACGATGTCGGCGACGACCTCGGACTCGACGTGCAGGTCCGCTTCCCCGCCGACCGCGAGACCCAGCAGATCGCCGTCCTCGTCACGAAGGAGAGCCACTGCCTCGAGGCCCTGTTCGAGGCCTGGGCCAACGACGAACTCGGCGCGGACATCGGCGTCGTCATCGGCAACCACGACGACCTGCAACCGCTGGCCGAACACTACGACGTTCCCTTCCACGACATCGGCGACGAGGGCGGACAGCAAAACGAGGACGAACTGCTCGAACTCCTCGGGGAGTACGATGTCGATCTGATCGTCCTCGCGCGGTACATGCGCATCCTCAGCCCTAACGTCGTCTTCCGCTACGAAGACCGCATCATCAACGTCCATCCTTCCCTGCTCCCGGCGTTCCCCGGCGCGGAGGCCTATCGGCAGGCCGTCGAGGAGGGCGTTCGGGTCGCGGGCGTCACGGCTCACTACGTCACGACCGACCTCGATCAAGGGCCGATTATCACGCAACGCGCGTTCGACGTCCCCGACGACGCCGACGTTGCGGAGATGAAACGCCGCGGCCAGCCGCTCGAGGCCAGCGCGCTGCTCGAGGCCGTCCAGTTGCACCTGAACGGCGACGTTTCGGTCCATCGCGGTCGGACATCGGTCCGGGAGAACGGCACCCAGTACCAGCTCGGGCTCCCCGACGAGATCGACGAGTTCACGCCGGATCGGCCGGTCGACGGGATCGGCAGCGCGGTCGCCGACGATTCGTAATACTCCTGGAGGGGGCCATCGTGAATCGGTCGGCGGCACGGTCGGTGACTGCCTCGGAGCCCGCTCGGTGTGACCGTCGGCCGACGCCGCCTCGCCGCCGACTCACGACGCCGCAGTAACCACTGCCCCGTTTTTTACACCGATCGGACGGTCCTCGGACGATCATGTGTACAGCAACGGGCAGCGGTTCCGACGACCGTGAGACCGTCGGGGAACCGACTAGCCGCAACTATTTTATTGTTTTAGGCAAGCCTAAAACCATGGACGACGATCTGCCAGGGGATCGCAGGCCAACGTGGTCACCCGTCGCTTCGTCGCTCGTCTCCCGTCTCGACGCGTCTCACGAGGACCGCCAGCGACCCGGCCGCGATCACCCCACTCGGCGCGCATGACGGACGCGTCTCAGTACTTGCTCGTCTGTTATCTCGCCGCTCGAGACGGCGGGGAACCGGTCGCACCGGGACACGTCGCGGACGAACTCGATCGGTCGCCGGCGGTCGCAACGGAAACGCTCCAGCGACTCGAGACGCAGGGGTATCTCACCTACGAGCCGTACGAGGGGGCGACGCTCACCGCCCAGGGACGGGAGACGGCCGCCGACCTGTACGAAACCTACGTCGTCCTCTCGGCGTTCTTCCGCGACGTGCTCGACCTCGCGGAGCCCGACCGGGAGGCGATGGCGCTCACGGGAAGCGTTAGCTCACTCGTCACCGAACGGGTCGCCGAAACGCTGCTCGAGGACGACGACATCGACGTCTCCGCCTGATCACCGTCGTCGAAAACTGCAGGAGAGAGACCGCGGCCGTTAGTTCGTCGCCGACTCGAGGACGAGCGTGTCGTCTTCGAGGTAGTGTTCGATGTGGTGGGTGTGTTCCTCGATGGTCTCGAGTTGCTCGCGGAGCATCTGTGCGGTGGCGTGGTCGCCCAGCCCCGCCGTGAGCTCGATGTGTTCGCGGTAGCTCTCGATGATATCGCCCATCATCTCGAGGTCGTTCGCGAGCGACGTCCGGATGTCGTAAACGTCCTCGTCCTCGGGCTCGACGGTGGCGTTCTCCGCGAGGGTCGTCATGCTCGCGTGCGGAACGCCGCCGAGCGCCTGGAGGCGTTCGGCGAGGTCGTCGGCCGCCACTTCGACGTCCTCGTAGACCTCCTGTAGGAAGACGTGAACGTCGAGGAACTCCGCGCCTTCGACGTTCCAGTGGTGCTTGTGGAGCTGGTGGTAGAGGACGTACGCGTCCGCGAGGTCACGGTTCAGCGCCTCGACGATCTGCTCTGCCTTCTCGGGCTCGAGCCTGAGCGCGTTCTCCTCGACGGTACCGGCTTCCTGTTGGACGGTCTTCTGCGTATTCATCACAGCTAGTCCTTGGAGTCTCGTACACATATAACTTTTCAATTCAATAATATTTTTTCGTGCGACCTAAAATCGGTTCGCCGCCGGCACCCGCCTCGCGTGGGAGATCGAACGGCTATTCCGCGTTCGATTCGGAGCGATCGGTATGGATCTCTCGATCGTGGATCTCGCGCCGGTCCCGGAGGACGGCACCGCGACTGATGCCTACGAGAACACCATCGAACTCGCGCAACTGGCCGAGAACCTCGGCTACTCGCGGTTCTGGATGGCCGAGCACCACGGCATGGCCGACTCGATCGCGAGTACAACCCCGGAAGTCCTGATCGCGCGTCTCGCAGCCGACACCGACGAGATCCGTGTCGGTTCCGGCACGGTTCTGCTCAACCACTACCAGCCGTTCAAGGTAGCCGAAACGTTCGCGTCCCTCGATGCGCTGGCTCCGGGCCGCATCGACCTCGGACTCGGCCGGGCGACCGGCATCCCCGCCGCCGACCGGGCGCTGGGAACCGACCGCCAGAGCGGGGACCCCGACGCGGACCACGCCGAAAAAATCGAATCGACCGTTACCCACCTCCACGACGGGTTTCCGGACGAGCACGCGTACGGCGACTTGACCCTCCCTCGCTCGGCCGATAGCGTCCCCGAACCGTGGGTCCTCGGGTCGAGCCCCTCGAGCGCCGAAATCGCCGGGAAGCTCGGCCTCCGCTACTGTTTCGCGGGGTTCATCCGGCCGACCCTCGCCGAGCGCGCGTTCGAAACCTACCGGGAGCATTTCGACCCCTCACCGCTCGGCGCGGGACCCGACGAACCCGAAGGGATGCTGGCGATGAACGTCGCCTGTGCGGACACCGACGACGAAGCGGCTAGACTGCGCGCGACCGCCGAAGCGTCGTACAAGCGGCTGCGACGCGGCGTCGTCGGCTCGCCCCCGTCAGTCGAGGCCGCGATCGACGAACTCGGCGGCGTCCCGGAGCCGACGCCGAACCCGCTTCCCGACGGCGACTGGCCGCGTTCGATCTCGGGGAGTCCGGAAACCGTGCGCGACCTGCTCGAGCAACTGACCGACCGTGTCGGGGTCGAGGACGTGATCGTGCAGAATATCATCGCCGACCACGACGACGTGTTGCGCTCGCACGAACTCCTGGCGGACGGCATCGGGCTCTGAAACGGGCCCCGCTACTCGCCGAAGACGGAATTGAAGAACTTCCGTTCTGCCGTCCGGAGGTGCTGGTTGAACGTCGCCGGCGCGATCCCGAGCCGGTCGGCGATCTCCTCGCCGGTGCTGCCCCGCGGCCAGTCGAAATAGCCCGCGAAGTAGGCCGTCTCGAGCGCCGCCCGCTGTTTCTCGGTCAGGTCCTCCTCGAGGACCGACGCCGAGCCGGAGTCGGTGCGCTCGCTGCGTTCGGTGGTCCGCTGGGCGAGATAGGTGATGTCGTCGCGCTGGTTTCTGATGAGTTCGATCATCCGACGGGTGTCCCGACCTCGCGGGAGTTCGACGACGAAGCGAAACTCCCCGTCGGCGATCGTCGCCGAGGCGACGCGACCGCCGTGGGTCGCGATCGTCTCGAACAGCGAGACGGCCGCGGGCGCGACCAGTTCGAACTCGAAGTCGTCGCGCCTGACGGAGAGGAACCGAACGTCGCCGATCCCATCGGTGTCGTCGACGGCGTCGCTGAACGCCTCCTGAGAGATGCCGTGTGCTGAGCCGTAGGCCAGCAGCGCCTCGTCGCCGCCAACCAACTGTTCGAACGCGATCGTACACGACTCGGTCGCCGAGAGTTCGACCAGCGGTTCGGCCATCGCCTCGACGCGGAACTCGAGTTCGACCACGGCATCGCTGACCAGTGCGTCCCTGCGTTCGATCGCGGTGATCGCGTGGGCGATGATGTCGCCGATCCGAGCGAACACCCCGGTCTCCAGCCCCTCGAACGCCCGCGGCGACGACGAGTACACGCTCAACACGCCGTAGACGAGGTCTTCGTGGATGAGCGGAATCGCTGCCGATGACCGATAATCACGGGCACGCGCCTGCTCTCGCCACGGTCCGAACTCGGGGTCCGTCCGGGCGTCGTTCATGACCTGCACCTGTCCGGTCCGAATGGCCGTTCCGGCCGGCCCGCGTCCGCTCTCGTCGTCCTCGGCGACGGAGACGTCTATTTCGTCGAGGTATCCGTCTTCGACGCCGGCCGCCGCCTTCGGGACGACGCGGTCGCTTCCGGGATTGACGCCCCCGATCCAGGCGAACCGATAGGCGTCGGACTCGGCGAGCCGATCGCAAACCTCCTGTTCGAGTTCCGCCCGCGTCTCGGTCGTGATCACCGCGTGGGTGATGTCGTGCCCGATCCGGTTGAACCGGTTGAGTGCCTCGAGATGTTCGCGCTGCTGGCGGCGTTCCCGCTCCTGACGGGCGCGTTCGATCGCGTGGTGGATCGTCCGTACCAGCAGTTCGCTCGTCACCTCGTCTTTGACGAGGAAGTCCTGCGCGCCGCGTTGGATCGCCTCGACGCCGACCTGCTGGTCGCGGACGCCCGTCAGGACGACGATCGGCGTCTCGTCCGTCTCCTCGTGAACCCGTTCGAGGGTCGCCAGCCCCTCGCTGTCGGGCAGGTTCAGATCGAGCAACACGATGTCCGTCGGCTCGGCGTCGACCATCTCGAGGCCGTCCTCGAGGTGCGTTTCCCGCGACATTTCCGGCGTCTGCCCGGTCGATTCGATGGGACTGACTCGCTGGGCGAGCTCTTCGGTATCCCGGAGCATCTCCTCGATCAGCCGGGCGTCGCCGGGATTGTCCTCGATGAGGAGGACGCGGAGCGTGTCGGCGGTCTCCCCGTCCCGTTCGGTCTCGGTCCGGGCGTTCGTCTCGCTCATCACGAATCACCCTCCGGCGGAAGCCGAACGACCGAAAACCAGAACTTCTCGAAGGCTCGGACCGTCTCGATGAACTCGTCGGGATCGACGGGCTTCGTGAGGTAGGCGTTCGCGTGGAGTTCGTAGGATTTGACGACGTCTTCTTCCGCCCGCGAACTCGTCAAGACGATCACCGGAATCGATCGCAGTGCCGGGTCCGCTTTGAGTTCCTCCAGGACCTCTTCGCCGTCTTTCCCGGGCAGATTGAGGTCCAGGAGGACGAGATCCGGGTGCGGTACGTCGGTGTACGGCCCCTGCCGTCCGAGAAAGTCCAACGCCTCGGTCCCGTCGGAGACGACGTGCAGGTCGTTCTCGATCCGGCCCTGCTTGAACGCTTCCTTGGTCAGGCGAACGTCGCCGGGATTGTCCTCGACCAGCAGGATCTGTGCCGGCTCGGCCCGAAAGCGGTCCGCGTCACTCATGATTCTGGAAATCCGCGTCGATCGCGTCGGTCGCTCCGAAAGGCGTCGTCACCTCCGGGACGGCGGGCAGTTCGACCGCGACCGTCGCCCCTTCGCTGGGAGCGGCGTCGTGGAAACTCGTGCCGTCGTCGCGCTCGATGCTGTCTGACGGAGCGTGATTCCGGTACCGGCAGACGCCACGTGGCCGTGGGGCCGCTCGATCATCCGGCAGGCGCGATCGTGCCCACCCGGCTCGATCTCGGTCCCTCGATCGCGCACTGAACGCAGCCATGTTTCCCCACCGTTCTCCGCGACCGCGGATGTTGGGGGTCGGTCGCCTGTGGGGCCAATCGAGGTCGGTCTCGCGGTCGACGGCCTCCTGGCACCGGCTCCGAGAACGGGAGTGGTCTGACGAAGGATCGGTGGCGGCCATAGTACGACTCGAAAGGCGATCAGGCGGTGTAAACCTAGCGCCGAATCCGGTCGAAACGAACACTCACGTCGCGATAACAGTCGTGACCGACGACCCATCGCTCGCTCGAGCCGAACGAAAACGCCGGGGTCAGTCGACCGCTCGCAGTCGAATCGCGATCCCGTCGGGGTCGGTGAACTCGATACCGTCGTCGACTGCAGTGACCGACACGCCGTTGCCGACCAGTCGCGCCCGAACCGTGTCGACGGCACCCGCGTCCGGCACGAGGAGTTCGACCCACTCGAGACCCAGTCCGCCGTTCGGCGTCGACCGGCGGTTCCACGTGTTCAGCCCGACGTGATGGTGATAGCCGCCCGCCGCGAGAAAGCACGCCCCCTGTCCGAACGCCATCGAGACGTCGAACCCCAGCGTCGCCGCGTAGAACGCTCGCGCGTCCTCGAGCGACGACACCTCGAGATGGACGTGGCCGAGGGTCGTCCCGTCGGGGACCAGTTGTGATCCGACCGACTCCGTCGCGTCGTCGGCCGCAGCAGCGAGGGCGGCGATATCGAGTGGATCGCTGGTCGCCCGGATCGAACCGTCCTCGGTCCGCGGCCACGCGTCCTGCAGCCGGTCGCGGTAGATCTCGACGCCGTTGCCCTCGGGATCGGTACAGTACAGCGCTTCGCTAACGCCGTGGTCGGTGGCTCCCGCGAGCGTCCAGCGGTCGCGAAGCCGCGCTACGGCGCTCCCCAGCGCCTCGCGCGAGGGGACCCTGAACGCGTTGTGATAGAGCCCGGTTTCTCGCTCGCCGCGTGGCTCGGCGTCGGGGTCCTCGTACAGGACGAGCAGCGGCGTCTCGGCGACGCCGAGCGTTGTTCCCGTCCCGTCTCGGTGCTGGACGCGAAGCCCGACGACATCGCGGTAGAATTCGATCATCGCCGCCAGATCGGCGACGGAGAGTGCAGTCCGCCCGAGGTGGGTGTCGTCCGGCAGCGACGGGGATCGGCTCATACGTTCCCCACGGGAGCCCCGTAAGTGGCCCTTTCGGCCCCGGACGATCCCTGGATGATGGTGTCGTTATCGCTCGTCACCCTCCTCGCCGAACCCGCCGACGAGGCGAGCGGTCCGCCTCGACGCTTGCCGACGGCCTCGATCATACCGGACCGGTTCGGCCTCGGTGTTAATAAACGACGCCGGGCCAGTTCCGATAGTTCCGAAAGAATGTTCTCGATTTGGTATCGCAGTATATCGTTTATCCACTCGCCAGAGCCTCCGTCCCCAGGTACGGTGGTGCGGTCGCCAGAAACCGGATCGCGAAGCGGGCCAACGGCCGAACGCTATCGAAACCGGGCCGGACTCCTGACGGGCCGTGAGACGGAGGAACGGCTCCGGGGAGTCGTCGGACTCGACTCGAGTTGCCGCCGGCGTCGGTGAGTCGAACCCGTGTCGAGTCGCCCGTCGGGAAAGCGATCGAGACCTGTCCGCTAATCGGCGCTCCGTGGAACTGCCTACCGGATCGGACCGAGAACCGAACGGCTGCAGTCCGACGGCTCACTGCCGGGGTTTGTGGCGGGAAGCGGCGTACTGCCAGGGTCCGGAACTGGCGTCAGTCACACACGACTGTGGACGGAGAAGGCCATAGACGACGAGCAACCACGGAGATCGTCGAAATCGGACTTCGCCTCGATCCGGTCGAATGGATCGGCGGTGCGTGTGACAGGACGAGAGCGAGCGTTTTCCCGAAACTGAACTGGGGCGATTGACCGCGTGTTGTCCCGGTATCCGAGCCCCTCTGTTCGAGACGGGAGCACTCCCATTTCTCGCCGTTACTAAACGTCTGGAGCAATACGGTCCGTGTTCGGACTCGAGCACACGACGGATCGACGAAGCGACCTAATCGGAGATTGCCCGGGCGCGACGGGCACGAATGGAGTTCGAAACGGTTCGCGAGCGACGAGCAATCGGTCGCTTCGGTGTGGCGGGTCGCGAGCGGCGCTCGATACGAATCGCATACTAATATCGGCAGTCGGTGGCGGAGTCGTATGAGCATGTATCCGACGGACTCGTTCGAGGACGACATCCAGCGGCGCGTCTACGAGTACGTCGAGCGTAACGGAGCCGTCACGCCGGCCGAGCTGGCCCGCTCGATCGAGATCGACGGCGGCCGCGCACACTCGAAGCCCGCCCGATCGGGGACCTACACCGATACGATCGCGCCGGAACCGAACGAACTCCGATCGTGTCTCGAGGCGCTGCAAGCCGACGGCTATCTGGCCGAAGTCGACGGGAAATACCGGCTCGCGCTCGACGCGACGACGACCGACGTGGACTGCGAGGACGGCGTCGTCACCATCCGGTCGGCCCGCGAGGAGGACCGGGAGGGCGTCGTCGAGACGATGCGGACGGTCGCCGACGACGGGGCGTACGTCGTCGCCGAGAACGTCGCGACGGAACTCGAGCGCGAGTCCGCACTCGTTCGGGCCAACGAGGAGCGGTCGCGGGTCTTCTTCGTCGCGGTCCGTGGGGAGCGGCCGGCAGACGAGGAGTCGACAGCGAGCGAGCCGGCGGCCCCGGACGACGGCGACGTGGTCGGGTGGTTGCACGTCGACGCGCCCGAACACCCGTCGCTTCGCCACACCGCGGAGGTGACCGTCGGCGTCGATCCCGCCGCCCGGCGACAGGGAATCGGCTCCGAACTGCTCGAGTACGGCCTCGAGTGGGCCGCGGAGGCCGGCTACCGGAAGCTCTACCAGAACGTCCCCGCGACCAACGAGGCGGCGATCGAGTTCCTCGAGGAGAACGGCTGGGACCGCGAGGGCGAACACGAGGGGCAGTACTGTCTCGACGGCGAGTTCGTCGACGAGATCATGCTGGCGACGTGGCCCTGACTCCGGAGCCCGAGGAAAAACTGGTCCCCCGTCAACCCGTCCCGCCACGGCGTGTGCCGCCGCATACCGTCTTGGCCCGAGCGGGACGCGAAACGGTTCGGGTTGCCATCACGATAGTCCCGAAGCGGCTGATACGACTCCGAGTGGTGTCTCGGCAGCGGATCGATCGAATCCGGACCGGGATCATTTTTTGCCGGCCTGGCCCATACCGAAGCGTATGGAGGAGATTTCCCTCGGCGTTCCGGAACCGATACTCGACCGACTGCCGGCCGACGACGAGACCGTCGCAGCGGACATGCAAAAAGCGGTCGCGGGCTGGGAGACGCAGTGCAATCGACTCCTCGAGGAGGCCGACGACGAACGCGAGGCCGCCGGGAACCTGCTCGAGGCGATCGATCGGTTCGAGGAGCGGTACGAGACCTACGACGCGTTCGTCCCGGAACTGCGGGCGTGGGGACAGTCGCCGATCTACGCCATCGCGTGGCGGACGCTGTACGCCGACGTGATCGCACAACTCTACGATCACGACGATCTGGGCGAGCACCTCGATCGGGAGCGGAACGCGCGGCTGGTCGAGGACGGGATTCGATTGCAGGACCTGTAAGCGTCCCCGACCCCGCCCCGGCCCCGGCCGACCGGTCCTCGAGCCAAGCGTTGAACTACCGGGCCGGACTAGCGGAGGTATGGACTTCGCTGTGTCCCGGACGGGAACGACGCTGGTCACGCTCCACGGCGGCTCGGAGACGACCGCCAGTGACGAGGCGATGGCGACGCTCGCGGACACGTTCGAGACCCTCGCCGCCGAGGGGGCGATCGCCGACTGGGAACTCGGGGACACGGAGGTTTACGAGCACCCGACGGGTCCGTTCGATCCGTACACGATCGCACTCGAGTTTTCGGTGACGGTAACCGTGGTGGCCGCCGACGCCGACGACGCGGTCGAGAGCGGTGCGAGCGCGATCGACGCAGCGCTCACCGACGCCGACGTTGACGTCGTCTCGTACGCGTCGTCGCCGACGGCGTCGGCGGTCTGAACCGAGTCGGCCCGGTCGTCGGCTCGACTCACGGAACTCGACCGCTCCATCGCTCGAACTTATGTCGTCCGGACACGAGTATCGAGTATGGAAATCGATCTCCGGTTCTTCGCTACGTTTCGGGACGCCGTCGGGGAGAAGGAGCGACCGCGCACGGTCGCCGACGACGCGACCGTCGGCGACGTCCTCGCTGCCCTCGAACGCGAGTACGACGGCCTCGAGGGGCAGTTGCTCGAGGACGGGGCGATCAGACCGCAGTTGAGCGTGTTGAAAAACGGTCGCAACGTGGTCCACATGACGGGTGTCGACACGCCGCTCGAGGCGGGCGACGTCGTGTCGGTGTTTCCACCGGTCGCCGGCGGGTAACGCCGGGGACGCGGCGCGCGCCGCTCACGTCCCAGCTATTTTTAGCAACGTAAGACGGATATCAGATATGCTCGATGCGGTCGTCGAACTGATAGCCGAGTTGGGATTCGACTGGCTCCTCGGGCGCAACGACCGCCGGACGCTGACCCAGCAGTTCTGTCTGTTCCTGGGGCTCGTCGTCGGGTTGATGGCGGTCGCCGTCGCCGTCGTCAACGGGCCGGCGTACGGCATCGCGGTTGGACTCGTCGCGCTCGGACTGTTCTACATCGGCCTGTGACCGGCGGCCGATCGGGATAGGGGGCGGCGTCGATTTCGAGAACGCTTTAGGCCTCGTTCAACTCGACACGAACGTGACGAAAACCGACGGGGACGATGCGGAGTACGATTCCGGCGGCGCTACCGCTCACCCAGAGAACGCGTCGGTCGGCGAGGCCTCGACGAGCGACGGGACCGAGGCGATCACCTTCGACCGATCGGGGATTCGGGCCGGCTTTCTGACCTGTCTCCCGATCGCGCTCGGCGTCGGCGGTTACGGGATCGCATTCGGAATGCTCGCACGTCGGGCGGGGCTGAGCGTCGCCGAGGCGGCGCTGATGAGCGCCACGGTACTCGCCGGTGCCGCTCAGATCATCGCCGTGGAGCTCTGGGCGGAGCCGATCCCGGTCGCGGCGATCATCATCGCGACGCTCGCGATCAATCTGCGCTACTCGCTGATGGGCGCGGCGCTGGGTCCCTGGCTCGGCCGCCTCTCGCCGCTGCGGAGTTACGGCAGCCTCCTGGTGATGGCCGACGAGAACTGGGCGTTGACGATGCGCGAATTCCAGTCCGGCAGCGGCCGGGGCGCGTTCCTGCTGGGAACCGGCATCGCGATGTGGGTCTTCTGGGTCACGTCGACGATTATCGGGGCGGCCGCCGGCGGCATGATCGGCGATCCGGCCAGCTACGGCATCGACTTCGTCCTCGCTGCGGTCTTCGTCGCGCTCGCCACCGAACTCTGGGAGGGCCGGTCGACGCTCGTCCCGTGGCTCGTCGCGCTCGCAACCGCCGTTGTCGCCGCAGCACTGGTCCCCGGCCAGTGGTACATCCTGCTCGGCGGCTTCGCGGCCGCCGCCGTCGAGGTGGTTCGCCATGATGGGTGAGGGTGCCCTTGCGCTCGATCCGCTGGTCGTCGGTGTCGTCCTCGCGATGGCGCTCGTGACGGCACTGACGAAAGTCGGCGGACTCTGGCTCCTGCGCCGACTCGAGGTGAGCGAGCGTCTCGAGGCGGCATTATCCGTGCTGCCGGGTGCGATCGTGATCGCGATCCTCGGACCGGAGCTGGCGGCCGGCGGCCCCGCGGAGTGGGGCGCTGCGGGCGTCGTCTTGCTGGTCATGTGGCGGACGGAGAGCATCCCGCTGTCGCTATGTAGCGGCGTCGGGACCGTGGTCCTGTTCCGGGCGATCCTGTAGTACCACCGCGTGCCGGTACCGGCGAACGCGAATTTATCCGTTCGGGTTCCCAACGACCGGTATGGGAACCCGTATCGAGCGCTCCTTTCGGGGCATCTCCGAACGGCTCGTCGTTCGCTATCTCACGAATCTGGGCGGTGAACGTGCCGCCGAGGACACCGTCGCGGGCGACGGCTGGACGGCGACGTTCTCCTCCGAGTCGGTCGCCATCGGTCCCTCGCTGACGCTGACCGAGGTGACGATCGTCTTCGAGGGCGACGAGGATACCCTCGAGCCGCTCGTCGAGCAGTTCGCACAGAAAGCGATGCGTGCAGGTGGATAGATGGCGGGCCAGCCGATCGAGGGGCAGGTGCTCGCGCTCACGGCCGCGAAAGCGAGCGTCCCGCCGGCCCGGTTGCCCGACCTGCTCGAGCGCGCACAGACGGTTCTCGCGCCGAAGCTCGACCGGTACCGCCGGGAGTACGAACGCCTCCACGCGACCGCCGACCGGGACGTGTTCCTCGTCGACCGGGGTCACTGGGCGGAGATCGGCGCGGCGATTGGGGAACGCGACCGCGAACTCTCAGCGATTCGGCGCGCACACGAAGAGCAGCTGCTGCGGATCGGCCGACGAACGGACCGGGAAGGCGAGTTCGAGACGGCCCTCGAGATACGGGACGCGGTCGTAATCGGGACGAGCGGAACCGAGGCACGCGGCGACCACGGACCCGACCTCGAGTGACCGAGACGACGGCGGCTCGACGCGGCGCGTGATGGAACCGCAACGACGGTCCTCGCGGTCGATGACAACTATAAAGATCGTGTTTCACCTTTGGGGAACCACCCAGACGATGGCTATCGACCAGGAAACCGAGATGACCGACGCGGAGATCGACGACTTCCTCAGTCGTCACGAGACGGGGGTGTTGTCGCTCGCACGCACGGACGAACCCTATGCGATTCCGATCTCGTACGGCTACGACGACGACGATCGAGCGTTCTACATGCGGATGGTATCGACGCCGGAGAGCGAGAAGCGCCAGTTCCTCGAGTCCGAACCCGACGCGCGACTCGTCGTCTACGACGAGGCCGACTCGGCATACCGGAGCATCATCGCGACCGGAGCCCTCCAGAGCATCGAGCCGTCGGCGCTGACGCCCGACGAGATTGCCCAGTACGGTGATGCAAAACGGCCGCTGTTCGAAATCTGGGCCGACGGAAAGGACGCGCTGGACATCGAACTCTACCGCCTCACCCCGGCGACGCTCAACGGACGGCGGACGGAAATCAACCGCGAGGAGTGAGACGCGGAGACCGAGACGCAAACGGGATCGATCGCGATGGGAGCGGGATCAGTTCGTCTGCTGCTCCGCGACGAACGCCGCCGGCGTGACCGACGCCCCACAGACCGGGCAGCCGTGTGACAGCGTGGCCTCACGCATCGATTCGTTGACCTCGATTTCCTGCCCGCACTCCGGGCACGTGAACTCGTATCTACTCATGTCAGGGGTGAGCCGCGTGAAACTTCGCCTGTATACCGTATAGCTGTGTGTCCAGTATATATAGGGTTGCGGTTCGATTCCGGTTCCCTATAGGTCCCGGTACGTTCATAGGGCTCGAGCCATCTCGCCCCGGGTTCGGGATCGGCGACGCGAGTCGAAGGAGGGGGCTCACCGCTACTCGTGATCGAGAATCGCGTCGAGCAGTTTCGTCTGGGCCGCCGCGAGATGTTCGGTGAACGTCGTCCCGGTAATGCCGAGTTCGTCGGCGACTTCGCCGGCGTTGGCCCGCTTGGGGTGATCGAAGTAGCCCATTCGGTGGGCCGTCTCGAGGACTTCGGTTTGGCGGTCGGTCAGCGTGCTCCGGTCGACGAAGACGAGGTTGCGGTCGTCGTGGTCCTGCTGGGACTGTAGCAGTCGCTGGACGTCGAGGGTCGCGTAGCGCTCGCGCAGGTCGCCGATGATGGCCTGGAGCGCGTGCATATCCGGCGCGTGAAAGGTCAGGTACAGCGCCGCCCCCTGCGTGCGGATGTCGACCACCGGGCAGTCGTGTGCCTCGATACACTCGCAGGGGCAACCCTGGCCGAGATCGCGCTCGTATCGGTAGACCGCGCTCGAGCCATAGGAGAAGATCGGTGATAGCGCCGCGTCGACATCGAACTCGTCGGGATAGCTGTCGGCCTCGAGCATGAACTCCTCGGTCATGCGGTCGGGCGCGGACGGATTGGTACTGCGCGAGACCGAGTTGACTCGGCCGTTCGTCTCGGCGGAGGCCTGCGCGACGACGCAGTCGAACGGGTCGTCGATTTTCACTTCCGCACGAATCCCCGAAACCATTACTCACTGCTGGGAAGGCCGGCCCCCTAAACCCTGTGCCCGCGACCCGTGAGTGGATCGATCACGACGACCGGTACGCGAGCGGGGTGCCACACCGCGAGTCCCGCGGCCGGCCGTCGGGCCCGCTCTTCCGTCGAGGAAACACGCAGGGCCGCCCTGATCCAACACACGCGACCTCATATAAAGGACCCTGTATTTATTGGGAGTCATTACGAGGGGGTCGGGTCGATACTAGAAGATACAACAGATGTCCGCTACGAACCCCGACGCCCGGAAACACGGATGGCAAACCGACGAATCAACCGATCCGAAGGCAGTCCTCGCCGCACTGGACGACGACGCCTGTCGAGCCATCCTCGAGGCGACGACCGAGAAGCCCCTGACGGCCACGGAGGTTTCCGAGGAGTGTGACATCCCGATGTCGACGGCCTACCGAAAGGTCGAGATGCTGACCGAGGCCGACCTGGTCGACGAGAAGGTTCGGATCAACACCTCCGGCAAGCACGCGACCGAGTATTCCAAGAGCTTCGACGACGTGCTCGTCTCGATCGACGACGGTAGCGTCGCAATCGAACTGACCAAGCCCGACGCCGAAGCCGACATCGGCTCGACCTACGCCGTTGCCGACGACTGATTCTCCGTCTCGCCGTCCACTCTCGTCGTCAGCACTGGGCCGTTCGGAGCGGCACGGACTGGAGACGGACAGACTGCTCGACCTATTCGAGCCCCGTCCCCGCGTCAGCAGCCGCGTTCGGTGAGGCTCGAGCGGCAGCCGGCGGCCCTACGCGGCGATCTCGAGCAGGGACATGGCCGGCCGTGGACCGGGCTGTGAGCCTAACTCGAGGACGAACGTGGCAATGATAGCTGCGATAACGACGGTAACCAGAAGCATGAACAGCACTGGTAGGAAAAGCGCGGCGATCGCGGCCTTGCCGGTCGAAATGTCGTGAAACGCCGACAGGGCTTTGATCTGCAGGTAGAGGCCGTACAGTCCGAGCGCGAGGTTCACCAGGGGAACCCACCACAAACAGTACCGAACGACGGTCGGGAACGCGTACGCTTCGAGCGTTTTCGAGACGCCGCGTGCACCGAAGAGGTACGCACACCCGTGGGCGAGCAACGCCTCGATGAGCCCCTGAATCCAGTACACGACGCCGAGTCCGAGAAAGAGCACCAGACCGATCGCCGCATCGGTCGGTGACGTGATGTTCACCGCCGCAGCGAGCACTCCGATCGGCAGCATGACGGCGAGATACGAGAGCAGCATGAACGCGATCGGGTAGGCGATCCCGTGGTTTTCGTTGTACGCCGAGAAGAACGTTCCCGGGTCCTTGATCATGTAGCCGTTCACTCCCGTCCATTCTTTCAGGAGACTCATACAAGCAGGTATGAGTCGGATTATAATAGAGTATCGAAACCAGCTATTCGGAGATTATCAGCCCTCTAACCGACATATTGTGAAGAGAATGTATTTCTGATAGAAATAACTAATACGAGAACTGTGTTCGCTACGAGGGCGATAGGTCCGTCCCGGGCGGTCGCTTCGAGTGGTTCGATCGGCAGTCTCCAGTCCGAGATCCGTCAATCGAGACGGACGCCGAAATCCGAACGCCGCCGGGCTCGAGTCAGTCGTCGCTCGGCGCGGCCGCACCGCCTTCGCTGCTGACGCCCGTCCCCGGCCCGAGCTCGATCCCGAGCTCATCGAGTTTCTCATCGGGAACGACGCCGTCGACCCAGCCACGGTGGTCGTAATACTCGTCTTTCATCTCGTCGAGTTCGCAGTACTCGCCCTCGCTGGCACCCTGGCCACGGATACCGTCCTCGAGGAAGCGCGCTGGCAGCGAGTCGTCGCTCCCGTCGAAGCCGTTCAGGTTGTTGTAGTACCGCTCTAAGTTGTAGATCCGTTCGCCGGCCTCGAGCAGTTCGTCCTCGGTGACATCGCGGCCGGTCATGCCGTTGTACTGCAGGACGTACTCCTCGATGCCTTCGGCGAAGGCGTTGAACTTGCAGATGTCGAACGAGTCGCTGATGGCGTGGAGGTCCTGGAACTGGGCGGTGAGCTCCCCTTTCCCCTCGTACTCGTAGGGGTCGACCTTCTCGGGAACGCCGAGGATTTCGGCGGCGGGCGTGTAGCCCCGCAGGTGGCAGGCCCCGCGGTTCGAGGTGGCGTAGCCGATTCCCATCCCCTTCATACAGCGCGGGTCGTAGGCGGCGATGGTCTGGCCCTTGACTGCCAGCGAATTCTCGTGGGCGTCCTTGCGGTCGGCAACCCGGCGGGGGCCCTCGGCCAGCAGGTCCGCGAACTCGTCCTCGCGGCGGGCGATCCGCTCGATCATGTCGATCATGGTCTCGGTGTCGCCCCACTCTAACTCGCCGACGCCCTCGAGTTTCCCCTCGTCGGTCATTTCCATGGCCATCGCCATCATGTTCCCCGCATCGATGGTGTCGACGCCCATGTCGTTACAGCGCTCGAGCATGAGCGCGATCTTGTCGCGGTCGGTGTGACCGGAGTTCGGGCCGAGCGCGTACGCCGACTCGTACTCGTAGGACTCGGTCCGGACGTTCATCTCCTCGCCTTTGTGCATCGCGGTCACCTCGACTTCCTTCTTGCAAGCGACCGGACAGGAGTGACAGGTCGGCTCGTCGACGAGGATGTTCTCGCGGACGTTCTCGCCGGAGACGCGTTCGGCGTCGATGTCGACGCCCTCCGCATCGCGCATGCTTTCGGTCGAGGTATACTGGCCGTTCTTCGTCGGGAGGCCGTCCATCTCCTCGCCGATGTTCATCAGGACGTTCGTCCCGTACATCGAGAGGCCGCCCTCGTTGGGCGCGGTCACCTCCGACTCCTGGATCGCCTGCATCGCCTGCTGGTGACCCTCTTTGAACGTCTCCGGATCGGCCGGCTTGGGCATCTTCGTGGTCGATTTGACGACGACCGCCTTGAGGTTCTTCGACCCCATCACGCAGCCGGTGCCGCCCCGTCCAGAGGCCCGGTCGTCCTCGTTCATGATACAGGCGTACTTGACGCCGTTCTCGCCGGCGGGTCCGATCGCCATCAGCGAGAGGTTCTTGCCGTACGACCCTTCGAGTTCCTCCTCGAGTCGGTCCCGCGTCTCGTGGACACCCGCACCCCAGAGATGGGAAGCGTCCCGCAGTTCGACCGTCCCGTCCTCGACGTAGGCGTAGACCGGTTCGTCGGCCTCGCCCTCGAAGCACAGCCCGTCGAAGCCGGCCCACTTGAGCCGGGCCCCCGACCAGCCGCCGTGGTGACTGTCGGTGACGGTCCCGGTCAGCGGTGACTTCGTGCAGACGGCGATCCGACCGCTCATCGTCACCTGCGTGCCCGACAGCGGTCCGTTCATAAAGGCCAACAGGTTGTCGGGGCCGAGCGGATCGACCGCCGGTCCCTGGTCGAAGACGTACTTTACCCCGAGCCCCCGCGCACCGATATACTTCGCTGCGTCCTCGTCGTCGATCGACTCGCACGCGATCTCCTCGTCCGAGAGATCGATGCGGGCGACCCTGTCCTGAAATCCGCCGAGTTCTGTCATAGTAACCGTTCGTTCTTGTATACGGTCGCCATCGTGTTAGTCGTTCCCAGCCATCTGTAACCGGAACCGGTTACGTGATCGATGGCGGTGTCGCGGTGCTCATCGCTCGACGGAACCGACGGCCGGGTCTCGGTTTCGCTCGGCGCTGAAACGATTACAACAACAGTGCGACCACCGCAAGGATGATGAAGATCAGCACGAAGATGCGCGCGATCTCCATCGAGATCCCGGCAACGCCGCGGGCACCGACGGCGGCGGCGACGATTGCGAGGACGAAGAAGATGATCGCCCAGTACAGGAACCCACCGCCCCCCATCTGCAGCGGAGTTGCGAACGCGAACATACCACCGCCTCCCACGACGAGCCATATAAACCTCGGCGACCGTCCCCGAGCGTTTTCGATGCTACGGCGCGGTTACAGGTCTCGAGCCGTGACAGTCACTGTGGGGGACGGCTACGCGTCCCCGAAGAAGGCTCGACACAGTTTCGCCTCGGCCGTCCGCAGGTGTTCGTGGAAGGTCGGCCGAGAGACGCCCATCGACTGGGCCAGTTCCTCGCCGGTCGTCGGCCGAGGCCACTCGAAGTAGCCGCCGAGATACGCCCGCTGGAGCGCACCGAACTGACGATCGGTCAGCGCCTCCTCGAGACGGGCGGCGAACTCCTGGCGGGTCTCGCCGTCGGGTTCGCGCTGCTGGAACGAGCGAACGTCGGTGCCGTCGTAGCGGTCCTCGACGGCCTCGACGACCGAACGCACGTTCGACGAGCGCGGAATCTCGAGCGTGACGCGTGCGCGACCGGCCTCGGCTTCGATGGCCTTCGTGCGGACGCCGCGCTCGGAGAGCCAGCCGACGAGGTCTTCTCCGCCGGTCACCTCCACGAGACACTCCTCGTCGCGCTCGACGACGATGCGACAGTCGGCGTCGGCCAGTTCGTCGGCAGCGGCGGTGATCTCGTCGGCACTCGCACCGGTAACGGTAAACAACGATGCCGTCTCGTCGTCCGTTCGGTGCACCGACCGGCTGTACTCGAGCCGGCAGTCCGCCGCCGCTGAGAGGGCGACCGGCGCGAGGGTGCGATCGGTCACCTCGAGTTCGACGGCGACGACGGCATCGGTCGCGAGCACGCGGCTCGTCTCGCGGGCGTTGACGCCGCTGGCGACTGCGCGGGCGAGCGCGGAGAGGATCACCGTTTCGCGGTCGTCGATCGCTCGCGGCGTCCGTATCGTCACTACGCCGTACTCGATCCCGTTGTACGACAGCGGAAACGCGGCGCGCGTCAGTCCGTCGACGGTCTCGACGGCCGGGTCGGTCGTCGCGAGCGCCTCGGCGGCGGGGTGGCCGGTATCGGTTGCGACGGTCCCGCCGTCGGGTCCGTCGCCGACGCTCGAGCGGACTTCGATCGTCCCGGTCGCGGGGTTGCGCTCGCCGATCCAGACCCCATCGTAGGCGTCCTCCGCGGCGATCCGCGCACAGACCTCGCGCTCGAGTTCCGAGCGGTCGGTCGAGCCCGCGACGACGGCGGTGACGTCCTGAATGAGCCCCTCGACGCGATCGAGGATGTACTGGAGTTCCTCGGTCTGTCGCTCGAGCGCGAGTTCGGCCTCCTTGCGCGCGGTAATATCGTTCTGGAAGCCGACGTAGTTGGTCACGCGGCCGTCCTCGTCCCGAACGGGGGCGATCGTGACCTCGTTCCAGAACTCGGTACCGTCCTTGCGGTAGTTCTTGAGTTCGACGGTGACGGGCCGATCCTCGTCGATGGCCGCCGCCATGTCGGCGATCGCCGCCTCGTCTGAGTCCTCGCCCTGGAGGAACCGACAGTTCCGGCCGACGACCTCGTCGAATTCGTAGCCGGTCATCTCCTCGTAGGCCTCGTTGACGTACACCAGCGGGTTGTCCTCGCGGTCCGGGTCGGAGATCGTGATCCCGACGGGGGCCTCCTCGAGCGCGCGGTCTTTCACCAGTCGATCGCTCGCGCCCGAGCGGGAGTCACCCACGCTCTCGGCAGTGGCGTCGGCACCCGTCCCGTCGCGCTCGAACGTAAGCGTCGCGCCGCTCGTCCCGCGGTGGATACGGACGCGCTCTCGATGGTCCGCCAGGTCGACTTGCCGAGCGGTACCGACGGTCGTCTCGTCGATCACCGTTGCGAGGTGGGTCCAACGCGTGCCGAGCGCGGTCGCCGCTTCGCGGTCGGCGTCGCCGAGTTCGAACGCGTCGCGAGCGGCCTCGTTCGCGTACGTGATCGTTCCCTCGGTAACTGCGATGACCGGATCGACCACGTGCTCGAGGGCGCGGGCCGCCGCCGCGGCGTCGTCGACGGGGCTACCGCGCTCCGTGTCGACATCGTCCATATGCTCCCTACGGATGGCTGCCTAAGAACCGTTGTGATCGGTCGGCGGTCGAGCCGGGAACCCGACGGAACAGTGTTATATGGCACCACGCCATACAATAACACATGTCAGTGCACCGGTCACCGTTCGAGCGGCTCCGCGAGAAGTTCGACGAGTCGGAACTCCGCTGTCCGGCCTGCGGCTACGTCGACACGGAGGGTGGGTGGCGCGTCACCACCTCGGGCGGACGGGTCCGCTATCAGTTCGTCTGTCCCACCTGCGACGCCGTCGAGACGCGAGAGCTCCGACTCGGGTAACGGACGTGCCGGGGACCGGTCGACGGCGACGAGCGTCCAGTCTCGTCCGGACCCGCCCCGACGAGCGCAGGGCGCGACGGTCGATGCCGTTTCATCACGAAAATCGACACTTTGCATCTCGAGGGGACGGTAACGGATCGATGCGGAATCGACCGATGCCCATCCCGTGTCCGGTCGGCCGTACGACAGGAGACGGCGCGATACCGACGGACGGTCCCGTGCGGTTCCCGGCGGGCGTGACAGGCGAACGGGGGTCGACGGGGTCGGCCGTCACCGCTCGGTCCCGTGCGCGAAACATCGGTTTTCCCGTCGGTAATTCCGTAACAGTCTGCCCGTTTTAGCCCCGCGACGATCCTACCCCGGCGCGCATGGTTTCACGATCGCAGCACATCGGCGTCGCGTTCGTCGCGCTGCTGGTTCTGCTCTCGGGGGGTCCCGCCCTCGTCGGTGGAGCGACCACGGACACAGCCGCGACCGACGCCGGAGACATGAGCGACACGAGCGCAACGCTCGAGAACGTACAGGTCAGCACGCTCGAACTCGAAAACATAACCGTCGAAAACGCAACGATCGAAGAACTCAGCGTCCAACAGCTGGACATCCAGGACAGCGAGCAACTCGAGGAATTAAACGAGTCGGCCGGCAATCAGTCCGCGGCCAACGAGTCCGCACCCACCGGCGTCACGATCTCGAACGTCTCCCTCGATTCGCTCGCGCTCGAGAACGTCTCGATCGACGACCTCGAGACGGACGGTGACATCGGCGGTGCCAACGAGAGCGAGGGCGACAACGAAAGCGCTGCCGCGGCCGGCAACGAATCCGCGGACGGCATCGAACAGATGCTCAGCGAAGACGCCGATACCGTGGCGATCCAGAACATGACGATCGAGTCGATGAACGCCGATCAGTTGACGATCGAGGACCTCACCGTCGAGGACGGCAACGGGGGACTTCTCTCGGGCATCTCCGATTTCATCGGCGGCCTGTTCGGCGGTGACGGCGATGACGGTGGCGAGAACGAAAGCACCGCCAGCGAGAACGAAAGCACTGCCAGCGAGAACGAAAGCACCGCCGACGAGAACGCAAGCACCGAGATGGTCGAGTCGCTGACCGTCGAGGAGTTCGACGTCGGTGAGATCACGTTCGAATCGATGACCATCGGCACGCTCGAGCAGGTCGACGACGGGGGGACGGCCCAAGAAGCGAACGAGACGGCCGACAACGAGTCAGACGCGAGTAACCAGCTGGGCGGAATATTCAACCAGACGGACGACAACGAGTCAGAGGACGGTAACCAAACGGACGGAATATTCAACGAGACGGCCGACAACGAGACGACCGACAACGAGACGGCCGACAACGAGACGACCGAGACTGCTGTAGACGATACCGACATGACCGAGGGCGAGACGATTTCGTCGCTCTCCGCGAGTTCGATGACGGTCGAAAACAGCAGCGCGAGTACGGTTTCGGTCGGTGAAACCGAGGGCCTCCAAGCGGCACTCGAGCAGCAAGGCGACGACAACGCGTCGGTAAACGAAACGGGCAATGAAAGCATGAACGAAACGGGCAACGAAAGCGACGACAGCATGCTCGGCTGATCGAACCGGGTCGATCGCGCGACCCAGTGGCGGTCGGCGGTGTCGAACGCCGGACTCCGTTCGCTATGCCGTCCCGTCTCCGTCGTCGAACAGCCGATAGTACGAGAGGGCAAGCACCGTCCGGCCGTCACGGATCTCGCCGTTGGCCACCGCATCGGTCAGGGCAGCGAACGACCGCGTCCGCACGCGAATGCTCTCGTTGTGGTCGAGTCGCTGGTCGGCGGTCGGTCGGCAGCCGTGAGCCACGAAGACGTGCAAGACGGCGTCCGCGATCCCGTTGGCCGGTTCGACGGTGACGAGCGGTTCCAGCGTCTCGGCCTCGTGGCCGGTTTCCTCGGCGAGTTCCCGGCGCGCTGCCGCCTCGAGATCGTCGTCATCCGGTTCGGTGCCGCCGACGGGGAGTCCGTGGCTGATCCGTGAGACGGCCTGTCGCCACTCGTCGATGCAGACGACGTCGCCGTCGGGGGTAAACGGCAAGATGCAGACGCTAGCCGGCTCCGAGAGGTAGTCGAACTCGCCGTCGGCACCGTCGGGATACCGAACGGACTCGTTAACGACATCGAACCCCGGACAGGAGTAGGCTACCCGTCGCTCGCGCGTCTCCCAGGCGAGTGGATCGGTTGGCATATCCGCCAGTACGGCGGTGCCCGTCAAAAACGCCGCGTCACGCGGGCGGACTCGACGGGAGCGACGACGATCCGACTCCCCCCTCGAGTCGCTGGCCCAGCGGGATCCTACGCGGTGCGTTCCGAGTGGCGAGCGGCACGTACCAGCTCTATAACAAAGCCACGGAGCCGTGACCGTCGTCATTCAGAGGGTGATCCATGGACCAGCTAACTGGCTTCCAGCGTGATTTGTTGTACGTGATCGCAGGGAAAGACCGACCGTCGGGGCAGGAGATTCTCGACGACATCAATAGCTACATCGAGCAGCCGGTCACGCACGGCCGGCTGTATCCGAACCTCGATACGCTCGTCGAAACGGATCTCGTCGAAAAAGGCGAACTCGACCGGCGGACGAACTACTACGCGCTGACGCCGAAAGGCAGACGCGCGTTGCAGCGCCGTCAGGAGTGGGTCGACCAATACGTCGACGTGTAGCTCCTGACCGTGTTCTTTCGATGGCGAGACCTCACAGCGCCTCGCTTCGCGACAGGGTGGCGGACTCAGTCGCCATCAGCGAGCGTCGTCGAGATCGACGACCGTCTCCAGATCCGCAGTGAGCCAGGCATTCAATTTCTCGTCGGTGGAGCCGTTACGGGGAACGAGCGTACAGCGATCGTTTCCGGACTGATAGCGGACGACGATCGCGTCGAACAGCATCGGCCCCGCGGGATCGGTTTCGTCGGTCTCGGCCGCGTACTCGTGGGCAGTTCCCTCATCGGCGTGGGTCGGGCCATCCATGATAATCCAGGCGACCGTCGTCGCCACCGTCCAATAGGTCCAGACGGTACAAAACGGCTACTAGTTTCGGTATAGAGCGCTCGGGTCCGCTCGGTATCCCTGCGAAACGCGGCCGCGATCGTCGGGACCGATGCCGATCGGAGTGATATCGACACGGGAGTCTAAACGGTTCATCACGCCGTGGCGGTTAGACATCCGCGAAGCTGACGCCCTCGAGATCCGCCTCGAGAGCGGCGACGTGATCGTTGAAGTCGGCGACGAAGGCGGAAACGTCGTCGGCCAGTCGGCGCACTTCCGGAGCCGCCGGCGGGCCGTACTGCGAGAGCAGGTAGACGCCGTCGGAGCCGCCGACACGAAGATAGGACGCGCGGTCTTCCTCCCACTTCAGTTCCCAGCGGGTGCCCGATATCGTCGTCGCATAGGTCCCGTACGTACCGTCGTATCGGTGCAGTTGGCTCGCCATCGCGTCGCAAACGTCGCGAACCCGGTCGACGATCCGGTCCCGCTCGGCCACCAGCTCCGCCGTCGATTCGACGGCGGGGAACTCGTCGGCGACATCCGTCAGTAGCCCGTCAAACGAGCGAACGTACTCGTTGTAAGCTTCGACGAACGCGCTGTAGTCGGCCATCGCCCGCTCGAGGGGCTCGGGTTCGGGCGGGTGCTTGCTCGAGACGACGTAGATATCCGCGCCGGATTGCGGGTCGAAGCGGAGGTACTGGACATCGCCGGCCTCGTACTTGAGCGTCCAACTGCCGGCGTCGGTGGTGAACGTTTCCTGGCCGTAGTCCCCGCCCTGTAAGACGGCGAGCTCCCGCGCGATCTCGCCGGCGTGTGTCCGAACACGGGCCGCTAGTTCGTCCCGCCGTTCGGCGATCGCGTCCGTCTCCTCGACATCCGCCTCGAGTCCCTCGGTCATTACTCGAGGAAGGCAGCGAGGACCGGTAACGGTTACGTCCCGTCTCGACGAACCGAACCCGAGCGCGGACGTTATTCGCTTTCGTTGCTTTCGTTAGACTCGTTCATCGCCGTCTCGTTGGACTCGTTCGTCTCGTTCATCCCCGTTTCATTGGTTTCGTTCATGCCGGTCTCGTTAGACTCGTTCATCTCCGTCTCATTGGTTTCGTTCATGCCGGTCTCGTTAGACTCGTTCATCCCCGTCTCATTGGTTTCGTTCGTCTCGTTTTCGTCTCCGCCGTCTCCTGGTCCGCCACAGCCGGCGATGAGCGCGGTCGAGGCGGCTGCGCCCGTTAGTTTCAGCACTCGTCGACGGGTCGACGGCTGACGATCAGTCATACGGAGGGAGTCAGCATCGAGGTGCATAAGCCGTCAGCCGACACTTGCGTGGTCTCTGTCGGCCGCAGCCGCACCCACCCTCGTCCGCGCGATCGACCCAGTGACCTCGAGACCGATCAGGGTCGGTGGGTGTCGGCAGCAAACACAAGACCAGGGGTGGCAAAGTGACACGGTGGATATGGCCTCGATACCCGATGATTGCCACGATTTGTTCGAGAAGAAGACGTTCGCACACGTCGCGACGTTGACGGCGGAGGGACTCCCGCACGTCACGCCGGTATGGATCGACTACGACGAGGCCGACGACCGACTGCTGATCAACACCGAGCGGGGCCGGCAGAAGGAGCGCAACGTCCGGAACAACCCCGGTGTCGGCGTCAGCATGACCGACCCGGACGATCCCTATCGCTTCCTCTCGGTGATCGGCGAAGTTGAAGCCGTCACCACCGACGGCGCTCGCGACCATATCGACGAACTCGCCCGTCGTTATCAGGGCGTCGACGAGTATCAGCCCACGATCCAAACCGAGCGCGTGATTCTTCGAATCCGGCCGGATCGGGTTCTATAACGCGTCCCGAGGGAATCAGTGTCAGCCGACAGTTCCTGAGAGTCCCCGTCCGGGAGCGACCGACGACCGAACGATCCGGGGTCGTCATCTCGAACCGCAGTAGCAGTCAGTCCCACGTCCATAAATCAAAATACGCGATACGAAACCGACTCGAGGAGTACGAGTTGCTCTCGGAGAAACAGGAGGCACACCGCGGCGCACACCCCGGAACCGAACCGACGATACCGGGTCTCGTAACGGTCGCCGAGAGCGTCGCTTCTCGCCCTGACACGTGGATCGAGACTGCGTTGGCGTTTGCGAACGTCTCCGACGAATGCGCGCGCTGATCGAGTTCCGCTCGCGCGCCAGACCACGGCTTGGTTCGGGGACGGACGGAAGGATTCTTGAGCGGAGCTACTCATGGGGTGGTATGTCCGAGGCAGGTGCGGTCGCGCGGGTCGCAGGCGTCGATTCGGCGACGGATCGTGATGGAGAGTGACCGACGGAACGGGGTCCGACGTCGATCGACGAACCATCCTAGGCGCGCTCGCCAGTGCCGGCGGGGCTGCACTCGCCGGCTGTTCGGCGTTCGAACGGGAGGCCGACGGCCGGACGCGTCCGGTCGATGACGAGACGGCGCGGGCGCTGGCGACGCGGTTCGCGCCGACGCTATACTTCGACAGCCGCGAACCGTGGTTTCCGACTGATCCGCGGCCGTACACCAGCGAACGGGACGGCGAGACGGTCGTCAGCGGCTTCGACGCCGTCGACGGCTATCACGAACGCGACGGCGACGGGAGCCCGCCGAACCCGACCGTCTTCTATCACGCCGTCGAGTACGAGTCGTCGCCGCTGGCCGTCGTCCAGTTCTGGTGTTACTCGGCGTTCGACCAGTTCACGACCAACTTCCACTGGCACGACTGGGAAGTGTTGCACGTCTTCGTCGACACGGAGACAGACGAACCCCAGCTGTACGTGGCCAGCTCCCACTCGCGGACGGTGCCGAACAACGAGTACCTGGACCCGGACCCCGACATGGTCCCGCGCATTCTCTCGGAACTCGGCTCGCACTCGAGCGCACTCTCGGTCAACGAGGCGGCCGATCGCTTCCAGCGGGTCGCCGTCGGCGACCTGCTCGCGGACATCACGAACGCGGCCATCGAAGGCATCGAAGACCTCGCCGACGTGCCACTGGCGTACGGTCTGCCCCGCGACGAGGGCTCGCGACTCCCCTATCTCGTCCCGGAGTACGAGGGCGAGCCGATATACGACCACGAACGACTGCCGTCGGTCACGCGCGAGTCGCTGATCGACGACGAACTGACAGTACGGTCGTTCGATGCGTTGACATCGCCGCCGACGGAGCTCCCGTCGCGGGAAACGGGGCTCGTCTTCGGCCACCGCGAGCGGACGGATGCGGCCGATGCCGACATCGAGTACGACCTCGTCCCGAGTGGCGATCTCGAGCACATCGCGGACTTCACCGGCCCACAGCTGAGTTTCGAGTTTCGCGTCCCGGCAGCGGTCGAGGACGCCGTCGCCGGCCACCTCACGGCGACGGGAACGCCGTGGAGCCAGCCCCGGTACGACAACCCAGCGGCGGACATCTCCGTCCCGAACCATCGAACGGCGCTGGCCGAGCGCTACGACGCGATCGGCGAAGCAGCGCCGATCAACACCGTCGTCAGCCGCGTCACCGACGTGATCGCGAGCGACGACGCGCCGGCGAACGAGGGGCTGACCACGACCGAGATCGATCTCGAGGCGGTCGTCCTGCTCGAGAGCGAGCCCGAAGCGGTCCCGACGTTCGATGGCATCGCCGTCGCGCGGGATGTCCCCGCTGGCGACCACCGGTTGACCGTCAACGGTGCGGGACGGGCACCACACAGCGAGCGCGTCACCGTTTCGGACGACGGGGCTCCGACGGCGGCGGGCGTCGACGGCGAGATTCCGATGGTGACCCGCGATCGGGCGACGAAGTTGGTAGTCGGCGACGAGAGCGGAACGAGCGATCTCTCGCGGGTGGCCGTCGAGGACGACTTCGCCGGGCGGCTCTACGAGTCGTCCGTCGACGGACGCGACGCCGTTTACGTCGACCGCGGTGGGGCCTATACGACCGAGGTGCGGGACGCGGACGACGCAGTCGGTGCCTACCGGGTCAACCCGGACCCCGACGCCGAATCGGCGGTCCGCATCGAGCGTCCGGAGACCGGCAAAGCGTCCCTCGCGGCGTTCGTCGCCGAAGTCGCCGAGGAGACGAGAGCCGAAATCGCGGCCGTCGGCGACGATGACGACAGCGATGGCGATGCCGACGATGATGGGACGGAACACGAGGGAAGCGGCGCATCGAACGCCATCACCGGGCTCGAGCGCTCCCTCGCGGCCGTCGGCGACGCCGCTCGGCGAGCCGCCGAGCGGGCGCGCGCCAACGAACGCGGAACCACCGATAGGCAACTCGAGACCGTCCTCGAACGCCTCCAACGGGCGGAGGAACGACTCGCCGAGGCACGGACGGACGTTCCGGCCTCGCTCTCGAACGCGGCGGGGAAGCGACTCGAGCAGGCCAGTCGACGCACCGAGCAGGCGCGGCGGGCCGAGAAACTCTCCGGCGGTCAGTGACGCGAATGGCCCTCGAGTACGGTCGCGCTCGAGACGCGAGGAACGGACCGCTTCGGGAGTGAGGCCGGCCGTCGGTACGTCCGACCCGAGAGGCTTTTAGCCTGGGTACTGTTAACATAGTAGTGCGAGTGGGGCCATCGCTGTGACACGATCGGACGGAGACAAGACGAAGACGGCCGGTATCTGTGACTCCTGCAGCGAACTCTTTACAGTGTGGGCGTGTCAGGACGGAACGGTACGGCCGGTTAGTCCCCACAACGCCTGTTCGTGCGACGACCCGTCGTATCGGGTCGTCAAGGGAAACGAGGTCTTCGACGACGATGACGAGGCCGCCGGAGCGAACGAGGAGAAGTACTCGGACGTGTGATCGGGTCGACGAGCGGATCGCTCATCAGGACCCACGAGAGAAGACCGGGGCGGCGACCTGTTCGGGGCCGTGGCAAGGGGAATGCTACTGCGGAAGTCGCGAGGGAGGCGACCGGTGAAGACGGCCGTCCATGGACGGCCGTGATCGGCGGGCTTATGAGAGGTCAATCAGCCCCGGACGGAACCACACATTCGCGGACAGTCGATCTATGATGGGGCGAACCAACACCACGACGGAGAGCACCAGGGCCGCGCCGTACGAGAAGAAATGGCCAACATAGACCCCGCCTTCGGATGGGACGAGGAGTGTATAGATGGCCAACAGAACGGTCCCGAGAGTCACGACTGCGACGCCGCCGGCTACCACGGAACCGATGCCGACCGTGTCGGCCACAACCGCCAGCAGCGTCGTACCCGCGAGAGCGAGCGGAACGAGGAAGAACAGGGACCAGATCAGCGCGTCCCGTATCGTTTCGTTCCGGGTCAGAACGCCGGGAGCCCCGTTGGAAACCAGAATGATACCTGCGGACCCGAGTACGAACACTGCCAGTGCTAATTCCGCACGGCGAACGGTGGTAGTAGTGACGATTGACGAGCCCATGTTGACCGGAATCTCTTTACGGACCGATTTTATCGTTTGGGAAGTTAGACTAGCAGTTACGCCTCGATGGATGTGATGAAAAACGACAACGAAGACGACGAGAACGTGAGTTCGTTGACCTCACCGTAGGTGTCGTACGTTGTCACATGCAACGACGGCTCGGTCGGGTCCCACCACGAATTTTCGTCTTGCTCGTACCCGACGGCGGTCTCCGAGTGACCGACGAGCTCCGGGATCCAGTCCGGCACATCGACGTTCCCCGATTCCGCCGACGCCGTCGACGCTTTGTTGCCCCAGTAACTCACGATACACGGTCGTTCCGAGTCGATCTCGTCCATGATCTCCGATCGTCGGCCGTGGTACGTGTTGTGCGCAGTGTACGACGAATCGTAGTTCTCGATGCCGTCAGGAATGTTCCACGGCTTGGTCCGTCCTTCGTCATCGGTGTCCATCTCATCGGCCAACTCATCCATGAGATCACACTCGATTCCGGTGGCGTTTTCGTGATACCCGATGACCATCGACCCGGCGACGGGCGAGCAGCCGATCCAGTCGGTACTACACACGTCTCCGTCCCAGTTCGGGACGCCGCTGATACGTCCGCTCGAGGAGGCGCTGTACGAGAGCGTCTCGTTGCGTTGCCGGGACTGGCGAATACCCTGCCACTGTGCCTCGGCCTGCGTCGTCTCCATCTTCGAGGGCTCGTAGGTTGGAACGTCATCGACAGTAGTGGCAACGCCGCTGTACAGATCGACGAATACCGGTTGGCGTTGACGGTCCGACTGCAGTTCGAGGCCGAACATCATGGGGTGCCTGTAGACGAATCGGGACGCGTCGGCGTCCGAGCGCCTGGCACCATCCCCGGCGATGGTCATCTCGGCCGCGCGATGCTGTGGAGCCGTTCCGGTCCCACAGCGAATCACCGGTGGAAGCCACGGTTGCGCACCGATCGCGATGTGGCCGACCGCCGTCCCGTCGGTCTCGATCGGGAACACCCACGCGGCCGGAACATACTCTCGGGCTCCGTTACGAGTGACGGCGGCGGAGAACAGTTCCGGTTGTGCAAGGCCGTTCGGATCGAACTCCTCGAAGTGTTCCTGTCGGCTCTTGTATTCGACTCTCGCCTTCGCGACCGCTCGTGCGAGGCGCTCGGGGATCGCTTCGGACTCGCCCCGTTGGGTCGACTCCGCCGTAGTGGTGCCCGACAGCGTGACTGCCGCGACCGAAGTCGCGCCTACCGCACCGAGTCCTTTCAGAACTGACCGTCGGTCCCTGCTCGAGAGTGTCGTTTCTTTGTTCGACATTGCATCAACAACGCCCCACGAATTGGAATTTAAGTCTTTACACTAAAATAACAAGTCACCGGAATCCAATGGGACACCGTCGCGCTGACAGCGACGGCGAGCAGCACCCGTCGTCCGTATCGCGGGTATCCGGACGACCCGCACGGATCACGGCTGAACGGTCGGACCGGGTCCTGCTCGACATCGTCGCCGCCAGCGGAGCGAACGCGTGCCGGCGTGAATTACGAATACGCGAGACGAGCGAAGCGACTCTCGCGTGTTCTCGTTCGGGTCGCCCACGGGAACGCGGGTCCGACCCGACATCCCGAAGCCGTGGGCTGGTGGAACGAACGTGGGGAAAAGTGGGCCGGCGCGAATTCGAATCGCGGTTACGGCCACCCGAAGGCCGAAGGATACCAAGCTACCCCACCGGCCCGCATTCTGAGAGTACGCGTCCGATCGTTTAACGCTTCCGGATCGGTCCTCGAACCGCCCGACGGGGCTCCGGTCCCTCGAGCGGGTCCTCGCCGAAATCGACCTCAAAACCGCTCGTACCCGTCCGTATCCAGGAAGTGGTGTGCGACGGTGATCGCCTGATCGGCGTGCAGGAGTTCGGGGCCCAGTCGAAGCCGGCGATCGGCAACGGTCTCGAGCAGCCCCGCTTCCTCGGCGGTAAAGTCGTGATGATCCGACAGCACGAAAATCCCGTCCTCGAGCGCGTCCGCACCTACGTCCACGACCGCCTCGCCGTCCTCGTGAAGGTGGACGACCGGGCCGTCGGCGGCGATTTCCTCGAGCGTGCCCTCGAAGCCGCGGCGGTAGACCTCGATCCCCGGACTGGGCTCCGCGGGGAGTGCGCCGATGGCCTCGTCGCGGTGCTCGAGGGCCGTCCGGACCAGCGCGGCGGTGCTGCGCTCGTCGGGGTTGAGCCGCCGGAGATCGCTCCCGTCGAAGGTAACGGTGAGTTCGTCCTGTGCGACCAGGTGAACGCGGACGGCCTCACGGATGCCGTGAGAGGTGACGAACGCGGCGGTGATCGACCGGCAGAGCGCGTCGAGACGACCGGCTCCGCCCGCGAGGTCGTCCAGCGAGAAGTCGGGCTCCGTGGGGATGTCGTGACCGATGAGTACGAACTGTCGCATAGGGGCCCAAGGCCCACGGGGGGAATAGCTGCCACGGTTCGCCTCGATCGCCCCCGATAGATTCGGAGATATGGGGTTGTGAAAATATCGGCAATATCTATCCTCGTGTGAGAATAAGTTGCATTTTATGACCTGCTCGAACGGCGAGACGGTGCTCGCGGACGGCGGCCCCCGAGTCAGCGTGACGTACGACGAGCCGGCGGCGATCATTCCGACGGTGGTGGACGCGATCGCCGCCGTCGACGACCGGTCGATGGACGACCGGCCGACACTCTTCGACCGGGTCGAGCCCGAGGCGATGGTTGCCCTGTTCGAACACGCCGCGGCGACCGAGCGCGACATCGTTCTCGAGTTCGCGATCGACGAGCATACGGTCGTTATCACGAGCGAGGGGACCATTTCGGTCTATCGAGGCTCGCCAGGTCTCGAGCGGTCGCTCGAGTAGGACGTGCCAGCCGACGGCGGGACGAGAAGCATTACGCGCTCGACCGTCGCCCGGGTCGCCCGCCGAGCAGTCGGAGACCGGGCAACCCGTCGTGATACCAGACGAGGACGGCGATAGCGAAGAGGCCGAACTGGACCCACTCGTAGGGTCCCAGCGCGTAGTAGTGGAGAATGGCGTCGAGGATACCGGCGACCGGCGCTTCGGGGGGCTGTTCGAGGACCGGCCACAGGAGGTAGGCGGCGTGGGCGAACTCCCCCGAGAGGGCCGCCGGCGGAACGTCCGCCAGGAGGTGCGAGCCGTAGCCGACGAGGAACGCGACGCCGACCGCGCGACCCTCGAGTCGATCCGTGACGAGGAGGACGGCCGGAACGAGGAGGGCGACGACGAACAGCGAGTGTGCGAGGGTCCGGCCGCCGGGCAGGATGCCGAAGTTCCACGCGAGCGGTTTGTCGATCAGGTCCGGCGTCTGCGAGCCGACGGCGAGAGCGATCGCTGGGACGGCACGCGGCGGCCGCCCGAATCGACGGTGGCTACCGACGGTGTACAACAGGTAGGCGACGGCGAGGTGTCCCCAAGGCCACATCCCGCGGCCGTACACCGGTGATCGACATAGACGCTTCGACTCGTCTCGTCTCGCGACGCTGCATAGGCATGGCCAACCGTTTCCCCGATATCCGGTGTGTAGTCGCTGTATGGCGAAATCAGAGTCCGCGGACGCCGGCGGCCGGCAGCGGCTGCTCGCGCTCCTCGAGGGACGAGCCTGTCACCACTGTTCCGACGGCGAACTCGAGCGAGGTCGGTACAAGGACAACAGGGCGATAGTCTGTGATAGCTGCGGAGCGCCGCGGGTACAGGTCTGGTCTCCCTCGCTCGACTGAGTGCCCGCGGTCAGTCGGCCGACGCCGAGACCCGTCGTACGGCTCCCGCCGCTCGTCGGGACGGAACCGACGCTACCGCTCGAGCGCGCCGATCCAGCGATCGTCGCCGCGGACCGCACACCAGTCACGGTGTGCGTCGTAACACCGCGGGTCCATTGCTTTGCCGCAGCGACACCAGTGCTGTGTGTCGCCGGGAACCGATCGGCGGCAGAGCGGACACCGGGTTTTCATGTGCAATGGTACCACTACACACTATTTAGCCCTTTGTTATGCGTCAGTGACCCGTCCCGAATCGGGAGGGACTGCCGACTCGAGTGGTCTCGGCGTATGACGGGTCGAGAATCGAGGGACACGCGCCCGGGGGCTCACCGGGATCGCGACCCCGAATAGTCGTGGCCGACGACGAGGGCGAGCGCGTGGATCGATACGAGGCCAACGAACAGGGAGAGGTGAATCACCGAGTCGATCCCGGCGACGATGACGGGGAGATAGACGAGGGGCAACAGGGTACCGAGCCAGAAGGCCGCGGCCGTGACGGTATGGCTCAGGTGCATCGTCCGCCTACTGCATCGACTCGAGGGCGACGAACGAGTCGTCGTACGCCGCGATCCAGGCGGTCGTCAGTTCCTCCTCGCTGGCCTCATGGGGGAAGAGTGCACACTCGTCGGGAGCGTCGTCGTTCTCGACGATAACGTGATCGAACTCGGCAGTCGGTTCTTCGCCGTCTAGCGTGTGGAAGTCGGCATCGGTCATGGTGTCTCGGGCGACTGATACTCGCGCCGACGGGTGCTACCGGAGTCGGTCCTATTGTTATCGAGATGCTAACGGCGTGCATTCGGACGAGAGCATTCGCGATCCATTCGATTCAACCGGTTCGATCGCTCGAAGAAGAACTCGACGGGCGCTGACGTGTACGGGTTCGCTACGGCGCGAACCGGGTCGCTCGACGGATCCCAGCCGACGTACTACACTCTTTCGGACGACGTAACGACACGTTTCGAACGATCGCAGCCGGCTCGAGCGCCGGCCGAAACCCGCGCACCCGCTACCGCGAGACCGACGGACGAGCGCCGAGCGTGAGGGTTCTGGTGATCGTCTCGTCGTCCCGCCGGAACCGAACCGAGAGCGTGTCGCCGGGGCTGGTCTCGAGCGCGAGGTGCGTCGAGAGCGCGTGGCGATCGGGGATCGGTTCGCCGTCCATCGCAAGGATGACGTCGCCACCGACGGGGATCGATTCGCCGCGTCGCTCGACGGTGCGCCGTGACGGCTCGAGGATACCCTCGGCGGCCGAGCCGTCGACGATGGCGGTGACGAGAGCGCCGGTCGCCTCGGGGAGGTCGTTCGCCTCGGCGACGAGTCGGTCGACGGTCCTGAGCTCGGTCCCCAGATACGAATGATCGTACGACCCGGACTCGATGAGCGCGGGGACGACGCGCTCCGCGAGCCGTGCCGAGACGGCGAAGCCGATATTCTCTCCGCCACCGGCGTTAATCACGCCGATAACGTCCCCCTCGAGATCGACGAGCGGCCCGCCGCTGTTGCCGGGATTGACCGCGGCATCGGTCTGAACGACACTCGGGAACGAGAACGACCGGTCGGGGAACTGGAGCGTTCGGTCGACGCCACTGACGACGCCTGCGGACAGCGATCCCTCGAGCCCGTAGGGGTTGCCGACCGCAGCGACCTGTTGGCCGACGACGGGGTGGTGCTCGCTCAGGGACAGCGGTGGTACTTCGCTCGGAACGTGATCGACCTCGAGGACGGCCAGATCGCTGTGGTAGTCGCGGCCGACGCGCCGGTCCCTCGCGCTCCCGGTGAAGGGAAAACGTGTTACCCGCGGCCCCCCGATGCTCGAGACATGATCACGGAAGACGCCCGCGCGTTGCTGGCGACCGGAGCCGTCTGTGACTCCTGTCTGGGGCGGCCCTTCGCCGAGCGGAGTTTCGGGCTGACCAACGCCGAGCGGGGCCGGGCGCTACGGACGACAGTCGCACTCGCCGACGACGATGACTTCGAATCCACCGAGCCCGCGGACTGCTGGGTCTGTGAGGGGTACTGCGGCACGTTCGACGCCGTCGCCGAGACGATCGTCGACGCGCTCGAGGGGACCGCGTTCGCCACCTACCAGGTCGGTACCCGCGTCCCGCCGCTGGTCGAGGAGAACGAACGCCTGCTTCGGGAGGATGCCGGCCTCGAGCCCGACGTCGGCGAGTCGATGAAACGCGAACTCAACCGCGAAGTCGGCCGGCGCGTCGGCGCGACGACCGATACCGAGGTCGACTTCGACCGGCCCGACGTCCTCGCCGTCGTCGATCTCGCGGGGTTCGACCCGCTCGAGGCTCTCGGATCGGAATCCGTCACGGGTCACGCGGTCGACGTCCAGATCAATCCCGCGTTCGTCTACGGCCGCTACCGCAAACTCGAGCGGGACATTCCCCAGACGGAGTGGCCCTGCCGGGAGTGTGGCGGCAGTGGAAGCCAGCTCGGCGACGACGGCGAAGAGCCCTGTGACTACTGCGGCGGCTCGGGCTACATGTACGATACCAGTGTCGAGCAGGTCGTCCGTCCCCATGTCGTCGACGCCATGGACGGCGACGAGGGCACGTTCCACGGGGCGGGCCGGGAGGACGTCGACGCCCGCATGCTCGAGGGCGGGCGGCCGTTCGTCCTCGAAGTGAAACGCCCCCGGTTTCGCGATCCCGATCCCGAGGCGCTCGAGCGCGAGATCAACGACGCCGCCGAGGGCGCGGTCGAGGTCGACGGGCTTCGACTGGCGACCTACGAGATGGTCGAGCGCGTCAAGGAACACGATGCGAGCAAGCACTACCGGGCCGCCGTCGAGTTCGGGGACGCCGTCGACGAGGCTGCTTTCGAGACCGCGCTCGACGAACTCGAGGGGATCACTGTCGAGCAGTACACGCCCGAACGGGTCGATCACCG
The DNA here is from genome assembly GCF_005890195.1 of Natrinema pallidum. Lineage (NCBI taxonomy): Archaea > Methanobacteriati > Methanobacteriota > Halobacteria > Halobacteriales > Natrialbaceae > Natrinema > Natrinema pallidum. Next base: position 2,751,248 of record NZ_CP040637.1, on the reverse strand, counting down.
GCGCGCGGGCCTGACACGCGAACGTACCGTCTACGGGATCGACGGCGACCTGCGATCGCCGACCGAGGCCGAGGTGCGACTCCACGGCGAAGGGGGCCTCTACGTGAAGGAACTCATCAGCAGCGACAACGGCCGGACCGAGCCCAGTCTGGCGGGGCTCCTCGAGACCGAGGCCGAAGTGACCGCGCTCGACGTGACCGGCGTCGAGGGAGAGGACGAGCCGTTCGAACTGGATGCGTACTTCCGAGACGAGCCGAGCGAACGCTGACGAAGGCGCGTTCTCCGCGGTTCACGCCAACCGCTCGGTCTCGGCGTTCGACTGGGCGGACATCGAAGCGATCGCCGACGACGACTCACAGTCGACGGCGAGACGTGCGACCACGCGGCTGAGAGCTCCGCGTGCGGCCACCCGGCCGAGTCACAACCGTTTTGGCTTCGCCCTTCGAGCGGACGGGTATGCCCTTCGGCGTCGACGAAGCGGGAAAAGGCCCGGCCCTAGGGTCGATGTTCGCCGCGGCCGTCCACCTCGAGGACCCGGCCGCCCTTCCCGACGGGATCAGGGACTCGAAACGGCTCACGCCCGACCGGCGCGAGGACCTGGCGGCGAGCCTCCGCACCGACGATCGAATCGCGATCGGCGTCGCCGAGATCACGCCCGCCCGGATCGACGGGCCGGGGACCGACATGAACTCGCTTGCGGTCGAAGCGCACGCGACCGCGATCGACGACGCGATCGGGAGCTTCGAGTCGGCTGCAGCCGCAGGCGATCGTCCATCGGGGCTCTGCGACGCCTGCGACACCGACGCCGACCGGTTCGCCAGGCGCGTCGCCGACGCCTGCTCGCTCGAGGTCGACGTCGACGCCCGTCACGGTGCCGATGACGACGCACCGCTGGTCGGCGCGGCCAGCATCATCGCCAAGGTCGACCGCGACGCACACATCGCTGCGCTGGCCGATGAGTACGGCCCGATCGGCAGCGGCTATCCCGGCGATGCGACCACCCGCGAGTTCCTCGCGTCATACGTCGACGAACACGGCTCCCTCCCGCCGTTCGCACGGGAATCGTGGTCGACCTGCGAGGACGCGCTCGCCGCGGCCGAACAGACCGGGCTCGAGCAGTTTTAGTGCCGGTTCGGTCCGACCCGTAGCGCTCAAGACGATCGCCGACCTGTAGCAGACCAGTGGGACGAGAGTTGGCTGTCGCGCTGTTCGTCGATCCGTTCGCCGTGATGAACGCGATCGGGCTCGTCGCGTTCGCACTGGTCGGGGCGACCAAGGCGATCCGCGAGGAGTTCGACCTGTTCGGCGTCGCCGTCGTCGGGCTCGTTACCGCGTTCGCCGGCGGAGCGACGCGGGACATCCTGGTCAATCGGGTACCGTTGGCGCTCCAGTCGCCGATCGAGATCGCCCTCGGCGTGTTCGGCGTCGCTCTGGCGATCGGGGTGAGCGTCGCCCTCGAGTCGGCCGACGACCATCCGATCACGCTGTTTTCCGACGCCGTCGGACTCGCCGCGTTTACGACGACCGGGGCCATCGTCGCGACCGGCGTCGGCGTCTCGGGCTTTGGCGTCGTCACGATCGCGACGATCAACGCGGTCGGCGGCGGGGCGTTCGCGGACATCCTGCTGGACCGGTCGCCGTTCATTCTGCTCGAGGACTTCTATGCGAGTTGCGCGGTGCTCGGCGGCGGGACGTACTGGATCATCACCCTGCTGGGCGGCTCCGGCAGCGTCGCCGCGGCGATCTGCGCGGCGGTAACGGTCGGAACGCGTATGGCCGCCGTCACCTACGGCTGGACGCTCCCGACGGCGCAGGTGCTCCGGACGAGCGCGTGAGCGACGAACGCGGGTCCATCCGGCGGGCAGCCGGTCAGTTCGCACGCCAGATCGCATAGCCGTAACAGCCGAGTCCGAGAAGCACCAGCAGCGACGAGAGGCCGTCGACGACGGCCGACTGCGTGAGGACGGCACCGACGGTCAACACGCCGCCCGCGACGAGACAGCCCGCGGCCGCGGTCAGCGCTGCCCACGGTGCCGACCGCTGCCCGTACAGCATCGCCCCCACGGCGATCGCGACGATCCCGAAGCCGAGTTGCGTGACGGTCGCCGCCAGCGGATCGTTCGTAATCGTCGCGTAGGCGAACACGGCGAAGTATCCCAGAATGAGGCCGGTAACCGCTCGAGAGCGGGTCGTCGGTCCGGCAGTCAGCTCCATGCGTCATCAACCCACTCCCGACCCTTAGCAGTTGTTACGGAGCAGTGGGTCGTGTTTAGTTTGTAGCAGCCTGCCAGACAGCGAAGGCTCGGAGCCACGATTCTGCAGTTGATGGCCTGACATGGCTGCAACAGTTCGAGATCTTATTCCGTTTCAGAACTTCCGTTTTCGGTCCGCAAGAAGTCGATAAATCCTTTGACTCCCCACCTCAAGTGGCCAACTCCTCCGCGAACTCGATGCAGTGTGTCTCGTGCAGGTCGGCGTATTCCTCCCACGCCTCGTAGTAGTGCATATCGAGGTCGTACTCGTCGAGCGGAATCCCGATATCGTGCTTTCGGCGGACGATTTCGCACCCGTTCTGTTTCAACGTGAGGAAGTACAGGTTGTGTCGTCGAACGGTCAGCAGCCGCTTTGATTCGACGATATAAGGGTCGACCCACTCACGCCATTCGTACTCTTCGGTGTGCGTTTTCGGGGTTTCAAACTCGGCCCCTGCCGCCTCGAGATAGGTCTGTGCCATCGTGATCCCCGTCGGTGATTCGCGTTCGGAAGCGAGTGTCGCAGGATCAGGTTCGACATCAGGCTTCCGGCAACGTCCGTCGCCGATCCGTCCCACGAAACGTGATCGACCGCTTCGGGGACTCGCTCGATCTCGAGGTCCTTGTAGATCGCGAGTTCACTCCCGTTCTCCTGTTCTTCCTGTTGCATCTCGGCGAAGAACTGGAGTAACCAGATCGCGATGACCCGGCTCGTCGGGTCCATCGGTTCTAAGTCTTCTTCCAACTGAGCGGGGCTGATTTCCCGATCGAGCTCGTCAGCCGTTCCCGATACGCCCGGCGTATAGAGAACACGCACGTCTCCGTCCGGGAGCGAGTAGTCCATCACCTTGACATCGGCCGTCGGGTCGCGGAGTTCGTCCTCGAACGCATCCGGATCCGTACTGACATCCTCGCGCGAATAGTTGATATCGACCGGATGGTGCTGCTGGACAACTCGAGTCGGCATCTGGTTGAGTAACTACTACACGGAGGAACGGATATATCCGTTGACCTTAGCGTTCCGTGGTGTCCGCGAAGTCGATCCTCAAGGACAGCGGTAAGTACAGGGAAGATCAACCTCAGTCAGTGTAGAACGAGACCAGTCGGTCCAGAGAAGTGGTTCCAAAATCAGAGTATGTTGAAATACTGCAACGATGCAATAACTGCAATTGCTAAAAGCAGTATCAAAAGCTGTATCTTTGGATCAACGTCCTTGCGAATTCGAAAGCCCCAATCCATGTCTTCTAACAGTTAAATCAGTATAATCCAACTATATGAAGCTTGGCCAGATATCATACCGCAAGGTAGTCACGTACTTACTGCGAGTACCGTGTCCGCGAAGCCGGTCTTCGAGGACGATTCGCCCCGAGATCGGGGTCGAATGCCGTACTGATATCCCCATTCTTCATGGTTTGTTGGGCTAAAACTGAGTATCGAGGACACCGATGAGACTGAAGCCCTACCCGCAACGCGAAGGGAAGCGCGTGTGGTTGAGTGAAGACGAACTGCAGGCCGTGATCGACGAGGCGGAGGACAACCGCCAGATGATCGCGTTCCTGCTCGCCGGTCGATGTGGACTCCGCCGCTGCGAGATCGTCCAGATAACACCCGCCGATGTCGTTGAGATACCGACTGGGACGCACCTGCGCGTCTGGGAGGACGTCGCGAAACAGGAACACTACCGCGAACCGCCGGTCCCCGACCAACTGGCGACATACATCGACGCACACACCGACGCCGCCGGGATCGCACCGGACGAACCGATTGTCGACGTGACCGCCAAGACGGTCTACCGCTGGGTGCAGCGAGCTGCCGAACGACTCCACGCCGAGAGCGGCGATCGCGGCTGGTCGTTCCTCGATGTCCACGACCTGCGGCGGACCTGGGGGACGAACCTGCTCGAACAGGGCGTCCTACCATCGGTCGTGATGGATTGGGGCGGTTGGGAGGACTGGGAAACGTTCCGTCGGCACTACCTTGGAGAGTTCTCACCAGAAGCGATTCGCCGGGAACGTGGAAAAGTCAGCTATCTTGATGAAAGAGAAACTATTCAGTCAGAATCAACCCATCATGGCATACGAGATGCAGAAATTGGGAGATAAAGAACTTATATGAAGTAAGTTTAAATTACAATTTATCGTCTTAGATTAGTACCAATAGTCTCTCTCAATACTAGTGGTAGATTTTAAGTATGGATGGTTGATAAATACAGATGCATGAAATCAGGTGTCATAGGTGTTGTCAGCAGTGATTTTTCGGATATTGAGCCATTTGAAGGAACTGTATCATTAGAGGGTTTTGAATTAACAAAATGCATAGAAATAACTGACCGAGTAGAGCTTCCTGATGGTAGCACTGCAATATCCGGTCGAGCAGCAGAAGAAGTGATTACGGAAGGAGAGGATGTACAAATTCGAGATGGTTCAATAGGAACGTATTCAACTCGTGAAAAAGATCTAAATTATACTGAATTTCTAGCTCTACCTGGTGAAATAGTAATAGTAAAGAGTAGCGCTGGGACCTTTGCTTTTGACCTAATCGGTAGCCAAACTGGTACTGTTGTTGAGCGAGCAAAGTTTGATTTGGAGTCGTTTGTTGATCATCATCAGGGAGATAATTTTTGGCAAATGGGGTTCTACGGGACCGGTGGGAATGCAGATAAAGGTGTAGTCTATGGAGATAATGTGCAAAAGGACGGCGAGGTGGGTGGTGTTTTAGAAAGTTCTAAAATAAACCAGATAGGTCTCGAGCATCTTTATGAGACCGAACCAATTAAGATTACAGTTACTGAAAGCGGCTACGTGAACGTATATGACCCTTCGAATTATGAATCTGAAGAATTTTTACGGTACTTTAAAGATGAGCTTCTGTCCTACGTTCAGAGGCCTTGACTGATCAAATACTTATTTGAATCTCATCTCTGAAGTGCTGATCATCTATTTCCGTTTCGATTATAATGGTCTCTCTGAGGTCTTCTACCCATGGTTCAGGATTAATATGTATGGGTAATCTAACATAGTGTTCTGGTTTTATTTCTCTAATTGGTTTCCACGAACCATCTTCTTGGTGGAACGCTTGGCCAATTTCAACTTGAATTCCAGACGGTGATTGGACGTTAATAGAAATATTGTCTGAATTGATTATTTGTTCTGAACTATTTTCTAGTCTAATCACAGCATCAGACCCAGACCGCCCTAACCGAGGGTATATTTCACCGCGTGTAGATTTTGTACTAATACTACTCATTCCATAGGACGGCCTAACTACTCTACTTAGTATAGAATCTGCTAAGGGATGTAGATTTCGGAAATATTTTGTACCCTATTAGATCCATGAATTCAACCAATCAATTAGTATTAGAGTTGAATAAGAGGATATCCGATAGAAATAATAGTTCTATAGGTCGTAAAATCCTAAAGGTTTATACTCATTAGATATAACTTCGACATATCGATGGGAGAGACGGGACCGAAGAAGAACGTACAAAAGATCTTAGAAGAGTACATAATTCCAAATAGTCATCTACTCACTATGGAAAGGATCCATCAAGGATTCTTCAATGAAGATCGAGAATTCACAACTTGGAACGCTGTTCGAGATGAGTACAAAACAAAGGAATGGACGGCAGACGAGGTCTCCGAATTCGCGAAGGTAGCAAAGAGGATTGTTGAGAGTGGTAGTTATCAAGTCCCGGAGACCTATTTTCACCTAAATCATCCGGATGAGTTCACCCTGTCTACGATAGAAGAGGAATTAGAGAGAACACCATATGACGATTCAAAAGAAGGGGAAGATCGAGAGGGCTTTGATTACGAATATAGCGAAAATGGAGTCCGAGGAAGATACGTTTATGCTGATGTCGACACCGAACTTTCTTACTCCGGAAATCTCAACTATATTGTCCAAGAGGGTGCAATAGAATTTAGTATGGATCCTGAGAAGGGACTCTTAATTCTTCACAGCACGAAGGTGACTGATGTACAAAAGATAAAATCAATAATGTCTGATAAAACCAATTTCGATATTAGCGTTTGTGGACCATTGACAAGCTATCCCCAAGAAGCTAAAGGGAAAGTATTAGAATTCTGTTCTACATTTCCAAATGAAGTGACTGAAGGTGAACCCTCAATATTGCAGATTAATGAACTCCGTTTCTATAATCCTAGAAGCGAGGAGGAAGAACAGAGCATTAAAAACATAAATTTCGAAGGAAGAGATATTGTAGATTTGCCGGAGGTTGAAAGCCAAAGAGAAGATGGACGGATTATCATTCGCGCTATTGCCGATCTAAACTATGACGACCATACCTATGAAATGACTGTTGCCGGTACAGGTACGATGGGTTATGCAAAATTAGATGGGGTAAGGAATTTCGAGCGAATAGAACCTCTGATGACCGATCTGAGAGAAAGATATTTAGAGCATTTGGCGTTTTGATTTTCACACTCGATCAATAGTGTATTCGTCCTTAAGATATTCCTCATACTCTGAATCTGTCTTCACTCCGAACCTCTCTTTACTAAGCTCATCTATTCGCTGAAGTTCTACTAAACGTACCGAGCGAGGTATTTCCATTACCTCTTTGCCATATTTATTATATATTATCGCAAATCCTTCATCATGTTCTTTCAGTGTTTGAATTACGCTCCACTCATCAGCTGCAGACATCACAGCATCAGGGATAGAGACAGTAGTAGAATCGCTGATTGTGACTTTTTCCTGTCTCTGTCTCATATTTGCAGCAGAAATTAACACATCGAACCTATGATCCCCGATTGATAATTCTGGACGTTCAATCCACTCATATGTGCCTGGTGGGTAGTGTTCCTCGTTTTCTCGATCTCGATTCGGGTTTGCGGTCTGGACGTGTTCATACTCGAGGTCTACCCAAAATAGATCCGCAACTTGTGATTCGCCAGGTGAAAGATCCATTTTGACCGGATTGACATCCTCCCATCGAGTATGATACTCTTGTTCAGATATGCTATTGCTTCCAAGCTTAACAACACAATCTTCCGCAACACCACGTCCTTCATTACGAAGAATGGCATGTACGCCTATACTATTTGTAGCCGACCCTGCAGACTTAATTGACCCAAATGTGTACCATTCCTTTGGGTATTTTGTTACTTTTACTTCAGATAAAACCACATACGGGTTCTTACAAATATTGTTCCATTCGATAATCAAGGCTGGCAACACACCAAGGAATGATCCGATAATTATTGGAGGTATTTTTCTAACTAATGCTACAAGAATAAACAACAATATCAAGACTGTAGGCAGAGAGATTGTTTTAAATATTTGGTATTTACTGCGCGACAATCCAAAGTGCTCACAGATTCGCCAAGGAATATTGCGCCAAATAACTGGATCTGGATCAAAAAGAAGAAGGATCTGGTACCAAGCTGCGAATCCAATACAGATAGCCCAGAACGCAATTACTGCTAGCAGAATAACGAAATATTCATTCTGTAATGATGGCGATATAGTATTGAAATATATGTGGATCCGTTGGTAAAATCCGATCATTCTTTATACGGTGTCTCTAACTGAAAGCATAATAATTCACTCGTTATTAATGTGACTACCGAGGTCGACTATCACGCATGACTCTTCACAATTGTCAATCCTATACTTTAGGGCCCCACAGTACTCATTGCCAGTACACAGGAAGGACATGACGATGAATAACAGCGAAGGTCCTCAAGAGACTGTAGAGAGAATAATTGAGGAATATATTCGGCCAAATTCGCATCTCCTCACCATGGAGCGTATTCATGAGGTATTCACTGGCGAGAAAATGTCTGCCAAATCTTGGTCTGAAATAAGACAGTTATATATGAGGAAGGATTGGACCGATGATAAGGTTCGAGAATTTGGAAAGGTGGCAAAGCAAATAGTTGAACAAGAATCTTATAGCCTTTCCGAGTCCTATTTCGATATTCATCAGGAGGACGTTTCAATAGCATCTATCGAGGAAGAATTATCAAATAACCCCTACCAATCTAATGCTTCTCGAAAAAACCGAAATGGATTTGAATACGTTGTAGAAAATGGCAAGATAAATGGTAGATACATATACACAGATGTGGATATAGATCTCTCATATTCTGGCGAAATAACACGAATGATATCCGAAGGTGCTATTGAATTTTCAATTTATCCTGAAGAAAATCTCCTTGTATTGAAGAGTACAAGCGTTGTTGATGTACAAAAGACAAAAGCCATCTTCGCCAAAGAAACAAGCTTTGATATCAGCGTATGTGGCCAATTAACTGCAGTCCCCGACCAAGCTACTGATAGAATCATTGAGTTCATAAATTCTTTTGACACGAATATTAGACCTGATAGCCCTGTTCCAACCCTAATATCAGTAACGGAAGTCGGACTCTATAACCCATCAACTAATGAAGAGGTGAATATCGAGGGGGCAATAATAGATGGCGGTGAACTCAGGAGTCATCCGCAGGTCAACACCCTATTAGAGAATGGATGTGAAATTGACAAAATATCAATAGAGGTTATGTTTAGGCAGTCTTCCTTCGAAGTTACAATTGCAGGTACCTCAATGATGGGATATGCAAGAATAGATGGTATCAAAGATCACCAGAGGGGCTTGCATCTTATGGATTATATTAGGGAGAAATATCTAACGTATATTCGGCCGATCGGATCTGCAGTTTGAATTTAAAATGGCTGAATCGACGGTGTTGGGTGATTCTCGACATCAAGCTCGCCATCGAGGTACCTCTGTCCTTCACAGGTGATTTCGTACATGTTGCTATCCTCAAAGATTGGAGCGACTAGCCCGACCTGAGAAAGCATCAGACATCGCTCCTCAACCCGCCCACGTGACGCAGTAAGTTTGACAGCTTGAGACATATGCCGCGGTGTCGACCAGGGATCCTCGGAGAGATGCTCGAGAATCCGTTCATCAAGCGTACACATCCAGCGAGCGGGTTTTCGGCTCATTAGGGTTGGGTGGTTCCACTGGCGCTTGGACCGTCTCTTGAGTCGCCGCCGTTGAGGTAGGTCTCGTTTTCGGCATCGTACTCTTCACGGAGGTAGGCTTCTCCTCTCTCCGTGATGACGTATGCACCGTTTCCAATCGGAGTCAGCATTCCATGCTCTGCGAGCTTTTTGCACCGTCGAGAGACATGTGCGTTCGAGACTCGGATGCTTTCACTATCGGTTAGTTCGCCAACTGTCGCTCCGTCGTTTTCGCGGAGGTACTCAAGGATGCGATCATCCCAGATCGTCATCCACGTCCCCGACTCTCTCATTACCTCCTCTTAGTACGACGTTCCCCTTTTTGTTTGGAATTATGCTTAATAGGGGCATCGCTCCATATCAGTTCCACCGTTACATATATGTAATTGGCGTTCTTTGGACTGACCACGGAGCTACCAAATCGGCTGAAGATGACTCTTGTTGGTATGTGAGACCGGGCGGCGCTGGCACGCCGCCCAGAAGGTAGCTCCGGAATCCACAATGAATTGCGGAACTCTCGTGGGGCGTGTACCCCACGCACGGCAAGAGGCATCGCCACCCAAAAGGTCTGACGCTCGGTGCGCCTGCGGCGCTCGAGCGGACGGCTACGACGCTCGGAGCAACGAACCGGCCTGTCACTCCTGTGCGTTTCTCCGAGCTGACGGTGGCCCTGCATCGAGCTCGCCTGAAGGTCGGCAGCAAGCGGACGAACTCGCCGAGGACTACGAAGCCGAGTCCGAGCTAGTGGCCGACGGCGGAACCTTCTGGGGAGAACTCTCCGGCTTCCAGCGAGACATCCTTGAGACGATCGCTGGGCTCGAGGCGGGCGGGATCGATCCCTACGGGCTCGCAATCGAAGAGGATCTCGAGGAGTACTACGGTGAGATCGGCCACAGCCGACTATACCAGAACCTCGATAGACTAACTGACGACGGATTCATCGATCGCGGCGAACTCGACGGGCGGACGAACAGCTACACGCTGACGCCCGAATCTGAGGCACTGCTCGAGGAAAGCGTTCACCGACGCGCGGATGCCTGTGGGATCGAGATCGCCGCGACCGACGAAGGTGACGAGGTGAACGATGAGCAACGACCCTGAAGCGGTCACCTGTCGAACCTGTGGCGGGCCCGCCCGACGGATCGCGTGGGGCGCAACGGAGGCGTCCTGCTACCGCTGTAGTGGGTGTCACGCTGGCGGGCACATCATCCGTACCGAAGACGGCAGAGAACTCCGGCGAGGCGGTGTCTTTCGTCAGCTCCGGAACTACGCGACACGGAGGGTCAGCGCATGAGCGACGATCTCGAGCCAATCTCTCCACGAGAGGCGGTCGATCTCTACGTCTCCCACCGCGAACTCGAGGTGAGCGCGAAGACCCTGCAGAACCACAAGTACCGACTCAACGCCTTCGTCGAGTGGTGTGACGAGGTCGGTATCGACAATCTCAACGACCTCACGGGCCGGGACCTCCACCGCTACCGAGTATGGCGACAGCAGGACGTGAACGTCGTCACCCTCCGCGGCCAGCTCGCAACGCTGCGTGTCTTTCTCGAGTTCTGCGCATCGATCGACGCCGTCGAACCGGGGATGCGCGAGCGGGTGAAACTACCGGATGTCGACCGCGGTGATGAAGCTCGCGACGAAATGGTCGATACCGAGCGTGCCCGGAAGATTATCGGCTATCTCGAGCGGTACAAGCGCGCGAGCCGAGAGCACGTGATCATGGCCATCCTCTGGCACACGGGGATCCGCCTCGGGAGTCTCCGAGCGGTCGACCTCGAGGACTACGAGCCCGAGGATCAATGCTTCTGGCTCCGTCACCGGCCGGATACCGACACACCGCTCAAGAATCAGGAACCAGCCGAGCGGGCGATCGCGCTGGACGACTACTACTGCGATGTCCTCGACGAGTACATCCGATTCCACCGGAACGATGTGACCGACGAGTACGGTCGCAAGCCACTCGTAACGAGTACGCAGGGTCGGCTGAGTTCCGGACAAATACGCTCGGAGGTGTATCGGCTTACGCAGCCCTGCATGATCGAGGACTGTCCGCACGGCCGCGAGCCGATGGGCTGTGAGGCAACGGAGTACGGCCACTACTCCCAGTGCCCGAGCAGTCTCTCGCCGCACACGATCCGGCGCGGGGCGATCACGCACCAGCTCCGCGAGGACATCCCTGAGAAAATCGTCAGCGACCGCTGTGACGTTTCCTCAGAAGTCCTCGAGCGCCACTACGACCGCCGTACAGACCGCGAGAAGATGGAACAACGACGTGACTTCATCGAAGATCTATAGATAGGAACATGACCCACGAACAAGCGGCTGAAAGCATCGACTCACGGATAGTCTTCAGAACACCCTCAAACGTGCGTATCCGGAAAGTAGAAGGACTGAAACGGCAAAACAGCGATGGACTCGCCGGGATTTGAACCCGGGGCCTCTCCCATGCCAAGGGAGTGATCTACCCCTGATCTACGAGCCCTCGTACGCATCCCACAGTTCCCGACGGGAGTAGATAAACCCCTCGAATTCCTCGAGACCCCGGTACGGACCCACATTCGAGCCGGCGAACTCCCGGACTGGCCTCGAGCGGAGCCGTTCGGAAACTCGGAAGCCGATTATTCTAGCACCGGTAAGTTACAGTACGGACATTATCCGGCTAGAAGCTACGGTTTCGAAACCACTGCGAGGGGCATGCGTTGCAATGCCCTGGGTGTGGCAGCACCCGGGGCGTAGCTTCCAAACACGAGCCGTTTGCAAGCCATGTCCAATTCACTCCACCGAGACATAACCGTCTCGCACGACAGCAGTATCGCCAGCGCCGTCCGCGCTCGAGCCAGCGACTGCTCCCCGACGGGATGTCACAATGACCGACGCCGAGTCGGACGGCCCCTCGAGCTGTTCGCCGTGTCCTCATTGTGACAGTCGGATGGTCACGGTCACGACTCGGGGGCCGATGACGATATCGGCGGGGCATGTGGCTGTCGACCCACGCCCCACGAAGCGCGGCAGTTGTGACCGACAGCGCGTGACGGGCAGCACGGACAGCGTTCCGAAGCAACGGGAGAGTGAGGTGGGGATTCTCGTGATGGGCATCGTGACCGAGACCGGAATCGGGGTCGTTTTGCGAACGCTTTTTGCGCATGCCGCGAGGAAAGCCGACGATGGCCGGCGACCAGGACCGAGAATCGAACCGAGACGAAGTCGCCCGACGCGAGGACGTACGCGACACCTACGACCGGATCGCGACTCACTTCGCGTCCACGCGGGAGTACGCCTGGCCCGAGGTCGAATCCTTCGTCGACGCCCACACGCGCGACGGCGTCGGTCTCGATCTCGGTTGTGGCAACTGCCGCCACGCCGAACTGCTGGCCGCCGACTGCGAGTCGGTCGTCGGCCTCGATGTCAGCCGCGGCCTGCTCGAGACGGGCCGGGACCGCGCTCGCGAGCGCGCGTTCGAGGTCGAGTTGATTCAGGGCGATGCGACAACGCTGCCGCTGGCCGAGAACAGTGTCGATATCGCAGTCTACGTTGCGACGCTTCATCACCTGCCGACCCGGGCGGCCCGGCGGGACAGCCTCGACGAACTCGCACGGGTGCTCTCCCCCGACGGCCGCGCGCTCGTCAGCGCGTGGTCGACCGCACACGACCGGTTCGACGCGACCGCGGGGTTCGATACGACGGTCGAGTGGACCCTCCCCGGCGGCGAACCGGTCGACCGATTCTATCACATCTACGCTCCCGACGAGTTCGAAGCCGACCTCACCGACAGCGGCCTCGCGCTCCGCGCGTCGGAACTCTCGAGTGGCAACTGTTATGCGACGGTCGCGGGCGCGGAACCGACCGGGTAGTCGAGTTCGAGCACGGGCCGCGGGCGACTCGAGACCCGGTCGCCGATCACCGTTCGCGAGCCGAGCGGAGCGCCGCTCGGCATGTCGTCTCTCCGCAGTAGGAATTGTGTTGCGTCTTGTTCCTAATCACCATGGAGAATGGGGATTGCTATTTTTAGCCCGCTGACGACGCTGTTTTTCGGCCGAGTACCAGTCAGTGAGAACGGGATGAAATGGAGTAAAACGTCCGGAATGGACGTTAATCGTCTGAAGAACGTCCAGCTTTTATGTACATCTCACCACCAGCCTCGGATGCGCTATGACGGACTTCACCCGACGTTCGGCGCTGAAGGTCGCAGGCGCATCGCTTGCCGCAGCTACCGTCCCCGCGACGGTTTCCGCCGCCGAATCCGACTGGACGGTCATCGAGACCCCGGTCGACACCACGCTCTACGATGTCGCGGCCACGGCCACGAACCCCCACGCGGTCGCGGGCGCTGGATTGGTCATCGAACGCACCGCCGACGGCTGGGAGGTCGTCCTGCAGGGCGGTCCCTCCGGCAACGGGAACGACCTCTATGGCGTCGACACCACCGACGACGGCGAACGACTCTGGATCGTCGGCTCGAGTGGTGCAGCCGGCGAGTACGACGTTACCACCGGCAACCTGATCGACCGCTCGGCACCCAATGACTTCACCGCGAACTTCAACGACATCTCCGTTACCGGTCCCGCAGGCGAGGCGGACGTGTACGTGGCCGACGACTCCGGCGCGATTCACTACAGCTTCGACAACGGCAAGGAAGGCACCTGGAACTACGAGGTGCCCGGCAGCGGCTCCGGGCTGAAGGCCATCGAGTTCTACGACACGCGCTCGGGCCACGTTATCGATACGAACGGCAAGGTCTTCGCCACCGACGACGGCGTCACCTGGGACCCGATCGGCATCGAAGACGCCGGCGTCGCCTACTACGGCCTCGATAGCGACGCGAAGGACGACGTCCGCGTTAGCGGCGGCAACGCGTCCGTCTTCACCTACGACGGGAGTCAGTGGGTCTCCGAGAGCCTCGGCGACGCCACCCTCTTCGACATCGAAACTGAGGGCGGCACCGGCTACACCGTCGGCAGCGGCGGTGCGATCTTCGAACTCGAGGGCGGCAAGTGGGCCCGGAACAAGACCCCGGTCGGCGAGAACCTGAAGGCTATCGCAACTGGCCCCGTCGATATCGCCGTCGGCTCCGCCGGCACGCTTCTCGAGCAGTAACGTCCAATATCGTCGTCGCGGCGATTACTCGCTTATCGCGGAGTGACCGATACCGACCGACCCGCTATTTTTCGGCGCGGCAACGGGACCGAGACGAAATCGCTAGCCGAGGATCGATCGGAAAAGGAAGAGCCTTAAACATGGAACGGAAAAACGGAGATGAGCGCGGATGGTCTAGTGGTAGGACCTGAGCCTTCCAAGCTCATGGCCCGGGTTCAAATCCCGGTCCGCGCATTGCTGTCGCGAGCAAATTCGCGAGCGACAGCAATCGGAAGCGGTGTTTAAATTAGATTTTCGATTGTGGTTGCGGTCCCATAGTGGTTCAAAACGGGATTTCGGCCGTTCTGTCGTGGAGGTCGACGGTCGCCGCGAAGACGGCCCCGAGGACGGTTCCAAACAGGAGGTGGCCGAACAGACTGCCCGCGACAGCCGACGTGAGGGCGTTGGCCCCGCCGCTACCGCCGAACGTGTCCATCCAGACGGGAAGCACGAGCAGCGGGAGGACAGCCCAGACGACGAGCCCGAAGACGAACCCGGCAGCGATCGTTCGAACGACGAGGCTGGTTCGGGCGAGTGCGTCCGTCTCGGCGTCGCTCCGGAGAATGCCGAGAAACAGGGGCCGCGTAATCAACAGGCCGAAGACGACCCCGAGACCGATCCCATGGGCGACGTGAATCCCCCAGCCGAGGGGTCCGACTGGCTCGAGGCCGTATATCGCGGGGATCGCGGCCGAGAGCACGTTCGGATCGAGCAGCCACATGACGATGCCGAAGGCGACCGCGCCGATCGTGCCGCCCAGTGCACCGCCGACGAGCCAGTCGGTGTGGCCGCTGAGTCCGGTTGCAGCCATCGTTTCGGAGTCGCCGCTCATCGTGCCATCGGTACCACGAACGGGTCCAAAAGGGTTGGTTACGTTAGCAGACCGGCATCTCAGGACGGATGGACGGTTCGATCCCGTGCATTGTAGTGGCTCGCTCGCGAAGCACTCCCGTGGAGTACGAACTGCTCGCGTGGCCACCGGACGGCCCCAAACTCCGACTCGATCACGAACGGTTCAGCTACGCCGGCAAGTTCGTCATGACGAACACGGGCAAGGCGGTGGCGCGGACGGCCGACGGCCGGCTCGTCGCGGCCGTCGCGTTCAACGCCGATCGGACCGACGAGGACACCTTGTGGCTGCGCTATGTGACCGTCGACCGCGAGCGCCGCGGCGAGGGGATCGGCCCTCGGCTCTGTCGGCTGGTTCGGGACCGCGCCGTCGAACGCGGCTACGAGCGACTCCGGATCGCCGTCAACAACCCCTTCGCCTACGAGGCGCTCTACCGGACCGGCTTCACCTACACCGGCGAGACGACCGGAATCGCCGAACTGATCCTCGAGTATCCGACGCCGGACGATCCCGAAACCGCGGCGTGGACCGATCGAGAGCGGTACCAAGCCGGTCTCGAGGAGTACCGCGATCGCGACCTCTCCGAAGCGGAGGAGCAGTTCCTCGAGTCGCGGGCAGGGTGCGATCCGCCGGAGATCGGCTGTGAGTGAGTGTATAGCGCGGCTACTGCAGTCGGATCCGATACAGCGCGGTGACCGCGACGGCGTGGGCCGTCCCCGTGACGGTCGCGCTGAGGACGGTCGCCAGCGTGGCTCCGACGGTCGTCGACGACGCGAGCCGCGAAACGCCGGTTAGTGCGTAGCCGACGTAGCCGAGGCCGACCAGTATCGCTAGAATGGTGCCGGGACTCGCAACCGCGTAGTCGAGGCTCTCGATCACGGCCGCGATGGGTCGTTTCCCGCCGACGACGATGATTGCGGGAGCGACGAACAGCCAGACGAGGAACGGAGCGAGCGTGAACAGCGCCACGAGTGCGAGTCCGACGCCAGCACTGGCCGGGTTCGACAGGAACAGCGCGCCGAACAGGACGCTATCGATGACGACGACGTACGCGACGAGCCAGGCGACCCGATCGAGCGGCGGCGTGAGCCCGTCCGTGTCGGCGTCCGCCAGCCACAGGCAGCCGGCGAACGCGACCGCCGTCGCGGCGCTTATCGCGACCTGCCAACCGACGAAGGAGACGAGAAACCGGGGTTTCATTCCGGTGAGAATCGCGGGACTCATCTCGACCGTCGGCTCGAGCCGCGGGACGAACGGCAGCGAGAGCCGGACCAGGCCGCCCTCGGGAAACGGGGCGAGGCCGACTGGATAGGGCGACTCGAGCCTGGCGACCGTGCTTGTGGCTCCGAGCGCGCCGGCGACGGCGAATGGGATGGCCAGCGATGGCCGCCCGCGGAGCAGGGCGAACGCGGTCGCGAGAATCGACCTGAGACCGGGACCGGCCCCGAGGTTCGAGACGAGTGGCTCCGAGTTCGTCTCGCCCTCGGTTACGGTGTCGGAATCGGAGTCGTCAGTCGCCATCGTCCCCGAGCCCGTAGAGCATCAGTGTCGTCCCAATAACGATACGGTCGCCGGCGACGATCGCCGGCGTCAGGGCGGCGCGTTCGATTTCGCCGCCGCCCGAGGTCCCGACTGTTTCCGTGAACGTCCACAGCCGTTCGCCGTCCGCCGTCGCGAGGGCGTGGAGGCCCGCACTGCCAGGGACGAGCAGGAGATCCCCGGCGACCGTCGGCGGCGGGTCCCCCTCGGTCAGGGTACTGCCGGGCGCGTCGTCGAGGGTTTCCGTCCACCGAACGGCGCCGTCCTCACGGTCGACGGCCGCGACGCCGATCGGGTCCGATCCCTCGTCCGCCTCGATCGTGCCGACGTGATAGATGGTCGTCTCGTCGACGGCGAGTCCGACGTGAGCGCCGCGGTCGAGCGGGCGAGTCCAGCCGCGATCCCCCGATGCCGCGTCGAGTTCGCGGATCCGAACCGCCCGTCCCGAGTCCGATTCCGTCCATCCGACGGTGTAGACCGTCCCGCCGCGTGCCGTCATGCTGTTGCCGGCCTCGACCCGCCACTCGAGCGTCCGTCCCTCGCCGACGGTCCACTGGCGAGTGCCGTCCACGAGGTCGAGTCCGACAAGCACCGGTCCGCCCAGGACGCGCCCTTTCACGACGACGGTCCCGGTTGTGGTGTCGACGACGTGGTCGATGGGAACGAGCGAGTACTCGTCGTCGGGGTTGGCGGCCGCGAGGGCGTATCGCCAGCACTCACTGCCGTCGTCGGGGGTGACGGCCGAAACGGTTCCCTGCGGATGGAGGCTAACGACGGTCCCGTCCGCGACGACCGGTGTACCGGACAGTGTCGCATCCGCACCGAATCCGCCGGGCGGTGCCACATCGACCCCCTCATCGTCGATCCACCAGCGAGCCAGATCATCGCCGAGTCCCGAGACGCTCTCGGGCCAGCCGTCAGGGTCGGCGGCGTAGCCGGCGATCACGCCACCGTAGGGGACGAGCAACACGCCGTCCCGGTAGACCGTCGTCGAGGCGAACGCCATCGGGCCGGCGCTCCGGCCGAAGCCACCGTAGGTATTGGAGACGTCACCGTCGCCGGTCTCCGCGTCGACGACGAACAGGCCGTTGGCTGACTGGCAGTAGACGGTCCCGTTCGCGACGACTGGCGGGAGCCACCCGGACGCACTGACCGAGCGTGACCAAGCGACCTCGACGCCGTCCCGTGGCAGGGTGGCGTCCGGGACGAACCGTGTCCGGCCCGGATCGCGGCCGTACATTCGCCAGTCGGCCTCGCTCGCGGCGGGCGTCCGATCGGCGCCGAGACAGCCCGCGCCCGCGCCGAGTAGCGTTCCGACGCCGGCGAGTACTGCTCGACGGCGAGGGCTCGAGGCGTTATTCATGTTATTAATTAGTGTATATTCATTTCGTAACCGGAATAAAGGTTCGTATCGACGCTGATCGACTCGGTACCGCAGGCGGCCGAAGCCAACGATTCAAATCCCGGTCGGCCCAATGAGCGGCCAATGGGAAACGCCGCACTTCGGGACATCGCCGTCATCGAGGAGATTCCCTTCGACGACATCGAGGGGACCGTCGCCGTCGACGCGCACAACTGGCTCTACCGCTATCTGACGACGACGGTCAAGTGGACCGACAGCGCGAAGTACACGACCGGCGACGGGACCGAGGTCGCCAATCTCGTGGGAATCGTACAGGGACTGCCCAAGTTCTTCGAACACGACATCACGCCGGTGATGGTCTTCGACGGCGGCCCCTCAGAGCTCAAGGACGACGAGATCGAATCCCGGCGCGAACAGCGCCGCAGCTACGAGGCACAACTCGAGACCGCTCGCGAGGAGGGCGACGCTGTCGCAATTGCCCAACTCGAGTCCCGAACCCAGCGGTTGACGCCGACGATCCAGGAAACCAGCCGCGACCTCCTCCGATTGCTCGACGTGCCGATCGTCGAAGCCCCGGCGGAGGGCGAGGCCCAGGCCGCCCACATGGTCAAACGGGGCGACGCCGACTACGTGGGGTCTGAGGACTACGACGCCCTGCTCTTTGGCTCGCCGCTGACGCTGCGCCAACTGACGAGCAAGGGTGACCCCGAACTGATGGATCTCGAGGCGACCCTCGCACAGCACGACCTGACCCTCGAGCAGCTCATCGACGCGGCGATCCTCATCGGGACCGACTTCAACGAGGGCGTCTCCGGCATCGGGCCGAAGACGGCGATTTCGGCGATCACCGAACACGGGGACCTCTGGAGCGCGCTCGAGGCGCGGGGCGACCACGTCGAACACGGCGACCGCGTCCGACAGCTGTTCCGGGACCCCGACGTGACCGACGACTACGAGTTCGAGTCGACCGTCGACCCGGATCTCGAGGCCGCGAAGTCGTACGTGACCGACGAGTGGGGCGTCGACGCCGGCGAGGTCGAACGCGGCTTCGAACGCATCGAGGAGAGCGTCACGCAGACGGGACTGGATCGCTGGACGTAGGCCCGTCCGCTGGTCGTCTCACGGCCGGCCGCGGGTCGCTGCTGACCGAGCGAGACTCGTTCGGCCGAATCGAGCGCGCTGGAACCGCTCCGGGACGAGTTCCCGATGGACGACGACGTACATGGGTCGGCGTATGGGCTCGAGCGCGATAGGTGTGTGCGGGATGACGGGAGGATGTCTTCAATCGAATTTGTGCCGAGGGCTGCCAAAGGCGGCCCGCAAAGCAAAACTCCGTCTCAGAACAAGTGGTCGTCTTCGTCCAACAGTCGAGCGGGACCGCCGACGTCCCAGACGGTGGTAGAAACGCCGCAGTCGGCGACGGCCTCCTCGACTTCCTCGGCGTGTTCCTCGGTGGTGTTGACGTAGACGCTGGCACCGGTGTCCGTCGAGAAGTAGACTGGAATGTCCTCCTCCTCGCGGAGTTCGCGGACTTTGTTGAAGATCGCGAGGGTGGCCGGCTGCCAGTAGACCCACCCCGAGGGGCCGGTCATGGTCGTCGCGGCCAGCGACAGCGAGTCGTGTTCGGCGCGTTCGAACACGCCCTCGAAATCGTCGTTGCGCAGGGAGTCGCGCATCTTCGCGATCTGTTCGTGGATGTGGGCGTTGCGGGCCTGGAACATGTGACTATCGGCGGCCTCGCGGTGGGCGTCGTCGGTGTCCTTGTGATACGGGACGAGGCCGACGATGATCTTGAGGTCCTCGTGGAGGTTCGAGGGGATCCGCTCGGAGCGACAGTCCTCGTCGTTCATCCCGGTACGGAGATGCGAGAAGGCACCGGTGACCGCTCGCGCAGCCGAGGCCGACCCGACCCGGGCGATCGTTGAGATTTCTCCCTTCGAGGCGTCGAGTTCGGCCGCCTCGGCCAGGGCCATCGCCGCGGCCGCAAAACCGGACGAGGACGATCCCAGCCCAACATTGGTCGGGAAGCTGTTCTCGCTCTCGAGGCGAACCGGATACACCGTGTGTGCGGCGTCGGACTTCGACCGGGCCTTCTCGACGACGGCCTCGACCCGCTCGTACGCGCGCCCGTCGAGCTCCTCGCCGTCAACGACGAAGGTGTCCTCGTCGTAGTCCATCGAGAACTCGACGGTCGTTCGCGTGTGGCTGGGGGCCGTACAGACGCTGATACTGTCGTGGTAGGGGAGTCGCTCGATATCGTCACGCATCCCGTGATACTTGACCAGCCCCTGAATGGGGTGGGCCATCGCCGTGGCTTTCATACGCACATAGGTGGTTGAAGCCCGCTTAAAGCTCACGGCATCCGGCCGACCGGCTTCGGGACCGGACACCGATTCGCGTCCGGAACGGCCACTGCCGGTGCCGTCTACGCCCGGCACTCGAGTCGCGGGCCGAACGCCGGGAGCGGATCGTGTCCGCCCGGCTGCGCTCCCGATCCGGAACCCGAACGCTAAACCGAACCGGTTCCCACCACCCTCCTATGGGAACTCCACACGAAACCACGCAGGCGCAGGCCGAGGCGGTCATCGATCGTCTCGAGGCGGCGTATCCCGACTCGGCGATCTCGCTGCGGTACTCGAATCGCCTCGAGTTACTGATCGCGGTGATCCTCTCGGCGCAGTGTACGGACGAGCGGGTGAACCAGGAGACGGAACACCTCTTCGAGAAATACGATGGAGCCGAGGACTACGCCAACGCGGAGCAGGACGAACTCGCCGCGGATCTGGACTCGATCACGTACTACAACAACAAGGCCAAATACATCCGTAGCGCCTGCGAGTCGATCCTCGAGGACCACGACGGCGAGGTACCGGATACGATGGCCGAACTGACCGATCTCTCGGGCGTCGGCCGGAAGACGGCGAACGTCGTCCTCCAGCACGGCCACGACATCGTCGAGGGGATCGTCGTCGACACGCACGTCCAGCGGCTCTCGCGTCGGCTCGGGCTGACCGAGGAGGAGTACCCCGACCGCATCGAGGCGGACCTGATGGAAATCGTGCCCGAAGACAGCTGGCAGGAATTTACGCACCTCTGCATCGATCACGGTCGAGCGACCTGTACGGCACAGAATCCCGACTGTCGCGACTGCGTGTTGGCGGATCTCTGCCCGTCTGCAAAGGGCGACAGCGAGATCGATCTGGCCTCCGGTGACCCTTGGTAACTGGCGGATCGCGGGGTGAGCGAACCGGTATTTCGATCCTACGCGCTCTCGAGTCGATCGTCCGGGACGGCCAGCATCGTGAGTGAGTCGGCGCGGGAGACGCTGACCTGCGAGCCGATGGTGACCGTCCCGACCGAGCGGCCGTCGACGACGAGGCTCGCGTCGCTCTCCTCGCGTTCGACCGCGAACGTCAGCGCAGCAGTTGGCAGGACCCACTGCCTGGTCTGGGTGACGAACGGGCCGATCGGGGCGACCGCGACGGCGTTGACGGCCGGCGAGAGCTGCGGGGCGTCGACCGCGCTCGCGTAGCCGTGGCTCCCCGCGGGCGTCGCCGCCACGACGCCGTCGGCACGAAAGGTCGCGACGTCCGACCCTCGATCCCGGAGGCTATACTCGGAGATTCGAGCGGGTTCGTCGGTGACGAGCGTCACGTCGAACAGGGCGCGCTCCCGGATCGCGGGCACGTCCCACTCGTCGCCGTCCGCTGACTCGAGGACGACCCCCAGAACGGGGCGTTTGCGGCGGACGGCACGCCCATCGAGGGCGGCCTCGATCGCGGCGGGAAGCCGCCGGCGGTCGACCGATTCGATCCCGGTAAGCGGGCCGACCGGGACCACGGGGGTGTCGACGCCGGCGCGAGCGACGGCCGACAGCGTCGCCTCGCCGCCCGTCACCAGCACCGACGGCTCCGCCGCGAGCACGGTCTCGAGCGTGCCGCTCGTGATCGTCCCGTCGACGTCGGCCACCACCGACTCGAGGGCCGTGTCGATTTCGATAGCGTCGATCGCATCCGTCTCGGGATCGACGACGCCGACGACGGGGGAGTCGTCCCCGTCCCACGCGGCATTCATGGCCGTCAGTTCACACGGCCCGCTCAAAAGCGTACGGTTGTCGATCGCGTGCCGGCGGTCGATCGCCCCGACTGCGTCTCAGTCGTCGTACGGCCAGTCGCCGGTGATCCGCATGCCTTCGGCGAGGTCCTGTGACTCGAGATCGGCCGCGATCTCCTCGTGATCGCGGCGGGCGACCGTCACGTCCTCGCGAGCGAGTGTCATGACGTAGTCGGTCAGGAGGATCGCCTGTTCGCGCAGGGTCCGGGGCTCGAGCTTCTCGATGGTGTCGGCGAAGGTATGCCCCCAGCCTCGCCCCGCGCCGTCCGACACCGACTTGACGTGACAGCCCGGGACGCCCCACTTGACGAACGACCAGTGATCGCTGTGGGGGCCGAGCTTGGGGACGATTCCGATCGGGTGATCGTACCGGTCCGCGACCTCGTTTGCGGCGTCGGCCAAGGCGTCGAACCCGTGGGTAACGATTGAGAGCGTCCGATCGCGGACGACCCCGTCGCTGTTGACGACCGCCTCGATCGCGTCGTGATCCGCCCGCTCGGCGTACCGCCTCGAGCCGAGGAGGCCGACCTCTTCCGCCCCGAAGCCGACGAACTCGACGCGAGTCTCGAGATCGTCCTCGCGGGCGGCGAGCGCGGTCGCGAGTTCGACGAGCATCGCGGTGCCGGCACCGTTGTCCATCGCCCCCTCCGCGATATCGTGGGCATCGACGTGGCTCGTCACGAGGACGCGCTCGTCGGTGTCGGGGCCGAGTTCAGCGTGGACGTTCTGGCTTTCCGCGGGCTGGATAGTGGCCTCGACGGAGACCGTGATCGACTTGCCGTCGAACCGACGGCCGAGCCGCGCGCCGACCTCGCTCGAGACGCCGACGGCCGGAATCGGACCGATCGGCTCGTCGTGCCAGCCGACGCTCCCGGTCGGCGGAAGACAGCCCTCGACGTGATTGCGGTAGACGAACCCCACCGCCCCCTGCTCGACCGCATGATGGTACTTCTCTCGGCGATGGATGTATCGGTCGTAGTAGTCCGGAACGTCGCTGCGAACCATGACGATCGCGTCCTCGACATCGGTCGCTTCGAAGTCGGCGGGGAGCCCGTAGCCGAGATCGATCAGCGGCGCAACGACGCGGTCGTCGGGACTGCGCGGCAGCGCGATGCAGTCCTGTGTCGTGTCGCCGGCCATAATCGCGCTGTCGTCCCGCGTCCAACCCTGTATCTCGAAGGAGTCGAGTCGGGCGTTTCGCGCGCCGGCATCGGCCAGCGCGTCCCGCGTCAGCTCCGCGGCCTCCCGTTCGCCCTCGCTGCCGGCCATCCGGTTGCCGATATCGACCAGTCCTTCGAGGTGATTCCAACCCGCATCGCTCCGAAAGACGGTTCCGATCCAGTCGGACATGAGTGGACCGTGGGCCGACGGGCTGGTAACTGTATCGCTCGCTCGGCTCGGCCCGCCGGACCCGATACGTTGGTTGGTACCACCCGTTGACACGACAAACTGCGAATCTTTTTTACCCCGCTCGCACTCGAATTCGATATGCGGGAGACGCTTGCCGACTGGCGGCCGGCCGTCGACGAGGCGATCGCCGACCTGGTCCCACGAGAGATCGACACCGACTACCTCGAGTCTTTCTTCGGGACGCCCACCTACGAGTACGATCCGACCGGTATCCAGCGTGCGTTAGCGACGCCGCTGTGGGATCTCCTCGACCGCGGCGGGAAACGGTGGCGCGCAGTGCTCTTTCTCGTCTTCGTCGAGGAATTCGGCGAGGACCCGGCGGAGTACTTGCCGTACGCCTGTATTCCGGAGATTCTGCACAATGGGACGATCATCGTCGACGACGTCGAAGACGGAGCGACGATCCGTCGCGGCGAGCCGGCACTCCACCGCGTCTACGGGCGCGATATTGCACTCAACGCCGGCAACGCGATGTACTTCTTACCTCTGAAGGTCCTCACACAGGACCCCGCCGGGCTTCCGGCCGACCGCCGACTGGCCGCCTACGAGATGCTGATGCACGAACTCAACCGCACGCACCTCGGGCAGGGGATGGACATCTGCTGGCACAACGAACGCGAGGTTCGAATCACCACCGACCAGTACCTCGAGATGTGTGCGTGTAAGACCGGCTGTCTCGGCCGGATCGTGGCCCGCCTCGCCGCGATCATCACCGACCAGCCACCCGAAGTCGAGCGGGCCGTCGCCGAGTACGCGGAACTGACCGCGGTCGCCTTCCAGATCGGCGACGACATCCTGGACATCGAGCACTCGCTCGGCCAGGCCGGCGAGTTCGGCAAGGAGTTCGGCAACGACATCCGCGAGGGCAAGACGACACTGATGGTCATCCACGCGATCCAGGAAAGCGAGCCCGAACGCGCCCGACGGCTACAGGAACTCCTCGAGGCCGAGGACAACACCGACGACGAAATTCTCGAGGCTCTCGAGATACTCGCAGCGGCCGGCAGTATCGAGTACGCTCGCGAGCAGGCCCTCGAGCTGGCGGCCCAGGCTCGCGGTGCGATCGACGGGCTGGACTTCGACGCCGAGACGACCCGGAAGTTGAACGAGTTCACGGAGTTCGTCATCGAACGCGACGAGTAGCGCGTCGCAGACATCAGATCGTTCGCGTGCTGGGCGTGTACAACGGGGTTTCAACGAAAAAGACGGACTATAGTCACAACTGAAACGAGTTACATACTGATCGCCACACCGTCCTGCGATCAGGTGTGCATTGACGTTCAGTTGCTACTATCGAACACGCGATGAGTCGCATCGAGGCGGTCTTCTTCGATTTCGACGGAACCCGCCTTCGAGACGAGCGACGATCAGCCGACAGTGCGCGGTCGGAATCGTGACGAACGCGCGCTCGAGTCGCTCAATGCGAGCCCTGCGACGTCCGTTCACGTCGGCGATGCGCTCGAATCGGACATCAAGGGTGGGACGAACGCAGGAGTCCGCACTGTCTGGGTGTCCGATAATAGCGATGGCGACGAACCCGCCCCCAACCGATCGGATCGAGCCGCTCGGTGGCTCGAAATTCGGTTTCTCGAGAGTGTTCCGAGAACCGAACGGTAGGGCCAGATACTATCCCCTCGACGTGGAACGCCGAGTATGGTCGACCACTCGAGGGGGATCGACGGCGATCGGACCGACGCCGCGAGACCGTGGCCGCTTCTCGTGGCCGTCGGGCTCGCCGGCTCAGAAGTCGGCATCATCGTCGGCCTCGTCCCGATCGCCGTCGCTGGGCTCGTGGTGTTCGCCGCGAGCGTCGCCGGGCTTTTAGCGGAGGCCGACTACGTCGACCAGCCGCTACCGGTCGCCGCCTCGCTCGGCACGGTCTTCGTCCTCATCGGTGTCGTTCTGGCCGTTCACGGAACCGGCACACTCACGATCGGCCTCCTCGAGCCGCTCTCTGGACTGACGAATCGCGGTACCGCGCTGGTCTTCGGCGGGCTCGTGACGATCGTCGGTGCTGGCCTGCTGCAGCGTCGACGGTCCCCACAGCGATAACATCGAATCGAACGAGCAGGAATGGGTTGGACGCCACCTCGAAACACCGCCACACTGTCACACGAATGAGCCGACGTGCCTTCGACGCCGAAATCACGCTCGACCTCGCAGTCAATCTGATCCCGTTCGCGATCATCGGCTTCTTCGTCGCCGTTTTTGCGGTCTTCAATCCGTGGGGGTTCGACCCGCTTCAGTCGACGATCCAATTTGCCATCCTGCTGGTGACGATGGGCGCGCTGGGGGTCGTGACCTGGTTTGCAGCCCGGGTGATCGAAACCGACGAACGGACGCGACACGAGACGTCCGAGACGGAAGTCGATCGGTAACTGCCAGCCGTCGGAATCAATTGAGTATGAGGACGAAGCCGGTCACCGACATCATGACTGCAATCCCGATCAACAGCAGCAAGCACAGCTCCTTTTCGGATAGTCGTCGGTGCAACACCAGCCCGTCGGACTCGGATTCATCGGTGCTCACGGGGATCACTGTCGGTGCTACACCGCAATCACGGAAGAACGTTTCCCGAGGTGTGACTCCCGTTCGTTCGGCGTTCGCCGCGTCCTTGTCGAACGGTCTCGTTCGGGTTCCGAAATACACGAACCCAGGCGAATAAGTCGTTCTCACTGACCAACGGTGTTCCTTTGTGTGTTGCTAGCGTATCGGTCGAACGGGTGGGATCGATGGAATACGTATACGCAGCCCTCATACTCCACGAAGCCGACAGCGAAATCTCCGAAGAGAACGTTCGCGACGTCTTGGAGGCTGCCACTGTCGAAATCGAGGAGTCCCGCGTACGAGCGCTCGTCGCCGCACTCGAGGATGTCGACATCGAGGACGCCATCGCAGACACCGCGTTCGGTGCGGGCGCGCCGGTGCCAGCGGACAGTGCTGCGGGAGCACCGGCAGAAGGGGCGGAGGAATCGGCCGAAGAGGAAGCAGCGGAGGCAGAACCCGAACCGGAGGAGGACGACGACGAGGACGAGACGACGGGCGAAGGCCTCGGCGAACTGTTCGGCTAACTCTGCCATCTTTTTCGCGAGCGATTCGATTCTGAACGGCGTCACGCCGCTGTAACGGCACCCATACGAGAGCCGATGCACAGGAGCGCGTACGGACGACCGTGTTCGACGACGAGCGGGTATCGGACCGCGGGCGATGGCCGGTCTCGGGCTGATCGTCGCGACTACCGCCGTCGGGAACTGCTCGGAGCGGCCCTATCCGTCCGAACCGCCCTCGAGCGGGTCACCGTCGCGAACCGAGCCTGCTGGTCGCCGGCGCGAAGTCGTCAGACCCGGCGGTGCTCGTGGCCGGTCGTGAGGCGGTCGTCGGCCCACTCGATATCGACGCGGTCGGCCGGCGCGTTCGACATGCCGTCGCGACTGACGATTTCGACGGTCCGGTTGCGTGCCTCCGGTGTGAACGGCGACGCGGCCATCACTCGCGCCACGTCGGCTCGCGGAATCGATCCGGAGAGGGACGCACCGCCCGTACCGACCACGACATCACCGCTCGGCGGCTCGGTCGTCAGTTTCCCGGGCCGGATGATCGTATATGCCAGTCCGGACCGGCGAAGCGCCGACTCCGCGTCGCGTTTGGCTCGTAACGAGCCACGAATCAGGAGTCGAGTCGGCAGCGGGAGCGCCCCCTTCGAGTTGCCGACGCCGATCGCACTCTCGAGGACGAAAAAGGACACGTCGGCCCCGATGGCGGCAGTGACGAGGTTGATGACCCCGGTTCGATCGACCAGTTTGCCGCCGATCACGTGGCGCGGTCCCGGCGGCGATCCGACCGCACAGTAGAGGATATCACAGTCTTCGACTGCCTCGACGGCGTCCGCCGATTCGAAGAAATCCGCGACGACCACCTCGTCGGCACCGTGGCGCTCGAGCGTGTCGACGGTAGCGTACGAGCGCGTGGTCGCGCGAACGGAGAGATCGGTCGGTCGGAGGACGGAGAGCAACTCCTCGCCGGTCGCCCCGCTGGCACCGGCGACGAGGACGCGGTCGGGTGTCGGTGAGTCAGTCATCGAGCGAGCTACCGTGCGGACACGGATAACGCTCACCAGCATTCGCGCGCGGCGACTGTCGGCCCGCCGTGACTGTGTGGCCGCGTCGGGCCGTCGAGCCCCCTATTCGGCTTCGCCTTCGCGTCCGTCGTCGGATTGGAGCCGCTTGGTCGTCTGAACCAGCGGATGGCGTGCGTAGTCGACGACATCGATGTCGTCGATCCGCTCTAATCCCTCTTTATCGGCCGTCCGAGCCATCCCCAGTTCGATTTCGTGGTCGATAACGATAACGTAGGCATCCATCTCGTCGATCTCCAACCGGTCGGCCGCCAGCACGCGGTGGTGGCCGTCCGCCAGCAGAAGCGTGCCGCCGTTGTCGATAACTACCAGCGGCTCGGCCAGTCCCCGCTCGAGTTCGTAGCGCCGCCCCTCGAGTTCGTCGGCGTAGACCCGACCCTGCGTGGGCGTGAGTTCCGAGAGCGGGACGGTCCGGCGCTCCTCCGTCAGTT
This sequence comes from Natrinema pallidum, assembly GCF_005890195.1. Taxonomy (NCBI): domain Archaea; kingdom Methanobacteriati; phylum Methanobacteriota; class Halobacteria; order Halobacteriales; family Natrialbaceae; genus Natrinema; species Natrinema pallidum. Next base: position 2,723,026 of record NZ_CP040637.1, on the reverse strand, counting down.
CGATCCCGTGGATCTGCTCGAGGGTTCGCATCAGCTTCCCGACCTTCTCTGGGGTCGCGCGTTCGATCTGGCTGCGGATGACGTCGGCGTTGGAGATGATTCCGACGAGGTTGCCCGCGTCGTCGACGACCGGGAGTTTCTGAATACCCGACCGAAGGATGACGCGTGCGGCGTCGTTTACTTTCATGTCGGGATGAGCGACGAGCAGTTCCGTCGCCATGACTTTGAAAATCGGGTCGTCGTCCTCGGCGAGCAGCAAGTCGCGGGCGCTGATGAAGCCCTCCACGCGGCGTCGATCGCAGACGGGAAAACCGCTGTGTTGCTCGCTCTCGGCGATCCGCGTCGCGACCTGACCGACGGTCTCGTCGGGTGAGACCGTCGCCACGTCGCGTGTCATGTAGTCTTTGACCGTGGGCTTCGTCCGGTCCGACACGACCTCCATGGATGAGTCGAGGACCCCCGCGTGGAAAAGCGTGTCTTCCGGGCTGCCGGTCGTGACTCGCGCACCCGGAGTCGAGCTTCAGGCGGCAGGGGGTTCGTTAAACGAGTTCGGGGACGAGGGGATACTCCCACGAGTCTCCGTCGAGTGCTTTCCCCGTCGCCACGAAGCAGACGACGAGATTGGCGATACCGAGGAGCAGAAACCCGACCAATCCGAGCAGTATCAAGAGTCGAGGAACGACCGACCCGGCCGTGCCGGCGGATGCGAGACCGACGCCGATAAATGCAACGACTGCGCTCCCGTTCCACGCGATGAAGAACGGAATATGCCAATTCAAAGCGTTTTTCGCGTTCCGTCTCTCGAAATCGGTACTCGAGACGAGATATGCCAGTCCCACCCCGAGAACTGAGAATAACAGACCAATACCGTGGACGCCCACACCTAGCCACGTTCTCCGCTCGGGATCGATCACTGTTGACATGGCTCTATTGACATGTTTTCGCTTCGGAACCGTAAGTCCACCGGCACCCCGACGCATCGCAACGGTGCCCGAGCGAGCCCGGACCACCCGCTGCCGGCTCGGACGCTTCCACGTTCGTCGCGAGACACGCTGACGATCGGCTCGTGGCTATCGCGTCAGACCGACTCGCCGTCGTCCGGCTTGCCGCGCTGGGTGAACAGCCACTCGCTGGTCTGCGTGTAGGCTCCGACCGGAACCCCCGGCTGCGTTTCGATCGCCTCGAGAAATCGGTTCGTGATCACTTCCTCGACGACACTGACGATCGACTCGATCTCCGCCTCGTCGTCGGCGCTGCCCAGAATGCCGACCTCGAGTTGTGCGCCGGCCATGTCGGCGTGGCCGCCGGCGCTGCCGATCCGGTCGAACGCGTCCCGAAGCGTCTCGCCCAAGTCGATGTCCGCCGCCCGCGACCGAGCCGACAGGAAGGCCATTTCGTCGGCGAAGCCGAAGACGAGCGTCGTGTCGACGCCGTCCATTGCGAGTAACTGATCGGCGGCCTGGGGCAACGCATCCCGGTCGCCGATCCGGCCGACGCTGGCGACGGCGACCGAATCGCGCTGAATTCGGTTCTTGATCGCTCGGGCGATCGTCTCGAGGGTCTCACCTTCCAGAGAAGGCTGTTCGATTCGACGCAGGAGCGACGTATCGACCCGGGGCCACAGCGCCGATGCGGCCCGGAAGTCGGCCGGGGACACCTCCCGAGTGAAGTCGTTCGTATCGACCCGAATCCCGTACAGCAGCGCCGTCGCCGTCGCGGCGTCGATCTCGAGATCGAACCGCTCGAGGTACTCGGTCAGGATGGTGCTGGTCGCGCCCGCACCCTGTCGGAGGTCGACGAACTCGCCGGGAACGGGGCCGCGAGGCGGGTGGTGATCGATGACGATGTCGACGTGGAGGTCCCCCGGAAGCTGGTCGTTGACCCCGGGCCGGGAGTGATCGACAAGCGCGAACGCCGAATACTCCGCGATCGAGTCGTCGGGAGCCATGTTTCGCAGGTTCAACTCGAGGAGGTTGACCATCGCCCGGTTCTCCTGATGGGAAATCTCGCCGAAGTAACAGGCGTCGGCGTCGACGCCGACCGACTCCGCGAGAGCGACGAGCGCGACGGCGCTCGCGAGCGCGTCCGGATCGGGGTTATCGTGGGCGATGACCGCCAGCCGGCCGTCGATGCTCGCGAGTTGCTCCCGGAGTTCGATGGCGGCTTCGGCCGACGGACTGGCCGTCCCGTCGAGGACTCGATCCGCGAGCGCGGCCGTCGGATCGACGACGCCGTCCGCCAGTTCGTCGAACCGATCGCGGTCCGCCGCCGTCGCGTTCCCGCCCAGATACGCCACGATCGACGCGTCGGGGAAGCGATCCCGCGCCCCCCGGAGTGCGGCCCGGTTGATGTCGGTGCGGTCGCTGCCGACGAAGATCACGTCCGGCGGTTCGATGTTCGCGATGGCGGCGGGATCGGCCGGATCGGCACTGCGAGCCGGCACGCTCTCGTCACGCAGCGTCTCGACGACGCTCTCGGTGGCAGTAATGACGAGCAGTCGGTCGCCGTCGCGCTCGGACAGTCGTTCGGTGACCTGTCGGCAGACGGTCCCGCAGCCGAGCACGAGCCGAAAAACCATGTATCGGCGCTTGCGACCGCGACGGGTAAAAGCTACCGGGTCGGCGTCAGGCGACGACCGCGGCGGCCGCCTCGAGCGCGGCGTCGGCGACCGGGCCGAACGCCGGCAGGAGGACGATGGTCATGACGGCCGCGGCGATGATCGCCGCGTAGAGGCCGGTTGGCTGGGCGAGGCGGTCGCGATCGAGAAGCGGTTCCTCGATCCAGAGTGCTTTGACCAGCCGCGAGTAGTAGTACAGCGAGAGCGCGCTGTTGATCACCAGCGCGGCCGCGAGGACGAGCAAGGCCGTGTTGTCCGCCGCCGCGTTGATGAGTTCGGTATAGAGGAGGTACTTGCTCCAGAAGCCGCTGAACGGCGGGACGCCCGCGAGGCTGAACATGAAGACCGCCATCGCGCCGCAGGCGAAGGGCGCTCGCTCGGCGAGGCCGTTGTAGTCCTCGAAGGTCCGCCCGACGTCCCAGTATTCGGCCAGTCCGACGAACAGGAACGCACCCGTGTTCATGAAGCCGTAGACCAGCAGGTGCATCATGGCCGCACCCATGACGAGGTCCCCGCCGTCGGCCGAGAGGGCCGCGAGCCCGATCAGCACGTAGCCGGCGTGGCCGATCGAGGAGTAGGCGAGCATCCGCTTGACGTTCTCCTGGGTCGCCGCCGCGAAGTTCCCGAGCGTCATCGTGACGATCGCGAGGATGGCAAACGCCAGCGTCCAGTCGATGCCGATGATGCCGGTCGTCGCCTCGAGCGGGAACGCGGTCGTGAACACGCGGAACGCGAGCACGAAGCCGGCGGCCTTCGAGGCCGAGGAGAGAAACGCCGAGATCGGTGCGGGCGCGCCCTCGTAGGCCTCGGGGGCCCAGAAGTGGAAGGGAACGCTCGCGGTCTTGAACGCGATCCCACCGATCAACATGAGGATGCCGAGTCCGAGGAGTCCCCCCATTTCGGCGACGGCTCCGTCGCCGCTCTCGAGAACCGCGGCGATACGCGTGAGTTGCAGCGAGCCGGTTGCACCGTAGACCAGCGAGACGCCGTAGACGAAGATCGCCGACGACAGCGCCCCGATCAGGAAGTACTTCAGCCCCGCTTCGACGCTGCCGCGGTTGTCCTTCAGGATCGCGACCAACGCGTACGACGGCAGGCTCGTCAGCTCGAGGGCGATGAAGATCGTCACGAGGCTGTTCGAGGCGGCCATCATCGACATCCCGGTCGCTGCGAGAACGACCAGCGAGTAATACTCGGCCTGGTAGGTGTGGTCCTGCAGGTAGTCGTAGCTCGCGACCGTGACGAGGGCCGTGACGACCGCGATGATGATCATGAAGTACAGCGCCAGTTGGTCGACGACGAACTGGCCGTCCATGATATCGATCACGCCGTAGTTCTCGATTCCCGTCGCGCCGACGCCGGCGACGGTGAACCAGACGGCGACGGCCAGCGACGACAGCGAGCCGGCGACGGCGGTACCGGACAACAGCGTACGGTTCGTCGAGTGGGGCTCGATGCTGTCTATCAGGAACAGGACGAGCGCCGTCCCCGCCAGGATCAGCGCCGGTGCGAGTGCCATCCAGTCGGGAAGTTCGAGAACCGCCATCAGAGACCACCTCCGATGATCGGTTCGATTGCGTCGGTTATCATGTCGAAGATCAGTGCGGGAGCCACACCGAGAAGGATGATGAGTCCCAGCAGGACGCCCATCGACGCGATGTCGTGGACGGGTGCGCGGCTCACTTCGTAGTCAGTTTCGAGTCGATACGGCCCGAACACCGTCCGCTGGAGCGCAAAGAGCAGGTAGCCCGCGACGATGACGATACCGAACATCGCCAGCGAGGTAAACAGCGGCGAGTAGTCGAGCAACTCGGAGCCGAAGGTCCCGAAGAAGATCGTGAACTCGCCGTAAAACCCACTCATCAGGGGCAGGCCCATGTAACCGAACGCGCCGGCGATGAGGATTCCGACCGCGATCGGCATCCGGTCTGCCATCCCCGACATATCGGTGACCATCCGCGTGTGCGTCGCGTTGTAGATGACGCCGACGGCCATGAACATCAGTCCCGAGATCAGGCCGTGAGAGACCATCTGGAAGGTCGCCCCGCCGACGCCGAACGTGGTGTACGCGACCAGCCCGAGGATGACGTAGCCCATCGACGAGACCGACGAGTAGGCGACGATCCGTTTGAGGTCGGTCTGGGCGAGCGCCAGCATCGCGCCGTAGATGACGCTGATGACGGCGATCGCGGCGATCGGAATCGCGTAGGCCTCGACCTGCTCGGGGAACATCGTGAAGTTGAACCGCAACAGGGCGTAGGTCCCCATCTTCAGCAGGACGCCCGCCAGCAGCACGGAGGCCGGCGTCGGCGCTTCCACGTGGGCGTCCGGCAGCCACGTATGGAAGGGGACGATCGGGACCTTCACCGCGAACCCGAGGAACATCCCGATGAAGACGACCGATGCCAGGGCGGGTCCACCGAGCCCGAAGAGCCCATCGAGCCCCCCGTTTCGCATCGCCGTCGCGATTTCGGGGAGGGCAAAGGACGTGACCGAATCCCCGAGCCCGAAGACGAGCGCGATGAACGACCCGAACATCACCAGCGACGCCACGTTCGTGTAGACGAAGAACTTGATCGCGGCGTACTTCCGGCGCGGACCGCCCCAGATCCCGATCAGCAGATACATCGGGATCAGGACCGCCTCCCAGAAGACGAACCAGAGGAAGAAATCGAGCGCCGAGAAGACGCCGATCAGGTTCGCCTCGATGAAGAGGATGAGTCCGTAGAACTGGGATTCCCGGTCGTCGATCGGGGTCCAAGAGCTGACGATCGCGAGCGTACAGAGGATCGTCGTCAGGACGACCAACGGTAGGCTGATCCCGTCGAGGCCGACGAACCACGAGATCGAGTGGTCACCGATCTCGAGCCATGCTGCCTGCGATTCGAACGCCAACTCACCGTCGAGTAACGCGTTTCCGCTGCCGTCGAAGGCGGCGAACAGCCACAGGCTGAGCGCCGCCGGCACGAGGCTGATGGCGAACGCGAGTTTGCCGGCGATGCGATTCGGCGCGACGAACGTCACCAACGCGCCGATCAGTGCGACAGCGATAAGCGCTTCTATCATCATGCGAACCACCCTCCAAGATAGCCGAGGACGAGCAGTAAGCCGATGAACCCGCCCACCAACAGCGCCGCGTAGTTAGTCACGATACCCGTCTGTATCCGCTTCAATCGATCGCTGCCGAACAAACTGATCGTCGAGGTTCCGTTGACGACCCCGTCGATGACCGTCTGGTCGAAGCGGTCGGCCGCTCGAGCCAGCGGCAGCGTCAGGCCCTCCGCGAGCCAGACCTGGTACTCGTCCTGGTAGTAGTTGCTCTTCAGGACGCGGTACGCACCGCCGAGTTTCGTCGTGTGACGGGACGGGTCGGGCACGTTGTACAGCGTATGGGCCGTAAACGCGCCGGCCAGTGCGAGCCCGAGCGAGAGTCCCGCGCTCAGCAGCATCGTCGTCGTCTCGGACCCGATGACACCCTCCTCGAAGGCGACCGTTTCGTGGTACGCGTGGTAGGTCAGCCCTTCAACGGCACCGTACTCGCCGTCCAGCCAGAACTCGAGGAAGGTGATGTCGGCGTGGAGCAGTTCGGCGACGGGCGCGAGGTTCACGAAGCCGGCGACGGCCGCGAGCGTCCCGAGCGCGAGCAACGGGACCTTGACGGCCCAGCCGACCGAGTGTGGGTCCTCGGCCGCCTCCGACCGGGGTTCGCCGTGGAAGGTTAGGAAGACCATCCGGAACGTGTAGAACCCGGTGAAGAACACGGCGAGCAGCCCCATCGCGTAGGCCGCGAGGATGACCGGCTGCTCCAGCCCGACTGCGAGGGCGTCGAACAGCACCTCGTCTTTCGACCAGAAGCCCGAGAAGGGGACGATTCCCGCGAGCGCGAGCGCGCCGGCGAGGAAGGTGTAGTAGGTGACGGGCGCTTTGTCCTTGAGGCCGCCCATCTCCCACATGTCCTGTTCGTGGTGCATCAGAATGATGACGGCACCGGCACCGAGGAACAGGAGCGCCTTGAAGAAGGCGTGGTTCATCAGGTGGAAGACCCCGGCGACGTAGCCGCCGACGCCGAGCCCGAGCATCATGTACCCGTACTGGCTGATCGTCGAGTACGCCAGCACCTGTTTGATGTCGTCTTTGACGACGGCCATCGTCGCGGCGAACAGGGCGGTGAAGCCGCCGACGAAGGCGATGATCGCCAGCGCGGTCGGCGAAAGCGCGTAGTAACCAAACATCCGGGCGACCAGATAGACCCCGGCCGCGACCATCGTCGCCGCGTGAATGAGCGCGGAGACGGTGGTCGGGCCCTCCATGGCGTCGGGCAGCCAGGTGTGGAAGGGGAACTGTGCGGACTTGCCGAGGACGCCGCCCAGCACGAGCAGCCCGGTAATCGTCACCCAGGTCTCGGCGTCGAAGCCGAACAGGGTCGTCCCGTCCTCGATCGCCGTCTCGGCGGCGGTGACGAACGACTCCTCGCCGGCGAAGCCGACCGTCCCGAACGTCGCCGCGATCGCGACGACGCCGATCAGGAAGAAGTAGTCACCGAAACGGGTGACCAGGAACGCCTTCTTCGCGGCCGAAGGGGCCGATTCCGTGCGGAACCAGAACCCGATCAGCAGGTACGAACAGAGGCCGACGAGCTCGAAGAACATGAACGCCATCAGCAGGTTGTCCGCGAAGACGAACGCGAGCATGCTGAAGGTAAAGAGGCCGAGTTCGGCGTAGTATCGTCGAAGCCCGGTCTCCCCTTCGGCGTTCATGTATCCGAGACTGAAGACGTGAACGAGCAGGGCGACCAGCGAAACGATGACGAGCATGAGTGCCGAGAGCGGATCGATCAGGATGCCGAACGTGAATTCGATCCCCTCGACCATGGTTTCGCTGGTGGCAGCGCCGGACGTCCACTCGTACAGCGTCGTGTGATGCTCGTCGCCGCCCGCGACCGCCGCGAACATCACCAACGAGACCACGAGCGAGCCTGCCGTGGCGAGGATGCCCGGGAGCGCTCCCTTCTTCGGCAGATGCCTCCCGAAGACGAGCGTGATCACGAACGCCACGAGCGGGAACACTGCGATCGCCGGTGCGAATCCGAACGGTCCTGTTGCTGTTGCTGCCATCTTACCACCTCATCGTCGTCGGAACCGTGACATCGACATCACGGAAGTTTCGGTACAGCACCAAGATGATCCCCAGTCCGACGGCCACCTCTGCGGCAGCGAGCGCCATCGTAAACAGCGCGAACAACTGCCCCGTGAGGTTGCCGTGATAGAACGCGAACGCGATCAGATTGATATTGGCCGCGTTCAGCATGAGTTCGACGGACATCAGGAACAACAGTGCGTTGCGACGCGTCAGGACCCCGAACAGTCCGATACAGAATACTGCCATCGACAGCAGTACGTAGTACTGCACGTCGACGGTCATCGGTTCTCACCTCCCGTCTGGGTCCGGAAGCTGCCATCGGAGCGGTTCCCACCGTCGGCGACGGCCGGCTCCCGGCCCTCGTCGCTCGAGGCCTCGCCGGTGCTCGAGAGCGCGGACACGGGTTCGCCGCCCTCCTCGCGTTTCGCGAGGACGAGCGAGGCGTCGAGTGCGGCGTCGAGCGCGACGGCGACGAGCAAGACGGCGGCGAGGAACGGTTCCGTGCCGCCGATCGTCTGCAGTTCGTCGAAGCCGAACAGGGCGTAGCCGAGTTCGGCCGTGATCGAGACGTCGCTGGGGAAGCCGGCACCCGCAGCCGTCGTCATCGGCTCGAAAGCCGTGTTCAGCGTGATCAGTGCCATCACACCGAACAGTCCGACAGCGAGTAGTCCCGGTACCAGCGTCTTGCCGAGTCGGAGTTTCGGACCGGTCGTCATGCCTGTACCACCTCGTCTGCGTCGGTGTCGTCGCGCTGGGTCAGCATGACGGCGAACGTGATGAGGACGAGGACCCCGCCCACGTAGACGAGGACCTGCATCATGGCGACGAACTCCGCCGCCAGCATCACGTAGTGGACCGCCACGCTGAGCAGCGCCACGCCCAGCAGGAGCGCCGAATGCCACGGGTCCTGCATGAGCACGACACCCACCGCGCTGGCCAGCGTTACGACGGCGAACAGCGCGAACGCGATCAGCTCGTAGTTCATGGTTGTTGGTAGTGCCCGTTTGCGGGACGGGCGGACCCGTTACTGATAGTCGACCTCTCCGTCGCCCTCACCGACCCACGCGTCCCGGTCGGGTTCGCGGGAGGCGAGCGGGTCGATGTCCTTGTACCACGGTACCGCTTTCAGCTGCTCTTTGTTGTAGACGAAGTCGTGTTTCGTGTCCGCGGTGAACTCGAAGTTCTCCGTGAGCAGGATGGCGTCGACGGGACAGACCTCCTCGCAGAGCCGGCAGTAGATACACTGGCCGATGTGGAGGTTGTACTGTTCGCCCTGTCGCTGATCGTTCGTGACGATCTGGATCGTATCGTTCGGACAGACGTTCTCGCACTGGCGACACCAGATGCACCGCTCCTGACTGAACTTGTGGACGCCGCGGAATCGCGGCGAGACGTCGGGTGCGGTCTCCGGATACTCCACGGTAAAGGTGGAGCCGTCCAGTGCGTGTTTCATCGTCGTTGCCATCGATTTGAGTATCCCGATCATGCTATCAGCCCCACGATTGCCGCGGTCAAGACGAGATTGGCAAAGGAGAGGACGAGGAGGCCCTTCCAGCCGATCTCGATCAGTTGGTCGATCCGGACGCGGGGAACCGCCGAACGCAGCCACTGCGTCGCGAAGAACACCGCCCAGATCTTGATGATAAACCAGACGATGCCGAGCGCCGCCGGTCCGGGCCCGGCCGGGCCGCCGAGGAAAATCGTCGCGATGATCGCCCCGCCGAGGAAGATGTGGAGGAACTCCCCGAGGTAGATCAAGACGAAGTAGACCGAGGAGTACTCGGTCTGATAGCCCGCGACGATCTCGGTCGGTGCCTCGGGCGTGTCGAACGGGTTGCGGCCGACCTCCGCGAAGTTCGCCACCAGAAAGAGGACGAACGCGAAGGGGTTGACCAGCGCGTACCACGACGGAATCGAAATCCCCGCGACTGTAAGCAGCGGTTTCGCCTGTGCCGAGACGATTTCGCCCATCTGCAGCGTGCCGGCGAAGATCACGATCGACATCCCGGTGATGACCAGCGGGATCTCGTAGGCGATGTTCTGTGCCACCGCGCGGAGGCCGCCGAGCAGCGAGTACTTGTTCGACGACGCGTAGCCGGCCATCACCAACCCGAGGCTGGCGATCCCCGAGATCGCGAAGACGTATGCCAGCCCGACCTCCGGGTCGGCGAGGTGAATCCCGCTGCCCATCGGAATGACGGCGAACCCGAGCAGCGCCGACGACGCGACGACGATCGGCGCGAGGTCGTACGCCGGCCGATCCGCGTTTTCCGGAACGACGAGTTCCTTCGAGAGGAGCCGCACCGAGTCGGCGAGGATAATGAAGAGCCCTGCCGGTCCGAGTCGGTTCACGGCGATCCGGTCGGTGAACGCGGCGGTGATCTTCCGTTTGGCCCACGGCCCCGCGACGCCGGTCATCGCGAGCATCAGGTTGCCGACGATGAAGGCCGCGATGAAGGTCGCGAGCAGTTCGCCGCCGAGGCCGAACCCGTCGAGGCCGGTCAGTTCGCCGAGCCGTTCGGGAAGCAAGACGGTATCCTGTAGCGGCACCGCCGGCGGTGCGGACGGCAACGTGGCCGCGCCTGCGATCTGGCCACCGATCATACTACCGGTCCACCTCCCCGAGCACGATATCGAGGCTCCCCAGCGACGCGATCAGGTCCGGGATGTACTCGCCCTCGGACATCTCTGGCAGCGCCGAGAGGTTGTGGAAACACGGACTCCGGATCTTGAACCGACCCGGCTTGTCGGTGCCGTCCGAACGGATGTAGATGCCGAGTTCGCCCTTCGCGCCCTCGACGCTGCGGTAGATCTCCGTGTCGGCGTCCGGTTTGAGCGTCCGGGGGACGTTGCTCTGGACGGTTCGTTCGTCCTCCGGCCAGTCCTCGAGCAAGTCGAGACACTGCTCGATGATCTTCGCCGACTCCTCGACTTCCTGCATACGTACGAGGACGCGGCTGTAGTTGTCACAGCCGTCCTCGGTCACGACGTCCCACTCGAGGTTGTCGTAGTAGCCGTAGGGGTCGTCCCGTCGGATGTCGTAGTCGATCCCGGAGCCACGGGCGACGGGGCCCGTACAGCCGTACTGTTTGGCCACCTCGGGCTCGAGGATACCCGTGTCGTGGGTCCGAACCTGGAAGATCTCGTTGGCGGTCAGCAGGTCGTGATACTCGTCGACCTTCGCGGGGAGGCCGTCGAGGAAGTCGCGGGTCTTCTCGATGAACTCCTCGCGGGGGTCGGGCAGATCCCAGGCGACCCCGCCCAGCCGGAAGTAGTTGAACATGAGCCGCTGGCCGGTGAGATCCTCGAGAATGTCCTGTACGACCTCGCGGTCGCGCATGCCGTACTGGAAGATGGCCGTGAAGTCGCCGTAGACGTCCAGCGCGAAGGTCGCAAGCGCGAGCATGTGGGAGGCGATCCGACACAGCTCCGCGCCCATCGTCCGGATGACCTGCGCGTACTCCGGGACATCGATGTCCGCGAGATCCTCGGCCGTGCGCGCGTACGCCCACTCGTTGAGGAGACCGGCGGAGACGTAGTCCCAGCGGTCGGGGTAGGGCATGATCTGGTGTCGGTAGGTCCCCTGCTGGCACATCTGCTCCTCGCAGCGGTGCAGATAGCCGATATCGGGGTCGACGTCGACGACCGTCTCGCCGTCTAACACCGTCTCGATGTGGAGCACGCCGTGGGTCGCCGGGTGGTGGGGACCGATGTTCAGGAACATCGTATCCGACTCGTCGTCGTGGTGGTCCGGCTGGACCGGGTTGGCGTGTTCGGTCAGGGTCACGAGCTGGGGCTTCTCCTGGTCGTACCCCTCGGAGAGCGGATGGCCCTGCCAGGTCTCGGGCAGGAGGATGCGGCGCGGGTCGGGGTGGCCCTCGTAGTCGATGCCGACGAGGTCGAAGGCCTCCCGTTCGTGCCAGTCGGCGGTCCGGAAGACCGGTTCGGCGGTCTGGCTGACCGGGTCGTCGGTCGTCGTCGGGACGACGATCGACACCTCCTGGGTCGGGTCCGCGTATTTTCGGAGGTGATAGATCGACTCGTAGCGGTCGGCGTACTGCTGTGCGGTGAGGTTCGCGAGGTGGTCGAAGCCGGCCTCGTCGCGCAGGTCCGTCAGCACGTCCTGGACAGCATCCGGCCGAATGACGAATCCCGGCGCGTTCAGGTGATCGTCACGCGCGAGCGCGCGGTCACCGACCAGCGCCTCGAGTTCGTCCTCCGTCACCGCGACCGATGGCTCTCGCTCGAGTCCCGTACTCATGGTGAATCAGCCCAGTTGTAGCGCATAACGAGGTCTTCCTCGTCGATGTCGTCGGCGAGCGTCTGGACGAGTTCGTCTTTCGGCAGCTCGCCGAACTCCTCGAGTTCGTAGGGCTTGACCACGACGGGCGTGGATTCGCCGTTGCGGATCCGCTCTTGGAGTTTGGCGATACCGTAGACGAGCGCCTCCGGCCGCGGCGGGCAGCCGGGGACGTGGATGTCGATGGGGATGATCTCCTCGGCACCCTTGACGACGTTGTACCCCTCCTGGAAGGGGCCGCCGGAGATCGTACACGAGCCCATGCCGACGACGAACTTGGGTTCGGGCATCTGGTCGTAGACCCGCTTCATGCGGGGGCCGAACTTCGAGACGATCGTCCCGGGGACGATCATCACGTCGGCCTGTCGGGGGGAGGCCCGGGGGACACCGGCTCCGAAGCGATCCAGATCGTGTTTGATCGCGTACGTGTGCATCATCTCGATACTGCAACACGCGATCCCGAACTGGAGCATGAACATGGAGTTGCCCCGTACCCAGTTCATGAACTTGTCGAACTTCGTGAGAATGAACGGCGTCGAGCCGAAGGCCTCCCGAAGCTTCGAGTTGAAGCGATCGTCGGCACCCTCACCGATACGCGAGTCGCGGGTGTCGGTCGACGGTGCGGTGCTGTCGTAGATCTGTTGGCGTGGTTGTTCGCTACTCATGGTCTGTCAGTTTCCAGCTGGCGGGGTGTCCGTGCCCACTGTACTGCGCCCGTACGCCACGCCCACGCGAGACCGACGAGCAGGATGGCGACGAACAACAGCATCGGCCCGAGCGCGCGAACGAGCGGGATATCCGCCGCGAGCGCATCCTGATAGGCGACCGCCCACGGGAAGAGGAGGACGGTCTCGATATCGAAGACGACGAACAGCAGCGCAACCATGTAATACTGGATATTAAATCGGATGCGCGTTCCGCCGGTCGGAATCTCGCCGCTCTCGTAAGTGGCGCGTTTGCTCGTTTCGGGCACGGTGGGCCGCAGGAGATACGATACCGCCATCATCCCGAACGGTATCAGTACCCCGACGAGCGCCAGCGCCCCGATGGCGATCCAATCATTCATCTCCGTAACGTTCGAGGGTTCAAACCGCACGCACATAAGGGTTGATTCTTTGTTTTTCGGGGAAACACGGGCCGAGACGCGACTTCAGCGAACGGAGACCCTCGTAAATAATCACCGTATACTAGCCGTCTCCGTCCGGGCCGTGAACGGAGCAGTAATACGCTATTATTCGAGCCCGAAACCGGCCGCGAAATGCCCTCGAGGCGGTAATTCGTTTTTCACGGGCGGATCGAAACGACTGCCCGGCCGGCTCTCGACCGTCGACCGCCGGCGGCTCGTGACCGCACCGAATTAGCGATCTCGATCCCCGAACGCCGGTGTGCCGCCGTCGTGGAGTTCTCGCGAGACCGCTCCCACGCCCTCGCGCAGGCTCTCGTGATAGGCTACCAGCCGATCGTGAACGGCCTCGTGCTGCCGGGCGAGAATTTGTGCGGCCGACAGCGCCGCGTTGAACGATTTGCCCGCGTCGACCGCGACCAGCGGCGCGCCCGTCGGCATCCCGATGACGCTGTCGACCGACTTTTCCTGGACCGGGACGCCGATCACCGGCAGCGGGTACGCGATCGAGGCGGTCATGTTCGGCAGGTCAGCCGACTTGCCGCCCGCACCCGCGATGATCACCTCGAGCCCGCGCTCCTCGGCGGTCTCGGCGTAAGCCGTCATTAAGTCCGGCGTCCGGTGTGCCGACGTGACATACGTCTCGAACGTGAACCGGGCCGCAGGCGGGGACTCGTACTCGGTCTGCTCGGCGAAGCCGAGTTCATCCACGAAGGCATCGTACGCGCCGCGGCGCGTCCCGCCGGTCAGCATCGTCTCGAGATCGGAGTCGCTTCCCATGACGATCCCGACGTCCGGCGTGTCCTCGGTCGGACGGTCCTGCTCGGCTTCGTCGTGGAGTCGGTCGATCAGGTCGGTAACGCTGTCGCTCATGGGTGGTGGTCATCGGGGAAGCGACTTGAAACGGTGGTATCCGAGGCGAGAAAGCGTGACGACCGGGACCGAAGGCGTTACGCGCGGAACGTGACGGCGGCCACGAGATCGCGCGCACGCTCGAGTAAATCCTCGCGCGAGGCGTCAGCATCGCCCGCCGAGAGCGTCACGTGCCCCATCTTCCGGAGGGGTCTGACCTGCCGCTTGCCGTACCAGTGGAGGTTCGCGCCGGGCGTCTCGAGGATTTCGTCGAGCCCACGCAGCTGTGCGGGCCGCTCGTCGTCCACATCGCCGAGCAGGTTCGTCATCACCGTCGGCGAACGGAGCGCCGTCGAGCCGAGCGGCCAGCCGAGGACGGCCCGTACGTGCTGCTCGAACTGGGACGTTTGCGCGCCCTCGATCGTCCAGTGACCGGAGTTGTGCGGACGCGGCGCGATCTCGTTGAGGAGCACCTCGCCAGCCGTCGTTTCGAAGAGTTCGATCCCGTACACGCCGCGGCCGTTCATCACCTCGAGCACGTCGCGCGCGACCGCGTGAGCGCGCTCGGTTACGGTCTCGCTCGAGCGTGCGGGAACGACGGTCTCCCGGAGGATCTCCTCCTCGTGAACGTTTTCCCCGATCGGGAAGGTCGCGATCTCGTCGTCGCCCTTGACCGCGATGACCGAGACCTCGCGCTCGAAGTCGACGAACGATTCGACCATCGCGGGGCCGGCGACCGACTCGAGGGCCTCGTCCGCTTCGGCTTTCGATTCGACGGGAACGTTGCCGCGGCCGTCGTAACCGCCGGTTCGAGCCTTGAGCATCACCGGCGCGCCGTAGTCGTCGATCGCAGCACGGATGTCGGCGGCGTCCTCGACCGCGCGGAACGGCGGGACGGGAATCCCGGCGTCGGCGAGCTCGCGTTTCTGGACGAGTTTGTCGTGGATCGTCTCGAGGGTCGACGGCTTCGGGTGCACCGGCGTTTCGGTGGCCTCGCTCACCCGATCCATCACGTCCTGGTCGGCGAGTTCGATTTCGAACGTGAGCACGTCGGCACGCGCGGCGAGTTCGCGGATCCCCGCTTCGTCGTCGAACCCGGCGACGATCTGGTCGCGGGCCACGGGCGCGGCTGGGCAGTCCGGCGTCGGGTCGAGGACGACAACCTCGACGCCCAACGGCGCGGCCGCCTCGGCGAGCATCCGCCCGAGCTGTCCCCCTCCGACTACGCCGATCGTCGGTCCCGGTGTTCGTAGCGTCGTCATCGCGTGGCGATTGTCGACACCCGCGCTTAAGAATTCCCAAACGGCCCGCTCTCGAGGCTGACTCGAACCGTCTCAACCCGTTGCTCGCGCGTCCGCCGTCGCCCCGACACTCGTCCTCGAACGTCCTCGATTGCCCCGTCCAGTGGTCCGAGTGCCCGATTTCGGAGCGTCCGTTCCCGACGACCGAGCGTCGTACGGGACACCGCGGTGTGTCGTTACGGGGCGCGTCGGTCACACGAGAACGGTACCTCTTTTACCTGTCCTCCCTACCGCTCGCCTATGACCACGCTCGGACTGGTGGTCGCGGAATTCAACCGACCGATCACCGAGCAGATGGAGCAGGAGGCGTTCGAGGCGGCTACCGCCGCGGGTGCCGAGGTGCACGAGACGGTCCACGTGCCGGGGGCGTACGACGCGCCGCTGGCCGCCGATCGGCTCGCCCGCCTCGACGACGTCGATGCCGTCGTCGTCATCGGCACCGTCATCACCGGTGACACGGATCACGATCAGGTGATCACCGATGCCACCGCACAGCGACTCTCCGATGTGAGTCTCGAGCGTGACACGCCGGTCACCCTCGGCGTGACCGGCCCCGGCATGTCCGCCGCCGAAGCCCGCGAGCGCGTCGAGAACGCCGCGAACGCCGTCGACGGTGCGCTCGATCTCGTCGACGAACTACCCGACCCCAGTTCCGCCGTAGATTCCCACCAATGACGATGGAATTCACCGACCGCGTCAGCCGAGTCGAACCGTCCGCAACGCTTGCGATCTCCGCGCTCGCCACCGAACTCGAGGCCGAGGGCGCAGACATCGTCGACTTAAGCGTCGGCGAACCCGACTTCCCGACCCCGGAGAACATCGTCGCGGCCGGCAAGGACGCGATGGACGCCGGCCACACCGGCTACACCACCTCCGCCGGCATCCTCGAGTTGCGCGAAGCGATCGCCGACAAACTGGCCGACGACGGCCTCGAGCACGACTCGGACGAGATCATCGTCACGCCCGGCGCGAAGCAGGCCCTCTACGAGGTCGTCCAGGCGCTCGTCGAGGACGGCGACGAAGTCGTCCTGCTGGACCCCGCATGGGTCTCCTACGAGGCGATGGTCAAGATGGCCGGCGGCGATCTGACCCGCGTCGACCTCTCCAAGACCGATTTCCAGCTCGAGCCCGCGCTCGACGAGCTCGCGGCCGCGGTCTCCGACGAGACCGAACTGCTGGTCGTCAACTCGCCGTCGAACCCCACCGGGGCGGTCTACTCCGATGCCGCGCTCGAGGGCGTCCGCGATCTCGCCGTCGAGCACGACCTCACCGTCATCTCCGACGAAATCTACAAGGAGATCACCTACGGCGTCGAGCCGACGAGCCTGGGCACGCTCGAGGGGATGGCCGACCGCACCGTCACGGTCAACGGCTTCTCGAAGGCCTACTCGATGACCGGCTGGCGGCTCGGCTACTTCGCCGGCCCCGAGGAGCTGATCGATCAGGCCGGTAAACTCCACAGCCACTCCGTCTCCTCGGCCGTCAACTTCGTCCAACACGCCGGTCTCGAGGCCCTCGAAACCGAAGCCGCCGTCACGGAGATGGTCACGGCCTTCGAAGAGCGCCGGGACCTCGTCGTCGACCTGCTCGCCGAACACGATGTCGATGTCGCCGTCCCCGAGGGTGCGTTCTATATGATGTTGCCGGTAGCCGAGGACGATCAAGCGTGGTGCGAGGGCGCGATCGAGGACGCCCACGTCGCGACGGTCCCCGGCAGCGCGTTCGGGACCCCCGGCTACGCGCGAATCTCGTACGCCGCGAGCGAGGAGCGACTCGAGGAAGGTATCGAACGGCTGGCCGAGGAAGGCTACCTGTAACGCGTGTCCACGACGGAACGCGCCGCTTCGAACTGCGCGACGAGTAGCGTTTTCGGTCCGAGTCGCGGCTGACATCGGTGATCGGAAACACACCACCACCTCACGACGAAAAGTAACACTATTGTGCGGTGGCAGTCTATCCGGTAGATGAAGTAAGCAGTCCCGTGGTGTAGTGGCCAATCATATGGGCCTTTGGACGTGTTCGGTTCGTTCCGTCACGGAAGACAGCCCATGACGGCGGTTCGAATCCGCCCGGGACTATTTTTGCCGCGAGCAATACCGCGAGCGACAAATCCGTCCAGCGGATTCGAGCCCAGAAGGGTGAGAATTCGAGCCTTCGCGGGTCGACTCCAACCGCGACTGCAGTCACCAGAAGCGACAGTTTGTTCTCGGCGAGACGATCCCATTCGATCGTCGCGTCCCCGGCCACAGTCCACTGGCGGTCCGAGTGTCCGTGCACTCGACTACTCGCCTCGCTGGTTCTCACGTCTCGAGGCGCGAATGAGTGCCACACGCCTACCGAATCCCGAACAGCGCCGAGCCCCGACGACGTGAACAGTCCTCGTCCCGCGTTCCGTCGGTTACTGCCTCGAGTCTCCTGTCTACCAACGAGTGGGCGACATCGGTATCGGACCCGAACCGATCGAGGGGCGGTGAGAAATCGGGTCGTGGTTCGACGGCTGGCCGCTCGCGCGAGACGGGTCGGTGAGTACGGTCATCCGCGCTTCGCCGCCGACCACGTCGGCGTGACGGGTGCCGCAACCGGCGGGCTGCACCGAACGCTGTCTCGAGGGCCGCGCGGCCACTGTGCGAACCAGGGCGAAACCACCGCTGTGCCCGTTCTAACAACCCCATAATAATCAGTTCACTATCAGATTTGGCCGCTATGGTTGGTCCAAGCGGTATCGACGGATCGGGCGGGACAGAGATCACGGCCGCACGCGCGCTCTCCGTCGGTCGCGCCGTCGCGTCCGACGGTTCCGATCGCGTCGTCGTCGGCCGCGACGCTCGAGCGAGCGGGGCGGTACTGGTCGATGCGGTGATCGCCGGTCTTCGAGAGTGCGGTGCGGACGTTCTCGCGGTCGGCGTCGCACCGACGCCGACGATCGCGCGGACCGTCTCGCGAACGGACGCGAACGCGGGGATCGTCGTCACGGCGGCTCACGATCGGACACCGGACGATGGGCTCAAATTCCGGACGGCGTCCGGGAAGGCGTTCGATCCCGACCAGCGGGCTGCGATCGCCGCTCGAGTCGAACGCGACGGGTACGATCTCCACCCGCGGGACGGCAGGGGGTCGACGGTGACGGTAGCGGACGCGATCGAACGGCACGCGACGGAACTGGTCGGGAGCGTCTCGGTGACCGACCCGCCGAGCGTCGTCGTCGATGTCGGGGACGGGGCCGGCGAGATCACGGCGCGCGTGCTCTCGGCGCTCGGTTGTGACGTCAGGACGCTACACGGACGGCGAGAGGGTTTCTTTCCCGAATGGCCGGGCGAGCCGGCTGGAGAGACGCTCGGAGCGCTGTCGTCGCTCGTGGAAGCGACGGACGCGCGGCTCGGGATCGCGCACGACGGTGACGCCGATCGAATGCTGGCCGTCGACGAGACGGGGGCCGCCGTCCCGAGGGACGCGCTTCTGGCGCTGTTCGCGCGGGCAACTGCGACCGACGGCGATATCGTCGTTGCGCCGGTCGGGACGAGCATGGCCGTCGACGACGCGCTCGCGACCGTCGGCGCGACAGTGAGTCGAACGGGGGTTGGCGACGAACGTGTCGCCGACTGTACGACGTGGCCGGACGTCGTCTTCGGCGGCGATCTGATCGGGGCGTGGATCTGGCCGGACGAGACGCCGTATCCCGACGGGCCGCTCGCCGCGTGCAAACTCGTCGAACTCGTCGCCGATCGCGGGCCGCTATCGTCGCTCGTCGCGGCCATCGAATCGTACCCCAACCGCCGAGCGTCGGTCGCGGTCGAGGAGCAAACCGCCGTGATGAACCAGGTTCGGGAGTGTGCCCACGAGTGGTACGACGATGTCGACACGCTCGGTGGCGTCTACGTCGATGTCGGTGCCGGCTGGTTTTTCCTGCGTGCGAGCGATACCGAGCCGGTGATCCATCTCACGGTCGAGGCACGAGACGAGTTTCGGGCCGAGCGACTGGAAGCCGACGCGATCGGACTCCTCGAAAAGGCGATCGCGACGGTATCGGGACTTCGACCGTGACCGGTGGTCCGATGACCCGCTACGAGCCCGAGCAATCGAACCGCGCACCCACTGGCCCGGGGCCGCGAGGTCGGCGACCCCAGTACCCGACAGAGCGCGACGCTCGGGAACCGCTGGTGGCCTTAACGGAGCGATAATGAAGTGTTCCGTCAGCCTCGCTGGGTCTAGAGACGTGGTGCAACGAACGATACCGCTGTCGTGGCACGTCGGCAGCGGCCGAACGGGAATGCGGGTTACGAAACGACAACTACAACGATGACTCGGAGGTTTGGCCGTGATGACGCGACATCGACCGGGGGTACCGAGAGCGAATCGGACGGGCTGGACACGCTCCTCATCGGAATCGACGCGGGGTGTCTGCCGGTCTTCGAGCGGCTCTTCGAGGCGGATCGGATTCCGACCATCGAGCGGCTCTGTTCGACGGGCGTAACCGCCCCGCTCGAGTCACAGATTCCGCCGTGGACGCCGAGCGCCTGGCCGTCGCTCTACACCGGCGTCAATCCCGGCAAGCACGGCGCGGTCGGCTTCGTCGGCTACGACGGCTACGACTGGCACGTAACGAGCAACGACGACGTCCGCGAGCAGCCGCTGTGGACGCTGTTGGACCGCCACGACCGCTCGAGCGTCATCGTCAACGCACCGGTCACTCATCCGCCGGACGAGTTCGACGGGGCGGTGATACCCGGCTTTCTCGGCCCTGAGCAACCGCCGTGTCATCCCGCGGGGGTTCTCGACGATGTCCGCGATGCGATCGGGGAGTACCGCGTCTATCCGTCCTACACGCGCGACGACGATTCGCTCTCCGACCGCGAAAAGATCGCGGAGTACCGCGAACTCGTCCGACTGCGCGGCGAGGCGTTCCGGTATCTCGCCGACGAGTTCGATCCGGACTTCGGCTTCGTTCAGTTCCAGAAGACGGATACGGTCTTCCACGAGTTCAGCGGTGAGCAACGACACGTCGATCGCGTCTACGAGGCGACCGACGACCAGATCGGTGAGATCCTCGCGGCCTGCGATCCGGACCGCGTCTTCCTGGTGAGCGATCACGGCATGGGCGAGTACGAGGGCTACGAGTTCCGGGTCAACGAGTACCTCCGGGACATGGGCTTCCTCGAGACGACGACCGGCGGCAAGGGCATGCCGTCGTGGACGCCGATGCGGAGACGCCTCCGCGAGGGCGAGGCGTACGACACGTGGGAGCCCGGTCCGATCGCACGCGCGGCGTCGGTCGCCGCGCGGTTCGGCGTCACCGCGCGACGAATACGGACCGTCCTCGAGCGGGTCGGACTGGCCGACCTCGCGATCGAGTACGCGCCGAGCGGCGTCTCCCGGACGGCGAACGAACAGGTCGATTTCGCCGAATCAGAAGCGTACGTCCGTGCGCGAACCGAGCTCGGCGTCCGGCTCAATCTCGAGGGGCGAGAGCCAATGGGCGTCGTTCCCCCGGACGAGTACGAGGAACGCCGCGAGGAACTCATGCGGGCGCTGCAGGCGGTCGAAACGCCCGACGGCGAGCCGTTCTTCGAGACGGTCGCGCCCCGCGAGCAGTACTTCCACGGCGAGCACATCGAGGAGACGGTCGATATCGTCACGATCCCCGCCGACTTCGACCACATGCTCTCCGAACAGTTGGGTGACGGGGAGTACTTCGGCCCAGCCGAGCCCTGGAACCACAAGCTCGAGGGCGTCTTCGTCGCGGCGGGCGATGGGATCGACGAGGACGCCGCGCTCGAGGGAGCACACCTCTTCGACGTTGCGCCGACGATCATGGCCGCGATGGGAGTCCCCTACAGCGACCGGATGGATGGCAGCATCATGCCCATCGTCGATCCGATCGACCCAATGGCCTACCCCGCATACGAGGAGGAAACCGGCGAGAGCCGACCGGCGACCGACGAGGCCGTTACCGATCGACTGGCCGATCTCGGGTACATGAACTGACTCGCCGAATCGCGGGGCGAGGGTGCGTTCGCACCGTTGCAACCTGCTTAGCCGCGGTATAAGTATGGGTCACCGGACCCGACGACGGAGTACGACATCGATCTCGCAATGGGATTTATCGCAGCAGTCCACCTCGTCCACGACGAGCTTCCGTTGGTCCCGACGATAGCGCGCTGTGCGGACGCGACGCTCAGATACGAGTACGGGGCGACGACCGGGAAGCGACGCCTCCGGTTCGTATCGGCCTTCGGCGACGAGCGCGCGGCCCTCGAGAACGCGATGACCGCCGATCCGACCGTCTCGAACCCGACTCGCGTCGCGGCGTTCGAGAACCGGGCGATCTATCGCGTCGCCGTCGACAGCGACCTCGAAATCGTGCCCGACCGTTGTATCGAGGACGGGCTATTCGTCTTCACGGTCACGAGCGACGATGGGGGGTGGCTGGCACGAGTTCACCTCCCCGATCGGGACGCGCTGTCCGCGTTCCGGACGCACTGTCGCGATCGCGGCATCTCGTTTCGCGTGACTCAGTTATACGACTCGTCGGCGACCGACGATCGGACCTACTCCCTGACCGAACGACAGCACGAGATCCTCACGATGGCGTACTACGCCGGCTACTTCGAGGTGCCGCGGCAGGCTACCCAGGACGACCTCGCGGACCGGCTCGGGATCTCGGATTCGGCGGTTTCCCAGCGAATTCGGCGCGCCGTCTCCGAACTGATCGCGACGACCCTGGAAAACGATCGAACGCCCGACGGGGACGGATGAGCACGGCCGGCCCGCGGTCGCTCGAGCCCTCGCCGGGACCGCCGCTCCCAGGCAGTTGCTCCCGAACTGCAGGCGCTTACCACGGAGTTAAACACCGAACCGGGCCGGTGAAAAACCGGCGCGATCGCGAGCGAACCCGCCGTTTGTGGTTCGTGCAACCGTTCCGGGACGCGAGACCGTGACTGCCATCTCGAGACCGCTGATCCGTCTGTCGATCTTAAAGGCTTGCTATCCGAATCCGTAGATACTGGACCCCGGAATGGCTCACAATGATGTGATTCTCAATGTCGGATCGACGTAATCTGCAGCGTTCGGATGGGACGGGGGCTGGTCGTTCTCGGCCGGATGGGGAGCGGAATCGGCGGCCATCTCTCGACGAATCGATATCGTGGAGGCGGTCACGACGGTCGTTCCTGGGAGGGGCCGTGACAGCGTGTCTCGCCGGTGTCGGGCTGACCGCGACCGCCAGCGCAGCCACGGACCCGTACGGGTACTATTACGACGACTACGACACCGTCGTCGACGTCACCGAGGCGGGAGCGGACGACACCGGTACCGAATCGATCACGCCCGTACTCGAAGAACTCCGCCGTGACGATACGCTGCTCGTGTTCCCCGAGGGGGAGTATTACATGGACGAACAGTTCCGGTTCACGGGGTTCGATAACTTCGGCGTCGTCGGCGAGAACGCGACGCTGATCCCGGCGAACTACCACGAGTTCGACGGGCCACAGTATCGACTGTTCCGGCTCGGCGTCGCGTACAGTCCCGGGGGGCATCTCCGCTTCGAGGGGTTCGACGTCGATCAGACGGCCCCCGAGACGGGGATCAGGACGATCGAGGCCTACACCGCCGACCGGCTCGAGGTGCGCGACGTGACGATCAACGGCTACCACGACAGCGGGACGTGGGGGCCGGGACTGTTCAACGTCACTGACCCCGACGGGCGAGGCGTCGTCGAACAGTTCCGCGCGCCCGACGGCGGCGCGTGGGTGAACAACACACCGAACGCGGGCAACCGCTGGCGTGGCCCGATCGGCATCGAAGCGAACGAGAACCGGGGCCGACTCGAGTTCAGGCGCTGTGGGCTCGGCGGCTTTCCGAACAACGGTCTCTATGCGGCGGGCGGCGACGGGACGATCATCGTCCACGGGGGACGCTACCGGAACAGCAACGGTGCGAACGTCCGCGTCGGCGGTCGAGACAGCGAGATTCGCTGGCCGACGGTCGAAGTCGACTCGACGCGACCGGAGGACGTGTCCCAGCGCGGCATTCGGATCGAGAACGGCCGCAACATCGAAATCTACGGTGCCGCCGTCGAGATCACCGCTCCAAAACCGACCAGCCATGCGATTTCGGTGATGAACACCTGCGACAGCGCGCGGATCGATACGACTCGCCTCCAGTTGCAGGGTCCGGACGTGAACCACGGAATCGTCATCTCGCCGGAGTGCGGCGAGGCGACGATCGTCGAGACGGAGATCACCCACGAAAGCGCGGGCGGCTATCCGCTCTGGATTCGGGACAGCGGCAGTGCCGGACAGGTGCTCGCGGAGCACCTCACGATTTCGGGACGGGCGGGCGATGGTGGCGGGTTCCGGGACGGCATTCGCTGTGAACGGGACGACTGCCGGTTCAGTCACGTCGATATCACACAGCACGGCCGCGACGGCGTGGATCGAAACGCCATCGTCAACACGGGCGCTGATCTGACCGTCTATCAGAGCGAACTGCGGGCCAGTCAGTATCCGTACATCGACCTCGGGTCCGGCACGCTGGTCCGTGACTCGACGCTCGAGTCGTCGGCCGACCACGAGGCCGTCTGCCTCTACTCGTCGTCGACGAATCCGACCTTCAAGAAGAACCGGCTGGTCGGCGGGATTCGCGACCTCGGCGCGAGCGGCGTTACGACCTGGGAGAACACGTACGAGTAGATTCCCGATCGCGCGCCCGCGCTTGGCTCGATCGCGCTTCGGGGCCGTTTACCTCCTGTATAATAAGGCCTCGCTGTCGCCCCGGTACTGCTACAGTGAGTCCGTCGGATCGCGACCGATCGGCGGCGAACGGTGCTGTCGATCGGCGACTCGAACGTGTGGGGGCGAACCCGTGAACAGAAGTATTGCGAGCGGCGTCGTCTCCGTCGTCAGTGCGAAAGTCGTCGTGCTCGTCGTCACCGCACTTTCGACGCCGCTGCTCTACCGATTTCTCGGCGCGTCGGCGTTCGGCGAGTACGCGTTTCTGCTGTCCGTCTTCGCGATCTACATGATCTTCGTCAGCTCCGGGGTCACCGACGGCGTCCGGAAGTTCCTCGCGGAGGACCGCGCCGCGGCGAACTGGAGCGAACACGTCGTCGGCTTCTACTTTCGGCTGGCGGTCTCCCTCTCGGTCGTCGGGGCCCTCCTGCTGGTCCTCGCGACCCGGGCCGGAATCGTCGCCCTGGCGTTCGGAGCCGAACTAACGACGTATTTCTACGTCCTCGCGGCGCTCGTGATTTCGGCACAGTTTCGCGATTACGCACGGAAGACGCTCATGGGATTCGGCCTCGAGCGGTACTCGGAACCGCTCAAGGTCCTCGACAAGCTCGGCTTCGTCGCGGTCGCGATCCCGCTGACCTACGTCGGCGTCGGCGTGATGGGGGCGCTTGCGGGCCACGTGGTCGCGAGCGTACTCGTCGCCGCGGTCGGACTCGTTCTCGTCCATCGACGCGTCTCGCTGTCGTGCGTGTTCGTCAGGCCGTCGGCGCAGCTTCCCCGGAAGGAGATGTTCGCGTTCAACTCGATGAGTATCGCGTTGATCTTCCTGCTGATGTCGCTCTATCACATCGACGTCGTGATGCTCCACCGGTTCCGGACGGACGCGGCGGTCGGTAACTATCGGGCGGCGCTGACGCTCGCCGAGTTCCTCTGGTTCGTCCCGATGGCGATTCAGACGGTCTTCGTCCACTCGACGTCGGAGCTGTGGTCGCGGAACCGCTACGGAAAGATCTCCGCGCTCGCCTCGCGGACGACGCGCTATACGTTTCTGCTGACCGGCGTGATGGCGGTCGGGCTCGCGGCGCTGGCGGACGTCGCCGTTCCCATCTACTTCGGTGCCGAGGCCGAGCCGGCGATCACGCCCCTGTTGCTGTTGCTCCCCGGCGCGCTCGGCTTCGCCCTCGCGCGACCGATTCTCGCGATCTCGCAGGGGGAGGGGACGCTTCGATACCCGGTCGCGGCCACCGGCGGCGCGGCGCTGCTCAATCTGGGACTCAACCTCGCCCTCATTCCGCGCTATGGGATGCGAGGTGCGGCCGTCGCGACCAGCGTCGGATACGGGTCGATGTTCGTCTGCCACTGCTGGAGCGCTCGACTCGTCGGGTTCGATCCGCTCGCGGACGCCCGGCTCGGTCGCGCAGTTCTGACGACCGTCCTCGCGGCCGTTCCCATCGTCGCCCTCTCGACGGCGATCTCGAACCCGTGGCTCGCGCTCGCAGTCGTCCCGCCCGCCGGGTTCGCGATCTTCGTCACGTTCGCGCTCCTGATCGGTGCACTGGATCCGGCCGAACCGTTCGAGGTGCTGTCCGCGTTTCCGGACCCGGTCGGATCGACGGCGGACGCGATCCACGATCGGATCGCGGGCAGCAGGAGCGACGGCGCGACGCGTAACTGGTTGCAACTCCTCCTGTTCGTCGTCGGCCTGTCCCTGCTCGTCTCGGGGCTCGCACTGGGCGTGCTCGATCCCGGCGTGTGAGTGCCGTTTCTCGAGCGAGACGAGTCCGCGTTCGCGACGACGCCGCGACGCGGGACGAAAGGACGGATCGAAGCGCCCGAACCGGACGGTCCGGTGTCCGCGTCTCGTTATTGAACCTGCGTCTCGAGCGGTTCGCTCTCCGCCATGTCGAAGACCATCGCGAGCAGGAGGAACCCGATTCCCGCGACGAGCAACAGCAGGCTCGTCGCAACCCGGACGGCCGGAACGCCGCCGCTCGAGAGCGCTGAGCCCAGCGATGTCCCGGCACCGAGAACGGCGGTCGCGACCGTCACAGCCCCGAACAGGTAGAGGAACGCGAGCGGGTGGCAGTCGAGTACGAGATACTTGGTTCGCAACCGCCACAGGAAGTCGCGCAGCAACAGCAGCGATACCTTCGGGACGTATCGGGAGTAGGTGATGCTCGACTCTTCTTCGCCGTAGACGGCCGGCATCGCCACGTCGGCGACGCGCATCCCGTGGACGTTCAGTTTGACCAGCAGGTCGTTACAGTAGCCGTAATACTCGTAGAGGGCCGGCACGTCGATCGCCGCGAGCGCGTCGTGTGAGATCGCCGTATACCCGTTCTGGGGGTCCATCGTCTTCCAGTAGCCGGACGCGATCTTCGTCAGGAACGTCAGGGTCGCGTTACCGACGAGCCGAAACCGCGGCATGGCCGCCCGGTACTCCCGGGACAGGAGTCGGTTGCCCTTGGCGTACTCGGCGTCGCCCGCGACGATCGGATCGAGAAGCCGCTGCATCCGGGAGAGGTCCATCTGGCCGTCCGCGTCGACGGTGACCGTCGCGTCCACGCCGTCCGCGAGCGCGGCGAGATAGCCGGTCTTGATCGCGCCGCCGGCACCGCGGTTCTCGCGGTGCTCGATCGGGACGACCCGACCGATGGCGTCGCCGACCGTCGCCCGGGTCGCCAGTGCGGACGCACCGCCGTCGGCCGCGAGTCGCTTCCCGACCTCGTCGCCGCGTCCAGCGTTCTCGATCGCGTCCTCCCGCGCAGCCTCGCGGATCTCCGCTCCGGTCCCGTCCGTCGACCGATCGTCGATCGCGTAAATTCGGTCGACGTACGTGGGCATCTCGCGGATCACGTCGCCGACGAACCCCTCCTCGTTGTAGGCGGGTATCACGACGCCGACGCTCGCGCCCCGGTACATCAGCGGTCCCCTCCACCATGGTGGTCGCCGGCGTCGATCGCCGCCATCCAGCCGTCGCGGTGCTCGACGCGATCGATCGGTTCGAACGCGCCGGCCGATGCGACCGCGATTCCGACCGGTCGTCGGTTTCGATTCGTCATCGACCGCGTCGACGCTCCGTTCGCCCTTGCTTATACGGCCGTTAGCGCGTTCGTCGCCGAACCGGCCGCCGAACTCGCGACCGCGGCGACGCCACCGGTCGATGACGCGACCGGTCGCCGTGGCCCTCGACGCTTAGCCGGGCGATAATAAACCCGGCCGGGTCGGAAGTGCCGCCATGACTCGCGTCAGCGTCATCATCCCGACGTACAACAGAGCGGCGACGCTTCCGAGCGCGATCGACAGCGCGCTCGAGCAAACGGTCGACGACATAGACGTGGTCGTCGTCGACGACGGCTCGACCGACGACACCGAGGCGGTGCTGGCCGCCTACGAGGACCCGCGGGTTCGGCCGGTCGTACACGCGACCAATCGGGGCGCAAACGTCGCCCGGAACACGGGCCTCGAGCACGCACGCGGGGAATACGTCGCGTTTCTGGACTCCGACGACGAGTGGCATCCCGAAAAGCTCGAGCGCCAGCTCGCGGTTCTCGAGGAGCGCTCGAGCGACTGGGTCGGTGTCTACTGTGATTCGGCGTACGACCTGTCCGGCGCGAGCGGCCGGCTCCGGTCGGCCGCCGCGGCCGTCCTCGCTCGCGGGGACGACGAGCCGACGCGGGAGGGGAACGAGGACCTGATCGGCGAACTCCTCGCGGACAACGTCCAACCGGGAGCCGGCTCGACGCTGCTCGTCCGGACCGCGGTCGCCAGGGCCGCCGGCGGCTTCGACCCGGACCTCGACCGGTTTCAGGACCCGGAGTTCTGTCTGCGCGTGCTCGAGCACGGGAGCCTCGCCTACGTCGACGAGGTGCTCGTCCGCCGGGCGGAGACCGGCCACCCGTCGGCAGCCGTCGTCGCGAACGCGAGCGAGCAGTACCGTTCGGCGTACGAAGCCGAGATCGATCGCTTCGAGGACGAGGGGTACGACATCCACTCGAGTCACGAACTCGTCCTCGCGAAGCGGTACTTCGCGGAGGGACGGTTCCTGCGCGGCGCGTGGCACGTCCGCGCTGCCACGGTGTCACCGCGGGCGTATCCCGGCGTCTGCTGGGCGGTCGGGACGGGCGTTCGGCGGCGCTCGCGACCGATCGTCGCGGCGCTCGCCGTCTTACTCGTCGCGATTCCGCTCCGTCGGCGTGTCCGGTCACGGTGAGGACACCGGTCGGCTGCCGATCGACCCCGACCCGGAACGATCGGAGTGACCGAGTCCATCGGCGCGGACCGTTGCAGAAGCGAAACGGTCGCGGTTTCGCCGGTTATCGCTCCCGTAGTAAAACCGACCGCCGACGATAGGGCGGACGGATGAGACGCGATACACTCTCACGGCGATCCGTACTGGCTGCCACGGGCGGTTTGACGCTTATCACCACCGGCGTCGCCAGCGTTGTCAGCGACACGGCACGGGACGATTCCGGGGACAGCAGTCGAGATTCCATCGTCGTTCGCGGGGGAACGGCCGAAGAGACCACGGTGTCCGTGACGACCGGTGCCGCCGACGGTCCGACGGCCGTCGTCGTCGGCGGCATGCACGGAAACGAGGTCGCGGGCTACACGGCCGCGGGTCGGATCGCCGACTGGTCGATCGACGCCGGGACGCTCGTGACGATTCCCGAGGCCAACACCGTCGCGATCGAGCGTGGCACCAGAACCGACGACGAGGGGACAAACCTCAATCGGCAGTTCCCCGACGGGGAGACGCCGGGCACGCGGCTCGCGCGGGCACTCTGGGACGTCGTCAGTGAGTCCGATCCCGACATCCTGATCGATCTCCACGAGTCGACGGGGCTCTACGCGGGCGATCCCGTGGACGGCGTCGGACAGGCGATATTCCACTCGGCCGGCGACGACGCGACCGCCGCTGCCGCGGACGCCGCCGAGTACGTCACCGAAACCCGCGTCGACGATCCCGCCCTCGCTTTTCAGACCGGTCCCTTCTCCGAACCCGATACCGAGCCGACCGGCCTGCTCGCCCACAAGGCCGCCCGAGATTTGGACGCCGACGGGTTCCTTGTGGAGACCCGTTCGACGGACATCGCGCTCGAGACCCGCGTCCAGTGGCACACGGCGATCGTCGACCGACTCCTCGAGCGGGAACGCCTGCTCAACGACGAGCCGTCGGAAGAGCCGGTTGACGGCTCCGATGGCGATGCCGAGAGCCCGACAGCGTCACCGATCGCCCGGATCGAGACGCAGCCGCCGTCGGCCGCGGAAGCGCCCCTCGAGCCGGGGACAACGGTCACGCTCGACGCCTCGCAGTCGCACGATCCGGACGGCAAACTGGTGGCCTACGAGTGGCGTGTCGGTGACGACGGCCCGTTCGAGGAGGCCGGGGAGACGATCGCGGTGCCGATCAACGGGACCGGCGACCACCCGGTCGCGTTACGCGTCGTCGACGACGAGGGAGCGACCGCCACCGATCGGCTCACGCTCTCGACGAACTGCTGACTCGTCGGCGGGCTGCGAACGGGGGATGTGGCCGAAAATCAGCGGTCGTTCGTTCGTAGCCGCCAGAGATCGTCGAAGGTGATGACCTCGACGTCGGCGCTGTCGATGTGCTCGAGTAACGCCTCGTAGTCGTCCGTGGGCATCGTATTGTCGGCGTCGAACGTGTGGAAGTTCAGGATCGTACACTGGTTGTGCCGGGCGGCGAGATCGACACACCGTTTCGAAATCCCGAGATCGTGGCCGATGGTCCGCGGCAACGCCAACGGGTCGAAGCCGTAGACGCTCGTCGTATTGACGTTTCCGGCCTGGTTGAAGCCGCCGCAGTAGTGATAATCGGTCGCCCGCTCGAGGCTCGTCCGGTCGAAACTGTTGTGCGGATGGACGATGTAGTTCGCCCCTTCGAAGCCGTTGTCGATATACCACCGTTTGTCGTTCCTGAGCCGTTCGTCGAGCGCGTCTTCGTCGTCGAGTTCGTGAATCGGGTCGTGCGTTCCGTGGACGACGATCTGGTCGCCGGCGTCCTGGCGCTCCTGGAGTTCCGAGAGCGACATGACTCCGTCCCGGCCCTGTGCGACCCATCGCGGGATCGGCGCTTGGACCGCCGGAAACCCGTACTCGTCGTGGAGCGGCGCGGCCGTCTCGTAGTAGTCGCGCATCCCGTCATCCCAGCTCAGCATGACGTACCCCTGCTCGGGCGTCCCGTGGGTCCGCAGATCGTCGACCCAGAGTTCGGCCTCCGGCATGGAGTGGAGCACCTGTATCTCGAGCCGATCGAGATAGTCCAGCGACGGATCGACGTCATCCTGCTGGAAGACGCCGGGACTCGTCCGGAACCAGCCGACATCGGGCGCACGATACCTGATCTCCCGGAGCGAGTACACCTTCTCGCTGCCGAACTGATCGACGAGACGCAGGTTGACCGCGATGTGCTGGGGCGTCGTCGTCCGAATCGCGACGGAGAGATCCGTCTCCGTCAGGTCCTCGCCCTCGAGACTCCGCTCCGCGACGATGTTCTCGCTGCCGTTCGATCGGAGCTTGAAACTCTGTTCGCCGTCGAACACCACGTCCGTGTCCGCGTCGCCCGATCCCTGGCTGACGGTCCAGCGGTCGAGATCGGCGAAGTCGTCGAACGACTCGCCCGGCTTGCGGTACCGGTCTCGGCTGTCGAATGCGGTTTCGAGCGGCGGTACCCCGTCGGTAAGTCCCGGGGTGGAGCCGTCCGAACCACCCGGGGTCTCGGCCGATGAATCGCCGCCGACCTCGTCGGCCGCCGACTTGATCCGATCCGCACAGCCGGCCATACCGGCGATTCCGGTCGCACCCGACAGTGCGAGGAACCGACGTCGCGTCGCGCGTTTCCGTGACATTGACGCTCCGAAGCTACCGACAGCGATCCCATTATTATAGATCCGATAGTCGGGCGCGGTGATCGGCCGACTGGGCCCGAATCCGTCGGTTCGGGGCTTAACGGTCGCATAGTAATTGAGTGCTCGGTCGGTGGGGAATCCACGGCGGCGTACGGCACCGACGAGCGGTCGGCGCTCGACGCGGTCCGCCGTCCGGACGCCGTCCGTGAGGCTGTCTTCGACGATGAACAGGGAACTTTTCGGTGTATTCGGGGGTATCGACGCGTTCGAGCGGCTCAGGTCCAGCGACGACTTCGACGAGGTGCTCGCCGGGCCGACGCTGACGGTCGGCATCAGGGATTCCGATCTCGGCGCACCCGGGTGGAGCGCCGCGTACACCGGCGACGAGGGGTGCTGTCTCGTCTGGGGCGAGGCGTACGTCCCCGGCGACGAATCCAACGCCGCGCGTTGGCTCCTCGAGCGCTACGCGGTGGACGGACGGGAGGCGCTGACGGGCCTCAACGGGTCATATCTGGCCGTGGTCGACGCCGAGTCGAGCGACGATGCGTTCGTCGCTACTGACCCCGTTCGGTCCCGGGAGTGTTTCTATACCGACGATCCGGGGACCCGCGTCTTCGGCACCGACGCCGCCGCGATCGGCCGTACGATCGCGGAGCCGACGCTCTCCCGGGACGGCGTCCTCGAGTTCCTCCATCTCGGGGTGATCCTGGGCGAGAAGACTGCGGTCGCGGAACTCCGTCGACTCCCGATCGACAGCCTGCTCACGTCCGCGTCGGTCGAGTCGTTCGATCGATTCGTCTACGATCCGCAGTCCACCGCGGAGTTCGATCCGGTCGACGAACTCGCCGAGCGACTCGAGGGGGCGCTTCGACGGCGGGCGGCGCTCCCAGGTCGAGCGGGCGTGCTCCTCTCGGCGGGCTATGACTCGCGAATCCTCCTCTCGCGAGTCGACGCGATCGACCGCAGTTACACGGTGGGCTCACTCGAGGCACAGGAGGTCCGCGGCGCGCGATCGGTCGCCGCCCAGTACGGTACGAGCCACACTGCTTTCCCGCCGGACGAGCGCTATCTCCGGCCCGACGAGTCGAAGGTTCGCTACTCACAGGGGATCAAAGAATCCCTGCATATCCACCACGCCGGCTACACGGACGAAATCGAGGTCGACACGATGTATCACGGCCTCCTCTGTGATACGTTCTTCCGCGGCCATTTCACGGCCTCGGAGACCGTCGATGTCCTCGACAAACGCGTTCCAACCGGGCGGCTCGATCCGGACCCGGCCCCCGTCGAGGCGCTCCTCGAGAAGGTGGGTTACAGCCGCGAGGCCAGCCGTGCACTCGCCGAGCGAACGTCGTTCGACGCGGACCCGGACGCGTTCGTCAGGGACGCTCTCGCCGACGAGTTCGCGGCGAGACGGGATCGAGCGGGGTCGGTCCAGAACGCACTCTCCTGCTGTGGCATCGCGAATCAGCCGTCGATGCCGTTCCATACGCACCTGTCCGATCACTTCGTAACCTCGTTTCTGGCGGCGGACCGCGACCTGATCGACTGGCACCTCCTGACGCCGCCGGCGGACCGAACGACGGACACGTTCCTCCGTGCGTGTAACCGGATCGACGACGACATCCTGCGACACCGCCCGCCCGACCGCCCGCACGATTCGACGCTGCTCAACGAGATCGAAGGCTTCGTTCGTCGGAAGACGCCGTTTCTCCCGTCGTTCGAACCGCCGTGGCCGGACCGCGAGGCGCTCTTCGAGCGCCACGACTTCGATCGGCGGCTGTTGGGCGACCTCGAGCACGTCCATCGCCTGCCAGCCAGGTACAAACTCAGGCTCACCGACCTGCGCGGATGGCTCGAGTGCTGGGACTCACAGGCGCGACTCCAGCCGTGGCTCCGGTCGCCGAAACGGACGGCCGCTAACACGTTCGGGTAGTCGGCGACTCGGACGAGCGGTGACGTGAGCGTCGTCCGCGAAAACCGCTCTCCGTGGCATTTATTCCGTTTACAGGCGATAAACCGTGGGAAGTCTTATATACCATGGTGTTTAACCGCGGAATATGCGTCTGACGCCGCCGTGGTTGCACTCTTCGTCCGATTCCGACGATGCGTGTCCTGTGGGTTCCGATACGGACCCCGGAGTGACGATGGTCCACGACCCGGGGAGGGAGATCCCGGTGGAACCGGACATCGAGACTCGAGTCGCGGCGTTCGTTCCGGACTCCGACGACGCCCTCGTCGATATCCTCGACGAGATGCGGACGCCCGCGACCGTCGACGAAGTCACCGACGAGCTGATCGAGCCGGCCAACCCGCCGATCGAGACGTGGGCACTCGTCCACGAGCGACTGCATCGGGACCGCCTGCCGGCACTCGACGCGTCGGGGGCCATCGAGTTCGACGAAACGCAAGGCCTGATCGAGCGGCCCACCGCTCGGACGGGCGAGGAACGACGCGTCTCGCCGGCCATGCTCGCAACGATTTCGATCGGACTGTTGCTCGTCTTTCTCACGCTCGTCTCGGTTTCCGTCTTGATTTCGTAACGGACGGCTTCGCTTGCTGATTTCTCTGCGTCGGTGGACAACCGCGGCGGCCGTCAATCGACGAGGCGTCTGATCGTCAGCACGGTAAAGAGCGCGAGGATGAGCGCGCTCAGGCCGATCCCCGAGAGCAACGAGGTGAACGGCAATTCCATCACTGCACCGAGAAGGATGGCGTAGGAGACGACCGTCGCGCCGATATAGTAATCGTCCCACTGCGGGTTCTCGGATCGCTCCTCGTCCGCCGACTCCGTGGTCGACTCCCCCTCGAGGTACTTGTCGACTCGATCGGCGGGAGGTTTTCGCTCGACGATCCCGCGGTTTTGCTGGTACTCGATCAGGCCCGCCTCGTCGAGTTTGGAGAGGTGTGACTGATAGAGAGGGATATAGACGCGCTGGCGCTGTGTCGAGGTGAGATCTTCGACGGTGGTTTCGTGCTCCCACGCCGCGACCTGTTCCGCAACGTCGCGCATGCGTACGGGCCCTTCAGTGCCCCTGAGATATCGGAGAACCATCCGACGGCGTTCGTTCTGCAGGAGATGAAAGAGTTCGTCCTTCGAAAACGCAGGCTCCTCGGAGAGGCAATCGGCGTCCTCATCCGCGCCCTGATCGTCGTCGATCACATCCGCCTCGTCCTTCTCTTCGGAGCTGATATGTTTCGCTTTCATTGCGCCAATCCCCCCTATTCAGAAGTGGGTAATAAAGGATAGATATCGTGTATTCTGGAACGATACGGTTTAGATATTTTCACGATATCTGATCTTCCTTTTCGTTATTTTTATCTCCGGATATCGAGAGCTATAGTGCATTAGAAAGCGATTCGAGGAAATCAGATAGGGCATTTATTTCGAGAAAAGTACCAGTGTGTATTTCAGACGTTCATTCCGAGTTTACGATCATTCCGGATTCGATGACGTTCAAGAACGGGCGAAAGTGACTTAAGCGGAATCTGTGTCGAGATCATTATAATTCGCCGTCAGCAGGCCGTCGGATCGACCCGTGGAATCGGGGCTTATCTCGGCGATAATAAACCGCCACTGTCCCCTAGGACGACGAAATGAGCGACACCCACTGGTGGTTCTTCGACCTGGCAGTCGCCATCGCAGTCACTGGCGTCCTCACGTTCGGCATTCTTGCAGGCGGCCATGGGGTGGTGAGAATAGCGGTGACGATTCCGCTCGTTCTCTTTCTGCCCGGGTATGCACTCGTCTCGGCCCTCTTTCCGGACGAACCGAACGACGACTACCGGAGCTTCGACGAGGAGAAGGCCGGCCTGGGCAGTCCGGTACTGGTCAGCGGTGGACTCGAGGCGATCGAGCGAACGGTCCTTTCAGTCGTCTTGAGTGTCGCGATCGTGCCCGCGATCACCCTTTTTGCAACCGTTACTCCCTGGGGTGTGACGCTTGAACCGGTCCTTTCCGGGCTGGCGGTGATCACTGTCGTCCTCGCTCTCCTCGCGATCGGCG
Organism: Natrinema pallidum; assembly: GCF_005890195.1. Lineage (NCBI taxonomy): Archaea > Methanobacteriati > Methanobacteriota > Halobacteria > Halobacteriales > Natrialbaceae > Natrinema > Natrinema pallidum. The sequence goes on along the minus strand of NZ_CP040637.1, from coordinate 2,688,090 downwards.
CTCGGTACCGCTGTCCGCCGGCCCGGCGGTTCACTCCCTCGTTCTCGTCGGTCACTCCGTTCTTCACTCGAGGGCGTCCGAGTCCGTACGAGCGATCCGGCTACCGACCGTACAACGTCGCTATCGGACTCGGGTTGGTCCTCCTGCTCGCAAGCGGTGGCTTCGCCCTTGCGAACCCGCCACAGCACGACGGGTTCACGGAACTGTCGGTCGACTCACGGACCGTTACCGGCGACACGGAAACGATGTACGATGCGACCTATACCGCGGGAGAACGGCAGGAACTGCAGGCGACGATTACGAACCGGGAACACGAAGAAGTGACCTACACGACCGTGGTACTGCTCCAGCGGGTGAGTGACGACGGGACCGGCGTGACGGTCCGCGAATCGACCGCGGTAGACAGACGAACGGCAACGGTTCCCGATGGCGTCGCACACCGACAGTCCCTCGAGATCACGCCGACGATGCGGGGGGACGACCTTCGGCTGACGCTGTTGCTGTACGACGGTGAGCCGCCAGCGGAGCCGACGGTCGACAACGCGTATCGCGTCGTCCGGCTTCCGATCGAGGTGGAATAGATGTGGCCGTGGGAACATCTCGCGTTCGCGTACGTCCTGTACTCGCTGACGGCGAACGTCGTCGTTCGAACGTCGCCCTCGGCCCGCGAGGCAATCGCCGTCGCCGTCGGGTCACAGCTCCCGGATCTCGTCGACAAACCGCTCGCCTGGACGGCCGGCCTCACGGAAAGCGGCTACTCGGTCGGACACTCGCTGTTCGTCGCTCCGTTCGTGTGCCTCGCGGTATACGCGGTGGCCGCCTGGCGGGGGGAGCGGGTCCGATCCGCTGGCGGTGCCTTCGCGCTCGCGTACCTCTCACACCCGATCGCGGACATGCTCAGCCAGTTGCTCAGGGGACGGGGCGTCGACCTTCGGACCGTCCTCTGGCCGATCGCATCGCCGCCAGCGACGTCTCACGGTGGGTTCCTCGATCACTTCGTTCGATACTTCGTCCGATACGTGCACCAACTCCTCACCGGTGGGCTGACGGTGCAGATCGTGTTCCAGTCCCTGCTGGGGCTCGCCGTTCTGGCGCTGTGGCTGTTCGACGGCGCGCCCATCCTCGCTGACGCCTGGCGGCTGCTGCGCGCCCGACAGCACCGCTGATCGGCGACTAACTGCCGTCGAAGCGGGATTTATACGGTCGGAATGACGGTCTCGGCCGAGCCGTGACGCGGCTCCGACCGTGGTTGCCTCGAGAACCGTACGGTGAACGGTGGCGGTCGTCGTCTCGAACACAAGAATGCGTGGCTGGCGTGTCAGCATCGAGGAGTCACCCGGACATCCAGACGGAGGGCAGGAGACAACCGAGCGACGGTCGGTCGTCGGCGACCTGCACGGGTCGGGACAGTTCTATCGGGCCACTCACGATCGGAATCGACCACGGCGGTCCGAAAAACGATGGCCGGACGTCGAGGCCGACGGCCGATCAGTTACTCGCCGGCGAGGGCGTACACATCGTCACGTCCCCGTTCGTGTAGACCGTGGCCTGATCCGGGCGACAGAGTTGGCCTCGAGAGAGGTGTGCGATCCGCGTGTTCCCGTCGCCGTCCGTGACGTACGTCGCCTCGGTCGATTGTGCCGATCGATAGACCGTGTAGCCGTGGTTCGCGACGCCGTCCTCGGGAACCGTAGCCGTCGTCGTCGACGGATACGCGCCGGTCCGACTGAACAGGGTTTGATACGGATGATCGGTGTGGAGTTGCTGATCGGGACGGATCTCCTCTCCCTGAGGCGAACCGGTCAGTTCACCGATCGACTCGGCGGCGGCGAGTTCCGATTCGTCGTACGCGAGGCGCTCGTGCTGGGTCGAAAAGACCGGGTTTTCGGCGTTGCTCTCGGCGGCGAGGACCATCGCGCCCGGATAGACGAGCACGACGACGAGCAACACGGCGGCGACCAGCGCCGGCGTCATGTTCCCCCGCAGCGTCCGCACGCCGATCGCCCCGAGGACTGCCATCGGTGCGTAGAGGAACGCGAACCAGCGCGTCGGAATGAAGCTCCGAATGCCGAACATCGGCAGTCCGAGGATGAACACCAGCATGAACGCCGCCGCCAGCAGGAGGGTGAACACCGACTGTTCGGCGCGTCGCCTGTGGACGACGTACAGACAGCCCACGAACGTCGCACCGAGCAGGAGCAGGAACCCGAGGGTGTCCACGTAGGGGACGAGCTGTTCGATCAGCGTTGGCGCGGCCTCGGCCCCCGCTTTGGCCCCGTCGGACGAGTCGCCCGCGGTATTGAGGAATCCGGCGCTCTCCTCGAGCGTCTGCGTGAAGTAACTCAGGACCGTCGCCAGGAACGAGTCCTGTCGATACGGCGTCAGCGACCAGACGAAGATCGTCAGGCCGAGGTTGAACACGACGAGCCCGACGAGGTTGACCGGCTTTTTCGTCCGGAAGACGCTCGCGTCGAGGCGCGTGAGCCCGAGCGGGCCGATCACGAACACGAACTGTGCGAGAAACGCCGCGAGCAACAGGACGAGCATGATGAACGTCGAGACCTGATGGGTAAGGATAACGGCGATGCTCGACAGCAGGAGCAGCGAGAAGTCCCGGATCGTGTACTCGATCCGCATCACTCGGAGTAACGCGTACAACATCGCGAGGAAGAAGACGAGCCCCAGACTCGTGGGGATGAGGTGCATTCCCCACCTCGCGACGTGGCTCGCGAAGGCGTACAATGCCGTTGCCAGCACCGCCCATCGCGGCGAGACGAGTAGGTTCGTGGTCGCGTAGACGAGCAGGACCGAGAGCGGCATCACGAGGCCCACGGAGAGGTACAGCGCGGCGCGAATCGGAACGTCGTACAGCAGCGACGAAGCGGCGACCAACAGGTGGTAAAACGGCGATCCGTAGTGTTTGTCGTGGGAGATCGCGCCGAGGGACTGGTCCGCGAGAATCGCGTCGATGAACTCGTGGTGGGTCCAGATATCGATCCCGATGTATCCCGGCGTCGCGTACAGCGCGGTGAACCGGAAGACGAACGCGAAGCAGACGATCTGGAGGAGCAGCAGGCCGGGATGGAGGTCGCGATCGCTCACGAAAACGATCTGGCCGATGACGAGCGTCCCGACGACGCTCGCCAGTCCGAAGAAGAGGTGCGTTCGCGCCCCCTGAACGACGGTCAGCAGCACGAGCCCCGTGAGTCCGACCAGGACGGCACTCGGGAGCGCCATCGATATCGCCGACGGCAGGGTCGGAAACGCCCCGGGGTCGTCCCGCTGATACAGGGAAAGGAGATACAACGTACACGCGGTGCCGAGGATTACCGGAACGGTGTTGAGATAAATCTGCGACGTGAGAAACCGCAGCGGAAACAGCACCGCCGCGAGCAGGACGCCGCCGATCGCCGCGACGGTGTCGAGACGCAGCGGTCGCAGCTCCGACAGCGATCTATACGTCATTGCTGACCTCCGTCGGATTCCCGAGCGCTTCCTCTCGGCCCAACAGCTCGCGGTACAGTCCGTGGAGGCGCTCCCCGAGGGACTCGACGGCGAGCCCGTCGACCGTATCGCGGCCGTCGGAGCGCCCCCCGTCTTCGACGGCCCGCTCGAGCCCGCCGAGGAGCGCCCCGTCGTTGTCGCTGACGACGCAGTTGGTTACGCCGCGGACCGTTTCGCGGACGAAGCCGACGTCCGTCGAGACGACCGGCAGGTTACACGCGGCGGCTTCTTTGACGACCATCGGGCCGCTCTCGCGTTTCGACGTGACCAGCAGGACGTCGCTCGCGTTCATGTAGTACGGCATCGTCTCGTGGGCGATGCCGGAGACGGTTCGGAGATCGACATCGACGTCCGCACGTTCGACGAGCTGGCGAGCGCGTGGAAAGTCCTTGACCGATCGAGTCCGGTCGTACGGGAAGAGTGCGACCGGACGGTCGGTCTCCCAGCCGACGTACTCGCGCGCGCGTACTCGAGCCATCGGTCGGAACAGATCGGTGTCGACGCCGAACGGGATCAGTCGGTGGTCGGCCGCGAGTTCGCGTGCCATGGTTCGGCTCGGGACGATCGCGGCATCCGACCGGCGGGCACCGTGGCGACTGACCGATCGGAGCCACGATTGCTCGCCCATGAGATCGGTTCCCCACAGCGTCACGACGACCGGTCGTGTCGGCTGGGCAAGCGCAAAAGGGGCAACGAGCCCGTAGTTCGCGTGCACCAGGTCGTACGATGTCGATCGGACCTCTGAGAGGAGTTTCGAATACAAGCGGGCGTACTCCACCGCCGACCGGCCCGACGCCCCGCTGTGTTCGCCAGGGGCTTCGAGGACCGTACAGTCGACGCCGCGGGCCTCGAGAGCGGCTACCTGCTGGTCGAAAAAAGGCCGCGGTGACGTGACCAGTTGGAGGACCTTCATCAGTGATCTCCCTCTGCTCCAGGCATCGATCGTCCCGCGGGACGCGTCTGCGCGAGCGTCTCGAGTTGCCGGACGACGTAGTCCGTGACGTCGATCCGTTCGGCGAGCAGGCGCTCGCGACGCCGTCCCCACGTGTCGGCGGGTTCCTCGACCACCGAGACGGCTTTCTCGAGCCCGCGCGCGTGTCTCGCATCGCCGTCGTATTCGAACAGCAGACCGTACTCCGCCTCGAGTTCCGTCGTGTAGCCGAGCGAAAGCGGGTTCACGTAGACCGCGGGCGTGCCGAGCACTGCGGCTTCCGCTGCGGTCGTCGCCCCCTCGCTCAGGACGACATTGGCGTTCGCGAGCAGGTCGTGCAGCCGGGTCGGCGAGGTCTCGAACCGGTACGACGCGAGGGCGGCCGGGAGCTCTCCCTCCGCCGTGAGCAGGACCTGCAGGCCCGCGTCCTCGAGTCGGTCGACCACCTCGCAGGGATCGTCGAAACCGCCGTGGCCGACATCGTGGGTGGCGTCCCAACTGCTGAGTCGGACGACGGCGAACCGTGCGTCGGGGGCGAGCCCGACCTCCTCGAGCACCGCCGAATCGGGGGTGAACCGCTCGGGATGGAGATAGGCGAGTTCGTGATAGCCTGGGTACGTCACCTGTTTCGGGCCGATATCGTCCCGATAACACGCCGGCGTGGCGATCACGTCCGCGAACGGGTAGCCGAGGTTCGTGATGAGGGTCGCGTGCTCGGTGTCGTAGAAGACGAGACTCGTCGCTCCCGTCAGCGACGCGACGTGGGCGGCGGCGACGCCGCCGATCGCCGTAATCACGTCGGGATCGAGCCGCCGCGCTCGCCGTAGCAGTCGGAGTTCGTACGTCGCCTGCACCGCCGCCAGCGAGGCCAGCGAGTCGGCGTCGCCGGCCACGACCTCGTGATTGATGTCGTACGCCTCGAGGAGCCGAACGGCGACGCCGCTCTCGCGAGCGAAGACGTGAACGTCGTGGCCTCGCGCGTTCAACTCCGCGATCGGGTTTCGAAAGAAGTGGACGTGACCTGGGTGCTGGATCGTTATCATTACCCGCATCGTCGACCCACCTCCGCGACAGGCCGGCGGCTCGAGACGGCGGCCGGCGGCGACGGCGATGGATGTTCCGCCCGGGCCACCGATCCGTCGGAGACACGTCGCTGGGCTCGCATCGCGTCACAACCTCCGGTAGGCGAGTCCCGCGTCGGCGGCGATACCGTCGTCGATCGCGCCGGTCACGTCGATCAGTGCGGGCTCGTCGGCGAGTTGGTCGGCGACCTCCTCGAGATCGAGGTGGTCGAACTCCTCGTGAGGCGTCGCGAGCACGACGGCGTCGAAGCCCTCGAACGAGAGTCGATCCTGGATCTCGATGCCGAACGACTCCCGGGCCGCCTCGTCGTCAGCGAACGGATCGAACCCCTCGACGTCGATGTCGTACTCCTGCAGTTCGTCGATGACGGTGCCGATCTTCGAGCTTCGAATGTCCCCGACGTCCGGTTTGTACGCCAGCCCCAACACCAGGACGCGACTCTCGCGGAGCGTCTTGTGACACTGGTTGAGCGCCTTGATCGTCAGCTCGGCGACGTGGTCGGGGACCGACTCGTTAACCTGCCGGCCCGTTTGCATGAGTTCGGGGTCGAACCCCTCCTGAGCCGACCGGTACGCGAAGAAGTACGGATCGACCGGAATGCAGTGGCCGCCGACCAGCCCCGGCTGGTAGTCGTGGAAGTTCCACTTCGTACCCGCGGCCTCGAGGACGGCCCGGCCGTCGATGTCCATGGTGTCGAGCGCCATCGTGAGTTCGTTGACGAACGCGATGTTGAGGTCCCGCTGGGCATTCTCGACGACCTTGCAGGCCTCGGCGACCTCGATCGACGGAGCGCGATGGACGCCCGCGTCGACGATCGATTCGTACAACGTCGCCACGTCCTCGAGCACCGCCTCGTTCTGCGCGCTGACGACTTTGACGACGTCCTCGAGACCGTGGTCCGCGTCGCCCGGCGTGGCGCGTTCGGGAGAGTACCCGACGAAGAAGTCCGTACCCGCGGTCAGTCCGGAGGCGTCCTCGAGCGCCGGCACGACCGTCTCGCGCGTCGTGCCGGGGTAGACCGTCGACTCGAGGACGACCGTCGTCCCGGGATCCATCTTCGATCCGACGGTGGTCGCCGCACTCTCGACGTAGCCGAGGTCCGGCCGATCATCGTCGTCGATCGGGGTGGGAACGGCGATGATGACGTAGTCGGCCGCGCCGATCTCGGTCGCATCGGTCGTATACGAGATGTCACCGTCCTGGATTGCGTCGTCGGAGAGGTCGCCGGTCGTGTCGATACCCTCCTGTAGTCGACCCACCGTCACGTCGTCGACGTCGTAGCCGATGACGCGGTAGTCCGACCGGGCGAACCCGACTGCGAGCGGGAGCCCGACGTATCCCAATCCGACGACGCAGATCGTCGCCGCATGCGTCGACTGTGCGCTCGAGTGCTCGAGGGCGGTTCCGCCGCCGGGGCTCGATTGTCGTGCGTCCTGGTCACTCTCCCGATCGTCGGCTCGCGTCTCCGTATCGCTGATTATCGTGGTCATGGGTGATGCGTTGTCGCTGCCCCGTCGCACAACCGCGTGCAACGGTCACTCCGGAATCGGTGCACCCGCGATCGGCGGGGCGTCCCGTGGAACCGACGAGTCGGTGGCGGTGGTTTACTATACCGCGAATAAACGAGTGCGGGAGCGAACCCGATCGGCTCGTGGCTGGCGGACGCGCCGCTGGCGGAGTCGGCGGTCCGGGGACGAGCGGCCGACCAAGCGCTTAGAACGTTGTTAACCCCGCCTGTACTGCTGTATAATGAAGGTGGCGTGAATCGCATCCCCGATGCGGTCGGCGACGTCGCGACGCTCGTGACTCGATCGCGTACCGACTGCAGCACGCGAATCATGGTGTCCACGCCTCAGATCGGAGTCAGCGCCCGGATCGCATCGATGCGGAGCACCGTCTTGGCCGATCCGGGTCCGGCTCCGACACAGCAGTACGACGTGCACGTGATGGCATCGAGAACGGTCGTTCCGCGGATCGGCGATCGGTCCGGCGGAGCGTTGTCCTGGATACAACTGCTTCGCGTGACGTCGTTCTGGGAGTCCGCCTTGATCGCGGCGCTGTTCCTGCTGATCAGCGGACTCGTCGGGCTCCGGATGGCCGCCGCGCTCTCGGATCGCGATATCGACGTGTCGTCGCTGCCGCTGGTGGCGGACACGATCGGCGATCGGGACGACTCCGAGCAGCCATCAGCGGACACCCATCGCGCGTACGAGTCGTATCTCTCGCCGGAAACGCCATCGCGGCTTCTGAGCGACGAGGGTGAGGTGGTCCGACTCCTCATCGCGAATCACGGTCGGATTCGCCAGCATCGAATTACCGAGCGGACCGGCTGGTCGAAGTCGAAAGTGAGCCGGATCTGCTCGCGGATGCACGCCGACGGCACGATCGAGAAACGCTCGGTCGGTCGGGAGAACGTCATCACGCTGGCCGATCGGCCGGCGACTCGAGAGCAGGCGACGGACGAAATCGAGGCCCGCGTTCAGTAGGCACGACCCGACCGCCGTTCACCCACCAGTCACATCGCCTTTTTTACCCACCGCCACATCGCTCGCATCCAGCGCAGTTCTCGTCGGCGAGGAATATCCCCGCCGCTGGCCCGTCTCGAGTCGATCGTCGGACGACGGTCAATGGAGCAGGAACGCTATGGCGACCCTGGAAACGTCTCCACAGGGGGCAGTCAGCCGTCCCTGGCCACCCTTCGAGCATCGGACCGGGGCGGCCGCTCGGTCTCTTCGAGTCGGAAATCCCGCCGCTTACGGCGAGAAGGCTGGCACGTCGGACGCACCCGTCGCGTCGGAACGTGGCGTTCCGAGGGTCGAACGCGGGATTATACGGCCGGTAGCGACCGTCGTATTCGCAGTACCGACTTATTCGTGCTATAGTAATGGCCGCTGTCACACGTCGTGGGAACGACGCCCCGGCCGTCGACAGGACCGTCGGACGGGGTCGAGATACCAATGACACGAACCAGTACTGCAGTTCAGGCAGCGGTCTCGAACCGGCTCGAAACGACCGATACGACCATCGGCGGCGATGTCGGCCGCCGTCCGGTCGGCGGGTCATCGCGGTCGACGGCCGCTGCCCGGGAGGTGCTGCGCTGATGTGCGGTATTATCGCGCGTATCGGCCGCGGCAGCGCGGCGGAGACGCTCCTCTCGGGCCTCGAGAACCTCGAGTACCGCGGCTACGACTCGGCGGGGATCGCGGTCCAGAACGGGTCCGGCGTCACGGTCCACAAGACGTCCGGCGAAGTGTCCGACCTCAAGTCGTCGCTCGACGGCCGTCCCCACGGGAACATGGGGATCGGACACACCCGCTGGAGCACCCACGGCCCGCCGACCGACGAGAACGCCCATCCGCACACGGATACGGCAGGTGACGTGGCGGTCGTCCACAACGGCGTCATCGACAACTACGACGAACTCAGGGCGGACCTCACCGCGAGGGGCCACGAGTTCGAGAGCGAGACCGACACGGAGGTCATCCCGCACCTTATCGACGAGTACCTGAAGTCGACCGACGACACCGAGCGGGCGGTCCGGAAGGCCGTCGACACGCTCGAGGGGAGTTACGCGATCGCCGCGATCGTCGACGGCGAGGAGCGCGTCTACGCGGCGCGAAAGGGCTCCCCGCTCGTCCTCGGACTCGACGACGAGGAGTGGTATCTCGCCAGTGACGTGCCGGCGTTCCTCGATCACACCGACGACGTGATCTATCTCGAGGACGGCGATCTCGTCGTTCTCGAGCCGGACGCCTACCGGATCACCGATCTCGACGGCACACGGATCGAGCGATCCGTCGACACCGTCGACTGGGACCCGGACGATGCGGGGAAAGGCGAGTACGACCACTACATGCGCAAGGAGATCGAGACGCAGCCAACGGCCCTCTCGAACACGATCGAGGGTCGGATCGATGATGGGAACGTCGCTTTCGAGGACCTTCCCCCCGGCTCGTTCGACGGTATCGAGTCCGTTCAGTTCGTCGCCTGCGGGACGTCGTATCACGCGGCGATGTACGGCGGGCAGTTAGTGCGGGAGGCGGGTGTGCAGGCCGACGTCCTCCGCGCGAGCGAGTACGAATCCACGGCCGGACCGGTCGATGAGACCACGCTCGTCGTCGCGGTCACGCAGAGCGGCGAAACCGCCGACACCCTCGACGCGGTCCGGAACGCGGCTGCTCGTGGCGCGCGGACGCTCGCCGTCACTAACGTGGTCGGCTCGACCGCCGCACGCGAAACCGACGACGCCGTCTACATCCGCGCCGGCCCGGAAGTCGGTGTCGCGGCGACGAAGACCTACTCCTCGCAGGCGGTCACGCTCGCCCTGCTCAGCCAACGTCTCGCCGACGACGTTCCGGACGCGACTCCCGTCGCGGACCGAGCGGCCATGCTCGAGGCGCTCGAAGCCCTTCCAGCGCACGTCGAGACCGTCCTGGAAACGGGACGGGCGGAAACGCTCGCACGGAAACTGCTCGACAGCGACTCGTACTTCTTCATCGGGCACGGACTCGGACACTCGGTGGCGCTCGAGGGCGCGTTGAAGTTCAAGGAAATCACCTACGAGCACGCCGAAGGGTTCGCTGCCGGGGAGCTGAAACACGGGCCGCTCGCGCTCGTGACCGAGAACACGCCCGTGTTCGCGGTCGCGACCGGCGGCGACGACGACGAGAAGACGAAGACGAACGCGATCGAGGCCCAGTCTCGCGGTGCGCCGATCGTCGCCGTCGGTCCGGACGAGCAGCCCCTCGCCGATGTCGCCGACGCGCACCTGCCGGTTCCCGACACCCATCCCGTCTGGGCGGGCTTGCTCGCGAACGTCCAGTTCCAGTTGCTCTCCTATCACGCCGCGACGCAACTCGAGCGCCCGATCGACAAACCGCGCAACCTCGCGAAGAGCGTCACGGTCGAATGACCGTCCCGCCCGCCGGATAACGCCTTTTTGACGCATCAGTTCGAACGAAGAACGCCGATTCTCGAACCGGTACCGTGACGGCCGAACCCCGAGCGCTGCCGTTGCTCTTCCGAACCGAGGCCCCCACTCGTACAGCGAGTACACGATACCACACCGCTCGAGAGATCAGCGGTATCCCGCTTCGCGGGGGCGGGAGTGTCGTGGTTGCGACCGCGGCCGGACAGTCAACGCCGGGCGATCCCACGGGGCGGAGCCGCGCGCTCGGTGGCGACGCCCGCACGGTCGATCCGGCGATCGCCGTTCAGCGAACGCGCTCGCCGAGAGGACAGTAATGGGCTGACGAACTAGGGCTCGAGACGGCGGTGCCGTCGGCACGGAAACGGGCCGGCGTCACTCGGCGCTCGAGGCGGTCGGTGATGCCGACGGGACGACCGGCGTTCCGAACCGCGACAACGAGCAGCGAACCGCGACCGACCCGTCCCTAGCGATCAGTCGTCGCTGTCACGCGCCGTCTCGTGTCACCATCGACATCGACGGTCCGCTCGTCCGACTCGGTCCCGTCTACGATCACGGTAAACGTGTACTCGTCGTCCTCGCGCTCGAAGTCGACCTCACCGTTCCGATCGACGGTCTTCCGCTCGTTCCCCTGCAGACTCGGCGATTCCCGCTCAAGCGCAACGGTCGCGTTGTCGAGCGGTTCGCCGTTCCCGTCTTCCACGACGAACGTCACCGTGCTCCCGTCGTCGCTCGAGTCGTCAGTTCCCGACCCGTCGCGTTCCTCCTCGAGCGTCAGCGTGAGCGACGCGTTGCCGCCGTCGATGTCGACGCTGTCTTCCGCGGACAGGTACCCGTCCGCGTTCGCGGATACGGCGTAGGTTCCGTTCTCGACCTCCCAGGCAACCTCGCCGTTGCCGTCGGTCGTTTGTCCATTGCCGACAGTCCCATTGTGGCTGACGTTGGCCCCGGCGATCGCGTTCCCGTCCCGATCTTCCACGGTCACGGTCACCGTGTGCGGTCCATCATCGCCGTCGCCACTGCCTCCGTCGCTATCACCGTCCGTCTCGTTGCCATCGGTATCGCCGTCGCTGCGATCCCCGTCCGTCTCGCCGTCATCGCTGTCGGTGCTCTCCCCACCGTCAGCGGTGCTCTCGTCGCTGTCACCGTTGTCGCCTTCGCCGTCAGTAACGGTCCCATCCCCGCTTTCGTCGTTCTCGCCGCTGGTCTCGTCGGTTTCGTTCCCGCTGCCGGCGTCCGCAGCGCTGTCATCCGACGGCTCGATGCCGTCGTCGGCCGGCTGATCCGAGTCGTCGAATCGGTCAGTGACCGATCCGACGGCGCTACTGACGGACGCACCGCTCGCAGCGAGTACTAGCCCGGCCAGCAGGAACACGATCCCACTGACGGTGAGCAAAATCTGGACGCTGCTCCGAATCGATCTGGTCTCCGTTCGCTGTCGTTGGACATTGCGACGCATACGTGAAGAATTGTGAGTCGTGATCGGTTGTTACGTGCGCGTCGTCCCGTCGTCCGCGACCGACGCGTTCCGCTCTCCATCGGACACGTCCGCTTTCGGTCGGCCAGCGCTCGAGCGGGTGCCGGTCGCGATACGTTCGGTCCCGGACGCTGCTGGTGTGGCTGCCGCGTCCGACGAGTCTCGGGCCGGGCCCCGTGCCGAGGGGTGCTGGCGAATCACCTGCCGACAGCGTCCAGTCGCCCGGGAGTTCGATCGGTCATGTCCGAGTGAATTCATTACATGACTCTTCCCCGGTTCGGGGGTTCACTATACCGACGATAAAACCGTTTCACTACCGAAAACCGTCTTCGACGGCGGACTGTGGGGCGATACCGTCACTAGAACTCGGCTGTGCAATCGAGCGGCCGGTAATACAGTATTACCCAGTCCGTCGGGGGAGCGCAAGTCGCCGATTGGCGAGTCGTAACGGCTGTTTTGGCCGCTCTCACGGCTCGTTGACCGATCGCCGAACACGTGATCTCCGGACGGATTTCGAGAGTGGAGCGTGAACGGTCGGCGCGCTTTTTGAGTGTTCCTGTGGGAATCCCGGTCGAGAGTGCCATGAGCGAATCCACGACAAACGACCCGGCGGCCGGCGAATCGCACACCCGCGACCAGGGCGAGCCGGACAGCCAGAAGTGGCTGAGCGGCTTCGTCTCGCTGATCGGCCTGTGGCTGGCCGCGTCACCGTTCGTCTATGGCCCGGCGCAGTCCATGCTGTGGAACAACCTGCTGGTCGGGGGCGCGATCTTCCTGCTGGCAGGATACAACTACTACCGGATCATCACCGCCCACCCGACCAGTACCGGCGTGATGTCGCTCGTCGCCCTGCTCGCGCTGTGGATGGTCGTCTCCCACTTCGCGATCGGCGGGCAGTTCGCGATCAGCGGTCTCGAGGTCGCCAGTGCGGGCCTGGCCTGGAGCAACATCGTCTCGGGACTCATCGCCGCGGCGCTGTCGGCGTATATCGCCTACGCCGCCGGTCGCGGCGTCCCTCGCGGAACGGCCGCCGGGACGCGATAACGACCCGGAGGCGGCTTTTTTCGTCGCTGTTCGCCGCGATCAGGGGTATCGTTCGGGCGGTGCGTCCGCTGCGCGCCGCTCGAGCAGGTCGAGAACGGGCTCGCTCGCGGCCAGTCGAATCCCGAGCGCGGTGAGCCGATCCCGTACCGCGCCCGGAACGAGCGTGCCGTATAGCGATCCGAGAACGGGGACTGGACCGACGCGATAGTGCGTGTCGGGGTTCGGAACGGTCGCGGCCTCCCGAATCGTCGCGGCGACCCGGTCGGGATCGTTGATGAACGGACCGCCGCCTTCGACAGCGCGGAGCCGCCGGAGGATGCGGTAGAGATCGTCGTACCCCGCGGGGCTGACGACAGTCATGTTCCTGCTCGACCCGTGCCGGTCCGGCTCCATCGCCGCCGCGCCGTCGATAGGGCTCGAGGCTGGTCGGGCGGTCGCGGCCGCGTCGTCGACCGCCGTCACGGCGCGGTCGTAGAACGGCGTCCGTACGACGCCCGGTTGCACGACGACGACGTCGATCCCGGAGCCGGTCAGCTCCTGTCGCAGCGCGTCGCTCAGACTCGCCATCGCCCACTTCGAGGCGGTATAGGCACCGATCCCGGCGAGCGCGAGCCGATCCGCGGCGCTGGTGACGGTGATAATGCGACCACTGCCGCGTTCGCGCATCCCCGGAAGCACCGCCCGAATCAGTCGGTGCGGCCCGAAACAGTGAACGGAAAACTGGCGCTCGAGCAGCCTCGTGGGTACGTCTTCGACCGGGCCGAACTGCCCGTAGCCGGCGTTGTTGACGAGGCACTCGACGCCGCCGGCCTCGTCGCGGACGCGCTCGACGACGCGGTCGATATCGTCGGGAGCGGTCAGATCCAGGGCCACGATGTCGGCCCCGCGGTCGGCCAGTCGCTCGAGGCCGTCCCGATCGCGATCACGGGCGGTCGCATAAACCCGCCACCCCGCCGCGAGCAGTGCGCGCGCCGTTTCATAGCCGATGCCCGACGAACAGCCGGTCACGAGTGCGGTCGTCGCCATGCGCCGTTCTACGATGGCCTCGTAGAAGGCAGTCCCCAGGTGTCGCACTCGAGAACTGTCACGGCTATCGACGGCTCCGGGAGTGGCCGGCGATCCCTGAGCGGGGGAACGGTACCGTCAGTCGCCGAACGGAGCAACAGGGTCTGACGGGCGTCGTGGGTCCTCCAGCGGTCCTCGTTCGATCCCGGTCGATGGCCCTCGCTCGTCGGCTGCTGACGAGTCGCGGTCGCTCGCCGCCGAATCGTCCGCATCGTCGACCAGCCCGGCGTCCTCGAGCGCTCGCTCGAAATCGCCGCCGAAGTCGTCGTCCGCGTCGTCGGAAGCGTCCGTTTCGATTGGGTCGTCCGGAGCAGCGGGGTCGTCCAGTTCGGAGGGGGCATCCGGAGCAACTGATTCGTCCAAGCCGTCCGGTTCGGTTGGTTCAGCAGGAGCAGCGGTGTCGTCCGAGTCGGCTGGTTCGGCCGGTTCGGCGGGGCCGTCCGACGATGCTCGGGCGGCATCGTCCGCTGTAGTGTCGTCTCCGTCGGAGTCGTCGGTCGACGGGTCGGAATCGGTCGACGGCACCGGGTCGGCTGGCGGTTCCGTCGCACTGCTGTCGTCCCCGTCCGGGCTCGAGTCGGGCTCGGTTTCGGGGACAATCGCGTCGTCGCGGTCGTCGGTCGGTGCGGTTGACTCAGCGGCCGACGCGTCGTCGCGCTCCACTGCAGCGGCGGACGAATTCGTCTCGTCCGCCCGCAGATCCGGGGCGACGACGACCGTCAGGACGCCGAACGTGAGCAGGACGGCCACGATGGGAACCAGCAGCGCGAACGCCGATGGGATATCGTCTGGAAGGCGTGCCATTTGACGGCTCGATCGTAGACGACCCACCCGCTTTGTTACGCTCGGCCCACAGCGGATCGAACCGACGGGTGGCGGCTGATACGCGCTCCGTTCCGTTCGTATCGGCTCGCTTCGGGCTCGAGGAACGGCGTCGGTCGCGACGCGGGACGAAGCCGCCGCGGCGGCCGAACAATGATATAGCCGGCCCGTCCAGTGGGAACAACGGACACCGCCGACAATGACGAGTCATTACGATCACGCACAGGTTCAGGAGTTTTGGCAATACGTCTGGGAGCGCGACGACGTCTACGCGCTCGATGCCGACGCCACGGACCCGACCTACGTCCTCGGCATGTTTCCCTACACGTCGGGCACGCTCCACATGGGGCACGTCCGCAACTACGCGATCACCGACGCCTACTCGCGCTATCGCCGCATGCGGGGCGACGACGTCCTCCACCCGATGGGGTGGGACGCGTTCGGCCTCCCCGCCGAAAACGCGGCGTTCGACCGCGGGACCGACCCCGAGTCCTGGACCCAGGCGTGTATCCGGCGCATGCGCGAGGAACTCGAGACGATGGGCTTTGGCTACGACTGGTCACGGGAGATTACGACCTGTGAGCCCGAGTACTACCGGTGGAATCAGTGGCTGTTCAAGCGCCTCTACGAGGCGGGGCTCGTCGAGTACGAGGCGGCGACGGTCAACTGGTGTCCCGACTGCGAGACGGTACTGGCCGACGCGCAGGTCGTCGATCACGAGGACGAACGCAGCGAGTCCTCGGATCAGGCGAGCGGCCACGGCGATCGCGTCTGCTGGCGGTGTAAGACCCCAGTCGGGCGACGGGAACTCGATCAGTGGTTCTTTACGATCACCGACTACGCCGAAGAACTCCACGAAGGGCTCGACGATCTCGAGGGGTGGCCCGAGGGCGTCCGCGAGATCCAGCGCAACTGGATCGGGCGGCAGGAAGGGGCACGGATCACGTTCGACGTGGCCGGTTACAGCGGCGCTGGCAGGAGCGGCGACGGTGACGACGACCGAGCCGTCGACGTATTCAGCACCCGCCCGGAGACGATCTACGGCGCGACCTATCTCGCCGTCTCGCCGGGTCACGACCTCGCTCGAGCGCTGGCCGAGGACGACGACGCCGTCGCCGAGTACATCGCGACCGTTCGCGAGCAGGCCCCCGACCGGGTCGGTTTTGCCGGCGTCGAGACCGACGCTACCGCGGTCCACCCGCTGACAGGCGCGGAACTTCCGGTCTACGTCGCCGGTTACGTCCTCGAAGACGTCGGCACTGGTGCCGTGATGGGCGTTCCCGGCCACAACGAGCGCGACCACTCGTTTGCACGCGAGCACGACCTACCGATCGAGCGCGTGATCGTTCCCGACGCCGACGACAACGGCGGTAGTGGGACCGAAACGGACGAAGGCGACCCGTACACCGGCGCGGGCGTCCTCGAGCACAGCGGCGAGTACGACGGCCTCGAGAGCGGGGTGGCCGGCGAGCGGATCGTCGCTGACCACGACGCGCTCGCGGACGATGTCACCTACCGGCTTCGAGACTGGCTGATCTCCCGCCAGCGCTACTGGGGGACGCCGATCCCGATGGTCCACTGTGACGAGTGCGGACGCGTTCCGGTGTCGGACGAGGCCCTCCCGATCGAGCTACCGGAGTTCGTCCGGACCACGGGGAACCCGCTGGACGCGGCCGAGGAGTGGACCGAGACGACCTGTCCGGACTGTGGCGGGCCCGCTCAGCGAGAAACGGACACGATGGACACGTTCGTCGATTCCTCGTGGTACTACCTGCGTTTCCTCTCGCCGACTCTCGCGGACGCGCCGTTCGAGACCGACATCGCGAACGACTGGCTGCCGATCGATCTCTACGTCGGCGGCGACGAGCACGCCAGCCTGCATCTGCTGTACACTCGTTTCTTCACGAAGGCGCTGGCCGACCTCGATCTCCTCGAGCGGCGGGAACCGATCCGCGAACTCATGAGCCAGGGGACGGTGCTGTACGACGGCGAGAAGATGTCCAGTTCGAAAGGCAACGTCGTCACCCCCGAGGAGTACGGCGCGGAGACGACGCGGCTGTTCGTCCTCTCGGCGGCGCATCCCGAACAGGACTTCGAGTGGACCGCCAACAACGTCCGCGGAGCCTACGATCTCCAGCAGACCCTCTACCGGATGGCGACTGCCTTCGTCGAGGAAGGCGATGCCCGCGTCGAGCGACGGGACCACGACGAGTACGTCGCTCGGGAGATCGACCGAACCATCGCCGCGGTCACGGCGGAGTACGACCGGTACCGGTTCCACCGTGCCGCGACCGAGATCCGTGAGCTGGCACGTCTGCTCCGGCGCTATCGCGAGTACGACCGCCCACACGGTGACGTCTACCGGCGCGGCCTGCTGACCCTGGCCGCGCTGATCGCCCCGATGGCACCCCACCTCGGCGAAGAACTCTGGAACAAACTCCGCGGGGACGGGCTCGCCGTCGAGGCCGACTGGCCCGAGCCAAACCGCGACGCCTCGCGGTATCGGCTCGAGCGCCGACTGGTCGATCGCACGCTCGAGGACGTTCGAGATATCGTCGGCATCGCCGACATCGACGACCCCGAACGGATCGAACTGATCGTCGCACCCGACTGGAAGTACCGGGCCGCCGAGTTGGCGGGCCGGACCGCCAGCGGGGACGACGGGTCCGACCCCGTCGACTCGATCGTCGACGCGGTTCTCGCGGACGAGTCGGTCGCCGCCCCCGATCCCGCTCGCGTCGCGGCGTTCGCGGGCGAACTCGTCGGACGCGACGGCGAGGACGGCGAGGAGGGACGAAGCGCGGATCACGAACTGGCGGTTCTCGACCGCGCGTCCTGGCTCGTCACCGACGAGTTCGATGCGGCCGTCACCGTTCGACGGGCCACCGGCGACGACGCGCAGGCCGCCAAAGCCCGACCCGGCAAACCCGCGATTCGAATCAGTTAGGGGCCGCCGGCCGGGGCGATGCGCCGCTACTCGGCGGCGCGGATGCGGTCCGCGTGAGCAATTCCGGAAACTCGGGAAGGACAGTTTTATTCAATCGGCTTCGGAAGACGCAAACACGATGGTGGAGGGTGACGGTAGCGTCGGCTCGTCGTCCCGACGAGCACCGAGCCAAGCAGTGATCGAAGCGGTCGCCGAGGCGGAAGGCGTTTCGCCGGCGGCGATCTCGCCACCGGACTACCAATCCCTCCACGCTGTCATCGATCCGGCGGCACTGGACGCGCTCTTCGCGGACCGGTCCAACGGTGCGAGCAGGCCCGGAGGGACGGTCTCGTTTTCCTTCTGTAGCTACGATGTAACCGTCGATCAGGACGGACGGGTAACGCTCGGCGAGCCGACTGACTCGGCCGACTGACGTTCCCCTCGACGGATGGTCGTGGCTGTCCGCGATCCGGTTCGCCCGCAGCGAACGCTTCAGCGGGGGATCGACCAGGTACGATCGCGATCCGGAGCGGCCTCTATCGGATCGCACCCGGAACAGCAAGCATGATACGGCGGTGTTCCTAACGTCCGATAATGGCAACCGCTGACGCCAAACGGCGACTCCGGCAGCAACCGGTGGGCGCAACGATCCTCCTGACGATCGTCGGGTACGCGCTGGTGCTCGGGACGTTTCTGCTGGACGTTCCGATCTATCCCGACCTGACGAACGCACAGGTCAATCTGCTGTCTCACGTGATCGCAGTCATCAACACGACCGCGACGGTCGTCTTGCTGCTCGGCTGGTACTGGATCCGCGCCGGCAACGTCGAGAAACACCGGCTGGCGATGGTCAGCGGGTTCGTGTTGATCCTCGGCTTTCTGGTCGTCTACCTGCTCAAGGTCGGCGGCGGCGGGACCAAGGAGTTCGTCGGCCCCAAGATTGCCTACTACCCGTATCTCGTCATGCTGGCGATCCATATCCTCCTCTCGATCGTTTCGGTCCCGGTCGTCCTCTATGCCCTGATCCTCGGGCTGAGTCACACGCCCGCGGAACTCCGGGAGACGCCACACGCCAGAGTGGGCCGTATCGCCGCCGGCGCGTGGATTCTGAGCCTCTTCCTCGGCGTCGTCACCTACGTCCTGCTCAACCACGTCTTCGCCTACGAGTTCGCGTCGATGATCGTCCCCGTCGCCGTCTAAGGCGTCGCATAGCGCCGCTATCGCGTCGCGCCCGTTTCGATACGATCGCCCGAGAGAGCGGGCCGTCCCGCCGTTGGTCCCCTCGAGGCGGGACCCACAAGTTATCCCGTCGCCCGCCGTACCGTCGGGCAACGAATGCAATTCGTCGAAGAAATCGTCGTAGACGAGTTCCTTCCGACCGTCCGCTCGCTGCTCGCCGGTGATCTCCGAGAGCGAGGCTTCACGCAAAGCGAGGTCGCCGACGTGCTCGGCATCAGCCAGAGCGCCGTCTCGAAGTACGCCCACGGCGACGTAACGGTCAACGACCGCATCGCCGCGGACGACCGGGTGCTGGATCTCGTCGACGAACTCGGCACCGGACTGGCGGCCGGCGAGATTTCGCCGGTACAAGCGCTCATCGAGATCGAGGTCCTGATCCGCGACCTCGAGTCCGGCGGGGACCTGCTCGCCCAACTCCACGAGGAGGCCGTGCCGGAACTCGCCGATCACGGCGCGAGTTTCCGCGTCCACGATCCCGAAAGCGACCTTCGGACCAGCGAGCGGGTACTCTCGTCGCTGCGACGAGGCCTGGGAATGCTCGAGACCGCAAGCGGGTTTACGAGCCTGATCCCCGCCGTCGGCTCGAACCTGGTCGCCTGTACGCCCGACGCGGAGGACGTCGACGACGTCGCGGGCGTCCCCGGACGGATCTTCGACGTGAAAGGTCGCGCAACGGTCCCCGCGGACCCCGAGTTCGGCGTCTCGGAGCACGTCGCGCGAGTGTTGTTGGCCGCTCGCCGCCACGGTGCGGACGTCTCGGCGGCGATCAACATCACGTACGAGCCGGGCCTGGTCGATGACCTGACCGAGCAGGGCCACGTCGCCGCCGAGTTCGACGAATCCGGCGATGTCGCCTCGAGCGTCGGCGCGTCGATCGAGGACGAACCCGAGGCGACGGTACTCTACCAGACCGGCGGCATGGGAATCGAACCGCTGATTTACGTCCTCGGCCCGGACGCGGAGTCGGTCGCGGACACGCTTCGATCGCTCGTCTGAACGGCCCCCGACAACGAAGCATGACGGAGTCAGCACGGGAGTTCTACGGTCGCTGGGCACGCCTCTACGATCTGATCGCGCGACGAACGCCGGGTATCGCCCGCCTCCGAGATCGGGCGGCCGCCGCCTGCCGCCTCGAGCCCGGCGATACGGTCGTCGAGATGGGCTGCGGAACGGGCGCGAACCTCCCCGTCCTCCGCGAGCGGGTCGGGCCCGAGGGGACCGTGATCGGACTCGACGTTACGCGACCCGTACTCGAGCGGGCGCGTGCGGCGACGGCGGCGTACGACAACGTCCACGTCCTACAGGGGGATGCGACGCAGCCACCGGTCGGTGGAGGGCGTGACGGAGCCGGCGTGCTGGACACGACCGCCGGGGATGTCGACGCCGTCCTCGCGACGTTCGTCGTCGGCATGCTCGCGGAGCCAGCGGGCGCGGTCGACGACTGGTGTGACCTCGTCGGAGCCGACGGGACCGTCGTCCTCGCCAACGCCGCCAGAAGCGGGGAGTGGTACGCCCCGCCGGTCAACGCCGTTTTCCGGGCGATCGTCGTCCTCTCGACGCCGCCGACGACGCAACTCCGCTACGAGAGCGAGCCGCATCGTCGGCTCGACGAGAAGATCGGTGTCGCACACGCCCGCCTCCGCGAGCGCGCGGTTGCCGTCGCCGACGAGACCCACGTATTCGGGGTCGTCCGGCTTACCGGCGGAACACTCCCGGAGCGATCGATCGATCCCCAGCCGTGAGCCGGGGGTCGATGTCGATCGGCGGCGATTACGCGGGCGCTTCGGCGTCGCTGTACTCGCGGAGCCGTCGGCGGATGGCCGGCGGGATCGGCGTCGGCTCGTCGGTCTCGTGATCGATGTGGACGATCGTCGTCTCGGCCGTTGCGGCGACCGCACCGTCGACGCGAATCTCGTACTCCATGGTACAACTCGAGTCGCCGAGTTCGGCGACAGCGAGGGCCACGACCGGCTCGTCGTCGTACGTGATCGGTCGCTCGTAGGTGAGTTCGAGCGTCGCGACCACGAAGGCGATGTCCGCCTCGGGCACGCCCAGCACCTCCTCGATGTAAGCGGTCCGGGCCGCCTCGAGATAGCTCGCGTAGACGGCGTGGTTGACGTGATCTAACGGGTCGAGGTCCCGAAAGCGAACGGGGACCTCGTGAGTGAACTCCGTACTCATTGTGTGTTGTCGCTCGCGGACTCGCACAAAAGTACGCACCGGTTCGTCGTCCCGGCACCGACTCAGGGCCGATCGTACAGGTCGGCGTGGGCGGCACAGAACGCGGGGTCACGAAGTTGGGCATCGATCAGTTCCGGCTGCCGGTGGGCGTTGAAGAGCCGACAGTCCTCCCGGTCGCAGAACGCCTCGCCGGTCTCGAGGTAATGAAACGCCTGCAGCACGTACCCCTTCAGGGCCTCGGTGGTCCGCGGGTCGTCGGCGACCAGAAAGTCGCCGTCGACCTGATTCTCGAGGACTTCCCGCGGCGGCGCGTCGCCGGAGAGGAGGGCGTGGCGCTGTTTTTCCTTATAGTAGGCCTCGGGCTTGGCGGGGGCCTCGTAGAGCCCCGGAACCGATACCAGCGCCGGTTGGCCGGGGACGGTCACGCGCTTGTGCCAGCGCCCGTCGTGGTCGCCCCACGTCCCGATGGCGCGGTCGAGAATCGCAACGTGCAGCGTCTCGAGTCCGCGCTCGTCGGCGGGGAGCGCGGCGTTGAGCGCGCGCTGTACCCCGACGCCGTCGTAGAGAACCCCGCCCTCGCGATCGGGAGTCTCGAGCGCCCGCTCCTCGTATCGGATCGTACCGAGCATCGTGTTGCCCGTCTCGCGCTCGTAGGGGGATGGAACTCGCGCCTCGGCGAACCGCTCGGCGAGGTCGTCCGTGCGGTGGACATCGAGGAACCGATCGCGGACGGCCACAGTCGCGTCGAGCCGCGCCCGCAGCCAGGCTGCGATGTCGTCGACCGCGGCCGTCGTCGAGGGTGATCGATAGCAGATGAGACGTTCGACCATGTACAAACTAGTGGTACCACTTGGTGAAACAGTTGTGGTTCGATCGGTCGCCCCATCGACGGCGGGACGGGAGCCGTCGCCTCGAGCGGCATGAATCGCGGGCCGGTCCGCGTACCGACGGCTGGGTCGAGATCGGTGTCTCACAACCGAAACCGGCCGCTCACTCAGAGACCCGATACATAAATAACAGTACTATTTCACCGAATGATATGATATACTATGGTTAGTTGCGTTCGGCGATCCGTACGCCGAGACGAGAGCAGTTCGGATGAGACCGCTTCCATCGAACCCAGTCCGACGACTCGAGACCGCCCGACAGTTGGTTTGTCCCTCTCGGGGGAAACCGACTACGCGCCGCTAGTCCAGTTGAACGCGATGTGTGTGCGAACAATGGGCTCGGCGACCGGTTGGAGGTTGTACGAAGACGACCGCCGGAGGACGATCATGACCGCTGTATCGGTTGCTAGTATCCCGGTTCCGGTCTCCTGCCCCAAAATCATATGATTCCATGAATACCTCTATGAGTGTTACATCATACCACCTACTATAAGGCGCGGTTCACAAGCAAACTGCCGTAGCTGCGCGGGACTGGCGGCGAGAGTTCCCGGAGGCCACGCCGTCAGCGCGATTGCCCCGTTTCCGGACGGTCCGGGCGTGTAGTAATCACGTTTATTAGCGGTCGGACCCTCCGTTCGAACAGACCACAACGATGGGATGTAAGGTCGATACCCTTATCGAACGCCATTCTCTGACCGTCCCCGTCCCGGAGTACGATTCCGTCAACGAGTATCTGGTGGCGCGCTGGACCGGTTCGGACGGCCGGTCCGCCGACGGATACAAAGCCCTCACGGAGTGGTTCAACAAACGGCTCCTGAAACGGCTCTACGAGGAGCACGACCGAGATACCGTCACCGTCCATCTGGACCGCGAATACGAACTCATTACGGGCGAGGAAACGCTCCACCGCGACGAACTCGCGGCCGATCTCGCCACGGATGGGCTCGATATCGACGAGATCGATAGCGAACTGCCCTCCTGGAGCACGATGCGTCACCACCTCAAGGACTGTCTCGAGGCCGAAAAGGACACGCAGTCGGCGGACACGGACTGGGAGACGGACACCGTCCGGATGGCTCGCGAACGGGCCACCGAAAAGGCCCAGTCGGTACTGTCGTCGCTCGCCTCGAAGGGCCGTCTCCGGAACGGGGAGCAAGCGGATGTCGACGTGCAGGTCAAACTGAGTTGTCCGGAGTGTTCGGTTCGGGTCCCGTTCGCGGACGCGGTCGAACGCGGGTACGTCTGTGAGACGCACGTCGACGCCGAGCCGGACGAGTCGATGCGGGAGCAGGGGCGGAACGCGTTGTCCCTCCTCGCGGTTCCGTACGGACTCCTCGAGGGGATTCAGACGGCCATTCTCGAAGACCCGTACCTCGTCGAGGCGGTCGCGACCGCTGCCATCCCGTTATGACGTGGCAGTTCTCCATCGAGAACATCGCCGGTATTCGGGAGGGAGAGGCACGCATCGAACCGGGCGTAAACGTCGTCCGAGCGTCCAACTGGCAGGGGAAATCCAGCTTTCTCGCGAGCATCGAAACGGCGCTCGGCACGGCGACGCCGCTCACCGAGGGGCAGGCGACCGGTCGGGTCACCGTCACCACGGCCGACGACGAGATCGCCGTCACCCTCGAGCGGACGGACGGGTCAGTCTCCCGGACGGGAACCCCGTATCTCCACGACGAATACGATCGGGTGTGCGCGACGTTGTTCGCGTCGCTCGACGAAACCAACGAGATCCGACGGGCCGTTCGAAACGGCGAGACCATCGACCACCTCCTCACGCGGCCGCTGGATTTCGAAAACATCGACGAACGGATCGCCGACCTGAAAGCGGAACGACAACGGGTCGAGACGGAACGCGACCGAGCGGCGGACGCCGCCGACCGACTGCCACAGCTCCGGACTCGAGTAACGGACCTCGAGTCGACGCTCGACGAACTGCACGCCCAGCGAGCCGATCTCGACGACGAGACCGGCGGTAGCTCGGACTCCCGAGACCAGTTGAGCGAACTGCGCGTGGAGCGCGATCGCATCGATTCCCGCATCGACCGCCTCGAGACGACTGCCGAGCGCGTCCGCGAGACGCTGTCGGAGACGCAAGCCGAACTCGAGGCGCTCTCGGTTCCATCGAGCGAGGACATCGAACGCGAACTCGAGACGCTCCACGAGGATCGCCGTGACGTAGAGCGGGACGTCGAACTGTTGCAGTCGGTCTACGAGGCGAACAAGCGCGTCCTCGATGAGGGTCGCACCGAACTGCTGACCGACGTTTCCCACGACGTGCTCGCGGACACGGTAACGTGCTGGCTCTGCGGCGAGGATGCCACACGCGACGAGATCGAGGCGCAGTTAGCGGCGCTCGACGAGCGGATCGGGGAACTCGACTCGCAAGCCGACGAGTACCGGGAGCGAGTCGCAACGCTCGAAGCGAAACGCGACGAGATTCGGCAGGCTCGCCGGCGTGAGACGGAACTCACCGATCGTATCGGCGCTCTCGAATCGCGACTGGCAGAGACCGAAGAGAGTCTGGAAAGCGCCCGGGAACGGCGGTCGGAACTGGCGTCGCGTATCGAGACACTCGCCGAAGCGGTGGACGCGACCGAAGAGCGAGTGCTGGAACTGGAAAGCGAGATCAAATATACCGAAACGGAGTTAGCGGAGGTTCGTGCGGATCTCGAGGACGCCGAGGCGCAGGCGGACCAGTTGTCGACGCTGGACGACGAGTACGCGTCGCTGACGGCGGAGATATCCGAACTCAGGGGTCGCAAGACGGAGATCAAACGGCGCACCCGCGAGGCGTTTTCGACCGCGCTCAACGACCTCCTGGAGCGATTCGACACGGGATTCGAGACGGCCCGTCTTACGAGCGGGTTCGACCTCGTCGTCGCCCGGGACGGCCGCGAAGCGCGACTGGACGCGCTCAGCGAGGGCGAACGGGAGGTCCTGGGACTCGTCGCAGCGGTCGCTGGCCACGACGCGTTCGACGTCGACGAGCGCGTTCCGGTGTTGCTCCTCGACGGTCTCGGTGGGCTGGCAAGCGACAACCTCCGAACGTTGGTCGACTATCTGCGGGACCGAGCCGAGTATCTCGTCCTCACGGCGTATCCCGAACACGAGGGGTTCGACGGTCACGAACTGTCGCCGGCCGACTGGCAGGTCGTCTCCCACGACATCGACGCCGAGACAGCGTCCTGAGTCAGGTCCGCCGCTTCCGTGGGCAAGCTGCCGGGTCCGCCGTGAATGCGCGCCCCATGGACAGGTGCGGACAGGAGAGTCGGGACGACCGTCTAGTATATCAATGTATATTTTTAGATATGGTTAAGTGAGTCGGGCTGATATACTCACGTGATGAGCGACTTCACCGAGCACCACCAGAAGGGAGTCGACGCGTTTACGAAGAGTCTGGAACACAAGCGACAGACGTGTCACGGCTGTGGCTTCGAAGACACCGTCCTCGACAGCGAGTGGCAAACACACGTCGAGACGGAACCCAGGTCCGGCCACATCCTCTATCGGTTAACGTGTCCGAACTGTACCGAAACCGAAACCGTCGAGATCGATATTTGACCCGCGGAGAGTCGGTGTTACCCGCGAGGCACACGACAGGTCGCGTCCCCCTGTTCTCAGCTGGAACGAGTCGGACGACACGTCGTGCCGCGGCCTGCGGACCGACGCGCTCCGATCGGAGGAGTACCCCTGGTCCCGGTCCAGCCCGATCCTGCCTTGACAATGACTTAGTGGTTGTTACGGCTCCGTCTCACCACGTCGGCTCGGTAACCGTTGCCCAGAGTGCCGAACCACGAGTCGTCGCCGGCCGACGGTCTTCGGTTCCAACCCTGTTGTCCTGCTCGCGAGTTCGGTCCCAGCGACCGTACGGTGTCGTTGCTGACTCCCGTATCGGTCGTGCGTGTCTCGCTGGCGGATTCGACTCGCAGTCGCTTCGGTTCTCGGTCGCCGACGATGGGAAGCGTTGATAACTCTCTGAGATAACGTCTACGTACGGCTATGCCAGAACCGCAGTTAGCGTCGCTTCTCGAGGAGCCAGCGATGCGTGACGCCATCGCAGTCGTGTTCGAACGGAGCGACAGTGGACGCGAGGAGTTGCAGTGGGCCGACGTGAGTGACGCGCTATCGAGTGACCAGTGGGGACGGTTGATCCGAACCGGGACGCTCGTGGCGGAGAGCAGCGGATTCGTGCTCGCCGACCCGAACCGCATCCAGCGAGAACTCGAGGACACCGACCAAGGTTCGGGACCGGACGAAAACGAGGACGAGATCGAAGCCGAACCGTGGGCCTGGTACGACAAGGCGGTCGGGCTGACGGCACTCGCCTTCTTTATGGGATACTGGAACACGGGGATTCGGAATACGGTCGCGTCGGTCGACGATCTCGTTCTCGCACCGATCACCGATGCCCTCCCGTTTTACGCGGTCATCATCCTCCTCGCGATCGTGACCGGCCTCTATTCGACCGTTCTACAGGCGCGGCTCACGAACACCGAGAAGTTACAGGCGTATCAGGAGCGGATGAGCGACCTGCAAGAGCGACAGAAAGCGGCCAAAGAACGGGGCGATGAAGAAGCGCTCGAGCGGATTCGGGAAGAACAGATGGCGGCCGCCGGCGATCAACTGGGCATGTTCAAACTGCAGTTCCGACCGATGGTCTGGATCATGTTGCTGACGATTCCGGTGTTCCTCTGGCTCCGTTGGAAGGTCCGTGGCGGACACCTCGGAGCCGGCGAGACCGGACTCGTCGTTCCGCTTGCCGGCGCTGTCTCGTGGCAAGACCCCCTCGTCGGTCCGATGGCGACGTGGATCGTCTGGTACTTCCTGTGCTCGATGGCGTCCCGGCAGATCATTCGGAAAACGCTCGCCATCCAGCCGGCATCCCCATCCTCGTAACAATGGCTAAGTCATTGTTACAACGCCGATCGGACTCCGGTCGGTCACCGCATCCGCGGGCGCGGGTCCGTCGATACGACGACCGGGACGCACGACCGTCGGCCGATGGAGTCACTCAACCATGTCGCTTGTGAGCATCGACTTCGACTCTCGGCTCTCAGGTGCAGTGTTCTCGATCGGTGTCTGTCTGTGTGCGGTCGGCCTCGTCGGAAGTACGATGGATCTCCTCTCGAACGTGCCGGTGTCCGGTCCGGGGATCGCGATCGATCTGGACCTCGAGTTCCTCGGCGTCGTCGCCGGACTCGGCGCGGTTGCCAGTGATCGGACGGGCGTTTCGGCAGCACTCTCATCACAGCCGGTCTCGCCGACGGATGACCGGCATCAGGTGTACATCACGCGGCCGCTCCTCGAAACGCTGCTCGAGACGGCTCGCCGCGCCGAACCGGAGTCGCTTTCGATCGGATTGGCCGTGACGCCCGCCAGTCGGATCTCGAGTCGCGCGGACATCCCCGAATCGATGCCCGTCTTCACGCATTTCTATCTGCCCAAAGGCCGGAACTCCGTCAGTACCGTCTTCGGAATGGAATTGCAGATCCCACCGACACGGACGCACGGTCGATTCGTTACCCATCCGCTCTCGGAGCTTCGACTTACGAAACGCGACGATCTCCACGGGATCGTCTTCGTCGCCGTGCCTCCGTGGGACGAGGACTCGATTGCGGCCTTCGATCGGTTCGGACGGCGATGTCCGATGCGGGTGATCGATGCGGTACCGCCCGACGAGTCGCTGCCGGATGCGAATCACTAGTATTTTTATCGACTCTCGCTCAAGTCGGACACGAGCACTCAGTCGGCAGCCGGCAGTCTACGTCGAGTCGAGACGCTCGCTTCGACGCGGATTCGCCCGGTTGCGGCGTGAGTATCAACTCCAGAGACGCGTATGAGATACCATACTGACACTCCCGTTCTTATCGGCCGCGGGTATCGTTGTCGACTACATTCGACGCCGACGTGGTACCGATGAGTTGGAAAGAAGCAGCCGAACCGATCCTCGTTCGCATGCCGACCGTCCGCCGCCCCGAGGGACACGTCCCGTTCCGTCGGAAACTCGCCTGGACGGCCGGCACGCTCGTTTTGTATTTCTTCCTGTCCAATGTCTACCTCTTCGGCGCTGATCAGGGAAGCGATATTTTCGGTCAGTTCCGATCGATTTTGGCGGGTGGACAGGGGACGATCCTCCAGCTCGGTATCGGTCCGATCGTGACTGCGAGTATCGTCTTACAGCTGTTGGGCGGCGCGAACCTGTTGGGGCTCGATACCGACGATCCGCGCGATCAGGTGCTTTATCAGGGACTACAGAAGCTACTGGTGATCGTCATGATCTGCCTGACCGGCCTTCCGATGGTGTTCGCGGGCGGGTTCTTGCCGGTCGATCCGAACATCGCTCACGCACTGAGCGTTCCACAGAGCGTCGTCAAGTGGCTCATATTCGCTCAAATATTCGTCGGCGGCGTCCTGATCTTGCTCATGGACGAAGTCATCAGCAAGTGGGGCGTTGGGAGCGGTGTCGGGCTCTTTATCGTCGCCGGCGTGAGTCAAAAACTCATCGGCGGGCTGCTCTCGATTCCCGGACTCACCGGCCAGCAACCCGGCGTCGTGACCGCCTGGGTCGAAATCCTGCTCGGCGACATTCAGGTCGGCTCGCCGCTCACCGAAGCGGGACTCCAGTCGTTGCTGTTCGGCGTCGGCAACATCGTTCGACTCCTGACGACGCTGCTGATCTTTGCGATCGTCGTCTACGCCGAGAGCGTTCGCGTCGAGATTCCGCTCTCGCATGCTCGAGTCAAGGGCGCTCGCGGACGGTTCCCGGTCAAACTCATCTATGCGAGCGTCCTCCCGCTGATTTTCGTCCGCGCGCTACAGGGCAATATCCAGTTCCTCGGACGCATTCTGTACCGGCAGTTCGGAGACGCCCTCCCCGCGTGGCTCGGTGTCTACGCGAACGGGAGCCCTGTCGATGGACTGTTTTATTATTTGAACCCGATCCACACCCCGCGGCAGTGGATGTGGTGGACTGGTAACGTGACACAGCATCCCTGGCAGGTCATCCTCCGCGTGGCGATCGACCTCGTGTTCATGCTCGGCGGCGGGATCGTGTTTTCGGTCTTCTGGGTCGAAACCGCCGATATGGGGCCCGAATCGACGGCTCGACAGATCGACAATTCCGGAATGCAGATCCCCGGTTTCCGCCAGAACGTCGGCGTCATCGAGCAGGTCATGGAACGGTACATCCCGCAGGTCGCCGTCCTCGGCGGCCTGCTCGTCGGTATCCTGGCCGTGCTCGCGAATATGCTCGGCACCATCGGCGGGATTTCGGGAACCTCACTGCTGCTCACGGTGAGCATCACGTACAAACTCTACGAGGAAATCGCCGAGGAGCAACTCATGGAGATGCATCCGATGATGCGTCAACTCTTCGGCTGACCCGCCGACGCTGCGTCGGCTCGCAGTCCACACCGTGATCGTCCGGGGACGTTCCGTTCGGCGAACCGACGCCGATTGACACTCATCCGTCGATTGAGACTGCGAACGAGAACAGCAGAGAAACCATCTAGTAGTTTCTTCTCGAGAGGTACCGAAACAGTTCGAAGACGTCGATGATCGCCTTATTCCCAGAATTATTATCTGATATGGAGTCGTTCCGATCTCCGTGTCGGTCGTCTCTGGAAGCGGAGTCACACGTCGTTGACGGCGTCGGTCAGCGAACTATGCCACCATGGCGCTGTATAACGCGGTATCGGAGCGATTGTGTGGCCCGTGACAACCAGTGAAGAACGGCTAGTGACGCCGGTGTCGGCTCGTATTTCGCAGCCAGTCGCTTGCTCGGACCGGAGTCGGCGACAGCGCACAGAGGCTCCCGACCGCCGTCGAACCGGGCACGCGCTCGTCGATCGCGACGTGAGCCGGGTTCTGGTTCCAGTCCGGCCTCACTCCACGTCACGAATCCCGGGACGGATCGTCGGCTGAATTATACAGAGGTGAATATGTCGATAAGACAGATAGTAAATCTCAGCAAATAATCAGTCAGATACGGCTAGCGAGATCGCTCGGAAACAGTGTTTGAGTTTCTTTTGAGACGTCACACCCGCCCCATCGACGACGGTTTGCAAGCAGTGTGTTACTCGTTTCA
This sequence comes from Natrinema pallidum, assembly GCF_005890195.1. Classification (NCBI taxonomy): domain Archaea; kingdom Methanobacteriati; phylum Methanobacteriota; class Halobacteria; order Halobacteriales; family Natrialbaceae; genus Natrinema; species Natrinema pallidum. Next base: position 2,657,912 of record NZ_CP040637.1, on the reverse strand, counting down.
TGCGGGGCTAGCGAACGGTGACGCGGGTTCTCGAGGAGTCCTATTCGAACCAGTCACACCTCACTCAGTCGACCGGCCGCGAAACCAACGGCGCGGTTTCGCTTCCCGGCGTTCGATTCGGCCGCGAACCCACACGTCCGAACTGGTCGCTGCTCAGTCGTCGGCGGGAGCCGCGCGCGAAGTCAGTTCGACGGGATCGGCATCGATCTCGAGTTCGTCCAGCGCCTCCTGGGCGGCCCGCTTCCCGGAGACGAGCATCGCGCCGAAGGTCGGCCCCATGCGCGGCAGGCCGTAGGTCGTCGCGGTAGCCATCCCGGTGGCGATGAGGCCGTCGTGGACGAGGCCGGTGTGTTCGACGACGGCGTCCTCGGACTTGCCGACCCACATCGAGTCGTGGCCCGGCGAGTCGTGGCCCGGCGCGCCATAGGAGTCGTCGCCGGTCTGGTCCATACCGGTCGCCGACGCCTCGGCGTCGCCGATGCCCGGCGCGTCGAGGACGCCACGCTCGTCGAGTTTCTTGACCGCCATCGCGTCGTGGCCGGTCGCGTCGATGACCAGATCGGCCTCGACCGCGATCGGGTCGACGCAGGTGATCTCGCGCGGCAGGGCGTGGACCGGCGTCCAGTTCATGACGATGCCTCCAACACGGTGGTCCTCGCGGATGACGATGTCCGTGAATTCGGTCATGTTCTGCATCTTCGCACCGGCGTCGCAGGCGGCTTTGATGAGTCCGGAACAGGCCTCGGGCCCGTTCGCGACGTACAGCCCCTCACTGTCCTGGGACTGCTTGAAGTCCACGTCGAGATCCTCGAGGATCTTCTGTGCGGGGTCACGCACGGTGACCTTGTTCATCAGGAAGCCGCCGAGCCAGAAGCCGCCCCCGAGGTAGTTGTTCTTCTCGACGACCATCGTCTGGACGCCGCGCTCGGAGAGTTCCTTCGCCGCGGTCAGCCCCGATGGGCCGCCGCCGACGATGATGACGTCCGAGTCCGAGAAATCCATGAACTCCTCGGTCCACTCCTGTCCGATCGCGCGGGTGACGTCGGCTTCGCCGACCTGACTGAACTGCTCGAATTCGCTCATACAACTAGGTGGTATGACTTGGTAGTGAAAAGCCTATCGCAGCCGTGATCGGAACTCATGCAACTTTCGTGGGAGTCTCACGGAAACGCACGTTCGGTGGGGATTTCGGCCTCGAGGTCCTGTTCCGTCTGATTTCGGCTAATTCACTCTTGCGTTCTCGTTCGCGCGTCGAACCAGCCTCGGCTCGCTGGCGCAGGGTGGTCGTTCCGCAGGGACCTCGCGCACACGCCCACGCGAGCCCGCGATCACACGCACACCCGCGCTGTCGGTCGGTTTTGGCGAAAGCGTTATCAGCGACTCAATCGTACCGACCGACGATGACCGACACTCGTCCGCGACGACGGCAGCCGGACGCTCGCGAAGCGGGAGGTGACCCCCGGTGGAGCTGATCATCACGGAGAAGGACAACGCGGCCCGCCGGATCGCCGACATCCTTTCCGGCGGGACCTACGACTCGAGCCGAGAGAACGGCGTCAACGTCTACGAGTGGGGCGGCAAGCGCTGTGTTGGGCTGTCGGGCCACGTCGTCGGGGTCGACTTCCCGTCGGAGTACTCCGACTGGCGGGACGTCGAACCGGTCGAGTTGATCGGTGCCGACGTCGAGAAGACGGCGACGAAGGAGAACATCGTTGCGACGCTGCGACTCCTGGCCCGTCGGGCACAGCGCGTGACGATCGCGACGGACTACGACCGTGAGGGGGAACTGATCGGCAAGGAGGCCTACGACATCGTCCGGAACGTCGACGAAGACGTACCGATCCGCCGGGTTCGGTTCTCCTCGATCACGGAAAACGAAGTGCAGAACGCGTTCGACGAACCCGACGACCTCGACTTCGACCTCGCGGCCGCCGGCGAGGCCCGCCAGATCATCGACCTCGTCTGGGGGGCCGCGCTCACTCGCTATCTCTCACTGTCCGCGGGCCAGTTGGGCGACGACTTCATCTCCGTCGGCCGGGTACAGTCGCCGACGCTGAAGTTGATCGTCGATCGCGAGCGCGAGATCGAAGCCTTCGATCCGGAGGACTACTGGGAGATCTTCGCGGACCTCACGAAGAGCGAGGCGCAACGCGCCTCGGAGACGTCGAGCGGTGAGGAACCGCGAGACGACGACACCGCCTTCGAGTCCCAGTACTTCTACCGCGACGAGGACGACAACGAGGCCGAGCGCGTCTGGGAGGAAGATATCGCGGACGAGGTCTACGAGACGCTCGCCGAGCGCGAGAGCGCGACCGTCGTCGACGTCACCCGGCGAACCCGCACCGATACGCCGCCGGAGCCGTTCAACACGACCCAGTTCATCCGCGCGGCGAGCGCCATCGGCTACTCGGCCAAACGGGCGATGTCGATCGCCGAGGACCTCTACACCGCCGGCTACATTACCTATCCGCGGACCGACAACACCGTCTATCCCGACGACCTCGATCCCGAAGAGCTCTTAGACGAGTTCGTCAGCCATCCGTCGCTCGGGGACAGCGCCGAGTCGCTGCTCGAGGCCGACGAGATCACGCCGACGGAGGGCGACGAGGAGACGACCGACCACCCGCCGATTCACCCGACCGGCGAGATCCCGAGCCGCGGCGACATCTCAGACGACGAGTGGGAGGTCTACGAACTCGTCGTCCGGCGGTTCTACGCGACCGTCGCCGACGCCGCGGTCTGGGAACACCTCAAGGTCGTTGCCGAGGCCGACGACCACCGGCTCAAGGCGAACGGCAAACGCCTCGTCGAACCCGGTTACCACGACGTCTACCCGTACTTCAGTACGACGGAGAACTACGTCCCCGATGTCGACGAGGGCGAGACTCTGGCGCTCTCCGATGTCGAACTCGAGGACAAACAGACCCAGCCGCCCCGTCGCTACGGCCAGTCGCGGCTCATCGAGACCATGGAGGAGATGGGGATCGGGACGAAGTCGACCCGCCATAACACCCTCGAGAAGCTCTACGATCGGGGGTACATCGAGAGCGACCCGCCGCGCCCGACCAAGCTCGCGATGGCAGTCGTCGACGCGGCCGAGAGCTACGCCGATCGGATCGTCAGCGAGGAGATGACCGCCCAGCTCGAGGCCGACATGGACGCCATCGCCAACGGCGAGGCGACCTTAGACGACGTGACCGACGAGTCTCGCGAGATGCTCGAGGAAATCTTCGAGAACCTCGCGGACTCGCGCGAGGAGATCGGCGATCACCTCCGGAAGTCGCTCAAAGACGACAAGCGGCTGGGACCGTGTCCCGACTGTGGCGAGGACCTGCTCGTGCGCCGGAGCCGCCACGGCTCCTATTTCATCGGCTGTGACGGCTACCCCGACTGCGAGCACACGCTGCCGCTGCCCTCGACCGGCAAACCGCTCATCCTCGACGAGGAGTGTGCGGAGCACGACCTACACGAGGTCAAGATGCTCGCGGGCCGCCAGACGTTCGTCCACGGCTGCCCGCTCTGTAAGGCCGAAGACGCCGGCGAAGGGCCGGTGCTGGGCGAGTGTCCGGACTGCGGGGAAGAACACGGGGGCGAGTTAGCAGTCAAAACCCTCCAGAGCGGCTCCCGCCTCGTGGGCTGTACGCGCTACCCCGACTGCGAGTACTCGCTGCCCCTGCCCCGCCGCGGCGAGATCGAGGTCACCGACGAGCGCTGTGCGGAACACGACCTGCCCGAACTCGTCGTCCACAGCGGCGACGACCCCTGGGAACTCGGCTGCCCGATCTGTAACTATCAGGAGTTCCAGGCCCGCGAGAGCGAGTCGGGATCCGATCTCGAGGCGCTCGACGGGGTTGGCGCGAAGACCGTCGAGAAACTCGCCGACGCGGGGATCGAGGACCTCGAGGACCTGACCGACGCCGACCCTGATGCCGTCGCTGAGGACGTTGAAGGAGTCAGCGCCGATCGCATCCGGACTTGGCAGGCGAAGGCGTAGTGTCCTCGGTCGGGCTCTCGGCGCACCCGTCGTTCGGGCTCGAAGTCACGCCGAAACGACCCATCAGGCCGTCGTCGAGTCGTTCGACGCGGTTCCGGAGGGCCCGTGATCCCGTTCGAACGACTCGAAGGCTGCCTCGACCGCCTGCACGATGGCGTCGCTTGACTTGACGCCGAGTTTCTCCCAGCGTTTCTCGCCCGTTTCGTCGATGACGGCCGTCACCGGATAGCCGATGATGCCGTAGTGTGCCGCCAGCGACGATTCCGGATCGCGCGCGACGGCCCAGTTGCCGTCGTGGGTTCGCCACCACGTCCGGAGTTCGTCGTCCGGGAGCGAGTCCGTCGACTGATAGGTGACGGAAACGACCGTGAGGTCCTCTCCGTAGTCGTCGACGAGTCGCGACTGGGCCTCGGCGAGGCGTGGCATCTGTGCCTGGCAGTGGCCACAGCCCGTGACGAAGAACTCGGCGACCGTGATCCCGTCGTTGGGGACCACTATCGTCCCGGCCTCGCTCCCTCGAGCGTCGAGCGTCGCTATCTCGATCGGCCATTCCGATCCCTCGTCGGGTTCCGACTCGGCGGCCGGTTCGTCCCCGAACGACGGCAGTCCGCCGAGGACGACACCGGCTCCACCGGTGAGAACGCCGACGCTACCGATGCCAGTGAGTAGTTCGCGTCGTCTCATTCTGATACGCCTCCACGGGTCGGGCACGGGGACTCCGTTCGGGCGTTTCGAACCGGGTCCGGTCCCTCATTACGTGTCAGCCCACGATCCGAAACGAAAAGAAAACACTGGTCCGCGCGTCGAACAACCGGGTCCAGTCCCTCGAGCAACGGGACGCAGTCGGGCCCAACACGCTCGGCGGCTGTCGATACGGACCCCTAATCGGGGGGCGAACGGGCCGAGATTATTTTCTAGGCTAGTATTCAATAGATATAAGTATCAGCAACGGAACGCTACCGTCATATTGACCGCTCGATCGATTCGACGGCCGTGTTCGAGCACCCACGTCCACGAACGCCCGCTTCGTCCCACCGGTTCGAGGTGGCATCGATGACCGACTCAGTTGGCGATACCGATGAACGGCCGTCGCTTCCCGACTGCCCTCGTTGTGGGACCCCGGTCTCACAGGTGACGATGCGCGGCCCGTTCGAACGGATCGCGACGCCCTGTGGGTGTTCGATCGCGCCCGGCGCACTCGAGGAGCCGACGAAACCGACGACGGAGTCGGAGTGATCGGACGGTCCGTCGAACCGGCACCGGCGGTCGGCACCGCTAACCGCCGGCTCGAGTCGATCACTGCGCTTTTGACGGCGGCGCGCCCAGTCGAGACTGAGACTCGTGGCTTCGCCCGTTACCACTACACTGGCCGGCGTCGTCTTCGGACTCGCGCTTGCGGCTCCGCCGGGACCGATGAACGCGATCATCGCCGAGGAGAGCGTGGTCCGCGGCTGGGCGGCCGGGTTCCGGGCCGGACTCGGCGCGATGCTGGCGGACGCGATTTTCTTCGTTCTCACCCTTGCGGGGCTCGTCGCCGTTCTCGACAGCGTCCCGGCGGTCCGCCCGGCGCTCTATCTGGCCGGCGGCTGTCTGATGTTGTACTTCGCCAGCGGTGCGATCGACGACGCGCGGGCCACCACGTCGTTTACCGACGCCAGTCGGGCCGCTGCCACGGGATTCCGGAAAACGTTCGTCCTCTCTCTGACCAACCCCTATCAGATCGGCTTCTGGCTCACCGTCGGCGTCGGCCTGCTCGAGTCGGGAACGCTCGACGTGTTATCGTACGCCCCAGTCGTGGGTGAGGCACTCGGAGGGACGTTAGTCGTTCAGACCGGGTCACCGGCGCTGCTACTCGGGTTCTTCGGCGGGATCGCGATCTGGGTCGTCGCCTATCCGGCGGCGCTGGTCGCGGCGGGGAAGCGCGTCGACGCCTTCGCACCCGCGATCGCAACACTGAGTGCGGTCGTCCTCGTCGGGTTCGGCCTGCTCTTTCTCGCGATGGGGTCGCTCCAGTTCGTCTGAGCGGTCTCGCCGTTCTCGGTACCGCTGTCGAGGCAGCCGACCAGCGCCAGCATGCCGACGGCCGGCGCGAGGAGCGTTCGATGATTCATCGCGTTCCCGTCCCGGCCCGACCGATTGCTCGAGTCACAACTGTGGTGAGCGACCGCCGCCCGTCACAACAGCCGCTCGAGTCTCGTTTATACGTGCTATTAGGAGTACACAGCAAATAATCAGTGGTACTAGCAGTTCGCACGTTATCTTCAACGGAACAAGGCGGCCCGATGTGGGGCGAGACACGGTCCGAAATATGGGTTTCTCGATAAGAAATTCAAATCTCGTTAGGCGGGTCGGTCGACCGGCTACGCCGTCTCTCCATTCGGCCGAAGTCACTACGCTTTTCACACCAATTCGCCTCGCTACGACCAAGAACGCGTGGCATCACTCGTCGTTACAGCATTGGCTGGCGTGATCCTCGGGGTCGCGTTCGCGGTACCGTCGAGGCCGATAAACACGATAATCACCGAGAGAAAGTGCCGTTCACCGCTGGAGCGCTGTTATTCTAATAAGTATTGGAATGTTTATATTCCCAGAACTACTAGTTTTAAACCATATTATATAAATTCGGCCAATCGTGGTTATAACTGACTGTTCTACGTGATACCGATGGATTCAGTTTTGCTGAATGGAGACTAAGATTTATACTATAGGACATTATTGGAGAACACACAGAAAATGGTTGGAATGCCCCCATTCTATAAAAAGATAAATGAAATATTGAAGTGCGCCCTCGTTGGTGGACTTATCTCAATTCCATTGACCATAGTGTATAACATATATCATACTTCGGGAGAATCCTTCACACTCGGATTAGTCTTTTTCGGGGGGATTGTTTCAGGATACCTCGCTAACGAAACATCCTTACGCGCATCAATGGCTGGGTTTTATGCTGGTTTAATTGGTTCACTACCAGCGTATATTCTCGGTATCTCAGATATCACTACTTCAACTACCAATACGTCTTCCTCAATCGTGCTTGCTCTTTTCACAATTTTATTCACTATGGTTATATTCGCAATGGGTGGGATAACTGGCTCCATAGGCGGTCTGTTTGGCGGATGGTTAACCAAAAAATTCGGAAAAACAGGGAGATCAGGCACTGTATAGTCAAATCAGTTTGTGGAGTATACATATTGTTGAGTCTCTTGTTCACACTCGTAGACCTGCTCAGTAAGACCTATGCAGGGATTTAGAAGAATATTAGCAGAACAAGTGGAGGGCAAACACCCGGAGAGGCCTTCGTCGTCTGCTTCCATCAAACGTTGTCCACTCAGAGAGATAAAAACGATTTCCTTGGATTAGGCGTTGAACGCTCGCATGGAGTGACTTTTTAACACCAAATAATATACAGCGGATTTATATGATTAGATTGGTTAGCTATCTATTCGATGGGAGATAAAACAATTCGATCAGTTCCTGACGAGAAGCTCTTCAATTAGTCGCCGGAATCGGAACCGCTACTCTTGTATCTACTGGAGTGGCAACTGCAAGTAGCACAGATAGTTCACAAAGTGATAAAAATGACAATGGCGAATTGGGCTCAAGTGAGGACAATACTAATACCGGCGGTCTTACTATTTCTGAAGCGACTATAAGTGAAAAGCTAGATGATGAAAGTTCGTTCACCGTTGAAGAGGCAGGAACAACCTACGAGATCGCTGAGAATGATAATCAAGGACCAAAGGTTTCTACAGTAACTGCAAGCTCCGAGGTCGTTAGAGATTTCTGTGTAACTCGTGATATTTATAAAGGAATACCTGTCGATCTTTGTTTCACGCTCTATGAATGTGGCGCACAGGTTGAACTAGATCTTAGTGTTGCAACAGGATCATTTGACCTCCCATGCGGAGAAACTAAGTGTAAAGAAGAAGAATATGATGTTGGTTTTGGTACACTTGGCTGGGAGATTTGTCAGGAACCAGATGGCGACATTGTGGTTTCATATGATGGGTGGGTTTGGCATGGAACTGGAACCAAGGATGTGAGCGATGAGATAAAAATCACAAGATAATACTATATAAACCGGTTGTCGTTATTCACTATTCATACAAACTTTATTTTATTATTATATGTTACATAGTGCCACCATCACCCACCTATGAGACCTGGCTGATATTAACTATTCCACAGACGCCTCCTTCACTAATGTCGAAGGCGACTGAGATGCCATCAAATGCTTTCTAAAACCGTTTGCGCTCTCGCTAAACAACCCCACTCAGATCGGTTTCTGGCACACTATCGGTGTCAATCTGTTCGAGTCGGCGGCGGTTCCGATCTGAGACGGAGACTGTTGGGCGACCGTCGCGATGGGGACCGTCGCGAGAAGTACGAGACAACAGAGGATGAGAACCGAGATGGCGCTCGGTCGACGTGGGAGTTGCATTACACTCGTCTCGAGAGCAGACCAGTATGAACGCACTGGCCGATCCGGTTGTCCGTCGGCCTCGCCGGCCGATCGGGAGACACTGGTCTCGAGCGGGCGACACCGGACCGGTACGGACCCGCCTTAGTTGCCCAGCGCGGCGATCTCGTCCTCGAGCCACTCTCTGAACCACTTGACGCGTTTCAGACGCTGGTGGGCGATGCCCTCGGCGGTCTCACTCTGGACGCGCGAGGCGGCGTCGTACCCTCGCTCGAGGACGCGCTCGACCATCTCGTCGGAGTCCATGTGGGTACGGGCCTCGTAGCCCATCCGCAACAGCATCAGGGCGGTGCCGTTCGCGCCGACCTTGTCGAGGAGGTCGGCCTCGATGAGACACTGGGTCTCGAGGGCGAGATCCGTCAGGTCGCCCTGGTAGGAGTGGTGTTCGATGGCGCGACACACCTGCTGGATGAACGACTCGGGGAACTCGGCGCGCGACTCGAGGTACTCGCGGGCAACGTGAGCACCGGCTTCGGCGTGGAGTTCCTGGTCGGTCTCGAGTTTGGCGACATCGTGAAAGAGGGCGGCGACGCGGGTGACATCGACATCCGCGCCCTCCGCCTCGGCGATATCGGTCGCGAGCTCGACGACGTTGAGAATGTGGTTGTGCCGGTACTCGGCGGAGTGCCAGGGGTACCAGCGCATGCGACCGCCTTCCTCTTCCTTCTCGACGCTGGCGGCGAGATACTCGAAGACGAAACCCTTCATCTCCTCGAACTCCGCGTCGGTCACTCGCGTTTCCTTTATTTCAACGCCCACGATAGATCCCTCCGCAATAGACGAATGATAGTCATTACCGGAATGTTCGGTCGTTTCGTTCTTTAGCCTTTGGTTCGGACCGGTTTCGGTGAGAACTGACAGTCACGGTATTTTATGGACCGACCGAAGTCGTGCTCGAGTCGGATCGGAACGGCGAGTTTCGTCACTGACGGTTCAACCCCCACCAACTTCCGTTAAAGTCAAACAGTCGGCTCGGGTATGAGTGGGTATGAGTAGCGAACAGGAAGCGGAGTCGATTCGGTGTCTCGTCGCCAAAGTCGGTCTCGACGGTCACGACCGCGGCGCGCACGTCATCGCGCGCGCGTTCCGGGACGCCGGCTTCGAGGTCATCTATTCCGGACTGCACAAAGCACCCGAGGAGATCGTTCAGGCCGCGGTCCAAGAGGACGTCGACGTGCTCGGCATCTCCATCCTCTCGGGGGCCCACGACACGCTCCTCCCGAAGATCATGGACGGCCTCGAGGAGTACGGTGCCAAGGAAGACACGCTCGTTCTCGCCGGTGGCGTCATTCCCGAGGAGGACCGCGAGGGGCTCAAGGAGGACGGCGTGGCGGCGATTTTCGGTCCCGGGACCTCGATCGAAGAGACCATCGAGTTCGTTCGCGAGAACGCGCCGCAGCGATGACCATGGACGCCGACGACGAGTCGCTGCTCGAGGCGCTACTGGCGGGAGAACACCGTGCGCTCGCCCGGATCATCTCGAAGATCGAGAACCGGTCGCCGGGCTATCGGGACCTCGTGTCGGCGCTCTACGCACATACCGGCGACGCCGACGTGATCGGGATCACCGGCTCGCCGGGCGCGGGCAAGTCGACGCTGGTCGACAAGCTCGCCGAGGCGTACCGCGACCGCGGCGAGACGGTCGGGATCATCGCGATCGATCCCTCCTCGCCGTTCAGCGGCGGTGCCGTCCTCGGGGACCGGATTCGGATGGCCTCCGCCGTGGGCGATATGGACGTCTTCGTTCGTTCGATGAGCGCCCGTGGCACGCTCGGCGGACTCTCGACGGCGACCGCGGACGCCGTCAAAGCGATGGACGCCTTCGGCAAGGACAAGATCATCATCGAGACCGTCGGCGCGGGCCAAAACGAGATTGATATCGTCCGGACCGCAGACACCGTCGCCGTGCTCGTCCCGCCGGGCTCGGGCGACGATATCCAGACGTTGAAAGCCGGCATCCTCGAGATCGCCGACGTCTTCGTCGTCAACAAGGCGGACCGCGACGGCGCGGCCCGCACCGTTCAGGAGCTCCGGGAGATGGTTCATCTCGGCGAGGAAAGCGGCCTCGCCGGCGGCAGTGGCGGTCACCACGGTGCCGACGTGATGAGCGGCGGTGACGCCGCCGTCGACGAGACGGACGACGAAGACGAGGGCTGGAGCCCGCCCATCGTCGAAACGGTCGCGACGAAAGGGACCGGCGTCGAGACATTCATCGACGAACTCGCGGCCCACCACGCGTACCTCGTCGACTCCGGTACGCTGGCCGAGAAGGTCCGCCAGCGCCACGCCGAAGAGATTCGCACCCTGTTGCGCGAGGACGTCCACTCGCTACTCGAGGACGAACTCGCCGACAGCGGCGGGATCGACGGGCTCGCGGAGGCCGTCCGGCTGGGCGAGACGGACCCGTACTCGATCGCCAGCGACGTGCTCGCCCCCGTCGAGGCCTGCATCGAGAACCTCGAGACCGAAACGCGAGCGGACGGCTCGAGCCGGGAGTAGCGGTACCAATCAATTTCAGCCTCGCTAGTCGCTCGAGCGTGACGTCGCTCGCCAGAAATGACGACTGGAGATATAGTTCAATTGCAAATACATTATATATGTATAAGATGTAACCTTGTCGTATGATTAGTTTCCTGTTGCTGATTATGGGAGTGTATGCCGTCTACGTCGATGCGACGAGGCGAGAAACCGACTGCCCGATAGGGTGGGCGATCGCAACGCTGGCCGTCGGCTCCGTCGGACCGATATTCCTGGGCATGTTTCTCCTGTTGTATCTCGTTTTGCACGCCATCGAGGCCCGTTGGGTCCGGTGGAGTCGCGGTCACGCCGTCTGAGATGGCTGCATCGCTCGGCGCGAACCAAGACCGGAGGTCTAAGACAGTTGCCACCTAACAACCCGTTATGAAAGCCCGAACAGTCCTCGGTGCAGCCCTCGGAACCGTCGGTGGTGTCGTCCTCGGGAACCGCCTCCTCAAGCGACGTGCACGCGACCTCGAGAACCCGCTGGTCGGTATCGAACGGACGTATCGCTGGCGCGGGATCGAGACGACCTACACCGTTGCCGGCGATCCGAACGATCCAGACATGCTGCTGCTCCACGGGGTCTATGCGGGCGCGAGCAGCCACGAGTTCGAGCCGATCGTCGAACAACTGGCCGAGGACTACCACGTCTACGCGGTCGACCTTCCCGGGTTCGGTCGCTCGGAGCGGCCACCCCTGGTCTACTCCGGAGCCCTCTACGGCGAGTTCGTGCGCGACTTCACGGACGAGATCACCGACGAGCCGATCGTCGTCGCCTCGTCGCTGTCCGGGACGTTCGCCGTCGACGCCGCCGACGAGACCGCGTTCGAGCGTCTCGTCCTGATCTGTCCGGTCGACGAGACGGCCGACGAGCGGCCGTGGGTCCGGACCCTCCTGCGAACCCCGATCGTGGGAACGGCGCTGTACAACCTGCTCGCGAGCAAACCCTCGATCCGATACTTCTACGATCGGGACGGCTACTACGACGCCGATCGGATCAGCGCCGCGGAAGTCGACGCCGCCTGGAACAGCGCCCACCAGCCCGGCGCGCGCTACGCCCCGGCCTCCTTCGCCGCGGGTACCCTCGATCCCGACTTCGATCTCGCGACGGAACTGGCCGCCCTCGAGATACCGACGACGCTGGTCTGGGGCCGCGACGCCGAACTCGTCCCGCTCCGCGAGGGTCGGACCCTCGCCGAGGCGGCCGACCTCGATCTGGTCGTCATCGACTACGCGACGCAGTTACCCCACGCCGAACACCCCGACACGTTCGTCGAGTATCTGAGCGCGGAACTCCCGCGTGCCGACGCGGGCTCACGCAAGTAGTCGAGTCGGTTCCCGGTTCCCGGTTCCCGCGGTCGCGCGTGAAAGCGAGTGCGATCGTCGTTCCCGAACCGTTAGACCGGCCGGAGGCCGATCACGCGCTCGCCCGTCGTCTCCGAGGTCGTGATCTCGAGGGCGACGGTGAGTCCGGTCTCGACGTCCGCGACGTCGATGCCGATGACCTGTCCGGTCAGGCGAACGGGGCCGAAGTCGACGACGGCCGTCGCGTAGGGAGCGTCGTCCTCGAAGGCCGGCGTCGGAACGTGCGTGACCGTCACCGTCCGTATCTCGCCCGTTTCGGAGAGGTCGGCCTCGGCGATGTCGGTCGAGCCGCAGTCGGGACAGACGCGGCGCGGCGGCAGGGAGCCGTGGCCGTTCGCACACTCGAGGTAGTAGGCGTCGCCCTCCGCGGCGGCCGCGAGCCACTCGTCGAAGCCGGCGTCGGCGACGGGATCGGAATCGCTCATCGGTCCACCTCCAGAACGTGAACGGTCGCGCTCGCGACGGTGCCACCCGCGTTGTGGGCGACGGCGGTCGTCGCGTCCGCGACGTGGTCGCTGTTGGGATGGTGGCCGGCTAGCAGCTCGGTCACCTCGGCGATCTGGGATGCGCCGGTCGCGCCGACCGGGTGGCCCTTCGCTTTCAATCCGCCCGAGAGGTTGATCGGCATCTCGCCGTCCGCGGTCGTCCGGCCGTCGCGGGCCGCCGAGATCCCCTCGCCGATCGGCTCGAGATCGAGCGCCTCGAGCGCGAGCACTTCGGCGATGGTAAAGCAATCGTGAACCTCCGCGAAGTCCACGTCACCGGCGTCGACACCGGCGTCGGCGTACGCCTCCGCACCGGCCTCGCGTGCGGCGGGCGAGCGCGCCAGGTGCTCGCGGTCGTGTAAGGCCATCCGGTCGCCGCCCTGACCGGTACCCGTGATCGCGACCGGGGCCTCGAGATCGTGGTCCTCGGCGTAGGCCTCGCTCGTCAGCACGAGCGCCGACGCCCCGTCCGAGATCGGACAGGCGTCGTAGAGGCCGAGCGGCTCCGAGACCGGCGGGGCCTCGAGAACGTCGCTGACCTCGATCGCGCGCTGGTACTGGGCTTTTTCGTTGGAGAGTGCGTTCTCGTGGTTCTTGACGGCGATATGGGCCAGGTCCTCGTGCTCGCCGCCGTACGCGTCGAAATAGGCCTGGGCCATCAGTGCGTACGCACCGGGGAACGTCACGCCGGCGCGCACTTCCCAGAGGTCGTCCGCGGCGATCGCGAGCGCTTCGGTCGCGCCCGCGGTACCGAGGTTGGTCATCCGCTCCGCCCCGCCCACGAGAATCACGTCGTTCTCGCCGGTCCGAATCCGTTTGACCGCCTCGCGGACCGCGGTGCCGCTCGAGGCGCACGCGGACTCGTATCGGGTTGCGGGGGCCTGGACCCCCGCCGCTTCGGCCATCAGCGGCCCCTGGTGGCCCTGGTGCTCGGAGAGTTCGCCCATGAAGTTGCCGTAGAGGACGGCCTCTACGTCGTCTCGGGGAACGCCGCTCTCTTCGAACGCCGTGATGGTCGCCTCGGCAAAGAGATCTCGACTGGTCCGTTCGGGACTGTTACCGAACGACGTCAGCCCTGTGCCTGCGACACGTACGTCACTCATGTACACACGTATAGTGTGCGAACCCGTTAATACTCCGCGGTTACGGCTGCGTACGTGGCAGCTCGTTGGTATGTCCGGTAGATCGATCGATATCGCCCTTGCCGGCGGCGAAAGACGCTCTTGCCGCGTACTGATGACCGATGACGGGGGACCCGCAAGGTGGCCGCGGCCCAACCGGCAATGGCGGACAGGTGACCGGCTCTCCCTGGCGACGTCTCATCGGTTCCCACGTAGTTGGGCGTACGCAACGACTGTCGGTTAGATGCTAGTGGAAAGCTCACAGTCAGCAACAGTGGATGGGACGACACTCAGAAGTTCGGCAACTGTCTCGAGATCCGCCAGGTCCACGACCTCGACGGGCGTGTGCATATAGCGGTTTGGGACGCCGACGTTCACCGATGGAATCCCCCCGCGTGAAGTATAGAACGCATCAGCATCCGTCCCAGTGTTCGTTCCTGATGCCTGTAACTGGATATCGATATCGGCCTCGGAGGCGGTCCGTCGAACTGCATCAACGAGTCGCGGATGGTTTGCGCTTCCGCGTACGACGACCGGGCCCTCACCGAGTTCGACACCGGTTTTTTGACCTGCCGTGATATCCGGTGTGTCCGTCGCGTGAGTCACATCTATCGTGACGACTGCATCAGGTGCAAGATCGAAGCCGACCATTTTCGCGCCCTGTAACCCGACTTCCTCCTGGACCGTAGAGACGGCATAGATCGTCGCCTCGTGGTCGCGTTCGGCCGCCCGTCGAAGTGCGTCCGCCGCAGCCCAGATACCGATACGATTGTCCAACCCACGTGCTGCGATCCGTCCGTTCTCCAGTTCGGAGATCGTTTGATCGAACGTAATCGGATCGCCGCGTTCGACCAATTCCTCGGCTTCGGCCGCGTCTTCAGCGCCGATATCGATATACTGCTCGTCGATATCGGTAAGCGATTCGTCTTCGTGATCACGGAGATGAATCGCCGTCTGACCGATCACTCCCGGAACCGGCCCAGCGTCGGTATGAATACGGACGTGCTGGCCCTTCGAGACGGTACGGTCCGAACCCCCGACAGGAGTTATTCGGAGGATACCGCGTTCTTCGATATCCCGAACCATGAAGCCGATTTCGTCGCTGTGTCCGGTGAGGGCGACCGACGTATCGTTTCCCTCCAGCACGGCGACGGCGTTTCCGTAACTGTCGGTCCGCACCTCGTCGGCAAACTCCTCGACGTACGCTATCCAGCGGCGTTGACCCGGTGTCTCGAACCCGGATGGCGTCGCTGTGGTAAGTAATTCCTCGAGGAACCGACGGCGTTGTTGCTCCATGCACCGACGTGGTGCCCGATAGGTGAAAAACTCGACCATGATCTCGCGGACACGCCCGTCGCGACTGCTGTAGTGATCGCCGGCCCGAAACGACGGGTCCACCGCTGCCAGACGGAACGCATTTCAGGTCACCTTGACATCTATATCACCACTAACGTTCATGGACGCTTCCGACCTCCCCGACCCCGAGGGCATCTCACCGCTGTCGTGGCGGCTTCTCCGCGTCGCGGCCGGATACGAACAGCGGGCGGTCGAGCGAGAGATAGACGACCTCATCCAGGCACACCTCTCGATGCTCGAGAGCGGGAGTCGCTCGCTCTCTCGAGCGCGCCGGGAGACGCTGCTGGAACTCTACGCCGCGGAACTCACTGCCGAACAGGTGCGGGCGATCGTCGATCATTTCTAGGGACGTTCACGAATAGAAGCGTTTAAGGATTGTAATGATAATTCCTGTGTGTATCAATGATACACCGCCTCATGGGTGCCTCAAGCAGCCGATTAGCCCTGTTCGCCCTCGCAGGGATCGGAACGGTCGCAATCGCAGCCGCACCGTCGCCGTCGGGGCTGTCGATGACTGGCCAGTACGCGCTCGCGACGATGTTTTTCGCCGGGTTCCTCTGGGTCACCGGCGCACTACCGCTCGCGGTCACCGCGCTGACGATCCCCGTCTTGCTCACGGGGACCGGCGTCTACGACTCGATGGACGCCGCCCTCGTCGGGTTCGCCGATCACATAATTTTCCTGTTTTTGGCCGGGTTCATGCTAGCCAACGCGATCCAGAAGTACGACATCGACCGGCGGATCGCGCTGTATTCCATCGCCAAGATGGGCAGTTCGCCGCGGCGGCTGATCTTCGCGATCATGATCGTGACCGCCCTGCTATCGATGTGGGTTTCCAACACCGCGACGGCCGCAATGATGACGCCGATCGCAGTCGGGGTCCTCAGCCAGATCCTCGACCGGGACGATCTCATGTCCTCGGACGAACAGGATCGGACGAGCGACACCACTGAAACGGTCTCCGACGGCGGGACCGTCGAGTCGACGGCCGCGTTTACGAACCTCCGGATTTCGATGCTGCTCGGAACCGCCTACGCCGCGAGCGTCGGCGGCGTCGGGACCATCATCGGGACGCCACCGAACGCGATCCTCGTGAGCCAACTCAACGCCATTCTGGACTACGAAATCGGGTTCACGGAGTGGTTCATCGTCGGGTTCCCGGTCGTCGTCGTGACGCTGCCGCTCGTCTGGTTCCTCCTGACGTACGTGCTGTACCCGCCCGAGGTACCGGACGTCGAGCGGGCGCGAGCCACCGCTCGAGAGCAACTCGAGGCCGAAGGCGACCTCGACCCCCGCGGGAAACGGGTGGCGGCGATCTTCGCCGTGACGGCGGGACTCTGGATGCTCGGCGGACTCGGCGACCTCTTCGAGCCGTATCTCTCGGCCGTCTGGATGACGACCGTGTTCGGCGGCGAGGGCATGACGATATTCGGCGTCGAGGGCCACCAGGGACTGCTCTACTACGTCATGGTCGGCGTCGCGGCGGTCCCCGCGCTCGTGCTTGCCGACACGATGGAGTGGGACGAACTGGTCGACATCGACTGGGGGACGCTGTTGCTGTTCGGCGGCGGCATCTCCCTCGCGAACGCGCTGGCGGACACGGGCGCGACGGAGTGGATCGCCGACACCGTGTTCAGCGGGCTCGTCGGTGCGCCCATCGTCCTCGTCATCGGTGCGGTCGTTCTGGTCGTCATCTTCCTCACCGAAATGACCTCGAACTCCGCGACGACCAGTATCATCGTTCCCATTCTGATCAGCCTCGGGAGCGTCTTCTCGGCGACGCTCGGGCTGACCGACTTCTCGACCGCGCTCTTCCTCTCGGTCGCCGGCGCGATCGCCGCGAGCTTCGCCTTCGCGCTGCCGGTCGCGACGCCACCCAACGCCATCGTCTTCGGCAGCGGTTACGTCGAACAACGCCACATGCTCCGGGCGGGGCTGGTCCTGAACGCCGTCATGACCGTCGTTCTGACAGGGGTTATCTGGGCGCTGTTCACGTTCGTCTGGCCACACCTGCTGTGGTGAGCACCGGACCTGCGACGCCGGCGTGTGCTCGTGGCGTCCCAGCCGAATTCTAACTGGGCCGTTCGATCGCCCGCCGTGGACTCGAGTGACTGCCCGTTGGCATCCGAACGTGGTCACACTGGTGTGCTCGGCCGATTTGTCAAACCAGGTGCGTTCGATCCGTTCTCGAGAGCGGTGCTGACCGTCAGAACGCGAGTGCGTCCACGAGGATCGCGACCAGCACGGCCCCGAGGAAGGCGTTCGAAGCGTGGAACGACCGGAACGCGGCGGCCTCGGTCTGCTCGAAGTGGAGTCGCACGGCGGCCCAGAGGAAGATCCCGCCGAAGACGACGACGGTCCCGGCATACAGCGCGCCGAGGTCGGTGATCCATGCCAGCGCGATCGAACTCACGAGCGTCGCGGCGATGTAGTAGACGATCTGCTTTCGCGTTTCGGTCTCCCCGCGGACGACGGGCATCATCGGAAACCCGCCGCGAGCGTAGTCGTCCTTGTACGCCAGCGCGAGGTTATAGAAGTGCGCCGGCGTCCACAGGAAGATGACCGCCGCAAGCGCGAGTCCCGGCCAACCGATCTCGTTCGTGACGGCCGCCCAGCCGATGAGTGCGGGCAACGCGCCGGCAGCGCCGCCGATAACCGTGTTCTGGACCGTGTTCGGTTTGAGCAAGAGCGTGTAGACGACGCTGTAGAACACGATCGCTGCGAGTCCGAGCGCCGCCGCGAGCCGGTTGATCGTCAGGAACGCGGCCAGCGACGCCGCGGTCAGCGCGAGTCCGAACGCCAGTGCGTTGCGGACCGGAATCAGGTCGACCGCCAGCGGCCGGTCGGCGGTGCGGGACATCTTCTGGTCCACGTCGCGCTCGAGGACGTGATTGAACGTCCCGCTCGCGCCGATCGCGAGGACGCCACCGCCAAGCGTCGCGACGATCGTCGTACTCTCGAGGCCGGGGCCGGCGGCCAGGGCCATCCCGGCGGCGGCGACCAGACAGAGCAGCCACATCAGGCGCGGCTTCATCATCTGGAAATAGGCGAAGGCGGTCAGTCGGGCGCGGGCCACCCGACTCGCGGGCAGCGTGCGTTCGGAGGCGGTCGGCGTCGACTCCTCGAGCGGGGCCGGCGAGTCGATGCCGTCTTCGTCCGCGCTGCCGGTCGCGAGTTCGAGGTCCCAGGCAAGCGCGAGGACGACTCCCGAAAAGATCACGAGTCCGAGCACGAGGTGGAGACCGGGAAGGATCGCCTCGGGACCGATCGTCGCGGTGGCGGCACCGACGCCGATCTGGACGACGTAGAGCGCGGCGGCGGCGACGAGTGTCGCCCGGACGCGCCGCGAGGCGTCACCGAAGGCGGCGGCGTACGCCGTGACGGCGACGAGCAGGCCGACGACGACGGCGGTGAGCCGATGGCCCCACGCGATCGCGAGCTCGGTCTGGTTCAACGGGTCGACCGGGGCGTGACAGGTCGGCCACGTCGAACACGACGCGGCCGCGTTCGTCAGCGAAGTCGTCGCGCCGACGATCAACAGCAGATAGACGCCCAGCGCGGTCGCTGTGAGCAGTGCGGAAAAACGGCGTCGCGTGCCGATCGGGCGGGGAAACGACTCTCTTGCCACGACTATTCTCGTCTACATCGTTCGACTCCGTGTATTTAGGGCTCTCGCTTTTTCCCACCCGTCGCGGACGGGATCGGCCGGTACCGCAGTCCTCGAGAAGCGACCGAAAAGGGATTGTGCTCGATCACGTAGCACGCTTCGTGTCCGGCGACTCGCGCCGTCGCGTCCCTGGGACCGCCGCCGATACGTCGGGACCCCCCTCGTCCAGTGCTCCCGCCATCGACGTTCGGGATGAGACGCCGTCGGCCCGGTGCCCATACTGCAAGCGACCGTTTCGGCGACCGACGCTCGAGTCGCTCCACCGCGGTCTCGCACATTACGACCGTCTCTCCGATCGCGAACGAGCGGCCGCTGAGCGGGCCGCTCGCGACGAGTGCGCGGAGCTGCGGCGCTTCCGACTGTACGCGCTCGGCGTTCTCGTGGTGCTGTACTTCGGCCTCCTTATCATCGCCGCTTTCGTGGTCTGAACGCTTCGGCCGCGTCTCGTCGGCCGTGTTCGACTACATCCCCATGTCTTCGGCGGCCGCCGGAATCGGGAGCTCGTGGGGCGAGACGCCCAGCAGTTCCCCGACGTGATCGAGCGCCATGTCGAAGCCGTAGTAGCGCTCGAGTTCGTCACCGTCGGCGGACGGTCGCACCTTCAACATCGCGTATCCCTCGCGGTTCTGGGCGATCGCGGCGGTTCCGCCGGTCCCGTATTCGCTGGCGTCGCGTTCGAACGCGAGGATTCGTTCGGTTTCGGTCTCCTCGTAGGTCGCCCTGATCCCGTTGGCTGCCGTCGTCCGATCGTCGGTCATACTCGTCACTCGGGGCGCGCCCACCGGGAAACTGTCGGTTCCGGTCGGAGCGTCAAGGCCGAACATCGACACCGATTTTTCGGTTGCCTTCGAGGGTCCGACCAGTGAGCCGTTCGGATTCCCTCCCGGTCCGTCGCCCGCTCGCGACGTTTCGACTCACGCGGTCGGTCGCCCTCCAGTGGCTCGTCGTTTCCGGGGTCGGCTTCTTCGGGTTCGCCTACGCGCTCGGCCACGTCCTCGCGTGGCTCCGCGGGACCTCGCTCGAGCCGATCGTGATCGCGCCGTCCTCGCCGCCGACGGTCGTGAGTTGGCTCGCCGTCTCCATCGGACTGCTCGTCTGCGTCGTCGTCCCGCACGAACTGCTTCACGGCGTGTTCATGGCCCGCTACGGTGACACTCCGCGATACGGGATCGGCGTCTCCTATTTCGTGTTGCCGTACGCCTACGCGGAGACCAGCGGCGCGAACTACACGCGGAACCAACTGCTCGTCGCCCTGCTTGCGCCGTTCGTCGTGATCACAGCCGTCGGTCTCGCCGCGATGGTCGTCGTCCCCACGCCGCTGCTGATCGTCCCCCTGGCGGCGAACGCGGCCGGATCGATCGGCGATCTCTGGATGGCCGCCGCCCTCTGTCAGTACCCCGCCGACGTTCGCGTCGGCGACCCACCGGACGGCGTTCAGGGTTTCGGTATTTACGGCACCGACGAGCAGGTGAGTCGGTTCCCCGGGACGACGCTGCTCTCGCGGTTCCTGACCGGCAGCGTCGGCACTCTCGCGGCGGTCGCGGTCTACGCCCTCCTCGCGGTGTTGCTCTCGCTCGCCTTCGGCTCCGGCGACGTCGTCCTCGGAGACCCCGAGCGGGGCTGGCTGCTCGTCCGTCACGACTACCGGCCCGGCGGGACCGCCGTCCTCGAACTCGGCGATGGCCCGCTACTCGGCACGGCCGCCCTCGGCGGACTCGCGTGGACGGTCGTCGCGACCCTTCGGCGGCGTCTCGAGGCCGCGTGAACGCGGCAACCGTAACGTTCGAGCACCCGTCGCACGGACGGACCGTATGCCCAAGTGGCTTCGAAGCGGCCGTCGCCGAGACATCTGTTTCCTGCTTGCCGCCGCCGACGGCGAACTGCGGGGGCAACAGCTAAAATCGCGCCTCGAGTCCCACTACGACGATCGGCTCGAGCCGAAGTCGTTCTACGGCTCGCTGTCGGCGCTGGTCGACGCGGGCGTCGTCGAAAAGCGAACCGAGGGACTGCACGACGTCTACGCGCTGACCGACGGCGGGGAGCGGCGGGTCCGAGACCACTACGACTGGGTCGGGGACTGTCTCGAGGACGGGGACTGACGACAGCAGGGTGGCGGCCGCGATCGGCGCGCCGTGTCGTCACTCGAGCGAGGGGGTCCTGTACAGATGGACGACGACGTAGATCGGGAGCGCGAACAGCAAGACGAACAGGGGAATCATCGCGCCCCCGCCATCCTCGCCGAACGTTCGGACGATCAGTGTGTACGCGATGATCGCGAGGAACAATTCCGTTCGGTCCATAGGCTCACTGCGCCCGACACTGGCATAAGTGTCGAATGGATGGCGGAGAAACAAAGCCGGGCGGCAAAGAGTGAGAGCAACCGATCCACGAGCCGAATATCGACTCGCGCGGGGCGTCGAGGAGCTACTCCTCGAGCAACTGGTCGCCGATCGTGTTTCGCAGCACCTCGCTGGTGCCCTCGTAGATTTCGTTGAGTTTGGCGTCGCGGTAGAACCGCTGGGCGGCGAAGTCCTTGGTGTAGCCGTAGCCGCCGTGGATCTGGATGCCCTCGTTGGCGACCTCCCGGCTCACTTCGGAGGCGTAGAGCTTGGCCTGGGCGGCGTCCTTGATGTAGTTCTCGCCGCGGATCTTCTTGTCGGCGGCCTTGTGCATGAGCATCTTCGCGGCCTGAATCTTGGTGTCCATGTCCGCGAGCTTGTGCTTGATCGACTGGAACTCGCCGATCGGCTGGCCGAACTGCTCGCGTTCGCCGGCGTAGTCGCGGGCCTCCTCGAAGGCCGCGCGGGCGATGCCGACCCCGCGGGCGGCGATCGTAATGCGGCCGCCGTTCAGGGTTTTCAGCGCGTGGACGAAGCCGTCACCCTCCTCGCCGAGCAATCGCGAGTCCGGAACGCGGAGGTCGTCGAATCGGAGTTCGGCAGTGGGACAGCCCTTGTCGCCGAGTTTGTCCTCGGTGCCCTCGACGATGAAGCCGTCGTCCTCCTCGGGGCGGACGATAAAGGACGAGATGCCCTTGTTCCCCGCATCGGGGTCGGTCTTGGCGAAGAGCGTGACCGTATCCGCCACGGAGCCGTTCGAGATCCAGAGCTTCCCGCCGTTGATGACGTACTCGTCGCCGTCTCTCTCGGCGACGGTCTCCATCGCCGGCACGTCGCTGCCAGCGCCGGCCTCCGAGAGCGCGAACGCCCCGATGTCCTCGCCCGCCGCGACGGGGGTGAGATACTCCTCTTTCTGGGATTCGTCGCCGAACTCGTAGAGCATGTTCCCAGCCAGCGACGTGTGGGCGGCGACGATCGTCCCCAGACCGCCCGAGCCTCGAGCGATCTCCTCGAGCCCGATCGCATAGGAGTGATAGTCCAGCCCGGCACCGCCGTACTCCTCGGGGAAGGGCATCCCCATCAGCCCCAGGTCGGCCATCTCACTGACGAGGTCGGCGGGGAACTCGTCCTCGTGGTCGATCTCCTCGGCGACCGGGACGACCTCCTCGTCGACGAATTCCGACACCATGTCTCGAATCTGTTGCTGCTCGGCCGATAGTCCAAAGTCCATATCGCCGCATTAGGAATCATTACCCTTTACTGTTCTTTCTTCGGTCCGTCCCGTCTCGGTCGCGGGAGGGAAACCAGTCACTCGTGGGCCACGGCCGGCAGCAGCGAACTCGGCTCCCCCGCCTGCGTCGCCGAGCCGTCGGCGTCCCGCCGCTGACGACCGGTGTCGTGACTCCCGGCGAAAACGAGTCGTGACGACAGTCAGTTACGGTCCGGGGCGGCCTCGTCCGGAACCTGTCCATCGACGAGGGATTGGTCGGCGTACTCCTCACGGATATCCTTCTTCGAAAACTTCCCGGTCGCCGTCTTCGGCACTTCCTTGATGAACTCGATCTCGTCCGGCAGCCACCACTTCGGATACTCGCCGGCGAGCGACTCGTTGATCTCGTCGACGAGCGACTCGCGATCGGCACCCGCCGCGGGCACGACGAACGCGACCGGTCGCTCTTGCCACCGCTCGTGGGGCACGCCGACGACGGCCGCCTCGGCGACGCCGTCGTGGGCCATGATCGCGTTCTCGAGTTCGACCGAGGAAATCCACTCGCCGCCGGATTTGATCACGTCCTTCTCCCGGTCGACGATCTTGATGTAGCCGTCCTCGTCGACGGTGACGACGTCACCGGTCTTGAGCCAGCCGTCCTCGAAGTCCGTCTCGTTGGCCTCGGGGCGCTCGAAGTACTCCGTCGTCACCCACGGCCCGCGGATCCACAGTTCGCCGAACTCCTGTCCGTTCCACTCGATCTCCTCGCCGTCGTCGTCGATGACTTTGAACTCGAGGCCAGGGACCACGAGGCCCTGTTTGCTGCGCTTTTCGACCTGGGTGTCGTAGTCCGCAGTCGCCAGATCGGATTTGAGGTGGGAGACCGAGCCGATCGGGGCCATCTCGGTCATGCCCCAGGCGTGAAGCACCTCGACGCCCTGAGTGTCGAACCATTCGACCATCGATTTCGGTGCCGCCGAGCCGCCGACGATGATGGTCTCGAGCGTCGAAAGGTCGACGTCGTGCTCCGAGCAGTACTCCATCAGTCCCAGCCAGACGGTCGGGACGCCCGCGCTGATGGTCACGCCCTCGGATTCGATGAGGGTCGCGAGGTCTTCTGGCTCCGGGGAGGGGCCGGGGAAGACCTGTTTGGCTCCGCCCGCGGTCGCCGTAAACGGCATTCCCCAGGCGTTGACGTGGAACATCGGCACCACGGGCATGACGACGTCGTCGTCGGCCATCGGGATGCCCTGTGGCGTCTGGGAGGCCATCGTGTGGCTCCAGAGCATCTGCTGGGTGTATTCGACGCCTTTCGGATTCCCGGTCGTCCCCGAGGTATAACACATCCCCGCGGGCTGGTCCTCGTCGACATCGGGCCAGTCGTACTCGGTCGCGTGGCCCTCGATGAACGACTCGTACGGCGTCGCCTCGAGGTCGTCGACCGTCTCGCGTCCCATGACGACGAAGTCGACGCCGTCGAACTCGTCGTCGGCGTCGGCGACGGCACCGGCGAGTTTCGGCGCGAGCGACTGGTCGACGAAGATCAGTTCATCGTCGGCGTTGTCGACGATATACTGGATGTGGGCGTCGGGAAGCAGGGGATTGATCGTGTGGAGTTGTGCGCCGATCGAGGGGACGGCGAAGTACGTCTCGAAGTGACGCGAGTGATTCCAACAGAACGTCCCGACCCGGTCGCCGCTCTCGATCCCGTACTCGTCGAGGGCGTTCGCGAGTTGGCTCGTTCGCCCCTCGTACTCGCTGTAGGTGTATCGTTGCATCCCGTCGTGGTTCCGGGAGACGATTTCCGTGTCGGAATAGAGGTTTGTCGCACGCCACAAGAACGGCCGAAGTGTTTGATCTGTTCCGCCTGGCATCTTCGTGTTCTACTGTAGCACAATGACTGTATTATTCTTTTCATACACACAGTATTATGACCGGATTTCCGATCGTTCCGACCCGAGTAGGATGAATGGACATCTAGACAAAAATAACCAATTCGGATCAGATACGCGAACCAACGAGAACAATAGTGTGACCGCCAGCCCCACGGAGCCGACATTCGACGGCGAAACGTCCCACGACAGCAGTCAACCCTCCGGGCGATCCGTGCGGGCGGCGTTCGTTGCCGATATGCCGACGCTGTGCCGTCGCTCGAGTCCCTGCCTCAACTCGAGCCGACAGTCTCGAGCGCGTCCTCGATCGGCGTCGCTCCCGACAGGATTTCGAACGTCTCCCCGTACACCGGCTCGAAGTCGAGCGCGGTCACGAGCGTCCGTGCGACGTCTTCGCGGGGAATGGAACCGGAATCCGGATCGAGTCCGTTGCCCGCTCGGATCTCGCCGGTTCCGGAGTCGGTGGTCAGTTCGCCCGGGCGAACGATCGTCTCCGTCAGAGCGCTCGCCCGGAGGTACTCGTCGGCTTCGGCTTTGGCGATCAAGTAGTCCCGAAGCGGCGCGGGTCCCGCCGCCGGCTCGTCGGCACCCATCGAACTGAGCATGACGAACCGGTCGACGCCCGCTTCGCTGGCCGCGTCGATCAGGGTAATCGCGCCGTCGCGATCGACGCCGTAGACGTCGTCCCCGCCGGAGCCGGCTGCGAAGACGACGGCATCACAGCCCTCGACCGCGTGCTCGACATCCCCGGTCAGGTCCGCGACGACCGGGTCCCCGCCGAGGGCGGCCATCTCGTCGGCTTGCGATTCCGTTCGGATCATCGCTCGAGCGGTTCGCTCGCTCTCGCCGAGCAGTTCCGTGACGTGCTGTCCGACCTGACCGTGCGAACCGGCGATGAGTATTGGCTGGCTCATGGCCGTCATTTCGTCGCTCGGCCACATACCGGTTGTGTCGTTCGCCGCCGAAGAGTGGGTGCTGCGAGTCGCCGTGCCGTCCGGATTTCCGCCGGCCGGAAGAGCACGCCGCGACCGCGGTGTTTTTCCCCAGGGGTCACGAAACTAACTCGAGTAGATGACCACGGGCCAGCCCGAACCTCCCACCGACGCCGATCTCGAGTGGTGTTACGACGCGGTTCACGGCGTTTCGCGGACTTTTTCGATCACGATCGATCGGCTCGAGGAGCCGATGGCGAGACACATCTGTATCGGGTACCTCCTTTGTCGGATTGCGGACACGGTCGAGGATGCGGGGCATATCCCGCCGGATTCACAGACCGAACTCCTCGCCGAGTACGACCGACTGCTCGATCCGGACGCCGAGGAATCGATCACGGCCTTCATGGACGACGTCGAGCCGTGGATTCCCGAGGACCGAACCGACGACTGGGACGTAGTCGCCGAGACGCCGCGGGTACTGCGAACCTTCGAGTCGCTCGACGAGGAGCCCCGCGAAATCATGCGCGAACCGGTCCGCGAACTCGTCGACGGCATGGCGATGTTCACCGACCGGTACGCCACCGAGGGCGGATTGCGGCTCCAGACGATCGAGGAACTCGAGGAGTACTGCTGGTACGCAGCCGGGACCGTCGGCACTCTGATCACGGGGCTGGTTGCTCGCGGCACCTCGCAGGAACGGGCGACGGAAATGCGGGAAAACGCCCGGTCGTTCGCCCTCCTCTTGCAACTGGTCAACATCGCCAAGGACGTCGAGGACGACTATCACGAGGAGAACAACGTCTACCTCCCCGCCGAGTGGCTCGCGGCGGAGGACGTCGACATCGAGGCAGTCACCGACGAGGCCCACCACGGTGGCGTCACGAACGTCATCAAGCGGGTGACAGGCCGCGCCGAGAGCTACCTCGACGACGCCCAGCGCTACCTCGAAGTCGTCCCCGAACACAACGGCAACCGTCTCTCGGCGTGGGCGATCCCCTACCTGCTCGCCGTCGGCACGCTCCGAGAACTGCGCGAGCGCCCCGAAGACGTCGTCCGCGAGGGCGATGTCAAGGTCTCTCGAGCGGAAGTGTTCGCCCTTCTCCAGCAGTTCGAGGACGGCGTCTCCCGCTCTCGGCTCGAGGAACTCCGCAGCAAGATGGCGGAACAGCCGCTCCACCAGTAGCGGGCGGGACCTCGCCGACCGGTACGTTGAACTCGCGCCGGGACGTACTGATACGTGTCCAATGAGTTCGGCTGCCCCGGACGGCCCGATTATCCTCTTCGACGGCGTCTGTAACCTCTGTAACGGGTTCGTCCAGTTCGTTCTTCCCCGGGATACGGAAGGTCAGTTCCGTTTTGCCTCCCTCCAGTCAGACATCGGTACGGAGTTGCTCGCCGAACACGACCTCCCGACCGACGACCTCGAGTCCGTCGTCCTGATCGAGGGCGAGGACTGTTACGTGAAATCGGCCGCCGTCATCCGCATCGCGAACCGGCTGGGCGGCGTCTATCGGCTGCTCGGACCGTTTCGCTTCCTCCCGCGACGACTCCGGGACGGCGTCTACGATTTCGTCGCTGCCCGCCGCTACCGCTGGTTCGGCAAGAAAGACCAGTGTGCGATGCCCCCGGCCGATGTCGACGCCAGTGCACGGTTCCTCGAGTGAGTCGGCGCTCCGTCGCGCTTTGCGTCTTTTGCGTCTTCAGTTGCTACCGATAGCCAGCCGTCGACCCAGCAGTGCGAGCGGATAGCCGAACACGGCGACGGTGCCGACCCATGGGAGCAGCAAGAGACCGTAGACGACCGGCCCGTATCCGAACACGGAGACGGGAGCGATGCTCGCGAGCGCAACGATCGGCGCGAGCGCGGCGAGCGCGGCGACCGCGACGAGCGCGAGTGGGAACCGCCCCCGTTCGGCGGCGTACCCCATCGGGAGACAGAACGCAGTGGCCGCGCCGAAACAGAGCGGGAACGCGTACACCGGCGGGCCGACGAGCAGGAGGGGTCCCCCCGCGGCGACGACCGTCGCGAGGAGTGCCAGCCCGACCAGCCCGCGAGTCTCGAGTCCGGCCCCGAACCGGCGGGCTGTACTCCCGAGCAGGGCGTAGCCGACCCCGAGTGCGGCCAGTGCGACGGCACCCGACGCGGGGTCGGCACCGGTCGCGGCGACGCCGACGACGAGGAAACCACCCGCGCCGACGGCACCGACGGCGACGATCAGTCGCTCGAGCGCCGCGGCATCGAACGCGTCGCGGCCGAAGTCGCTGCGACCGATCGCGAGTCCGACGATCCCGAGGAGTATCGCGGGGATGAGCCCGCCGCTTACGCCGTGGACGAGTGCCGTTGGACCGATCTCGAGGCCGAGCGTAGCGTACCCGCTCGCGGTGCCGCGGACGCCGTCATTGCCGTACGTGACGTAGGTCTGGTCGTCGAAGTCACCGCCCGCTGTCCCCTCGGCGGCCCACGTCACGGTATTGTCGTCAACAGTGGCGTCGGCGGGATGGTTCGTGACGACCGTTCCCGCGGGCGTGTGAATCGTCACCCGATCGGCCGCCATCTCGTAGCGCGTGGGCGATGTCCCGGTCGCGAAGTAATCGATGAGCCAGCTATCGCCGACGCCGCGGTTGGCAACGTCAGTGACAGTGTAGTTTACGACGACCGTCTCGCCCCGGACGCTCGATCTCACGTCTCGAACATCACCGTCGGCCGCGTGGTACCGTGCCCAGGCGTCGTCGACCGCGCCCTCGAGCGCGGTCGCGTTCGTCCGGTAGCGCTCGGCGGCAGTCTCGGTAACCGGCACGCGGGCTTGCCACCGGGAATCCCCGTTGTCATCGATGTATATGTCGAGCACGCCGCGATCCGTTGCACCCGTAACCTCGGCGTCGCTGGCGGTGCTGGGCCCACAGACGCCACAGATCTGTTCCGGAGGGGGTGCGCCCGCGACGGCGGTGACACAGAGGGCACCGACGACGAGACACCAACAGAGGGCGAACGCGAGTCGAGCAGGTCGCATCGTTTCGGACCTCGTGCATCAATACTAAATAACTTATTCCAGGGTAGTCCCACCTCTCGGCGTGAGAGACGAGTGTCGATCGCCCAGTTCGATTCCTCGCGCCGATGTCCGTCGCCGCCGGGTTCCGCCGCCGGTCGCTCCGGACGCGGCGGTCGAGGATAAGCTTCAAGACGAGACAGTGTGAGCTACGGACAACCGGTGACCCGCGTGAGCGAACAAAACGCCGTCAGCGACACGGAGACGGGGACGACTGAGAGCGACGAGGGGGGCCGTGTCGTCGATATCGGGATCACCGTCGATGTCAGCGACGACGGTGACTCGGCCACCGCTGCCGACGCTCCCGTCGAACTCGAGTTCGACGAGGCGGACCTGTTCGAAGCGGCCGACACCGCGACGGACACGGACGCCAAGCCGACGACCGAAGCGATCGAACCGGACGAGCGCGAGGTTCTCGAGACGGTCGATATCGATCCGGCCACGATCGCCGACAAGGAGTACTCCTACCGCATGTTACTCGACGCAGGCGTCGACGAACCGATCGCGGACACCCTCCGCCGGCGCTACTCGCTGCCCTGGTCGTTCGAAAGCGAGGGCGACCTCGACCGGCGCTCGAGCGAAGTGCGAGGGTTGGGCGATGCCGAACGCGAGTGGATCGCCGTCAGCGACGGCGAAGACTGGCAGGCCTTCGAGTACGAGCACTCGGCACCCGTTGCAGTCGAGCGCGAGCGCCCGTCGGAGCGGCCGTACCCCAGACCGACGCCGGTCACGGCGGTCACGGGCGTCGGCCCCGACGACGCCGAGGCGCTTGCCGAGGCCGGCATCCGCTCGGCGGAGCGGCTCGCGACGATCGATGCGATGGCGGTCGCCACCGTCCTCGAATTGAACGTCCTCCACGTCCGAACGTGGCGACACAACGCGCGGGAACTCCTCGGAAACTGAGCGAACCGGCGCGGCCGCGACGTGGCTCGACACGGTACTCGAGCGGTTCACGCCGCGACTGGATGATCGACGGGCAGGAGTCGACACCGGAGTCGATTCGACTGGTATCGATCCGTCGCTTTACCGGACTGATTCCGGCCCGATTACTCAGTCTCGCGTCACTATCGTCGGTCGAAACCCCATCAATTACTACTTTTATACTCAATTTCAATAACTCGGACCATCAGAGATTTATAGCGACCCGTTGGACCGTCTAACAGATGATTCCGATCGACGACTCTCCGATCGTTCGCGACGGCAAGTCACTGATTCTGGCGATGGACCACGGGTTAGAGCACGGCCCGGTCGACTTCGAGGAAGTACCGGAGAAACTCGATCCGGCAACGGTCTTCGAGACGGCAACCCACGACGCCGTCACCACCATGGCCGTCCAGAAGGGGATCGCGGAGGGGTATTACCCCAGCTACGAGGACGACGTCAACCTCCTCCTGAAGCTCAACGGGACGTCGAACATGTGGATGGGCGAGCCCGATTCCGCGATCAACTGCTCGGTCGACTACGCGGCCGAACTCGGTGCCGACGCGGTCGGCTTTACCGTCTACAGCGGCTCGAACCACGAGGTCGAGATGTACGAGGAGTTCCGTCGAGTACAGGAGAAAGCCCGCGAGTACGACCTTCCGGTCGTCATGTGGTCGTACCCCCGCGGTCAGGGGCTCAAAAACGACACCAAGCCCGGAACGATTTCCTATGCGACCCGTATCGCTCTCGAGGTCGGGGCCGACATCGCGAAGGTCAAGTACCCCGGCAGCGCCGACGCGATGGAACACGCCTGCAAGGCCGCGGGCGACATGAAAGTGGTCATGAGTGGCGGCTCGAAGACGTCCGACTACGACTTCTGCTCGACCGTCGAGGCCGCCATCACCGCCGGTGCGAGCGGGCTCGCGGTCGGCCGCAACATCTGGCAGCGCGAGGACCCGACCCGAATCCTCGACGCGCTCGAGGACGTCATCTACGAGGAGGCGACCGCCGACGCCGCGCTCGAGGCGACCGAATAGGATGACGGTGTCCGACCCAGTCGTCGAGACCGTCGTGGCGACGATCGGCCGGTCGGCGACCGAGATCCGGCAGGGGCTGATCGGACGCCGCGGGACGGTCGACGAGGAGAACCCCAGCGGCGAGACCCAGGCCGAGGCCGACGTCTGGGCCGACGAACTGCTCGGCGATCGTCTCACCGGGATCGGCGGCGTCGGTCAGTACGCCAGCGAGGAACGCGCCGCGGTCGTCGACTGCGGCGACGATCCCGCGGCGACCGACGCGTACGCCGTCGCTGTCGACCCGCTCGACGGCTCCTCGAACCTCACGTCCAACAACACGATGGGTACGATCTTCGGCGTCTACGACGCTGCGCTTCCGGCCCGCGGCGACGCGCTCGTCGCGGCCGGGTTCGTCCTCTACGGCCCGATCACGACGATGGTGCTCGCGACCGACGAGACCGTCACCGAGTACGAACTCTCCGGCGGCGAGCGAACGGTCGTCGAGCGTGATCTCACCATCCCCGCGGAGCCCGTCGTCTACGGGTTCGGCGGTCGCGTTCCCGACTGGCCCGACGACTTCCGCGCGTACGCTCGCGAGATCGAATCGGAACTCAAACTCCGCTACGGCGGCGCGCTGATCGGCGACGTCAACCAGGTGCTCACCTACGGCGGCACCTTCGGCTACCCCGCCCTCGAGTCCCGACCGGATGGGAAACTCCGACTCCAGTTCGAGGGGAACCCGATCGGCTACGTCGTCGAGCGGGCCGGCGGGCGGTCCTCGAACGGGACGCAGTCGTTGCTCACCGTCGAACCCGACGCCCTCCACGATCGAACGCCGCTCCACGTCGGGAACGGCGAGTTGATCGACCGACTCGAGGCGGCGCTCGCGTAGTCGCTGCGGCCGGCGGGCCGTTGGGTAATTCCGGCGGTCACTGGTCGCCGTCGTCCGTCCAGGCCGCCGTCACGGTCACGTACCCCCCGACGCCGACCACGAGCAGACCGTAGAACGCCCAGCGGGGCCAGCCGGTCTCGAGAAAGAGCAGCGTCAGAAATAGCACCCACAGCGTGATGGCGAGCAGGTCGGTGAGAATCCTGAGGAGTCCGCTCACGACGGTCCGGACGAGACCGCGGCCGGAACGGGCGGATCGTTGCGTATCGTTACTCATTGGTAACAGGGTATCGCGATCGGCCGTCGACCCGCAACCGAGGCGACCGCCGGTCAGAAGTGGTAGCCATGGTTTTCGGTCAGTCGATAGGCACCGACGCCCCAGACGTAGCTTTGTCCGGGCCACCAGGTGCGGGCGTTGTTGAACCCGGCGACGAGCACGTCGCCGTCCTCGCCGTCGGGGTCACGGTGGTAGCTCACGGAGCCGCTGTCGCCGTCGGTCAGGTCCATCTCGCCGCCCCACCGGATCTGTCCGCGACGACAGAACTCGTCGGTGAAGCAGGTGACCGCATCGATCCCCTGGATCTTTCCCGTGGTGTGGCCGCTCAGGGCACCGACCTTCTCGAGTTCCTCGTCACGGGCGACGAGATCGGCCAGTCCGAACTTGGTGAACTGGCCGCGTACGCGGGGTTGTGATGGTGCTGCGATCCTGCTCGTGGGCTCGAGCCAGCCGTTGGGTTCGACCGCCGCGACGTCTTCGACCGGGTGATAGCGGACGACGGTGCCCAGTTCGACGGGATCGTCACCCGCTCGGGGTAACAGGAGGGCATCGTCGGCCGCGCCGTGGTCCTCGCCGAAGGCGTGGTCGGCCGTCACGAAGAACCGCTGCCGACTGTCGGGGTCGTACAGTGCCGGCCCGAGCGTGGCCATGCTCGAGGGAGTTTCGCAGGCGACGCCGCTCGGAACGCCGCCGTCGATCGCGGCGTCGACGAAGGTCGGCTCCCGGGACTCGGGTCCGTCCTGAATCTCCTCGATATCGATGATCGTCTCGGCGTCGATGTCGATCCCCGCTGCCACTTCTCCGAGCAGTTCGCTCAGCGAGTGGCCGTCGCTCGAGAGGCCGACGGAGACGGTCGCAGTGCCGCTCTCGTAGTCCCCCGGAACGACCGCACTACCGAGGTAGCCGGTGAATGCGGTTCGGGCGAGCAGGTCGTTTAGCTCGAAGGCCTTTTTCACCGCGGCGTACCACTCGGCGGGGACGGAACGCGTCCGTTCCCGAACGGACCATGGATCGTCTGGATCGTCCCTGACGAGAGCGGTAACGACGGGGACCTCGCCGTCGTCGGCGGCGAGGAAGTCGTCGACGCCGAGCCACTGGGCCATCCCGACGGCGAACCCGCCACTGACGACGGTTCGCAGGAATTCCCGCCGGTCCATTCCCGTCTCGACCTGGTCGCGAAGCGCCCCGAGTCGCCGGACGAGACGCTCGGTGCGGACCTCAGACATGCCGCGTTGCAGGTGTTCGGTCGCGTTGCGCCCCGTTCCGCCAACGCGTCTGTGCACGGACACGGGATCGATAACCATTGAAGGAAACGACAAATCGGATCAAAGCGATTCTGCCTGCAGGTGCCGCCGAGGATATCAGCCCTCCGGAACGACGCCGGGACCGCGGTATAATGGCTGTCCGACTGTACCCGAGCGTTCGTGTCGGTCCCCGCCCCAGTACGTGTCGTCTCCGTGCCGGTGATCACGGAGACAAACACGGTCGATCGGTCCGCGCCACGGCAGCGATCCTCCTCCCTCGCAGCGACCGCCGTGATCGGACGGCGACTCGCGGGCGCGAACCGATCGTTCGTTCCTCCTCTCCGCTCGCCGCCGAGTCCCGTCGGTCCACCGACAGGGTCGACGACACCCCTTCGCTCGAGTTACGCCCCGATTACGGGTCGACGATCGTCACAGCCAACACCCGTATCGGCGGTCGCCGCCGCGCCCGGAATCGCGCCAGCCCACCCGCCTACCAAACCGGAGCGATCGGTCCAGACGCTGCCGAACGAGTCGCGGAAGTCGTCCCCACATCGTTCAACGTTTCCTTACTCACCATGCGCCGCCGATTTCGGACGGAGAACCGACCGCTCGGTTCGACGGCGACGAAGACATCGAGGCATCCCTGCCGGATGGGAGCCCAAACGAGTCTCCGACCGTCCGCCGCTGTCTTTCGCCCCGTCTCGCTCGCGTCGAGCGAATGGGTGGGAAGTTACGAGCACTTACTCGAGGTCCGGATCATCCTACGCCTGGCATAACAATACCCCGCGTGAGCGAACCGACGCGTGCTCTCAGGGGCGCAACGGTCCGGTTCGACTCCGGCGGGGAGCCTATGAGTTCCGAGGGTGCGTTCTTTGGCCATCGCCTCCCGGGCGACGTGACGCCGGTCGACCTCGAGCGACTGCTCTGGATGGTCGTCTTCCTGGCGTTGGCCGCCGACATCGTCACGACGTTCGTCGGTCTCCGCATCGGGCTCTCCGAATCGAACCCGGCGGCTCGCGGGGTGATCGAGGGCCACGGCCTGGCCGGCATGCTCGCCCTGAAGGCCTTCGCGGTCGGCGTCGGACTGCTCTGTCGGCTCCTCCTCGAGCGCGAGTACCGCCCGATCGTGCCGGCTGGACTCGCAGTACCGTGGCTGGCTGCCGCCGTTCTCAACGTGTATACCATCTCGAGCGCGCTCTGACTGCGGGTCCTTCGTCGACCGGCGCGTCGGCTACGCGTCGTGTTCGAGGGCGCGTCGGCTACGCGTCGTGTTCGAGGGCGCGTCGGCTACGCGTCGTGTTCGAGGGCGCGTCGCCACGCCCGGACCTCGGCGAGGACCGCCTCCCACTGGTCGCGTCCCCCCGGGACCTCGCTGCCGGTCAGTCGGTCGCGTTCCGCCTCGAGTCGGCTGCGAATTTCGCCCGGCCGCTCGATATGCCGGAACCGGAGCGGCGAGCCGCCCGCGGTCTCGATCGTGACGGTCCCGTACCCGACGTAGCGACCGATCGGGCCCTGTTCGACGGTCGTGTTCTGGACCCGCTCGAGAGAGACGATCCTGACCGTTCGCCCGAGGACGTCACGCCGCGTGGCGGCGACCCCGTTCGTGACGACGAACGCCGTTCGCGAGACGCGGGCGTACTGCCACAGCGCCGGTGTGAGAACGACCGGGACGCCGCCGATCGCGAGGATCGGCAGCACCTCGACGGCGATGGCGGCCAAGAGGACTCCCGTCCCGACGGCAGCAACGGCGATCCACGGGAGGACGGTCTGGGTTCGTGGTCCCGCCTGCCAGCGGACGCGGTCGCCCTCCTCGAGTGGGAGCCATGGAGGAGTCGACGCGGACGGATCGGCGGTCGGCGTCGACTCGTCCGTCCCTCCGTCCGGCCCGCCGGCCTCAGAGCGACTGGTCCTCGTCATCAACAGGGGATCGCCACGGCCTCCCCAACCGATTCGTTCGCTCCCCCTCGTCGCTCACTCATCCCTCGCACACGGTCGGACCGCGGTTCGCCGTTCGCTCACCGCGCTCCAGTGTGCGCCACCGCCTACCGTGAGCACGCTCTGAAACGCGACGAAAGTCACGTGTGCTGCGGTCGGATGTACTGCAGCCGATATACTACGGACGTACTGCAGTCGGTGTACGACGTATCGACCCCCTGACTGGCTTACTGGCCCGTCACTGCCCTCTACCAGCAGTAGTGTGTCCATAGCTGTGTTTCCAATAGCCGTTTTCCTCGAGACCGTCGTTCTCGATTGGGGAACCGTCTCGACGGAATGACTGAACCGCTGAGTAGGCCGGGGCTGCCCACCAGAGGACGGCGACAGTTCGGCACGGGCAATCGTCTCACGCAACTCCTATTCACGTCGAACCCCTACTGGTGGTAATGACAACCGACACGTGTCACGACGATTCGTACCCGCCGCCAGCGCAGCGAAAGGCCGTCCTCTTCTGTCCGGAATGTGACCACGAGAGTCCGATCGCCGGCGACTGGGAGACCATGACCGTCGGCGACGAGCGACTGCTCGTCTGTACCGACTGCGGCTCCGTCGTCGACCGCCGGTCTCGAGACGGGTCCGAACTCGTCGAACCAGCGTAACCGGAGACCGACGGCCTTCTATCACGGCGTCCGACTCGAGACCGGCTGGTTCGTTTCGACCCACGGGCCCCCACCCCCAATTCAGAGTGAAAGCGTGGGTGCGAGGGTGCCCCCATTGTTCGCTGCTTCGGTTAGGGTGGCGATTCCGGTACCGGGACCGGCTCGGATAGGCCACTGACTCCACTCACAGGACGCGCCGCTCTCGAGACCGGCTCCGTTACCAAGACCGGGTCCCTCACGAGAAGCTGGTGAGATCGATATCACGGTTACCTGTCGACGGACTGGTCTCGCGGAGCCGATCGTACGTCGGGAGATCCTCGAGCGAGGCGTCCCGACGAACCGCCTTGACGATGTGTTTCGGATCGGTAACGAGACGGTGTAAGAGATAACTCCCCTGTGATCGTCCGCCGCCGGTTTTCTCCGATTCGATGACGCCCAGAAACGCCTGTTCCTTCAGCTGTCGATAGAGACCGTTCTCGGTGATCGGATCGGTGGCGACCAGTTCGCAGATCCCGACGTAGCGTTCGTACACTTCTCGAGTCTTGTACGTCTCCCGATCGCCGGTGATGATGCAACTCGCGAGCGCGTACAGGGCGAGTTTCGCGTGGACGGTCGCCCCGCTGGTGAGTTCCTCGATACGATTGATTTCGGCGACCTCCTGGGCCTGCTGGATGTGGTCCTCCGAAACCGTCTCACTACCGATGCGTCGAGCGAGTTCGCCGGCTTCCTTGAGGATCTCGATCGCCTTCCGCGCGTCGCCGTGTTTCTTGGCCGCGAGAGCGGCACAGAGTTCGATCGTTCCGTCCTCGAGAACGTCGGGCTGAAAGGCGTCCTCGCGGTTGCGCATGATCTCGCGGAGCTGCGAGGCGTCGTACGGATGGAAGAACAGCTCCCGATGACCGAAGCTGCTATCGATGCGTTCGTCGAGCGTCTCCCGGTACTGGACCTTGTTGCTGATCCCGATGACGCCGATGTAGGCGTCGGTCTTTCGCGCCTCGCGAGCGCGGGAGAGTTGCATCAAGATATTGCTGTTGTCGAGTTTGTCGATCTCGTCCAAGATGACGATGACCGCGTCGAAACAGTCCTCGAGAATGCCCCAGATGTGTTGATAGTACTCCATGGTCCCGACCCCCCGAAGCGGGATGTTCTGTTGATACTCGGTCTGCTCTTTCAGACTCAGCGCCAACTGTCGCGTCGTCCGGGTTTCCGTGTTCGCTTCAGAACAGTCGACGTAGAGGACGCCACAATCGATGTCGTTGCCCTGTGCAGCGTCCTGGGCCCGGGTCGCGACGTGCCGTGAGATGAGACTCTTTCCGGTTCCGGTCTTCCCGTAGATCATCACGTTGTTCGGGGGATCACCTCGTGTGATCGCGCCGACCTCGGCGGCGACGGACTGGATCTCGTCGTCGCGCCCGACGATCCGATCCTCGTCGGGCACGTGACCGACGTGGAGGAGTTCCTTTCGATCGAAGATGGGGTCGTGAGATTCGAAGAGCGGGTCCCCACCCGTCTGCTCAGCCATAGTTCTGTTCTGGGAGACACTCGTTATAAAACTATGGAAGGTAGTTCAGACTGATAACGGGCAGGTAGCAACCGTCCGTAGCCGTTCCCGGACGGGTTCGTGGTTCTCGAAGACGCTGCCGGATGCAGACTGAAATCCCGTCCGATGATGACTTCACCCCTCGTGCAGACTGAAATCGGTCGGTATCGGCGGCCGCCGGTTTCCGTCCTGTCGGCTGAATTACTCATGGGATGTATAATATTGGAGAGGGCGGATTTGCTATGAAACAGGAGTTCGGGTCCCTCGATCGAGCGCTAGCGCTGCCGTATTACGACGACGCCCTCCCGGCACACGATCAGTTCCATGCCGGTCGAGTTTGTGCCCGCTCCGAAGTTTGTGCCCGCTCCGAAGTTTGTGCCCGCTCCGTATCGAATAGCGGACGAGCACGAGCGACCTGTCGATAGAGGCGTGCTGGCTGCAGCGGTGTGGTTGCACGACATCGGCCGCCCACTGGAACGACGGGGGACGATCGAAAACCAGGGCGACTGGGCCGCGACGGAAGCGAAAGACCTGCTCGAGGCCGAATCGGTAGCAACTGATCGGATCGATGCGATCCAGCACTGTCTTCGGACGCACAGCAGTCGGTAGATCGGGACGCGCGGGCGAGAAGCACGCGGTGATCGATACTCCGGCAGTCGAGAGGGGTGTTTCCTCGGAGCTTCCGGATATCACGCTCCTTCGAGAGTGGGCGGAAGAGCGGTTGGAGCAGTTGTACACGTCACCCGGACGCCGCCTCGGGACGTCCCGCTGGCGTTTCATGGACGAGTTCTTCACACAGTTTGCGAGCGAACTCGACATCGAACCGGCGGAATATCACATCGAATCGACGGAATAACCCGTGAAGGACCTCGAGGACAAGCCCCGAGGCACTCTCGCTGTATCTCTGTCGAATCAGGACGGAACTGTCGTGTGGAGAGTTTTCGTCCGAGTTTCCCACCGCACGGTTGCTTATCTCAATACCAGTACCGCCTGCCAGTCTACCACCCCACCTCCGTTCGGATGCTTTTCACTCTGAACAGGGAGTGTGGGCCCCGTCGTCCACTCCGGGATGCCGATACCCGTCGTCCCACCCCCAGTTCAGACTGAAACGCAGTCGCCGAAACCGAACCGCTTTCAGTCTGAACGAGGGGAGGGACGATTTCACGTCCCGTAGCCGGTCGCGGCATCGACTCCACCCTACGCGTGTCGACTGGGTTTCACTCTGAACGAGGGGTGTCCGTCACCATGCCGGCACATCCCTCCCGAGGGCGGTCGCTTCCGTCGTCGTCGCGGCAGTACCGTCGCTCGGAGGCCGGCAGCCGATATGATAGTCGTTCACTATATAATCATGTCTGGTGTCCTTATATTGGAATATATGGCATATGAAGGGCACCGCCACGTTTATTTTGGTTTCCTCGGAACTTACTCCCATGTCCGACGAAGTCAACCCGTTCGAAAGTCTGCAATCGCAGATCGACGACGCCGCCGCGTACCTCGACGTCGGCGACGACGTGATCGAGCGACTCAAACACCCCGAACGCGTCCTCGAGACGAACCTCACGATCGAACGCGACGACGGCGACCTCGAGCGATTCACGGCCTTCCGGTCGCAGTTCAACGGCGATCGAGGTCCCTACAAGGGCGGTATCCGCTATCACCCACAGGTCTCCCGCGACGAAGTCAAGGCGCTGTCCGGCTGGATGACGTACAAGACCGCGATCGTCGACATTCCCCTCGGCGGCGGTAAGGGTGGCATCGTCGTCGATCCCGACGACTACTCCGAAGCGGAACTCGAGCAACTCACCCGCTCGTTCGCCAAGGAGTTGCGTCCCCTGATCGGCGAGGACCGGGACGTTCCCGCGCCCGACGTGAACACGGGCCAGCGGGAAATGAACTGGATCAAAGACACCTATGAGACCATCGAGAACACGACCGAACCGGGCGTCATCACCGGCAAGGCGCTCGACTCCGGCGGGAGCGAGGGGCGCGTGGAGGCGACCGGTCGCTCGACCGTCATCGCCGCCCGCGAAGCGTTCGACTACCTCGACAAGGATCTCGAGGGTGCGACCGTCGCGGTGCAGGGCTACGGCAACGCCGGCTGGATCGCCGCCAAACTGATCGACGAGATGGGCGCGACCGTCGTCGCTGCCAGCGACTCGAGCGGCGGCATCTACAACGCCGACGGCTTCGACCCGGTCGCGGCGAAGGAGCACAAAAACGAGACGGGGAGCGTCGTCGGCTTCGAGGACAGCGAGGCGGCACTCACTAACGACGACGTCCTCACCCTCGATGTCGACCTCCTGATTCCCGCGGCACTCGAGAACGCGATCGACGCCGACCTCGCCGAAGCCGTCGACGCCGATGTCATCTCGGAAGCCGCCAACGGACCGCTGACGCCCGCCGCCGACGAGGTGCTCGAGGGGAAAGACGTCTTCGTCATCCCGGATATCCTCGCGAACGCGGGCGGCGTCACGGTGTCGTACTTCGAGTGGGTCCAGAACCGCCAGCGCTTCTACTGGGCCGAAGAGCGCGTCAACGAGGAACTCGAGACGATCATCGTCGACGCGTTCGACGCGCTGGTCGAGACCTACGAGCGCCACGACCTCGAGAACCCGCGAACCGCGGCGTACGTCGTCGCGATCCAGCGCGTCGCCGACGCTTTCGAGGAAGCCGGTAGCTGGCCCTGAGTCGGACCCGTCGCCGTCGGTCGCGACCGACCGAAACTCGACAATCGGGCACCGATACGTCCTTCTATTGACAAACGATCGCGGATTCAACAAACACTTAGTACCCGAATCGACATCTGTAGGGAAATGAATCGACGAACCGTCATCGCGGGACTCGGGGCTGCCGGCCTCGCCGGCCTGTCGGGCTGTCTCGGACTGCTCGGAATGGCCGAACACGAATCGTCACCCGCCGGCGTCGAGGCCGACGCCCGCGCGGAGACGGGCTACGAGCAGTCCGCTATCGAAACGCTCTCCATCGAACGGGATGTCGGACCGACGAACGAGACCGTCACGGTCTCCAATCACATGACCAAACACGAGAAGGCCGTCGATATGGGGCCGCTCGGGAGTCGGCGCGGTGCCGTGTTCAACGTCCTGACGACGCCACAGGTGAGCATCTTCGGCAAGGAACTCAACCCGGTCGGGGAGATGTCCACGCAGGAGTTGATGGATTTCGTCAGGAGCAACTACGACGGGATTGAGAACATCTCGCACGACGCGGACTCCGATATCACGATCCTCGAGCAGTCGACGACCCGGTCGCAGTTCACCGCCGACGCGGAGTTCGACGGCGCGGACATACCCGTCATCATCTCCATCACCGAGGCCGTCGAGGCCGACGAGGACCTGCTCGTGACGATTGCCGTCTATCCCGAGTACGTCGAGCGCCGGGAGGACCCGAACGCCACGCTGCTCGCCGAGTCGGTGACTACCGATGTGGACGAGGGGGCCTCGAGCGACGACGGCGGGTCCGACGCCGGTGGAGCCGAGAGTACCGACGACTCCGAGGGGACGGACGGAACCGATTCCACCCACGACGACGGCGGAAATGACACTAGCAACGGAAGCGGCGGCATCGACCTCGACGGCAACGGGAGCGACGACGACCTGCTTAGCTGATCTCGGCCGAACTTGTTCGGATCGCGACCGTACTCGAGGTCCGTCGAGGGGTTCGGCTTCGACTGTCTCCGAGCCCCGGACCCGTCCGCTTACCAGCCGTACTCGTCGTCTTCGTCGCGGTCGTCCGACCGATCCTCTCGAGACGCGGTGTCGTCGCGGTCATTGTTCCAGCCATCTGTCTCGTCGCGGTCGTCGTCCCAGGCGCTTGTACTGTCCCACCCACTCGTATCGTCGCGGTCGTCATTCCGGCCGCTCGGATCGTCCCAGCCAGTCGTATCGTCCCGATCGCTCGAGCGGTCCAAATCCGGATCGCTGCCCCCGAACCCGGCGGGGCCGTTTCCACCGCGATTGCCGCCATCGACCGGCCCGCCGCCGCGGACCGCCCCGCGTCGGTCGGGGATGAGATCGAGATCAGCGTCGGTATCGCCGAGCAGCAACAGCGCGTAGTAGCGGACGTAGGTCTCGACCGGGACGTAGAGCAGCAACGCCAGGAGCAAAAAGAGGACGAGTCCGACGACGCCGAGCAGGATGGCCAGGACGATTCCCGCGGCATCGAACGCGATCAGCAACAGGATGCCGACGATCACGAACGGGATCGCCAACAGCAGTCCGCTGAGGCCGATGATAACCGTGGCGGCGATGCCGATGACGAACTGGAGAATCCAAACCAGCACGAGGTAGACGACGTAGTCGCTCCAGTTCGCCGTCATCGTCGACCAGAACCGACCCCAGCCGTCGCGGACGCCGCGATCCGTCAGTAGCATGATGGGTGCGACGAACTCGGTGGTAAACCGCATCGTGATGACGTAGAGCAAGCCCAGGACGATCACGTAGGGGAGGTAGAGTAAGAGCACCCCCATCGAAAGACCGTCGAGGCCCGATCCTATCGAGAGCAGGAAGACCGCGGCCGGAGCGATGGCGACAACCGCCAGCAGCATCCGGAGACCGAGTCGGAACAGGAACAACCACAGTCCCTTGCGGAGGTTTGCGGAGAAATAGCGCCTCACGTGGACCTCGGACGAACGAAGTGACTCGAGGAAGACGAACTCCATGACAGCGCCGATGAACTCGTAGAGCAGCCAGAGTAACAGGACGACTGTGACGATCACGAGCGCCCAGAAGAGCAGTTCCTCGCCGGCGACTTCCCCGAATTCCTGTGGCTGCTCTTCGACGGCCGGGTCGTCGGTGACCGTGCCGGTGTCCCCGCCCGGAATCGTCGGCCCGCCCAGTCCGAGCGAACTCACGAAGAAGACGATCAGCGCGAGCCTGAGCCACGTCCCCGTTCGAAACGGCGTCAGCCGGGTCCGGGTAACGTCGATGGCATCCCCGAGATCGTCGATGGCGTCCATAGTACTCACGCTAGCATCGACACAGCGATAATACTACTGTTCTGACGGACCAATCCGGGACGTAAACGATTGCGGGCCCGTCCGACCGAACGCGAATACGTTCACCCGGTAACACTTCGAGGGGCATTTAACGCCGACCGTCGACAGGTCCCGTATGGACATCCGCCGGCTCGCACGTGGATCGGTCGAGTGGGACCGCATCGAGCGTGTCGTCCGTACGCTGGCGGATCGCTACGACCGCGAGGAGGTCCGCGTCGAGTTCCTCGAGGCCGACAACTGGTTGTCGACGCCGTGTGTCATCGACGACGAGTGGTTCGTCAAAATCGTCTCCAGACAGAACGCCCTGGTCCACGCGGTGTTGACGACCGGCCGGAACGTGGGTGCCTTCTCCTCGGGCACCGAGGGGTTTTTCGATCGGTTCGACACGCCCCGCGAGATGGTCGAACACGAGTACGCGGCGACCGAACGGATGCGGGAAATCGGTCTCAACGCGCCCCGGCCCATCGATGCTTTCGAGGTCAACGGGCTGGGCGTCCTCGTCCTCGAGTATCTCCCGGATTTCCGGTCGCTCGACGACGTTTCCAACGACGTGGTCGTCAGGCGAGCGCCCGAACTGTTCGCTATGCTCGCGACGCTCCACGAGCACGGGCTCGCCCACGGTGACCTGCGGGCGGAGAACGTCCTGCTCTGTGACGACGAGTTCTACTTCATCGACGCGACCAGCGTCCACGACGACCGCGTCGACGAGACGACCGCCTACGATCTGGCCTGTGCGCTGGCCATTCTCGAGCCACGGATCGGGCCGCGGGAAGCCGTCGACGCGGCCGCGACCGCCTACGAGCCCTCGCATCTGCTCGCCGCGCGGGAGTTCCTCGACTTCGTCCGGCTCCGTCCCGACCACGAGTTCGACTCGACGACCTTGCGCAGCGAACTCGAGAAGGCGGCCGATCTGGGTAGTGGGTGACGGCAACCGGCGACGAGCGCCATCCCGATATGGCGGACGCTCCGCCGGAGGGAGAGCGGATCGTCACCGAAGAGCGCGGCGAGGAGGACCGGTGACCGGCGGCGGGATAGCCCGCCCGGCCGCCGT
The DNA here is from genome assembly GCF_005890195.1 of Natrinema pallidum. Taxonomy (NCBI): domain Archaea; kingdom Methanobacteriati; phylum Methanobacteriota; class Halobacteria; order Halobacteriales; family Natrialbaceae; genus Natrinema; species Natrinema pallidum. The sequence continues at coordinate 2,614,955 of NZ_CP040637.1, read as the reverse complement.
TGGAGTCAGTATCCGGTCCGGGTGTGAGTCGATGTCGGCGTGTGGCTTATCGCATGCCGTCCAGCGTTCGAACCGTATCCGACATGATCCAGGCCGTCTCGCTGTCCGGTTCCTCGAGACAGATCGCGAAAAACGAGTCCCGGCCGTCGTCGACGGTGATGCGGTACCCGCGACTCGTCAGCGGCTGGCTCTCGTCGGTGCGGGGTTCAGGGGAGGTCACACGCGTCTTCGGGGCCGCCAGCGGATAACGAACACGATTCGGAACGGGGCCGAGAGAGCCTGTCACGGACGTTCGTTGGCGTTCCCGTCGGGCGATCGGCCTCCGAATCGACTGTCGATCGCCCGACGGGAGCGGGTCGAATCTTCGAGAGCGAAAGCCCCGCGACCGGCGAGACGCTGGCGACGTTCCAGCGCGGCACGGAGGTTCAGCTGCCGTTCGGCGGGGTCAAGAAGTCCGGCAACGGCTACTCGAGCGCCCGCGAGGCCATCGAGGCGGTCACCGAGCGCACCGCCTGGACGATGAACAACTCCACGGAGATCGAGGTGGCCGCGGGCTGTCGGCTGCCATCAAAACCGACGAGGACTGACTCGTCGTGACACAGCCCTGACTCCCGCGGCACTCTCAGTTTCTACTCGCGAACGAACCGCTTATCAGACGTTTCGTGGAAGGGGTGAGTACATGAAGGCAGTCGTTCTCGCGGCGGGTCAGGGAACGCGGATGCGACCGCTGTCGGAATCGGTGCCGAAGCCGATGCTGCCGGTCGCCGACCGACCGCTCGCGGCCCACACCGTCGACGCGGCGATCGACGCTGGAGCCGACGAAATCGTCCTCGTGATCGGTTACGAGGGCGAGACGGTCCGTAACTACTTCGGCCCCGAGTACCGGGGCGTCCCGGTCACCTATGCCGTCCAGGAAGAACAGGCCGGGACCGCCGACGCCGTCGACGCCGCCAGCGCCGCTCTCGAGGGGCCCTTCGCCGTTCTCAATGGCGACAATCTCTACGATCCGGCGGCGATCGACCGGCTGTTCGACGCCTGTCCGGCCGTCTGCGCGATCGAGGTCGACGAGCCGCGCAACTACGGCGTCCTCAGCACCGCCGACGACAGTGTCACCGGGATCGTCGAGAAACCCGACGAACCGCCGACGAACCTCGCCAACGCCGGGGCCTACGCGTTCCCGGCCGAGGCCCGGGAGTGGCTCGCGGTGCCCGCGAGCGAGCGCGGTGAACACGAGATCACCGACGTCGTCGCGCGGGTGATCGACGAGTACGACGTGACGCCGGTGACCCTCGAGCGGTGGCTGGACGTCGGCCGCCCCTGGGAGTTACTCGCGGCCAACGAGTGGCACCTCGCCGAACTCGAGGGCCGGATCGACGGCGACGTGAGCGACGACGCCCACCTCGAGGGCGAGGTCGTCGTCGAGGCGGGTGCGACGGTCGAACCCGGCGTCGTGATCGACGGGCCGGCTCTGATCCGCGAGGGTGCGGAGGTCGGGCCCAACGCCTACGTCCGCGGCGCGACGCTGATCGGCCGGGATGCGGAGATCGGTCACGCGGTCGAAATCAAAAACAGCGTCATCTCGCGCGGGACGTCGGTCAGTCACCTCTCGTACATCGGCGACAGCGTCCTGGGTCGGGATGTCAACGTCGGCGCGGGGACGAACGTGGCGAACCTCCGCCACGACGACGCGGACATCGAGTTCACCGTCAAAGGCGACCGCGTCTCGACGGGGCGGCGGAAGTTTGGCGTCGTCGCCGGCGACGGGGTCAAGACCGGTATCAACACGAGTCTGACGCCCGGACTGCGACTCGAGTCCGGCGCGACGACCATGCCTGGCGAAACCGTCGAGCGGGATCGGTAATCGTCGGCCACCGTCGGCGCTCCGCATCGTCACGATCCGCTCGGCCCAGTGCTTCGGAGTCCCGTTACCCGGCGAGCGCCGGCTGTACTGGGAGATGCGTTCGGCCGGTCCCGGCCCGTCGAGCCGGATCGGGCTCCGAACTCGAGAGACGGAGCCAGTTCCGAGACGGGTCTCGAGGGAGACGGTCGAAAGGTGGAAACGAGGCGAAAGGTGGGACGAGGAGACGGATGCGGGCGTGGTCGCTCGGTTCCCGCGGGAAACCGAGCGCGCGACGGGCCGGAGCGACGCGCAATGCCGGGGAGACGTGAAAAGCGTCTGTGCCGGCAGCCGTACCAACGGCGCGCCGAAATAAAAAGTCAGCGGTCGGCGAGGGTATCGAACCGGCGTCGATTACAGCCGTCGGTCCCGAAGCGCGGGGAACTCCTCGCGGACCGCCGCGACCGTCTCCGGCTCGATTTCGGTCGTGACCAGCGCCGGCCCGTCGCCGCTTGAGGCCAGCGACACGCCCCAGGGGTCGTAGACGCTCGAGCGACCCAACAGCGTGGCCTCGTCGAACGTCCCAGCCCCGTTGATCGTCGCCACGTAGGCCTGGTTCTCGATCGCGCGGGCTCGCGAAAGCGTCGTCCAGTGTTCGACTCGCGGGTAGGGCCACGCGCTGGGGACGAGCACCAGTTCGACGCCGTCGTCGACCAGTTGCCGGTAGAGTTCGGGGAACCGCAGGTCGTAACAGGTCGTCACGCCGACGGTGACGTCGCCGATCGTCGCCGTGTCGATCCGGTCGCCGGGAACGAGCAGTTCCGATTCCGCGGATTCGTAGCCGAAGAGGTGGTGTTTCCGGTAGATCAGTTGTAGATCGCCGCTGGCATCGAACAGCGCCGACGTGTTCGCGAGCCCCTCGTCGGCGGGGGTATCGACGCGCTCGGTCGCCGACAGATCCTCGACGATGCTGCCCGCGAGCACGGCGATCCCGTGCTCGGCCGCCGCTTCCCGGAGCCGGCCGAACGTGTCGCCCTCGAACGGCTCCGCGTTGCGCGCGTAGAGATCGAACGCGAAGTAGCCCACGGTAAACAGCTCCGGCAAGGCGACCAGGTCCGCGCCGCGATCGGCGGCTCGTGATACCGCCTCGAGCGCCCGGTCGACGTTCGCCTCGACTTCGCCGGCCTCGATGTGGAGCTGTGCGAGCGCCAGCGTCAGCGCGTCCCCGTTATCGGCACCAGCGGCGTCGGCGTCCGTATCGAACGTCATGGTCGCACAGTCGCCGCCCCACCACCGTTACTGTGTCGTCTGCAAGTCCCGCTCGAGCGCACGCTGTAGGTTCCTGAGTTCGGCGTCGAGATTTCGCTTGAAGAACTTCTCGACGCCCGGCAGTTTACCGTCGACGACGAAGTGATTTTCGAGGCAAGTGCCGTCCTCGGTGTCGACGATGTCGTGTTCGCCGGTCACGTCCATCACTTTGGATTTCCCGACGAATTTTACGTATTCGGGCGGTCTGCGCGTGACGTCTTTCGTGTTGACGGTCACGGTTTTTCGCACGAGCGGGATGGGCAGTTCCACGTGCCAGGTTACCCGTCGGCCGTCGGCATCGTCGACGGCGTATTCCTGGACGACACTGATCGCCCGCGCGCGGTTCGCCGGATCGGCGATGAACTCCCAGACCCGCTCAGGCGACGCCGCCACGTCGAACGACCGGTCGACCCGTACAGTCATGGCCCTACGTGCGCGATTGTCGGATAAAAAGACCGTGGACCGCGTGCGAGCGCCGTCCGATGCGAACGGCGCTGTCGGGTCCCGGTCGGAACGAAGCCGGACCGGTCGTCGTCCGCCGACACCGGTCAACTGATCGTTACTTTCCAGGTCGTCGACCGTGCCCGACCCCATTTCTCGATGTCGACCTCGTCTGCCTTCTCCGCGAGGTGGGGAAGGCGGACGCCGACCTGTTTCGACGAGAGTCCGATTGCGTTCGCGATGTTCTTCGCCCGGAAGTACTGCTCGCCACGGGCGGCACTCTCGCGGAGGTACGAGATGATTCGCTGCTCTTCGTCGGAGTAATCGGTCATCGTCCGTATGTCTCTGTAAGGAGTCGCTGGTCTTAACTCTTAACGGCCCGATACGGTCCCGATCGAACGCGGCTTACCACTCGATCAGCGGATCGATCGTCGCTGCTGCCGGTTCAGTGCCAGTAGAGGTGGATGCCGACGACCGCTAGCGAGCTAAAGAGGACGGCCGCGGCGAAGCCCCACGCCGCCGTCACATCCGGTGCACCGGCGTACATCAACAGTGCGCCGATCACCGCGAGTGCCCCCAGTGCAAGCGCCAGTCCAACGCCCTTGTCCGTCGCCTCGGTTTCCGTAGCCATGCTCGAGCGTTGTGTATGGTGTCTCTTAACTTCACTCATTGCTGAGCGACTGCCGGCACGACCGGCGGACGACCGCCCGGTCGACCGGCGCGGAGGATCTCACTTGATCGTGGTGTGTATGGACTCCTCGTTGAGCGCGAGGTTGGCCGCGATTTCGGCGTTTCGCATCGCGTACTGGGCGGTCTGCTGGAGGCTGACCAGTACCTCTCGGATCCGCAGCAGGTCCTCGTTGTCCATCTCCGGCAGCCCCGTGAGGATCTCCTGCTCGAGGTCGGAGATATCGTGGAACAGCGCCCGGACCTCGTTGGACTTGTCGTAGTCGCGTTCGACGGCCGCTTCGACGGCGCGGGACGTGATCTCGTCGACCAGTTCGTTCAACTCTCGGATCTCGCGCATGACCGAACTGTCGACGTTCAGGGTGTGTCCCTCGGTCTCGATGACGATATCGGCGATGTCCTCGCCGTTGTCGGCGGTGAGCTCGAGGTTCTTCGCGATCGAGCGGTAGCCGATCAGCGGGAAGCCGGTATTCAGGCCGACCGCCCGCGCGAGGTTGGGGTTCTGGTACGCAGTGAAGATCAGGCGCAGCAACAGGACGAAGATCTTGTTCGCCTGTCGCTCCCGGTTCAGGGCGCGCTGAGCGAGATCGGGGTTGCCGTGGGCTAAGGCCTTGATCCCCTCGCCGCGCATCGTCTGGCCGGTCCGCTCGAGGCGCTCGAGGAGGTTATCGAGCGTGAAGTCCTCGGGATCGACCGAGCAGCGAATCGAGATGCTCTCGGGGGTTTCCTCGATGACGCCAAGCCCCATCAGCTGCGTTTCGGCCTGATAGACCGCGTTGATGTGGTCCGACTCGAGGGCACCGTCTTCGCGTTCGATGCGGATGATGCGCCGGCCGAGGACGTACTGTGCGACGATCGCGCGCTCGACGGCGTCGGCGTCGAGCTCGTCGGTGTGAATGATCGCTTCCGTTTCCTCCGAGTTGGCGGACTCGGGCATCACGGTCAACGTCCCTTTGCCGCTGGTTCGAAGCGAGACTTCGTCCCCTTTCTCGACGCCGTGTTCGGACGCCCACTCCGCCGGGAGCGTCATCGCGAGCGTCGACGGACCGAGTCGTTGCACTTTCCGCGTTTCCATGGAAGATCGTATGACGGACTCGACCTTAGTCCTGACTATACACTCATTATCGCGCGGGAAATCGTTATACGGTTGATTATACTGCCGGATTTGACTCCCTCCTTATATAATCTCGAGCAAGGGGCCGCGCCGTCGTCGCGGCGGGGTGCATTAGACGACGGTGACGAGTCGGGTCGTAAACCGGCCGGTCCGCACTCGCAGCCAGCCGCGGAGGTCGTCGTCCACCGCTTCGTCGTCGGTGTCGACGCGCAGTGACTCGATGTCGTCGAGTTTCTCGCCGGCGGCGACGACCGCGATGTCGTCGGCTCGCCGGATCACCGCCGGGGAGATCTGGTGATTGCCGCGACCGAACACGAACCCCTGTCCCCCGATCGGCGAGACGACGATCGTGACTGGGTCCGCGAGAGCGTCGAGAATGTCCGATTCCGCGGCGTCGCGGGCGAGTAGCTCCCCGTCGGACGCCGAAGCGGCCGTTTCGTCGTCTCCCGCCGTGTTCGCTGCTCGCCAGACGTCGACGCCCAGCGGGGAGGGGTCGATCCCCAGTTCCGTCTCGATCGCGCCGACGGTACTGCCGGGGCCGAAAACGTAGGTCCGTCCCGGTTCGATCTCACGAGCGAACCCCGCGGCCAGCGAGTCGACGCTCCCGCTCGAGACCTGCTTGCCCGACTGGACGGCCGGAGCGACGGGGACGGGGACGACCGCTTTCAGTTCCGTTCGAACCTCCCCCTCGCGGTACGCGTCCTCGTCGATGTCGTTGACTTCGCGCGGTTCGACGCGGTCGAACTCGGCGGCGATCCGGCCGGCGTCGGCCGGCGTCACACCGAAGACGGACGAATAGATCTTGACGCCGGCTGGCACGCCGAGCATCGGCGTCTCCCCGGTCTCGTCGCCCTCCGCCTCGAGCACCTCGGCGACGTCGACGGCGGTGCCGTCGCCGCCGACGAAGAAGACGAGGTCGACGTCGCGCTCGAGGAGCGCTCGAACGGCCGCGCGGGTATCGGCCGCCGTCGTCTCTGTGGTCGCCGGATCGCTGGCAATCGCGGCCCCGTCCGACGCGGTGTCGCGGTCGCTTTCGGACGGATCGTAGACGACGGTGGGTTCGTAGCCGGCGTCTCTCGCCGCGCGTTCGCCCATCACGCCCGCGGCCGTGTAGACGGTGAGCGAGGGCGCACGCCGGTGGACCGATCGCAGCGCCTCTCGCGCACGGGCCGGCGCTCGCGGCTCGGCACCGCGGCGACGCGCCTCCGCGACGTTTCCGTCGGTTCCCTTCAGCCCGACCCGACCCCCCATCCCCGCGATCGGGTTGACGACGACGCCGATGGACTCCATGGGGGGACGTGGGGACGCCAATGGGAAAGCCGTATCGCAGACCGGCCGTCGGGTCCGTCTCTCGGGAATCGGCTCCGCCCGCGGCGTGAACCGGGTCGAGGGATCGGCGCGGTTTCTGAAAGGTTAAGAGGGATGCGAACCGATCGCAGACCATGTCCGCACTGATCGACGCCGCCGTTCTCACGACGGAAACGGAACCGCAACTGCCGATGCAACTCGTCGGCTGGGGCGCGCTCGCCCTGGGCCTGCTCGTGACGGTCGCCTGGCTGGTCTCTTTCTACCGCTAACTCCGATCGCGGCGTTCCGGTGAGTCAACCCGCTCGCGGAGCCACGCGGCCGCCTCCGCGACGGTCGCCTCGTCAGTTCCCGTGAGTTCGATCCGGACCGATTCGCCCGGATAACTCCCGACGGAGACGTCGAACCGTTCGCGGAGGTCGGCAATCCGATCGAGCAACGCGCTTTCGGGTTCGTCCGCCACGACCGCCTCCCGATACGTCCGTGTTCCGGTGAACTCCTCGACGATCGATTCGAACATCGCCTGCATCTCCGCGGGAACGCCGGGAAGGACGTAGACGCCCTCGAGAGCCGCGCCGGGGGCGACGCCCGCCTCGTTGTGCAGCGCTCGTGCCCCCGCCGGGAGGTCCGCCGTTCCCGACGCGAGGTCGTCGCGGGTGTACCCGTCCTCCTCGAGCCAGGCGAGGGCGACCGCGTGTTCCTCGACCGAGCGGCCGAGCGCGGCCGCGACGCCGGCCATGGTCACGTCGTCGTGGGTCGGTCCGAGCCCGCCGGTGACGATGACGGCGTCGTACTCGGCGCGGTACTCGTTGACGACGCGGGCGATGTCGCTGATACGATCCGGAACCGTGGTTACTCGCTCGACGGCGACACCGCGATCGTCGAGCCGTTCACAGAGCCACGTGGCGTTCGTGTTCGTCGTTCGTCCGGCGAGCAGTTCGTCCCCGACGGTTACGACCGCGACGTTCATATCGCCCCGTTCGAGCCCGGTCCTCAAATGGGTCTCGCCCTCGGTTCCGACACCGCCGGCGTCGCGGTCGTACCATCAATCAAAGATATTTTGCTTGTAGAGACGTATAGTTTACAATGCTTGTCATATTCTCGAGTACTCGCAGTAACCATAAGATTCAATCCTGATAATTGGTAAGGGGGAGAGTATGTCTCGGAGTCGGACGGAATACAACGAGGTGGATTCGACCGTCGTTCTCTCTGCGTTAGGGAGTAAGTACAGCGCAGAGATTCTCTGTGCGGCGGGAACACCGAAATCCGCGCAGGCACTGAGCGAGGACATCGAGATTCCGATCGCGACCTGCTACCGCCGGATCGAAGAACTCGTCGACGCCGGGCTGTTGACCTGCGAAGGGCGACAGCTCTCGGAAGAAGGTCGGCGAACCAACATTTATCGACGGACGTTGGACGAGATCGAAATCGACTTCTCCGACGACGTTCCCGCGTTTTCGCGGAAACACCGCACCGAGGCCAAAAACAGGCTTCAGGATCAACTCGAGGACTGACCGGCCTCCTTTCCGACTGCGCTCGCTCGCCGTGTGCACAAGTGAGGGTGAACACTTGTCGATCGGCGGCCAGTTTTCCGACGATCCCATTTCGGTGCGTAGTCGGATTGCCGTCACGGCGCGTCCCAGTCTCCTGTGCGTCGATCATCGACGCGAGGCTTCCCTTGTAGGAAGCCCCGCCGTTTACGGCGGGCGAGGATGTCACCGCCGGTTGCTGTCCGTCGCCAGCGGTCGGGTTTCGGCTCCGCTCGCTGCCACCGGGTCCGGTTCGTAGCCATCGGCGTTCGGCCATCCTTAAGTATTCTCGAGGGAATACAAAGATATGACCGAAGCAGCCACGGACCGCGATGCGGCGACGGACGATGCAGTGGTTGGGACCCCTCGCGTCCTCCACGTCGGTCGCGACCGGCCGATCCGGATCAGCGCCGGGCACCGAATCCGACACCACGACGGCAAGTGTTCGCGACCTCACGGCCACAACTACGAGATCACCGTCACCATCGTGGGCCACCTGTCCGAGGAGGGCTGGGTCGCGGACAAAGGGGATATTACCGACGTGATATCCGAGTGGGACCATATGTTCCTGCTCGAGGCCGGCGACCCCCTCGTCGAGGCCTTCGAGGCGGCCGGCGATGCCGACGGCATCGTCGTCCTCGAGCAGCCGCCGACGGCCGAGGTGATGAGCGTGCTGCTGGAACGGAAACTCGAGGCGGCCCTGCCCGAGACGGTCACCGAAGTCGCCGTCCGGGTGAACGAGACGAGCGAACTCTGCGGCGGCAGCGAGGTCTGAGATGCCGGTGTCCGATTCCGCCGACCGAGCGGCCGACATCGAGACGGACGCCGCCGGAACCGCGGACGAAACGGACGAGAGTCTGCCGATCAACGAACTGTTCTACTCCCTCCAGGGGGAGGGAACCCTCGCCGGCGTTCCGTCGGTGTTCGTCCGCACGAGCGGCTGTAACCTCCGCTGTTGGTTCTGTGACTCCTACCACACCTCCTGGGAGCCGACCCACGCCCGGATGCGCCTCGCGGAGATCCTCGCCGAGATCGAGTCTTACGACGCCGATCACGTGGTCCTCACCGGCGGCGAACCGCTGCTCCACGAGGGGAGCATGACGCTGCTCGAGGCCCTCGACGAGCGCGGCTATCACACGACCGTCGAAACCAACGGGACGATCTACCGGGACGCACCGATCGATCTCGCGTCCGTGAGCCCGAAACTCGCGAGCAGTACGCCGACGCCCGACCGCGACCCCACCGGCGACGGCGAGTGGGAAACGCGCCACGAAACCGACCGGATCGATATGGATGCCCTCGCCCGACTCGTCGAGCGCTACGACGTCCAGTTGAAGTTCGTCGTGACCGACGATGGCGACATGCCGGAGATCAGCGAGTTGCTCGCGGATCTCCGGGCCGCTGCCGACGTTCCGGTCAGCGACGACGACGTACTCCTGATGCCCGAAGGGGCGACCCGGGACCGCCTCGCTGAAACCCGTGCTCGCGTCGCGGAGCTCGCGATGGAGTACGGCTTCCGCTACACGCCGCGACTGCACGTCGACCTCTGGAACGACGCACCTGAGACGTAATCACGACACCCCCATCACCACAACTCGAGATCACTATGACCGATGCAACCACCGACGCGCCGACCGACGCATCGACTGCCAACCGCGCCGTCGTCCTCCTGTCGGGGGGGATGGACAGCGCCACCGCCGCCGCCGAGGCCCGCAACCGTGGCTACGAACTCTATTGCCTACATACATCCTACGGCCAGCGCACCGAAGCCCGCGAACTCGAGTGCGCTCGCCGACTCGCCGCGGCGTTCGACGCGGCGGACTTCCTGCGGATCGAGACGGGGCATCTCTCGGCGATCGGTGCCTCGAGTCTCACGGACGACGAGATGCCCGTGGCCGACGCCGATATGGAGAGCGACGAGATTCCTTCGTCGTACGTCCCCTTCCGGAACGCGAACCTGCTCGCGATGGCCGTCTCCTACGCCGAAGCAAACGACTGTGACGCGGTGTTCATCGGCGCACACAGCGAGGATTTCTCCGGATATCCCGACTGCCGGCCCGCGTTCTTCGAGGCCTTCGAGGCTGTCGTCGATGTCGGAACGAAACCCGAGTCCGACGTCTCGATCGAAGCCCCGTTCGTGGAGTGGTCGAAGACCGATATCGCCGACCGCGGGATGGAACTTGACGTGCCCTACGAACACACATGGAGTTGCTACCGCGAGAACGAACCGGCCTGTGGTACCTGTGACGCCTGTGCCTATCGGCTGCAAGCGTTCCAGAACATCGGGGTTCGCGACCCGATCGAGTACGCCGAGCGACCGTCGTACGTCGACGACGCGTAGCGGCCCACGCCTTCCGAGGGCGAGTTGATCCCAGAGGGAACCGGAACGCGACGCCTGACCGGGAGCGGCGATCGATGACGACGGTCATCGCTACCACGCCGCCTCGAGTACGCCCGCGATCTCGTCGGCGGTGGGATCGAGCCCCGACGGCGCGTTGGCCATTAACGGATCGTCGAGAATCGCTGCCGCGACGGCGGCGAACCCGTCCGGCTCGAGGCCGTCGACGTCTCGGAGTCGCGACGGGAGACCGAGTCCGTCCCGGATTGCCGTTACCGCGTCGACGATCGCGGCCTCGTGGTCCGCGGCCTCGTCGACGCCGAGCGCGTTCGCGAGCCGCGCCGGCCGGGCGTCGACGCCCTCCTCGTCGAAGAGATACGCGAGGACGTGGGGGACGACGATGCCATGGGCGACTCCCTGCTGGATGTCGGCCGTCCGCGTGAGCGCGTGGCCGAAGGCGTGGACGATCGAGAGCGTGGTTTCGCCGGGCCGGGAGATGCCATACTGGACGAGTACGATCCCTTCGAGGATCGTCTCGAACGTGTCGCTATCGCGCTTTCCGTCGCCGAACGCGTCGAGTCCGCGCTTGAGCGTCTCGAGGCCGTGTCTCGCCGTCGCGTCGGTCACCGGCGTCGCAGTGCTCGCGTACAGCGTCTCGATCCCTTTGTCGAAGCCGTTCATCGCCGATCCCGCGAGCACCGAGTCGGGCGTGGTCGCAACCAGGTCCGGATCGTAGACCGCGGCCGCGGGCATCAATTCCGGGTCCGAAACGCCGCCGCTGAGTTCCTCGTCGACCAGCCCGGACGCGGGTGCGGCGGTGACGCCGGCGGCCGTCGAGAGATCGGCCCCGGCCAGCGTAGTCGGGACCGTAACGATCGGGGGCAGGCCGTCCTCCGGGACGGTGATCGTTCCCCTCTCGGCGAGTTCCGTCGCCACGTCCGCCCCCATGCGGTCGCTCGCCGCGAGGACGCTGATGACCGTTGCGATGTCGAGACTGCTGCCCCCGCCAAGACTGACGAGGACGTCCGCGTCGGCCGCCTCGAGTCGCGCTCGCCCGTCGAGGGCCGTCTCGAGGCGCTTCTTCGGCGTCGTTCGGTCGAACACGCCCGCCAGCCGGTCGCCCAGTCCCGCTCGGACGGGATCGATCACCGCCGGCGTGGTGCCGACCGTCGAGCCACAGACGATCAGGGCGCGCTCGAGACCCTGCGCCTCGAGTTCCGCGGCGAGGCCGTCGACGCAGCCGGGGCCGAACCTGATCGTCGCGGGATCGTACTCGAACCGGACGGCCGGATCGCGGTCGCCCGCGTCGGAACCTGTCATGGCCGGCCGTACGGCTCCAGTGGTGGTAAAGGCTCGAGCCCCGGCAGCCTGACGGCACTCGATACCGGTCCGTGTCGGTTTTGCTGAGCCGAGCATCGGGAACGCGGCCGCGTGAGCGCGATCCCCGCCGGCTGTGTGCGACATCCCGCGAATCTCGACCCCCGCACGCGGCGCGACCCAACGGAGTAGGACGACTCCGCGGTGGTATCGCTCTGCACGTCCTCGAGGCGGCGGTCGCTCACTCCAGTCGGTCGCTCGCCGCTTCGAGCTCCGCGCGGGTATTTATGTTTTTGAAGGTCTCGAGCGGTGTGTACTCGCGGAGTTCGTCCTCGTCGAGGACGACGTAGTCGAGGGTCAGCAGGGGCTCGGTGATGTTGCGCTCCCCGCGTTCGAGGGCACGCTCGCAGGCGTCGATCATCGGCGCGGCTCGATAGACGGCCTGGGTGGTCTGGAACCATCGGTCGTCGAGCCGCGGCACTGCGGCCTCGCGGCCGGCGGCCCGCTCGAAGAGGGACGTGACGAGCGCCGGCTCGACGAAGGGCATGTCGCAGGCGACGACGACGGCGTACGCTCCGGTCGCCGCCCGGAGGCCGGTCATGATGCCCGCCATCGGTCCCCGGTCCGGCACCGGATCGACCGCGAACGTCGCGTCGGGGCCACCCTCGAGCGCGTCCTCGATCGCCGGGACCTGCTCCTCCCGACAGTTGACGACGAGACCGTCGACGACCGACTCGAGCCGGTCGACGACCCGGCGGATCATCGGCGTGCCGGCGAGGTCGGCGACCGCCTTGTCAGCCTCGCCGAAGCGGGTCGAGTAACCGCCGGCGAGGACGACGCCCGTACGCTCGTCGCGGCCGGTTTCGCGGGACATGGTCGACCGTTCGTCCACCGGTGGGAAAAGGGTGCGGACGCGCTCGCCGGCGAGTGTCAGTCACTCCCGAGACGGCGCTCCCGCTCGAGCGTCGTCACGGCGACGCCCGCGAGCACGACGAGGCCGCCGCCGACCGTGATCGCGTCGGGGACCTCCGCGAGCACGACGAACGCGAGCAGGGTCGCGCCGACCGGCTCGCCGAGCCAGGCCACGCTGACGACGACCGACTCGAGGTGGGCGAGGGCCCAGTTGCTCACCGTGTGGCCGAGGACGCCGGGGCCGACGGCCAGGCCGAGAAAGAGCAGCCACTCGCGAGCGGGGTAGCCGACGTAGGGATGACCCTGCACACCGACCAAGAGACACAGGGCGATCACGCAGGCACCGTAGACCACGGTCACGTAGGGAAACACCGGAACGCGTTGACGGATCGAACGACCGGCGAGCGTGTAGCCGGCAACGGTTACCGCGCCCAGCAAGGCGAGGGCGTTGCCGTAGGCCGTCGCGCCGGTAAGGGCCCCGCGTCCGGCGTCGCCCAGCGACATTGCAGCGGCCCCGGCGATGGTGACGACGATCCCGACTCCCGTCACGCGGCTGATCCGTTCGTTCAAAAGGAGGGCGGCCCCGAGCGCGACGAAGACCGGCTGGACCTGGACGATCGTGACGCTCGCGGCGACGCTCGTGTGACCGAGGCTCTCGAACCAGGCCGCGAAGTGGATCGCCAGCGCGACGCCGGCCGCGACGGCCCCCACGAGGTCGCGTCGCGAGAGTCGCGCGAAGGCCGCGCGGTGACGGGTGACGGCGATCGGTGCGACCAGTACCGTAGTAAAGAGCACCCGGTAGAAGGCCGCGACGGAACTCGGGGCCGCGCTCCAGCGCACCAGAATCGCGCTCGTACTTGCGGCGAACACCGCGACGGCGAGCGCGACCGCCGGCGTCGCCTCGAGGGTTCGGGTCACGTCCGTTCCGACTCGCTTGAGGGATCAAACGGGTTCCGAAACGGACTGCCGGTCGCTACTCGTCCGGCAGCCGGGTGCCGCGGTAGATCGACGCGAGTTCGAGGTCGACCGCGTCCAGTCCGACGATGATGTCCGCATCCGGATCGAGGTCCTCGGCCTCCCATCCCTCGAGGAACGCGACGGCGTCCTCGCGGTCGGCGTAGGGACGCGGGTCGATCCCCATCGGATCATCGGCGGCCTGCTTGTCGGTGATGAGGACGAAATGGGCGTCAGTTGCATCGATCAGATCGCCGGTCTCGTAATCGGTCGTCCAGGCATCAACGATCGGGGAGTCCGGCGTCGACGAGACGAGATAGGCGAACAGACAGCCCGGCGATTCGACGGTCGCCGCCAGCCCGTTTTCGTGGACGAGTTGCCCGTTCCCGAAATACTGAGTCAGTCCCATGCCACAGACCGCACAGGTATGCTCGTCCGTGATTTCGACGGGACCCTCAGCCACGCCCTTGAGCGTCGGTTCGTACACGTGTGCCGGCGAGTCATCGGTATCCGTCCCGCCGCTGCCGGGTTGGGTGCCCCGGAGACAGCCTGCGATACTCGCCGCCGCGCCCGTGCCGAGCACGCCCAGCAGTCCCCGGCGGTCCAGCCCCTCGTAGTCAGCCATGCCCGACTCTACCAACCGGATCGGCAAAACGAGCCTGGTACACCTCTCGAAGCCGATCGGCGCGGCACGGGCCTCGACCGCTCACTCTAACTGTGCTTTCGCCAACCGATGGCGCGCCCGGAACATGACTTCGAACCCGAGCCGCGAGAGCGGCGCGATCGCGTCGCCGAGTCCGCCCACCGGGAGTTCGTACTCCACGTGATCCCGAAGTATCGTTCGCTCACCGTCGGCGAAGAAGGAATGGGTGTGTTCCCAGTGGTCGAACGGCCCGTAGACCATCTCGTCGCGAAAGTACGCCGAGCCGTCCTCGCGCTCCCGAGCGGTGATCATCGAGGTCCAGTGCTGGCGCGGTCCCACTCCGAACGGCCGCATCGACAGCGCGACCTCCGAACCCGGCTCGAGCACGGTCGGGTCCGGCTCCCCGTCCGGGCCGATCACGCGCTCGACGCGCAGGTGCATCCAGTCCGGAGTCACCGCCTCGAGCCCGGAAATCCGCGAATTGAACGCCCAGACCTCCTCGAGCGGCGAGTCGACGGTCGTTTCGCGATCGTACGTCTGCATGAACCGTCCGGGTCTACGACGGCCAGCGTGAAAACGTGACTCCCAACGACGGGCGACGGTGGGGCGACGGCCGAGCGGGTTACTTCAGTCGCTCCTGCAGGAAAGAGGGATGGGCCGCGGTGACGCCGTCGATCTCGAGCAACTCCTCGGAGATGGTTTCGCCGAGCGAGTCCCCGTCCTCGGCGCGCACTTCGGCCATCAGCATGTGGTCGCCGCTGGAACTGTACAGCGCTTCGACTTCCGAGAGGTCCTTGATCGCCTGCGTCGCCTCGACGTAGCGTTCGCTCGCGACGTCAAGCCCGACCAGTGCGATGGTCTTGCTCGAGAGTTTCTTCGGATCGATGTCGGCCGAATAGCCGACGATGACGCCCTCCTCCTCGAGTTGGTTGATGTATTTGCGCACGGTCGGTTTCGAGACGTTCGCCCGCTCGGCGATCTCGGCGTAGGACGCCTGGGCGTCCTCCTCGAGAACCTCGAGGATGCGATCTTCCGTCGCCTGGGTACTCATGCGTATACGTTTTGCTCCGGCGGAAAAATATCTTTTGAATACGAAAACGACGGATATCCGAACGGAAGACGGCGCGAGAACGGACGTGGAGCCGGTCGTTCGGATCGGTAATCGGCGGACTTATTCGCCCGGTGGGCCCAGATCCGACACGGAATGGTCGATCCGAATCTCGTCAGTGGCGTGGTCTGGGTCCTCTGTGGACTCGCAATTCTGGGTCTCGGCTCGCTGATCGCCTTTCGCGGCCGGGTCGACCTGCATGCGAACTACGACGAGTCGGTCGATCCGGCACACGTGTCCCGGTGGGCCGGCGGGACAGCCCTGCTCATGGGGGTGCTCGTCGTGGCCTACGGCGTGCGCGAGATCAGGTACGGCTTTCAGCCCCGCTTGCTCGCCGGGCTGGTCGTCACCTTGCTCGTCCTCAGCTACCTCTCGAAACTGTTCGCCGGCGGGTTCGGCGCTGGCGACTAACTGATCGGCGTGTCTCCGTCGCGGAGTCAGCGGCGACGGTCGCGACCCGCCGGCGGTGACACGGAACGGACCGACGAGTTAATGATGGCAGATAGGTGAACTAGATAACATGTTCGACAGCGATGGTGACTTTGCCACTGCCCTCCCCGCCGTGGCGCTGGTACTCGTTTTCGTACTCGGGGGGTGCCTTGCACTCCCGAGTGACGACCCCGCGCCGTCGGATCTCGAGCGGGAGATCACCGCGGCCGATCCTCCAGCCGACATCACTGCGACGGTCGACGTTCGCCGGACGGTCGACGGCGAGACATCGCAGTACACGGAAGCCGTCTGGCTTCGTGCCGACGGTGCGAGCCGGATCGAAACCACTGCCGGCGGGACCGAAACGGTCATCGTCGACGATGGCGACCGTCGCTGGCACTACGACGCCACCCATGACTGGGCGACGCGCCTCGAGACCGATCCCGCGGCCATGTCGTATCTCGAGGGAGTATATGCACAGCAAGCGCGGTACCTCGAGCGCTACGAGATCACGGCGGTCGAGGAAACGTCGCTCGACGGCCGGGACACCTATCACGTCACGTTCGATCTCCCCGCAAACGAGACGATCGAGCGGTCGATCAACGTCCTGATCGACGACACCGAGTACGTCGTGCCGTTGGCGACCAGCGAGCGGGCCCCCGTCGAGCGCGCCGCCGATCACGTCGAGGTCTGGTACGACCGGGAGACGATGTTCCCCATCAAGCACGCCGTCGAGGGCGACGGGGTGACACTCGAGCGGACCTATCGAAACCTCTCGATCGACCCCGGGATCGACGACGACCGCTTCACGTTCGACCCGGCAACCGACGGAAATGGGACTGCAGTCCGGGACGTTGTCATGCCGTCGATCGACTCGTACGACAGCCTCGAGGCGGCCAATCGGAGCGTCCCGTTTGCGGTTGCCGATCTGCCGGCCGACGCGGTAACCGAGACGATCGAACGCGATGAGATCATCAGATACGAGTTCCCCGACGAGAACCGAACGCAGGTCTCCGTCCGGTATCGGCTGCCGAACGACGAGTCGCTCTCGGTGTCGACGAGCGACGGGCCGCGGCGACTGGCGATCGGCGGTGATGCAGTCACGCTCGGAACCGTGACGGGGACGATTGCCGAAACCGACGAGGCAACCGAACTGCAGTGGGCCTGTGGCGATCGGTACTACTCGGTGTTAGTGAGCCACGCTTTCAAGGATGGAACGGCGCTTCGGATCGGCAAGGCGCTTTCGACCGACTGTTGAGTCCGTCCGGTATCCGATCGACGATGCCCGTCGCGGATAACGTCTCTTGAACTGATCCGACTGAGTCCGGCGCTGGCGCTCTCGCAATCGATCGACTGTGGCTGGATCTCGACCTGAGCCGGTCGCACCCGTCCACGGGATGTGACGCGTGCAAAAGACGAACCGCGGGACAGTCGGCGGCTGGTCTACGTGTGGCGCTCGAGCAGGTCGTAGCTGCGTTCCCACTCGGCGTCGTCGTCGAAGTAGCGCTCGGCCAGCGGCTCCTCCGGAAGTTCGCCGACGGCGGCTTTCTCTTCCTGGTAGGACGGCCGGTCCTCGTCGACGTAGTAGCGACCGGTCAGGACGGTTCCCTCGTTGAGGACGTCCTCGGTCTCGTGCATCATCTCGGCGGCCTCCTGTCGGTCGGTGACGTCGAAGTCGTAGTCGTCGGACTCCTGAACGTCGATGTACGGGACGTACTGACGCGCGTCCTTGTTCCAGGTCGGACACTGCGTCAGGAAGTCGACGTGAGCGAAGCCATCGTGTTCGATGGCCTCCGCGATGATCTCCTTGGCCTGGTTCGGGTTGACCGCGGCGGTGCGGGCGATGTAGCTCGCACCGGAGGTCAGCGACTGCGACAGCGGTCGGATCGGCGTCTTCGCGCTACCCGAGGGCTGGGTCTTGGACTTGTGCCCCTTCGGGCTCGTCGGCGAGGTCTGGCCCTTCGTCAGGCCGAAGATCTCGTTGTTGAACACGATGTAGGTCATGTCGTGGTTCTCCCGAGCCGTGTGAACGAAGTGGTTGCCGCCGATGCCGTACCCGTCGCCGTCACCGCCCGCGGCGATGACTTCGAGGTCGGTGTTGGCGAGCTTGGCGGCGCGGGCGACGGGCAGTGAACGCCCGTGGATCGTGTGGAACCCGTAGGTGTCCAGATAGCTGTTCAGCTTGCCCGAACAGCCGATCCCGGTGACGGTCAGTACCTCTTCGGGGGTCTTGCCGACTTCCGGCAAGGCCTGTTTCAGGGACTTCAGGACGCCGAAGTCGCCACAGCCCGGACACCAGGTCGGCTGTGGTTCGACGCCGGGGGTGAACTCGTCCCGGTCGATCTCTCGCTCCTCTCCGATTGCGTTGAATGCGCTCATTGTCAGTCACCTGCAGCAGGTTCGATTCGTACCTGTGCGGTCGGTTCGCGGTCCTCGTCGGCGAGATTGACCTCGTAGCCCTCGACGATTTCGGCGGGCTCGAACGGGTTGCCGTTGTACTTCAGCAGACTCGTGAGCTTCTCACCGAACCGCCCCAGCTCCTTCTGGAGCAGGCCGCGGAACTGCGCCGTGGCGTTCATCTCGACGACCAGCGCCTCGTCGACGCTCTCTAAGAACTCGGTCACCTCTTTCTCGGGGAACGGCATCATATCGGAGACGCTGAGCCCCTTGACGGAGTGGCCGTTCGCGTTGAGCCGCTCGATGGCCTCCTCGACCGCACCCTGTGAGGAGCCCCAGGTGATGATGCCGTACTCGGCCGTCTCGTCGCCGAAGTAGGTTTGGGTGGACTCGCGTTCCTCGTCGAGTTCCTCGCGGATCGACTCGAGCTTCTCGAGGCGGCGGTCCATCTGGGCGACGCGGTTGTCGGGGTCCTCGCTGATGTGGCCGACCGGACTGTGTTCGTTGCCGGTCGCGAGGAAGCGCCCGCCCTTCTGGCCGGGGATCGACCGCGACGCGACGCCGTTCTCGGCGTTCTCGTAGTCGAAGCGCTTGAACTTCCCGGAGTTGTCGTGGGCGGCCTCGCGGAGTTCGTCCTCGGTCAGCGTCGAGCCCAGATCCGGCGAGACCTCGCGGTCGAAGAACTCGACATCGACGTTGGTGTTCTCGCCGGAGAGTTTCTGGTCGTAGATGATGATCGCCGGAATCTGGTAGTCCCAGGCGATGTCGAAGGCCAGTCGTGTCTGTTCGTAGGCCTCTTCGATATTGCCCGGTGCAAAGACGACCCGCTGGGAGTCGCCCTGGCTCGTGTAGAGCACGTGCTCCAAGTCGGCCTGTTCGGGCTTCGTCGGCATCCCCGTCGAGGGGCCGGCCCGCATCGCCTCGATCAGGACGACGGGCGTCTCGGTCATCTCGGCGAGTCCGAGCGGCTCGCTCATCAACGCGAAGCCGCCGCCGGAGGACCCGGACATGGCCTTGACGCCGGCGTGGCTCGCGCCGACCGCGAGCGCGGCTGCAGCGATCTCGTCTTCGACCTGTTCGGAGATGCCACCCATGTCGGGGAAGTTCTGGCTGAGGATTGTGAACACGTCTGTCCACGGCGTCATCGGGTAGCCGGAGATGAACCGGCAGCCGGCGTCGATCGCACCGTAGGCGATCGCGTTCGAACCCGACAGCAGGGCCTGTTCGGTATCGTGGGTTCCCTCGGGGACACGCAGGTCGTGCTCGAACTCGTACTCCTCCCGGGTCGTCTCGTAGGCCTCGTGGAGAATCTCGAGGTTGGACTCGAGAACATCCCCGCCCATGGCGTCGGCCATCAGGTCCTCGATGTGCTCGAGATCCATATCGAGCAGCGCCGCGGTTACGCCGACGCCGGCAGTGTTGCGCATGACCTCCCGGCCGTGTTCCCGCGCGAGTCCGCGCAAGTCCATCGGGAAGACGTGCCAGTTGTTCTCCTCGGCACGGGCCTCGAGATCGATCGCCTCGATGTCGTCCTCGCCGATGAGACCCTCATCGTAGACGATGATCCCACCCTCGCGGAGATCATCGAGGTTCTCCGAGAGGGGTTTGATCTCTTCGTTCCCGTAGTAGGCTTCCTCCTGCGGATTGCGGGCGAACGAGTCACCCAGCGAGAGCAGGAAGTTGTAGCCGTCACCACGTGACTGTACTTCGTGGTCCGCGGCCCGAATCTCGACGTACGTGTGGCCGCCGCGGATCCGCGACGGATAGTGGCGGTGTGTGAATACGTCGAGTCCCGAGCGCATCAGCGCCTTGGCGAAATTCTGGCTCGTCGAGTCGATCCCGTCGCCGGAACCGCCCGCGATTCGCCAGATAAGTTCGTCGCTGCTCATAGGTGGATCAGTGGCCAGTGGCCAACCGTACTCGGAATTTGCTCCACATAACCTAAAGACTTTGCTATAGATTACCAAGGAACTTTCGTGAAGAATGGACATCCTTTGAAGAATATGTATGAACGATCATTACTATATTTACGAGACGCGTTCATAATTGCCCACATTCGCGCGCCGGACGATGTCGTCAGTTCCGACCGACTTGTGCTCGAGAACCGGCCGCGAATCGCCAACCGCCCGCGCCACTCGCCGGTCGTGGTCCTGTGTCGCCAACCCCCACACGACGGCGTCCGCTCGAGTCGGTCCACAGACGCCGCGATATCGACCAGTTCCGATGCGACGAATCGCTCGACGTAGCCGTCGACGACCGTGTCGCACTCGGCAACCCTCCTCGAGAAGAGTGCGCCGTCGTTCTGTCGTGTGACGTGGGCGAGTTCGTGGGCCAGCAGGTGTTGGCCGTCGGCCGACCGGGGATCGTACTCGCCCGCATTGGCGACGATCGCGTTGCCGCAGGTAAACGCCTCGCGTCGACGGATTCGGCGGCCTGAGCGGCTTTCCCGCCGGTGTGGATGCGCACGTCCGAGAAGTCCGCGTCCATCCGCTCCTTGAGCGACTGCCGAGGGTTCGGCTCGAGGGGTATGCTGCCGCTGCCGATAGCGACGAGTATCTGATCGGATCGCTCGTTCTGGGGAGGGTGGCTTGTAGCGTCTGTCGGGTGTTTAATTCGCACTATTGTCATTCCGCTCTACTACCGATCTACTTGCTTCGAAAGATAGTTTAGAAACAGTGACGCACCGCACTGCTCGGGGACGGACGCCAGCGTCTGCGTCTCGCCGGTGACTTGGTGGCGAACCGTTCTGGTTAGACGTTCTCCCAGTCGATCTCCGCGTCGGGATCGTGATAGGGCTGGAGAAAGTCGTAGCGCTGGAACTGCATCGTGTTGATATCAGTACCTGGCCCCTGAACACGGAACGGCTCTGGTGGCACCATTCCCATATGTACAAAGCAATCCCGTATTTGGCATTTGATGTGCTGGACGACGTACTCCTGAAGGTCCTCGATCGAGTCGGGATCGTACGGAACGATTTCCAGACGGCAATCCGGATCGTCATCGATGTCCGGCAGTTGATCAGGGTCCTGGTGAATTCCCTTGCCGATCCGCCATCTCGGATAGACCGTCGGCGTTGCACGAATCCACTGCTCGGGATCGGTTTCATCGATGAACCCTTCTAAATCGTACTCCTCGGCTAGCGACGGGAACTTCTCGAGCAGACCGACCGATCCTGTCGGTTCGCTCTCGAGGAGTTCGGCAGCGTCTTGGAGGTAGGCGATGACATCCTCGTCCGTCAGCGATGTCGCCAACTCGGCCAACTCCTCGTCCTCGAGACCGAGATAGATCTCCTTAGCGTAGACGAAAAACGTGTCCTCTCGAACGTCGTCCTCGACGTGTACGACCGGTTCTTGATCGGTGTTGTGACTCTTCAGTTGGCGATAGAGATCACCGAAGTGATCTTCGAACGCGTTCGTCGAAAGCGCCGCAACAATTATAGCAGCGTGGAGAAGCCGGTCCGGGTTCTTGTCGACATCTAAAGTATCGTATCCTCGTTCCCGATAGACGTAGTACTTCGCATATTGTTGTGCTTGTCCGACGTGTTTCATCCCTTCTGGTGAGCGTTCGTCCGGGTCGTCGGCATACCCATCCTGATCATGATAGGGAATATCCCCAGTTTCTTTTTCAATCGTGATATCATGCTCTATTCCGGTGTGGTCATTCACATATATTTTCACATAATCTTCATCTTCTCCCTCAATTTTTGCATCCATCATTCATCACCTTGGTTATAGGGATCCTCAGTATCACCAGTCTGGCTCCCGTACGTTACATCATCGAAGTGGGTGGCAAGTTGCTTGGCAAGTGCAGAATTTTTGCCAAGCCGTTCGGCGAACTCCTCGCTGTCGGCGAGTGCCGTCCCGAGTTTGCCGGCGATGGCGTCGGGAACGCTGGTGTCGTCGCCGACGATTCCGTCAGAGGCAGCCCCGCGGAGCATCGGTGCGACGGTCGCCGTCGCGATTCCCGTCAGTGCGGCTGCCCCGACGGTGCCGCCACTCAGAACCGTTGCCAGTACCCCCGCACTAGCCAGTCCGCTCGCAACGAGGCCCTCGGTTGCATTTTTCGCTCCCTTCTCATCGAGGGGGTTGAGATTTGTGACCGCGTTCTGGAGTCGCTCCGTGAGCGACTGGGACCCTTCGGCGGTCTCCTCGAGATTTACATCGATCGGCCCGTTTTCGAGGTTCGATAGCCTCTCGTCGTGATCATTGACGGATTTCTCGACGTCTTCGACGTCCTCAAGCCGGGAGTCGATGTTCTTCTTCTCGAGTTCTTGGCCAACCAATTTCTTAATTTGTGACGGTGTGTAGGCACCATCATCAGTGGACCGCTGAATCTGAATCTCTGCACCCATCCGGTTGATGGTCAGTGGCTCACCCGCCAACACCTCCGTTGCCGCCTTGTCGGCTTCCCGCTCTAACTGCGGGTCGGGGTCGATCTCGAGAGGAGGAGCCACCAGAGACATGGGGAGTGTTAGTTAGACGCTCTCCCAGTCGATATCAGCGTCGGGGTCATGGTACGGTTGATAGAAGTCGTAGTGTTGGAACTGCATCGTATAGAAGTCAGTTCCCGGTCCCTGTACTCGAAACGGCTCCGGTGGGACGATGCCCATCCCGACGAAACAATCCCGAATCTGGCATTTGATGTGCTGGACGACATATTCTTGAAGGGCCTCAATCGAGTCGGGGTCGTACGGAACGATCTCGAGACGACAATCCGGATCACCGTCGATATCCGGCAACTGGTCGGGATCTTCGTGGAGTTGCGTTCCGATTCGCCATTTCGGATACAGGGTCGGTGCGGCTCGAATCCACTGACCGGGTTCGTCGACGCCGTGGAAGGGGTCGATTCCATGCTCGGCCGCGAGATCAGCGAACTCCTCGATAAGTTCCGGGGAGCCAGCCGATGCATCGTCAAGTAACGATGCGGCCGCTTGTAGATATGCTCTGGCGTCAGCATCCGTCAGCGACGTTGCGAGTTCTGCTATCTCGGAGTCGTCAAGCCCCAGATAGATCTCTTTGGCATAGACAAAAAACGCATCCTCCCTGACCTCGTCCATCACGTCAACGACCGGGTCCTGATCCGTCCCATGACTCTTCAGTTGCTGGTAGAGATCTCCGAAATACTCCTCGAACTCCTCCCTCGAGAGTGCTCCCACGATGATTGCAGTCTGAAGAAGGCGATCCGGGTTCTCGCTGACGTCGAACGTGTCGTACCCGCGCTCTCGATACACGTGGTATTTTGCGTACCGAGCAGCATGACCAACGTGTTTCTTCCCCTCCGAAGAGCGCTTATCCGGGTCGTCGGCATAAGCATCTTGATTATGATGATATATCTCACCATCCATTTCCATCTCTATCAAGTGCTCTTCTCCATTATTATCAATAACACTTAATCCAACGGCGATATCGTCTTCACCAGTGATAGTTGCCTCCATCCTTAGTCACCACCCGTGGTACTGTTAGAGAGCCCTCTCGAGTCATTGTCACCAGTCTGATCATCGTGCGTTGCGCCATTGAGCTGTTGGGAGATTTTCTTGGCAAGTGCAGGATTTTTGCCAAGTCGTTCGGCGAACTCCTCGCTGTCGGCGAGTGCCGTCCCGAGTTTGCCGGCGATGGCGTCGGGAACGCTGGTGTTGTCGCCGACGATTCCGTCAGAGGCAGCCCCGCGGAGCATCGGTGCGACGGTCGCCGTCGCGATTCCCGTCAGTGCGGCTGCCCCGACGGTGCCGCCACTCAGAACCGTTGCCAGTACCCCCGCACTAGCCAGTCCGCTCGCAACGAGGCCCTCGGTTGCATTTTTCGCTCCCTTCTCATCGAGGGGGTTGAGATTTGTGACCGCGTTCTGGAGTCGCTCCGTGAGTGACTGGGACCCTTCGGCGGTCTCCTCGAGATTTACATCGATCGGCCCGTTTTCGAGGTTCGATAGCCTCTCGTCGTGATTATTGACGGTCCCTTTGACGTCTTTGATCTCCTCTTCGACGTCCTCAAGCCGGGAGTCGATGTTCTTCTTCCCGAGTTCTTGGCCAACCAATTTCTTAATTTGTGACGGTGTGTAGGCACCATCATCAGTGGACCGCTGAATCTGAATCTCTGCACCCATCCGGTTGATCGTCAGTGGCTCACCCGCCAACGCCTCCGTTGCGGCCTCGTCGGCTTCTCGTTCTAACTGTGGATCAGGGTCGATCTCGAGGTCCGCATTCGATTTTGGCTTCATCGAGAGCGGCGCGCCGCCGTGTTGCTGTTTGACGTGGGCGAGTTCGTGGGCCAGCAGGTGTTGGCCGTCGGCCGACCGGGGATCGTATTCGCCCGAATTGAAGACGATCGCGTTGCCGCAGGTAAACGCCTTCGCGTCGATCGATTCGGCCGCTTGAGCGGCTTTCCCGCCGGTGTGGATGCGTACGTCCGAGAAGTCCGCGTCCATCCGCTCGCCGAGTTTGCGCTGGATCGAGAAATCGAGGGGCATACCGCCGCTACCGATGACGTCCAGGACCTCGTCCTCGGTCGTGTCCGCACCCTTGAGCGGGCTCTGATTCTGCTGTTCGGTTGAAGGCTGGGAAATCGGACCGAGACTGAGTAGGTCGTTTTCGTCGATCAGCGTAGGAGCTGTTGAGGCAGTGCCAGCGAGTGCGTTCCGTGGGGAAGTTGGCCGATTGGTCATCGTGGGCGATATCGTCGACCGAACGGTGCTCGAGCAGGGGATCGTTTTCGAGTGAATGGAGACAGTATTCGACGATTCGAGGTTGGAGTTAGAGCGGAACCGGCGCGCGGTAGCCGGGGATGTCGGCTTCCGGGTCCCAGTAGTCCGGATAGAAATCGAAGTGGCGGTATTTCCCGGTGTATTTGTACTTGCCGTGGCCGAGCGTCCGATACTGACGTGGCGGCTCGAGACCCATTCCGATGAAACAGTCTCGGATTTGACACAGGAGGTTGTGACAGAGGTAAAATCCGAAGACGTCCTCGTCAAATTGTGCCGGAATGAGTTCGATCGTCGCGTCGGGGTCGCGGTCGAAGGGGTCGGGTCCCTCGATCGTCCGATCATCGTTGGTGTCTTCGTAGTACATCGTATCGATCCCGGAGACACCCTCGATGGTGAGATCAACCGAATCGCTGGTACCACCCAGCAGTGAGTGAACCGACGACATGAAGCCACCGCTTCCAGTTCCCGAAATCGGGTTCCCGCCGCTCAGGAGGTCATCCACGGCATTCTCGTCGAGAATCTCGCTCGCCGGCTGCTGTAACTCCTTGCGGAACGTCTCCAAGTCTTCCTCGAGATAGACGTGCTGTTTGTAGACGAGTGCCTCCTGACTGTAGACCTCCGGGGGGAGGTCCAGCGGTGGCTCGATCTCCGGGAAATCGTGGCTCGCGACCTGCTCGAACAGCGTCCGGAAGTGGCGATCGAACGCCTCTTCACCCAGATCGAGGATCGCTAGCAGGACGGCCGCGATCCGGTCAGGATTCTCCGTATTCGGGATCGTATCGTAATCTAGCTCTCGATAAACGTGATATCGGGCGAAGCGGCGGGCTTGCGAGAAACTTTCATCCTCTTCATTTGTACGTTCTGATGGCTTCGGATATGTATCTGATTTATGGGCTTTTATTTCTCCATTAAACCCAACAACCGTTCTATGTTCCATCTCACGATCATCGATAATTTTCAGCCCTACTCCCTCAGCAATCTCATCTTTTATAGTCCCTTCCATGATTACAGCCCAACCTTCCCAAGCAGCCCATCTTCGTCTGATTCTTCCGCCTCTTCACGCTGTCCTTTCTCGTCGTCGTTGAAGATCGAAAGTCGATCTTTGAGACTCTTGAATCCGTCACCCAGTTTCTCGAGCATTCCCGCGCCGTCGATGGCCTGCTGGAGGCCGTAGGTGCCACCAGCGAGAACCGCTGTCAGGCCGGCAGCGGCCACGACATCACTGTTTTGAGCGAGCGTCGGCAAGAGTTCCATCAGCATCTCGTTGCCCGCGATGGCGTCACCGAGATCAGTCTCGGTCGCCGCTCGCGTCCCCGCGGTGATCCCACTGGCCCCGACAGCTGCAACGGCACCGGCCGTCTTGTCCGTCCAGCCACTGTGCACTTCGTCCTCGAGCGCACGCAGGTTGGATTTCGTGTCCTGAATCTCCCGCTGATTTTGAGTGACGGTTTCCTGCAGGTCGACCACCGCGTCAGTAAGCGTATCGAGCCCCTCATAGGTCATCGACTCGGCGCTCTTCGCCACTCGCTGGACGTGAACGTCGGTCCCCATCCGATTGATCGTCAGTGGCTCACCCGCCAACGCCTCGGTGGCCGCCTCGTCGGCTTCCCGCTCTAACTGCGGGTCGGGGTCGATCTCGAGGTCGGCGTCCTCTTGGGGCATCATCGAGAGCGGCGCGCCGCCGTGTTGCTGTTTGACGTGGGCGAGTTCGTGGGCCAGCAGGTGTTGGCCGTCGGCTGACCGGGGATCGTATTCGCCCGAATTGAAGACGATCGCGTTGCCGCAGGTAAACGCCTTCGCGTCGATGGATTCGGCCGCTTGAGCGGCTTTCCCGCCGGTGTGGATGCGTACGTCCGAGAAGTCGGCGTCCATCCGCTCGCCGAGTTTGCGCTGGATCGAGAAATCGAGGGGCATGCCGCCGCTGCCGATGACGTCCACGACCTCGTCGGGGACCTCGTTTTCGGTCGTGTCCGCACCCTTGAGCGCGCGCTGGATGTTCTCCTCGCGGATCGAGAAGTCGTCGTCCCCGAGAGCGGGGACGGCGGCCGGGTGCTCGACTGCGCCCGGATGCTCGACTGCACCTGGATGTTCGACGGCGGCCGGGTGCTCGACTGCGCCCGGATGCTCGACTGCACCTGGATGTTCGACGGCGGCCGAATGCTCGACGACATCCGGCCGGTCGACCGCATCCGGGTGCTGCTTGCGCGTCCGCTGGACCGGACCCGTCGTCGTTGTGGTCCTGCTCGATGATTTGGACTCAGACTCGGACTCGGACTCGCGTTTCGACCGGGTGTGCTTCTTATGTCCCATCGCTGTTCCCTCCCCGCCCGCCGTAGCGGACCATCGCGGGTCCGTCGTGGAATCGACGGCTCATTTGCTTCCACTTGCTCCTATCATAGTATAACACTTTCTCTCCGCGTAGTACACGGGGCGACACCCGTTGAAGAATCGACGCCGAGACGTTACTCCGTCGACACCACCGACTCGAGGCGAGGACGGGGTCGTATCCGCCGTGTGAGGCGTCAGCAGTCGAAACGACGGCGGGGAAGGCTGGAAGCGTCCGCGATCGTCACGGCCGGGATCGATGTCGACGGGGGAGGAGGAGTCGGGTCCGGCCGTGGGTCGCGGTCCAGCGCAGCGATCCGGATCGGTCGCCGCCATGACGCGGCCGCTCGAGCGAGCGCGGCGAGGTGCACCCTCGCCGGTGCCGCCGTCGTCCGAGCCAGCCGACAGGGCTATCGCTCCCGGTCGGAAATGACTCGAAAACGCACCTCGGACGCACCGCTCTTCGTCTCGAGCGAACGGACTGTCGGGCGAGACGTTTATGTCTCGGGAGCGGATACGCAATCATGGCTTCGACCTCACCGGGTTGGAAGCCACGTCTCGGGTGTCCTTAGCACCCGGGGCATTTCAGCGCATGCCCCCCGCGACTGTTCTGGAGACGACAGCTTCCACCAGGGGCTATTACCTATAGTGACTTATATCTAGTGGCGACCGACTGGAACCATCCCCGTCGGAGACGGGTCCGGCGTCGAACGGTCCCATCGAACAGGACGACCCCTGTCCCCTCATGTCGGGTTGGCCGACCGACTCTGGTGGGAGCGGGGCGGCATCCACACGGGTCACCGCGTGCGGAGTGGCCAGTGCGGGCCGGGATGTCGCTTACCGATACCGACTGCGGGTCGATCCGAGAAGACGAACGCGCGGCCCGTCGAACTACTCGTTGCGCGGGCTGCTTGGGTGGTACTCGGTGTCGTACTCGCCGGGCCGGTCGTCGACGCGGTCGGGGTTGAGCCGGCCCGACAGCAGCATGAAGTCGACCAGCGTCAGCGCGAGCATCGCCTCGACGACGGGCACGCCCCGCGGCGGGAGCACGGGGTCGTGGCGGCCGATGACCTGCTCCTCTTTGAGTTCGCCCGTCTCCCAATCCGCAGTCTGCTGGGACGTGGGAATCGAGGTGGGTGCGTGCAGCGTGACCTCGCCGTAGATCGGTTCGCCGCTCGAGATGCCGCCCTGAATCCCGCCGTGGTCGTTCTCGACCGGCGTCGGATCGCCGTCGTCGTCGAACGCCCACTCGTCGTTTCGCTCCGTGCCGGTCCACTCCGCCGCCTCGGTACCAAGCCCGAACTCGAACGCCGTCGTCGCCGGCACCGCCATCATCGCCTGCCCGAGCCGCGCCGAAAGGGAGTCGAACCGGGGTGCGCCGAGGCCGACCGGAACGCCTTGCGCCTCGAAGTAGATGCTGCCGCCGATGGAGTCGCCCGCCTCCTGGTACTCCGCGATCCGCTCTTGCATCCGCTCGGCGGTCTCGGGGTGAGCACAGCGGACGTCGTTCTCCTCCGAGTGCTCGAGAATGTCCGCGAAACTCACGTCGGGCGCTTCGATGTCGCCGATCTGATTGACGTGAGCTTTGAGTTCGATCCCCTCCCGTGCGAGAATCTTTTTCGCGATCGCGCCCGCGGCGACCCAGTTGACGGTCTCCCGGGCCGACGAACGGCCGCCGCCGCCCCAGTTTCGCGTGCCGAACTTCGCCGAGTACGTGAAGTCGCCGTGCGAGGGCCGTGGCGCGGTGATGAAGGGTTCGTACTTGCCCGAGCGGGCGTCCTTGTTCTGGATGACCAGGCCGATCGGCGTCCCCGTCGTGTAGCCGTCCTGAATCCCCGACTTGATCGAGACCGCGTCGGGTTCGCCGCGGCTGGTCGTGATCATCGACTGGCCCGGCTTTCGCCGGTCGAGGTCCTCCTGAATGTCCTCCGCCGAGAGCTCGAGGCCGGCGGGACAGCCCGAGACGGTACAGCCCATCGCCTCCCCGTGGCTCTCGCCGAACGTGGTCACCTGAAAGAGGCGACCGAAGCGGTTGCCGTTCATTACCACGTCTTCGGAGACGGGGCCACTTAGCGGTGCAGGTTCGCGCACGAACTGCGATCGAGCGTCCGTCCCTCGCTCGAGAAAGTCGCTCCCTCGTCGCAGCATCGAGTACCCTCCGCGACCGTTCGGCACCGATGGACGGACCCGACGGAAGGGCCTCGGGTGACGGCCCCCCAGACGAAGTGGCTGCGGTTCGACATCGTGGGTGCGATTCTCCGGGCCGCCTTTCTCCTCCTCGTCGTCGCGGCCCGCCGCACGCCATCGATGAGTTATTTCACCGCCCATAGCGTAGCGTGTCGAAATGAACCACGCGGGAGACGACGCGGCCGCGTTTCGATGACTCGAGGGATGAACGCATGACCTCGGTAATCGACCTGTTCGTTCGAGTCGCCGGCGAAGACCCGGTGATCCAGGGGCTCCTCGGCGGGATCGTTATCGCGGCGTTGAACCTGTTCGGGGCGTCGCTGGTGCTCGTCTGGCGCGATCCATCGGAGCGCGCACTCGACGGCGCGCTCGGGTTCGCGGCCGGCGTGATGCTCGCCGCGGCCTTCACGAGCCTCATCGTCCCGGGAATCGAGCAGTACTCCGGCGGGAACCCGATTCCGACGCTCGTGGGCGTCGCGCTCGGGGCGATCTTTCTGGATCGGGCCGATGGGCTCGTCCCGCACGCACATTATCTGTTGACCGGGAACAGGCGGGCGGACGAGGCGAATCCGAGCACGTCCCTTCCGCTCGATCGCGATCGGTTGGCTCCCGTCGTCCTGTTCATCCTGGCGATCACGCTTCACAACATGCCCGAGGGACTGGCCGTGGGCGTCGGCTTCGGCTCGGGCAACGTCGAGAACGCGATCCCGCTCATGCTCGCTATCGGCATCCAGAACGTTCCCGAAGGGCTCGCCGTCTCGGTGGCCGCGATCAACGCCGGGCTTGACCGACGCTTCTACGCGGCCGTCGCCGGCGTGCGTTCGGGGCTCGTCGAAATTCCGCTCGCGGTGCTGGGGGCGCTCGCAGTGAGCGCCGTCGAGCCGATCCTTCCCTACGCGATGGGGTTCGCTGCAGGGGCGATGCTCTTCGTCATCTCCGACGAAATCATCCCCGAAACCCACATCCACGGATACGAACGGACCGCGACGCTCGGACTGATGGCCGGCGTGATCGTAATGCTCTACCTCGATGTCAGTTTCGGATAGCAACTCCCCGACTCGAGCGACCGTCGGCCGGAGACGGCGGTGACCCCCGCCCCGTGACGAACCGCGCTCCCGTCCGAACGACCCGTGCACGATCGGTTCCCGCGGCGATCGCACCTCACGAACTGATGCGTTATATCTACATAACTTACGAATATCCATGATACTGCATATCAGAATAAGATTATATACTATCCCGTCCTTCTAGGCAGTAGGAAGTTTTCTTCCGCTACCATGACTGCACCCACTCTCGTCACAGACACGCGCAACACGTTCGAAAGCACCATCGGCGGCTACACGGTCGGCGGCCGCGCCCACAGCCTCTCGGCCTGGTTCGTCCTCTCGCTCCGGCTCATGATGGGCTGGGCGTTCGCCTACTCCGGGTTCACGAAGCTCGTCGCGGCCGAACCGTTCAGCGCCGGCGGCTACCTGACCGCCGTCGCGGCGACCAACGGCAACCCGCTCGCGGACCTCTTCGCCTGGATGGGTTCGACGCCGTGGTTCGTCGAGTTCGCGAACGTCGCCGTCCCGTGGGGCGAGCTCCTGATCGGCCTCGGACTGCTCGTCGGCGCGCTCGTCCGGCTCGCGGCGTTCTTCGGCGCGCTCATGATGCTCATGTTCTACTTCGGGAACTGGGACATCGCCCACGGGGTCATCAACGGCGACTTCGCGTACATGCTCGTCTTCCTCGCCGTCGCCGCCTTCGGTGCCGGGCGCATCCTCGGGCTCGACGCCTGGATCGAGAGCTACGACCTCGGCGGCGAACCCCTCCTCGAGCGCTACCCCCGCCTCGAGTACATCCTCGGCTAAGGGGTTTCGCTCTCCGGTACTGTCGTGGTCGCCGTTCCCGATCCTCGGGTCGCCGTCCCGCCCTTCCGCGCGGCGCGACCCGACGCCCTCGACCGCCTTCTGTCTCGTCCGTTTCGTCGTCCGCTCGCGGATCGCTCGGCTCTCCGTTCGCGTCGACGCGGTTCCCGATCGCAACACTCGGACCGGAACGCCCCGACCGGTCCGGTCAGGGGAGTTCGAACTCGATCGCCGCACCTTGTCCGAAGCCGACACACTCGGTCGCGATGCCGCGGTCGACGCCCCGGCGATTCATCTCGTGGACGAGCGTCACCGGCAGGCGCGCGCCGGAACAGCCCAGCGGGTGACCGATCGATATCGCGCCGCCGTTGACGTTCAGCCGATCGTCCGGAATGCCGAGTTCGCGCTGGGAGTACAGCGTCTGGCTGGCGAAGGCTTCGTTGATCTCGACGAGACCGTAGTCGTCGATCTCGCGGTCCGCGCGCTCGAGGAGCCCCTCGGTCGCGGGGACCGGGCCGACGCCCATGATCGTCGGGTCGACGCCGGCGACGTAGCTGGTGCCGACTTCCGCGAGGACCTCGAGGTCGTTCTCGTCGGCGAAGTCGCGACTGGTGAGCATGACGCCGGCCGCGCCGTCGGCGATCTGCGAGGCGTTGCCGGGCGTGACGGTGCCGTCCTCCGTGAACACGGTCGGCAATTCGGCGAGTTTCTCGGGGGTCGTGCCGGGACGGAGCCCCTCGTCCTCGTCGTGGACGCCGTCGTCGGTCTCGATGGGTACGATCTCGTCGTCGAACCGGCCCGATTCGGTGGCTTCGACCGCTCGCTGCTGACTGCGCGCGCCGTACTCGTCTTGCTCTTCGCGGCTGATGTCGTACTCCTCGGCGACTTTTTCGGCGGTCATCCCCATCTGGAGGTTCCGCATGCCGTACTTCTCGTCGAGCTTGGGGTACATGTCGCCGGCGTCGCCGCCCCCCATCTTGACGCGGCTCATGCTCTCGACGCCGCCCGCGATGACCGCGTCCTGGCGGCCCGCGGCGATCGAGTCCGCGGCGCTGATGATCGCCTGGGCGGAGGAGGCACACTGACGGTCGATGGTCGTCGCGGGGACCGACTCGCCCAGCTCCGAGAAGAGCGCGATCTGTCGCGCGATGTTCGTCCGCTGCTCCGAGCGCTGCTGGGCACACCCCCACATCAGGTCGTCGATGTCGTCGCCCTCGATGCCCGTCTCCGCGAGCATTTCGTCGACCAGCGGGATCGAGAGATCCTCGCTGCGGACGCCCGCGAGCGCGCCGTCCTCTTTCCCCTGGGCTGTCCTAACAGCGCTAACGATTACTGGCGTGTTGCCTGACATTGTTCACCACAATTTTTCGTAGCCATAAATAGCTGCGCCCTCCGGAACGCGACGGGCGGCCCCGTCGCCCATCCATCGGTGGCGGTCTCGAGCGATCGGCCACGAGGACGGCCCCACGTTCCAGGGCGAGCACGTGCAGGTCAGTTCCGAGGCAAGGCACAGTTCTCCGGCGAGATCACCGCTGGGGACGCCCTCACGGTCGCGTTCCGAACGCTGATCCCGGCGAATACCTCGCGGTCTCCTGGCTCGGACCGACCCACGAACGTCATATCGTCCTCGATCGCTTCCGAATCCCCGACTGATCCGTCGTCGGCGACCGCACCGACGACCGTTTCCCTTCCGTCCGGTCCCGTCTAGTGTCCGTCGTCGCGCTCGAGGGTGACGCCCAACTCCTCGAGCGTGCTGAAGAACCCGGGGTACGAGACGGCGACGTGGTCGGCCCCCTCGATGACGGTCTCGCCGTCGGCGACGAGACCGGCGAGCGCGAGCGCCATGATAATGCGGTGGTCCGATCGGCCGCGAACGGTCGCCCCCTCGAGCGTCGATTCCGTGCCGTGGATCGTCAGCGAATCCGGCTCTTCGGTCGTCTCGACGCCCAACTTTCCCAACTCCGTGGCCATCGCGCTCACGCGGTCGGTCTCCTTGTACCGGACGTGCTCGGCGTTCGTGATGTGGGTGTCGCCGTCCGCGACCGCGCCCAGCGTCGCGATCGTCGGGAGCAGATCGGGCGTATCCTCGACGTCGACCTCGATCCCGGCGAGCGGGGCGGCTGCGACATCGATCGTCCCCGCGTCCCGATCCCAGTCGACGTCGGCACCCATCCGTTCGACGATCTCGACGATGGCGCTGTCGCCCTGCGCACTGGGGTGTGCGCCCTCGATTCGGACGGCCGCGCCGTCGTCGCCGGCGATCGCCCCCGCGGCGAGGGGGTAGGAAATCGACGAGAAATCCCCGGGAACCGCATACGCGCCGCCGGCGGGCGCGTACGACTGCCCACCGTCGACTTCGAAGCCGGCGTCCGTGTGGCGGGCGTCGACGCCGAAGTCGGCGAGTACCTCGAGCGTAATATCGACGTACGGCGCGGACTTGAGTTCGGTCTCGAGGTCGATCGCGATCCCGTCCTCGGTGACCGCACCGGCCAGCAGCAGGGCGGTGATGTATTGGGAGGAGACATCGCCCGGAATCGATACGTCGCCGCCCGACAACGGGCCGGTGACGACCAGCGGAGCCTGCCCGTTCCCGCGGGTACTGTCCGCCTCGGCTCCGAGATCGGCAAGCGCCTCGAGCAGCGGGCCCTGCGGGCGCGAGCGCAGCGATTCGTCGCCGGTCAGCACCGTGGTCCCGTCCGCGAGCGCGGCCGCAGCCGTGACGAGGCGCATCGTCGTGCCGCTGTTCGCGCAGTTGATGACGTCCGCCGGCACGTCCGGACGGCCGTCGAAGCCGTCGATCTCGAGGGCTCCGTCGTCGGTCCGTGTTACGTCGCCGCCGAACAGGGTGACCGCGCGGGCGGTCGCCCGCGTATCCGCGCTCCAGAGCGCGTCGCGGACGGTCGCCTCGTCGGCGTATCCCGCCGCGAGGATCGCCCGGTGCGTGTAGCTTTTCGAGGGCGGTGCGCGGACCGTCCCCTCGACGGTCGAGGGCGTGATCGTGACGTTCATGATGGCTCTGTGGGGTGGCCTCGCCTTACCGATACCGATCCCACGAGTCCCCGACGGGACGACCGGCCCCTCCTCGGCCGGTTCGCTCGTCGCTCGCGGCTCCCGCCGGTCACCGACCGGTTATGAACACCCGATCGACGCGGCGATCTCGAGCAGGGGTGTGTCGTCGGTCAGACACGTGACCTCGTAGTTGAGTCCGTCACACTGCCAGAAGATGCTCCGTTTCCCGCCGTCGCGGCGATAGGCGGTGTGGCCGTCGAACTCGATCGGCTCCAACGCGGCCGTATCGATCCGTTGCACCTCCTTGACCGCAACGTAGAGTTCGCGCGCGACGACGTTCGGATCGGTGTACCACAGCGTCGTGGTCGTTCCGAACCGCTCTGCCGTCTCGACGACGGTGATCCGATCAAGCACGTACGAGTCCGGAACGGTCGGCTCCGGCAGGTCGTACGGCGCGAACTCCTCGGCGGCCGACCGCGATTCGAAGACGCCGTCCGGGCCGACACCCTCCGTGGTGACCGTCGCGTCCGCCGGCGGGTCGTACGTAAACGTCCCCGGCTCGAGCCCCGTATCGAGCGCGAGGTCCTCGTAGGTGACGGTCAGTTCGTGGTAGACCTCGCCGTCGATCCTGGTGGTGTTCCGCTCCTTGATCGGGTACCGGTACTCGTCGTCGATCCAGACGGTTCGGGTCGCGGAGAGCGCCTCCGGATCGCTCGTCGCCCGGAGCTTGACGAGGAACTCCGTATCACCGACGACGAGGCCGATCGCCGGCCCGGTATCCTCGGCCGGCGGCTGTGTCTCGACGACGTGTGTCTCGCGACCGTCGACGGTCTCCGTCCCCCGGTAACTGAGCCGGTGGTCGTCGCGGAGGGTCTCGAGGACGAGTCGCGTGCGGTCGGTGTCGGTCTTGTTCGGATGGTACTGTTTCTCTACCGTCTCGGTCGCCGGGTTGTACTCCCACGTCGTCGTCCGGTTCGTCACCGTGACCGAGCCGGCCGGCACGTCCGGATCGGTCGACTCGACGACCTCGCGTCGTTGCTTTGCCGGCGGCCGCAACGCGACCCGCTCCGTTCGCTCGACCGTTTCGTCCCCGGTTTCGACGGTCATGACCCGCCGGGCCGTGAGATCGGTCATGTGGCGACGCGTCTCGATCGCGTCCCGGAGGAGGGCCCGACTCGAGGGTGGCTCGTCGCTGTCGGACGGATAGCTCACACAGCCGGCGAATGCGACCGCGGCTCCCGTTGCCAGGATCCGGCGACGGTTCATACGCGGGGAATTACCACGTTCAGTGATAAGTTTGCGGGTTCGAACCGACCCACCCGGTCGCGATCCGCGGGATTATGTGGCCCGCTGTCAGAGATTCGGGTATGAACGTCGACGTCGATCTCGCCCCGCTGCGCGAGTATCTCTCGGCCGAGGACCTGGACGGCTACCTGATCGATGACGATGCCTCGGACGCCGACCAGCGGTACGTCTCGGGCTTTACCGCGCCGGACCCCTATCAGACGCTCGTGACGGCCGACGGCGTCCACCTGCTCGTCTCGGGGCTCGAGTACGGGCGCGCGACGGCCCAGGCCAACGCGGACTCGGTCAGCCGCCGCGCCGCCTACGACTACCAGCGACTGGTGGCCGAACACGGCCAGTACGAGGGGACGATCCGTACGCTCGTGGCCTTTCTCGAGGATCACGATGTCGACGCGCTCGCGGTGCCCCGAACGTTCCCGACGGGGACCGCCGACGGACTTCGCGAGCACGGGGTCGCGGTGACGGCCGAACGCACGGGCATCGTGACGGATATCCGTGCGACGAAAACCGAGTGGGAAGTCGAGCGGATCCGGGCGAGCCAGCGGGCCAACGAGGCCGCGATGGCGCGGGCCGAGGAACTGATCGCCACCGCCGACATCGAGGACGGCACGCTCGTTCACGACGGCGACCCCCTGACCAGCGAACGCGTCACCGAGGAGATCGAGGTCACCCTGCTACGCCACGGCTGTGCCCTCGACGAGACCATCGTCGCCTGCGGGGCCGACGGCGCGGACCCCCACGACCGGGGCAGCGGGCCGCTCGCGGCTGACGAGTTGATCGTGATCGATATCTTCCCGCGGGACAAGGAGACGGGCTACTTCGCCGATATGACCCGCACCTTCGCCCGCGGCGACCCCGGCGAGGAGGCTCGACGGCGCTACGAGGTCACCCGCGACGCCTACGAGGCCGCCCTCGAGACGGTCGCGGCCGACGTGACCGGGGCCGACGTTCACGCCGCGGCCTGTGACGTGATCGAGGACGCGGGCTACGAGACGCTGCGCAGCGATCCCAACACCGACACCGGCTTCATCCACAGCACCGGCCACGGGGTCGGGTTGGACATCCACGAGGAGCCGAGCGTCTCGCCGTCCGGCGGCGACCTCGAGCCCGGGCACGTGATCTCGATCGAGCCTGGGATTTACGACCCCGCGGTCGGCGGCGTCCGCATCGAGGACCTGATCGTCGTCACGGAGGACGGCTACGAGAACCTCACCGAGTATCGGATCGGGCTCGAGCCGACGACCGACGCCCGGGAGTGACGTCGCACGGACGATCGCGACTCCCGTGACCAGTCCGGTGGCGTCGCACGGAAGCCGGCAAAAATGAGTGACGTCGAATCGTGGGTGGTATTCGACCGTGTCGTCGCCGGTACTGCTATTTGACCTGGATATCGGCGACCATCGAATTCGGGTGGACCTCGCAGATGTACGTGACCATCGCGCTGCTGGCCTCGAACTCCAACCACTGATCGTCGCCGGGCTCAGTGACCTGCTCGGTCACGAGATCATCGACAACGTCGTCGTTTTCGTCGTAGATCGCGATGTTGTGTTGGTTGCCATCGCCGGTTGTCCAGCCGATCTCGTAGGATTCCCCCTCCTGAAGAATGAGCGTCGGGTTCGTCTCGTCCGCAATCGAATCGGGTTTGATGCCCACCCAACCGGGCGTCTGTCCGTCGAGTTCGATCCGTGTTTCGGGATCGATCTCCACACCACCATCGCCGTCGCCGTTCCCGCTGTCACCGTTCCCGCCACCACCACAACCGGCAACGAATGCCGTCGACGCTGCGACACCTGTTAGCGCGAGCATCCGCCGTCGGGACACAGCCCCATCTCGTACCATGCTCTTCGGTTGGTCTGGTATTGTTAATAATCACCAGGGTAGTTCCGAACGGGTGGGAACGTGGCCCCAGCGACGATATTCGGACTCAGCGATAGCCGTCGTCGTCCGGGCCGCGGGCCGCGTCGATCCGCTCGAACTGCGCGTCGGACAGTTCGAGGTCGACCGCGCCGACGTTCTCCGCGAGTTGGTCAGGCGTCCGCGCGCCGACGATCGGCACACACGTAAAGCGGTCCTGCTCCATTAGCCAGCGCAACGACACCTGTGCCGGCGTGGCGTCGATTTCGTCGGCGACGCCCTCGACGGCTTCGAGGACCTCCCATGCGGTGTCGCTCGTGTAGCGGTCCTCGAACAGATCGGTGAGGCTGCCGCGAGCGCCGTCGGGCGCGATCACGGTGCCGTCGTCGGCCCGCTCGTACTTCCCGGTGAGGAAGCCGCCGGCCAGCGGCGAGTACGGACAGACCGCGATGTCCTGATCCGCACAGACCTCGAGATAGTCGCTCACGTCGTCCGTATCGGCCGCGTTGAACATCGGCTGGGTCACGTCGAACCGCTCGAGGCCCTCGGCGTCGCTCGTCCACAGCGCCTTGGTGAGTTTCCAGGCGGCCATGCTCGAGGCACCCAGATAGTGGACGTTCCCCTCGCGAACGAGTTCGGTCAGCGTCCGCATCGTCTCCTCGATCGGCGTGTCCTCGTCCCAGCGGTGGATGTAGTATAGATCGAGGTAGTCGGTGCCCAGTCGTTCGAGCGTGCCCTCGATCTGGGCCCGGATGTGCTTGCGGCCGAGTCCGGAATCGTTCGGTCCCGGCTCGCCGCGGCCGTCGAACGGGAAGTAGACTTTCGAGGCGAGGACGAGGTCCTCGCGGTCGATGTCCTCCCGGTCCGCGAGCCACTCGCCGATCCAGCGCTCGCTCTTCCCGTTGGGATTGCCGTAGACGTTCGCCGTATCGATGAAGTTGATACCGTGCTCCCAGCAGGCGTCGAGCAGGTCGTAGGCCTCCTCGCGGTCCGTTTCGACGGTGCCGTCGCTTTCCTTGCCGAAGCGCCACGTTCCGAAACAGAGCTTCGATACCCTCGTACCCGTCTTTCCGAGCGTCGTGTACTCCATGGTCGCCGGTTCAGTGGCGAGGGGCAAAACGAGTTCGGAAGCGGCGATCACCGCGGCCACGTCTTCGATCGGGATCTCATCCCACTGCAGCGTCGCGTTGATCTCCCCGGCGGTCATCGCACACGCTCGAGCGACGCGCGGTCGGCTACTCGTCAACGTCGGACGCGAAACGACGAAGCGATTCGACGACGGAGCGGAGACTGCGACGGGACCGCCTCCGGGCTTTCCGAAGCTACAAATCACTTGCCAGTCTCGTACGGATAATGAATCACTGGTGGCGGCGGATCGCCCTCTCGCTGGTCGCCGTTCTCGTTCTCGTCCTCGTCTACGCGTGGCTCTATCGGCTGGGAATGGCCACGTTCGAGGACGAGCCGAGGACGTACGCCCAGGCGATCCGGACCGTCATCGAGACGCTGACGACGGCCGGCTTCGGCGGCGACGCGGACGACTGGCAGAGCACGCCGATGAACCTGATCGTTATCGTGATGAACCTCACGGGCGTCCTGCTGGTCTTTCTCGCCCTGCCGCTAATCGTCGTCCCGCTCTTTCAGCAGGCTCTCGAGGACCGGCCGCCGGAGTCGACCGATCTCACCGATCACGTCGTTATCTGTTCGTACACGCCGCGCTCGGACGTTCTCGCTGGTGAACTCGAGGCGGCGGGCGTCCCCTACGTCTTCGTCGACGACGACGCCGAACTCGTCGTCGACCTCAACAACGAGGGGACCAACGCTATCTACGGCGAACTCGACCAGGAGGAGACGCTGCGGGCCGCCAACGCCGAGCGGGCCGACGCGCTCGTCACCGACATCGACGACGAGACCAACGCGATGGTGATCCTCACGGCGCGGGAACTCTCGAGCGACCTCACCATCGTCAGCGTGGTCGAGGACGACGAGGTCGCGAGTTACCACCGCTACGCCGGAGCCGACGAGATCGTCCGGCCGCGGCACGTCCTCGGACGGAGTCTCGCAACGAAGGCCACGACGACGGTCTCGGCCGAACTCCGGGATACGATCGAGTTCAGCGAGGACCTCGCGGTGACCGAACTGCTCGTTCAAGAGCACAGCGACCTCGTCGGGCAGACGATTCCCGAATCCGGCATTCGGGATCGGATGGGAATCACCGTTATCGGAGCCTGGTTTAGCGGGGAGTTCGTTCCCGTTCCCGGCTCCGAAAACGTGATCGACGGCAATACCGTCCTGCTCGTCGCGGGGCGTCGCGACGATCTCACGGAGCTGAAATCGCGGACGGTGTCGGCGCTGCGGCACAACCCGGACCGCATCGTCGTCGGCGGCTACGGCGTCGTCGGCCGGACCGCGGTCGAGACCCTGGCGTCCGGCGGCGTCTCGACCTGTGTCGTCGACCTCGCGGACGAGCCGGGGGTCGATATCGTCGGGAGCGTCACCGACGAATCGGCTCTCGAGGCGGCCGCCGTCGACGACGCCAGGGCGATCATTCTCACTCTCGACGACGATTCGACGACGATCTACGCGACGCTGGTCCTCAAGCAGGTCGCCCCCGAGGTCGAAATCATCGTGCGAGCGAACGAAACCGAGAACATTCCGAAGTTCTACCGCGCGGGGGCCGAGTACGTCCTCTCGCTCTCGACGGTGACCGGTCGGATGCTCGGCTCCATCCTGATCGAGGGCGAGGAAATCCTCACGCCCGAGACCCAGTTCGAACTCATCAGGACGACCGCGCCGGGAATCGCTGGACGAAGCCTCGGTGCGGTCGACCTGCGAGCGCGAACCGGATGTACCGTCGTCGCGGTCGAACGCGGCGAGGAACTGCTGACCGACCTCGGCCCGGAGTTCGTCGTCCACGAGGACGACATGCTGATCGTCGCGGGAAGCGACGAGGCGGTCAACCGGTTCGTCGCATTCGCGTGTTGACACCACGGTGCCGGCGGTCGGCTCGAGCGGTAGCCGCATCGCCATCCGGCGTCGGCCGCGTCACTCGAAGGACGGCAACACCTCGTCCTCGTAGAACGCGAGCGCCTGCTCCTGTTCGGGTCCGATCTGATGGACATAGACGTGATCGTAACCGGCGTCGATCGCCCGCTCGAGGCTGTCGATGTGGGCCTCCGCGGTGGGTTCGGTCGTGGTACCGGCCGCGGCGATGTCCTCCTTCTCGACCAGCGCCGCGGCCTGTTCGAAGTGAGCCGGCGTCGGCAACTCCTGTCCGAGTTCGCCCGGAAGCGAGCCGTTGGGCCACTGCTCGAGGATCGTCTCGATCGCCTCCGCTTCGCTGTCGGCGTAGCAGCCGTGCAATTGCGTGTACTTGGGGCCGTCGCCGCCGGCGTCCTCGTAGGCCTTGACCGGTTCGGACTTCGGCCCGGAACACCAGAGCCCGTCCGCGTTCTTGGCCACCCAGTCGGCAGTCTGCGGGCCGAACGCGCTTCCGATCGTCGTCGGCTGCTCGTCGGGGCAGGTGTACAGCCGCGCGTTTTCGACCGTGTAGTGTTCGCCGTGGTGACTCGTCGTCTCGCCGGTCCACAGCGAGCGCATGACGTTCAGCGCCTCGTCCAACATCTCGAGGCGCACGTCGTGCTCGGGCCAGCGCTCGCCGGTAACGTGTTCGTTCAGGTTCTCGCCGGTCCCGACGCCGAACGTAAAGCGATCGCCGAGCATCTCGGCGACGGTGGCGACCGCGTGGGCGACGGTGACCGGATGGACCCGGATCGTCGGGCAGGTGACGCCGACGCCGATCTCGATCTCGTCGGTCGCTTCCGCAATCGCTCCCAGCGTCGACCAGACGAACGGCGACTCACCCTGCGCCGAGACCCAGGGGTGGAAATGATCCGAGATCGAGCAGAAGTCGAAGCCGGCCGCCTCCGCGCGACGGGCGATTTCGACCAGTTCAGTCGGCCCGAACTCCTCGCTCGAGAGCGTGTATCCCAACTCCGTCATTCCCGGCCCGCTACCACGAACCGGCGGGTAACGGTTGCACCTGCGAGGGCAAGAGCGCGAGCGCGGCCGCGTTCCGACTGCGACCCCGGCCGGGTACTGCGACTCGCGTCTCCGACCTGCGTGGCGCGCGCTGAACTGTGCCGAACCGAACCCCTTACCCACGCCGCGCCGGAACCGATCCGTATGGAAGCCGTAGTCGATGCGACGGACCTCGAGAAGACCTACGGCGAGACGGTCGCCCTGTCCGGGGCCTCGCTGTCGGTCGGCAGCGGAGAGGTCTTCGCCCTGATCGGGCCGAACGGTGCCGGCAAGACGACGCTCGTCCGCACGCTGACGGGGACGACCGTGCCGGACGGCGGGACGGCACGGATTCTCGGCGCGTCACCGTCGACGGTCGACCGCGCCCAGCTCGGCGTGTTACCACAGTCGTTCTCGCCACCCGACAGGCTCAGCGCGCGGGAACTGCTCGCGTACTACGCCGGCCTCTACGACGACCCGCGCGATCCCGACGACGTGCTCGCCGACGTCGGCCTCGTCGATACCGGCGACACCTGGTACGAGAACCTCTCCGGCGGTCAGCAACGCCGGGTCTGCGTCGGGTCCGCACTGGTCAACGACCCCGATCTGCTCTTCCTGGACGAGCCGACGACCGGCATCGACCCTGCCGGCCGCCGCACCGTCTGGCGACTGATCGAGGACCTCGCCGATGCCGGGACGACGGTCGTCCTGACCACCCACGACATGGCCGAGGCCGAGCGCCTGGCCGACCGCGTCGGCCTGCTCGCCGACGGCTCGCTCGTCGCACAGGGGCCGCCCGAGCGGCTGGTCCGTGACCACGGCGGCTCGAGCCGGCTCACGATCGAGACGGTGGCCGACCCGGCCGCGTTCGACGCCCTCGAGTATCCGGTCGAACGCCCCGAGCGCGGTCGGACCCGAAACCCCGACAGCGCGGTCGTCGTCCGCGAGATCGACCCCGCCGCGATCGGGTCGGTCGTCGACTATCTCGAGACCCACGCGATCGAGTACACGCAGCTTTCGTGGGCCGAACCCGATCTCGAGGACGTCTATCTCGAATTGGCCGACGGGACCGAGCGGGCGCGGACGGATCGGCTCGCGGGCGGCGGGACCGGGGATGGCGTGGCCGACGAGTCCGACCTCGCGCAGGCGGGTGAGACAGCATGAGTCGGCTGGGACGCGTCGGTGCCGAAACCAGCGCCGGCTGGCGGTCGTTCGTCCGCCGGCGGACGGCGGTCTTCTTCACGTTCTTCTTCCCCGTGATCCTGATCGTCATCTTCGGGGCGCTCGTGCGGACGGACCCGACCGGCGGCGGGCTGTTCACGGAGCCGGCAGCCTACTACGTGCCGGGCTATCTCGCCGTCGTCGTGCTCTTCACTCCGCTGTCGCGGATGGGGAGCGAGGTCGCGCGTCACCGCGAGGGGAGCCGGTTCGAGAAGCTCGCGACGACGCCGCTGACCCGCGGCGAGTGGTTACTCGCCCAGACGGTCGTCAACGCCGCGATCATCGGGCTGGCGAGCCTGCTCATCCTCGGGCTGGTGATTCTGCTGACCGGCGCGGAGATCGTCGTCTCGCCGCTGTTAGTGCCCTACGTCCTCGTCGGCGTCGTCTGCTTCTGCGGCGTCGGCGCGATGCTCGGTAGCTACACCGATTCACAGGACGGCGCGGTCGCCGCCAGCAACGGGATCGGGCTTCCCCTCCTGTTCCTCTCGGAGACGTTCGTCTCGCCCGCGCTCCTCCCCGGCTGGTTCGGCCCGCTGGT
This sequence comes from Natrinema pallidum, assembly GCF_005890195.1. NCBI lineage: Archaea > Methanobacteriati > Methanobacteriota > Halobacteria > Halobacteriales > Natrialbaceae > Natrinema > Natrinema pallidum. Next base: position 2,571,634 of record NZ_CP040637.1, on the reverse strand, counting down.
GAACCTCTCGCCGCTGACGTACTTCGCGCGGGGCGTGCGGGCGGTGACCTACGCGGGGGCGGACACGGCAGCCGTCGCCGGCGTCGATCCCGCGCTCGCGAACCTCGGCATCCTCGCCGTCCTCGCCGTCCTCGCGTTCGCGTTGGGCGCGCGGTCGATCCCGCGAACGGACTAACCGTCGCGGCCGGATCGTTGCGATGCGGGCTCCGTCGCCGCGAGAACGAACCGATTTACGCGCGGCACTCGAATCGACGGCAACCAGTATGCGCTCGGGACACCCCACGGAGCAGGCTGTCGGCATGGAGTACTACGTCAGCGACGCGGACGGCGTCGGCGGCCGTCTCCGCGAGGACGACGCCGATTTCCGAGTGCGCGAACTCGAGCGCTTCGACACCGAACCCGTCGACGCGCCGACGGACGCCTACCCGCACCTCGTCTTTCGAGCGACGCTGCGGGGCTGGGACACCAACGATTTCGCCGCGCGGGTCTCGGACGCGCTGGGGATCTCCCGCGAGCGGGTCAACTGGGCCGGCACGAAGGACAAATACGCCGTGACGACGCAGCTGTTTTCGGTCTACGGGGCCGATCCCGCGGACCTGCCCGCAATCGACGGCGTCGAGATCGAGGTCCTGGGGCGGGCCGGCCGAAACCTCGAGTTCGGCGATCTGGCGGGCAACGAGTTCGCACTCGTCGTCACCGATCCCGAGCGGCCGGACAACGCCGACGCGATCACGACGGAGCTGGCCGAGTTCGGCGGACTCGAGACCGACCAACCGGACTCGAGCGGGACCGAGACGTCGATCGGCGTCCCCAATTTCTTCGGTCAGCAGCGCTTCGGCAGTCGGCGGCCGGTCACGCACGAGGTCGGGCTCGCTATCGCCCGCGACGACTGGGAAGGAGCGGTGATGGCCTACCTCGGAAACCCGACCGACGCGGAGCCGGAGGGGACGCAGGAGGCTCGCGCGTTCGTGGAGGAGACGAGAGACTGGCAGGACGCCCTCGAGCGGATGCCCCATCGCCTGCGCTACGAGCGCTCGATGCTCCACGCGCTCGCCGAGTACGACGGCGAGCCCGGCCCCGAGCAGTTCAGAGCGGCCCTGGAACGGGTCCCCTCGAACCTCCAGCGGCTGTTCGTCCACGCCGCCCAGTCGTACGCGTTCAACCTGATGCTCTCCGAGCGCCTCGAGCGTGGGCTCCCCTTCGATCGCCCGGTCGAGGGCGATGTCGTCTGTTTCACCGATACCGACGCGCCTGACGGGCTCGCGCTCCCCGATACCGACCGCCTCCAGCGCGTCGACGAGCGCCGGGTCGACTCGGTGACCCGCCACTGCGAGCGCGGCCGGGCGTTCGTCACCGCGCCGCTGGTCGGCACTGAGACCGAACTCGCCGACGGCGAGCAGGGCGCGATCGAACGCGCCGTCCTCGACGACCTCGGCCTCGAGCCGGCGGACTTCGATCTGCCCGGGGAGTTCGGCTCGACCGGCACCCGGCGGGCGGTCCTTCTGCGGACCGACCTCTCGCTCGAACCCGATCCGCTGACGCTGACGTTCGCACTGCCGAAGGGGTCGTACGCGACCGTCGTCTCCCGGGAGTTCCTGAAGGTCGATCCGATCGACCTCGGCTGAGACGACGCCCGTGAAGGACCCGACCGCTCGAGGCGACCGTCACCGCTCGACGTATCGCGGCGAAGGTTTTAGCACCGTGTCACGAGTAGTCTCGAGGGAATGGTCCCCGCACCCGAGCAGGAATCGAACCGAGGTAGGGCCCGCGCATGATTGGCACGAGCGAGAGCCGTGAGATCGTCGACTGGGAGAAGACGACCGACGATGGACAACCGGTGTACGAAATCGAGTACACCGAACCCGTCCCGGAGCCGACGGGCCGCTCGAAGACGCTGTTCGGCGCGGGCAGCGGCGGAACGGTCCCCGCCGGCGACCAGTCCTTCGAGATGCCCGACGGCACGCGCATCCCCGCGACCGAGGCTACCTTCGACGCCGACGGCACGACGCTGCGGGTCCGCCGCGAGCGGTCGGTGATCGATCGACTGCGACGCTACTTGCCCTGGTGACGAGGCTGCCCGTTTCGGCCGCGTTCGAACCGCAAGCGGTATCGATCGTCAAAACAGGTATGAGGCTGTCACGAGACGTGGGTCGTATGTTCGAGCCGTTCTCGCTGTTTACCTCGGCGCTGTACGTCGTGCAGGGCCTGCTGGGACTGGCCGATCAGCGCGTCCTCACCGACGAACAGCGATCGCGCGCACGACCGGCCGCGAGCGTGCATCTCGGCAGTTCGGTTGTGTTCCTCGTCGCCGGCATTGCCAGCGCGTCGTGGGTGCAACTGAACGGCCTCCCGACGGTGTGGTATCCGACGATGCTGTCCCTCGGGTTCCTCGTTTCGATCCTCGTCCAGGGCTGGCTGTATCGATCGATCGGCGTCTCACAAAGCCCGCTCATCGAGCGGGCGAGGACGCGCCTGCACTGACCGAGAGACGGCCTCACTCGAGGGAGCTCCGAAGCACCGTGCCGAAACCGGCGGCACCGATACAGACCGCGAGGATGCCCCCGACGCCGGTGACCGCGAGCGCGCCGCTGATCGCCGCGGCGACGAGCAGCCGTTTGAGCCACTCGTCGTCGTGCCCGACCAGCCGATCGGCGATGGCGAGATACGCGATCGCACCTCCGATCGCCCAGACGAGATACGCCAGCAGGAACAGCGGAACCGCCACGATGATCCCGACGAGCGTGACGACAAGGAGCAGCGTCAGCAGACCGATTCCGAGCAGCGACGCGATGCCGTAGAGGAACGAGCCGAACGGGTCCGCGAGGACGTCGTCCATCATCCGGTCCGTGTAGTCGGGCGCGATCGCGATCAGGATCGCGCCGACGACGAGCGTCGTCAGGGCGGCCCCGAGCGCACCCCCGAGGAGGCCGTCGGTCGTCCCGATCTCGATCTCGGTCCCGGGATCGACCTGTGTGACCACTGCGACTGCGAGTGTCGGTCCGTCGAGTCCGATCATGATTCCTGAAGGCCCGGCCGGTACATAAACGGCGATGTCGACGTGCCGTCGCCCGGCTTCGCTGACAGCCTTTTGGCCGCCCGCGACCTATCCCGTCCATGCGAAGCAACCGCCTGCAACGGGAGATCGACGACCTCGTGTCTCGGGGCTGGACGATCGAGGAGGAGACGCCGGACCGAGTCGTGATGGTCGACCGGGAGTTCGGCTCGGTGCTGTCACACGTCCTCGTCGCGGTCCTGACGGTCTGGTTCTCGATGGGGCTCGGCAACGTCGTCTGGGGGGCGTACAACTACGTCTCGAACTCCCGGCGGCGAGTTCTCTGGGAAGACGCGGTCGGCTGTCCGCACTGCGGCGCGGACATCCCGGCGTCGGTCGACTACTGCTCGGCCTGTGGCGACGGCCTCGAGCGGCCCCCGGAGCCGGACGGTGGAATCGTCTGCCCGGAGTGCGACGCGGTCGCCGCCAAGGGCTCGCGGTACTGTCCGGCCTGCGGGACGCGGCTCGCGGAGACGGGCGGCAGTCCGTCGTAAGGGGCAGCGATGTCGTCTTCGCTGAACCGAACAGCTACGTGGCTCGCCCCCGATCGATCGACCAGCCAATGGAACTGGACTCGGACCCGCACATCCTCCTGACGAACGACGACGGGATCGACGCGCCCGGCCTCCGGGCGCTGCACGACGCGCTCTCGGCGGTCGGCGAGGTGACCGTCATCGCGCCGGACCGGAACCGGAGCGCCGTCGGTCGGTCGCTGTCCTACGGCCGGACGAACTCCTCGGACGGCGGCGATCTCTCGCTGGACCTCGAGGCCGACTCCTTTACCTCGCTGGTCCCCCACACCGATCACGACCTGGGTTACGCCGTCGACGGCACCCCCTGTGACTGCGCCATCGTCGGTGCGAAGGGGCTCGAGCCGGCCCCCGATATCGTCGTCTCGGGCTGTAACGACGGCGCGAATCTCGGTGCGTACGTCTTCTCACGCTCGGGGACCGTCAGCGCCGCCATGGAGGCGGCCTTCCTCGGCACCCCGTCGATCGCCGTCTCGATGGACACGCTCGGCTACGACGACGATCTCGAGCCCGCGGACTTCGAGCGCGCGGGCGAGATCGCCGCCGATCTCGTGGCCGGCGCGCCCGGGACCGGTCTGTTCGATCGGGTCGACTACCTGAACGTCAACGTCCCCGGCCCAGCGGCCGACCCCGACGGCTTTGCGATCACGCGCCCGACCGAGGTCTACGAGATGGACGCCGCCCTCGAGGATGGCCGGTTCCAGTTGACGAACCGCCTCTGGCAGCAGATGTCCAACCGGGACATCCCCGACGACGAGGATACCGACCGCCACGCCGTCCTCGAGGAGGCAGTCTCGATCTCCCCGCTTCGGGTCCCGTACGACGTCGTCGACACGGAGCCGGTACGGACCGTCTTCGATCGGGTTCTGTAACGGCCGGCAGCCACGGTTCGCTGTCGGGTTACGAGCCAGCACAATTTAGGGAGTCGGCTCACAAGGGGCAGCCAATCGATCGATGTCGGACGGGAATCCACCGGACGAGACCGACGACAACCGGGGTGAGATCCCCTCACAGCCGCCGAGCGGCGTCGGCCCGGCCTCGAGTCTCGGGACCGAGGCCGATTCGGTCGTCGCTCCGACGGGTGACGGGACGACGGGGAGCGACGACGCCGATCCCGAGTCGATGTCGGCTATCGCTCCGCCGGACTCGAAGTCGACGCAAGCGATCAGGGACGCCGTCCTCGCGGACGTGAAGGCGTCGTTCGACGACCGAGACGACGACGCGTTCCCCGGTCGCCCGTCCGATACCTTCATCGAGGCGGAGTTCTTCGATTTCGGCTATCTCGAGGACTACGAGGAGGTCGAGCGCTACTGGGTGAACCGCCCCTACGCCTACGTGACGATCCTCTACGACGAGGCGACCAACACCAACCGGTATCACGTCGTCGAACCCGACTTAGACGAGTTCGAGGAGTACGTCCGCGAGGACCTCATCCGGTCGCTGCGCAGCGATCTGCTGTACAAGGAGTTCGACGGCGAGATCGATCGGGCGGCGACCTTCGACGAGGAAGTCCCGCGGGTGATGCGCGAACACGCCGCGACCGTCGGCGACGGCTCCCTCCAGCAACTCCGCTACTACCTCCGCCGGGACTTCGTGAGCTACGGGAAGATCGACCCGATCATGCGCGACCGGGCGGTCGAGGACATCTCCTGTGACGGCGCGGCGAAACCCGTCTTCGTCTACCACCACGGCTACCGCGACCTGCGGACGAACCTCGCGTTCAGCGACGAGCGCCTGAGCGCGTACGTCGTGCGACTCGCCCAACGCGCCGGCAAACACCTCTCGGTGGCCGACCCCCTGATCGACGCCTCGCTCCCCGACGGGTCACGCGTCCAACTCACGCTCGGGGGCGAGGTGACGACCGGCGGACCCAACTTCACCGTTCGGAAGTTCTCCGAGGTGCCGTTCACGCCGGTCGACCTCATCAACTGGGGGACGTTCAGCATCGCGCAGATGGCCTATCTCTGGGTGGCCGTCGAAAACAACGCCTCGCTGATGGTCGCTGGCGGCACCGGGTCGGGGAAGACGACTAGCCTCAACGCGATTTCCATGTTCGTGCCGCCCGAAAGCAAGGTCGTCTCCATCGAGGACACGCCGGAGTTGACGCTGCCCCACGACAACTGGATTCAAAGCGTCACGCGCACGGGCGTCACCGCCGGCGGGCGTGGCTCCGTCGGAATGTTCGACCTCCTCCAGGCGGCCCTGCGCCAGCGACCGGAGTACCTCGTCGTCGGCGAAATCCGCACCGAAAGCGACGTGGCGCTTACCTTCTTCCAGTCGATCGCCACCGGGCACACGGCGTACACGACGTTCCACGCCGACTCCGTCAGGGGACTGTTGAGCCGACTCAGTAACGAGCCGCTGAACGTCCCGTCCGAGATGATCGCCAACCTCGATATCGTCTCGATCCAGCAACAGACGACCCAGAACGGCAAACGCGTTCGGCGCAACAGGCGACTCGTCGAATTCGGTGCCGGCGACGCGGACGCCGACGACCTCGAGCCACACGAGGTGTTTCGGTACGATCCCCACTCGGACGGGTTCGAGCAGACCACGGGCTCGAGCGTGTTAGGTGCCATCGCCGACGAACGGGGTTGGACGCCGGGCCGCATCGAACGGGAACTGGACCACCGCGAAGCGGTCCTCGAGTACCTGCTCGAGGCGGGTATCACCGACTACGAGAGCGTCGCCCGCGTCATCCAGGGATTCATTCGCGATCCGGATTACGTCCTCGAGGAGGTTCGTGCCGGCGACCTCGACCCCGACCGGATCGCGGTGACGGAGGCCGACGACTGACCCGTGACCGACCGTGATCCATCCGGCGACGACGCCGATCGCAAGCCCGACGAGCCGGCGTTCCGCGACCCGGCGCTCGACGAGGCGACGGTCGAGGCCGTCCTCGAGGACGCGTTCGGCGACGATGCGGGGGTCTCGAGCGAACCTGCGGCGTCCGATCCGTTCGCGGCGGCCGACGACCGACGGGCGGCGGTGGCCGACGCGGAGCCGGAACCCGAGGAAGTGCTCAGCCAGCCGCTCGTCGAGGAGCGCCACCTCGGTGCCGCGGAGCAACTCGAATTCCGGGAGGCGTACGGCCGGACGCGGGCGTTCTTCAAGACGCGACCGGAGCGATATCGCGGGCTCCAGCGGCTGCTCAAGCAGGCCCGGATCCGGGACACCTACGATACGTACCTGACCGACAGCGCCAAATGGGCGGGGATCGCCGCGGTCGCCGCGGGACTCCTCGCGACTGTCGCACTCGTCGCGCTGGTGTTTACGGGGACGCTATTCAGCGTGCTCGAACCGCTGTTCGGCCTGTCCGGCCGGACACGGGACGCGTTCCTGACGCACCCGCTGGTCGTGGCCGCGCTGTTCGTTCCCCCGCTCTGCTCGCTCGCCGCCGGCGGTGCCGTCTGGGTCGGTCGGAACTACTACTACCCGCGCAGCGTCGTGGCGGCGCGGCGACGCAGCATCGCGCTCAACCTCCCGTACGCGATCACGTTCATGTACGCGCTCTCCAGCGGCGGGATGAACGTCATCGAGGTGTGTCGCCGACTCGGGAACAGCGAGGCGGTCTACGGCGAGGTCGCAAACGAGTTCGACCTCGTCGTCCGCGAGATCGACCTGTTCGGCAACGACCTGTTGCAGGCGCTGGATAACGTCCGGATGCTGACGCCGAGCGACGACTTTCGGCGGTTCCTCGACGACCTGCTCGGCGTCCTCGACTCCGGCGGCGACCTCGAGACGTTCCTCGAGGCGGAATCCGAGGCAGCCCTCGAAGACGCGCTTGAAGAGCAGTCGTCGTTCATCGAGACGCTCGGCATGCTCAGCGAAGTGTTCGTCGTCGCGTTCGTCGCCGCGCCGCTGTTCCTGATCGTCGTGTTGATGGTGGTGAGTTTCCTCGGCGCGGAGACCGTCGGCCTGATCGCCGGGCTCGTCTACGTCGTCTTCCCGCTTTCGATGGGAGGGTTCCTGCTCCTCGTCGACGTGCTCTCGCGCCCGTACCAGGAGCCGACCGCCAGCCTCGCCGTCGCGGACGAGCGAACGGTCGACCTCGAGCAGGTGGTCGACGATCCCCGGTTTTTGGCCTACCAGCGGTCGAAACGCGAGACCGGCATCCGTGCGTTCCTCGCCGACCCGTTGCGGGCGATCACCCGCCGTCCCGTCCGTTCGCTCGGGGTGACGGTGCCGGCCGCCCTCGCCGTCGCCGGGCTCGCGATCCGGACCGGACTCGTCGAGCCGACCGCCGCCGCGTTTCTCGCCGCCCCGCTCCGGACGACCGTCGGGCTCGCCGTCGTCCCGTTGGTGACGGCGACCGCGCCGTTGACGCTCCTCCACGAGCGCGAGCGCCGACGGATGACCGTCATTACCGAGCGGTTCCCGGACGTGCTGAGCATCCTCGCCAGCGCGAACCGGATGGGCGTCGACATCGTCGACGCCTTCGATCTGGTCACGCGGTGGGCCAGCGGGACCCTCGCCGCGGAACTCCGCCGGGTCCGCAACGACGTGGCCTGGAACCACGACCTGACCCGCGCCCTGCTCGGCTTCGCCGACCGACTGAACGTGCCCCAACTGACCCGGACGATGACGCTCGTCGCGGAGGGGAGCCGCTCGAGCGGCGATCTCCACGGCCTGCTCGAAATCGCGGCGACGAACACGCGGGCGCAGGCGAAACTGGCCCGCGAGCGACGGCGCGAAGTCGGCTCGTACGTCGCGATCGTCGTGATCGGCTTCCTCGTCTATCTGCTGGTCATCGTCATGGTCAGCGCGAGCTATCTCACCCCGATCGCCGAGGTGGCGGCCGAGACCGATCCAGCGGCCGCCAGCGGACCGGTTTCGCTGGGCGCGATTCCCGTCGACACCTACGAGCTGCTGTTCCTCCACTCGGCGCTCATTCAGGGCTTCGGCAGCGGGCTGATCGCCGGGAAACTGGCCGAGAACGACATCCTCAGCGGCCTCAAGTACGGACTGGCACTGATCGCCCTCACCGTCATCGCGTTCTTCCTCTTGGTGTAACCATGGTCGACTCGCATCCGCACGGCCGGAACGGAACCGAGACGCAGCCGACGACCCGACTCGACGGGACCGGAGCGCTCCGCGGCTCCGAACGAGCGGTCTCGCCGGTCATCGGCGCGATACTCATGTTCGCACTCCTCCTCGCCTTGCTGGCGATCCTCCAGACGACCGCGATTCCCGCGGTCAACGAGGGCCTCGAGTTTCAGCACAACGAGCGGGTTCGGACTGACGTGAAGGCTGTCGACGGAGCCGTCGATCGGGTGGCCGCGACCGGGAACGGCGAGACGGTCTCCATCGAGGCCGGCCTGCGCTACCCGCCCCGGCTGTTCTTCGTCAACCCGCCGCCAGCAGCGGGGACGGTTCGGACGACGGACCCCGCTGGCGTCGAAATCGCCAACGCGTCCGCGGCCGGCGAGACCGGCGACTACTGGAACGGGACCACGCGGACGTTCGAGACGCGGTCGCTCGAGTACGTGCCCGACTACAACGAGTACGGCGACGCGCCGGTGACGGTGGCCGAGCCGTGGGTCGTCTACGACCGCTTCGACGGGACGGCGGTCGCGAGGGGGGACCAGGACCTCGTCGACGCCCGCCGGCTCGATCTCGTCGCGCTGGCGGGCGATCGCTCTGCGTCGGGGGCGACCGACGTCGCGATCGACCTCGAGCCGACCAGTGCGCCGGGTCGGACGGTGACGATCCGCGGCGACGGCGAGCCGGTCACGCTGACGGTCCCGACGCGGCTCACCGAGGACGAGTGGGCTGCCCTCCTCGCGGACGAACGCGACCCGGACGGCGATCCCGACGACGACCGGTACGTGACGGGGCTCGACTGTCAGCGAGCGCCGCCGGACCCCTGCGGCCAGTTGACGCTCACGCTCGAGCGCGGGGTCACCTACGAACTTCGACTCGGGGCCGTCGCCCTCGGCGGCGCGACCGAGGAGGCGGCGGCGTATCTCACCGATCTCGAGGGCAACGCGACGGCCGTCCCCGAGAGCGGCCGCCAGCGGCTCGTCGTCGAAGCCCGCGATCGGTTCGATAACCCCGTCAGTGGAGTTCCCGTGACCGGGAGCGTCGGGGGTGACGGGACCGTTCGGGCCGTCGAGCCCGTGACCGACGCGGCGGGACGGGCGACGTTCGTCTACGAGGCTCCGCCGGACGTAAACGGGACGCGGGACGTCGAGCCGACGCTTCGGTTCGGCGAGCGCGCGCACCGCGAAGTCCGGTACGATATTCGCGTGCTGGATCGCGGCAGCGGGACGTCGAGTCCCGGCGGAGGTTCGGACGGCGGTGACGAGGCAACCGGTACCGAGCCGGGCGTGTCGATCACCGACGTCACGGCGACGAACCCGCGGGACAGCTACCGGACCTCCATCGAGGCGACCGACGGGAACGGCGATCTCGAGCGGGTCGACTTCGAACTCCGGGACCCCGATACCGGGACTCCCATCCGGACGGTGACGGCGGACCTCGGCGGCGACCGCGATACCGCGACCGGACGGCTGCGAGCGAAGGGGCGCGAGCGACGCACGACGTATCGAATCGTCGCGACCGTCGTCGATGCGGACGGACAGACGGGGAGCGACGAGGTCGTGGTTCGCGGGAGCGGGTAGCCCGGACTGGACATCGATCCCGGTCGTGCTCTCCGGGGCCGGCGTTCGATCCGTTCGGACGGCGTCCGATCGGCGACGACCGCAGTCGGTCGGAAACAGACCTGTTTTACATCCGTCCCGACAAGCCCACCCATGGAGTGTCGCCACTGTGCATCGCCGCTCGAGAAACCCGGTGACTTCTGTCTGGTCTGTCGGGAGGCCAACACCGAGGCGATCGTCCTCGATGCGGCACGCGACAGGGCGACGATCACGATGCTCGCCGGCGAACCAGACGACCCGACGACGAGGGACGACGATATCGATGCCGACGAGCAGGTACTCGGCGAGACGACGATCACGACGACGCCCGAAGACGGCGAGAACGAGCCAATCGAACTCCGCAACTTCGCGGGGCTGATCGGCGACGAAATCCGCCGGAAGCGTCCCGAAGAGGTCTACGCGGGCGGCGTCCGTGCGGTGATTCGCGCCGTTCGCGAGGACGTTCACCATCCCTTCTATCGCGTCGACGACGACGATCCCGTCCGGGCGGTCCTCGAGCGCCGCGGTAACCGCGCGCTCGATGTCGTCGAGACGCCGCCGGCCGAGAAGATCAGCGGGAGTCACTCGACGCTCATCGGCGGCCGTACGGGGATGCGGGCCATTCATACCGTCGCGGACCACCCCCACGTCAAGAAGGTGATCCCCGGCCCCATCGACGCCGGCGGGAAGGGGTCACAATCGGGCATGCGCGCGAAAGTGACCCGCGCCGACGACGGCGGCAACGTCCGCATGCTGTTACGCAACGGCTCGAGCGTTCAGGAGAACCGAGTCGTGACGACGGCTCGCGACCGGGAGATGGGCGAGCGCATCCGCGACGACCTCAACGACGTGCTTGCCGACGCCGAGTTTCAGTAGCGTCCCGTTCGGTCATCGGTTCGAATTGCCAACCGCTGCTGTTATCGTAGCAACTGAAACGATTGACACACTGATCGCAACGCCGTCGTGCGATCAGGTGTGCATTGACTTTCAGTTGCTACTATAGTAGTGTCAGCGGGAGCGTCCCACGGCAACTATTGTGTCGAGTCGATGGCAGTGTCAGGTGCTGCTGGTTGTGTGAGTCTTAACCCCCCGGTCGTAATGAGATATAATTAGCCATGCTCGAGCGACCGGACGCCGTCCTGACCCTGATCCCGCTGTTGGCGGTAAGCGGCCTCGCGGTTCGAACGCTGCTTGCGGCCCCAGGTGTCGGCACGGGACTGCTCACTGCCCCGCTCGCGGTCGCGGGCTACCTCGCCGCGCTCGCGCTCGTCTTCCTGGAACTGCTCGCGTGGCCGATCGCCGAGCGGATCGGCGACTCCTGATCGGGCCCGTCGACGGACCGGTCCACGGCGCGATCCGAACCGGAGGGCGTCGCGACTCAACAGGTTTAAGAATCCGCTGGCGATAGAGTGGACCACTATGGCCAAGAAAGGACAGGTCGGTAGCGCTGGCCGCTTCGGTGCCCGCTACGGCCGCGTCGCCCGACGTCGCGTCAGCGAGATCGAAGACGACATGGAAAACGCCGAGGTCGACGGCGACGATGTCACCCGCGTCGGCACCGGCATCTGGAAGAACGAGGAAACCGGCGAAGTCTTCACCGGCGGCGCGTACCGCCCCGAGACCCCCGCCGGCCGTACCGTCCAGCGCTCCATCCGTGCTGCCCTCGCAGAGGACGACGACTAACGCGTTCCGAGACCCAGTATGAGTTACAAATGCTCCCGCTGTAAACGCGACGTCCAACTCGACGAGTACGGCGGCGTCCGCTGTCCCTACTGCGGCCACCGCGTGCTCCTGAAAGAACGCAGTCGCGACGTCAAGGAAGTCGACGTCCAGTAACCGCCGTGTCTTCTCACGACGCGACACTCGAGTTCGACTACGAGACGCCGTCGCGTGCCGAACTCGTCGCCGCGAGCGTCGCCCGCGAGATCGGCGAGATCGACGACGAGCGCTCGCGGACGACCCTCGAGCGGGACGGCTCGTGCGTTCGTATCGAGATCGACGCCGAGGACGTGGTCGCGCTCCGAGCGGCGCTGAACACCTGGTTCTCGCTGGTCGATGTCGCCGAACGGACCGCTGACGCCGGCGAGGCCGTTCTCACGTCCCAGTAGCCACGCTGCTCGAGCCGAGCGACCGGGTCGGTTCGCGGCGAGTCCAGCGAGCCCGCCCTGTACCGGCAGGCAACGCGGTCTTCATCGTCGTCGCCGAACCCGTCGTATGGCCGACCGGAACGAAACGTGGTTCGGACTGCGGCGGGACGCCAAGCCGCTGGTGCTCGCCGGCCTCGCGCTCGGGCTCGGCTTTGCCGGCTTCTTCGACGGCATCGTCTTCCACCAGATCCTCCAGTTCCACCACATGCTCTCGTCCTATCCGGATTCGAGTATCGCGACCGACCTCGAACTCAACGTGCTGGCCGACGGCCTCTTTCACCTCGCGACGTACGTGTTCACCGTCATCGGCGTCGTGTTACTCTCGCGAGCGTGGCGCTTTCATCCGGTGCCGAACTCCGGGCGGACGCTACTGGGCGCAGTGATCATGGGCTGGGGCGGTTTCAATCTCATCGAAGGACTGGTGAGTCACCACCTGCTCGGAATTCACCACGTCTGGCCCGCCGGCCCGGGACCGGTCGTCCTCTGGGACGCGGGCTTCCTGCTCTGGGGCGTGCTCTTCCTCGGCGGCGGCTATCTCGTGATCCGAACCGACAGCGCGGCGACGCCGACGGCCGGCGACGACGCGGTCGCGACGGACGGACGGGGCTAGGGGTCCGATCCCCCGGACGGAAGACAAAGCTTGGCTTTATCAGTCCGGAGGGCGACGGTCGAGATATGCAAGGAAACCTGCCGCCGGAAGCACAAGAGAAAATCGAGCAGCTACAGGATCTGCAGGAGACGGCACAGGAAGTCGCCGTCCAGAAACAGGAAGCCGAATCGGGTCTCACCGAGGCACAGAACGCCCTCGACGAACTCGAGAACATCGACGAAGGAACGACGATGTACCGGAACGTCGGCGAACTCCTCGTCGAGACCGACTACGACCAGGCCGAGGAGGACCTCGAGGACAAGGTCGACTCCCTCGAAATCCGCCTCGAGACCCTCGAGAAGCAGGAAGAGCGCGTCCAGGACCAGTTCGAGAGCCTTCAGGAGGAGCTCGAGGACCTGCTCGGCGGCGGCATGGGCGGCGGTCCGGCCGGTCCCGGCGGCCCGGGCGCTGGCGGCGCGTAAATGCCGACTGACGAGCCGACGGACGAGACCGTCGTTCAGACGGCCTCGGACGCCGCGGAAGGCGTTATCTTTTCACAGTACAAACAGTCCGACGTGCGCGATTACGACGTGACCGTCGTCTTCGAGGACGGCGTCCTCGAGGTCGACGTCTACCTCAACGCGCCGGCGGACGAGGCCGATCCCGAACAGGTCGCCGACGACGCCGCGCTCGCGGCGCGACACGCGGTCGACGACCTGTTCGAGGCGTAGCCGGTCCGTCCGAACGTCGTTTCTCCCCGGCACACCGACCGAGAGCGACCGCTACGTCCGAGGGCCACCAGGGGCGAGCAACTCGATCGGATGCGGAACGTCGCGCTCGAGTAGCGTCTCGAGGTGGTCGCCACAGGACGTCCCCGACGCGACAACGGTCTCGGCACCATCGACTTGCGTCGCCAGCCGCTCGCCGACGTCCAGACTGAGTTCGTAGTACTCCCGCTTGTATCCGAAGGAGCCAGCCATGCCACAACACTCGGCGTCGGAGGTCGCGGGCGCGTACCCGCACTGCTCGAGGACGGCGACGGTTGGCGCTTCGAGATCGAGCGTGCGCTGCTGGCAATGGGAGTGGTAGGCGACCGGTGCTGCGCCGTCGCCGGTCGACAGGGCCGTCGGATCGGCCCCGTTCTCGAGGAGTCCGTAGACGTACTCGCAGAGTTCGTAGCTGCCGTCCCGAAGCCGCTCGAACGAGTGCTCCGGCAGCAGGCGCTCGTACTCGCGGTGCATGGCCGCCAGATCGGAGGGTTCGATGACGACCACGTCCCGGCTGGCATCGAGGTCCTCGGCCAGCGCGGCGTAGAGGCGACTTGCCTGCCGGTCCGCCGTGGCGATCATTCCCTGGGAAAGGGCCGCACGTCCGCTTTCAGGGAGGTCGGGGACTCGCACCGGAACCCCCAGCGCCTCGAGCGCGCGGACGGCGGCCTTCCCGCGGTCGACGTCGACGTAGTTCGTGTAGACGTCGGGGTAGAGAACGACCTCGCGGTCGACATCGGTGCTCCCATCTCGGGAGTTCGCTCGTGCTGCCCGTTGGCTCGACGCGTCCGCGCCGCCTCGCCCCTCGAACCAATCGACGAGCGACTGTCGACGGAAGGTCGGCAGGTCGCGCCGCCGGTCGATACCGAGGGTCCGCTCGAGAACCGCGCGGACGGGGCCGGCGTCGGCAAGCCAGTTCGAGACGGGGGCGGTCGCGCTGGCGGCCTTCGCGACCGCGCCGATGTTGCCGAAGAAGCGTTTGCCGGGGTCGAGCCCGCCCGACTCCGCGTCGGGGGTGAGGCCGTCGACGAGAAAGTCGTACGATTCGGCCTCGGCGCTGCGGTTGAGCCGGTCCCTGACGACGGTGTTGATCCACGGGATGTCGATCTTCACCGGGCAGGCGTCGACGCAGTTCGTACAGCCGGTACAGAGGTCGTTGAACTCGGCCGCGGACGCCTGACCGTGGACGCCGGCCTCCCAGCCGGTGGCGATGCCTCCCGAATAGGTCTCGCCGCCGAAGCCGTGGCCGCCGACGGACTGGAAGTTCGCACACGAGTTCGAGCACGCGCCACAACGGATGCAGTACAAGGTTTCCCGGAGTTGGTCGTCCTCGCACATGTCCATGCGGCCGTTGTCCAGCAGGACGAGGTGGAAGTCGCGGTCCTGGTCTCCGGGTCCGTCCGCTCCCGTCCCGTCGGCCGCCGCTCCCTCGCCGGCCGTGATCGGCTCGTCCGGTGTGTCGAAGTCCAGCGTCGGCGAGTCGGTCGGCGGCGACAGCATCGTTACGTACTGGGAGATCGGCTGGCCGGTCGCGCTCTTGGCGATGATGTCGACGAACGGCTCGAGGTCCGACAGCGTCGGGAGCAGTTTCTCGACGCCCGCGACCGCGACGTGCGTGTCGGGCGTGACCGCACATTTCCGGGCGTTGCCCTCGTTCGTGACGAGCGCGATCGTCCCCCTGTCGGCGACGACGAAGTTCGCGCCGGTGACTCCCACATCGGCGTCGGTGATGATCTCGCCGAGGTGGTCCCGGGCGAACCGCGTGAGTTCTTCGGCGGTCTCGAACGGCTCGTCGGGGTCGAACCGCTCGTTGAACAACTCGGCGATCTCCGCGCGGGAGATGTGCATCGCCGGGCCGACGATGTGGGAGGGCGTCTCGTCCGCGATTTGGAGGACCCACTCGCCCAGATCGGTCTCGGTGACATCGATCCCGTCGGCCTCGAGCGCGTCGTTGAGTTCGATCTCCTCGGTCGTCATGGACTTCGATTTGACGACCGACGGCGACGCGGCCGCTGTCGCGCCGTCGGTACCGTTCGTGGCCTCGCGGTTGACCACGTCGGCCACGTACGCGTTCGCGTCCGCGGCGTCGTCCGCGACGTAGACGGTCCCGCCGTTTTCCTCGACGGCTTCGCGGACCGTCTCGATCAACTCGGGGAGCCGATCGATGGCGGCTTCCTTGATCGATCGCGCCTCCGTCCGCAGTTCCTCGAGGTCGTCGGTCCCGCCGTAGGTCTCCTTTCGGCGGGCGTTCGAGGCGCTCGCCTGGGCGTGGATCGCCGGTCCCTCGGTCTCGAGCAGGTGCCGAATCCGGTCCGCTCGGTCCGAGCGCGTGCGTTGGGCCATCCTATCGATCCTCCAGGACGATCACGTGAACATCGCCGGGCCCATGGACGCCGTGGACGAGGTCGCCCATGTCGGCGGTCGCGCTCCGGCCGGTCGCGAAGACGACGCTGTCACGACCCGCATCGAACCCGTCGGCGAGTCGGTCGAAGCCGGTGCTGAGGTCGGGGACGATATCGCTCTCGGCAACGACGGCGACGTGTCGCTCCGGGTAGAGACTGATCGGTTCCGCGCCGCCGGCCGTTGATTCGACGGCGACCGTGCCGTACTCCGCGATCGCGAACCCGACCGGGGTGACGCCGGTTCGAGCAGCCGTTAGCTCGGCGGCCGTCGGCTCGGTCGTCACCGATGCCGGGAGCGATACGCCGTCGAAGGGGAGGGGAACACCGATCGCTGGTTCCGCAGCGATCGTTCCGATCCGCTCGCTCGCGTCGGCGGCCGCCACGCGCTCGAGTTCAACCTCGAGTCCCTCGAGTGCGCGTTCGAACCGGCCGACAGTGTCGACTGTCATCGCGTCTCACATCCGGGCGAACGGTAAAGACAGTGACGGTCGGCCCGTTGTCATGTCGTGAGGGTACGGTGGCGCGACTCGGAACGGCCGCGTGACTACCGCGATTCGCAGATCGCCAGGAAGTTCTCGAATATCTCGTCGCCCTCCTCGGTGTGGGCGACCTCGGGGTGCCACTGGACGCCGTAGAGATCGCGGTCGGTGTCGCTCATCGCTTCGACGTTACAGACGTCGCTTTTCGCCGTCAGTTCGAAGCCCGCCGGCAGTTCCGTGACCTCGTCGGCGTGACTCGCCCAGACGCGGGTTTCGGGGTGCAGCGAACCGGTCAGCGGGTCGTCGTCGTCGACGATGTCGACGGTCACGTCGGCGTACCCACCGTACTCGCCGCTCCCGACGCTACCGCCGAGTTCAGCGGCGATCAATTGCATTCCCAGGCAGATGCCCAGAACCGGCACGTCCGCCTCGAGATAGGCCGGCGACTCCCCGATCCGATCCATGTCCGGGCCTCCCGAGAGGACGACGCCGTCGGCGTCGACGTCTTTCGGCGGCGTCTCGTTATCGATCAATTCCGTGTCGACGCCGAGGTCGCGAAGCGCTCGGCGCTCCAAGTGGGTGAACTGTCCGTGGTTGTCCACCACGACGATCTTCGTCATTGGGTGCCCGTAGCGGCCCACCCGGTAAAAGCGGTCCGAAAACCGCTCTCGGCGTCGGTGACGACGGCGATCGCAGCGAGGCTTACGGATAGTGCCCGCCCGAGGATGGGTGTGACGAGGAGGATCAGGAAGCAGGGCACACATCCCGACGGAAACGGCGAGTTTCGACTCGGTGTTCCGGTATGTTTATGCGTTCGTCACCGGTTACAACTGACATGGCAGTCGATCTCAGCGAATTCGAGCATCCGTCGTGGCTCACTGCGGCAGGAACGGGTATCGGGTATGTCGCCATTCTCGGGCTGCTAACACTGCTGATGTTCGTCGTTCCGTGGCTCGTCTTCTCGTCGCTGTAACGTCGACCCGGCATTCCGACGGACAACGCGTTGCCACTCGATGTTCTCGGTCCCTGTCGAGAGCGCCGAGCGGTGCGGCCGGCCGTCAGCTATTGCGGCCGCAGCGATCCCGGTAGAGAGAACGCGGCGGTGGGTCCACACTGCGACCGCCCATCGACGATATCGCCGTCGCTCGAGCGGCGGAAAACCGAAAGAGGAGAACGGCTGTCGACGTCGGGGTGCGTTCAGGCGAACGTCTTCGAGACCTCTTCGGACTCGTCGGATTCGGCCTCGACCTTGTCCCAGGCGCTGCGGAAGTCCTCCATCCGGATCTCGGTGCGGTCGTCGCGAATGGCGAACATGCCGGCCTCGGTACAGACGGCTTTGATGTCGGCACCGGAGGCGTCTTCGGCCTCGGCGGCCAGTTCGGCGAACTCGACGTCGTCGGCGACGTTCATTCCGCGGGTGTGGATCTCGAAGATGATCTCGCGACCCTCCGCGTTCGGCTTGGGCACTTCGATCAGGCGGTCGAACCGGCCGGGACGGAGAATGGCGCGGTCGAGCATGTCGAAGCGGTTGGTGGCGGCGATGATGCGGATCTCGCCGCGCTCCTCGAAGCCGTCCATCTCGGAGAGCAGTTGCATCATCGTCCGCTGGACCTCGGCATCGCCGGAGGTCTTGGATTCGGTTCGCTTGGCCGCGATGGCGTCGATCTCGTCGATGAAGATGACGGCGGGCTCGTGTTCGCGGGCGACATCGAAGAGGTCGCGAACCAGCTTCGCGCCCTCGCCGATGAACTTGTGCACCAGCTCCGAGCCGGCCATCTTGATGAACGTGGCGTCGGTCTGGTTGGCGACGGCCTTGGCGAGCATCGTCTTCCCCGTGCCCGGCGGCCCGTAGAGGAGGACGCCGCTGGGCGGATCGATCCCCACGTCGTCGAACATCTCGGGCTTCTCGAGGGGCATCTCGACGGTCTCTCGGACTTCCTGCATCTGCTCTTCGAGCCCGCCGATGTCCTCGTAGCTGACGTCCGGACTCTCGGTGACCTCCATCACGCGGGCGCGGACGTCGGTCTCGTTCGAGAGGGGCTTGACGATCGACAGCGAGTTGTTGACCGCGACCCGGGCGTCGGGTTCGATGTCCGCGCGCATCTCGTCGGTGACTTCCGTCAGCGCCTCCTGGTTGTTCCCGTGTTGTTTGATGATGACGCCCTCGTCCGTGACTTCCTGGACGGTGGCGACGAACAGCGGGGACTGTTTGAGTTTCTTGTTCTCGTGTGTGAGACGCTCGAGTTTCTGCTGGTACTTGTTGTTCTCGGCGTTGGCGTCGAGGAGTTTGTCGCGCATCTCCTCGTTTTGCGCCTCGAGGATCTCCAGCCGTTCCTCGAGCGCCTGGATTTTCTCCTGTTGGGACGCCTCGTCCTCGTCGTATGGGAGGTCGACGTCGTCCGCGGTGTCGCTCATTACCCGCCCTTTGGGTGCTGGTTCATAAGAGACTTCGGGTAGGTGCATTCGTCCTCGAAATATAACCGTAGGATATTAAACCGAATAGCAAATATTATTACTCTGTATTCGGAATGGGGGAGTAGGATGAGTGCTTCAGAGCGGCTTCGACAGGAGACTACTGAGCGCGGAACGTGGGACGACGTCCGAGACCTGCCGCCGAGCGCGAAACTCGTCGCGAAGGTCCTCGAATACAACGACACGATGACCCAGCAACAGATCGCCGACGAGACGCTGCTGCCGTCCCGGACGGTCCGGTACGCGTTGAACCGTCTCGACGAGGAGAACGTCATCGATTCCCGGTTCTCGTTTTCCGACGCTCGCAAGCGGCTCTACAGCCTCGGGATTGACTCGTAAGCGCGATCTAATCGTCGTTTCTCGCGGCGGATGGATTCCACCGTCAGCGGCTCGAGTCGTCGTTTTCCGGCCCACCAGTCAGGAGAGCGACTGCTGTCCACGGCGATGTCAGTCGACGGCGGTACACACCATCCCGATCGACCGGAGTAGTAGTCGGGAACACAGGAGTTCCGATCGATCCGACTCGCTCGAGACGTTCTCGGTGATTTCCCGCTCAGGGGCACAGGCTCGCTCCGTTCCGCATTTGAGCGTTCGGTCGGATCGGACTCCGGCCATTTCTGCGACGCTTTCGTTCGGTACCCGCTCGATGTCATACATTGATACCGTTCCTGAGCCGACGAGGTCGTCCGGATAGAGAGAGCGGATTCAGCAAGAGCCCGATCACGAGGACCAACAACACCAACGTCTTCGCGGTCGTGTCGTTCATGCAACGCAACTCTCCCACTACTCACGCATGTTTCGTCTCCAACCAATTGGTGCTGTGATTATTGTGGGATAGTTCATAACCACAAGCCCGATTCGCCTCGGTTGCCACTGACGCGACCCATCCGGTTCACTTTCACTTCGGTCACGGAATCCCTTTAGGGAGCGCCTGCCAACGAGGGGACAATGACGCGGGTTATTCATACGGGCGACACTCATATCGGGTATCGGCAGTATAATTCGCCCGAGCGACGCCAGGACTTTCTCGAGGCCTTTCGCTCGGTCGTCGAGGATGCCGTCACCGACGATGTCGACGCGGTGATCCACGCCGGCGACCTCTTTCACGACCGCCGGCCGAGCCTCGTCGACCTGCAGGGTACCGTCGACATCCTCCGGACGCTCGCCGACGCCGACATCCCCTTTCTCGCCGTCGTCGGCAACCACGAATCGAAACGCGACGCACAGTGGCTCGATCTCTTCGCGGACCTCGGTCTGGCGACACGGCTCGGGGCCGAGCCGGTCGTTGTCGACGACACCGCCTTCTACGGACTCGACTTCGTCCCTCGATCTCGTCGGGACGATCTCACCTACGATTTCGACGCGCTGCCGGCCGACGCTGCTCATGCGAGTTTAGTGAGTCACGGTCTCTTCGAACCCTTCGCACACGCCGACTGGGACACCGAAACCGTCCTCGCCGAGTCGACGGTCGATTTCGACGCCGTTCTGCTGGGGGACAACCACAAACCCGACACCGCCGAAGTACTGGACACGTGGGTCACCTACTGCGGTTCGACCGAGCGCGCGAGCGCCAGCGAGCGCGCGGACCGAGGCTACAACCTCGTCGACTTCGCGGACGACGGGACGGTCGGTATCAGTCGCCGCGGCCTGCCCTCGACCCGCGAGTTCGTCTTCGTCGACGTTGCCCTCGCCGCGGACGAGGGCATCGACCGCGTCCAGGAACGGGTCCGCCAGCACGACCTCGCGGACACAGTCGTCATCGTCACCGTCGAAGGCGAGGGACGACCCATCGCCCCGGCGGCCGTCGAGGAACTCGCAATCGACCGCGGCGCGCTCGTCGCTCGCGTGAACGATCGCCGGGACCTCCCGGACGAGGACGAGGACGTGTCGGTCAGTTTCGCCAACCCGGACGATGCGGTCCGCGAACGGGTGCGAGAGATGGGTCTCAGCGACGCCGCCCTCGAGATCGACGAGACCGTCCGGAGCGGCGATCTCGCCGACTCGAACGTCCGCGATGCCGTCGAGCGGCGGGTTCGCGACCTGCTCGAGGACGACGACTCGGCGTTCGAGCCTGCCCCGGAGCGCCACCCGGGCGACGAGGACGTGACGACCGTTGCCGACCACCTCGCTGACGGTGCGGAGCCCGCCCCCGAGTCGACCGACGATGCGCCCGCTGAAGGGGCGGCGAGTGACAGCGCCGACGCGGTCGACGACGGCGGGACTGCGGGCACCGATGACCCCGACGAGCCCGCCGACGCCGACACCGCCTCGCTGGGTGATTTCGCATGAGAGTCGATCGCGTTCAGTTGTTGAACTTCAAGTGTTACGGCGACGCCGATCTCACGCTCGAGCGCGGCGTCACCGTCGTCCACGGCGTCAACGGCAGCGGGAAGTCGACGCTGCTCGAGGCCGTCTTCTTCGCGCTCTACGGCTCGAAGGCGTTGGACGACCGCACGCTCGACGACGTCATCACGACCGGCGAGGAGGAAGCGGCGGTCGAACTGTGGTTTACCCACGACGACCGCGAGTACCACGTCGAGCGCCGGCTCAAACTGCGCGGCGACCGCGCGGCCACGACGAAGTGCGTACTCGAGACGCCGACCGAGACGATCGAGGGCGCTCGCGACGTTCGTCGGGAGGTCACGCAGCTCCTGCGGATGGACGCCGACGCGTTCGTCAACTGCGCGTACGTCCGGCAGGGCGAGGTCAACAAGCTCATCCACGCCTCGCCGAGCGATCGCCAGGACATGATCGACGACCTCCTCCAGCTGGGCGCGCTTGAGGACTACCGGGAGCGCGCCAGCGAGGCCCGCCTCGGCGTCAAAGCGGTGCTGGACGGCCAGCGGGAGGTCCTCGAGGACGTTCGCACTCAGGTCGAGCAGAAAGAGGCGAAGGACCTCCACGAGCGGCTGAACAGCCTCGAGTCCCGCCGAACTGACGTCGTCGAGGAGATCGATCACTACGAGACACAGCGCGAGCAGGCCACGGAGACGCTCGAAACGGCCGAAGACGTCCTCGACCGCCACGAGGAGACCCGTGAGGAGATCGCGGAACTGACTGCCGATATCGAGGCCCTCCGATCGAATATTTCCGAGACCGAGCGCAAGCGCGAGGCGGCGGGCGACGAGATCAGCGAGGTTCGGGACCGCCGCGAGGAACTCGCGGCCGAACGCGGCGACCTCCTCGAGACCGTCGACCTCGAGAGCGACGACCCCGACGAGGATGTGGTCCGGGACCGCATCGCGGAACTCGAGGCTCGCGACGAGGAACTCGGCGACGAGCTACAGGAGTTGACGGTGACGATTCAAACCGGGACCGACGAGATCGAGCGACTCCGCGAGGCGGCCGACGACTGCGAAGCGCAGGCCGAACGCGCTCGCGAGGAGGCCGACGACCTCGACGAGCGAATCGAGGCCGACGAGGAGGCGATCGCGGACCGCGAGGCGAAACTCGAGGACCTCGAGGCGGAGATCGAATCCGCGCGGGCGACGTTCGACGACGCGCCGATCACGTTCGGCGAGGCGGCGTCCCACCTCGACGACCTCGAGACCGAACGCGAGGAGCTGGACGCGGCGATCAACGACATCACTGCCGACATACGCACCGCCGAGAACGCGATCGAGGAGGGCGAACGGCTGCTCGAGGAGGGGAAGTGTCCCGAGTGTGGCCAGCCGGTCGAGGACTCGCCCCACGTCGACGTGCTCGATGACCGCCGGGAGGAACTCGCCGACCTCGAGGCCGACCGCGAGGACCTCGACGCGGAGCGTGAGAACCTCGACGACCGGATCGACCGCGCCGAGGCGCTCCGGGAGGCCGAACGGCGAGTCGAGCGACTCGCGGAAAATCGCGACAACATCGAACAGTTACTCGCCGAGAAACGCGAACGTCTCGCGGACCGGCGCGACCAGCGCGATCAGCTCCGAGCGGACGCCGCGGAGTACGACGCCGACGCCGACGAAAAGCGATCCGCGGCGGCCAACCGTGAGGACGAGGTGGCAGACGCACGGGCCGAACTCGGCGAGATCAACACCGAGCGCGGGGAGCTCACGGAGACCCTCGAGTCCCTCGAACGCATTTCCGCGATCGCCGACGAGCGGGCGAGTCTCGAGAGCGAGATCGAAACCCTCCGCGAACGGCGGCAAGACTGGAAGGACATGAACGACGAGCGCCGCGAGACCCTTTCCGAAAAGCGCGACCGCAAACGCGATCTCGAGTCGGAGTTCGACGAGGACCGCATCGAAACGGCACGCGAGGACAAGGCCAACGCCGAGCGCTACATCGAACAGGTCGACGACAAACTCGCCGAACTCGAGGAGCAGCGGACCGAGATGCAAAACGCCATCGGTGCCGCCGAGAACGAACTCGAAGAACTCGAGCGGCTTCGCGACCGCCTCGAGTCGGTCGAGGATCGCTGTGAGCGACTCGAATCCCTCTACGAGGAGGCCGAGACCCTCCAGACCACGTACGGTGACCTGCGGGCGGAACTGCGCCAACACAACGTCGAGACCTTAGAGCGGCTGCTCAACGAAACGTTCGAACTGGTCTATCAGAACGATTCCTACGCGGCGATCGATCTCGACGGCGACTACCGGCTGACGGTGTATCAGAAAGACGGCGAGGCGCTCGAGCCCGAACAGCTATCCGGCGGCGAACGAGCACTGTTCAACCTCAGCCTGCGGTGTGCGATCTACCGGCTGCTCGCCGAGGGCGTCGACGGATCGGCACCGATGCCGCCGCTGATTCTCGATGAGCCGACGGTGTTTCTCGATTCGGGTCACGTGACCCAACTCGTCTCACTGATCGAGTCGATGCGCGAGCTCGGCGTCGAACAGATCGTCGTCGTGAGCCACGACGAGGAACTCGTCGGCGCGGCCGACTCGCTCGTCCGCGTCGAGAAAGACGCCACGTCGAACCGCTCGCGGCTCGAACACGGTGAACCGCCGGACGTAGAACTACTCGCGTCCGACTAGACTCGTTCGCTGGAACCGTCTCTAGACGGTGGTCGACCACGATACGTTATGCTGATCTGGGGGAGACTGTTCGATTGAGGGGTCCGCTCTCGGTTACTCATCGATCGACTCTCGGAGGGACAAATAGCGGAATCGTCCCAGTATACCCGGCACAACACCGATCAGTAACTGACCGACCAGTATCACGCTAATCCGTCCCGGATGGTCGATACTTCGCTTCCGTGCATCACTATCGCGATTCGTGAATTACTGCAGTCGAGGCGAGAGGTGCATCATGGATCGTCCGACGGGGACTCGTCGAGTCCCGGCGTTTCAGTTCGGAGCGTCTCGAGCGCCGTCTCACAGTCCTCGGTCACTCGATACCCGCGTTCCCCCGCGACTTCGGCTTCCTCGAGCAGGTCGGCGGCCGAGAGGATCGTTAGGCGGCCGTGCAGATCGCTCTCGCAGCAGTCGTAGGTGTCGAGCAGGGTCCGGACCCCGAGCGGCCCCCGGTCGGCGAGTTCGATCAGCAGGCCCAGCGTCTCCGCGTCGTGAACGTTCGTCAGGAGGGTGAGAACGGGGTCCGGAACGCTTCGGGCCGCGGTCTCGAGGACGGACCCCTCGTCGACGGCCTCGAGACGGTCGTTGCGGATGTAACACTCGTTGCCGGTTTCGGGGTCACGGACGAGACTCGCGCTGTCCGATCGCTTGAGAAGCAGGTACCGTTTGCCGGTGTCGTCCTCGACTGTGTTCATGGGCTGTCGTTTTGCTCCGGTGATCGTGAGCGGGGAACGTCCCCCGCCGTCGGGTCGGCCTCTGAACCGTCGGTCGGTCGCGGTGTAGCCGTTCCCGTGTCGGTATCGGCTCCGTCGTCGGCCTCTGAACCGTCGGCGAGACTAGCGTCGCGGTCTCGCTTGAGCGTTCTGTATCGACGGCCGGCGAACCCGAACAGTACGGCCCCGGCGGCGACGAGGATGCCGCCGCGGGACAGATCGCCCTCGAACACGACCAATAGCGCCCCGAGCGAGACGGCCAGCACGGCGGCATTGATGACCAACACCAGCGACCAGAACGCCTCGAGGAGGTCGCCGGGGACGTCAGTCTCGTCGATGGACACGGTTGGCGGGTCGATCCCGTCCGACAGATCGGGCAGGTCGTTGTCCGGAACGTCGTCCTCGGTCGACACCTGTGGGATCGTGAGCCCGTCGCTCTCCTCGTCGTAGAGGTCCACTTCCGGGTCCCACTCGTCGGGCTCGTCTTCGGGCCGGTCGAATACCACATGCGGGTCGATGCCCAGGGAGGGGAAAAACGTTCGCTTCGCGAGTGTCGTCAGGCCAGATCCTCGAGCGTGAGAGTTCGAGAGGTCTCGACCCACGCGAGCGGGTTCTGGGCGTCGTAGAAGACGACGCCGTCCTCGGTCTCGTACGATTCGATCGTTGCGGTCCCCGCGGGTTCACTACTCGGCTCGCTCCGATCCGTCGCGTCGTCGTTCACATGGGTGGACACGTCGATCACCTGAGCGCATGCTATGTGTTACCACTTTATATGTCTTGTTGCTCCCGCAAGCGTCCGCTGACGGACTCCTGTCGGCGGGTATCGCAGACGGGGATTGCAGGGGTTTTTATCCGCCGACTGCGAATCTCGGCATCATGACTGAGGCGGGCCAGACCGGACTCACGGAGTTCGGCGGCGACTCCGCGGAGACCGACGACCGGCCGGACGAAGAGGCGGTTGCCATCGCCGGTAACGGCGGGTCCGACGCCGCGGAGGTTATCGACGTCGTCGAGGAAACGCTGCCCGAATCCGAGGGCACCCTCGAACTCGCCGTGATGCAGGTCGACTACACGATCGCCGGCTACGGCGACGAGGAACGGCCGATCATGCACGTCTTCGGACGGACGCCCGACGGCGAGCTAGAGCACGTACAGGTCGTCGGCTTCAAACCGTATTTCTACGCGCCGACGGAGAGTTTAGAGCGACCGCCGGAGGAACAGTACGACCGGTTGACTGGTAGTCGGGAGTACGACGAGGACGGCGAGCCCTACGAGAGTATTCGGGGCGAGAAACTCACCAAGATCTTCGGCCAGACACCCCGTGACGTCGGGCAGGTCCGCGACGACTTCGACCACTACGAGGCCGACATTCTGTTTCCCAACCGGCTTCTGATCGACAAGGACGTTCGCAGCGGGATTCGGGTCCCCGAACGCCGCGCCGACGACGGCTCACTGGTCGTCCCCCACGACGAGGTCGAAGCGGTCGACGTCGACGCCGCTCCGCGCGTGAATACCTTCGACATCGAGGTCGACGACCGCTCGGGCTTTCCCGAGGACGGCGAGGAGCCGATTCTCTGTCTCACCAGCCACGACTCCTACCGCGACGAGTACGTCATGTGGCTCTACGAGGCCCCGGTCGGCGACGGCGAAATTCCGACCGAGATTACGGAGTACGAACCGATCGAGGGCGAGATCGACCACGACGTGCGGTGCTTCGGGGAGGAGGAGGCCATGCTCGAGGCCTTCATCGAGTATATCGAGGCAACCGACCCCGACGTCCTCACGGGCTGGAACTTCGAGGATTTCGACGCACCGTACTTCCTCGACCGACTCGAGGAGCTTTCGGGCCCTCACCATGACTACGACCTCTCGATCGATCGCCTCTCGCGAGTCGACGAGGTCTGGCGCAGCAACTGGGGCGGCCCGGACATCAAGGGTCGGGTCGTCTTCGATCTCCTCTATGGCTACCAGCGGATGGTCTTCTCCGAACTGGATTCGTACCGGCTCGACGCCGTCGGGGAGGCGGAGCTGGGCGTCGGCAAGGAACGCTACGCCGGCGATATCGGCGACCTCTGGGAGGGCGACCCCACGCAGTTGCTCGAGTACAACCTGCGGGACGTCGAACTCTGTGTCGAACTCGACCGCCAACAGGAGATCATCCCCTTCTGGGACGAGGTGCGCTCGTTCGTCGGCTGCAAACTCGAGGACGCGCCGACGCCGGGAGATGCGGTCGACATGTACGTCCTCCACGAGGCCTACGGGCGGTTCGCGCTGCCATCGAAGGGGCAACAGGAGGCCGGCGAGGAGTACGAGGGCGGCGCGGTGTTCGAGCCCATCACGGGCGTCAAGGAGAACGTCACCGTACTGGACCTGAAGTCGCTGTACCCGATGTGCATGACGACGATCAACGCCTCGCCCGAGACGAGGGTCGATCCCGACGAGTACGACGGTGACACCTACGTCGCGCCGGTCGGCGAGGATGAGATTCACTTCCGCAAGGAACCCGACGGCGTCATGCGCGAGATGATCACGGAACTGCTCGCCGAGCGCGAGGAGAAGAAGGAACTGCGAAACGAACACGAGCCCGGATCGCTCGAGTACGAGCAGTACGACCGCCAGCAGGGGGCGGTAAAGGTTATCATGAACTGCTTTACGCCGGATACGGAGGTTTTGACTCCTAGTGGCGTGCGCGAGATCACCGATCTCGAGATCGGCGACGACGTGTATTCGCTCGATCCGGAGACGGAAGAACTGGAGATCAAGCCGGTCGTCGAAACCCACGACTATCCCGACTACGACGGCGATCTGATCGATATCGAGACGAGCAAGATAGACTTCCGCGTCACGCCGAATCACCGCATGCTCGTCCGAAAGAACGAGACAAACGGGATCACGGACGACGAGTACAGCTTTGTCGAGGCCGGAAACCTCGACCGAGCGACGAACTATGAACTCCCTCACGGGTGGGCGGGCCCCGACGGAGACACGCTCGAGGAGGTCGATCTCACGGAACTGATCGACGGCGAATACGAAGTGTGGGTCAGGCCGTCCGTTCACGGCCGTACGTTCACGGCGGAATTAGGCTGGACGCCGCGTCGTGTCCCGAAAGCTGATGTCGGCAAAACGGGGTACGTCTTCACGGACGAGGAGTTCGAGGAACACCGAGAGTACATCGAAGAGGTCTGTGAGATGAGTTTCATTCACCGGGAATCCGGACGGAAATGGATTCCCCGGACCTACGATGGAGACGATTTCCTCGACCTGCTTGCATGGTTCGTAACGGAAGGAAACGTCTATACGTCCGAAGACAAGCAGTTCGGCGAGAATTTCCGCGGTTCGGCAACGACGGTAACCCTGGCACAGGACAAACTGCCGGTTGCCGACGGCGGCGTTGACCACCACGCGACGATCGGCGACTTGCTCGATGACATGGAGTTCGACTACTACGTCGATGATCGATGTTACACGGTCACATCGAAACTCCTCGGTGATCTATTGACGTCGCACTGTGGCGACGGCAGTTTCGAGAAGCGAATCCCCGAGTTTGTCTTCGAGTGCAGCAGCCAACAGAAACGACGGTTCCTCGAGGTACTCATCAACGGCGATGGCGATCGGCAGGCAAACTCCTGGCGGTATACGACCTCGAGCGACCGGCTTCGGGACGACGTTCTCCGTCTCTGTGCACATCTCGGCGTAACAGCAAACTACAATCGTGATAGCGGCTCGTGGCGCATCTACGTCACTGAGGGCTCGAAAAACACGCTTCGAATGCACCGAAGTGCGTCTCGAAGTACTGCTGACGACGGTGTTTACTGCGTTACCGTCGAGGACAACCACACGCTGCTCGCCGGCCGAAACGGGAAGTTCCAGTTCGTCGGTCAATCGCTGTACGGCGTCTCGGGTTGGGAGCAGTTCCGCCTGTACGACAAGGAAGCAGCATCTGCCATCACTGCCACTGGTCGCGAAGTCATCGAGTTTACCGAGACCGCCGCTACCGAGGAAGGCTACGAGGTTACCTACGGCGACACCGACAGCGTCATGCTCGAACTCGGTACCGACGTATCGAAAGCGGAAGCTATCGAAACGTCGTTCGACCTCGAAGACCACATCAACGGTCGGTACGACGATTTTGCGCGCGAAGAACTAGGTGCCGAGTTCCATCGCTTCCAGATCGAGTTCGAAAAACTCTACCGGCGGTTCTTCCAGGCGGGCAAAAAGAAACGCTACGCGGGCCACATCACCTGGAAGGAGGGCAAGGACGTCAACGACATCGACATCGTCGGCTTCGAGTACCAGCGGTCCGATATCGCGCCGATCACCAAGGAGGTCCAGCACCGCGTCATCGAGATGATCGTCCGCGAGGGCGATGTCGAGGGTGCCAAGGAGTACGTCAACGGCGTCATCGAAGACGTGTTGGCGGGCGACATCTCCCTCGAGGAGATCGCGATTCCCGGCGGGATCGGGAAACGACTCGACAATTACGACACCGACACGGCCCAGGTCCGGGGCGCGAAGTACGCCAACCTCCTGCTCGGAACCAACTTCCAGCGCGGGAGCAAACCCAAGCGACTCTATCTCGACCGCGTCGATCCGTCCTTCTTCGAACGCCTTGAAGCCGAGGAGGGATTCGACGCCCGCACCGACCCCCGCTACGGTGCGTTCAAGCGCGACCCCGATGTCATCTGCTTCGAGTACGAAGACCAGATCCCCGAGGCGTTCGAAGTCGACTACGACAAGATGCTCGAGAAGACGCTGCAGGGGCCGATCGAGCGCATCCTCGAAGCACTGGATATCTCGTGGGACGAAGTGAAAAGCGGGCAGGAGCAGAAGGGGCTCGACTCGTTCATGTGAATTAAACGACTGACTGCGACCGGTCCGATCCGGGGAATCGGTACGTAACGCCGATCTGAAGCCCGCTTCTCCGACGAAATCCGGATGCCGTATCACGGTCCCGTATCGGACTACCCGAACCGTGGTTTCCGAATCAAAAACTTATTTTGACTCTGCGGGACTGTATCCAATTGGATACGAAACCGTTATCAGTCATACGACCCACTGTCCAGACGACAGAATACTATGGCACGCCTCGAACTCAACAATCTGCATGCGGAAGTAGCGGAGGGCGACGAGACCATTCTCGAGGGCGTCAACCTTGAGGTTCAGTCGGACGAGATCCACGCGCTGATGGGACCGAACGGCTCCGGGAAGTCGACGACCGCGAAGGTCATCGCCGGCCACCCGGCCTACGAGGTCACCGAGGGCGACGTCCTGCTTCACCTCGAAGACGACGAGTTCGGCGAAAATATCGAGATCGACGAGGATCAGCGTACCTGGAACCTCCTCGATCTCGAGCCGAACGAACGCGCCGCGCTCGGTATCTTCCTCGGCTTCCAGTATCCCGCGGAGATCGAGGGCGTTACGATGACGAACTTCCTCAGAACGGCGCTGAACGCCAAGATCGAGGAGCGCGAGGAACTCTTCGAGGACGAGGAGGATGACGAGTCCGACGCGGCGGACGACGAGGGCTTCGAGTCCTCGCCGATGGAAGGCCCCGCGGATGAGGGCGAAATCGGCGTCGCCGAGTTCCAGCAAATTCTCCAGGAGAAGATGGAGCAACTGGAGATGGACGAAAAGTTCGCCCAGCGCTACCTCAACGCCGGGTTCTCCGGCGGGGAGAAGAAACAGAACGAAGTGCTACAGGCCGCCATCCTCGAGCCCTCGATCGCCGTCCTCGACGAGATCGACTCCGGGCTCGACATCGACCGCCTGCAGGACGTGTCCAACGGGATCAACGCCCTGCGCGACGAGCAAGGCACCGGCGTCCTGCAGATCACCCACTATCAGCGCATCCTCGACTACGTCGAGCCCGATCACGTCCACGTAATGCTCGACGGCCAGATCGCCAAGAGCGGCGGGCCCGAACTCGCCGAGAAGCTCGAGGACAAGGGGTACGACTGGGTCCGCGAGGAAGTCTACGGCACCGCGTAACCGGATTCGACTAGAACAACCGTAATAACGCTACAGCCGTAACCACAACTACATCAACCAATGAGTTCCGATCAAGACCACCTACAAGAGACAGACACCGAGGCCCGGTTCGAGTTCAAGAAGGAAGAGAACGCCGCGGTCCGATCCGGGAAAGGCCTGACCGAGGAGGTCATTCGCATGATCTCCGAGGACAAGGACGAGCCCGACTGGATGCTCGAGCGTCGCCTGCGTGCGCTCGAGCAGTACCACAACATGCCGATGCCGTCCGACTGGCCCGGCATGCCCGATCTCTCCGAACTCGACGTCGAAGAGATCATCCCGTATATCCGACCGGACGTCGACAAGCGCGAAGGCGTCGACGACTGGACGGAGCTGCCCGACGAGATCAAGGACACGTTCGACAAGCTGGGCATCCCGGAAGCGGAGAAGAACGCCCTCTCGGGCGTCGGTGCCCAGTACGAGTCCGAGGTCGTCTACCAGAACATGCAAGAGCAGTGGGAGGAGAAAGGCGTCATCTTCTGTAACATGGATGAGGCCGTTCGGGAGCATCCCGAACTCGTCAAAGAGCACTTCATGACGACCTGCGTGCCGCCGAGCGACAACAAGTTCGCCGCCTTGCACGGGGCCGTCTGGTCCGGCGGGAGCTTCGTCTACGTCCCCGAGGACGTCACCGTCGAGATGCCCGTCCAGGCCTACTTCCGAATGAATTCCGAGGGCATGGGCCAGTTCGAGCACACGCTCATCATCGCCGAGGAAGGGTCGGAAGTCCACTACATCGAGGGCTGTTCCGCGCCGAAGTACGGCACCCACAACCTGCACTCGGGCGGCGTCGAGGTCTTCGTCGGCGAGGACGCTCACGTCCAGTACTCGACCGTCCAGAACTGGTCGAAGAACACCTTCAACCTCAACACCAAGCGCGCCATCTGCGAGGAAAACGGCACGATGGAGTGGGTCTCGGGCAGCATGGGCTCGAAAGCGACCATGCTCTACCCGTGTACGATCCTCAAGGGCCGCGGGTCGACCGACACCCACATCACCATCGCCTTCGCGGGCGAGGGCCAGGACATCGACACCGGCGCGAAGGTCTACCACAACGCGCCCGAGACCAGTTCGACCATCGAGTCCAAGTCGATCTCCAAGGACGGCGGCCGCACCAACTACCGCGGGCTCGTCCACATCGCCGACGGCGCGGAGAACTCGAGCACTGCCGTCGAGTGTGACGCCCTGATGTTCGACAACGAGTCCACGTCGGACACCATGCCGTACATGGAGATCGAGGAGTCGAAGGTCGATGTCGCCCACGAGGCGACCGTCGGCAAGATCGGCGACGAGGACATCTTCTACCTCCAGTCCCGCGGACTGGACGACGACGACGCCAAGAAGATGATCGTCGCCGGCTTCATCGAGCCGATCACGGAGGAACTGCCGATCGAGTACGCGGTCGAACTCAACCGTCTCATCGAACTCGAGATGGAGGGGAGCCTCGGATAATATGAGCGCAGGAACACAGGTACACGCCAATCTGACCGAAGAACAGGTACGCGAAATCAGCGGGGACCTCAACGAGCCCGACTGGCTCACGGAGACCCGTCTCGAGGCCCTCGAAGCCCTCGAGGAACTCGACATGCCCGACGTCATCCGGACGCCGGGGCGGGACTGGACGAACCTCCACGACCTGGACTTCGAGTCCCTCGTCGATCCGCTCAACGCGGCCGAGGACAAGGATCAGGTCGGTCCCGACGAGGCCGAGGTCCTGGCCTGGAGCGACGCCGTCGCCGAGCACGAGGAGCTCCTCAAGGAGCACTTCGGCAGTATCGTCGACCCGCAGGAGAACTATCTAACCGCGCTCTCGACGGCACTGTTTAGCACCGGGACAGTCATTTACGTCCCCGAAGGCGTCGACGCCGAGGACGTTACCGTCCGCACCGAGCAGAACTCCCGCTCGCTGTTCAACTACACGCTCGTCGTCACCGAGGAATCGTCCTCGGTCACGATCCTCGAGCGACAGTCGACCGGTGCCGAGCAGGACGAACAGTACTACAGCGGCGTCGTCGAAGTCGCCGCCGGCGAGAACAGTTACGTCCAGTACGGCAGCCTCCAGAACCTCTCGGAGGAGGCCTACAACTTCACCGTCAAGCGCGGCGTCGCCGACACCTACGCCACGATCGACTGGATCGAGGGCAACCTCGGGACCCAACTCACGAAGACGGAGGTCTCGACGACGCTCAGCGGCGATAGCGCCGAGACACAGATCGTCGGAGCGTTCTACGGCCACAACGACCAACACTTCGATCTCGACGCGAAGGTCTGGCACCGAGCCGAGCACACGACCGCGGATCTCGTCACCCGCGGCGTCACTGACGACGTCGCCCGCTCGGTCTACGAGGGCGTCCAGGACGTCGGTGCCGATGCCTGGGACACCAGCTCCTACCAGCGCGAGAATACGCTGATGCTCAGCGACGAGAGCGAGGCCGACGCCTCCCCGAAGCTGATCATCAACAACCACGACACCGAGGCCAGCCACTCCGCGACGGTCGGTCAGATCGACGCGGAAGATCTGTTCTACATGACCTCCCGCGGTGTCGACCCGCGAGCGGCGCGTAACATGCTCGTCGAGGGCTTTTTCGTGCCCGTTCTCGAGGAGGTCGACGTCGACGAGCTCCGCGATGACCTCGAGGAGCTGATCGGCGCTCGACTCCGACAGCGCGACTGATCGCTGTCGGTTCCCTGTCCCGACCGCCGTTTCGCGTTGTCCCCGTCCGTGCTCCGAGACGACTAAGTAACCACGGCTCCCTTGTCGTGATATGAGCCTGGGACAGCGTGTCTCGAGCGACCACCAGCTGACCCGATTGCTCCAGATCGGGGTCGTGCTGGAGGAACTCGTCGAGTCACGCGCCGCCCACCACATCGAGTCCCTGCCCCCCGACGAGCGGGCGGAATTCGACGAGGAGGTGGAAGAGTTACTCGCGGAGGCCGCCACGGAGTCGGCCGACCACCGCGAGCGACTCGAGGCGCTGATCGACGATCTCGAGGCGGAAACGGTCGGATACGAGGAGATCAACGCACTGGTCGACGCCCAGTACGGGCCGCCGGAGGATACGGACGGCGTCCTCTACGACCAGTTGGCTAACGAGGAAACGGCCTACAAGTTCTACGACGACCTGATCGAAGCGATCGAGGCCTCCGAGTCCGAGTTCGCCGTCGACCGCGAGCGGCTGCTCGAGACGCTGTACAGCATCCGCGAGGAGGAGAAAGAGGGCGTCGAGGAAGTGACCGAGGTCATGGAGCAGCGAGCATGATCGGGGTGAGCGCCACGATTGCGGCCACCGCAGTTACCGCGTTGACACCGTCCGCGACACGCATCGACGCCCGGCCGCGAGCACGCCGGCGAGGAACCGACACCGCACGGAACGCGACCGACGGAGGGATGGCATGAACACTGCAGATCAATACCTCAAAGCGATCTATCTGGCCCAGCGCATCGAGGACGGCCCCGCATCGACCGGCACGCTCGCGGACCTCCTCGAGGTGAGTCCGGCCAGCGTCAACGAGATGATCGGCAAACTCGAGGAGCGGGAACTCGTCGACCACGAGAAATACAAAGGTGCCAGTCTGACCGACGACGGACTCGAACGGGCACACAACGCCCTCCAGACCTACTGTATCATCGAGCGATTCCTCGCGAACGTCCTCGAGGTCGAGGAGTTTCGCGACGAGGCTCGCGCACTGGAAAGCGTCATCGACGATACCGTTGCGGAACGCCTCGACACCATCATCGACCGGCCCGCCCAGTGTCCCGACTGTTTCGATGCCGAGCAGGACTGCTGTGAACTGCTCGAACTCGAGG
Organism: Natrinema pallidum; assembly: GCF_005890195.1. NCBI lineage: Archaea > Methanobacteriati > Methanobacteriota > Halobacteria > Halobacteriales > Natrialbaceae > Natrinema > Natrinema pallidum. Next base: position 2,536,998 of record NZ_CP040637.1, on the reverse strand, counting down.
CCAGCGGTCGGGCCGACTGAGTCGGGTCGGTTACCGGACCCGTATACCGGTGCTGTTTTGTAGGGGGAGCGGGGAGAACTAGGAGACGGCACGGTCAGACAGCTACCTTTCAGCAGGCGTGGTTTCCACGTGTGTTCACCTGACTGACCTACCCCGTCTCTCAAATACCCACGAGCGATTGCTATCGTGGTCGGCGGGCCGTATTGACTACTACAGAGATACGTGCTGCAGCGCGATATCGGGAGCGACTGCTGAACCGAACTCGGTAGAACGACCGCCGAAATAACGGATTGCACCGCACGACACGTCCGGTCAGGGGTCGTCGGCCCCGTCCCGATCACCGAATCGGACGTAGCGTCGGCCGACGATCGCCCCGGCCGCGAGGGCGATGACGACCGCGACGCCGAGGCCGATCGGGAGCGACCACGAGTCGCCCGCCCAGTCCGCGTCGAATACGTCGGCATAGTAATTCGCGGCCGCCACACCGTGGAGCACGACGAGCACTTCGCGATTGTTCTCGAGCGAGTTCGAATTCCAGTTCGCACTGCCCACGATCGCCGTCTCCCGATCGATCACGACGCCTTTGGCGTGGATCTTCTCGAACCGATCGGTGTCCTCGACGAGGCGGACCTCGAGCGGGAGGTCCTCACGGTCGGCGACTCGCTCGAGGTCGGCGGCCAGCGCCTCGTTTTCGTCGGCGTTGTACCACGTCGAGCCGAGCAGGAGTTTGACGTCGACGCCGCGGCGGGCCGCCGCAAGGGTTGCCTCGAGCAGTGAGACGTCGGCGTTGATACTGGGCTGGATGACGAGGATCTCGTCGTCGGCGTCGGCCAACAATGCCTGCATCCGGGCGTCGGCGTTGTCCGGCGCGAGCAGGAGTTCGGCGGACTCGACCGTGACCGTCGCCGGATCGTGAGCCGTCGGGAACTCGGGATCGGCTTCCGCCGATGGGAGCCCCTGCGGTTCATCGTCGACGAACGTGGCATTCGCGCGGTAGGCACTGCCGGCCGTCGTGTCTCGGCCCTCGAAATCGGCGCTGAAAACCGTCGCGAGTCGGGCTGCGAGCGTCTCGCTTTCGAGACGGACCCCCCAGCCGCGACTGCTCTCGCCGCCGACGCCAGCGGGTTTCCAGTTTTCGGTCGTGACCAGCACGTGGTCGTCGACGACGGCATACTTCGGGTGGTGATACCGGTAGCGAGCGTTCTCGCCGCCGATGACCCGGACGTCGACGCCACCGGACTCGAGCGTCTCGAGGACGCTCTCGGTCGGTGTGGGCGTGCCGCCGACCGGGCTCGCCTCGAAGAGGACGGCGACATCGACGCCGCGTTCGGCCGCGTCGACGAGGTCGGCGGCAATCGCGTCGGAGGTGACGGTGTATCCCGCCAGCAGCAGTCGGTCGTCCGCGGTTCGGATCGTCGCTCGCGGAACCTCGGGGGTGTCGGGAAGGACGAACGCCGTTGCCTCGTCGACCGCGGTGCTCGCGACGGGAAGACAGGTCGCGCCGGTGGGCCACCACTGGCCGCCGTTACTGCCGCCCGCTCCGTTGGTAGTCGGCTCCGTTCGGTACCACCGCGCTGCCGTCGGCGCGCGGTCGTAGGAGACCGAATCGATCTCGGTCGTGACGTTTTGGAGTCGGAGTTCGTCACCGTCGTTCGCGAGCCGAAGACGGCCCGCGAGTGCGAGGACGGGTGCGTCGGTCAGCGTCCGCGTGACGTTCGGGGCAGTGCTCAGCGCGATGCGGCCGGAAACCGTCTCGTTCGGGAGGGGTGCCGTCGTGTGGCCATCAGTGAGGGAGAGGTTCTCGAGTCGCGTATCGGGCGGGGTCTCGAGGACGATGAACTCGCCGACGTTGCCGTTGGTCGCTGGATTCGGGGCGAGAGCGGCGATCCGCGGTCGTGCCGGTGTGTCGGTCGTCGTCGGGCTCGTGGCCGTCGCGTCGCTCGCTCGGGACGGACAGTCGAGGGCGGTTGCGTTCGCGCCCGGGCCGGCAGGTGCTTGAGCGATTGGCCGGCCGTCCACCGTCGTTCCGTCGGCGACGAAGCCCGCGACTAGCGCGGTGCTGGCGACGAGACCACACGCGAACGCCGCGACGAGGGCCACACGCCGGAGGTTCATCGCTCCGTCTGGCCGCCCTTTCGTACTTAAACCCGCGGGAGAATTCGACCGTCTCGCGCTAACTGCGGACGAGTGGGTCGGACTGGGCGGATCGAATCGGTTCCGGCCCGTCGTTCGTCAGGCCGCGGGCTCGAGATCCACGCCCTCGGCTTCGGCCTGGACGAGATAGACCCGATCGTCGTCGTAGTTGGCGACGATCTCGAGCGCGTCCTGGGTGCCGATGCGGTTGAGCGCCCACGCGGCACTGGCCCGGACGCGGTCGGCCTCGTCGTCTTCGAGGACATCCGCGAGCGGGTCGATGGCGCGCGTGTCGCCGATGAGTCCGAGCGCGCGCGCAGCCCAGCTGCGGACGTCGTCCTCGTCGGCGACGAGTTGGTGGGCGATCGGCTCGACCGCGTCCGTGGCACCGATTTCGCCGAGCGCGCGGAACGCCGGCCGCTGGAGGTTCGGGTTGGAGTCGACGTAGTCGACGAGCGTGTCGACGATTTCTTCGTCGTCGACGCCGATCTTGCCGAGGATACGCATCGCGGCCTGATCGCGGCGGTTGGCCTTCTGGAGCATCGGGTCGATAGCCTCCTCGGGACCCATCCGCTCTAAGGCCTCCATGCAGTGCTCCTCCATGAAGTCGGAGTCGAAGGTCTCGAGCGCGAGCAGGATCTGGTCGACGTTGCCCTGCTTCTCGTGGACCTTGAGTGCGTGCCACTCCGGCGGGAAGTCCTTGACGTGGTCGAGCACGTCGTAGTAGCCCTCCCGGCGGAGCTGTTCGCGGACCTCGAGGTCGGTCCACTCGGTCGCGTCGTCGATCTCGCTCTGGAGGTCGTCGGTCGCCTCGAGCAGTCCGGCGATCGTTTCGGCGTCGTCGTCGGCGTCGAGGGTAGCGTCCGCCACGGCGTCGGCCGCGTCGTCGAGGGTCGCCTCGAGTTGGGCGGCGACTGCCTCGTCCTCGTCGACCAGCGCCACTGATGTCCCGAGCAGTCCCGCGACCTCGTCGAGGAAGCCGTCGACCGCTTCGATCAGTTCGGCGTTGCCCTCTTCGGTCCAGCGAGTGCTCGTGATCGTGTCGCTCGCGTCGTCGATTTCGCTCACGACGTCCTCGCCGTAGGGGCCGCGCTGGTCGTCCAGTTCGGACTCCAGATCGGAAAGATCGCTCTCCAGTTCGTCGTACTCCTCCTGCAGCTCCTCTTCGGGGGCGGGTTCCTCGTCCTCGTCTTCCTCCTCGTCGGTCTCGGGCGGCTCCGGCACCTCGACGCTCTCGAGTTCGGCGCGGAGGGAGTCGAGATCGGCCTCGACGACGTCTAAGTCGTCCTCGGTCTCGGCCGTTTCGAGGGTCGACTCGAGTTCCTCGATGTCGGCCGCCACGGCGTCGAGCCGTTCGCCGATGGCGTCGAGATCGACGGCGGTTCCGTCCGGCTCGGCCTCGTCGGCCGCGTCGTCACCGTTCGCCTCGTCCTCGCTCATGGTCCCACCTCGGGACGACGCCGACGCGTGACTGTGTACATACTCTACGGTCGTGTCAGCACGGCCCTAAGCGTTTCCATGCACGTCGACCTCGCCGGTCCGTTCGGCGTCGCCCCAGTACAACCAGGGACTGCACGTCATGTACGCCAGCCCGAGCGTCAGGAGGGCGTAGGGAAACGTTCGACCGGCGAAATCGGGGACGAGGATCGCGAGCGCGTGGACGACACCCATGATCGCGGCGTCTCGAGCCAGGAGATCGGGGTACCGAATTCGCGAGACCATCAGGTAACAGAACGCACCGGTCACTGCGAGGACAAGCCACGGCCGAAGCTCGCCCGCGAGAATCGCCGCGCCGAGCACCGTCGCGGCCAGCGTCGTCTGGACGCCCTCGGTGTGGCTGCCGGCGATGTCGTAGGCGGTATACATCCCTAGGCGGGTGACCGCCATGGCGACGAACAGTGCACAGACGACCGTCACGAGGAGGAGTTCGGGCGTAATCGACTCGAACCCGATCCCGAAGCCGTCGGTAACGACGACGAAGGAGAGGACGGCGGGGGCGACGGCGAAGGAGGCGACGTCAGCGAGCGAGTCGAGATAGGGGCCGGCATCGGTGCCGCCGTAGCGACGCGCGAGGATGCCGTCGAGGCCGTCCGCGATCGCCGCCAGCAGGATGAGGCGGGCGGCCAGATCGATGTCGACGACCGCGACGACGACCGCGACGAACCCCAGAGCGGCGTTGGCGATCGTCACCGCGTCGGCGACACCCAGCCGACCGACGAACCGGGGAAGCATATGCCCGGATTCGGCGGGGCGTTACCTTACGTGTTTTCGTTTCCGCAGGCGGCGTTTTCGAGAGCCGAACCGGGGCGGTTATACCACGACTCTCCGTACGCTTCGGTATGCAACGGCGCGCCTGTCTCGCCGCCGTCGGAACCGCGCTCTCAACGACCCTGGCCGGGTGTTCGTCCGTCCTCAGCGCGTTCGACGACGACCCCTGTGGCGGCGAGGAGTGTCACATCGGTATGAACCGCACCGAGTTCACGCCCGCCGTCTACGAAGTGTCGGCCGGCGATACGGTCGTCTGGAAGAACACCAGCGAGGCCGACCACACCGTCACGGCCTACGAGAGCGGCATTCCGGACGAGGCCGAGTACTTCGCGTCCGGCGGCTACGAAAGTCAAGCGGCCGCGTACGAGGCCTGGGAGGACCGCGGCGGCCGCCTCGGAACGCGCGATACGTTCGAACACACCTTCGAGGTGCCGGGGACCTACGAGTACTTCTGTATCCCACACGAGGGTGCCGAGATGATCGGCGAAATCGTCGTCGAGTAACTCCCCAGTCGAGTCCCCGCACGAAGACAGCGAGCGCTACGCGGCGTTCGACTGCAAAAGAACGAATCGCGCCCCGGCGAGACTCGAGTCGGCTCGCGGATCGCGATCAGTCCGCGGAGACGTCGTCTTCGTCGACGTCGACCGCGGTCGCTTCCTCTTCGGCGACTTCCTCGGGGTGCGCCTCGAGGGTGGCCTTCTGGATCTCGACGCGGCGCAGCGGGTAGATCGTCTTGGCCTCGCCGTAGATGCCGGAGGAGAGCCGTCCCTCGACGACACTGTCGATGAGTTCCTCGAAGGAACGCTCCTCGGCCGCCTCTTCGATCATCTGGACCATCCGTTCGCGAATGGCCTTCTCCTGGCTCGCGTCGGCCTTCTTGGTCGTGAACGCGACGGGCTGAATCTGAACGCGGTAGTCGTCCGTCGTGAGGACGGTGACGTAGGCCTCGATCTTCGAGGCACCGCGACGGACCAGCGAGCGCAGGTAGTCCCGCGTCAGGGAGTGTTCAACGAACTCCGTGTACGCGCTGTCGCTGCCGACATCGGTGATCTTGAAGGTCAGCTTGGTATTGTTCTCGCTGGCGTTGTTGTTGAGTTCGCCGAGCGTCGTTTCGAGCGTTCGGCCGTAGACTTTGTCCGGTTCGTCAGCGGGGGTTTCGCCGAGTTCCTGGCGATCGAACTGCTCGGGTGCCAGAACGGTGTACCACCGCTTTTCCTGTTTCGCACGTGAAACTGATCGTTCACTCATTGTGTGTTGTGTCTGAGTCGGTATCGTAGTCGGACACAGGTCCCGTGTCCGTCGGTCGGTCGTCCTGTACGGATCGCGCCTGCGACGCGACGTCGATCGCGACTGTGAGGTTGACGACGTAGTCATCGACCGTCGACTGCAGGCCGCTGGTCGTCTCGCGGTCGATCCGCGTGACGACCGTTCCTGTGCGGTCGTTGCCGTCGCGCTCGACGGTCGTCGTCATCTCGTCGGTGTTGTCCGGGTCGAGCGCCCGTGCGACGAGCGTCGCATCGTCGTGGTCCGTCCGAATCGTCGCTCGCCGGCTCATAGTAGGTCCCTCGCTGCCGCGATGATCGTCGAGTCGTCCACGCCTCCGTCGTACCGAAGGTAGCCACGCCGCCGGCCGATGTCGTACTCGACATCGGTACCGTCGGCGTCCGCCGCGTCCGCATCCGGCTCCGTCCCCTCGAGATCGCGCGCGATTCCCTCGACGGTCGCGCCGAGGGGGTCGGGTTCGCGGGTCGCGATCGCCGCCTCGCCGTTTCCGACGGTGAGAACGACCGGCTCCGGCGACCGGTAGGCCGCTGCAATCGCCGCGACCGCCTCGACAGGACCGTCGTCGATGCCGACGACGAACAGACCGTCGTAGCGGCCGGTCGACGCGCCCTCGAGCGCCGCATGGGCGCGGCGGCCGCGCTCACGCCACGCGTCGAGTGCGGCGTCGCGGACATCGTGTCCCATCGCGAGCGCCGTTCCCGTACCGGGCTGGGTTCGAGCCAGCGCCTCGAGCACGTCGGCCAAGCCGCCGAGCGTTGCGACGGCATGGCTGGGTGTGGCGTACGGGCGGAGTAGTCGGCCGATCGATGTGGCCGCGGCGTCGGTCGCCTCCGCGGCGCCGACGGCGTCGAGCGCGACCAGCGAGGCGATCGCGCGGTGATCGTCCGCGTCGAGCGTGTCGGGTTCGTCGTCGACGGCGCCCGAAAGCGCATCGCGCGTCGCAGCGAGATCCCCCGACCACGGCGCGCGTACGCGCGTCGAGTGGGCGAGCCCGTCGACGGGGTCGGCGGTCGGTACCGCGACGCCCGGCCGCTGCTCGAGGAGCCCGCGGTCGAGCGCGGTCTCGAGGAGCCACTCGGTCTCGCCCGCACCGGGGTCGCTCCCGCCGGCGACGACGCCGGCGAGCGCGAGCACCGGGTCCGGCGTCGCGCCGAGTTCGCGGACGAGATCGACGGCCTCGAGGGTCGACGGGCGGTCGATCCCCGCGAGGCGGATGTCGTCGGTCTCCGCTGCCGTATCGGCGGTGCCGACGACGACCGTGATGTCGCCCTCGTTCGTCGGCGTCCGAGCACGCGCGGAGCGCTCCGTGACCGTCCGTCCGACGGTCACCTGAAACGGCGTCCCGCGGTCGGCCAACGCGGTCGCGAGGAGGCCGCTCGCCGCGAGCCCGTCGCCGTCGGCGCGAGCGATCAGGCGAACGAAGCCAGCGCTCTCGAGGACGTTCGTGGCGGACGCCGGCTCGGCGGGTCGACCCTCGGTGGACATCTGACGTTACTGGGCGTCTTCGATGAGTTCCTTCGCGAACTCGGGCGTATAGGTGAAGTCCGCCTCGAGTTCGTCGCCGCGGTAATACTTGACCAGGCGACGAACCTTGGCTTCGGTGTTCTGCAGGGCGCGCTTGTTCTGGTGGTCCTGCTGGTTCTGCTGGACGTGCTCGCGCAGACGCACGGCGCGCTCCATCAGGTTCCAGAGGTCCTCGGGGATGTCCGATCGCGCGTCGTTCTCCTCGAGGATCTCGGTGATCTTCTTTCCGGTTGCCAGCTTGACGTCGGGGATGGGGGTGCCGGTGACGCCTTCGTCACGCAGCTTCATCCCGATCTGGCTGGGATCGTGGCCCTGCTGTGCTAGTTCGACGACCCGGTCTTCGATGTCTTCAGGGTCGACGTCGCTCCACTCCGGCGGTTCGTCTGCCGACGGCTTGTCCGAACCGGACGAGCCGCGACGGCGGGTGTGCATTCGTGCCATTGTTGAGGATAGGAATCGCACTGACCGCTCAGTGTACTGTCGAACGACAGTACTGGCTCTCGCCGTGCACTTCCGCAATCCCAAGTCACCCGAAAGAGGGGGTGACGCAGTCGGATTTGCGGCCGTGCGCTTCCCATGCTCACTTCCCGCGTCGGGGACTAAAGGGTTTCTACATCGCCATCCCACCGCGCACGGTCGGCCGGTTCCGCTCTCGACTCGCCGACGGCTCGAGGGCGACCGTGTCCACCCGTCCGTTCGATGAACTGTCCGTCGACCGTCTTTTTTCGTGCGTCACGTTCATACCGTGGGAGTCCGAAGCGACGGGTACGGAATGAGGCGCGAGCACTTCACGTTAGACGTCACCAACATCGACTGGGTCGAAACCGACGGCGAGCCGGCGAAGCCATCGGTATCGATCGATTTCACCGGCCCGGCGACCATGCTTCGCGAGCGCCTCACTGGTCCCGACGGAGACGTTCTCGAGGCGAACGAAACGGACGCGGCCCTCCGCCTGCAGGGACCGCTCGGGGACGACACCACGGGGGTAGTGAGCGTGACCAACCGCATCACCGGCGAGTTCATACTCGAACTCAACGAGGACGCCGACGATGTCCTCCAGTTTATCCGCGCGGCACGGGGGTACGGCGAGGATGCCGCCGACGATGAGGGTCGTTACGAGGTCGCGATTACGCTCGACGGGGACCCGTTCGTCAGCTACGACAAAGGGACGTTTCTCGTCTACGACGATGAGGGAAGCTTGCTCCGCCAGCACAGCCTGATCCCCAGCGGCGTCGAACTGTAGCCGTCTCCGTTCGTTTTCATCGCCCAGGATCGGACCGGCAGTTATAAGCATTTAGGCATGCCTAAAGGAACATACGCCGGCAGACGCCGGAGTCGATTTATGGCGAACGGACAACTACTCACGACGGCGGTCGAGGACGAAGCGCAGGCACCGACGACCGCGGAGTCGGTCCTCGAACTCGACGGCATCGCGAAACGGTTCGGTAGCGAGGACGTCATCGGAGACCTCTCGCTGGCCGTTCGCGACGGCGAGATTCTGACGCTGCTCGGCCCGTCGGGTTGTGGGAAGACCACGACGCTGCGCCTGATCGCCGGCCTCGAGAAGCCGAACGCCGGACAAGTCCGACTGCAAGACGAGACCGTCGCCGGTGATGGGCGGTTCGTCCCGCCGGAGGAACGCGGCGTCGGCGTCGTCTTTCAAGATTTCGCGCTTTTCCCCCATCTGACCGCTCACGAGAACGTCGCCTTCGGCCTTCAGGAGTGGGCTGACGCCGAACGCGACGCCCGCGTCGACGAACTCCTCGAACTCGTCGGACTCGCGGACCACGGCGATGACTATCCGGACGAACTCTCGGGCGGGCAACAACAGCGGATCGCGCTCGCGCGCTCGCTGGCCCCGGAACCCGAGATGCTGTTGCTCGACGAGCCGTTTTCGAACCTGGACGTGGATCTGCGCGTCGAGATGCGCGAGGAGGTCCGTCGCATCATCAAGGAAACCGGCGTCACCGCCATTTCGGTCACCCACGACCAGGAGGAGGCGCTATCGATCTCCGACCGGGTCGCCGTGATGAACGACGGCGATATCGAGCAGATCGACACCCCACAACAGGTCTTTCAGCAGCCCGAATCACGGTTCGTGGCCGGCTTCCTCGGTCACGCCAGCTTCCTCCCGGGCGAGGTCCACGGCGACCACGTCGAGACCGCGCTCGGCCGCGTGCTCCGCGACGATGTCCACGGGCTCGCCCACCAGTACGACGGGAGCATCGTCGACCTGCTGGTCCGACCCGACGACGTGACGGCCTACCCAGCCGCGGAAGCCGAGGCCGACGGCCGCGTCGTGTACCGTCGGTATCTCGGCCCGACGGTCCTCTATCGCGTGGAACTCGACGACGGCGAGACCATCGAGTGCATGCACAACCACTCCGACCGGATCGACCTGGACGAGCGCGTCGTCGTCCGCGTCACCGCCGACCACGAACTCGCGTGGTTCCCCGCCGACCATCGCGAGGACCCGGAGACGGACGAAGCCCCCGTGGGTGCCGACTGATCCGTTTCGAAACGCCATCGACTGTATAGTCGCGACTGAACCGATTGACACACTGATCGCAACGCTGTCGTGCGATCAGGTGTGCACTGACGTTCAGTTGCGACGATAGTTTCTCCGTCGGTCAGCCGTGACACGCGGTCGCGTTCGAGCCACTGTCCCAAATATTGATACGTGTGTCCATACCAGATCACGTGTGACCGAGCGGACAGTGCTTGCGACGTACTGTGGGATCGCCGGCACGATCGTCTCGCTGGGTGCGATCACGATCGCGACGATCGTCGCGTCGCCCGAGACGTTCACCTGGCAGGAGCACGCCCTCTCGGATATGGGTCGCTACGGGACGCCCACGTCTCCGCTTTTCAACGGCGGGCTGATCGTCGGCGGGCTGTTGGGGCTTCCTTTCGCCTGGCGGTGCTGGATCGCGGGCCGGAACGTCCTCGAGCGCATCGGCGTCGTCCTGCTCGCGACGGCGGTCGTCGGACAGATCGGTGTCGGTGTCTTCTTTCTCGAGCATACGGCCGTCTACCTCGAGACGAGTCTCCACGGGATCGCGGCGCTGACAGTCTTCGGGATCGCCCCGTTTGCGGGATGGGTCTACGGCACCGGAGCGGTAATGGCCGGCGACGGCCGTCTCGCGATCGCATCGGTCGGACTCGGTACTGTCCACCCCCTCGTCTGGCTCGGGTGGCTGCTGTCGCTCGGCGGGGAGGCGGACACCGGCGCGTGGTTCGCCGTACCCGAGTTCGGTGCCGCCGTCGCGTTCGGCGGTTGGGTCCTCGTGCTCGCCATCACCGTCCGCGATCGTGACGACAGCGAACCGGACGGACCGAACCGCTGAACGGATTGGGTCGCTTTTGCGATACTCGGCCACACAACGCTTAAATCGAAACCGTCCCTAACGGGACGTATGCATAAAGACGAACTCCTCGAGCTCCACGAAGAACTCGTCGTCATCATGGAGTACTTCTCGGATCGCGAGGAGGTCGACGAAACGCTGTTCGATCCCTATCGTCAACTCGATGTCGATCCGTCCCATGTTCACAAGTCGAAAAGCGAACACAAACACGCGGTCTTCGTCCTCGGAAACGCGCTCGCGAGCGCGATGAGCGAAGACGAGTTCTCGAGCGCCGGGCGGATCGGCAAACGCATGAAGGAACTCGCCGAGGACGCGGAGTCGAAAATATAGACAGTATCTAGGCGAAACGTATTTAGTGTGGTTCTCGCTTGTTGAACTATGGACCCGCGCACGCAAGAGCGCGTCGAGGAGTGGGACTCCCGCCCGTTCAACGGTGGGTTCGATGGTCTCTCCGATCTCGCTGCCGCTGATTTCTCCGGTGCCGTGTCGGCTGTCGGCACGTGGCTATTCATGCTCAACGGCCGTATCATCGGCATCATCGACGGCGATATCGAGGACTTCGAAACCGCCTCTGGCACGCAGTACGAGGCCCCCCACCCGTCGCTTCCTCTGCTCTGTGCAATGGAGGAACGCGGCGGTGACCCACGAGCGAAGTATTACACGAACGAGACGCCGCTCCGTGAGGTGGACAACACCCTCCAGAGCGGCTCGTTTACCGGCTACGTCGAACTGAGCGAAAACGTCCTCAGCGGCGACTACTACGCCGTCTACTACGGCGGTCGGCGGATGGCCGCCGCCTATATCGGCAACGCCGAACGGCTGCTCACCGGCGACGAGGCCTTCGACCGAGCGGCCGACGAAGTCGGCATCTACGAGGTGACCGACGTCGATATCGAGGTGACCGACGTGCCGGGTACGGACGACGCGAACGCCGGTCCCGAACCCATGGACGGGTCGACAGACGGCTCCGACTCAAGTCCGGCGACCGGAACGGTTCCGGGGACCGATCCGGCCGCGTCCGCCGCCGGGAAGGACACGCCTGGCGGCGACAGTCCCGAGTCCGAACCCGGCGTCGGTGCGGCGGATTCGGCGATCGACCCGATCGACATCTCGAGTACCGAGTCGACCGATACCGTCGGCGCGACGGGAAGCGATTCGATCGAGGATGAGGCCGCGGACGATCCGTCCTCGCTGACGGGGGAGATCGATCTGACCGGCGACGCATCGGGGATCACGGCGGCCGACGACGCCGCGACGGAGCCCGACTCGGTTTCGAGCGGAATCACCGAGACCGACCTCTCCTCCGCCGGGACGGCTTCTGAAACCGACCCATCTGCCGGGACGGACACGGCTTCCGAGACCGGTCAATCCCAAGGGTCGGTGCCGTCGGACGGCTCCGTCGATCGCCGGGAGCAGGGGGCAACCGAACGCGTCCAACGGGACGCGCGAGCGACCGCCGACGGCACGACCGCACCCGCGACCGACGACGCGCCGGAGCCGTCGACTGACGACTCCGCGGGGACTGACTCGCCGACAAGCGAGTCCGGGACGGCCGATACCGCGTCGAGCGCGGCCGACGACGGCGGAGCCAACGTCAGCATCGATGTCACTCCCGCCGACGAGGCGGAACCCGAGTCCGAGTCCGAATCCAAGACCGACGCCCACGGCGAGGCGGCGTCGGACTCGAGTCCCGACCTCGCGGAGGTCGAGGCGGCGGCCGAGGAGTTAGAGCGCAACGATATCTCCTGGGTCGACGAGGACGGGGACGACGGGCCGGCGGACGGACCGACGACCGAGGAATCCACCGCCGATTCCGGTGCCACTTCCGAGGACGACGAGGACGGCTATCTCGACGAACAGCTCGAACGCGAGGAAGCATGGCGGGAGACGCGACGCATTCCGTCGATCGATCCCGACGACAGCGAGTCGGCGGCTGAAACGGGTTCGAGCAGTGACAGCCGTCGGACGCGGACGGGTCGATCGGCCGCATCGTCGGCGGAGACGGACGCCACGAACGCCCCCACATCGGACGGACAACGGACCGGCTCACGAAACGGGGGCCGGACGGCGGAGTCGACGACGGCCGAGACGCACGCGGAGCGCTCCCAGACGGGGGGCCGCCAGCGGATGTCACCCACCCAGTCGGAGTCGTCGACCGACGGACGGGCCGCCGATCGGAAGCAACAGCGGATCGACGCGCTCACCGAGAAACTCGAGACGCTCCAGGAGCAACGCGACGCCCTCGCGACGAAGGCCGAGGAACTCGAGGCCGAACGTGACCGGCTGCGGTCGACGAACGACGACCTGTCCGCGACGGTCGAGCGCCTCCAGTCCCGTATCGAGGACCTCGAGACGGAACTGGAACGCGAACGCGAGCGGACCGCCGACGCCGCGGACTCCGGGGGAGCCGCCGAGACGCAGCTCTCGGCCCAGCAGGCGCTTTCGGGGACGAACCTCTTCGTGCGGTACGCCTCGAAGAGTCGACCGACCCTCGAGACGGCTCACGACGGCGACGCCGACCACAGCGAGGTCGCGTCGAACCTCCGACTCGAGCATCACACGCAGTTCGACTCGGCCGCTACCGCGGTCGACGGGGAGCCGTACGCGGACTTCCTCCCGTCTTCGATGGAGTTTCGGTTCGTCGACTGGCTCACCGAGGTCGTCCTCTACGAGATTCGTGATACCGGTAACGCGGACAGTCTGGGCGACCTCTACGACGCCATTCCCCGTATCGATCGGGCCGAGCTCGACGCGACGATCTCGCTCGAGAACGACGACACCGAGGACGTGCCCGACGAACTGACCTTCGATATCGTCGCGTTCGACAAGATGGGAAATCCGTTGGTCCTCGTTACGCTCAACGATTCACGGGAACCGGCGACGAAGGGAATGCTCGAGGGATTGGAGGAGGCCGCCTCCGCGATCAAGGCCAACTACCCGGACCTCGCGGCGGCGTTCGCCGTCACCTCGAGTTACTTCGAGCCCGGCGCGCTCGAGGTGGCCGAGGAGGCGACCAGCGGCGGCTTCCTCAGCCGCGGCTCGAAGCTGAGTTACGTCAACCTCTCGCGCAAGGACGGCTACCACCTCTGTCTCGTCGAATCACGGTCGGAGGGATTCCACATGAACGTCCCCGAACTGTAGTCGGCGAGCACGGACTCTGATTGCCGGCGTTTCGGACAAGTAGGACGGCAGCGAACGCCGCTCGAGCGATGGGTGTCCGATGGCTGACGCGGCCGTCTCGATCGGTGGCCCGTGGCGACGAAACCGAGACGAAAGCGGGCGCTCAGGGGAAGAAAAACGCGAGACGGTCGTCAGCGAGTCGGCAACGCGCGGGCTGCCGATCTCGGGGACGGGCGACAGCGTCCGAACTGGACGAGAGACTACCCTTCGATCTCCGCGACGTCTTCGATCTTCATCCCGTCGAGTTTCTCGACGATGTCGTCGATCTTGCCGTCGAGTTCGTCGACGAACTCCACGGTCCGCTCGGTCTTGATCGCACCCTGACTCGAGGGTTCGATCAGGTTCTCCTCTTCGAGGACCCGAAGCGAGTAACGAACCTTGTGGTGGGGATATCCGGTCTCGTTGGACATTTTGACGATCCCGATCGGTTCGTTCTCGATGACCATCTTCAGGACCTGGAGATGACGTTCCAGCATATCGACTTCCTTCTCAAGCCTATCTATCATGGCATTTGTTAACTTGTCTTTGGGCCTTTTAAAAGTTACTCTCGGGAACTGAACGGACCGGTCTCGACTAGCAGTCCGTTCCTGTCAGTAGTTAACATTTCCGATCCCGGCGATTCACGGGATCGGCCGGCCGGTTGGGCTCCGTCCGGCAGGGGTCCGCACCCGGTCACGGGGGGCAGCGGACTGCGCTGTCGGTCGGTTCCGGGGTCGACCGTGGAACGGTTGTCCGGATCGTGTACTCCCCCTTGTGCCTGCACCCATATATACTGGTAGCTATCGGACCGAGCGACGTGGCATATCCCGGCCGACTCCGGATGCTGCCTGTCAGTCACCCGTATACCGAAATCTGTTTATCGGCCCGGGAAGAATCCGCCGCTGTTATGACCGTCACTATCGTCGGGTCGCAACTCGGCGACGAAGGCAAGGGTGGGGTCGTCGACCTCTACGGCGACGCCGCCGATGTCGTTGCCCGGTATCAGGGCGGCGACAACGCTGGACATACCGTCGTCCACGACGGCGAGAAGTACAAACTGTCGCTGGTGCCGTCGGGAGCCGTTCGCGGCAAGATCGGCGTTCTCGGCAACGGTTGCGTCGTCAACCCCGAGACGCTGTTCGACGAGATCGATACCCTCCGCGAACGCGGTCTCGAGCCGGACGTCCGGGTCTCCGAGCGCGCCCACGTCATTCTCCCCTATCATCGCGCGCTCGACGGCATCGAGGAGGAAGAGAAGGAGGACCTCGCCGCCGGGACGACCAAGCGTGGGATCGGTCCGACCTACGAGGACAAGGCCGGCCGTCGCGGCGTCCGTGTGGGCGATCTGCTCGATCCCGACACGCTCCGCGAACGCCTCGAGTACGTCGTTCCCCAGAAGAAAGCCCTCGCCGAGGAGGTCTTCGACAAGGAGACCGGCGAGGAGTTCGATATCGATCACCTCTACGAAACCTACCGCGAGTACGGCGAGCGCCTCGCCGAAGAGGGGATGACCGTCGACTGCGGGACCTTCCTCCAGAACCGGATCGACGCCGGCGACAACGTCATGCTCGAGGGTGCACAGGGAACCTCCCTCGACATCGACCACGGGGTCTACCCCTACGTCACCTCGTCGAACCCGACTGCGGGCGGCGCGACCGTCGGCACCGGACTCGGACCGACCGTCATCGGGGACGGCGAGGTCATCGGCATCGTCAAGGCCTATCTCTCGCGCGTCGGGACCGGGCCGCTCCCGACCGAGCTCGGAGGGGTCGAGGGACAGACGCCGGACTACGACGCGGCCGACGGCGCGGGCGCGGACGAGGAGGCGCTCGCGACCGCCATCCGCGACGAAGGCGGGGAGTACGGCACCGTCACCGGCCGCCCGCGACGGGTCGGCTGGCTTGACATGCCGATGCTACGCCACGCGGCTCGCGCGAACGGCTTTACCGGACTCGCGGTCAACCACATCGACGTCCTGTCCGGCCTCGACACGGTCGAAGTCGGACACAGCTACGAGTTCGACGGCGAGGAAATCTTCACCATGCCACCGACGACCGAACAGTGGGGCCGCTGTGAAGCCACGTTCAAGTCGTTCGACGGCTGGCCCGACGTCGACTGGACTGCGGTCGCCGAGGACGGGTACGAGGCGATACCGGAGAACGCACGCACGTACCTCGAGTACATCAGCGACGAACTCGACGCCCCGATCTACGCCGTCGGCGTCGGCCCCGGCCGCGAGGAGACCGTCGTCGTCGAGAACCCATACGAGTAACGTTCTCTCCGGCGTAATCGCCGGGATTCTTCCGCTGATTACCGCTAGGCTCCGGCGACGGGTCGCGAGCGATCCGCTCACGTCGTTCCCGAAACCTTTTGCTGTCGGCGGCAAGCCTACGTAGTATGAAGGAGTCGTTACTGGAGATTCTCTGCTGCCCGCTCGACAAACACGACCTGGAACTCGAGGACGCCGAGTACGACGGCGAGGAGGTCGTCGGCGGCGATCTCGTCTGTACCGAGTGTGGCGAAGCCTACCCGATCGAGGACGGCATTCCGAACCTGCTGCCGCCGGATATGCGAGAGGAGACGCCGGCCTGAGCGGCCCCACTGATTATGTCCGGCACCGAGGTCTCCGTCCACGTCAACCGTGGGGCCGCCGAGGCGCTCGAGGCGACGAGCGGAACGCTCGAAACCAGCGCGTCGTTTTCGGTCCTGTTGTACGGCCACGAGACGCCCGCACACGTCCACTGCCGTCTCGACGGTGACCTCGAACGGATCGCATCGCTCGGGGAATCGAACTATTACGTCGAACCCGAGACCGTCACGCGCGTTCCGATCACCGTCGCCGCCGATGCCATCGACTGCCCCGTCGATGGCCGTCTCGAGGTGCTGACCGGCTACGGTTCCGAATCGGTCTCGATCGCCGTCA
The DNA here is from genome assembly GCF_005890195.1 of Natrinema pallidum. NCBI lineage: Archaea > Methanobacteriati > Methanobacteriota > Halobacteria > Halobacteriales > Natrialbaceae > Natrinema > Natrinema pallidum. Next base: position 2,520,342 of record NZ_CP040637.1, on the reverse strand, counting down.
CCGTCGAGCCCGGGCCGCCGGGCGTCGACGTCGACGAATCCCTCGCCGAACCCGCGCGATCGGACCCCGAGCCGACGGCGTTCGACCGAGCCGTCGACCGGTGTGCCGCTGTGACTGCGGTCGAGCCGGCGACGCTCGTCGTCCTCGCACTCGGCGCGGTCGCGGTCGGCGTCGCGGGGCTGACGACGGCGATGATCGGCGGTCCCGTCGCGACCGCCGGCCTGGGAATCGTCGGCGGCGGCGTTCTCGTGGCGCTGTTCTTGCTGGGACAGTAACTCGCCGGCTCCCGGACGTGAAATGACGTTCGTGGCCGGCGGACGAGAACCGGAGTCGGAGTCGCGGTGGCACCGATCGGTCGTCAGTCGTCGACCCGTGTCGCCTCGAGATCGCCCTCGTCGTCGAACCGTTTGGCGCGGAGATATCGCGCCCGGTAGCGGTTCGCGCCGTCGTAGACATCGGCCTCACGGATCTCGTCGGTACGGCCCTCCGCGACTGCATCGATGAGTTCCTCGAGTTGGTTCAGTTCGCTCGTCGTCAACTCGAGTTCGTAGGTGTGCTCGTCCTCGGACTCGAGGGTGGCCCACTTGCGGGCGGCGGCGACGACGAGTGAACACGGCTCGCGACAGGGGAACGGTCCGTCGCCGCCGTCGACGGCGAGGTCGTCGCCCGCCTCGTACTGCCACTCTCGGCGGCGGAGACACTGGGAATCCACACAGCAGGCCTCGGTCATCCATTCGACGGCCTCGCGGGGGAGTTCGTCGATCACGTCGTAGATGCCCGTCTGTCGCTCGGCGGTCTCGAGCCAGTGGTCGACGTCCAGGTTCCCGCTCAGTTCGCGGTGCCAGTTGGCGACCGTCGCGGGATAGAAGAACTCGACCGTCTCGACGAGTTCCGCGCCCGAGAGGCCGGTAAAGGCCCAGCCACCGGGCAGCGTCGGCGCGGTCTTCAGTGGGCGGTAGCGGCCGTCCTCGTCGTACGTCGCGAGTTCGCGTGCGTCGCGTGGGTCGTCGTGAATCTCGAGGTCGGCGAGATCGCTGCCGGCGTCCTCGACGTGCCAGAGATCGTAGACGCGCTCGCCGTCGGGAGCGTCGATATCGACGAAGCGGGCCGTAATAGAGAGCTGCCCCCACTCGCGGTCGATGCCGTCGCGGAGCGCGTCGTACCGGTCCGTGACGGCGAGTGGACTCGGGCGGTCGTCCGCATCGTCGGCTCCGCCGGTCCGGGGGCCGGTCGGAGCCGCGTCCGGGTCGGCGTCCGCCAACGGCGCGCGCTCGCACCACCGGAGGAAGGCCCGGCGGGCGGTCCCCTCACCGCCGACGGTCTCCTGCCAGTAGCGCCAGTTCGTGACGTACGACGCCACGGAGTCGAGCGCCCGCCGGAGCGCGGCGTCGTCGAGACCGGTCCACTCGTTGCCCGGCGTCTCGAGTGCGTACTCGCCGTCCGTTTCCGTGACGTGCAGGCCGTCGAACGCGACGCCGTCGGACGCGCGTTCGAGCAGCGCCTCGATATCGTCGGTCGCCACCGACACGTCAGTCACCCGCGCCTGCGCCCGCGTTCGGCTCCGGGCTCGAGTCAGTTCCGGCCTCGGCGGCCGAGGCGGCCAGTCGGCGGACCGCTTCGCGGGCATCGCCGATGTCGGCCCCGGCGTCGGCCGCCCGCTCGAGGACGACGTCAGCCATCAGGTCTTCGGTCCCGACGGCACCGGTGTACCAGATGCGGTGGCCGTCGACCGCGGCCGGGACGTCCCAGCCGAGCCGATAGTCCTCAGTCAGGCCCATGTCCTCGGGAATGTCCTCCTGCGTGTGGTAGCCGTCGGCGATGAAGAGGGGTACGACGACGATGTCGTCGCTCTCGAAGTAGTCAGTGACGTCGTCGACCTCCGGTTCCTCGTCCATGAACAGCGCCTTCACCTCGTCGAAGCGGTTGCGCTCGGCGATACGGTCGCTGTGGTACTCGATGGCCTTCGCGGAGTTCTCGTTGCGCTCGGTGCCGTGGCCGACGACCGAGAGACCGACGCCATCCCCGACGTTAGGGTCCTCCATCGCGGTTTCGGCCCGCTGGACGATCACGTCCGTCATCGCGTCGTGAGTCCCGACCGGCCCGCAGTAGTGGATGGTCTTCCCGACGTCAGTCGCCTCGAGCGTGGCCTGGGAGGCGCTGGTACCGTCTGACTCCCATTTGTCTGGGTCCCAGTCGTCGAGCCGGAGCTCTCGCGGGATGACCTGTTCGGTGAAGTACCCCTCGCTGATAAAGAGGGGAACGACGAACACCTCGTCGGACTCGAGCGTTCGGATCACCTCGCGGAAGTGGGGTTCCTCCTTCCAGAACGCTTCGCGGACCTCGTCGAACGCGCCCGTCTCGCGGATCGTGTCCGCGTGGGCGTAGGTCGGGTCCGAAGCATCCGGATTCAGATGCGATCCGTGTGCCGCGATGACCAGCGCTTGCATGATCGACCGTTCGGACGGGGCCGGTATATACCCTATGGAGAAGCACAATAGTTCCTCTTCGACGGCTGAAACAGAGTTTTTGTTTCTCTAAAACTGATTCCGTAAAGACGAACCAATGCGAGCCGCAGTCGTCGTTCCGACCGGCGTGTCCCGGCCGCTCATTCCACGACGGTGACCGTGGTCGTCGCCTCGCAGTCCCGCTTCCGAGCCTGCAACGTCGCGATCGCAGTGTACTCGCCCGGGTCGGGGTCGGACCACTCCGCCTCGTAAGTCGTTGTTTCGCCGGGGTCGAGTTCAGCCGAACTGAGCACCTGCGCGAACATGCGTCCGTCGCTGAACCGCCAGACCTCGTTTCCGTCGTCGACGAGCACGAACTCCGCCTTACAGCCGTCCGTAAACGAGAGCTCGACGGGCTCATCGCCGGTATTGGTGACGGTAAACACGAACAGTACAGCGTCTCTGGCTCCGTCCGCCGTCGTCTCGAGTGCACCCTCGAGGGTCATGAACGGGGGGTTTGGCCCCGTGACGCATAGGTCTTCTCCGTGACCCGCGCTCGATCGCGGTGGCGCGTTACTTCGAGAGGACGACGTTGTCGAGGAAACTCGTATCGTCGCCGGACCGATACTCGCCGCGGATTCGGAGGGTCTCGAGGGTTCCGAGGACCGCTCGGAACCGTTCCTCGGTCGCGAGCGGTTCCTGGCTCGTCAGATCGATCCAGGTCGCATCGGCCGACAGCGGCACCTCGAAGCTGGTCCATTCCGTCCCCGGTGTGCGCTCGGGGCCGCGGAACTCGTAGACGAGTTTCGCGCCGCCGCCCGCGAGCAGCACGTCCCCGCCCTCGACGGGTTCGGCGTCGAACTGGCGGTCAGCCCGGGCCTGCCGGAGGTCGAAGGAGAGGGAGCCGCCGTAGAACGCCTCGCGGTCGCCGAGGAACTTGAACGGAGCCTGATAGTACCAGGCGATGCCGCCCTGGTTCTCCTCGTCGCTCACGTGTCCGCCGGGGGTGCCGCCGCTCTCGCGGTACACGGGACGGTCGCTCCCGCCGTTCTGCGAGATGAGCCAGCCGTCGTCGTCCTCGTCGAACGTGCTTTCGATGCGCTCGGGCGGCTCAGGTCCGGTACCGGCGTCGATATCGGCAGCGCGGAACGTTTCGGTGAACTGTTCAGTCCCCTGTTCGTCGTAGATGCCGATCGTCAGGGTCTCGCCTGATTCGTCGACGTCGACGGTGCCGAAGTTCGCGTATTCGCCCTTGGCGAAGAACTCCGTCGGGTTCAACGGCGGATACAGGTCGTCGGGCTCACCCGCGGGCGCACCCAATGGACCCGCGATGGCCTCGACGAACTCGAACTCGCCGTCGTCGTCCGGATCGAACGCCCCCACGACCGACTTGTGGACGTCGCCGGCGACGACGACGAGGTTCGAGATCGGTTCCGTCCGAACGAACTCGAGCAGGTCGAGCAGTTCCGCCTCGTAGCCGGTTCGATCGGCCGGCGTCACCCACGAGTCCGACGGATATCCCAGCGGGGCCGGCGAGGCGAGGACCTTCCACGTCGCCTCGGAGTCGGCGAGCGCGTCTTTCAGCCACTCGAGTTGTGTCGCGCCGAGCAGCGTCTTCGACTCGAGTTTGACGTTCGGATCGCGGTACTGGCGAGTGTCGATGAGGAACAACTCGACGTGGCTCCCCCAGCGGAACGAGTCGTAGAACTGATTCGACTCGCCGGGTTCGGCCCCGTCGTCTCGATCGAGCGGCCAGTACTCGCGAAAGGCCCGTCGTCCCTCGGGCATCAGCGGCTCGATCGGTCCCGCGAAGTTGTTGACGACCTCGTGGTCGTCCCAGACAGTGTACACTGATGTCGTCTCGAGCAACTCGCGTAAACCCGTCCGATCTGCGACCTCCGCGGGCGGATCGCGCATTTCCTTGTACTTGGCCCGATAGATCTCGAGGGCATCGTCGAGCGGGGTCTGTCTGGTGATCGTCCCGGCCGGCGTCTCCGCATCGGCGTAGATGGTATCGCCGTGATAGAGGAAGAAGTCCGGCTTGCGGTCTGCAATGGCCTGCAGTCCCGGGAACGGCGGCTCGACCGGGTCGTCGCCGTACCCCCACGTGTCGCCGCTCCAGGCGAACGTAACGCTCGCATCGTCGTCGGGGGCCGGTGCCGTGACGAAGATCCCGCGTTCGATCGCGTCGGGGAGCAGGTCGCCGGTCACGTCACCACCGGCCGGGGGGTCGTCGCCCGAACGGCTCGCCCCCGGATTCTCTCGAGGGTCGTGACCCGCGGTGTCGGTTCCATCCGACCCGCGATCGCTTCGGTTCGAGTGCTCGGTCCCGGGTCCGCTCTCGAAATGCCCTCCTCGGGCGACGTTCCCGCCGCGAAACGGTCGATACGTCGTCTCGGAGCGCGTTGCCCAGACGTGGTACCGATACCGGGTTCCGGGCTCGAGTCCCTCGAGTCGAACGTGGCCGGTGTGATCGGTCTCGGCGTCGACCGTCGTCCGATCGTAGCCGATGTCGTCGAACGACTCGGCATGACCGTATGCGACATGGATGGTCGCATCGTCCGCCGTCCGCCCCCAGACCGTCGCCGTCGTCGCCGTGACGTCACCGGTCGCGACGCCGTGAGTGAGCGCGACGAGGGCGTCGGCCGTCCCGTCGCGTCCGGCATCGGTTGCGTCGTCCGACTCGGAACCCGCGGCCGCCGTGCCGACGAGACCGGTCGATGTCGCAGCCAGCCCGATCGTCCGCAGAACCGCTCGCCGATCGTTCGCCATCGAATCCGCTCGTCCGTTGGAGTGTGTGTCTTTCATCGCTCCGAGAGGATCACTCCCGACCTGCCACAAAATATTATATATTTTACATAAGTTGGCGTGAATACAGCACGACCGACGTCCGTCACCGTCGTAGCAGTATGTATGCGATGGGAGCGACGGGAAATACACCCCTGACGCCGAAACCCGAACGGAGTGGGTCCGTCCCGAGAGCGCTACGTCTATTTGAGTCGGGTTCCAACTCGAGTCCGTGCAACTGGTCGGCTACGAACCGAGCGGACGGGGCTCGGCGCTGCTGCTCAGCGACGGCAGCGGCGACGTCGACCGCCGTCCGCTCGCGGCCGGCGACGACCTCGCGTACGCGCTCGGTGACCGCCACTGTGCCGGTGCCGTCGCCGACGGCACCCACGTCTCCTGTGACCGGCCGTCGGCACCCTACTGCGACTACCACACGAACACGTGGGTCTGTGCGCGCTGTACCGGGACCTGCCTGAAAGACGAGATGGACTGTGACGAGGAACACGCGGTCTACATCGCGGCCTTCGCCCCGGAGACGTTCAAGGTCGGCGTCACGAAACGCCGACGGCTCGAGACCCGCCTGCGCGAGCAGGGAGCCGACCGCGCGGCCCACGTTCACACCGTCTCGAACGGTCGGGTCGCCCGCGAACTCGAGGCCGACATCGCGACCCGGCTCGTCGACCGCGTTCGAACCGGGCCGAAGGTCGCCGCGCTCGCGGCCGCGGTCGACGAAACCGCCTGGGCAGCTGCTCTCCGGGAGTTCGACGTGATCGACCGGTTCGAGTTCGACTACGGGATGGCCCTCGAGACCCGCCCGGTCCGCGAGACGATCGCCTCGGGGACCGTCGTCGGCGTCAAAGGTCGACTGCTGGTCCTCGTGAACGGCGGGACGACCTATGCCGTCGACATGCGCGATCTGGTCGGCTACGACCTCGAGACGGGCAGGTCGGACCGGAGCCTTCAGTCATCGCTCGGCTCCTTCGGCTAACGCTCGCTCGGCGGCGCACTCGGAGCGCCGTTTCGGCGACTCGACGGCCGTGCGTGGCCCGATCAGTCGGGGGCGTACTCGAGTTTCGTATCCCCCGTCGGACCCCAGTCCGCTCGGGTTTCCGCCTCGATGCCGTACTCGATACGGTAGGGCGTTTCCCGTCTCCAGTTATCTCCCGAAAGGTGCTCGCGGACCCGCCGCGTGGCAACGTGATAGCCGTCGCCGCGGTGCAAATACGCGTACTCGAGGTCGATGACGTCCAGGTGTGCGTGGAGCGCCACTCGATCCGCGTCGAGTTCCCAGACGTGGACGTGCGTCCACGCGTCGCCCAGCCGCGGCCGGCGAACCGAGCGGTCCGGAGCAACGAGTTGGTCGTCGTCGCTGTCCCACGCTGCGATCGGTGCGTCCGGAAGAACGCGGGTCCAGCGCGGGTTCTCGAGGCCGACCAGTTCGGCGTCGATCGCGGCGAGCGCTCGTTGCTCACCCGGGGCGGTGACGTGCATATTGATCGGCATCGTGACGCTCCAGCCGCCGTCACCGTCCGGCTGGTAGACACAGTGGGGATACGCGCGTTCACGTTCCGTTTCGAGACCGGGCGGCGACCCCGGTCCCGCGGCCACCGATTCACGCTGCTCCGTTCGCTCCGACCCGGCGACGCCGCTTCCAGTCGGGGTGGCTTCGCAGTCGTGATCCCATCGGCTCTCGAGGCCTCCGCTAATCGGGGGGTGGTGGGAACGATTATCGTCCATACGCCAGCTACCGGTTCGTCTCGGGTCGGTTTTGTGCAGGCATTGCTCGCCGGGCGATCGCGGAATCGGGAAGCCGGTCGGTGCGGGCATTCGAAACATGGCAACCCTTTTCCCTCACGCACCGGAATCCGATGGTATGACGGACGAAAACGACTCCCCTGACGGAGATGCAGGCGAGGACAGCGAGGAGAAATCCTTCCGCGAACGCGTCGAGGAGATTCGCGAAAAGCGAGCCGAGGAAGGCGACGGCGAGGGTGAGCCACCCGAGAGCCCGTTCGGCGGCGGTGGCGGTCCCGGCGGCCCCGGTGGCATGGGCGGCAACCCGTTCGCGCAGATGATGGGCGGCATGATGGGCGGTGGCGGCCCCGGTGCCGGTCCCGGCGGGCCGGGCGCTGGCGGTCAGGACGAGAGCAACGAGGAACTCGTCCGCGAGGTCCGACAGATGCGCGACGAACTCCGTGACCAAACCCGCGCACTGAAGCGCATCGCGGACGCACTCGAGGATTAACGGTACCGGCCGTTCGTCTCGTTTTTGTCTCCACGCCGAGTCGACCAGCCGCGGCGTACCCGTTCCGTCTCGAGCGCGGTGATCGGTTGGTTACTGTCTAACCCGAAGCCGGCCGTAATCGTCGTATCGGAAGCCGGCGGTTTCGAACGCGGCCCTCGCCGCGTCGACATCGACCTCGCCCTCCGAGCCCAGGAACGGTGTTTCGGGATCGGTGCCATGCCACTCGAGGCTCTCGGGGACCCAGTCGTCGGTGACCGGGGTCGCGATGGGACGGGCGTGCCCGTGGAACACCTCGTCGACGAGCCACTCTTTGTCGACTAACTGCGCGAGCAGCCGCCGAAACCGGTAGTTGCTAAACGGCGCGTCGCGGGTGTTGAATCCGAGACAGTAGAACGTCCACGACGACGCGTCGCGCATCGCCACTCCGGCGGGGGTCTCGACGCCGTCGATATCGGCCGCGCCGAGCGGGAGGCTCGTCGCGTCGGCGTCGCCGTTCGCGACTACCTGTGCCGCCGTGTCGCCGCTCGGGTGGATGTCGATACGACACTCGTCGACGGTCGGTGCCGGGAGATCGACCCCCGGGCGACGCGTGAAGTGATCGTCGAACCGCTCGAGGACCAGCTGGACACCCTCGGTTCGCCCGCCGAACTGGAAGGGGCCGCTCCCGATCGGCGGGATGTTGTTCGTGGCGACGGCCTCCGTCGTTCCCTGGGCGACGCTGGGGCCGCCGGGTCCAACGACGTCGACCGCCCGATCGCGCCAGTGGTGGGCAGGAAGTATCGGGACGAGAAGCGCACGCGCACCGACCGCCGGCGACGTTTCGACCGAGAGTTCGACGCGGTGGTCGGTGCGACTCTTGACCGACTCGACGGCGTCGACCTGACCCCGATACAGGGGAGCCGGCGAGGGCGTGCCGTGGTTGCCAAGCGAGGTATCCTGGAGGAACCGATACGTGAACTCGACGTCGTCGGCGGTCACCGGCTCCCCGTCGTGGAACTCGCAACCGTCCCGAAGGGTGATGTCGACGGTCCGATCGTTCCACGCCCATGATTCGGCGAGCCAGGGTTCGATAGGGCCGTCGCCGTTCTTGGTCGCCAACGAGTCGTACAGCAGATCCGTGATCGTGCCACGATCACGATAGTCGGTCGCGATCGGATTACAGTTCTCCGTGAGCCTGCCGTCGAGATGGGCCAATCGAAGCGTATCGACGCCCGCGGCCGGCTCGAGGCCGAGATAGCCGTGGCGAGTCGCGGGGTGACCCCCGTCCCAGCCGTCGAACCGGTCCGTCCTGACGACCCGATGCTCTTCGGGGACACAGAGCGGGACGAACGGCTGCTCGGTCGCGATCGCCTCGAGCATCGCCGTGACCGCCTTGCGGCGCGCGTCGCCCTCGGCGGTTCGCTGCGCCACGAGGTGGGTGTCGATGTTCCGGTCGGTGAATCCGAACGGGTTCTGCCACCCGGACTCGTCGATATACCGCGAGTACAACGCCTCGTAGAGGAAGTCGGGATCGGTCCCGCCCGGATGGTGGCCGACACAGATCTCGAACTCGTGGTCGTACAGTACCGCTCGGCGGAACTCGATGTCGGAGCGAAGGTCGAGGGACACGTCGATTCCGACGGCCCTGAGGTTTTCCTCGAGATGCCGCGCGATGCGGATGGCCTGTCTGTCCGCGTCCGCGGGGACCGTCGTGATCGTCACGGAGAGCTGTTGGATGTCGTCCGTTCTGACGATGTTCCGGACCCGACGAAGACAGCCGCTGCTCGAGACCGTCAGTCCCGCGGCCGTCGCCAACATGGCTCGCCGACTGAGCGACTTGCTGTCGCCGCCGCGGCGCTCTCGATTTGGAGCGGTCCGTCTCCTGTTCATTTCGTTCGTCTATCATAGTTGGCGAGCCACCTTATAACAGTATTGTGCTCCTCCAACAGCACGCGACCGCCGTGATCGCAGTACCGGACGGGTCAGGGCTGTGCCGTGGCTCCCGGCACACGGTCACCGGCCGGACGTGTGACTCGTCGTTACTCGCTTCGTTCCAGCCACGGTATCCGGTCCTCGAACCGCTCGAGTCGCTCGCCGAGGAGTTCCGAGACCGCCCAGCGACCGACGAGTCGGTCGGAGAGAACGACACAGAGCGCTGCAAGCAGCATTCCCGCGACGACGTCGATCCCCCAGTGGATGCCGAGGAACATCGTCGAAATCGCGACGCTGGCCGCCAGCGCGACCGCGACGGGGAACCACTTCGGAAACGTCGAGCGCGTTATCGCAGCGAACGTGGCGACGGTCGCCGAGAGCGATGTATGAAGCGATGGGAAGACGTTGGTGTTGCTGTTGACCTCGCGGGTGAGGTACTGGTACTGCGGATTGTTCTCGAACAGCATCGTTGCCGCCACGTCGGCCGGCATCACGTTTCGAGGGCCGTACGCGATGACGAAGATGTAGAGGACGAGTCCGATCACGTAGTTGAGCGCGTACGCCGTTAACAGCCGGCGGAACATCCGCGTGTCCGGCAGCGTGAAGTACGCCAGAACCGGGAAGACGATCAGGAAGACGTAGCCGTACACGTAGATCGACGAGAAATACGCCGTCGTCTCCGGCGTTGCGATCGACTGGAAGAGCAGGATGAACTCCCCCTCGATGTTGTAAAAGCTCGCGGTGAGGTGAAACCCGATCTCCCGCGAGAGACGCGGTGCACGCTGTCTGGCAAAGCGATTGATCAGCAAGACCACGAGCAAGACGGCGATCGTCGGTGCTGCCGTTTTGAGGCGAGTCCGCCACTCCGATCGTGTCCGTACGAGGCGCTCACGACCGACGAAGAGAGCGATCGAGACCGGGAGGAGAATCCCGACTACGACGACGAGCTGAATCAGCACCTCGGCGAGCATCGCTCCTAATAGCCCCCAAGCAGTCGCCCGTTATCATCGTATCGGAACCCGGCTCGTTCGAAGGCCACTTTCGCGGCTTCGACGTTGAGATCGCCGTCAGCGCCGGCAAACGGCGTTACTGGATCGTCGCCACTCCACTGGAGTCGCTCCGGGACCCACTCGTCGCTGACCGGCGTTGCCACGGGCGTTGCGTTCCCGTAGAACACGTCCGTTACGATTCCTTCCTTGTCGATCAGTTGTGTGACCGCCCTGCGAACGTGCGGATTGCTGAAGGGTGCGTTCCGGACGTTGAACCCGAGATGATAGAACGTCCGCGATGGGGAGCGGAGCCGTTCGAGGTCCGACGAATCCGGAATCGTCGGTAACGAATGCGGACTGAGCATCGTCGCCGTGACGTCCGCGCCGCCGTCTTCGATGCGAGTGATCGACGAGTTGCTCGACGGATCGACGGAGAACTGTACCTCGTCGACCGTCGGCTCGGGGAGGTCGACGCCGTCCCGAAGCGTGAAGTGGTCCTCGAATCGTTTGAGGACGAGCGACTCGTCTTCGGACCGACTCTCGAACTCGAAGGGGCCGCTCCCGACCGGCGGGATGTTGTTACCCGAGACGACTGCCCACCGCCCCTGCGGTGCGGTGAAATCGTCGCCCGTGGCGTACTGATCGAGCAACTCGAGCCAGACGTGTCTGGGCAAGACCGGTGCGGTAAACGCCCGCTTGACGGCCTCCCGACCGCCCGACGCGGTGATCGTGACCTCGTAGTCCCCGTCGACGCTCACGGCTTCGATTACGTCTGCCCGGCCCCGATACCGCGGTGCCGGCGACCGAACCGGTGCTCGTCCCCACGACGTATCGTTGAGGAACTTATACGTGAAGGCGACATCCGCGGCGGTCACGGGCTCCCCGTCGTGGAAGTGACACCCCTCTCGGAGCGTGATCGTGGCCGTTCGCGTCGTCTCTCCGTCCGCCGTCTCGGAGCCCGACTCCGCCGTCGTCTCCGCGATGTCCCACGACTCGGCGAGCCACGGTTGGACGTCGCCCCCGTGTTCGGTCCCCAGGGAGTCGTAGAGCAGATCGATGGTCGTCCCGCGATTCCGGAACGTCGCCGAAAGCGGGTTGAGGTTTCGGGTGATCCGACTGTCGGTGACGAGCGCGTGCAACCGGTCGACGCCCGCGGCCGGCTCGAGGCCGAGATAGCCGTGGCGAGTCGCGAGGTGGCCCTCGTCCCAGCCGTCGAACCGATTCGCTTGAGCGACGCGGTGCTCTTCGGGGATACAGATCGGGTCGAAGGGCTTCGCCCGTGCCAATCCCGTCAGGACGGCCTCGACGTGTCGCTTGCGCTCGTCGCCGTCGGTTCGACGCTGGTGCTCGAGATGCGTATCGAAGGCCATGTTGGTGAACCCGAAGGGGTTCTGCCAGCCGGCCTCGTTTGCGTACGTGGAGTGAAGGGCTTCGTAGAGGAAGTCGGGATCGTAGTCGGCGGGATGACGGCCAATGTAGCAATCGAAATCGTGCTCGATCAGGACAGCTTCCAGTAGTTCGGACTGCGATCGCATGTCGAGCGAGACGTCGATACCGACCTTCTCGAGGCTCGCCTCGAGCCGACGGGCGATCCGGACGTTTTGCCGATCCGCGTCCGCGGGGACCGTCGTGATCGACAGCGAGAACTGCTCGTCGCCGCCCTGATCGACGACGCTCTGGACGCGGTCGATACAGCCGCTCGTCGCGAGGGTCGCACCGGTTACGCCGGCGGCCAGAAACGACCGTCTGCTCACGCCGTCGTCGGGCGGGGAGGAATTCCAATTCATACTGTTATGTAACACCCAATCTCATCTGATATATAACAATATTGCGTACTCCATTGAACACGAGGGTGAGTAAAGAATCTTTTCAATCAACAGCACAGTCGCCACAGCCGTGGGATTCACTCGCGGGCCGTCCGCGAGGGGTCGCACTCTCATCCCGTCGTCGGAGCGCAACATCAATAGGCCGACCGACGAAAAGGCGGGTATGGATATCGCCGCCGAACGGATCGAGCGTCTGCACAGTCTGGCTCGAGCGGCGGCGGCGGACGGCGCGGACGACCGGGCTCGATACTACGTTCGGCTCGCGCGGCGGGTCGCGGAGCGAAACCGATTGACGCTGCCACGGGCGTTTCGCCAGTTTACCTGTGACCGGTGTGACGCGTACCTTCGCCCGGGGAAGAACGCCCGGGTGAGAGCCCGGGACGGCCACGTCGTAATCACCTGCGACTGCGGTGCACACGCCCGGTATCCCTACGAAGGGTGATCGCCGTTCCACGCTCGAGGTCGGTCCCAACCGCCCGGTTCTCCGGTCGCTACCGAATCGAGAAGATTGAAGCGCCTCGGTTCGTTACTCGAGGCCATGGATACACAGGAACTCAAGCAGCGAGCACACGATCTCGACGTGACCGTCTGGGTCGGCAAGAGCGGCGTCGACGCCGTCGTCGACGAACTCGACGATCAACTCTCGAATCGGGACCTCGTGAAGGTCAAATTCCTCCGCGCCGCTCGTGCGGGGAGTTCGACCGAGGAGAAGGCGGCTGATCTCGCCGACCGCGTGAACGCCGAACTGATCGAGACGCGCGGTCACACGGCAGTCCTCCATCGATGAGCGGCTGGGTCGAACTGCTCCCGGGACAGGCCCTCGGACCGATCGGTCGCAGACTCGACGGGTTCGGGCTCACCGCCGCACAGGCCGCCGCGGCGGAGAGCGCGATCAAGTTCGTCATGGCGCTCGTCGCGATCTGGCTCGTCGGCCGAATCGTCCTCCTGCCGCTCGTTCGCCGAGCGCTCGACCGACATGAGATCGACGAGCACGCCCAGAATCCGCTGTTGATGCTGACACGGTTCGGAATCGGCTTCGGTGCCGTCGCGGTCGCCTTCGGGTTCGCCGACTACGGGAACTTCCTCGTCTCGATGGCCGGCATCGCGGCGGCCGGGGCGCTCGCCATCGGGCTCGCGATGCAGGACGTGATCTCGAATTTCGTCGCCGGCGTGTTCATCTACACCGACAAGCCGTTCCGTATCGGCGACTGGATCGAGTGGGACGACGGCACCTATTCGGGCACCGTCGAGGACATCAGCCTCCGCGTGACCCGCGTCAGAACGTTCGACAACGAACTGCTGACCGTTCCCAACTCGGCGCTCACCGACGGCGTCCTCAAAAACCCCGTCGACGCCGACAAGCTGCGGCTGAAGTTCGTCTTCGGGATCGGCTACGACGACGACATCGAACGGGCGACCGAGATCATCGTCGAGGAAGCCACGCGCCACCCCGACATCATGGACGACCCTGAACCGTCGGTACGACTGACGGAACTCGGCAACTCCGACGTGGGCCTCCAGTCGCGGTTCTGGATCTCGAACCCGTCCCGCGCCGACTTCGTCCGGACGCGAGGCGAGTACGTTACCGCGGTCAAACAGCGCTTCGACGAGGAGGGGATCGACATCCCCTACCCCGTTCGCACGCTCGAGGGCGGTCTCTCCCTCGAGAGCGGCCAAGGCGTCGTGCAACCGGCCGAATAACGCGCCTCGCAGGGACCGCCGGATCGGTTCGTTGACGGCGGTCGACTTTTCGATCGCTGCGTTTTTCGGCGGATCGAACACGAACGGATCATCGCCGAATCGGCATCGAACGTGACTGACTCGAAGCGCTCGGTCATGACGATGCGCTCGCCATCGAACTCCTGGCATGCTCCTTGAACGGGGAGTCGTACTCCGTATCGAGCCCAGTGTCTGCTCGACGGTCTCATTGTTCGCCTCGACTGCGAGGGCGTGGGCTTCTCGCTCCGCGATTCGTTCGGTGCCGCTGTCGTCGAGGTCGATAACACGAGTTGTCGCTCGGCCTCGTAGTAACTCGCAGTTCGCGAGGCTGCGCCGTACCACCACGACCCAGAGTCGTTCGAGTCGTTACTGTCTCCCATCTTCGGGTTCGGAGGACTCGAGCACTGCACAACCGCTCAGAAGGGCGCATACGACGAATGCAGTGGAACGGCCGTCGATCCTCCAACTGCCATTAGAGGATTGATTCCGGCCTGCAATAGTAGCAGGTTCGACTCCGACTGTTGTGCTAAGATTCGAAGATCGGGACGCTCAATCGCTGGCCGGGAACACGGCTCGAACGACAGTGAGAGCAGTGCGAACCGGGGGAGGGCAGGCTATGCCCGTACTCAACCGCGAGCGACCGGCGGGAGCGAGCGGGCTGACGGCGACGGTGAGTGAGGACTGGCAGGGCAACGAACGGCAGGAAGAGCGCTTTTGATCAAACTCTCATCGAGCGAGCAAGCGCGTAGCGCTGCCGCTCGCGCAGAGTGAAATGTGGTATGAATGCGGACGGCCGCGGTTGCCCGGCGTTCCGACCGGGGGAATCTCGGTTGCCTTCTCCACCCCGCGACCCGTCGAGCGACAGGTGTCCGGCGGTCCACTGCTCGCTTCCGCGCCTGATGGGCTGTCGCCGACTAACCACGGTGGGTCGTCCCTGCGGACGGCCATCGTGGACCGCTGTCCCCGACGGACGAGGCTTCTCTGTTGGCTCCCGAGGCCCCGGTCGGTCTGACCGGACGCCCGCGGTGTTCGGTCCCCGCTAATGACCATAGCGCGGGTAACGAGCAGGGCCAAACTGCCCGACCTAGTCCACTCTATGGTAGACGGTTATGACTTAAGGGCCTTTCGCCTCTCGGATCGCCCGACGGCACGGGGGAACGTGAACGAGCGGCGGGCCGTAGAGTTCCCGACGCTGACCGAATACTGCGAGTGATCGCCACACGGTTGCGTGTCGGCCGCTTACTCCGCCTCAGTCTCGGTCCCGGCACCCTCGAGACCCTCGTCGAAGTCGCTCGCGCCCGCTCCGACTCGAGGGCGGTGGAGGAAAAGGCCCATTAGTACGTCGACACATCGTCTATCCATGGGACTCGGCAGCACTGCGAAGAAGATTCAAACCCTTTCGGATCGGGCCGAAGCGATGTACAAGCAGGTAAAGAAACTCCAGCAGCGGATCACGGGACTGGAAGAGGAGATGGACGAAACCCACACCACGGTCACGCGCATGGACCACCAGCTCACCGAGCAACGCGCGCTCTTGCTCGCGCTCGCCGACGAGCAGGGTCTCGACGGCGAGCAGATTTTGGCCGACGCAGCGATCGAGGACGCCGAACGCGACGGCGCAACCGAGCCCGACGACGGGTCGGCGGCCGCCGAAGACGGGGCGACCGACGCCACAGCCGAATAGCGTTCGCACCGCGTCGAGCGCCGTCCGACCCCGGTTGTGTCCCCGAATTTCCCGCTGCGAAAAGCCTAACAACGCGGGCAACTTTTGCCGAATCGATGACGACCCACGACGAGCCGGTGGACTCGGTGCTCGAGACGATCGGCCGAACGCCGCTTGTTCGGCTCCAGGACGGCCCCACGGACGTACCGATCTACGCGAAACTCGAGTCGTTCAACCCCGGCGCGAGCATCAAAGACCGGATCGGACAGTACATGCTCGAACGGATGCTCGAGCGCGGCGATGTCTCGCCGGGCGGGACGATTATCGAGCCGACGGCCGGTAACACGGGTATCGGGCTGGCGGTCGCGGCCGGACAACTGGGACTGGATGCGATCTTCGTCGTCCCCGAGCGGTTCAGTCTGGAGAAACAGCAGTTGATGTCGGCACTCGGCGGCGAGGTCATCAACACCCCCACCGAAGACGGGATGGATCGCGCGATCGAGCGCGCACACGAACTCGCGTCGGAACTCGATAATGCGGCCGTTCCCCAGCAGTTCTCGAACCCGCTGAACACCGAGGCACACTACGAACTGACGGCTCCCGAAATCTTCGACGCGCTGGACGGAGAGGTGGGAGCGGTCGTCGCCGGCTGTGGGACCGCTGGCACTCTCATGGGGATCGCCCGCTACGCCCTCGAACAGGACCCCGAGACCCACGTCGTCGCCGTCGAGCCCGAGGGGTCCGTCTACGGCGAACTCATCGGTGACGGCCGCGACGAGGGCGAGTACAAGACCGAAGGGATCGGCACGCACGATACCGAGACCAACGAACTGTTCGACCCGGAACTGGTCGACGACGTCGACGCCATCCCGGACCGGGACGCTCACGACGAACTCAAACGCCTCGCTCGCGAGGAGGGTCATCTCGTCGCCTCGAGCGCAGGTGCCGCGAGTGTGGCCGCGAAACGAGTCGCCCGCCGGATCGACGACGGCGACCTCGATGTCCCCCACGAGACGGTCGTCACGCTGTTCCCGGACTCGAGCGAACGCTACCTCTCGAAGGGCATCTATCGTTCGTTCGAGGAGTGGTCGTCGTAGAGTCACCGGGCGACCGTCGGCCGGGTGCCGACCACCCGTCTAGGCGACGAGCCGCCGGTGTTGGACTTTCATACACCGGTCTTGGACGACAGTCCGACCCTCGGTCTCCGCGCGGGCCGCCGCCTCGTCGTCGCGAATCCCCTGTTGGGTCCAGATGACCGCCACATCATCGCGCTCGAGGGCCTCGTCGACGATCCCGCTGACCTCCTCGCTGGGACGGAAGATACAGACCACGTCGATCGCCGCCTCGACATCGGCCAGCGAGTCGTTGGCCTCGCGGCCGAAAATCTCGTCCGCGTAGGGGTTGACCGGGATCACGTCGTAGCCGTGATCGAGCAGGTACTTCGGTACGTCGTGGGCCGCCTTCCCGGGCGTGCTCGAGCAGCCGACGACGGCGACCGTTTCGTACTCGAGGATGTCCGCTATCTCCGCCGCGGATTCGACTGGCATACGCGGGCGTACGGGCTCAAGGACTAAACGTCTCGGGGTGCGAACGGGATCGCATGGCCGTGGACTCCCGTCTCAGATCTTACGTCGACAGGCCGGCGGTCCGGATCGCGGGCTCGTCGCCGTCGGCCGTCTCCTCGAGTTCGATGACGGCATCGAAAAGCTGTTTGAGCGTGTTCATCGTCTGATCGTCGTGAGACGTCGAGTCGATGACGTAGATGCCGAGCGCATCGGCGCTCTGAATACGGCCGGTAAACACGTGGAGGAACCGGAAGACGGTCTGGAGGTCGGAGTACATCAGCAGCGTCGAGACGGAGTGGAGGAGGACGCGGTTTTCAGTGTGGCCGCGGGTCTCGTAGAACTCCTGGAGGAACTCCGAGAGCTTGATCCCGATGCCGGTCATGTCGACGGGCGAGGAGGCGTACTTGATTCGCGGATCGTCGTCCGTCGTTCCGATGCCGCGCTGTTTCGTGACGCAGTCGACGACTCCGATATCCGGTTCGACGCCCTCGGCGACGTGGTCGTCGAAGCTCCCGAGAACCTTGTCGGCGCTGTCCTTCGTGGTGACGACGATCGAACCGTCACCGCGGTTTGCGCCGCTCCCGAGGATATCGAACGCGATCCGTCGTTTCCCCGTCAGTGGCGGGCCCGCAACGAGTACGTTTGTCCCCGGCTCGAGTTCGGCGTCCGGAAGGACATCTGCGAGGTCATACATACGGGATACTCACATCGCCGTGGCGACGAGCTGGTACCACAGCCCACTCCGAAAGCCGGCGCGTTGTATGGAAATACGCAAAGCGGCTTATAGTACTTTTGATTATAAAACACACCGAGCACGGATGTGGGCGGAGCGAACCCGTCTTTCGTCGGCACTGTCATTTTTCATGTTACATCGTTAGCGACACTTCGAGAGCGGCACGGCCGACGATAAACGCCAGCGAGGCGAGGAACATCCCGTATTTGAGACGGGATTGTCCGACGGTCGGGTCCTCGAAGCTCTCGTAGGCCGCAGCGAGCATGACGGCATCGGCCGGCACGACGAGCAGCAGGTAGGCGACACCGAACTCCCCGCGGAGGAACGGGACCGGGCTCGCAACGACTGCAAGGACGAGGAGAACGGCAGCCACGCCGAGCGCGCGACGTTCCCCGATCGCGATCGGGAGCGTGTTCAATCCCTCCTCGCGGTCCCCCTCGATGTCCTCGACATCTTTGATGATTTCCCGAGTCAGCGTCGCAGTCCCCGCGAGTACGAAGAGGACGACCGCCGGGCCGATCTCGTCGACCGCCGCGGCCCCGAATAGAAACGTGCTTCCGACCAGATAGGCCACGAGCGCGTTTCCGAGACCGGGCAGCCCCTTGAACACCTCGGTGTACGCGATCAGCGCGAGGAGATTGACGGCCGCGATGGCGATCGCCAGCCCCGGCAGCGTGAGCGCAAGCGCGACCGCTCCGGCAAAGAGGACGACGCTAAAAACGAGCGCACCGCGCGGGCTTACCGCACCGCGGGGAATCGCCCGCTCGGGCTGGTTGATCCGATCGATCTCCTGATCGAAGTAGTCGTTGATCGCGTTTCCGGCACCGACCGCCAACCCCGTGGCGGCGACCGCCGCGACGACCGCCACTGGTTCCTCTCCCACCCCGCCCGCAACGAAGGCCCCGATAAACGTCAACACGCTCGCCGCGATCACGTTCACCGGCCGCGTCAACTCGAGCATCCCGCGACCCGTCTCGCCGACAGTCATACGCGGGACTGATCATGCGTGGTGGTTAAACGGTCCGGTCCGCCGTCGTGGGCTTTGGACGGCCAGCGTTCACACGACGCTCGAGACCGATCGAACAGCGACGAGAACACGGCTCGCGTGGGCCGCCCGCCGCGACCGGCCATCACCTGCCGGCGTTTCAGCGCCACTCCTCGAGATCACAGAGCACGTCGCCCTCGACCTCGAGCCACTTGCTCACCTGCTCGTCCCCGCTGGCGTCCGCGGGCACGGCCGTCCAGCTCCCCTCGTCGTCCGAGAGGAGCTCGAGGGGCGTCGCGCCGGCCTGCGCCTCGTCCGAAACGGTGGCGTCGGTGTTCGTCATGACACGCGTAGTCGTTGGAACTACATAACAAAGACCTCTGACGCCAATTATCATCGGCTGAGAACAGCCGGACGGTGTGTGTCGTTCCCTGTCGAAACTGGTCCGAATCGAGTGACTTATACGGAACCGGCCGGAACAACACGATGCGGGCGCTTAGCTCAGTCTGGACAGAGTACTTGGCTTCGGACCAAGCTGTCACGGGTTCAAATCCTGTAGCGCCCATTCGTTTTCATGATGGTTAGGATTCCACAGACGGCGGAGGGTTGCTTATAAAGAACCCCCCGTCGGCCGAGGTAGATTCCATCATGTTCCGTGATGCGGGTCGACGCCGTCATGCGGTTCGCAGAATACCAAACGTGTAGAACCATGTTAAATGTTTGCGAATCGACTCAGTTCTGCGCGCGAGTAAGTGGTGGAGCGCGCGCCAACTCTAACTGGCTCGCTGTCGCACGCAGCGTGCGCCGTTCTCACTGAGCGTGCGACAAACCCCGTGTTCGTCTAACGCTCAGTGAGTCACGCTCACTGTGCGTGAGAACTACCACTTATCAAACAAATATTGGTGCGTTTTATCTTTCGAGCAAAATCCGGAGAGTAGAGACAGGTGAGGGCTATCTTATGTAGCTATCTCGGGCAATTCCTATCATATCTCTGAGACTAACCCTTAAGTCAATGTGACTAACGAGGTTCAGGTGCAATGCGAGATCAGAAAGGAACGGCCTCAATACGCGCTATCTACGCTCGGTATCCCCGAGAACCAAAGATAGCGCTGATCGGCCAGCGCCAAAGTCGAACCGAGACCAACCACAGCTCGGGATCGTACAGTAGGTTGAACACCGCTGCTGATAGTCAAGCCTCAACGCCTTGGCAGAACGAAGAGGTGAGTGGCGATGAGTGAACAAGAGCGACTCGACGCCTTTGAACGAGGTAGCCGCGACCATTCGACGATTGAAGAAGCTGTAGATAGCTACCTCGATCACCGGAAGAACGAGTCCGAGCTCATGGAAAGCACGGTGGAAGTCGAGAAGCGACGACTCGGGTACCTTGTCGATTATTGCGAACAGCAGGGTATCGAGACGCCGCGCGAGCTGTTATCCCACGACCTCAACAAGTATCGTACCTGGCGTCGATCTGAAGCGCCTCTGAAAGTCGAGGAGCTTGCTGAATCGACCATCATCGAGCACATGAAAACGGTCGACAAGTTCGTCGCCTACGTGGAGGCGGAAAATGAGTAAGTCGGACAAACGACAGCCATCAAGTCCTCGGGAGCCAGTCCAGATCGCCGTTGACGAGGCCGTCGAAGCGTATCTCAGTCGCCGCGAGACGGAGAGCAAGACAATGCAAGGAACCGTCGACACTCATCGCAAGCGGCTGAACCATCTCATTGAATACTGCGAACTCGAGGGAATCGAGTACGTCAGCGATCTCCGCGGGCACGACATCGAACAGTACCGCGAATGGCGACGGACCGAGGCTACCGAAAAGGTCGATGTGTTGGCTCCTAAGACGCTCCAAGAGCACATGAAGACGATTCGTGTCTTCATGCGCGCGATGGAGTCGATGGAGTATGTAACGCCAGGAATGGCCGATCGCGTGTACGTGCCGGAAATCGAAGACGAAGATGAGACGAGTGATGACATCCTCGAGTATGACCGTGCAGAGGAGATCCTGAGCCACATCGCGAAAGCCGAAAGTGGAAAAGCAGAGGAGGTCGTCTGGCGACTGTTCGTGGGTAGCGGTCTGAGACTCGGTAGCGTTCACTCGATCGACATACCTGACGTTCATCTCGATGCAGAGGTTCCCCACATCGAACTTCGAAACCGACCTGAAGAAGGAACGAACTTGAAAAATCGCGACGACTCCGAACGGCGCGTCTTCATTACGGAGGAAACCGCTGAAGCCATCGAACAGTATCTCCAGTACAATCATCCCAAGGTCACCGACGACTACGGTCGCATGCCGCTCATAGGGACGTCCCATGGTCGAGCAAACCCTTCCACCATCCGTGGGATGGTCTACAAATGGACACGGCCCTGTGAACTCGGGGAAACGTGCCCTCACGGTAAGCAGCCCAGCACCTGTGAAACAGCGGAGAATCGGGACAAGCCATCGGACTGTCCATCGACTCGCTCGCCACACGACATCCGACGTGGGTACATTACTCACGTCAGCGGCGGTGGAGTACCTCCTCGAGTCCTGAGTGACCGCGTCGACGCTGAACCGGAAACGCTAGAAAAGTATTACGACAAGAACAACGACGAGGAAAAAATGGAACCTCGCAAAGAGCTCATAGAGCGCATCATGCAGGACGAAGAAGAGGTTAACTACTAGGGATGAATTGGTCCACCTGGGATTGGGCTACCTCTTCCTTCCTCCGCTGATCCCGATATAATAGTCGACTGCCGTCTCAAACTGATTGTCTGTTAGCGATTGCTAAACTCAATCCCCAGACATTTATCTAGATATTTAGACAAATTGGAAGTGGAGAGCGCAGTCAGAGTATGTTATTTATCTTGGAAGATTCTCCTAAGAAGGGATGAAACATCAATCCACATAGGTAACACACCGTACTTCATCTACAAATGCGTATAAGAAAGCTCCATTGGGTTATTTTGTCTCCCTCTGAGCGAGCAAACACGCCTTCAAACCACCTCTACTGATCATTTCCGTCCTAACCCGTTTGTACACTTGGAACTGCTTACGTAGTGTAGTTGTGAATGATACTACTCTGAGCATCGGAAACGAGAATGTGCTAGTACCTATAACGATTCATGTCGGCTGCTTAGCCGTTGGACAGCAATAATAATCATTTCGAGTTAGTAGCTTTTGCACCCGATGAATGCTGGAGGTCTAACTTTTGATGAATATCATGCACAAACGCATCGGATTTTCTATCTATAAAGGTATCCCATCCCACTTTACATATTATCGCTATTGTAGCACCCAATATGAACCCTAAAAAGTAGAATTTGGTCGGTACAGCTGTAGAGTATTCTGTGAACTGTATTGAATATGTTCCAGATATGGAACTAGAAAGTCCCCAAACAAGATATAATAGCGCAATTAGCGAGAAAGAGTAGTGTAGGTTTCTGAAGAATGTAGAAAGCATCTCGTATCGACCGTATAGCGTTTCTTCTGAGTATAGCAGTGACTGCCCGTATTTAACAATATCATCTATATTCTCCTCAATAAAGTCGAGTCGTTCCTTTTCCAGCTCATTTCCTTTCAAATTCTCCGGTGGTACAAATATCCGATCTGCTAACTTAGAGACTACTAACCAAGCTATCTCATCATCTGTAGAGGATTTCTTGGGAATGTCCACGTCATCAAACCCTGGACCAACTGTATGGATTAATCGACCTACAATATAACCAGCGCCAACAATAATCACACTTGCAGCGATTTTAGTTCCTGAGATCACCTCAACTGCTTCCTCAGGGAGGAGTGGGACTAAGAGTAGCAAAAGGAAAGCACCTGGGAGTGTATCGACAATAATATCATATGTGGTCAGCTGTTGAATAGGCATTTACTGTTAAAGGAGACCAATTGAAGAATACAAATTTTTCCCATTCAGACAGATACGCCGTACAGGTATAATTTCCATCTCGATTCTATACAACAAAGCGCTCTGAGAACAATCCAGTGAGTGCATAAACACCTAGGTCATCTGCCCTCCCAGTCTCCAGATAGACAATATCCAATTGACGCATGGTTCAAATGACATATTCAGAACTGATCGTGGTGTCGTAACCTCAAAACCGTCGTCCCGTAGTTCAGAAGCAAATTGGTCACACTTGTCTCCGTGATTTATCAGAATTGAGGCATCGTTATACGACTTGAGGAAACTCAGAAGGCCATCATGATCAGCGTGTGCAGAGAAGTCGTATTGCTCCACTTGAGCACTAACAGGCATAATCTGTCCATCGATTTCGGCGCTGCCGGTCTCGAGAAGATCGCGACCGGGTGTCCCTTCGACCTGATAGCCAGTCATGGTGATCTTGTTCATCGGATTCGTTCGAATTTCCGGAATATAAGTCATAGCAGGGCCACCAGATAGCATACCACTGGTAGTGATGATCGCTGCTTTCTGGTCAGTAATCCGCTTTCGTTGACCGTTTCGTCCGGTGACGAACCGTGCATGGGATTTCGCTCGTCGAAACGCATCTGCATCGCGAAGGAACTCGGGATACTGCTGAAGCATCTCGGTTACCTGCTTCCCCATCCCGTCGACGTAACAGGGGATGTCGTAGGCATCACAGATGAGCATCATCTCTTGCGTTCGTCCGATTACGAATGCGAGGACAACAACCGTACCGCCCTCCCAGAGTGTCGTCTCGACGCTCTCAGCGAATCGTTCTTCCACCACGGATCGGTCCTCATACTCAACATCGGAGTAGGTGCTCTCGCAAATGACGACGTCTGCCTTGGGTCGCGCAGTCGTCCCTGAAACCAAACGGTGGTCGTCAGTATGGAAATCTCCCGTGTAGAGCAGCCGTGTATCCCCATCGTCAACGAGTACGTGACCACTTCCTGGGATGTGTCCTGCATTGTAGAATGTCACGTCATAGCCAACCGCTTCGAAGGTTTCCTGATACCCGTGCGTTTTCGACACCTGTGTAACGCGCTTGAGATCGGTCTCGGTGAACGGGCAGTTGTATGATCCCCCGTGTAGTTTGAGTGTGTCCCGCGCGAGCGTCAGCGTCAGCTCGTACGTCGGGGGGGTCCAATGAATCGACGGCCGTGCGTCACCGGAAAGCAGGGACGGTATCGTCCCGACGTGATCGAGATGTCCGTGCGAAACAACGACTGCATCCGGGGTCGGTGTTTGTACCGGAAACTGCGGCGGTGTGTCCGTCACCATCCCGAAATCGAGTAGGAGAGAATCGTCCACGAGAATGGCGCTTCGGCCGATCTCGCGTGCTCCGCCAAGAAACTGAATATTCATTATCGGATTTATACTGGCCAACCGCTTTTCTTGGTCAATTTACCCGAAGCTATCTGTAAAAGTAGCTAACATCAATAAAACCGATTTACAGAAGCTTCTCTGGTAGCAGTAATCAAGGACGGTGTTCAAACTCTAAGGATTCGCTCAGCTGTGGCGTTTCACTTGGGCTTCCATCGCCCTCGTCATACTCGAGAGTACGATCGACGAGGAGCATATTTTCCTGTGCAGCAAGCTTTAGCACCGGAGAGATGTCTGGTATCTGTTCGCGGGGATCAGCAGACCAGCGAATGACTACAGTTGGATCTTCGAACAGTTCGTCAAGTGGTCGCTCGTAATCTGATAGAGGGTTCCCGACCACTTCGAATCGGTCAAATACGTTATCGATGGTGGAAGCAAAATCCCTGAAGCTCATGCTTAGTCGTATTCTAGTGACAGAGAAGTTCACTAGGGTCAGTAGAGCACATTTGGGTCAGAAACGTCTGAGAATACTGAACCCCCACTCTGCTGGAGAGCAGTGATCGCATCGTCTGTCAGATCATCCTCTGATACGACAACAGCGCCGTACAGCATGTCATTTGCATTGTCGAGAGCGTCACAGCCGTCATTCCGGAAAATAGATTCGGGATAATGGACAGGTCCGAGCTTGATCACCGATTTCGACCCCTGCTTGTGACGACTTGTACTGCCATGCCGCGTTCCGAGGAGAACGACCGGATTGTCGATGTGGACTCCAAACTCATCGACATCAAGATGAATGTCGGAAAGTTCGTAGAGTCCGACGGGCGTTCCGAGCATTAGACACCTCCGAAATGCTGTTCGTAGACCTCATCGAGGGCTTCAGCCATTTGGAGATACGCTTCGTGATCTTCGCCCGGACCAATCCTGTTGTACCCTGCATCGGTTTCGATGGCTCCTGCCGAGTCCAGAACCGGCAAGTAAATGTCCACCATCAGACCTTCCAGGATCGACACGCTAACGTCTCTGTCATACTCTTCGTCACGGAGCGTTTCGCGAGTGAGTTCTTCGAGGGACACTGGTTCATCAGCGTCTGCAAGAACTCGGAAAATGATCCGATGTTCTGGGTCCCCTAGTATGGAGTAAATTTTCGTCTTTCGAGGTTTGTACTGTCGATCGTCAAGTGAAGGCGATTGCGTAGCTTGTGTCATAGTCTGGCGATTGCAGTGGATGTCGAATTTCGAGAACCACTGCTGTTCCAACTCATTAGTGGAACGAAGTAGCATTAACAGTGACGTCCACAGTTTCCAACCGGCGTCATAGCGACTCTATTGCCTCTACGATACAAAACACGGCAATTCAAAATTGGTCCCGCCCACAGGAGGGTGTAGAGAAATCTACCCAGCAACGGACTAAACATGTGGAAACCATCGAAATTCTCAGATTTAGCTCTGTGTTGGTTAACAGATTTGTATGATGGCAGGTACAAATTCAACCCGTTACAACATCTTCATCCCAGCGATGTGTCGTCCTAGCTGATTTCCGCGCACAAGCCACGAAGTAGCTAACAATAGCGACAACCGCGCCAACTAGTTTAGCCTTCATTAGTAGAAATCGTCTCAGTTCTAGCTTGCTACTGTTTCCACAATTTAATACTTCATCAATAACACGCTATTAGCATGGGTAGCGCATCTAGTTTCTTACCTAGTGGATGCAGACTAATAGTTCATCAAATAGTTGAATTCTTCAAGAGACTGTGGAAATGGCATAGTCAGAACCCACATGAATCTGAGAATACAAAATCA
The DNA here is from genome assembly GCF_005890195.1 of Natrinema pallidum. Taxonomy (NCBI): domain Archaea; kingdom Methanobacteriati; phylum Methanobacteriota; class Halobacteria; order Halobacteriales; family Natrialbaceae; genus Natrinema; species Natrinema pallidum. The sequence goes on along the minus strand of NZ_CP040637.1, from coordinate 2,494,430 downwards.
GAAGATGCTCCCTCTAACTGCACTTCTAATCCAGTAAATCGGTGCAACTATGTGACCACCAATGACGACGCTCCAGATGAATTAGGTGGGGTGTGTTGTTGGCGCAAGACTTGGAATGAAACGAACTATTGTATTTGGCACGCAGAAGAATATGGTAAACCAAATGAGGAACTTGTAGATGCGCGATCGAATCAGCCTGAACGGATTGACAAAGCTTATCTTTGCGGAATAACTCCTGGGAATAAAATTAGTTTCAAAGATTGTACCTTATGGAAAGCGGATTTTAATCCATCAAGGCTCTCAGACGCGAACTTTGTTGGTTGCTATCTCCACGGGGCGGATTTCACGGGCACTCATATAGATGGTGCTAACTTCACAGATTGTCATGCTGATCACGCTGATTTTCAGAATATCGAGGGAAGAGGGGCATATTTCACGAATGCATCCCTGGCTCACGCGAACTTTTCGACGGAAAATCAAATAGCAGGCGGTTTGGCCTATGCAGAATTTAACAAATCAGACTTATTTGATGCAACATTTCGTAATACCTATCTTCAACAGGCGGACTTCTCTGATTCAAGACTTACACACGTCTCCTTCGTCGATGCAGTACCAGAACAAGCGGATTTCGATGGTGCAGACGTCCGTGACGCAGATTTCACACATAGTAAGTTAGATGGTGCGTATTTCGCTGATGCTCGTATTTCGACCACTACCGATTTTGGAGAGGTGGTAGCGTATGAACGCCTCGCGGACAGGAAAGCTGAGAACAGTTCTCCTGTAGCTAAATTAATATTGGATATTCAACGACTCATCTCATTCATCTTATATTCTCCGTATTTATGGCTCAGAAGACGGTTCGATAGTGAGTCAAAGAAGTATCGGCATCAATTCCCCTTACACATACTATCATATTATAGTAAAATACCAGGGGCCCTTCCAAGCCCGCCGCATATAGATCGGAATCGTGACCTGAGTGACTCGGCATCAGAATTGGTTTTTGATACAGAGGGTAAATTGCTTCAGCCCATAATACAGTATGCTGAAAACAGACTGCGTGCTGCCTGGCGATTCTATAATCGACTGTCCCCAGAGATAGCATTTCAAAGCGACGACAAACGAGAGTTGAAGGCCGCAGAACGGACTTATCGCAATTATCAATCAATTTTAGATGGAACGCCACAAAGAGATGCGAAACTTAATTTCAGCCTGCGTGAAAAAGCTGCACGACGAAAGTTGGCATGGTCGTCTGGAGATGTATGGCAATGGTTGAAATTGTCGTTAGCTCGTTGGACTACATACCATGGAGAAAGCCCTTGGAGACTTGGGATTTTATCAGGCGCGATTATCGGCATTTTTTCTTTGCTGTATCCATACTACGGTCTCCTCGTAAGAACAGGAGATGGAGAATCATGTCAGGTTGCCTATGATGCCTCCACAAGTATATGGTCAACCTTTGGTAAGAGCCTGTATTTCAGCATAACCTCGTTTATATATCCTGGATATGGGGAGGTTCAACCCATCGGTGCCGCAGAATATTTGGCGATCACAGAAACTCTACTTGGAGCTATCGTGGTTGCTCTACTCGTCTTCGTCTTAGGACGAAGAGCTGCTCATTAGACTAACGCTTTCTATTGGGAGTTTTTATCAAGTAATAACCAAAACAAAGGAGATGACTCGCTAACTACGTCATTATACTCGAGGATCGTTGCGAACTAACAGTTCTACTGCGGCGCCAAATTCCGGTCCAGGCCGAATCATATTGTCTTCGAAGTCGATAACATCGTGCTCAGAGAGGAGGGGGAGATGACGGCGACGAAGAGTCTGCCGAACGTCATCGTAATCCGGATTTTGATCGGAACGTTCATCGATGTAGTCTCGAAGATTCTGTGCAAGTTGTCGAAGCGACATCTCTCTGTTCGGAGCAGCTAGTACCTGCCGTACGACGTGCTGTCGGCGGGAATTTGTCCATAACTTGGCTTTATCAGCGATAACCTCGGCACTGTTATCGAAGTACCGTTGGTCCTTGCCAAGCGGGCCAGTCCTGTCTTGTTTATCTTCGTCATCAGAGGTCATCGGACCCCTCCTGCTTTGAGTTCTTTTGACTACGATACGTCCAACTTCGAACGTAGGATTCAGGACGTGTGCGTACGTATCGGATCATGCGGTCGGTCTAGTCTGACCGCATCGAGGTTAGAGCACCCACGAGCCAGCGTGGGTCGCTCGCCTCATTCGAGACGAGTATTCCCCGACGCGGTTCAAGATGGCTTGAGGGATAGAAGCCCCATAACTAGTGGGATGTTCGTTCAGTAGACCACTTTTCACATCGATTCTTGAACGAATTCAGGTGTGACCCGCTCTCGGTTTTCCTCAATAGCAGAGTCCAGCACGCGGCTACAGATAGCCAGGGCCTGGCGAACGTTACCCTGAGAACGTTGTAGAATCACGTCCAACGCTTCATCAGTAAACGGGTCTATTGAAGAATCTTCGTTTAGCCCATTGCGCTCTCGGCTGAGGTAGTCTGATACCAGATCGTTCAGATGCTCGTTTGTGAGGGGTTTCAGAGCGACCTCCTCTCCGATTCGCTCGCTAAAAGCATGATACTCACTCATGATGTCTTGCCAGACTTCGGGAGCACAGCCAAACAACATACACAGCCCGGAACTATTCTGGTCCATCAGATGTCGAATACTGTTGAGCGTAGCCTGCTCGTTTTTTGGGCTGAGACGGGCGATACTCTCGAACTCGTCGACGAAAACGAATACGCCAGTGTAACCGAGCTCAAGTAGCATATTCTTGAAAGCGGTAAACGCCCGGACGCCCATGGTATCGTCATCGAGTGCGCTGTGGATCTCCATCTCCTTGCGCTGCTCATACCGGATGCCCTCTGCGGTCAACCACTGCCAAGCATAGAGGTTGGTGTCTTCGTACACCATGTGAACGATTGCGCGAGCAAAGTCGGCAAAGTGAGTCACATCGCTTAACCGTCGGACTGCCTCCGGGACGATCTCAGAGAGAAGGACGTCTCCCTCATCGATGAGCGATTTCATTGCGCTCGCGCTAATTGGATTTGCATCCGTGACATCATGAGCAACCGAGGCGAGGTACTCGTAGGCCAACTCTTGGACTCGATTGAAACCTAGGTCGTACACGAACTCATGATAGATGTCGAGAAAGCCCTCTCCCGGTTGAGCGACGTACCCAACGACGACATCGTCACGGTCTCGTAACAGTGACCGGGTATATTTGAGCGTATGCGACTTTCCGTTGCCGTATTTACCAGTGATAACAAGATGCTTGGACTTTCCAGTCGAAAGCATCGTGGAGACTGTGGAGCTAATCTTTTCGGAGACGTGTTGTTGTCCACAGTATATTTCGGGGTCCTCTGCGGGAACCGGGCTATACGGAAACGGATTGGCCTCGAGACCGTACTGTGAGTAGTCTTGCTGTTCGTCTGAAATATCGAATGCGTCGGACATTATGTATCCCCTTGGTGGAACGTGATGTCGCGGTCGTGGACCGCGAGGTAGTAGTATTGTTTATCGTACAATTCAACGCCAGACATCACCTGCTGGGTCGACTGCGACGTGGAGACCAACGTTCCCTCATCCGCTAAGGAAATCCGCTTGATCCCGAGAGCGGAATCTTTAGCCTCCGTATCCATCGGAGCTCCCGAAAGCTCGAGTTTGCCGACGTTCTGCTGACAGAGAGCGGCTAGCGCCTCATCGAAACCCGCACGTGAACATCCGACTCGTTCACAGACTTCCTCCCGAAGTTGCGGTATCGATAGATAGCGCTGTCGCAAATCTACGCCTGCTGTCTGTTCGAGGTGGTCATAAGCGTCAAGCACCACGAAAGGGAAGTTGTCCGGAATGCTGGATTCGCTGGTCAAATAGTAGCTACCAGTGAAGGCATTCCGCTGAACGCGGCCTAATCGTTCGGCCCAGTCACCGACGACCTCTATGCCGGTCTGGTTGAAGGAATAGGGTGTATACTTCTGGTCTTCTTCCAGGCTCTCCAGAAGGGTATCGAGGTCTGTCGGTTCGAGCTGCTCCAAAACCTCGAGAAATGCTCCGTAGTGAGGACTACGAGTCGCGAGGATTGAACTTACTTGTTGCCAGTCCTCATCCCGAATCGCCTCTAAGAATGCTTCACCGATAGCAGTGGTCTCGTAATAGGAATCGTCATCGGACTCGCGTTCGTCCAGAAGATCGATACGTTTCGCTTCCAGAATCGTTTCCCGCGCTCGCCGATGACTTACATCGAGGGGAGTCTCGAGATCCTCCGTCGCTTTCTCTTCGTCTTCACAGGCGTCTGTGAGTTCGACCAGACGACTCAGTGTGACTGGACGGATTGTCGCTCGTTCGTCACTCATGTCAGCCTCCTCACTTGCTGTTTTGCGGTCTCATAGGCCCGTCTAGTAACTTCATTACCCTGGAAGCGAAGATCGAGATAATTCTCGATGTCTCGATCGGACTCAGCTATGTATTTAAATCGTCGAAGTTCCGTTGCAAGCGCCCAGAGGTTATGCTGAGTGAGCGCAGTTCGATCTTCCCGGATGTCTTCCAAACTCTGTTGCCCACAGGTCGGACAGGGGCAAGGCAACCGATCTAAGTCCTCAATGTTGTGGAGTTCTTCCCCTCCAAAACCAGGTATCAAGTAGTTGCGATTGCCGGCGCTTCTGATGAACGCTGACGAGTCGAAACTATCGACACCGAGATAAAGTAAAAGTGGTTGATAGACTAATCCACCGAGGCCATAGACGTGTAGATGTTTCTCCGTCGCATTTCTTGCAGCCAGTACCAGCTTTGTTACCTTTTTGTAGTCTGTCCGGATCGGGACCATACTCCCGAGTGCGTATCCATCAAAATCTCCGTGGTTCTCCAGGTACTGGATATTGTTCCGAATCGTTTCTGGATCGTACCCGTGAACGCTCGCAAAGAGTAGAGCATCGCCAGTATGGAGATCACTTGCCTCGAGAGCAAACTCGATGCTTCGGTCGATACGCCGTTGATTCTCTGCTGCACGGTTTTCTCTGGACAAAGGGATGTCAATTGTCCCGTGTATGTCGCTATCTAATTTCTGTTGAGTTTTGATCGTCTTTTCCGGCGTAGTGTCGATCTCCTGTTCCGAAAAATCGAATCCACCGCTATCAGCGAAGATGATGGTGTCTTCTGGAACGTTCATCTCTTCGCGGAGGGTCACACCATTCGTTAGCCGATTCCACATCGGGTCCCGGTTCCGTATCGATCGAGCGTTAATCATCGCCGCGGAAAACTCCGGGATAGTGCCGACGTACTTGGGAGTGTTATCACTCGATCGCTTCCCCACGTTCCTAACTGGGAAGAGAACTGGTGTATCCAGTTCTCCGTGGGGCAGATCGAGTTTCCGTTGTCTGTACAGCATCCCTCCCGCTCGGATAGGCTGTTATCTTACTTAGATAATGGGGCGATAGACGGTCAGATGAGGTGAAGTGTAGAGGTCCGCCTTAGTAATTTCTCGTCTAATACTTCTCGAAGGCAATCTGAGTCGGTTCCTCTTCTACACGACGACAGAGACCCTCAATCGCTTCTGGTTCTAGTGATTCGACACTGTCTATACGGTTTGCGAAATTCTTCATGTAGTGTCCTTTCAATCCGACCACAATTGTGCCGTGGTTCTTCGCGTCTTCTGTGCGCGCAGGTACTGACACGATGTTATCGAACTGGTCGTCGACGAGTTCCCGGTTGAAGACGACTCCAATACGGTCAGAACGAACGTTCTGGACCATATTATCGATGTCAATGCTGGTGTAGTAATCCTTCCCGAGAGTGAAGAAGACTACATCGTAGTCTGATTCGTTCAGCACCTGCTCTAAGTCGGCCTGAATGCTGAGTTGTTTAGATCGCTCCCTGATGTCGGCAACGCCCATCGAGCTGAACGTCACTTCGTATGGTGGCAACGGTTCGTCCTCGGAAACGAGGCCGAAGCCTGCACTTATGAAGTACCGCTCGACATCGTGACCTTCTCCTTTGAGTCGTCTAACCGCTTCCTTCACGAACTCCTGCTGTCGGCCCGTGTAGAGATCCTTGGCGTTGATTCCGGGAACATTATCGCGCTCCAAGAGCTCTTCTCTCGAGAATTGGAGCGTCTCTTTATCATCGAAGACGGGTGCACCTTCGGGGATGTCCTTCGAGCCAGAACATTGGTCGATAACCAAAATGTCGAGCCCATCCTGGACGTTGATTTTGGGTGGGTGAGGCAGGAAGTCATCCCCAGCTATATAATTCTCTCCGCACGCTTCCAAAGCATTCTGGCGCAGTTTCGATGGATCTTGGAACGTCTGGATTGTGCAGTTGCTTTCCTCCACGGCATCTACGATGTGCTCGTCGATTTCTCCGTCAGGTGTGTGGAGGAACACCTTCTGGTATCGCTCTGCTTGCTGGCCAAGGTTTTCAGCCATGCGACTCCGGGCAAGCGAAACGCCGGCGGGGGTCTCGTCCCACCATTCCCGTACACCGCCGGCGTTCAAAACGCCAACTTCGGCAACTGGGAGATCATGCACCTGCTGCCAGAAGTCAGGATGCTCGGCTCGAAGGTAGTCTTCGATAGTTTCGTAGCCGTTCAGAGATGCTGTACCTCGAGTTCCGATGAGGATTTTCGGTAGTTCGTCGGTGAACTCGTCGTAGAACCGTCGGGTGTTATGGAATCCACGTCGACGGTTGCGGTCGTTACCACGGAAGATACAGACCTCGATACTGTTCTCGGTACAGATCGAGCAATCGCACTTCTCCCAAGGTCGGTTTTGCAGTGTACGCTGGTACTCTTCTAAGAGGTCTTCGTCGCCGATCCACGTCGCATAATCTCGAACGACGGTCCAAATCGCGTCATAAGTAGTTTCAGGATCGTCGTTTTCAAGGATGGTAGTCATACGCGGGAAAGGCTCGAACTCCTGCTGTGCGACGGTTAGTAGATCAGAATACTCTTCGAAGCTAACCGGGTCTTCGGGATCGTCTTTCCGAAGAAGTTTGACCAGCTTTCCTCGAAGATTGTCGCTGAAGCTTGCTTGGAGCTCTCGGGCGTACTCGAAATCGTCTCTAAAAGCGGTTTCAACTTCTTGGAGTAGCGAAGCGTCGTATTGCTCGTCGTGACGGTGTTCACGTAGATATTCTCTAGTGGCTGGAAGGACCTTTTCTGCTTTCTTCTCCCACTCATAGAGCGCGTCAACGATGGGTTCCTCAGAATCGAAGGCTCTCAACGCAACTAGCGTCTCGCGGCCTCGAAGGGACTTCTCCACGGCCTCTGCAAGAGAATCGCGGTTAGATGGGTAACGAACCCGAATCGCGTCGTATCGCTCGTTGTTGTCAAGCCGGTAATTCTGCCCTCCTGTCCATGCCGAACGGAGCATACTCGCACTATCGAAACTGGACATCCCCGATCGACCGACCGTCTCGAATCCTTCGCTCTTCGCAAACCCGAAGACGTGCGAGTCAATGCGAGTGTTATTCTCGCGTTCAAACTCCTTTACAGTCTTTCCGACGCCCTTCACGATTTGCCTGACGTCGTGGATGGGACTGCCAGCGACGCCACCGATACCGAGATAATCGTATCCAATATCGAGCACTTCTTCCGTGGCCTCGATATACGTCTCGGGGTTCCAGCCCTGGATCGCTACCATTAGCCGGAACGGGTAGTTACCTCGGTGGTACAGGTCGTACATCTCCTGAGCGTTCCGGAGAGTAAGCTCGTAGCGGAATGCTGCGTCGTCCTCTCGGTACACCGCTCTGGGATCACGAGCCAATCGCGCAAGTACCGTATCGACGTCACCTTGGAAGTCTTCTGGAGCAAAGGCCTCGACCTCCTTCTTTGATTGAGTACAGATGGACGGTTCGTACTCCTCGACGTAAGTAGGCCATTCGTTGGGCCACTCGTCGACCATCAAATCGACGACGTCAGTCAGTGCGTCTGGGATGTCACTCTTCTTGAAATCGGTATGGAAGGCGCGTTCGTCGAGGTACAGACGACCCTTGTCTTTCCCCGAACCCAAAACGAGGTGATCGATAGTAACGCCGACTGTGACCTCCAGCGTTTCGTAGAAGTCAAGCATCTCGGCATTCCCGTACGGAGGGAACGGGAGTGACTTGTAGCCCCACGCGCCGCAGTCGCTGATCGTAGGAAGCCATTCTGGAACGGACAACACCGGGTCATCGTAGACCCCGTACTCGGCGAGACGATTTGCTTTGCGAGTCGTCTCTTCAACTTGTTCACGCGAAATTAGCACGCCATCGATCGGGGTTGTGTCGCGCTCGAAAATATCCCAGATGTAATCTAGATCCCGCTCCTGACGGTCGAGAGTAGAGAGTTCGTCGTGTCGGAAATCGTAGTGGGAATCGACCGCGTCGTCCCACTCAGGAACGTAAAATCTCACAGATTCTATTCACCGTCTTACGCTAAGTTGGTTCCTCCTTATGAATCTCCCTTTCCGCTTCGTCGAAGTGTAGTTCCGGAACGGATGAAAATATTATCACGATAGGACGCGTCCATCCCAAGGCGAGTTTTCTCGAGGAGACGACCAACTCTCCCAAAATAGCTACTTGCTTGACACTCGCTGAGCCGATTTACCCACGGTTAAGACGATTCTCGCCCTACACGTTCTTGACGCGCGGCGGTCCACAGAAGTGGGCCCGGTGCGGAGACACCGAACCCGCGCTGTCTGGAGCAGACAGCATGTACATAATTGAGGACGATTCGCAAAAGTCCGACGATGGAATAGTAGACGCAACTATCGAAGTGCTCTCAACGGGGGTGGAAAAGAATGGCAGCTACGAGTGACGTCGACACCCGACCAGCTCAGATTCACGAACTCCTCGGCAACGAACGGCGTAACCTGCTCATTCGTACCTCTCTCTGTTCGAGGAGAACGCCTCCGTAACAGTCCGTCACATCGCGAGGGTCATTCGAGGGATAGAGACCGGAACGCCGCCCACACAGGTCAGTACAGGCGATTACGAATCAGCCTACAACGGACTGATCCAAACGCACCTTCCGAAACTCAGCGCGAGGGGCTTGATTGAGTACGATGAATCAGCGAAAGAGGTAGTAGTAACTACCCGTCTCCAGAGGTACGCATCGATCTCTGTGCTCGCTCAACTCGCTATCTCGGTCTAAAGTCTCCTCTTCAGAATAAAGCCAGTCACCAGTCTATGCGGCCAATATCTTTATCTCTTGACCGCGTTTGGTCCAGTGGACGACGGCCTACCGCGTAGTGGGATGCGTGGTATGCTCTGAAATTACGTCGTCCCCACCTGGGAAGCTTGGGAGTTGCCATCCTCCATCGGTGGCACGAACTTCCCTTTTGAAATAGTGACACAGCGCCGCCAAAGTAGCCGGTATTAATTTGTGTGAACACAGAACACTCAACCATCCCAAGAATCTCTCAGTCAACCACGCTGGAACAAGTTGAACACATTCTCGGGAGTGGATCTGGGATCCTTGATTTTGCAGTTGAAGGCGAGAATGACTACTACACGTGGGAGGATGGTGAAGATGCGAATTGGGAGATAGAGGACGTTGACTGCGTCAAAAACGTTGAAGAAGATCGGTTCATCATGTTCCCTGAAGGAGATTCATTCACGTGTGAGGTCGAAACCGAAGAGGATGGGAGTCGAGTTCGCTGCTGGTGCGAATGACCAGTTTTGTACGAGTTGGCTCTGATGAATCACTGGGCAGCGGCGACTTTCGGTAGGAAACCACGTCGCTCAAGGCGTCACGCTGGAACACTCTTGTGTGCAATCTCGAAGGATCCGTGTTGGCGAACCAATTAGACGTTCTCACGATGACTCCAACACACTAGACACCTTGCAGTATGGCGATTCGCCAGAACCTACGAGTTAATAATAGCAGTGGGGTCTGAAAACGCAGAAATAACAGATGGAGTTCAATTTGGTGGCCAATAGTGTATGTAGATTTATGTAAAGCTGACAAACATCCTAATGCCAGAATTTTCATACGATACCTCTTGCCACGTCCCCCAATTCTCAAGGAATGTGTGCAACCTGCCCACATTAGGATAATCCGTCAAACTATTCCGAGCGTGAATTAAATTTGGGTTATAAAAACTATCTCATATGTAGTGGGTTACCTAGCACATGTCTGATTTTGAATATTGTGTTTCGGATTTCGTCTTGCGATTTCTGGAACTCTGTGGGCAATCTGCCCACATTACAGTAAAAATTCTCTCATAATGTGTACCAAGTGTGCTGCATAATAGTGATATTATTTATAATACGGAGGATGATACACAGAATATCATTTGGATGATTTCAGAGTCGTCTCGACGGCCTGCGATTTTTAGACCGATGTGGGCAGTTTGCACACATTTATGTTATCCCGAGAAGCTATATTTGTCACCAGCACCGTCTTTCGGTAGTTTCAGCGAGAAACAAAATTCTAAATCCTATTTCGGTTCCTGTAAACCTCTTAGAAAGTGTGAGGTCAGCAATGGCGAAAATCGACGAAACCTCTCACGCTTTCTCTCGCCATTAGATGAGATATTATCGTTTCTAATGCGCTTATATAGCAAAAATGGAGTCGTGAGGGTGGTTTTGAGTCCGTAAGAACCCATGCCTATGAGCCATTAAGGCGACGAACCGACTGAGCCAACTTGCGAAGAACTTCAGCCGCCAGTTGGGCTATCTACATATTTGCACCACTTGTATACCAACGTATGTTTCTTAGGCAGGGGTCCGAATGCGCCTTTCAGGCCGAACAAGTCTAGCTATAGTACGTTGGTACTAGCTGGTGACCGGGAATCTCTTGCAACCGCTCAATCGATAATTCGTCAGCCGCCGAGATGTCCCACACGATGTCGAAGAATTCGATCGCGGCATCGACAAACTGCGTTCGTTCGGTGTAGATCCCACATTCGGGGTTCCAGTCGTAACTGTTTTCCATGAAATTCGCAGACCCGAGGAGCGCCGCCCCTTCCTCCGGTGCACCGACCGTCTGGAGTTTGCCATGAATCCCGATCTCATTGAGGTCGCGGAAGTCCATATCGGGCGTCACATGCTGATGTTTCTTGAACCGCGAATAGGTACGCACCGTCACTCGATCACGATGTTCTTTGATCTCGCTCAGCAGGTTTCGTTGAAGCCGCCGCCACTCCCAGGGTTCCTTCGTATGGCGAGTGAGCAAACGCAACTCGAAGCCATGTTCGAGAAGACGACGAATCTGGGCCACATACTCATTGAACGTATCGTCGTCGAACGGTGTCATGATGCGCAAAACCTTGTCCTCGATGTCGCGCTCGAGGCCGAGGCTGAACAAGCGGTCGGTCATTGCAGTGTACGATTCCAGTCCCGACGAGCGCCTCTCATGCCAGCGGCGGAGACGCGCCCGTTCTCTGCCGAGTCCTCGTGAGTCTCCGACGTAGGCGTCCATCTTCTGTTCTCCGAGAGCGTCCGGATCGACGAGCGTGTAGGTGAAGTAGGTCGGCGCGATCGCCCCGCTGTCGATCGACTCGTAGTCTTGAACCACCATTGACTCGGTCGCAACGGGATCTGGTGGGAGTGACACCGTCTCTTGAGAGAGGGTGTCGATACGACTCTGAAGGTCCGAACAGCGTTCTACGAGGTGTTTCGTGTATTCGTCTCGTACAGCCTCGACATCGACAGCTTCTGGTACGGTCTCAAATTCGACGAGGCCATCGCTGACCTCACACTCCACTCCCGGAACTGATGAAAGTGCTTGGTAGAGAGAGTACGGTGTTACGCTCGGCCACCGCTCAGTAACGAAGTGCACGTCGAACGTCGCCAGGACAGGGTATGCCGCAACAGTAGCGACGACTTTGAGAGCTGCCTCCCGTTCATCAGCGCTAAGATCCGCATCTTCCGACACATCGTCGAGTCCGACCGACTGGTCCGTGTTGACTCTCTCTAAGTCGGCCTCAGTTGATGGCACCAGCAGTGACCGTACCTGGTCGAATTCGTCCTTGTATTCCTGCCGCTGGTTACGGACTGCGTCTTCGACTTCCGTTTCATCGACTGTGATCGCTTCCGTATTGGCGAGGTTTGCTACCTCGGCCATCTCCAGTTCTCCCTTCGTCGGAGTTGTTCCAATCAACCGCTGCACGAGGTCTTCTAGACAGGCTGCGTCCGCAGACTCGAAGACGCAAGAGAAGATGTCGCGATAGGATTCTGCAATAACGGTCTCAGTAGACATTGTCTGCTGGGCCGACAACGAACTGCCGATCCGTTCTCGATTGAGGTCGACGCTGTCGGGATAGATAGTCATGAACCCGAGTGACCCTAAGAGGGGAGCGAGAACGGTCTCATCCCACTCGTCGGCGAGCAGGCTGTCGAGTTCGCGTCTCGGGACGTTGTCCTCCTCGATCTCGTTGCACGAGCGAAGCACCATCTCAGCTGGCTGAAGCCGAGCGACAGTAGCTGTTCGGATGAACGGCTGTGGCTCGTCCGAGATTAGCACTACCATTCCCAGTAGGGAAATGGTGCCGTTGTCGACGAGACCGAGTTCGTCGAGCAGCCACTCGTGTATCGAGATGACGGGATCGCGGCCTCGTTCGTCATTCGTTCTGACTATTTCAGTCCGAACGTGCGGTTCGAGCCGTTCCTGTATCGAGTCCCCAGTTGCTTTTGCAGCAAGTGCAGAGTACATGCTCTCCGCTGAAAGCGCCCAGAGGCGCTCAGGCGACTGCGTTCGGAGTTCGTTCGCGGCGTTGAGTGGCTTACTCATCTTTCCTCGATTCGAGGTGAAGGTCGTGAGACAGCAGGTCTAGCAGTTCGTCCTTCGCAAACGATTCGGGGTCGTTCTGCTCTACACACCCATACTGGTAGAGGCAGAACGGACATCCGTTCTCACAGTTGCACTTCGACTCATCCGGCGAAAACGCCTCACGCATGAGTTCGACGGCGCGTTCGAACTTCTCCCCATCATCTTGGGTCAGCAGCACGGTGATACCGCTTCCGCCCTCGTCGGAGTCGTAGACCAGCGTTCCTTCGTCCTCAATGGATTCGGGAACCTGCCTGACGCTAACGCCACCGATGTACTGGAGTGCGACTCGGAGGCCGTGAGCGAAGCCGTGTTCGAGTTCTTCGCTATCGAAGCGTACTCGGGCCGCCTTCGTAGAGAACTTCGTTGCAGGCCGGACAGCCTCGCTCTCATCGACGGGATGTTCGACGTTGTTCGTACAGTATGCCGAGTCTCCCGTTTTTGCGATTGCTCCGTTACACCCCTCGACACCGCACATCTCGAATACGTTCGGTAACGGATCCGCTCCACCGTCCTTGTAGGTCGCCCAGTATTTGCTCGCCGAGGCGAGTAGCGTGACGTCACCGTACTCGAACTGTCCGTGGACGGTCCCGTTTTCGTCGACGATGTCCCGGGAGAACGTCGCCTCGAACGAATCGCCTGCATCGGTTTCGACGGGAGCGTACGTGCTCTGGGGTTCCGTATCGTTCTGGTAGACCGTCGAGGGTTGAAGTTGCTGGGTACTCGGCGTCGAACTGAGCGGGAGATCGTGCTGGTACGCAATCACTCTTTCCGGGACCTGAGTGACGAGCGGCTTCAGTCGCGTCCCGCACGACTCGCAGTTGGAAGTGTCGCTATCGTACTCGGAAGCACACGTCGGACAGATAGCCGCATCTTCGAGGTCGTCAGTGATGCGTGCGGATTCCAGTGGCTCCCAGTACACCTGTGTCACGACGTAAGTCTCGCTGTCGTAGAGATACGCAGCACCAGGATGGAGTTCAGAGAGAGCGATGCGGCGCTCGCGTGACCCGTCGCTGACGTGCTCGAAGTCTTCACCGACGAGTTGGTAATCGACCGAGCTACCAACCGACCGCAATCCGAACGCAGCAGGACTCTCCCGGTTCAGATAGCTACCGAAGTCCATGTCCTCGAGTCGGTCGAGATAGTCGTTCAGTTGGTCGAGTTGACGCTCGACCTGCTCTCGCTGTTCTCGTAGGCGGCGCTTTTCGTCGCGGTCGCGAGTGTTCCGTTCTTCTCGCCGTAGATCGCTTACTTCCTCGTCAAGTTCATCGATGTCGTCGTAGATGTTGTCTTGCTGGTCGCGATAGAGATCGACGATAGTCTCCTCGAAGCTCTGTTTGTCCTCGGTTCCGGCGAGGATCCCTTCGACGATGTCCCCATGCTTATCGAGAACCGACTCGACGACACCGTCACAGTCGTTACGCTGACACTCCCCGCCGTAGCCAGCGGCGTGCTTTCGTCCACACGCTGAACAAACGCTGAACGACAGGAGGTCCTCCAACCACTGCTCGATTTCGTCCCGGTTCTCGTCGAGAAGCCTCCGAAGTGCTTCGAGCGGAGCATCATCGTTCCAACTCTGGACCTGGAAGTTCGTGGACGAAAGCACCCCGGTGAACGTCATCACGTCGTTCGGTCGGGGCTCCGTTCGCGGTACTGGCTCGTTGTCACAGACGATGAGGTCTTCGAGACCGCTCTGTTCGCGGCGCCATGGGACCCATCGGGTCGTCGCAGCCCAGTCGAGGACGGCCCACGAAAGCGACTGGTGGAGCACTTCGTGGTTCACCTCGTTGAGCGGAACCTGCTGGGGGTCGGCCGCGATGAGTTCCTCTGGGTGTTCGTGGTAGTAGTAATCGATGGGGTTCCGCTGGCTGACCGAGTGAATGAGGGAATTGCCCGAAGCCCGACCCGCACGGCCGATTCGCTGAAGATACGAGTTGGCGTTCGGCGGGGTCCCGTACAGGAGGAGCGTGTTGAGGTCGCCGATGTCGACACCTAACTCCATCGCCGGCCCAGACGAGAGGAAGTGTGGATACCGCCCCTGTCGGAACTGGTACTCCAGTTTTCGCCGCTCGTCGCGATCGGTCTCACCGTAGTATGCCCGCGCGAGCAACATCATCGGGTCGGACGTCGAAACCTGTTGAGCAGTCAGGGAGTAGTGGGAGTGAGAGAACTCCGACCGGTCCTCTATCGTCGTTCCGAACTCGATGACATCATCCGGTGCGAGCCCTAGAGTGACTTCGAGCGAGGTCGCGTATTCCTCTTGGCTCGGACTGTAGTTCGTCGGCGTCTCGTTGTCGACGACAGCACATTCGACCGCATCTTCGTCGACCATGACGTACCGACTTCCATCCTCTTCGACGCGACGTAGAATACCGCGATCGACGAGGGAATCGAGATGATCGTGTCCGTCCTCGATCTCGTCCACCAGATTTGGCTCGTAATGGTGGTTTTGACCGATTGCCTCTACGAGTAACTCACGTTCGCCCTCGCTGAGTTCGTCAATTTCGGCGTCCAGTCGAACGTCGACCAGCCCCTCGTCGCTAAGCTGGTTACTGCGGTAACGCTGACTGTACTTCCCTTCAAAGACGCGAGACAGCAATTCTTCCGTCAGGTATTCGTCGACCGACTGGTCGTAGCCGGTCAGATGTTCGTACATCCGCGGGGCGTTACCGTCCTTACCGACTAATTGCCCTTCGTACTGGTGAGCATCGTCTACTCCACACTCCACGACGTCGGACAGTGTTGCCCAACCCGATTTGTCAGCCTCCGAACTGACGCTATCTACGAACAACTGGTCGAAGAAGAACGACTCTTCGGGTTCGCGGAAGTTCCGCTCGAGTTCCTTCATGTCGGACTGGCTGTCCGCGAACGAGAGCATCTTCGATTCTCCGAAGGTACTGGAATCGTCACGATCTGCCAGTGAACGCAACAAATAGCGCCCGCTCGTCACAGCAGCATTGGCCGGACCACGGAGCATCGAGTCGTATCGCCGGTTCTTCGCGTAGGTTTCTCGCCGATCTTCGTGGTAACACGGCAGTCCGCCGGGGAAGTTACTCGCTTCCCTGATTCGTCCGTTATCGTCTACCATCCGAAAGTTCCCGTAGCCCTTCGCCCGGCGGCTAATCTCGGGATCGTCGCAGTTGCAGTTGTGTGGACCGTTAGGAAGGAACTCGTGCCCGCAGGACTGACACTCGTCGACCATGTTGATGTCGAACAGCGCGGATCGAACGAGTTTCCGTTTATTGCAACTGCACGACGCGGGTGGATTACCGAAATACACTTCGTCGCACCCGGGGTCGCTGCACGTCCATCCGAGGAACCGTTTGGGTGTGAGTTCGCCGTCACAGTCGTCCGTAGTGCACTCCTGACCCTCCGGATCTTCGTAGACTTCTCCACACTCGGTGCAATACTGAACATCTTCGTCTGCAAGCGGCTCTAACGCAGTGGAACGGCAGGAATGACATTCGGGTTCCCGTGCTTCCTCGACCGTGAGTTCGCCGTCACAGTCTGGGTTGGTGCAGACGTGCTTCTCCATCGAATCGTCGAGGACCATCGAGGCGTCGCAGTCGGGACAGTCATGCTGGTGGTCAATCTTCTGACGCTTGCCACAGTCCGTACACTCGTAGTACGGTCGCCAGTAAACTCGAACCATCTCCGGTGTTTCGCCGTCGATGGTCTCACACTGACATTCTCTCCGTTGGAAATACTCGAAACGGCCTTCTTCCGACGTGACGGTATGAGGTGCGAGGCGCTCACAGTTCGGACAGAACCACGATTCAAGCGACTCTTCACCACACTCGTTACACAACGAGAGTTTCGTCACGAAGTGGTGGCCGCACTCAGTACAGGACGACTGCGGGGTGTCGTAGACTGTCCCACAGTTAATACACGTGTAGTAACCGTCGAGCGGCCAGCTGAACAAGTGGGCGCGGCGCTCGAGAATGCCCGACACCTCGCCGATAGTCATGAAGTTCGCTACGACTGTCTCCGCCTGGGACTCAGAAAGCCCAGCCTCGTCGATCAGGCGGCCCCGAAGACCGACTGGCCGAAGTGGGGTCTCACGGAGCGCCGCGTAGATCCCGCGGACGAACTCAAGGGGCCCACCTTCGTCCTCAACTAAATGTTCGT
This sequence comes from Natrinema pallidum, assembly GCF_005890195.1. NCBI lineage: Archaea > Methanobacteriati > Methanobacteriota > Halobacteria > Halobacteriales > Natrialbaceae > Natrinema > Natrinema pallidum. The sequence goes on along the minus strand of NZ_CP040637.1, from coordinate 2,477,537 downwards.
AGAGCGCATCATCAACGTCCTCACTACCATCCTTTACGGCAGCGGCGTCAAGTGCTTGCCTCGCGGCATCGGTGTCCCCGGCACGTAACTCCTCTTCGCTCATTTCTGCCGAAACAAATTCGTCGGGGATGTCGACGGGGAACGGTGCGTCGAGGGTACGCTCGTCTTCTTCGACAACTTCGATGTCAGGGTCGACGAACGGATTGATGCGCTGGAAGACCGTCCGTTTGTTCTCCACGGTCGCCGACGCACCAACGATGGTGAGATCGTCGTCTGCCTCACTTTCGTACCCGTTGAGTTCCTGTCGCTCCCGGATATACCGTCGCATGAGCGTCGACGTGAACGAACCGAAGAGTTCGGAATACTCGTGGATCTCATCGAACACGAAGTATTTCGGCTCGGCGACGAACCGCTGCTGTTCCTCATCACCGTTGACGTTGAAGAGTCTGTAGTTGATCGTGTCCGGGTTTGTTAACAGGATGTCCGCTGGTGATTCGACGATGGCGTCACGGGTGACCTTGATGAAATCGAAGGTGAGATCGTCTTCATGTTCCACCATCGGCTCAACGACGAATGAGTCGTCGTCACGCTGGCGGACCGTCAGTGACGAGTCACACTCGTCGCACGGACAGTCGAAGTATTGGAACGTGGTCTGGAGGTACGCGAGCTCGTCGGGATCACGACGCTTGGTGTCGCCGTCGTAGATACCGACGGTCACTTGCTCGTCCGGCAATCGATCGCGGTTGAGCGTGAAGAGGTAATCGATCAATCGCTTCAACTGGTCCTGTGCGAGTGCTTTTGTCGGGTATGTGAGGACGCACTTGACACTGTCCGGTGGATGGTCGTTGTGCTGGCCCGCTTTTGCCTCAGTAATGAACTGGAGGATGGGGATGAGCCATCCCTCGGTCTTTCCCCGACCCGTACTTGCGGTCAGGAGCGTGTGGTGGTCCTCGAGAACCGATTCGACCGCTGACTCCTGAAATTCATACAGCGATCGGAACCCGGCCTCAGAGAACGTTTCGGTGACATCGTCGTGGAGGCCATGGTTGCTGGCGAACGTCTCCCAAGAGGTGTCGCTCATCCGTGGAAGGTCCAGCACCTGGAGGTAGGGTCCCTTCGTCCGGATGAACTCAGGAAGGTCGTCCTCCAGTGACTCGCCAGACCCGTCGTGGTACCGCGAGACGAGGTTCTTGACGGCTCGCTGTGGCTGGGAGCCGGCGTAGTGTTCAGCGTACGATTCGCGCATCGAGTTCGCGAGTTCGAGTGGGTCGAAATCCATCGGTGGCAATTTGTGTGGGATGTTGGTCAGTCGGTGAGCTGTTCGTCGATTTCGTGGTTCGTGATCGGCTGAATGATCACGCTACCGTTGGCGAGGATGTCTCGAAGACGTTCTCGGTCGAACGACCGCTGGTCGTTTCTGATGTCACAGCCGTATTGGTAGAGACAGGACGGACACCCGTTCTCGCAGTCACAGTCGAACTGATCGCACATAAGCCCGACTGCACGGTGGAAGGCCCGGAACTCTCCGTCCGTCCGTTCGAAGAGGAGTCGCGCGACGTCGGATCCTCCCTCTTGAGACTCGAAGACGTATACATGATCCTCGCCGACATATTCGGCGAGGTCACGAATGTTGACGCCGCCGAGGTATTGCAGCGCAACTCGGAGGCCGTGAGCCAACGTGTGCGACAGGTCGCGGTCGTTGAGGTCAACTCGGACACCCTGAGTGTCGTACTGGTATCCAAGGCGAATGAACTCGGAGTCAGCACCGCGGCCGTTAGGGAAGTGGTCGGGGTCGGCACTGCACCGACGTTCGTCGTCATCGTCACGATAGATGACGCCTGGACAGTTCTCTTCACCGCATACCTCGAAGGATGTCGGCCTCGGATCAGCCTCACCGGACTTGTACTTCGTCTTGTAGCCCTTCGTGTGCAGCAGAACCGAGTAATCGCCGTACTCGATCGTCCCGAGAGGATCGCCATCGGCATCCTGGAGTTCGAACGTCCGTTCAGAGTCGAACTCGAGTATCGATGTCTCCCGCTCGGCGTACGTGTTCTGGATCGGTTTGTTCGGTTCGTCGTGGAGATAGCGTGCTTCATCACCCTCTGCGGTCAGTTTAAGGTTGTCGTGGTAGGCATCGACCGAATCGAGTACCGCCAGTCGGCGTCGCTTGAGCGGTACATCGTTATCGCAATCACACCCGTCAGCGTCAAGATCGTGCGAGGTGTGGCACGCCGGACAGACGAGTTCCTCGGCCAGGTGATCTCCGTCGACGGCTTCGCTCACGGTATCACGGAGATCCGAGCTGGCCTTGTCGTCGAGTCGGACGCGCGAGACGGTGTACGTCTCCCCGCCGTCAAGGTAGGCGGCACCGGGGTGGAGTTCTGAGAGCGCCATCTGCATCGCGCGGCCACTCCCCTGATCGCCGACGTTCCGGCGGTTGTACCCTTCGTCGACCAGGGACAGACCGGCCGTCGTGGCGACGCTCCGCATCGAGAAGTCGTATTTGCTTTCACGGGACTCTCTGAGGAAGTCGAAGTAGCTCGCACCACCCAGATCAGAGAGGTAGTCCTCGAGAACCTCAATGCGGTCCTTGAGGCCCCGGCGTTTGCGCATGATGCGTGCCCTTTCGTCTGACTCGGCCCGCTGCTGGTCACGACGCAACCGAGAGTTACGTCGTTTCAGATCGGACAACTCACTTTCCAGCCCCCGTTTGTATTCGCGGTATCCAGTGATGTAGCGCTCGTCAAAGTTCGCGAGAACGTCGTTGACAAGGTGGCCGAACTCGCTCTGAGCGTGCAGGATTTCTCCATCACAGTCACTGTTGGCACACGTTTCGCGGTCGTCGTCAGTAGCATACCGTCGCTCACATTCTTCGCAGTAGCGGTAGTCGAGGAGAGATTCAAGGTAGTCGGCGATGTCTCGTTCATAGTCGTCGACGACTTCGCCGAGTACGTCGAGTTTTGAGTCGTCGCTGCCGAGCGACAGCGTGTCGGCACCGAGGGACATCACGTGGGTAAGTTTACTGGCGTCGTCACGTTCGCTCTCGTCGAGCATGCTCCGACGGTGATAGGTATCTCCACCATCGATCGACCGCGCGCGACCGTGTCGACTGACGTCCCACGGAATGGTGAAGTTAGCCGCCACGTAGTCGAAGATCGCCCACGACAGCGAAACGCGTAGGACCTCCTCGTTGTGTTCGTTGAGCGGTACTGGAGTCGGGTCGGTGTCGATGAGTTCGTCCGGGTGGTCGTAGTAGTAGTAGTCGATCGGGTTGCGCTGACTGACCGAGTGAACCATCGAAGAATGGGAGCTACGCCCTGCACGCCCGACCCGCTGGAGGTACGCGTTCATGTTCGGCGGCGTCCCATATAGAAGGAGTGCGTCGAGGTCGCCGATGTCGACCCCGAGTTCCATCGTCGGTCCCGAAGAGAGGTGGTGGGGGTAGTTCTCCTCGCGGAAGAGGTACTCTAACTCCCGACGCTTGCGCTTATTCGTCGCCCCGAGATACTCCTCAGAGATGAGAATCCGCGTCTCTGAGTATTCGGCACGGTGGGCACGCTGTGTGAACCGGGGATGGGAGGTTGAGGCACGTTCGGCGAGCGACGTTCCGGACTGAACAGTGGACTGCGTATCCAGACCAAACTGGTGCTGGAGCGTCGTGTAGTACCGCTCAGTATCAGGGTCGAACCGAATACCATCACCGTCGCCTGCAACCGTAACAGCGAGCGCCGACGGATCGAACGAGACGTAGTCATCAGAGTGCCCGTAGGAGAGGATATTTCGGTCGACCAGTTCGTCGACGACTGCTTCGGCGGGCCTGTCGGGACTTGGATGGTCGAAGTTTGCGACACGATAGTCATTGCCATCGTCGGCGAGTTCGCGGACGATAGCGCGTTCATCACCATCGAGTTCGTCGAGACCTGGGACAAAGCGGACATCGAGCAGTCCTTCTTCGGTGAGGGAGCCGTCCCGCTCGCCCAAACGCTGGCTGTAGGTGTGTTCGAGTGCGCGTCGGGTGAGTCGATCCCGAAGCGCGTCATCGTCGTCCCAGCGCTTTCGGGGCTGATCTTTCAATCGTGACTTCAGGTCAAACTCGACACTCCTCGCGACTCGCGGCGGTTCCAGTGCATCGTTTACCTCGTCGACGATGTTCGCCGCGTCCTCGAGGACTTGATTAAACGGTGTCCAGTCGTTCCCGTCATTACGGGACGACGCACTTTCGATTAACAGTTGATCAAGAAGGGTCTCGACCTCTGGTTCCGAGAAGTCACGACTGAGCTCCTTCATGTCACGATGAGAGTCAGCGAACGACAGGAGCTTCGCCGCCTGTTGGCCCTCCTCGTCCGCGACGCGGCGCAACATGTACTGCGAGGTGGTCACCGCGAGGTTGCTCGGACCTCGCATCAGTTCGTCGAACCGGCGGTCAATCTCGTACCGGGCATACGGATGCGGGCACGGGACAGCCGACGGCTGCGAACTCATCGTGTGAATCCACCCACTGGTGTCGATCGTCTTGTAGGCCTGATGGTGGCCGGTCCGCGGATGGATGTCCGGATCGTCACAGTTGCAACCCTCGTCGCCGAGGAATGCCGTCTCACACGAACGGCAGTGGTGGTCGTCGTGAATCTCGAAGAGTCCGCGCTTTACGAACGACGATGAGCCACAGTCGCATTGATCGGGGGAATCATCGAAGAGGACCCGGCTACAATCGTCGCTCCCACAGACCCAGGGAAGGAACCTCGTCGAGGTGAGTGAGGAACCACAATCGACACACTGGTCAGGGGCCTGCTCGGGGTGTTCGTAAGTCGCGCCACATTCCGGGCAATCGAATCGATTCGCAACAGTAGCTAGTCCGAAGTCGGTCCCGTCACAGCTGTCGCAGACTCGCTCGATCTCGTGAGCCGACTCACACTTCGGATTAACGCAGGTGAACGTCTCATCGTCGGTCCTGACGGTCTTGGAACCGCACTCGGGACAGTCACGGGTCGTCGTTCGCTCGGTTCGGAGTCCACAGTCGAGGCACTCGAGGAACGGCTGGAACGTCGTACGAACCATCTGGACGACATCGTCGCGCGCTTCCTCACATCGGCGGCAGACGTGTTCCTCGTCTTGGTCGATCGTCCCGTGTTCGGTCGGCGTGTACGGCTCTAGTTGGTCGCAGCCTGGACAGTACCATCCGACAAGGTGTTCGTCGCTACAGTGTCGGCAGTAGGTAGAGCGCGTGACGAAGTCGAATCCACACTCGTTACAGTCGTCCTGTGGGGAGCGGTACGTTGCGTCACACGATGGACACGTATAGAAGCCGTCGATCGGCCAAGAGAACACGTGACTTCGGTTCTCCAGCATGCCGGAAAACTCACCGAGGGTCCGGACGTTCGACACCAGTTTCGATGCTTCATCGGTGTCGAGATTCAGCGTCGTCGCTAACTCGTCGTGTAGCTGGGACCGTGTGAGCGGCTCGTCGTACAGCAACTGGTGAACGTAGCGAACGACCTGTGCGCCGGGGTCGTCCCTGGCTTCAGTGAGATAATCGAAGAGGGCGTCACTCGCTAGCGTCTCCCGGCGGTCACGGTCGTAACTCGATGCATCCTCCAGCGTGTAGTCGAACGCATCGAGGCCCGGAACAACGTCGTCCGGCGCGGCCGTCGCACGTAGAATGCGGTCGACGGACAGACTGTGTGACGTTAGCTCTTCCGGAACATCGTCCGGAATCTCCCCATCGAGGTCGCGTGGTGACTCACTCACCTGTTTGACGTCGACGGCACCGCTAACCTTCTGGAACAACTCGACGTCGTTCTCGACGGTCGCACTGCTCGCAATGAGTTGCAAGTCGTCGAGGCCGCGTTCCTCGCGGAGCGACTGGATTCGCTTCATCAGCGTCGACGTGTAGCTCCCGAACAGGCCGTCGTAGGTGTGGACCTCGTCGAAGACGAGGAACTCGGGTTCGTAGACGAACCGCTCGTGTTCGTCTTCGGCGTTAGTGTTGATGAGTCGGTAGTTGATCGTGTCCGGGTTGGTGAGCAGGATGTCAACGCCGTTCTCGAGGATGTCGTTCTTCGTTAGCCGCAGGAAATCGAGCGGAACGTCGTGCGGATCGTCGTCTTCACAGTGCGCTTTCTCTGGGATGAGCTTGAACCGAGCGCCGGTGTTTCGGATCCGGACGCCACCACCGCAGTCCTGGCACTTGTCGAGTTCGTCGTTGTACCCTGGACACTCGAAGTGTCGGAACGTCGCATTGAGGTATCCCTCGGAACCAGATTCACCGACGTTCCGTGGTGTGTCTCCGTCGTAGATGCCGACCGTTATCTGTTGCTCCGATGTCAGTTGCTTGTTGATCAGATAGAGGTACTGGAGGAGGCGCTTCAGCTGGTCCTGTGCGAGCGCCTTCGTCGGGTAGATGAGCGTGGCCTTGACGCTTGTGCCGTCGCCATCCTCGCCGTACCGCTTGTCTTCGAGGATACGGTTGAGGATGGGGATGAGCCACGCTTCGGTCTTTCCTCGCCCCGTTGCGGCGGTGATGACGGTGTCGTCACCGTCGAGGATGGCCTCGATGCTGCGCTCCTGAAAGTCGTAGAGCCGCTCGAAGCCGATCTTTGTGAAGGCACGACGGATGTGTGGCTCGAGACGTGCCGACCGGGCGAAGGCCTCCCACGAACGGCCGCTCCAGTTCGGGATGTCGAGCGCCTGAAGGTACGGTCCGCGCATCCCCGTGAGGTCGTCCTCGCCGTCGACGAGTCGGTTGGCGACGCTGCGCGCTGCTCGCCCACCACGACCGATGAAGTAGTCGTGGTAGGCCTCTTGCATCTGTTCCGCGCGGGCGACGGGGTCTTTCATGGTTAGAGACTCAGTTCGACCGCCGATTCGAGTTCGTCGACGCGCTTCATCTCCTCGAGAGAGTCGAGGGAGACGTCAGCTAGCGTGAGTTGCTGAGACTTGCTGAGCGTCTTCACGTCCTCAACAGTCGAGTCGGAGAGGTCGTGTTTCTCTTGGAAATCCTCGAAGCTCTGGAGCGACTGGTGTTCCTCCCAGTTGCTGACTGCGTTTTCCCACTTGGACACGAATGCTGAACCTGTGCCGGTCGGCTTCATTAGCTTCCGGTTTAGGAGCTTGTGCATGTGGTTAAGCGTGCGCGAGAAGTCGCCATTCTGGCCCCCCAGAATCTTCTGGAGTTCCTCGGCAGCGTTGACCTTCTCGTTCCACTCATCCTGCTCGGTCTCAAGTTCGCCCTCGATGGTCTCTCTGACGTTATCGACTTGCCGCTTCGCTGACTGAATCTGCTGAATTTGCTTTTGGACCTCGGAGGTCAACTGAACCTCGAGATCGCTCTGGTCCTCGTCCGAGTCGAGATCAGCTTCGTCATCGCCCACTTCGCCACTCTGAACATTCTCCAGCAGATCGTCCTGTGTCGTCTTGACTGCCTTCTCAGCGGCCTGTACGGCACTGCTGGTCATCGTCGGGGCAGAACCGTCGAAGGCCTGCTCGAGTACGGTCTTATAGTACCGTAGGTCTTCGAGACTTTCGACGAGATCGTCAAGTTCCCCGTTGACCTCGCTAATGTTGTGCCGCGCCACCGAGACGTGGAACTGGGTGTTCTCCGCCTGCTTGTGCTCCTTGGCCTTGTCTTCGAGCGCCCTGACGACCGTAGGTAGTGACTGAGTGCTGGACATTTTACAGGTCCTCCGTGATGTCGGTGACTTCCTGCCGCTTCTGTTCGTACTCGGTGAACTCACTGAGTTGCTTGACCCTGTGTTCAAGGTCAACACCGGTCGAATGCTCCTGGTCCTGAAGGTCGTTGATCAGGGAATCGAGGGCCTCGTAGATTTCCCAGGCTGCTTGTTCGTATTGACTGCGAGCGAAGTCATGCAGGCGTGCAATGAATGTCACACCGTCGGCACCGTCCATATTTTGGAACCGCTCAACGTCCTCCTGAAAGGCCGTGAGTTTTACCTTTTCAGGCGACTCAGTGAGCGTTTCATAGGCATCTTCGTAACTCGACTTTATTGGGACGTCCATCGCCCCGGCGCACTTGTGTAGGGTCTCGAACCATCCAGCGAGCTCATTCACTGTATGACTACTGTCGTACCAAGTCTCGACGGGTCCAAGAGCTTCCTGAATGTGTGAAGCGTCTTCCTCAGCGGTGAGACGCTGGATCTCAGCTGCGTAGTTTGATATTCTATCGAGAAGACCAGTGATTTTCTCATCGTCACTTTTCTTGTAGGTCCCAAGTGAGGTACCTGCTTGCCTCCGTGTGGTTCCAACTTTGTAGGCGGCTGGTAGCTCAGCACCATCAATCATCATCGCAGCGTCGACATAGTCTTCGAAGTTAGATGCGACCTCTCGGCGTGCCTCAGATAAACGGTTATAGTCTACGACCTTTTCCTTCAGGAGGAAGAATCCCTCAACTAGGTCAGAAACATCGGAACTCTTGGTAGCTAATCCATTGAACGCTTGCACGAACGCACTGTTTTTATCAAAGTGTTCTCCAATCGGATTCTCGTAGTCACAGTTGGCATTGTATTCTCTAAATAGTAGCTCTGTGGACAGATCATCCTCCTCAACCCCGTCGGCGGCGTTAATCAGGAAGAATTGTGCTAACACCAGCGTCTTCTCAATGTCAAGTTCGGGAGGGAGTGCGTCTTCGATCTCCTCGCGCATCTCCCGTTTGAACTGAGCAACATTGGTGTCAGCCCACGCTCGCAACTGGTCGAAGTTGGTGTCAGTGGGTTCGAACGTACCGAAGAGTCCGTACTCGAGCATCGGGGTGTAGAGGTCAGCGTGCTCGGGCCCCCATTCGAGTTCGATGTCGATATTCGCCTGCCGCTGTTGATCCCCCTGAATCGATACCGGAATTTCGTCACCGCTGGTGTAGTAGATACCGCCTGTGTAACGGGTTGACGCGTTCGGGTTCCCAAGGCGAGTTGGCTCGTGCCAGCGCTCGAGGGTTTCGACGGCTCCGTCGTGAAGTGTGTCAGAGCTCGGATACTCCTCGCCGTTAGTTACCCAGTCTTGGAATTCCTGTACCTTCCGTCGCTTCTCCCGCTGCTCTTCGGTGAGTTCAGGTCCCGAATCTTGTTCTTCCTCTGTTTCGTCACTTTCCTTCGATTCCTCTCTTTCATCACCTTCCTGCGCTTCGTCGCTATCTTCTTCTCCGCTGTCTTCCGTATCGTCGTCCGATTTCACCTCTCGTTCGTCCAGGTCCGGATTGATTTTCTTCTCGAGTCCGCTCCACTGGCCCTTCTCAAAGATGATATAGTCGCCCGATTCCTCAACATTCTCGCTCGGGGGCGAAACGTCGAAGGCCTCGAATATGTCCTTTTGGACACCAACACCTCCCTTCTTAGAGACTCCATACCAGCGACTGATGTCCTGATGTACTTGCTGGTACTCGGAGTCGATGTCCAGCATTGGCCGATCGACAAACGAGTTCGACTTCATCGCCTCGTAGGGGGGCAACGTCGATTTCAGGCAGTGTTTCACGACCCGCAGGAGGAGCAACCGGGGCGTCTTGCGGTTACTCCCCTCGTCGTTCAGCTGGCGGTAGGCGACGTGGACGAACCGCTCGTTGAACGGGTACAATCCGTCGAAGACGTCCTCGACATTGCCCGGTGCTGCGTCTGCGCTAGAGTGCCGCTTGATCGCGTTGAGGTAGGAGCGAGTGAGCTCGACAGAGGCGTCGTCGTCTAAGAAGTAGGCCTCGCCGTTCTCGTCGGTCATCGTCAAATACCCCTCGGAGCGACCTTTCATGTACGTGGCCGCGTCCGAGCGGGTCATCGCGTCGTCGATGTTGTCCTGCTCCCACCCGATCGTCCAGCCGAGGACGATGTCGTAGTGACTGCTACTGAGCTCAAAGATATGGTCGAGGAGTTGCTCCTTCAGGACGCTGAACGTCGTGAGGTCCTCACAGATGAGGACTGGCCGAATACCCTTCTCCTGATACAGTTCCGAGTATTCCTGGAGTTGTTCCTTGAAGTCGCCCACGAGGTTGCGCGAGAGGTACTCGTGGGCTTCGTTCTTGAGGACTGAGTAGAGTAGATCCTTGTTTTCGGTGAGCTTGCCGCTGAAGCTCATCTGGAGCCGGAAATCCCGGAAGTCAGAACGGGTGAGGAGGTTAAAATCGGGGTTTTCGTCGCGGGATTCGAGAGCCTCTTGGTACTCTTGAATGTTCTTCGCGAAAATGCTGCGCAGGTCGCTCTTATCGCCGCGCTTTTCGGTGAGTTCCCGGACCTCCTGATCGGTGAAGTGGTCGGTCGACCAGATGCCACGCATGTACTCAACGATGGCGCTCGCGGCGTCGTCCGGGTCAAGGTCATCGATGTTCTGAACATCAGGATCAACCTCGAGCGGGTCGGTGAGGACGTCGATAATCTGGTCCATCCGAGTCTGACTGCGGGATACGTGAAGTGCCACGTAGTCCTCGATGCCCTCGTCGTCCTCTCCGTAGCCGTTGATCTGGTACTTCGTCCACTCACAGAGCTGGCTCTTCCCCGAGCCGGGTTCGCCGCGGACGATGAAGATGCGGTTCGGATCGGGGTCATCATCACTATCAGGCCCTCCGACAGTAGAGGCTGTGATAGAGTTGAGGACATCCTCTTGGGTGACGAAGTCGCCAGAGATGCCTAACGGAGTCAGCGTATCCGCGTATATCCGGTCGATGTCGACGTGGGTCTCCCTGAACTGCTCTGGCGTCTTCTTCGCCGTGTGGGCTTCCGAGGTGATGAAGTGATCGACCTCATCGTCGTCCCAGTGATGAGGCATCTCTCCGCCGGTCGAGGGTTTCTGAACGTTCTGGCTCATTGTCGGGTGAGGTGCTGAGTGAGGGGGTACTGGTATGCTGTTTCGTCGGGCCGTGAGTGGATTGAGATGCGTGTCGCGTCCCGTCGGTTTCCGCGAACGTCGTCATCGAGGTCTTCGGGCGGAATTTCCACGGCGTTCTGCGAATCGCCGGGACTTGACAGGGAGATCACGCCGACGTTCTCCATGTTGCGCAGGACGTCCGCGATGGCCGGGTGTACGTGGGGGGTGCCTGCTCGCTCCTCGTATACGGCGAACAGGTTGTCGTTGATCCAGTCGAGCACGCGGCGGAACTCGCCGTTCTCGACTTCGACGGTGTTGTAGTCTGGCTCTTCGTTGGCTTCAGTTGGGGCGAGTACGAGTGCGTCATGGAGCAGAGCACGGCAGGGACTCAGGATGAGGTCGTGATCGGTTTCCGTTATCAGGCCCAATTGATCACACAGCGTCACCCACATGTCGATTTTCTTTTTAGTCCAGCTAAAGTTGTAATCTGTTTCACGCTTCAGGACGGTTTTCAAGTCGTCCCGGCCTTCACTCACCGTTCGACTCCCTTCACTCAGTAGAGCGCGGTAGACGGCAGCAAAATGCGTCTGCCGTCCATCTTGCTGGATACAGTGATACAGTAGACGAGCCTCGAATGGAAGCTCCCTGAAATGATCCTGATTGATTCGTTCAACAGTGCTTCTGATGTCACCTGACGGGCTTTCGACCAGATCGACCGCATTCAGGAATCGAACCGTCTCCTCCACGTGGTCGGTTTGGAGTCCCTCCGTGGTCGGACGCCCAAACTTGTTCGTTAGTTCGTTGACGCTGGTGGTACCCTGGATGGCGTTGTAGATGTGTTTGAGCTCGGGCGCCCGCACCGAGATGTACCCGGTGAGTAGCTGGTCTGGCTTCGAGTTAGCTGGTGTGTATGTCGTGCTCATATGTTCTCTTGGTGGCGGTAGCGATAGTTGTCGAGCCGGGTTTCCTCGAAGTCCACCCGCTCAAGTGCGTCGAGCATGCTGTTCGCGATCTCCTGTGTCGGTCCCCACTCGGTCCATGAACGAAGCGCCTCCCGAATGCGCTCAGAGTAGTCCTCAAGCACCTGTTCGACATCCTCCCGAATCAGGTAGTACAGCGGGTCCCACGCCGGGCTGTCCGCTGGAATTTCTGTGTAGTCGAAGAGGTCTGGGATGGAACTCGCTTTGAGACCGGCCTGCTTGTGATGAGCAGAAATTTGGTGGAAGTACAGGTTCTGCGTCGACGAGAGCGGTAAGTCCGAGTGGAGATTGTACTGAAGATAGCGCTTCAGCAACCCTTTATACTCGGTGACAGTGCACTCGAACTCGTCGATAAACGACTTGCCGGGCTTCTGCGTGTGACGGGGCATCCTGGGAGTGCTGGTGTCGGTGACAAGTACATACGGGATCCCCTCGGGTCGCTCCCGAAGGAGTCGCCGCACAACGTCCTGATCGTCGAAGGTACTCTCCCTATCCCGTAACTCGCCAGTCAGCATCTCTTGGCTGACGTAGTGAATTAAGGGAAACTCGACGTCCCTCACCCCGTTCGCCCGTAGGTTCTCGTTCGCCACGAGGTCGTATTCGACGAGTCGCAGGCCGTTATCGTAGATGCCGGGGTGGGCGACGTGCCGGAGACCGAACTGCGCGAGGAACGGCAGTGACCTGAGTTGTGCGCGGGCCTGTGAGCCAGTCTTCGAGAGTTGTGAATCCCGAACCACGAGAAACGAATCTCGTGTTCCGATGAAATCTGCGAGTGCTGACGTCTCTGAGTCGGGTGGGTCTGTCATTCTTCTGGGATGCTTGGGTTGTTAGCGGCGTCTGTGTGGGATGGTTGTCGCCGTTCGTTCACATTCATCCCCATAGCCGTAGCTACGGGATACAGACCTTCTCCGGCCTGCTCGTGATGAATGCTTCTGTGAACTAATCATGCTCCCGATACCATAAATGTGTCGGATATATTATAATTACAGGGATGCCTCTCTTTGTGCCGGTGGTGGCCATCACCCGGCACGAAGTGTGCGAACGACCACCAGTTTATAGCCGGGCATAAAATAATTATCGTCGATGAAATAGTTCTCCATTGATTGCATTGATCTGGGACAGTTCAGAGGCCCGTCCAGGGAACTGCTGAGTTAGACGCCTCTGAACCGCATTTCTATCCTAATATCGTGGAGACTGTTGCACTATTCCGGAACAGTAACGGAGGTTCGACCTAGTGTCTCATGCATGAGGACGTACCTCGCGCCACTAGGGTTCGATAGTCGGCGTGTCGTTCGACCGGTATTGAGCGAAGGATTAGACGAATCGGATCGGGTTGTACTCCTCCAACCCACGAATAGTTCCGACCAAAGCGAGGACGCATTCGAAGAGGTGGCAGAAGTGTTGACGCAGGTCGTCCCAGACCTCGAGTTGGAATCAGAGCATCTTCCGTATACAGATTTTGTAGAAACGACGCTTCTCTGCGCAGACCTCATACAGGCGGCGGAAGGTGAAACGATCGTCATTCTCGGTGGCGGTGCGCGAGAAATTTTACTTCCGTTGACGGTTGCCACGTTCTCCAACGAGAATCACATCGACACCGTCCTCCAAATCGGTGATATTGACAGTAGTGTACGACGAATTCCTCGTTTAAACCTCCAGGGGAATATCTCCAATGCTGAAGCAACGTTGCTCGCGGATCTCACAGAATTAGATACACCGTTATCCATCAGCGACATAGCTACCGAGATTGAGAAATCGAAAAGCACTGTTGCTCGCCACGTCGATAGTTTAGAATCAGAAGGGTTTGTCACGACTGCAAAACAGGGCCGAACGAAAACCGTAGAACCGACCGACAGCGGTCGAATTTTTCTGAGTAGTAGAGGATCAGATCATCGGCTACACTAGGTGTAATACCATATTCTCGATAATGGACCAACTGCTACTGTCTACACGTCCGACAACTGTTCAGCCGAGTTGTTCATTTCTTAATAGTATAAAAATTAAACTAGAGAGCGGGAGAGAATCTATCCCGAACCGAGCGCCAGCGACTGCAACCGCGATAGCAAGTAGTGGACACCGCATGACGCTGCCGTTTGCAGTGTCGCCCCCTCAGCGCTGCTCCCCAAACTGACCGGCCTCCTCACAAAACGCACCGCGGTCGAGACCGCGAAGTGCCTTTGCAGTCATCTGGCCGACGTCGAATGGGCCAGAATTGAACCACGCGACGAACCGGTCAGCGACATCGGCTGGACCGAACACTCCCTGCTCAGCAAGACTACTTGCGATACACAGCGCTTGCTCATGCATGGAGATCATCGATGCGCCCTGAATAGAGGTGGAATAGGCTGTGGGAAGTGAAATCGGCTCGTCTGGGACCTGGTGCGATACGGAGGAACAGGTAGCTTGGCCAGAGTGGTCACCTAGTGACAAGGGCACGAACAGTCCCTACGGCGACCCAGACGATTGGTCTAAAGTGCAGGCCATCGGAAACGGCTCGGACCAACGGCAAGCAACCGTAAATCGAGACGCGAACGGCGATCCTCTCGGTATCGCGATTATGCTGAGTGCTGCCGAGTTGCGTCTGCTTGGAGTCGATCTTGACGGCGTCTACGCCCTCGATTACTGGATAGAGAACGACCAACTTCGATTTGCCGAAGTGAGATCGTCACGTGCCAGTACAGAACCTCGGAAGGATGTCTGAGTCGCAACCCGCTACCGCATATCCGACCGAAGAGCAGTACGATCGATGGACAGACCGTGCGGAAGAGTACGGGATGAGCATCAGCGAATTCATTCAAGCGATGGTGGAGGCTGGACTGAAGAAGTTCGATGCTCGCGTTGAACCGGACGAATCTCATCGTGAGCTGCGAGAGCAACGTAACGATATAAAAGACGAACTCGAACGCGCCCGAGACCGCATCGACACGCTAGAGGATCAACTCCATGGGACGGAACGCGAGACGATCCGGACCTACGTCGAGAAACACCCTGGAGCAACATACGAGGATGTCACGAAGCATATCATCGACACTGCTCCCGATCGAGTAAACGGGCATCTGGATGCGTTGCAGGGCGACTCGATAGAGACCGTCGGTGATCGGTACTATCCTGCAACGATGAAGCCACGGGAGGAGGTCGCAGATGCCGCGTGAACTCTCCGAGGATCCGAAAGACCGCCTCGGCGTCTACAAGCGACTCGAGGAGGTACCTTCGCGGTACCGCCTGAACCAGCACGCTGCTGCGTATCGCGACAAAGACGTCTGGGAGACGTTCCTCGAGGACCATCTGTTCCCGCAGTATTCGAGTGATCGGTACCAGCAGGACACTCGCCGTGCGGGACAGCTCTGAAAGGAACACGTGGCCGATCGTGGTCGACACCACGCACTCGCGACCCCTACTGACGTCAACCAGTGGTGTAAATCACTACTGGACCGACGGAACGTCAGGACGGTGTACAACCATTACTGGGTTCGTTTAGAGCGGTTCTACAACTGGCTGCTCGCACGAACTGATCATCCACATGTTTACCAGCCGTTCCTGATGGCTGCGGTGGAGTACGGTACCGCTAGCCGAATTTGGGACGCAAAAGTCAGTTCGAGGAAACACCCATGAGTAATGAAAACAGGAACAACGACGGTATCGACGCACAGCGCCAGGCGTTCGCTGACGCGTTCGACCTGGAAGCTGATCCGCTCGCGAAGTACGAAGAACAGTTTCAGACCCTCGATGTCGACCCTCTGGAGGTATACATGACGGAGGTTTTGGAGTCGCGAGGGCTCTCGACGAGTCGAGAGAACGATTATCGCAGGATCTTCCGGCAGTTCAAAGAGCACATGTGGCAGCAGGGTCGGCACTACACGTGTGCAAACACAGGCCACATCACGAGCTTCGCCGAAGCGCAGCGGACCGATCGAGGCCATGATGTCGGAACTATCAAATCACACCTACGTTCGCTGAACCCCGCCTATCAGTATTGGCAGCGCGAATCGGTGTTTCCTCACGGTGAGGACTTCAACCCGATCGAGGCCGCTCGTGAAAAGATCCCGTTCCGGGAGTGGAAGAGTGAAGAACCCGACATAGATCATCCAAATGTTCCCCTCGAAGACCTGCAAGAGGGAGTCAGGACGATCAAGTACATCAGAGACAGATGCTTTGTCGGCACGCAACTCAAACTCGGGATGCGAGCAGAAGCTGTCTGCAACAGTAAGCTCAAAGACGTGAGCATCCAGCATCCAGACATCAAGGAGAGCTATCCGGAACTGGGAACTCATCCCCAGATTCGTGACTACGAAAATGCGATCTACATCCCGCCCGCAGACGAGCGGGATGGAAACAAGTCCAAACGAGGGCGCGTCCTACCGCTGGACGACGAAATGCGTCAACTCCTAGTCCAGTGGCTGCTCATTCGACCAGACAACGGTGAGCCATGGCTGTTCCTCTCCGACCAGCGCCACGACCAACTGTGGCCGAAAAGGATCAACGAGGCGTGGAAGACCGGGTTCCATCCTGAGTACGCCGAAACCGAGCACCACGAAGCAGTGACGAGTCACTTCGGACGACACTGGTTCTCCAGCTTCTGGCGTATCGACCAGGATCTCAACCGAGAGCTAGTAAAGTACATGCGCGGAGACGCGATCGGCGACGCAGCAGTCGACTACGGTGAAGCGATCGACGTGTATCTCCACACGTACTACGACGACATCGAGGACATCTACCGTGAGAACGTCTTCAAGTTAGGTATCGGACCGTACTGAATTCAGCCATACACACATTCGACACACACTGGCTGAAGGTTTGATACTATATAGCATCCCAAGGGATTCTCCTTTCGTATTGTAAGTTCCTTTCTCATATCCCCACACCGAGCGCATTCTTCTGTGTCCGCCGTTACAGCGAAGAATATTCTTCGACGATGTGCTCTATCAATATCTTCTATAGGGGACGTCGCTAATTCAAGTTGGTCAACAATATCGACACTCTTCTTGTTCCCTTTTCCTTGATTACAAAATCTGCACAATACTTGGAAATTATCTAAGGAATTATCTCCAAAATGCGAGAGAGGCTCGATATGATCTAATTCTGGTGCGGTTTGCTTCTGTGAATATTCATGTATTGGTTTGTACTCATCCCTATTCTCGAAGGCTTTTGAATTATTCTCATTTCCTATCCTTACATTACAATTCTCGCATCTATTTGACTGATCTTTCAGAAGTTTCTTCTTGATCGTGTCTGAATACGAGATGCTTCTGCTACTTTCATCCCAGTCGTCCCAAAGTCGGCCCAAATTCTGCCCTAAACTCTTTGCGAGGTTATCCTCTAAATCAAAATCCTGTTCCAAATATTCAATAATCATCTCATAAGGCTCATATTCTTCATCAAATTGTCCACTTACTAGCGCTTCGCCATTATGTTTCGCCAGAGCATCTCTTGGTGTCAGATGTGCTGCTATTCGAAGGACTGACTCCCTTACTCTTTGGTGGTCGGTCAAAGAGAGATAGCGATCAAATGCAGCTAAATCATCTACTGAATAGTCAGTGAGATCACCTCCAAGTTTCTCATGAAGACGAGAGAACACCTCATCACCTGACATTAGAACCCTTTATTGAAAATTCGCAGTCGAGGGAGGCCTTTTTCATTAGTATCTGCTGCCTTTTCTAATTCTTCTCGGAAGTTCCGTCGATTTTCGCTGGTACTTAGACCACCGGTATTCCACTTGTCACGGTAGAATTTTTCAGGAATATCATCAACTATATTTTGTATCTCTTCAGTAAACACCTCATCATCTTCCAAAACGTATTCCCACAAAGAATCTCTAACATCTTCTTCGAGTTCATCTAAGAACTCCTGTCTATTTTCCTGCTTATCTGCCAACTCTTCAAGAATATATTCTTGGAGGACTCGCATAGGATCCTTCCGGAAGAATTGTTCTGGATATTCCTCATCGAAATCTTCTCTTCCTTCTCTTGCTGCTTCTGCATCTTCCCAAAGATCATCATAGTGGTCCTTAATTGCAGACCAGAAAGTATAGAATTTGTTTATTCTATAGGACACATCGTCCCACTCCTCTATGTTTTCATAGAGGGCATCATGGCCTCCCTTCATCTCTACAAATCGGTTCATAAGCATATACATATCTTTGAAATCAATAGCACCTGTTTGCTCACCTACCTTCTCTTCGTAATTTATCATCTGGTGGAAAGGAGATCGCTCTTCCACATCGGCCATGTAAGGATAACGGGCCTTATCAACATCTACACCCGCCCTAAGAAGTCGATCCATTAGTTCATTAGACTCTTTCTCTGAAAGAGCAGTCGCAACTGTAATCAGGAGTTCTTCTTGAGAAATCGGTTCTGCCTTGTCATTAATTATATAAAAGTGATAGACCTGCTCTTTCTCTTCAAGACCAGGGATGAGAACTATCGGATAGCGAATTTCCTCTTGATACTTTTTTGCCCCAAATACTCTATGTTGACCATCGATAATTAACCCTGGTTTGTGTACTCTCTCGGCATATTCACCCAGTAGGTCTTTTTTATCCTGATCTATATGGTCCCAATTATTTAGAGACTTTTTAAGTTCGCCAGTTTTTCTTGCTAAGTATGAAACAGGATCCTCACCGTTTCCATCCGACATGTCTTCCTCATCAACCCCATCCTCTGCATCGGGCTCATAATCCTCACCCACCTGATCTACATACTCCTGCCCAGTCTCTTCAAGTCGGTGATAAAGATTCTCATAGGCCTCCTCGAGCAATTCTTTGACTGTTCGCTCCGGTGGGGAAGAAATTGTTATGTCTACTCTGTCCCCCTCTTGCTCTTCTATTTCAAGGTATTCTTCGTTGACAGTTACAAGAATAGCACCAGGAATTATATTAATATCTGTTGATAGAAAGTCTTTAATCTCTTCTAATCTGTGCTCCTTGAGTTGTCTTTGATACCCATTCATGAAGTCCGCGTTAGAACGGGGAACTTCTGCCCAATCAGTTAACTCAGAGGCCCCAGAGGTCAGGACATAGAGGTCTGGTGCATCATCGTTCTCTCGGTGGTCCACGTCCAGACCGTGATATTCCGTGGTTTCGCTATCGTCGTCTGGCATTATTGGTTAACTGGCAGGAAAAGCGATAAAGGTCTTTGGGTCTGCTAAATTACGATACTCAAGCAATCTTCAGCCGCCAACTGCTAGCGAATCTTCGTTTCCGAGCATCGCAATCATATTGTCAAATACTATATTAGCTTACAGTGGATCCCACCGATACGGATCCGGCTATTATACAGCAGAAATAAAGTGAGGGCGTAAAGTTATGCTGGGGTCAGAGTCGATCCAAATAGTCCCGCCGCTGTTCCATCTTCTCTTTCTCAGTACGCCGGTCGTAGTGTTGTTCGATGACTGCGGGGCTCACGTTCGCGCGATCGCTGACAACGTTGTCTGGAAGGTCACTGTTGAGCGAGTGCGTGATGCTGCCTCTGCGGATGGCGTGGGGGTTGACGTTCGCAGGACACCTGAATGCCTCCTGGTCGTTGACAGCAGCCTCACACTCTTCTGGGTCCCGATCCTCGGGGCATTCTGCCCCACGGAAGCACGGCCGGGTTGCTTGGTAGACGTACTTCCTGAGCGTAGTCTTGTTCGCGCGACCCTCCCTCGTCGCGACAAGCGGTTCACGCCCGAAGTCGTCGGTCACGTTCGGACGCTTCTCTTCGATCCAGTCGTCGATCAGCATGCAGATGTCATCCGATAGCGCGACCATGCGCTCACCATCTTTCTTGTTCTTGATTGGCGTGTCAGTCTCTGGGCGATGGTGGACCTCGATGTACTGCTCGCCAGGATTGTAGTCGTCGATGTCGAGGGCGTTGACGCTGCTGACACGCATCATCGTATGCCACATCAGCGCGACGGTGACGTGTTCACGGGATGCGTAGTCGTACTTGGCAAGGTACGAGAGAACCGCTTCGGCTTCTTCGGTCTCAAGCATCTCGTCGCGGGTGTTTTGCTCTGGCGTCATTGACGGCGAACGGACCTTCGTCGAGAGGTCCTGCTCGACGGCGTCGATCGACTCGGCCCAGCGGATGAACACGCGCAGCGTGTCCATCTGGGTCTTCTCGCTGGCAACCGAGAGATCACCGTCGTCGCGCCGCCAGAGGCGGTACTGTTGAAGTTTGCGACCGGTAAGGTCGTTGAGGTTGTCGATGTCCTCCATCTCGCACCAGCGCAGGAAGTGCTTGAGGCGGTACCTGTGCGACTGAATCGAACTCTCAGCGAGTTCGGCTTCCTTGTCCGTGAGGTACAGCTCGAGTGCTGTCTCCGGATCGATTGGCTCGAGACTCATAGTCGTGAGTCGCGAACCGATAACGGGTCGATCTGAGCACCACGATTTCCCCGCGTTCGTCAGACCGAACGAGAGTAATTCTGCGGGCATCTGAGTGCCTGTGAGCCTGTAGCGCCCATCCTGTTCCCGCCCGTTTCGGGACTAATCTTAATCAGCCAATATCGGTCCTGTATACCTCATTATCCGACATTTCAGCCTGTTCTAAATCAGGGGTCTAAATCGGATACAAGACGGAAACCACTCGCGGACCCGTTACGTCGGGCGTTTTCCTTCGCAAACGAGGGGTGGTCGCCGTGACGCTCGAGACGCTGTTAGGCGTGCAGTCGACTTTTTCGAGCACGACGCGAGTCGATCGGCGACGGCCGTTGCGATGGCCGCGCCGATGCGGTCGGCGGATTCGGAGCAGTCCCAGACGTGGGCTCCGGTTCGGGTGACGGTCATCCAGTCGACGTAGCCGTGGCGGTCGAGTTCGAGCAGGAGGGACTCGAGCACGGCGTCGTCGGGGGCGACAGCCCAGCGCGTCCTCGATGGCCGCGGCCAGTTGCTCAGTCGTGGCGACGATGCCGGTTTCGCGGTCGATATCGTGAGTCTGTGGGCCGATGACGGGGTTGGCCGGGACGGCGGCCGGTTGGTCATGATCCGACACCGGACGTAGCGGTAATAGGGCTGCGATCCTCCCGGACACGAGGGAGCGGCGGGAACCGAAGCGCCGCGGTCGCGGGACATCTCGAGAGACCGGACGCAATGCGTGTCGCAGCCGCTAACCCCGGGAAACGGCGATCCAACGCCTGACATTACGTTTCGGGCAGTTCGTTGATGATGACGACTGCCTCGCCATCGATGACCGTCTCGTCGGCCTCGTCGACGACCCGCGTATGCAACCGATAGCGGTCGCCACCGAGGTCCTCGACGATCTCGCACTCCGCCGTGACTCGCCCACCGATTCGGACCGGACCCGTAAACTCGAGGGTCTGGGAGAGGTAGACCGTCACGCCGGGGAGTCGGGCCAGCGCAGCGCTGATCGTTCCGGCGACGAGCGTGCCGTGGGCGATCCGGCCGCCGAACTGGGTGTCCTCGGCGAAGTCCGATTCGAGGTGGAGTCGGTTGGTGTCCCCGGAGACCTGTGCGAACGCGGTCACGTCGGTATCCGCGATCAGTTTGCTGAACCGAACGTAGTCGCCGACGCCGAGCGAGTCGTAGTCGTCGGTCGAGCGCTCCATGACCCAGGTTTCGTCGCCGAACGAGACATCGGCGGTCGGCGACGGCGTCGTCGTTTCGGCCGCCGCTGACGCGTCCATCCCCGCGGAACTGAACCCCATCGCGGCGAGGAGCGCGTTGTTCGCCTCGAGATAGCTATTGACGACGTGTTTCGAGATGCTGGTCCACTGTTCGGCCGCTGGCGTGGCGGTGGCGCTGTCGGTGTCCGGACATTGGCTGCTCATAGGTGTGAATCTGGGACCGTCCCGATCGACGGGGGTCGATTCCGCGTACAGCTAGTACGGTCCCCGTCTTTGGCGTGTCGCCAAAGCATGTTGGGCGACCAACGGGAGCTCTCTCGAGCGGTGACTGATTCGGCGTCGAACACCCGAGGAGGCCGATCCGAGCCGTCCCGTAACGCCGGGCAGCGTTCCCTCGCGGCGGCGCGACCGGAGCTAGGCCGCGGGGAGCCGGTCGAGGAAGTCGGCCGCGATCGCGTTGAACGCCAGCGGCCGGTCCTGATTGACGAGATGGCCGGAGCCGGCGAGTTCCCGCTGGTCGCCGTCGGCGACCGCCGCGGCGATCTGCCGGCCCTGTCGCTTGACCAGCGGCGCTTCCTGTTCGCCGTGAACAACGAGCGTCGGCGTTTCGACACCGGTCAGCGCCGGCGGGTCGTACCGATAGAGCGCGTCGAAGATCTTCCGGAATTCGGTCGACGGGATGTCGCCGACCGCTTCGATCGCCTCGGCTCTGACCGCGGGATCGACTGCCAGCCACCGCTGGCCGGTCGTCGCCTGAATCGAGGACAGCATCGACCGGAACGTCCCTTTCGAGCCCGAGACCGACAGCGACATGGACAGCGCCGGCAGCGGCGACCAGAACGACTTCAGTCCCGCCGGCAACTCGATCGGTGGCATCGACCGCACTGCGCCGCCGAGGATCGCGCCCGCCGTATCGTCCGGGTGGCGGTCCAGATACTCCTGGACGACCATCGAGCCCAGCGAGAGGCCACAGAGGGTCGGCCGCTCGAGGTCGAGCGCCGACAGCAGGGCCTCGAGATCGTCGGTGAAGAGGCCGATCGAATACTCGTCCGGGTCGGTGCTGCCGGTCTCGCCGTGGCCCCGAACGTCGAGCGTGACGACGCGGTAGTCGTCGGCGAAGCGTTCGACCTGGGGGTCCCAGGCCCGGCCGTTCATCCAGCCGCCGTGGACGAACACCAGCGGCGGGCCGTCGCCGCTCGTCTCGTACCAGATGGTCCCGTCCGCGAGTTCGAGTTCCGCCATACGCCCTCTGGAACGCGCGCGCTCTTACAATACCGGGTTGCGTTCGACGTGTTGCGAGGGTGCCAAAAGAATATCGGGGTCGCGCGAGCGGCGACGCGGTCAGTCTTCGGTACCCGTCTCGGTCCGCACCCAGCGGTCCCAAAACGAGTCGAAATCGGTCTCGTCCTCGGTGAGCCGGTCCCACTCCGCGAGCCCGCGTTCCTCTCGGGAGCCGGGGATCGTGTTGTCGAGTACGAGCGCGGCGAGGCCGCCGACGGCCATGCCGGTCGAGCCGATGATGAAGACGGTGTCGACGACGGCCTGTGCGGCGGCTTCGATCCAGATCGCACTCGATCCGCCCGTGCCGACCAGCGAGTCGACCGTCGCCTCGAGCCCGACGGCCTCGCGGAACGCGAGCGTGCTCTCGAAGTTGCCCATGTACGCCGGAATAGCCAGCCCGACGAAGAGGGCAAAGCCGATGACGAACGTGTTGCGCGAAGAGTCCAGATCGACGTGGCGCAGGTTCGAGACCCCGACGGCGACGATCTGGCCGAACATGGCGATGAAGAGGCCGCCGACGATCGGGTCCGGGATCGTCGCGATCAGTTGGCCGAAGTAGCCGATAAAGCCGACGAACAGCATGACGACGGCCCCGATCTGGACGACGTACCGCGAGGCGACGCCGGTCAGGCCGATCGCGCCGATGTTCTCGGAGTAGGAGGTCGAACCGCCGGTTCCCATCACGCCGGCGAAGATGTTCATCAACCCCTCCATGCCGATGCCGTGGTTGATCCGTTTCCCGCTCGGCGCGCCCGAGCCAGTGATGTTGGCCACCGCGTAGTAGTCGCCGATGCTCTCGACGATCGAGGCCAGCACGCCGGCGAACATCCCGATGACGAAGGCGGTCGTCACCTGCGGAACGCCCCACTGGAAGGGGTAGATCGGCAACAGCAGTCGCGTGTCCGCGACCTGCTCGAGGTCGACGAAGCCGGGATGGCTCCCCCCGATGACGCCGGCGACCGAGAGCGCCGCTGCGACGACCCAGGCGATGACTAGCGCCAGAATGACCGGATACAGACGGAACGCCCTGTGTTTGACGTCGAGATACTGCGAGAACAGCAGGATGAGGCCGAGCGTGAGGCCGAGCAGCCACCAGCTCTGATCGGGTGTCGTGATCTGCGGTGCGCTGAACAGCGACAGCCCGATCAGTGCGATCGTCGGGGCGATGACGACCGGCGAGAGGAACCGTCGGAGTTTCCCGACCAGCCCGAAGTATCCCATTGCGACCTCGACGACCGCAGCGACGATGATCGCTCCCTGTAACTGCAGCAATGCGGCTTCCCAGCCCGCGCCCCCGGAGACGCCGCCGGCGGTAACGACGCCGACGATCGCAAGCGCGGGTGCGAGCATCGAGAACGGCGCGCCCTGGACGATCGGATACCGGTTGCCGAACGTCGTCTGCGCCAGCGTCGCGATCCCGGAGACGACGAAGAACGTTCCGATGAACCGCGCGGTCACGCCGGGATAGTCCGTCATTCCCATGGCACTCGCCAGGATCAACGGTACCGCGATGTTCGCACCCACCATCGTCAGATAGTGCTGGATACCCAGCACGATCGATTCGCCGAGCGGCGGCTGCTCGTCGATTCCATACTCGATATCGTCGCCGACGGCCCCGTCGGCGACTGGCTCGTCCCCCGTCATCGATTCTCGTCGGATAACGGCGGAGGGTGTTCAAAGGGGTGTTGGTCCGTCCCTGGCAGTCCCGCCTACCGTCGGGTCTCGTCCGCGGCGGTCTCGGCGGCGGCCCGAACGGTCTCGACCGACAGCGAGGCGAGATCGACGAGTTCGCCGTCGGTTTCGGTCGCAACCAGTTCCGAGAGGCCGGCCCGGGAATCGTCGCCAGCGTCGACGACGACGACTCGAGTATCGCTGGACGCCAGCGCTCGAGCCGCAGTCCGGGTCGCCTCGGTGGGGCTCCCGTCGGCGACGTTCGCCCGGCCGTCGGTGACGAGGACGACGACCGAGGCGTCGGTATCGGCGCGCTCGAGCACGCGGCGCGAGGTCTCGAGGCCGGTCGGCAGCGGCGTGCGGTCGCCGGAGGGGAGGTCCTTGAGGTGCCGAGCCGCCAGCGAGACGCTGTCGGTCGGCGGGAGCAAGACGTCGGCGTCCTCGCCGGCGAACGCGACGAACGAGACCTGATCGCGGTGTTCGTAGCTGTCCCGCAGGAGTTCGAGCACGACCCCTTTCGCGGTGCGCATCGCCGGCCGCATCGAGGCGCTGGCGTCGACGGCGAAGACGATCGTCACCGAGGTGTCGCCGGTCCGGACCGACTGCCGGAGATCGTCCTCGCCGACGCGGGACGCCCCGCGGGCGGCGGCCGACCGGACCGACGCCGCGGCGTCGATCGAGCCCTCGCCCGAGGCGGGTTCGGTGCGCACGCGAGCGCCCCGGTTGGCCGTGCTCGGCGAGGAACTCGCACGCGTTCCGGTCGCGGTCGCCGTGTCGCCGTCGACGGTCGGCGACTCGAGGTCAGGAGCCCGTGCTTCGCCGATGCCGGCCCGCCGCTGGCCCGGCACGAGCGGCTGGGCGGTTTCCTCGACCTCGTCATCGGGCGACGCCTCCGAATCCGATTCCCCGTCGCTCGAGCCGTCATCCGACCCGCCGTCGCCGGCTTCGGCGGGCGACTGGTCCACCGAGTCGGGGCGGTCACCGTCGTCGGGGCGGTGCTCGGGACCGCGGTCAGTGCCGGCGCTGTCCCCGTCGCCATCGGGACCCGCACCGTCGCTCGAGTCCTCACCGTCCGGGCCGTCGTCTCCCCCGTGCCCGTTTCCCTCGTCGCGATCACCGCGGTCGGCACCGTCGCCCGGATCGGACTCGGCGTCGCCGTCCTCGCCGTCCGTTCCCTCCGCGCTGTCACCGTCGTCCGCGTCACCCTTCTCTTCCCCGTCGGCCTCGTCCGGCGACTCCTCGTCGAACCGATCCTCGAGCAGGTCGTCGAGATCGGGTTCGTCCTCGAAGGGCGTACTCCGGAGGCGATGGGGGAGGGCGTAAGTCGCCGCCTCGTGGACGTCGGACTCGATGACCGTCTCGCGGCCCTCGAGCGCGGCCAGCGTCATCGCGGTTCGAGCCGTCGCCACGTCGCCGCGGTGGCCGTCGACGCCGGCCTCGAGACAGAGTTCGGCGATCTCGGCCTTGAAGTCGGGTGGGAGGTCGACGCTCGAGAGGCGGTCCCGAGCCGCTGCCAGATCGTTTCGGAGGGTCTCCACTGCGTCGGCGTACTCCCGGTCCGGGCCCGGTTCGGTGCCGCCGTCGGCCTCGAGCGCGCGGTCGATGATCTCGACGCGGTCGTCGATCTCCCGGCAGCCCTCGACGCTGGCCTGGAGGGCGAAGCGGTCCCGCAGTTGCGGGCGCAGGTCACCCTCCTCCGGATTCATCGTTCCGATCAGGGTGAACTCGGCCGGATGGGAGACGCTGATCCCGTCGCGCTCGACGGTGTTGACGCCGCTTGCGGCGGCGTCGAGGATGACGTCCACGAGGTGGTCATCGAGCAGGTTGACCTCGTCGACGTAGAGAATGCCCCGATGGGCGCGGGCCAGCAGGCCGGGATCGAAGTCGGCCTCGCCGGCCAGCGCGTCCTCGACCGAGAGGGTGCCGACGACGCGGTCCCGGGTCGCCCCGAGCGGAAGCGTGACGAGCGGGACCGGTCGCGTCTCGACCGGCAGGTCCGCGGGATCACGTTCGCGGCAGTCGGCACACTGCAGGTCGGGGTCGTCGGGTGAACAGCCGTACGGACAGTCCGCCACGGCCCGCTGGTCGGGCAGGAGATCAACGAGCGCCCGAACCGCGGTCGACTTCGCGGTCCCTTTCTCGCCGACGATCAGAGCCCCGTCGAGACCGTCGTTGGCCGCGACGGCGAGCAGCACGCGCTTTAGCTCGTTCTGTCCGACGATCGCCGGAAAAGGGAGTGACGATAGCTTTTTGCCCCCGGCGTTTACAACCATGCTTGAGCTAATACAACAGAGGTTTAAAAGTACGATGACACGGATCGGGATCTATACTGCGACGGAGAACGAACTCGGCTCGATCGGCCGGGCCGCCCAGCGACTCGAGGACGTCGAACTGGTCGTCCGCTCGGAGAGCGACCTCGAGGACGAGGCCGACGTCGAGGAGTTCGTCGAGGAATTGCACGACGCCGCGGCGGCGATCTTCTGGCTGCACGGGGCCGAAGACAGCATGCCGGGCTACGACTACGCGACGGGTGCGCTCGCCGAGGCGGGCGTCCCGCTGATCGTCAAGGCGACCGGCGACGCCTTCGCGTTCGAAGATACGACGGTCGCGGACGCCCACCGGGACCGGGTCTACGACTACCTCGAAAAGGGTGGCACGATCAACGTCGCGAACCTGTGTCGGTTTCTCGCTGCGGAGTACGAGGGCCGCGATATCGAATACGATGAGCCAACCGAACTCCCCACGGAGGGCGTTTACCACCCCGATCATCCGGGCATCGAGTACGAGGACCTGCTCGAGACCCACGACCCCGACAAGCCGACGGTCGCGGTCTGGTTCTACGAGTCCCACTGGACCCACGAGAACACCCGGTACGTCGACGCACAGGTCCGGGCGCTCGAGGAACAGGGGGCCAACGCCCTGCCGATCTTCTGTAATCCGGCCACGGACACCGACGAGCAGGAGGACGCCGAGTGGGTCACCGACAACTGGCTGCTCGACGACGCAGGCCGGCCGGACGTCGACGCCGTACTCTCTTCCTTTATGTTCTCCCTCTCGATGGACGAGCGCGGCCGCAGCGCCGACGACGAAGGCAGTTCCGCGGAGGATGTCTTTCTCGATCGGCTCGGCGTGCCGGTCCTCCAGACGGTTACCACGATGCGCTCGCGTTCCCGGTACGAGTCCAGCGACACGGGCGTGATGGGCTTCGAACTCGCGCTCTCGGTCGCGCTGCCGGAGTTCGACGGCAACGTGATTACGCACCCGATCTCGGGCAAGGAACGCACCGACGACGAGGCCGGCATCGGCTCCGCGCCGAAACACCACTTCCCGATCGAAGACCGCATCGACCACGCGACCCGGCTGGCGGTCAACTGGGCCGAACTCCGACACACGCCGAACGAGGACAAGCAGATCGCCGTCGTCCTCCACAACTACCCGCCCAGCGACGACGGCATCGGGACGGCGTTCGGACTCGATTCGCCCGAATCGACGGTCAACCTGCTCGCGGAACTCGAGGCTCGCGGCTACGATCTGGGCGGCGAGGCGCGAAGCGCCTCGGAAACGTCGAGCGGGGAGCAGAGCGACCCGCGAGACGACGACATGCCGGACAGCGGACAGTCCCTCGTCGAGAAACTGACCGCCCAGCTCACGCTCGAGGACCGCTGGGTCGCGCCGGAAGACGTCCGCGACCTCGCCGTCGACGTGGTCTCGCCGGACACCTACGCGGAGTGGTTCGCCGACACCGACGAGCGCTTTCAGGAGAACATCATCGAGGAGTGGGGCGAGGTCCCCGACCGCCCGTTCGCGATCCCGGGCGTCGAGTTCGGTAACGTGCTCGTCACCGTCCAGCCGCCGCGCGGGTTCGGGATGGACCCCTCGAAGGTCTACCACGACTCGAACCTGCAGCCGCCACACGACTACTATGCGTTCTACGGCTGGCTGCGCAATACGTTCGAGAGCGACGCCGTGGTCCATCTGGGCACCCACGGCAGCCTCGAGTGGCTCCCCGGCAAGACCGTCGGGCTCGACGGCGAGAGCGCGCCCGATCAATTGATAGACGACATCCCGAACGTCTACCCCTACATCGTCAACAACCCCGGCGAGGGGACCCAGGCCAAGCGCCGCTCCTACGCTGCTATCGTCGACTATCTGACGCCGGTCATGCGATCGGCCGGCACCTACGACGAACTCTCGGAACTCGAGGAGTTGGCGAATCAATACCGCGAGGCCGGGATGGAGGACGCCCGCGCCGACGACGGCCAGCACCTCGAAGCCCTCATCCGCGAAAAAGTCGACGAACTCGATCTCGCCGTCGAGCTGGGGATCACGGGCTCTATCGACGAGAAAGCCGATGTCCGCGGCCCCGACGAGGCGGGCTCGACACCTGCGGAGGGCGACGTTGACGGCGACGAGGTCGACATCGATGAGCTCGTCGAACGCGTCCACGAGTACCTCACTGATGTCAAGACGACCCAGATCCGGCTCGGACTCCACACCATGTCCGAGCCGCCGGCCGACGAGCGCCTCGTGGAGTACCTCGTCGCGCTGACGCGACTCGAGAACCCCGGCGCGCCGAGCCTGCGCGAGAGCGTGGCCGGCGTCCTGGGCGTCGACTACGAGAAAATGCTGAACGCGCCCGGCGAGTACGACGACGCCCTCGGGATGACTTACGCCGAGGCCGCCGACGAGGTCTACGAGACCAGCGTCGCCCTGATCGAGACGCTCGCCGAACACGACTTCGACATTCCGGTCTCGGAGCGTGAGGCCGGCCCCGACGACGAGGTGAATATGAACCTCCTCGTCGTCGACCTCGAGACGATCGGCGACGGGCGCGCGAAATCCGGTGCGCACAACGACCTGCGGGAGGCACTCGCGTACATCTGCGAGGAAGCCCAGCCGCGCGTGCAGGGGGCCGAAGACGAGATTCCCCGCACCGCCGACGCCCTCTCGGGCGAGTACGTGCCCCCGGGCGGCTCCGGCGCGCCGACCCGCGGCGGCGTCGATCTACTGCCGACCGCGCGGAACTTCTACACGCTCGACCCGCGCAAGGTGCCGGCGAAGGCCGCCTGGCAGGTCGGGAGCGAAGTGGCGGAGGGGGTCCTCGAGCGCCACCACGACGAGAACGGCGAGTACCCCGAGGAGATCGGCGTCGTCGCGTGGGGGACCCCGACCGTCCGCACTCGCGGCGAGACGATCGCGCAGGTGCTTGCCATGATGGGCGTCGAACCGCAGTGGACAGACGCCGGCCGGATCGACGACGTCGAGCCGATCCCGCTCGAGGACCTCGACCGGCCCCGCATCGACGTGACGACCCGTGTCTCGGGTCTGTTCCGTGACGCCTTCCCGGCCGCGGCGGGGGTCATCCACGACGCCGTCGACGCCGTCGTCGACCTCGACGAGCCCCACGAAATGAATTACGTCAAAAAGCACGTCGAGGAAGAGCAGGCGGAACTCGAGGCGGAAGATGGTCTCGACGAATCGGACGCCCGCAAAGCGGCCAAACACCGCGTCTTCACGACCCGGCCCGGCGGCTACGGTGCCGGGACGAACAAGGCGGTCGACGAGGGCAACTGGGACGACCGCGCCGACCTCGCCGATGTCTACGTCCAGTGGGGCGGCTACGCGATGGGCTCGAGAGGGCGCGTCTCCGACGCCCACGACGCCTTCGAGCGTCGCCTCTCGTCCGTCGACGCGACGGTGAAGATCGAGGACACGATGGAACAGGACGAGTTCGACTCCTCGGACTGGTACGCCTTCCACGGCGGCTTCATCTCCGCCGTGAGCGAGATTTCGGGCGCGGAGCCCGCCTCCTACGTCGGCGACTCTTCCGACCCGGACAACGTCGACGTCTACACGAACGAGGAGAAGGTCCGCAAGGCCATGCGCTCGCGCGTGTTGAATCCCGACTGGCTCGAGTCCATGGAGGACCACGGCTACAAGGGTGCGGGCGACCTCTCGACGACGGTCGACGTGACGCTGGGCTGGGACGCGACCACCGGCGTCGTCTCGGATACGCTCTGGGCGGAGGTCGCCGAGAAGTTCGCCTTCGACGAGGACCGACAGGACTGGATGCGCGACGTGAACCCGTGGGCGCTCGAGTCGATCACGGACACCTTACTCGAGGCGATCGAGCGGGACCTCTGGGACGCCGACGACCAGACGGTCGACCAACTGCGCGATCTGAACCTCGCGGTCGAGGGTGACCTCGAGGCGCGGACGACCAATGAGGCCGTCGGTACGGAGGTATCGACCGATGACTGACGACGGGAGCGAACGGGTTCGCCCGACGATCGATAGTCGGAGCCCGGAGTGTGATACCAAATGAGCGACAGCCAAGAGTTCGAGGAGGAGTACGCCGATCTGGGAGCAACGACGCAGAACGCGATGGACATCGCGGAGACGAGCATGGACATCGTCCGGGGGTTCACGCCCGACGAGACGCTGGCCGACCGGGTGCGCCAGAAGTCGGTCCACTCGATGGGCGACATCGAGTTCCAGCACCTGATCGAGTTCACCGGCGGCGACGAGATCGGTGACGACGAGGACGCGCCGGTCCGGGCCGGCGCGCGGGCCGTCCTCGAGGAGGCCGACATCTTCACCGATATCACGATGGTGAAAGCCGGCGTCACGGGCCGGGGCCACGACTGCGAAGTCTCGAAAGCCATCGGTCACGGGAAGGAACTCGCCGCCGAGACCGGGATGACCCGGACCGCTGCGGCGATGCTCGAGCTGGACAAGGAAGACGCCTTCGAGGGATCGATCGTCACGATCGGGAACGCGCCGACGGCCGCATTGGCGCTTGCGGACTGCATCGAGCAGGGGACCCGGCCGGCGGTCGTCGTCGCGAACCCGGTCGGCTTCGTCAAGGCCGAGGAGAGCCGCGGGCGAATTCGCGAGGTCAGCGAGGAGTTCGGCGTGCCGGCGATCACCCACGTCGGTCGCCGCGGCGGGAGCGGCCTCGCCGCTGCGCTGACGAACGAACTGATCCACGTCGCGAAAGACGTCCGGACCGACGAGATCGACCTCGAGCTCGACGCCGAAACCCGGGCCGCGGACGGCCGGAACCGATGAGCGGCGAGTACGACCTCGATTCGGGGCCGGACCCGGCGACGTTCGCGGCGGCAGCGGCGGAGCCCGACATCGACGAGGGCGCTGCGCCGCAGGGGCAGCGCGGCGAAGGTAGCGCGGAACGACGTTCCGCGGACCACTCGAGCGGGCAGAGCCCGCGAGAGGACGGTGAAACCGCCGGAGCGGCCGACGATCCAGTCTACGCCGTCGGCGTCGGCCCCGGAAACCCCGAGTATCTCACGCCCCGTGGCGAACGGGCGATCCGCGAGGCCGATGTCGTCGTCGGCTTCACGACGGTCGTCGAGTTTGTCGAGGACAAGACGGACGCCGACCTGCTGACCTGCGGCTACAAGGACGAGGCCGAAGCGCTCGAGGAGTTCGGCGAGCGCGTCGCCGCCGGCGAGTCGGGGACCGCCGTCGCGATGGGCGACCCCAATCACTCGGGCTACCAGTTCGTCGGCAAAGTACAGGACACGGTCCAAGAGCACGATTCCGACGTTCCGGTTCGCGTCGTTCCCGGCATCTCCGCGATCCAGATGGCGGCGAGCCGTGCCCGGACGCCGATGGAGGACACCGAGTTCGTCACGCTGCACAAGAGCGGCGACCTCGAGTCGGACATGGACCGCCTCGCCGCCGCGGCCACGGTCGACGAACGGCACCTGCTCGTGCTCCCGCGGCCGTACGACCGGATGCCCGGCGACATCGCGGCCTTCCTGCTCGAGGAGGGTGCCGACCCCGAACTCGAGGTGCTGGTGCTCGAGAAGCTGACCCACGACGACGAGCAGACCCATCGGTTCACGCTTGCGGAACTGGCAGAGCACGCTGGCGGGAACGGGACAGACGACACGCCGTTCTCCGATCTGGTCGTGCTCGCGGTTCGGCAGCCGGTCGCCGAGGAATAGGCAGGTGTAGCATCCGCGTTTCGAACGATACTCGAGCGGCCCTCCACCGTTCTCGTACGGGGTTGAATCGTCCGAAATAGACAGTTTGGAAACAATTATTGGGAACCGACTCGCGCATACAGCGATGCCGTTCTATTCGCAACGGCCGTACCTGTACGTCTTCATCGGGGCGCTCGCTGTCTGGGCCGTATCGGACCTGAGCGTCGGATTTCGGTCTCGCGGTAGAGCCACTGCTTCGCAGGGTCGGGGATCGAAACTCGCGATCGCCGTCGCCATCTCTGGCGGTACTTTTGGCGCTGCACTCCTTCCCGAAGTGATGCCCGCTCCGGAACTCCCACGTCCGCCGGCCGCGTTCTGGATCGGGATCACACTGTGGCTCTCGCCGGCCTGACCGGCTACGGCTATCGCATCCGCGTCGAAGGGCGCGTCCTGCGGGAACAATTGGGCGCACCCTCCGAAGCGTATGCGAACCGAACGCCGTATCGCCTCGTTCCCGGTCTCTGGTGACGATCCCCCTGCCGGACCAGTACGGCCGTCACTCGTGGCCTTCGTACTCCCGCAACACCGATGAGACGGTGTTCGATACTTCCTCGAGCGCGACGGCGTTGGTCTTCCTGAGGTCGTCGGCATCTCGTGCCTCACCCAGGTGTCGAAGCGCCTCGCGAAGGTGGCGTTCGGTGTCGCTCCCGTTCTGGTCGTTCATAGTTCGAGCGGCGGGTCGTAACCGACTCGAGCGCTTAAGGTCGTCGGTGGTCTGACCCCGTCACTCGAGGGCGTTCCGGACTGCCGACGACTCGGAGTCGCTGCGTCTCGACGACGGACAGCCCGCCATCAAGCGTACTCCTAACACAATCGCCAAAGCGATGTTTTGTAACCCGATTTCCAAAACACGGTTTTTGTATCGGATATGAGGGTCCGTCGCTTGGGTGCCGCTGGCCCTCCGTCCTGGGGTTGCCCCCGATCAGGGTGTATCATCGCTGCCACGAGCGGTGCTCTGACCGGCCGATGCCACCGATGGATTCAAGTTCAGTTGTTCTAATTCAATCGTAGTGATGAACGACCTCGAGACGTCGACCCGAGACGAACGGCTCGCCGGAGCAGCGGGTCGGAACACGGGATACGGACCATGAATGGATTCGTCCTCGGCGGCGTCAGCTCCGGCGTCGGGAAGACCGTTGCGACACTGTCGATCGTTCAGGCACTCGCAGACGCCGGCCACGAGGTCCAGCCCGCCAAGGCGGGGCCGGACTTCATCGATCCGAGCCACCACGAGGCGATCGCGGGTCGGCCGTCCCGCACGCTGGACTCGTGGCTCGAGGGGGAAGACGGCCTCCGACGAAATTACCGCCGCGGTGAGGGCGACATCTGTGTCATCGAGGGCGTGATGGGCCTGTACGACGGCGACGGCTCGAGCACCGCCATGGTCGCCGAAGCCCTCAACCTCCCGGTCGTTCTCGTGGTCGACGCGAAAGCCGGGATGGAAAGCGTCGCGGCGACCGCCCTCGGCTTCCGCGAGTACGCCGACACCATCGGTCGCGACATCGAGGTCGCCGGCGTCGTCGCCCAGCGCGCCCACGGCGGTCGCCACGAGCAGGGGATTCGGGACGCCCTGCCCGACGACATGGCGTTCTTCGGCCGAATCCCGCCGAACGACGACCTCGAGATTCCGGATCGACATCTGGGCCTCGAGATGGGAGGGGAAGCGGCGCTGCCGAAGGCGGCACTACGGGAGGCCGCCGAGTCGCTCGCGGCCGAACGGCTCGCCGCCGTCGCGAGCGAACCATCGGCTCCCGACGCTCCGTCACCCGCTGTCGACCCGGCTGATCCGGCCGACGCCACCGTCGCCGTTGCCAGCGATACCGCCTTTTGTTTCCGGTATCCGGCGACGATCGAGTGCTTCCGCGAACGGGCCGAACTGGTCACGTTCTCGCCGGTCGCCGGCGATTCCGTCCCCGACTGCGACGGGGTCTATCTGCCCGGCGGCTATCCGGAACTCCACGCCGACGCACTCGAGTCGGCCGGCACACTGGACGCACTCGGCGAACGGGCCAGCGACGGACTGCCCGTACTGGGAGAGTGCGGGGGCCTGATGGCTATGAGTCAGTCGCTGACGACGGCCGAGGGCGAGCGCCACGAGTTGGCCGGAATCCTCCCCGCGGACGTGACCATGCACGACCGCTATCAGGCGCTCGATCACGTCGAACTCGAGGCCACCGAGGGAACGCTGACCGCGGCTGCCGGGGAGACGATTCGCGGCCACGAGTTCCACTACTCGAGCGCCGACGTCGACGGCGACGCTCGCTTCGCCTTCGAGACGGTTCGTGGCGACGGCATCGACGGGGATCACGACGGCCTGACCGAGTACGAGTCGCTCGGTACGTACGTCCACGTTCACGCGGAAAGCGGGGCGTTCGATCGGTTCCTCGCGCGTCTCGGCCGGTGACGACCCGCAGCGCTCGGTGGCAGGGGAGCGGCCGGTCCACGAGGTCGACCGTCATCCGCTCGCTGTCCTATCCGATACCGTTGGAAGCGTCGTCCTGCTCTATCTGGGACGGGGGACCTCCTCAGCAGGAGCACGCTCGAGGCACGCAACGAGGCGATGCTCGCGGCGGTCGCCGCGCTGGGACGGCCAACGACTACGATCGAGTCTGTCTCGCGACCGGGTCCAAACACCTGCCAGGAATGGTCGAGCGTGCGTCCGAACACGGATTACTGACGGCGGACGTCTTCGAACCGCACTGGCGCGCGTCGGGAGAGGTCCTCGAGCCGAACGCAGTCCTCGACCGCGACGATGCCGATGTTCGGCTGAACATGGAACCGGCCGGAACGGTGCTCCGCCGCCGACTCGTGGCGACCGGAATCGACTGGTCGTGATCGCGCTGCTCGCGTTCTCCGCTCCGGCACTGCTCCCACTCGGGTGCCTCCTGGCAGGTCTCCCCTCGGTGCCATCGTCGCCGCCACGACCGACTACGGCCAGCGACTCGGCGATATCGCGGCCGGGACGATCATGGTGAAACGCGAGCGGGTGACCGATTCCGCGGAGTCGTCGTGCCGCTCGCGCTCCTCGAGTGGTGTTGATCTCGATGCGAACCGAACAAGTATTTAACACGATGTTCGTGGTAGCAGCCCTCGTATGTCGGAAACAGTTCAGCGTCTCGAACCGCTGTCGCGTCGTCCACTGACCGATCGCACCTGTCTCGTGACGGGGTCCTCCCGGGGCATCGGTCGCGAAATCGCGTTCGAACTCGCCCGCTGCGGGGCCGACGTAGCCGTGAACTATCGCTCGTCCGATGAATTGGCGCGCGAAGTCACCGAGACGATCACGGAGAACGGCGACACGGCCGTCCCTGTACAGGCGGATGTCTCGGACCCGGCGGCGGTCGAGCGGATGGCAGCGGAAGTCCGCGAGGAACTCGGCGAAATCGACGTGCTCGTCAACAACGCGGGGATCACCATCGATCGCACGTTCGAGGAGATGACCTACGAGGACTGGCAGACGGTCATCGATATTAACCTGAACGGGACGTTCAACTGTACGAACGCGTTCTACGAGGACATCAAGACGTCCGACCACGGCCGACTCATCAACATCTCGAGCGTCGTCGGCCAGCAGGGCAACTACGGCCAGGCGAATTACGCGACCTCGAAGGGCGGCCTATTTGCCTTTACGCGGACGTTGGCGCTGGAACTCGCCAGCCACGGCTCCACGGCCAACTGCGTCGCACCGGGGTTTACCGAAACGGAGATGCTCGAGCAGGTTCCCGACCGAGTACAGGACAAGCTCCGCGAGGAGATCCCGCTGGGCCGGTTCGCCGACCCCGCGGACATCGTCGGCATGGTCCGCTTTCTCGCCGGCGATCAGGCGGAGTACATGACCGGGCAGGTGCTGGGCATCAACGGCGGGCTGGAGTGGTAACGAATCGCTGTTAACCCGACTGGAGCCACCCCTTAGCTACGCTTCCGTTTCGCGGCTTTTCCGGTTCGAAGTAGCAACCGACGCAGCGTGATATACCGTTTGGGCCGAACTGACAGTCCGCTCGCGTTCGACAATTCTCGTTGTTTTACTCCAATCCAATGTGGGCAATCGCAGTTGTTCTACCCCAAACAAAATTGTTTTAGGGACGGACTCTGTTCCAACGGATGATGCCACCCATCGCGCTTCCACACGACGCGAAGGCCGGCCCGACGAAGTCCGAGGTCCGGGCCGTTGTCCGCTCGAAGCTCGCGCTCGAGCCGGACGACCACTTCGCGGAGGTCGGCTCCTGTACGGGGGCCGTCACCATCGAAGCCGCACAGCGAGCCGGGCGAGTGACCGCCGTCGAGCGGAAACCCGAGCGACTCGAGACGACGGAGCGGAACCTCGCCGCGAACGAGGCGTCGGTACGCGCCGATGTCGACCTACGCAACGCGGAAGCGCCAGACGGACTGCCCGACGATGCTGACGCGCTCTTTCTGGGCGGCAGTCGGAATTTCGAAGCCGTCCTCGACCACGCCGTCGACACCGAAATCGACCGCGTCGTGATGAACGTCTCGCGGCTCGAGGTCGCTGGCCAAGCCACGAAGGCCTTCCGCGAGCGCGACATTCTCGAGGAGGTCGTCCAGTTTCAGGTGAGCCACGGCTACGAACTCGCCGGGGCGACGAGTTTCAACTCGGACAACCCGGTCTACATGCTGGTCGGGAGTGCGACGCCCGACGAGGAGACTGACGAAGGCGACGGCGAGACCGTCGCCGCCGACGGAGGGAGCACTGCCCAATGACGCTGTACGGCGTCGGACTCGGTCCCGGCGAGGCCGATCTCGTCACGGTTCGCGGGAAGGACGTTCTCGAGAACGCAGACGTGGTCTACTCCCCGGGCCGCCTGTCGCGGACGGTCGCGCTGAAACACGTCGACGAGTCGAAGATCGGGGATCTGGACTTCCCGATGACGAAAGACGAGGAGAAACTGCGAACGGCGTGGAAGGAGGCCGCCGCGGAGATCGCCCCGAACGCACGGGACGGCGATGTCGCCTTCGTCACGCTGGGCGATCCGAACGTTTACTCGACGTTCGGCCACCTGCGCCGGACGATCGACGCTTTCCACTCCGACGTAGACCTCGAGATCGTCCCCGGCGTGAGCGCCGTGACGGCGTTTGCGACCGCGATGGGAGTCGAAATCGAAGCCGGCGCGGGGCTCTCCTTGCGAGAGGCCGCCGCCGGCCACAGCCCGACCGGCCCGGACCGGATGATCCTGTTCAAGGTCACCGACGCGCCGGCCACCCACGAGGGCCTCGTCGAGGCCGGCTACGACGTGACATACGGCCGCCGGCTGTTCATGGAGCAGGGCGACACGATCGTCACCGACGACCCCGACGATATCGACGAGCGCGATTATTACACGCTCGCCTACGCCGAGAAGGAGGGTCTCGAGGTCGAGCAGGCGACGGCGGCGTTCGAGACCGACGAGGAGACTGGGGCGGACGAGACGACCGCGGACGGGGAGCCGGTGACTGACGGTGGAGAGCGACGAGCCAGCGAGCGCGCCGAGGGTCGTGACGGCGGCGACCGTGGAGGCCACCGATGACCGACGAAACTGGGAACGACCCACAGGACGCGATCGATTCGCAGGGCGAACGGCGCCGCGAAGAACTGGACGACCGGATCTTCGAGCACAGCGCCGGCGACGAACAGGCCGGAATTCCCTTCGTCGGTGCCGGCCCGGGCAACCCGCGGCTGCTAACCGTCGCCGGGAAGGAACTGCTCGAGGAGGCCGACCTCGTCGTCCACGCCGGCTCGCTGGTCAACAGCGAACTGTTGGACGAGTACTGTGCCCACGCCGAACTGGTGAACTCAGTCGGGAAGGACTTAGAGGAGCTGATCCCGCTGATGCGGGATGCCTACGAGGAGGGCCGAAACGTGGTCCGCCTGCACAGCGGCGACCCCGCGATCTACGGTGCCGCCTTGGAACAGATGGACGCGCTGGAACACGAGGGCGTGCCGACGCATTTCGTCCCGGGCGTCACGTCGGCCTTCGCAGCCAGCGCGACGCTGCGGACGCAGCTGACGCTCAACGAGGTCTCGAACCACGTCGCGTTCACCCGGCCGCAGGGCAAGACCCTGACGCCCGAGGAGGACCACATCTCCGACTTCGTCGAGATGGGTGACGTGACGACCTGCATCTATCTGGGGACCCACGCGGTCCGGGACACGATGGACCGGCTGCTCGAGGACGACCACGACCCCGAGACGCCGGTCGCGGTGATCTACCACGCCTCGTGGCCGGACGAGGACGTCATCGTCGGCTCGATCGGCGACATCGCCGACAAGGTCGAGGAGGCGGGCTATCGCGCCTCGGCGCTGGTCGTTATCGGCGACGCCGTGACTGGCGCGGGCTACGAGCGCTCGTTCCTCTACGGCGACTGGGCCGACCGCGGCCCCGACTCGAGCGACGCGGACGAATCGGACGCACAGGCGAACGAAACGCAAGCGGGAGACGACTGACACATGAGTACGGACAACGCTGACAACGCGAACGAC
This sequence comes from Natrinema pallidum, assembly GCF_005890195.1. NCBI lineage: Archaea > Methanobacteriati > Methanobacteriota > Halobacteria > Halobacteriales > Natrialbaceae > Natrinema > Natrinema pallidum. Next base: position 2,438,766 of record NZ_CP040637.1, on the reverse strand, counting down.
GAGTCGGATTCCGACGGCGGCCACTGTTCGACGGCGGATTCGGACGGCGAGGTCGCCGAGGAGATCGCGATCATCTCCTTCGGCCGGAAGATGGACACCGCCGAGGAGATCAAAGCCGAGATCGGCGATCGCTACGAGGCGATCGACATCATCGAGTACCACGGCGACGTCTTCGAGGAGCACTGGGGCGAGTACGACTGTTTCATCGGGCTGATGGCGTCGGGTATCGCGATGCGGAAGACGGCCCACCTGCTCGATGACAAGTGGGAGGACCCCGCGATCTGCGTCGTCGACGAGGAACTGACGTGGGCGATCCCGATCACGGGCGGCCACCACGGCGCGAATCAAGTCGCACAGGACCTGGCGACGATGGGCGCTGTCCCGGCGATGACAACCGCGAGCGAGGCCGCGGGCAAGCAGGGCGTCGAGTCCCGCGCGAAGGCCATGGACACTCACGTCGTCAACGGCGACTCGACGGTCAAGACGAACCTCGCCGTACTGGACGAGAACCTCGGCCCCGTCGCCCGACTCGACGGGCCGAAGGCCGTCCTCGTCGGTGACGACGTGACGGTCCTCAAACGGAACAAGGACGACGGCGTCGTCCTGGGGACCGGTAGCGTTTCGGGGGCCAGCAAGGAGGCCTTCCTCGCGGCGTGGGAGGAAGCCCTCGAGCGGACGGACTACGATATCGACGACGTGGAGTTCGTCGGGACCGCGACCCGGAAAGAAGACGAGGAAGGGCTGCTCGAGGCCGCGCAGGAACTCGATCTCGGCGTCGTCGCCTTCGACAAGGAGACCCTGCTCGAGCACGAGGGCCCGACGCCCTCGAAGTCGAAGGAGCTGATCGGCTGGCCGGGCGTCTCCGAAGCGAGTGCGATTGCGGGCGGGGCCGAGCAGGAACTGCTCCTCGAGAAGTTGAGTTACGAAAACGAGGTCACGGTGGCGATCGGTCGATGAGTTCGGGCGACGAAGTCGCCGAGACGGAGACGTCTGCGGACGCGACGGCCGGCGGCACGCCCGACGGCCACGGCACACTCTACGTCGTCGGCATCGGCCCCGGGCTGCCCGACCACATGACCAAGCGGGCGAAGGAGGTCATCGAGACCGCGGACGTCGTCATCGCCTCGAGCCTCTATCAGGAGTTCCTGCGCGACGACGGCACCCTGCTGCCGGAGGAGGAAACCGACGAGGACGGCATTGCAACCCGCGAGGACGGCTTCGAGCAGCAGATCGTTCGCTCGACGATGGGCCGACAGATCGAACTCGCCCGCGCGGCGTTCGACCACGTCCGCGATGGAAAGGACGTGGCCCACGTCTCGGGCGGCGATCCGTCGGTCTACGGTAAGTCCGACCTGATATTCAAGATGGCCGAGGAGGACGACGCGACGGATATTCCGATCGAGATCGTCCCCGGCATCACCGCGGCGCTCGGCGGGTCGGCGAACGTCGGCGCGCCGCTGTGCAACGACTTCTGTACGGTCTCGCTGTCGGACAAGTGGCGCGGCTGGGACGAGATCGAGGAGAAACTGCGCGCGGCCGCGGTCAGTGACTTCGTGATCGTCCTCTACAACTGCTGGCGCAACTACGAGAAGGCCGTCGAGATCGTCCGCGAGGAACGGACCGACGACGCTTACGTGGCCATCGTCAACGACGCGGGCCGCGCGGATGCGGGCCGAAACGGCGAGAGCAAACACATTACGACGCTGGGCGAGGCCGTCGACCACGACGACAAGGTCTCCGGGATGGGCACCTCGCTGATCATCGGCAACCACGAGACCGAGACCTGGCGCAACGACGACCGAACGTACCTCGTCACCCCGCGCGGCGGGCGTGACGTCGACGACTTCTGAGATCGATACTACACAACCATGAGTACGGACACTAACGCGGACGCCGACGCCGAATCGAGTTCCAACTGCGGAGCCTCCTCGAGCAGCGAGAGCACCAGCGAGGCGAGCACCGACCGCTCGAGTAGCTGTGGCGCATCGAGCGGCAGCGACGACTCGAGTAGCTCGAAGTGCGGGGCGTCCTCGAACTCCTCGTCTTCGAGTAGTTGCGGGGCCTCGAGTTCCGACGACGACAGTTCGAACGAGAAGGAGGTCGGCTCCACCGTCGACGACTTCGACGCCGATCCCGGCAAACTGAGCGCCGTCGGCCTCGGCCCTGGCCATCCGGAGGGGATGACCGACCGCGCGAAGTCGGCGCTGCTCGAGGCCGAGCATATCGTCGGCTACACGACCTACATCGACCTCATTCCCGACGAGATCACCGAGGAAGCCGACGAACTGTACGACACGCCGATGTGCGGCGAAGTCTCCCGCACCGAGGAAGCCATCGACCGCGCGTTGGCGGGCAACGATGTCGCCATCGTCGGCAGCGGCGACCCCAACGTCTACGCGCTGGGCGGGCTGGCACTCGAGATCCTCGAGTCCAAGGGCGCGACGGCGTCGATGGTCGACTTCGAGGCCGTGCCGGGCGTCCCGGCGGCCCAGTCCTGTGCGGCCCGACTGGGCGCACCGCTGGTCAACGACACCGTCTCGATCTCGCTGTCGGACCACCTCGTCCCGATGCCGGAGATCGAGTCGCGGCTCCACTCCGCGGCCAAGGAGAGCTTCACGATCACGATCTACAACCCGTGGAGCCGCAAGCGCCGGGAGAACTTCGAGAAGGCCTGCGAGATCCTGCTGGCTCACCGCGACGAGGACACGCCCGTCGGCATCGTCCACGGTGCCGGCCGCGAGGACGAGCAGGTGATGATCACCGAACTCGGCGAACTCGAGGAGTTAGGCGAGGACGAGATCATCGACATGACGACGACGATCGTCGTCGGCAACGAGGACACCTACGTCTGGGACGACCGGATGGTCACGCCGCGTGGCTACGAGACGAAGTACGACTACTGACCAGTTCGACCGACCGCCGACCAGCCGCAATTCACCAATGTCACGATACGAAGTTACGATCGAGAAAGACGCCTGCGACGGCATCTTCGCCTGTTTGACCCGCGACCCGCGCTTCGTCGAGGGCGGGGACGGTCTCGCGACGATCGATCCCGGCGCGGACCCGGTCTACGACTGCGAGGGCGAGGTCACCGACAATGCCGAGCGCGTCGTCGCGACGTTCGACGACGACCGAATCGACGAAGCCCGGCAGGCCGCCGCGGCCTGTCCGACGGACGCGATCGTCGTCGAGGAGGTGGGCGAATGAGCGACGCGGAATCCGCGACCGAGATCGAGGTTCCGTCGGACCCGCTGGCCGGCCACGCCGCGACCGCGTACTTTTGGGGCCACGTCGCCGGCAGCGGCGACGTCTCGGACGACGGCATCGAGATCGTCGCCAACGACGAGGCGTCCGCACAGGTGCTGGCCGCCGTCGCCGGGGGCGACCTCGAGCACGACACGACCAGCCGCGAGTACGCCCACGATACGTCGATTACGCGGACGGAAGACGAGTACACGCTCTCGATCGACGGTGACGACGACTCGGGCCTCCTCGGCCGTAGCGGTACACTCGGGCTCCCCGTCGACGGCCGCGGGAACTACCGGTTCGGCGCGTTCTCGAACTACGACCGGGAACTGCTCCGCGGACTGCTCGAGGGCTGTGGCACCGTCTGCTTCAAATCCTCGAGCGGCACGGTGGGCATCTCGTTCGTCCACGACGACGCGGACCTGCTCGAACTCGCACGGGAACTGATCGCCGAGTGCCCGGTCGATGCCCCGATGGGGGAGCTGTCGGAGACGTCCGCCGGGGGCTACTGGTTCGGCGTCGACGACGACGCCGCGCCCGACTTCGGCGCGTGGCTCTACGAGAACTGCGACGAAACGGGGCTGTTCGCGCCGAGCCGCCGTCGCAAATTGGAGCGGAGCCTCGAGCAGGCCGAGGCGTACGACGAGTAACCACCCGACAGATCGACACCCCACGATACCGATGAGCACACCCGACCAGACCACGCCCGCACCGACAGCCGGATTCGACGACGAGGCCGTCCTCCTGATCGGCCACGGCTCCCGACGCGAGAAGTCCAACGAACAGGTCCGCGAACTGGCTGCCGACCTCGAGTCCCGACTCGGGATACCGGTCGACGCCGCGTTCCTCGAACTCGCCGAGCCGGCGATCGACGAGGCCTTCGCGGGACTCGCGGCCGTCACGTCGCAGGTAACGGTCGTCCACTGCTCGCTGTTCGCCGCGAGCCACGTCAAAAACGACGTCCCGCTGGCGATCGAGCAGGCCCGCGCCGAACACGATTTGGAGATCAACAACGGCGCGCATCTGGGTGTCCATCCCGCGATTCTGGACCTGCTTGACGACCGCGCCGCCGCGGTCGAGGCCGACCTCGGCGTCGATCGGGCGACCGACGACGTGGCCGTCGTCGTCTGTGGCCGGGGCTCGAGCGACCCGGACGCCAACGGCGACGTGCACAAGCTGGCCCGACTGCTCTACGAGGGTCGCGAGTTCGACCGCGTGGAGGCGTCGTTCATCGGCGTCACCGAACCGACGCTCGAGGAGACGCTCCACGGACTCTCGAAACACCGTCCCGACGCGGTCGTCGTCCTGCCGTACATGCTCGGCGACGGCGTCCTCACCCAGCGGGTCCGCGACTGGACGGCGGAGTTCGACGCGGACTATCCCTACGTCGACGCGCTGGCCGGCGATCCGCTCGGAACGGACTCGCGGCTGCTGGACGTCTTCGCCGACCGCTGGCAGGAGGCCCGCACGGAGAGCGTGGAGATGTCCTGTGACACGTGCAAGTACAAGGTCGATCTCGAGGGCTACGAGGAGGACGTCGGCGGGGCGCGGGCCATGCTCCGTGCGCTGGCCCATCAGGAGGCCCACGCCGACCGCGACGACATCGACGAGGAACCCGACAGCCACGACGCCCCGGAAAAGCACGTGGCCGTCTGTACCAACCAGACCTGTGCCAAGATGGGGTCGCCGGCGGTCCTCGAACGCCTGCGCCAGGCGGTGCGGGACTCCGACCACTGCGACGCCCGCATCACGCGGTCGTCCTGTCTGGGTCGGTGCGGCGACGGGCCGATGGTCGCGGTCTACCCCGACGGAATCTGGTACGGCGGCGTCGAGGACGATGACGCCGAACGGATCGTCGGCGACCACCTCGATCGGGACCGTATCGTGAGCGAACTCGTCGATCAGACGCTGTAACGCTGACCGAAACACACGAATTCGACACATCATACAGCAACCCATGAGCTGCCACGAAATCGAAGCACTACGACTCGGACTGATGAACGTCCTCGGCGTCGGGGACGACAGCACCCGCGATCACGCGGAGAAGGAACTCGAGGGCCACCTGGAGGGGCCGATCAAGGGCCTCTCGGAGGCGGATAGCCTCGCCGAAGTAGAACGCCATCTGGACGCGGCGTTGGTCGATCTGGAGGAGGAGGTCGCATCGATGGACAGCGACGACCCCGAGTACGACTACACGCGGGGGCGACTGCTCGCGGTCCGCGACGCCGAGCGGGCGGTCCAGCGACTGCACGCGCAAGGCGAGAGCATCGTCGATGGGCTCGGCGACGCTCACGACACCCTCCACGAGACGTTCCCGATCGAGGAGTAACGATGGCCGAAACTGCCGATACCGAACGCGAGGACGCCCTCGAGTTCCGGTCGGTTCCGCTCGGCGAGATCGAAACCGCCCGGAGCCGTCACATGTGGAACCGATCCGCGGTCGGCTTCGCCGCCGCCGGCGATCTCGTCGTCACCGGCGAGTGGGACGGCACCGTCACCGCCCGCGATGTCGACTCGCTCGAGACCCGCTGGTCGGCCGCCCATCCGGATCACGCGGTCGGGATCGCGTCGCTCCCGGCGAGTGATACGATCGTCGTCGCGGGCCGCGGCCGGACGGGGACGATCGCGGCCTACGACGCCGAGACCGGCGACCGACGGTGGCGCTACGACACCGTCGACGACGTCGGCGAGGCCGTCAAAGACACCGTCTTCTACCTGCCCTACGTCGTCGCCTGCGAGACGGGACCCGACGCCGACGGCGACGAGCGGCTCTACGCCGCTGCGCGGCGCTACGAGCGGGACGGCGAGATCCGACGGTGGCACAGCACGGTCTACGCGTTCGATGCCGACGGCGCTGTCTGCTGGACCTACGAGACCGACGCTTCGCCCATCGCGCTCGATCTCGACGCCGACGGCGAGCGCCTCGCGGTCGGCTACAACCGCTGTCTGGGCGACCACGACACCGGTCTCGTCGTCCTCGACCCCGAGTCGGGCGACCTCGAGTGGACCTGGGACCCCGGGACCGAAGGCGACCGCCGCGTCGGCGACCTATCGTTCGACGGGGACTCGATCGCCGTCTCGAGTCACGGCGACAAACGCGGCTACCTGTTGGGTCCCGGTGGTGCCGAGCGCTGGCGGGTCGACCTCGCAGTCGAGACCGAACGGGACGACGAGACGCTGTACGCCTATCCGAACCACACCTACGCGGACGACGGCCGCGTGGCGTTCGTGACCGGCAACACCTATGCGATCGAGAGCCGCGAGACGGAGCATCGCCATCCGAACGAACACCGGGTCGCCGTGTTCGACGCCGACGGTGACCACCTATGGGACGACGAGGTTCGGGGCTTCGTCCATGGCCTCGCCGCCGACGGGGGACGATTCGTCGCTCCCTGCGCCCAGAACTTCCGCGTTCGCGACCCGAGCACCCACGCCGTCCGCTGGTACGACCTCGAGTCCGGCGCGGGCGGGTACGAGCGGTTCGCGGGAATCGCGACGGCGGCCGCTGTCGAGGACGGCACGGTCGTAGCCATCGAGGAGCCCGTTGCATACCACGACGACGGCGAGACGCGCGGCGAGTACGCACTCTGGGCCGGCTCGCTCGAGTAGCGTCGTCGATCGGTCGTTTTCGGAACGGTTCGCCGGCGCGTTGGCTAGTCGCATACGCAAGGCCAACCCCCACAACGCTCACGAGCGTCCGTGTTCCCGTATAATGACCGCGAGTTCTGCACGCGACGGTCGCGAGGTGCGTTCGGATCCCGGGCGGGTCGAACGCTCCTCGAGCCGTCTCGACGAAACTGGGCGGACGACGGGACCGCCACCCCGGGTGATAACCGACGGCGGACAGGCGGGGATGGATGAGGTCGACGACCAGCCCGAGGACGCGAGCGACGCCGACGTGGCCCCCGGGGAGGGGGAGACGGACCCTGCCGAAAGCGAGGAGGTCCAGGGAGGGGACGACGAATCCGAAGGGGCAGTCGAAAGCGAAGACGAGGAGGAAAAAGGAGACGCCGAGGAAGAAGCGGAAGTCACGGACGGGGAGAGCGAGGACGAAACGGAAGCTGAGGTGGGAGAGGGCGACGACGAAACTGCAACGGACGGGGCGGACGCGGACGGCGAGGAGGACGAGTACCACGTCGAAGACGCCGACGACGTCTATCAGGGCGACGAAACGGCCGGCGTCCTCCACCTCGATCTCGACGGCCTCTTCCTGGATTTGCTCGGCCTCGAGGTGAACCTGAATCCGGTCACGCTCGACGTCTCGGCGCGGCCCGGCGGGAACAACCTGCTCGGGAACGTGTTGTCGGCAGTCACGGGACTTCTCGACGGCCCCGGTGCCGTGCTGGACAAGGTCCAGTCGCTACTGGGCGACCCAAAAGAGGTGCTCAGTTCCCTGGTTAGCAAGCCAAAAGAACTGCTCAGCAACGTGCTTGGCAAGCCCAGAGAGTGGCTCAGTAGCGCACTCGGCAAGCCGAGGGCGTGGCTCAGTGGACGCTTTGGCGGTGATACTGGCGAGCCGGCGGAAACTGACGAACCGGACGCCGAGGAAGCGAAACCAGCAGCAGCCGACGACGGGGAAGCGGAACCGAGCGAGGGCGACGAGACGCCGGGCCGCATCTCCAGAGTGGCCAGCTGGCTCAGCGGGAAGCTGTCCGGGCTCGTTCCCAGCTTCCCGACCGAGGAGATCGTGGCGATGATCGTCAGCGAAGTCATCGAACAGTTGATCGAACGGCTCGAGCCGGAGCGTGAGGAAGAGGCCGGCGGACAGGCGGAGCCGTCACAGGCGGAGGCATCATCATGAGCGACGATTCACTCACACAGCGGATCGATACCGAGAAGATCACCGAAAACGTCGACGTCGACGAGCTGGTCGAGGGGACCCAGTGGGAAGAGGAGATCGACGGGGGCAAGCCACTCGGAGAGGTGCTTGGCGGACAGATCGGCGCGATCCTCGGGCGAGCGATCGGCGAATCCCTCGGTCGAACGATCGGGAACATGGTCGTCGACGAACTGCTCAGTTCCGGCGACGAGGACGAGGCAGAAGGCGAGGAGGCTGCCGAGGAGGGCACGGAAACGGCTGCGGAAGGTGCGAAAGCGGACGAAGAGGCTACCGAAGCGGACGAGCCCGAGACCGAGGGGGACGACGGGAGCGGCGAAGGCGAGGCCCAAGACGACGCCGAATCGGGCGAGGAAGGCGAAGCATCGGCGGACGAAGACTCGGAACAGGCGGCCGAGGAGTAATATTGTGATGCAACACACGCTCTCGTTCGATGACCCGGCTCGAGGTGGTCGCCGTGAGTGACGGGTCCGGACTGAAGGGGATGGTGGCCAACGAGGTGAGCAATCAACTCGACGCCGCAGATATGCTCGGCGACGGGTCCATCGAGGACGGCATCGACGGCGGCGAGGTCGGCGCAGCGGTCGGTCGACAGTTCGGCGAACAGTTCGGACGGGAAGTCGGGGCGGCGGTCGGCCGAGAAGTCCACGAGACGATCGCCGAAGGCGTCGACGAGGGGAACGACCTCGGCGAGATCAGAACCGAATTAGCGGCGGCGATTCGGGACGCGCTCGGGGATTCGGTCTCGGAGATCACGGGTCGCGATTCGCTCGAGTCGGTAGCCAGGAGCGTGACCGACGGCAGCAGCGCCGAGGGGGTCCTCGATAGCATCGGCGGCGACGGACGCGACGAACCTGCGGAAGACGAGGCGGAGAGCGATGCGCGGGCGGCACCCGAGGAGGACGTGTCCGAGAGCGACGCCGACGATGAAGGCGATGCGCCCGATGAGACCGAGGCGGAGCCGTCGATGGATGACGTCGCGGACCACAGGAGGGACACCCTCGAGGACTTCCTCGGAGTGATGTCCTACAGCGACTTGCAGTCGGTCGCGAAGGACGTCGGCGTAAAGGCGAACCTCAGCCGGGAGGAGATGACCGACGCGATCATCGAGGCAGTGATCGACGAGGAGGGCGATGACTCGGATTCGGAGTCAGAAGCCGAGGCAGCAGCCGAGTAGTCGACCGACACGCGCCCCCAACCACGGATCGCGGGACCGACGCCGGTGTAGTCACACCAGGTGACAGCTATGACCGACGCACAACGACGGGATCGAGTGGACGAGGTATTGAACCAGGCCGCCGCGTCGAGCACCGCGATCATCGCCGACGACGGCTCGGCTGACGGGGACGAGTCCCCCGAGACGACCCTGCTCGAGGCCGCCGCGGAAGCAAACGAGCTACTCGAGACGGCCGACCCCGACGCCCTGCTCGCAGCGGTGGGGCTGGACACGCTCGCGGACGGAACCGAACCGGAGTCGATTCCGGAGGCCATCGCCCGGGGCGACCAGGAGAACCTCGAGGACCTGCAGCGGTTGCTTCACCTCGCGAAACTTGCCGACCGGGCGAACGACCGCGATCTCGAGGCGACCGCCGACGGCCTTCGGGGGACGATCGGTGACCGGGAGGCATCCGCGAGGACGGACGCGGACACCACAGCGGATGCGGACACGGCGGCATCCGGAGGCGACGCGGCGGCGGAGACGGCCGACGACCTCGGGGATCGGCTCCGCTCGTCGATGCGGTCCTCCGTCGAGCGGTTCGGCGACGATGTCGTGCAACTCAGAGACCGACTCGAATCCGCGAGTGAGGGACCCGCCCGCAGCGACACGTCGGCGGCCGACGGGACGGCTGCCGACGCTCGATCCGCGGACGAAGGTGGTACCGAAGAAGCAGCGGACGAAACGGAAGTGGCGGACGAGGAAGAAACGGCGGACGAAGCGGAAGACGAGGGGGTTCTGGGATCGGGGCTCGGCGGTGACTGGGCGCACGGAACGGCGGGCGGTCCGAGTCGCCATTCGACGATGGCACCGCCCCCGTCCGAGCGGGCGGACATGCGCGGGGTCACGCGTCACTCGACGATGCCGGACAAGCACGGGTAGCGGATCGGTTCGAATCGTCGATCGAAGCGGAGTCGACACCGAACGAGCCAGGACCCTGCGTCGCGACGATCAGCAACGCGGCGAATTACTCGCAGACATCGATCCGATGTTGGCGGCGACGCCGGGATTTCACCCGTTCCTCGACGAGGACGGTGCGTCCAGAACGTCGTGATCGCGGTGGCGGGTAACCGAATCCCATTACGCGTTCGCCCGCAGTGGGTCCTCGAGAGCGGTTCGTAACCATCGACGGGTTCCTTGGGCGGTACGTTTATCCCACTGTATTCCATCGTTGTTCCATAGATGGAATATCGACGGCGGGCGCTACTCGGAGCGGGTGCGGCGGGGATCGCCGCGGCCGTCGGGGGCTGCCTCGGATCGGACGCCGAGGGCGAGGGATCGATCGCCGGGGAGGAACTCGCGCTCGCGACGACGACCAGCACGGAAGCGACGGGACTGCTCGACGAGATCAACGTAGCGTTCGAGGAGCGCTTCGGGACGCGCGTTGCGGCCAACGCGGAAGGGACGGGAGCCGCGATCCGCTCGGCTCGAGACGGGAACGCCGATGTCATTCTGGTCCACGCCCGGTCGCGCGAGGACGAGTTCATGCAGGAGGGGTATGGCGTCAACCGGCGGGACCTGATGTTCAACGATTTCGTGATCGTCGGTCCGAGCGACGATCCGGCGGGTGCAAGCGACACCGAGGGGGCGGCGGCCGCCTTCGACGCCATCGCGAGTGCGCACGCGCCGTTCGTCTCTCGCGGAGACGAGTCCGGGACACACACGAAAGAGCTCGTCATTTGGGAGCACGCGGACAACGAACCCGGCGGCGAGTGGTATCGGAGCCTCGGCCAGGGGATGGGCGAGACGCTGACCCACGCCAACGAGGCCGGAGCCTACACGCTCGCGGATCGGGGGACGTACCTCTCGCGGGACGACATCGACCTCGAGATTCTGGTTCAAGGCCCGATCGAGGACGGGCCGGAGTTGCTCGCGAACCCGTACGGGATCATGGCGGTCAATCCCGAGATTCACTCGAACGTCAACTACCAGCTCGCGATGACCTACATCGGCTTCGTGACGAGCCCCAAGGGACAGGAGATCATCGCGGAGTTTACGGCAAACGGGGAGCAGTTGTTCTATCCAGAGGCGCTGTCCGCGGAACCGAACTTCCAGCAGTACGTTCCGGAGGGATGGCAGCCGGACTCCGCGGACGAGTGACGTAGCCGCCACCCGACCGCCTCCGGGGACTTACCAATGCCAATCGATGCCCTCTCCGATCCGACCTACCTCCGAAGCGTTATCCGGCTATCGCTGACGGTCAGTCTGTTCGCAATCCTGCTGAGCACCGCCGTGAGCCTCCCGATCGCCTTCGCCGTCGGGTTCGCGGACTTCCGGGGAAAGCGGTTCGTCACGGCCGTCATCAACACTGGCATGGGGTTTCCGAGCGTCGTCGTTGGGCTCCTCGTCTGGTACGTCCTTTCGAATCGAGGCCCGCTGGGAACGCTGAACCTCATCTATACGCCGGAGGCCATGATCATCTCGCAACTCGTGCTCGCCACACCGGTGATCACCGGCGTCGCCCTCTCGGCGGTCGAGAGCGTCGACGATGCCGTTCGAGACGCAGCCTACGGGATCGGCGGGACTCGAGCGGACGTCGCCCTCATTACGCTCAAGGAGGCACGATACGGCGTCATCACCGGTATTCTCGCGGGCTTCGGCCGCGCGATCAGCGAGGTCGGCTCCGTCCTCATCGTGGGCGGCAACATCGCCTACGCCGACGGGACCTCGAAAACCCGGACCCTGACGACCGCGATCCAGTTCGAGGTCCGGAAAGGCGAGTTCGAGACGGCGCTGGTCCTCGGTGCCGTGTTGCTCGTCCTCGTGTTGCTCGTCAACGGGATCGTCCTGCGGCTCGGGGGCCGATGACCGTGCGAGCGCACCCCGTCGCCCCGACCACGATCACGGTGAGACGGCCATGAACTTCGAGCTCGAGTGTGCGTCTTACGGCGTCGACGGGACGCCAATTCTGACCGACATCTCGCTGACCGTCGGCGCGGGCGAAGTCGTGACGGTGATCGGCCCGTCGGGAGCCGGCAAGTCGACGCTCTTGCGGCTGGCCGCCTTATTCGAGCGACCGTCCGACGGCGCGGTCCGCTGTGACGGGACGGAGCCGTGGTCGCTCCCGCGAGACGATCGCCTCGCGCTCCGGCGGCGAATCGGGGTCGTCTTCCAGCAGGCGAGCCTGTTCGGGACCTCGGTGGCGCGCAACGTCGACGCCGGACGGCGGATTCGCCGGCCGTGGGCCAGCCGGCTCCGGGGCTTCGCCGAGCGGCTCGCGGCCCGCTGGATTCACGGGTCGCCGACGGTCGACGATCGGACGCTCGAGGCGCTCGAACTCGTCGGTCTCGGGGACGAGTGGGACCGGGACGCGGCGTCGCTGTCGGGCGGGGAGGCCCAGCGGGTGTCGTTCGCCCGCGCGCTCGCACCCCGCCCGGAACTGCTCGTCCTCGACGAGCCGACGTCCGATCTCGACCCGCGGAACACGGCCATCCTCGAGCGGGCGATCGCGCAGGCACGCGACCGCGATCACGGCGTGTTGCTCGCGACCCACGACATGCACCAGGCCGAGCGGGTCTCGGATCGGGTCGCCTTCCTGCTCGACGGCGAACTGATCGAGATCGGCCCGCCCGAGCGGGTGTTCGAGGACCCACGGGACGAACGGACCGCGCGGTTCGTCCGCGGCGATCTGCTGTACGATGACAACGAACTTCTCGTCTGACCGCGAAGGGGGACTCGAGACCCCCGTCGGCCTCGACGGGGCTCCCACCGGCGACCGATACCCATGGAAAAGGAGTTCGACCCCTACCTACGGATCGACGACGTAAGCATCGACCGCAGCGATGTCGCGATGTTACGCGCGATCGACGATCGTGGCTCGCTGTCGGGTGCGGCGGCGGCCCTCGAACGGTCGTACCCGCGCCTCCAGCAGCGGGTGGTCGAACTCGAGGCGGCGGCCGGACCGTTAGTCGAGCGGACCCGGGGCGGGGCCGACGGCGGCGGGAGTTCCCTGACGGGGACCGCCAGGGACCTGCTGGCGCGGTTCGATCGGCTGGTCGCGGCCTACGAGGGCGTCGCACGCGTTGACGAGACGGTGCTCACGGGACCGGTCGTCGACCGCGACGGTGAACTCGCGACCGTCGAAACCGGTGCCGGCGATGTGCTGGCTGTCGTCCCGACCGACGCCGCCACCGCGTCCGTGACGATCCGCTCCGACGCGGTCAGTTTGCACGCGCCGAGGGATGTCCCTCGAGCCGAGGGGACGAGCGTCCGGAACCGGTTTCCGGGGACCGTCTCGTGGCTCGAGACCGGCGACGCGGTCGCGAGAGTGGGCGTCACGCTCGCGGACGGCGACGAGGGGAGCGACCTCGTGGCGCTGGTTACGCGGCGGAGCGTCGCGGCCCTGGGACTCGAGCCGGGGCGGTCGATCGTCGCTTCGGTGAAGGCGACGGCAGCGCGGGGCGTCGCGAGGGACGAGCGGACCGAAGAGTGAGCGACGGACGGCGAGGGGACGAACGAACCCGCGTTCGGTGACCATATGGGACCCGCGGTGTCCGTCACCGTTCCGAGCCATAACCCTTTCTCGAGGGGACTCGTATCGATGCCCATGTACGATTCCGTTCTGGTCGCGACCGACGGGAGCGAGGCCGCGGCGACCGCGGTCGAGCACGCGATCGCGCTCGCGGACCGGTTCGACGCGCCGCTGTACGGTATCGCCGTCATCGACGAACGGACTGCGTACGATACCGGCATCGTCGATCCCGACGAGGTACGACAGCACCTCGAAGAGCGCGCGGCGGCCCGGCTCGCGGCCCTCGAGTCGGCGGCGACAGCGGCCGACGTGGCCGTCGAAACGGCGGTTCGATCGGGCGTCCCCCACGAGGAAATCCTCGAGTACGCGGCCGAACGGGAGGCGAGCGCGATCGTGCTCGGTTCCCGCGGCCGGTCGTCGTTCAAGGGGGCGTTGCTCGGCAGTACCGTCGACAGGGTCGTCCGGATCGCGGATCGGCCGGTACTGGTCGTCGGCTAGCCGGTGTCACGGGTCGAACGTTTACCTCTCCTGTCGTGTGACATAGTCGTATGTCACTGCTCGTTCCCTTCGACGGGTCGGAACTGGCGACGAAAGCGCTCGAACGGGCGTCGACGTTCGGCGACCTGCTTGACGAGGAGGTCGTCGTTCTGACGGTGATTCCGGACGATGCCGACTACGCGCGGGACCGAGGCTGGATCACGCAGGGTGAGCCGTTCGATACGGAAGCGATCGCCGCGGGGATGCAGCGCCGTGCCGACGAGGTCGCGCCGGCGGCGACGGTCCGGACCGAGCGGGTCAGTTCGGACGAACCGACCGCGACGTCGACGACGAACGTCGTCCGCGAGATACGACGCGTCGCCGCCGATATCGAGGCGTCGGTCGTGTTCATCGGCTCGGAGAACGCGGGCTCGGTCATCGCGCCGCAGTCGAGCGTCGGCGGGCCGGTCGCGAGCGATCACCGTTACGACGTCTACGTCGTTCGCGCACCCGAACACGAGGTCGATCCCGAGGAGATAGCCGACATCGATTCGACGCAGGGCGGCCTCTGATCGACGCGAGGACCGCCCCGGGGCGGCCGGGTGCGACACGTCCACTGCACGGCGATTCGGAGGAACGTTTATTCCCCTGACCATCCACGGTTCGGACGAGACATGGTCGATCGGAACGGGTGGGGTCGAGACGCGTCCACGTCCAGCGGCACCACCCACGCCCCACCCGAGTCGTTCGTCGAGCAGGCGAACGTCTCGGATCCGGGGGTCCACGACGAGTTCGAGACGAACTGGCCGGACTGTTGGGAGCGTGCGGCCGCTCTCCTCTCGTGGGACGAGCCCTACGAGACGGTCCTCGCGGACGGGGACGCCCCATTCTATCGCTGGTTCGCCGACGGACGGCTCAACGCCTCGTACAACTGCCTGGACCGGCACCTCGAGTCGGGGCGAAAGAACCACGCCGCGATCCGCTGGGAGGGCAAACGGGGCGAGCGCCGAACCTACACCTACCGGGACCTTTACGTCGAGGTCAACGAGTTCGCGGCGGCCCTGCGGGACCGCGGCGTCGAGGAAGACGACGTCGTGACGATCTACCTGCCGATGATCCCGGAGTTGCCGATCGCGATGCTCGCCTGCGCCCGGATCGGCGCGCCCCACAGCGTCGTCTTCGCCGGGCTCTCGGCGGACGCGCTCGCGACGCGGATGGACGCCGCCGACAGCGAGTATCTGGTCACCTGCGACGGCTACTACCGACGGGGCGATGCGTTCAACCAGAAGAGCAAGGCGGACAACGCCCGCATCGCCCTCGAGCAGGACGTTCGAACCGTCGTCGTCGATCGGCTCGGCGACGACTTGCCCCACGTTCTCGGCGACGACGAGTGGGACTACCACGATCTCCGTGATGAGTTCGCGGGCGAGACCGTCGCGCCGGTGTCCCGAGGTGCCGAGGACATGCTGTTCCTGATGTACACGTCGGGAACGACCGGTGAGCCGAAAGGCGTCGTCCACTCGACCGGCGGCTACCTCGCCCACGTCGCGTGGACGAGCCACGCCGTTCTCGACGTCAAGCCCGACGATACCTACTGGTGTGCCGCCGACATCGGGTGGATCACCGGCCACTCCTACATCGTCTACGGCCCGCTCGCGCTCGGGACGACGACGGTGATGTACGAGGGGACGCCGGACTATCCCGACCGGGATCGGCTCTGGGAGATCGTCGACCGCAACGCCGTCGACGTCTTCTACACCGCGCCGACGGCGATCCGCGCGTTCATGAAGTGGGGGTCGGACTACCCCGGCGACCACGATCTATCCTCGCTGCGCCTGCTCGGGACCGTCGGCGAACCGATCAGCCCGCGCCCCTGGAACTGGTATCGCGAACATATCGGCGGCGGGGACTGCCCGGTCGTCGACACCTGGTGGCAGACCGAAACCGGCGCGGTGACGATCTCCACGCTCCCCGGCATCGACGCGATGAAACCCGGGTCCGCCGGCCCGCCGCTACCGGGGATCGACGCCCGGGTCGTCGACGAGGCCGGCGACGACGTCGCGCCCGGCGAAACCGGCTACCTCACGATCGGCCGGCCCTGGCCCGGGATGGCCCGGACGCTGTACGACAACGACGAGCGCTTCGTCGCGGAGTACTGGCGGCGGTTTTCCGAGCCCGCATCCGACGACTGGCGCTACTTCAGTGGTGACACGGCCCGCGTCGACGAGGACGGCTACATCACCGTTCTCGGGCGGGTCGACGACGTGATCTCGGTCTCGGGCCATCGGCTGGGAACCGTGGAGATCGAGAGCGCGATCGCCGACGCCGACGGCGTCGCCGAGGCCGCCGTCGTCGGCCGCTCGAGCGAGACCGGCGAGACGGATATCTACGCCTACGTCAGCACGGAGAGCGGGCACGACTCCGGCCGGGAGATTCGACGGGCGATCCGCGACAACGTCGAGTCCGCGATCGGACCGCTCGCCCGGCCCGAAGCGGTAATCTTCACCCCGGAACTCCCCAAGACGCGGTCGGGCAAGATCATGCGCCGCCTGCTCGAGGACGTCGCCAACGGCGAGGAACTGGGTGATACTTCGGCGCTTCGTAATCCCGAAATCGTCGGCGAAATCCAGGCCGAGATCGGCGACGCGGACGATCGCGAGGACGCGGACCGGTAGCGGTTCGCGGATATCACGAATGCGAAACCGGTCGCACACCGGCTGCCGCCGCTCCACCCGTCGCTCTCCCGCGACTGACCGCAATAGACGATACAATTATGTTCGCGTCGCCAGAATAGGCGAATCAGATTCGATGGGCTTCGAGGGGACTGTGGGGGCGGTACTCACCCGGCGGGAGTACGAGTCGCTGCTCGATGCGGCCGAGACCTACCGTGAAGCGCTGGTGATCCGACTCTGCGGTGACGTCGGGCTTCGACCGACCGAACTGACCCGGCTCTCGATCGACGACATCGAGCAGGTACGGATCGACCCGCCGCGATACCTGATCCGCGTGCCGACTGCCGACGATCGGGGAACTCGAACCGCGTACCTCCCGACCCGCGTCGAACGGGAGCTCCGCCGATACGCCCGGAGCAACGATCTCTCGAGCGACGACCGGGTGTTTACCGTTACGCCCCGTCGGCTCCAGATGCTGGTCTCGGACGTCGCCGATCGGGCGAGCGAGCTGTTCGACGAGTCCGCACTCGCCGACGTTTCGACGAGCGATCTCCGCCGGTACTTCGCCCACACCGCGCTGGTCGACCACAACGTCAATCCTCGCGTGGTCAAAACCGCGGGCGGCTGGCGCAGTTTCGAAGCCCTCGAGTCCTATCTGCCCGAGCCGACCGACACCGAGATCGTCGACGCCTTCGACGCCGTCGAGGGGCCGTCCGGCCCTCGCTCCGGCGACCCCCAGTCCGGACCCGCCGTGAGCGACGACAGCGTCGTGCGGCTCCTGTTGGCCGCCAGCGATCGGTACGCGCTCGTCCGTCTCGACGCGGACGGCTACGTCGAGCGCTGGAACCGCAGCGCGGCCGCACTGTTCGGCTACCGGGCCGGCGAGATCGTCGGCACCCACGTCTCCGCGTTCTACACCGACGACGCCGTCGAATCGGGCGCTCCCGAACGCACGCTCTCGACGGCGCTCGACGAATCCGGTTGCGAAACCGAGGGGTGGCGCGTCCACGAGGACGGCTCGCGGTTTCGCGCGACCGAAGTCGTCTCGCCGCTCCGGGACGATCAGGGCCGCCACCGCGGCTTCGCCGTCTTCGTCCGCGACGGGACGGCCGCACACGAGACACTCGAGGCCGCCCGCCAGCGCCGTGACGAACTCGACCGGCTGTACGCCGTCGCCCGGCGACATCGGGACCTGACCGCAGCGTTGCTCGAATCGACGGATCACGAGGGGGTGGAGATGCGGACATGTGACGCGCTCGCCGACGGCCGGGCCTACGAGTTCGCCTGGATCGACCGGGCGACGATCGCGGACCGACGAGGACGACTCGCGTCCAGCGGCATCGATCCCGATGCGATCGAGCGCGTCGTCCCCGATGACTGGCAAGCGGCCGATCCGACCGCGCCACTCGAGCGCTCGGCGTCGGCAGCCGAGGCCGTTCCGGAGGAGGGGACGGTGCTGGTCGCCGACGATGTCACGGCGACGCTCGAGGCAGACAACCAGTTCGAGGGAGCCGTCGCGAGGGTCGCGCTCGAGTACGGTGATACCGTCTACGGAACGCTATCGGTCGCGACCGAGCGCACGGATGCGTTCGCGGACGACGAACGCACGTGGCTGGCGACGATCGGCCGGCAAGTCGGTTACGCGATCGGTGCCATCCGTCGCCGGAACCTGCTGCTGTCCGACCGCCTGCTCGAACTCGAGGTCGCCTGTCGGGACGAGCGCTCCTTTTTCGTCGACACCTCGCGTCGACTCGACTGCCGCTTCGAGCTCGACTCGCTGGTTCCGATCGACGAATCGACCCACCTCTACTACGTTCGACTCGAGGGGGCGTCGCCGGCCGATGTCTTCGATCTCGCCGACACCGCCGCCGGGATCGAGGACTGCCGGCTGATCGAGACCGACGAGGACGGCTGGCGCGTCGAGTTCGTCGTCGAGGGCTCCTGTCCGATCGTCACGCTGACCGAGTACGGTGTGACCGTCCACGAGGCGCTCTTCGAGGGCGGGTCGGCGGCGATCACCGGCGACTGCGCGGCCGACGCCGACCTCAGGACGATCCTCGACGGTCTCCGTTCGGCGTTCCCCGACTCCGAACTGGTCGGGAAACGCGAGACCGAGCGGACCGTCCAGACCGCCCGCGAGTTCCGCGAAGGGCTCGAGGATCGGTTAACCGACCGCCAGGAGGCCGCCCTCCGCGCGGCCTACTTCGGCGGCTACTACGACTGGCCTCGGGAGAGCACGGCCGAGGAAGTCGCCGACGCCATGGGCGTCTCCTCCCCGACGCTGCACAATCACTTGCGGAAAGGCCAACACGAACTGCTCCGAACGTTCCTCGACGATCCTGAGGAGTAGGCGGCCGATCACGTGGGGACTGGGACTAAGTCTCTAGACGGTCCGCCCGATCCGGGCATCTCGTTTGGCACACCAGTCAATTGAAACTCATATGCCGTCGTTCCGCAACGCGTCGCGCCCCGATACCGGGGGGCCGACCGGTCGACGAACCCCCTGTCACGGCCGTCGAGAGTCAATAGAGACGAAGGATCGCCGGGAGTCTCGAGTCGGTTTTGCACAGCTAGAGGCCGGCTTTACTATGTGGGTACCCGATTGAGTGGGTGTACCATGTCACAGGAGGATGCCAACCTCGAGGCACGACTCGCGGAGCAGGCGGCCTTCGAGCCACCCGAGTCGTTCGTCGAGCAGGCAAACGTCACCGATCCGGGGATCTACGACGAGTTCGAGGAGAACTGGCCGGAGTGCTGGGAGCGTGCAGCCGCGTTGCTCTCGTGGGAGGAAGAGTACGATACCGTTCTCGAGGACGGCGACGCACCGTTCTACGAGTGGTTCACCGGCGGCGAACTCAACGCGTCGTACAACTGCCTCGACCGGCACGTCGAGGAGGGTCGCGGCGACAGCGTCGCGCTCGAGTGGGAGGGTGAACTCGGTGAGACGCGTACGTACACCTACGACGAACTCCTGGCCGAGGTCGAGGCTGTCGCCGCGACGCTGCGCGACCTCGGCGTCGAAGAGGACGACGTCGTCACGCTGTACATGCCGATGGTGCCGGAGTTGCCGATCGCCATGCTGGCGTGTGCCCGCATCGGCGCACCCCATAGCGTCGTCTTCGCCGGCTTCTCGGCCGACGCGCTGGCGACCCGAATGAACTCGGCCGACAGCGAGTATCTGGTCACCTGCGACGGCTACTATCGCCGCGGCGATGCCCTCGATCACATCTCGAAGGCCAACGAAGGGCTCGCGGGGGTCGACCACGAAGTCTCCGATGTCGTCGTCGTCGACCGACTGGGCGACGATCTCGAGCACGACCTCGCGGACAACCAGCACGACTACGACGAACTCGTGGCCGACCACGAGGGGTCGACGGTCGAGCCGGTCTCCCGGGACGCCGAGGACATGCTGTTCCTGATGTACACGTCGGGCACGACCGGCAAGCCCAAGGGAGTCAAACACACCACCGGCGGCTACCTCGCCTACAGTGCCTGGACGAGCCACGCCGTCCTCGACATCGAGGCCGACGACACCTACTGGTGCTCGGCTGACATCGGCTGGATCACCGGCCACTCCTACATCGTCTACGGCCCGCTCGCGCTCGGGACGACGAGCGTGATGTACGAGGGCACGCCCGACTACCCCGATAAGGACCGGCTCTGGGAGATCGTCGAAAAGAACGGGGTCGACATCTTCTACACCGCGCCGACAGCGATTCGCGCGTTCATGAAGTGGGGTGAGGAGTACACGCAGAATCACGACCTGTCCTCGCTGCGCTTGCTCGGCACCGTCGGGGAGCCGATCAATCCGCGGGCGTGGAAGTGGTACTACAAACACATCGGTAACGAGGAGTGCCCGATCGTCGACACCTGGTGGCAGACCGAGACCGGGGGCATGATGATCACGACGCTGCCGGGGATCAACACGATGAAACCCGGTTCGGCGGGACCACCCCTTCCGGGGATCGACGCCCGCGTCGTCGACGCACAGGGTGCGGAAGTCGACGCCGGACAGGCCGGCTACGTCACGGTCAACAACCCGTGGCCCGGCATGCTCCGCACGCTGTACGACAACGACGAGCGGTTCATCTCGGAGTACTGGCAGGAGTACTCCGACGAGGAGACCGACGAGTGGGTCTACTTCCCCGAGGACGGCGCAAAGATCGACGACGACGGCTACATCACCATCCTCGGTCGGGTCGACGACGTGATCAACGTCTCCGGCCACCGACTGGGGACGATGGAGATCGAATCGGCCGTCGTCGGCGTCGAGGGGATCGCCGAAGCCGCCGTCGTCGGCGGCGACCACGAGGTCAAAGGTGAGGCGGTCTACGTCTACGTCATCCCCGAAGACGGCTACGAGGACCGTGACGCCGAACTCGAGGAGGAGGCCATGGAGGCCGTCCTCGACTCCATCGGACCGATCGCCAAGCCCGAAGAGATCGTCTTCACGCACGAACTGCCCAAGACGCGGTCGGGCAAGATCATGCGCCGGCTGTTAGAGGACATCGCGAGCGGGAACGAACTCGGGAACACCTCGACGCTGCGCAATCCCGATGTAGTCGACGACATCGCAGCACAGGTCGACACGGACTGAGACCGCCGATCGGAACTGACGTTTTCCGATTCGAACCGACACGCTAACCGAGGGAGATTGACAGACCCATGGCAGATAACAACAATCACGATACGACGGACGATACCCGCGACGTCGCGACCGACGGCGGGATAAGCGACGTTGAGCGCGAACAACAGATCGACTACATGAACGTCGAGATCAACCTACTCAAGCCGGCGACCCCGTTCATGCGGGATCACTTGCGGATCATCTGGATCGGCTTCGGTATCTGGGTTCTGACGACGTTCGCACCGATCACGGCGACACGTCTCGCGCCCGATCTGATGACGCAGTCGATGCCGCTGATTGGGTTCCCGTTACACTACTTCTTGCTTGCCATCGTCGGGCCGGGAGCGGCGCTCGTCCTCTCGGTGTGGTACGCACGGAAGCGCGATCAGATCGACGAGAAGTACGGTATGGAACAGGGCGTTACCGAACCGGAGACGACCGACACCGTCCCGGACGACGCGGCCGCGACTGATGGAGGTGTCGACGAATGATCGACGCTGCCCCACTAACGGCGGCGCTCGCGATCGACGCGGCGGAATTGATGCCGCTACAGGCGGGTTCCGAATTACTCCCGGAGAACCTGCACGTCTCGTTCAAACTCCTCCCGTCGATCATCGTCATCGGCATGATGCTGTTGTTCATCGTGGCCGGCTTCATGTTCAAGGTCGCCGACACGGACGACATGTGGGTGGCGGGCCGGTCGATCGGGAACCTCGAGAACGGAATGGCGATCGGGGCCAACTGGATGTCGGCCGCGACGTACCTCGGTGTGGCAGCGACCGTCGCCATTTCGGGCGTCTACGGCCTGGCGTACGTCATCGGCTGGACGACCGGTTACTTCATCCTGCTTATCTTCATGGCCGCCCAGATGCGCCGGTTCGGGAAGTACACCGCGCCGGACTTCGTCGGCGACCGCTTTAATTCCGATACCGCACGCGCACTCGCGGCGGTGACCACGTTCCTGATCGGGTTCGTCTACGCGCTCGGACAGGCTCGCGGGATGGGGCTCGTCGGGTTGTACATCCTCGGTGACTGGTCGGCGCTCACCGGTGGCTTGTTGACCGCGTACCAAACGATGATGGTGATATTTATGGTCATCACCGTCGGCTACCTCTCGCTGTCGGGGATGCTCGGCGCGACGAAGAACATGGTCCTCCAGTACGTCATCCTCATCGTCGCGTTCCTGCTTGGACTGGTCGTCACGGGCTGGTCCGCGGGGTACACGACCGTGTTGCCCCAACTCGAGTACGGGATGATGATCGACAGCCTCGGGACGCAGTTCTCGGCCCCGTTCGCTGGCGGGAGCTACTACCTGTGGGTCGCGACGTGTTTCAGTCTGGTCTTCGGGACGTGTGGGCTCCCCCACGTGTTGGTCAGGTTCTACACCGTCAAAAACGAACGTGTGGCCCGCTGGTCGTGTACCTGGGGGCTGTTCTTCATCTCGCTGCTGTACCTGAGTGCGCCCGCCTTCGCCGCGATCGGAACCGCGCTGTACGGCGACGAGATCGGTGCCGTGTACGGGGATCCGGGCATGACCAGCGCCGCCGGCGACGTGCTCGTCGTGTTGGCCGCACAGCTCGCTGACTTACCGTCGTGGTTCGTCGGATTCGTCGCGGCCGGCGGTATCGCCGCGGCCGTCGCGACGACGGCTGGGCTGTTCATCGCCGCCTCATCCGCGATCTCCCACGACATCTACGCGAACATCATCAACGAAGACGCGACGCAGCGACAGCAGGTTCTCGTCGGCCGCCTGAGCATCATCCTGATCGGCGCGCTCACGATCGTCTTCGCGCTGAACCCCCAGCAGCCGATCGCAGCCCTAGTCGGGTTCGCCTTCTCGCTTGCGGCCATCGTGCTGTTCCCGATGTTCTTCCTCGGGCTCTGGTGGGAGAACACGAACCGCCCGGGTGCGCTCAGCGGCATGGTGACCGGCCTGGTCGTCTGGTTCGTTCCCATGATCAACGAAGGGAACTTCGGTCTCGTCAACGGTGGCGCAGGGCTCGGTATCGAGGTCATCTCGACGTGGATGCCGGCCATCGGCTCGGCGCTCGTCGGGACGCCGATCGTGTTCGCGGTGACGATCGCCGTCTCGCTCGTGACCACCGAACCGCCGCTGCGGACCAAACGGATGGTCCGACAGTGTCACAGTCCCGATCCGATGCCAAGTGATAAGACTGCGGCGGACATCGTCGCCGAGAAGAACCGAGACGGAAGCGCACCTGCGGACGACTAACCATGTACGAACGCATACTCGTGCCGACGGACGGGAGCAACGTTGCGGAAGCAGCGGTCGAGCAGGCGATCGATATCGCCACGAAGTACGACGCGGAGATTCACGCGCTGTTCGTTGCCGACACCGACGCGATCGCGTACGGACTGGGGGCCGAACAGGTCGACCGAATCCGACAGGGCCAGTTCGAGGGCATGACGGAGCTACGCGAGGACGCCGAGGAGGCGACCGGCTACGTCACGAACGCGGCCGAGGCAGCCGGCCTGACCGCGACCGAGCGTCACGCCGGGGGCCAGCCCCACCGGATGATCGCCGACTACGCCGCGGACAACGATATCGACCTCATCGTGATCGGCAGTCACGGCCGCTCCGGCGTCCGCCGAGCGTTACTCGGGAGCGTCACCGAGCGCGTGCTCCGCTCGACGCACGTTCCCGTCCTGGTCGTCGACTACACGGCCGAGGACTGACGCGGCCACACACGACCGCGACACCATCGACACGATTCGTCACCATGAGCCAATCAGTATCACGGCGTTCGGGAGGGCAGCCGCGATGAGCGTCATCGATCGAGTGCGCGAACACATCGCGGACAACGGGACCGGAATGATCTACGACCTGCTGTTCGCCGTCGTCTGGGTCGCGCTCGTACGATTCCTCTTCGATTTCGTCTTCGTCGACGCTCCGAGATGGGCTTTCTACATGTTCATGCTCGCGGGCATCGTCGCCTACTTCGGCTTCTTCTTCTCGCTCGAGCAGGTCACCCGGCAGTGACGGCGGGACCGGACGTGAACCCGGGTCGACGGAGCCGGCGTCGTTTCTCCCGTCTCAGTCGTCGTCTCGAGCCGCAACCGCCCGCTGGCGGAGACGGAAACACAGGAGGGCTCCGCCGGCGAAAATGAGCGGCGTCGAGAGATCCGACGCGGAGCCGGACAGGGCTGGTCGAACGGTCATGCCGGCCATGACGGCGAACAGAAGCGCCAACAGGCCGGCGATCGGAACGACGAACCCGTCGGTGAACGTCGCCCATCGGTCGTCGTCCCCCTCGTTGGTCATACCGGCGGTTAGTCGGATGCTATCAAATAGCTATGGGTGTCCCAGTGGCGGTTGCGGGGCAGGTGCTCGGTCGGAGCGGCGTAGCACTATTCCGTCCCGTCCCAGTAGTCCGTCTCATCGTCGATGCGATAGTAGCCCTCGAGCGGCCGTTCGTCGCGGCCCCCCGGCGGCGAGCCGACGAAGACGCCGAATTTGTCCGATTCCGGGTAGACCGTCACGTCCGGCTCGTTCATCGTCGATATCGCCAGATACCGGAGCGGTGCCGCGCCGTCGTTGACGACTCTGTGGCCGCCGCGTTCGTCCGCCGGGAGGGTCACGTAGTCGCCGGCCGTCAGCGGCTCGAGGCCGTCCGCCGTTTTCAGTCGGCCGTCGCCCGCCAGCACGTAGAGCGCTTCCTCGTTTGCCGTGTGGTAGTGGGAGGGCCAGGAGCGAGCGCCGGGCGGGAGTTCATAGAGGCTACAGCCGAGGGCCGAAGCGTCGACGGCGTTCGAGAGTTCCGTCCGGCGGAACGCGGTTTCCTCGCGGTCGTACTCATCCCACTCGATGGCGGCCTCGTTGCGTTTCTCCATCCCACGGCTGTCCGTCACCTCGCGTAGTGAACGTTCCGTGACGAGTCCGGTCTCGAGCGACACGTGGGCCGTCCGCGCTGGGGGTCGCACGGAGCGGGCTCGACCGATCGTCGGCAGCGGAAAACGAAACCCCCTAACCTCGCCCGAGAGTGAATACGGGCATGCACGACGACACCGAGGTCGCCGTCCTTCGACTCGGCCACCGCCCCGGCCGGGACGACCGGATGACGACCCACGTCGGACTGACCGCGCGGGCGCTGGGGGCCGACCGCGTGCTCTTTCCCGACAACGCCGGCCAATCGCTCGAGACCGTCGCGGATATCACCGACCGTTTCGGCGGTCCCTTCGAGGCTGAACTCATCGAGGGGCCACAGGGAATCATCCGCAACTGGGAGGGGAGCGTCGTCCACCTCACGATGTACGGCGAGCGCGTCCAGGACATCGAGGACGACATCCGGGCGGCTCACGTCGACGCGGGCGAGCCGCTCTTGCTCGTCGTCGGCTCCGAGAAGGTCCCGTTCGACGTCTACGAGGAAGCCGACTGGAACGTCGGCGTCACGAATCAGCCCCACTCCGAAGTGGCCGGACTGGCAGTCTTCCTCGACCGCCTGTTCGAGGGGCGGGAACTCGAGCAAGAGTGGGAAGACGCCGACCGGCGCGTGATCCCCACGGAAACGGGCAAGCGCGTGGAATCGGCGGATTCGGACGCCGAAGAGTGAGCCAGCCGAGCGCCGACCGCCCGCGAGAGCCGTGACACCGCCTGGCCGCCGCCTCAGCCGCTCGAGTTGAGCAACCGAACCGGTCGGACGAGCCGCCCCCATACCGGTCCCAGCGCTGTCCGGACGGCCGCGAGGATGCCGGTCTCATCCTCGTTCAGGACGTAGCCGTTGCCGACCCGTTTGATCGGGCTCGAGCCGTCGTGGGTCTCGAGGACCCGATCGAAATCGGGCTCCATGAGTCCGGTCCGATCACAGAGTTCCGCCTTCGTGAGCGGCCGGTCGGCCTCGCGCAGTGCCGCGAGCAGCCAGCGACTGTGCAGTGTGACGAGGTGGTACTCGTCGTTCGTCAGGTCGGGCTCGTCGGTCTCTGCTGTGTCGTCGTCCATCCGCCGCGCGGCCAGGCCGTCGAGGCAGATCCAGCAGCCAGCCGCCAGTAGCGCAGGACCGACCCAGCAGTTTCCCGCCCGTAACTGGACGATACCCGCCGCCACGGCGACCATCCCGAAGGCGAGCCAGCACAGCGCCGGATCGACGTCGAATTCGTCGAGCGCGGCCTCGAAAACCGCTCTACCGACCACGATCCCGAGGATCGATCCGATCACGCTCGGCGCTACGCCGAGATCGACGGCCGCTCCGGTGTCGACGGCAGCGACGGCGACATCGACCGAGTCGATGCAGTCACGCAGTCGAGTTACGGACTCGAGAGCCATCTGTCAGAGATATAATAGTCCCGCCCCTAAGTGTATCGCTCGTCACGGACCGGCTCGGCTCCCCGGCTTGCTTCCGACCGGCGGGTGTTAGAGAGCTAATGTTTTAAACGTGGCCGGCGGTACCACAATACATGGACCTGACGGCGATCGACGACGCTGCGCGAACGGGCAACGTCGCGAACCTGTTCGATCGGACGGCAGCCCACCACGGGGACGCACAGGCGATGGAACATCACGGCCGGCGCTGGACCCACGCGGACGTCCGCGACTGGACCGCCGAACTCGCCGGCGGGTTCCACGGGATCGGCCTCGAGCCCGGCGATCGTGCCCTGCTCTTCTTGCCGAACTGTCCGCAGTACCTGATCGCCTCGATCGGCGCGTTCAAAGCCGGCGTCGAAATCTCGCCGGTCAATCCCCAGTACAAGCGCCGCGAAGTGGCTTATCAGTTGGCGGATACGGACGCGAGCGCGGTCATCACCCACCCCGCACTCCGGGATGTCGTGGCCCAGGCGACCGCGGACGCCGACATGGAGCCTGCGGTGATCACCATCCGGAGCGAGGACTGGGAGCGGGATCCGGACGATCACGCGTTCGAGGAGCTGCGTGGCGAGCCGACGCTGGTCGAGCGGGCCGACGACGACGTGGCGCTGTTACCGTACACCTCGGGGACGACCGGCGATCCGAAGGGGGTCAAGCTCACCCACGAAAATACCCGCGCACAGCTGATGTGGCCGCTGACCGCCTCGAACGTCGATGTCGAGCCAGCGGACGTCCGCAGCCTGACCTGGCTCCCCCTCTACCACATCACCGGCTTCACCCACACCGCCCTCCAGCCGCTGGTCGGCGGCGGGCGGCTCTATTTCCGGAGCGCACTCGAGTGGGACGCCCGGGAGTGTCTGCAACTCATCGAGGACGAGGGGATCACTCACTTCGTCGGCGTCACGACGATGTACGCGGATATGGTCGAACTCGACGACTTCGGCGAGTACGATCTCACCAGCCTCGAGTCGGCCTCCGAGGGCGGTGCGAAGCTTTCGACGGCAGTTCAGGAGCGATTCGAGGAGACCGCGGGCGTCGATATCGCCGAGGGATACGGTCTCACCGAGACCCACGGCGCGACCCACACGCAGTCGGGGTCGACCTTTGGGCTGAAACACGGGACGATCGGCCAACCGCTCCGGATGACCGACTGCAAGATCGTCGACGACTCGGGTGCGGACGTCGGCTCCGGCGAGGAGGGCGAACTCCTCGTCCGCGGCCCGCAGGTCATGGCGGGCTATCTCGAACTGCCCGAGGCGACCGCGGCCGCCTTCACCGAGAATGGATTCCTTCGCACGGGCGATATCGCCCGTCGCGACAGGAACAACTACTACGAGATCGTCGACCGGAAGAAACACATGATCAACACCGCCGGCTACAACGTCTATCCCAGCGAACTCGAGGAGCTCATCCTGGAACACGAGGCCGTCGCGGACGTCGCCGTCGTCGGGATTCCGGACGAGCGGCGCAACGAGGTGCCGAAGGCGTTCGTGGTTACGTCCGAGGGCGTTACTCCCGGCAGCGACGTCACCGCCGAGGAGATCACGGAGTTCTGTCTGGCGGCGGTGGCCAGCTACAAACATCCCCGCGAGGTCGAGTTCGTCGCGGAACTGCCCCGGACGACGAGCGGCAAGATTCAGAAGTACAAACTTGAGGAGCGAGCGGAGTAGGACACCGGTTGTCTCGAGGTTCTACGCCGTTCTGTAGTGCCGGACGCCGTTCGCCGTCTCGAACGTGACCGCCCCCCGCCGCTTGAGAGTCCCCAGCGCCCCGAGCGTATCGAGTACCGGCGCATGATAGCGGACGGTCCCGACGCGTTCCTCGGCGATCGCACATGGCGTCGCCGGCTCGATCGCCTCGAGCGCCGTCCGCGTCTCCGCGAGCAACGTGTCCAACCGGTCCCGCGTCGTCTCGACGACTCGCTGGGGGTCCTCGAAGACGGGGCCGTGGCCGGGGAAGACGTGTGTCGCGGACGTTCCCTGTAGTCGGTCCATGGCCTCGTAGTAGGCGTCGACGGCCTCGTAGGCACCGCGGTCGAAGCCGACGTGGAAGGCCCCAGCGCGAAACGGCTCGATGAGCGCGTCGCCGGCGAAAAGCACGTCAGTCCCCGAGACGGTCGTCTCGAAGCACAGGTGATCGATTTCGTGGCCCGGCGTTTCGAAGACCCGGAACTCGCGACCGCCGACGATGAACGGTTCGGTCGGATCGATCGGCCGGGCGCGCTCGCCGTCGACCAGTCGGCGGTCCCGGCGACGCGAGTCGAGTTCCTCCTCGAGTACCGTCTCGAGGTCGTCGTCGTACCCTGCCGATCGTGCCGTCTCCCGGAGGCCGTCGCGGACGCTGTCCAGATCGGTCTCGAGCCGGGCGAGCCCCGCTTTCGGTGCGTGAACCGTCGCGCCGGCCGCCCGGAGCGTGGGGAGTTGGCCGATGTGGTCGCTGTGGATGTGGGTCACGAGAACGTGGTCGATGTCGGCCGGGACGGCGTCGACTGCGGCGAGTCCCTCGCGCAGCTCCGTCTCGCCGACGCGGTCCGAGCCGCCGGTCTCGTCGGGCGCGCCCGCGTCGATCAGGATCGGTTCGGGTCCCTCGAGCAGGTAGGCGGCGACGTGTTTGGGCGGCCAGGGAACGTCGAACTCGAGGCGATAGATCCGCGAGCAGGCGGTCTCCAGACGAGCGCCACCGCAGGAAGCATCGGGAGTCATTGTCTCGAAAACGCCGAGCCAGCATCATAAGCATCGCGCTCGAACGCGCCGGCGGTCGTGTCGGTCAGCCCCTTCCCGACCTGGCGAGAGGGCCTTCCGGACTGCTTTTGCCGCCTTCCGCCGACGGGTATGGCTTTCGGCAGCGGTGGCTGCCGTCGGTTCTATGCAGGCGACCGATACGCGTGTCACGGGGGCGGGTCCACTTGGCAAGCTTTAATGGCTCCATGCCGTTACATTCGGGTAATGGCTTTTGAGGACCTGCTCGAGGACCCGGTGATCCAGAAATATTTGCACGAGCTGGTCGGTCCCAAGGGGATGCCCGTCGCGGCGGCCCCCCCTGACGGCGAGGTGACCGACGAGGAGCTCGCGGAGGAACTCGACCTCGAGTTGAACGACGTGCGGCGCGCGCTGTTCATTCTCTATGAGAACGATCTCGCCACGTATCGGCGACTGCGCGACGAGGACTCGGGGTGGCTAACCTATCTCTGGACCTTCGAGTACGACAACATCCCTGAGAACTTGGAAGAGGAGATGTATCGGCTCCACGAGGCCCTCGACGAGCGCCGGGAGTACGAGCGCAACCACGAGTTCTACCTCTGTGAGATCTGCTCTATCCGGTTCGAGTTCGGCGAGGCGATGGACTTCAACTTCGAGTGTCCCGAATGTGGCTCGCCGCTGGAATCGATGGATAACAACCGCCTGGTCGACGCGATGGACGACCGCCTCGACGCCCTCGAGGACGAACT
This sequence comes from Natrinema pallidum, assembly GCF_005890195.1. Taxonomy (NCBI): domain Archaea; kingdom Methanobacteriati; phylum Methanobacteriota; class Halobacteria; order Halobacteriales; family Natrialbaceae; genus Natrinema; species Natrinema pallidum. The sequence continues at coordinate 2,408,452 of NZ_CP040637.1, read as the reverse complement.
CAACATCGACGCGGACGCCTAATGGTCGTACTTGCAACGAAACTCTACGTCGAAGGCGAGGCCCGCGAGCGATCGCTGGACTCGCTGCGCTCGCTGGTGACCAACGAGATCGGCGAACTCGACGCGGAGTTCGAGATCGGGATTCGTCACGACGACTTCCCGTCGGTAACGATCGAAGGCGACGACGCCACCGTCGCGCGTAACGTCCTCCGCGAGGAGTTCGGCGAGATCGTCCCCGATCTGCAGGCCGGCGACACCTACGTCGGCACCCTCGAGTCCTGGGACGAAGACGGGTTCGTTCTCGACGCCGGACAGGGTGACGGCGTCCGGATCCCGACCGACGAACTCGGGCTCGGCCCGGGGTCGGCGACGCAGATCCGCGAGCGCTACGGACTGGTCCAGCACCTGCCCCTGGAGTTCGTCTACGGCGGTGACGACGGCGAGGAGCCGTCGCGACTCGCCGAGGCAGAGCAGGATCGTCTCTACGAGTGGACCCGCGGCGACGGTCGGCTCAACGTCAACAGCGCGACGCGGGCGGAAGTCCGCGCCACGCTCAACCGTGCGGGGCACGCACAGGACTACGTCACCGTCGAGCGACTCGGGCTGCTCGAGCAGAGCGTCATCTGTACCGAAAACACCGATCCGCCCGGACTGCTCGCGAGCGTGGGCGAGTATCTCCCGGCCGAACTCCGCTGTGTCGTTCCCTAGTATGAATCGACGGCTCGTTCTCGCGGCACTCGCGATCGCGCTGCTCGCGACGCTTGCGGGCTGTTCGGCGCTTTCCGGCGACATTTCGGACGAACAGCTCGATCGGGACGGGAACTACAGCGAGTTGCGTGACAGCGAGGCGGATGTCGCGATCGATCTCGAGGACGGCAATCTGATCAGCGACGGCGAATTCCGGGCGGTCTACGATCTCAACGGGTCCGAAGAACTGTCGCTGTACCGGTCTACGCTCTTCCGCGAGGAACCTTTGGAGATCAACAGCGTCCGCTACTGGTATCCCAACGGGACCGAGCTCACGGGCTCGGAACTCGATGTCGAACAGGGTCGGTCGGAGACGACCGTCCAGGTACCCGACGAGAACGGGACGCTCGCGTTCTCCGGCGACGCCGGCCGGAAGACGTTCCAGTTGCCGGCCTACGTCGAGGGGTCGTACGAAGTGACGGTTCCGGAGGGGCATCGGACGTCGAACTTCCTGTTCGGTGATGTCTCGCCCAACGAGTACGAACGGGAGGTCGTCGACGGCCGCGAGCGCCTTTCCTGGGACGACCTCGACAGCACGATCTCGCTCCGGTACTACCTCGCGCGGGACGTACCCCTGTTCCTCGGCCTCATCGGCGTCGTCGTCCTGCTCGGCGGCGTTGGCATCGGCTACTACTACCGCCAAGTCAAGCGACTCCAAAAGGAGCGCGAGGAGTTCGGTCTCGATATCGACACCGACGATGACTCGGACGGCGGCCCACCCGGACTCCTGTGAAGCCCGCGGGGACGAGCGGATCGAGACGCTGCGGGTCTCAGTGTGACGGATCGCATCGATTTCCGCCCGCCCCCGAGAGACCACTCTCGTTTTGCCCGTCGAACCCGGGCGATCGCTCGTCGGTTCCGGTCCTCGGCCCGGCACCCGGACGTTACCCGTGAATCGCCTGCTCGTCGAGCCAGATGACTTCGCGTTCGTCGATCTCGAGCCGTCCCCTGACGTGGCGCGTCCGTATCCGTGGGGGCTCGAGCGAGTCGGTGTGGATATCCGTGGTCACGTCGACGCCATCGACGAGCCAGCCGTAGTTGCGGCCGTCGCCGTCGGTGGTCGAAAAGACGAGCAGTTTCGGATGGGCGACGCGAGCCGTCGTTTCGAACGACGACCCGAACACCCGCGGTAGATCGACGACTCTGATCCGTTCGCCGGCGACGTGGACGGTCCCCGCGTTCCACGGATCGTCGGCGTTGACGAGGGAATCGTCCTCCGTGATGCCGAGCACGGAGGTGATCGATGCAGCCGCGACGCAGTACAGTGTGTCCTCGAGGGCGAACGTCAGGACTGTGACGCGCTCGTCGCGTTCGGTCCGTTCGGTCGAAACCGGATCCATCTTTCTACAAGCAGGGAATCCCGCCCTTTAGGGCGGGAGGGAATGCGACACGGTGCTGACCAACGGCTACTCGGTGGCCGGGCCGGAATCCAACTCCCGTTGTGCGTGGAGTAGCATACCCTTCCACGTCAGCCCGTGGCGCTTCTTCGTCTCTTTCAGCGACTCGTACTGTTCTTCGTCTACCTCGAAGTTGATGTGTGGCATAAGTCATTCTCGCACTCCGGCACACTTAACTTTGTCTACGCTCTATCTACGGGTGTGTCCGAGACGGTGACGAAGACGCTACAGGCCACGCTCGTCACACCCACCACGGGCAAAGAGCAACGCCTACAGCGACTCTTAGACACTTACCGCGAAGCGCTCCACGACGCCTTCGACAACAAGGCTGACACAATGTCAGCCGTCAACGACATTGTGACGCCCTACGACCTGCCGTACCAAGCAAAAGACGCGCTCAAATCCTACGTCCCGAAACTCCGTTCGACGTACAACGCCGAGGAGTTGGACGACGAGCATCCGCTTCGACTCGTCAATCGGGCCGCGAAGTTCGACTACTCCGACGAGCGCGAACACGGCTTCGTGTGGCAGGCCCCGCAACCCGGACGCGGGACGAACTTCTGGATTCCACTCCGTATCAACCCGGAGCAAGAATCCCTATGGTTCGACCTGCTCTCCGAAGATGCGACGGTGGGCGAGTTGCGGCTACAGCGACACCGCATGTCGTGGGAGTTGCACGTCACCGCCGAGTACCCGGTCGAAGAACCGACCGATTCGGACGACCCGACGTACATCGGTTTCGACGTAGGCGAGAGCGCGTTGATTACGGGCTGTGCCCTCAAACGCGACGTGCCACGGAAGCCGATGCTCGTCAGCGGCAGTCGAGCGCGACACCTTCGCAAAGAAATGTTCACCACGCTCCGGCGGCTACAGTCGAGAGACGCCGCCGAGTGGCGCGTGGACGAACGATTCGATCACTACCAAAACTCCCTGACGGATGTTGTCGAGAAGGCGTCTCGGCAGGCCGTCGAATACGCCCAACAGTTCGAGAATCCCGTTATCGTCCTCGAAGACTTGTCGTACATCCGAGAGCGGTTGGACTGCGGGAAGTTCATGAACCGGCGGCTTCACGCGTGGGCGTTCGCCCGGCTACAGGGTCGAATCGAGGACAAAGCGACCGAGGCAGGCATTCGCGTCGAGTACATCAACGCGGCGTACACTTCACAAACCTGCTACGCCTGCAACCGGCTCGGTCGGCGGAAAGAGCAAGCGGAGTTCGTGTGTCCGCACGACGACTGCCACGTTTCTGAGTTCCAAGCAGATATTAACGCGGCGGCGAACATCGCCGGTCGCGCTAACCCGTGGGGAGAGAGCGTTCCTTGGGAACCGGAACGCGATGACTCACCTCGGGATAGGAGCGCCTGTGACAGCGCCACAGTCCACCGGGAGACGAGCGAGAAATCCTCGCAGATGACGCTCTCGGCGTACTCGGACTGAAACCTGCCAAGCTGGATTCCCACCGTGTGGGAAGCCCCGCCGTTCACGGCGGGGAGGATGTCACTTCGCCTAACGGATGGGTGGACGGGAAATAAGCGTTCTGATAGGCAATATGTTCGCGCGGGATACACTTGAGAGCCCCGAGTGAGCGATCGCGCCGACCGGCGACGTCGTTCCCGTCGAGCGACGAAACGCGTGCGATCGGGTTCGGTCCGCGACCGAAGCTATCAACGAACGGAACAATCACGGTGGAGTCAACGTTTTATTGGTGGAACCTGATACACGAACAGGACCATGGCCCCGGACCTCTCGGAAAAACTTCTCGGACTCGATATCGACGACGCCGATCGGAGCGGCGATGCAGCCACCGGCGACGGCGAGGAGGAACTCCATCTCCAGTTTCTCTTCGTCGGCCTCGGCGAACACCGGCTCGCGCTGCCGGTCGGCGCGGTCAGGACCATCACCGAACCGCCGACGGAACTCACTCGAGTCCCGCGGTCACCCCCGGCTATCGAGGGACTGATGGACCTCCGCGGGGAGGTCACCGCGGTTATCGACCCCTCGGTTCACTTTCCCGTCACCGAATCCCGGTTGGGGCGTGAGCGACTCCTCGTGCTCGACCGGGCGAGCGACCAGCAATCGGTTGCGATCCGGGTCGACGACGTTATGGGCGTCGAGTCGGTCCCCGAAAGCAACATCTTCGACGAGGACACCATCGAGAACAGCGATCTCTCCGGCGATGTCCTCGAGCATCCCCTGATCGCCGCGCTCGTTACACAGGAACGGGAACTACACACCGATGCCGACGATGGCGCAACGGACGACGCCACCGACACGACGGCCGGACCCGCACTCGGCGGCCCTGCGGGGACGGGCGGATCGACGGCGCTGTCGTCGGCACGCGGGATGAGCGGTGGCATCGAGGAGTCGATGGGGGAGGCCTTCGAGGTCGAACCGACCGACGACGCGGCCGCCGAACCGGCCCAAGAGGAAGACGACGATTCGACGCGGGAAGTCGTCGTCGAGGCGACTGCACTGATCGATGTCAACAAACTGTTACTAGTGTCCGGGCAGTCGCAATAATTGCCGCAACCTGCGGATCGGGATCCCCCACGGTGACTGGGCTCTCCGGGGCGTATTCAACGCTTATCACGTCTGATAATCGAGAGACAGCATTTATGGTAGTTGTATCTCTACGAGAGTTTGGTGTACTACTGAATGTCGACAGGGGTGCTCATCGTGGACGACTCTCATTTTATGCGGAATCTATTGCGCCAGATCTTGGAACAAGATTACCGCATTCTCGGAGAGGCGTCCAACGGCGCTGAGGCCGTTAAACTGTACAAAGAACACGATCCCGACATCGTGATGATGGACATCGTGATGCCCAAATGCAACGGCATCAAGGCGACCGCGGCGATCAAGAAGATCGACCCGGACGCCCGCGTCATCATGTGTACGAGTGTCGGACAGCGTGAGAAAATGAAACTCGCCGTGAAAGCTGGCGCGGACGGCTACGTCACGAAACCGTTCGAGGAACCCAGCGTCAGAAAGGCCCTTTCAGACGTCGTCGCTGCATGACGAGAGTACTCGTTGTCGACGACTCGAGGTTTATGCGGACAGTCATCGGCAACGCGCTCGAGGCGGCTGGCTACGATCTCGAAACGGCTTCGAACGGTTCCGAGGCCGTCGAGACCGTCGCCACGTTCGATCCGGATGTCGTGACGATGGACGTCGAGATGCCCGAGATGGGCGGTATCGATGCCGTCGAGCGAATCATGGCGACGAACCCGACTCCGATTCTCATGCTCAGCGTCCACACCGAACGCGGCGCTGAGGCGACGCTCGATGCCTTGGAGCGCGGAGCCGTGGACTTCCTGCACAAGCCCGACGGTTCGGACTCGCGAAACATCGCCCACCTCAGCGACGATGTCGTCGACGCAGTCGGCGAACTCGCCGAGGCCGATGTCTCGTCGGTGGCACTCGCGCGGGCCTCGGCGGCGGCCTACGCGACTCGCTCGGGACGCGCCGACAGTGCGGGACGTGGATCGACGACCGGTAACGCGGTCGCCGGCGGCGGGGCGGAGGCCCGACTGAACCCCGACTCCGGGACAATCGGTCCCGAGACGGGACCGGAGATCGGCGCTCCCGTCGTTCCGGAGGAGGACGCGACTCCCGTCGCCGTCGACGGGGATCGCGCCGATGCACCGACGGTCGTCCTCGGCGCGTCGACCGGCGGGCCGAAGATCGTCGAACGACTGTTCGAACGACTCCCGGCCGATCTCGAGGCGAAAGTGCTGGTCGTCCAGCACATGCCACCCGGGTTCACCGAGCGGTTCGCCGACCGACTCGACGCGAACAGCGCGTACGACGTCAGCGAGGCGGCGGATCGGGACTGGGTCCGGGCCGGCGAGGCCGCGGTTGCACCGGGCGACCACCATCTCGAGGTCGCGCGTAACGTCAACGGTGCCCTTCGGCTGCGACTCGACGACGGCAAGCGCGTCCACGGCGTGCGGCCGTCGATCGACGTGACGATGGAGAGTGCCGCCGAGCGGGTTTCCGATGCGCTCTGTGGCATCGTCCTGACTGGGATGGGCCGCGACGGGGCGGCCGGGATCGAGGCGATCAAGGCCGCCGGCGGTCGGACCATCGCACAGGACGAGGCGACGAGTCCGGTCTTTGGCATCCCCTGTCAGGCAATCGAAACGGGCTGTGTCGATACCATCGCGCCCGCAAACGGCATCGCCGAGGCGATCGTCGACGCGTTCACGACGGACGGTGAGAACGATGAGTGATTATCTGACAGACTTCGTTCAGGAGAGCGAAGAACGGATTACCGAACTGAACAACGCCTTGCTCACCCTCGAGCGCGAGCCCGACGACGAGGAGGCGATGGAGAACATCTTCCGGATCGCACACACCCTCAAGGGGAACTGCGGGGCGATGGGGCTGGAATCGGCCAGCGACCTCGCCCACGCGATCGAGGATCTGCTCGATGCCGTCCGCCGCGACGATCTCGAGGTGACTGCGTCGTTGATGGACATCGTCTTCGACGGCGTCGATGAACTCGAGACGATGATCGGAGAGGTCGCCGAGACCGGCGAGATCCGGACCGATCCGTCGGCGACGATCGAAGCGCTTCGTGAACACCTCCCCGATGCTGACGGGGCGAGCGAAGGGGTCGAACCGCCGACGGCAGACGAAATCGACGACGTCTGTGCCCGATTCGAGCCGCCGGCCGACGACGGCCACGACGTCTATCTCGCCCGCCTCGTGATCGCACAGGAAGCGGGCATCAACAACGGGGAACTGGTCGTCGATGCACTGATCGACGCCTTCGATCTGATCGGAACCGACCCGCCCCGCGAAACGATCGAGACCGGGGACTACGGCGGGAGTTTCGACGCGGTCTTCGGGACCGCGGTCGGCGAGGCTGCGATCGCCTCGGGACTCGACCCGGTCGAGGAGGTCGACGAGTTCGAAATCGTCGATGTCTCCGATCGGTTCGAGGGCGAAAACGCAGTCGCAGGCGCGCCCGGGGCGGAGTCGGCGGCCGATTCCGAGCCGGGTGACGGGATCTCTTCCGATGAGGCCCAGGACCTCGAAGTCGACGATCTCCTCGACGAATTCAACGAGTTCGATAACTTAGACGAGATGGTCGACGACGTCGAGGACGAGGAGCTCGACGCGTTCGAGGACATGGGTGAAGCCGGGTCGTTCGACGATCTGTTGGACGAAGAGGACATCGACGAACTCGATGCCGATCCGGGCGAACCGCCAGGTGGGGCCAGCGATGCGGATGACAGCCCGACCGACGGGACCGCGGCGTCGACGGCCGACGACGCGGCCGGAGGCGACGCATCGTCTTCGGCCGACACCGACGCCGACGACGAAGTCGACGATGCCGGCGCGGTCTTCAACGAACTCAAAGACGAGGTCGAGATGGTCGGGTTCGACGAGCTCCAGGACGAACTCGAGGAACTCGAGTTCGACGAGTTCGACGAAGAAGAGGAAGTCGATATGGACGAACTCCTCGGCGAGGACGCCGACGACGACTCGTTCCTCGACGACGAGGAGCCGTCAGCGGATGCGGTCGACGATATCCTGGTCGGCTCGGAGGCGGACGCTGAGCCAGACACGGACGAGGCGGTCGACGAGATCGGAGCCGATTCCGAAGCCGACGCCGCGCTCGACGATGCCGTCGATGAGATCGGAGCCGATTCCGAAGCCGACGCCGCGCTCGACGATGCCGTCGATGAGATCGGAGCCGATTCCGAAGCCGACACCGCGCTCGACGATTCCGTCGACGAGATCGGAGCCGATTCCGAAGCCGACGCCGCGCTCGACGAGGCAGTCGACGAGATCGGAGCCGATTCCGAAGCCGACACCGCGCTCGACGAGGCAGTCGACGAGATCGGAGCCGATTCCGAAGCCGACACCGCGCTCGACGAGGCAGTCGACGAGATCGGAGCCGATTCCGACGAGACTGCGGCGTCGATGGCCGACGACGCGGGACCGAGCGATGAAGCGACCGCCGCGCCCGATCCGGATGCGGAGACGACCGCCGAAGACGGTGTCGACGATTCGGCGGTGGCCGAAGCGGAGCACGGTGAAACGGGAACCCACGAAGCGGGTCCCGACGAGCCGGCCACCGACGACGGTGCTGTAGCGGATGGCGCTGTCGACGATGTCGCTGCAACCGACTCTGACGATGTCGATACCGGCGAGACGGACACCGATGCGGTCAGTTCGGACGAGTCGGTCGCTGTCGACGAGCGTCCCGATTCGAACGACGCCGGGTCGGCTGAGGACGCAACTGCCCCTGCAGCCGATGCACCCGCAGCGTCCGACGACTCGTCCCCGCAGACCGATCTCGAGGCCGACGATGCGATGGCCGACGCGGGAGACGGGGCTGTCGCCGATGGACCCGACGACGGTACGGGGTCCGGTACCGACGACGCGGCGACGGCCGACTCGTTTGGCGGGGCCGACGACGAGGTCGAGCCGACGCCGGCCGTCGATGACGACTTCGGGACGGCCGACGACGAGTCGGACCCCTTCGACGACGGCAGCTTCGCGGCCGATGTCGACGACTCGTTCGCGGACTTCTCGGCCGATGCGACCGACTCCGAGCCGGAGCCGGTCGACGGCTTCGACAGCGGGTTCGACGAGCAACCCGACGGACAGTCCGACGACGAGGCGTTCCCCGAAGCCTCCGCGTTCGATACCGACGAGACCGGCTTCGGGGAACCCGCGTCGGATGTCGAGTCCGAGTCGGACTCGAGCCTGTCGGCTGCCACATCGTTCGGCGACGACGGGAGCGGGCCCGAAACCGACGATTCCGCCGACATCGTCCGGACCATCGACGAGCCCGAGATGGAGATTCCGGATGTCTCGCTTCCGGAGACGAGCGACCGGTCGGACGCCGCCGACGAGGACGACGAGATCCAGTCGGTTCGTGTCGACATCGAACAAGTCGACTCCCTGCTCACGCTCGTGGAGGGACTGGTAACCAGTCGCGTCCGCCTCCGCCACGCGGCCGATGCGGACGACGATGGCACGGCTCTCGACAAGGAACTCGACGCGCTGTCGGATCTGACGGGCGATCTGCAGGAGACGGTGATGGACATCCGACTGGTGCCGCTCCAGACGGTGACGAGTCGCCTGCCGCGGGTCGTTCGCGATATCGCTCGCGATCAGGACAAGCAGGTCGCCTTCGAGATGAGCGGCGAAACCGTCGAACTGGACCGGAGTATCCTCGATCGGATCGGCGATCCGCTGATCCATCTGGTTCGCAACGCCGTCGACCACGGGATCGAAGCCCCGGAGCGGCGCGAGGAGATCGGCAAACCGCGCGAAGGGACCGTCGAGGTCCACGCCGATCGCTCGAGCGACCGCGTGACGATCACGGTCGCGGACGACGGGAACGGACTCGATCCGGATCGGCTTCGCGACGAAGCAGTCGACGCGGGGGTTCTCGACGCGGCCGAGGCCGACGCCCTCTCCGAGGGGGAGGCGTACGACCTCATCTTCCATCCCGGCCTTTCGACGGCCGACGAGGTGACGGACGTCAGCGGCCGCGGCGTCGGCATGGATGTCGTCAAGCGGACGATCGAGGACCTGGACGGGACGGTCTCGATCGACAGCGACGAGGGCGAGGGCACGACCGTCACCATGACGCTTCCAGTGACGGTTGCGATCGACGAAATCCTGTTCGTCGAGAGCGGTGGCGAGGAGTTCGGTATCCCGACGAAGGCCGTGCAGGACATCGAATCCGCGACCGCGATCGAAACGGCCGCCGGCGAACCCACGCTCCACGGCGACGACGGCGACTATCCCGTCGTCGAACTGGCCGACGTTCTCGAGACGCCGGCTCCAGGTGCGAACGGCGACGGGATGGTCGTCCGCATTCGCGACGAGGTCCGCGAGGTAGCGCTGCACTGCGATCACGTGCAGGGCCAACAGGAGGTCGTCGTCAAGCCCTACGAGGGCGTTATGAGCGGTATCCCGGGGCTCAGCGGTGCAACGGTGCGGGGGAGAGGGGAAGTAGTCAACATCCTGGACGTGACGACACTATGAACGAACGCGAACACCCACACCTACGGAGAAATTCATGACGATGATGGTCGATATACGAAAGCTGAGCTTCATAAACGAGATGGCGAAAGTCGGGACGAACGGCGTCGCCGACAACATGAGCAAACTGACCGGCGAGGACGCCCAGATGGAGGTGACCAAGACCAACTTCATCGACGTCGACGACATCGAGTCACAGCTCGATGCCGGGAAACGGGTCGGCGTCCGCGTCCGGCTGCTCGACCCACCACACGGGCACATCCTTATCCTCTTCCCCGAGGCGAGCGCGAAGAAGATCACGGCGATCATGCTTCGCGACGTCGTCGACGACATGGGCGATGTCTCCGGGAAGATGGCCCGCAGCGCCGTCGAAGAGATGGGCAACATGATGGCAAGTGGCTTCATCGACGGCTGGGCGGACGTGCTCGGCCGCGCGATCGATATCGCCGCGCCACAGCTCGTCTACGCGCAAACGGGTGACATCGTCACCCGGACGGCCAGTCTCGGCGGCGACGATCTGGCACTGTTCTTCGACTCCGATCTGTCGGTCCCCAGCTACCAGATCGAAGCCGAGATCTACGCCTTCCCCGACTTGGGAGAGTTCGTGGAAATGGTCAACGGCATCGAAGTCCAATCCGCATGAAACTCGACGTCAACGCACTCGGCACGTTCTACCGGATGGCTCGAGAGGGGGCCGGACTGGCGGCGGGCCGACTCACCCATATGCTGGGCGTCGAGACGAAGGTCGGCGTAACGAAGCTCAACTTCATGCGCGGCCAGGAGATCCGGCGCGACTTCGAGGACTCGACGGAGAAGGTCGGCGTCCGCGTCAAGCTGACCGGCGGGATCGAGGGCTACTCGGTCGTCGTCTTCGAGCGCGAGAACGCGCTTCGAATCGTCGAAACCCTGCTCGCGGAAGCCGGTCCCGACGCGGATGTCAACGCCGATGTCGACGAGATCGACGGCTTCGACGAGATGACCGAGAGCGCGGCCACCGAAGTCGGCCACATCATGAACAGCGGCTTCATCGATGGCTGGGCCGACGTCTTGGAGACCGTCATCGACGTCTCCACGCCGGAGTTCGTCGAGGGACAGACCGCCGAGCCCTTCTTCGGCGACATTGACGAGGCACCGGCCGACGACGACCTCGCCTTGCTCTTCCAGAGCCAGATCGAGACCGTCGGGACCGAGGTCGGCTTCAGTCACTACCTCTTCCCGAAACGCGAGTCGATGTCGAAGCTCCTCGAGCAACTGCGCACCAGCGAGGGCATCGAGTACGACAAACTCGACGGCTTCGATCGAATGGCGGAACGCGGTGCCGAGGAGGTCGCCAAGACGGCGACCACGCTGACCGGCATCGATACCAGCGTCGACATCCGCCGGCTGAACTTCGTCTCGCTCGAGGCGATTCCCGAGCAGGTGGCAAACGAGAAACTCGTCGGGGTCGCCTTCGAATTCGACGGCATGCCAAGCGGCTATCTCCTCTTCCTGTTCGACGAGGAGTCGGCCCACGAGATCGTCGACGCGATGGTTCCCATGGAGGTCGACGAGGACGGGTTCGGCGAGATGGGCACCAGCGCGATCAAGGAGCTCGGGAACATCATGGCAAGCGGGTTCCTCGACGGCTGGGCGAACGTCCTCGATACGACGATCGACCATTCGACGCCGGAGTTCATCCACGACATCGGTGCCGCGGCCGTCGACCCGGTCATCATCCAGCTCGGAGAGAATCAGGACTTCGCGTTCGTCTTCGACACGGTCGTTATGGCCGACGGTCGGGAGTTCGACTGCGAAGTGTACGCGATCCCCGACGAGTCCGATCTCGAGCGGGCGCTGAACAATTTAGACGTCGATCGGATCGAGGAGACGCCGACGACGGCGGAGTTCCAGGAAGTCGATAACACATGAAAACGTACGGCACCGAACCGGGCGCACCGACGCCGGTCCAGGTCGGCATCTCCGAACTCGTCGTCAGCGACGGCGACGACACGCTCAAGTCCTACGGCCTCGGGTCGTGTCTGGCCATCGCCCTGTACGACCCAAACACCAATATCGGCGGCTTGGCACACGTCATGTTGCCCGACGGCGACACTGCGGACAACAGCGAGCGCAAACCGGGCAAGTACGCCGATACGGCGATCCGTGCGCTCCTCCGGCGCATGGTCGAGCAGGGCGCAAACTACACCGCCGTCGAAGCGAAAATCGCCGGCGGCAGCGACATGTTCGAGTTCGAGAGTTTCGGCGACGGCGTCGGACAGCGAAACATCGCCGCCGCAAAGACGGAACTCGAGAAACTCGGCGTCCCGCTCGAGGCGGAAGACGTCGGCGGCGAATACGGTCGAACCGTCGAATTCACGCCCGGGACGGGGACGCTCGTGGTGAAAACGTCCGACGGAGATAACGGAGTGATGGAACTGTGATCGGCAACGGCGCTGGCGACGCCGGCACCGACCCCGACGACGGTGACCGTGACGACGAGGTGTTCGCCGACCTCCTCGCGTTCGTCGAAGACGAACTGTCGTTCGCGACCAGTCACTACAACGACAGCTACCTCGACCGGCGTATCTCCTCCCGGATGCGGCGGACGAGAAACGAGACGTACCAGGACTACTTCGAGCACCTGCGAACTGATGCCGACGAACAGGAGGCGTTGCTCGAGGCGATGAGCATCAACGTAACCGGCTTTTTTCGGAACCCGGATGTCTGGTCGGGGATCCGGACCGTTCTCCGGAAACTGTCCGCGAAAGAGACGACCGTCCGAGTCTGGAGTGCCGCGTGTGCCGACGGCCGAGAGCCGTATTCGCTTGCAATGCTCGCGCGTGACGATCCCAAGATCGACGAGTCCAGCGTCTACGTTCTCGGGACCGACATCAGTACACCGGCGCTCGAAACGGCTCGGAACGGCGTCTATGAGGAATCCCGGACGGTTGATTTCGACGACCAACTCTCCTTTCTCGACAACTACCGGCGGTACGTCGATGTCGACGGGCGGACCTACCGTATCAGCGACGAAATCAAGCGAAACGTACGCTTTCAGCGCCACGACCTGATCAACGACGACCCGAAGTCGGGGTTCGATCTCGTCACGTGCCGAAATCTCTTCATATATATCGACAACGCGTACAAACGACCGATGCTCGAAACGATCGCCCGGTCGCTTCGAACGGACGGCTACCTCGTCATCGGCAAGGCCGAGACGATCCCGCCGTCGCTCCAGTCGGCGTTCGCCGTCCGCGAGGCTCGCTTGCGAATCTACCAGCGGGACGGACGCAACACGGGCGGCGGGACGACCGACCGCCGCACGGACCCGAACTTCACGTCGTAGCGGCGACGAACGGAGGATACGATGGCGGTTATCGGGCTGTCCGCGAGAACCCGTTGGGTCTGTTCACAGTGCGGAGAACAACCACTCGTTACATGACGGTTCGCCGAATACTCCCGACGAATGCCTCCGTTCGACCTTCGACCGTTCGTCGCCCGCACTGCGGCGCTGATCGACTCGTCGCCGCCGACGTCCCGCGGTGAAACCCGCACGTGGCTCGTCGAGCCCTTCCTCGAGGCCCTCGGCTGGGACTGTCGTGCCGATTCGTGTGTGACCGACCGGACCGTCGACGGGACGCGAGTCGAATACGTGCCGATGATCGATTCGGTGCCCGCGCTGCTCGTCGCCGTCGAGGCCTACGATGCGTCCCTCGAAGAGTCACGTGCCACCGCGCTGCGGGGGGCGATGACCTGGACGGGTATCGACCGTGCGATCTACACGAACGGCCGCGAATATCTCCTGCTCGCGGGCGCGTCCGATGTCGACTACCACGCCCTCACCCTCTCCGAACTCGCCGACGCGGAGTCGACACTGGACAACTACTCGAGGGCGGCCCTGGCTCGCCGACTCGAGCACCACTCCCGGGACCACGTCGCCCGGCGACTCGCACTCGAGCGGCCATGTCTCGTCGACTCGATCGTCGAGCAACTGACGACGGCCGCCGTGCAGGGCGATGCCTATGCCGACGAGTTCGACGCCGCGGTCGACCGACTCCTCGACCAGCTCGTCGTCGCGTTCGCCGATGGCAGGCCGGAATCGGGGGAGAGCCGGACGGACGTCTCGATTCGATTCAACGAATCGGCGGTAACCGGAGACGGGGAGACGAATGAGACCTGTGCATCCGACTCTCGGTCCGGATTGCCCGCCGACTCCGGCGGCGACGCTACCGACCCGAGAACGGACGCGACTCGAGCCGAACGCGGGAGCGCTTCGGGCTCGAACGCCGACGCTGCCCGCGAAACCGGTGCGGGAGACGCAAGTGGGACGGAATCGGACGACCCGTCGGCGTCGACTCCCGACGACGGATCGGACGGATCGACCGTTGACGCCGACACCGGTACCGACGACGGCGAATACGTCGTCCGATTCTTCAACGATCGCGGTTCGATCGGCGCGATCGGCCACTCGACGGCGGCGGGGGCACTGGTCGAGGCCGCCGAGTACCTGTTCGAGCGCGGCCTCTCCGGTATCGATGTCCCGTGGAGCCCCGACGACGCCGACGGCACGGTTCTGAACTCCGCCCCCACTCACGCCGACGGCTCGCCGATGGCCGCCCCGACACAGCTCTCGAACGGGCTCTATCTCGCGACCGGGGGCGAGCCGGACGAACGCGCCGCACGCGTCGAGGCGCTCGCCGCTCGAGCGGGATTGCGGGCGATGCTCACGGGGGACTGGGACGGTCGAACCTCCTGAAGCGATTGCGACGCCGATCGGCCAGCCGTCTGGATCGGGTGTGCAGTGACGTTCAATGGCCGATCGCTCTCGACGACTCTTCGGAGAAGTGACGGCGCGGTCAGTACTTGACGTGGGTCTCGACGACCGTTATGACGACTTGGAGGTCGCTGCCCGTGCTTTCACCACAGGTCGCTTTGGGGGTCGGACTGGCTGTGTCGCGCTCCCAGCCGGACCGTTCGAGCGTCGCGTTCCAGGCGTTGTCGTAGTCCGTATTCGCCGTTACCGTCACTTCATCGACACCGCTTTCGATCTGTGTCTTGCGCTCCGTTTCGTTCATCGTCACCTCGAGCGTGCCACTACTCTGGATCGACCCGTTGGTGGCCTGGACCGACGGAATCGTAATAAGGACCGATTCGTTCCCCTCGTCACACGCCAGCTGTGGTCGTTTGAGAACGACGCTACCACCGTTTTCGGCGGAGCGAACGACGCCGCCACCCTCGTAGATAATCCGATCTGACCCGGTCGTATACGCGAATTCGCCGAGCGTCACGGGACTGGCGTCAGCGGAAGCGGTACCGGCACCGGTATCGAGTTCGATCTCGAGTACCGTCCCGTCGGAGCCGGCCGCAAACGTCCCTTCGCGAAGCGATAGTTCGCCGCGTCGCTTGTCGATCCCGTCGTATCGCAGCACGTCGTTGAAGTTCTCCGTGAGTGCCTCCATCGCTCGCTCGGAGTTCCGTAGCTGCTCGCCGTCGCTGTAATCGGTCATCGCTTGGAATCCGGTCATGGACAGCAACATGACGGAGCCGATGATCGTCGCGAAGACGAGGATGAACGCGAGGACATCGGAGACTGCACGATCGGGGCCGGCACGTCCAGCGCTCGGCTCGCCGTTTCGGTTTCGTCTCATCGTGTTCCTCCGTGGATCGATATTTCACTGGTGGTCGGGTCACCGGTGGACCGATGGCGGATTTCGATCGTGCCGCCCGACACTGTCTTCGAGTCGTCGTCGATTTCCGCGTCGATCTTGACCGGGACGTAGACGACGGTATCGGCGTCCGTCGCCGTCAGTTTCAGACACTCGGTCGAGCCATCGAGAAACCGTCCGTCCCCGCATTCGATCGCAGGGAGCAATTCGACCGTGTACGACGAGCCTGCAACCGTTTGCGGATGGTCGGCAGTAGCGGTCACCTCGTCGTTCGTCCCGATCGCCGCCCGGTCGACGTTCGACAGTTCATCGCTCAGGCGCTCGCCGACCGTCTCGAGTGACAGCCGCGCGCTGTTTTCCTTTTGGTTCTCGAGGAGCGTGCCACCGGCCATCAGGAGCATCGCGATGAGGACCGTCGTGATGGCGATGGTGAGCGCGTGCGTGACCGTGATCGAAACGCCGCGGTCAGCCCGACGGAACCGGTCACGCATCGACCGACACCTCCGACCGGCGGAGAGTAACACATCCGAATCGATGAGTTGCTGATATAATTCGATATATGACTTCAATCGGGTTCGTTTCGGAAAGATGAATTAGTCCGGATTCAACTATAGTGTCTCGAACATACGCATGGGTTGTTTCGAGTGGTATTTTCATGTGGTTGCTGTTTCTTGTTCTCAATCGTTGATCTCTCCGTGGACGGTTCCGTCGTTGACAGTAACAGTTCCGTCAGCAGTCACGTCACCGTAGACGACGCTGCCACCGTCAATGTCAACATCTTTTTTCGAGTATATATCCCCACGAACAACACTGTTTGTTCCCATAGAGATGGTCTTGTCACTGGATATATCTCCACTTACTTTCGCCCCATTGTCCATAGTTATGGATTCTTTATTGTTGATATCGCCGATGAGCTTTCCATCATCAATATCGATATTCTGTGCCCGGATCACACGACCATAGAGTGTGCTTTCATCGGTTATATCCAGATCACCATCGATCTCCACTTCCCCAACGAGGGTACTTTCATCAGCAATATCGACCGTAAAGCCGCTTCCATCGGCCTTTTTGATATCACACTCAGTTATCTTACCATCATCAATCGTCGTCGAACCACCAGTAAGATTGAGATTATCGCAGAACCCGTTTGGAACTAGCCCGAAGGGATTTTGACTCCCTTCACCGTAGATAGGAACTCGCTGTAACCGCGTATACGAAACCTCATTCGAGGTATACGTGACGTCCGCCGCGATATCCCACGCGCCGTAGTCGACATCGACGATTCCGTCGATATCCTGGTCCCCTTTGACCACGAGTTCGTACGAGCCGTCGGCGTCGTCCCCCTGAGATAGTTCGACTTCGTCGTACGACTCGTCCGGGTCGATCAACTCGAGTCCGCACTCCCGTTCGGTTCCGTTGATCGTTCCACGAACGAAGTCGATTCGAACGGGTTGAGACATGGAACACGGCTCGGATTGTATCGTATAGTCGCTGCCGGAGTCTGCGATCGTCACCTCCTTCGTTCCGCCACTGCTGTTAACGGATCGAACGGTTATGTCACCGTCACTGTCGTCCGGATCGAACTCGAGGGCGAAGTGACCGACGTGTCGAGTCGTGTTGATCGCGGACTCGTTGTTCATCAAGTCGACGGATTCGTTACCGATGCTGTTCGTTGCAACCCGTGCCTCCATGACGACATCGACGGTCTCGATCCGCGTGGCTGTCGGACGGCTACTCACCGTCGTGTTCAGGTACGAGTCCGCGTATTCCGAATCTCCGGTGATCGCCGTCTCGAGAGCGTTGCCATAGCTCCCGCCGCTGCTGTTGTCCCAGTTGACATTTCCGCGATGGGCGAGGCCCCCGAGTCCGTCCTCGAGTTCATCGTTCGTCACTTTGGCACCGGGGCCGGTCTGGCCGGTCGGGCCGGAGGCGACGGTTTCGGTGGCGAGCACACCGTTGTAGACGACGACGGCACCCAGAATGATGAACGCGAGGGTAATCGCGCCGACGAGGAGCAACTGCCCGCGATCGCGGTGTCGGTGGGAGATGGTTACCATGCGACCACCCGGACTTCGACGACGTTGTAGACCGGATTATTCGGGCCGTTGCTCAACTCCGAAATCGCCGACTCGCTCTCGTTGAGGTCGCTCAGCGTTCGCTCCCGGTCCGGAGTCACGTACTGATCGTCGTACAGCGTTACGGTATAACTGGCCGTGACGCTCGATGGTGGGGGCCCGGACTGGTGAACCAGCGTTTTGTTCTCGCTCCCTTTCGGATGTATCTCGACGTTGTATCCGCCACCACGCTCGTTGAATCGATCGTCCAATATGCTCCCGAGCGTCGATTTGTTGGCGAAGGTATCGGGATGGTACTGCCGATAGTCCCCGCTCTCTGCCAACTGGCCGTCGGTACCTTCGAATCCACCCTCACCGTTCCAGCGACGGAGCGTCTCCGAGAGGTTTCCGTCTTCCGCTGCGACGACCAGTGCGTCCAGTGCTTCCTGTTGTCTCTGTGCCTGGTCGGAGCGGTCGATCCCGCCGGTCGACGGCATGATCACGACCGACTGCAGTGCGAACAGGGTCGCCATCAGTACGACCATCGCGCCGATGAACCCCTCGAGCGTGTAGGCCTGTCCGCGATCGCCGCCGGATGGAATATCAGTTCCAGCCATGCTATCACCAGACCCTCACGACGAGCCGACAGGCGGGGTCACACTCGTCGACATCACCTTCGAGCGTCACGATCCGTGCCGAACTGGCCGCCGACTGGTTGCTATACGGTTCCCCGGCGGTGGTATCGGGGTGTTTGAGCGTCGTACTATTGTTCACGTATTTTATCGTCACGTTCAGGCTATCGTAAACGTGATCCTGGTCACCGCTCGCCCGGAGTCCGAGCTGGTGGGTCAGGTTCTCCTCTCCGGCATACTCCGTAAAGTCGATCTCGTTACCCGATCCCGTTCCGAGATCGTCGACGATCCGGTCCGCGATCCGGTCGGCCTGTGCCGTCTTCGCACCGTTCGACGACTCGTACGGGGTTACGAGCGACGGAAGAAACGAGAAGACGAAGGCGATCGCTAGCAGGAACACACCGATCCCGACGGCGAAATCCTGCGTGGTCTGGCCCCGATCCGCGAGGGAGATCGAGATCGTACGGGGTCGTCGTTGTCGATCCTGCTTTCGGTCGCATGGGCGTTGGTCGCTCATGTCAGGCCACCAGGGTCCAGCCGATGAGTGCGATCGCGGACAGTCCGACCGCGTATTTCAACCCGCTCAGTATACTGGCGTCGCGCATATATCCACAGATAAACCCGGAGATGATCGCCTGCAGGGTTACCGCGTGGAAGAACAGCACCGACAGCATGTCGACGTTGATGTTCTCGCTGAGGTTCGCACCCTGCATTGCACCGCCGGCACCGCCGGGAGCTCCGCCACCGCCGCCACCACCACCGCTGCTGCTTTCGAGACCCGCCATCGTGTCGATAAACTGCGTTTTGAGAATGGCGATCACCGCGAGCACCGTCATGAACGTCATGATGATGATCACGATCTGCATCCGGGTTCGGGACTTGCGTTCGCGCTGGATATCGTCGTGGTTCTCGCTCGCGGTTGCAGCCGTTCGGAGGACGTCCGAAATCTCGTTTGACGCCTCCTGTGCTTCGGTGATCAGGCGCATCGTTCGGGCGAGGCGCGGAATGTGGTACTTGTTGTTGAACTCGATGAGCGCTTCCTTCATGCTCGTCCCGTAGTTGACCTTCGTGTGAACGATCTCGAACTCGCGGGCCAACTTGCCGCTCGTCGTGTCGGAGACGGCCTTGAACGACTCGAGCAGCGTGAGCCCGGTGTCGTTCGAACTCGAGAGTTTCCGGAGGTCTTCGGAGAGTTTGTTGACGACGGCGGTTCGGTGGCGGAAGTTCCACTCGCGGAAAATCGCCAGCGGCAGGGCGACGATGTACAGCGGGACGTAGAGGTAGATGACCGTTCCCCAGATCGGTTTCTCGAGGAGTTCCTCCCACGACATCGGTGTCGCCCCGTTTACCACGGCCGTAACGACGACGACGAGTGCCATCGGTACGGTCAACGCAAGGGTGATCAGCGGATTGTCCCTGAAGAAGTGATGTGGCTTCCGCAGAACCTCGATCGTCTCGTAGGTCCCCTCGCGGTTCTTGATTCGATCGAAAACGCTGTGATCGCCGGTGAACTGTTCGACGAGCCCGAGGCCCAACAGGCCGTCTTCCTTGCCGGTTTCGGTCCGTTGGTCCGTGTTCCCCATCGTGAGGAAGCCGTCGCCGGGTTCGTCGTGTTTGACCGTCGAAACGAGGACGATGAAGGCGACCCCGATCATCGGGATCAAACCGTACACGGTCATGTAGAGCATCTGATTCGAGACGCCCGCGCCCGGAATCATCTGCATGATGACCATGATGATGATCAGGAGAAGCGGGAACAGCGATAGCGTCATGTACATCTCCCCGAACAGTTCGAGCGTCTCGAGGGTGAGTTCCTGTTCCTGCTTTGCGGTGCGCATGTGCTTTTCTTTCTTGTCCTCGAGGAAGCTCTGCATGTCACCGCCGCTATTGACGATCGAGAGCATGTCGGTCAGGAACTGCGCGAGGTCGTCGCTCGGCGTCTCCAGCGCCTGTTTCCGAATGGCCGTTCGGTAGTCGATGTCGAAGTATTCGGTCTCCTTGACGATACTCTGGAACTCCTTTGCGACCTCGCCGTAGGTGTCGTCGGCCTGGGCCATCGCCTCGATGATCTCGAGTTGGTTCAGACCACCGACCGACAGGGCGTACATAAACGAGACCGAGTCGGTCAGGAGCATGTTGATCTCGCGTTTGCGCGAGGACGCACGCGAGTAGGGGATCGCGACCATCGATCCGAAGCCGATCCCGAAGCCGATCGTACCGAGTATCAGCCCGGTAAAGAAGACGATGGCCGGGACCCGAAGCATCTCGATGATCTGCAGGAGGAGTCCGTTGCCGACCGGGATACCGATGAGCGTCTCGTTCGAGAGGAGCCCGATGGCGAAGACGCCGTAGCCGAGCATGAGTCCGATCAGCCAGAGGGTGAGACCGCTGATGAATCCGATCCCGAGCGCTCGCGAGAGGTAGAGTTCGACCGTATCCGTCATCCGGGCCTGCGCGAGTTTCGTCTCGACATCGGCGACGAACTCGCTGTCGTCCCCGAACAGCCGATCGTAGAGCGGGTAGAACCGATCACCGAGTACGTCGGAGCTTCCCGACATGCCCGAGCCGCCGCTGTCCTTCGTTTGGAGGCTCATGAGTCGGTCTCCTCGTCACTTTCGTCGGCGTCGAAGATGCCGCCGTTTCCGTCCGCCGCGTTTCCGTCATCATCACCTTTGAAAATCGACTCGTCATCGCTCGAGTCGGCGTCGAACAGTGATCCGTCATCGTCGACCCTGTCGGTCTCATCGTCCGTGAAGACCGACTCCGAATCGTCGCCGAATATCGAGTCGTCGCCGGCTTCGTCGTCCGAGTCCGCTTCCGGCTCGTCATCGGCGGCGGTTTCGGCCGACGAGTCGACACCCCCGTCGTCGATATCGATCGTCGGCGGGTCGGTGCTCCCGGCTTCGGGTGTTGCCGACTGGTCGTCGCTTCCCGTGTCCGTGTCGTCGGTTCCGTCGTCCCGACGACCGGCAGGCGAACCGTCCGACTCCGTTGCGCCCGCCGCAGGCGACCCCGATTCAGTGCCATCCGAGTCCGTCGTCCCGTCATCGAGATCGATCGTCGGTGGTTCCGGTTCGTCGTCAGCAGCCGAGTCCGCCGCAGGCGTGTCGGAATCCGCTGCATCCGAGTCCGTCGCCCCGTTATCGAGATCGATCGTCGGTGGTTCCGGATCATCGTCCGAGGTCCCGTCCGCCGCAGGGGAATCGGATTCCGCCACATCCGAATCGGCCGACCCGGTCCCGAGGTCGATCGTCGGCGGCTCCGGTTCGTCGTCCGGGGCCGCATCCGTCTCGGCTGCGGGTTGTGTCCCGGACGCAGCCGTCGATGTGCGGTCCTCCGAATCGGGATCGAAGATGGAATCGAGATCGCCGTCCGGGAACATCGAATCGAATCCTGACGTTTCCCCGTGATCGCTCGCCGTCGGTTCGGGGCCGCCAGCCGTCTGCCCCGGTTGCGGATCGTCGATCCCGTCGATCGTCTCTCCCATATCGTCGAACAAGCCACCCAGATCGCTGTCACCGGCGTCGTCGGACGGCAGTATCGTCGCATCGCTCGCCGTCGATCCCGTCCCGTCGCTCGAGTCGGTTGTCTCGTCCGCCGGGAGCCGGTCGCCCGCGTTCGGCGGGGCGTCCTGGGCCGTCGTCTCCGCCGGCGTACTACTCGCTGCGGGCGATTCACCGGCAGGCGCGCGTTCGTCGGCTCCCTCCGGTCCCGGTCCGGTATCGGCGTTGGTAGCGACGCCGGCCTCGGCCCCTTCGCTCAGCCACGCTGGCTCGTCACCGCCGCCGTCGTCGCCGTCGATGGCGAACGCGGTCGAACTGTCACCCAGTTCCCACTCGTCTTCGTCGACGGTCTCGTCGACCTCGCCGCCGAACTCGAACTCGTCGCTGTCGGCGCGGTCGACCTCGATCGTGCTCTCGGCTTCGACATCGCCGAGCGAACTCGCGAGTCCGCTGGGAACCTCTCCGCGGAACTCCTCGAACAGCGACTCCTCGGCCCGTTCCAAGATGTCCGTCGAAAGGTTGTACGTCTCGCTCGTCGCCTCGGGTCGCGGAACGAGTTCCTCTTTCTCCGGATCGACGTCGATCAGGACGCTCTCCATCTCCCGGAGGTCCTCGAGACTGTCCTCGAGTTGACCGTTCGCGATGAGCGTGAGGATGGTCTCCGGATCGTTGATAAACGCCTGTACGGTTGCGGCGACTTGTGCGTACGTGTTCAGTCCGTTTTTGATGAGGTACGCGAGGATGACCTCCCGCTTGAACAGTTCGTCCTCGAGTTTCTCCCGACTCCACCCGCGATCGAACTGGATTTCCTCTAACGTGTTCGAATCCCCCATCTTGAGGAACTCGTCGGTCTCGGCCTGCCACTGATAGACGTCCTGAACGTTGATCTCGTCGTGTTCGGCCTCGTAGTGGTTGATCTCGGTCAGGGACTTGTTCCGGCGGACCTTCCGACCCTGGACGCGGGTCTGGGTCTGGATCGACACCAGATCCAGCGCGGTGAACATCGTCTTCGAGACGTTGATCGGGTCCGTCGTGAACCGCTTGAGCACCTCGTCGACAGAGTCGGCGTGGAAGGTCGTGTAGGTGGTGTGCCCCGTCGACATGACCTGGAAGAGCGTTCGGCCCTCCTCACCACGGATCTCACCCATCACGATGTAGTCGGGGCGCTGGCGCAGTGCGGCCTCGAGCAGGTCGAACTCGTCGACGTCCCCCTGTTCGTCGTCGGAGAACGAGGGGCGGGTGACGCTGGCAATCCAGTTTCGCTGTGGCAGTTCGACCTCGCGGGTGTCCTCGATGGAGACGATCTTCGCGCTCGAGGGAATAAACAGCGAAACGGCGTTCAGCGATGTCGTCTTCCCGGATGCTGTACCGCCGGCGAAGATCAGGCTCTTGTGGTTCTCGATGGCGAGCCAGAGGAACGCCATCTCGTCGAGCGAGAACGTGTTCCAGTTGATGAGGTCGATCGGGGTGAACGGAACGTCCTTGAACTGACGGATGGTGTAGTTGGTCCCGTGATCGGAGACCTCTTTGCCGAGGGTCAGCTGGGCACGCGAGCCGTCGGGCAACGTCGCGTCGACCTGCGGGAGCCGTTTGCTGATCCCTTTGCCCGACCGCTGGGCGAGTTTGACGACGAAGTCGTCCAGTTCGTCCTCGCCGTGGTAGATGTTCGAGATGATCTGTTCGTACTCGGAGTGATAGACGAAGACCGGCGAGTTGTAGCCGTCGACGGAGATGTCTTCGACGTTGATGTCGTGTTTGATCCCGTCGATACGCTCGTAGCCGATGAAGTCCCGCGTAAGCAGGTACAGGAGCTTTTCGACCTGATACTCGCTCAGCGTGTCCGGATCGTCCGCGAGGATGGCCGGTTCGGGTCGGGCTTCGATCCCGCCGAGTCGGCTCGGCCCGGTGTCCTCGGCCTCGACCACGGTCGACTCGTCATCGTCGAGCAGTCCCCGAATCGTCTCGACGACGCCTTCCGACGTACTGCCGGACGTCGCTTCGAAGAGGTCGTACCGTTTCAACAACCGTCTGGTTTCGTCCTCGATTACCGTTCGGCGACCGCCCTCCGTCGCCTTCTCCTTGATACCGTCCTCGGAGTACTTGATCGCCTTCCTGAGTTTACCCGAGAGGAACTCCTTGAGCTCCGCCTCGATCTCGTTCTGGTAGGGCTCGATCATGTAGTACTTCTTCTCGTTTTCCTTCTCCGAGTGGAAGATGACGACGTAGGCGTAGGGCTTGTTCACCCAGTAGCGCTCGACCTCCCGGAAGTGGGTCTTCTTTTCGAAGGGGACCGCCTTCTCGAGATCGTAGCGATTGGAGACGGTCGTGTTTCCCCCGGCCGTCGAGAAGAATTCGTCCTCATCGAGGTCCTCCTGAACGTTGACGGTGCGTTCTTCCACGACATCGTCAAGTTCCAAGGCGACGTCGTTAGCGGCGGCGAGACGACCCTCTAACGTCTCGGGGTCGAAGCCGAGCGCGTCGGATTTGTCTAGCGGCGACGAGTCGTCGTGACCGTACGCCCGCTTGTAGTGTTCCCAGGTCCAGATGTCCTTGACGACCGGCGTCGTCTCCGGATCGAGGTACTCGTCGACGATCGATCGGAGCGTGGCAGCGCTGTCGCCGGCGGTCGGCAGGACCTGCTCCTCGAGGTCGTCGGGATGATACCCGAGGTACGATTCCGGATCGAACGTCACTCGGTCCCAGTCGTCCCCGCTCGGGCTCGATCCGACGTCTTCGCCGGTATCGAGTCCGAGTTGGTCCCCCTCGGTCCCGTCGTCGGGGTACAGGTCGGCCACTTCGTCGCCGTACCCGTACTCGTTCATGAACTCTTCCCAGGTGTACGTACCAACGCTGATCGCCGAATTCGACGTCAGGTCAGCTTCTTGAGACCGCTCGCCTTCCGACGCAGGGTCGGATGCCTCCCCCTCAGAAAAGTCCCCAGCATCCGATTGGTCGGCCTCGTCAATAGCCATTGCATCCACCCTGACGTTCACCCCTCAAAAAATTCATCCGCCGATTACTATTTCTGATAACTCAGAGCCCGCTCGTTTTCGATCGATTCGTCTACTCGGCAGGACGTTATTGGTTTTAAAATTGATACGATATTGCAGGGGGAGGGCGCGAAAACCTTGACATCGCTACCGACGAAACGGGGGAGCGATGAGCGAACTATTCGATCTCGACGGGCGGGTCGCAGTGGTCACGGGCGGGGGACGCGGGATCGGTCGCGCGATCGCAGTGGAACTGGCAAACGCGGGGGCTGCGGTCGTTCCGAGCGCCCGCTCGAGCGACGAAATCGAAGCCGTCGCCGCCGCTATCGAAGACGACGGCGGCGACGCGATCGCCGTCCCCGCGGACGTGACCGACGGCGACGCGGTCAGCGATGTCATCGACAGCGCCACCGACGAGTTCGGCGGCATCGATATCGTCGTCAACAACGCCGGCTTCAACCCTGACGACGCGCTCGGCCGACCGGAGGCGGTCGAACCCGAGAGTCTCGACCGCGTGCTCGATGTCAACCTACACGGTGCGTACGAAGTCACCCGCGCTGCCGCGGACCACCTCCTCGCGAGCGACGGCGGGTCGGTCATCAACGTCGCCAGCGTCGGCGGACTGGTCGGCCTGCCGCGGCAACACCCCTACGTCGCCTCGAAGCACGGACTCGTCGGCCTCACCAAGAGCATGTCGCTGGACTGGGCACCCGCGGTCAGAGTCAACGCCGTCGCGCCGGGCTACGTCTCGACGGCACTCACCGAGGACCTCGAGGACAACGAGCGGCTGCGTCGATCGATCATCGACCGGACCCCGCTCGAGCGGTTTGCCGACCCCGAGGAGATCGCCGGCCCCGTCGTTTTCCTCGCGAGCGATGCCGCGACCTACGTGACCGGCTCCGTACTCGCGGCCGACGGGGGATGGACGGCACGGTAGGCTACTGCCGATCGTTGCCGACTCTCCGTTCCACACCGGGATGCCGTCCCGCACCGATCAGGTTCGGTCGTGTTCGTTCAGCAGCAAAAATCACGGGGATAGTTGCGATCGCGTGGGCGTTCTCCGAACGCTTAGCCGTCGATCGGGAGTACCCCCACTATGCGCTACAATGACAGTGACCAGGCCCGCGAGGTCGCCGCCCGTGCTGCCGACCTGATGGAAGAGGTCGTCCTGCCGCTCGAGCGCGAGCGAGCCGGCGGGATGACCGTCTCGAGCGGGACCGTCACGGACCTTCGCGAGGCGGCCCGCGAGTACGACGTCTACGCTCCACAGATCCCCGACGAGTACGGCGGGATGGGATTGAGCTTCCGCGAGTCGCTCCCCGCGTTCGAGGAAGCCGGTCGCAGTCTCCTTGGACAGGTCGCCATGCGCGTCGACGCCCCCGACGAGGGGAACATGCACCTGCTCGAGTTGGTGGGTGACGAGTTGCAGAAGGAGACCTATCTCGAGCCGCTGGTCGCCGGTGAGATCAAGTCCGGCTTCTCGATGACCGAGCCGATGCAGGGTGCGGGCTCGGACCCGAAGATGATCCGGACAACCGCCGAGAAAGACGGCGATGAGTGGGTCATCGACGGCCACAAGTGGTGGACGACACAGGGCGTCGAGGCCGATGTCCTGATCGTCCTCGCTCGAACCGATCCCGAAGCCCACCCCTACGAGGCCTGTTCGCTCTTCCTCGTACCCGCCGACGCCGACGGGGTCGACGTTATCCGTGACGTCCCCCACATGGGCGGCGGCAATCACGGCGTGTCCCATGCCGAAATCCGCTACGAGAACGTCCGCGTTCCCGAGGAACACCTGCTGGGCGAACTGAACGAAGGCTTCACCCACGCGCAGGCACGGCTCGGTCCCGCCCGGCTTACCCACTGTATGCGCTACTCCGGAATGGCGCAGCGGTCGTTGGACATCGCGAAGGCCTACATCAGCGACCGACGCGGCTTCGACTCGACGCTGTCGGACAAGCAGTCGCTACGCCATCGGATCGCCGACGCCGAGACGAAACTCCACATGGCCCGAACCGGCATCCGCGACGCCGCCGACCGGATCGCCGCCGGCGACGAGGCTCGCGTCCCCGTCTCGATGTGTAAGGTCTTCACCGCCAACATCACCCAGGACGCCATCGACCTCGCAGTCCAATGTTGCGGTGCCAACGGCATCGGAAAGGACCTCCCCCTGTCGGACTTCTACGAATCCGTCCGCCAGTTCCGCATCGTCGACGGTGCCGACGAAGTCCACCGCCGCGTCATCGCCCGCGCCGCCTTCGAGGACGTCCCCGAGGAGGAACTCGAGCCGCTGACCCGCTTCGGCGATCCGAACCGGGACCGAAGCGCGAACCACTGACGGACCGTTCGCCGCGCCGCTTTTCGTCTGGCTCCCGAAGAAGCCCGCTTTCCGATGGCTCGAGTGGCCGATCGGGTCGGACAGCGACGTCGGTCACGGGCCGAATCAGTCCGGCGTCGGTCCGCCTCGAGAGTCGCTCCTCCTTGCACGGACGTGACGGGATTCGAGCCGCGCTCAGACGTGCTCGCTGCGCGTGTCTTCCCTGATTCGAATCCCGCCATGCCGGTTCGCTCACTGGGTTCGCTGCACGGGCGTGGCGGGATTCGAACCCACGATCAGAAGGTTAGGAACCTCCTGCCCTGTCCGCTAGGCCACACGCCCCGCCGCAAAAAGAACTTAGTTGGTTTCCGTTTCAGTTTCGGTTCCGGTTCCGGTTTCGGTTTCGGTTCCGGTTCCAGTTTCGGTGCTCGTCTCCTCCTCGGTGGTGACGGGCTCCGTGTCGACGAACTCCTCGTCGTCCTTGACGCTACCTTCGCTGACGTTGCCGCTTCCGTCGCGCATTTCTTCGAGTTCCGATTCGACTTTCTCGCGCCCCTTCTGGAACTCACCCATGGCCTCGCCGGTCGAGCGTGCCAGTTTTGGGATCTTGTTGGCCCCGAAGAGCAAAATCGCGATGATGAGAATGATCGCGAGCTCGGGAGGCCCCATTCCGCCGGGGATGAACAGCGGTGCGGTTTCGGCTACCATCTCTATACGTGGCTTATCCGCTGGCAATTATAACCTTTTTGGACCACTAAGGTAAGCAAGCGGCCGCGACAGTCCGTTTGTGGAGGAAATTCGTCCAGCTGGACAGCGAACTGTTCGCTATCCGACGGCGACCCCTGATTTTCCCCGCCGCCCGGCACTCTCGCGACCGTGAACGCGGCCGCGCGGTCGTCGCCGGCGGCCGTCTCGAGTCGTCCGGCCCCGACGTCCCGGCCTCCGTCGGTTCCGATAACGAAACTGTCTTTCGGCGTTACACGCAATACTGAGACGATGGTAGCAACCGGAGATGCCGCACCCGACTTCACTGCACCGCTCGCAAACGGCGACATCGAGGAGTTTACGCTGTCCGAGCGCCTCGCGGACGAGGCACCGGTCGTCCTCGCGTTCTTCCCCGGCGCCTTTACCGGCGTCTGCACGACCGAGATGTGTACGTTCCAGGACCGACTCGCCGCGTTCAACGACCTCGACGCCGCCGTCTACGGGGTCAGCCGCGACTCGCCGTTCACGCTGAACGAGTTCCGCGAACAGAACGACCTCGAGTTCGATCTCATCAGCGACTACAACAAGGAAATCATTGCCGACTACGGGCTCTCGATGGACTTCGCCGACCTGGGCGTCCACGGCGTCGCCAAGCGGTCGGTGTTCGTCATCGACGGCGACGGCCAGGTCGCTTACTCCTGGGTCAGCGACGACCCCGGCGTCGAACCCGACTACGACGAGGTCGAGGCCGCGGTCGAAGACCTCTCCTAACTCGCCTCGAGACTGCCGAGACGACCGCCGCAGGGCTTTTTTAGTCCGCAACCCACGTTCCGGTATGAGTGATTCCGCCGCCGACGAAGACCCTCGCCGCGTCTACGTTCCCGACGACCACCACAATTTCCCCGACGAGAAACTAAACGCCGTCCTCGAGTATATCGAAGACGACGCCGAGATCACGGCCTATCTCGAGGCGCAGAACGTCAACGCTGTCGACCGGATGCGGTACAACGATCACGGAACGAAGCACATCGAGATCGTTCGCAACCGGGCGTTGTGTCTGTACGACCTCCTCAAGGCCGGTGACGTCGACTTCAACGGGGCGCGCCAGCAGGGTCTCGACGAGGCGGACGAATCGGTCATCATCGCGCTTGCGGCGACCCTCCACGACGTCGGCCACGTCGTCCACCGCGACAGCCACGCCTACTACTCGATCCCGCTGGCCGCGGACATCCTCGAGCGGATCCTCCCCGAGTTCTACGACGCCGCCGACACCGTCCGGATGAAAGGCGAGACCCTCCATGCGATCCTCTGTCATCACACCGCCGAGACGCCCCTGACGACCGAAGCCGGCGTCATCCGCGTCGCCGACGCCCTCGACATGGAACGAGGCCGTTCCCGAATCCCCTACGAGTCCGGCGGCCGGGGGATCAACACCCTCTCGAGTCAGGCTATCAGTCGCGTCTCGCTCCAGGGGGGCGACACCACCCCCGTCATGGTCGAAATCGAGATGACCAACGCCGCGGGCGTCTACCAGGTCGACAACCTGCTCAAGGCCAAGCTCAAGGACTCCGGACTCGAAGACCAGATCCGGATCGTCGCGCTCAACACGAACGAAAACCGCGAGCAACTGGTCGAGCGAATCGAACTCTAAGTGCCCTCGCCTTTGCCCGCGGTCTGCTTCGAAAGCGAGTGCGGGGCCGTCGGACCACAACAGTCACACAGTAGCTGACCGTTTCCCGTCGGTCGGGACCCCTAAACGGCGATCGAACTCCCGCCGGTCACGACGAGGCGGCACTCTCTCGAGCGAGTTCGTACCCCCCGTCCCGCCGCTCGAGGTAGCCGCGGTCCCGAAGCGTGCCGGCGATCGAGAGAACGGTTCCCTTGTTGAGTGCGAGCGCCGTACAGATATCCCCCGGCGTCGCGGCCGGCCACACGGAGACGTAGAGGTAGACGAGTTTCGCCTGTGCGGACTCGATGTCGTCGGGAATCGATACCGTCGAGCGTGACGTTCCGCTCTGAGTCATATTACTGGTTCGATGGTTCGACGATATTAAAATTGCGCATCGTCATTTGTCGAAATCGGGTGCCCGGTACCGGTTCCGTCCGGCTGAAACGCGACTCGATCGGACCGCGACACTCGGGTCTGCTCCGCGTAAGTGCTTGCACCAACCGATCGTACTCATGACACTGATCGGCACGCCCAGTGCCGTCTTCTCTCCCTTTTCGACGGTCTGATTGCGGTATTGCCGGCGCTATCGGAGGGTTAGGGATCGTCGGTATCGCTCCAGGAGCCAACATCGGACGGACGGCGACCGGCGCGAGCATCGGTACCGGGAGCTATCCACCACCAAACGTCGATCGTCGAATCGGGTCTCGTCAGCAGGTGACGTCCAGTTCGGAAGCGAAGTCGCGGGCTCGTGATCTGATTGCCGCGGCGTCCGCGACGAGTACCTCGCCATCGCGCATCAACGCGGTTCCATCGACCATCGTGAACTGCACGTCGTCGCCGTGTGCGGCGAACGTCAGATGTGAGAGGACATCGTGAATCGGCGTCGCACGGGTGATCCCCGTCTCGAGGCCGATGATGTCGGCGCTCCAGCCCTCGCGTAGTTTCCCGACGCGATCGAATCCCGCTGCCCGTGCGCCGTTGATCGTCGCCATTTCGAACACCGTCCGCGCCGGCAGCGCCCGGGGCTCGAGTCGATCGACCTTCTGGAGGAGGCTCGCCTGTCGCATCTCCGTGAACGGATCGAGCGTGTTGTTACACGGCGGCCCGTCGTTGCCCAGCGCGACGTTGATCCCCCGATCTAGATAGTCGAGCACCGGTGCGACGCCACTGGCGAGTTTCATGTTCGAAGAGGGACAATAGGTGACGTTCGTTCCGGTTTCCGCGAGCAGTTCGCGTTCGGACTCGTCGGTCCAGACACAGTGTGCGAGCACGACATCCTCGCCGGTCAACCCGACCTCGTCGAGCCACTGGATATTCCGGCAGCCGGTTTCGTCCTCGACGGTCTCGATTTCACCCCGGTTCTCGCTCGCGTGCGTGTGAATCATTACATCGTCATAGTCGTCGGCGAGGTGCCGAGCCCCGCGCAGACAGGCCTCGGTACAGCTCACGGCGAACCGTGGGGTCACGGCGTACCGGATGCGGCCGCCATCGATGCCGTGGTACTGGCGAACGAGCCGCTCGCTCTCCGCGAGCGCCTCGTCGGTGTCCTCGAGCAGCCCCGGCGGCGCTTCCTTGTCCATCATGACCTTCCCGAGGCGGCCGCGGATGCCGAGTTCGCGAGCCGCCTCGAACGCCTGTGCCGCGTGATCGACGGAAAGGTGATCGATACAGGTCGTGGTCCCGCTCTCGATCATCTCGAGGTAGCCGAGTTCGGCGGCAGTGCGCATCGCGGCCGGTGACAGCGACGCCTCCATCGGCAGCACGTACTCGTAAAGCCATTCGAGCAACTCGGTATCGTCAGCGATACCGCGTCCGAGACTCTGGACGGAGTGGACGTGTGCGCCGACGGTACCCGGTGCGAGCACGTCGTACGAGTCGTGTTCGTGATCGGGATACTCCTCGAGACATGTCGACCGGTCTCCGACGGCGACGATCAGGTCGTCCTCGACGACGACAGCACCGTCGTGAATCACGGTTTCGGCATCGGCGACGACCGTCCCCGACAATAACATACCGAGCCACGATAGCGTGGCATAACGTTTAGCTTTGCTGGTACGGCAGGGCGGAACCGGCCGAACGGCCGGCCCACGGCGTCAGTAGCTACGTTCTTTCGGCTCGTAGGTCTTGTTCTCGCCCTCGAGAATTACGGGGCGATAGAAGATCGAGGGTTCGCCGTCGTCCCACGAGATGAGCGTGTGTTTCAGCCATTCCTCGTCTTTGCGTTCCTGGTGTTCCTTTCGCCAGTGTGCGCCGCGGAACTCGTCGCGGACGAGCGCGCCGAGCGCGATCGTTTCGGCGACATCGATCAGGTTGCGCGTCTCGATGGTCTGCTGGAGGTCAGTGTTGAACGTCCGCGACGGGTCGTCGACGTAGACGTCCTGATACTCCTGGCGGCACTCGCGGATGAGCCGCAGCGCCTTCTTAACGCCCTCCTCGGTCCGGAAGACGTTGACGTAGTCGGTCATCGCCTTCTGGAGTTTCGCGCGGATTTCGGCGTGCTGAACGCCGTCCTCTTTGTCCATCAGATGGTCAACGCGCTGGCGGGCCGTCTCGACGGTGCGCTCGAGGACCCCCTCGGCGTCGGCCGTGACGCCGCCGTCCGCAGCGACGCCGCCGGCCGTGTCGACTCCCGCGTCGCCCGGTGTGACCGGCAGCTCGGTCTCGGTCTCGTCCTCGACATCGTCGCCGTAGCCGGTCCGGATTTCGGGCTCGCCGAGATCCTCGCCTGCGGCGTGGCGGCCGGCGCGCTTGCCGAAGACGATCAGCTCCGGCAGGGCGTTCCCGCCGAGTCGGTTGCCGCCGTGGACCGAGACGCAGGCACACTCGCCGGCCGCGTAGAGCCCGTCGACACAGGTCTGGCCGTTCTCGTCGACCTCGATGCCGCCCATCGCGTAGTGCTGTCCGGGCTTGACCGGCATGGGCTCGACGAGTCCGTCGACGCCCTCGAAGTCCTCCGCGAGATGCAGGATGTTCTCGAGCCGATCCATGATGCGTTCCTCGCCGAGGTGGCGCATGTCCAGATGGACGTACTCGTCCTCGACGCCCCGGCCCTCGCCGACTTCGGTGAGTTCGGCCCGGGCAACGACGTCGCGCGAGGCGAGTTCGCCGGAGTTGTTCGCGTAGCCGTGCTCGAACATGAACCGCTCGCCCTCGCTGTTGTAGAGGATACCGCCCTCGCCGCGGACACCCTCACTGATGAGGACACCCGTCGACGGCAGCGACGTGGGGTGGAACTGGATGAACTCCATGTCCTCGAGCGGTGCGCCGGCGCGATAGGCCATCGCGTGTCCGTCGCCCGTACAGGAGACGGCGTTGGTGGTGTGGTCGAAGGCCTGACCGGGGCCGCCGGTCGCGAGGACGACGCCCTGGTTCGCTTTGAAGCCCTCGATAGTACCGGACTGAACGTCGTAGGCGACGACGCCGTGACACTCGCGGTCGTTGGGGTCGGCCTCGTCGGTCGTCGCGAGGTTCATCACGTACCACTCGTCGTAGACCTGAATGCCCCGTTTGACGACCTGCTCGTACATCGTATGTAGCAGGTGATGCCCCGTCTCGGCTCCGGCGTACGTGGTCCGGGGATAGGAGAGTCCGCCGAACGGCCGCTGGGAGACGGTGCCGTCTTCCTCGCGGGAGAACGGCATACCCCAGTGCTCCAGGTTGATCGTCTCCTCGGGGGAGTTCTTGGCGAGGGTCTCGACCGCCGGCGCGTCGCCGAGGTAGTCCGACCCCTTCATCGTGTCGTAGGCGTGGAGTTCCCAGTCGTCTCCCTCCTGGAGGGCGGCGTTGATGCCACCCTCCGCCGCGCCGGTGTGGCTACGGACGGGATGGAGTTTCGAGACCATCGCCACGTCCGCTCCTGCTTCGTGCGCTGCGATCGCGGCCCGGAGGCCGGCGCCGCCGGCGCCGACCACGATAACGTCGTGTTCGTACATGATTACCAGAATTTCAGGTTCTTCTTGACTGCTTCCCGCTTGAGCTCCTGAATGTGCTCGGTGAGCGGAATGTCCTTCGGACACACCTCGGTACAGGAGAACTGCGTCTGGCACCGCCAGACGCCGTGTTCCTGCTCGAGAATGCGGAGTCGGTGCTCCTTGATCTGCTCGTCCTCGCGGTCGTCCATCGCGAACTTGTAGGCCTTGTTGATCGCCGCGGGGCCCAGATACTCGTTGTCGCCGGCCGCGATGTTACACGAGGACATACACGCGCCACACCAGATACACCGCGAGGACATCTTGATCTTCTCGCGGTTCTCGGGGGTCTGGCGCTGTTCCTCGAGGTCCTCGGTCGCGGGCGTGTCCTCGTCCTGGAAGTAGGGCTCGACGGTGTGCATCTGGTCGTAGAAGTGGTCCATGTCGACGACCAGGTCCTTGACGACCTCCTGATGAGGCAGCGGCTCGATGCGAACCGGCTGCTCCAAGTCGGAGATCTGGGTCTTACAGCCGAGTCGCTGTTTGCCGTTGACGAAGAAGGCGTCGGAGCCACAGACGGCCTGCCGACAGGAGTGGCGGAACGTCAGCGACGAGTCGTACTCGTCGCGGGCGTACATGACCGCGTCGAGAACGGTCATCCCCTTTTCGAAGGGCACGTGGAAGTCGTCGAAGCGGGGTTCCTGCTTGCCCTCGACTTCGGGGTCGTACCGGAACACCTTGATGTGGACCGTCTCCCCCTCGAGTTCCGCTCGTTTTTCGGCGTGGTCGTCGACCATACCGCCGCCGGTCTGTTCGTCGGCCGCCGGCGATTCTGCCCCTTTCATCGCCGGGTCTTCCGGTGCCTCCTGGCTTTCGGGTTCGGCTTGTTGTGTACTCATATTAGATCATTCCTCGCATCGCGAGCGCGACGTAGATACCCTGTGCGACGAGTGCGACGCTGGCGAGGGTCAGTACTGCCAGCACGGCCTTCTTTCGTCCCCCCTCGAGTCCCTGATTGACGAGGGCGTTGTAGACGCCGTTGACGCCGTGGAACGTGGCGGTAATCAGGAACAGGACCATCGTCAGGAAGTATCCGACGTTCTGCATTCGGGTCTGCGTCCCCATGAAGGTTACCTCGTACGCGTGGTTGACGAAGTGCAGGAGGAAGAAGTGGAAGGCGAGAACGACGACGAGAAACGCCGCCGTGATCCGCTGGAGGAACCAGCCGGTGCCGCCCGGGGTAAACGAGGAGTATCGTTCCGCCATTAGATGGTCACCCCCGTCAGGAAGGTCGGGACGCTCGCGACGGTGATCGCGCCCGTCAAGACCAGCGAGGCGTAGAAACTCTTATCCTGGGCCTCGAGCCCGACGCCGAGATCAACCATCAGCAGGCGCAGCCCGTTCAGGATGTGGAAGACGGCGACCGCGAGCAGGCCGACCTCGAGCAGTCGGATGAGGAACAACCCCTCGAGTCCCTGCAGCGTCGCAGTGTACACGTTGAGTTCCTCGCCGCCGACCATCGTCGTTTCGCCCTGTGCGCCACCGATAGAAGTGCTCAGCACGGCGATATGGGTGAACAAGTAGCCGATTAACACCCACCCGGTGAACTTGTGGAAGATCCACGCCCACATGCCGGCCGAGAACTCCTTCCAGCGACCGAAGTCCTCGACGAGACCGCGATTGTAAGACTGACTCATGCGCTCATGTGGACCGTTTGACCGTGGGGGTATAGAAGTTACTTTTATCGCTCCGCTCGCAGCCTCGGTTCGGTCCACCAGAGACGGGACGGAACCACTGTTGCGGCGGATTCCCGAAGTCGTTCGGGCGGCAGTTACCGCCAGGTCTATCGCCGGGGACCGTCAGTCGTTCTGCCGGAGGTCGGATCGCGAACTCTCAGTCGTCCGCTCGCGCTCGAGGGCAGTGAGCGTGTCCGGCGAGAGCCCAACGAGGTGACAGAGGGGGTTCCCCGGATAGACGACTGGGTTCTCGAGAACGCCGACGATGAGGCCGGTAAACGGAGCCTCGACAGTGACGATGTCTTCCTCTTCCTTGAACGGGTTGGTGATGGTACAGATCGCTTCGCCGGCCTCGACGAGCGCGCCGCGGCCGCGTTTCATGTCGACGATGCCACCGGCGTCCGCGCGGAGCCAGGTTTTCTCGTTGTCGTCGTCGATGATGGTCCGCCAGCCGGGCCAGTGGACCGACGATTCGCGGTGGCATCCGAATTCGGCTAGGACGCTCGCGACGCCGGTGAGCGCGCGGTCGATCAGGCGGCGCTGAAACCGGTGGGCCTCGCCCATTTCGACGGTGATCGTCGGGATGCCGTCTTCGGTCGCCTCCCGCCGGAGCGTCCCGGACGGCCCCTCGCCCGCGATGATGACGTTGGAACTGAACGCCTTCGCGAGCCTGGCGACGCCCGACTGCTCCATGTTCGCACGGACGTGGAGCATGTTCGTTCGGCCGCGCGTCGACGTGTGGAAGTCGACCCCGAGGTCGCAGGGTTCGATGAAGTTCGTGTAGATCCGGTGGGCCATCCGTCTGGCGCTGGTCGACCCCTCGCGGCCGGGAAACGACCGGTTCAGATCGCGGTCGTAGATCGGCAGATAGCGCTCCTGTGCGAGAAAGCCCGGTACGTTCATCACCGGGAGACAGACCAGCGTTCCGTGGAGTACGGAGTGGTCCCAGTCGTGGGCCACCTCACGGACGACTTCGATCCCGTTGAGTTCGTCGCCGTGTGCCGCCGCGGAGAGAAAGACCGTCGGACCCGGATGCTCGCCGTTGATGACCGTAACCGGAATCCTGACCGGGTCCCCGAGATACGTTTCACTGATGCCGTAGCGGATGTTCGCCGACTCGCCGGGGTCGACCCGGCCGCCGTTGTACGTAAACGCTTCGGCCATCGGTTCGGAATCCGCTGCCCGGTCGGGCGGTTCGGTCGCCGCGTCGTCGCTCATATGACGTTCTCCGGGGGCATCACCGTGAATCTTCTCCCTTCACCGTCCACGATGAGTGTCCGACCCGCTTCCGAGTCGTCGGTGGTACTTTTCGCGGGGAACGGGGCGTTCCCTCGAACAACGGCGATCAAAATTTGCGGCCGTGGGCATACGTTTTGTATCTCGGTGTGATATGGACACGCATGGACATCCGCGAAGCGACCCGTTCGGACGCCGATGCGATTCGCTCGATCGCCCGCGATTCGCTCAGTTCCACGTACACGGCCTTCATCGATGAAGGAACCATCGACGACGCGATCGAGCAATGGTACGGCGACGCGTTTTCCGACGAACTCACGGACGACCGCTCGCTCTTCCTGATCGTCGAACGCGACGGCGACGTCGTCGCGTTCTCCCAGAGCGAACTGGTCGGCCAGCAGTCGAAGACCGGACGCCTCCTCTGGCTGCACGTCCATCCCGACCACCGCGGCGACGCCACGGGCGTGCGACTGCTCGTCCGCACTCGCGAGGCACTCCTCGAGACGGGCGCGGATCAGATTCGCTGTTTCGTCCTCGAGGACAACGAGGGCGGCAACGAGTTTTACCGGAGCCACGGCTTCGAACAGGCCGGCCAGCGCGAGGTCGAGATCGGTGACGAAACGTTCACCGAGAACGTCTACGTCGAGTCCGATCTCGAGGACGACGGCGAGTGGGGCGCGATCGACGAAGTCACGGTCGACGGCCGGACGCTCTACGTGAGCTACGGCGAGGCCACCCGCGGGACGCGCGCCCCGTTTTACACGGCCTACGAGAGCCCGGACCGACACGAACTGTACGCGTGGTTCTGTGGGAACTGTGATTCGATCGACAACGCGATGGACGCGATGGGACGGATCGAGTGCAACGAGTGTGGCAATCGGCGGAAAGCGACGCGGTGGGACGCCTCGTACCTGTAGATCGGCGTCCCCGTCGCACGTCACGGACGGGACACGGACGCGATCGCTCCTTCGCTCTCCTCGCCGTTCCGTTCAACCCGCGTCTCTGTTCGCGACGGCGGAGTCATTGTCTCAGTTACCTGTACGGGCATGTTTCGGCCATTTGAGTGGCATTACAGGGAGTCCGTCTCCGGATGCAGTCGGACCGTCGCCGTCGATGGAGCCACGTCCCGGACCGAACTCCCCCACCGATTCTGTTGTGGCCGCTTTCGGGCTGTTGTCTCCCCATTACAATTGACCGAGACCGCGAGTTTCCGACCACGTTGGTCGCTCTCGATGTCGGTCAGTCACGAGTGTCACACCGTCCGCGTCTACCATGAACAGGGAAGACCACATCATCCACGGCTTCAAAGCAACGCTCGTTGCGCGCGCCATCTACATGCTTTCGAGCGCGCTGTTAATGTTCGTGCTGGCGCGGTACTTGCTCGATCCGGACGGGTATGGCGCGCTGTACTGGGCGATCGGCATCCTGGCTATCGTCCAGTTGTTCGCGGACCTCGGGCTCAGTAGATCCGTCGCGCGGTACATCTCGGAGTACCGGGAGTCCGATCCGGGGCAGGTACCACACCTCCTCGGATCGGTGATCACGGCCAAGATCATCCTGCTGACGGTCGTCGGCTACGCCCTGTTGCTCTTTCACGAGCAGATCGCGGCCACGCTCGGTGATCCCGGCGCGGCCCCGTTTCTCGCCGCGGGCGTCCTCTATCTGGTCGCCTTCTCCGGCAGCACCTTCGCACAGGTGGCGTTGCAGGGATTCAACCACCTCGGCTACAGCGCGATCGTCCAGGCGATCAGCGGGGCCGGTCGGCTCCTCTTTGCCGTCGCCTTCGTCCTGGCGGGCCTCGGTGCCCTCGGCGCGTTCTTCGGCTATATCGTCGGCTACGCCATCGCCGCCACCGTCGGCATGGGCATCCTCTACTACGGGTTCTACAGGCGATACGAGACCGCCGTGGAGTACGAAGCCGGGCTCTCGCGTCGGCTGCTCGAGTACAGCATTCCGCTGACGGCGACCCGAAGCGCGAACGTCATCGACAAGCAGATCGATATCGTGTTGGTGGGAGTGTTTCTCAATCCCGCTGCGGTCGCCTTCTACACCCTCGCAAAGCAGATTACCGACTTCGTGCTCGCGCCCGCGGAGTCGCTCGGCTTCACAATTTCGCCGAACTTCGGCGAACAGAAAGCGGCCGGCGAACTCGAGGAAGCCAGACGGATCTATCAGACGTCGCTGACGAACGTCCTGTTGCTCTATATTCCGGCGGCGGTCGGCCTCGCGATCGTCGCGGAGCCGTTCCTGACGATGGTCATCGGGGAGGACTACGCCGGGGCCGTCCCCGTGTTACAGGTGCTCGCCGGCTTCGTCGTCCTCCAGGCGATCACGAACCTGACCAGCGACAGCCTCGATTATCTCGGACGCGCTCGAGCGCGCGCCGTCGCGAAGGGCGGGACGGCGCTGGCCAACCTCGGGTTGAACGTCCTGCTGATTCCGACGATCGGCGTCGTCGGCGCTGCGATCGCGACGGTCGCGACGCATTCGGTGTACGTCGCCGTGAACCTCTATATCGTCCACACCGAACTCGGCTTGAACGTGATACGGATCGCCCGGACGACGGCGCTGATCTGCGCGATTACGGGCGTGATGGCGGTTACGGTGTTGCTCGTGACGCCGCTGGTCTCGAGTCTGCTCATGCTGGGCGGCGCGATCGCCGTGGGTGCGATCACGTGGGGTGCGCTGGCGGTACTGAGCGGACTCGTCGATCCGGGGCAGGTGCGGTCCGTCATCGGCTGAGCGGTCCGGCCGTCGGCCTATCAGTGACGCAACCGAAACTGAACGAACTGCCAATACTTATCCGGGGAGTGGGCGTCTAGTTCGTATGGCTGTTGCCGATCCCGTGACCGTCGGGGTACTGAGTCTGCATACGAGCAAGGAAACGAAAGCGATTCTCAATGCCGTCGAGGAGCTCGGGCACGATAGCGAGTGGCTCCGGAACGAAAACACGTCGATCAGCGTCGCGGACGGGAGTCCGCTCCTCGAGCCCGAGGTCGACGTGATCGCGAACCGAATGTTGCTGTCGAACACCGAACAGCCCGCCGAGGAACTCGGGCTGGTCAACGCCTTCTCGCAGTTGGTGCCGACGCTCAACGAACCGAGCGCGGTGATGACGGCGATGCACAAGCTCTCGACGGCGACCGCGCTGGCATCGAACGACGTTCGAACGCCGGACGTGACCCTCGCGCTCAGCGGCGAGAAGCTCAACGCCGCGCGCGAACGGTACGGCGAGGAAGCGGTGTACAAGACGGCGATCGGCACTCACGGCGGCGGCACCTGGAAGGTGGGGCCCGACGATCCGGTCAACGCGAAGGTCGGCAACCGCTATGCCTTCCTGCAGGAACTCGTCGATCAGGAGGACGTTCGCCACCGCGACCTGCGGGTCTACGTCGTCGGCGGCGAGATCGTCGCCGCGATGTACCGCTACGCGCCGGACAACGACTGGCGAACCAACGTCGCTCTCGGCGGCTCCGTCGAGGACGCGACCGAGGACCTCCCCGCGGAAGCAAGCGAGATGGCCAAGCGAGCGGCGGCTGTCGTCGACCTCGACTACGCCGGCG
This sequence comes from Natrinema pallidum, assembly GCF_005890195.1. Taxonomy (NCBI): domain Archaea; kingdom Methanobacteriati; phylum Methanobacteriota; class Halobacteria; order Halobacteriales; family Natrialbaceae; genus Natrinema; species Natrinema pallidum. Next base: position 2,368,337 of record NZ_CP040637.1, on the reverse strand, counting down.
TCGACCTCGTCGAGGGCGACGAGGGATGGTTCGTTCTCGAGGTCAACCCGACTGCGGGGTTCAAAGGGCTGTACGAGGCGACGCAGGTGAGTCCGGCACCCTACATCGCAAAGCTGGCGATCGAACGCGCCGGCGGGGAAGTGGACGACGACCGCGTGCGCGACATCGCGAACGTCCTCGACGATTCCCGACCGACCGCCCAGCCCCCGGAATCGGTGTCCCAGAATACGGAGCCCGCGGTCATCGGATATACCGAGGAGGTCGTGCTCTCCGGAACGAGCGGCTCGAAGTCGGTGCTCGCGAAGTCCGACACGGGCGCGACGCGGACGAGCATCGATACCAGCCTCGCCGCCGATATCGGTGCCGGGCCGATCAAGTCCATCACTCGGATTCGCTCCGGCAGCAGCAAACAGTCCAAGAGCCGACCGGTCGTCGACGTCGTCGTCGGCGTCGGCGGCAACCAACACACCGTCACGGCCAGCGTCGAGGACCGCAGTCACATGGATTACCCCGTCTTGCTCGGCCGTGACATCCTCGAGAACTATCAGGTCGACGTCAGCCGTCGGATCGATAGCGACGCCGCCGAGACGCCGGAGGAGGAAGAAGAGTAAGCCGCGGGGACGGACCGCTCCCCGTGCGCCGTCGTCCGTCGCCGCCGCTTCCGGTTATTTTATTGATCTGTTTTGCGAAAGGCGACTCACATGACGACGGTTCTCGCTTCCACGCTCTCCGACACGCCGGTAATGGGCTCCGACGGGACGAAAATCGGAACGGTTCACAATATCACCATGAACGTCGAAACCGGCGAGCTCCAACGACTGCTCGTTACCCCGACGACCGACGACGTTCGCGGGTTCGACACGAACGACGACGGAAAACTCGTCGTCCCGGCCAGCCGTATGAACGACATTGACGACTACCTGATCGTCGATCTGACGAGCCGAAAGTCCGGGACGTAATCGGCTGTTACGGTCTATCCCCCGCCGTCTCGGGACGCCACCGACCGGTCCGTCCCGACTCGGGACTGAGAGCCGCCGCGATCGGGGTGGCGGTGGTGACGGGAGCGTATTGCTCGCGCTCTCGGATTGACGTGCTCGCATGCTATCGTCCGTCTGCCGCCGCACTTCTCTGGACACGCCACGTCCCTTTCCGCTATCGAAAATATAGTGTCCGAAACCTGAAGATGAGGTTGTGATCGGTACATATATTATTACTCAATCCGTTTTCCCACACGTACGAACCATCTATGAGCGACAACAAACGGAATCGGAACCACGAGTGGTGGCCGAATCAATTAAACCTTGACGTTCTCGATCAGAACGCGACCGATGTCAGTCCGTACGGCGAGGACTTCGATTACGCCGAGGAGTTCCAGCAACTCGACCTCGAAGAGGTAAAGGCTGACCTCAAGGACTTGATGACAACGTCGCAGGACTGGTGGCCTGCCGACTACGGCCACTACGGTCCGCTGTTCATCCGGATGGCCTGGCACAGCGCCGGCACGTACCGCACCACCGACGGCCGCGGCGGTGCCTCCGGCGGGACCCAGCGTTTCGCACCGCTCAATAGCTGGCCCGACAACGGGAACCTCGACAAGGCGCGACGCCTGCTCGAGCCGATCAAGCAGAAGTACGGCCGCAAGCTCTCGTGGGGCGACCTGATCGTCCTCGCGGGGAACACCGCCCTCGAGTCGATGGGCATGGAGACCCTCGGCTGGGCCGGCGGACGCGAGGACAAGTTCGAACCCGACGAGGCCGTCTACTGGGGGCCCGAGAGCGAGTGGGAAGCGCCCCAAGACGCACGCTTCGGCGAGGACGACGAGCTCGACGAGCCGCTTGCGGCGACCGTGATGGGGCTGATCTACGTGGACCCCGAGGGACCGAACGGCAACCCCGAGCCCCTCGAGTCGGCGACGCGGATCCGGCAGGCGTTCGGCCGCATGGCGATGGACGACGAGGAGACCGCCGCCCTCATCGCCGGCGGACACACGTTCGGCAAGGCCCACGGTGCCGCCAACGACGACATGGGTCCCGAGCCCGAAGCTGCACCCATCGAGGAGCAGGGGCTTGGCTGGCCCGACTCCGGCAAGGGTTCGGAAACGACTACCAGCGGCATCGAGGGTGCGTGGAACGCCTGGCCGACGATGTGGGACACCTCTTATCTCGACAACCTGCTCGACTACGAGTGGGAGCTGACGGAGAGTCCCGTCGGCGCAAAGCAGTGGGAACCGAAAGACGAGGAGGCGAAAGACACCGTGCCGGACGCCCACGATCCGTCGGAGAAGCACGCCCCCATGATGATGACGACGGACATCGCCCTCAAGCGCGATCCGGAGTTCCGGGAGATCATCGAGCGCTTCCGTGAGCGTCCCCCGGAGTTCCTGGACGCCTTCGCGCGGGCGTGGTACAAGCTGATCCACCGCGACATGGGCCCGCCGGAGCGGTTCCTCGGCCCGGACGTGCCCGAGGGGACGTTCGTCTGGCAGGACCCCGTCCCCGATGCCGACTACGAGCTGATCGGGGAGGAAGAAGCCGCCGACCTCAAGGCGGAAATCCTCGACTCGGAGCTGTCTATCTCCCAGCTGGTCAAGACCGCCTGGGCGTCGGCGTCGACCTATCGCGACAGCGACAAACGCGGCGGCGCGAACGGCGCTCGCATCCGCCTCGAGCCACAGCGGAGCTGGGAGGTCAACGAGCCGGAGCAACTGGAGACGGTGTTGGCGACCTACGAAGCGATCCAGGAGGAGTTCAACGGCTCGCGATCCGATGACGTTCGGGTCTCGCTCGCCGACCTCATCGTGCTGGGCGGCAACGCGGCCGTCGAACAGGCCGCGGCGGACGCCGGCTACGACGTGACGGTCCCGTTCGAACCCGGACGGACGGACGCCTCGCAGGAACAGACCGACGAGGAGTCGTTCGAGGCGCTCGAGCTGGCCGTCGACGGCTTCCGTAACTACTTCGGCGGCGAGTACGACCAGCCGGCCGAGGACCTGCTGGTCGACCACGCCGACCTGCTGGACCTGACGCCCGCGGAAATGACGGTGCTGGTCGGCGGCATGCGCGCGCTCAACGCGAACTATCAGACCTCCGACCACGGCGTCTTCACGGACGAGCCGGGGACGCTGACCAACGACTTCTTCGTGACCCTGCTCGACATGGGCTACGAGTGGGAGCAGGCGTCGGAGTCCGAGGAACTCTACGAGTTGCGCGACCGCGAAACGGGCGAGGTCGAGTGGACGGGGACCCGTGCCGACCTCATCTTCGGTTCGAACTCCCGACTCCGCGCCATCGCGGAAGTCTACGCGAGCGAGGAGGAGACGTTCGTCCAGGACTTCGTGGACGCGTGGCACAAAGTGATGACCAACGACCGCTTCGACCTCGAGTGATCGCGCCGACACGACACGATCGCTGAAGGCCTACTGCGACCGTTTTCGCTGGACGACGTCTCGCTCGGTCGGGGGCTCCGACCGGTGTCCCGCCTTACTCGCTCCGAACGACGATTGCGTCGTCCGTGATCTCCAGTATCTGCGAGGAGTCGACCGGATAGTCCTCGTCACCGTGGCCGCCCCAGTCCAGACGTGCTTTGAGCCGATCCGTTAGTCCGGGCTCCGGATCGACGTACGCGGTCTGGCCCTCGACCGCGGCGACCATGCCGATCTGCTGGCCCGACTCGTCGACGACGTCTTTCCCCTGCTCGTGGTGTGACAGTTCGATCGGCGACGCGTCCGCCGGTTCGTTCGTCGACCCCACGCCGGCCTCGGACTCGGGACTCGCCGTCGACTCGTCGCCCATGGCTCCGGTTTCCATCTCGCCGGCCTCCAGCCTGTCGTACTCCTCGATATCGATGATCTCCCCGTCGAGCACCTCGCTGCCGACGACCTCGGACTCGAGCAGTTCCGACTCCTCGAACACGTAAACCAGCCGTCGCCGCTCGTCGAGTTCCTCCTCGACGGTCCGCCGCTCGATGAGTTCGCTTCGGACGGCGTCGCCTTCCGTCCGCTGGCTCTGGATGACCTCCCGCTCGAGGACGTCGTCGGCTGCCACGCTGGACCGGAGGACATCGCTCTCGAGGATCGACCGCTGGACGCTCTCGAGTTGAATATCCGTTTCGACGACATCGCGTTCCATCTCCTGATCCTGTTCGATATCGATATCGATGATGCGGCTCTCGACGATGTAGCGTTCGATCTCCTCGATCGTATCGAGGCGCGTCTCGTCGACGGCTACCTCGATGGTGTCGTCGCCGACGAACTCGGTGTCGACGATGTCGCGGGACAGGCGTTCGGAGTCGATGACCTCGCGTTCGACCAGTTCCGTGTCGATCACCTCGCTCTCGATCGTGTCCCGCTCGACGACCTCGGTCTCGACGACCTGCGTCTCGACGATCTCCGTCGTCACCGTTTCGCCGCGTCGCAGCGAATCCTCGAGTTCGTCCCGGCCGAGGTCGGCGCGTTCGAACGCCCGGTCGCGCTCGACGATTTCGAAGAAGCCCATCCCCTCTCCGGCCGGCTCCTCTTCGTGGTAGACGAATACGAGGTCGTCGTCTTCGAACCGCTCCGTGAACTCGTCCCAGGTGGCCTCCTCGTGTCGCTCGCCCATCTCGTCGCGGCGAGCGAAGGAGTGGCCGTGCCCCTCGCTGTCCCGGACCCTGACCGGGACGGCGTCGCGGGCCTCGGCCCACTCCCTGATGCGCTCGGGATCGGTCGTCAGTCGTCGCTGCGCCGGTGTCTCGGACGGGGGTGTATCGTCTGCCATCTCGGTAGACCATGTGACCGACCCGCACTTGAGTCACCAGGGCCGTCCCGTCGGGTCAGTGTCTCGTTTCTCGACCCCCCGCTGGCGGCCGGCACGGGCCGGGTCGTAATCCGCTATTGCCGTCTCCGCTGGCAACCGTTTCATCGCTCGACTCGCGCGTAGCACGTGCTTACCGCTTGCGGGGGTCGGTCCGCATCTCGCGTAGTGAACGAGACGTGTTCCCGCCCGGTTCAATCGGACTCGTACTCGGCCCAGATGTATCGCGTCGCGGCGCTCCGATACGGCCGCCACGGCTCGGCGATCTCGCGCATCTCCGCCCGGGTCAACTCGTCGCCGTCGGCGTACAACTCCTCGATTCCGCGCCGAACGGCGAGATCGCCGAGAGGAAGCACATCGGGCCGCTCGAGGACGAACAGGAGGTACATGCGTGCGGTCCACGCGCCGACCCCCTTGATCTCGGTCAACAGGTCGATGACCTCGTCGTTGGCGTAGGAGGCCAGCCCCGCCCGCGTGTAGTCGGTTTCCTGAAACGCCCGCGCGGCGTTTCGGATGTACTCGACCTTGCTTCGGGAGAGGCCCGCATCGCGGAGCGCCGCCTCGTCCGCAGCCAGGACGGTTGCCGGGGTTACGTCCCCCTCGAGCAAGTCGAAGACGCGCTCTCGAACCGCCGCCGCGCTCGCCGTCGAGAGCTGTTGGTTGATGATCGAGATACAGAGCCGTTCGTACTCGTTCCAGTCCGGTTCGACGTAGGGATCGTGCCGATCGACGAGCGCCGCCATCACGGGATCGTCGCGAAGGACGGCGTGTGCCGCTTCGTTCATACGGTGGTGTGGATACGGGAGTAGGGAGCCGCGAACGCATATGCGTCTCGGTTGGACGGACGGTCGAACCGACGGCTCACTCGAGGTGGTGGTAGTCGAGTTCGTACCCCTCCGCGAGCGCCTCTCGGACGGCCGGGCTGGGTTCGCCGACGCCGCGCCGACCGATCGAGAGGCCGTCCGTGCCGGCGGCGATGACCAGATTGGCCCGCCAGTCGGCGTCCGTCTCGGGGGCGTCCGTCCGATAATGAGCGCCGCGGGATTCGGATCGCTCGAGCGCCGCTTGGAGCATCGCTTCGGCGACGGTGAGGCTCGCCGAGAGGTCGACGGCGTACTCGACGGACTTCGAGGTGAGGTCGCCGTCGACGCGGAGGTCGGCCGTTCGCGTCCGCAGGTCCGCGAGCGTCGCGAGCCCCTCGCGGAGCCCTGCCTCGTCGCGGAGGATGCCGGCGTGGTCCCACAGCAGGTCGCCGAGTTCCGCGAGAAGGGCCGTCGGCGCGACGCTCCCGTCCGAATCGGCGAGCGCTCGGAGCGCGCCGAATTCACGTTCGGCGAGCGCTCGCTGGCCGTCGGTCACGGTGGGGTCAGCGTCGCCATCGGTCACCGCGCTCGCGACATGGTCGCCGACGAGCTTGCCGATCGCGACGGTCTCGGCGAGCGAGTTCCCGCCGAGGCGGTTCGCGCCGTGGACGCCCGCCACCGTCTCGCCGACGGCGTAGAGCCCGTCGACGCCGGTTTCACCGGTCCGGAAGTCGATGTCGACGCCGCCCATCGTGTAATGGGCCGTCGGGGCGACCGTCATCGGTTCCGCGGTGATGTCGACGCCCAGCGACTCGAAGCGCTCGACCATCGACGGCAGCCGCTCGCGAATGTACGCGGCGTCCCGGTGGGAGATATCGAGGAAGACGCCACCGTCGTCGGTGCCTCGTCCCTCGCGGACCTCCTGTGCGATGGCGCGTGCGACGACGTCGCGGGCGTCGAGTTCCATCTGGTCGGGCGAGTATCGCTCCATGAACCGCTCGCCCTGCGCGTTGTACAGTCGCCCGCCTTCGCCGCGGACCGCCTCCGTGACCAGTCGGCCGTCCCACTCCTCACCGTAGCGGTCGCCGACCATCCCGGTCGGGTGGAACTGGACGAACTCGAGGTCGACCAGCCGCGCCCCCGCCTCGAGCGCCAGCGCCTGCCCGTCGCCGTTGTTCTCGTCGTCCCGCGAGGAGTGGCGGTGATAGAGCGCCGAGAACCCACCCGCCGCGAGGACGACGTGATTCGTTCGGACGAGCAGTCCCTCGCCGGACTCCATATCGAAGCCGACGGCACCGTCGACGCGCTCCCCGTCCGAGAGCAAGCGCGTGATCAGCACGTTCTCGCGGTAGGGTACGTCGAGGGCCTGCGCGCGCTCGATGAGCGTCTCGAGCATGGCCTCGCCGGTCCGGTCGCCGACGAAACAGGTCCGCCGGTAGGACTGCGCGCCGAAGTACCGCTGGTTGATGTCGCCGTCCGCGGTCCGGTCGAACGGCATCCCCCACGCCTCGAGTTCGCGGATGCGGTCGGGCATCTCTCGGGTCGTCAACTCGACCGCTTCGGGGTCGTTCAGGTGATGGCCCTCGGTGAACGTGTCCGCCGCGTGGATCGTCCAGTCGTCCTCGGGATCGAGCGAGCCCAGCGCGGCGTTGATGCCACCGGCCGCCCACGTCGTGTGTGCATCGCCGTGATCGCGTTTGCCGATTACGAGCGGATCGATCCCCGATTCGGCGAGTTCGATCGCGACGCGAGCGCCCGCCGCACCCGCCCCGACAACGAGCACGGGCGTCGTCACCGTCTCGTACGGGAGGCCACCGCCGGACCCGGGGTCACCCTCGGTCTCGATGCGGTTCTCGATGCCCGCGGTCGACGGGTCGTGGCTCGTCGGTCGGCGCTCATCGCCCGTCGTCCCGTTACCGTTCGCTGGTGTTTTTGTCATCGAGTGAACGTACCCGCCGGCCGGATTTAGGCATCGTCCCGAACGATGCAGAACGCGCGCCTCAACGACTCTGGAGCCGACTTTCGTGTTTCGATCGTCGCCAAGCGTTGCGGAGAAAGTCGACTCGCGTACCGATCACCCAACTGCGACGGCCCGTCAGCGACACTCGACGCGCCCGATCGGCTCGTCCGTCCACGGAGACGCGAGCCACGGCAATCGTGTCGCCGGGCATCTCGAGGGCCTGCCACCCCTCACTCCGGACCGGACGATGCGGCGTTACCGATCGTCCCTCGCGGCATCCGCGGGCCGCTCGGGGTCGACGCTTGCGAGGCGCATCGCGTTGCCAGTGACACCGAGACTCATCCCCATGTCACCGACCACGACAGCCAGCGCGACGCTCACCAGTCCCAGCGGCACGCCGATCGCGAGCAGGGCCTTCACGGCCAGGCTCGCCCAGACGTTCTGCCGGATGACGCCGTTGGCCGTGTGAGACAGGTCGTACAGATACGGTAACTTCCCGATATCGTCGCCCATCAGTGCGATGTCCGCCGTCTCGAGGGCGGTATCGGTGCCGGCCGCGCCCATCGCGATGCCGACCTCGGCGGTCGCGAGCGCGGGCGCATCGTTGATGCCGTCGCCGACCATCGCCACCTCGCCGGACGCCGCCTGCAGTTCCTCGACGGCCGCGACCTTCTCGTCGGGCAGGAGTTCGGCGCGGTACTCGTCGACGCCGACCTGTTCGGCGATCGCCCGCGCCGTCCCCTCGTTGTCCCCGGTCAGCATCACGACGCGCTCGACACCGAGGGCGTGGAGCCGCTCGACCGCCCATCGCGAGGCGGGTCGGACCTCGTCGGCGATCGCGATCGCGCCCAGCAACGCCGTCTCCGTTCCGACGAGGACGACCGTTTTGCCCTCCCGCTCGAGCGCGGCGAGCGTTCCCTCGTCGAACGTCGCCTCGACGGCCTCGACCGCACCCTCGGGGGCGACGCCACCGTCAGTCCGCGGGTCCGACGAGCCGTCAGCGGCCGCATGGGCCCGCGACAGATCGAAGCCTAACTCTTCGAACAGCGCGGGCTTGCCTACGTAGTAGGTCTCGCCACCGTCGGACGCGTCCGCCGAGCCTCCGGCTTCGCCGGAGACGTCGATCTCCCCGCGGATTCCTCTGCCAGTCAGGCTCTCGAATCCCGTCGGTTCGGGGAGATCGCCGACGCCCGCCTCGTCGGCGCGGGCGAGGATCGCGTCTGCGATGGGGTGCTCGCTGCGTCGCTCCAGTCCGGCAGCGCGGCGCAGCAGCGTCGCTTCGTCGGTGTCGCCGACCGTGACGACACCGGTGACGGCCAGCTCACCTTTCGTGAGCGTCCCGGTCTTGTCGACGGCGACGACATCGACCTCGCCCATCGCCTCGAGGTAGTTGCCGCCTTTGATCAGGACGCCGTTCTTCGCGGCGCTCGTGACCCCCGAGACCACCGACACGGGCGTCGAGATGACGAACGCACAGGGACAGGCGATCACCAGCAACGTGAGTCCGCGAACGAACCACGTCCCCCAGTCGCCGGCGAACGCGATCTCGTAGCCGGCGACGCCCGCGGTGACCGGATCGCCGATCACCAGCGGCGGCACGGCGGCGGTCAGGATCGCCAGCACGACCACGACGGGCGTGTAGTACCCCGCGAACCGGTCGACGAACTGCTCGGTCTCGGTCTGCTTCGCTTGTGCGCCCTGGACCATCTCGATGATCCGCGAAAGCGTCGAGTCGCCCGCCGTCGAGGTCACCTCGACCTCGAGATAGCCATCCTCAGTGATCGAACCGGCGTACACCTCGTCGCCCTCGGACTTGTCAACGGGGACGCTCTCGCCGGTAATCGGCGATTCGTCGACCGCGCTTCCGCCCTCGCGGACCGTGCCATCGAGCGGGATCTTGTCGCCGGGCCGGACGACGACGGTCTCGCCGACCGCCACGTCGTCCGCGTCGACGGTCACCTCCGCGCCGTCGACGGCTTCGCCGTCTGCTCGGGGCGTCTCCGACGACCCGGTGTCGCGAACGACCGTGGCCTCGTCCGGCGAGAGTTCCAGCAGTTCGCGCAACGAGTCTCGGGCCCTGTCCATCGCGTAGTCCTCGAGCAGTTCGGCGATGCTGAAGAGGACGGCCAGCGTCGCGGCCTCGACGAAGTAGCCGATGCCGGTCGCGGCGATGATCGCCGTTCCCATCAGGAGGTCGATGTCGAGGCTCCGGTTCGTCGCGGAGTAGTAGCCGCTCCGAACGACGGGAACGCCGCTAACGGCGACCGCCCCGAGGAAGAGCAGGTCCGCGACGTGAAGCGGGTACTCGAGAACGCTCGCTACCGCGGCGTTCCCGCCCGTCAGGACGAACTCGAAGCTCAGCCCGAGGGCCACGAACACCGCGCCGAGCCACGTCTTCTTCGCGCGGGGACTCGTCCAGACCTCCGAGGGCGGCGCGACGTTGACGCTGCCGGCGCTCGAGTCCGACTCGGTCGCCCCGTCACCGCCGTCCGTTCCCCCGGTGACCTCGTAGCCGGCACCCTCGATCGCCTCGACCACGTCGGCCTCGGCGGCTCGATCGGGATCGTACGTGACCGTGGCCGTCCCGGTTGTCGGATTGAGGTCGGCGTCGACGACTCCGTCGACTCGTCCCAGGCTCTTGTCGACCTTCCCCGCACAGGACGGACAGTCCATCTCGGGGACGGCGAGCCGGGCGGTCAACTCCCGTCGTTGGCCGCCACCGTCCGACTCCCTCGTCGCGTCCGATTCAGTACTCATTACGTCGAGGTACGGGCGTCAGTTCGATAAGCCTTGGTTGGAATATTCCAAGACGCTGCGGCACCGCTAGAGTGGCGTCGACGTCCCGTCGGCAAATCCGTCGTCCGCGACGTACCGTTTGGCCAACCGTTCCTCGGCCCGGCGGAGCCGGTAGGTGAGCGTCGACCGGGGTACGTCCAGATGGGCGGCGAGGTCGCCGACATCGATCTCTCGAGGCGACTCGTAGTACCCGTGTTCGACCGCGCCCCGAAGCGCGGCCTCCTGTTCGGGGGCGAGGCCGTTCGCCCCGTCGTTCGGTTCGCCCGTCGACGCGGCGGCGTCGGCCGTTCGGAGCATCTCCATCCGGGCGCTGTCGCCGATCGCCGCCTCGAGAGCGTCGAAGAACCCCGCCGCGTCGCCCTCGCCGGAGTGGACGACCCGCCACGTGTAGTGGCGGCCCTCGTGCCGCGTCTCGAACAGCACGCCGTCGCCGAGGTGATCGCGGGCGATGTGCGGGACTGATGCACAGGTCGGGGTGCGCTCCCAGTCGGAGTAGAGGACGAGCGTGTCGTCGGTGCGGTCGAGGACTTGCGTGGCCTGGGTCGCGCCGCAGTCGTCGGTCGCCAGACAGTCGGCGTAGTAGTCGCTGTTGAGAAAGGCCTCCTCGATATCCGCGAGGGCCGCCGCCGTGCCGGTCACGTGGTCGACCCGCCAGAGGCGCTCGTCGGTGGCGTGCAGCGATAGCGACCGGATTCTGGCGTCGGGATGGTCGGCGAGCGCGTCCGCCACCCTGTTACAGCCGGGTTCGTACTCGAGGGCGAAGACGAACTCTCGCATACCGACGGTAGGGACCGCTGCGACAAAGGGTTTCCCGCTCGCTTCCATCGTCAGACCCGGGGCCGCGATGTTCGAACACGTCTTCGCGCACGTGGTCTTCGTCGCGCTATCGGTGGCGATCGTGATCGCCTGACTGGGCGAATTAGTTCGACGTTCGCGACGACACTTGATGAGAGAGTTCAGCACCGAGTGAGTGAAGAATTGCCTTCTCTCTTTATATATGGGAATATACATAAGTTATTTATACATATCTAATATAGATATAATCGCAGATGAAAAGCAACGAATTCGATGATGGATGTGGACGTAGAAAAATTCTAAAAGCAGCAACCGGTGTTGGGGGCTTGAGTGTGGCCTCATTGTTTGCAACAGGTGTTGGAAGCGCTCAAACGATAACATCTGGCAGTGAAGGTTACGTAATTAATGAAGATGGATACATGGAGTACCAGGGCGATAAAGACGAGAAGTACATCAAGAAAGCGGTTGAGGGGATGAACAAGGCTAAACAAACTGGTGAGGCTAGTTTTACGATCGAGGACGGTCAAGTTGTAGTACAATCCGAGCAGCAATCGCAATTCACAACTTCTGATGACTGCCCTGGTGAGAATAGTTACTCTAATTCTGCTCAATTAAATGGAGTAAAGCACACTATCAAAATAGATCATTGTCTTACTAATGATGTTATTGATGCAATGCTTGCTGGGGCGGGTGCCGCTCAAATCGCTGCAATCCTCACTGGTGGACCAGTAAATGCACCTGCCTTCGTAATTAGCGAATGTGCTGCCGTCCTTCTAGCTACAGGGTGGCAGATACTTGACAACAATGCGGAGGGAGAAGGCGTTGAAATTGTCTTCTTCCTCCCTAATGTTATTGGTGTTCCAGGTATTGACCCACAGTGAGGCTATGCTACCCATTCAAAAGTCCGTATTTTAACCACACACAAGGTTTTATTACCTATCTTACAGTATTGTGAATCATGCTAAACCAGATCAGGGAATATTTCCATACGATGTATAATCCCGATCCTCAAGCACTGAAGATCATTGCTATCAGTTCAATATTTATTCTACTTTTATTCATATCAAATCCAAATTTTGAGAATATATATTATATTTTTGGTCTTCTATTGACAATTATAACTATTATTCTTGCAATATTTTTCCTCGCCATTGAATGAATACATTACCCATCTCGGGGCACCGTCTAGTTAGCACAGTTTGAGGAACGAGCAGGTCGTAGAGTTAGTTTGGATCAATGCTCGCAGACCTGCTCAGCGAGAGCTACGCGGCGGAATTTGATGAATGTTGGGAGCGTGAGCGGACGGCGACGCCCGTCAGGGCGTTCGCCGTCCAGTTCCACGCGGCTGGTTGTTCGCTCCGAGAGACACAAGCGATTCTTCGCTCACTCGGCATTGAACGCTCTCATCAAGCAATCTGGCACTGGGTGCATCGGCTAGCTGACAGTGTGCCAGACCCGCCGACGTCCACGAGAACACAGTTCTCGTGCGGCCCATCAGAACGCTTCGCGTTCTGAGGACGGCGAAGCCGTCGCGGGTCGCGGTAGATAAAACTGTTGTCAGGATTAACGGCGATCGATCTTGGATGTGCGCTGCAATAGACCTTGACACGAAACTCATTCTCGATGTCGCGCTCTTTGGGCGGCGAGGCACCGATCCAGCTGCTGCGTTTCTGCATGGACTCACCGAGAAACACGATCTCTCCGACGCTGAGTTTCTCGTCGATGGTGCTGGCTATCTGACTGCCCTCTCTCGATTGGGATTGAGCGGTCTCCTCGACTATGTCGATCGAAACCACATGGAAAAGTGGTTTCACACGCTCAAAATGCGGACCGACCGCTTCCATAATTCGTGGGTGGGAAGTCGGGCGAGCGTCAGAGAATGGCTTGAACAATTTGTACACTACTACAACACACAGCGACCGCACCACTCACTCAACGGACAGACGCCAGCGGAGGTGCTAAACTAGACAGTGCCCATCTCGAGTAGCACCTCCGGAATTAGTCGTTTAGCAGTTCCCGCGCGATGACGTTCTTCTGGATCTCGGTGGTGCCCTCGTAGATCTGGGTGATCTTCGAGTCACGGTAGAAGCGCTCGACGGGGAAGTCGTTGACGTAGCCGGAGCCGCCGTGGATCTGGACGGCTTCGTTGGACACCTCGACGGCGATCCGCGAGGCGTACTCCTTGGCCATCGATGCCAGCTTGGTGATGTCGTTGCCCTGGTCGACGTTCCAGGCGGCCTTGTAGGTCAGGTTCCGCGCGGCCTCCGTCTCGGTGGCCATCTCAGAGAGCTTGTGCTGGATGGCCTGGAACTCGGAGATGGACTGCCCGAACTGCTCGCGGTCCTCGGCGTAGTCGAGCGCCGCCTCGAGCGCCCCCTTGGCGATCCCGAGCCCCTGTGCGGCGACGCCGGTTCGGGTGGCGTCGAAGAAATGCATCTGCTGGAGGAACGCGGCGTCCCGGTCGCCGACGAGGTTCTCCTCGGGCACGCGGACGTTGTCGAAGATGAGTTCGGCGGTGTCGGAGGCGCGGATGCCGAGTTTGCCCGTGATCTTGTCCGAACTGACGCCGTCGCGGTCGGCCTCGACGATGATCTGGCTGAAGCCGTCGTAGCGGCCGTCCGCGTCGGGGTCGGTCTTACAGAAGACGACGAAGAAGTCGCCGACGGTACCGTTGGTGATCCACATCTTGTTGCCGTTGATCACCCACTCGTCGCCGTCCTTCTCGGCGCGGGTCGAGACCGACGAGACGTCCGAGCCGGTATCGGGTTCCGAGATCGCAGCGCCGGAGATCTTCTCGCCCGTCGCGACCGGCTCGAGGAACCGCTCTTTCTGGTCTTCGGTCCCGAACTCGCGGATGGCTTCGGTCCCGAACGAACAGGCCATGATCGAGAGCGCGATCCCGGGGTCGTGGGAGAACAGTTCCTCGGCGATGATGGCCGACTCGAGGGTGGAGTAGCCGGCACCGCCGTACTCGATCGGGATCGAGGAGCCGACCAGCCCCATTTCGGCGGCCTTGTCGACGATCTCGTGGGGGAACTTCTCTTCGGTGTCGTACTCCTCGGCGTTCGGAACGATCTCGTTTTCGGCGAACCGGCGAACCTCATCGCGGATCTGTTCCTGTTCTTCGCTGAGTCCGAATTCCATGGACAATCGTTACGATGCAAACGATAAAGAGCTTTGTAACCGGTAGTAAACCGAATTATCGTTTCTACTCTGTGAGAGGGAAACGTTGAAACGGGTTCGAATAGGATTTTTGACCATGGACATCGAGGACATCAACACCATCACAGTTCTGGGTGCGGGCAACATGGGTCACGGTATCGCCGAGGTCGCCGCGATGGCGGGTTACGACGTGAACATGCGGGATATCAAAGACGAGTTCGTTCAGAACGGCTACGAACAGATCGAGTGGTCGCTGAACAAGCTCGCCGAGAACGACCAGCTCACCGACGAGGAGGCCGACGCCGCCAAAGAGCGGGTGACGCCGCTGGTCGACATGGAGGAGGCCGTCGCCGACACCGATTTCGTCATCGAAGCGGTCCCCGAACAGATGGAGATCAAACGTGACGTGTACACCGAACTCGAGGAGGCCGCGCCGGAGCACGCTATCTTCGCGACGAACACCTCGAGCCTCTCGATCACCGATCTCGCGGAATTCACCGACCGTCCCGAGCAGTTCTGCGGGATGCACTTCTTCAACCCACCGGTCCGGATGCCGCTCGTGGAAGTGATTGCGGGTGCCGAGAGCGCCGCAGAAACGCTCGATCTGACGGCGGAGCTCGCCGAGGACCTCGGTAAGACGCCGGTGCGGGTCCACAAGGACTCGCCCGGGTTCATCGTCAACCGCATTCTCGTTCCCCTGATGAACGAGGCTGCGTGGCTCGTCAGCGAGGACGAGGCGACCATCGCCGAGGTCGACTCGACGACGAAGTACGACATGGGCCTGCCGATGGGGAGCTTCGAACTCGGCGACCAGGTCGGCAACGACGTCAGCTACCACGTCCTCGAGTACATGAACGAGGTGCTGGGCGAGGCCTACGAGCCGGCCCCGCTGCTCGCGGAGAAAGTCGAAAACGAGGAGTTCGGCAAGAAGACGGGCAAGGGCTTCTACGATTACGAGGACGGCGACGGCGTCGATATCCCGACCGACCAACAGTCGGAGTTCGTCACGGAACGGCTCCTCGCGACGATGGCGAACGAGGCCGCGAAGCTGATCGGCGGCGACGTCGCCCCGCCGGAGTCGATCGACGAGGCCGTCAAGCTCGGGGCCGGCTTCCCCGACGGGCCCGTCAAAATGGTCGACGACTACGGTCTCGAGGCGCTCCACGAAACGCTCACTGAGGCCTACGAGGAGACCGGCCACGAGCGGTACGCGCCCGCGTCGTACCTCGCGGACCGGGCCGAGGCGGGCGGGTTCTACGACGACGAGGAGGACGCGGACGCGATGGACTTCGAGACGATCCGCGTCGAGTACCCCGGTGACATGGTCGGCCACGTCGTCCTCGACCGACCCCACCGGATGAACACCATCAGCGACGACCTCCTCGAGGAACTGTCGACGGCGATCGAGCACCTCGAGGCCGACGACGAGGTTCGAGCGCTCCTCGTCACCGGCGAGGGTGAGAAGGCCTTCTCGGCGGGAGCGGATGTCCAGAGCATGGCCGGCGACGGTGCCGATCCGATCGAGGGACAGGAACTCTCGCGGCTGGGGCAGTCGACGTTCGGCGAACTCGAGGCCTGCGATATGCCCGTCGTCGCCGGCATCGACGGCTTCTGTCTCGGCGGCGGGATGGAACTCGCAACGTGTGCCGACCTGCGCGTGGCGAGTGACCGGTCCGAGTTCGGCCAGCCCGAACTCGATCTCGGACTCATTCCCGGCTGGGGCGGCACCCAGCGGCTCAAGCACATCGTCGGCGAGGGGCGAGCCAAGGAGATCATCCTCACCGCGGAGCGCTACGACGCCGAAACGATGGCCGACTACGGCTTCGTCAACGAACGCGTCGGCAACGACGAACTCGAGGACCGCGCGCTCGAGATGGCGACCGAACTCGCCGGCGGCCCGCCGATCGCCCAGCGATTCACCAAGCGCGCGATGCTCGCCGGCCGCGACGACACGGCGGCCGGCCTCGAGTACGAGGCGTCCGCCTTCGGGCACCTGATGGCGACCGACGACCTGATGGAGGGTATTACGGCCTTCATGGGCGACGAGGAGCCGGAGTTCGAAGGCAAATAAGCGATGCCGACCGATCGCGACTGAACGGCGGGGTCGGTCCGAACCGTCCGACCGAGTTCGTCGCGTTGGTACCCCCGTCCGGCCGTCGGCAACCGGCCGCCGCTCCGACGATATGTCAGCGTTCGAAGTGAACGCGACGCCGCTTGCCGAACGATCTCGCGTCCGTGTCGACTATATATCATCTCCACCAACAAAATCTGATGGTTGGTCGCGAGATTTATCACCCAGAGGTACCATTGGTGACGCGTGGCTGTAATCGATGAAGAGAACGGAGGGGGAACCCAATGAATGACGGGCCCGAGGTGCTCGTCGTCGACGACGAAGCCCGACTTGCGGACCTGTTCGCCGCGTGGCTGCAGGGCGAGTGGGTCATCGAGACGGCGTACGACGGCGAGGAGGCACTCGAGAAGATGGCCGATTCCGTCGAGGTCGTCCTGTTAGACCGGCGGATGCCGGGACTCTCCGGTGACGAAGTACTCGAGCAAATCCGCGGGCAGGGATACGATTCGCGGGTCGTCATGGTGACGGCGGTCGACCCCGACTTCGATATCATCGAGATGGGCTTCGACGACTACCTCGTCAAACCGGTCTCGAAGGACGAACTCGTCGAGATGGTCGCGGATGTGGCCGATCGATCGGACTACGAAGCCGACATTCAGGAGTACTACGCCCTCGTCTCGAAGAAGGCGTTACTGGAGTCCGAGAAAGCCGACCGCGAACTCGCGGACAACACGGAGTATCAGGACCTCTGTGACCAGGTCGAAGCGCTCGAGCAGCGAGTCGACGAGACGGTCTCGGACATGTCCACCCACGACGACTTCGTCGGCGCGTTTCAGGACCTTCAGTCCGAGAACTGAGCGTCGAGTTCGAACTCGAGGCGTGCTCCTCCGCTCTCGCTCTCCGTCGCGACGACCGACCACCCGTGCCCGGTAGCGACTTCTCTGACGATCCAGAGGCCGATCCCTAACCCTTCCGTCGACGTGGATGCCGACGGATCGAAGAGTTCGTCCCGGAGTTTCGCGGGGAGTCCCTCACCGTCATCCTCGATAACGAACCCCCGCGCCGCGTCCGGCCGCTCGTCGTTCTCGAGGGGACCGATGCGAACGGTTTCGGTCGTCTCGCCGTGTTCGATACTGTTCCGGAAACAGTTCTCGAGAAGTCGCAAGAGTCTCGACCGGTCGGCCGAGAGCGTCATCGTTTCCGTGACCGACAGCGTCGCCCCGGCGGTCGAGACGTGAGCCCACGCCTCGCGAGCGACCGACTCGAGGTCGACGGGTTCGGTGTCGGCGGCCCACTCCCCCTCGCGGGCGATGGCCAGGACGTCATCGATGATCGACTCCATCCGGTCGAGTCCGTTGCGAGTCTTCGCGGCGTATCCGGAGTCGCCGGTTTCCTCGAACAGGTCCAGATAGCCCTGTGCGACGCCGAGCGGGTTCCGGAGGTCGTGGCTGACGATCCGTGCAAAGGCATCGAGTCGCTCGTTACGTTCGCGAAGCTTCCGTTCCTGCCGTTTCCGCTCGGTGACATCGCGAAGCACGCCGACCGAGCCACGGAACTCGCCGTCGGGAACCAGAACGGCAATCTGGACTTCACAGGGGATCGTTGCTCCGGCTTTCGTCTCCACGCTCAACTCGAGCGTGTCGGTGCTCTCGCCGCTTGCGAGGAGCGAACGGATGATCGTCTTGCCGGCCTCGATATCCTCGGGATCGAACAGAATCGAGACGTGCTCGCCGAGTAGCCCTTCACGACTGAATCCGGTCATCTCGACGAGCGCGTCGTTGACGGTCATGAGGTGGCCCGCGTCGTCGAGCACGTACATTCCGTCGCCGGCCGTCTCGACGAGTCGCTCGTACCGGTTGAGCGTTCGTTCCCGTTGCTCGAGCCGCCCCCGGACGGCGATCGTCTCGAGGACGTGGGACGCGGCCTCGGCGATCGCCCGAACCGCGTCCCGTTCGTGTTCGGAGAGTCGTTCCGTCGCGTAGATGACGGCGACGCCGTACAGGTCGCCGTTTGCGGCGAGTGGGATGGCTGCGACCGACCGAACACCCCGCTCGAACGCACGATCGTCGAAGGGGACCGCACCGCTGGTGTCCGCGTCGTACTGGTGGGTCCGAAGGGTTCGGGTTCGGATCACGCGTTCGAGCAGCGGGTGGTCGCCGGTGCCGATATCGAACGTTTGCTGGAGCGGCCACTCGGTGGCGTCGGGATCGGACAGCCACGGAATGATCGCCCGTTCGCGGCGGTCGTACTCCCCGAGCCAGACGAACGCGAATCGATCGCCGTCCGTCAGTTCCTCGCGGAGCACGCGTTCGACGGTCAGCAACGATGTGGCGTCGACCAACCGACTCCGGACGCGACTCACGAGTCGCTCGAGGTCGTCGGGGAGGTCCCGCTCCGCGGCGACGGTCCCGTCGGCCGTGGCGCTCCCGCCGGCGTCGCCCTCGGGTTCGGTCGGCAGTTCGGCATCCGTCCCTGCTGCGATGTGTTCGGTGATCGTGTTCGAGAGGCGCGTCGCCGACTCGTCGTCGGCTGCCGGAGTGGTGACCCGTGCCAGCACGGCGCCGGTATCGCCATCCGTCTCCTGGTAGACGAACGTCGGCGTCCCCGACTCGACGGCATCGACGAGCGCGGCGGTGTTTGCGATCGTTCTCGCATCGATGACGACTGCGTCGATCGACTCGTGATTGAGCCGGTCGATCGCGTCGACGAATCGCTGTGCGATGATGACATCGACGGGTGCGTCCGTCAGCGACAGCGTAAGCGACGCCCGCGTCGAGCGATCGGCACTGACACAGAGTACGCGTGACCGACTCATATCGGTGGAAAGCTGGCGTGAAACATCTCTAGCGCGACGATAGCGTGTTTGACGAGGGACATGACCCCGAACGGGATCGTTCTTTCGGCTGATCGGTCTATCGCCGGACGGCTCGGGGCTCGGCCCCGGTCGGTTCACGGGGCGAACGTCCGGGGAGAACAGGCGACGGGCCGCCGCTCGCGCTCGCTCAGGGAGCCTGGCCGTAGATCAGGTTGCGCTGAATCTCGTTTGCACCCTCGTAGATGACGGGGATTCGTGCGTCGCGGTAGACGCGGGCGATCCGTCGCTCGTCGAGGACCGATCGGCCGCCGTGGAACTGCATCCCCTGCTCCGCGACGTCGACGGCCGTCTCGGTCGCCTTCGTCTTCGCCATCGCAGCCCAGTAGCCCGCGTTGTCCGCCTCGGCGACCTTCTCGCGGGCGCGCCAGACGAGGGTCCGGGCGCTCTCGAACTCGACCAACATGTCCGCGAGGCCGTGTTGGACGGACTGGAAGTCGCTGATCGTCCGGCCGAACTCCTCGCGATCGTGAGTGAACTCCCAGGCTTCTTCGATGGCGGCCGCCGCGATACCGATGCCGTGGCCGGCGACGGCGACGCGGCCGTGGTTGAAGAAGTCCGCGAGCAGCATGAAGCCGTCACCCTCCGACCCGATCAGGTTCGCCGCGGGAATCCGGCAGTCGTCGAACTCGATGTGTGCCTGTTTCGAGGCGCGCATCGCCATCTTCTCGGGGATGTGTTCGGCCTCGTAGCCGTCCGTATCCGTCGGGACGATGAACATCGAGTGATTGCCGTAGCGGTTGTCCTCGTCGTCGCCGGTGCGCGCGTAGAGCGTTATCCAGTCCGCTTCGACGCCGTTGCCGATCCAGTATTTTTCGCCGTTGATGACGTACTCGTCGCCGTCTCTCTCGGCCGTGGTCTGCATCCCCGCGAGGTCGCTGCCCGTCTCCGGCTCCGAGACCGCCAGACCGGACCGTTGCTCACCCTCCGCAACGGGTCGAACGTATCGTTCGCACTGCTCCTCGGAGCCGTGCTCGTAGGTAATCTCACAGCCGAAACTCGCCAACTGCAGCGTCAGTGCGATCCCCGCGTCGGCTCGGTAGAACTCCTCCGTCATCGCGAGCAGTTGGGCCAGATCGAGTCCCCGACCGCCCCATTCTTCGGGGATATCCTGTGCGACGAGGTTCGCTTCGCGACCCGCCTCGAGGATCTCCTCGGGATAGTCCCCCGACTGGAAGTACTCCTGGGCGTTGGGTTTGATATGGTCCTGTGCGAACTCGCGGGCCTCTGCCTTGATGTCGCGTGCGTGTTCCGGGACGATGCTATCGTCGAGCAGTTCCATACTCGCAAGACGGACCGGCGGTGGAAATAGTCGGGGGCGAATAGTGCAACCCGAACCCGCGCTTTCGCGGCGCGCTCCCATTATCGGAGCCTGCGGACGAGGTCGTCCGTCGAAACCGCCCGATCCGCGTGCGCCTCGAGCAGGTGGATGTCCCAGACGAGATCGGCCAGCAGGTGGGTATAGAGGACGACGCCGGTCACGATCGCGAGGGGGAGACTGACGGCGGCGGTCGCCGGAACGACGACGCCGGCGATCACCACGTGGCTCAACAGTCGCGAGAGGACGCCCACATCGCCGGGTTCGAAAATTTCCGACTGATCGGTGACCGCTGCACGCGGGTTCGAGAGACAGAACCGTACGGCGTCCCAGCGCCCGGTCTTGAACCGGGCGATGAGGACGTGATCGAAATCGATGCAGACGCCGACGGCGGTGCCGTAGGCGACGACCGCCGCAGACGGGATCGAGTGGCCAAGCACGGAAACCGGCGGGAGCAGGACCACCAGCACGCCGGCGACGACCAGCGAGATCGCTGCGTGGTGTTTCGAGTAAATCGGGAGTCACCCACGGTGACGACACCGTGTGACTACTAAGTCGTCACGCAGTCGGTCGGTCCCGTGGCCCGAAATCGGCCCGTCGACGACTCGACTAGCCGGCGAAGCCGGACAGCGACCACTCCTCGTCGCCGTCCTCGTCCGCGATACTCGGCGCGCTCACGAGCACGAACGCACTCTCGCGGTCGCCGTTGCGGATCTGGCGCGTCGATTCGGGCGGAATCCACAGCGCGTCGCCGGTCTCCATCGCGACCGGTTCGTCGTCAACGACGACCGTCGCCGTCCCCTCGATGAGAACGTAGACCTCCTCGTGGTCGTTGTCCGTGTGGTCGTGGGGCTTGCTGTTCCAGCCGGGATCGCAGCGGGCGACCGTTACCCCCACCTGCTCGGTCTCGAGGGGATCGCTGAGAACGTGCATCGCGCTCGAGACCTGCTCGACCTCCTCGTAGTTGACCTTTCGGTATGTCATATTGCCACATTCGCGAGGACAACAGTAAAACCATACTATCGACTGCAATCAGGTAGCGGGTCGACGAGCAGGTCGACGAATCGCTCACGCGGCCGGTAGCAGACGATCGAGACGCCCTCCGCGGGACGGTAGCGTCCCGGCCTCTTCGATGGGAGTCCACGTCGCACGTGGTGGCATCCATCGCAGGTCGGCCGCGGCACGCGTGCACTCGCGTCGGGAACACGCTCCCGCTCCCGTTGGGTCGACTCGCCTCCCGTTCTCTCGAGTGCGGTAATAACTCGGCTCGCTATAGCACGACATGTTATTAACAGAGAGGCCATCCAGCGCCCAGAATTAATAATATCCACTAACGAGATAATAACTCTTATACTCCGCTGGGACGACTCACCTGTATGAAGCTGACACGACGTGCGCTGGTGAAAGGGGGGACCGGCGCAGTTGCGACTGGAGCACTCGCCGGCTGCCTCGACGACGTCGGCAACGTGAATGCGGCGTTCGATAGCGGCTACGCCGCCTTCTTCACCCTGTGGGATTGGGCCGACCGAGTGAGCGGCGACGCGGTCGACTTCCGGAATCCGATCGGAACGGGCCAGGCCGGACACGGCTGGTCACCCAGCGGCGACCTCACGCGAGACATCGCGGACTCCGGTGTGTTCGTCTACTTCGATACGCCCGAGTTCTCGTGGGCGCAGGATATCGCGGCGACGCTCGAGGCCGACTACGACACGGTCACCGTGATCGACGGGCTCGACGGGCTGGACGACCGACTCCTCGGCTGGGATCACGAGGTCGATGTCGGCGCTCATCCCGACGGCCACGGCGACCATGACGACGGACATCACCATGAGCACGACGATCACGATGGGCATCACCACGGAGCCGATGCTCACGATGGACACGACCACGACCGGTCGTCGATCGATCCCCACGCCTGGCTCGATCCGGTCCTCGCACAGGACATCGTCACCACCATCGCCGATGGACTCGCAGAGGCGGACCCGGACGCCGCCGAGACCTACGAGACCAACGCCGACGAGTACACGTCGGGCCTCGAGTCCCTCGACCGAACGCTTCGCGAACTGTTCGAGACGGCGGATCGACGGACCGCCGTCTTCGCCGGCCACGACTCCTTTACCTACCTTCAGGAGCGATACGGGTTCGAGCTTCACACGCCCGTCGGGGTCTCGCCCCAGGAGAACCCGTCCGCCGAGGAAATCTCCGAGACGATCGATCTGGTCGATTCGGACGGGATCGAGACGATCCTTTACGATCCCTTCGAGGCACCCAACAGCCAGTATCCGCCGCTCGTCGATACCATCCTCGAGGGGAGCAACGCCACCGACGCGATGCCGCTGACCCATCTCTCGGGTACCCTCGCGAAGTGGCACGAGCAGGGCTGGGGCTACCGGACCCAGATGGAAGAAATAAACCTCCCCGCGTTCAGAGAGGCACTAGGAGCACAGTGACCGTCGTCAACCTCGAGAACGTGACGTTTGCCTACGCCGAGCAGCCGGCCGTCAAAGACGTCTCGCTGACGGTCGAGGAGGGTGACTTTTTGGGGCTGGTCGGACCCAACGGGTCGGGGAAGACGACCCTCCTGCATCTCATGCTCGGCCTGCACAGTCCCGACAGCGGCTCGATCGAACTCTTCGGCGAACCGGTCGCCGCGTTCGACGACGGCGAGCGGATCGGCTATGTCTCCCAACAGGCGACCAGCCGCGGCGGCTCGATGCCGGTCACCGTCCGCGAGGCCGTCACCATGGGCCGGTTCGCGCACGCGGGCCACGGGCGACTGACCGACGCGGACCGCGCGACCGTCGACGACGCGCTCGAGACGGTCGGCATCGCCGACCTGGCCGACCGACAGGTCAACCAACTCTCCGGCGGCCAACGCCAGCGGGCCTACATCGCACGCGCGCTGGCCTCCGAAGCGGACCTGCTGGCGTTGGACGAGCCGACCGTCGGCGTCGACGCCGAATCCCGCGACGCGTTCTACCAGTTGCTCGAGTCGCTCAACGCGTCGGGGATGACGATCATTCTGATCGAACACGACATCGGCGTCGTCACGGATCGCGCAAATCGGATCGCCTGCATCAACACGGAGCTTTACCACCACGGTGACACCGAATCGTTCGTCGAAAGCGACGCCCTGACCGAGGCCTACGGTGCGACGGGCCAGGTCCTTCATCACCACCACTAATGGGACGGACCGGACCTCTCCGCCGCCGACTCGAGCAGATCGGGCTCGGACTGACCGCGATCCTCGCGGTCGCGATGATCGGCCTGCTGACCGTCGATGCACTGCGATCGTACCCCCTCGTTGGCGGCCTCTACGATCAGGCTCGGATCGCGGGTCGATTGCTCGACTCCCTCCTCGGGACGAACGTCTTCTCCCATCCGTTCATGTGGCGATCGATCGCGACCGGAATCCTGATCGGAGTCGTCGCGCCCCTGGTCGGCACCTATCTCGTCCACCGCGAGATGGCCCTGATCGGCGAGACGCTGGCGCATACGGCCTTCGCCGGGGTCGCCGTCGGTCTCCTCGTGAGCGCGACGACCGGCTGGGAAGGATCGCTCATGCTCGTCGCGCTCGTCGTGGGAATCCTCGGTGCCCTGGGCGTCCAGTGGCTGGCCGAGCGGACCAACACCTACGGCGATGTCCCGATCGCGATCATGCTGACCGGGAGCTTCGCCGTCGGGACGCTCATCATCAGCTACGGCCGCGGGATGAGCGGGTTCAACGTCGAGGGCTACCTCTTCGGGAACATCTCGGTCGTCACTCCGTCGGGGGCACGGCTGATGGCCGTCATCAGCGTCCTCGTCGTCGGCGTCATCGTCGCGACGTACAAACAGTTGCTTTTCATCACGTTCGACGAGCAGGCCGCCCGCGTCGCGCGGCTCAACGTCACCTGGTACAACACGCTGCTGATCGTGATGACGGCGATCGTCGTCGTCGGCGCGATGCAGATCCTCGGCGTCATCCTCGTCGCCGCGATGCTCGTCGTCCCCGTCGCCGCGGCCACGCAGGTCGCCCACAGCTTCCGAGAGACGCTCTCGCTGTCGATTCTCTTCGGGCAGGTGTCGGTTATCGGCGGCTTCGTGGTCTCGATCTCCCAGGGGCTGCCCACCGGCGGCTCGATCGTCGTCGTCGCCATCGCCTGTTACCTGCTCGCGATCCTCGCCTCGAGTCGGTCGACGGCACCGATATCGACGCACTGAGTCCCGGCACGGCCGGGTTTCGGTTCGTAACCGTCGATCCAGGCGATACATCGAACGCCACCGTCCGGTTGCCGTTCGTGCTCACACCCGACGACAGCGACGGCTCGACCCCGAGCCATGCTTTCCGGCACCCGATCCCGGCCGAAACCGTCGGCGGTCACGTGAACCCCGATTCGGTTTCCCCGACGGCGGGAACATGGTACATCCTTAACAGCCTACTCGATCAACTATAGCCCGATGGGACGGTTATCCACACTCTTCGATCCCGAGACCGTCGCCGTGGTCGGTGCGACCGACCGCGAGGGCGCAGTCGGACGGGCGATCCTCGAAAACCTCCAGGCGGGGTTCGACGGCGAGGTCGTCCCGATCAACCCCTCGCGCGACGAGGTGCTCGGGCTCGAGTGTTACGAGGATGTGCAGCACGCGCCGCCGATCGATCTGGCGGTGGTCGTCGTACCGCCCGATATCGTACTCGACTCGATCCGCGAACTCGCCGCGGCGGGCACCGACGACATCGTCGTCATCACCGCCGGCTTTGCCGAGACGGGCGGGGACGGTGCCGAGCGCGAACGGCAACTGCGCGAGATCGCCACCGAAAACGACCTCAACGTCGTCGGCCCGAACAGCCTCGGGATCATGTCGACGCCGACGGGCATGAACGCCACGTTCGGCCCCGAGGACGCCCGTTCGGGTTCGATCTCCTTTATGAGCCAATCCGGCGCGTTCATCACCGCCGTACTGGACTGGGCCAACGAACAGGGGATCGGCTTTCAGGACGTGGTCTCGCTCGGCAACAAGACGGTCCTCGACGAGACGGACTTCGTCCGGGAGTGGGGCGACGATCCCGAGACCGATGTCATCATCGGCTACCTCGAGGACATCGACGACGGACAGGGGTTCATCGAGGCCGCTCGCGAGGTGACGGCGGAGACGCCGATCGTCCTCGTCAAGTCCGGCCGTACGGACGCCGGTGCCCAGGCCGCGTCCTCACATACCGGCGCGATCGCCGGCAGCGAACGGGCGTACGAGGCGGGACTTGAGCAGGCCGGCGTGCTTCGCGCCCGCTCGGTGCAGGAATTGTTCGACTACGCGCGGGCGTTGGCCGGTCTACCGGAACCCGAGTCGGACGGCGTCGCCGTCGTGACCAACGCCGGCGGTCCCGGCGTGCTCACGACCGACGCCGTCGGCGATTCGACCCTCGAGATGGCCAGTTTCGCAGACGAGACGATCGACCGACTCGCTGCGGCGATGCCCGACGAGGCCAACGTCTACAACCCGATCGACGCGATCGGCGACGCCGACATCGAGCGCTTCGGCGAGGCCCTCGAGATCGCACTCGAAGACCCGAACGTCGGCAGCGCGGTCGTCGTCGCCGCCCCGACCGCGGTACTGCCCTACGACGACCTCGCCGAGACGGTGATCGAGAACGTCGAGGCGCACGATACGCCGGTCGTCACCTGCCTGATGGGCGGGAAACGCGCTCGCGACGCGGAGACGACGCTCCGGGAGTCCGGCATTCCGAACTACTTCGATCCCTCGCGGGCCGTCTCGGGGCTCGACGCGCTCGCCCGGTACCGGGACAGCAGCGAGCGGACGGTCGCCGACCCTCGGACGTTCGACGTCGACCGCGAGCGCGCTCGCGAGGTGCTCGAGCGCGCGCGACGACGGAACGACAACCGACTCGGGGTCGAATCGATGGACCTGCTCGAGGCCTACGGCATCCCGACCCCACAGGGGGAGATCGTCGACGATCCCGACCGCGCGCGCGAGGTCGCCGAGAGCATCGACGGCGATGTCGTCATGAAGATCGTCAGTCCCGACATCACCCACAAGTCGGACATCGGTGGCGTCAAAGTCGGCGTGGCCGCGGCCGACGTCTACGACGCCTACGAGGATATCGTCGCTCGAGCGCGCAACTACCAGCCCGATGCGACGATTACCGGCGTCCAGGTACAGGAACTGCTCGACCTCGAGGCGTCGACCGAGACCATCGTCGGGATGAACCGCGACCCGCAGTTCGGCCCGCTCTTGCTGTTCGGCCTCGGCGGCATCTTCGTCGAAATACTCGAGGACACCTCGGTTCGCGTGGCCCCGGTCGACGAGGGAACGGCTCGCGAGATGGTCGACGAGATCCAGGCCGCCCCGCTGTTGCGCGGTGCTCGCGGCCGCGAACCCGCGGATGTCGACGGCGTCGTCGAAACGATCCAGCGACTCTCACAGCTGGTGACTGACTTCCCGTCGATCCTCGAACTCGATATCAACCCGCTCGTGGCGGGCCCCGATGGCGTACAGGCGATCGACCTGCGACTCACCGTCGATCCGGACGAACTCGACACGGAGGAACCATGACCGACACCGACTCAGAACCCGACTCCACGGACGCCGAACCCAGTACCGACACCGCCGACAGCGATCCCGTCGCCGCCAGCGGTGACTCCGAGACGCTGCTCGTTAGCTCGCTCGAGGAGAGCACCGGCAAGACGGCCATTACGCTGGCGCTCGCCCGCCTCGCGGCCGCCGACGGCGAGCGCGTCGGCTACATGAAACCGAAAGGCACCCGACTGCAGAGCAACGTCGGGAAGACCCTGGACGAGGACCCGCTGCTCGCTCGGGAACTGCTCGACCTCGACGCCGAAATGCACGACCTCGAGCCGGTGGTCTACTCGCCGACGTTCGTCGAGCAGGCGATCCGCGGCCGCGAGGACCCGGCCGAACTCCGCGACCGGGTCCGCGAGGCGTTCGAGACGCTCGCGGCGGATCACGACCGGCTGTTCGTCGAGGGCGGCGGCCGGTACGACATTGGCGGGATCGTCGACCTCGCCGACGCCGACATCGCGAATCTGTTGGACGCGCGCGTCCTGCTGGTCGCGCCCTACGAGATGCCATCGGACATCGACGACATCGTCGCCGCCGCCGAGACGTTCGGCGACCGCCTCGCCGGTGTCGTCTTCAACGACGTTCCCGACGCGGTCTACGACAGCCTCGAGACGGACATCGTCCCGTTCCTCGAGGGCCGGGACATCCCGGTCTACGGCGTGCTCCCGAGCGAGCGGGAGCTGTCCGGCGTGACGGTCGCCGAACTCGCCGACGAACTCGGTGCCTCGACGCTCGTCGACGATGGACAGGACAACTACGTCGAACGGTTTACCGTCGGCGCGATGGGGCCCGACAGCGCCCTCCGGCACTTCCGGCGGACGAAAGACGCCGCCGTCATCACCGGCGGCGACCGTGCCGAGATCCACACTGCCGCGCTCGAGGCCCCCGGCATTCGCTGTCTCATCCTCACCGGCGGCCACCGGCCGTCGGGAGCGATCCTCGGGCAGGCCAGCGAGAAAGACGTGCCGATCCTGTCGGTCCAGACGGACACGCTCACGACCGTCGAGCGCGCCGAGGATATCGTTCGCAGCGGGCGCACACGGGACGCCGAGACCGTCGACCGGATGGAACGGCTGCTGTCCGATCACGCGGCCGTCGACTCGATTCTCGAGTAGGGCTCGCGTCCCGAGCCGGGACGCGACCCGGTCCGGGCCGCCCCTCGGGCGAGTCGGCCGCGTCGTCTTCGCGCCGCTGACTGTCGTGTCTGACCAAAAGTTAAGAGTCCGCCACGCATGAGGCCAGTTATGGACGACATTCCCCAAGAAATCACGTCTCTCGTCGGCCGCGAGGTGTACTCCAACAACGGCGTCTTCGTCGGCGAAGTCGAGGACCTTCGACTGAACGTCGACGGCGAAGCCGTCACCGGCCTGGCGCTGGCGAAGTTGAACGGCGAACTGTTCGCGGAGGAAGCCCGCAGCGGACAGGGTATCATCGTGCCCTACCGCTGGGTCCGCGCCGTCGGCGACGTCATTCTCATCAACGACGTGGTCGAGCGCGTCCGCGATCCCGACGAGGAAGAGGACGAACTGCTGGCCTGATTGCGGCCCCGAATTCGCGATTTAGCTCCCGTTCGAGCTTTCGCTGCTGCTTCCCTCGACGCCCATCGCGTCGAACAACGTCCGCTTGACCGCTTCTTCGGTCAGTTCGAGCAACGTGTCCCGCGTATCCTCCGAAATCTCGATCCCGGTGAAAATACCCAGCGGGATCTCCGCGCTGGCCTGGGTCGAGTGGCCGGCCGTCTCGCCGATCTCGCCGTAGGCGTCGGCCAGCACTTTCCCGATATTGATGCGAATGTCCTTCGACCTGCCGGCGAGGAAGATCGTCTCGTCGGCGATTCCGAACACCGCGGTCGTGGTGACGCCCTCGAGGTTCAGGAGGTGGCTTGCGGCCTGGGTCAGCGCCTCACGGTCGCGGACGAAGCCGGCGTTGGAGACGAGATGGCTCCCCTGGACGTCCCGATTCGTAATCGCCTCCGCGAGCACGTCGAGGGTTTCGGGGGACATCGACGGCGATTCGACCTGCTCGAGGGTATCGTGGTTGGCGAAGGGGTAGAGATAGGCGGCGGCGGTCAGGTCGGCGGGAGTCGTGTCGCGTTTGAAATCCAGGGTCTCCGCGCGGATGCCGTAGAGCAAGGCGGTCGCGACCTCCTCGGAGACGTTCATGTCGAATTCCTGAATGTACTTCGTCATGATCGTCGACGTCGAGGACATGTTCGGCCGGATGTCGACGAACTCGGGTTCGACCCCCTCCTCGGTCTCCGTTTCGTGATGATCGATCACGATGTCGACCGGGAGTTCCATCTCGCCCGAGGTCGCGTGATCGACCAGGGCAACGGTATCGTAGACGGAGTGGTCCTCGACCTCGTCCCACTGGACGAGATCGATGCCGAGCAGGTTGACGAACGCCCGGTTCTCCTGGTGGCCGACATCGCCGAGATAGATGATGTCGGATTCGACGCCGAGGTGTGTCGCGATCGCCTGCAGTGCCGCCGCGCTGGCGATCGAGTCCGGATCGGGGCTGTCCTGGGTGATGATCGCCAGCCGCGTCGCCGTCTCCTCGACCAGATCGGCGAGTTTGCCGGCGTTGTACTCGAGTTCGCCCGACTCGAGGGCTCGCAGTGCGGATTCGGCGATGACGGAGGAAGGGTTGATGACGATGTCGGCACCGAGCTCCGAGAGTTCGTCGCCGGAGACGGGATCGCTCGCGCGGGCGACGATGAACTGGTCGGCACCGCTCTCGCGGATGTGTCCGACGGCGCGTTTGTTCGATTCGACGTTCGAGGCGAGAATGAGGACGACATCGCGGTCGGCCACCAGATCGGCGATCTCGGCGTCGCGAATGTCGGCCGTCTTGGCGTCCAGATCCTGATCCCGAAGCGATTCGACGCGGCTGTCGTCGCGGTCGATGATGGAGACGTCTTTACCCTGTTCGACGAGTTCCTCTGCAACCGCATATCCCACGCTTCCACAGCCTAAGATAGCGTAGTCAGAAATTGACGAAATCGTAACCCCCGTGCTCATTGCCCGAGTGGTCGGACCGGTCGCACTTAACGCTCCCGAAGGCTCCGATGCGATGAGAGCGGCGGCCCCACGACTCGAGGGCGATGCCCGTCCCGCGTGGATTACTGTCACGGCGGCTGCCAAGGGAAACGTATTTGAACGACCGAGGGAAAGTCGGAGGTACAGGGCCGGTAGCTCAGTCCGGCAGAGCGTCTGACTCTTAATCAGACGGTCGCGTGTTCAAATCGCGCCCGGCCCGCTTTTTCGACGACCGGTTTCGTACAGAGCGAAGCGGCGACGGCGATTTGAACCGGACCAGAAAGGCACAGCAAAGCGAGCATTTCTGGGCGGAGCTCACAATCGCGCCCGGCCTCGCCGTCGGTCTCACTCCGTCGTGTTCGTCTCCGCGGGCGGGTCCACATCCGTTTCGTCGGCCATCGCGTGAAGGTGCTCGAGCAGGAGGCCGACCCCCTCCGGCTTGATCCAGGTCGTGACCGCCCCCTCGTCTTCGGCCTCCGTAATGACCCGCTCGGCGTCGCGGACGGGAACCGAGAACTCGACCGGCTGGTCGAAGCGGTCCTCATTTCCGTCGATTAGGGATTTGACCTCGGCGAGTTCGCGACGGACGTACTCGTAGGGGGCCATCGACTCGGTCTCGTCGCCGATGACAAACCGGCGGGTGCGTCCGTCATCGAGTCGGAGTCTGACGACGCCCGCGTCGATGCGGTCGGCCTCGAGATACTCCGCCAGCACATCCTCGAAGAAATCGGTCGTCATCCGATCGCCTCGCAGTTTCGAGTCCGAGTGATCAGGCGACATAGGTCCAACTATCGGGTGAGTTATAGAAGGCTGTACCGACGACTCCTATGCGCTGGGAACCGCAGCTGCGTGTGGCTGATCTGAGACCGACTTTTGAGGTCTGAGAGGGTGAATTTTCCACCCGGAGTAGGTGTTCGCGGAACGGAAAAACCCCGCGACGAACATCTTCCCGTGATCTCTCACGAACTCGAAACGTTGTGGTCCGGTTATAGGTGCGTGCTCCAGAGGGTCGATTGAAGAGGTGCCCACAATGTCACGACCCGAGTCACCGGCCGAGTCGATTGCGGAGCAGGAGGAGCGAATCAAGCGCCACTTGAGCGCGTCGCGGGAGATCGCGGAGCGTCTGGAGTTCGACGACGAACTCAGCTTCGAGATGGGGTTGCCCAGTCCGGGCCGTCGGACGTTCATCAAGACCAGTGGCGTCGTGGCGGCGTCGGCAGCACTGGCGGGCTGTGCCGGCGACGATGATGACGACGGGCCGGAGTCGACGGACGACGAGGAGTCGCCCGACGAGGAAACGCCGGAGGCCGAACGGAGCGAAACAGTGCAGTTGACCGCCAAGCAGTACGAGTTCCAGCCACAGGAGATCCGGGTCCCGCCGAACACGGAACTCACGATCGAGTTCACACAGTCGACCTTCGAGAAGAACGAGGAGTTCACGATGCATACGTTCTACCTCGAGGACCCGTACGACATCGGCCCCATCGAACTCCCCGAGAACACGGACGACGGCCCCATCGATTCGGTCACGTTCGTCACCGACGAGGAGGGGACGTTCGATTTCGAGTGTAGCGCCTACTGCGGGGACGGTCACGCACAGATGAACGGCCAACTGTACGTCGTCCCGGAGGGCGAGTCCGTCGACGAGGTGGACTTCACCGACATGGGGACGCTGAAGGAGCGCCACGAGATCCTCAAAGAGGAACGCGAACTGGTTCAAGAGCCCCAACACGACCTCGACCTGCGGGACATCATGGTCGTCACCGAGCGCAACAACGCCTCGGTCGCGATGATCGATACGGTCAACGATCGGCTCATGGAGCGCGTCGAGAACGTGGGGAAGGCGATCCACGTCCACGACTTTCATCCGGAACTGCCCGAGCAGACTCGGGAGGGCGCGTACGTGTACACGCAATCCCGGCAGGGTGAGATGTACAAAATCGACCTGTTCGACTTCGAACGGGTCGCCGTCGCCGACGCCGGGACGGACGCCCGGGACATCGCCGTTTCCCGGGACGGCAACTACGTGATCGGCGGGTTCTACAACCCGAACCATCTGGTCATCTGCGACGCCGAGACGATGGAGCCGATCAAGCGGATTCCGACCCACACCGTCAATCCGGACGGCGAGAGCCTGGGGAGTCGCGTCTGCTCGCTGTACGATGTCCCCGAGGAGGGGCTGTTCCTCGCGGGACTGAAAGAGGGGGGAGAGGTGTGGCTCATCGATTATACCCAAGAGGACTTCCCGGTCGTGGCGACCATCGAGTGCGGCCGGACCCTCCACGACGGCTTCTTCACGGCGGACGGCCGCTACTTCATGATCGCCTCGCAGACGGACAACCAGATGGACATCATCGACACGCAGGAGCGCAGCCACGTCGCCGCGATCCCGATGAACGGGGTCCCCCATCCCGGTCCGGGCGCGCTGTACCCCGACGAGGATCTCGCCTTCACCACCCACGCCGGTTCGTCGAGCGTTGGCGTCTGGAACACGGAGACCTGGGAGGCGGAGACAATGATCGATGTCAGGGGCTCCGGGCTGTTCATCCGGAAACACGAGCACAGCGACTACGTCTGGGCCGACGTCATCCTCACCGATACCGAGGACGACGCCTACGTCTACACCATCGATCCCGATACTCTCGAGGTCGATCAAGAGATCGACTGTAGCCAGTGGGGAGCCGCGGCGGCGATCCATCCGGAGTTCAGCCGCGACGGCGAGAAGGTCTATATCAGCGTCTGGAAGGGCGAGAACGAATCGATCCTCGTGTTCGATCCGAACACGGGCGAGTTGCTCACCCAGATCGAAGACCTGCTCGCACCGACCGGCAAGTTCCTCGGCGTCCGCGCGGAGGGGCACTGATCGCGGTCGATCGCTCCCACAGGCCCATGCCCGAGAGACATTCCGACGCGATGACGACGACACCGGCGCGACGAGGACCGGGACCGCTCGCACTCGTCAAGCACCTCCGCGGTACGGGGCTGACGGTGATCGACGCGGCCGCCCACGAACCGCTCGGTCGGATCGGCGACGGTCGCCAGCCCCACGCACTCGCCGTCCGTCCCGGCGGCCGCTGGGCGTACGTCCCGTACATGGCGTCGAACGCGCTCGAGATCGTCGACCTCTGGACGCTGTCCGTCGCGGGTCGCGTCGATGAGGTCGGGACCGCGCCCGTGGGAGCGGTGCTGAGCCGAACGGGGCGGTACCTGTTCATCAGTACCTACGGCGATCTCCCGGGCAACGACCGCCCGGGACTGGCCGTCTTTCGGACGGCCGGCGAGCGGGTCGAGCTGATCGCGCGACGCCCCGTCGGGAAGGCCGCCGGCCTCGCCGTTGACGCCGGCAACGACGTGTGGGTCGCGCTGCGAGACGACGATGAGTTGCTCCGGATCGATGGAACGCCCCCGTTCGACGTCCTGGATCGGTTCGCGGTCGGTGCCGGTCCGCAGGACTTGGCCTCCGAATCGAGCCGAGGACTGCTTGGCGTGAACAACGCCGACGGGGACAGCGTGACCGTCGTCGATACGCGCGCGGCGACGGTCCTCGGGACGGTCCCCGCCCCGAACCCGAGGGGCGGGACCGCCGTGCCGGGCAGCGACCGCTGGGTCGTCGGCGACACGGCGGGTGATGGCCTCACGGTCATCGATCTCGAGGCGGTCCGACGCGGGGACGGCGAGGGGGCGGTCGCCGACCGTGTCTCGCTGGGAACGCCGACGGCCTTTCCCGACGTTACCCCGGACGGTGCCGTCCTCGCCGTCGACGCGTACGACGACGACCGGGTCACGTTCCTCGACCCCTCGAGTCTGGATGTCCTCGAACGGGTCGAGACCGGAGCGACGCCGCGTCATCCACGGTTCAGCGCGGACGGCGGGGTCTGTTACGTCCCCAGCGTCGACGCCGACGCGGTCACCGTCATCGACGTCGACGACGTTCGAGCCGACGAACCCGATCCGATCGTAACGAGCATCGACGTACCCGAGGGAGCCGCCCCTGCGGGCTGTTTTCGTACCGATAGAGGGAGAGACACATGACATCAGAGACTGAGACCGACACCGTTGCGAGCGACCGCTCGTCCGGCGCGCCGACGATCGTGAAAAACGCCGCGAGCAGCCACTTCAGCGCGGTCGATCTCGCCGCGGGCGAGGTCGTCGCGGAGTTCGGGGAGGGCCGATACCCGCACACGGCAGTGTTCCACCCCGACGAACCGGTCGCGTACCTGTTGTACATCGCCAGCGCCCACCTCGAAGTGGTCGATCTCGAGGCGCTCGAGACCGTCCAGCGCATCGACCGGCTCGGGACGATGCCCGTCGGGAGCGCGCTCGGCCCGGGCGGCGACGTGCTGTTCGTCGGGACCGCAGTCGACCTGCCCGCGTCGTCGGAGCCGGGCGTCCTCGCGTTCGTGATCGGCGAGGATGGCCGACTCGAGCCCGCGGGAACGCGCCCGCTCTCGCGGAGTTCCGGCATGCGAATCGGCCCGGACGAGCGGCTTTACGTGGGCCAGAAGACCGAAAACGAGATCGCCGTCCTCGGTGCCGATCCCGGCCTCGACCTCGCGGCCGAGATTCCGGTCGGGCCGGAGCCACACGACCTGTACGTCCTCGCGGAGGGGCTGGTGGTCGCCAACCACGCCGGCGGGGCGTCGGCTGCGTTCGTCGACCCCGCCGCCGAGCGGGTTCGCTGTACCGCCGAGACAGGGGCGAACCCCCACGGGTTCGCCGTCGCCGACGGCCCCGACTACCGGTATGGTTTGTTTCCGGCCCGCGAGGACGACCGCGTCGCCGTCGTCGACCTCGAGGCGGTCGCGGCCGGCGACGACTCGCCGACCGACCGGCTGCTCGATGTCGGGACGACGACCGGTTTCGCCGCGACGACGCCGGACGGCCGCTACGCGATCGTCGACTCCTACGAGGAGCCGTTCGTGACGATCCTGGACCTGGCCGACCTCGCGGTCGCCGGCCGCGTCGAGGTCGGCGGGGAACCGCTCCATGTCGTCTTCGGCCCCGACGGGGAGGAGTGTTACGTCGGGAACATGACGCGGACTGACATCGCGGTACTGGACGCGCGACCGCTCGCCGACGGTCGCCCGGCGGACGTTGCCGTCGACCGCCGAATCGACGGACTCGGCGAGAAACCGAGCGGTATCTTCCGCCCGGAGGTGGACCAATGATCGATCTCACGCGACTCATCAGAGGCCTCGACAACCGACCGGAACAGATCCGATACGAGAACCGCCGCGCGAGCGACGCGCTCGTCCCGCTGGTCGTCTGGAACACGACTCCCGCCTGCAACCTGCGGTGCAAACACTGCTACTTCGGGGCCTGCGATGAGCGCGACAGCGAGGAGCTGTCGACGGCCGAGGCCAAGGCGTTCATCGACTCGCTGGCCGCGGTGAACGTCCCGGTGCTCGTGTTCAGCGGGGGCGAGCCGTTCTTCCGCGACGACATCGCCGAACTCACTCGGCACGCATCTGCGCGGGGAATCCGGCCGATCGCCTCGAGCAACGGTACGTTCCTCACCGAGGAGCGCGCGCAAGCGGTCGCCGACGCGGGGATGCAGTACGTCGGCGTCTCGCTGGACGGCGTCGGGGCGACCAACGACGAGTTCCGCGGCGTCGATGGGGCCTTCGAACGGGCCCGCAACGGGCTCCGCAACGCCCGCGACGCCGGGATGGGGACCGGCATTCGGTGTACGATGACCGAGGGGACCGTCGACGACGTCCCCGATGTGATCGACCTCGCCGTCGAGGAGGGGATCGATCGGGTGAACGTCTTCCACCTGATCTACTCCGGTCGCGGCGGGGACATCACCGACGCCGACCTCTCCGTCGAGCGGACGCGGGCGGTCGTCGACTCCCTCTACGAGCGCACCAAAACGCTCGCCGAAACCCATCCCGACATGCAGCTCCTGACCGCCGGCAACTACGCGGACGCGGTCTACCTCTACCACCGCATTCGGGAGGACATGCCGGCCCACGCGGATCGGGCGCGAAAACTCCTGTTCGACGACGGCCCCGGTCGCGTCGTCAAGAACGGCGACGCCGGTCCCAAGGTCGTCAATGTCGACCACCGCGGCGATGTCCACCCGAGCATGTTCCTCTCGCAGTACACGCTCGGGAACGTCCGCGATCGCCGCCTCGACGAGATCCTCGCTGACAGCGACCTCTGGGACGAACTGGCCGAACCGACCGATCACCTGAAGGGGAAATGCGGTCGCTGTCCCTGGAAGGAGGTCTGTGGCGGGAACTCCCGGGCCCGCGCCGCGGCGGTCCACGACGACCTCTGGGCTGAAGACCCCCGGTGTTACCTCACCGAGGCCGAGTACAGCACCGACGAACTGCCGACCGACCACGCGCCACCGGTCGACGCGACCGCAGCACTCGAGTAGGCCGATGCACGTACCCGACGCAGCGCCACCGGATGCGAGACCCGAGCCCGGGCCGTCGCCGGTCGCGGCGGTGCCGAAGAGCGTCCGCCGACTCGCGTGTTATCGGCTCGACCACGAGACCCGATCGACCGAGGAACTGGGCGCGGTCGCTCCGGACGACCCCGTCGCCGCCGCCCGGCGGATCGCGGCCCACGACCGTGTTACCGAGGCGGTCGTGCTCTCGACGTGCAACCGCGTCGAGGCGTATCTCAGCACGCGCACGCCGGCGGACCGGGACGCGGGGCTCGATGCCGCACGCGAGGTGCTGGGCGATCCCGACGGCGCGTGGACCGAGACCGGACTCGCAGTCGTCGACCACCTGTTTCGCGTCGCCTGCGGCCTCGAGAGCGCCGTCATCGGCGAGGCACACGTCCTCGGACAGGTCCGTCGAGCGTTCGAGACGGCGCTCGACGCGGACCTCGCCGGCGGGGTGGTGACCCGGGCCGCGGACGCTGCCGTCTCGGTGGGACGGCGCTGTCGCGACGAAACCGGCATCGCCGAGGGAACGGTCGGCTACGGGAGCGCGACCTGCGAGGCCATCGCCGACGAGGGCGATGTCCCCGATCGCCTCGTCGTCGTCGGTGCCGGCGAAATGGCGACCGAGGTGGCGAACGCCGCCGGCCACCGCTGGGACTGCCGCGTCGACGCCGTCAACCGCTCGGCCGCCCCGGAGCTGCCGACTGACGACGGTCGGGACTGGCCGCTCGAGGCCCTCGAACGGGCGCTCGCCGACGCCGACGCGATCGTGACGGCGACGGGCGCGCCGAACCCGGTGGTGACCACCGAGGCGATGCGGCGAGTCGGGCCGGAGACGCCGGTCGTGGACCTGGCGAGCCCGCCCGATGTCGCCGAGGCCGTTCGGCGATCGGCCGTACCGGTCGTGGCCCTCGACGTGATCCAGCGTCGGATCGAGGCGGCCGTGGCGGATCGGCGGGCGGCGGTCCCGGCTGTCGAGGATGCAGTCACCGACGCGGTCGCGGCCTTCGTCGACCGGGAACGCGAGAACCGCGCCGAGGACACGCTCCGCGAACTCCACCGGGCGGCGGCCGCGATCCGCGAGAGCGAACTCGAACAGGCCCGTACCCGACTCGAAAACGGGGCCGATCCCGAGATCGTCCTGGCGGACTTCGCCAGCGCGCTGACCGGCTCGCTCCTCGGCACGCCGACCGAACGCCTCCGGACGGCCGCGCGCGACGGCGACGATGCAGTCATCGACGCCACCCACCGGCTGTTCGACCTGGACGGCGATCGCGAACGGTCGGAGTGACTGCGTCCGTTGGTATCCGGCCACGCGGCGGTCTCCGATCGCGTGTCGTCCGCCCCGGCAGCCGTCGGTTTCGCCGTCCGTTGCCCGTGTCTCCGTCCTCGAGCGGCGGGAGAGGGTGGGTACGGCCGGCGATCGGCGTGTTTCGGCCCCCATTTGAAAACCCGCCATTAGCCGGATTTCGGCGGTAGCGTCCTCAGAGCGTGGGAACAGCCGGGGACCGGTTAAAGATGAGAGGGACAAGGTCACCGTGTATGCTACTGAAACGCTCCGCCACACGAGGTGGTCGGCGATGAGTCTCTCGCGACGCGATTTCCTGGCGGCCGCCGGGACGGGGACAGTCGGTGCCCTGCTCGGGTCCGCGTGGGGAGCGACGCAATCCGTCGACACCATCACGCAGGTCGACAATCCCCTCAAGTCCTATCCGAACCGGGACTGGGAAGAGGTTTACCACGACATCTACTCGTACGACAGGGTCGACTGGACGGTCTGTCACCCCAACTGTACGCAGTCGTGTGCGCTGAACTTCTACATGAAAAACGGCGTGCCGATCAGGGCCGAGCAGATCTACCACGAAGAGGAGGGGAGCCCCGGCCCGGGGAGCCCCGGCGGCTACGAGGAAGCGGGCGTCAGCCGCCACTGGAACCCGCGCGGTTGCATGAAGGGGCTGACGCTTCACCGCCGGACGTTCGAGCCCAGTCGGATCAAGTATCCCATGGTTCGCAAGGGGTGGAGCCCCGACGACCCCAACCCCGAGGGCCGCGGCGAGGACGAGTTCGAGCGCGTCTCCTGGGACGAGGCGATCGATCTGATCGCCGAGAAGATGGCGAGTCTGGAAGACGAGAAACGGTTCCACATCTTCAACGCGATCAAGGCCGACGGGCTGATCACCCGCCACGGGGCCGGCCGGCGGCTCGCGTCGGTCTTCGGCGGTTGCGAGTGGACGGAATACGACTGGTACGCCGACCTGCCGCCGGGCCACGTCGTCACGACGGGCTATCAGACCAGCGATGCCGACGCATCGGCGTGGCGAGCCGCCGATTACACCATCATTCAGGGGAAGAACCTGATCCACAACAAGCTCGCGGACAACCACTTCCTCCAGGAGACCCGCGAGCGCGGCGGCAAGATGGTCGGCGTCTACCCCGACTACTCGCCGACCGTCCAGAAGTGCGACCGCTGGCTCCCCGTCCGCCCGGGCAGCGACCCCGCGTTCGCCCTGGGCGTGGCTCACGTCATCATCGACGAGGACCTGTACGACGAGGAGTTCATGCGGAAGTTCACGACCCTACCGCTGTTGATCCGGCAGGACGACGGGAAGTACCTCCGCGCCCACGAGGTCTTCGCGGATCACGAGCCGCCCGCCGAAGACAGCGAGCAGCGCCACGAGGAGAACGACTGGGGCGACTTCGTCGCCCTCGACGAGAACGGCAACCCCGTCCCCGTCACTCGCGAAGAAGTCGGCGACGAGACGCCCGTGACACCCCGGCTCGAGGTCGACACCGAACTCGAGCTGGCAAACGGCGAGTCGGTCGGCGTCCACACCGATTTCGTCCGGCAGCGGTCGAACATCATGGCGAACTACGATCCGGAGACGGTCGAAGACATCACGACGATTCCGGCCGACGCGCTTCGGAAAACCGCCCGGGAGTTCGCCGACGCAGAGAAG
This sequence comes from Natrinema pallidum, assembly GCF_005890195.1. Taxonomy (NCBI): domain Archaea; kingdom Methanobacteriati; phylum Methanobacteriota; class Halobacteria; order Halobacteriales; family Natrialbaceae; genus Natrinema; species Natrinema pallidum. Next base: position 2,328,796 of record NZ_CP040637.1, on the reverse strand, counting down.
GCCCAGTGGTTCACCGGCGAGGGGATCAACCACTGGTTCCACTCGAACGACTCGCTCCAGCGGACGATCTTCTTCGTCCAGTCGATGCTGGGCAACATCGGCGAGCGGGGGGCCGGCTACTACAACTACTCCGGCCAGTACAAGATCGAACTGCTGGACGGCTACCCCTCCTACGTCAACCCCGACGGCAACGCGGCCCACGGGATGTATCCCGGCTACGCGTTCGCGTTCTTCGGCGGCGAGCAGCTGGACGCCCACGAGATTCGCGGCGACTTCGACCGCGAACTCGACCTCGTGCCACAGGGCGACGCCGAGGAGCCGGTGATGCCGACGAACGCCGAGTCGTACACGATGTCGAAGCCGACGATCCTGTGGACGATGAACTGCAATCTCCTGAATCAGACCAAACATCAGGAGCACGTCATCGAGAACTTCGTCAAACACCCCGACACGAGCAACGAACTCTCGATCGTCTCGGACATGCACATGACCTACTCCGCGCGCCACGCGGACATCGTGCTCCCGGTCCCCTCCTGGCTCGAGTGTGAGTACCCCGACATCACGGTCGGGCCGGAGAACCCGTTCATCCACATGGACCACGGGGTCATGGATTCGCTCTACGATACGAAGCAGGACGGCGAGGCCATCGCGCTCGTCGCCGAAAAGTTAGACGAGAAGATTCCGCCCGAGGAGCGCAACGTCGACTCCTACCGAGCGTACTTCGACAAGTTCCTCGACGACGACAAGGACGTCCGCGACTACATCCAGGAGACGCTGGACGCGGGGATGACGACCCGCGACATCGACGTCGAGGACATCGAGGACGGCCCCGAGCGGCTCCAGCTGAAGACGTACCCGCGGATCCCCTTCTACTCCCAGATCAACGAGGACCGGCCGTTCTACACCAAGACCGGCCGCATGGAGTTCCACAAGGAGGAGGATCGGTTCCTCGAGCTCGGTCGAGACGATCTGGACCACATCGAGAGCCCCGAGGGGACGCCCTACGGTGTGAACAAGAAGTGGGACGAGGCGAAAGACGAGGAGAACCCGCTGTATCACGACGAGGAGTACCAGTTCTACTACAACACGCCTCACCCCAAGTATCGGACCCACTCATCGTGGGGGATGACCGACTGGAACCTGATCTGGTCGTCGCGGGATTTCGGTTCGACCAACGCCGATCCCGAGGGGACCGAGCGGCTGGTCGACGATTTCTCGTTCCCGCAGGGCGAGGGCGAGACGGAGGAGATGCCGCCGCTCGGCGAGGCGTTCGTCGAGATGCATCCCGAAGACGCCGCGAACATCGACGTCGAAAACGGCGATTACGTCCGGATCACCGGCAAGCGTGGGGACCTCGTCGTCCGTGTGATGGTCAGTGAACGCCAGCGGCCGCGCTCGGCCGGCGACATGGGTCAACTGACCCTCTGGCACGGCTGGTGGCCCCAGCAGTTCCCCGACGACGAGGAGCAAGGGGACGGCGTCAAGGGGTACAACGTGACGACGAACATCTGGCTCGATCCGGCCCAGGAGACCGACGACCTCGTCCACAAGTCCGTCTTCGGCGATCCGAACATCTCCGAGCACGTCGAGGACGACATCGTCTGGCAGGGGGCCGAACTCGAGCACGGCTACGAAGAGACCGTCTGGGCACCGACCGGCACGAACCGGGACGACCTCGTGGAAGTCGAGAAGTACGAGGAGGCCGACTGGTGGCCGGGCGACGCGCGGAAGGACGAGTTGGTGCAGGACTACATCGGCGGTTCGTTGCAGGGAGGTGACAGCTGATGCCGGAAACGTACAACCCACAACTCGGACGCGAGCACAGCTACCCCTACGAGCACCAGGAAGAGGAACGCGACTGGCACTGGGGGATGATCATCAACATCAACCGGTGTATCAACTGTAACACCTGTTCGTTCGCCTGCAAGTCCACCTGGACGAGCGGCGAGGGCGAGGAGTACATGTGGTGGATGAACGTCGAGACCGAGCCCTACGGCGGCTATCCGATGGGGTGGGATATGCGGCTGCTCGACGACCTGGGACAAGACGAGACGATCTTCGAGGCCGCCGAGGAGGGCGAACGGGTCAAAGGCTACGTCGCTCAGAAGGAAGAGTGGGAGTATCCCGCGCTGGGCGACGATCAGGTCCACGGCGAGTATCCCACCGGGGACGTCGTCGAGAGCGACCTCGAGAACGACGAGTACCACGACATGTGGCAGTTCTACCTGCCGCGGCTCTGCAACCACTGCAAGAACCCCGCCTGTCTGGCCGCGTGCCCGCGGAAGGCGATTTACAAGCGCGAGGAGGACGGGATCGTCCTGCTCGATCAGGAGCGGTGTCGGGGCTACCGCAAGTGCGTGAAGTCGTGCCCGTACCACAAGCCGATGTACAACCCCGAAACGGGCGTCTCGGAGAAGCCGGTCGGCTGCTTCCCGCGCATCGAGGAGGGCAACGTTCCGCGGTGTGTATCCTCCTGTATCGGGAAAACGCGTCTGCACGGCAACATCAATCGCGGCCCCGACGCCGGCCATCCCGGCGGAAACGCGTCCGCGGCGGCCGGCCGGAGCCCGGTCAACTACCTCGCGAAGAGCGACGAGAAGATCGCGCTCCCGCTGTACCCGCAGTTCGGCACCCGGCCGCAGGTGTTCTACATGCCCCCCTACCACGTGCCACCGGAGTTCCTCACCCAGATGTTCACGCCGAACACCGACGAGAAGCGCAACGACTGGCCCGGCGACACGTTCGAGGAATCGATCAAGATCGTCCAGGACCGCGTCCGGAACCCGAGCCACCACACGCTCGGTATCCTCCAACTGTTCGGCGCGACCACCCGCCTCATCGAGACCTACACCGTCAAAGAACACCGCGTGAAGGGGTGGGACCGCAAGGGGAACAAGGTCGTCGACATGCCCTTCGAGGAAGAGATGGAGGTCCGCGAGGGCGAGATGTGGACCAATCAGCCCTAACAGACCAATGACACCGAACGCCACACCAGAGTCCGAGTACCACGCCGCGCGGGCCACGCTGTACTGTGCCGCCGCCGCGGTGTTCACCTACCCGACCGACGAGACCGTCCGCGAACTGCTCGACCCCGAGGCCCGCGAGGGAATCGAGCGCGCCGCCGAGCGACTCACCGTCGCCGAGGAGGCGACTGCACTGCTCGAGGCGCTCGCCGAGACCCCCGTCGAGGACCTCGAGTCGGCATACAACCGCCTGTTCGGCCTCCCGAGCGACGACGGCACGTACCCCGTGATCCCCTACGAGGCCCACTACACGACCCGCGACGAGATCAGCAGCGAGCAACGCCGGATCGCGACCGTCGTCGGGCTGATGGAGGAATTCGGCCTCGAGCCCAGCGACGATTTCGCCGAGCGCCAGGATCACGTCGCCGCCGAACTCGAGTTGGCGCAGGTGCTCGCCGGCCAGCGGGCCGTCGCGCTCGACTCCGGCGAGTCGGTCGCCGCCGAGCGCGTCGGCCAGGCCGAGGCGACGGTGCTCGCGGAACATCTCGTCGAGTTCGTGCCGGCGTTCGCCCACGACCTGCGCCGGGCGACGGACGAGGACGCGTACGTCGCCGCGGCGAACCTCGTCGAGGCGCTGGTAAGCTACGACAACGGGCAACATCCCGATCCGACCGTCTCGGCGGACGCCGCGAACGGAGGTGAAGCCCCGTGAGTTCACAGTCCATCGAGATCGGGTCGGTTTCGATCGACCGCAACGCGGCGCGTGGCGCGACGAAACTGGCCGTTATCGTGCTGTGTCTGATGATGGTGCTTCAGGTCGCGGTGGTCGCCGTCCTCACGGTCGGCCCGCAGCCGCTGCGCTCCGTCGACAAGGTGCCCGCGGAGCCGGACGCCGCGGCGTGGGACGACGCGCCGACCGAGACGGTGTCGCTTGACCCACAACAGATGGCGCTGCCGTACGGTGGCGGGAGCGTCGACGAGGTGACGGTTCAGGCGGTGACCAATGACACGCACGTCGCCTTCCGCATGGAATGGGAGGACCCGACCGCGGACACGGAGATCAACGAGCCAAAGGCCTACAGCGACGCTGCGGCGATCATGCTCCGTAGCGGGAGCCAGCCGCCGGTCGCCATGGGTGCCAGCGGCGACCCGGTCAACATCTGGTACTGGCGCTCGAGCTGGCAGCACTCGGAGTCCGATCCGGGCGGCGACATGTACTCGTACCCGCATCCGGACAACGAGACGAAGCCGGGGCAGGCGGCCGGCAACCCGCTCTCGAAGTCGAGCTACAACCGATACGCACAGAACTACTATGCCACCGGCTACGGCTCGCTGACCAACGCGGAAACCCAGCCCGTCGCGGCGAACGGCGAGCGGACCGACGACGGCTGGGCGGTCGTGTTCCAGCGCGAGCACGAGGCCAGCGGCCAGTACGACGCCGCGTTCACGGACGGCGAACAGATGTATCTCACGTACGCGATCTGGGACGGCGATGCCGACGAAGTCAACGGTGAGAAGTCGCTGTCGTACCAGTTCCTCACCCTGGATACCGACGACGGGACGCTCAGTGCGGCCGATTCCGACGACGGTAGCGGCAACGAAACGGACGGTACCGACGGCGGTGCCGTGGCCGGTGTCACCGACTCGGCGCTCTGGCTGGTCGGGGCCGCGACGAACTGGCCAGCCCTCCTCGCGATCGCGACGATCGCGGCGTGGCTCGTCAGCTACTGGAGGCTCCGAGAATGACCGACTACGCGAACCGAAGTGCCCGCGGCCGGGCACCCGACGACGACGAGGCATCGCTCCGATCGCGACTCGAGTCCGATCGCGAACGCGACCGACGGCGCGGGGCGCTCGGGCTGGTCGACCTGGCCGACGAGGGTGGGCTGGAACCGGCGACGATCGCGGGGCTCGCCGAGCGAACGCTCGAGGACGAGGCGGCGGACGTGAGACAGTTCACCGTCGAAGCGCTCGGACTCGCCGCGAGCGTCTCCGACTCGGACGTGGCCGCCGAGGCGATCCGGACGGCGCTGGCCGACGACCACGAGTGGGTCCGCGCGGAGGCCGTCGTCGCGCAATCGCGGGCCGAACCCGGGAATGAGGAGCCGCTTCGCGGGGCCCTCGAGGACGACAGCGGCTGGGTGCGGCGCAACGCCGTCATCGCCCTCTCGAAGACCGGGGCGGCCTCACAGGAACTGTTGATCGAACGGATCAAGAACGACCCACACTCCGGCGTCCGGGAGTACGCGGCCGACTACCTCCGCGAGTACGCTGACGAGATCGAAGCGGCGGTCCGAATCCTCGCGGCCGTCCTGGCTCGCGATCCGGAGGCGTTCGTTCGGGCGAAGGCCGCGACCAGCCTCGGCGATCTCGGCACCGACCGCGCCGAGGCGGTCCTCGAGCGCCACGGCTTGAACGACCGCAGCGACGACGTTCGACGGTCGGCAAAGCGGGCGCTCGCGACGGCTCGCGGTGTCGATCCCGAGCAGATCGACGCCGGACTGGACGGCGACGCTGCGCCCGGGGGCGGACCGGGATCGCAACGGGAAAGGGAACGGCAACGGCAGGGCCCCGGGCCGAATCGGGGGCCGGCCGGCTCGATCGACGGACTCACACAGGGACAGCGTGATCGACGATGACCTACGAACTCGACAGCACACCGACGGCCGACGGATCGCAGGCGCGGGACGAATCGCACGCGGATCACGACCACGACGAGTCGGCTGCGGACTGTACGACCGAACACAGCGCTGCAGGCTCGAGCCCGGAGGAGTCGCTGGGCGTGACGATCCCCGACGACCACGTGGGCGCGTTCGTCGCGCAGGCGTTCGAGGACGTCGAGCGCTCGACGGAGTGGACCGAAGCCATCGACGCCGTCGTCGACGACGACGCCCGCGACGCCTGGCGGTCACTCTCGGCGCGGAAGCAGGTCGTCGAACTGCTGACGATCGCCGACGGGTTCGACGAGCAAGCGACCGCGCTGCTTGAGGAGATTCCCCTCGATCGGGGCGGGCTCGACGACGACCTGCGCGAGCGGTTCGAGGAGGCAAAGCGGCTGCGTCGCAACGCGGATATCCTCCGCGACGGGATCGCGGCGGGCTACGCCGAGGGCCGAGTCAGCGACGACGAACTGGTCGCCGCCGTCGAGGCCTTCGAGTTCGATACCGCGACGATCGCCGCGCGAGAGGACGCGTTAGACGCCGTCGCCAACGCGTACGACCTCGAGTTCCGGCCCTACGGCGGGACCCTGATGACCGAGCGCGAACCCGACGACGACGCCGAATCGTTCGAGGCCTGGTAACATGGCAAAACACGACATCGTTCCGGACGACGTACCGACTGACGACCTCGCGGAGCGCGTTCGGGACGGCCTGCGCGCCGTCGCGGACCCCGATCTGGGAAGCGACGTGCTCGAGTCCGGGCTGGTGACCGACGTCTCGGTCGACGAGCGGGTCGTGCGGATCGGCGCGGATCTCACCGGGCTCGACGACCCGACGGCGGAGGACGTCACCGAGGCGCTCCGCCGACGGGCGCTTTCGACGCCCGGCGTCGAGCGGGCGACGATCGAGGGCGAGACGCCCGACGCGGGTGCGGCCGACGCGATCGACGGGCCGACTGGTGTCGATACCGTGATCGCCGTCGCCAGCGCCAAAGGCGGCGTCGGCAAGACGACGGTTTCGACCCAACTCGCCCGCGCGCTGGCCGCCGATCCCGACCACGATGTCGGCATCTTCGACGCCGACCTCTACGGACCGAACGTGCCGGAACTGCTGGATCTCGAGGGGCCGGTGTCGGCCACCGAAGCGGGCGACGCCGAGCCGATCGCTGCCGGCGACCTCACCGCGATGAGCGTCGGCCTGATCGCGAACGACGAGCCGCTGGCCTGGCGGGGTGCGATGGCCCACGAAGCCGTCAGCGAACTGTTCGAGGACACCGCCTGGGGCGATCTGGACACGCTAGTCGTCGACCTGCCGCCGGGGACCGGCGACATCGTCCTGACGGCGCTGCAGTCGCTCCCGATCGACGGGGCGGTACTGGTCAGTACGCCGCATCCTACGAGCGTCGGGGACACGTCCCGCAGCGCCACGCTGTTCGAGGAAAACGGCGTCCCGCTACTGGGAACGGTCGTCAACATGCGCGGATTCACCTGCGAGTGCGGCCGCGAACACGATCTCTTCCCGGACACCGACGTCGAGGCCGCACTCGACCAGCCGGTGCTGTGTGACCTTCCGTTCGACGAACGGGTCCGAGACTTCGGCGACGACGTCCCGCCGGCAGCGCTCGAGTTGGCCGACGCCGTTCGCGAGCGACTCGCGGCGGTCGGCGACCTCTCGGTGCCCGACCACGCGCTCGATCTGCGCGGGCTGCCGAAACCGATCCGCCACGAGCAGGCCACCGAGGAGTTCCGCGCGACCGAGCCCGGCGAGACGTTCTACCTGCTCAACGACCACGACCCCTCGCCGCTCGCCGCGGAGCTCGTCGAGGCGGTCGGTCGCGAAGGACCGCCCGGTGCCGCCTTCGAAGAGTACGAGGTCCACAGACGGGCCCCCGACGAGTGGGTGTTGGCCGTCACACGGTAGCCGGGCCGTGAGTCGACCGGGAGCGGCGACGCGGGATGCCACAGTCGGCACGCCGCGACGCGCCATCCGAACGGGTCTTCCCCACGAACCGACGATGGACACGTATGAGTCAGGACGCGAGGCTGCGTGCCGTCTGTCTGGCGGGACCGAGCGACGCCGGCAAAACGTCGCTCGTCGAGGAACTGGTGGAGCGGCTGGCAACCGATGGCCGCGTCGCGACCGTCAAGTCGATCCACCACGACATCGAGATCGATACACCGGGCAGCGACACCCACCGCCACCGGACCGCGGGTGCCGAAACCGTCGTCGGTATCACGCCGGCGTTGACCTTCGATATCACGACGCGGGGCAAGCGGGACCCGCCCGAACCCGCCGGTGACGGGCTCCTCGAGTCCGACGATCCGGAAGGACGGGCGCTCGCGAGTACGCTCGAGCGCCTCGCCCGACGCGGGTACGACACCGTCCTGGTCGAAGGGTTCGCCGAGTCGCCGCTGCCGACGATCCTCGTCGGGAGTCGAGAGCCGGCCGCCGTCGGCGGCCCGATCGTCGGGCGCGGCGAAGACCCGATCGAGGACCTCGTCGAAACGATCCGCTCGCTCGACGGACTCGAGGGAGTGACCGATGACCGGCCGGGCGACGATCCGGACGACTGAACCGACCGACCGGCCGGAGGTGACGCTGGCGGAGCGACGGACGGAGACGGCAATGTCCGTCGGGAGTAACTACTCCCGGTTGTATTCTCACGATATAGGAACCGAAACCAGTTGTATTTGTGCGCTTCCTCCAACGGGACGTATGCACAGTCGCGACGGCCGCATCGAGTCCGGCCCGCGGAGCCGCCGGCGCGTCCTCGCCGCGACGGGCGGACTCGCGGCGGGGCTGGTCGGGGTCGCGGGCTGTCTCGGCAGCACTGACGGCGTTCGGGTGCTCGCCGCCGGCAGTCTGGCCGCCGCCTTCGAGAACGGCATCGGCCCGGCGTTCGAGTCCGCGTCCGGTCTGCGGTACGAGGGCGAGTACTACGGGACCAACGCCGTGCTGCGGCTGGTCGAAGACGGGACGAAGCATCCGGACGTGGTGATCGGTGCCGACGTCGAACTCCTGCGGGAGCGCCTCTATCCCGACCACGCCGACTGGGACGCCGAGTTCGCGGCCAACGAAGTCGTGATCGCCTACGCGCCCGAGACCGCCCTCGGTTCGCGGCTCGCGGCCGGCGAGCCGTGGTACGAGGTCTTCGCGACCGCCGACGAGGGCGCGATCGCGATCAGCGACCCGGACCTCGACCCGCTGGGCTACCGGGCGCTCCTCCTGTTCGAACTCGCCGAACGCGCACACGAACTCGAGGGCTTTCGCGACGCGATGGCCGACAAAGTCGCCCGTGTCGCCGACGAACCCCAACTGCTCGCCGGCCTCGAGAACGGCGATCGGGCGTGTGCGGTCGCCTACAGCAACATGGCGGCCGAGCGCGATGTCGCCGTCCGGCGGCTGGACGATGCCTACAACTTCGGCGATGCCGCGTTCGCTGACCGATACGCGCGGGCGAGTTACACCACCGACGGCGGCCACACGGTCGAGGGGACGCCGGTCGTCTACAACGCGACGGTGTGCTCCGACGCCGACGCTCCGGCTGCGGGCCGCGAGTTCGTCTCCTTTCTGCTCGAGAACGGTACGCTACTGACCGAGCACGGTCTGCGCGTCGACGATTCGTTGCCCCGGTTTCACGGGGCTCCCCCGGAGGCGATCGAGCCATGAGTCACACGGACCGTACCCGGACCGATACACCGGATCGAAACGGGGACGCGGCAGGAGCCGATGCGGACCCCCGATATCGCGCGGGCCGCGAGTGGCTGCCAAGCGGGCTCGCCGTCCCGGCGTTGCTCGGTGCGCTGTTGCTCGCTTACTTCGTCGTCCCGTTCGCGGTCTTTCTGCTCCGCATGCGAGACGTCGCTGTCGGTGCCGGGCTCGCGGACCCGGCGGTTCGGGACGCGATCGGGACCTCGCTGCTGACGGCACCGATCTCGACGGCCATCGCGACCGTCCTCGGCGTACCGCTGGCGTACGTCCTCTCACGGGCGTCCTTTCGCGGCAAGCGGCTGGTCGAAGCGCTCGTTTTGCTCCCGCTGGTCGTCCCCCCGATCGTCGGCGGCGTGATGCTCCTGACCGTCGTCGGTCGATACACGCCGATCGGTGCAGCCGCCGCAGCCGTCGGACTGCCGTTGACCGGTAGCCGCGCCGGCGTCGTCCTCGCCCAAACGTTCGTCGCCGCCCCGTTTCTCGTCGTCACCGCCCGCGCGGGCTTCGACGGCGTCGATCCCCGACTCGAGGAGGCCGCGCGGACGATGGGATACGGCCGCCTTCGGACGGTGTGGCTGGTCTCGCTCCCGCTGGCGCGCAACGCCATCGCCGCCGGGATCGTGCTGACGTTCGTCCGGGCGCTCGGCGAGTTCGGCGCGACGATGATGGTCGCGTACACTCCACGTACCATGCCGACCCAGATTCGCGTCTCGTTTATCACCCGCGGGATCGACGCGATCGTGCCGATCGCGCTCGCCCTGCTCGCCGTCGCCGTGATCGTCGTCGTCGCCGTCCAGTTGCTGGTCGGGACCCCCCGTCGCCGCTGAACTGCCGCGTTCGCGACGCTGTCGCACGCTCGCGTTCGAACCGATCAGAACGCGTGTAATTCGCTCTAACCGTCTCTAAGTGGTTTGGAAGTGGGATTATGGACATGGTGGTTCAATCAACGGGTGAGACTCATGACATCCATCGCAGACATCGAGATTCCGGCCGACGGAACCGGTACCGGCGAACTGTTCGAGGCCGTCCCTTCGCTCACGTGCGAAATGGAACGGGTGATCGCCTCGAGCGGCCACGGACTCTGGCTGTCGGGCCCCTCCCAGGCGGAGATCGAATCGGCCCTCGACGAGGCCTCGGCGATCGGCACCTACTCCCTGATCAGCAGCGACGAGGACCGTTGGCTCTACGACATCGAGTTCAAACCCGACACCGTCGACCCGTTCGAGCTCACGCTCGAGGAGAACGGCACGGTGCTGAGCGCCTCAGCGTCGAACGGCACGTGGCTGCTCAGCGTCCGCGTGGTCGACCGCGAGAGCGTCAGTTCGCTGTACGATCGGCTCGACGATAACGACGTCACGCCGACGATCGTCCGCCTGTTCGATCTCGCCGAGGAGAGTCACTCCCAGTGTGGCCTGACGGCCCGCCAGTACGAGACGCTGGTCGCAGCGATCGACCACGGCTACTTCGAGATCCCTCGCGAAGTCTCGATGCAGGAACTCTCCGAGGAACTGGATATCTCCCATCAGGCGCTTTCCGAACGGCTGCGCCGCGCCTACCGCGCGCTGGTTACCGCCGAACTCAACGTGACCGAAGAGGACACCGCCGCCCCGCCGATCCCCTCGAACTGACTCCGCTCCGCCCCCCTCGTCCCGCCGGACGGCCGACTCGATGCTTGTGTCCCGCTCGAGCGAGCCCGAACGGTCTCGCCGTTCGTGGGTCGCCGCTCGAGCGCCACGCCTACTACGCCCCGCGAGCGATGCTGCACGGCGGCCCGCCAGCGAACCGCCCACAGTTACTATCCGGGGGGCCGATGTGTGTGGCATGCGAATCACTGACGACGATGGCGTGTTGCGACTCACGTTCGATCGACCGGACGCGCTCAACGCGCTCACCGGGGAGACGGCCGCCGAACTGGCCGATGCGATCGCGGACGCGACCCCCGAGGCGCACGACGCGATCGTCCTCACGGGCGCGGGCGAGGCATTCAGCGCCGGCGGCGACCTCGAGATGCTGTCGGAGACCCCCGATAGCTCACAGGACGCCTACGAAAATGTCACCGAGACCTTCGGCCGCGTCGTCGAGGCGATGCTCGAGTGTCGGGTGCCGATCGTCGCGAAGGTAAACGGCGACGCCATCGGTGCGGGGCTCTCGGTCGTCGCACTCGCCGACATCGCCTACGCCGCCGCCGACGCGACGTTTTCCTGCGCGTTCGTCAGAGTCGGTCTAGTGCCCGACACCGGCGGGACTGTCATGCTCCCCCACATCGTCGGGCTGCGAGCCGCGAAACGACTCGCGTTCACCGGCGAGTTCTTCGACGCCGAGCGCGCGGCCGACCTCGACCTGGTCAACGAGGCGATCCCTGCGGCGGAGCTCGACGACCGCGTCGCCGAGACCGTCGAGCGACTCGCCGACGGTCCCACGGCCACGATCGGGATGATGAAACAGGCCATGCACGAGAACCTGGGCCGCTCCTGGGACGAAGCCCTGGATTACGAGAACCTGCTCCAGGCCCAGGCCCGGACGTCCGACGCCCACGAGGAGGGCGTCGCCGCCTTCCTGGCGGGGCGCGACCCGGCGTTCGAGTAACGCCGCGCGTCGGTCTCGGTCACTCACACACGTAGCCGGCCGCAAGCACCCGCAAGCACCACGACCTTGCGCGAATCGACCGTCAACCGACGTGCAATGTCCGCACAGTTTACCGACGACGACGACATCGGCAAACGCGTCGTCAACGCCAACGGTGACGAAGTCGGGATGGTCGTCGACATCGAACACGGGACGGCCCACGTCGAACCGGACCCCGGAATCACGGACTCGATCAAGGCGACACTCGGCTGGAGCGATAGCGGCGAGCGTACCTATCCGCTCCAGACGGAGGCAGTCAGTCGCGTGACCGACGACGAAATCCATCTCGAGACCGACCCCTCCGGCCGCAATACGGGAGCCACCGGTGGCGGTGAGATGGGGCGCGGGACCGGGGCTGACACCGGCACCGAGGACCGCGGCATCGATCGGGACGAAGCCGATATCAGCGGCCGGGACGACGAGGGCGTGATCCGCGACGATGACGACGATCAGCTCATCGGCGACGACGATGACGACGGCGCGAGCGGCCACGACACCCGGTAACTCGTTCCTTCCGCCCCCTCGAGCCGGCGATCGCGACCCTGCTCCGTTTCCGTTTTCGGTTCGACACCATCGATCCGAGTGACCTCGCCGTACACGTCGGTGTCACGCTCCTCGAGCGGCGACTGGGTACCGGGAAGCGTCGACCCCGTGACTCACTGCTGATTCGAGCCTCGCGTTTCGTTCCCGCTGTTCTCTTCGGTCCGCCGCCGGGGTTGCTCCGACGTCACGTCGGTCTCCTCTCTCGCCCGCCGCTCGCGGGATCGGGTCGTTTCATCGCGGTCCCGGTCGCGGCCGGTATCGGCTTCCGGCTCCTGGCCGGGTCGCTCGCGCGCGGCCGATCGGCCGCTGCGCCGTTGGCGGCCTCGTTCCCCTCTCTCGGGCCGGTCAGTATCGATTCGCTGTGAATACTGGTCCCGTAAACGGCCCTGGTCGGTCCGTCCCGGGGGCGACTGTTGGCGCTCGTGCTCGCCCCCGCGCTGTGTCCGGGCACCGCTGCGGGGCTGCCCCCCGGGCTGTCCGGAGCCCTGTTGTGCCCCCGGTCGCGGCTGTGACTCCTGTGGCTGGGGCTGTCGTTCCCCCTCGAACTGGCCCTGTCCGGTGCCCCGCCCCTCTTCGGCTCCCCGCTGTGGCCGGTCGGGTTCGCCACCCTGTGACTGGCCGCCGAACTGTCCGGTCCCGACATCGCTCGAGCGTGTGGGTGCAGCCGCCATCGGCTGTTGCTGCGGCTGTTGCTGCGGGGCGGCGGTGCCGGTCGACTCGCCGCCGTATTCCTGTGGCGTAACCCACTCACCCGTCTGTGGGAACTGCTGTGACTGTTGAGGCTGCGGACGGCCGCTCGGCCCCTGTTCCGTTTGCGGCTGTGGGTACCGTTGCCCGCCTTGTGGCTGTGGCTGCATTCGAGTCTGCGGCTGTGATTGCGGTCCCTGTTGGCGACCCTCCTGCCCTGCCATCCCGCTCGGCGACCCCATCCCCTGCATCCGAGTCCCCATCTGCTCCATCTGTTCCATCTGTGGCTGAGCGGCGGCCTGCATCCCCTGTTCCATCACCTGCTCCATCTCCGGCATGACGGCCTCCATACCCTGCAGATAGCTCTGCATCATCGACTCGGTAAACTGCGGCCCCGGCACGCTCTCGAGCATCGATTTCGTCATCTCGAGACCCTGTTGCTGGGCGGTCTCCTGCCACTCGAGCGCGCTCAGCGTCATCCGAGCCGCGTTTCGCTGGAGGTCCAAGAGCTGTTCCATGGCCTGCTGGCTCTGGTTCATCGTCGACTCCGCCATCCGTTCGGCGTTCGTGTCCGTCGACTGCTGGCTTTGTTGCTCTCTCATAGTCATCACCTGAGGATCCACGATGAGCGCCGATCCTCGGTCACGACTGCAGGCGACCGAGACGCAAATAAAGGGCGTCGTCGGTTGCAGTCGCTCGGCCGGCCCAATCACTCGTAACCGACAGACGCCGGATCGAAAAACCGGGCTGGCGATCCCATCGCATCGTGCCAGAGTAATCCGTGATACGACCGGCCACGGGCGTGTAATAGCCGCTTACGATCGGCTCGAGCGAGCGTCGGACCGATCGTAAGCGGCTCGCCCCGGTCAGGGGTCCGATTCCGTCCCCGGGTCGCCGTGTGTCACGCCGTCGCGCTGGTCGGCCTGCATTCGGCGCAGTGCCGCGCGCCCGTTGCTCGCCTCGTAGCCGAAGAAGACGCCCTCGGCGTACTCCTCGGCGACCTCGAGCGCGTGGATCAGGTTATCCACATCGACGTTTACGGCGTACAATTCGATATTAAACGGCGTCTCGAGCGCACTCTCGAACCCCTTCGCGATCGTCTCGAGCCAGTAGGTCGTACCGTACGCCGTATCGTACAACGGGACGACGAACTCGTCGACGTGGTCGGCGATCGCCTCGAGGTCGATGCCGGCGCGCTCGTAGAGGTGGCCGGGGTACGGGTCGGGGTAGAGCGTCATGTAGACCGTCCCGGGAATCCGGTCGGCGGCCGCGGCGACGAAATCGGTGATGACGCTCGCCCGCCACGCCATGCGGTCGTCGTACTCGCTGGCGTCGAAGGCCTGCTCGCAGACGCCACACCGGCAGTACTCCGCGCGGGGAAAGCCGATGTCGTCGAGGCGGACGTCCTCGTTTTCCGCGACGCAGTCGTCGATGACCTCGAACAGGCCCTGCCGGTAGTCCTCGCGGGAGGGACAGATATACGCCCAGTCGAAATAGGACCGTTCGCGGTCGGCCGGCCGACCCATGTCGTCGACGGGCACCAGCGACGGGTCGGCGTCGGCGGCAGCGTTGTCGCCGAAACACGAGACCATGTTTACCCCGTCGGCGATCGGCTCGGCGGACCGGCCGGTCACGTCCTTGACTTCGTAGAAGCCGCGGTCGAACTCCGGCCACCGTACTTCTTCGGCGTTCCGGGTGACGACGCCGTACATAGCTCAGTGTACGCCGCCGTCCCCGTAAGCCGTTCGGAATCGGTGCTATTCTTCGGTCGGTTCGTAGTCGACTTCGACGTCCGACGAGCCGCTAAACGCGACCTTGTAGAGGACGGCGATGACGAACAGGGCGAGCGCAATCTTGGCGGTACGTGACATGTACGTCGGGAAAAACGGCCGGCAAATACTTATGTATTCTGGATACTCGTCTCGGCGAGAGAATCGAACCCGTCGGCCGCGACCCCCCGGATCAGGTATCGATCAGCGACGCGATCTCGTCGCGAACGATCGTCCCGCAGTACGAACACCGGACGCCGTCCTCGAGCACCGAGAACCGCGAGGTGACGGGCTCGTCGCCGGTCGTGATACAGCCGGCGTTAGGACACGAGAGGACGCCCTCGACGATGTCGGGGCGTTCGACGCGGTGTTTCTCGACGACGTCGTAGTCGCGGACGATGTTGATCGTCGCGTCGGGCGCGATCAGCGAGAGGACGTCGACCTCGTCCTGGCTCAGTTCCCGACCTTCGACCTTGACGATGTCCTTGCGCGCGAGCCGATCCGAGGGGACGTTCATCCCGACGGAGACCTCCTCACCCTCGGTGCCGTCGATACCCAAGATTGCGAGGACGTTCAGCGCCTGCCCGCCGTGGACGTGATCGATGACGGTGCCGTCGCGGATCTTGCTCACCCGCAGTTCGTGGTCGTCGTTCCCGTCGTGGTGATCGTGATCGTCACTCATTGCTATCACCGCCGATACGCGTGTCGTCGCTCAACAGGAGATCGAGCAGCGCCATCCGGACCGGGAC
The DNA here is from genome assembly GCF_005890195.1 of Natrinema pallidum. Taxonomy (NCBI): domain Archaea; kingdom Methanobacteriati; phylum Methanobacteriota; class Halobacteria; order Halobacteriales; family Natrialbaceae; genus Natrinema; species Natrinema pallidum. Next base: position 2,313,089 of record NZ_CP040637.1, on the reverse strand, counting down.
GCCGTTGTGCGCCTGTTCGAAGTACGCCGCGTGGTGCGTCTCGTCGATCTCGGGCGCGATTTCGTCGACGCGGGGCAGCGGATGCATTACGGTCAACTCGTCGCTCGCGGCCGCGAGCGTCTCGGCGTCGATCTGGTACTCGCCGGCGACCTTCTGGTACTCGTTTTCGTCGGGGAATCGCTCGCGCTGGATCCGCGTGACGTAGAGCACGTCGAGCGAGGGCAGCACCCCCTCGAGCGAGTCGTGTTCCTTGATCCCCGTGCCGTCCTGTTGCTGGTGGAGATCGTAGACGACCTCGCGGGGCAACTGGAGGCTCTCCGGACTGATGAAGTGCTGTTGGGCGTCGAAATTCGTCAGCGCGTAGGCCAGCGAGTGGACGGTCCGGCCGTACTTCAGGTCGCCCATGATACCGATGGTCAGGTCGTCGAGGCCGGCGTTCTCCCGGATCGTGTAGAGATCGAGCATCGTCTGGGTAGGGTGGTGGCCGGCACCGTCCCCCGCGTTCACCAGCGGCACGTCGACGAACTCGCTGGCCATCGTCGCCGCGCCCTGTTTGGGATGGCGCAGGACGAGTCCGTCGGTGTACCCCTCGATGACCCGGACGGTATCGGCGAGCGTTTCTCCTTTCTTCACGCTCGAGGAGTCGACCGAGCCCATGTCGACGACATCGCCGCCGAGTCGTTTCATCGCGGTCTCGAAGCTCATCTTCGTCCGCGTACTCGGTTCGAAGAAGAGCAGGCCGAGCAGGGTGTCGGCGTGGCGGTCGGCGACCGCCGACGGATCGGCGTCGATCTCGGCCGCGTAGTCGAGGACGGTCTCGATGTCCCCCCGCGAGAGTTGTTTGCTCGTGATGAGGTGATCGTGACGCATTCGTTCGTGTAGGCTGTGGCGTGCCCCTTGAATCTCTCCATTCGATGCGATGACTCGCGGTGCCCGAGCGCGCCGTCAGCGCCGATGTCAGGGAGCAAAACTTAAGGCAAAGAGTTATACAGACACTGCAGCAATTGGAAACAACTGTATGGTCGGCCGGCTTGACACTGGAATCGACGTCCTCGATCGAAAGCTCGACGGCGGGCTCCCGCCGGGGTGTATCGTCGCCTACACGGCCGACCCGGCCAGCCAATCCGAGCTCCTTCTCTACGAACTCACCGCCGCCCGCGGGACGCTCTACCTCTCGACGGAACGCTCCGACGACGCCGTCCGCCACGCCATCGAGGCCTCGCCGTCCTCGGTCGGAAGCCCGACGGTCAGACACGTCACCAGCGACACGCCGCTCGAGGAGGCGACCCGGCTCATCGGAGCCCTCCCCGACGGGGCCAACCTCATCATCGACACGATGGACGTTTTAGAGCGGTGTGAGACCGACGCGTACGTCACCTTCCTCAACGAACTCAAAACCAAGATGCTCGAGACGGGGAGCATCGCCGTCCTCCACTGCCTGAAAGCCGACGACGAACCCGAAAACCGGTCCCGGACCTACCACGCCGCCGACGCCGTCTTCGATCTCCGAACCGAGATCGCCGGCACCGAACTCGAGAACCACCTGACGATCCCCAAGTTCCGCGGCGGCAGCCAACCGACCGACGCGATCAAACTCGAGTTGACGGAGGAGGTCGCGATCGACACGAGCCGCGACATCGCGTGAGTGGGACTACTCGACGCCGCCGGACGGAACCAGTCGCTTCCGTCGGCCCTCCTGTTCGGGCGTGAAACGGCGTGATCGCAGCGGTCCGTTCGGTGACCGTCGAGGCGGCGTCGCTGTTTGAACTCGCCGGTCTCAGTGGGTGACCCCGGCCCCGGAGCGTCGCCTATCGAACTGCCCATCATCGGCTAGCCTCACGAGTGGGGTGGGAAAAAGTCGCGAACGCACGCTCGTGGTCGTCTCCGAGCCGAACCGGCCGGCGACTGCGGCGTGTTACTCCTCTGCGCCTTCGAGTTCGTCGACGATCTCGTCGGCATCGACGTCGGCGTCCTCGAGAGCCTCCTCGATATCGCCGCCGCCCATACCGCCCATGCCACCCATCATACCGCCCATGCCCATGCCACCCATGCCGTCGATGACTTCCTGGACGATGACGCGGTCGACGCCGACCTTCTCGATGATGTCCTGGCCGATCTGCTGTTTGCCCATCATCCACTGCTGGTTCATCGTCATCTGGGGCGTGGCCTCCAGATAGAGCGTCTCCTTCTCGACGGTTTCGGTCTCGAACTCGGGCTCGGCGTCTTCGTCCTCGTCGTCGTCGGGCTCGATGGGGACCTCTTCCTCGACTTCGTCCGTCTCGATCCAGAGTTCGGGCTCCATCCCGAGGTACATCTCGAAGAGGCCGGCGGCCTGCTGCTCGCGGTCGTCGACCTCGTCGGCGATCGTGTACTCGTACTCGACATCGTCACCCGCCAGCGGGTGGTTGAAGTCGACGCGGGCGCGCCCGCCGATGATGGTACTGATGTAGCCCTGCTGGCCGTCGATCTGGACGTTCGCACCGGGGTAGCGGTCGTCCTCGTCGATCTTTTCGGCGCTGACGGTCTGGACGTCGTCCGGGTCGTACTCGCCGAAGGCGTCCTCGGCGGGGACGATCACGGTTCCGGAGTCGCCGGGCTCGGAGCCGACGATGTCGTTCTCGACGGCCTCGAAGATGTGGCCCTCACCGACGACGATCGTTCGCGGCTTGAACTCCTGGCCCTGCTCGTCGACGCCTTCCTCCTCGGCGACTTCGGGGTCGGTCGTATCGACCAGCTGTTCGTCCTCGGTCGTGTACGCGGTGTACTCCAGTTCGACGAAGTCGCCTTCCTGCAGTCCGTCGGCGTCTTCTTCGGCTCCTGCTTCGTCGACGTCATCGGCCTGCTCCTCGAGCTCGGCCTCTTGATCCTCAGTCATACGTTGTACGTCCCGCCGTCGACATTTAAGTACGACGTTTTCGAACGAGAGCGACCGATACTTACGACCGCCGGCCGTCCCCCCGGGCATGTACGAGGTCGAAGTGAAGGTCCCCGCCGATCTCGCTGCCGTCCGCGACCGCCTCGCGGCCATCGAGGCGCAGTCTCGCGGGAGCGTCGTGCAAGTCGACACCTATTACGACGCCCCCCACCGCGAGTTCACCGAGACCGACGAGGCGTTGCGGATTCGATCGGAACGGCCGGACAGCGGGTCCGCGGACACCCGTATTACCTACAAGGGTCCGCTCGTCGACGAGGAGTCCAAGACCCGCGAGGAACTCGAGACCGCCGTCGGCGATCGCGAGACGGCCGACGCGATCCTGACGAACCTCGGCTTCGAGGCCGCCGCGACGGTCCGCAAGGAGCGCGAACGGTTCGCGCTCGAGGGGTACACCGTCACCCTCGATTCGGTCGACGACGTCGGCGAGTACGTCGAAGTCGAAACCGACGTCGCGGACGAGTCCGATCTCGAGGCGGCTCGCGACGGTGCCTACGACGTACTCGAGCGGCTCGAACTGGAGCCAGACGACCAGCTTCGGACGTCCTATCTCGGCTTGCTGCTGGGGGCCGAATAGAGTAGTAACTGAACGTCAATGCACACCTGATCGCAGGACGGTGTTACGATCAGTATGTGAATCGTTTCAGTTGCTATCGACCGTTCGCCGACAGATACATAACCGATAAGCATTTTCCATCTCGTGTCTGTTTTCGCAAGTTATACCACCTCGCTCCGTTTAGAGCCGCCAATGAGCGAGCGGAATATCCGGATCGAGTCTATCGATCGGCAAGCGGTCGAGGATCAGGAGGTCGAAATCGTCGAACGAAAGGGGATCGGACATCCCGACTCTATCTGTGATGGCATTGCCGAGAGCGTCGCGGGGGCGCTCGCACGCGAGTACTTGGATCGCGTCGGTGAAGTACTACACTTCAACACCGACGAGACGCAACTCGTCGCCGGCGAGGCAGCGCCCGCCTTCGGCGGCGGCGAGGTCGTCGACCCGATCTATCTGCTGATCGTCGGCCGCGCGACCAAACACTACGAAGGCCAGACGATCCCCGCCGAAACCATCGCCCTGCGGGCGGCACGGGAGTACCTCGAGGAGAACATCCCCCAACTGACCGTCGGCGAGGACGTCGTGGTCGACGTCAAACTCGGGGAGGGGAGCGGCGACCTGCAGGAAGTCTTCGGGGAGGACGAAGTGAGCGTCCCGATGGCCAACGATACGAGTTTCGGCGTCGGCCACGCGCCGCTGACCGAAACCGAACGGATCGTTCTCGAGGCCGAGCGACGACTGAACGGGGAGTACGCCGACGAGAACCCCGAACTCGGCCCGGACGTGAAGATCATGGGCAAGCGCGAGGGCGACGAGATCGATGTCACCGTCGCGGCGGCGATGGTCGACGAGTACGTCGCCGATCTCGACGACTACGCCGAGGCCGTCGAGTCCGTCCGGGACTTCGTCGACGACGTTGCGCGCGCACACACCGACCGCGATGTCGACGTGCACGTCAACACGGCCGACGACTACGACGAGGGGTCGATCTATCTCACGGTCACCGGAACGTCCGCCGAGCAGGGCGACGACGGCTCCGTCGGCCGCGGGAACCGCGCGAACGGACTCATCACGCCCAACCGTTCGATGTCGATGGAGGCGACCAGCGGCAAGAACCCGGTCAATCACATCGGGAAGATTTACAACCTGCTCTCGACGGAGATCGCCGAAGAGGTCGTCAGCGAGGTCGACGGCATCCGCGACCTGCGCGTGCGGCTCCTGTCACAGATCGGCCGGCCGATCGACCAGCCCCACGTCGCCGACGTGCAGGTCGTCACCGACGAGGGCGTCGCGGTGTCGGATGTCGAGGACGACGCCGCCGCGATCGTCGATCGGGAACTCGCGAACGTGACCGAAATCACGCGTAGCGTGATCGAGGGCGACCTCTCGACGTTCTGAGAACGTAGTTGTTGGCCGCCTATTAACACACCCCCTTCTCGGCAAAGTCTTTCATCGCTGTAGTAATACGTATCACTGGATGGATTCAGCAGAGTCAACCGGCGGAGACGAACCACCACAGGGCAATGGAACCCGTTTTGCAGTGGTATTCAAAACCATTCTCGGCGCTTTCGGACTATGTATCGGATTCGTATTCACTGTCGGCAGCGGTCTGAGCGCGGGAGGAACGATCCATACGCTTTTCCTTCTTTTCGGGCTGCTTCTCTTCTTCAGTTCTGCGTACGTGCTCTATTGTACGGGGATACAGGTCACCCGATCTCACTCATCGCTCGTGCTCGGACTGCCGAGCAGCGATCCAACGTGAGCCACGGTTTTGAGTGATAACTCGAGCGGCGACAGAACTGTCGGATTCGGTCATGTATTTATGTACCGACACATTTCTTGCCGTCGCGATTGCCGTTTCGAAACAGTACTCGAGAACGATCACCGATGTCACGGATATCTGCCAGTTCGAACCGCATCGTCTACGCCGTCGTCGCGAGTACCTTCTTCGTCGGCTTCGGTGGCGGCGTCGTCTTCCCGATCCTCCCGAACCTCGGCGAGGTGCTCGGCATCTCGGCGTTCATGGTCGGCGTCATCCTCTCGGCGAATCGCTGGACGCGGCTGGTCGCGAACGGCCCGGCCGGCGCGCTCGTCGACCGGATCGGGACCCGGAAACCGTTCGTCGCGGGGCTGGCGATCGAGGGGGCCGCGACCGCGGGCTACGTCGTCGCGATCACGTCGTCGGTGCCCGAGTTCTGGTTCGTCCTCGCGCGGGTCTGCTGGGGCGTCGGGAGCGCGCTCGTGTTCGCGACGGCCTACACGATCACCGCCGACATCAGCGACGCCAGTTCGCGCGGGACGAGCATGGGCATCGTCCGAGCCGGGATCACGTTCGGCTTCCCCGCCGGCATGGTTCTCGGCGGGCTCGTCAGCGAGGCCTACAGCAACGCGACGGCGTTCGTTCTCGCGGCCTCCTTCGCCGCCCTCGCGAGCGTCATCGCCTTCTTCATCGTTCCGGAAACCCACGTCGAAGCCGCCGGGTCGTCGATCAGCCCCTGGGACCTCGAGACGACGCTCCCCGCACTCACCGTCGGCCTGGTCAACTTCGGGCTCTATTTCGCGTACATCGGCGTCCTCTTCTCGACGCTCGTCCTCTATCTCGAGGCCGAGTCGCTGACGCTGTCGCTCGCGGTCGCGGGCCACGGCATCGACTACGGGGAACAGGGAACCTCGGGGCTGCTGATGGCGGTCTCCGCGCTCTCGGGTGCGGCCTTTACTATCGTCGGCGGCAAGCTCAGCGATGTCGTCGGTGCCCGCGTGCCCGTCCTGATCGGTTTTCTGACGATCAGTTGTGCCGGGTTCGCCGTGCTCACGGTCGCCCCTTCGTTCGGAGCCGTCGTCCTCGCGTGTGCCCTTATCGGGGCAGGACAGGGCGGCGTCGGCGGCCCGCTGACGGCCCTCCTCGCCGACCTCACGCCCGAGGATCGGATGGGCAGGGCGATGGGAACGAACAACATCTTCGGCGACGTCGGCGGCGGTCTCGGGCCGCTGGTATCGCTCCCCTTCGCTACCGCGGTCGGGTACGACGTGCTGTACGCGCTCAGCGCGCTCATCCCGCTGTTGGCCGGGGCCGTTCTGGTCGCCGGTATCTACTCCTACACCGGCCACCTGAGCCCGACGGTCGACGACTCCATCGTCTGAGTTGCTGGCGGCTCCTCGGCCGAATCCCGTCCTCGTAATGCCCTTATAGCCTCAACCATCTATCACAGTCCATGCACCCACCGGGAGCCGACACCGTCCTCATCCGCCACGGGGACCTCAACACAAAGAGCAATACTGTCAAGCGGTACATGGAGGACCTCCTCGCGGAGAACATAGAGGCCTTGCTGGCGGATCGGTCGGTTCCGGGCGAGGTCGAGCGCCGGTGGAACCGGCCGCTGATCCACACGACCGAGGACGCCGTCGAAGCGGCGACTGCTGCCGCAACGGACGCCTTCGGCGTCGTCTCCGCCAGCCCCGCCCTGACGGTCAGCACGGAGCAGGCGCGCATCCTCGAGGCGGTCGTGGAAACGGCCCGCGAACACTACGACGGCGGGACGTTCGCGGTCGACGCCCGCCGGGCGGACAAGAGTCTGCCCTACGACAGCGAGGATCTGGCTCGCGACGCCGGGAACGCGATCTGGGAGGCCGTCGACGACGAGTTCGAGCCCGCGGTCGACCTCGACGATCCCGATCTCACGTTCGGCATCGAGGTACGCGCCGACATCGCGTTCGTCTACCTCGAGCAGGTCGACGGGCCGGGCGGGCTCCCGCTTGGTTCCCAGGAGCCGGTCATCGCGCTGGTCAGCGGCGGGATCGACTCGCCGGTCGCAGCCTACGAAATGATGAAACGCGGGAGTCCGGTCGTCCCGGCGTACGTCGCCCTCGGGGATTACGGCGGGATCGACCACGAGGCCCGCGCGATGGAAACGGTGCGCATCCTCTCTGCGTACGCGCCGAACTTCGACATGCAGGTCTATCGGGTTCCGGGCGGCGAAACGGTGGCTCTGCTGGTCGAGGAGATGGAACAGGGTCGTATGCTCTCCCTGCGGCGATTCTTCTACCGCGCCGCCGAGACGCTGGCCGAACGCATCGACGCGGACGGCATCGTCACCGGCGAGGCGGCCGGCCAGAAGTCGAGCCAGACGATCCGCAATCTCGGCGTCACAAGCCGTGCGACCCGCCTTCCGATCCACCGCCCGCTGTTGACCAGCGACAAACAGTACATCGTCGCCCAAGCCCGCGAGATCGGCACCTTCACCGACTCGACGATCGACGCCGGCTGCAACCGCGTCACTCCCGATCAGGTCGAGACCAACGCCCGACTGAAACCGCTGCTGGACGCCGAGCCCGACGACCTGCTCGAGCGCGCCGAAGACGCGGCGGCGGCTGCGGAACTGGTCGACCCCTGAACCGGTCCGCGACACGCCGTGTCCTCCGCTCGGAGACAGCCCGACGAGCCACTGCCGGGATAGGACCGAAGAGGACGTCGATCACCGTCGCAGTCAGGGAGCCCGTCGCTCCGCAGCGAGCGGTGGTCGCGATGGCCCCGTTTACAAGCCGAAACCGACATTACGTCGTCGCTCCCACCACATGATAGTGACTCGCGTCTGTCTCATCGGCGAGGCCGGGACCAACCTCCAGTACGAACTCCTCTCGCGCGAAACGGCTCGCGAGGCGCTGTCGACCTACGACCTGGAGCGCCCCGTCGAGAACTCGCTGGCCGTCCGGACGGTCAGTATCGGCGCTGCCGTCTCGCTGCTGAACGACCTGAACTGGTATCTCACCAGGTTCGTCGACGAGGCGCTCGTTCAGGACCCCAGCATCAGCGACGAGGACTGGCTCTCGCGGTCGCTGGCCACGCAGCTCCGGAACGGCGACCTCGAGCCCGCGGCCACCGCCGAATTCTGCAAGGTTTACGGCCTCGAGCGAGTGGGCGCGGGTTCGGAGCCGGCTGCCGACGACGCTACCGGGACCGGCGACTCGAGGGCGGACGCCGATGGCGGCGCGAAGGCGTCCGTCGGCCCCGAGACGGGGACCGAGGGCGACCCGGGCGAGGCCGAGCGGGCGGGCGTCGCAGAGCCGACACACAGACTCGTCGAACCGCTGTACGTACGCCGGGTCGACGGCGATGTCCCCGAGTACGATCTCCGGGACGTCGAGGACACCCTCGTCGTCCGGGTGACCGAAGCCGAATACTCGTAAGTCGGCTTCGAGGCCGGTCTCGACGGACATCCCGACGACTGTCTCGGTGACGTGCGACCCTACTCGTCGTCGGCTGTCTCGGTCGAGCTATTCGACGACTCGGCACCCGCGCTCTCGGACGCGGTATCGTGCGACACAGACACCTGGTGCGACTCGCCGTTCCGGTCCACGATGGTCACCGAGACGTTCGTCAGGCGCTGTCCATCGAACGTCGCCCGAACGAGGCGTCCGACGGTCGTCTCTTGAGTGATACAGGCCTCGTCGTCGTCGCTCGTCTCGCGGACTGCCCCATCGAGGACGACCTGCTCGTCCTCGGCAGCGATCGACTCGAGCGCCAGTTCGTGGCAGGGGTTTGGAGCGCCGGCCTCGAGTGACACGAGGACCGATGTCTCGAAATCGGTCTCGTCGACGAACGTCTCGAGGGAGTCGCCGGTTCGATCGTGCTCGGCGAGCCAGTCGGTGGCTGCTGCATCGTCCCCGAGCATGTTCAGCCGGGGCGACGTCGACCGCTTCGAGTACCGGTACGTTCGGGAGTCGGAGCCGGCCAACTCGGTGGCTTTCCCGTCGGCGTCGTCACCGTCCTCGGGGCCGTCGTCATCGCCCGACGGCGTTCCGGGATCGCCGTCGTCGGGTTCGGTCTCGTTCGACGGCGAGTCCTCGGTGTCGTCGCCGAGACAACCGGCGGACAGCGCGATCACGGATGCGGTTCCACAGAGCAGGGCGCGTCTCGAGGGGGCTGTCATAGTACTACCCAATACGCACTCGTAAGTAAAAGGCATTCGGCTAGCTGAAAGAAAGGTTTTCGTTACGGCGGGTGCGTTTTCGGCCGCGCTTCCGTGCGTCACTGACGGCCGCAAGGCCGAGGCGTCAGTCGAAGAGGCCGGTCGAGAGATACCGTTCGCCGCTGTCCCAGAAGACGGTGACGACGAGCGGGCAGTCGTCGGCCGTCCGTCCGCCGTCGGTCTCCGGCGAGGCCGGCCGCTGGCCCTCGTCGAACGCGGTCGGGACCTCCGGACAGTCGAGGTCCGGCTCGGCGATCTCGCGTGCGACACGCTGGGCGACGAGACTCGTCGCACCGCTCGACTGACCGACGAGGACACCCTCCTCGCGAGCGAGACGACGACACTCGTCTTCGGCGTCCTCGAGTGGCACGGTCTCGACGCGATCGAGCAGCTCGAGGTCGAGGTTGTCGCTGACGAAACCGGGCCCCATCCCCTGGAACTCGTCGCCGCCGGCTTCGCCGGTCGAGAGGACGGCGTTGCGCTCGGGTTCGACGGCGACGATCTCGACGTCGGGGAACTCCTCGCGGAGCCGGCGGCCGATGCCCGAGATCGTGCCACCGGTTCCGACGCCGGCGACGAAGGCGTCGACCTCGCGGTCGCCGACCTGTTCGACGATCTCCTCGCCGGTCGTCTGATAGTGTGCCTTAGGGTTCGCGGGGTTCTCGAACTGCCCGAGCTGGACCGCGCCCTGGGCCTCGAGTGCCTCGGCTCGAGCGCGGGCGTCGGCCATCTCCCCCTCGACGAGTTCGAGGTCGGCTCCGTAAGCGGACAGCAGCTGCTGGCGTTCGGTGGACTTGTCCGCCGGCATGACGATCGTCAGGTCGTAGTCGCGGGCGGCCGCGACGAGCGCGAGTCCGATGCCGGTGTTGCCGCTCGTCGGCTCGACGAGCCAGTCGCCGGGTTCGATCAGCCCGTCGCGCTCGGCGGCCCGAATCATCTCGCGGGCCGGCCGGTCCTTCGCCGAGCCGCCAGGGTTGAACGATTCGATCTTCGCGGCGACCGTCGCACCCGCTGGCGAGTCGACCTGGACCAGCGGCGAGCCGATCGTGTCCAGGATGCTCCCTTTCATTGGCCCGCGATACGGTTTCCAGACGTAAACCCATGCTGGACAGAGGCAGGACGTGCCGGTGTATCGGCGCGACCGGTCGAACCCGCCGGAGAGTGACGGCGGTCGGTGCTCGCGCCCCGGCCCGACACGGCCGGCGATGACCGCCCGCCAACCGCAGCCGATTTGTGTCACTGTGACACAGGTAGCCGGTATGGACGGTATCGTGTTCTTTCGGACGGCACACCACGACGACGTGATCGAGTTCTATCGCGATCTCGGTGCCGACATCTGGCTCGAGCAGCCGGGATGTACCATCCTCGAAGCGGGCTCGTTCCGCGTTGGCTTCTGCGCCGGCTCGGAGGCGGATACCGAGGGGATCATCACGTTCGTCTTCGACGACCGCGACGGTGTCGACGAACTGTACGCGCAGTTGGAGGCCCGTGCGGACGGCGAACCACGGTTCAACGACACGTACGATATTTACCAGTTCTTCGCGTCCGACCCCGAGGGGCGAACCGTCGAGTTCCAGACGTTCGAGTGATCGCCGCCCCGCCACGAATCCCGGCGGTCGGCAAGCGGCCCGAGCCGGACCGCCGTCGAAGCATCGCCGTTAAGCCCGCCCGGACGCAAGCCGTTCACATGAGTCTCGAGACCATGCGGCCGAACCCCACGTGGGATGCGGCCAGCTACGAGGACGCGGTCGACACGCTCGCGGCCCATAGCGACGAACTGATGTACACGGTCTGGGGCGGCGACTGGTGTACGGACTGTCGCGCGCTCCTGCCCGACTTCGGCGCGGCGCTCGAGGCCGCCGCGGTCCCCGAGGACCGTATCGAGGAGGTCAGCGTCGATCAGGACAAACAAGGGCCGGGGGTCGAGGAATACGGCATCGAGTACATTCCGACGATCGTCGTCGAAACCGACGACGGCGAGGAACTCGTCCGCTTCGTCGAGGAGGAGGACGTGCCACCGGCCGTCTGGCTGGCCGATCGACTCGAGGACGAACTCGCGTAACGCCGCCGGCGTCAGCCTCGAACGGATCGTCTTTTGAATCGCTCTCCACGCGTCCATCCGCGTCGGCCCTCGAGTCCCGGCCCTAGAACGGGCTGCCCGACTCGTCGGCCGTCGTCTCGTTCGAGCCACCGGCATCGGTGTTCTCGCCGAGCCACTCGAGCGCGTCGGCCACGTCGTGAGTCGGCGGCGAGCAGGTCCGTTCCCGACAGACGTACAGTGTCGGCTCGTCGTCACGGGCCTCCCGGTCCGCCCAGATCGGCGGCGCGTTCTCGAGGCCGAGCGTCTCGAGCCACGCCTCGAGTCCGTCCTCGGTCGGCGGCCGCAGCGCAAAGAGCCGGTCGGGGTAGTACTGCGAGGCGAGGCGGTCGCGCCACGCGGTCGGCAGGTCGTCGGCCGCGACGGTCACTTCGAGCGCGCCGGCCGCGAGTCGGTCGGCGGCGAGACAGAGCGTCGCGTGCTCGAGCGCGTTCGACTCGAGTTCGTTCGCGTGGGTCTCGAGGACGGTCGCGGCGATGTCCTCGAAGTCTTCCGCGGCGAACTCGTCAAGGGCGAGGAGGGTTTCGACCGCGACCCCGGTCGCCGAGGGGGTCGACTGGTCGCCGAGTTCCTGCGGCCGGGTGACCAGCGACTCGCCGCTCTCGGGCGTGAAGTAGAGGGTCCCGCGGTCCGCGTCCCAGAACTCGGCCTCGATGACGCGAGCCAACTCGAGGGCGAACGCGAGGTGGTCGACCTCGCCGGTCGCCTGGTAGCAGTCGAGTGCGCCACGGGCGAGGAAGGCGTAATCCTCGAGATAGCCGTCGACTTTGACGTCTCCATCTTTATAGCGCCGCGAGAGCCGCTGGTCGTCCTCATTCCAGAGGCGATCGCGGACGAACTCGAGTGCGTCGACGGCAGTGTCGGCGTAGTCGTCCGCGCCGAGTACCAGCGCCGCCTCGGCGTAGGTCGAGATCAGCAGCCCGTTCCAGCCCGCGAGGATCTTCTCGTCACGGTTGGGTCGCGGCCGCTCCTCGCGGGCCTCGAACAGCCGCTGGCGGGCCGAGTCGAGTCGCTTCAGGATTTCGTGTTCCGCGAGGTCGAACTGGTCGGCGAGTTCCGACACGGTAGCCACGCGGTTGGGCTGGTTCCGTCCCTCGAAGTTGCCCGACTCCGAAATATCGAACCGGGCACAGAAGAGGGCGGCGTCGGTCTCGTCGTCGAGTGCCTCGTGGACCTCCGCGGGCGTCCAGACGTAGAACGCCCCCTCCTCGCGCTCGCCAGTTTCGGGCGACTCGCTCTGGGCGTCGAGAGTGCTGAAGAAGCCGCCCTCGTCGTGGGTCAGTTCCCGATCGACGAACTCCAGCGTTTCCGAGACGACGGTGGCGTAGCGGTCTTCGCCCGTCAGTTGGTAACCCGAAAGGAACGCCCGCGGGATCTCGGCGTTGTCGTACAGCATCTTCTCGAAGTGGGGGACCGTCCAGTCCCGATCGACGCAGTACCGATGGAACCCGCCCCCGACGTGATCGTAGAGCCCGCCCGCGGCCATCGCGTCCAGCGTCTCCTCGAAGACCTCGCGGTACTCCTCGCGACCGGTGCGGTCGTAGGCCCGTGCGAGGACGCGCAGTCGCGAGGGCTGGGGGAACTTCTGGCCGGAGCCGAACCCACCGTATTGGCGGTCGGCGCTGCGGAGCACCATGTCCGCGGCCGTCTCGAGCACGGCGCTCGAGGGCGGCTCAGCACCGACTCCCGCGGTGTCCGGGGTCTCCTCGAGTTGGTCTTTCGCGGCGTCGGTCCACTGCTGGGCGCGGTTCTCCATCTCCTCGCGGTCCTCCTCGCTTTCCCAGGAGTCGCTAATGCGCTGGCAGAGATCGCGGAAGCCAGGCTGACCGCGCTGGCCCTCGCGAGGGAAGTAGGTCCCGATGAAGAACGGTTTGCCTTCGGGCGTGAGCCACGCCGAGAGCGGCCACCCGCCCTGTCCGCGCACGAGTTGACAGACGGTCATGTAGATGCTGTCGATGTCGGGACGCTCCTCGCGGTCGACCTTGATCGGGACGAAGTTCTCGTTTATCACCTCTGCGACCGCCTCGTCCTCGAAGCTCTCCTCCGCCATAACGTGACACCAGTGACACGCCGAGTAGCCGATCGAGAGGAAAATCGGTACGTTGCGCTCGCGGGCCGCCTCGAGAGCAGTTTCGTCCCAGGGCTGCCAGTTGACGGGGTTGTCCGCGTGCTGGCGCAGATACGGGCTCTCCTCCTCGTCGAGCCGATTGCGCCGGGTCGGATCGGTCATGGACGGACCTACGGCCGACGCGGCTAAAAACAACAGGAGATCCGGCACCGAACACCGCTACTTGCTCGCTGTCGACGGCGATCAAAACGGAGAAAACGGAAACCGCGCTCTAGTTGCCGCCGCCGCTCTCGTTGCCGCCGTCTCCCATCGGTTCATCCGATTCGGTCTCGCTGTCGCCGCCGCCACCGCCATCGCCACCGCCGCCGGTCTCGCCGGGGGTAGCCTCGACCAGACTCAGTTCGGAATCGCGGAACTGCCCGTCCGCGCCCATCGTCTCGCTATCACCGGCGCTGAGGTCGACGTCTTCCGACATCAGGAATCCCAGCGACGGGGCGGAGCCGCCAACGTCGTAGTTGATGATGTAGACATCCCAGTCGTCCGGCGTGTCGAACTCGTCTTCCAGACCGGCCTCGCTGAACAGTTCGTCTTTCGTTCCGTCGTTCAGCGCCGAGACAACGGTGAGGTCGACGCCGGGCTCGTAGTCGTCTCCGAAGACGACGACACTGCCACCGTCTTGAGCTGCTGCAGTCCCCGCACCTGCGGTTCCGAGCGCTACTGCGCCCGCAGTAAGGGCACTCTTTTTCATGAACGATCGCCGCGAGTCGTCGAATAGTCCGCTATCGGTTTCGTCTGTCATGTCTCTCACTTGTCCCCTCGATCGGGGCACATGACCGTAGACCGGAGTATCGGAAAAGGGAGCCCGATCGTTTCACATTCTATGGTGGCCTATACTCCAGAAACAGCCCCTTTTGGGGCTCAAACACCGGAATATTGAAGCGGTCGCTATCGATGTCGGACTGTGCTGAAAGACGGCGGCACCGACAGGAACGTGACCCTCGAGAGAGGTCTCATCAAAGTTGGATAAGTCCCGTGAGAAACCGGGCAAAGACGCTCTGACTGCCCCATCGGTGTCGAGAGCAGGATCGATGCCGGTCTCCCCTCCTCGAACGGGGCAGGTGAGTCAGCACCTGTAGTCACCGTCACGATTCGGTCGGACCGTTTCGGGGACCAAGAGGTGCTTTCGCCGGACAGTTCAGCGAACGTGAACGCCGCGAGACGAGCGACGAATCCCGGGTCCGGTTCCGCGCCCGAGCAACGGTTTGCGCCCGTCGTTTCACTCTCTCAGTGGCCACATCGAGCGCCTTCCCGTCCTGGTCCGCCGCCGACGAGGGGCATACCCTTCGAGGAGCCGCTCGAGGCGCGAGCATGTGCCGGGGGTCGAGGGGCCCGGTCGTGAAACATCGCATTATGTCCCCGGAAAGAGCACGCGTGGGTCGGCAGTGTGGACACACCGCCGCCGAAACGCGTCGCGAGTCCGTCGTCGCGGCCAGCGGGTCCGGTTACCGCTCGCGGACGTACTCCACGAACGCGAACCCGTCGTGTTCGTCTCGAGACGCCTCCCTCCACGACCCCCGATCCCAGGCGGGGAAGAACGTGTCGCCGTCAGGTTCGTCGTGGACTTCGGTCACGACCAGCCGATCGAGCACGGGGAAAAACCCCTCATAGACCGTCGCCCCGCCGGCGATGAAAATCCGATCGGCGTCGCCGTGGTGCTCCTGCGCGGCCGTGTCGGCCCGATCGACGGCTTCCTCGAGTCCGTTCGCGACCACGGCGTTGTCGGGCGTCTCGAGGTCCCGACTCGTCAACACGACGGTCGTCCGCCCTGGCAGTGGCTCCCCCAGCGTCTCGAGGATCCCCTCGTAGGTCACCCGGCCCATGATGACCGGGTGGTTCATCGTCGTCTCCTTGAAGTGCTGGAGGTCGGCCGGAACGTGCCAGGGCATGTCGCCGTCGCGTCCGATGACGCCGTTGTCCGCGACGGCGACGATACCGACGAGTTCGCAGTCGGTCTCGAAAGCCAGGGTCGCGTCCCGCGTGTCGCTCATTCGGCCACCGAAAACGTGAGGTCGTCGTGGGACTCGTAGCCCCGAAGCTCGACGTCCTCGGGCGAGAGTTCGTCGATCGGGACGTCCGCAACCTCGAGCGTGGGCCGTGCGAGCGGCGCTCGCGACAGTTGCTCGAGCAGGCCGGGGACGTGATCGAGTCGCTCGTCGCCCTCGGCTTCGGGCGGGGCTTCGGACTCGAGCCACTCGCGGACCTCGCGGTACTCATCGCGGTCGTCGACGTCGGCCAGCCTCGACTGGAGCGCCGCGAGGTTGTCGGCGTACCACTTGCCGCGCTCGCCGCGGCCACAGTAGACGTGCGTGTCGACGACGGTGTGGGCGAAGGTGCCGGGTTCGAAGCCGGTCTGCTGGGCGATCACTTTCGTCAGGAGCGCGTAGGCCGCGATGTTGAACGGGATGCCGAGTGCGGTGTCGCCCGAGCGCTGGGTGAGATGGCAGTTCAGCCGGTCGCCCTGGACGTTGAAGACGAACGAGTAGTGACAGGGCGGGAGCGTCGAGACGGCCGCGTTGGCGGGATGCCAGGCGTTGACGACCAGCCGCCGGGAGTTCGGCGAGTCGGAGAGCGTGTCGATGACGTACTGCAGTTGATCGAACGTCTTCCGACCGTCTCCCTCCTCGGTGACCCACTGGTGGGTCTCGTCGGGCCAGGACTCGCCCTCGAGGCGGGCGTCGTCCTCGGGAACCGGGAACCGCCGCCAGAAGCGACCGTAGGCGGTGTCGAGCCGTCCTTCGTCGTCGGCCCAGGCGTCCCAGATTTTCGTTTCCTCGCGGAGGTCGCGGATGTGTTCCGCGCCGGAGAGATACCAGCAGACTTCATGCAGCATCGAGTTCCAGCGGTAGCCGTCCATCTCCTTGGTCGTGAGCAGGGGATACCCCTCCCGCAAATCGACCTCGTAATGCTCGCTGAACGACGAAATCGTGTCGACGCCGGTCCGGTTGGGCTTGTGCGTGCCCTCGGAGAGGACCGTCTCGACGAGATCGAGATACTGTCGCATTACCCGTACTGTAGCGACCGAACGACTATAATAACGCACGATCCGGAAGTCGTCAGCTAGATAATCGGAGACGTGACGGTGCTGGACGCCGTCTCGGAGGAGTCCCGCGACATCGGCGAGTTCACGCTGCACTTCGGCCGCGGCCGGGTGCTGGTCTATCACGGCAGCTACGACAAGGTCGCGGTTCACGGCGGCAAGCGCACGGAGCAGGGAATCCCAACCGAGAACCCGCCGCTCGAGATGGAGACGCAACTGTGCTGGCTCGAGGTACCCTCGCGCGTCGAGGCTGCGCTGAGAGAGAAATACCGGAGCTTCGAGGTGCCCGAACTCGAGGACGGGCTGGCGGGGCGGCCCATCTGGGCTACGCGGGCGGGCTCCACGCCGCCGAGCACGCGACGATCGGCGTTGCACCCCTCGAGTTGATGGTCGACAAGCGCGACCTCGGTGGGCTCGCGACCCTGACGATCGACTCGCATCTCGATCAGGAGACAGACACGGATGCGGACGCGAGGTCCCAGTTCGGAACCGCGGGCAGTGGGGGCGACGGTGCGCCGCGAAACATCGCCGCCGCCGAGGCCACGGTACGGGAGATCGCGAGCGGTCTCGAGCGTCCCCCCGCCAGTGGCTGGTTCATCTACGACGGCATCGAGGGCGGACTGGGCTTCGCACGGGCGATCTACGAGAACTACGAGGCCGTCGCCGAGCGCGCTCGAGAACTCATCGCGGATTGCGACTGCGGGAACGTCGACGGCTGTCCGGCCTGCGTGATGGACGACCAGTGTGGGAACGACAACCAGCCGCTACACCGCGACGCGGCCGTGGACGTGCTGGATCAGTTGCTGGGCGACGCGGACGAGGGGGCGCTCGAGTCCCACCTCCCCGACGAGGAGTACGGAGGCGATCGGCGACCGCCGCTGTTCTACGCCTGACGAGATCGTTCGACCGCGGTACGGCAAGGATGCGCCCCGCAGTTTCCATCCTTCGAACCCCGTGAGCGTGAACGAGGATCGACCGGGCGACGGCGTCTTCCAGAACGCTCCTGATAGTTTCGACGTCGCAATCCTCGCCCATACGTGACACTCCGTTTCGGATGCCGTAAGGTAGCCCCCGCAGCTTCAGGACCTGAAGCCGCGTGTGCGTCAGTTCGAGTCGACGACGGAGTCGGGACAGGCCGCCGCTCGTCCCTCGAGGTTGACCGGCTCGCCTTCGAGGCGATACGTAAAGTCGTAGGCCATGCTGCCGCCGGAACCGGGAACGACGGTGATTTTGCCGGTTCGCTCGTCCCCGGCACAGTCGGCCGCGTCGACACCGTCGGGGAACGCGAACGGCGCGTAGGTCGTTTCGAACGGTTTCGTCTCGCCCGGCGGGACGACGAGATCGGTTCTCGACGGTGAGAGCGGTCGATTCTCCTCGATACCGATAACGCCCGGCCCCGGGTCGAACGTCGACGGGTCGAACGAGTCGGCCTGCGGATCGACCGTCGGGTTCGGAACGTCGCCGTAGATCGCGACGAAGCGCGCGAGAAGCGGCGCATCGCCCTGTTTCTCGAGCGTGAACCTGGCGCGACCGTCCGGGAGCGGTTCGACGGCTCTCGTCACGCCGTGGATCACTTCCCAGACGGAGAGGTGCGCCGTCCCGTCCGGCGTCTCGGCTCGGACGCGAAGTCCCGGGTAACTGGAGGAGACCGTCTCGAGCCGATTCGGGAAGATCACGGGGAAGCGAACGGTTCCGCCCGGTCCCTCGACGCGATCGAATTCCTCGTCGGTCGTGGAATCGACGAGGATCGCCCGCTCTACGTCGACGTCATCGCGGAACTGGACGCGGAGATCCGTCTCTTCGTACCAGTACTCTTCGAACACGTCGTCGGTCTCCAACCCCGACCGAGTGAGCGGAAGCGACTCGGTACAGCCGGCCGAGAGGAGGGTACCACCAGTGGCGAGGGCCTGCAGGAACGGGCGGCGGTTCATGAACGGGATATCACAACCAAGCGGCATATATTTTCTATCGATTCGAGCGGAACGCGATCGGTCGCGTAGCCATGATCGTGTATACTTTCGACTCGAGGAAAGAGCAACGCTTACAGGTTCGTGCGTTCCGCTATCGACCATGCGAGAGACCGTGCTCCTGATCGGCGGCGGTGGCCGCGAACACGCCATCGCCCGTGCGCTCGAGGACAGCGAGGCCGACCTGTACGCCTGTGCCGGCAATCGGAATCCCGGTATCGCCCGGATCGCCGTCGGGTTCGAGACGCTCGAGACGACCGACCCCGACGCCGTCGTCGACTACGCCACGGAGATCGATGCGACGATCGCCGTCATCGGTCCGGAAGCGCCGCTCGAGGCCGGCGTCGCGGACGCGCTCGAGGCCGCGGGGGTCTACCCCTTCGGGCCAAAAGAGGCCGACGCCCGGATCGAGACGGACAAGGCCTTCCAGCGGCGGTTCATGCAGGAGAACGACGTGCCGGGCTGTCCGGACTTCGAGACGTTCGACGACATGGACGCGGCCTGCGCGTTCATCGACGACTACGACGGCGATCTGGCGATCAAGCCCGCCGGCCTCACCGGCGGGAAAGGCGTGAAGGTCATCGGCGATCAGGTGACCGCCGAGGAGGGGAAGGCGTACGTCCGCGACGCCGACTACGACCGGATCGTCTTAGAGGAGCGACTGATCGGCGAGGAGTTCACGATTCAGGCGTTCGTCGCCAACGGCGAGTTCCGCACCGCGCCGGCAGTCCAGGACCACAAGCGCGCCTACGAGGGCGACGAGGGGCCGAACACGGGCGGCATGGGCAGTTACTCCGACGCGACCGACGACCTGCCGTTCATGACCGAGTCGGACTACGAGGACGCCGTCTCGATCATCGAGGCCACCGTCGACGCACTCGACGACTACCGCGGCATCCTCTACGGCCAGTTCATGCTGACCGAGACCGGCCCCCGCGTCGTCGAGTTCAACGCCCGCTTCGGCGATCCCGAGGCGATGAACACGCTGCCGGTACTGGAGACCGACTTCCTCGAGATTCTGACCGCCGCTCGCGACGGCGACGCACCACCGGAACTCGAGTTCGCCGAGCAGGCGACGGTCTGCAAGTACGCGGTGCCGGAGGGGTACCCCACCGACCCCGAGGCGGGTGCGAAGGTACAGGTCGACGAGGAGAGCGCGGGCGACGCCTTGCTCTACTACGCGAGCGTGGACGAACGCGACGACGGTATCTACACGACCACTTCGCGGTCGTTCGCGCTGGTCGGCGTCGCCGACTCGATCGACGAAGCCGAGGCAATCGCCGCGGACGCGCTCGCGGTCGCCGGCGAAGACGGACTACGCGTGCGCCACGATATCGGTACCGCCGACCTCATCCAGCGCCGGATCGACCACATGAGCGAACTCCGCGATAACTGAGCCACGGTCCCGCTTTCGTCCGTGTGCTGGTGACGACAGTGCTCGCGGTCTAGACGACGAGAACCACCGACGCGACCGCCCCACCCACGAGCAGCACGGTGCTGTAGGCCGCGACCCGGTTCCGGAAGCCGTCGTTCGTCGAGGTCGAAGCCAGCAGTGCCTTGACCACGATGCTCGAGACGGTCGCGAGCAGGATGGCGATCGTCGCCTCGGCGGGCCCGAGCTGGCCGCCCCGGTAGAGGACGACCGCCGAAGTGGTTGCACCGGCGCTCGAGACGAAGCCGCTGGCGACGGCGGTCGCGTAGAAGCCGAGCGTTCCGAACCACGTCTCGGCCAGCGACCCGAACACGAGGACGACGAGGAAGACGGCCCCGAACGCGAGGGCGTTCTTCAGCGAAAACGGGCTCTCGAGTTCCATCGGACCGGATTCGGTCCAGTCGGCGGTGAGTGCAGCGACGGCGAATGCGAGCAGGATGACGGTCCCGAGCGGGACGATCGCCTCGACGAGGATATCCGTCTCCCCGCCCGCGGTGAAGCCGACCGCGATCGCCAGATTCCGGGCAGCCATGGCGGCGTTCGCGAGCAGGATCGCCGCGACGGCATACGAGGACGCGTCGGGCCGCTGGTTGACGTGATCGAGCATCGTTCCGACGACGGCCGTCGAAGAGGCGAGTCCGCCGAAAAAGCCGGTGATCGCGATACCACGACCGCCGTAGGTGGAGACGATCGCGTAGTTGACGATCCCGATCCCCGCGACGGCGACGACCATCAGCCAGATGACCTGTGGCTCGAGCGGGATGGTAAGCCCCGCGATTTCGGGCTCGTAGGTGGCCGGAAGCACCGGATAGATGACGAACGCGAGGATGGCGAACTCCGTGGTCGAGCGCATCTCCTCGCGGGAGAGTCCCCAGGCGAACTCGTGGAGTTCCCGTTTTAACACCAACAGGAGCGAGGAGAGGACGGCGACGGTGACGCCTTCGAGGATGAATCCGGCGGCAACCAGGACACCGACGCCGTAGGCGACGAGCATCGAAACGGAGGTCGTCAGCGACAGTCCCGTCTCCGCGGGGTCGTCCTGCATGAGTCCCTGGACCGCGAGCAAGATTCCTTGGACGATCACTAAAACGCCGCCCAACGGGAGCAGACTCTCGCCGACCCCACCCTCACGTACGAGCACGGTAAAGACCGCACCGAGCAGACTGATCAGCGAGAACGTCCGGATGCCGGCCGATTTCTGTGACCACTCGCGCTCGAGTCCGAGGAACATCCCCAGCGCGCCCGCGAGGGCCATCCGAACGACCGTCTCCTCGAGGGGCGCATCCGCGACCTGTAGCGCAACCTCGTTCACTGCCGAACGTTCGCCACGACCACGGATAAGCGACCCGCCGGGAACGGCGGACCGACAGTCGTGACTCCTGGGCGTCCAGCGGCGGAAGCGACCGGGGTCCGGGACCCGCTACAGGTCGACGTACTGGCTCTCCCACTCACGGCGCGCCTCGAGTTCGCGGCGGCCGCGGCGAGTGAGCGTATAAAAGTTCGTTCGACGATCCCGGCGGCCCTTTTCGATGAGGCCCTTGTCGACGAGCGTATCGAGGTTGGGATAGAGCCGTCCGTGGTGGATCTCCTTTTCGTAGTACTGTTCGAGTTCCTCCTTGATCGCCAGGCCGTGTGGCTCGTCCTCGCCAGCGATGACGTAGAGCAAGTCACGCTGGAATCCTGTCAGGTCGTACATTGGGAAAGTACCAATCGTACTTACTGTCGAATTTTAATAAGGCTATCGGGTTGTTTCGATCGAAAGGGGGCTATTACCAGCGAGAGGACGCGTTTTCAGTATCGGCGATCCATAACACCCATGACGAATCGTCTGCGGAACCACACATAATGCGCGGTTCATGTTTACAGTTCGTGAGTTACGTTCCGGGATAATTATACGTAACGACCGCGCCACCACGGGCTCGTATCGGTCCGGAATAACGGACAGCGCCGATGCTATGTCGATTCGATATCGAAACAGGAAAGCAGATCGCGTGACGGAAAAATGTCACGCGATCGCTTGCCGCCCTGAATTGGTCCCCGCTGACGCTTCGGCCCTCCAAGCGAAGCGTCACCAGAAGGGTTCTGCCGAGTGTACTTAAATGTAACGACACTGGTCGGGGCGGCGTTCCCGTCGCGCGTCGCCGTGGTCACATGTGTTCTTCCTCGAGCACCCAGCCGATCGCGCGCTTGTAGTAGGTAAACATCTCCTCGACGCCGTCGTGGCGCATCTCGTCGCTCTCGAGGTGGTCTTTGAGGAACTCGTACTGCTCGCGGATTTCGTCTTCGTCACGCATACCCGTGACTTCCGAGCGGACGGGGAAAAAAGCCGCTACGCCGAACTGACATCGTGCCGTTTCCCGGTTCGGGGCTCGCACTCGAGCGGACGGCGACCTGCTGCCCGGACACACGCGCGTGGACGAATATGCGGGCACCTCCACACAACGGGCATCGGACCGTCGTTGTCGCCGGGTTCCGCACTGCGTCGCCGCGTCGTTTCAGGACGGAAGGACGCACTTTCCGTCACGAAACGATCCGAAACGGGCGGCCGCTCTCAGATGGCAAGCGCTCGGCGTGCAGCGTCGATTACCTCGACTCTCGCGTCGAAAACGGAATCGCCGTCAGTTGTGAGCGAGACGATCGAAACCGATGGGGCACGGCCCTGGTCGGGCCCGACGGAACCGGTTACGAACTGTTCTCGGCGTCGCTCTCGTTGCTCTCGTTACCGCCGGTGTCGCCGTCGCCGAACGTCAGCGTGACCTCCTCGTCGCCGCCGTCGATTTCGACATCCGATTCGGTCTCGTCGCCCTCGTATTCGGCGCTGACGGTGTAGGAACCGTCCTCGAGGTCCTCGAATTCGACCCCACCGTCCCCGTCGGTCTCGTCCTCCATCGGGAAACTCTCCTCGCCGCCGTCGGTCGTGGTCTCGTTGTCGGACTCGTTGTCCATCTCGCCGTCCGACACGTTGTCCGTCCCGTCGTCGGTCATCGTCTCGTTGTCCGAGACGTTATCGGACTCGTTGTCCATCTCGTCGTCCGATGACCCGCCCATGCCCGCTTCCTCGAGAGTGACGGTCGCGCCTTCGACCGCTCCGTCGGCGTCCTCGACCATGACGGTCAGCGTATACGTCCCGTCGCCGGTTCCCCCGTCCTCGCTCTCGTTTTCATCGTCGGTCGTGTTGTTCTCGTCGTCCGTCTCGTTGCCGCCGGGGCCGCTGTCTGCACACCCGGCAAGTGCGAGCGCGCTTGCTGTTCCTGCTGCGGTCACGAACGTTCGCCGGTTCAGTCTCCGGGACATATATTCGGGTTGGACGTTCCGGTTGGTTTCGATGTGGCCTGCAGGTGCTGCCCGTTAATGACCTATTGAACGATGCCCACCGATCGATGATCCTCCTCGTATGCGTACCATCAACGGGGCCGAAGTGTCACAGGAAGTGATGAAACAGGGACGACACGATGGGTTCGACCGGCCCATCGAACCGAGCACGCGCCCTCGCTGCCCGGTCGCGGCGGGTCGGTGGGACTTTTGCCGTTCCGACCGTATCCCCGCCCATGAAAATCCGGGGCGAGCGCGAATGCAAGGCGTGTGGGACTCGGTGGTCGTACTACGAGACCGGCAGCGTCGGCTGTCCGGCCTGCGGGAGTCTCCGAAGCGTCGGCGTCGACGAACGGACCGAACATACCGACCTGCAGGTCGCGTTCGATCTCACCCCCGTTCGGAACGCGATCGACGAGACTGACCCCGACGAACTCGCCGAGCGGGCGCGCGACCGCTGTCGCGAGTACGTTCGCCGACGCGGGTTCGTCAACGCCGGCACCCTTCGGGACCTCGACGATACCTACCTCGCCGCGGGCGAACTCCTCCACGTCGGCGACATCGTCGCCCGCGAGATCCACCTCGAGGACCGCGACGAGCTGTACTTCCTCTCGCTGCTTCGCGACGCCGATCGGGGCGAGCGGCCGCCGGTCGAGGACGTCCCGCGCTCGTTGCAGGCGGCCCGCGGGCTCGCGTACGCGACCGCCGTCCGCGAGTACCGCCGCGACATCAAAACGTGGGCCGCCGACCGCGATCTCGCCGCCGACGAACGGAGCGCCCTCGAGACGCTCGGCGAACACGTCACCCGCGTCCGGATGCTCGACGGCGACATCGAACCGGAGACCGCCGAACGGCTCGTCGAGGCGACCCGCGAGCTAGCACACGGCCTGCGCGGCGACGAGTTCGCGTTCACGCAGGCACAGGAGCGTCTGGACGCCCTCGAGTTCGCCGACGGGGACGCCGATGGCCGATTCGGAGGCTGAGCCGACGCCTCGAGCCGGCACCGGTGCCCCCGTCTCGGTCGTCGTAAATCTTGCATCACTTATACTCTCGATTGAATAGTGACTAATCGACGCACGGACCGCCCTGAATCGGTTCGGTTAGCGACGGGTTCGATACCGGCACGGCCGTCTCGAATCGGTCGTCCCACCGAACGTCCGCAGGGTGGCCGGGCCACCCACTATGGAACACGAACCATCGGAGAACCACCCGGAGGCGAGCGACAGTCGCACAGCATCCGAACAGTCGACGGCTGACGGGCCGTCCCCGTACGTTCCCGCGGGAAAGAGCGTCGCCGAACTCACGATCAAGGCGGTCGGCATGGGCCTCGCACTCAACGTCGTGATGCTGACCGCGAACATGTACCTCGGCATGCGCTCGGGAATGACGATCAGCGCGTCCATCCCGGCCGCAGTCATCAGTATGGGCCTCTTCTACGGCCTTCGACGGGCCGGCATCGGCGGCTCGATCCTCGAGAACAACATCGTCCAGACGATGACCTCCGCGGGCGAGGCGCTGGCGGCCGGCGTGATCTTCACCATCGCCGGCGTTACGTTCCTCGACGAGTCCATCGACATCGTCGGCACCGCGTCGGTAGCGATCCTCGGCGGCCTGCTCGGGGTCCTCTTTATGATCCCCATGCGCCGCTATCTCATCGTCGACAAACACGAGGAACTCCCCTATCCCGAGGGAACCGCGTGTGCCGACGTTCTCGAGGCCGGCTCTCGCGGCGACGAGGGCGTGAAACTCATCTCGTTTGGCTTCCTCGTGAGTTTCATCTACATGTGGTTGGCAAACGGGATGGCCGCATTCCGGACGACGCTCCAGACGGCGTTTTCGGCCGGCGAGACGGACGGGTTCGCCATCGGCGGCGACTTCACGCCCGCGTTGATCGGCGTCGGCTACATCATCGGACCCCGGATCGCCGGCTACGTCTTCGGCGGCGGGCTGATCGCCTGGATGATGCTGATCCCGCTGCTCATCACGGGCGGCTTCGTTCCCGAGTCGACCGCCGACGCGGCGCTGATGGTACAGGCCGACAAGGTCTGGGACGAGTACATCCGCTACGTCGGCGCGGGTGCAATGATCGTCGGCGGGTTCTACGCGATTCTCTCGATGCGGGGAACGATCGCCGACGCGCTGGGCACCGCCGCGACGGAAATCCGCGGGTCCGAATCGGCTGCGATGAGCGACCGGAAGCGTACACAGCGGGACCTCCCGATGAAGCTCGTCGTGGTCGGCGCGGTTCTGATCGCGCTTGCACTGGTCGCCGTCCCGCAGGTGCAGGTCGGATTGCTCGGCGGGTTCATCGCCGTCATCGCCGCCTTCCTTTTCGTCGCCGTCTCGGCGTATCTCGTCGGGGTCGTCGGCAGTTCCTCGAACCCCGTCTCCGGGATGGCCGTCGCGACTGTCCTGATCGCCGCGCTGGCGATGCGCTCGGCCGGCGTCGCCGACCCCGTCGTGGTACTGATGACGGCCTCGGTCGTGGCCATCGCCGCCGCGGTCGCCGGCGACACCTCCCAGGACCTGAAGACCGGTTACCTGCTCGGCGCGACCCCGCGAAAGCAGCAGATCGCCCAAGTGATCGGGATCGCCGTCTCGGCGCTGTTCGCCGGCTGGATCCTATACTTCTTCCACCAGGCCTACGGCATCGGCACCGATCCCATCCCCGCGCCCCAGGCCGGGATGATGGCGCTGATCTCCGAGGGCGTCCTCACCGGCTCCGCCCAGTGGGGGATGATCCTCATCGGCGCGGTCTTCGCGTTCGTCCTGATCCTCATGGATGTCCCCGTCCTCCCGTTCGCCGTGGGAATCTACCTCCCGATCACGCTCTCGACGCCGATCTTCCTCGGCGGCCTGCTCCGGGCCGGGATCGACCGCTACGTCGCCCGGCGCGACGACGAGGACGGTACGCTCGCCGAGCACGCGACCTCGAGGGGCCGGATCGTCGCGGCCGGCCTGATCACCGGCGAGGCGATCATGGGGATCGTCATCGGCGCGCTCTATATCACCGGCAGCGGTAATGCGGAAGGAGCGCCCTACCCACTCGGACTCGCCGGCGAGACGCAGACGCTCCTTGGCGTCGTGGCGCTCGTCGCGCTCGTTGGCCTCTTTACCGCGAGCGTGCTCTGGAACGCTGACTCCGCCGAGACGGTCGACACATGAGCGCTCACGGGCCGACCGCGGTTCCGAAACGAGTCGCCGACGACTGGCGGGAGACGACCGTCGACGGCGACTCGAGGGTGACCATCGTTCGGAGCCGCCCCCCGCGGAACCGGCTCGACGAGTTCCTGTTCGACCTCTTCGGAACGAGCCGCGAGCGCGAACTGACACTCGACGCCGTCGGCACGACCGTCTGGCGACACTGCGACGGCGACCACACCGTCGCCGAAATCGCCGCGGCCGTCGCCGATGCACACGACGGCGACCGCGTCGAGCCCGTCGACGAGACGCTCTCGCACTTCCTCATGCAGCTCGCGGAGCGTGATTTGATCCGGTTCGACGAGTAACTCCCGTCACCGATTCACGGCGGCGACGCTCGAGGCGCACCGAATTCGACCGATATCGAGCGATCGAAACGCGTCCCTCGAGACGACCCCGCCGCCCGGATCAGGGGAGTTCGACGTCGACCGATTCCTGCAGGCTCGCCGCTTTGACCGTATTGTAGAGCAACATCGCGCGGGTCATCGGGCCGACGCCGCCGGGAACGGGCGTGATCGCGCTGGCTTTCGCCTTCGCGCTCTCGAACTCGACGTCGCCGACGAGTTCGTACCCCTTGTCCGTGTCGGCGTCGACCCGGTTGACGCCCACGTCGATGACGACCGTCCCGTCCGCGAGCATCGACCCGTCGACGAGCTCCGGGACGCCGGCAGCCGCGACGACGATGTCGGCGCTGCGGGTCTTTGCGGCGAGGTCGTCCGTGCGGGAGTGACAGACCGTCACCGTCGCGTTGCCGTCCTCGGCTTTCTGGATCAGGAGATTGGCGAGCGGTTTGCCGACGATGTCCGAGCGGCCGACGATGGTCACGTCCTTGCCCTCGGTGTCGATCTCGGCCGCCTCGAGGAGTTTCTGGACGCCGTGGGGTGTACAGGGACGGAACCGGGCGTCGCCGGCGACCAGCCGGCCGACGTTTTCGGGGTGGAAGCCGTCGACGTCTTTGATCGGGTCGACGCGACGGATCACGTCGCGGTAGTCGACGTGGTCGGGAACCGGAGCCTGGACGATGTAGCCGTGAACATCGTCGTCGTCGTTGAGAGCCGCGATGGCGTCGTACAGCTCCTCCGGCGGCGCGTCGCCGTCGACGTCGACGTGGTGGCTCTCGATGCCGACCTCCTCGCAGTCTCGCTGTTTCATGTTTACGTAAGTCTGGCTCGCTGGGTCGTCGCCCATGAGCACGGTCGCCAGCCCCGGCCGCGAACCCGCGTCGGCGAGCGTCTCGATCGCGTCGGTTAACTCGTCTCGAAGCTCGCTCGCGACAGCGTTGCCGTCGATGATCTCGGTCATTACCTGAGTGGGGGGCCGCGGGGCTCATTAATCCCCGGATCGGTGCGCACAACGTCGGTATATGCGGCCCAAATGCACACGTTCGTGGATATTCACATCAGAACCGCTCGTCGAGGAACGACCGGATCGCGTCGTTTGCCGCCTCGGCCCCCTCGAGGTTCGCGGTGTGGCCCGCCTCCGGAATCAGTTCCATCTCGGCGTCGGGCAGTTCCTCGAGCATCGGCTCCGCTCGGGACGGGGCGATCGAGGGGTCCTCTTCGCCGTGGACGATCAGGACTGGTACATCGATCTCCGAGAGACGGTCGGTCACGTCCGGCCGGTCGAGCCACGAGTGTAGCTCGTGGTAAACCGCCGCGCCGGGATACGTCGCCCAGCGATTGACCCAGGTCTCGACCAGTTCGGGGTTCTCCTCGCGGGTCGTCTCGCCGAAGAGATATCCCGTCACGCCGTCGGCCAGTTCGCGCGGGGTCGCCTCGTGAGACCCGTCCAGCGGCTCGACGAGATCGCCGTAGACCGCCCGTTCTTCGGCCGTGTGCGGTGCTGCCATCGAATCGATCAAGACCAGCCCATCGACCCGCTCGGGATACTCGAGGGCGAAACGCAGCCCCATGAACCCGCCCATCGACATGCCGGCGATGACGGCGCTGTCCTCACCGATCCCGTCGAGCAGTGCGTCACAGTCGTCGGCCAGCTCCCGGAGACCGTAGCCCGGAGCGTACCGGTCGGTCCGGGCCCGGAGGTCGTAGGCGACCGCCCGGTACCCGTCCCGCAGCGCCTCGAGCTGGGGCGCGAACATCGTCCGGTCCATCAACGTCCCGTGGGCGAAGACGACCGGCTGGCCCTCGCCGACGTCGGTCGTGAGCGCGTCGGTTCTGGTGCGGTACATCGCCGTCGCCGTTTCGTCACTCATGCTACCAACCCACATTAGTAAGTGACAAAAGGTATTCGGTCCGACGCGATCTCGCTCGAAACGGACGGCGACCGGCGACGCGAGGTCTAGCACACGCGGTCGCGGATTTCGACAGCCTCGAGCCTACAGGAAGAACGCGCGGAAAAACCGGCGAGTGGCGTTCGCAGTCGGACCGGCCGTGGCGACGCGGTCGTCGGCTACTCGTAGAGCGGGTTGGCGTCGCAGAGGGCCGCGACCTCGGCGCGGACGTCCTCGATGACGGTTTCGTCCTCGGGGGCGTCGACGACGCGGGCGATCAGGTCGCCGACTTTCCGACAGTCGTCCTCGTCGAAGCCGCGCGTGGTCAGCGCCGGCGTTCCGGCGCGGATCCCGCTCGGATTGAACGGCGATCGCGTCTCGCCGGGCACCGTGTTCCCGTTGAGGACGATGCCGGCCTCCTCGAGGGCTTCCTCGGCGTCGCTGCCGGACGTGTCGGGGTGGCTGTCACGCAGGTCGACGAGCACGAGGTGATTGTCGGTGCCGTCCGAGACCAGCGAGAAGCCGTTTTCGGAGAGGCTCTCACCGAGCGCCTGCGCGTTCGCGACCGTCTGCTCGGCGTATTCGGTGAACGCGGGCTGAAGCGCTTCCTTGAAGCCGACGGCCTTGCCGGCGACGTTGTGCATCAGCGGGCCGCCCTGACCGCCGGGGAAGACCGCCGAGTCGATGTCGTCGGCGTACTCCTCGTCGCACATGACGATCCCGCCGCGACCGGCGCGGATGGTCTTGTGGGTCGAGCCGGTGACGAAGTCGGCGATGCCGACCGGCGAGGGGTGGACGCCCGCGGCGACGAGTCCCGTGATGTGGGCGATGTCCGCGAGGTGGTAGGCGTCGACGTCGTCGGCTGCCGCCTGGATGCGTTCGAAGTCGATCTCGCGCGGGTACGCGGAGTAGCCCGAGACGATGATGTCCGGGTCGAACTCGGCGGCGTGGTCGGCGAGGGCGTCGTAGTCGATATAGCCCGTTTCGGGATCGACTTCGTACTGCTCGACCTCGTAGAGCTGGCCCGTGAAGTTCGCTGGATGGCCGTGGCTGAGGTGGCCCCCGTGGTTCAGATCCAGCGATAGGATCTTGTCGCCGGGCTCGAGCATCGCGAAGTATACTGCCTGATTTGCCTGCGTGCCCGCGTGGGGCTGGACGTTGACGTGATCGGCACCGAACAGTTCCGTCGCGCGTTCGATCGCGAGTTCCTCGACCGCGTCGGCGTACTCACAACCGCCGTAGTAGCGCTCGCCGGGATAGCCTTCGGCGTACTTGTTCGTCAGCGCACTGCCCTGCGCGTCGATGACCGCCTCGCTGGCGTGGTTCTCGCTGGCGATCATCTGCAACGTCTCTCGCTGACGGTCTACCTCGCCCTCGAGGGCGTCGGCAACGGCGGGATCGACGTCCCGAACCTGATCGTGGTCCATATCCGAAATGCAGTCTGGCGGCCGCATAAGTGTACCTTTCCCCGGCAAGAGGAGCCACTATACGAGGTCTTGACCCAACCGCTTGCCTGCCGTCGACCGCTCGCAGGTGGACACAACGCCCCGTCCGAGACGGGTCAGTTCGTCAATGTTCTGTTCCGACCGCTATTACCTATCAATATTGTAACCGAGCGGTCGAATACCGGCTGTATATGCCACTTACACGAACCCCGATACAACTAACTTGTCCCAGTGACATTCTGCCAACCGAATGATCGAGTGGGCGGTAGATGGCGACACTCTCCACGTCACCGACGCGGATAACGCCGAGCTAGCGGTCACTGGTGACGACCTCGACGTCAGCAGTTCCGACAGCGACGTCTCGCGCCCGGTCGACGAGACGGTCGCCGTGACGACGGACGAGCTACGGTTTCCCCACGCGGTCGTCTACGCGTTCTCCCTCGGGTGCGAGGAACAGCACGAACTCGATCCCGGCGGCGAGCCGCTCGCGCTGTCGCCCGGCGAGTACATCGTGGACATCGATACCGAGATCAAGGCCTACCTCCAGTTCGCCGGGGAAGCGACGATCGAAAAGACCGACGGCTACGAGGAGATCGTCGTCTCTTTTCCGGATCGAACGCGCGTCATCCTCGGCGTTCGCTGTCGCCACGAACTCCCCGCCGGTACGATCACCGTGCCGGACTCCCCGTCGGCGATCGCCGAGGCTATCACGCACATGGCCGCCTCGCACAAGACCACCCGGCCGGACCGATCCTACCCCACGCTCCGCGGTCATCCATCGCTGATCGAACGCGGCGAACGCCTCGAAATCCCCGACTGCATCCGAGCCGATACGCCGGATCACGGGATCGAACTGATCCTCCCGCCGGACTACGAGTCGCTGTTCGTGGCCGCGCCGCTGGCGTACTACCTGCAGGCAACCGTCCGGACGACCGACGATGGACCGGGCTCTCGTGCCGGAGCCGATTCCGACCGGCCGCGGCTCCGACTCCGCGATCACGACCGCGAGGAGGAACTGTCACCGATGCCGGATCTCGAGCGCGATGTCGAGCGACTCCTTCGAAAGACGTTCTTCCTCGATTGCCTCGCCCGGAACGCCGGTCCCCACGGGACCACCCTCTCCGAGAGCAGTCTGCTCGCGGCCCTTGGTCTCGACGCCAGCGTGCTCTATCATGCGTCGCCCCAGGATCGGTTGGCGACCTACCTCGATGTCCCCTACGCGGCGATCAAGCATCGCCTGCCGGAGTGGCACCTCTCGACGTACGTTTCCCCGACCTACGACAGCGTCGAGACGCTGCCCTTCCTGCTCGACCGGTTGAGCATGATTTACACGCCCCAAACCTCGGAGCTCGAGGGACAGGAACTGGTCGAGCGGTCGCTGGAGGACTTCTATCGGGGCGAGGGCGGCCCCGCCGAATTCGTGTCGGGTATCGAAGCCACGCCGACGGTCGGATCGAGTGGCTCCGGACGCGGTCGGGCCACCACCGGCCAGGTCGCCTCGGTCGATATCGTCAAACCCGAACTCCGAAGCGGCCGCACGCACGGATGGCTCGCGGACGGCGTTCCGATCGACGTTTTCAAATCGACGCCCACGGCCTACCACAACCGATTGGAGTTCCTCGAGCAGGCGAGCGATTCGACCTCGATCTGTGTCGTCCTCAACGATCCGGAGATGGCCGGCGAGCACGACGATGTCGCCGAAATCTATCGCCGGCGCTCCGAGGAGCTCACGATCGATCTCACCGTCGCGGAGTCCCTCGAGACGGCCGCCCTCGCCCGCGTCCTGGAGGACGACAACGACTTCGTTCACTACATCGGCCACTGCGAAACCGGCGGACTGTGCTGCCCCGACGGAACCCTCGCGACCTCGAGTCTCGACCGCTGTAATGCACAGACGTTCTTCCTGAACGCCTGCGGGTCCTTCTACGAGGGCATGAACCTGATCGAAAAGGGAAGCGTCGCGGGCGCGGTCACCGTCACCAAGGTGTTGAACGACCACGCCGTCAAGGTCGGATCGACGTTCGCAAAGTTACTGGTTCACGGCTTCAGCATCGAACGCGCGATGGTGCTCGCTCGGCGGCGGATCATGATGGGGAAAGACTACGCCGTCGTCGGTGACGGCACCCACTCGCTTACCCAGGCGGAAAGCCGCAATCCGACGACCGCGCGACTCGAGGAACTCGGGGAGGGCGAAAACGACGGGCAGTACCTGCTGTCGCTCGATTGCTACTCGACGCGGGTGACCGGCTCGTACTACTACCCACACACCGAAACCAACGACTACGCCTATCTCTGCGGGAACGAGTCGAACTTTACGCTGACGGAGCCGGAGCTGGCGACGATGCTCGCGGAGACGGAGGCGTCGGTAATCTACGACGGCGATATCTACTGGTCAAAAGAACTGAGCAAGCGGTTCGATCGGTGAGCGACTACGGCCCGCCGTACGTGCTGACTCGCTTGGCCCGCGCCGTGAACCGCGGCGACATCCGATCTGCCCCTCGCCCGTTCGCCGCGCTCTCGACTACCGTCTGTACGACCCACCACAGTCGATTGTGTCGAACACCCATACGATATGGTAATGCCACGTTTCCGTTATATAGTTATTGTAAACTTTGATAGAATATTGCCTTTGTCTCGAGTCGATGGCCGCGCCTCGCTCACAGATCGACTGGGAGGTTTTCATCTCGCCGGTCCTGGAAGTGATATCGCGTTTTCATAGGCGAACTAACGAATTATTGGTCAAAAATTACCGGTACAGGCCCCGAGAGAGAAGTTCTGGCGTGAAAACGGCCACCAAAATTAAGTACGACGCTCTCGATTACTTCTGTATAGGCATGACCTCGAATTTACTTAATCACCAAATTGACGATATCCTCGGGTCCGTGCTCGAGGACGTGAGCGGTACTATCTACATGGTCAACCCGTCACGGGATGCCATTGAAGAGTTCATTTCCGTCGCGACTGCGTTCGACGGCGACCTGCCCTCGGTCCGCATGCTCGCCGACGAACGCACCCTGAAAGACGTCATGGACGACTTCATCGTCGCCTCGAACGCCGCCGACCTCATCAGCGAGGACGCGCTGTCGCTGCGAACGCTCGCGGAAGCGCCCGAAAACTCGCTGCTGGTCAGCGAGGACCGCGTCGTTGCCCTCGTCCACGCCGACGACCGCGTCGGCGGGCTCACCACGGACGACGAGAGCTTCGTCGAAGATACCTACGACACCTACGCGGGCCGCTGGGAGGACGCCACCGACTTCAACCTCCGTACGCCGCCGATCACGGCCGTCCGCGAAACGCTGTCCGACGAGATCAGCCCCGAGGCCGAGGCCGACTTCACCGCCATCCTCGACTCCCTCGAGACCGCTCGCGGCGACGGCGATGGCCTCGACGAGGTCACCATCTCCCTGCTCGTGGCGGCCAAGAACGAAGCGCTGCTCTACGACATCAGCAAGTGGGGCGAGGACGTCGGCATCGCCTCCAAAGCGACCTTCTCCCGGACGAAGACCAAACTCGAGGATATGGGCCTGATCGACACCGAGAAGGTCCCGATCGACGTCGGCCGACCGCGGCTCCGCCTGAAGATCGGCGACGAGCGCCTCAGTGAGGCCGACAACGGTCAGCTCGCGACCGTCGCACAGTCCATCCTGAACTAACACTTTTGGGCTGCGGGCGCGGCGACGTCGCGTCCCGGAAATCCTTCGATCAGCGGTACTTTGCACGCCGCTCGTTGACGGTGTCTAGCGGCTGGAAACCGCAAGCCGAGAAGCCGACGGACTGCCGAGATAGAATGTATCCTTTCCATATTGGGTCTGATACAAGGGGGAGTTCGGTTCACAAGCAGCGAAATTCGGGCTGGTTCAGAAAGCGTCTCGCAAGAAGTGATGCTCTTAGAATCCATCAGAGAAGTACTGGTCATCGTCCTTGCGATCGTAATATTTGCTATATTCGTTCGAAAATATCTATCGCCAGTTTGAATAACCCCTCATATTTAACGTAAAGGTATTTATATGGGCTGGTGCCACATTATTCCATGGATAGGATTCGAGATGAGATCAATTATAACGGTCTAATAGGCAGTATGATTTTAGGGCTTCTTTTGACATTCCTCTTTATTATTGATGCCAATAAAATATCAATATCTGTGGTTGGTGTTTTATTCATACTGCTATCGGTCAATATATCCAGGGAAATGTCCGAGAAAGAGAACCTCAATAAATCGTTCTATCTTATTGGTGGTCTTCTTGCAATCATAGCTGGTGTGATTATACTATCATGGGGATATATACTTGCCTCTGCAATATTATTTATTGTTGGTATATTTACAATATCTGACCTCATCTTCAATATAAAATAGTTTGTGGTGTGCGATCTCTATACGATTGGACAGCACATGACGCAAACCCCAAGTTGCCGCCGCGAGAGGACTCGAGTATGTACGAGGCCGTCCACGCCCACCCCGACGGAGAGAGCACGGTCGCCAGAGTCGCGAAAACGGCGGCCGACTACGGGTTCGAGGGCGTGGTCGTCCGCAATCACGCCGACGCTCGAGCGGAGTACGATCCCGACGAAATCCGCGACGAGTACGGGATCGATGTCGTCGAGGGCGTCGAGATCCGGGCCGACGACCCACAGCAGGCCAGCGGGTCTGTGGGGAACTTCCGGACATCACACACGATCGTCGGGATTCACGGCGGGACGACGGCGCTGAACCGCTTCGCCGTCGAACAGGCGAAAGTGGACGTGCTCGCCCATCCGATGACCGGCAACGGCGACATCAATCACGTCTTGGCGAAAGCCGCCGTCGAGAACGGCGTTCGCATCGAGTTCAACCTCGGCGGAGTCCTCCGAGAGAGCGGCGGCCGCCGCGTCCGAATCCTGCAGTCGCTGCGGAAACTCCGGGAGATCGTCGCCCACTACGACGCGCCCTACGTCGTCAGCGCCGATCCGACCTCGCACCTCGAGTTGCGCACGCCCCGCGAGCTCAAAGCGCTCGGCGAGGAGATCGGGTTCTCCGGCGAGTTCGTCGAAGACGGCCTCGCGGAGTGGGGGCGGCTGGCCGAGCGCAATCGCCACGTCCACTCCGAGTCGTTCATTGAGCCGGGGGTCGAACGGGGGAGGTATGAAGAGGAGTCTTGAGGAACACGCCGCGCGGTTCGACGAACAGGCCGGCGAGTACGACGACTCGAAGTCCGAGGAGTACCACGCCTGTGCGAATCTCGTCATCGAGCACGCCGCTCCCGGGGCCGACGACGTCGTCCTCGATCTGGCGACCGGCACCGGCGCGATCGCGCTCGCCCTGGCCCCCGACGCGAAGCGGGTCGTCGGCCGGGACATCAGCGACGGGATGCTCGAGGAAGCGAAACGGAAGGCCGACGACCACGGGCTCGAGAACCTCGAGTTCGACCGGGGAACTTTCCGCGAGCCGGAGTACGACGGGCCGGTCGACGTGGTCACCTCGAACTTCGCCATGCACCATCTCTCGGACGCGGAAAAACGCGAGGCGATCGCGGTCATCGGGGACCTCGAGCCCCGGACGTTCGTGCTGGGGGACGTGATGTTCTTCGGCGAGCCCGACCCCGAGGAGCCGTTCTACTCGCCTGAGGTCGACGATCCGGCGACCGTCGGGATGCTCGCCGACGCCTTTACCGATGCGGGCTTCTCGCTGACGGCCGTCGAGCGCGTCCACGAGCAGGTCGGCGTGCTGGTCGCGGAGCGCAGTTCGACGGCGGGCGACGCGGTAGTCGGTGAATGAAACACCTCCCGAAACACCTCCGGCCGCGCTGGCGGTACCTCGCGGTGGAACTCGAGACGTGGCCCGACGAGCGGATCGGCAGGCGGTCGTTCCAGCGTGAGCTGTGGTACGCGGGTCAGAACTTACTCGGCGATCCGGGCAGCGCCGACGCCGATCTGACGGTTGTCAGGTTCGAGTTCGCCGACGGAACGGGGGACGCAGTTGTCAAGGCCCGCCGCGGCGAGACGGAGCCCGCTCGAGCGGCACTGGCCTGTATCGACGGGATCGACGGCGCTCCCGTCGGCGTTCGGGTCCGCGGTATCAGTGGCACGATCCGTGCCGCTGAAGAAAACTATTTAGGACGCGACCGGCAAGATTTGGGAGAGAGAAACGTCGTGTTCGGGAACGAAGAGCGAGCCGCCGTCCTGCGGGACGACGTCGGGGACGTACGGTTCGATGAGGCGTTCGTGGGCGCGACAGACCTCGATTACCATTTAGTGTGATACTATGCAGGGACAACAACAACAGCAGGCGTACGACCGCGGCATCACGATCTTCTCGCCCGACGGCCGACTCTATCAGGTCGAATACGCTCGTGAGGCGGTCAAACGAGGCACGGCGAGCATCGGTGTCCGAACGAACGACGGCGTCGTCCTCGCCGTCGACAAACGAGTCCCCTCCCCGCTGCTCGAGGATTCGAGCGTCGAGAAGATCCACAAGGCCGACGACCACGTCGGCATCGCCAGCGCGGGTCACGTGGCCGACGCTCGCCAGCTGATCGACTTCGCGCGCCGCCAGACGCAGGTCAACCAGCTTCGGTACGGCGAGCCCATCGGCGTCGAGACGCTGACCAAAGAGGTTACCGACCATATCCAGCAGTACACGCAGGTCGGCGGTGCCCGACCGTTCGGCGTCGCGCTGATCGTCGGCGGCATCCAGAACGGCGAGCCGCGCCTGTTCGAGACCGATCCCTCGGGGACGCCCTACGAGTGGAAGGCGCTGGCCGTCGGCTCCGACCGCGGCGAACTCCAGACCTACCTCGAGGAGCACTACGACGATGAGGCCGACCTCGACGGCGGCATTCAGCTCGCCCTCGACGCGCTCGCGTCGGTCAACGACGGGTCCTTGCTCCCCAACGAAGTGGGGCTGGCGACCGTCGACGTCGAAACCGAGTCCTTCGAGCAGTTCGACCAGGATCGGATCGCCGACCATCTCGAGGAGAACGACCTCCTCGATACGGGCGAGGGCGAGGACGAAGCCGACGACGCCGCCGAGTAATCGAGACGCCGAGTTCGTTTTTCGACGCCGTATTCCGTCGCCTCGTTGGAAAGCGGCCCGCTCGAACGCGACACCCCTCGAAGCGCCGGTCACGTCGCGTCGGCGGCCCCGTCGATCCACGGCGACTCGAGGCGTTTTCGACCTCGAGTGCCGGATCGGTTCGGGAAACACTCTTTTCATTGGCGGCGGAACCGTCAGGTATGATTTCGCTTGACGAGGCAGTGACAGCGCGACTCGAGTCACACGGGGCGCGCTTCGAAGTGTTAGTCGATCCGGACGCGGCGCTTTCGATCAAACGCGACGAGTTCGACGGCGAGTTGGAGGACGTGATCGCCGCCGAGGACGTCTTCGAGGACGCCTCGCGCGGCGACCGGCCCGCGGAGTCGGACCTCGAGACGGTCTTCGATACCACGGAGCCCCTCGAGATCATTCCCGAAGTGATAAAGCAGGGGGAGATCCAGATCACGGCCGATCAGCGCCGCGAGATGCAAGAACAGAAGCGCAGGCAGTTGATCGATACGATCACGCGCAACGCGGTCAACCCCCAGATGGACAACGCGCCCCATCCGCCCGAACGGATCGAGAACGCCCTGGAGGAGGCCGGCTTCACGGTCGACCCGATGGAGCCGGTCCAAGAGCAGGTCGACGACGCGCTGGACGCGTTACGGCCCGTGATCCCGATCCGGTTCGAAGAGGTCACCGTCGCCGTCCAGGTGCCGGCGGATCACGCGGGTAGCGCGCAGGCGAAAATCCGCCAGTTCGGCGATCTCGAGCGCGAGGAGTGGCAAAACGACGGCTCGTGGATCGGCGTATTGACGTTCCCGGCCGGACTGCAAAACGAGTTCTACGACACCGTCAACGAACACACCAGCGGACAGGCGGAGACGGAAATCGTCAAGGACAAAGACGATCTCCGAACGCGGTGACGTACCTCGGGGCTTGTCCCCGAGGTACTCTCGGTGTATGCCTGGTCGATGACGCGTCCGGTTCCGGGTCGGGACCGCGTTAGCCGCGTCGGAAGCCGATCAGGAAGCCGCCGGTAAAGCCTGCACCGATCGAGAGCGTCGAGAGCAGCGATTGAACCCAGTGGCTGTTCGCAGCGTCCCCGGCGCGCGCTTGCGTTTTCAGGAGGCCGGCCGAGAGCCGATTCCAGTCGACGATGATGATCCCCTGGGACTCGAGGTAGCGAAAGGCCATCAACTGCACGCCGACGATGATCGCGAGGAGTTTCGCGATCTTCTTCGCGGCGAACCCGATGACGCCGCCGATGACCGCGCCGCCCCCGATTTCGAGGCCAAGCGCCGTCGGATCGAGATCGAGCATTATGCACCTCAATTCGAGTCGGTTCGTATGACTGTTGTGATCGGGTCCGCTCGACGGACCGGACGGAACCCGATCGATGGCGGCCGCGACGCGAACGCGCGGACGGTCACAACGGGCGCGGGATTCAAGACGGTTCGCCGCGTACGGACGAGTATGACTCACGTGCGTCCAACGGAGGTGTGCGACCGGCATCGTTAGCGTCTCCGGGTCCACGCGGCAGTGCCCGCACCGACTGTACGGCCGGTGTCGGCGAGCGACGGGGCGCGCAAGCGACGAGCTGCGGCGCTCGAGCGAGCACGACCGACCACGCCCGGCAGACACGAAGCCACCCGCATGAACACGATCATCGCGAAACGCGTCGATTCCGGCACGGCTGACACGAGCGAGATTCGCGACCTGGCCCGGGCGGCGGGGTATACCGTCGTCGGCGAGGTCACGCAGTCCCGACGGGCCGATCCGGCCCTTCAGATCGGCGAGGGGAAAGCGGAGGAACTGGCCGCGCTCGCCGCGGAGACCGACGCGACGACCGTCGTCTTCGACAATCGGCTCGGCCCGTATCAGACGTACAACCTCGGGCGGCTCCTGCCGGAAGGCGTCGAGGTCATCGATCGATTTACGCTGATCCTCGAGATTTTCGGCCAGCGCGCCCAGACGCGGAAGGCACAGCTCCAGGTCGAACTGGCCGAGCTCCGCTACGAACTCCCCCGTGCCGAGGCGAAGACGAGCCTCGCAAAGCGGGAGGAACACCCCGGCTTCATGGGGCTTGGCGAGTACGACGAGAGCCGCGAACGGGACATCAAAGCCCAGATCAGCCGGATCAAGGACGAACTCGAGCGGATCGAGCAGACCGAACAGCAGCGCCGGGAGCGCCGTCGGGACTCCGGGTTCGATCTGGTCGCGCTTGCGGGATACACCAACGCGGGGAAGTCGACCCTGTTGCGTCAGCTCGCGACCGATCTCGAGGTCGAGGAAAACGAGGAGCTCCATCCCGACCTGGACCCGACGGCCGAGTCCCAGGACAAGCTGTTCACGACGCTGGGGACGACGACGCGACGGGCGGCCATCGACCGGCGGGACGTGCTGGTGACCGACACGGTCGGGTTCATCAGCGATCTGCCCCACTGGCTGGTCGAGTCGTTCAAGTCGACGCTGGACTCGGTCTACCGGGCGGACCTGGTCTTGCTCGTCGTCGACGTCAGCGAGCCGGTCGACGAGATTCACGAGAAGCTGGTCACGTCCCACGACACCCTCTACGAGCGCAACGAGGCCCCGATCGTGACCGTGTTGAACAAGATCGATCAGGTAAGCGACGAGGACCTCACGGACAAGCGCGAAGCCCTGTCGTCGCTCGCGCCGAACCCGGTCACCGTCAGCGCCAGGGAGGGGCTCAACGTCGACGGCCTCCTCGAGCGGATCGACCACGAACTGCCCGACTGGGAGGAAGAGCGGCTCATGCTGCCGATGACCGAGGACACGATGAGCGTCGTCTCGTGGCTTCACGACAACGCGAACGTCGACGACGTGACCTACGGCGACGAGGACGTGATCGTCTCCTTCGAGGCTCGGCCCGCGGTGATCTCGCAGGCACGCTCGCGAGCGAGCGAGCTGCGGACGACGGCGGCGGAATCGGCCTCGTAGGGGTCGGACGCCGCGACGACGCTCTTTCTCCGAGCGCGGTCGGCGGGATGCCCGCCCTCAGGACGAGGGCGTCCGCACCCGTGACCCGCACTTATAAATCGATGTCTCGAGTCCGATACGTTATGGAACGTGTTGCAATCATCGGAGCCTCCATGACCCAGTTCGGGCAACGGGACGGGGAGTGGATTCAGGACCTTCTCGCGGAGGCCGGCAGCGACTGTCTCGAGGATGCGGGCGTCGACGCCGACGACGTCGAGCACCTGTACGTCTCGAACATGGCAAGCGGCGAGTTCGAAGGGCAAACGGGCGTGATGAACGCGCTGGCTCACGACCTCGACGCGATGCCGGCGTACACCCAGCGCGTCGACCAGACGAGTTCGAGCGGCGGCGCGGGAATGTACGCCGCCTGGCAGTCGGTCGCCAGCGGTGCCAGCGACATGACGATGCTCGTCGGCGGCGAGAAGATGACGCATAAGACGACCGGGGAAGCGACCGACGTCATCGCGTCGCTGACCCATCCCGTGGAGTACAAACACGGCGTCACGCTGCCCTCCTTCGCGGGCCTGACGGCGCGCCACTACCTGGAGCGGTTCGACGCGCCCCGCGAGAGCCTCGGGAAGGTCGCCGTCAAGAATCACAAGAACGGCGTCGACAACCCGCATGCCCAGTTCCGGAAGGAAGTCGACCTCGGGACGGTCCTCGAGTCGCCGATCGTCGCCGATCCGCTCCGACTGTACGACTTCTGTCCGATCACGGACGGCTCCGCGGCGCTGATGCTCTGTCCCGAGTCGGTTGCGAAGGAGTATACGGACGACTACGTCGTGATCTCGGGCATCGACGGGGCGACCGACACCCACGTCGTCCACGAGCGCGCGGACCCGACCGTCATGGGCGGCGTCGTCGAGAGCGGCAACGGGGCCTACGACATGAGCGGATACGGACCCGCGGACATCGACGTGGCCGAACTCCACGACATGTTCACGATCCTCGAGTTCCTGCAGATGGAGGGGCTGGGCTTCGCCGAGCAGGGCGAAGCCTGGAAACTCGTCGAGGAGGGACACACGGAACGTGACGGCGAACTCCCGATCAACACGTCGGGTGGGCTCAAATCGAAGGGCCACCCGCTCGGGGCCAGCGGCGTGGCCCAGGGCGTCGAAATCTACGAGCAACTCGTCGGCGAGGCCGGTCCCCGACAGGTCGACGCGGACGTGGGGCTGTGCTGTAACGTCGGCGGCTTCGGCAACTGCGTGATTACGACCATCATGGAGGCTGCACAATGACTCTGGAAGCGACGCGCTACGACGACG
Organism: Natrinema pallidum; assembly: GCF_005890195.1. Lineage (NCBI taxonomy): Archaea > Methanobacteriati > Methanobacteriota > Halobacteria > Halobacteriales > Natrialbaceae > Natrinema > Natrinema pallidum. Next base: position 2,271,508 of record NZ_CP040637.1, on the reverse strand, counting down.
GCTCGATCAGCTACCCCGGACATCCACGCGGCCCGGGCGGGACGGAACCGGTCGAGACGATCGATCTCAGCGAGTACACTGCTGAGATCGTGACGTGGACGACCAGCACCGCGACGCCACCCGGCGTCCGCGAGCCGAACCATCTCGCGATCGTCGAGTTCGATGTGGAAGGCGAGTCCGTCCGCGCGATCGGCCAACTGACCACTGGCGATGTCGAGACGGGCGACGAGGTACGGCCGGTCTCCGTCGACGAACTCCGCGAACCCGGCGCGGGCATTCGAGAGCCGGAGAGTCAGGCGTGGGACGGCTACCGGTTCGAGCCGGTGTAAGCGCGAAAATAGTTGTGCGTCTCGAGTGTCCGGTACTCGAGGCGCGCCCGCGGATGGGAAAACGGGTCTCCGGCACCAACCGATCAGCGCCCCGTTTCCCGTGACCGTCGTCGAGGACGGTTCAGGCCGATTACTGAGACGTACCTTCGGATCGAACTATCGTCACCGTTCGGTGTCCTAAATTCGTCGAATGCTGTTCCCCCTTAATTTTAAATCACCGTTCGTGGTCAGCCACCACCAGAGGTACACTAGCTATGGAACGTGTTGCGATCATCGGAGCCGCTATGACCCAGTTCGGACAACGCGAGGGCGAATGGATCACGGATCTCCTCGCGGAGGCCGGAATCGACTGTCTCGAGGATGCGGGCGTCGATGCGAACGATGTCGAGCATCTGTACGTCTCGAACATGACCAGCGGCGAGTTCGAAGGACAGACGGGCGTGATGAACGCGCTGGTACACGACATCGGTGCCATCCCGGCGTACACCAAGCGCGTCGATCAGACGAGCGCGAGCGGCGGTGCGGGAATCTACGCCGCCTGGCAGTCGATCGAAAGCGGGGCCAGCGACATGACCTTGCTCGTCGGCGGCGAGAAGATGACACACCGATCGACATCCGAGACGACCGACATCATCGCCTCGGTAACGCACCCAGTCGAGTACAACGCCGGCGTCACGCTCCCGTCGTTCGCCGGACTCACCGCACGCCGCTATCTCGAGCGATTCGACGCGCCCCGCGAGAGCCTCGGGAAAGTCGCGGTCAAGAATCACAAGAACGGCGTCGACAACCCGCATGCCCAGTTCCGGAAGGAAGTCGACCTCGAGACGGTCCTTGAGTCGCCGATCGTCGCCGATCCGCTCCGACTGTACGACTTCTGTCCGATCACGGACGGTTCGGCAGCACTCCTGTTCTGTCCCGAATCCGTCGCCCGGGAGTACACTGACGACTACGCCGTAGTCACCGGCGTCGACGGGGCGACGGACACGCAGGTCGTCCACGAACGCGAGGAACCGACCGTAATGAACGGCGTCGTCGAGAGCGGGCGGGGAGCCTACGAGATGAGCGGACTCGGACCCGCGGATATCGACGTGGCCGAACTCCACGACATGTTCACGATTCTCGAGTTCCTGCAGATGGAGGGGCTGGGCTTCGCCGAGCAGGGTGCGGCCTGGAAGCGCGTCGAGGACGGGGACACCGAGCGAGACACCGGTGAGTTGCCGACCAATACCTCGGGCGGGCTCAAATCGAAGGGGCACCCGCTCGGAGCCAGCGGCGTGGCCCAGGGCGTCGAAATCTACGAGCAACTCGTCGGCGAGGCCGGTCCCCGACAGGTCGACGCGGACGCGGGCCTGTGCTGTAACGTCGGCGGCTTCGGCAACTGTGTGATTACGACCATCATGGAGGCTGCACAATGACTCTGGAAGCGACGCGCTACGACGACGGGACGGTCACCTACCCTGGGCACCCGCGCGGCCCTGACGGCGCGGAGCCGGTCGAGATGATCGATCTCAGCGAGTACACCGCGGAGGTCGTGACGTGGACGACCAGCACCGCGACGCCACCCGGCGTCCGCGAACCGAACCACCTCGCGATCGTCGAGTTCGATGTGGAAGGCGAGTCCGTCCGCGCGATCGGCCAACTGACCACCGGTGACATCGAGACGGGTGACGAGGTACGGCCGGTCTCCGTCGACGAACTCCGCGAACCCGGCGCGGGCATTCGAGAGCCGGAGAGTCAGGCGTGGGACGGCTACCGGTTCGAGCCGCTCTGATGGCCGCCGGGCCGACGCGCCCGCCACAGCGGATTCAGGGTTCGCCGCTGCCGTCTTCCGCGCCGTCAGCCCCAGCGTCGGCATCGGAGCCCTCCCCATCCGACCCGTCGGCGTCGCCCTCGCTCGAGGCAGCCGCATTCGAGTCGCCGTCCTCGTCGTCGGCGTACTGATCTCGCAGCGTCTCGAGTTCGGCGTCGACATCGACGGCGGAGTCGCGGTCGGGGTCGTCGGCGCGGTCCGCTCCGTCTTCGGCCGGCGGGCCGTCCTCGATATCGATCGTCACTCCGCGTTCGGCCGCCGGTCGATCGGAGTCCGCGGCGGTCGGTCCGGATCGCGACTCGCGTTCGGCGGCGTCCCGGAGCCGGCTGTCGACATCGTCGCGGAGTTCCCGAGCCTCAGCGAGGAGGTCGCGGGCCTCCTCGTCGGCGGGGAGACCGCCCTCGGAAGCGGCTCGCTGGAGCTCCGACAGCACGGAATCGAGCTGTGAGAGCGTCGTGCGACGGAGTTCGCTCGCGCGCTCGCTCGTCGCTTCGGTGGCCGCCTCCGTTCGGTCCCGCGCCTCTTGCCCGGTTCGAACGACGTTCAGGCTCCGCTGGAACGCCTCGAGCGCGCGGACGCTGGTCTCGAGAACGGTCAGGGCGGCCGGAAGGGCGACCTCGTCGGTGAATCGCAGGAGTTCCCGCGGCGTCGGCGGGCGCAGCGGGGGCCGGCGACGCGAGCGCGGCCCCTCGAGTTCCTCTCGGAGCGCGTCGATCGTTCGCGCGAGTTCGCGAATCGCGTCGGCGAGTTCGTCGTCGGAATCGGCCATGCGCTCCCTACGACCGCCGGTGTAAAAAACCGGCCGATCGGGAGTATTCGATAGTAATGGCCGTACGTGAGACCCTTTTCCGAGGGGAACTCAGCCGCAATTTTTATCTCGATACCGTTTGACTGATCGAACGGAATGGAAGACGAGCGAGGGGACGCCGTCCCGGACTGTGCGACGTTCGCACGAACGCTCGGAACCCTCAAACAGGAGGGGAGCAACATCTTACTCGTTGGGACGGCCAGGGAGCCACACGAGACCGTCTGCCAACAACTACTCGGTGCAGCACGGGAAGACGCTCGATACCGCCTGTTCGTCACGGATGCGGACGACCACGTCGCACACGAACGTGGTTCCGATTCCGGGATCGAACGGGTCCGAACGATCGATTATTCGCGGTCGGAACTCGAGTCGATGTCGGAATCGGACGGCGGGAGCGGGCAGCCGTCGCTGGGGACGCTCGGGATCGAGATCGTCGAGACCATCGGCGAGTTCGACGACAGCGCCGACGGGCTCGCTCCGTCGGCGCTTCGCGTCTGCGTCGATTCGCTCGTGCCGCTGCTCCAGGAGTACGACGCGGAAGCGGTGTTCCGCCTGCTGCAGTTGACGACCTCGCGAGTCGATCAAGCGTGTGGCATGGGTCACTATCACCTACCGCTGGGTCCGGACCACGACGCCGTCAACCTCCTCGAGCCGCTGTTCGATGCGGTCGTGACGGTCCGATCCCGAAACGGAATCGACGAACAGCAGTGGTATCTCCGGGAGGCGGACACGACCACCGACTGGCTCGAGTTGTAGTCAGCACCGCTTTCGTCGCCGACGGTGAGAGTCGACCACGGCGTGGCGACCGATCCAAGCGTTTTTACCTACCCCGTGCCCTCCAAACTGGTGTGCGAATCGAGAACAGTTTCATCCCCGTTCGCGGGGTCGGGGAGACGACCGAACGACGACTCTGGGAACACGGTGTGACCCACTGGGACGAGTTCGACGGCAGCGTCGTCGGCTCGACACTGGCCGATCGGATCGAGACGTTCATCGACGAGGGACGGACCCACCTCGAGCGCGGTGATATCTCCGTCTTCGCGGAGGCGCTGCCGGCTTCGAGTCGCTGGCGCTGTTACGAGAACGTCAGCGACGAGACGTGCTTTCTGGACATCGAGACGACCGGGCTCGACGCGTCCACGAACGAGGTGACGACCGTCAGCCTCCATCGGAGCGGCGAGACGACGACCTTCGTCAAGGACCGCGATCTCACGAGCGACCGCCTCGAGCGGGAGCTCGCCGATGCGCCGCTGTTGGTTACGTTCAACGGCCAGCGCTTCGACGTTCCCTTCCTCGAGACGTGTTTCGATATCGACGTGGACGTGCCCCACGTCGACCTCATGTACCCCTGCAAGAAGGTGGGACTGGACGGCGGGCTGAAAGCGATCGAAAAGGACGTCGGAATCGATCGGGACAAGCCCGACCTCAGCGGACGCGACGCGGTGCGCCTCTGGCACGAGTACGAAGCCGGTGACGAGGGAGCCCTCGAGACGCTCGTCGAGTACAATCGGGCCGACACCCGCAACATGAAGCCGCTGATGGAACTCGTCGCGGATCGCCTCCACGAGACCGTCTTCGAGGCCGCGACGGCCGGCGACTGATCGGCCGGCAGGATCGACCGTCGCGCGTGCGTGACGGCGGCGGTGAGCAAGCAGCTATACGGCAGCCAGCGCACTACCCACTCGTACATGGACGATTACAGCTACGAGACCGCTATCGACGTCCGGCTCCGCGACATCGATTTCATGGGCCACGTCAACAACGCAACTTATGCGACGTACCTCGAGCAGGCCCGCGAGGCCTACTTTCGGGACGTGCTCGATGTCTCGTTGACCGAGACGAACACCGTTCTCGTGAGCCTCGAACTCGAGTATGCCCGCCCCATCGAGGCCGACGACGCCGTCACCGTCGCGCTCCGCGTGCCGGAACTCGGCGACTCGAGCCTGCCGATGGAGTACGAAATCCGCGCGAACGGCGAGCGTGCCGCGACGGCGCGCACCGTTCAGGTCCTCGCTGCGCCGGACGACGGCGGTTCACAGCCGCTGCCGTCCGAATGGCGGCGACGGATCGAGCACCGGGAGTAGCTGCTCGCCGGCTACCGCGACGTTTCGGGATCGGATACGTCGACATCGCCGTCGCTCGTGACGACGACCCGATAACCACAGAAGGGGAATTCGATGCGGCCGACCGGCCGCTCGTGGCCGTTCTCTCGCGTCGCAAAGAGCGCGTCCAGAGCTTCGGGATTGACGACATCGTAGAGGGCTTCGTATTCCGGGGGCTCGAGATCGACGGGATCGACGCCTTCGCGCTCGGCGACAGCAGCGACCACGTCGAAACTGAGAGATTGTCGGTCTGTCGTGTCCGATCGATCGACTGAGAGTAGCATTGACCGGAGCCTTTCTTCGATCAGGTATAAATCCTCTGGCCCTAACTTGAGGTTGGTGTCCATGTCTGATCAATAATGTATATATGTGTTCAATACCCAACTAATTGGGTATAGAATAGTTGCTAATCTTATTTCATTCACAAATTCTAAAACTCTTCAGGGAGTGACAGTCACTACGCAACCACCGATTGCCGACGGGGGTGGCGTGAAATTCGGGAAAACTGTCTCGAGGGCAGCACGAAGGGTAACATGTTCGGGAAGAGTTACTGGGCGATTCGGGACATAGCCCGGACCACGATGAATCCGTTTTCGAGCGGGCGATCGACGGACGGGGGCGACAGCGAGGGGAGCTTCGATGCGCCCGGATCGTTCGTGCCCGACCACGTGCCCGATCCGGGGGCATTCCTCGAGGGCCACGACGTCCTCGAAGGCGAGGAGCACGTCGCCTTCCACGACGTGACTCGAGATCTATTCGAGGAGCGGGGCGTCTACGACGCCACCTTCGGCTATAATCTGGCGCGACTCAACCTCGACCGGCGACATCCCGAAGCGGGCTACCGGTACGCGGTCGATGCCGACGATCCGACCGTCCTCCGGGCTGAGTTCAGCCCCACGACGGAGTTCTGTCCGCAAGCCGATGCGCTCGTCAAGGGCTCGTTTCGCGCCTGGAACGGCCTGAGTGATCGCCACGAGTACGATCTCGTCCGCGTCCGCGTCCGTCCGTCCCACCACCAGTCCGAGTCCCTCAACGGGACGCTTGAGTCCCTCGAAGCGCAGTACCTCGAGTCCGGCGAGGTCCCGACCGAACCGGTCGGTAGCGGCCCCGGGACCGGAGCGAAGGGGGAGGACGGCGACGAGACGAGCGTTCAGTCGCCGTTCTGATCGCGCGATGGGGACCGGGAATGCGACCGCAACCGTCACACGGTGGTCGCGTGCGTTCGTCGCGGTCGGTATCGGCTACTTCGTCGCGTGGCAGGTCGCCGTCGCTGTCGGCGCGGGGAGAGCGGCGACCGTCCCCCTCGGCGTCTTCGGCTTCGTCTTCCACGTGGTCTTCGGCAAGGCCTACACGCTCGTCCCGTCGTACTTCGCGCGCGAACTCGCGGTACCGCGCGCGCCGGCGATCCACCTCCCGTTCGCCTCGCTCGGCGCGATCGGTGCGTTCGCAACCGGGATCGGAATCGGCTCTGCGACCGTGACGCTCGCGAGCGCGGCGAGCTGGCTCGTCGGCGGCCTCGTCTTCGTCGGGACGCTGTGCTGGACCGTCCGCGACAACCCGACGGGCCGCGAGACCGGCACCGGCGAGACCGATGCCCACCGTCGGCGCGCCGACCGGGTCGCGAACGTCGCCGTTCCGTTCGTGCTCGCATACCTGATCGTCGGCTCGGCGCTGCCGCTAGCGGCCGCACTCGGTCTCGAGCCGTCCGTGTTTCCGGCGAGCGGGCCGGCCACCACGCACTTGTTCGCCGCCGGCACGGTGGCGCTGCTCGTCTTTGCGATCGGCTTCCGACTGTTACCCCGGCTGCTGGTCGCTTCAGTGCACCCGTTGCTGGTCTCGGTCGTCGTCGCCGCCGGTATCGTCGGCCCCGCACTGCTCGCGGCCGACTTTCGTGGCGGGACGCTGTTTCGCGTCGGTGCCGCGCTTCAGGCGACCGCCCTCGTCGGGTTCGCCGTCGCCGTTCTCGACCTGGCTCGGCAGAGCGACCGCCGACGCGTCGGCGGCCGGGCCATCCTCGCGGCAGCCGGCTGTGGCGCGCTGATCGCCGTTCTGGGTCTCTGCTTCGCGTTCGCACCCAGTGCGGGTCTACCGGCAGCCGCGTTCGACGCCCATTACCGGCTCGCCGTCGGCGGTTTCCTCGGCCTGACGATCGTCGGCGTCACCTACCGTTTCTATCCGCCAGCCGTCGCGTCCGCCCCCGGAATCGGCGACCGAACCGCGAGTGCGTCGGTCGCGGCGCTCGTCACCGGCCTGGGGCTCGAGGTCGCGGGCCTGCTCGGGTCGGTCCCAACGTTGGTCGAGCCGGGCCGCTGGCTCTCGGTCGTCGGTGCGGGCCTCTACGCTGCCGTCTGCTGGACGGTTTTCTTCGAGCGCGCCGACTGGACGGGATGAGCGCCCGCTACTCCACCCGCGCCTCAAGCCAGCGGACCGTGGGGGTGGCGGCGATCCCGTGGACGACGATCGAGATGAGCACGACCGCGCCGACGACGGCCCACAGCACGTCGGCGTCGGGGAACGCTGCCTCGTTGAGGCCGTGTGCGAGGTAGTAGAACGAGCCGATCCCCCGGATGCCGAAGACGGCGACCGTCGCCCGCTCGGCGGGGTCGCGGTCGAACCCGAGGAACCCGACCAGCCCGGCGAGCGGTCGAACGAGGAACACGATCGCTACTGCCGCCGCGATCCATTCGAACGTGAGCGGTTCGAGGAGCCCCCCGGCGATCGCGCCGCCGAAGAAGAGCATGACGAGCGCCATCATCACCTGTTCGGCGAACTCGCTGACCTCGTGAAGCGACCGGTTGTAGTCGTGGGAGCGCTCGTAGTGGCGGATCATCAGCGCGGCGACGAAGACTGCGATGAAGCCGTAGCCGCCCGCGAGTTCGGTCGCCCCGTAGACGAACAGGGTGCCGGCGATCGCCTCGAGTCCCTGGACCGACTCCGCGACGGGGGTCTCGGGCTCCGTCGCGAAGACGAGCCGCGCGGTCAGGGAGCCGAGAACGACGCCGACGAGTACGCCGACGGCGATCCGGTAGCCAACGTCGACGAGGAGCCACTCGCCGACCCAGTTGCCGGGCACGAGGCCGACGAGCGCGATCGCGATCGCCATGTTCGTAAACGGGAACGCGAGCCCGTCGTTCAGTCCGGCCTCGGAGGTGAGCGCGAATCTGACCTCGTCTTCACCACCGGCCGCCTCCTCGAGACCTTCCGCTTCGCTGCCCATGCCCGGTCCCCCGACCTGGACCTCCGATGCCAGCACCGGATCGGTCGGCGCGATGCACGCACCGAGCAGGACCGCGGTCGGAATCACGAGGCCGAGCCACCAGCCGAGCAGCGCCGCGCCGGCGATCGACAGCGGCATCGTGATCGCGAGCAACCGCCAGGTCGACGCCCACGCGCGCAGCCCGGGGACCCGATCGATCTTCAACCCGACTCCCATCAGGGCGACGATCACGCCGAATTCTGCGAGGTGTTCCGTCGTCGTCCCTTGCTCGAGCGGGTCCGGCGCGGGCAGTCCGATCGGCAGGCCGAAAGCGAGCATGCCGAACGCGACGAAGAAGATCGGCAGCGAGATCGCACGGTCCGCAACGAACCGCGGGAGGACGGCGACGCCGAACAGTGCCACACCGATGACGACCAGTCCAACGTTGTACAGCTCGAGGGCCATCCGCTGGTCCGGCCTACGGGAAATCGCGTCTTTATCCCGATGCCGGCGTTTGCAGAACGAACCCATTTGCAGCGGGCCGGCGTATCGAGGGTATGGGTCGGAACGCGCCGGGAGAGGGAAGCGAGGGGTCAACACGGAGGCGGTTCCTTCGGGCGGGGGCAGTCGCCGTGACCGTCGCCCTCACCGGCTGTATCGAGGAGATGGGAACGGAGTTCCCCGCAAATACGGAGTGGCCGGTCTCGGCGTACGTCCCTCCCCTCCCCGTCGCGGAACGACGCGCAATCTTCGAGGAGCGCATTCCGGCGCTGGCGGCTGCCGACATCACGACTCCGGACGGGCTCGCGTCCACGCTCGCGGAGTTCGACATGGCCGTCGGGTCGGTCGCACGCGAGCGGGACGTGCTGACCCTCGAGTACGTCAACACCGATCGGTACGACGAGGGCAACGCTCACGATATCGCCCTGATTGCGGGCGGCTACGCGGCGCTGGTCAACGCGGGCTACGATACCGTCGCGCTGGGGGCGACGATTCTCGACGACGCGCCCGCGTCGTACGGATCGGCGACGGTCGAGACGGAACACGCGGCGGCATACAACGCGGGCGAGCTGACGGCCGCCGAGTACGGCGAACTGGTCGTCTCGACGATCGAATCACAGCGGTCCGAACCGGCGGTCGACGTGTCGCCGGAGGAATAGATTCGCGCGATCCGCGCCGATGGGGTCGACCGCACCCGGTCACCGATCTGGCGACGCGTCCACGTCGGGCTCTCCGCCGGCCGCTGCAGGGTCGTCCTCGCCCGACTCGAACGTGCTTGCGAGTACGCCGGCGATGCCGTCGGGCCCGTGACGATGGATCGTCAGCAGCATGTTCGCGATGAACACGCCGACGCCGATCGTCGCGAGGAGACTGCTCGCGGTGGGAACGACGGCGGGAAGGTCGACCAGCGGTGCCAGCGACAGGCCGGCAAAGCCGACGAACAGCAGCCAGAAATCCGCGCGCTCGAGGCGGTCGTCGTAAAGGTCGTCGATCATCGGCACCTGTTCGAAGCCCAGGCGATCGCTGTAGCGCTCGATCCAGATGATGAAGGGGACGATATGGTACAGCGACCCGATGACGACGAGTCCGAAGACGCCGAACAGCAGAAGCGTCCGGGTCCCGGGATATCCGAAGAGCGACTCGTACGCGAGGGGGTCGGTCCACCACGCCGGCGCGGCGAGGGCGATCCACGCGACCAATGCCGCCACGACGAGCCAGTAGCGAGCGAGCATCGGGGACCGCTCGACCGTCGCGCCGGCCAGCAACTGGGCGACGACGACCGCGAACGCGGCGAGTCCGACGAGGAGCGCGACCGCGCCGACGCGAGCGATGGGGGCGATGGTGAGTCCGCGGCCGACCACGAGTGCCGCGAGCCCGGCGGGGAAACACAACTGCTCGAGGGCGAGCAGGCGGTCGCCCCACCGATTGGGCTCCGCCTGCGTGAACATCTTCGTCAGTTGGAACAGCGCACCGACGACCGTCGCGAGCAGCGCGCCGAACAGCGCCAGTGTCGCGTGAGAGCCGTGGATTTCGAATCGGTTCACCGGGACCGACTCGAACACCGGCGTGGTGAAATCCGTCGCGAGAAGCGCCCCGAGCGGTGCGACGAGGGCGAAGCACGCGAGCGCGAGTGCGAAGTGGCGCTCCGTGAAATCGAACGGGCGTGCACGGATGATCGTGCGCCCGACGTTATAGACGAATGTCCAGATACCCGCCAGCATGAGCGCGCTGGCGACCGGGAGCCAGGCGAACGCGCCCGCGAGCAACGCCGCGCCGAATCCGAGTAGTCCGACGGTCACGAGCCACAGTTGGGCGACCGCCAACCGCCGCGAGTGGATCGACACGCCGGACCAGACGGGGACGAACTGGGTCATCGCACCCATGATCGTCACCGCGATCCAGCCCACGAGCAGGACGTGGAGGCGTGCCAGCCCGGCGAGACCGGGCAGCGTCGCGACGGCCAGGACGGTCCCCCCACCGATGCCGACCGCGAGAAAACCCAGCGCGAGCAGGAAATGCCGCAACGGGATCACCATCGGCGGCTGCTGGTCGGTCCGTAACCCGCCCGGTATTCCGTTCATGTCTCGCGGTACGGCCCGTACGGCCGTCCCCTTCCTCCCGAACACGTTCGGACGATAGCGTTTGCCGGTCCGTACCGTATCGCCGTGTGAGCCATGGGACCAGACCAGGCGACGACTACCGCCGACGAGGGATCGACCGCGACCGTTACGGACCAGCACGCGGCCGCGACGGCCGGTCGGGAAACCGAGACGACCGTCACCGTCCGCTGTACCGGCCACGTCCGCACCGCACTCGGCCGCCACGAACTCGAGTTCACCTTCGAGGGGACCCGCCTTCGGGACTTCCTCGAGGCCTTCTTCGCGGAGTACGATCTCGCGGACATGCTCATTGCCGAAACCGAAGCGGACGCGACCCACAGCGGCTGGGCACCCGTTCCCGACGACCTGCCCGGGACGTGGCGAAAGAACCCGGAGGGCGAGCAGACCCGGCCGTACGCGCGGGTCTGTGTCAACGGTCGGTTCAACGAACACCTCGATGGATTCGAGACGGAACTCGCCGACGACGACCGCGTTGCGCTGCTCTACCCGTTTCTGTTCTGCTGTTGATCGGCTTGCGATCCGTCGGCGGTGGCTGCGGCGACGACGCCGACGGCCACCGTGGCGAACACGTTCGCCCTACTGCTGAGGCTCGTCGGGACCCGAGTGTCGACTATGACCGACGATTCCGGCGTCGAACCCGTCACACGTCGCGAACACGACGCGTCGTGGTCCGCGAATCTCGAGGGACCCGAACACGCGATGGATCGGGACCTGATCGTCGCACAGTCGAAAGACGCGATCGCCCAGACGGCCGCCGGCTACCACGTCAACCTCGTCACCCACGGCGATCACGGCCATCCCGAGACGTACCTCTGGGACGAACTCGAGGCGGCGTTCGACGACGTTCGACTCGAGTACGTCGATCGATGCGGCTGTGGCGGGCACGTGACGCGCGTCCATGTGGGCGGCGACTGAGCGCGGTGATCGCACCAACACGGCGATACCGACTGCTGTCACCGTCTGGGGCGGCGTCCCGCAAGAGCCGACTCCCGACGCTGAGGAGTCGGCCGCTCGAGAACGGGCGTTACCCGGCCGTTCGGCCGAGAGCGCTTCGAGACTGGAGTCAGTCCGCGGCACCGCCGATGACCGGGCCGCCCTCGCCGCGCACTTCGTCCTCGTGGAGGTAACACTGCGGGTCGGGCGCGAACAGATCGCCCGTCTCGGCGAGCGCCCGCAGCCGCGAGCCGCCCCGACAGATCGACTGATACTGACAGTCCGCACACTTTCCGTGGAGGTGTTCCTCGCGGTTCCGCAGCGCCTCGAGCAGCGGGTTCGACTCGTCGTCCCAGATCTCGCCGAAGGGCCGGTCGCGGACGTTGCCGAGACTGTACCCCTGCCAGAACTGCGTCGGATGGACGTTGCCCTGATAGTCGACGTCCGCGATCCGTTCGCCCGTCGGGTCGCCGCCGTTTCGCTCGAGGTGTTCGTAGACCGCGCGGGCCTTCGCCTCGCCGAAGGTCTCGCGGGCGTACTCCACGAGGAAGGCGGCGTCGGCGTAGTTGCCCACCAGCAGGGTCTCGATCTCCTCGCCGCGGTCGTGATACGCGAGCGTGAGGTCGGCGACCTGTTCGATCGCCTCGCGCTTTGCCTGCGGGGAGAGGTCGGCATCGACGATCTCGGCCCCCCGACCGCCGTAATCCAGGTGGTAGAAACAGAACCGGTCGAGCCCCTTCTCGACGAGGAGATCGACGACTCCCTCGAGATCGGGTGCGTTGGCTTCGGTGATCGTGTACCGCAGGCCGGTCTTGAGGCCGACCTCGAGACAGTGTTCGATCCCGCGGACGGCGGCGTCGAACGCGCCCTCCTCGCCGCGGAAGCGGTCGTTGCGCTCGGGGAGGCCGTCGACGGAGATGCCGGCGTACTGGAGTCCGGCGTCCCGCAACGCCGCGGCCGTCTCGCGGGTGATCAGGGTGCCGTTCGAGGACAGGACGGGGCGGAGCCCGCGATCCGCCGCGTAGGAGACGAGTTCGACCAGATCGTCGCGGACGAGGGGTTCGCCGCCGGAGAAGAGGATGACGGGTGCGCCGAAGTCGGCGAGTTGGTCGAGGAACGACTTCGCCTCGGCCGTCGTGAACTCGCCGGTCGCGGCCTCGGTCTCGGCCCCGGCATAACAGTGCGAACAGTAGAGGTTACACCGACGGGTCGCGTTCCAGACGACGACCGGCCGCTGCTGTTTCTCCTCGGTGATCTGCGGTTTCTCCGAATCGTCGGCCGCGTCGTAGCGCAGTCCGTCGCCCTCGGCGTCGAGATCGCAGAGCAGTTTGCTGATCGAGATCACAGACTGTTCACCTCCGAGGCACCCGCAGTCTCCTCGTAGACGCGCTGTTCCTCGCTCCCGTCGTCGCCGTTGTCATCGTCGGATCGCTCCTGGGCCGTGTCCACCAGGCCACGCGTCGAGTACCGTTCGACTTCGTCGGCCGGACAGAGCCAGATGTCGGCGGCATACCAGCCGAACAGCCGGGACGCGTGCTCGTGTGCTTCGCTTCCGCTCGCGGCCGCGACGCTCCCGACGTGGCGCATCGGATCTCCCTCCTCGTTACGGACGAAGACCTCCCACTGCCGAGTCGGGTTCCCTCGCTCGTCGCTCTCGACCGCCGACCGGCGCGCTTTCTCGACCATATCGATACCTTCGACACGATACCGAAGGCCGTTGTGCGATCTCCCAGCGCGCGGGAATAGCCGCACGAGCGGTCGAACATCTTCCCGTCTTCCCGGGCGGCGGGAACCAGAGGGGCGTTTTCGGTCGTCGGAGACCCACCCTCGGCTATGCGCCCCGGCACGTTCGATACGTCCGAGCGACCGTTCGTCCTCATCTGGGAGCTTACCCAGGCCTGTGGGCTCGCCTGTGATCACTGTCGCGCCGACGCCCAGCAGCGTCGCCATCCCGACGAACTCTCGACCGCGGAGGGGATGGAACTGCTCGAGGACGCGGCCGAGTTCGGCGACGGCCAGTTGGTCGTCCTCTCGGGCGGCGACCCGCTCGTCCGCGACGACGTCGCGGACCTGATCGCTCACGGCGACGACCTCGGTCTGCGGATGACGATCACGCCCAGTGGGACCGGCTCGCTGACCGCCGACCGGATCGAGTCGATGGCCGACGCCGGACTCAAGCGGATGGCGGTCAGCCTCGATGGCGCATCACCGGCGGCCCACGACGCCTTCCGTGGCGAGGACGGGAGCTTCGAGGAGACCATCCGCGCCGTCGAGGACGCCCGCGAGGCCGGGCTCCCGGTCCAGGTCAACACCACCGTCTGCCGACAGACCGTCGACGAACTCCCCGCGATCCGGGACCTGCTGACCGAACTCGGGGCCGTCATGTGGAGCGTCTTCTTCCTCGTGCCCGTCGGTCGTGGACGGGTCCTCGAGCCGATTGCGCCAGACCGGGCTGACGCGGTAATGGAGTGGCTCCACGAGGTCAGCGAGACCGAACCCTTCGGCGTCAAGACCACCGAGGCCCCGCAGTACCGCCGGGTCGCGATGCAGCGACGGGCGGACGGGGACGAGACCGATAACGGTGCGGCCGGTCCGGGGGCCGGCATCGAGCGGCGGACCGGCATCGTCGCGGGCGACGGGTTCGCGTTCGTCAGTCACACGGGCGAGATGTTCCCCTCCGGCTTCCTGCCGGAATCGGCGGGCAACATCCGCGAGCGGCCGGTCACGGAACTCTACCGCGAGTCGGAACTGTTCCAGTCGCTGCGCGACCGCGACAACCTCTCGGGCAAGTGCGGGGCCTGTCCCTACCGCCACGTCTGCGGCGGCAGCCGCTCGCGGGCGTTCGCCCACACCGGCGACCCGCTGGCGAGCGACCCGCTCTGTCCGTTCGTTCCCGAGGGCTACGACGGCCCGCTCCCCTGGGACGACACCGACGGCGAGACGCGTGGCGTCTTGAGCGGGGAGTGATCGGCCACCGTTTGAACTCGATTTTCGCGACTCGATTGTAGCCGTCCCGTTCGGCGAGAAGCTGAAGAAAGTCTTTAATTATCAAGAACCAACCAACTATATTCCAATTTCACCTTGGAGAAAGGTTATACCACTTCTCACAATGTTATCTAATATGAAGCGACGAGCGATCCTCGCTGGCACTGGTACGACCGTGACAATGACTTTTATAGGATGTCTTGACAATAGTGGAAACATGGATGCCGAAGAACAACCGAATAACTCTAATGAATCAAATTCAGACCAAAATAATAACAGCAATCAACTTCGTTGTTCTTTTCATGTCGAATTGCTGAAAGACTCTCCAGAAGATGCTCCGATAATATCTGCAAACGAGAAAGAACTAATGGAAGTTAACATAATCAAACGTATATTCAACATAGCGACAGATAAAGATAGAGATCTGGAAAAGATAACAAGACCAAGCGGAAAATATGAACAGTTTTCTGTGGACCCAAATTCAAAAGAAGAACTCAAAGAGGGTAGAAATTCACTGGAATCACTGCCCCGATATCAGAACGAAGATTATCCACTTGGAGTATACGTCGAAAGTGATGGGATAATCGCAGCAATTACAGAAGATTGCTTAACCTAGCTAGATTATATGCTTGTTCGGCAGACTAACGATGATGTCATAATCAACAATCAGGTTACTTACGAAGGGAATGATTATCGAATGGTGGGTCATGCAACAAACTACGAAGTCATCATGGAGAATAATGAAACCGTTTATAAAAGTGGAAAAACATCTGGATATAGATCAGGGACCATTACAGGTATTAATGACTCTGGTTGGACTAGTTGTGTTGATCTAAATGGAAAGGGCCTAGAATACTCTATGTTCCAAGCAGCGGGTGATTCTGGTAGCGTGCCATTCATACTTCGTGAGGGACTCTCGGACGATCCGATGGAAATCACTACAGGATTAGCCACACTGGGACGAACACGTACCGGGAATAGTATTAGGTGTGATGGGAATTCATATACTGGCTACGAAAAAACTGCTGGTGTCTCTGCGGAAGCTATCAGTAATCATATGGGAGGTAGCTTTTACTTCGGATAATTTCTATTGGACAACTGAATAATATTGTTATTCATCACTGAGACCCATGTAAAAGTATAAAATGGGCTTGGATAGGCTGCTAATATTTCATTTTCTTTCGAAGTTGATTACCGTAGATTCCGACGTACTACTTTGCATGTTCGTCATTCTGTGACTCTAGTTCAAGCGCGTACAGTGAATAATTGTTTACTATTCATCTGAATAGCTCAAAACTCTTCGTACCGGTGGGATTTGACCCGTTTTTCTAAAACTCGGTCCGAAACCTCGTCCATGTGCTCGAGTGCGACTTCTAATATCGCGTCATGGACTTCGCGGAGTTGGTCGTCTCGAACGCCTTCTTCGCGGAATTCGGGCGTGAGCGTAATTCCGAGTTGGTCCTCAAGCTCGTCCCATGTCTTACCACGAGCGTACAGCGGGTTTTGTCGCATCTGGCTGTAGTCGAACGCTGGTCCGATCTCTCCCGGTTCGGGTTCGTCGTCGCGATCGTCACTCGAGTCGTGGTCCGATCGAGTCGGGCCGAATCGAACTGCGGTCGCTGCAGTCGCTGAAACAGTTGATGAACGAAAATTCCCCGAATACGGTCGCGGCAGGGGGTTAGTCCGAACTGCAGTACTGTAACCGCGTTACTCGAGGACGACCAACGTGTCGCCCATATCAACGCTCTCGCCTTCCTCGATAGCGATCTGCGTGACGGTGCCGCCCCGGGAGGCGACGATGTCGTTTTCCATCTTCATCGCTTCGAGGACGACCAGCACGTCGCCGGCGGCGACCTCGTCGCCCTCCGCGACCTCGATGTCGAGGATCGTCCCTTGCATCTCGGCGTCGACGGTCTCGCCGTCGCCCTCGAGTTCGGTCCCGCCGTCGCCGCTCGAGCCGCCCGCAGGCTCGGGCCGGCTCGCCTGGCCGCCGCCGGCCTCGACATCGCCGGTCGGGATGGCGGGTGCACCGCGTTCCTCGAGTTCGACCTCGAAGCGCTTGCCGTTGACCTCGACGGTGAACTCGCGCTCGACGGTCTCCTCGTCGTCCTCGCTGCCGCCCGAGCCGGTGTCGCCGCCCCACTGCTCCTGGGCTTCCTCGATGCGACTCTCGTCGAGTTCTTCGTCGAGGTACTTCGTGGTGTGCGTACTCCGGACGAACTCCTCGTCAGTGAGCATCAGCCGGTGGAACGGGATGATCGTCGGAATTCCCGCGATTTCGTACTCGCGAAGCGCGCGAAGCGACCGCTCGATACATTCGTCGCGGTCCTCGCCCCAGACGATCAGCTTCGCGATCATCGAGTCGTAGTCGGTGACGAGGTCGTCGCCCTGTCGCAGGGCGTCGTCGAGTCGGACACCGATCCCGCCCGGCGGGTCGTACGTCTCGAGTGTGCCGCCGGTCGCGGGCGCGAAGTCGTCGGCCGCGTTCTCGGCGTTGATCCGGAACTCGATCGCGTGGCCGTCGATCTCGACGTCGTCCTGCTCGAAATCGATCTCCTCGCCGGCAGCGATCTGGATCTGTCGCTTGACGATGTCGATCCCGGTGATCTCCTCGGTCGCAGTGTGCTCGACCTGGATCCGCGTGTTGACCTCGAGGAAGAAGAAGTTCGCATCGGGCCCCAGCGGGCCGTCCCGGCCGGGTTCTTCCTCGACGAGGAACTCGACGGTTCCGGCGTTGGTGTAGTCGGCGGCAGCGACGCCCTGCCTGGCGGCCTCGCCGATCTTCTCGCGCAGTTCGTCGGTCAGTGCGGCCGACGGGGCCTCCTCGATAACCTTCTGGTGACGGCGCTGGAGCGAGCAGTCGCGCTCGCCGAGGTGGCGGACGTTGCCGTGTTCGTCGGCGAGGATCTGGACCTCGATGTGGCGGGGCTGCTCGAGGTAGCGCTCGAGATAGACCGAATCGTTATCGAAGTAGGCCTCGCCCTCGCGTTTGGCGCTCTCGAGTTGGTCCTCGACCTCGCTTTCGTCCCAGACGACCTTCATCCCGCGGCCGCCGCCGCCGCCTTCCGCTTTGATGGCGATCGGGTAGCCGTGTTTTTCGCCGAACTCCTTGACGGCCTCGGGCTCGGTAACGGGATCGGTCGTCCCGGGAACGATCGGGACGTCGGCCTCGTCCATGATCGTCCGGGCCTTGGTCTTCTCGCCGAGCGACTCCATGGCATCGCTGGACGGGCCGATCCAGGTGATTCCCTCGGCGTCCTGGACTTTGCCCGCGAACTCGGCGTTCTCGGCGAGGAACCCGTAGCCGGGGTGGATGGCGTCGGCGTCGGCCTTCCGCGCGGCCTCGATGACGGCTTCGTGGTCGAGATAGGAGTCGGCCGCACGCGCCGGCCCCACGTTGTACGCTTCGTCCGCGTAGCGGACGTGACCCGAGTCCTTGTCGGCCTCGGAGTAGATCGCGACGGTCCCGATATTCAACTCTTCGCACGCTCGCATCACGCGAACGGCGATTTCCCCGCGGTTCGCCACGAGAACCTTCCTGAACATTTCTGTGGATACCGTCGTGAGGGCCCTACCTTACTTTTTCGCAACGGGTCCGATCTCGTGTCAGTTTTTGCCAGATCACGTCCCGAAAGCCGTCGATCGCTGTCGGCGTCGGTTCCACTCCGAACCGAGCGCGACCACGTTCCATGCGTGTTATGGGCAAGCGTTATCCGACCTGGGTCCCTCATACACACGATGTACGAGAACGTACTCGGCCCGCTACAGACACAATCGGTGCTCGAGGACCCGCTCCTGCTCGTCGGCCTGATCGGACTCTTCCTCGTCGTGGTCACGGTCTGGCAGATGGTCGAGATCGTCGACGCCTACGACAGAGCCGCGCTGACCGTCTTCGGCGAGTACCGCAAACTGCTCGAGCCGGGGCTGAACATCGTCCCGCCGTACGTCTCCCGGATCTACACGTTCGACATGCGAACGCAGACGCTCGACGTGCCCCAGCAGGAGGCCATCACACGGGACAACTCCCCCGTTACGGCCGACGCCGTCGTCTACATCCGGGTCATGAACGCCAAGCGTGCGTTCCTCGAGGTCGACGATTACCAGCGTGCGGTCTCGAACCTGGCCCAGACGACGCTGCGAGCCGTGATCGGCGACATGGAACTCGACGACACCCTCTCGCGGCGGGAGATGATCAACGAGCGCATCCGCCAGGAACTCGACGAACCCACCGATGAGTGGGGCATTCGAGTGGAGTCGGTCGAGGTCCGCGAGGTCACGCCCTCCGCGGGCGTCAAGGGCGCGATGGAGGAACAGACCTCCGCCGAGCGCCGCCGCCGTGCGATGATCCTCGAGGCGCAGGGTGAACGCCGCAGCGCCGTCGAGAAGGCGGAAGGGGACAAGCAGTCGAACATCATCCGCGCCCAGGGTGAAAAGCAGAGCCAGATCCTCGAGTCACAGGGTGACGCGATCTCGACCGTCCTGCGAGCGCGCTCCGCGGAATCGATGGGCGAACGCGCGGTCATCGACAAGGGAATGGAGACGCTCGCCGATATCGGCCAGGGCGAGTCGACGACGTTCGTCATGCCCCAGGAACTCACCTCGCTGGTCGGCCGCTACGGCAAACACCTCTCGGGTAGCGACGTGAAAGGCAACGGGACGGACCTCGAGAGCCTCGAGTTCGACGACGAGACGCGCGAACTGATCGGGCTGGACGACATCGCCGACATCATCGGCGAGATCGACGAGCAGGCCGAAATGGACGTCGAAGCGATGGAAGAGCAAGCCCGAGCGATCAAGGAAGGCCAGGACGTGGGCATGGAGGCCGACGAGCCGATCACCATGTCCGAATCCGACGACGAACCGGAGCCGGAACTGGGATCGGATTCGGAGTAGCTCCGCCCGCGGGTAGCGGTTCGCTCTCGTTCTCGAGGACCCAGCCAGACGGTCCGCCGCGGGTTAGAACTGCCTGGTCCGTCCCGCCGCCGCCCACGCGTCGGTCGGCGCGCCGCGGGGCACGCGGACGGTCCGGTGTTGCTGTGCGCGGACCCGGCCGGCGAAGGCCCACCGTTCGTCGTCCCACGTCTCCTCGCCCTCGGCGGCCGCTGCGGCGGCTGCGAGCGCGTGATCGTGGAGGTGCGCGCCGACGGCGGCCGCGATCGCTGCCGCCTCCTCATCGTCCGCGTCGTCCGGCAGGTCGAGGGTGACGTCGCCGGGCAGGACCCCCTCGAGACCCGTCGACGCGTCGTCGTTCCGCTCGCCGCCGGCGTCCGCGGCCCGGTCGTCGGCCGACGGCTGTTGTTGGGTGGTCATGTTACAGCGGGATGTTGCCGTGTTTCTTGTCCGGGTTCTGTTCGCGCTTGGTCTCGAGCATCTCGAGGTCGTGGATCAGCCGTGGCCGGGTTTCGGTCGGGACGATAACGTCGTCGAGGAAGCCCTTGTCCGTCGCGGTGTAGGGGTTGGCGAACTCCTCGCGGTACTCCTCGATGAGTTCGTCGCGGAGTTCGTCGGGGTTGTCGGCCGCCTCGAGTTCCTCGCGGTAGAGGATGTTGACCGCGCCCTGCGGACCCATGACGGCGATCTCCGCCGTTGGCCAGGCGTAGTTGACGTCCGCGCCGAGGTTCTTCGAGGCCATGACGCAGTAAGCACCGCCGTAGGCCTTCCGGGTGATGACCGTCAGCAGCGGGACGGTCGCCTCGGCGTAGGCGTAGAGCAGTTTCGCGCCGTGGCGGATGATCCCGCGGTGTTCCTGGTCGGTACCGGGCATGTAGCCGGGAACGTCGACGAACGTGACGATCGGGATATTAAACGAGTCACAGAAGCGGACGAACCGCGAGCCCTTCATCGAGGCATCGACGGTCAGCGTGCCGGCGTTGACGCGGGGCTGGTTGGCGACGAGGCCAACCGAGCGCCCGTCGAGGCGGCCGAAGCCGACGACGATGTTCTTGGCGAAGTTGTCCGCAACCTCGAAGAACGAGCCCTCGTCGACGACCGAATCGATGACGTCGGTCATGTCGTAGGGCTTTTGCGGACTCGGCGGGACGATACTCTTGAGTTTCTCGTCACGGCGGTCGGGGTCGTCCCAGGGTTCGACGCGTGGGGGGTCTTCGACGTTGTTCTGCGGGAGATAGGAGAGGAGTCGCTTGATATCGTCTAAGGCCTGCTCCTCGCTCTCGCAGGCGAACTGGGCGACGCCGGTCTTGTCGGCGTGGGTCATCGCACCGCCGAGTTCCTCGTGGGTGACGTCTTCACCGGTGACGGTCTTGGTGACGCCGGGGCCGGTGATGTACATGTGACTCGTGTCTTTCACCATGAAAATGAAGTCGGTGATCGACGGGGAGTAGACCGCGCCGCCGGCACAGGGACCCATGATCCCCGATATCTGGGGGATGACGCCGCTGGCTTCCTGGTTGCGGCGGAAAATCTCGGTGAAGCCGGCCAGACTCTTGACCCCTTCCTGAATCCGAGCGCCAGCGGAGTCGTTGAGCCCGATGACCGGCGCACCGACCTCCATCGCCATGTCCATGACCTTACAGACCTTCTCGGCGAAGACTTCGCCGAGCGAACCACCGAAGACAGTAAAGTCGTGGGCAAAGACGAAGACTTTCCGCCCGTTGACCTCGCCGTAGCCCGTGACGACGCCGTCGCCGGGAATCTTCTGTTCCTCCATCCCGAACTGGCTCGTCTGGTGGGTCCGAAGCTGATCGAACTCGGTGAAGGAGCCGTCGTCGAGGAAGTAGTCGATCCGCTCGCGGGCGGTCATCTTCCCCTTGTCGTGTTGCTTCTCGATGCGGGCCTCGCCGCCGCCCCGCCGCGCCTCTTCGCGGAGTTCCTCGAGTTCGTCGATGCGGTCTTCCATCGTCATAGGGAAACCCTCCCGTGCCAACTCATTGCCCGAGGCAACGGTCACCTGCGTCAAAAACGTTCTGTAAGTCGTATTATTTCCCATGAAGGATTGTATGTTTTCATGCATCAGGGTTCGCGTCCGGCGGCCGGCTGACGGCCGCTCATCGGCCCTCCACGGCCCGGTTCCGTCAGTTACTCTCCCGGAATTTGCACGTCGCCAAAGAGACTTCTACCAGAGATTACCTTGTAATTCTATAGTATAGGATTTGATCGACGAAACGTACTACGGGGGCTGGGTATCGCAGGAATCACAGGCGTTGCCGGGTGTATCGGTGCCGGCGTCGGCGGCGATGCTGATGCCATGGTCGGCGTTCTCCAGTCGGTTACCGGCGATCTGGGGAACCTCGGCATGCCGATCCGGAACACAGCGATCCCCACGGTCATCATCTTGCGGACGCTATCGATGATCGACGTCATGTCGTCTCCAGTCCAGTCGGAGCACGCGCCGGTCGTGAAATACTAAATGTCGGACGATAGCGCTTGCTATGGACAGATCGAACTGACGTTCGGGACGAAACGCCGTTCTCTCGTCCAGCAAGCAACCGCCGCACAGCCGTCGAACGTCGCCCTTGCGCCCTCGAATGCGCGTGCCGGCTCTCACCGGTACGGTTCTTGGTACTGTGTTTCAAGTCACATGGTGTCAAGACGTATGGAAATGAGACCATCATGTACCTAGTTCCCAAATAGAAGGTTTTAGGTCCCCGGAACGATCCTCCCCGATATGGCACAGCGCGAAACATGGGCAACGAGAACAGGGTTCATCCTCGCTGCGGTCGGGAGTGCGGTGGGGTTAGGAAACATCTGGCGGTTCCCGTTCGTCGCGGGAGAGGGCGGTGGAGCAGCATTTCTGGTCGTCTACCTGCTGTTCGTCGCACTTATCGGGTTCCCGGCCATTCTGGTCGAGTTCGTCGTCGGGAGACGAACGGAGCGAAATCCGGTCGGCGCGCTGATGGAACTGGGCGGGGGTGCCTGGAAGTACATCGGAGGCGTGTTCATCGTCACGGGGTGCGTGATTCTGTCGTACTACAGCGTCGTCGCCGGCTGGTTCATTCGGTACTTCCTCGAGGGGTTCCGCGGGAGTTACGCGAGCCACCTCGCGGGCTACGAGAGCGCCGCGGCCGAAGTCGGCGCGCCGACGACGGCTCTCATGTTCGGTGAGCTATCGACCGGACTCGACGCGTTCGTGTTACACACGATCTTCATGGCGTTGACGATCGGGATCGTCGCCCTCGGCATCCGTCGCGGTATCGAAACCGCGACGAAGCTGATGGTTCCCGGTATCCTCCTCTTGCTCGTCGGCATGGCAATCTGGGCGTACACGCTCCCCAACGCCGGAGCAGGGTATGCGTACTATCTGTCCCCGGACTTCAACGTCATTCTCGACAACTGGGTCGAACTCCTGCCCGCAGCGGCCGGACAGGCGTTCTTCACGCTCTCGCTCGGGATGGGCGTCATGATCACCTACGCATCCTACCTCGGTGAGGACCGAAACCTGACCAGAGACGCCCTCACGATCATCGGATTCGACACCGGCATCGCGTTCCTGACTGGCCTGGTCGTCTTCCCGATCTTCTTCGCGGGCGGGATTACCGAACCGGGTGAAGGTGGTGCCGGCGCGATCTTCATCTCGATGACCGACGCGTTCGCGACCCTCTCCGGCGGCCGCCTTCTCGGCATCCTGTTCTTCGGGACCGTCACGATCGCGGCTCTCTCGAGTGCGATCTCGCTGCTCGAGGTCGTGACCGCATACATGATCGACGAGAAGGGGATCGAGCGCTGGAAGGCGGCGCTCGGAATGGGCGGCGTCATCTACCTGCTCGGGGTTCCGGTCACGTACGATCTGGTCTTCCTCGACCTGCTCGATCTGTTCGCCGACGGTATCCTGCTGGTGTTCGGTGCGCTCGTGTTGATGTTGCTCGTCGGCTGGGTCGCACCGAAGTTCGCCGTCGAGGAACTCTCGAAGGGAATCGGCGATCTCGGCGGGCTTGGACAGGCGTGGATCTGGGCGGTTCGCGTCCCGATCGTCATCGTGCTCGTCGTCTCGCTGTACCTGGGCCTCGTGGACTACGTCGACTTCCTCACAGGGCCCTTCTCGGACTGGCTCAGCCAGAACCTGTAACGCATCGATACCCGTTCACCGTCCCTTTTCAGGCCTCGCCGTACACCGGTACCGCAGCACCGCTTGTCACCGCCGCACCGTCGCTACAGAGGAACGCGAGCACGTCCGCGATGTCGCCCGGAGCGACCCATTCGTCGTGATCGGCGTCGGGCATCAGCTCGCGGTTCATCGGCGTGTCGATCACGCTCGGCATGACGCAGTTCGCACGGACGGTCCCGCGGTTCTCCTCGGCCAGCGTTTCCGTCAGCAGCCGGATGCCGGCCTTCGTGATCCGGTAGGGACCGTCGCCCGCGCCGCCCTCGAGCGAGGATCGAGCGCTGATACTGACGATCGAGCCCGCCGCCTCCCGGAGGTGCGGCAGGGCGTGTTTGGACGCGAGAAAGGCCGTCTTCAGGTTGATGTCGACGAGCGACTCGAACTCCGCGAGGTCGGTGTCCTCGATGTGGTCGCCGCCGCGCCACGTCCCGGCGATGTTCAGCAGGTGGTCGATCCGCCCGTGATCGTCGACGACGGCGTCCATCAGGGCCGCGACGTCGTCCTCGTCGGTCAGGTCGCCCTCGTAGAACGCGAGGCCGGGTTCGTCGGCGACGTCCGCCTCGAGCGAACTGTCCTCGTCGGCCGGCGGAATCACGTCGACGGCACAGACGGTCGCCCCCGCCGCGCGGAAGCGGTCGACGGTCGCACTGCCGAGCGCGCCGCTCGCACCGGTGATCACCGCAACGGTGCCGTCGAGATCGACATCGAAGTCGGTCGTGACGTCCATACCGTACGTGTGCCGGCCGTTCGTATCAAAGGACGGGGCGAAGGACGCCCCGCCGCGTTCGGATCGGTGCTACGAGCCGTTCGTCGGCAGGGCAGCCCGCCCGAACCAGAAGTCCGCGATCGCCTCGATCATCTCGGCGTAGGCCTCGGGCTCGGACGGTTTCGTGAGAGAGGCGTTGGCTGCAAGTTCGTAGCTCGCTCGAACGTCCTCGACGGCCGCCGACTGTGTCAACACGAGCACGGGAAGCCGCGCGAGCGTCGGCTCGTTCGTGATCGCCTCGAGAAGTTCGAGGCCGCTCAGCCGCGGCACGTCCAGGTCAAGCAACACGAGATCCGGAACCGAAGGTGGCTCGTCGCCGCGCTCGGTCAGCACCGTCAGCGCCTCGTCGCCGTCGGCGGCGACCCGAACCGACGTTTCGGCGTCGACCTCGTCGAACGCCTCGCCGATGAGCCGAACGGCTTCGGCCTCGTCCTCGACGAGCAGGACGTCGACAGACGCATTGTCTCGACCGCTCATAGGTAGATCACGCCGATCGAGTGAATGAGTCGGAAGTCCAATCCAGTAATCGTCTCCATCTAGTCGGCGGACTCTTGTAACATTGCTTGCTAAGTAATTTGGACAGCCCTGGAGCGACGGGTACAGGCTCTGCGACCGAACGCGCCACTGAAGCCGGCGGCTCCCGTTATGCCAGTGAATGCGACTCATCGCGCATCGCGGCTTCGCCGGGACCGCCCCCGAGAACACGATCGGTGCCGTCCGGGCCGCCGCCGAGCACGCCGATGCCGTCGAGTTCGACGTGCGGCGCTGTGGCTCCGGCGAACTCGTCGTCGTCCACGACGAAACGATCGACCGCATCACCGACGGTTCGGGTAGCGTCGCGGAGATCCCGCTCGCGGAACTCAGCGACTACTCGGTGCTCGAGTCCGACGAGCGGATTCCGACCCTCGCGGACATGCTCGCGGCCCTGCCGCCGTCCGTCGAGGTCACTCTCGAACTCAAGACAGCCGGCATCGCCGCGGACGTCCTCACGGTGCTCGACGAGGCTGCCGTCGACAATCGCGTTATCGTGACGTCCTTTCTGGTCTCCGAACTGCGGGCGATCCGCGAGCGCGATCCGGACCAGCCCATCGGGGTGCTCGTGAGTCGCCACCTCGAGACGCCGGTTACGACCGCGGTCGAACTCGACTGTGACGTGCTCGGTGCGAACCGCTGGCGCTGTTTGGTGACCGGGCTCGTCCCGCGGGCGACACGCGTCGGGCTCGAGGTTCACGCGTGGACCGTCGAGCGGCGATCGATGGCGGTGCTGCTCTGGTACCGGGGCGTCGACTGCGTTTCGGCGGATCGGCCGATCGCCGTGTGATCGCGCGGCTTCGAGTGAGGGTCACAGCGCGTCGTTCGATCGCTTCGGGCCCGACTCCTCGTGTCGTCGCGTCGACCCCCGGCCGACTCCGGCGGGTCCCACGTGCCAGGCACCTCGAGCACGGCGTTCGCAGGCCAACTGAAACGAGTGAGACACCGACCGCACGGCCGTCGTGCGATCAGGTGCGCAGTGGCGTTCAGTGGCGACTCGTGTCGCCGACGGTCGTCACGGTCACGGTCCGGGTTCGCGGTCCGTCGCACTCGACCAGCAACACCGACTGCCAGGTCCCCAGCGCTAACTCCCCGTCTACGATCGGGATCGTCACGTCCGGACCGAGCAGCGCCGCTCGCAGATGGGCGTCCGCATTGCCGTCTAACTCGTCGTGTGCATGCCCGTCGTCGGGGACTAGATCGCCCAGGAACGACTCGAGATCGCCTCGAAGCCGCGGCTCGTCCTCTTGGACGACGAGTCCGGCCGTCGTGTGCTGGACGAAGGCCGTACAGGTGCCCGACTCGAGGTGGTCCGGAACGGCTGCGGCGATGCGGTCGGTTACGTCGACGGTCGTCGACCGGGACTCGGTCTCGACGCTGACGTTCATAGTCGGAGAAACGGCCGCGAGCATCGACTGCGTTACGGTCCGTGTCGACTCTACCGGCCGTCGGAAAGGCGTCTCACGGCCCACGAAGCGCGATCGCGGACGTTCGGTGCCGGGTCATCGGTCGCGAGTTCCCGCAGCCGCGGCGCGGCCGCATCGACGTGCCCGTACCCGAGCGCGACGCAGGCGTTCGCCCGGACGGTCGCGTGGTCGTCCGCGAGGCGTTCGCGCAACTCCTCGCGAACCGTCGCGACCGCGTCGCCGGTCTCGGCGGCGATGCGGGCCACCGTGACCGCCGCGATAGCCCGCGTCTCCGGGTCCGGAAACGAAAGCGCCGCCGCGAGATCATCACAGACCGGGTCGACCGCGTCGGGGTCACAGTGGGCGACATCGCCGAGACAGCCGATCGCGTCGTGTCGCAACGCTCCGTCGTCGTGGTCGACGAGACCCGCAGCGTGCGTCACGAACTCGAGGGTGGGCAGTTCCCCGCCGGACCGCGCCAGCCGACCGAGCGCTCGGCACACCGGCGGCCCGTTTTCGATCGGGTTCGCGGCCAGCGCGTCGACGAGGATCGGCGCGACCGGTTCGATCGCCGTCGGCTCCGCCGTCGAGACGCGGGCGATCGCCTGGAGCCCGTGGCGGTCGTACCCGCGTCGCCGATCCAGCACGTCGGCGATCGCCTCGAGGTGCTCGACCAGGACGTCCGGCCGCTCGGCCGCGACGGCGGCGAGACACCGAAGGAGTTCCCGCGCCACCGGTTGGTCGGCGTTTTCGCGGGCGACCGTTACGATCGTGCCGGTCGACGGCGCGACGTCCGTCGGTGCGTCGGCCGCCAACTCGGCGAGACAGGCGGCGATCTCGTCGTGAAAATCCAGTTCAGTCCGCTCGAGCAGCGACCGTAACTTCGGCACCGTCGGGGCATACGCCGCCGCCTGCCCCTGGTCGTCGATTGTGGTCCGAATCCGGCGGACAGCGGCCCGTTGCTCCGCCGGCTCCTGATCGTCGAGTCGTGTCAGTACTGCTGGCAGATCGAGCCCGGTGGCCCCCCGGCCCCGAGGCTCGACGGCCTCACCCCCATCCCCATCCATCGTGTCCCTGCATTGGCGAACGACGATGTAAGGGTTCTGGCCAACGGCCCCCGAACCGATACGCTCCGAGGAGACGGCAACCGGATCGCAAGCGCCCTTACGCGAGCCATTCGTCGGGCTTCGTGTCGTAGTCGACGTCGTCGGCAGCGAGGTGTTCGACCTCCTCCCAGGGCACGTCTTCGGTCGTCACCGTTTGGCCGTTGTACCGGATCAATTTGCCCTGCTCTTCGGGTTCTGGCTCACGGTTGCGGCGCTTGGCGACCTCGATGTCGTGTTCGTCGACCTCCTTGACGATCGTCAGCAGGTTCACCGGCCGCCCCCACAGTTCGAAGATCCGCTTGAGCGTCTCCGTGGCCTGCTCGAGATCGAGCATGACGCCGTTGTACTGGTGGCCGAGCAGCAGTTCGTTGGCGTTGTTGTAGTTGCCGTCGTAGACCGCGATCGTCGGCTTCCCGAAGTTAGTGAACTGCAACAGCAACTTCTTTTTGACGTCCTCGGCCGCGTCGCTGGCGACGTGGAACTGCCCCGTCGCCTGGGAGTGTTCGTAGGTGAAGTAGTTGTTCTCCGTGATGAACTCCTGGGTCAGGAATTCGTCCAAGAAGGTCACGTCGTTGTGACTCTCCCGGACGTCGAACAGCCGGTTCCAGCCCGCCGTGAAGTCGATATCGTCGAGCGCCTCTTCGACCGACGCGTAGCGGGCGTCGTCGAACAGGTACCGACCGATTCGCTCGAGTTCGTTCTGATTGACCCGACTGAGGAACCCACGGTGCTGGCGCTTGACCAACGAGTAGTGGCGACGCGCCAACCCCGTCTCGGTTAGAACCTTCCAGGGGTAGTTCGAAACGTCGATCTCGCCCGCGCGGGCCTTTTCGACGGCCTCGTGGTCGACCCACTCGTCGGAGACCCCCTCGAGCGCGTCGAGCGTCTCGGGAGTGATGGTCTCGATCGCCGCCGGCGGCTCGAGCCGCTCGAGGACGGCGTCGAAGTCGACGACATCGACGAGGTTGCGCCACGAGATGCCCTCGACGCGCAGCAGGGCCTCGAGGACCTCCCGCCGGTTGGTCGTGTTCTCGACGTACTCCCAGAGTTCCATCCCGAGGCTGTAGGGGTTGAGTCCGCCCGACGCCAGCACCTTCGCCATGTGGTCGGCGTAGTTGAGGAACTCGTCGTCGCCCGCGAAGGCTTCGTCGGTCATCATCGTCGATTCCCAGTAGGAGTTGTGGTTGATGACTCCAGCACCCGCGTATCGGTGCGTTTCTTCGACCGAAATATCGTACACAGTCCCGGTCGACTCCTCTATCGAGACAACTTCGTCACTCCATTCTTCTTCCTCAAACCACGCGAGATCGTCGAGATACGCGCGAAGCGCATCGGCCTTCTCTGAGTACCCGAACCCGATTTCGTCGGCGAACGTGCGGGCCGATTTGCCAGTGAGATGGACGTGGTAGCACCCGTCCGTCTGTTCCCGGCGTCGACCGAGGATATCGAAGTTCGTCAGGAGCAACAGGACTGTTTCGCTCAGTTCCTCGCTCGACGTGGTCAGGATCGCACCCTGATCGCCCGCGTAGCCATCCGCGTCGAACAGCCCGCGGATGAACTCGGCGACGACGCTTCGTGGGGAGCGACGGATCGGTTCCGGAACCGACTTTCTGTCCGCTGCCTTGCCGTCCGGAAGGCCGATCTCTGCTTGCAGTAAATCGACCATATTACGGGAATACGCGTATACTCGCCATCGGCTCCCTTGCTGCTCGACAGTTGGATCGATCCCGAAGAGTTCGTCGACGAGCCCGGCGAACTCCTCGGCGTGGCGTTTCTCCCCGTTGGTAAACCCGACGTGCCCGGCAGCCGAAGAGATGTGGCCGTCACCCACGAGCAATCCCAAGAACCGACCGAACTGCTCGTCGATCGTGTCGGGAACGGCGATCGGGTCTCGCTGGGCCAGTCCTCGATCTCCCCCCTGGTACTCCCCCAAGGCGTTCTCTACGGCTTCGGCCTTTCGTGCCCGGCCGACTCGTCGGTACCGCATGACCGTCCAGACCGAAACACCAGCTTCCTCGGCGACATCGTTCAGCGTGACGTTTTCCGGCGGCTGCCACTCGAGATCAACGTACGTCGATGGCCACGTTTCGTTCCCACCCGAGACTTCGATTTCGTCGCCGACCGACAGCTCGTCAAGGCGCGACCACGAGCCGTCCGGAAGCCGAATCCGGTGATTGTTCGACCCGGTCAGTTCGAAGCCGCGACGGGTCTCGATCGTCACGGTGTCGTGATCGTGAATGACGTTCGAGTCGTAGACCGCTCGGGACGTTTCTCCGTCGGAGACGGTCATGTGGTTATCGACCACTTCACGCATCGAGACAAGTCCGTCGGCAGTGAATATTGGCGTGTCCGGATCGACACAGGCCCAGCCCTCGTTCATCACCTTCGTCATCTTCTGGGCGGCGAAGTAGTAGGCCTCCGCGCGCATCATATCGAGGATGTCGCGTTGCCACTCCTCCATCTCGACGCCCCGACCGGCTTCGTCGTCGTACTGCTTGCCGTGTTCGCGAACGAAGGCCAGCAGGTCCTTCTGTGGCTCCTCGGGGAAGGTCCCGGTAAGCTCCTCTTCCTCGAGTTGCTCGACCCACTCCTCGGTGAAGACTTCGCCTTTGATCTCGTCGGAGAGTTCGAGTTCGTCCAACTTCTCGGCGAGGTCCTCGTCGATCCCCTCGATCGCGGGTCCGTCGACGTCGAGCCGCCGGCTGAACACCTGATGCTGGTCGATATTGTCCTCGAGGGACAGGCAGTGGTCGATCCACTTCTCGACCTCGGCGCGGTCGATATCGGGGTCTGACATATACTCGTCGATCGCCCGCGCGTGACGCTCGAGCATGGCCGCGGCGTTGACCTGATCCTCGTCCGCGCGCCTGCTGGTAAACATGCCGAACCAGTCGTTGTTGGCGAAGAAGTCCGAATGAGCCTCGACGTGGGTGATGACCGCCTTCTGGTCGGCGACCGTGTTGGACTCCTGCAGGAACGCGTGCGCGGGATTGTCGTTGTTGACGATCTCGAAGGCCTTCCCGCCCGCGTACTGCCCCTGCTTTTGTTGCTTGTCGTACTGCATCCCCCACCGCCAGTGAGGGTACCGGCTCTGGAACCCGCCGTAGGCGATGAGTTCGTTCATCTCGTCGTAGTCGATGATCCAGTACTTCACCGGATAGGGCTCGAGGCCGAGTTTCTCGGCGAGGGCCCGGGCCTCGTCGACCGGCTCCTCGAGTTCGCTGGCGATCGCCTGTTTGCGGAATCTGTCCGAATTACTCATTTGCAGTACCCTCCGTCGAGAGGATCTCGTAGATCGCGTCCGTCACGTCCGATTCGTCGTTGACGTACGCCACCGCGACGTCGTCGGCGTCGGTGCCGAAGTGACGCTCGAGTTCCTCGGCGTGGGTGGCGTTGATCGCGTTGCCGCTTGGCTGGGTCTCCACGTAGGCGTGGAGGTTCGCCGGGATTTCCTCCATCATCGGGACCACGCGCTCCTCGGTGTCGTTCGAGGAGTTCTCCGAGTCGCCCGCGGCGAAGACGTATCGGTTCCAGTCGGCCCAGGGGTAGTCCTCGAGCAACTCGGCGGCGAGCTCGTACGCGCTCGAGATTTTGGTGCCGCCGCCGCTGCGGATGCCGAAGAACTCGTCGCGGTCGACCGCCCAGGCGTCGGCGTCGTGGGCGATGTAGACGAACTCGGCGTTGTCGTACTTGCCCTGTAGGTACCAGTCCAGCGGGGTGAAGGTCCGCTCGACGAGTTCGCGTTTCTTCTCTCGCATCGAGCCGGAAACGTCGCGGATGTTGACGACGACGACGTTCTTCTCCTTCTCCTCGATGATTTCGGGGTGGCGGTAGCGTTCGTCCTCGCGGCGGAAGGGCACGTGTTTGATCCCCTCGCGGCGGATCTTCTGCTGGACGCTCTCGCGTTCGACGGTTGCCTCGACCTCCTCGATCGAGGCCCACTTCCCCCGCTCATCGTCGGGGATGTCCGCGTAGGCTTCTTCGATCCAGGCCATCGACACCGGCAGGTTCTCGCCGCGAGCCCACTCGAAGACGTCGCGAGGTTCGATGTCCGCAACTTTACAGAGTTCCCGCAGGAACTCCTCGTCGAAGTCCATCGCGAGCTTGCGTTTGAGCCCCTCCTTGAACATCCGCTCGAAGTCGAGCGTGCTGTTGGGACCGGTCCGCGTGAGGTCGGTAAAGGGACCTTCCTTCTCCTCGACGACCGTCTTGCCCTTCGGATCGAGATCGAGCCCCAGTTCCTCGTCGAGTTCCGCGGCGAACTCCTCGGGGTCCATCTCGTAGTACTCGTGGTCGCCGCCGTCCTCGCCCGGTTCGCCGTCCTCGCCGTCGTCGTCACCCGGCTGCGGTTGTGGCTGGCCGACCGGTTGGCCGGTGTCGGGCGTGCCGTCCTCGCCTTGCCCGACGCCACCCTGATCGCGTTGATCGTACTCGAACTCCGGCAGCGAGACGATCTTGACCGGGATCTTGATCTCGCCCGGCCGGCTCTGGCCGAGGTCGCCGTACTGGATGAAGTCGGCCAGATCTTCGCGACGCTGTTCACCCACCTCCCGGAACCGCTCGAGGTCGTCTCTCAGTCCCATCTGTAGCTCACCTGTCCCATGACGTGTCTGCTGGTCAGCTCGGCCGACGCCTCGGAGTAGCCGAAGAGATCGACCATCGTATCGATCGTGCTCTCCTTGACGGCGGCCGTCTCGGTCCCGCTTGGCGGGTCGCTCCACTGGCGCGGGTCGAAGTCCCCGAAGGTCCGCTCGACGTCGTCCCAGTCGTGACTCTCGAGGACGGTCTTGATCACCGGGATCGCGGTGAGATCGACATCCTCAACGGCGAAGTCCTCGTCGCGGTGCTCCCAGGCGTGGCGGTTCAGCGACGTGATGACCTTCTCGCGCCGGAAGTTCCGGACGCTCTCGCGGGGCTGGTTCCCGTCGTACCCGCTCTCGGAGAACCGGCCGAGATGCTCGATCTCGAACAGCTTCATCGTCAGCGGATCGGGCTCGACGCGCTCCCCACGGTCGTTGTACAGCGGCTCCTCGGTCTCCCAGGCGTAGACGTGTTCGACGTACTCGGCGACGGTCTCCTCGTCGACGCGTTTGTCGTGCATGATGGCCTCGATGACGTCGCTCTCCTGTTGATCGTAGATGTAGTTTTTCACGGGCACGACGCGGTTCTCGAACTCCGAGCGCTCGCCCGTCGAGAAGACCGGCGCGTCGATCAGCCCTTCGACCATGGCGTTTAACACGTCGCGGGGCATGACGATGTCCTCGACCGATAGCTCGGCGTGGTGGCGATCCCGATCGGTCTGGAGCAGTTCCGCGAGCGTGTCCCGCGTGTACGTGACCGGGATGCCGTGATCGCCGTCGTTGCCGTCGCCGTCGAAGTCGAACTCCGCTTTCTCCCGCCGGCTGTCGCCTTCCTGAAGGTAGCCCTGATCGTAGATCAAAGCCTTATCCACCAGATCGAGCCCGTTCGGGAGGTGTTCCTCGTCTAATCGCGTGACGACCGCGTACAGCGCGGCCGCTTCGATCGCGTGCGGCGCGAACTCCTGGACGCGCGTCTCGCCGTCGCGGTCCTTGACCGACATCGTCACCGGGGCACGAATTCGATCGGCGAGTTCGTCGTAGCTCTCGGCCTCCCAGACCGCCATCTCGTTTGTCAACTCGCGGCGAATGAGTTCCGTCTCGAGGCTCAGGTTCGTCAGATAACCGAAACGGTGTTTGTCCAACCGGCGTTTGAGTGCCTTCAGCGGGTCCATCCCGTTCCGATCCGCATGCTGGTTGAGTTGGGCCTCGAGGTCGGGGTTCGAGATGATCAGGAGCTGGGAATCGACGTCCATCCCGACCCCCTTATCCAGTTTCACCGACTGCTCGTCGGGGACGTTCAGCAGCTTCTGGAGGAGATCGGCGTGCTGGGCTGCGTCCTCGACGATCGTCAGCACGCCGTTGCCCTGCGAGAGCACGCCGTCGTAGCTGAACGCCTGTGGGTTCTTCCGGCCCCGCGAGTCGAGTTCCTGGAGCATGCCGTGCATCCACGAGCCGACGAGGCGCTCCTTGGGCGGGCCGTCGTCCTCCGAGTGGAGGACCCCGACACCCTGGCCCGT
The DNA here is from genome assembly GCF_005890195.1 of Natrinema pallidum. Taxonomy (NCBI): domain Archaea; kingdom Methanobacteriati; phylum Methanobacteriota; class Halobacteria; order Halobacteriales; family Natrialbaceae; genus Natrinema; species Natrinema pallidum. Next base: position 2,237,760 of record NZ_CP040637.1, on the reverse strand, counting down.
ATCGACGACGTAATTTTTCACGCGGAGGTGGCTCTCGTCGGTGATCGCCGAGAAGAGTTCCTCCTCGCCCGCCCGGCGGTAGCGCTCCTCCAAGAAGTCGTACGCTTCCCGGGAGAACGGATCGATCTGTGCGTCGACCTGAATCGGTACGTGGTCGTCGAGGTCGGCGTTGAGTTGCTCGAGGAGATCGCCCCGCACCTCCGCGGGAAACACCGACAGCGGGTGGGCCTGGACGGGACTCTCGTACCAGTCCTGCTCGTCGGCGGCGCTGGTCTCGTCGCCGTAGCTCAGTCCGCGCTCGCCGCCCTCGGCGGTCGAGATGTTCCACTCGACGGTGTAGCGACGGCCCTCGGGCGTCTTCGAGTACTCGCGCAGGCCGTTGACCAGACAGCGTTTGAGTTCGGACTTGCCGGTCGCGGTCGGCCCCTCGAACCAGATGATCTTCTCGTCTTTCGCCCGGCCCGCAGCGATCGACCGCAGGTCGTCGACGAACCCGTTGAGTACCTCGGTGTTCCCGAGGATCGCGTGCTCACCGTCGTTGTACGGGTCGTCGAAGAAGCGGTAGCGCTCCTTTTCCTCGCCCTCCTCGACGACCCTCCGCGTGCCCGCGGCCTCGATCGCCTCGAGCAGGTACTTCGAGGCATGGGAGGCGATCGACGGGTTCTCGAAGACCCGATCGACGTACGCCGCGAGGGACATCGGCTCCTCGTAGGTCTCCTCGAGCGCGCGGTCGGCCTCGGTGACGTAGTCGTGTCCGGTCATGTTAGTCTGCCTCGTGTCCGGTCATGTTAGTCGTCCATCTCCGCCTTGGCGACCTCCGCACCGGCGAACTCGAGCACCTCCTTGGCACCGCCCTCGGAGTAGCCCTGTTCGATCAGCGCATCGATCCACGCGGAGCGCTCGTCGTCGTCGAACTCGTTGGCGCTGACCAGCGCGGAGAAGTTGATATTGTGTTTCTTGTCCTCCCAGAGCTTGCGCTCGAGGGCGCGGCGCAGGCGCTCGTTGTCCTGGGGGTTGAACGCCTCGCCCTCGCGGGCGCGGCGGGAGACCCAATTGGAGACCTCCTGTCGGAAGTCCTCCTTGCGGTCCTCGGGAATGTCGAGTTTCTCCTCGACCGACCGGAGGAACGTCTCGTCGGGTTCCTGTTCGCGACCCGTGAGTTCGTCCTCGATCGTGTCGTCGTCGATGTAGGCCATCACGTGGTCCATGTACTTCTCGCCCTGGCGCTGGATCTCGTCGATATCGTAGGCTAGCGCGTGGCGGACGTCCTCGATGGCCCGCTCCTTGTACTCCTCGCGGACCGTCTCGAGGTAGCGGTAGTAGGTCTCGAAGTTGTCCTCCGGAATCGAGCCGTGGTGTTCCAAGTTCTCCTCGAAGAAGTTGAACACCGTCAGCGGCGAGAGGAACCCGCGCTGGCGGTGTTTGGAGTCCATGATGGCCTCGGCGATCTCGTCGCCGATGAACCGCGGTGAGATCCCGACCATGCCCTCGCCGATCTCGGCCTTTAGTTCGGCCTCTTCGCGGAGCTTCTTGGTGTCGATATCGTCGCCCTCGTCGATCTCGCCGTTGTAGGCCTTGGCCTTCGAGAGGAGTCCGACGGTCTCGGTGTCGGGCTCCTCGATGCGGGTTAAGACGCCGAAGAGTCCCGCCATCTCGAGGGTGTGTGGCTCGACGTTGATGTCGGGGACGTCGGCGTTTTGCAGCATCTTCTCGTAGATGCTGGCCTCGTCCTCGTAGGAAAGGACGTAGGGGAAGTCGATCCGCTTGGTGCGGTCGTTGAACGCCTCCATCTTCTCGTCGCCCTTCTTGTCCTTGTACTCGGGCATGTTCGTCCGGCCGACGATCACCTGGTCGATATCGATCCGGGGGTTGTTCTTGGGCTTGATCGTCTGCTCCTGGGTCGCATGGAGGAAGTCGTAGAGGAACTCCCGCTGGAGTTTGAGCAGTTCCTCGCCGGAGAAGATACCACGGTTCGCGTTACAGAAGGCTCCCGAGTAGTCGAACGCGCGCGGATCGCTCTCGCCGTAGATAGCGATTTTCGAGTAGTTGACGTCGCCGGTGAGTTCGGTCTCGTCCTGGTTCTTCTTGTCCTTGGGTTCGAAGGTCTCGAGGCCCTGTCGTTTGTTCTCGTCGGCGACGAACCGAACGATCTCGACGTGGTTCTCGAGGACCTGCTGGAGGTCGTCGTCGTAGTACGCCAGCAGCTTGTCCATGTAGAACTCGCTTTCAGGGTCGAGCGCCTGCTCGTTCTGAATGGTGTAGGGCGCGTCGAGGTTCTCGTTAAGATCGTCGATAACCCGCTGGCGCTGCTCTACGGGCAAGAGCACGAGCGGGTCCTGGTTCATCGGGGAGCGGACGGAATCGTCGGCCGGGTCCTGATCCTGAATCACGTCACAGAGGTTCGTCCACCGGAAGGTGTACATCCGGCCGTCGTCCCGCAGCGTGTAGTCCTCGAAGTACTTGCGGACCTGCTTGTCGAAGTGGGACTTCCCGGAGCCGACCGGCCCGAGCAGAAGCTTGATTCGCCGTTCGGGGCCCAGCCGGCGAGCACCCGACTTGACCTTGTTGACGAACTCGTGGATCGACTGGTGGATGACCTTCCCGTAGAAGGTGTTCTCGCCGTCGCCCAGCGGGTCCTCGCTGGCGAGTTGGTACTCGACCATCCCTTCGGTCTCGTCGTAGGTCGTGCCGTAGTAATCGAACATGTCCGCGACGCGCTGGTGGGCGTTGCGGGCCACCTTCGGGTCCTCGTAGACCACTTCCAAGTACCAGTCGAAGGACTTGGTTTCCCGAAGGTCTGCGGGCATCGATTCCTTGTAATCCGTACTGAGCTGCTCGAGTGTTTCGATGTCACCGGTCATGGTATCATTGCCAGTTGCGGGGTTCCCCCGTCTGCTGTGCAGTCGTCCGTGATCCGCGGACTGCCTGCGTGGACGTCGTTCGACCAGCCGTGGCGTCGTGTGGCCGAACCGTCGGAATCCGTCGCCTCGCGTCACCCGACGTGAGTGCGTCGTGCTCGTCGGACTCCTCGAGGGGGGGCTCGGGGAGCGCAACCCGTTCGTGGGCGGCGGCGATTTGCCATGTCATATGTCATCTATCACCACTCTACGTTGCGCGATGCCTCGTCAGGGGATCGGGCAACGCTGCACCGGGGACGGGCGCGGAGTGGATCGGCCCGGCAAACGGATACCGATAGTATTTAATGAGTGAGTAATCCAGCTACTTAACCTTAGCCCCAAAAGGTATTTGTCAGGACTTAATTCCGGGAGAATATTGCCAGCACGCTGTGTCGATGTTCGGTATCACACCCCACATTCGGCCCCATTCGATATAAGTTACCGGCCTGCAGCGTCCACGTCGGCTCGCGCGCGCCCATCCCCCACCGCCGTCGGACCAGCGGACCCGAGCGGCCACCCGACCGGCCCAGTGGCGACGGGGATTTACGGTGAGGGGACCTACCGACGGCCATGTCGGATACGGATGCGGATGGCGTGGGTGACCGCTCGCGGCTACCGGACGCATGGACCGTCTGGAGTCAGGGGGAGCAGGGACGGCTCGTTCTCGCGTACCGACCGGACGTGTTCAACGCCGCGGACTTTCCCGCACCCTGTCTGCCGACGCTGTATCTCACCCACGGCAAGCGAACCCGTCGACCCGGTGTCAACCCCGCGGACACCGCCGATTCCGAGGACTGGTTCGTCACGCTCTACCTCGAGCCGGACGTGTCGCTGAACGAGACGCTGCGATACCCGAACCGGGACGACGCCCTCGAACGAACGATCGCACTCGCCCGGCAGTTCGACGACGGCGAAATCGACTATCGAGGGCTCTACCAGGTCCCTCGGGAGACGTACTTCGAACGACTGGACGAACTCACCGGCGACGAAACCGACGGCTGAATCGGTCCGCCCGCATCGCCTGCCGATCCACACTCGAGTTCCCGGCGCTCGACGGGACGTGACGCTTAACCGCCAGTGGCGACTACCACGTCCCATGTCGACCGTTACGCTCATCGGCTCCCGGCTGGCCGAGCCGGGAACCGAGTTCGTCTACGAGGGGGAAGCCGACGCCTGTACCGGCTGTCCCTATCGCAGCCAGTGTCTCAACCTCCACCCGGGCACGAAGTACCGCGTCACGTCCGTCCGAGAGAACGCCCAGACCCTCGAGTGTGCCATGCACGACGGCGGGGTCCGCGCCGTCGAAGTCGAGCCAGCCGCGACGCGCGCGAACATCACGTCAAAGGGTGCCTTCGCCGGGAGCAAGACGAGCCTCCCCGGTCCCTGCCCGTACGTCGACTGTCCAAGCCACGAGTACTGCGAACCCGACGGCGTCGAGTTCGACGAGGAGTACCGCATTCGGGAAATCATCGGCGACCCCCCACACGAGGTCTGCCATCTCGACCGCTCGCTCGAACTCGTCGAACTCGAGACCGACGACTGACCTCGCGGTTCGCCGTCGTCCCCGCCGGCGCGGGGTGCCGTCGACGAGTCCCCCCTCGAGCGCTCGTTCCGCCCGCGAAACGCTTAACACGGCATTTGGTATCACAACACGTATGCAGGACGCAGACCGTGCGGCGGCGACCGGGAACGGCATCGAACGGCTGGGGAACCGAATCGCGAACGTCGTCGAGCGATGGATGCCGAGCCCGTTCCTGTTCGCGATCATCCTGTCCTACGTCGTCTTCGCGGTCGGGATACTCGTCGAAGGGCAGGGCCCGACGGAGATGATCCAACACTGGTACGACGGGTTCTGGGCTTTCCTCACCTTCGCGATGCAGATGGTGTTGATCATCATGACCGGGTTCGTGATCGCCTACCACCCGCAGGTCAACGACGCGCTCCAGCGACTGGCGGCGGTCCCGAACTCCAGCAAGCAGGCCGTCGTCCTGGTCGGGGTCGTTTCGATGGTTCTGGCCTGGGTTCACTGGGGGCTGAGCCTCGTCGTCGGCGCGATCTTCGCGCGTGAGATGGGGAAGGCCGCCTATCGGGAGGGACTCACGGTCCACTACCCGCTGCTTTGTGTGGCCGGCTACATGGGCCTGGGACTGACCTGGCACTGGGGCCTCTCCGGCTCGGCACCCCTGCTGCTCGCGACGTCGGGCAACGAATTCATCGAACTCGGCGTCATCGACGAGCCGGTTAGCACCGGCGCAACGGTCTTCAGCGGATACGCGCTCGCGCTCACCGCGCTATCGATTCTCTTCGCGGCGACCGTGCTCTCCCTGCTGACGCCCGCTGCGGAGCGCTCGCGGGAGATCACCGAGTACATCCCCGAGAGCGAACTGCTCGAGTCGACGGCCGGCAGCGCCGACGACGACGCGGCGGATGATCTGACGCCGGCGGAACCATCGGACGACGGCCGCGTTCCAGCCGAGCGGATCGACAACAGTCGGTTGCTGGGCGGTGTCATCGCGCTGACCGGGGTCGCGGTGATCGCCTGGGAGTTCGCGACCGGCGGACTGGACGCACTGGACCTGAACGTGCTGAACTTCGGGTTCCTGTTCGCCGGCCTGGCGCTCTACCGGGACCGGTTCGGCGACGCCGCGGACGCCGCCGCCGGAATCATCCTCCTGTTCCCGTTTTTCGCGGGCATTCAGGGCATGATGAGCGGCTCCGGGCTGGCGGAAACGATGGCCGAAGGACTATTGGCGGTCTCGACCACCGAGACGTTCCCGATAATCGCGTGGCTCACGGCCGCGGTCGTCAACCTCTTCGTCCCCTCCGGCGGCGGCGAGTGGATCGTTCTCGGACCGCCGGTTCTCGAGGCCGCACAGGAGGTCGGAGTGCCGGTCGGCCAGGCGACGATCGCCTACGCCGTCGGGGACGCACACACGAACCTGCTGAACCCGTTCTGGGCGCTGCCGCTGCTCGCGATCACGAACATTCGGGCACGGGAAATGTTCGGCTACGCCGTTACGATGTTGCTCGCGCTGATCCCGTTCCTGGCGGTCGTCTTGCTCCTGTTGCCGTACTGATCGGCGCGGACGACCGCCCCCGCGGTTCGAAGACGGTCGACGCGTTACTGGGGCTCGAGTTCGCCGTCGTCGAGCCAGGAACCGGCCCAGCACTCGATCTCGCTGAAGACCGGTTCGAGGGACTCGCCCTTGTCGGTGAGGCTGTAGTAGGTCGCCACGGGGGCGTCCTCCTCGATGCGGCGTTCGACGAACCCCATCTCGCCGAGATCGTCGAGCACACGCGAGAGGGTGCGGGCGTTCGCGTCGGTCGATCGCTTGAGTTCGTTAAACCGCTGTTCGCCGTCCAGCAGTTCGTGGAGTACCGCCAGCCGCCATTGGGAGCCGATCTGCTCGAGGGAGGCGATGACGGGACAGGCGTCGTCGTGTTGCTCGCGGGATCTCGCTTGCGGAGAGGACATCGATCTGTGTGTCCTACGTCGTGAACCGGTATAGTAGTTCCCATCCGAACCGGGTAACACTGTGTTATCAGGCTTCGGCAGGCCGCTCGAGTCGGCCCCAGTCGTGGACCGGTCGCCTCGAGATCGACGCCGACCGCGGCGGGGTACCGTCTCGGCCGTTCTCGAGCGCGATAGCTCGAGTTCGATCGACCACTCGGGTGAGAGAGGGGCGGAGCGTCGAGCGTCGGCGTCCGGCCACCGGCCGGCAGCGACGGCGCCGCAGTGAAAGAGTCGATTCGCTTCGGATGAGACACCGCTGTACGCGGGTTCCGATGGCGCTTACTCGTGCCGCCCGCTTCGAATCGGTCAGTCGGCCCGACCCAGATCGTCCGCGAGCGCCTCCCGCCGAAGCCGTTCACCCTCCTCGGTGTCGACGGTCAACTCGGGTACCGTCGTCGGCGTGTTGTCCTCGTCGATCGCGACGTAGACGAAGTACGATTCGGTGGTCCGCTCGCGCTCGTGGGTCTGGAGGTTTTCCCGCTCGGCGATCAGACGGACTTTCACGCTCGAGGTGCCCGCATCGTACACGTAGGCGGTGATGTACGCCGTGTCGCCGACTGGGATCGGCCGCTCGAAGTTCATCTGATTGACCCGCGCGGTGACACACATCTCGCCGGCAAATCGCATCGCGCTCATCGCGCCCACTTCGTCCATCCACTTCATCACGTTGCCCCCGTGGGCCACGTCAAGCATGTTGGCGTGGTTCGGCTGGACCATCTCGCGGTTCTCGATAACCGTCTCCCGTAAGGCCGTCATTGGCCGGTATTACCCGACGGCACCAATCAGTCTTGCTTTCACCGGTCGGCGTCGGCTGACGGCCCCGATGGCTCGACGGCGAGACTGTATTGATATTTGATATTCCTTCGCGGTCCGATACTGGTAAAAGTCGCCGCCGAGTTGGGGGGTATAATGAGCGATGCAGGCGAGGCCGACGTGCCGGAGCCGCCAGCACCACCCGACGGCGACGGCGGCTCCGTCGAGGTCCTCGGCACGGCACACGTCTCGCAAGCGAGTGTCGACGAGGTCCGCGAGACGGTCGCCAGCGAGGACCCGGACGTCGTCGCCGTCGAACTGGATGAAGGGCGCTACCGCCAGATGCAGGGCGGGACGCCGGACGACATCGAAGCGGGAGACCTCCTCTCCGGCAACACCGTCTTCCAGTTTCTGGCCTACTGGATGCTATCGTACGTCCAGTCGCGGCTCGGCGATCAGTTCGACATCGAGCCCGGTGCCGACATGCGGGCCGCCATCGAGGCCGCCGAAACGAACGGCAGCGGCGTTGCCCTGGTCGATCGGGACATTCAGGTAACGATCCAGCGATTCTGGAGTCGGCTATCGGTCATGGAGAAACTGAAGATGGTCGGCGGGCTCGCGCTCGGCATCACCGACCCCCGCACGCTCGGGCTCACCGCGGGTGCCGTCACCGGCGCGTTGCTCGGCTTTCTCGTCGCCGTCTTTCTCGCCCCGATACTCGGCGTCGGCGACCTCCTGTTGGTCGGGCTCACCGATCCCACGACGCTTCAGTACATCGGCGGCGGCGCACTCGGCGCGCTCGGCGGCGCGTTCCTCGGTCTCCTCTTTTTACCCTCCTTCGAGTCCGCCGGCCGATACACCGGCGGCTACCTCTCCGGGTTTTCGACGCGGATCCTCGCGGGGATCGGACTCGGCATCGCTGGCTGTCTCACGCTGATCGCGACCGGAACCTTCGTCGGGCCGTTCTCGGCTGCGACCGTCGAAAGCGCCGGCGTCTCCGCGGTCCGGGGGACGGCCGGAACGCTGGCCGGCCTCGGTGTCGGCGTTACGCTCGGTGCCGTCCTCGGGCTCGCGCTCGACGGGCTCGGTGGTGACGTCGAGGAGATCGAGGAGGTCGACATCGAGGAGATGACCGACGGCAACGTCGTCGACGCGATGATGGAGGAGTTCCGCCAGTTCAGTCCGGGCGGCGCGAACGCCCTGATCGACGAACGGGACGCGTACATCGCGCACAACCTCCACGAACTCCGTGAACAGGGGTACGACGTTCTCGCCGTCGTCGGTGCCGGTCATAAGGCCGGCATCGAACGACACCTGCTGAATCCCGACGAGATCCCCACCCTCGAGTCGCTCTCCGGAACCGCCTCGAGCCGCCGATTCTCGCCGCTGAAAGTCGTCGGCTACCTCGTCATGGTCGGCTTCCTCGGGTTCTTCTTCCTGCTGATCATGGCCGGGGTCAGGAACACGTTCCTGCTGAAGTTGTTCGCCGCTTGGTTCCTGTTCAACGGGCTCTTCGCGTTCACGCTGGCGCGGCTGGCCGGCGCACGTTGGACCAGCGCGGGCGTCGGCGGCGCGGTCGCCTGGCTGACGAGCATCAACCCACTGCTCGCACCCGGCTGGTTCGCCGGCTACGTCGAACTCAAACATCGCCCGGTCAACGTGCGGGACATCCAGACGCTCAACGAGATCGTCGGCGACACCGAGCGACCGGTCGGCGAGGCACTCGAGGACATGTTTAACGTCCCGCTGTTCCGGCTGATAATGATCGTCGCGCTCACGAACATCGGCAGCATGATCGCGACGGGGCTGTTCCCGTTCGTGATCCTGCCGTGGCTGGCTCCCGATATCGGCGGCGTCGATGTGCTCATGGGGCAGTTGCTCCAGGGAGCCCAGAACAGTCTCGAGTTGATTCGGGGGCTGCTATCGTGAGCTATCGCACCGCTCGGCAGTCCGATCCCGAACTGCGCTTTAGCGACACGGAGATCCGCGATCTCGCGATCGCGTGGGTCACGCTCAGCGTCGCGTTCGCGCTGTTGTTCGCACCGGTTCACCGCGGCAAAAGTGTCGGCGCGTTTGTCACGATGGTCGGGCTGAGCCTCGTGACCGTCGGCGTCGCGTTCCTCCTCCACGAGATCGCACACAAGGTCATCGCGACCGAACACGGCCAGATCGCCGAGTTCCGAGCCGACTACCAGATGCTGTTCCTGGCGGTCATGGGGGCGCTCGTCGGCTTCCTCTTTGCCGCACCCGGAGCCGTCTACCACCGTGGACAGGTGACCCAACGCGAGAACGGCCTGATCGCGCTCGCGGGCCCGGTGACGAACCTCCTGTTAGCGCTGCTGTTCCTCCCGCTGGTGATCCTCCCCGAGCCGTTCGGGACGATCGGCCAGATGGGGATCTGGATCAACCTCTTCCTCGCAGCGTTCAATATGATCCCGTTCGGCCCGCTGGATGGCAAGTCCGTCCTCGAGTGGCACAAGGGGGTCTTCGCAATCGTCTTCGTCCCGACGGTGCTGCTCGCGGCGTACGTGATCGTGTTCGTCGGCCCATTCAGGTAACGCCGACCACTGCGGTCGCTCGCGCGGTCCCACGGGCGTCTCGAACGGACCGGTGACCTTTTGCTCGCGCCGGGAGGTGCTTCCAGTATGACCGACACGGACGACGAGAGAGGCGACGCGGAGGGACTCACCTACGCCGAGACCGGCGTCGACATCGACGCCAGCGAGGACGCGACGGCGGCGCTGCTCGAGGCCTTCGGCAGCGACCTCCGGACCGAGTACGCTGGGCTGCTCGATATCGGCGACCGGTATCTCGCGTTGGCGACCGACGGCGTCGGGACGAAACTGCTCGTCGCCGAAGCGATCGAGGACTTCTCGACGATCGGCATCGACTGCATCGCGATGAACGTCAACGATCTCGTCGCGGCGGGGGTCGAGCCGGTCGCGTTCGTCGACTACCTCGCGATCGACGAGCCGGACGAGGAACTGACCAACCAGATCGGCGAGGGGCTCGCGGTGGGACTCGAGCAGGCCGATCTCACCATGCTCGGCGGCGAAACGGCGGTCATGCCCGAGGTGGTGAAGGGGTTCGACCTCGCGGGAACCTGTGTCGGACTCGCCGGAAAGGACGACATTTTCGACGGCGACGCGCGAGTCGGCGACGCGCTCGTCGGGTTTCCGTCGAACGGGATCCACTCGAACGGGCTGACTCTCGCTCGCGAGACGGTGACTCGGACCCACGACTACACGGACGAGTTCCCGCTAGACCCGGAGAAAACGATCGGTGAGGAACTGCTGCGACCGACCCGGATCTACACCGACTTGCTCGAGCCGATGCGCGATCACGACGTCCACGCGGCGGCTCACGTCACGGGCGGGGGGTGGACGAACCTGCTTCGGATGGGCGACCACGGGTACGATATCGAGGCACCACTCCCGGCCCAGCCGATCTTCGAGTTCGTCCAGGCGGAGGGGAGCGTGACCGACGCGGAGATGCATCGGACGTTCAATATGGGGACCGGGTTCGTCGTCGCGCTGCCCGAGGACCGGGCCGAGGAGTTGGCCGCGGTGACCGATGGCCAGGTCATTGGACGCGTCACGAAGGGCGAGACGGTCGAGATCCGTGGGCTCTCGCTGTCCTGAACCGAGCCGACGCGCCGGCTTTCTCGAGACGGAGCCGACAGCACGGCGACCGAGTCCGTCGGTCCGGTAGGATCGAACCGGCGGATGGTCGCCAGTGGACCGACCGACACACCCATCGTACCTCCATCATGCGAGCAGGTGAACACCGAGGGACAGTTGTGACGATAGTGTGATGAAACGACCCAACGGAAGTTGTATGGTAACATGGTTCATAGCGCCCGATAGCGGCGGGGTCGCATCGCGGACTCCGGAATAGCAGCCACGACTCGAGCATGAAAGGGATACGCTGTCCGAACTGCAAGGGGAACGCCGGAACCGAGATCGACGGGGAACTGCTGGGGCCGGGGATCAACCGAACGTTCGAATGCGAACGCTGTGGCCACACGTGGGAACTCGTCGTCTAAGGCGACCACTCACACCGTCGGTGCCGTTCACCGATTCGGATTGCTCTTCTCGGAGTTCCCGGTCGCCGTTCGAAGGACATCGTACTCCTCGTCGCCGTAGGCGATCAACTGGACGGTTGAGAGCGTCTCGGGCTCGTACCGCTCGAGTTCCGCGCCGATGATCTCGGCCCCCGCCGCGAGATCGAAGCCGGCGATCCCACAGCCCAGCGCCGGGAGGACGAGCGATTCGCAACCGAGTGCGTCCGCCCGCTCGAGCGCGTGTCGCGTCGCGTCTCGAATGCTATCCGCCGTCGCCTTGCCGCCATGCGGCATCGCTGCGGCGTGGATGACGTGGTCGGCCTCGAGGTCGTAGGCGTCGGTGACCGCGACCGCGCCGAGGTCGATCGGTCCCGTTGCCATCGCCTCCTCGGCGATCCCCTCGCCCGCACCGCGACGGAGCGCGCCGGCGACGCCGGACCCCATCCGAAGGCTGGTGTTGGCCGCGTTGACGAGCGCGCCGGCGGACTGTGCGGCGATGTCGCCTTGAACGATGTCGTACTGCATATGCGCCGCTTCCTGATCGACGCCAATGAAGCTGACTCCGGCGGATAGCGCCGTCGGCTCAGTCCGTTCTGACCCAGTCGTCCGGCACCGGCCGGGTCTCGATATCCGCGTTCGCGATCCCGTAGAACTTCTCGCGGCCGACCGGCGTGCGAAGCCGGAGGACGCAGGTGTAGTCGGTCACCTCGAAGGCAGTCACCGAGCGGGCGGACCGTTGATGGGCGAATCGGAAGAGCTGATCCGCGTCGGCGGTCACGCGGTTACCGAGCGACCAACTGAGGGACTCGACGTGTCCCCGCTCGACACCAAAGAGGGACGCGATCAGTGGCCGACCGTGTCGGCCCAGTGTCCCCTGTGACCGGTTCTCGTGTGAACGCATACTGGAACGATATCACTGAGTCCCGAAAAAAGATACTATATTCGCATGAGCCGCGCTCGCATGCTGGGTCGGTGAGCAGTGACGAACCGGACGGCTCAGCGGTCGGTTCCGTGAACGATCGCAGCCACGGGAGATCAAGGGACGCCAACGGCATCTGTCCGGCCAGTGGTATCTCTGCCTCGCGCAGTCTTAGGTCGACCAAAACCTTTTTAGAATTAGGCTCACCTAACTTCACCTGATGGACGTACCCGCCCGCAGGGAGGAGCCCGAACTCGACGAGGAACTCGAGGAGCCGACGGCGGTCGTGAGCAGTCACGAGACCCGCCCCGGAAAGACCGTCTTTACCGAACGAAACAACAGCGATGGGTGGATCGCGACCGATCTCACCGTCGATCTCGAGCGGTAACTGCGTCGGTACTCGTGGCGCGTGAGTTCGCGACCGGAACCGGCCGCGAACGTCGCCGTCACGCGTGCTCGGCGACGAAAAACTGTCTACCGTCTTCGATCGTCGACGGGCCCGTTCTGGACCCGCTCGCCGACGCCGCTCAGTGAGTCGCTTCCTCGAGCACCAGGGTATCGCCTTCGAGGTAGTGCTCGAAGTGGTGCCCGTCCTCCTCGAGTTCGACGAGGATCTCACGTAGGATCTCGGCGGTCGCGTGGTCGCCGAGGTTCTCCGCGAGTTCGATGCTGCCGCGCATCGACTCGATGATGTCGCCGTAGATTTCGAGGTCGTTTTCGAACATCGTGCGGACGTCGTAGACGTCTTCGCCCTCGAACTCGACGGTCGCGCGCTCCTCCTGGTTCGACGGCCCGGAGACCGGGACGCCGCCGAGCGCCTGGGCGCGCTCGGCGATTTCGTCAGCGCCTTCCTCGACGTGTTCGTACGCCTCCTCCAGGAACTCGTGGAGGGGCAGGAACTCCGCACCCTCGACGACCCAGTGGTGTTTCTTCAACTGATGGTAGAGGACGTACGAGTTCGCCAGTTCCGTGTTCAGTGCGTCGACGATCTGCTCGGCTTTGTCCTGCTCGAGGCGAAGCGCGTTCTCCTCGACGCTGTCTGCCGATTGGCGGACGGTCTCTTGGGTGCTCATCCTATCTCTCAGTAGGTGCGCATTCCACTTAAAGACTTCCCCTGGGAAAACATTTCTTTGGCATACCTAAAGAGAAATTGCGTGATGTGGGGCTAAGATTGCGCATCAACCATAGTGAACGTGTTGCCGAACGGCACCGTCAATATCGCCTTTGTTTTTTCGAGCCTGAGTAAACATTTTCAATGAGGGGGCCCAAGGAACTGGTATGGCAACGAGAATCGCACAGCGGCGGGAGCGCATCTACGTCGACGGCGAGTGGCTCGAGACCGACGCCGAGTTGTCGGTCTCGGACCTCGCCGAGGGCGGGACGTTCGCACACGTCGCCGCCGCAGGGCCGACGGAGGCCCGCACTGCACTGGCCGCTGCCCACGAGATCAAACCCGAGCTACGCCAGACGACCGTCGTCGAGCGGGCCGCATGGTGTGAGACGATCGCCGACCGACTCCGCGAACGCGAAGAGGAGATCGCCGAGGTCATCGTCCGGGAAGCCGGCAAACCGATCTCCTCGGCTCGCGGCGAGGTCGGCCAGGCCGCCGAACGCTTCGATCGAGCAGCCGAGGAAGCCCGCACCATCGTCAGCACCGGCGAGTACCGCGAGGGCTCGACCGAGGGCCACGAGGGCTGGCAGGCGATCGTCAAACACGAGCCGATCGGCGCGGTGCTGTGTATCACGCCGTACAACTACCCGCTGGCGACGACGGCGCTGCAAGTCGCACCCGCGCTCGCGGCCGGGAACAGCGTCCTGCTCAAGCCCGCCAGCAAGACACCCATCTCGGCGGCGATCCTCGCCGACATCATCGCCGATGTCGACGGGATTCCGGACGGCGCGTTCAACTTCGTCCCCGGCGACGCCAGCGAGATCGGCGACGTTCTCTCGGGCGACGACCGCGTCAACGCGATCGCGATGACCGGCTCCTCGGGCGCGGGCAAACACGTCGCCCGGGAGAGCGGGATGGTGAATCTGCACATGGAACTCGGCGGCAACGCCCCGGCGATCGTCTTCGACGACGCCGACCTCACCGACGTCGCGGGTAACTGCGCGAAGGGATCGTTCAAGTACGCCGGCCAGCGCTGCTCGGCGATCTCGCGCGTGCTCGCCCATGAATCGGTTCACGACGACCTCGTCGACCTGATCGACGGGCAGATGGACGCCTGGCAAGCCGGCGACCTCTTCGCGGAGGACACCGCCCTCGGCCCGCTGATCAGCGCCGATCAGGCCGATTGGGTCGAGACGCTCGTCGAAGACGCCGTCGAGAAGGGCGCGGAGATCGTTCGCGGCGGCGAACGACGTGCCCCCGACGGCGTTCCGGACGAACTCGCCGATCAGTTCTTCGAACCGACGCTGCTCGCGAACGTCCCCCACGACGCCCGCATCGTCGACGAAGAACAGTTCGGCCCCATCGCCGCGATCACGACCTTCGAGGACGAAGCCGAGGCCCTCGAGATCGCGAACGGCTCCGACCTCGCGCTCGACGCGGCGGTCTTCACGAACGACTACAAGCGCGCGATGCGGCTGGCCGAGCGCGTCGACGCCGGCGCGGTCCGAATCAACGGCGCGCCGAGCCACGGGCTGGGCGACGTTCCGTTCGGCGGCAACAAGGACTCGGGGATCGGCCGCGAGGGCCTCGACGCCTCGATCCACGCGATGATGCGCGAAAAGAGCATCATCCTGTAAGTCGGCAGCCACCACTGCCAGCCGTCCTGTCGGATCGGTCTCGAATCCATCTGCCCGTCCTCAGAAGGAATACGAGTGCGTCGCGACGACGGTCTCGGTCTCGGTCTCGCTCCCGACGGCGACGACGGTCAGTTCTCCCGACGCCCCCGCGTCGTACTCGAACGTCGTCGTCTCCCCGACGTCGGTCATTTCGGCTTCGTTCCCGTTCTCATCGCTGATTTCGAGCCGCTCAACCCCACTTTTCGAGATATAAGCCACGGTCACCGTCCGATCCGACGAGTCGGAGTCGATGGACACTCCCGCCTGCGGTTGTGCCGGCTGACTCTCGTGTTGGGCGAACAAATCCAGGTACTCGTACTCCTCGGTCGGAACGGTTCGCGTTGCCACGCCGACGTTGCCGTCGATCTCGACCGTCACGTCGTCGAACCGCTCCGACATCCGCTCCTCGAAGTCGGCCATCCGATCGGCGTCGGGATAGACGGCGACCGCCGAGTTGGTCGATGTCTCGGCCCCGAACGACCACGAGAAGGCGGCACCGGTCCCGTCCGTATCGCCCTCGTATTCGCCCCAGAGGATCGTCCGGTCGCCGACGCGCTCGAGTAACTGCGCGAAGCGGTCGTGCTCGTCGGCGCGGCGACCAGTTCCCTCGACGCCCGCCGCGAGGATCGCATCGAGGGCCGCGCCGTCGGCAGGGCTCATGACGACCGTGTCCGCGGAGACCGCGACTGAGACGCCGTCGCGCTCAAGGACTGCGAACTCGCCCGTCGACGACTTTCGGTCCGTGTCGACCGCGTCGCGATCGAACGAGCCGTCGACGACGACGTTTCCGGCGACCCCCTCGGACCCGAATCTGAGCACCGACTCCACCGCCGACTCGCCGTTGGCCACCCGCTTGACGACCTCGCTGCCGTCGGCATCCGGCATCGTTGGCACGTCTTCGATGACGCTCGGCCGCAACTCGCCCTCATGCTGTCGGACCTCGGCGAGGTCCCGGAAGTGAAAGAGCAGTTCCGTACTGCTCGAGGCCGGAACCCAGCGCTCGAGTGGCGACGGTTCGCTCCCGCCACTCTCGGCTGTGTTGGGTGCTTCGTCCGATTCGCCGGTCTGGTCGCGACCGTCGTTCGGGAGTTGATCGAGACAGCCCGCGGCGAACGCGGTGAGGCTCGCCCCCGTTGCGAGTAGCCCGCGACGAGAAGGGTGTTTCATACGGATATGTTGGAATTACAACTGGTGTCATATATAGATTGGTTGTCGACAGAACTACCGCCGTCGATGGTGGATACGTGACCATGTCTCGCGACGTGCTGGTCGTCGGCGAAACGCTCATCGACTGGGTCCCCGAGCGGCCGGGCCCGCTCGCAACCGTGGCCGGGTTCGAGCGCCGCCCCGGCGGAGCGCCGGCGAACGTCGCCGTCGCCCTCGCACGACTCGAGAACCCGCCGCTGTTCTGGACCCGCGTCGGCGACGACCCGTTCGGACGATACCTGGAAGGAACGCTCGCCGACCACGGACTCCCCGACCGGTTCGTCGAACGCGATGCCGCTGCGAAGACGGCCCTCGCGTTCGTCACCCACGACGAGAGCGGCGACCGCAAGTTTACGTTCTACCGGGACGGGACCGCCGACACACGCCTCGAGCCCGGCCGGATCGACGATGCGACCCTCTCGGACTGCGACTGGGTCCACGCCGGCGGCGTAACGCTTTCGAGCGGGCCGGCGCGCGAGGCGACGCTGGACGTGCTCGAGCGGGCCGCGGCCGCGGACTGTACGGTCTCGTTCGACCCCAACTTCCGGGCCGAGTTGTGGGCCGACGGCGAGACGTTCGCGCGCGTGGTCGGCGATGCGCTCGCACACGTCGATATGTGTTTCGCGACGGTCGCCGAACTCGAGGCGCTCGGGTTCAGCGGCGAGACCCCGACGGCGGTCGCTCGAGCGACGGTCGACGGGAGTGGGACCCACGCTGTCTTCGTCACACGCGGCGAGGAGGGTGCTCTCGCGGTCGCGGCCGACGACGCACCGTGGCCCGCGGCCGCGGTCGACCATCCCGGCTTCGCGGTCGAGACCGTCGATACGACGGGTGCCGGTGACGCCTTCGTCGCCGGCGCGATCATTGCCCTCCGAGAGGGCCGGGGGCTCGAGGACACGGTCGCGTTCGCGAACGCGGTCGCGGCGACGGCCACCACCGCCCCAGGTGCGATGACGGCGCTCCCGACTCGAGACGAAGTCGCTCCACTGCTCGCGGACGAGTCGGACTGAGGGCGGCGAACCGGCCGTGTGGTTGCAAGCCGGAGCGCTATCTGGCCGTCTGATGGATAGTCGATATGGGTATCGACGTTCGCGGCGCGGCTTCGTTCGCGAAATCGGTGATAGCGGGGATTCAGGAGAAGAACGTGACGTTCATGGCCGCCAGCATCGCGTATCAGGCCTTTATCTCGCTGATTCCGTTGCTCGTGCTCGTCTTCTTTCTCGTCTCGTTTCTCGGCAGCGAGGGGCTCGCCCAACAGGTGTCGTCGGCGACTGAAGGCTTCCTCCCCGAGAGCGGGCAGCTCATCCTCGAGGACGGGATCGAAGGCTCGACCGGGAGCGCGGGAACGTCGATCATCGGCCTCCTCGTCCTCCTGTGGGGGTCGTTGAAGATCTTTCGGGGGCTCGATACTGCGTTCTCGGAGATCTACGCGTCGACCGAGGACAACTCGCTGGTCGACCAGTTGCGCGACGGGGCCGTCGTCTTCGGGACGATCGGGGTCGCGCTCGCGGCGGCAGGGGCGACCAGTATCGTCTTCGCGTTCTTCCCCAATAGCCACTTCATCGGGCTGTTGAACCCGCTGTTGCTCGTCGTTGGACTGACGATTGCCTTCCTCCCAATGTACTATCTCTTCCCCGATGTCGATGTCTCCATCCGCGGGGTGTTGCCCGGGGTTATTGTTGCCGCCGTCGGCTGGGCAGCGCTGCAGTCACTCTTTCAGGTCTACGTCGCCATCTCGAGCAGTTCGGACTCCGCGGGACCGATCGGTGCGATCCTCCTCCTGCTGACCTGGCTGTACTTCGGCGGTCTCATACTGCTCGTCGGGGCCGTCGTCAACGCCACCCGCTCGGGACACATCGATATCGAATCCGACGCACTTGAGGGGAGTCGCGCGGACCCGGACCGCGACCGCGTCGTCGATGCGGACCGGCGTGAACGCGAGCGACTCGCGGCGCGACTCGAAACCCTCCGGCGCGAACGCGATCAGCTACGGAACGGTCGCGACGCCGAGCGGGCGCGCCGCTACCGACTCGAGGATCGGGTTGCCGACCTGGAAGCCACGAACCGGGACCTCGAGGCGGAGACCGAGCGGCTCCGCCGCGAACTCGCGGCCCGCGAGGGGTCGCCGTGGGGACGCCGGTTGCGCGGCGCGATCGCACGGGTTCGGACGCTGAACATCGGCGTCGTCGAGGAACGAAACGAGTAGCGCGCCCGACTGTCCGATGAGGGAGCCGCGGGACGATCGAACGGATCGGTGAGCGAGACGGCCACCGTGTCTTCGAGGGCGAACCGACGCGGATGACACCGGCTCCGTCACACGGCGGTGCTATCCCTGTGCGAGCGGATCGAAACTATCGACCGGAATGACGGAGTAATCGACGGTCAACGCGTCCTTGGTCGCCCTGATCTTTCCGACGAACGCCGAGATGTCCTCGAGTTCGCCTTCGAGGACGAACAGTTCCATGCAGTAGTGATCGCCGACGTGGCTGTGGAAGTTCGAAGCGACGAGGTGTTCGTGTTCGTGACGCAGGTGCATCATCCGCTCCTCGACGCTGGTGGTCTCGTAGTCGAACAACACGGTGACGATCCCCATCAGGTCCCGCTCCTCGAGTCGCGTGTCCTCGAACTCCCCGAGCAGGTTCCGCGAGGCTTCCCTGACGACTTCGCTCCGACCGGTATAGCCGTGTTCCTCGGCGAACTGATCGAGCCGCGCGAGGAGTTCGTCCGGCATCGAGACGCTGACGACTGCCATATAATAAAATCGCACCAGCATCTATTAAGGATTATCATCGCTGATCGCTCGGGTCGGCCCGCTGACCGATAGTCGCAACTGAAACGATTCACACACTGATCGCAACGCCGTCCTGCGATCAGGTGTGCAGTGACTGTCAGTTGCGATCAGAGACGTGATCCGCGGGCAGCAGATCCTCGAACGGTTGGGCGGCGAGCCACTCGCAGAGCCGGACGAGTTGGTCGCTTGCAGCCTCGAAGAGTTGCTCGCCCTTCTGGGCCGAGGCATCCGTCTGATCACCCAGGACGCCGTTGGCG
Source organism: Natrinema pallidum (assembly GCF_005890195.1). Taxonomy (NCBI): domain Archaea; kingdom Methanobacteriati; phylum Methanobacteriota; class Halobacteria; order Halobacteriales; family Natrialbaceae; genus Natrinema; species Natrinema pallidum. The sequence continues at coordinate 2,218,573 of NZ_CP040637.1, read as the reverse complement.
GTGTTGTCGGCCGCGTCGTAGAACGTCCGCGAGCCGTGTTTGATCGTCCCCGCCGCCTCGACGCTCGGGACCCCGGTCTCCCTGGCCTCCTCGAGCCGGTCGTCGTGGACGAGATCCGGTTCGAGATACTGGATCATCGAGGTCTCCTTCGGCCCGCCGTGGGGGCCGTTCTGCTCGAAGAGTTCGTCGACGAGGGTCGGAATCGAGTCGTTCCACATCCATTCGATGGCGTACGCGACCTCGTCCTGCCGGAGCCGTGCCCCGACCTCCCGGAGGTGTGGCACGTTCCCGCCGTGAGCGTTCACGTAAATCACCCGATCGATGCCGTGAGCGGTGAGGTTCCGAGTCAGCGACGCCACGTACTCCCTGAACGCCGGTGGGTCGACCCACATCGTCCCGGGGAACTGGCGGTGGTGACCGCTGACGCCGATATCGATCGTCGGGGTACGGAGAAAGCCCGTTCGGTCGGCCGCCTCGCGCGCGAACGCCTCCGCGATCAGGTGGTCGGTCGCCTCCGGCAGATGCGGCCCGTGCTGTTCCGTCGATCCGAGCGGCACGAGCGCGAGCGATTCCGATTCGAAGTACGTCTCGAGGGCCGGCCATGCCTCGTCGCCGAGATACATGGACATTTCTCGCGTGCGGAGCATCAATAGCGTAGTGCCGACGCGCGCGGCGCACGGTCGAAAACGCGGCCGCGGCGACGAGCGCCGACACCGACATCACACGCTCATCCCGGCCGGCGTCGCACCGACGAGACGCTACCCGGTAATACCGTCTTACCGGATCTCGTCGCCATCACACTGATCGGGGGTCCCGACCGGCGTTCCGTCGCCATCCGGACGCACTGAAGCGGCATCCAACGGCGTGTTCGAGGCCAGGCGGAAGATCGACGTGTTCGGACGCGAGCGTACGTTCCCGCCCCGCTGTGATCCCGTCGAGAGCGATCCGCGGCTCGACGCTCCTGGTCGATCTCGAGCGGTCGAGCCCGCCGCGTCCTGCCAGCGTTCGATACGACACTGCGATCCCATGAGTGAAACTGGACACGTTCGGCGAGCCGGCGACGGCGGTGTTTCGAATTCGATTCTCCGCCGTCACCGACGCCGTTTCGAATCCGGTCGCAATACGGGTTTATCGCTCGCCGGCTCGAGGCTCGTCTCGGTCTCGAGGCCGAGTCCGCTCGTCGGTCCGTTCGGAACCCGTCTCGAGCGGTCACGGTACGGCCGTCGCACAATTCCCCGTAACGGACACTTCAACCGACCCGCGTTAGTCGGTCGAGAACGGTTGGTTTCATGACTAGTCGATACGGACTCAATTACAAAGCACGGACGATGCCAATCGGCGTCGTGTATGGTACCACCGTATCCTGCCCAGGCACAGGTGCCCGACTGGCTGCAAGATCCCGTCGCGGAACTGGTTACGTTCCTTCCGCGGTTGATCGGCGCGCTGATCATCCTCGCGATCGGATGGGGCATCGGCCGCGTCGCAGCGGGCGTCGTCCGACGGCTCGCCGACGGCATCGAACTCGATCGGATGGTCCTCGAGACGCCGCTCGGTCGCATACTCGGCGGGACCGAACGGGCGGTTTCGAACGCCTTCGGGACGCTGGCGAAGTGGTTCGTCTACGCGATCGCGATCCTCGCGGCCGCGAACGCGCTCGCGATCGCGACGCTGTCACAGTGGATCTCGACGGCGGTCTCGTACCTGCCGGCGTTCATCGCGGGGCTGCTCGTTATTACCTTCGGGTTCGTCGTCGCCGACTTCATCGGCGACACCATCGAGCGGACCCGCGCGGCGACCGAGACCGCGTACACGAGCTGGTTCGCCAACGGCGCGCGGATGTTCCTCTACTTCACCGCGATCGTCATCGGGCTCGACACGATGGGGATCGACGTCGGCATCCTCTACGTGTTCGCACGGGCGATCGCGTGGGGCCTCGGCGCGGCCATCGCCATCGGTGCCGGCGTCGCGTTCGGCTGGGGTGGCAAGGATTACGTCGCCGAAAACATCGACGGTTGGATGAACCGGACGAGCAACGTCGCGCCCAGCGAGGGAGAATCGACGACCGGCCGCTCCCGGAGCAGCGACCGCCCCGGAACGAATCCGAGCACCGACCGCGACCCCGGCTCCGAGCCCGGCCCCGGACCGAGCGACGACGACTAAATCCGGACCCTGATCGCAGTCACGGCCGCCCGCACCGCCGCGACGTCGCTGTCGGTCTCGCGCCGGTCAGTCGGCTGCGGCTCGCTCCGCGTCCGGCCCATCAGCATCACCGCGCGGGAAGAGCGGTTTGACGGGCACGATCACGTGGGCTTGCACGAGTCGCCCGTCGTTTCGTCGCCACTTTTGCAGATGGGCGACCGCGTGCGAGCCGTCGTACCCCTCTTCGATCCGCTCACAGATCTCGCCGAACTCGGCGTCATCGAACAAGGCAGCCGAGACCGGGTCCGTCTCGACCGCGACGCTCCCCCGTCTGGCGTAGACATCGAGACGGCCGTCGAACGCGTACTCGAGGGCTTCGATCCAGCCGTGGATCTCACCGACCGTCGGCCGGTCGGGTGCCGTCGGAAAGGTGATCGACGCCTGATACTGGTCGGGACGGTCCCGGACGTGTCGCTGCCAGAGCCGTCCCAGTCGCCGCGCAGCCCCGCCGCCAGGCACTGCCGATGCGATGCGGGTCGCTCGATCGGCCGCGGCCGAGACTCGTCGTCGGAGGGCAGTCACGGGGACGGTTCGATCGCGTTCCCTCATTCGTTCTCACGTTCGAGTTGCGGGCATCGGTAATACGTCCTTTGTTGTGACGCGACGCCGGCCGCCGCTCGAGACGCGCGACGCCGGCCGTCGACGATTCGCGAGCGTTTTGTACAATGGGTTGCTACCCGACGGCAGCATGCCTCGTACAGGGTCCAGTCCCTCGCGTTCGCTCCTTGCCGGTTCCGTCGCGATCGTCGCAACCGGTGTCGCGGTTAATCTCCTCTTTGACTCCCCGCTTCGAACACTGCCGGCGTTCGTGTTGGTCGCCCTCGGCGTCGCCGGCGTCACGAGCACCGCCAGAGAGCACGGGACGGCACGGCTTCGACGCACCGCGAAGCGATGGTGGCTGCTCGCGTTCGCGACCTTCCTTCCCTACGCGCTCGCGACGGCCCCCGACGGCGAATCGGCGGCCGCCGTCGGCGACGCGTTCGCCGGTCCGGCCGTCTCCCTCGCGCTCGAATCGCTCGCCGGCGCGACCGCCCTCTGTGCGGTGTCGATGACGGTCCTCTACGGGTTCGCCTGGTACGGCATCCATCCGGGCCGCCCGACGCCCGAGGAGCGCATCCTCGCCGACGGCGGCGACGAGTAGCCAGACTCGAGTACAAAATCGGCGTTGGACTTATCCGTTCGAGCGGCCTCCTACGCCCAATGACCGAACGGGCGGGACCGGCGGTGTCGGCCCCCTGGGACGACAGTGACAAGTCGGCGGCGCAGCAGTGGTACCGGACGGTCGTCGAGACGGTTGCGGGTGGGGTGTTCCAACTCGACGCGGACGGCCGCATCGTCGGCGTCGACGATACGCTCCTCGAGTTGACGGGCTACACCCGCGACGCGCTCTCCGGCGAGCACGTCACGACCCTCCTCGGTGACTCCGGCAGTGGAGCGCTCGAGGCAGGGTCCGCGACCGGCGTGACCGAACGCGAGGGAACGGTCCGGACGGCCGACGGCACCGCGATTCCGTGCGAGCTACGGCTCGGCTCGGTCCCCGGCAGCGACGGCCGTCAGGGCTCGATCGGCGTCGTCACCGAACGTGGCCACGGACCTCGAGCGGCGTCGGACGCCGAATCGACCCGGCCCCAGCCGTTCGAATCGGTCACGACAGTGCTCGAGGAGGCCGACGTAGGCGTCTTCGTGCTCGACGAGGCGTTCGACGTCGCGTGGATCAACCAGGCTACCGAGCGGTACTTCGGACTCGACGCGGCGGACGTGGTCGGCCGTGACAAGGCGACCGTGATCGACGACACGATCCGCGACCGGGTCGGCGATCCCGACGCGTTCGCCGATGTCCTCGAGTCGACCTACGACGGCAACGGCGACGCCGAGCGCTTCGAGTGTCGAATCACACCCGGCGACGGCCGCGAGGAGCGCTGGCTCGAGCACCGGAGCAAACCGATTACAGCCGGCCCGTACGCGGGCGGCCGGGTCGAACTCTACTACGACGTGACCGAACAGCACCGGCGGGCCGCCCAGCTCAGACAGCTCCACGAGGCCGTCCGCGAGTGGCTGGGCACCGGAACGCGCGAGGCCGTCGCCGAACAGGCCTGCCAGTACCTCTCCGAGGTCCTGGACCTCGATCTCAACGGCGTTTTCCTCTCCGATGCCGCGGGGACGGGCCTCGAGCCAGTCGCCTGGTCCGAGCCCGAAGCGGCCTCGTTCGACGAACACCCGGCGTTCGCGGCGGGAGCGGAGATCGCCCGGCGCGTCTTCGACTCCGGCGAGCCGGTGATCGACGACGTGCCCGTCGACTCGGACGACCCCGCGGTGCCGATCCGAAGCGCGATCGGGCTGCCGATCGGGGACCACGGCGTCGTCGTCATCGGGTCCGAAACCGCCGATGCGTTCGACGAGGGCGACCGCTCGCTCGTGAAAGTCGCCGCGTCGAGTCTCGAGGCGACCGTCGACCGGATCAGCCACGAGCAGTCCCTCGAGCGCGAGCGCTCCCAGACCGAAACGCTCCTCCGGACTACGCCGGTCGCCATCTCGGTCGAGGACGCCGACGGCCAGACCGTGCTGGCGAACCGACACGCACAGGCGGCGCTCGGACTCGCCGACCGCAGGCCGCTCGGCGAGACGGAACTGCTCGCCGAAGGGGCCGTCGTCGACGCCGACGGCGACCCGGTCGGCCCCGATCGTGGCCCGTCGGCGCGCGTCAGGGAGACCGGCGAGCCGGTCTTCGACGAGGAACTCATGATCGAGGGACCGACGGGCGATCCGTTGTGGTTCTCCGTCACCGCCGTTCCCGTGTTCGGGACCGACGGCGACCTCGAGCGAGTTGTTTCGGCTGGCGAGGACATTACCGCGCTCAAAAAGCACGAGCGCCGCCTCGAACGTCGCAAGCACGAACTCGAGACGGAATTGAGCGAAATCCTCGGACGCGTCTCGGACGCGTTCTACGCGCTCGACGACGACTGGCGGTTCACGCACGTCAACGACCGCGCCGGGGAACTGCTGGGATACGACCCGGCGGCCCTCGTCGGCGAGAACATCTGGGAGACGTTCCCCAGTGGAGCCCGATCCGACCTCCGCGAACGCTATCGGACGGCCATGGAGACACAGCAACCCGTTGCGTGGGAGCGGTACTCCAACTCGCTCGACATCTGGATGGAGATCAGGGCCTACCCCTCCGAAACGGGACTGTCGGTGTACTTCCAGGACATCACCGACCGGAAACGCCGCGAGCGTCACCTCGAGCAGTACGAGCGGATCATCGAGACCATCGAAGACGGAATCTACGTCCTCGACGAAGACGACCGGTTCACGATGGTCAACGAGGCGTACGTTTCGCTCACCGGGTACGATCGCGACGAGTTGCTCGGCAGCCACGCCTCGCTCGTCGCCGACGAACAGGTGATGTCCCTCGCCCGGCAAATCGCCGCCGAGAGCGATGATTCGACCATCGAGGCGTCGGTCGAGACGAAACCTGGCACCCAGGTCCCGGTGGAGGCGACGGTGACATCGATCGCGACCGCGGACACCGGCCCCGAGCGGATCGGCGTCGTTCGGGACATCACGGAACGACAGGAACGACAGCAGCGGCTCGAGGCGAGCGAGCAGCGCTACCGAACCCTCGCCGAGAACTTCCCGAACGGCATCGTCGCCCTCTTCGACGACGAACTGCGGTACACCGCCATCGGCGGTCAACTCCTCGGCGAAGTCGGGATCGATCGCGAGGCCGCGATCGGCAAGACGATCCACGAGCGCTATTCCGACGAGCTACTCGCCGAGGTCGAACCCCATTTCCGGGCCGCCCTCGACGGCGACGAGCGCACCTTCGAGGTGACCTATCAGAGCCGGGACCTCCGTGCCACTACCCTTCCCGTCCGAACGGGTGACGAGGTAACCGCCGGAATGCTGGTCATCCAGGACATCACCGAACGAACGGCGTACCGGCGCAAACTCGAGGAGTCGAACGAGCGCCTGGAACAGTTCGCCTACGCCGCCTCGCACGACTTACAGGAACCCCTGCGGATGGTCACCAGCTACCTCCAGTTGATCGAGGGCCGCTATGCCGACGATCTCGACGCGGACGGCCGGGAGTTCATCGACTACGCCGTCGACGGGGCCGAACGCATGCGGGAGATGATCAACGGCCTCCTCCAGTACTCCCGGGTGGAAACGAAGGGCGAGCCGCTGGAACCGGTCGCTCTCGATGCGGTTCTGGCGGACGTTCGCGAGGACCTCCAGTTCTGCATCGACGAACGGGACGCCGAGATCACGGCGGACCCCCTGCCCCGCGTCGCGGGCGATGCGAGCCAGCTTCGGCAAGTGCTCCAGAACCTGCTCTCGAACGCGATCGAGTACAGCGGTGACGAGCCGCCGCGGGTTCACGTCAGCGCCGAGCGGACCGGATGGAAGTGGGAGATTTCGGTCCGCGACGAGGGGATCGGGATCGACGCCGAGAATCAAGACCGGATCTTCCAGGTGTTCCAGCGCCTTCACAGCCACGAGGAACACGCGGGCACGGGCATCGGGCTCGCGCTCTGTCACCGGATCATCGAGCGCCACGGCGGCGAAATGTGGGTCGACTCCACGCCCGGCGAGGGTTCGACGTTCTCGTTTACCCTTCCGGCCGCCGAAACGGCGACGAACTGATCGCCGCCGACCGTCGGCGCGGCCGGCCAGCGGTCCCGTCAGTCCCCGATTCGGTCCCGGGTCCGAGCCCCGACTCGAGCGGCTCGCAGTCAGCCAACAGCTATATATTCGCCCACCGACTCAACCCGGCAAAGCGGTGCACGACGTGATTCCGACAAGACACGGCTCGGAACGGTCCTCGTTGGCTGCCGCGCTCGGCTGTTTCGCCGTCGCCGGCGTCGCGACCGTCGCCGTCGACCACATCGCTCTCACCATCGGCGCGACGGGACTCGCCGTCGGTGGCGTCGCGTGTCTCGCTCGCTACGCTCGCTCGGTCACGCGGAAACGCCTCGCTGCCACCGCGTTGGGGCTGTGGCTCTCGTTTCTGGGCGTCGCCGTGGCACACGCCGTTGGCCTCGAGCCCGTCGGCTCAAGCGTGCCGGGGCCCACGCGGGTGACGGTCGTGGGACTCACTGCGATCACGTGGGCGACGTTGCTCGCCGCCGCCGGAGCGACGATCTTCCTCGGCTTCCGGGAGTACGGGGCCTCGACGCCGGCCGAGGAACTCGACGAACAGGTGTTCGATGGTGAGACGACCGACTACTCGACGCGATAACTCACCGCGATGCCCTCGCCGAGCGGCACGACGATCGTCTCGAAGGCCGGATCGGCCCGCACCGTCTCGAGGTAGTCGATGATGCCCTGCGTGTGTTCGGTGGTGTCCGTCGGGGTACCGCCCTCGGCCCATTCGAGGAGGGCATCGAACTCGATGACGCCGGCCGTGATCGCGTTGTCGGCGACGACGACGCCGCCGACCGGCACGTCCGACCGAACAGCCTCGAACGCGTCGGCGTAGGTACTCTTCCGATGATCGATCAGCACGACGTCGAACGGGCCGTCGTAGCGGTCGATCGTCGCCATCGCGTCGCCGAGTTCGTACCGCGCGATGTCGTCGTAGCCGCCCGCGGTCATGTACTCGCGAGCCAGTTCGAGTTCGTCGTCGTCGACCTCCGTGAGGACGATTTCGCCGTCGTCGGGGAGCGCGTCGGCGAACCAGTAGGCCGAGTAGCCGTAGCCCGACCCGAACTCGAAGACTCGCTCGGCGTCGTTCAAGCGGGCGACGAAGCGAAGGAAGGCTCCGACCTCGGGGCCGACGTGGGGAAACCCCGCGGCGGCGGCGTACTCGTCCATCTCGAGCAGCGTCTCGTCGGGGTCCGGGCCGACCGCGCGAACGAAGCGAGCGATCCCGTCTGCGAGAACGTCGGTCATACTCGAAGCTACGGTCGCCAGCACATAGGGTTCGGGGAGTCCGACGCGCCGGGGGTCCCGATCGGGGGTGGCCCGTCGGCGGTTCGGTGACCGAGTGCCGCCGGGCCCGCTCAGTGACAGTACTATTTTCATACTCGGAGCCGTCATATCGACCGATATGCCCACCGACCACCCCCTCGCCGAATCGATCGACAACCTGGTGTACGAACCGGTGCAGGTCACGGACCACGGCGTCGATCTGACGGTCAGCGCCGTCTACGAGGTGGCCGCCCCCGGCCGTCTCGACTTCGGCGGCGACGAACTCACGGACGCCGACCTCGAGCCCGTCCCGACGGCACTCGAGTCACCCCACGACGAGTTCGGCTGGTGGCACCTCGACGGCGGCCAGTACGTCATCCAACACAACGAGTTCCTGACCGACCTCTCGGAACCGGTCCACCTCCAGCCGCGCAACGAACTGCTGGCTCGCGGCGGCTCGCATCCCTCGATGCGGGTCCGAGACCACCTGCCGTTGATCCCGCTGTCGGTGACCGACGGCGGACTCAAACTCAAGGAGAACGCGCGGGTATCGACGGTGGTACCGCTCGGAACCGCGTCCCGACAGGTCGAATAGGCCGGCCTCTCTCAGGTATCCGTCTCGGTCCGACTGGGTGGCGATGTGTTCGACGGCTACAACGGGTCGCTGACCACGACCCATCACGAGACTCACGAGCAGCAACACGACGACCTCGATCACCCACGACACACGGGAGAACTGCGCCACCGACAGAACGCGGTCGATTACCGGCCCTCGTACTCGGGCTCGCGGTCCTCGAAGAAGGCGTCGACGCCCTCCTCGTGGTCGGCGGTCTCGAAGACGATGCCCTGTGCCGTCGCCTCGTCGGTCAAGGCTTGCTCGAGGGATTTCTCCAGGCCCTCGCCGACGAGTCGGTTGGCGTGGCGAAGCGCGATCGGCGGACCGGAGACGATCGTGTCGACGAACTCGTCGACCCGGTCCTCGAGTTCGTCGCGTCCATAGACGTGGTTGACGAGGCCGAGTTCTTTCGCCCGATCGGCGTCGACGATGTCGCCGGTGAGGACGAGTTCCTTCGCGACGTTCTCGCCGACGACCCGGGGGAGCAGATAGGAGGTGCCCGCGTCGACGCTCAGGCCGACCTGCCGGAAGACGAAGCCGAAGACGGCGTCCTCACTGGCGAGTTGCATGTCACAGGCCAGCGCGAGGTTCGCGCCGGCACCCACCGCGGGGCCGTCGATCAACGCGACCGTCGGCACCGTGAACTCGATCAGCGTCCGCATCAGATCGTTCGTCGACCGCTCGAGCGCGCGGACCCGCTCGTCGGCGGGGACATCGTTCTCGATACCCTCGACCATCGATTCGATATCGCCGCCGGCCGAGAACGCGCCGCCCGCCCCCTCGAGAACGACACAGCGGGCGTCGCTCTCCTCGATCTCCGCGAGCGCCGCCGAGATGCCGTCGCTGATAGCCGTCGAGAGCGCGTTGCGCCGCTCGGGCTGGTTGAGCGTGATCGTCGCAACCCCCTCGGCATCGATCTCGAGGAGGACATCGTCACCGAGCGCCATTATGCGTCCCCCGCCTGTTCGCGGAGTTTGAACTTCTGGACCTTCCCGGTCGTCGTTCGGGGGAGTTCGTCGACGAATTCGACCTCACGCGGGTGTTTGTATTCCGCGAGATTGGTCAGGCAGTAGTCGGTGATTTCGTCCGCCGTGACATCACCGTCCGGCGTCCGGACGATGAAGGCTTTGACGGTCTCCCCGCGGCGGTCGTCCGGAATCCCGGCGACGGCGGCGTCGGCGACGTCTTCGTGTTCGAAAAGCAACTCCTCGACTTCGCGCGGATAGACGTTGTAGCCGCCGGTGACGATCATGTGCTTCTCCCGGTCGACGACGTAGAAGAAGCCGTCCTCGTCGTGGTAGCCGATGTCGCCGGTGTGGAACCAGCGTCGCCCGTCCGCCTCGGTGAACGCCGCCTCGTTGGCGTCGGGCAGGCCGTAGTAGCCTTTCATCACGTTCGGCCCGGCAACGACGATCTCGCCGGTGATCTCGTGGAGGTCGGCTTCCTCCTCATCGATTGGACCTTCCTCGACCGGTGGGACCGTACCGAAGTCGTCGTCGACGACTTTCGAGTCGACATCGGGAACGGTCTTCCCGATGCTACCGACCCGACGGCCCTCGATCGGGCTGTTGAAGTGCGTGATCGGACTGGTCTCCGTGAGCCCGTACCCCTCGTAGATCGTCGGCTCGTAGCGGTCCTCGAACTGACGCAGGACCTCGACCGGAATGCCCGAACCCCCGACGCCACAGAGCCGCACCGACGACAGATCGAACGTCTCGGCGTTCGGTTGATTGATCACGTCGTTGTACATGGCCGGCACCCCGTGCATGATCGTCAGCTCCTCGTCCTCGATCAGCGATACGGCCTCCTGTGCGTCCCATTCGGGCAGCGGGTAGTACGCGGCACCGTTGAACAGCGCCGTGTTCATCACGACGGTCATCCCGTAGATGTGGAACAGCGGGAGGACCCCCAGCTGTTTGTCGTCCGGTCGGATGCCGTCCGGAACGAGTTCCGACGCCGCGTTCGCGTTCGACGCGAGGTTGCCGTGCGTGAGCTGGACCCCCTTCGGTTGACCGGTCGTCCCCGACGTATACGGCTGGACCGCGTCCTCGTCGTCATCACGCTCGGCGATCTCCGGATCACCGGGCTCGAGGAACTCCTCGAGCGTGCTCGCACCCTCGGCTTCGCCGCCGACGCTTACGATGTGTTCGACGCTCGTCTCGTCCTGTACCGCCGTCACGAACGGGACGAGATCGGCCAGTGCGACGACGGCCTTCGCCCCGCTGTCGTCCAATAGGTGACCGATCTCGCGGGCCTTGTACTGGGGGTTCATCGGGACGACGACCCCACCGGCCCGAAGCGTCCCGTGGAACGCGATCAGGAAGGGCGGTACGTTCGGCAGATAGAGCGCGACGCGGTCGTCCTGGCCGAGCCCCCGTTCCTCGAGCGCGGTCGCGAAGGCCCCGGTTTGCCCCCAGAACTCCTCGTAACTCGTTTCGGCCCCCTGAAACCCGATCGCGGTGTTGTCGCCGTGTTCCGCGACGGCGTCCGCGACGTGAGTGACAAGATTTGTCATAGCCCGTGCCATACGTTTGCGCGTGTCGTAAAAAAGATTTACATCGTTCGGGATATCCGGCAGGATTCCTTTCCAGCGATAATCGGCCTGATAGCTTCTCGAAGGGAGCAGAGGGACGACACCGCTCGCAGCGGGTCGGCTACGACTCGAGGGTATTTACGACTGTGCCCCCTAATTCCGTCGTAGCATGTATCAGGACATCCTCGTTCCGACGGACGGGAGCGACGGCACTCGCCGATCGATCACGCACGGGTTGACGATCGCGGATCGCTTCGGCGCGACGGTCCATGCGCTGTCGATCGTACCGCAGGGGCCGCTCGGCACGCTGCAGACCGACGGCGCGATTGCGGCCGCCGAGCGGGCGGTCGACCGCGTCGAGGCCGAAGCGACGCGGGAGGGGGTCGACGCCGTGACGGCCGTCGAACGGGGCGTCCCCCACGAGGAGATCCTCGAGTACACCGACGAACACGACGCCGACATGATCGTCATGGGGACCCAGGGCCGTACCGGCCTCGATCGGGTCCTGGTCGGGAGCGTCACCGAACGAGTCGTCCGGATGGCGGACGTACCGGTCGTAACCGTTCGCTTGAACGACGAAATCCGGATCGAAGACGCGGACGAGGCAGCACGGATCGCTCGAACGACGGCCGAACAGGAGGGGTACGACGGCGTGAGCGTTCGCGAGACGCCACACCGGACCAGTGCCTCCTGGATCGTCCCGCTCGAGACCGATTCGGGAGCACTCCACGTTCACGTCGACGCCCTGACGAGCGAGGCCCGCGTTGCGAAGGGACCGGAAACCGAATAGGGTCCGTCGGCGCTCGAGTGATCGCCCAAACGACTCGTCGCCGTGTCGTGGCTTCGATATCGATCGGCACACCCGGTTCGGAGGCGTCGAGTCCCGGCGGTCCGTCGCGTCGTCGGTCGCGGAGAGCACGCCGTCCACTGCCCGGAAAACGGTCGCCCACGGGGGCGGTAGGTGGTGGTTTCGAGGGACCCCGCGGACAGTTATACGGGAGCGGTGCACGATGATAAAACTGCCCACATCGAGACCGCCAACACCCATCGACGGCCGATATCGACTCCTCCGTTCTGCTTCGCCGACAGTGACGATCGGGCGTGTCTCGACGGTCACCACGTCCGGGACTCAGTCCGGAATGACAGGCGCGCTACAAACAGTTTTTAGTGAAAGTCAGCCCATGATATCTCATGGCAAGCAAGGAGGGTGAGCGATTGATCGTCAGCGGGGATGGGATGGGATCGGGACGACTCACGCGCGTTTTCCACTCGTCCGGTTCGCCCGAGTCGGTAGTGCTCGTGGCGCTCGCGCTGCTGCTGTTCGCCGTCGTCGTCGCGGGGAACCTGCTCGGATTCTGGTGAGGATCTCGACCGAGCCGCGTTCGCATTCCGGGCCCGCCCGCCTCGGAGTCCGCTCGTATCGGGCCCGACCGTCTGAGACAACCGTATCGTAGCCACTGAAACGATTCACACACTGACTGCAACGCCGTCATCCGGGCAGGTGTGCAGTGACTGTTCAGTGGCTACGATAGCCTCGCGTGGAAACTCGGCCCGCTTGTCGGATACGACCACTCCGCCTCGAGTCCGTTGTGCTGTCACCGTCTCACGCTCGGCGAATCGTCGGCGGACCGCTGTCGAAATACCGCTCGGGCGAACGCCTAAATGAGGGTCTTTGGGCCAATATTTTATCTGTATAAACTCCGATAGCAGTGCATGGGGTGTTCGAATGACTGACGACGATGGGGGCGGGAGACAGTATCCGAGCGGCCACTGTCAGCAGTGTGGCGAACCGCTCCGGCTCAGTCCGTGTCTCAACTGTGGCTGGACGAAACGGGCGCACGATGGTCGGTAGCCGTAGCCGGTCGTTCGGCCTCGGTGCTGATCGTGCGAGCGATCGGCGTCCGGGAATCGGTCCGGTCGGACGACGAATTCGATACCGATGAACTCGAGCGGATGGGGTCCCCTTTTCGAACGCATCCGCGCGATCTCTTTGACCGGCTTAAGCGCAGGGCTTCGTCGCCACGCCTCGAGATCGCGCGTGGCCCCCAGGGGGCTTGTCTCGTGACACGCCGGCGGGAACCACCTGTCAGCGACCGGCTTTGGCTCGGACGTCACCCGCGACAGCCGTGTCCTCGGCCGTCCCGGACTCGGTCGTGTGCGTATTGCCGATCGCTTTCGGCGGCAACCGCTACGGAGTGCCTTTTATTCCGCCGGGGGCGGGACGAACGTCCCACCGTCGGATACGTCCCGGAGTCATGTAGCTGTTTCGAACAGTCCGTTCCGGAGCTATAGTGGCCACTGCAAGTCACTGCATACCTGATCGAACGAGTGCTGTACGATCAGTGTGTCACTAGTTGCAGTTGTTCCTATAGATCGGACGCAGTTCGTTACCTCGGCAGTAGCCATCCGATGCGATTGTCTTTCGATATGTGGGCAGAAAATATCTGGACGGAACTCCCACGATCGGAGTGGACGCCGGAACACGAGGCCTATGCGGAATGAGGGCGCACGCAGCGAGCCGATACCCGACCGCCGCCCGACGCGTCGATGGACTCGAGATGACGGTCGAGTGGGCGACCGGGACAGCAGACGAGCTTAGTTCCGTGCGGAACGCTCACGAACCGCGACCTCACGGTCGGCGGTAATATACCCTCGAATCGATAGCGTCACCGAGTCCGGTGTCTCGGTCGTGTACTCCGTATCGAGTTCGAGGGAGAACGTCGCGTCGTCGCCGGCGGACACCTCACGCTCGAGGATGTGTGATTCGTCGTCGTCCGCGATGAGTTTCGTCGGCCAATACAGGGCTGCGAGAAACCGGCCGTCGGTCTCGGAGGTGTTCGTCACGGTCAGCGACACCGGAAGCGACTCTCCGCGGGACACCGTCTCCGCGACGGTCAGCGATACCAGTTCGAAGCTGGGAGCGGGCGCAGCCAACCGCTCCCGTCCCGCTTCGGTGAGCGGCCACGTGGTGTCGGGGTCCGCGTACCGAATCCGCGGGTTCGATGCCGAGAGCGGTGACGGGACCGTGAACGCGAGGTATGAGCTCTCGCCACCGCTGCGTCGACCGACCGGGCCGCCCCCGTGGTCCGCAAGCGTAAAATTCAGCCCGCCCCTGCCGTCGGGGAGTCCCGGGGTCCAGGACTCCGCACCCGTCTCGAACGTGAAGTTCGATGCCCGGAGGCCCTCGTCGGCCCGCACCGAGGCGACGATATACTGTGTCCCGTCTTCGGCATGGACGCCGCCCGATCCCATCATAGATTCGTACGTGACGGCCTTTCGAACGACGATATCGTCCACCGAAATCCCGGCGTCCGGAGATGACGATTGCGGCTTCTCGGTTCCGTTACCGGGTTCGTCGTCGCTCCGATTCGGGGTGCTCGAGTCGCTGAGACAGCCACCCGTGAGGGTAGTAAGGGAGCCCCCGCCCGCGACGAGGAGTGTCCGTCGATCCATATCGGATACTCTCGGACACGGGATATATGACTTGGTCTGGGTTAAACGGTCGTTTGACCTATCATAGCAACTGACGGTCACTGTACAGCTGATCGCACGACGGCCGTATGAGCAGCGTGCGAATCGCTTCAGCTCTCACCGTTGATGATGTCCGCGATTCGCTGGCGATCGAACAACCGTTCGTCCTCGGGAATCGCCGGGTACGGTTCGCCGTCGACGTAGCCGGGCCACTCGCCGAATTGGTCGGGGAACAACTGCTTTGCGGTCATTTCCGTCTGGAAGAGGTTGAGAATCGGTCCCTGTCGACGTGCCCCCTGGGAGTAGACGTTACCTTCGCTCACAGCCGTGAGATGGCGTGTAGTGGTGTCTTCCTCCAGATTCGTCCGGATATCGTCGAGGTCGTGGTATGCCGTCATCGGGCCGAGGACGAGCAACACGTCCGGATCCGCTTCGAGGAGGAGTTCGTAGTCGAGCGTGATGTTGCGGCCGTCATCGCCGTACCCGTCCCCGGTGGCGTCGGCCAGCGCGTCGGTGACGCCCATCGGCCGGGTGTGTGCGGCGTAGTAGCCCGGGTAGTTCATTTTGTAGCCCCACGCCTTTTTTTCGTCCGACGCGAACGTTACCAGTGCCGCGCTTGGCCGATCGCTCTCCGGCGGAAGGTTCGACTCGATCGTCTCTAGCATCGACTCGTGGACCGAGGCGAGCGCTTCGTACCGTTCGGTCTCCTGAAACACCTGCGCGATCTTGCCGAAAATGTCCCACAGCGTGTAGTATTCGTATTCGTCGGCCCAGCCCGCCGGCGGTTCCCGATGGGTGCCGCTGAGAGTGTTCCCGAACCACGGTCCGACGGTCTCGCCGATCTTGCTGATGTCGCTGTCGTCCCATCCGTTGGCCGTCGCGACCTTCGCAGGGTCAGCGATGTGAACGTCGCTATCCAGTTCGTACAGTTTTTCCTCCGTCGGCGGCCACGAGGAATACAGTCCCTCCCAGTCGACCGAGACTCCGTCGAGACGCTGCAGGAATTTCCGGTACAGCGACTGGTGGTATTCGGGGGCATGCATCGCGTTGATATCGTCACCCCGCCCGAGTGCCAACAACATGTCCGCGTGATGGCCCAGTATCGTGAAGATATCCTGTGGGATCTCCTCGAACGTAACCTCGCCCATGGGTGCCATTGTCACCGAGTAGCCACCACCCTCCGGCGTCGAATCGGAGTCGGACTGACTCACACACCCCGCGAGCAGTCCCCCGCCAACGACCGTGCCGCCGTACTTTACATACTCACGTCGCGTCGGTGTCTCGTGCTCAGTGGCGTCATTCACCATGTGTTTTAGGCCAGCCTAAACATATAAAACGATTCCGAATAGTCGGTCAGCCTAGATCAGTCAGTGTGGAGCGCCACAGCGCGGACAGATCGGCGGGCCGCCCCCGGACAGGTCGAGCCCGCAGTGCTGACACTCGGACCCGTCGGGCGACGTGATCGCCTCGACGGTGTCGTCCGTCCCGTCCCGGATCGACTCGACGGTCCCGAGGCCGGCTAGCGACTCGACGGACTCCTCGTCGTCCGCCAGCGACTGTCGGAGGAAACGCACGCGGTCGGTGAGGAACGCCGGCGGGTCGTCATCCCCGGAGTCGACCTTGCCGAGATCGGGGATCGAATCGATCGATGCGTCCGACCGGATGGCCACCGCGAGCCCCTCCGCTGCTCGCCCCCTGACGTAGGGGCTCTCGTCGTCCAATCGCTCTCGTAGCTCACCCACCGCTTCGGACATCGTCTCGGGATACGCACACCCGACCGCGACAAGCGCCGTACAGAGATGATACCGGACGAGTTCGGGTTCGGCATCGAGATGCTCGGCCAGCGATGGGACCTGATGCCGGAGTCGACTCGAGTCACCGAGCGCCACGCACGCCAGCGCCTTCGCGAGTTTCTCCTTGACCTCCGGTTCGTCGAACGACAGCCCGATGCGAAGGTCCGCCAGGATCTCCGGGTCGCTGACCTCCTCGGGGAATTCGAGCGCGACGTAGCCGAGTGCTTCGGCACACCGCGCTCGGACGTAGTAGAATTCCTCGTCGTCGGCCAGTCGCTCCGCAAGCGAGTCGATAACAGGGCGGACGGCACCCGGTGCCGAGGCTGCGAGGGTGACGAACAGTTTGGCGCTGCTCAGTCTGATTGCACGGTCGTCGTCGATCAGAAACGTCGCGAGCGGGGCAGCGAGTCCGTCGAACGCACCTGGACGTTCTTCGACGTCCGCTCGAGCCGCCCGCAATGCTCGCTTGCGAGCGTCCGCGTCTGCCGTACCGACCCGCGCCAGTTCTGCACCCACCGCTTCGTGATCTCCGTCATCGAGAAGGGCGGTCAAGCGGTCCGGTGTTGGCGGCTGGTTAGAGTCAGTCATCGGCGCTGTCAGTCTGTGACCGTGTTCGATGCCCGATCGTTTCAATCCAGTGACTCCGTGCTGGCGCGTCAACAGCAACAATACTCACGCGTTTTCCCCTCCCCTTTCTATTCGAAGTTGCGCCCACCACCGGCGACGCTCGCCGACCCGACTGGGGGTCCACACCGTCGTGTCCACCGACGAGGCTTCCGAATCGATTTCGGACCGAGTTAGTGTTGCTCGAGGGACGACTCGGGAGAACTAATCTTCCACTACAGACCCTCACTGCTTTTAATAAGATAGTAATATACATATACGGTAAAGCTAGTTCTAGCAAAGATTTATTAGTAGTGGCGATATCTATCCGGTGTGAGTATGACAAGTGATAACGCGGGTATCGATCGACGTAGCGTCCTTCGAAAGACCGGCATCGGACTCGCCAGCGTCGGCGGCGTCGCGATGGCAGCCGGAAGCGCTTCGGCGACCCATCTCTCCGTCGGCGACACCGTCAAGTACAGTCCCTGCAGTGACTGTGACGACTGCTATCAGCTGATGGAGGACCCGCCGAACGGAGACTGGAGTCGGACCGGGCCCTACGGGTGCCGCGGGTGGGAAACGGAAGTGCTCAGCATCTACGAATCGTCGGGCGAGCAGTTCGTCGAACTCGATTTCGGCAAGGGACCCGGCTGGGAATCCGAACACGCCGTCGAAACGGTCTAATTCGGGCCGCGAATCAGTAGCATTCACTACGTTTTTGCAGGAACCAGTGCTCCTTCCCTCGGTTACGGACGCGGACACGACAGGATCGACTCGGCGAATCGGTTGCGAACCCGGACGTGTGACGCGTCGTCGAGCGGTGCAAATCTCCTCGTCGTCCGCGGTTCAGTCGACCCGGACCGTTCGCTCACCGTGTTTCGGACGATCGATGACGGACTCGGAAGCCTCGATATCGTCGAGGCTCCGCAGAACGGGCCGGGTCATCGGTCGCGGTACTCGAGCAATGACACCTCCGTTCGACCGGCGGTAGAACGAGTTTTGACCCGTCGGGTCGGATCACTTGACTTCTTGGGACGAAAAAGGCGTATCAATCAGCAGTGGCTCTGAACTACGTATTCAAGCCAGGGGTGGGATTTGAACCCACGAAGTCTCGATTACAAGTCGAGTGCATGAACCGCCCATGCTCCCCTGGCGCACGCCGTGGGTTAGCCGTCCTCCTTTGAATGTGTATCGTTTTTCTCCCGGCTCTCGAGTGTCCGGCTCATCGTCACCCGGAACTCCGCGTACCCCTTGCGACGGTAAAACCGCCGGGCGGACTCGTTGTCGGCCATCACCTCGAGTAGCATCGTGTCGACGCCGCGATCGGCCAGCGACGCCTCGGCGGCTTCGAGCAGCGCCGTGCCGATGCCGCGGTTCCGATGGGCGGGTTCGACGTAGATATTCGACAGCATGCCGCGGGTCTCGTCGAGTTCGAGGGCACCGCGTTCGACCGAGACCGTGGCGAACCCGACGATCGATCCTTCGAGACGGGCGACGAACAGGCCATCGCTGACCTGATAGGCTCCGAGCGTCTCCCGCATGGTCTCGCGGTTCGCGTCGGCACGGACCGCCGACCCGTACTGGCGCTGATCGCGAGCGAGGCGGACCCAGCGGTCGGTGAGGGGTTGGATGTCGTCGCGAGACGCGCGTTCAATCGTCGGCTGCGGGTCGTTGGGGGGCATTCTCGAGTGCCGTCACGGCGGGAAGCGATTCGGCGGTGAGCATCCGCAACGCCGCGCCGCCGCCGGTGCTGACGTGGGAAAAGCCCTCGACGCCGAGCGTCCGCAGGGCGGCGGCCGTGTCGCCGCCGCCGACGATGCTCGTCGGGATGTCGGTCGCAGTGCCGTAGAGTTCCCGGGTGCCGGTCTGGAAGCGTTCGTCCTCGAAGACGCCGGCGGGGCCGTTGAGGATGACGGTCTCCGCGTCCGCGAGTATCCGTCGGTAGTAGTCCAGCGTCGACTCGCCGATGTCCATCGCAGCCTCGCCGTCGCCGGGGGGCAAGGCGTTGACGCCGAGTTCGTGGCGGTCGCCGTCCCGGGCGACGGCGACGTCCCGCGGGAGTGCGATCCGATCGCCGTACGCGTCGAGCAGGTCGGCGGCGCGGTCGATCTCGTCCCAGTAGCCCTGGTCGTAGATGAAATCGGAACTGGCGTCGCCGAGGTCGACGCCGTCGGCGATGAGAAAGACGTTGCCGACGACGCCCGCGGTGAGGACGTGATCGGCCAGCCCCTTCTCGAGGACGGACCAGGCGACATCGATCGAGTCGGAGACCTTCGCGCCGCCGAGGACGTAGACTCGGGGGGCGTCGGTCTCCTCGATCGAGCCCAGCACGTCGAGTTCGGATTCCATCACGCGGCCGGCGTAGCTGGGGAGGACGGACGGGAGCCCGACGAGAGAGGGCTGTGAGCGGTGGGCCGCGGCGAAGGCGTCGTTGACGTAGGCGTCCAAGACGGGTTCGAGGCCCGCGACGAGGTGGGTTCGGGCGGCCCGTTCGGGGTCGAACTCCATGTACTCCTCGCTGTAAAAGCGCGTGTTCTCGAGGACGACGCACCCGCCGTTCGAGAGGTCCCTGACGGCCTCCCGGGCGGCCTCGGAGAAGGTCGCATCGACGTAGTCGACGGGCCGGTCGAGCAGTGTCGAGAGGCGGTCGGCGTGGGAAGCAAGCGAGACGAAGTCGTCGCCGCCGGGCCGACCCTGATGGGCGAGGACGGCGACCTGACCGCCGCGTTCGAGCAGTTCCGACAGGGTATCGACGTGTGCGCGCAGTCGGGCATCGTCCGCGAGCGTGTCATCGTCGTCGATCGGACTATTGACGTCGACGCGAACACCGACGGTAGTCCCTTCGACGTCCAGGTCGTCGAGGGTCGCGATCATTATCGACCTGTCCACCGCGACACCCGAAAGGTCTTTCTATCGGAGGGATACGGATCGGGAGCCGCCGACACGACGCCTGCCGAGTCGGGACCGGCAGTCGATTAGACCGTCCGACAGTCCGCACAGACGAGTTGGCCGTTGGCATCCCAGAGCGCGTCGGCGAGGGAGCCGCAAGCCTCGCAGATGCCCTGCGTGGTGTACTCGTCGCCACCGTTGGGGAGCAGTTGGGTATCGTCCTCCTCGGCAGTCCGGGTCGCTGCGGGATCGGCGGCTCCGCGGTCGCGATCGACCGGCGGCTCGCTCGAGCGTGAGGGCGTCATCGTCGCCTGGAACGAGCCCGCGGCGGCGATGACGTCTCGCTGGGTGACCAGGCCGACGATGCCGTCGGCGGCTTCGACGACGACGTTGCGGATGTTCTGGCGGGCCATCGTGGTCGCAACGTCGGTGAGCGACCGATCGGGATCGACCGTGATGACCGGCGTCGTCATCACGTCGCCGACGGTCGTCGCTGACGGATCGCGGTCGTCCGCGACGAGTCCGAGCACGTCCCACTCGGTCACGATGCCGACCGGCTCCGCACCCCGGACGACCAGCGCGCAACTCGTCCGTTCCTCGCGCATGAGTCGCACGACCTCGCGGACGGTGTCGGACTCGCTGACGCCGACGTAGTCGGACGTCAGGACATCCCTGACGGACAGTTCCGATTCCATATCTGAACGATACCCACGAACGGGCTAAAAGCTACTCCCGTCACACTTAAGCAAGCCGGCAGCGAAGTTCCCTAATTCACCGTTCTCAGGCCGTCTCCCACTCGAGTTCGACACGAGTGCCGTCGGCCCGACAGGTCTCGAGGGCGTGTTTCGCCGCGAAGCCGGCTTCGTGGGCGCTCGCTCCGCGACCGACGCCGACCTGCATCTCGACGTCGACGGCGTCCTCGACGTGGGCGGTGGCCTCCTCGTAGTCGGCCGCCGCGAGGTCGGGACAGACGACGATGACGTTGTCGCCGCCGACGAAAAAGGAGAGGCTGTCGTGGGTGTAGCGCATGTGGCGCATGAGTTCGGCGTACCCCTGCTCGATCTCGATGAAGGTGTCGAAGGCGTTGAGTTCGTCCGTGTAGTTGCCGGTCGCGTTGACCACGTCGAAGTGGGCGATCTGGACGTCGTCGTCGGTCCGGTACTCGTCGTCGATCGCCCGCCCCTCGAGACACTCGCGGCGGTTCTCGTCCTGTGCGCTGCCGGCCTCCTGCAAGCGGGCCGTGGCGTCGGACAGCGCCTGCACGGGGCTGGTCCCCGTCGCGACGCCGAGGCTGAGCGTGACGGGATACCGGTTGCCGATCGACTCCTGTAACAGCGCGTGGTCCTCGAGCGAGCAGCCGTTCGTCACCGCGATCATGTTGTCGAAGCGAGTGAAGAAGGCGTAGCCGCCGCGGTTACCGACGAACTGCGAGATTTCGGCGAACAGCCGGGACTGCATGGTCTGGAGGTCGGCCTCCCGACGCGGCTCCGGCGTCACGGTCCAGGGTCCGTAGTTGTCGATCTGAACGAGCGTTACCTGCGTGTTAGTCACTGTGGGCGTTCATTTCGAACGGCGTCGTATAAGCGATACGTAATCCAGATTCGTGATGGGGGCGGCGTTCAGGCGTGTTTCTTTTCGGGATCGCTGCCCTTCGGGTGGTACGTCCAGAAGTCGCCCGCACGCATCGCAGCGCCGACGGCCTTGTGCATGTCGAGCATCGTCTCGAACTCCGCGGGTTCGACGTACTCGAAGATCTCGCTCATCGGGACGACCGTCTCGTAGTTGATCCGGATCGGGTAGTCGCCGTACTCCGCGACGAACTCGTCGCGGTCCATCGGGAAGTCCTCCTCCTCGTCGACCTTGTCCGCGATGATCCGCATGTCGAACTTGCGCATCCCCTCGCTGCCCTCCTCGCCGTCGGGATCGACCGGCCAGTTGCTGCTCATACCCGGACGTGTGTAGGGGTCCCGCAAAAGGATTACTCCTCGTCGCCGGGCCGCGACCGGTCGACCAGGTCGACGCCGGTCAGTTCGAACCGCGCCCCGCCGTCGGCTCCCTCGGTAGCGGTCACCGTCCAGCCGTGAGCGTCGGCGATCCGATCGACGATCGCGAGCCCGAGCCCCGTCCCATCGCTCGAGTAGCCGCTTTCGAATATCCTGTCGCGCTCGGCGGCCGGGATGCCGGAGCCGTCGTCGGCGACGAAGAACCCGTCGGCCGCCGCCTCGTCGAGGTCGCCAACGGTGAGCGTGATAGCGGCGCTGTCGGGGTCGGCGTCCCGGCGAGCCCGTGCGTCGTCCGTCGAGCCGTGCTCGACGGCGTTGCTGATGAGGTTCTCGAGGAGTTGGGTAAGGCGGGCGCGGTCGGCCCGAACGACGGCGTCCGTTTCGATCGCGACCGCGGCGTCGTCCGTTTCGACGTGTCGCCAGCAGTCCGTGACGAGGGCCGCGAGGTCGACCGGCTCGGTGTCAGGGTCGGGATCGCGCTCGCGTGCGATCGTCAGCAGGGTTTCGATCAGGGCTGCCATCCGATCGTGGGCCCAGGCGATGGCCTCGAGATCGTCGTCGTCGCAGTCGCCGCTCTCGCGGACCCGCTCGAGGTGGCCCTGGGCGACGTTCAGCGGGTTCCGGAGGTCGTGGGAGACGATGCCGGCGAACCGGTCGAGGCGTTCGTTCTGCGCTTTGAGTTCGCGTTCGCGGGCTTTCCGGTCGGCGATGTTTCGCAGGACGCCGACGGTACCCCGGAAGCAGCCGTCCTCGTCCGGCGGCAGGGCCGCGATGTGATTCTCGTTGGGGTGGCGCTCGCCGTCTTTCGTGACTGTCTCCATTTCGAACGACGCGTGCTCGCGGTCATCGTTGCCCAATAGCGCCTCGATTTCCGACTCGGCGGTGTCGATATCGTCCTGGTCCATGATGACCGAGACGTGCTCGCCGACCAGTTCCTCGGGTCGGTGCCCCGTCGTCGACACGTCGTCGTTGATCGGAGGGATGATATCGGTGATGACACCCGCGGCGTCCAGCGAGTACACCTCGTCCGGAATCGCCTCGAGGATCGTCTCGTAGCGCTCGAGTTCGCGTTCGCGGGCCTTGCGTTCGGTGATGTCGCGAACGACGCCGGCGACGCCCCGGTAGCGGCCGTCCGCCAGGGGCAACAGCGAGACGTTGTCCTCACAGCGAATCCGCTCGCCGTCGCTCGTTTCGACGGTGATCTCGTAGGTCCGCTGGCGGGCGTCGGTGTCGTCGGAGAGCAGCGACCGGACGCAGTCCTCGCCGCGCTCCACGGACGGCTCGTCGAGGAGAAACGAGATGTGGCGGCCGACGATCTCGTCCTTCTCGTAGCCCGTCATCGCGGCGTAAGCGTCGTTGACGAACGCGTACCGCCCCTCCGAATCGACCGTGTAGACCGGATCACCCAGCGCGTCGATGATCGTCTCGTAACGCTCGAGTTCGCGCTTGCGCTCCTCGCGGTCGGTCACGTCGCGGACCGTACAGATGAGGTCGCCGTTGTCGGTCGTCGACAGCGAGTGGGCCTCGACGAAGGTGGTGCCGTCGGCCCGGAGGCCGGTCGTTTCGCCGAACCAGTCGCCCTCGGCCATCACCGTCGGAATGATCTCCTCGCGGACGGTCGCGACATCCTCGTCCGGGTAGAGCCGCTCCCAGTGCGCGCCGATCAGGGTCGACGGCTCGTAGCCGTAGAGGTCGGCGTAGGCCTGATTCACGTAGACAAATCGGCCCTCGTCGTCGAGCAGGCTGATCCCCTCCCGTGCGGTTTCAACGGCGCGGAGCTGGCGCTTGCGGCGCGAGCGGGCGCGGATCGTGTCGACGGCCGCGACGAGGCGGTCCCGCAGCGTCGCGGCCCCCTCGCTTTTCGGCACGTAGTCCGTCACCCCCGCCCCGATCGCCTCGCTCGCGACGGCCTCCGAGCCCGCCCCGGGACACAGGACGAACGGCAGCGAGTCGTGGGCCGCTCGGACCGCGTCGAACAACGCCAGCCCGTCCATATCCGGCAGGTCGTACTCCGAGACGAGACAGTCGACATCGGCGTGCTCGAGCCGCTCGAGCGCGTCGCTGGCGCTGGTCGCGCTGAGCGTTTCGATGGGGGCGGCCGCTCGCTCGAGGCAGTCGGCGACCGCGGCCGTCCACGCCGAGTCGGCGTCGACGTGGAGGACACGAATCGGGTCCATCGAGACACTCCCGCGCCGGGGTTCGTCTCGAATGCTCATGGCTCGTCTCTCGGGACCACGGGGATATAGGTTGGGGCCAGCCACGACCGCGTTCCAGCGCCTGTCGCGTCCGCTCCGTCGGAATTTCCCACATTCGATCACGAACGACTGTCGCGTCGAACGGGGGTCGATCGGGGAGCCGTCGCCGGGTTCGGCGTCTCGAGTCCGACCGGCGGGCCGACGGATGGGCGAACGACCGACGGGATCGCGGCGCTCACGGTTCGAGGTCTCGAGTGGCTCCCGATGTGACGTGTTCTCGGCGTCCCCGTTCGCAGCGCGCTATCGGGGGTGCAGCCGGTCGGCGTCGGTTCAGGCGGCGGGTTCGACAGAGAGGGTCCGAACGAACGCCTCGGGGTTTCGGACCAGTGAGAGCGAACGCGACGAGCCATCCGCACAGTCGATTCGGACGGTTCCGACGGCCCCGGACAGGAGGGGGCTCATGAACGTGGTGTCCGTCCGGACGTCCGTAATCTCGCGTCGGGGAAGCCGCCACTGCGGCGCGTCGAGCGTCGTATCGTACGCAATCACGGCGGCATCGTACACGCGGTACTCCACGGCTCCGTCCCTGAGAGACGCGATCGGGAGTTCCAACACCGCGCGGGCGGCGACGAGGAGCACGACCGTCGCGACACCCGCGGGAAGGCCGAGCCAGAGACCAACCGCGACACTCGAGAACAGGATCACGAACCCGACCGGCGGGAGCAGCGCCAGCATCGCACCGAGGACGAGCGCGTCGAGGGCGATCCCGCGTCCGTCGGTGTGGACGACGGCGAGCGGCGCAGTCTCGGGCACGTCGATCGCAGTCTCGTCCCGCTGGGGGTCGGTCGGCCGGTCGTCGGGCGTGCGGAGGTCGAGGAAATCGTACCAGAGCTTCGTCGCGAGAATCAGGGCGACCGTCGCCGTGAGCCCGAGCCCGATCCGGTCGGCCCCGAGACCCACGATCGGGACGAGAAAGGCGACGATGACGACGGCGAGCCAGCGCCGACGGGAGAACGGCGACAGTGCCGTCCACGCGTTGTACCGGTCGGAGCGGATCGACTCGAGGAGCGTGGCCGCGTGCCTGCCCACGACGAGCGCGGTCGCGCCGCCGATGCCGACCAGCGTCCCCCGCTCGAGGGTGCCCGGGGGGCGAGCGAAGAGCATGATGAGAGCCCCGAGCGTCCCGAGCGCGAAGAGCAGCCACCCGCCGTTGAGCGCGAACGGCACGTTTCGCGGGAAGACCGGCGGGAGCCACTCGACAACGCGCACGCTCCCGCGCTTCTCGCGGAGGCGTTCGAGGGGGAGGAAGAGCCCGTAGTAGTCATCGTCCACGGGGCGAACGGCAAACAGCGACTCGAGCGAACAGCGGCCGACGTAGACGACCGCCTCGAGCCAGTAGACGACCAGGAGCGGGAGCAGGTCCCAGCCGAACCAGCCGATGCCGACGGCCGGACTGAGCGTGGCTCCGATCGCCAGAACGGGCGGCAGCCGACGGCGGAGGGAGTCACTTCCCATGGCCTCATATCCACGATACAGTTATAATAAACTTACCTGCTTATATAAGAAATACATTCGTTCGATTGCCGAAATATCTGCAG
This sequence comes from Natrinema pallidum, assembly GCF_005890195.1. Lineage (NCBI taxonomy): Archaea > Methanobacteriati > Methanobacteriota > Halobacteria > Halobacteriales > Natrialbaceae > Natrinema > Natrinema pallidum. The sequence continues at coordinate 2,192,763 of NZ_CP040637.1, read as the reverse complement.
AGTAGCCGATGCTGGACGAGCTACTGGCTAACAGAAGGCTGCTTCATCCGGTTCTGTATGGCCACTACAGATATCTTTTGCATCAGGGAGAGCCGTGATGGTAGCAGAACAAATCGCCCCACCCAAAACCGCGCACGGAACCGTCCCGAGACCGAGTGTCGTTAATGAGAAGGCCGAACAGAATGCGCTCACGCCTCCTCCACAAAGCCCAACATCCAGCGATAACCTTATAAATGCGATACAAGCCCCACAGTCGTAGTTCTCATCACCAATAGCTTCGAATACTCCACTTCCAACAAGTGAAATCATCGACGAATAACCTGTAATACGGAGTTTCCAGAGCGCTTTGATTTTACCGTCGTCGATGAACTTCGTTGCTAGTCCTTGGAACGAGTTAATCGTGTTACACAGGATTTTCCCACCGGTGACCGCAATTTCTGAGGCGGTTACCTCGGCATACTCGATCGCCTCGCCCAGATAATCGGCACTGACGCCGGCAATCCCGGAAGCGACATCTTTCAGTCCATCGTAGATGTCTCCAATCCAGTCACCCCATGGAACGTTCGGAACCCAATCCTGCGTTTCTACTTGCTGGGTTGATACTCCTTGTGGAACGTCGAAATCGAACGTTTCGGTGGCAAGCCCCGCGGACGACATGGTTGTCGCTGACCCAACTTCAAGCGTGTCAAGCTGCATCTTTTCGAGGTGACCACCGTCTGTTCGCCAGTGGTAGGTATTTTTCCCGGCGACTATGGACCCAGAGTTTCGGTGTTTCGTGATGCTCATTGAACCCTCATTTCCGCGGTGAACATCAGTCAGTTTGAAGACCACGGCATCAACAGGACGGGGCTCAGCATCTGACGAGATAGCGTAGATACCAGCGGCGTCGTGGCGGACCCGCCCTGCTACCTCAGCACGGAGGCGATTATAAGCGTCCTGTCGTTCGAACTCCGCGGCCATCTGGAGGCGTGCCGACGACTTTGCATCCTCGTAGCGTTCGTAGTCGAACGACACCTCAACTTGGTTGATGGAAACAGTAGTTACATCACCGAAGTACTGAATTCGTTCTGTTTCCCCGGCAGCAACCGTGACCTCAGGATTCTTGTGGACTTCCTCGTTGTAAATGAACGCTTCTGTTGACTGCGCCGAGAACGTAATCGCCTGCTCTTCAGGTGCCGTACAGACCACACGCTTCGATTCAGGGACGATCTCCGCCGATGCACCATTCTCGAGTTCGATAGATTCGACACGGCCGTCGTACCTGGCAGTCGTCCCGGTGCCAGTCGCAGGCGCATTAATATTCCCTTCACTGGAACGAACAGAGGGGAGGTCAGAAGCGGCCTCACCCGAAACACCGACGGTAACATCGATGCCAGGGCCGGTGAGAGATACTTCGCCCGGGAGCGACGATGGAAGAACTTCGGATGGATCGACCGAGTGGCCGTTTTTCTGAACTTCCGCACGGCCGTTGATATCGAAGTGTGTGAGTTCGCCAGCATAAGAGAAAATCGTTCGGTTGCGAATCGTTCCTTGAACGGTTCGCTTATTCGGCTTATCGAGGGCGCTAGATTCAGTCTCGATTCTCCCACTCGCAGACACATCCACCTCTATAGGTTCCTGTGGGACAATTGACAGGGTGGTTTGAGGGAATGCCTCAACGTCGAAGGAATCACCGTCGACAAAGACATCTGCCTCTCCTTCGACCTCAAACTCAGTGAATTCACCAGAGAACGTGTATTCGTGGGTGTCATTTGACAGCGTTACTGACGCTGTGCCGTCATCAAGTGCCCTATTTGGTGCCCCTGTCGGCGTTATAGTTCCTGTTACTTGGAAGGTATACGACGCTGTATCATTCGAGCGGATCGTGACAGTCCGATCACCGTTACCGGTATCTAATTCAGGTGATCCGCGTTCGTTGATATCGTTAAGACTGTTCGAGGACGCACTTGCACTGATTGAGGAGCCAATAACGGCCGCGCCTGCGGCTGCAGTACGTTGAAGCACTTTTCGTCGAGTCGGATCGCTATTGGTATTATTAGAACCCATACATTAGTATATCAACTAATACAATATATAAGTTACTAATCTATTGAATATAAAATTAGGCGTGGGTATGAGAACTATGACTGCTTAACCGTCGACAGAACCATAGACAGGCGGTTGCGGATACTCTCACAGAAGGCGAAATCTGTTCTATTACGAGGAGACTGAAACTCCGTCCGGACGACTACAAGGCCGACAGCCGCATCCGCAGCGCGGGCCTCGAGCCCCGGCGGGCCGTGAGCCGCCACAGCGCGGGGGTGCTCGAGCGGCGGGGCACCCGGGCGGTGGGCGTCGCTTTCGCGCCGCTTGCAGTAGATATAAGTTCCAACGCGTCAACGGTTATACTGGAAGCCGGTCTCCAAAGGAAAGGGGACGTATCGAAACGTCCCGGGTGGAACCAGCACCCGAGACTTGGCTTCCGACTCCCGCTCAGGGACTCGGTTGCCATGATTGCGTACATTCTACCGGGATATAAACGTCCCGCACGACCGCGGAATCGCCCGACTGCAGGAGTGTCATCCCCGTTCGTTCGCTCGAGGTGTGCGACCCATGCGTAGCGGTCGCGACGGCGATTCGGACGGCGACTCGTCGCCGCCGGAGTGCCCGCGCTGCGGTGAACCGGTCGGATTCCTCACCGTCTCCGGTCCCATGACGGCCTCGGCCAGTCCGTGTGGCTGTACGGTGCCGCCAACCCTCATCCAACCCGACGGCTAGGGGCTCGCTCGAGCCCCGGCAGTCACCCGGCCGGTCGGCAGGAGCCTTCGGAACCACCATCACCACCACGTCGACATCACAGTCGGTCGGCCGGGCTGTAATCGGGGCCTCGAGTGGGTGTTTTTCTTCATTCCCCGTATTCAAAAAATACTTGATATAAGGACAAGAGACGACATTCATAGACACTATGGTCTCCAACAGTAATGGCCACTCAGTGGGAAGAACATACACGGGGGTGGACGTTCTCCTCGGTGTTATCTCAATACCGTTCACAGTAATTCTGACATCCGATCCGTCGATGATTTACTTGACTCCGGGTCTCGTGGCCGGTTTCCTGTCTGGGCTATACTACGGGACACACTCTGGGTCGGTGAAACGTGCCGGCCTTCGAACGGGGGCCATCGGTGGCTTACCGGTGGTCTGGTCCTCTGCGGATCTCGTCGTAGCAGAGCTTTCAGCACCGCTTGACATTCTGGCTCTTGCGATCGTGGTGGGAGTGCTGTGGTCTCTCTTCGTGATCGCATTCAGTGCGTTTCTGTCGGCACTCTGCGCCATCGGTGGGGACTGGGTATCACACTTTGTCAGCGATTAGCCCAGGACGAACTGCGTTGCTCAGCAATCCACCCGAAAATGGCGACAGCGGATTCGCCCCTACCGGAACGAGTATACGGGTAGACATGTTACTGTGGAATATATCAGAACTCCATAGCAAGCCGAGGGCTGGCCTGCTGACCCGACTCCCCTGGAGGATCAAAATCGGGTTTGCAGTGGTCAGTCTCGTGTATGCTGTCGCAGTCCTAACCGACACTATTCAAGACCCAGTTCCAAGCACCGTTTGGACGGTTGTGTGGGGCGCAGTGGCTGTTGCCGTGATACTGCGAGCAGTGCGTTGGAACGGACTGCCGTTCGTCTCATAGCAAAACAGTTGCACTGTGCGTGCAATGCTGTTCGACAGGTGTCGCGATGCCCCCTGGGCCGATACAGCCACGCACTGTACAGAACGACAGGAGACTACTGGAGATCAGTTCTCAACGGTGTCTTCAACGATCTCGATCTCCTCCTCGGTCAGCCCGTACAGTTCGTAGACGATTTCGTCGATCAACTCGTCCGTCTTTGTGATTTTCGCCTCGAGTTCCTCGGCTCGCTCCTTCGTCTCGAGGTAGCTCTCGAGGCCGTCCCGAACGTCATCGACGGCGGGCAGGGTGAGCTTTCGGAGCCGATCGACGGGCGAGTTGGTTTTGGTGGCGGTTTCGCGGAAGTTCGCGAAGCCGCCGGCCTCGTCGACGGCCACGGGCACGAAGGCCTCGATCAGGTCGGCCTCGGTTTCGGTGAGGTCCGAAATCTCGAGGGCTGGCAGTGGTTCGGTTTCGGTATACCCCCACTGGTCGGTTTCGTACTCGTCCTCGTTGTCCGGTTTGTAGCGAGCGGTGAGGCGAATCTCGAGGGAAGTCGGTGACTCACGGATGATTTTGACAGTCCCAATTCGAAGGTTTTCTCGGTCCTCAGATGTTTTCTGAATAATCGAGTTTGCACTTCCTTCTGGCGGCTGATTAAATCCAATGTCTGCAAGGACTTTACCTTCAGAATATGTCCCAAGATAGTCAAGTAGTGAACAATTAAGATTGTTTTTCTTATTTTTATTGTTAATTATGTATTTGGACAGTTTAGACAGAGTTGATGAGATATCGGACTTTTTCCCATCTTCCAAGTCCTCTCCTATCACTTCATGCGATTTATTTATGTTGCTAAGGTCAGTGCTACTCTCTTCTGGGATCGGCATCTTTGCTATTCTATCTCCAGTATATTCATATCTGTAATCTTTGGATTTGGCATCTAGCTTATATCTGAAATCCAATATTGTTGAATTGAGTAACGCTAATATATAGTGGTCATCGATATCTTCACCCAAAAATATTGTATATGTATCAGTTAGGCCTAGAAACTCACCGCCTTCATCTAATGCAAATCTATTTTCTGGTGCAACGAAAGGGACAATAATTTTTGATGAACCGTACAGTTCACTGTGGAGAGCAAATGTGTATTCAAACCACTCACAATCATCACGCTCGTATGCAGCACGAGATTCAAGCCGGTCTCTATGCTGACTTAAGTAGTGATATAAGCCGTCATGATTTGTAATCTCATCAATTCCTTCAGGATATAAGATATATAAGTCTCTAGAATTGATATTATATCTTTTTATATCTTGGTTCTTCAATAACTTCTTCCAATTATTTTCGCTAATTCCAAATTCATCTATTGTGTCCTTATCGACTTCAAACACTTTATTAGCACCAGTCTCCATTCCCTTCCCTATCGTTGCTATTTCACTCAACGATCTACAATTCTCATCTATTTTAGAGCTAATCGCATTATTCTCCCATCCAGATAGATTCCAACTATTAGATTTTATCTCATCCTGTTTGATTGACAACCAATCCAGGCTATCTTTCAATGTATTCAACTGAGTTTTTGGGTTTTCATACTCCTCAAAGCCATAGAATTGTATATTATTCTGCGGGCTTTTTGTTTTCTCGAAAATAGAAATGCTAGCTTTAATTCCTATGCCATTGAATACATTATGATTTCCGAAGTCAATAACTTTGGAGATTTTATAGTCTTCTTTCAACTTTTTTCGGAGGTTAGCTGCGTAGTGTGCTTCAAGGAAGTATCTCGAGGAGATATACGACACATATCCATCACTATTTGCGAGTTTTAGGCCATTCAATATGAAGTAGTAGTATATATCGCTCTTCCCAGCCCAAATTCCGCCAAAGTCTGATTTGATGTATCCTGCTCTCTCTGATCCTTTCCCCCATGTTGTATCAATACTAAAATAGGGGGGGTTCCCGATCACCGCATCAAACCCAGCATCTTCTCGCTTCTCGCCATCATCGTCGAAGAATACCTCCGGATACTCCAACTCCCAGTGGAAGAACGTCTCGTCCTCGCTCATCGCCTGCGCGGTCTGGAACCACGGCTCCTTGCTCAGTTCGGCCCACGCCTCGTCGTCGTCGATCGCCTGCGCCATTCGCTCATAGGCTCCCTCGGGCACGTCCAGATCGAACCGCTCGGCCGTGTGGACGTTCGCCACCTCGAACAGCCGCTGGTAGAACGCGTCGGCCCGCACCTCGTCGTAGATCTCCTCCATCGACTTGACGTCCTCGAGCGACTCGTTGTCGATCTCGAGCAACTCCTGCATCCGCTCCATGACGTGTTCGAGGGTGTCCTGCCGGACCCGCGCCAGCGCCTGCTGCAGCGTCAACTGCCCGTCGCCGTCGGCCGCGTCGCTCGAGAGGACCTCGGTTACGTCCGACCCCACCAGCGAGTTGCCCGCCTTGAGGTGGTGATCGAGGAAGGCCAGCGGCTGGTCCGCGGCGAGCGTCTCGAGCCACATCGAGAGCTTCGCGAGTTCGACCGCCATCCCGTTCAAGTCGACGCCGTAGATACACTCCTTGGCCACGTCCCGGCGCACCCGCTGTTCGTCGAAGGCCGTCGCCTCCTCGATCTCGCGCACCTCCTCCATGACCTCGTTGGCCAGGTACTCCGTCGCCCGCGTCAGGAAGTGGCCGCTCCCCATCGCCGGATCCAGCAACTTCAGGTCCGTCACCCGCCGGTAGAAGGCTCCGAGGTATTCGTGGGTACCGGGCTCGAAGCCCTGTGACTCGAGGTCGTCCTTGATCTCCGCGACCAGCGGCCCGACCGTCTCCTCGACGATATAGGTCACCACGTAGTCCGGCGTGTAGTACGCCCCCGTGGCCTTCCGCTCGCCCTCGTCGTTGACGACGTAGAGCCCGCCCTCGTCGACGGTTTCGACCGCCGCCGCCACGGACACCTCCGTCGCCGGCTTCCAGACCTGTCCACCGTCCTCTGCCACCGCCGCGTACGCCTCCGGCGCGATCCGGAACTGGTGCTCGAGCAGCCCCTCGTAGACGCTCCCCAGATGGCGCGTATCGAGGTCGGCGTAGTCGGCCAACACGTACCGCCCCTCGTCGTTCTCCGTCGTCGAAATCCGATAGATGACCTCCGCGAGATGGCGGTTGCTGACCTCGTGCTCGGCCAGGAACTCGTGGCTCTCCCGATTGAACAACCCGCCGTTGTACGGCGGAATGCCGAGCGATTCCTCGCCCTCGTCGATCAGGCGAAACAGGTCCTCGAGCCGGCTCCACATCGTCGTCGAGTGCTCGCTGTAGGCGTCGTCGAATCCGGCGTCGACCTCGCCGATCTCCTCGTGAATCTCGAGGCGCAGTTCGTCGAGGCTGAAGTTCTCTTCGTACTCCGCGACCGCGTCCCCGCCTTCCGGATGGATCAGTCCCCGCGACTCGGCGTAGAGGACGAACATCAACCGATAGAGCAACACGAGCGATTGCTCCTTGAGTTCCCCGAGCCCCGCGTCGTCGTCCGGCTCGAGCGCCAGGTCGTTCGTCTCGGCGAAGCCACGGCCCAGCACCCGCAGCGCCGTGAAGACGTTGTCCTGTAGGTCTTCGCCGAGTTCCTGGGCGACCGTCTCGCTCTCCGACCAGACCGAATCGAGAAACGTCGTGCCCCCCGACTCGCGGAACGCCGCCGGCCGGAAGAACGTATAGAAGTACTTGAACGCCTCGAGATCACCGCGCTCGAGCAGTTCCGGCAGATCGATCTCGTAGTAGGTCTGGGTCTCGTAGTCGTTCGTCCCGTAGAGTCGCCACTTGCGGCCGTTGGTCAACACGCCCCACTGAATCCGCTCGGGCGTCCGCTCGAGGTAGTGTTTGATCTGATGGGAGGCGTTCCGATACGGCCGCTGGTCGCTAAACCGGGTCGTGAAGTCGGCGTCCCACTGCTTGGCTTCGACCAGTCCGACACCCCGCTCGAACAGGTCGGTCGTGTCCTCGGAACTCAGGTAGACCTCCGCCGCGTCACGGCGCGCCTCGGTGTTCTCGAACAGCAACACGTCGACGTACCCCCCGCCCTCGGGCAGCGTCGTCTCGACGTTCGTCCCGAACCCCAACACCTCGAGCACCTCGTCGATCCAGTTGTCGATCAGCGGGTCCTCCTTGTAGCCGTCGACCAGCCCCGACTCGAGATCGTACAGCGACTGCAGGTCGTCCATGGCCGCCTGTGCGTCGTCGTCGCAATCCCACTCCTCGCGGTCCTGAATCCGCTCGTCGAGATAGTAGCCGGAGAAGAGATTCGAGTTCGTGTACGGGCGGTCCGAGAGCGTCGCCTGACTCATGCCTGTCTCCTTGAATTGTCACACCAAGAATCCACTGGTAACAGGGGTACTCGAAACAGGCACCAACAGCGCAGTCGTCACCGGAATGACGATCGGCAGGCGGTCGCTCCGGCAAACAGTTACAGCAGCCCGTCTCAGTCGTCGGCCGTCTCCTCCGCCCGTTCGCCGAGCACCTCCGCACGGTGCTCGTCGAGCAGCGGGGCACGACCGCGGGGCTCGGGCTCGGTCTCGCTCATCTTGATCGGGGTGCCCGCGATCTCGACGTCCCTGTCGGCACCGGGCTGTTCGACCGGCACGAGCATGTCCCGGGCGTGGACGTGCGGGTCGTCGAAAATCTCGTCGGTGGTCTGGACCGGTGCGGCCGGCACCCGCCCCTCGAGACGCCCGACGAGTTCGTCGTTGGACAACTCGAGCGCCCACTCGGCCAGGTCCTCGCGAAGCGCCCCGCGGTGCTCGAGTCGGTCGGCGGTCGTGGGGTACTCCTCGGCGAGGTCCGGGCGGTCCATCACGTCACAGAGTTCGGCCCAGTGGTTGTTGTTGAACGCGGCGATGACGGCGTAGCCGTCGGCGGTCTCGAAGGCGTTGTACGGAAACAGCGTGGGGTGGGAGTTGCCCCGGCGGGTGGGAGCCTCGCCGGTGTAGGACTGCTGGTAGATGGCGCGTTCGGTGAAGCTGAGCATCGAGTCGTACATGGCGGTGTCGACGTACTGGCCCTCGCCGGTCTGCTCGCGGTGGTTCACGGCGGCGAGAACGCCGATACAGTTCAGCGTGGCGGTAAAGAGATCGCCGACGCCGGGGCCGGTCTTGGTCGGCGGGCCGTCGGGTTGGCCGGTGGTTTCCATGACGCCGCCCAGCGCCTGCGCGATGAGGTCGAAGGAGGGCTGGCCCTGGCGGTGCGTCTCGCCGGTCCGCGGGTCGCCGAAGCCCCGAATCGAGGAGTAGATGAGCTCCTCGTTGTACTCCGTGAGAGTCTCGTAGCCCAGATCGTACTTCTCCATCGTGCCGGTGCGGTAGTTCTCGATGACGATGTCGGCCTCCTCGACGAGCGAGAGGAAATCCGCGCGGTCCTCGTCGTCGCCTAAGTCCAACTCGATGCTCCTCTTGCCGCGGTTGACGCTCTGGAAGTAGCCGCCGTAGGCCTCCTCGTCGGGATCGTCGACGAACGGCGGGTTCGACCGGATCATGTCCCCGCCAGGGCGTTCGATCTTGACCACGTCCGCGCCCATATCCGCGAGCAGCATCGTGCAGTACGGCCCGGCCAGCACCTGGGTCAGATCAAGCACGCGAAGGTTCGAGAGTGCTCCCATGTGTGTGTATGCCCCCCTTCCCAAACCAGTACCAAAACCCTTACCATCGATTATGTAGTTGTTCTCGTATACCACGAGGGTTGTGAGCATCTGACATAGAGACGCTGTTAATATCCTTAAGGAGTATTATCATGGAAGATCATTAGGTTTATATCGCAGTTCCTCATGGTTTTGGATACGATGTCCCAAACGGTCGTCCTCGGCGTTATCGGCTCCGATGCCCACGTCGTCGGCATCACGATCTTAGAGCAAGCCTTCAGTGCAGCCGGCTTCGATGTCGTGAACCTCGGCGTTCAGACTTCCCAAGAGGAGTTCGCGGAGGCCGCCAAGGCCCACGACGCAAGCGCTGTACTCGTCTCCTCGCTCTACGGCCACGCCGAGCAGGACTGCCAGGGATTCCACAGCGTTCTCGAGGACGCGGGTGTCGACGCGGTCAGCTATATCGGCGGCAACCTCGCCGTCGGCCAGGACGACTTCGAGCAAACCCGGCAAACGTTCCGGGAGCTCGGGTTCGACCGCGTCTTCGACTCCGAGACCGACCCCGAGGACGCGATCGCCGCGCTCCGCGAGGATCTCCAGATCTCGCCGACCGAATCGGAGCCGGCCACAATTACCTCCTAACTGGCTAGATGATACGAGACGAACGCATTCCATCCGACGAGCTACGGCGTATCGACGAGGAGATTCGGTCGAATTGGCCGACGGGTGCGGACGTCGACTTCGAGGACGCGATCGCGTACCACGAGTCGCTGCCCGACCACAAGCGATTCGCGGACGTCCTCGAGTCGGCCGACAAGCCCCTCCTCCAACCCCGGGCCGGCGTTCCGCGGCTCGACGACCAGATCGAACTCCTGCAGTACCTCCACGAGGAGGGCCAGGCGGACCTCCTCCCGACGACCATCGACTCGTACACGCGCGACAACGAGTACGAGAAGGCCCAGCAGGGCCTTGACAAAGCCCTCGAGACGGGCGACGACACGCTGAACGGCTTCCCGGCGGTCAATCACGGCGTCGACGGCTGTCGGGAACTGATCGACGCGATCGACGCGCCGATCGAGGTCCGCCACGGTACGCCCGACGCCCGACTGCTGGCGGCGATCACCTTCGCCGGCGGCTTCCAGAGCTTCGAGGGCGGGCCGATCTCGTACAACATCCCGTACACGAAACGCCACGGTCTCGAGGAGACCATCGAGAAGTGGCAGTTCGTCGACCGGCTGGCGGGGGCCTACACCGAACGTGGCGTGCGGATCAACCGCGAGCCGTTCGGGCCGCTGACGGGGACCCTGGTCCCGCCGTCGATCGCGATCGCGATCATGCTGGTCGAGGGGAAACTCGCCGCGACCCAGGGCGTGCGCTCGATCACGCTCGGCTACGGCCAGGTCGGCAACGTCGTCCAGGACGTGGCCGCCCTGAACGCCCTGAAGAAGCTGGGCAACGAGTACCTCCCCGACGAGGTCGTCGTCACGACCGTCTTCCACGAGTGGATGGGTGGCTTCCCGCCGGACGAGGCCCGCGCCAACGGCGTCATCAGCCTCGGCGGCATGACTGCTGCCATCGCCCAGCCGGACAAGGTCATCACCAAGTCCCCCCAGGAGTTCCAGGGGGTCCCGACCAAGGAGGCCAACTCCGCCGGCCTGCGCACGACGCGGCAGGTCATCGACATGGCCATCGAGCAAAAGATCGACATCGATGGCATCGCGGAGGAACAGGACCTCATCGAACGCGAGACCCGCTGTCTGATGGACACCATCTTCGAGCACGGCGACGGCGACGTCGTCCAGGGGACGCTCAAGGCCTTCGACTCGGGCGCACTCGACGTGCCCTTTGCACCCAGCGACAGCGCCGCCGGGGCCGTCCTGCCCGCACGGGACGACGACGGCCGCGTCCGCATCTTCGAGTGGGCCGACCTCGAGATGGACGACGATATCAAGGAAATACACAAGGCTCGACTCTCGCAACGCGCCACGACCGAGGGCCGCGATCAGTCCTTCCGAATGGTCGCGGACGATGTCGACGCGATCAGTGACGGCAAACTCATCGGCCGACCACAGGGTGACGTCTAAATGGAGATTACAGGATTACACGCCACGCCCGGCTACTCCGGGTTCTTCTTCGACGACCAGCGCGCGATCAAGCAGGGAGCAGCACACGACGGCTTCACCTACGAGGGCGAGCCGGTCACCGACGGCTTCGACGAGATTCGCCAGGCCGGCGAGACGCTCATCGTCGATATCGAACTCGCCGACGGCACCGTGGTGCGGGGCGACTGCGCCGCGGTCCAGTACTCCGGTGCCGGCGGCCGCGATCCGCTCTTTCAGGCCGCGGCGTACGCCCCCGTCATCGAGGGTCCCGTGGCCGCCGCACTCGAGGGCCGGGACGCGACCGACTTCCTCGACAACGCCGAATCCCTCGAGCAGTTGGAGGTCGACGGCGACCGGCTCCACACCGCGATCCGCTACGGCGTCTCGCAGGCCTTACTCGCCGCCGCAGCCGAGGCCGAAAACACCACGAAGACGGACGTGATGGCCGACGCGCTGGGTACCGAGCCCGCCACGGAGCCAGTCCCCGTCTTCGGCCAGTCCGGCGACGACCGCTACAATAATACGGAAAAGATGTTCGTCAAGGGCGTCCCCGTCCTGCCCCACGCGCTCATCAACAGCGTCGAGAAGATCGGCGAGAACGGCGAAGTGCTGCTCGAGTACGTCGAGTGGCTCGTCGAGCGCTCACAGGAACTCGGACCGGACGGCTACGAACCCAGATTCCATATCGACGTGTACGGGATGATCGGGGAACTCTTCGGCGCGCCCTACGACCGCGACGAGGTCGTCGACTACTTCGCCGCGCTCGAGGACGCCGCAGCGCCGTACCCGATCCAGATCGAGGGGCCGATGGACGTCGGCGACCGCGAGGATCAGATCGCGGCGATGGTCGAACTCCGAGAGGGGCTCGCCGAGGCCAGCGTCGGCGTCGATATCGTCGCCGACGAGTGGTGTAACACCTTCGAGGACGTGCAGGCGTTCGTCGACGCGGGCGCGGCGGACCTCGTACAGGTGAAGACGCCCGATCTGGGCGGCATCCACCGCAGCGGGCAGGCGGTCCGTTACTGCGAGGGGACCGACACGCGCGCCTACCTCGGCGGCACCTGCAACGAGACGGAAACCTCCGCGCGGGCCTGTGCCCACGTCGCGCTCGCGACGAACGCCGCGCAGGTGCTCGCCAAGCCCGGGATGGGCTTCGACGAGGGGTACATGATCGTCGAAAACGAGATGCGGCGGACGATCGCCCGCCGCGAACGGGACGAGCAGCGAACCGAAACTGACGAGGTGACCGCAGATGACTGAGTGGACCGATCCGGACACGTTCGCACGGGCGCTCGCGGAAGTCGAGACCAAGGAGAAGGGCAACTGCTTCGAGGACTTCGAGGAGGGGGACCTCATCGAACACGCTCCCGGACTCACCCTCACCGAGTGGGGCAACGAACAGTGGATGAGCCAGACGCTCAACCACGACCCCGCCTACTGGCGCACTGATGCCGCCGAAGCGCGCGGGTTCGACGAACCGCCGATCCACCCGGACTATCTCACCGCCGCGACGCTCGGGATCACCGTCGAGGATCTGAGCGAGAAGGGGGGCTACTTCCTCGGGCGAACCGACGTTCGGTTCCCCGGCGCGCCGGTCTACGCGGGCACCGAACTCCACGTCGAGAGCGAGGTCGTCAATACGGCGACCTCGAGTTCCCGACCCGAGTACGGCATCGTCTCCTGGCGGACCCGCGGCACGGACGCCGAGACCGGCGACGTGCTCTGTTCCTACGAGCGGACGAACATGATCCCGCGCCGCGAGCCGATGGCCACGGACGGGAGCGGAGCCGCAACCGCCGACGGGGACGGCGATGACGAACCCGACCTCCCCGCCGAGTTCATCTCGCCGGACGGCGGCTCCTACGAGGACTTCGTCGCGGCCCTCGAACAAGCCGACGACGAGAACGCGGCCGTCGCCTACCGCCACGAGCGCGGCCGCACACAGGACGACGTGACAGTCGCCTCGTTGCCCCTATCGACGCTCAATACCGCCAAACAGCACCATAACGTCGACGTCATGGCCGACTCGCCGTCGGGCAACATCGTCACCTACGGCGACGTGACCCGCTCGACGGCGCTCGGTCACGCCCGTTCTGACGAGCGGACCTGGCGCGAGGTCGGCTTCGACGACGAATCCTTCCACACGTTCGTCGCCGTCGGCGACACCGTCTACGCCTTTACGCGCGTCATCGAGGCCGAGGACGACGCCTCGAGTGACGCCGCCGGCACCGTCACCTTCGAACACATCGCGTTCAATCAGGACGACGACCCGGTCTACTCGGGGACGCGAACCGCCGAGATTCGAAAGCGCTCGAACTGAGACGAACGACCATCAGAGACGACCGCAGACAGACACACACACACTCCCAGACAAACCATGACCGACGACATTCGACTCTGCCGTACGTTCCAGACTGCACCGGCCGCCGTTCCGAAAGACGACTCGGCGAAGTACCTCACCTCCGCGCTCGAGGCGGAGGGGTTCCAGGCCCCCGACTGGCTCGTCCCCGACATGGAAGACGGGACGGCACCCGATATGAAAGCCGAGGGCCTCGAGAACACCATCGAGAAGGTTCCCGAGTACGACTTCCCCGGCGAGATCTGGCCTCGCGTCGAGTGGAGCTACGAGGACGAGGAGTACTGCCAGAAGGGCCGCACCCAGATCGACCGACTGGTCGGCGAGATCGGCGACGAGATCGACGGCGTCGTCGTCCCCAAGGTCGGCCGTCTCGCGGACGTGAAACGTGCCGCCGAGGTCGTCGCCGAGGCGGAGGCCGAACACGGCTACGACGACGGCTCGATCGGCCTCTCGGTCATCGTCGAGACCGGTCGCGCCCGCTCCGACCTGCGCGAGATCTCCAAATTCGGTGCGGACTCCCGACTCACCGCCCTCGTCTTCGGCCCCGTCGACTACGCGGCCGAACTCGGTGGCCGCGACCTCGGCGACGGCATGCCGCGCTGGGACGGCCTGCTCGAGGCCCTCTCGAACGAGGCCAGCGCCGGCGGACTGCTCTCGATCGGCGGCCCCTTCGACGACTTGTTCAAGGAGCGTGCCGGCCTGACCTACTACAACGCCGACGAGTACGCCGACCAGATCGAGCACGAGGCCCAGCTCGGACTCGACGGTTCCTGGTCGCTGTACCCCAAGCAGACGATTCAGGCCAACACCGTCCACATGCCCACGCCCGACGAACTCGAGCGTGACGTGCACAAGATCGAACGCTTCAACGAAGCCAAACGCGAGGGGACCGGCGCGGTCACCATCGACGGCCAGATGGTCGACGAAGCAACCTTCAAGAACTTCCGGAACACCGTCCAGCAGGTCCGCGCGATCGACGGCATGCGACCCGCACAGACCGAGGAGTACTACGACGCGGAACTGCTCGACCGAGCGCGCGATCTCGAACTGTCGTATCGCTGAACTGCGGGCTCGAGACGGTGCCGAGCCGTCGCCGCGCCGTACTTTTGTACCGGGTGTGTCCCGGCCGGCATTGCGCGTCGATACGCCGTGTGACGGTCCGGGCTGACGGTCGGCGTTGGATGGCCTGCGCTGTCCGCCGCTCGAGAGACTTGGCACTCCGTTCGTCGTCTGCGCCGCGAAAAACGGTGGGGATGGGATTTGAACCCATGAGGCTTGACAGCCACCTGCTCTCAAGGCAGGCGCGTTGGGCCGCTCTGCCACCCCACCTCACCTGCACGTTCTCCGCACGTTCAAAAAGGGTTGTCGGTCTACTCGCGCTCGAGCGCGCCGTCGTCCCCGACCGTCAGCCCCAGTTCGTCGACCAGCGCCGTCGTCGCCTCGGCACCCGGACGGTCGGCCGCCCGTCGGGCCTCGAGTCCGGCCACGGTCGATCGGAGCCCGGCCGGCGTCGACACGGTCGGGAGCATCGGCGCGAAGCCGACGCCGAGACCGCCCTCGCTCGCACGGCGACTCATCGTCGAGAGCGAGGGCGTGGCGTACGCATCAGTGAAATCGATCGGCTCCGCGAACCCCGCGAAATAGACCCTCCCCTCGTCGGACGGCCCGAGGATGACCTCGTGACGCCGGAGCGACATCGCCGCCCCGTCGATTTCCGTTCTGTTGACCAGCGGCACCGTCGGCTCGAGGACGCCCACGCTCTGGGCTCCCTCCTGCTCGAGCAGGTGCGTGACGGTGTTGCCGATGCGAGCGGCGCGGTTCGAACCGACCTGCCGTTCGAACCGGATCGCCGCGTCCTCGCCGAGCGCGTCGAGCGCGAGCGCCCGCACCTCGGCCTCGGGGTCGCCGTCGGCCTCGTCGGCCGGCAGGGTCTCGGCGTCGCGGTAGTTGAGCAGGAGGTCGCCGCCGCTGCGTGCGACGGCCCAGCAGACGTCGGCGACGGCGGCCTCGTAGAGCGACGCGGCCTCGGCTTCGGTCAACGGCGATCCGTCGGCGAGCGACGAGAGGACGAGTCCCTCGCGTGGCGGGTCGATCGGGACGACGACGATCATGCCCCATCCTCCGAGCGCACGGTTCTTGAACGCGGCGCTTCCGGGGGTCGCGGGACCGAAACCGATGGGAAATGAAGGTGAATTATAACGGTGTAGTCCCTCCGGAACGGTATGGACGAACGGTCGCTCGCCGGACTGCTCGCGACGCTCGTAATCGCCACGCTGGCAGCGCTGGGCGTGTACGGATTCAGCACTGGTTATCTCCTTAACTCACCCGGCCCGCTCTTCGCCCCGACGATCGGTGTGTTCGCCGTCGCGGTTCTCACCGTCGCGGCGTTGATCGCCTCCGGCATCGGCTCGAAACGCTGGCGCGAGAACCCGTACTGGTAACCGCTCGGGTCGCTGTCACCGCCGCTTCCTCACCGTTCCTGCCGTCCCTTCGTCTGCCGATAGTCCGACGCCATCAGGTCCACGAACGTCTCGAGCCAGACCTGCGTCTGGTCGCTCGTCTGTGCGTGCGGCTCGATCATGGGAACGAGTTCGAACCCGCGGCCCCGAATCCGCGTCGCGTGGTCGGCGGGCAGCGAGAGGTCGTCGACCGGGGTCGTCGTGTACTCGACGCCGAGTTCGGTCAGCGCGCGCTCGCCGACGGGAACGAGGATTTCCGGATTGATCATCCGGATCTCGGCGTTGAGATAGGGGTCGCAGTTACCGATCTCCTCGTCGGTCGGCCGCCGATCGGGATCGCGACAGCGGGTGAGGTTCGTCAGGTAGACGTTCTCGAGGGCGGGCGTTTCGGCCGGCGAGGTCACGTCACAGAGACCGAGCCGCTCGAGCAGCCGTCGCAGTCCGCCGTCGCCGTCGCTGCCGCCGACCCCGGCGAACGGAACGCCCGTGTCGTCGGCGCGCGCCGTCGGCCGCTCGCCGACGAACAGGAAGTCAGCGCCGACATCGCCGTAGCCGTGGACGACCCGACTGCGCGTCTCACAGAGCGCCGGGCAGTTCCGACACTCCTCGTCCATGCCGTAGGGGTTCGCTCGAGACCGTTGATTCGCGTCCACACTCGTATCTCGGTGGGGAAAGGCAAAAGCGACGCGCCCCGGCGGCCGGCCGATCGGTCTCGAGGCAGCCGACTCAGCGACCGAGCCCGCCGCGTTCGGTGACCTCGAGAATGAACTTCACGTTGCGGACGATCTCCTCGGGCGAGGTGTCCTCGCCCTCGTCGTAGAGGTCGCTGGTCCGATACAGGATGTTGGCGAGCTGTTTGCTCTCGCTGGTGTCGCCGCGCACGTCGTCCGCGATCTCGCGGAGGAACGCGACGCGCTCGGGATCGGGCGCGAATTCGGTGTCCGAGCCGGTGGTGTCGGCCGTCGCGATTCCGCGCTCGGTGTCGTCTTGGTCGTCGCTCATCGGTCCGGTGAGGAGGTCTCGCTGCGTCGGCTCTGGGAAATGGCCTGTCGGTGGACGATACCCGTGTTATTCGCCACGTTCTCGGTGATCGTCCGGAGGGCATCGCTGGTCCCGTCTCCATCTTTGAGGACCGTCGGCTTGCCGCCGTCGCCGCCCTCGCGGACGGCCGGATCGAGCGGAATCGAGCCGAGGAACGGGAGTTCGTGCTCCTCGGCAAACGCCTCGCCGCCGCCGGAGCCGAATATGTCGTGTTCGCCGCCACAGTCGGGACAGGCAAACGTCGACATGTTCTCGGCGATCCCAAGCACGACCGTGTCGTGTTTGGCGAACATCTCGAGGCCCTTCCGAGCGTCGTCCAGCGCAACGTCCTGTGGGGTGGTGACGATGACCGCGCCGGTGACGGGCATGGTCTGGAGCATCGTCAGCTGGGTGTCGCCGGTCCCCGGCGGCAGATCGACCACGAGGTAATCGAGGTGACCCCACTCGACGTCCTCGGTCAGTTGCGTGATGACCTTGTGGACCATCGGCCCGCGCCAGATGACGGGGTCGTCCTCGCCGGTCAGGAAGGCCATGCTCATCAGCTTGACGCCGTACTTCTCGGGCGGGACGAGCGTCTCGTCCTCGGTAGCCATCGGCGGCTCGTCGGCGTCGACCATCCGCGGGACGTTCGGCCCGTAGACGTCGGCGTCGAACAGGCCGACGCGAGCGCCCAGTTGGGAGAGACCGGCCGCGAGGTTGACTGCGACGGTCGACTTGCCGACGCCGCCCTTGCCGGAGGCGACGGCGATGACGTTCTTGACGTTCGGCAGCACCTGTTCCTCGCTGGTGAGATCGTCGCGGTCAGGGACGCTGGCGGTCAGGTCCGGCTCGAGGCCTGCGTCGGTGAGGACTTCGCGAACCGCGGCGGCGATATCGCTCTCGCTAGGGGAGTACGGGGCACCCAACGCGAGATCGACATCGACCTGGTCGCCGTCGATGTCGATCTCGTTGACGAGCCCGAGCGAAACGATGTCGTCGCCGAGTTCCGGATCGTCGACCGTCCGGAGCCGGTCGCGAACGGCGGTTTCGTTCATGTCACTAGCTACTTGCCAGCGTCGAAAAGGGTTGTGTTCGGGCAGCGGAACCGCTCACGGACTGAAATCGAACCGCGGCCCGCCGTAGGTCGGCGGCTCCGGCTCGAGTTCGACACCCTGCTCGTAGCGGACGAAGTTGAGGTAGAACGGCCGGCCACAGCCCTCGATGGGCTCGCCCTCGAGGTCGGTGACGGGACCGTCCTCGCCGCAGAGGAACTCGATGCCGTCGGCCGACTCGAACTCCTCGTCGGGGCCGGCGTACTCCCATCCCGGCTGGGGTAGTTTGGTCACGGATCGGTCAGCGAGGTCCGGCCGGCGCTCGACGCTCACGACAGCGCCGCAGTGTGGACACGTGTACCGGACGGTGACGGTCATCGGCGGCACTAGGGGACTCGAGGACGTAAGCCTGCGGGCAGCGGTGAAATCATCGACGACTCGGTGCTGGGTCATTCTGGCACTGGGCCGCGGCGCGATTTCGAGATCGTCGAGAGCGCGTGACGGCGACCGGGTGACGGATCTGCGATGGGACGGCTGAGTGCACCCGGAACACCTTTTGCGCTGACCGAAAACCATCGGAGTATGATCGACGAGACGGCCGAGGAAATCCGTGAAATGCAGACGCACAGTTCCTCGGTGGTCGCGGTCCACGCGACCCAGGCCCTCGAGGAACTGGTCGGGCGGGAGTTCGCAACGGTCGAGGAGTACACGCGCGCCCTCGAGCGCAACGGCTCCGTCCTACGGCGGGCGAACCCCTCCCACGCCTCGCTGCAGAACGCCGTCCGGGAGGTCGTCGACGACGTGACCGAGGCCGACCCGGACAGCGTCGAGGCGGCCCAGCAACTCACCAGTGAGAGGATCGACGCGGTCGTCTCCCGGATCGAAGCCGGCAAACGCCTGGCCGCCGAAAACGCCGCGGCGGTACTCGAGGACGGGGCGACCCTCCTGACCCACGACTACTCCTCGACGGTGACCGAGGCCCTCGAGCAGGCGACCGACGCCGGCAAGGCGTTCGATGTCTTCGTTACGGAGGCGCGGCCCCGATACATCGGGCGCAAGACGGCCCGAACCCTCGCCGAGTTCGACGGGGTCGAGACGACGCTGATCACCGACAACGCGCACGGACTTCTCCTCGAGGAGTGCGATCGGGTCGTCGTCGGGATGGACTGTATCGTCGACGAGACGCTGTACAACCGCGTCGGGACGTTCCCGATCGCGTCGACGGCCGCTCGACTCGACGTTCCGGTCACCGTCCTGGGTTCGGCCTCGAAAATCGTCAGCGAGGGGTTCGTCTTCGAGAACGAGTACCGGCCGAGCAGCGAGGTG
This sequence comes from Natrinema pallidum, assembly GCF_005890195.1. Classification (NCBI taxonomy): domain Archaea; kingdom Methanobacteriati; phylum Methanobacteriota; class Halobacteria; order Halobacteriales; family Natrialbaceae; genus Natrinema; species Natrinema pallidum. Next base: position 2,173,190 of record NZ_CP040637.1, on the reverse strand, counting down.
CTGCCCGAGCCGGCCGACCGGTTCGCCATCGAGAACCCCGCCTACGACGCGACGCCGGTCGACCTGCTCGAGAGCGTGATTACGGACGAGGGCCGACAGGAGTTCTGAACCGCCCCGCGGGGAGTTACGACCGGTGTCGGCCGACGCCGCTCGAAGCGGTCGCCGAACCTGACAGTTGCCGTCGTGTGGCAACAGCCTATGCCGGTCTCGGATGTACTGGCCGTATGCGTCTCGTTCAGGTATTCGTGCCGCGAGGCGAGTTGGACCTCGTTCTCGAGGCGGCCGAGGAAGCCGGCGTCGACTACAGCGTCTCACGGGATACGGACCGCGGCGAGTTCGAGGCCCTCGTTTCGATTCCCGTCCCGCCGCCGGCCGTAGAGGGGCTGATGGCCGACTTTCGAGCCGCCGGGCTCGACGAACGCTCGTATACGGTCGTCACCGCCGCGGAGGCGGTCGTCTCGGAGCGGACCGACGACCTGTCTACTCGGGTGTCGGGGACGCGAATCTCTCGAGAAGAACTCCGGTCGCGAGCGGTCGACCTCGCACCGGCCGTCTCGACCTATTTCAGCCTGCTCGTCGTGAGTACGGCGATCGCGACGGCGGGATTGTTGCTCGATTCCGCGGCGACGATCATCGGTGCGATGGTCGTCGCACCGCTGATGGGGCCGGCGCTGTCGGCGAGCGTCGGTGTCGTCGTCGACGACGAGCAACTCGCGACGCGGGGCGTCGTGCTCCAGGGAGTCGGACTCGTGGTCTCGGTCGCGACGGCGGCGGTAATCGGCTGGGCGCTCAGGGGGACGATATTGCTCCCGCCGGGGTTCGACATCACGACGGTGCCCCAGATCCACGAGCGGATCACGCCCGATCTCCTCGCGTTGTTTCTCGCGTTGGGGTCCGGCGTGGCCGCAGTCGTCAGCCTCACTCGCAACGTCGGGTCGGTTCTCGTCGGGGTGGCGATCGCCGTCGCGCTCGTTCCGCCGGCGGCCACCGCGGGGCTCGGCATCGCCTGGGGCCGTCCGGAGGTCGTCCTCACTGCCGGCACGCTCGTGTTGGTCAACATGCTCTCGATCAATTTCGCGGCGTTGCTCCTGTTGTGGCTCTCGGGCTACCGACCGCACCGGACCGCGGACATCGAGCGCGCCTACGGGCGACTGCGTTCGCGAATCGCCGTCCTCTTCGTCGCGATCGCCATCCTCACCGCCGTTCTCGGCGGCGTCACGTACGGGACCTACCGAACTGCGGCGGTCGAACACGACATCCGGACCGAACTCGAGACGATGAACGAAGAACGACTGGCCGACGGCACCGATCTCCAGTTCCGGGAACTCGCCGTCGACTACGAACTCGTCGACGTCTACACTGGCGCTGATCCGGTGGTTACCGTCCTCGTCGAACGACCGCCGGGCGAGCAACTCCCCGATGACTTCGCCACCGACGTTCGCGAGCGCCTGGAGTCGGCGACCGGCGTCGATCTCGAGGTCGTCGTCGAACTGGTCGAGACGCAACGAAGCGGGTGAGTCGAACCGTTACTCCCGTTCTCCGAACGTCCGCGGCGAGCCCTCGGTCGGGGCGGCCCAGTCGACCGCGTTTCGGAGTACCCGTCGAACGTCGTCGTGCTCGTAGATCGGATACGTCTCGTGGCCCGGGCGGAAGTAGAAGATTCGGCCGTTGCCGCGCCGGTAGCAGCAGCCGCTTCGAAACACCTCCCCGCCCTCGAACCAGCTGACGAACACCTGTCGGTCTGGCTCGGGGATATCGAACGGCTCGCCGTACATCTCCGATTCGGGAAGTTCGATGGATTCGTCGAGTCCGTCGGCGATCGGGTGACCGGGATCGACGACCCACAGCCGCTCGGTCCCCCCGTCTTCGCGGTACTGCAACTGACAGGACGTTCCCATGAGTCGCTTGAAGAGCTTCGAGTAGTGGCTCGAGTGAAGCGGGATCAGTCCCATGCCCTCGAGCACGCGCTCGTGGACCCGATCGACGATTTCGTCTCGGACCTCGTCGTGGGCCTCGTGTCCCCACCACAGCAGGACGTCCGTCGCGTCGAGGACCGCCGCGGTGAGTCCGTGCTCGGGGTCGTCGAGCGTCGCGGTTCGGACCGCGTGGTCGTCGGCGAGTGCGTCTGCAATGGGGGCGTGAATGCCGTCCGGGTAGACGGCTGCGACCGCATCGTCTTCGCGTTCGTGACGGAACTCGTTCCAGATCGTGACGTCGGCCATGGCGGTTCCCTCCACCTGCGAGCGACTTATAGTTCGGTCGGGCCAACGGAACGGGTCGACCGATCCGGCCGGGACATGACCAGGTCGACAGCGCCGGTCGGGAAACCGAAGACAGTCTTGCCACTTGGAAATTCACATATTCCGCATCAATTCACTATAGGGGGCGGGAATGACCTTCTAAAACCTGAAGTACAGAATAATTGTATAGATTAACCGGTCATAACTCTTATTTCGGTCGCCCACTCCTTCTCCGTATGGACCGGAATCGAACGCAACCGATAGCGAAATGGCCGGTTTCTCGCTTTACTGCCATTGCTACTCCGACGAAATCGTGGGGTTGGACATGATCGGCGACGGGATCGGGGTCGGTATCGTCGGCCTCGGCGGCATGGGCAATCTCCACGCGCGAAGCATCCGTGACCTCGGTGCCGAGATCGTCGCGGGCGTGGACCTCGTTCCGGAGCAACGCGATCGATTCGCCGGCGATTTCGGCGCGCGGACCTACGAGACCCACGAGGAACTCGTCGCTGACGACGCGGTCGATGCCGTCATCGTGACGACCCCCAACCGGTTCCACGAGCCGATCACCGTCACGGCTCTCGAGGCGGGATTGGACGTCCTCGTCGAAAAGCCCCTCGCACACACGCTCGAGAGCGCGGAGCGGATCGCCGAGACGGCGGCTCGATCGGACGGCATCTGTATGGTCGGTTTTCACAACCGGCACGCGGCGTCGATGGCCATGTTCGACGAGCAGCACGCGCGCGGTCGGTTCGGCGATCTGACGCACGTCGAGGCCAACTACGTTCGCCGGCGTGGGGTCCCCGGGCCGGGATCGTGGTTCACCGATCCCGAACTCGCGGGCGGCGGTGCCTTGCTCGACATCGGCGTTCACGCGCTGGACCTCGCGCTGTACGCGCTGGACTTCCCCGATATCGCCGAAGTCAGCGGCGTCACCCGGACGACGTTCGGCACCGGCGAGGAGTTCGCCGACCCCGACGGGTTCGGCGACAACTGGGACGCGGAGGCCGAGGCCTACGAGGTCGACGATTCCGTCAGCGCGTTCATCCGCACAACGGACGGCCGGACGATCTCGCTCGAGGCCGCGTGGGCGACGAACCGCGAGGAGAGCATGGACTTCCGCGTGCGCGGCACACAATCCGGTGCCCAGTTCGACATCGGCGACACCGAACTCCGGATTCTCGAGGCCGGAACCACGGGCTGTGATCACTACGCCGATGTCGCCATGACCGCCGACTCGGCCGTCACCGGCTACGCCGAACAGGACGAACAGTTCCTCGAGGCGATCGCGACGGCCGGCATCCCGGGGACGAACACCGTCGCGGAGGCCCTGACCGTCCAGCGCGTGATCGACGCGATCTACCGCTCGAGCGAGACGGGACGTGCGGTCCAACTCGAGGAGTCCCCGCTGGCCGAGGCTCGACTCGAGCAGTCAGCGCGACTCGACTAAGTTACTCATCCGCTGACACGGAAGCGATCCGTTCCGACCGGCACGATGGTGACCGCGACACTGCGCGCCGATCGCACGGGACTGGCGTGAGATCGATGTAAACTGAAGCGGCGACGCTACTTGTCGTTCGTCGACTTCGGAAAAGCCGCCCGTATCGGCCGGTTTAGAGGACGTCGTCGAAATCGTGGTGCCCGTGGATGTCGACGCCTTCGTCGGTGATCTCCGCGAGGAAGACGCCGTTCCCGGAGCCGGTGTCGCGCTCGACGGCGGACTTGATGCCCCGTGCGGCGACGGTCTTGGCTTCTTCGTTGGACATGTCCGGTTCGTAGGCCTGCTCGAGGTGACCGTAGGCGAGTTGCATCCCGCTGCCGGTGACGGTGTAGTCGTCTTCCATCACGCCGCCGGCGGGGTCGATGCTGTAGACGTGGCTGCCCTCGTCGTCGACGCCGCCCAGAATGGGGTGGATGGCGAAGAACGGGCCGCCGCGGGCGAAGTTACCCGCGAGCGTCGCCAGCGCATCGATGCTCATTCGCTCCCCGCGTCGGGCCTCGTAGAGGTTGACCTCGGCACGGAGCGTCGAAATGAACGACTGGGCACCGCCGACGCTGCCGACGAGCGTGAGCGCGGCGGTCGGGTGGATCTGTTCGACCTTCTGGACGTTCTTGTTCGAGACGAAGCGCCCGCCGAGACTGGCGCGCATGTCCGTCGCGATGATGACGCCGTCGGCGGTGGAGATGCCGATCGTCGTCGTCCCGGTCTTGTTGACGTTGTCCAGATCGGCCTGCGTCAGGTCGTTCTGGGGCATCGATCCGACCTCCGGCTCGTAGGGGTTCGGATCGTCGGCCAACTGGTCGACCGTCCGAGAGAAATCGGAGTCGTGTGTGGGCGTACGCATTGATCGAACCCTACGACCGGGACGGTATAAAACACCGGCGGTCACCACTGCCGTTTCCGCTTTCACCGGCTGCGAGGACCGGCGGCTCGAGCGACGAGTCGGACCGCGGGGTCGGCTCCTGCGGGTCGGGGATCGGTGTGCGGGAAAACCAGTCAGCAGTCGAGCAGTCGATCAGTGCTGTGCAGCTTCGTAGGCCCCCTCGACGTTCTCGAGGACGCGGTGGACCGGCAGGGTGATGCCGGCCTGGCGGGCGGCGATCGCGAGCGGCATCGCGACGATGCCGATCATAATGCACAGTTGGTACAGTGCGAACAGGGTCGCGTGGTACGCGCGGGATATCATCAGCGTTCATCGATGCCCAGACGGAGGGTATATATAAGCCTTCTTGAAGAATCGAGATCATAATGATCGTTAACTCGTTTTTGGGTCGACGCCCGCTTGCGATTAAACCGTGCTTGTTGGGGGAACAACTCGAGGCGTACTCGAGTCGATCCACGGGTATGGCGGTGGGAATTGATCCGGTGATTTCTCGTAAGTTATGGGAATCATCCGACTGACGTGCGCGCTGCAATACTGGGGTCGGTGCGAGCGACCGCTGGCGCGGACGAACCGCAAAGCAGGAAACCCCCCGGACCGACCGGAGCATATGGGCAATTATCTCGTCGCGATGGAAGCGGCATGGCTCGTTCGTGACGTCGATGCGATCGACGACGCGATCGGCGTCGCCGTCAGCGAAGCCGGGAAGCGACTCAACAGCGAAGACATGGACTACGTCGAAGTCGAGGTCGGCGCGACGGGCTGTCCGGCCTGTGGGGAGCCGTTCGATTCGGCCTTCATCGCGGCCGACACCGCGCTAGTCGGCCTCGCACTCGAGATGGAGGTCTTCAACGCCGACAGCGAAGAGCACGCCTCTCGAATCGCAAAGAGCGAAGTCGGCGGGGCGCTGCGCGACGTGCCGCTATCGGTCGTCGACATCGTCGAGACCGAAGCGGACGACGAGTAGCGACCACCGGGCACACGTCGCATCGCGGACTGTTCTCTCACGTCCGGACAACCGGGGCGACTCGCGGTGCGGTTTTCGAGTGGCGACCCCCGCGGGCGGGGACGGCGTGTCCCAATCGGCTCCCCGGACGGTTCCCGGATCGAATGTAACCCAAAGTACTTTCTATAACCCGTGGTTATCCATTCGTATGGAACTCCCGACGCCCGCTGATCTCCGGCAGCGCCGTACCGAACTCGGGCTCACGCAGAGCGAACTCGCGGACACGGCCGACGTCTCCCAGCCGCTGATCGCGCGGATCGAAGGCGGCGACGTGGACCCGCGGCTGTCGACGCTCCGGCGGATCGTCAACGCCCTGGAAAAAGCCGAGAGCGACGTCATCCGTGCGGCGGACCTGATGAACGAGGACGTCGTCAGCGTCGCCCCCGACGACCCCGTCAGCGAGGCCGCCCAGCGGATGGAAGAGGAGGCCTACTCGCAACTGGCAGTCATTCAGGACGGCATCCCCGTGGGGTCGATCAGCCAGAGCGACCTCGTCCACCTCGATTCCGAGGATCGCGACGAATCCATCGAGAAACACATGAGCGAGAGCTTCCCGACCGTTTCGAAGGACGCAACGCTGGACGAGATCAGCAATCTGCTCGAGCACTACAAAGCCGTGATGATTACCGAAGCCGGCGAAACCGTCGGGATCATCACCGAGGCGGACATCGCCGCGCGGCTTTCCTGACGCCGCCCCGGCGGAACTCCCGATCGAGTCCGCTTCGATTCGAGGTGGTCGCACTGTGGCCGATCATGCGATTGTATTGGCCAGTAATATTACCGTCGCAGCCCTACTTCCGGGCGACCATGGCAACCAGCGATCGACTCCTCGAGGCAGGCGCGGACATCTGGGACGCACAGAAACGCCACCCGTTCGTCACGGAGCTCGCGGACGGTACCCTCGACGAAGACGCCTTTCTGACCTGGGTCCGACAGGATTACCGCTACCTGCTCGACTACGCCCGCGTGTTCGCTATCGCGGGCGCGACGGCCCGCGACGAGGAAACGATGACCCGACTGTTCGACATCGCCCACACGACGCTCGCCGAGGAGTTGGACCTCCACCGCGCGTTCGCCGCCGAGTACGGGCTCTCTCGGGAAGCCCTCGAGTCGGTCGACAAAGCGCCGACCTGCGTCGCCTACACCAACTTCCTGCTGCGAACCGCCTACGAGGGGACGCTTCCGGAAATCGCGGCCGCGATCTATCCCTGCGGGCAGGGCTATCTCGATATCGCCGACCACATGGCGGATCTGGCACCCACGGCGGACCATCGGTACACGCCCTTCATCGAGAAGTACACGAGCGACGAGTTCCGCGAGGTCGTCGACTGGTTGCGAGCGTTCGTCGATCGGTGCGGCGACCGCTATCCCGATCAGTATCCGGCGATGGAGGCAGCGTTCCTCACGAGCGCGCGCCTCGAGTATCGGTTCTGGGAGATGGCATATCGGCAGGAGACGTGGGGACTCTCGGCGGCGAGGGAGTAAGTACCGGTCCCGTTCTGCTCGCAGTGAGAACCGCGGCCCGGCTCCGTGAGAGTCGGAATCGACTCAAGAGGGATGCCACTGGAGCCCGTGTTTCCCCGTAGGGACATGGACTACTACGATCGCCTGCTCGGCGGAATGGGCGCGTCGCTGCTGCTCGGCGCGGCCGCCGGGCTTCATCCCGCGATTGCCGTTCGCCACGGGCTCTTCGGCGGGGCGCTCCTGGCGACCGTCTTCCTCTGGGAGGCGCTCGTCCGCAACCCGCCGGTCCCGACGACCGACCCGAAGTACGCGGCCGCAACCGTCGTCTGGCATGGTGGGCTGCTCGTCTCGCTTGCGCTCGTGCTGTGAGTTACCCCGCTCGAGCGGCGTGGGACACCGTGACGGAACGCTCGAGAGTCGGACGGCTCGCGAGCCGACCGAGACGCGTTCTCGTACGTTCGCATGCATCAATTCTCGGACTTATCGGAACCGTCTCGTAGACGTGCTGTAGTGTCCTCCTCGGCCGTGGGGCAGTTCGGCCGCTGAACCTCGTCACGGACGGTCCCGTAATCCCGTTTGGCGGTATCGATTATTACCCTCGAGTCGTTGGTCGTGTATGGAACGAAACGTCGGCGGACTGGATCGACTCGCCAGGGGAATCGTGGGACTCGGCTTGCTCGCGGTCGCCGTCGCGGCACTCGTCGCCGACCGCCGCGGGACCGCCGTCGCGACAGGCATCGCAGCGGCCGGTCTACTGTTCAACGCGACGACCCGGTTCTGTGGCGGGAACTACGTGCTCGGCATCGATACGACCGAGGCGTCATGCTCGCGAGAGTAACGCGACGGTCGTGACCTCGAGAAACGCCTACAGCTCGTGTCCGGCCATCGGAACTGGCTTGGAGGGGTCCTCGAGCGCTTCGAGGGCCTGCCCGCCGTGTTCGACGCAGGTCGGATGAGACGCCGGCACGATGGTGACGTCGACCTGTCGACAGTGGCGGGCGCGGTTATCGCTCGGACTCATCGGCGACGGGCTCCCACCCTGCCTCCCTCGCGGCTGGCAACTCGAGCGGATCGACGGCGTCGTCGAGTTGGCCGTCTCGATAGGCCTCGACGAACGGCTCGATGCGGTCGGGAACGGCATCGTGATTTCGCTCGGAGAGCGCAATCAGCGCCCGAACGGCCCAGTATCGTCGGTTTTTGTTGTATGCTGGCGTGTTCCCGATCGGCCCGACGCTTTCCGTGACGGCCGCGACGAGTTCGTCGGGGATTCGGACGCCGGTCCCGGCAGTTGTAGCGATGATCTGACAGACAGTTCGCGGAATCGGTGGGTTCGTCTCCACGGTCTCGAGCAGGTCCGGAACGATGTCGGCGACCAGCGTCGGATACGTCTCGGAAACGCTTGCCAGAAACCTCCGGACGTTGTGCACGCTCGCCTCGTCACTGAGGGCGGCGAGTACGGGCTCGGCCGCCGCGGAGTTGCGATCGGCAACCGAGACGAATAATTCCGTGTCGAACCGCCCATCGTACATGTCCACCTCTCGCAACGCCTCGTAGCCGTTTGTGAGGGCATCGGCGACGAACGCCGGGTGATCCTCGGCGAGTGGTACCAGCGGATCGATACCCGCGTCGAAGAGCGAACGATCGCCGGTTCGCTCGGCCACCGTCTCTTCGACCGCCCCGAACGGCTGCTCGCTCTCGCGGACGAGTCTGCCGAGCGCGTCCGCCGCGGCGGTGTGCTGCGCGTACAACCGTCTGGAATCGTTCGCCGCGAGTTCGGTCCGGAGCGTCGACGCAACGTCGTCGATCACGTCCGGGCGTGTGAGGGCGACCGAGACGAGCAGTTGCATCGTTTCCGCGGTCCGCAACGGATAGCACCCCTGCTCCAGTGCGTCGATGACATCGTCGGCTATCGCCTCGTACCCGATCACCCCCTGCTCGAGGAGGTCGATGCTCAATTCGACGATCCGAAATCGAAGGTATCCGTTGTCGCCGGTGAGGAAGTCGAGCATCGTCTCGAAGTGGGGCGTCACCAACTCGGGACGATGCCCGGTCAGTTCGAGGAGCGTCTCTATTGCCGCATTTCTCGGTTCACAGGCATCACCCCTGTTGAAAACGGTATCGGCCGGGTCCGTCAGCGTCTCGACCAGCGTCGTCACCGCGCGGTCCGGGTCCGGGTGGGCGAGCACGACCGTCGACGCGTCCTCGAGTTCGAAGAAGAGCGCGCTGGTTCGTTTGCGAATCACCGGCACCGGGTCCGTGAGCCGCTGGAACAGGCGGTCCGCCAGCCACGACGCGGATACCGACAGCGCGTCGGTGTCCACGTCGACGTCGGCGTCGTTCTCGAACGTCGCCGCGAGTATCGGCTGCAGGTACCTCGGCAGGAGGACCGCCTGTCTGACGGTCCAGTGTTCGTCGTCGATCCGCTCGAGCAGTCGGTCCGCGAGCGCTTCCGGCGGATGCTCGGAAAGCGCCATCTCGGCCCCCTGGAGCTGAAAGTACATCGCGTTTCGCAACACGACGAGCACCGCGCTCCGAACGGCCGGGTCGGGATCATCGAGACAGGGACACAGCCGGTCGATGGTGGCGTCCGTGAGTGCCGTCGACTGGGACGGAAGCACGGTCTCGAGCCGCCGCTTGGCGAGTTCCAGAGCCGGTTCACGGCGGTCCGCAGGCGGTGTCTCGGCGACCCGTGTAGCGAGCGTCTCCAGGGACGGGGCGTCGTCAGACGGCGGCATGAATCCCGTACTTTGCGGCGAAGTAGTCGAAGTACGCGCCCGGCTCCCACCGGAAGTCGGTTCGTAGCTCCTCGACCGCCCCGAAGCCGTCCGCCCCGTTCTCGTAGTATCTGCCGATCATCTCACCCCGCCCGCCATCGTGATTGATCACGAGCACCGCCCGCTCGAGGGCGTCACTGACGGTGGTGAGCAAGCGATCGAGAGCCGAAGCCGGCCCTTCCATCCCGCTGAACGTCAGCACGTCGTCGTAGCGGTCGGCTCCGCTCAACCGGGTGTCGTCGCCAGCCAGAGCGTCCACGACCGGGTCGGGGTCGGCCGTCTCAGCGAGTTCGGCAGCAACGTAACTTCGATGACTCATGTCCCATCGGTTTCGAGGGAGACGACAAAAAGACGGTCACTCGCAGCCCGAGATCGGAGCCGACTACCAGTGACCGAACAACCGCTGAATGACGGTGCGTTCGCTGGGCCGTTCGGCCAACAGGACCGAGCTGTCGACCTCGTTGACGACGTCCATATGCAGCGAGTCGCTCATCAGCCGCGAGATCACGCCCTCCTCGGTCGCGCCGATGAGAACGAGCGTGTGGTCCCGAGACTGTCGGCAGATCGCGTGTTCGACATCGCCGGAGTCATCGACCACGAGGTCGGCGTCCTCGAGGTCGCGCTCGGCGGCCCACTCGGCGAGGAACTGTTCGCCGCGTTCCCGGTCGTCAGGGCTGGCGACGACGTGTTGCAGCGTGATTTCGGCCCCGGAGCGGTCCCGGAGCGTGCGCGCGACCGCGGCGCTCAAGTCCGAGTCCGGGCCGCCGGCGGTCGGGAGCAGAATCCGGGAGGTATCCAGGTCCCGATCCTTGAGGATGAGGAAGTCACACGGGAGGTTGCTGGTCAGTTCGTTTATCCGCCCCTCGGCGCGACCCTGGCCCCACGGCCGGTCGTCGCCCCAGCCCAGCACCACGAGATCGGCCCGTTCCCGCTGTGCGGTGTCGAAGACGTCCTCGAACGAGCGGTGGGAGACGACCGTCGACGTCTCGAAGTCGACGTCGTAGGAGGCCGCACGCTGCCGGACTGTCTCCATGCGATCCTCGGATTCGGAGACGATCCGCTCGGTCTGTCCCGCACCGTACCGCATCGACGACCGGCCCGGCATCTTGACGATGTGGACGGCGTGGACCGTCGCGTTCTCGTGGCCGCTGGCGAGTCGACAGGCCAGATCGACGATCGTCGACTCCGTGCGGGGGTTGGCGATCGGAACGAGAACCCGATAATCACCGTTCTCGCTAGGATGGGGCTCCGCGGTATCGATCAACGGCACGTACGACCGACCGGCGTAGCTGCCGAACAGCCACTCCGGAATCGAAAGCTGGCGGTCGGCCCCTTCGAACCGGGCCGACTCGAGGCGGTGTTCACTGGTCTGGAAGTAGTTGACCACGGTCACGAGCACGATCCCGCCGATGGTGTTCCCCATCAGGACCGGGAGAACGAACTCCGTCACGCCGACGAAAACGTGCAGTTCACCGGCGAAGACCAGGTACAGCATTTCGGTAAAGGAGACGACGACGTGGAACAGGTCGCCGAGCGGGATCGCGAGGAAGGCCATGTAGACGACGACCAGCCGCGAGATGGTGTCGCGGGAGGCGTAGACGATCCAGACGACGCCGGCGACGATCAGGCCCGCGAACGCCGCCTTCGAGAACAGCGTCCACCACGACGTTTGGATGCCGTGTCGAGCGAGGTCCATCGCGGCGGTCGCCGACTCGTCGTCGAAGACGCCGCCATAGGAGAGCGCGAGCGCGCCGAGCGCGCCGCCGGCGAAGTTACCGGCGAGGACGATCGACCAGTGCCGAAGCAGTGTGGGAATGCTGGCCAACCGCTCCAGGGTTAGTGCGACCGGCGGCAGCGTGTTCTCGGTGTAGAGCTGGTAGCCGCCGATGATGATGTAGATGAACCCCAGCGGATACAACAGCTTGCTCAATATCGGGTGGCCGTCGGTCGAAGCGGTCAGCGTGGCATACAGCAGGAACGTGATCGTGATGGCGAAGCCGGCCGCGAGGCCGCTGAAGAACAGTTCGCGACCCCCAGAGGTGACTTCCTCGTCGGCGGCCGCGACGATCCGCTGGAAGATTTCATCGGAGGAAAACCGGTCGCGCACGACCGCACCGACCGCCGGAGCGCCGCTTCTGGACCGCTCGACCGCTTCTCGGACCTGTTCCTGTTCGGGTGGCTCGCGGGCCGGGGACTCCCGTATCGGCGGGTCGCGGTCCGGTCGCTCTTGATCGGGATTGCTCATTAACAGGGACGCACGTCTAGAAAGACTAAGCGCTTCGGATATGCCGCCACGTTGGCGTCACGGCTCCCGCGGGAACACGACGGCTCCGCAAGCCCTAGAGCGAGTCCGGCTCGAGGCGACCGATGACCCGCCTGAGCGCGGCGAACGCGCTGACGGCGAGCAGGCAGTAGCCGACGAGCAGACCCCACGTCGTCGCCGTCGGATTGCCGATCGCGAGCTTCGCGACGGTGTTCGCGGGGTGTTCGGGCAACACCGTCGCGGCGACCAACGCGCCGACGGTCGCCGTAGAGTAGAGCAACTGAGCCTGCCGCCGATCGGGGGCCCACAGCGCGATCCCGATCCCCGCAGTGACGACGAGCAGCGAGAGCGCGGCGACCAGCGCAACCAGTGCGATAGGGGCTGCGATCGTCGTCCCGTTGCCCGCGAGCAAGAGGAGCCAGACGAGCGCCTGCAGCGGTGCCAGCACTGCGATCGCCTGCAGTTTCGCGTCGATCACGCCCGCAAGCGAAAGCGGCGCGACCCGGAGCAGTTCGAGCGTCCCCCGCTGGCGTTCCTCGATCAACGAATCGACGGCGATCGACCCGCTGATGAACACCGGGAGGAAGCACAGTAGCGGCAGCAGGATCGTGTAGGTGAAGCCGACGTACGAGCTGGCCTGGATCGACGACGGCAGCGGCAGGGGCGACTGCTCGAGCCGCCCCGCGTCGACGTTGCGCTGGCGCTCGATGCGTTCGACTGCAGTCAGGGTCTCCCGAAGGTGGACGACGAGCACGCTCGTCTGTAGGTCCCCTTCGGGGGCAGTGACCCTGACGCTGAGCCGGCCGTCGTCGTGCCTGTTGGCCTCGACGACGGCGGACACCTCCCGGAGGTCGAACGCGTCGTGGGCTCGCTCAGGGTCGTCGTAGCGTCGGGGGGTGACCCCCGCTTGCTCGTTTGCGACCGCGAGGATCGTGTCGGTGTCGTTGCCGGTGACGGCGATCTCGGTCCGGTCGCCGTCGATCGAGCCGGGATCGTACAGCGAGACGAGCCCGACGACCAGAAACGAGGAAAACGCCGCGATGAACAACTGGATGGCGAGCGCCAGGAGGATCGTCTTCTCGGACCGCAGCGAGCGCAACTCGCGGCGGGCAATCGCCCACCGCGCACCCCACGTCGAGCCCGACTCGACCTCGTCGTCCGGTCGGGTCGGTGGGGTCGGCCCTCGGCGGCTCGAGTCCCGCGTCCGTTCGGGATCGCGATCACGCGACAAGGACGAACACCCCCAGGTTGTAGGCCACGTGAACGAGCACCGCCGTGAGGAGGCCGAGGGCGTAGCCGGCCCGCCCACGGCTCGCGCCGACCGCCGAGCAGATGGCCGTCCCGACGTGCAAGGCCAGCGGCGCGAGGAAGACGGCCCCGAGTACCAGCGGCTCGCTCGAGACGGCCGGGCCGAAGGCAGCGGTGCCGACGGCCAGGTCCGGGAGCCCGACGAACTGGACGACGTGAGTGAGTTTCTCGCCGACGAAGAACCCGCCCCCCGAGAGTGCACCCATTACGACGGCCGTCCGCAGCGTCGCGTCGAATCGCGAGCGGGTCACGCCGGCGTAGACGTGGATGCTCTTTGCGATCTCCTCGACCGACGCGGCGACGAGGACGACCAACGGAATGGCGACCGACTGCGGAACGGCGAACAGCAACGCGACCGAGAGGAGTTGACTGGCGAAGACGAAGGGGAGAAAGAGGATCGACAGCAGCGGGAGACTCCACGGGCCGCGGACCCGATTCGCGATCGCGTCGAGGACTTTCGCCGGGATCGGCTTCTGAGCGAACATGTCCTCCTCGCGGTAGACGCCGAGCCCCAACAGGAAGCAGACGGCCGCGCTGAGGTAGAACGGGCCGGTCGAGAACAGGTACTCCCCGAGCTGAATCGGCTCGTTCTGGAGGTCCATCACGACCAGCGTCAGCGGCGAGATCAACGCGATCGAAGTCACGTCGGTGAAGATCGCCGGAACGAACGTATAGGTCGTCAGCGCGACGCTGATCGTGACCGTCACGAACGTGAGTTCCTTGAACGACCGGGCGAACATCGCGCCGACGAACGCCGCCGCCAGGAAGAGCAGGGCGATCGGCAGCGCCGCGGCGATCGCGACCGGGCCGCCCTTGATCGCCAGCGCGATCGCGACGACGACGCCCACGAGCCCGAGCAGGTACGGCAGCGTCTTGCCCGCGACGATCTCGGAGCGCGAAGCCGGCGAGACCAACAGCAGTTCACCCCGCCGCTTGACTCGTTCGTCCATGATCGTGCTCCCGTAGGCCTGAATGACGAAGTTCATCGGCACGACGAACAGGAACGCGAGGACGAGCGACGTGAAGGGAAACGGCGGCGCGATCGAGCCTGGCGTCCCCGTCGACGGCGTCGAACCGCCGCCCCCGATGGCCGGCACCTGTAAGGGCTCGTCGCCACCGCCATCGTCGGCAGCGCTCTCACCGTCACCGGTCTCGTTCGAGCCATCGACAGCCCCCGTCTGCGCCGCGGTTTCGTCGCCGTCATCGGCTCCCGACACGGTCGATCCGGGGCGATCGCGATCCCGATACTCGAGCGTGACGTGCACCGGATACGCGGCGGCGTGATCCTCTTCGTCGGCCATCAGGTTCGCGTTGTACGTTTCGATGGCGGTACGAAACTCGTCGTAGGCGGCCGCCCCGTTCTCGCCGACGTGGCCGATCCGGCCGTCTCGAGTTACCACGACGTCGACGGTCGCGTCGCCGCGAACGACGATGTCGTCGCCGTCTGTCGCGCCGTCGTGCTCGGCGATAACGTCCGCGAGCGGAACCGGCCGGAACTGCTCGCTGTCGGCGGCGACATCGTAGTACCGGCTCCCCTCGTCGACGCCGACGACGTAGATTTCGCGCTCGAGGCCGAGCCCATCGTCGGCGGCGGAGAACCCGGCGGTCCCGACCGCGAGCAGCATCACGACGAGGGCGATCACCGTCTTCCGGTCGACGGTGCCCGCGCTCCGGCGGACTTCCCAGCGCGCGATCCGGCCCGTACGAGCGCTGGTCTCGCGGAGGTGGCGACAGGCCCGTCCGAATCGCTCGGCGAGCGCGCGAACGCGGCCGTCGCTCACGACTCCCCCTCCGCGGTCGGCTCGCTTGCGACGTCGAGGAAGATCTCCTCGAGGCTCGGCGTCTGCGTCTGGATGTCGGTCACGCGGCCCCCGTCGGCTTCCACGGCCTCTCGGACGGCCTCGACGGCGCTCATGTCGGCGACGAGGTGGCGGACCTGTCCGTTCTCGCGGGTGACCTCGATCGGACCGTGGCCGTCCGGGAGCCCGTCGCTGCCGTCGGCGGTCGCGTAGACGTGGTACTCGGTGCCGCCGTGGGCCGCCCGAATCTCCTCGAGCGTGCCGCGGGCGACGATCCGCCCGTCGTTCATGATGACGATTCGGTCGCAGATACTCTCGACGTGAAAGAGGTTGTGCGCGCTGAAGACGATCGTCTTCCCCTCGTCGCTCAGTTCGCGGGTGAACTCGATGATGTAGTTGGTCGTCAGCGGGTCCAGTCCCGACGCCGGCTCGTCGAAGATCAACACGTCCGGATCGTTCACCAGCGCCCGCGCGATCGCGACCTTTCGCTGCATCCCCTTGGACATGTTGCCGATCCGTCGGTCGCGGTGCTCGAGGTCGAGCCGGTCCAGGGAGTCGTGAATCCGCTCTCGAGCCACGTCACCGGGGACATCGTAGAGGTCCGCGAAGAACTCGAGGTAGCCGATCGCGGTCATCTCCTCGTAGAGCGGGGACTCCTCGGGGAGAAAGCCGAGTTGCCGCTGCATCTCGGCGTCGCCCGGGGTGTGACCGGCGACGGCGGCGGTGCCCGCGGTGGGTTCGATCAACCCGGCCAGCATCTTCAGCGTCGTCGTCTTGCCCGCGCCGTTGGGACCGACGACGCCGAAGACCTTCCCGCGCTCGATCTCGAAGGAACTCCCCTCGACCGCGGTGAACCCGCCGTATACCTTCCGGAGATCAGTGACCTCGAGTATCGCCATGCGTTAGCCCGACGGAAGGAGCCGCTCGAGTAAAATCTAGCGGCTCGTGACTGTCTCGACGGCCGATCGGTCGACGAGCGGCCCAAACCCCCATGATTGCGGCCCCCATAGACGAACGTATGACCCGAGTCGGGACCACGCGAACGCCGGACGGCCGCCGTCTCGAAGTCTCGCACGTTCTGTCCGTCCCCGCGACCGACGCCTGGGACGCCCTCGTCGACACCACCCGGTGGCCCGACTGGTCGCCGCTCATCACCGGCGTCGAGGCGACGGACCGCCGACTGCGGCCGGGGACGACCGGCCGGGTCCGGATTCCCGGTGTCTGGCTGCCGTTTCGAATTACCGGGTGTACGTCACGGCGGTGGACCTGGCGCGTGCTGGGGATTCCCGCCACCGGCCATCGCGTCGACGATCTCGGCTCCGATCGGTGTCGCGTCGCCGTCGAACTTCCACATTACGCCACGGGATACGTCCCCGTCTGTCTGCGGGCGCTGGAAACCCTCGAGTCGCTGCTCGAGGACGACGAGCAGGCCGTCGAGTAGCGGGACGGACCGCTGCCCGGGACGACCGTCACGGCCGATCGATCCCTGGTCGAAAACGTTGGAATTTTAATAACCACTGGCCGAAACATGGCAAGCGTGAGCGGTCGGATCGCCGACCGACGACCCCGAGTCGGCCCGATCGTTTCGGACCCCGACCGACAACGACTCCAACCACGGAAGACGATATGAGCGCCACCACAGTACTCGCGCACAGCGTCCGCATCGCCCGTACAGAGTGGCGGTGTCATCGCCGCGATGCTGGCCAGTCGCGGCTCCACCGGGGACTGCTCGTCGGACTCCGCCTCGCCGTTGCCGCCGCCCTCGGCGCGGCCGGCCGGTCGATCGGGCGCGATCTCGCCGCCGGGCAGTCGATACCGGTCCCCGAACTGTGGCTCGCCGGTGTCGTGGCGTTCACGTGGGCGGTGTGGCGAAGTGCCACGCTGACACACGAGCGGTTTTCACGCCTCAATCCCGACATGCTTCTCACGGCCGTCCCGGCGAGGGCCCCCGCGCTTGGCTTGCTCGGATTCGTCTCCGCACGACTCGCCGCCTCGCTCGCCGTGCCGACGCTCGGCGTCGCCGGAGGCCTCGCGCTCGGACTGCGGTCACCGCTGGTCGCTCTCACGGTTATCATCGCGATCGCGGGGATGGCGGCACTCGCGGTCGCAGTCGGCGTTACGGGTAGGCTCGCCACACAACTCGTCGGCACGCGCCTCGCGCGGGGACGGTTCTACAGGGATCTGTTCGTGCTGTTCGGGTGGGCGGCGATACTCAGTGTGGTCGCCGTGTTTCGGAGCACCCTGGTCTCGGCACTCCCCGTCCTCGCCGGCGTCGGCTCCCTGTCGGGGACGTGGATCGTCGATCTAGCGCTGCTGGGTGCCGGGGAACGAGCGGGTATCGAAGCGCGTCGTGGGCTGGCCGTCTTCGGGCTGCTTCTTCCCTCGCTGGTGCTGTTTGCGGGTGGGACGACCGTCCTCACTCGCCGGCTCTGGGAGGCCGAGCCGACCGGGTCCGACGGGACCCACGGATCGCACCCGCTGGTCGATGGCGGGCGGTTGGATCGCGTTCTCGCCGGCACCGTCTCCCAGCCGGTCCGGACGGTCGCTCGAGAACGGTGGCTCGTCGAACGGCGCGCTCCCCGTGGCGTGTTGAATATGGCATACGTGTTGCTGTTCGTCGGCGTAATCGGCTTTCCGGTGGTCGGAATCGTCGGGGTTCCGCTGTTGTTGCTGGTCGCGTTTGCCATCGCCATGGCGGTCGGCGTCGCGTTCGGGTCCGATCCGATCGGGGTCGAGTATCGCGTCCTGCCGATGCTCTTTACCACGATCAGGGGGCAGCAGTTCGTCAGCGGCCTGTTACTGGCCGCGCTCGTCGTCGGCGCTCCGACCGTGACGGCCGTCGTCGTCCCGATCGGACTGCTCAGCTCCGCCACGCTCCTCGAGACGCTGGCGGTCGCCCTCAGTGGCGTGGCGATCTGTGCGTGTACCGTCGCGGTCGGCGTCGCGCTCGGAATGGGAGTCGACCACGACGGTCTCGCCCCCGTTCCGTCCTTCTTCACCGACGTGCCGGCGTACGCGGAGCGGGGATGGGCACCGTTTCGCAGATTGGCGCTGCTCTTCGCGGTCGTGTCGGTCGCGGGGCTGCCCGCGTTTCTGGGCACCATGCCGGTGGTGTCCGACAGTGGGGCCGGGATCGGCGCACCGGCGGCCGCCGTTCGGATCGGTTCCCTGCTGCTTACGACCCTCGTCGCCGTCGCGATCGCGAGCGGTGCCGTCCGGATCGCCGTGCGGCGATACCAGCGGTATCAACTGACATGACTTCGAATCCATGACACGGAACACGACCGATCACCGACGAACGGACGCACCGGCGAGATAACGATGCACGACCAGCCAGCGATCGTCACGAACGATCTGACGAAGGTCTACGGCGATACGACCGCCGTCGACGGCCTGACCCTCTCGATCGAGTCCGGCACCGTGTACGGGTTTCTCGGCCCGAACGGGGCGGGGAAAACGACCACGATCCGGCTATTGACGGCACTGGTAGCGCCGACCAGCGGGTCCGGTCGCGTCGCCGGAGCACCCATCACGGATCGTGCGTCGCTCATCGACCACATCGGGTACCTGCCCGAATCTCCGCCGATCCGCGAGGCGCTTACCGCCCGCGAGCAACTCGAGTATCACGGCGGGTTGCGCGACATGGACCCGGCCGAACTCGAGGCCCGCATCGAGACGCTGCTCGAGCGGTTCGATCTCGCCGCGGACGCCGACGACCGAATCGTGACCTATTCGAAGGGGATGCGGCAGAAGACCGGGCTCATGCAGGCGATCATGCACGAACCGGACGTGGTATTCCTCGACGAACCGACCAGCGGGCTCGACCCGCGAGCGGTGCGGACCGTCCGTGAAGCCATCGCCGAATTGGCCGCCGGCGGAACGACCGTCTTCCTCTCGACGCACATCCTCCCGGTCGTCGAGGATGTCGCCGAGACGGTCGGCATCCTCGCCGACGGGCAACTGGTCGCCGAAGGCCCGCCCGACGACCTCACGAACCGCGTCGAAACCGGTGCCGAGAGTTCGCTCGAGGACATCTTCCTCGAAGTCACGACCGACCGGGACGGCGAAGCGGGCGCGTCCGACTCCGTCGGGGGGCGAGACGAACGCTGTAGTCCCAACTGAAACCGGGTTCTACACTGATCGCGCAGCCCTCGTGCGATCAGGTGTGGAGTGACGGGCAGCGGCTCCGATCGGTCGAGACGGACTGTCTGCGACCGGTCCGCTGACGTTCGGTTCACACCTCCGTCACAGCGGCTGCGGTAGCTGTCTGTCACACCGAACACGAGGAGAACCGAAACCCGGTCGAACGGGATGTCCCGAACCCGAGTCAGTCGGTGCTAGGGTCGTCGGACCGGGGGTCGAGTTCCTTGACCTCCTCGAGCGTGCCTGCGAGGGTCCCGCGAGTATCGGCGATCGTCGCACCCACGAGGCCACCGACCGCGCCGCCGGTGCTGGCCGCGTTACGACTGAACAGGCCGCCGATCGCTGCGCCGACCGCCGCGCCGATCGCCGCATATCGCGCACGGAGCAACATCGCTGTGATGCGTTCTCTCATGTCTCCTATTTGGTGACTGTTACGGATAAATATACCTCTCGAGCGCCCGCGTCGACCTCATCGCACACGGATGTACCAGCGATCAATCCGCGTGTCCCGATCGGTCGCACTCAGAGCAGCGTCTCGACCGCGGCCAGCGACTCGAGGACGTGATCGGGTTCGGTGTCGGCGTCGGTATCGGCGAGAGCCGCGCGGTCGGTCACGCCGGTGAGCACGAGGGCCGTCTCCATGCCGGCGCGGTTACCGAGTGCGATGTCCGTGTCGAGTCGATCGCCGACGACCAGGACCGTCCGCGGGTCCGCGTCCAGCCGCTCCATCGCCGCCGCGGCCGCGACCGAGGACGGTTTGCCCAGAATCGCATCCGCCTCGCGGCCGGCGACGGCCGCCATCGCGGCGAGAACCGCCCCCGTCCCCGGCATCTCGCCGTCGTCGACCGGGATCGTCGCGTCCGGGTCGGTGCCGTAGAACGGAACGCCGTCCTCGAGCGCCCGCAGGGACTCCCAGAGCGTGCCGAAAGAGAAGTTCCTGTCGAACGAGCCGAGCACGACCTCGGCCGCGTCGGGATCCGTCGTCAGGTCGACGGCCGCGTCGGCGAGGATGGCCCGGAGTCGATCCCCGCCGACGAGGTAGACCGACTCGTCGGGGTGGGTCGCCGCGAGGTACTCCGCCGAAACGGTCGCCGACGTGAGAACGGTGCGGGGATCGATGTCGATCCCGTGGGGCGCGAGTTTCTCGCCGTAGTGATCGGCTCCCCGCGTCGGATTGTTCGAAAAGAGCAGCCGCGAACAGCCCGCCGCCTCGAGCGCGCGCAGTCCGTCGGTGACGCCGGGGAGCAACGCCTCGCCGCGGACGATCGTCCCGTCGACATCGAGGATCACCGCCTCGTAGTCAGTCATCGCTCGACGGTACGGCTGGTCGGCGATTGAGTGTTTGGATGCGTGTCGCATCCCCGACGACCGACGGCGGACGATGCCGGCGGCGCGACGGAATCAGCGCCGTCGCTTGCGGGAGGGTGCTCGGCCTCGACGGTCACCGTTCGGCTGCCCGACTACCGGAAGGAATTCTTATCCGGCAACCCGACCTACGACCCCCCATGACACTCGAGGTCGAGCCCCCCGAGCCGCCGGAACTGGAGTTCGTCGACCCGAACGAGTACGAGGACGCGACCATCAGCGCCGACGGGACCGCGGAGATCGACTACCGTCGCGAGGAACTCCAGGCGTTCCTCGAGGACGGCGCGTGGGTGGACGCGTTCGACGAGTGGCGTGCGGACACCGCCCTCGAGGCGGCCGAGTACGAAATCGCTCGCGACCTCGATCTCTTCGCGGGCTTTGACTTCTTCTGGGACGACTTCGCCGACCGCGTCGGGTATCACGCGCCCGGCATTCCGGAGGACTGGCAGGCTCGGGAGTACCATCCCGACCTCGATACCTGGGGAACGGTTTCCTCGATCAACGCCGAACTTACCGAGTTCGGGCAGATCGTCTCGGTCACGCTCAAAGAGGAGTACGTCGACTGGGAGGCCGAGTACGAACCGCCGGAGGACCTGCCCGACTTCGAGTGACCGCGCCGGTGTCGCTCCTCGAGACCGGTGTGAGGCTCGCGCCGTGATCCGGCGGACTCAGTGAGTCAATCCCGCGGAACCGAGAGGTTGTGCATCTGCCCGCCGCATTCCGGGCAGGAGCCGAGCGAACCGGCCGTCATTCGATACCCGCAACTCCAGCATTCGTAGTGCGATCGGTCGGGTGAATACGGATTGGTGTAGACCATGTGGATGGTTAGAATGTGCCGGTAAATAGATTACGCCGAACCAGTTGTGGTCCGGTATGGTGGGATATGTTGGTCAGAATTGAGCGGTATTTGCCCATATATCCAATAATAGGGCACATGCGTCGTAACGATCCCGATCGTCGCCACCGGTCACGGACTCCGATCTCGAGGCCGGCAGTCGCGAGTTGCGTCGTCGCCGTCGCGACGGCGGAGTCACACCACGGAAAAACGCGATCGGCACATCACCGGTTCGGCCGAACGGCGCGACTCGAGGCAGTCGCTTGCGGTCCGAAACACGACGCGAGGCGGAGCGGGCTAGCCCGACCATTCGCCGGCAAGGTCGCCGGCGATGTTCTGTCGCCACTGATCGAATCCGTCTTCGCAGTCGGTGTTGTCGTCGATGTGGTCGACGAATCCGGCACCCGGGGATGCGAGTTCGTCGCCGCAGAACGGACAGGTGATCGGATCGATCCAGTCGGTCGTCGTGTTCGTCGCCATTGTGCCAGCATCTATCAAGAACGACCACATAAGTCTCCCCCGTTAGGAACTATTATAATTACATGGCGTATAATGACATATAGCTTGGGTCGACGGGGTCGGGATCGATAGCACCTCGAGCGACCGCTTCCGAGCTCGACTCACACCGCGATCGGACTCGACGGTTGACTACCGTGGAAAGAGTTAACACACTCTGCTGTGTATGGTTTCTCATGGCACTCGAGGAGCAACGCGAGTACGTCTGCGTCCGGTGTAACCGACGGGAGACGGTCGGGGACGCGCTCCTCAGCACCTGTCAGCAGTGTGGGGGCGAAATGCGAAACGTCGACCCGATCCGCGACTAGCTGCACCCGGCATCGGTCGGTGCGAGATAGTGTCCCCGCTCGAGCGGCCGCGCCGACCGCGTACGTCGCGTCGTTCCCGTCGATCGTCGCTCCCGGCTCTGGGAGTGTCGCGGCGTCGAACCCGTCGTCGACCGGGACCACGACCGGCGGAACCGACTCGACCGTCGGCCCGTCGCCCGCGTCGGTGACGGCTCGGATCGCCCCTGGTCCGATGTCGAGACCGTACGCCATAGGTTCGGTGACTCGAACGACCCTCTTGGCCGTTTGCCCCGCGGTACCAGATGTGAAAACCGGGTCAACGGCGGCATCGCCCGAGCATCGGTCCCCGGAAACCTCGAGCACGGAACCGCGGTTCGAGTCCGGCCGGTGCCGTCCCGTCTGCCCATCGCCGATTAGAATTATTTCTTACTCGAGTACCTATTGACACACCTCCAATTACGAACTATTTCGATGGAGTGGTAAAGCTCCCTCTCGAAGCTATCACAGTGCCACAAACCGGATTTTAATGCTCTTAGTGGGGTATGTCGTACCACACAGCGAATAGAATCCTCCATGCTTATGCATCAGGACAGTGGTGCATCACGTGTATGTCTGAAACCGGGATGGAGTCCCGTCCGCTGGTCCGACAGCTCCCGGACCCAGCCACAGCGCCGAACGTGCGGTACGATCCGTCGCTCGAGGAACTCCGCGAACTCGCCGCGCCCGACGAGACGACCACCGAGTTCGGGTCGCCGTCGTACGTTAGCGAGTTCCGTTCGCGGAGCGCCGATCGGACGAAAAACGCCGTCGACGACGAGTTCACCGACCGCGATCACGAACTGATCGACGAGGCCGTCGACAGCACCGACGACATCGAACTGCTCTGTGTCGACCGACTGATGGGCCGCCATCCGGAGGCGAGTTTCTGCTGTCGGCTCTTCGTTCCCGTCGAGCACGCCCGGATCGCCTACGCGTGGGCGAAACTCTTCGAGCCGTCGGACGGGCGAGACCCCGATCTCTACACCGTCCAACTTCCCGACCACGACGAGACCGCGATCCGTGTGCTTCCCGACACCGGATTCACTGCCGTCCTCGGCAGCGACTACACCGGTGAGGCCAAGAAGTCGTTCCTCCGGCTGTTCATGTACCGGATCAAACAACAGGGCGGTCTCGGGCTCCACGCGGGGAGCAAGCGCGTCCGCGTCCGCGACGCTGACGGCGACCTCCGGACCGTCGGTCAGGTCTTCATGGGACTGTCCGCGACCGGCAAATCCACGCTGACCTCCCACGGCTGCTGGCTCGAGGAGCCGGAGGGTGCCTCGATGCTCCAGGACGACGTCTGTGGCCTCCTCTCGGACGGCTCCGTCGCCGGCAGCGAGGGCGAGGGGCTGTTCATCAAGACGATCGGCCTCGACAAGGACGAACAGCCCGAACTCTACGCGGCCGCGACCGACGAGTCGGCGATCCTCGAGAACGTCGCCGTCGACGACGACGGGACCGTCCGCTTCGACGAGGAACGCTATACGTCGAACTCCCGGGCCATCATCCAGCGCGACGAACTCGAGAGCGCCGACGAGGAGATCGACCTCGGCAGCATGGATCAGGTCTTCTTCATCACCCGCAATCCCCTGATGCCCCCGGTCGCCAAACTCGACGAGGAGCAGGCCGCCGTCGCCTTCATGCTCGGCGAGTCGATCCAAACGAGTGCTGGCGATCCGTCCCGGGCGGGCGAATCGATCCGCGTCGTCGGGACCAACCCCTTCATTATCGGTCCCGAGGGAGAGGAGGGGAACATCTTCCACGAACTGATCGATATCCTCGACGTCGACTGTTACGTCATCAACACGGGCTATCTCGGCGATCGGTCGGCGGATATCGGCGTCACCGAGTCCGTGACGATCCTCACGGAGGCCGCCCGCGGCACCATCGAGTGGACCCACGACGAGCGGATGGGGCTGACGATCCCCGACTCCATCCCGGGACTCGATGTCGACGACTACTACGTCCCCGACCACGTCGATGACTACGACGCGGCCCTGGCGGACCTGCGAACCGACCGTCGCGAGTACTTGGCGCAGTTCGACGAACTCCGCGAGGAGATCACGGACGCCGTCTACTGATCGATCGCTCTCCTCCGTCTCGGAGCGTGAACGACACTCCCGGCTTTCAGACCGCGTTGCGATCCCGGTGGGTGGCAGTACTTGCCGCGCACGCACACCGTTATATGTGTCGAGTTCTCACGGTTCGGTAATGAGTACCCAAGTGCGGAAACCGACCGCGAGAATCTGTGAATCGTGTGGTCGAGGTGAACAGTGGGACGAACGCCTCGAGGCCTGGCAGATCGCCCGCGACGGCGGCGAGAAACAGGTCGGCAACCCACACTGCATCCACGAGTGGGACATCACCGGTACCTTCACGCCTGTCGACGCGACCGACAGCTAGCCGACGCGCCGCGAGCGACGATACGGACGTTTTTGCCCGACTGGGTCGTAGCGCGTTCCATGCCGACCGTCTACATCACGGCACCGCCCGAGGCGGCCGACGAACTCGCCGAAACGCTGGTCGAAGAGCGACTGGCGGCCTGTGTCAACCGGCTATCGACGACATCGACCTACCGTTGGGAGGGCGAACTCCACCGCGACGACGAAGTCGTGTTACTCGCGAAGACTACCGACGACGCCTACGACGACCTCGTCGACCGCGTTCGCGACAGTCACCCCTACGATGTCCCCTGTATCGAGCGCTTCGATGAGAGCGACGTTCTCGAGTCGTTTGCGGCGTGGCGAACGGAACGCGTCGACTGATGGGACGGCACACGTTCGGCCTGCGTACGACAGACGGTCACAGACGATGACTGCCCGAATTAGCAACCCTTAAAACTCGCGCACGGGATATCACGGATATGGCTGGAACCATCGAAGTGCTCGTTCCGGGTGGCCAGGCCAACCCTGGCCCACCACTCGGTCCCGAGCTCGGACCGACGCCCGTCGACGTGCAGGCCGTCGTACAGGAGATCAACGACCAGACCGAAGCGTTCGACGGGACCGAAGTCCCCGTCACCGTCGACTACGAGGAGGACGGCTCCTTCGAGATCGATGTCGGTGTCCCGCCGACGGCGGCACTGATCAAAGACGAAGCCGGTTTCGAGACCGGGAGCGGCGAGCCCCAGAAGGACTTCGTCGCGGACCTTTCCGTCGAGCAGGTCAAGACGATCGCCGAGCAGAAACACCCCGACCTGCTCGCGTACGACACGATCAACGCCGCGAAGGAAGTCGTCGGAACCTGTGCCTCGATGGGCGTCACCATCGAGGGCAACGATGCTCGAGAGTTCAAGCAGCGAGTCGACGACGGCGAGTACGACGACGTGCTCGCTAGCGAAGCGAGCGCCTGAAGACGGCGCAGCGAGTACTTCTCCGTTCTCGTAGAGGTGGGTAGCGTTGGCGATACCGTTTGGCACGCCGGGACGGCCGGTCAGTTTCCGTCTCCCGTCGAGCAGCCGTTGTCGCTAGTATCGGTCGAGATCGCCAACGCTCGCGTTCGATGGTCGGCGGATGGAGGAAAACGAAATCGCCCGTCGAGCCGAGGGTCCGGAGCGGGAACGCAGTTAGGGCGGCGACTTAGATCTTGTTCGCGGGCGGGACGGTCCGATCGTCGGGATGGGTCGCCCCGGACGCTCCGAATAGAACCCGGATGAACGCACCGGTTCCGAGCGTCCCGGCGAGCCCGACGAGAGCGACGGTGGCCGGAAGCGACAGTCCGGCGGCCCCGCTCGCAAGCGCCCCGACGAGCAGCCCGGTCGCGAGCCGGTCATCGCCGAGCCGTGCGGCGACGGTTCGGCCGATCGCGACGCAGCCGATCGCTATCGACGCCGGGAGAACGATCGCACCGAGGATCACCATCGGAATCCCGAAGAACGTTCCGATGTCCGTATCGACGATCAGGTATCCCGTACTTGCGAGCCCACCCACGACGAGGAACCCCGGAATCCCGATGCAAAGCGAGATAATGGGACTCTGGCGTGATTTCGACACGGCCAGCCTGCTGCTGTTCTGTGCCAATCCGAAGACGACCATCGCCACGAGGGCGGTCGCCGCGAACTGGACGCCCATCCGAACGAACGGCTCGAGCGATCGATACGCCTCGAGTTCACCGCCGGCCGGTGCCAACACGGCGACCGAACTGATCCCCGCTTGACCGATAATGATATATAAGTCTACTGGCCACATAGATACAGGATTCATCAGCATGCATAATAGAGTTTTCGGTTGTTGTGAGCGTGAATAATACGTTACTGTGATGAAAAGAGGGGAAGAAGGCGGCCGCGTGGCTGTCCGTCTCGCCGATCCAGTCCCCGCGGCGACGACGGGCCGACCCCACCGCGAGGCGAGCGTACTGGTAGTTCGACGGGTTTAAGTTCGGGTTGGCCCTCGGTTCAAGGGAGACAGGCATCGCCTGTTTCACTGACCCGTAGGAGCAGTCCTGCGTACTACGGAGGTGAACGATGGCAGATTCGGATATTGAAACAGCAGTAGCGCGCGCACTCGAGGATTCGCCCGATCGGAACTTTACCGAAACGGTAGACCTCGCGATCAATCTGCGCGACCTAGACCTGAACGAACCGTCGAACCGCGTTGACGAGTCGATCGTCCTGCCGGCCGGAACCGGCCAGGAGACTCGGATCGTCGTCATCGCCGAAGGAGAGACCGCAGTCCGTGCCGAGGAGGCCGCGGACGAGGTGCTTTCGGTGGACGACGTGGCCGATCTGGACGACGACGAGGCCAAAGACATGGCCAACGAGACGGACTTCTTCATCGCCGAAGAGGCGATGATGCAAGACATCGCCCGGCACCTGGGTACCATTCTCGGTCCCCGAGGGAAGATGCCGGACCCGCTCTCGCCCGACGACGACGTCGTCGAAACCGTCAACCGGCTCAAAAACACCGTGCAGCTTCGCTCCGGCGACCGACGAACGTTCCACACGCTCGTCGGTGCCGAAGATATGGACGCCGAGGACATCGGCGACAACATCGACGTCATCCTGCGTCGCCTGCACGCCGACCTCGAGAAGGGCCCCCAGAACATCGACGCCGTCTACGTGAAGACGACGATGGGGCCGTCCGTGGAGGTGGCCTAGAATGAGCGCACAGGCTGAACGCAAAACCGAGAACCTTCCCCAGTGGAAGAAAGAGGAAGTCGACGAGCTCGCACGAATCATCGACGAGTACGAGAGCGTCGGCGTCGTCGGTATCGCCGGCATTCCCTCGAAGCAGCTCCAGGACATGCGTCGCGACCTGCACGGTACCGCCGTGTTGCGCGTCAGCCGCAACACACTGCAGACGCGTGCCCTCGAGGACGCCGGATTCGGCGACCTCGTCGAGCACATCGGTGGTCAGGTCGGCATCATCGCGACGGACGAGAACCCCTTCTCGCTGTACAAGGAACTCGAGGCGTCGAAGACGCCCGCGCCGATCAACGAAGGCGAAGTCGCCCCGAACGACATCGTGATCCCCGAAGGGGACACCGGTGTCGACCCGGGACCGTTCGTCGGTGAACTCCAGGGTATCGGTGCGAACGCGCGCATCGAAGAGGGGTCGATCCAGGTCATGGAGGACTCGACGGTCCTCGAGGCCGGCGAGGAAGTCTCCGCCGATCTGGCGAACGTCCTCAACGAACTCGGAATCGAGCCCAAGGAGGTCGGACTCGACCTGCGCGCCGTCATCGCCGAGGGCGTGCTCTTCGACCCGGAGGATCTCGACATCGACATCGAGGCCTACCGGAGCGACGTGTCGACGGCCGCCGCCCGCGCTCGGAACCTCTCGATCAACGCGAGTTTCCCGACCGCGACGACGGCCCCGACGCTCATCGCCAAGGCCACGGGCGAGGCCAAGAGCCTCGGCCTGCAGGCCGCCATCGAGGACGAAGACCTGATGCCCGACCTCGTCAGCAAGGCCGACGCACAGCTGCGTGCGCTCGCCGGCCAGATCGACGACGAGGAGGCGCTTCCTGACGAACTTCAGGACGTCGCGGCTCCCGCCGAACCGGCGGCGGCCGACGACGAGGACGAATCGGCAGACGACCAGACTGACGACGAGGCCGAGACCGAAGACGCCGAAACCGACGATGACGATGACGACGGCGACGGCGCGGCCGGTCTCGGCGAGATGTTCGGTTAATCAACGGAGGATCCAACAATGGAATACGTATACGCTGCACTCATCCTGAACGAATCGGACGAAGAGATCAACGAAGACAACCTGACGAACGTGCTCGACGCTGCCGGCGTCGACGTCGAGGAGTCCCGAGTCAAGGCGCTCGTCGCCGCGCTCGAGGACGTCGACATCGACGAGGCAGTCTCCGAGGCCGCTGCCGTCCCCGCTGGCGGGGCCGCCGCAGGCGGTGCCGCGGGTGGCGAGGCCGCTGCCGATGACGGCGGCGAGGAAGAAGAGGCCGAAGAGACCAGCGACGTGCCGGACACAACGGACGACGACGACGATGACGACGAGGCCGACGGCGAAGGTCTCGGCGAACTCTTCGGATAACGTTCCCGTCGGTTCGGTTCCGACGAGTTGCAATCCCGAATTTTCTTTCGACTCGAAGTCGAGTGGCGACGCCGATCGAGGCCGAAACCGGAATCAGATTGTCTCCGAGAGTGGCGATGGTGAGTACAGTAGCGGTCAGGCTACTTACTGAGCGACGATTAATTACGGGGCCGAGACCAATACACCCGGCGACGTTGGTGGGACGATTGAGGGTTGAGTCGACGGTAAGAACGCGTTTGAGTGCGATGAAGGCCACATCTCTCTCTGTGACTACCACCTCGTATCCCTTCTTCAGATCTTGTATTTCTTGCTAAGATCAATCTCAGGACACGTACTGGTGCGTCCCCGAGGACATTAGCGGTCACCGTCTCTTGAAGACTCGTGATAGATATCTATAATCCCGAGTATAATTGTATATAGGAAATATTAATATAATTCGTTTTCGACTTAGTTTTGATGACACGAGAAGAAGACGATAATGGTAGTGACGGTACCCCATCATTCAATCGACGTAACGCATTACAAACAATCAGTGGAGGAATGTTCGCCCTAACTGGAATCTCAGGAACCGGGAGTGCTAGCCAATCAGATACAGATGATGTCCCCCTTCCAGATGTAGAAGAGCTATCCGGCGATGAAAAGAAAAAATACATTTTGAAGGCATTGGCCTCTCCTGAATACAAAACGTTACTGCGAGAGTCGTCGATAGTTTCTCGCCGGGCAGTCCAACTCGATGATTCCAGAGTAGTGCGTTCGGAGTGGAAAGAGTCCTCAAAAGAAAGCGGTCCACGGCACATCGTCGAATTCCCTGTGAAATCTTCTCCAGATCGCGGTCGAAAAGGAAGAACAACAGACGATGAAGACGGAGATACGGTTGTCAACGTAGTATTCGAATCGGATGGTTCGGTCTCAGCCAAGGCGACACGCTTCAAGGATGGTGAAAACGGAGATATCACAATACAACTTGATGTAACGACCAGCGAGGTTACTGTTCAGCAAGCGAGTAACCAAGGAGGCGTTAGATTAGAATCGACGACTGAAACAGTCAATCCCTCAAAGGGGGTATACCCAACCGACCCCTCGGAAGTGACGATACAGGGGCACGGTTGTGGATGCACATTGAAATGCAGTCTCTGTGTTCAGATATACAAACATGTCTGTAAGCATGGGTGTTGGGGGGGTGCTTCGACTATCTGCGCAGTACTTGATATTGGCGGTATCCCAGGAAGTCTCACGTGTGCGACTATCGCAAGAACCGTGTGCAGGAAAGAAACATCGAGTTGGGATTGCGGTAGTCTAGCAGCCCAGAAGTTCTGCAACAAGAACTTCGACCTCTGTGACGCAGTTCTATAAGTTCAACATCCCACAGACATTTATTTTATTAACTGTAGGTATAGTATTTATTTCTATAGAATTCTTCGACAGTAGTTGTAGGAAGCTATGAGTAGTATGAATCCAATACCTATAACGAAACTCTCGGCTGCCAACTCAAATATACTGCCCCGATCAAGCATAAAGTTCACCAAAAAGTAGATAACAATAAGAATTAATCCCTGTTCCACGATTACTCTCTTTTCATTCGACTCTATCATATTTTCGAATTGATATTAGGTATATTAAATGTCTTGCTTTTGTATAGCGTGCCAGAACCAAGTCACGGCACGAAGGTCGTCCAAAATTGAGGGTATAATGTGGTTCAGTCCGACCGGTACCACCATATCAGGTCGTGTGCATTAACAGCAGCGATGACCGACGAGCGAGCGGCCCGCCTTGAGACTCTGTCGATGCTCAGCGAGACTGCTTTGATCCCGTGGAAAGGTAATCTCGGCGAGCATTACGGGGGGATTCGAGGAAACCCACATCGACGGCTTCACGGTCCAACCGTGACGACTTGCTCGACGCGCTCGTACTCGCGGCTACGTCGCAAGCGAGCAATCTCCGGCGGCTCTCGTCGTTGCGGATAGCGCGATTCCAACCGACGACGAGACCGGCTTCCCCCAGGAAATCATCGATCACGATCCGGAACAGTGAGGCGATGCCCGAGATCATATAAACGAAGCCGCGGCCAAAGCCGGAGATGCCCGCGCCGATCGAAGTCGTGAGCGAGCCGGCAGTAACCCTCCAGTTGCTGGGCTGGGTACTTGCCGGCTCCCTACTGGGGTGTTGTAGCGGGCTCGTCCCCGGCGTGCACGCCAACAACTTCGCGTTCCTGCTGGCCGGGGCCGCGCCGTCGGTCCCCGCACCGCCGCTGTTCGTCGGCTGTGCGATGCTCGCGGCCGGCGTCGTCCACACCTTCTGTAACGCCGTCCCGGCGATGGCGCTCGGCGTTCCCGACGCGGAGATGGCCATGACCGCACTGCCGGGCCATCGGATGGTTCTCGAGGGGCGGGGGTACGAGGCCGTTCGGCTCTCCGCGCTCGGCAGCATCCTCGCCGTGATCGCGGCGGTTCCGCTGGCCGTTCCCGTCACCTGGGCCGTGACGGCCGTCTATCCGACGCTCCGGGCCCACCTGTCGCTCGTTCTCGCGACGGTCACAGTCGCGCTGATCGCCTCGGAGCCGACCTGGCGCAGCCGGTTCGGCGCGGTACTCTCGTTCGCGCTCGCGACCGGCCTCGGCGCGCTCACGCTAGATCTCGCCACCGACGCCCCGCTCGAGGCGGGCGGCACGCTCGCGCCCCTTTTCGCCGGCCTCTTCGGCGCGCCGGTGTTGATCGACGCGATCCGGGGTAGCGGGATTCCGCGACAGGAGGACGACGGCGTACGGGCCTCGCGACCGTTCATCGGCGTCACCGCCGCCGCCGGCGCGCTTGCGGGTGCCGTGGTCGGCTATCTGCCCGGAATCACGGCGGCGATCGCCGCCGTCGGGGTGTTGGCGCTCGTCCCGAACGGAGCCAGCGACCGCGGCTACATCGTCGCGACCAGCGGCGTCGACACGTCGAACACGATCTTCGCTCTCTTCGCGCTGGTCGCGATCGGTCAGCCCCGGACCGGCGTCGTCGTCGCGTTCGAGCGCACGGCCGCGCCGCTCGAGTTACCGCTCCTGCTCGTCGGCGTCGTCCTCGCGGGGCTGATCGGGTTCGCGGTCGTGATCGTCGTCGGCGACGTCTATCTCGAGGTGGTCGGCCGGCTGGCCTACTGGAAGGTGTCGGTTGCCGTCCTCGCCGTCCTGCTCGCCCTGTCGTACCTGTTTACCGGCCCGGTCGGCATCGCGATCTTCGCCGCTGCGACCGCGATCGGACTGGTGCCGGTTCGGGTGCGGTGTCGCCGCGTCCACCTGATGGGCGTACTGATCGGACCGTTGATGCTCGGCCTCTGATCCGGTCGCCGTCAGTCGTCGCTGGAGGTGGCATCGCGAGCGGCCGCGACGAGCGCTTCGACGCGCTCCCGGGAGACCGGGGCGGTCGTCTCACCTCCGCGTTTGAGTGTGGTGCCGACGATGACGCCGTCCGCGTCCGCGCCGAAGCACTCACTGACCGTCTCGCTCGTCACGCCGCTCCCGACGAACACCGGAACCCGATCGTGACCCTGCTCCGCGAGCGCGTCGGTGACGCGTTCGATGTCCGCGAGGGAGGCTTCGACGCCGGTTCCGGCTCCGGAAACGATGACGCCGTCGGCCGCGCCGCGCTCGACCGTCTCGAGGGCCGTTCGCTCGATATCCCGCCGTCCCATCGGCGTCGCGTGCTTGACGTGGACATCCGCGAGGATGTCCACATCGGCCCCGATCCGATCACGGAGTCGGAGCGTCTCGTGGGCCCGGCCCTCGACGAGACCCTGATCGGTCGCCGCGGTGCCCACGTGGACGTTGACCCGGACGAACGCGGCGTCGGCGGCCGCCGCGATCGACAGCGCGGCGCGGGCGTCGTTGCGGAGCACGTTGATTCCAACCGGCACGTCGACGGCGTCGGTCAGTGCCGTCGCGACGGCCGTCATCTCCGCGACGATGTGTTTCGGAACGTCATCGGGGTGGAACGGCGCGTCGCCGAAGTTCTCGAGGACGATGCCGTCGACGCCGCCCGCCTCGAGCCGGGTGGCATCCTCGAGTGCGCGGGTTCGGACGGTCCGGCGATCGCCGTCGAAGGCCGGTGCGCCGGGGAGCGGCGGGAGGTGAACCATGCCGATGACGGGGTGGTCGGCGTCGAATCGCTCCGGAAGTGCTGTGGCCGTGGCCATATCGGTGATGGGAGCGAGCCGGATAAATGAGTGCGGATCGCTCCACCGGCAGAGACACGTTGTACGGACGATCCGGCAAGCCCCGCTCCCTCCACGGCTGTTTTTTCCGCAGCGCGGTAACGTTCCGGCGATGGCAGACGTACTCTCTCCGTTATCGTTGCGCGACCGCGAGGCGGAAAACCGGATCGCCGTCTCGCCGATGTGTCAGTATTCGTGTGAGCGCGACGGGCTCGCGACCGAGTGGCACCGCGTCCACCTCGGGAGTCGGGCCGTCGGCGGTGCCGGCATCGTCATGACCGAGGCCACGGCCGTCGAGCCGGCCGGCCGCATCACGCCCTACGACCTGGGGATCTGGAGCGACGAACACGCGGCCGCGCTCGAGCCGATCACCGAGTTCATCCGCGAGCAGGGCGGGCTGCCCGGCATCCAACTCGCCCACGCGGGTCACAAGGCCAGCAAGGAACGGCCCTGGGAGGGCCACGTCCCGATCCAGCCCGACGGGACCGATCCCAACGGCGCGTCCGGTTGGGAAGTCCTCTCGCCGTCCCCCGACGCCTACCCGCCGTTCGACGGCGACCGGCCGGCGATGCGGAAGGCCGACCAGGACGATATCGAGGGCGTCATCGAGGCCTATCGCGCGGCGGCCGAACGGTCGCTCGAGGCCGGCTTCGAGATCGCGGAGATCCACGCGGCCCACGGCTACCTGCTCCACGAGTTCCTTTCGCCGGTCACGAACACCCGCGAGGACGACTACGGCGGCAGCTTCGAGAATCGAACGCGACTGGTCCGCGAGGTCGTCGCAGCCGTCCGCGAGGTCTGGCCGGACGATAAGCCGGTCTTCGTCCGCATCTCCGGCACGGACTGGCTCGACGACCGCGACTCGTGGGACATCGAGCAGTCGGTCCGACTGGCGAACGACTTCGCCGATCTCGGCGTCGATCTGGTTGACGTGAGTTCGGGCGCGCTCCACCCCGAACAGTCGATTTCGGGCGGCCCGAACTTCCAGGTGCCGCTGGCAGAGCGGGTCCGTGAGGAAGCAGATGTCGCCGTCGGTGCGGTCGGCGGTGTCACCGAACCGGAACAGGCAGACGCGCTGGTCCGCAACGGCCGCGCCGACCTCGTGCTCGTGGGCCGGGAGTTCCTGCGCGATCCGTACTTCGGCCTCCGCGCAGCCGACGACCTCGAGCGTGACCCGGACGCGGCCGCGAACGCGTGGCCGGCCCAGTACCGGCGCGCCGCGAAGCGGTAACGCGGTCGACTCGGCTGCGGGTTCGAACTGGTCCGGAGGATGGGACGCGAGTTACGCGCCGTCGAATCCGTCCAGCCATCCGGTGACCGAGGACTGCAACGCGCCCGTCGTCGTCCCGATATTCAGGAGTTGATAGCCGTTCGCGGCCTTTTCGTTGACGTCGTCCATGCCGAAGCCGAGTCCGCCCACCGGGACGTCCGCCTCGACGGCGGCCGACCGGATCGTCTCGACGGCTTCCTCGACCTCCGGATGATCGAACTCGCCGGGATGGCCCAGCGAGACCGAGAGATCGAGCGGGCCGATGAAGACGAAGCCGAGTTTGGGGACCGCGAGGATATCGTCGAGTTCGTCGAGCGCGGACTGCGTCTCGACCGTGACCCCGACGACGGCCGACTCGTCCTCGCTGGTCACGTACTCGTCGGTCAGCCCCCAGCGGCCGGCACGCGGGTTCGCCATGCCCCGGCGGCCGGGTTCGCCGTCGTACTCGAACCGACCGGCCCGAACCGCCGCCCTGAGTTCCTCGGCGCTACCGACTCGCGGGAGGAAGACGTTCCGAACGCCAGCGTCGAGGGCTTTCCGCACCAGCGACGGATCGGTATCGGGGAGTCGCACCAACAGCTCCGTCTCGGTGCCGTCCACTGCGCGCAGCAGTTCCTCCAGCCGGCCCGCGTCCCGCGGACTCGGGCCGCCGTGCTCGAGGTCGATCCAGACGAAATCGACGCCCAGCGCCGCGTAGAGTTCGACGACCGTCGGACTGTACGTGTTCTCGAGGACGCCAAGCGCCACGTCGCCGGACGCGAGCGTCTCGCGGAGCGCGTTACCGCGCGGTGGCTGACTCATACGGCCGAAAGTCACGCTCGCCTGCGACTAAAGTCTGCGGCCACCGGCGTTCCCGGCCTGAATCGAAGGGATCGAAAACAACCGCGGACGGGCACGTCAGTCGTCCGTCCACTTGATCGAACAGCCACGGGAGGGCTGCCACTCGAGGTCGACCGACGCACCGGCGAGGACGGCGTCGATCGCCTCACGGATGTGGTACCGGCTCGGCTCGTCGTCGGGGTTGAGTGCGTCGTCGAGACGGCCGTGGTAGACCAGTTCGAACTCGTCGTCGTCACGAGCGAAGAGGAACGGATCGGGCGTGCAGACCGCACCGTAGGCGCGGGCGACGTCCTGACTCTCGTCGCGGAGATAGGCGTCGTACTCGATTGTCCCCTCGTCGACGTACTCCCGCATCTGCTCGACGGAGTCGTCAGGGTACTCCGCGGCGTCGTTGGGGTTGATCCCGACGACCGAAACGTCGTCGTACTCGTCGGCCAGTTCGTTCAGCAAGTCAAATTTCGCCTGCGCGTACGGACAGTGATTGCACGTGAACACGAGCAACAGCGCCTCGTCGTCGGCGAAGCTCTCGAGCGAATACGTCTCGCCGTCGACACCCTCGAGTTCGAACTCTGGAGCGGGGTCGCCGGCGTCGAGTTCCGACTCGGACTCTGTGAGAACCATGTCCGACCGTTCGGCTCGTGCGGCCTTAATCGTCACGTTCGGGGGAGTCGGGCTCCACAGGCGGTCCACGACGCGCGGCCGCTGGCACCCCGCCTATCCGAACAGTTCCGCGACCGCTAGACGTATCCCGGGAACGACCAGCAGGGCGACCCGCCGACGAGCAGGGCGAGCGGGACGACCAGGGTGATGTCGGTCAGCAGCCAGAGTCCGAGACCGCCAAGGATCGCCAGCAGGCCCACCAGCCGGAGCAGCCAGACGAACAACCCCTCGAGTTCCGAATCGGCGACGACGTCGGCGAGTTCGAGTACCTCATCCATGGGTGTCCGAAACTGGCCGATAGGAACATTTAATCCTACTGACAGATATCGCGAGTCGAGCCCTCGCGTTCCCCGTGACGACCTACATATTTGTACCCCCGGCCGCATCGACTGGGTATGAAGACGCTCGAGGTCACCGACGAGCAGTACGCGTTCATTCAGCACCTCCGCGAGGAGATTTCCGAATCGGTCGTCGGCAAGTACGGGTTCGTCCGCGAACAGGACGCCGTCCAGTTTCTGATCGACAACCTCGACGAGGAAATCGAAATCGACGCCGACGAGTTCGAATCCTCGGCGACCGACGACGTTTCGGCGTCCGTCGGCGCGGCCATCGACGGGAGGAACGATCCGAACGACCTCGAGACGGTCTCCTACGACGAAGGCGACGCCGCCGACCCGCCGGCCGACGCGGGAGACGCCGACGGCTCGAGCGAGACGACCCCGACCGACGACGTGGACGAGACCGGAACTGAATCGGACGACGGCGAAGCCGACCCGGACGCCGACGACGGCGATGAGGACGCGAGCGCCGACACCGACGGCGACGGCTCGGCCGACGACGACGACATGTTAGACGAGATGATGAGCCTGCTCGAGACCCACGACGACAAGTGGGCGGAGTCCGACGCGGCGGATTTCCGGTACACCGTCGACCTCCCCGACGGCTCGAGCGAACAGGTCCAGACGAAAGACGACGTGCGGGCGTTGCTGTTCAAGAATTATCGCTGATACAGCCGGGACAGCGCCGTCTCGCCGGGTTCCGTCGCCGCAGCCGACGAGATCGTCGGTATCGTGACGCGAGTCAGGTGAGCGGCCGCTCGAGTGTGGGCCTGCGACGGAGCGCCCTCGTATCGCGTTCCGAGAACCGATCTCGCTCACGGGACTGCCGTCGGTCGTCAGTGCGTGCGGTCAGATCGCTCCGTTGATGATGTTTGCGACTTCCTGTCGATCGAATAGATGTTCGTCGCCGGTCACATCGCCGAACTCTTCTGGGAACAGTTGCTTCGCTGCTCGTTCCGTCAGGAAGAGGTTGTGAATCGGGCCCTGGTTGAGGTAACCGCCGCGATACACGCGCCCGTTCTGTACGGCAGTGAGTTCACTCCCGACGGGATGGCGCTGCATATAGTCGAGAACCGTGTCACGGAATTCCGTCGCGGACTTCCGCTCGTGGCCGCGGATGAGGATCACATCAGGGTCGATCTCGAGCAGGTTCTCGTAATCGAGTTTTCCCCGGTTCGTGGTGCTGAGATTCTCGGTTCCCGTCCCCGCCAGCGCGTCGTGGATACCGAGGTCCCGCCATTGTTTCTTGCTCGTCCCCTCGTCGTCGAGCCGGTACGGCGAGAACGCCTCCGGCTCTTCGGCACCCTCGAACGTGAGGAAGACGGACGGGCGGTCGTCGGCCGGTGGGAGCCGCTCCTGCACCGACGCGATGAATGCGGTGTGGAGTTCGCGAAATGCCTCGTAGCGATCACGCTGTTGGAACACTGCCGCTACTTTCTCGAAAGCCTCGTACAACGTGTAGTAGCGGTAGTCGTGCCATTCGTCCGATCGACGGAAGATCAGGTTGCCGACGAACGGCGCGACCATCGACGTGATTTCGTCGATATCCGCATCGTCCCACCCGAACCAGTTGATGAGCATCTGTGGGTCGTACAGGTGCACGTCGCTGTCGAGTTCGTAGAACTCCTCTTTGGTCCGAACCTCCGGATAGGACTCGAGGATATCTCGATCGACTGTGACTCCGGGGAGTTCGTCGTACACGTAGGTGTAGTACCGGTTCGCTCCGCCGAGCCCCGCTAATCCATCAGCTTGCCCCAGTGCGACGGCCATATCCGCGTATCCGCCGTCGTACGCGACCCAGCGCTCGGGTACCGTCTCGAAGGTGACGCTTCCCATCGGTTCCATCGACACCGAGTACGAGTCGTTCCCACTCGTCTCGCCCTGCTTGCTCTGGTCGGCCAACTCTGAACAGCCGGCGAGGGCAACGCCGGCCGCGAGCGTTGTGCCGTATTTTAGCGTGTCTCTGCGTGTCGGTACATCGTGTGTTGTCTCATCTATCCCCATGATTTTAGGCCGACCTAAAACACGATAAACGCTCCGGTTATTAGGCAAGTCTAACGTTGTTCGGCCGGCGGAACCACGGGGCGTCTCGAGGAGACTGGGTATCGCACCGGTTTCACCGGCTTGACAGCCCACAGCGTCGCGTACGGACCGTCCATCGCGAGCACCTCGTCGTGGGTCCCGTACTCGACGACCGTCCCCACGGGCCGCCGGCCGAACAACGTTAGACCTTTACACACGCTCGCGTTTGCACGCTGTATGAGCGAACGCGAGGTGCTCGAGTTGCTTCGTGAGAACGCGCGGTACTCTACGGCGGATATCGCGCGAATGACCGACCTCGAGGAACACGAGGTCGAGGCGACGGTCGAGGAACTCGAGGCGACGGACGTCGTCCGGGGCTACCAGGCGGTCGTCGACTGGGACAAACTGGAAGACGAGCGCGTCCGCGCCGAAGTCGAGTTGAACGTCACGCTCGACCGCGAGACGAGCTACGACGACATCGCGGAGCGCCTCGCACGGTTCCCGGAGGTCAAAGCCCTGCGGCTGATCAGCGGCGACTACGACTTCGACATGGAGGTCGAGGGCGACTCCATCCGCGAGGTCTCGCAGTTCATCAGCGAAAAGGTCGCACCCGTCCCCGAGATTACCCAGACGGTCACCCACTACGTGATGGCCTCCTACAAGGAGAACGGGATCGAACTCGGCGACGGCGAGGGGGACGACCGCCTCTCGTTCTCACCCTGACCATGACGTTCGAACTGTCAGACCGCGTGCGGACGGTGCCGCCCTCGGGAATTCGACGCTTCTTCGAGATCGCCGAGGAACGCGACGACGTCATCTCGCTGGGCGTCGGCGAACCCGACTTCGCGACGCCGTGGGCGGCCCGCGACGCCGCGATCGCGTCCTTAGAGCAGGGGAAAACCTCCTACACGGCCAACCGCGGGAAGCGAGAGCTCCGCGAGGCGATCGCCGACTACGTCGCCGATCGGTTCGATCTGGGGTACGATCCCGGCGAGGAGATCATCGTCACGGCGGGTGCGAGCGAGGCTGTCGACCTGGCCTTCCGGGCCTTCGTCGACCCCGGCGACACGGTCGCGATCGCCCAGCCGGCCTACATCTCCTATGAACCCGGCGTGATTTTCGCCGGCGGCGACGTGTTGCCGGTGCCGACGACAGAGGAAGACGAGTTCCGCCTCACCGCCGAGGCACTCGAGGCGGCCGGCGCGGCCGACGCGGACGTGCTCGTCCTCTGTTATCCCAACAACCCGACGGGCGCGATCATGCCTGCCGAGGACCTTGAGCCGGTTGCGGCGTTCGCCCGCGAGCACGATCTGACGGTCCTGTCCGACGAGATTTACGCCGAGTTGACCTACGACGGCGAGCACACCTCCATCGCGACGCTGCCGGGGATGCGCGAGCGGACGATCGTCTTCAACGGCTTCTCGAAGGCCCACGCGATGACCGGCCTCCGGCTGGGATACGCCCTGGGTCCCGCCGATGCCATCGGTGCGATGAACAAGATCCACCAGTACACGATGCTCTCGGCCCCGACGACGGCCCAGCATGCCGCGCTCGAGGCGTTGGATTCCTGTGAGGACGACGTCCGGGAGATGATCGCCCAGTACGACCGCCGCCGGCAGTTCGTCCTCTCGCGGTTCCGCGAAATCGGGATGGACGTCTTCGAGGCCAAGGGCGCGTTCTACTGCTTCCCCGAGGTCCCC
Organism: Natrinema pallidum; assembly: GCF_005890195.1. Lineage (NCBI taxonomy): Archaea > Methanobacteriati > Methanobacteriota > Halobacteria > Halobacteriales > Natrialbaceae > Natrinema > Natrinema pallidum. Next base: position 2,133,252 of record NZ_CP040637.1, on the reverse strand, counting down.
GATGGCTTCACCGCCGAGGAGTTCGCCGAGGAGGTCCTGCGCGAACAGGGCGTGGCCGTCGTCCCCGGCGACGTCTTCGGCGAGGGCGGCGCGGGTCACCTGCGGATCTCCTACGCGACCGGCCTCGAGGACCTCCGACGGGCGCTCAACCGGATCGAGGCGTTCGTCGAAGAACACGCCTGAAACGGGAGTGACCGGCGTTGCTGCTCGAGAACACGCCCCTCGAGTAGTCCGCCCAACCGGAAACGCCGGCCACGCACCGGGTGTAGCGATCACGAACAGTTTTCCCGGTCGCCCGCACTCTCGTGTATATGGCCGACTATCGTCCCATCCCGGACGAGCGGGACGTCTTTCACGAGTACCGCAGCTACGCGTTCCGGCCCGAGGAGGGGGTGCCGGCGTACGACCCCGACGAGCACGAAACGCCCCGCGCGACGCTCGGGTCCCGTCGCGGCGTGTACGAAGCCGATGCGGCCGACGACACCGAGCCCCGCTGTGTCTGTCGGCACTACTGGCTCGAGTCACGTGTTCGCGACGAAAGCCACCGAACGGCCGGACTCGCGTCCGTCGCGACGCCACCCGAGTACCGCCGACGGGGGTACGTCCGGCAGTTGCTCGCCGAGTCGCTCGCGGAGTATCGGGACCGTGACATCCGGTTTTCCGTACTGTGGCCGTTCAGTTATCGGTTCTACCGGCAGTACGGTTGGGACACGTGCAATCGGATCGTCACCCACGAGTGCGAGCCCTCGGTGCTCTCGTTTGCGACCGCCACGGTCGATCGGGACGCGGGGTCGGTCCGCCGATTCGCGGCCGACGAGTTCGAGTCGCTCGGACCGGCCTACGACGCCCACGCCGACCGATACTCGCTGGCCCTCGAGCGCGACACGGACTGGTGGCGACATCGCGTGTTCGCCGGCCACGATCGGGACCCGTTCGTCTACGCGTACGAACGCGACGGGCAGGTGCGGGGCTATCTCGTTTACACGCTCGACGGCGAAATGGGCGACCGGACGATGGCCGTCTCCGAGTTCGTGTCCGCGGATCGCGATGCCACCCTGTCGCTGCTGTCGTTCTGTCACGATCACGCGTCACAGGTCGATCGCGTGCGACTTCGCGTTCCCGCGGCCGTTCCGCTCCGCGATCTCGCTCGAGATCCCGACCGGATCGAGACCCACGTCGAGGACGGGCCGATGGTCCGTCTCGTCGATGTCGCGGACACGCTCTCCGCACTCTCGTACCCGGCTCCGGACGTCAGCCTAACGATCGCCGTCGATGACCCGCTGGCCGAGTGGAACGAGGACGTGTTCCGGCTGGCGGTCGCGGCTGACCACGCGGACTGTACCCGTCTCGGCGACCGGTCGACATCGGCGGCCGACGCTGACGTTCGCCTCGAGATCGGTGCACTCTCGCAGCTCGTCGTCGGGTTCCGATCTGCGGCGAACCTCGATCGGACCGGAGAGATCGAGACGGCGGATTCGGAGGCCGTGGAGGCGCTGTCGACGCTCTTTCCGGAAACCGAGGTCTACCTCGGTGATCGGTTTTGATCGCACGCGACGCTGCGTCGGCTGCTGGCTTCGACCGGCGGGGGAGAGGGACTGACGACGGACAGCGATTGTCACAGCATACCATCCAAACGCTCGGCCACGGCACTGAAATAGGACGTTCACTAACTACGTGCTAACTGTCTGTCGATGATGACTATCGTTGTGAGTGGCGATCGCCTCGAGCGCGAGGAGGGTCGGTGTCGGTCGGCGGGTCGGGGTGGAGAGCCGTGACGATGCGATCCGTTCCGATCGTCGATCGGGTGACCGACGCCTTCTTCGCCCTCGATACGGGCTTTCGGTTTACCTATCTCAACGAGCGAGCGGAGACGCTACTCGAGCGGTCCCGCGAGGAACTGATCGGGCGCGTCATGTGGGACGAGTTCCCCCAGACCGTCGAGACACAGTTCCCCGACGGGTTCCATCGCGCGATGGACGAGCAGGTGCCGGTTTCCTTCGAGATCTATCACATGCCCCTCGAGACGTGGTTCGAAGCCCGGGCGTATCCGTCTCCCACCGGCCTCTCGGTGTACATGCGCGACGTGACCGAGCGGAAGGCACAGGAGACGACGCTGGCCCAACACGCCGCCGTCGTCGAGGCGGTCCACGACGCCGTCGTCACGCTCGACCGCAACCGCGAAATCGTGACGATAAACGGTGCGACCGAGTCGATTCTGGGCGCGGAGCGGGCGGCCATCGTCGGTGAGCACGTCGAAACGCTCACCGAACTGGCCGGAATCGACGATCAACACGCCGTCGACATCGGCCGCGCGATCACCGATGTCGACGTCAGGAACGCGGATCGCCGCCAGCTCGAACTCCCCTACGTCGGCCCGGACGGTGACGACCGGATGGCCGAGTTCCGGTTCGTGCCGATCGAGGACAACACGGCGACCGTCGCCGCCGTGATTCGAGACGTCACCGATCGACACGAGTACGACCGCGTCGTCACGTCCCTCCACGAGATCACGCGGTGGCTCCTCGAGTCGGACGATCCGGAGGAGATCTGTGCGATCTCCGTCCACGCCGGCAGCGATCTGCTCGATCTCCCGATCAGCGGCGTCTGGCTCCTCGAAGAGGAACGAGGCTACCTCGAGCCCGTCGCCGGGACCGCGGATGCCCACGACGAGTTGGGCGGCCTCCCGCGGTTCAACGCCGGTGAAGGGCTCGTCTGGGACGTCTTCGAGGCCGGCGAAATCGAACTGTTCGACGACCTCGAGTCGGTCGACGGCCTCTACAACCCGGAAACGACGATCGGGTCGGAGATCATCGCTCCGATCGGTACCCACGGCGTCCTCATGACCGGCTCGCTCGATCCCAACTGGTTCGACGAGACCGACGTCGATCTCATCTCGACGCTCGTCGAAAACACGCGGGCCGCCCTCGATCGGGCCGAGCGGGAGCAGGTCCTTCGGGACCGGACGACCGAACTCGAGCGCCAGACCGAGCGCCTCGAAGCCGTGGCCGACGTCCTCTCGAGCGATCTGCAACGCCAACTCGAGGCCGTCGCCGACGCGCTCGAGGACGATCGGGCCGACGAGTGGGAGTTTCCCCTGGCGGAGGACACGGTCGAAACGACGCTCGACCGCACCGAAGGGCTCGTCGACGACATCCGGGAGTTCGCCCGCAACGCCTCGCGAGTCGGGACTCGCAGCCGGCTTCGCCTCGAGTCGGCGATCGCCGACGCCGTCAGCGAGTCCCGTCTCGACGAGGCAGCCGTCGTCGTCGACGGCTCGGCGGTGCTCCGGGCCGATCCTGATCGGTTTTCCCACCTGCTCGAGACGGCCTTCGACAGCGCCGTCGCACGGGCCGACGGCGACGTGGCGGTCCGGATCGGGCTCGTCGGGTTCGACGACGACGGGAGCCGCGGCTTTTACATACTCGACGACGCGGCGAAAATCCCGCCGAACGCACACGATCGCGTGCTCGACCCGACCGCCGACGACGAGACCGCGATCGACGGACTCGGTCTCGCGCTCGTCCGTGCCATCGCCGAGGCTCACGACTGGGAGTGTACCGTCACCAACGGCGACGGCGGCACGCGGGTCGAGTTTCGGGGCGTGACGACACTCGAGCGCCGGCTCGAGTAACTCACTCTCGAATCACCGACTCGCCCGCGATGTCGCGACAGAGCTGTCGGTAGCCGTCTTGTTCGAACAGCGACTGCATCGTGTCGTTGACCTGGACCCGGAGGACCGCCAGTCGATCCCTGAGTTCGGCGTACTCCTGGCTCGACTTCCGTTGAGCGTCGGTCTTCTGATCGTCCAACAGCGCCTTCTTCGACGCGAGCGCGAAAAACTCCTGGAGTTTCTCGTTGTAGCTCGCTCGGAGCTGCAGTTGGTCGATGATGTCGACCAGTTCGCCCTTCGAGACCGGCTTGACGAGGTAGTCGTCGAATCCCAACCTGATGATGTCGAAGTCCGGTTCGACCGCCGTCACCATCGCGACGCGGCAGTCGAGGCCCCGCTCCCGGATCGTGTCGAGAACGGTGTCGCCGGAGAGTCCGGGCATCCGCCGGTCGAGCAGCACGACATCGACCGAGCCGTCGATGGCGTCCAGCGCGTCGTTGCCGTCGTAGACCGTCTCGACGTCGCAGTCGTCCTCGAGCCAAGCGGCGTAGAGATCCGCGAGGTCGGGTTCGTCTTCGACGATCAGGACGGACGGGGTGTCGATTGTCATCGAAGTTCCTCCGAGACTATCGGTTCGTCGGGTAGGTGGTCCCGACTGTATATCAATATTCCGGACAATAGATCAGCGAAACCACGTCACGGATAGTTATTACTACCTCTTTGGCAGAGTGACACGAATGGTAACCCGGGTCGTGGTCGGTCGCTTCGTCGACGGCTCGTTACTCGAGGTCGCGGTCGATCGTCGCGCGTCGCTCGCGGATCGTAGCCGCGTCGGTTTCGATCGTCCGCCCGCCCGCGTCGATCGTCAACGCTCCGTCGTCGGTCGCGGTCCCGAGTTCGACGACGGGTGCGACGCCGTCGAACGCGTCGCGGACCGCCGCCGGCGCGTCGGTCTGGATCAGTGCCCGCCCAGGCTGTTCGTGGAACAACGTACCCGCGGGATCGTCGCCGGGGATCGACACCTCGAGACCGGCGTCCGCGGTGACCATTTCGGCGAGTGCGACGGCGAGACCGCCGTGGCTGACGTCGTGAACCGCGAGCGTCGCGTCCTCGTCCGCGACCGCTGTGAGCGTCTCGATCAGGGCCGCGGGGTCGTCGGGGAGCGCCGGGAACCGGTCGCTGCCGTCGAACTGCGCGAGGTACTCCGAGCCACCGAGTCGGACGTCGTCGGTTGCGAGGCCGCGATCACCGACGAGCAGCAGGTCGCCGTCGGCTGCGACCGACAGCGGCGGGGCGTCGTAGCCGTCCTTGGCACCGACCATCGCCAGCGTTGGCGTCGGCGGGATCGGTCCCGCGACGGAGTCGTTGTACAGCGAGACGTTCCCGCCGACGACCGGCGTCGAGAGGGTTTCGCACATCTCGGCGAGTCCGTCGACGATTCCCTTGAACCCACCGTACACGTCCGGTTTCTCCGGATTGCCGCCGTTGAGACAGTCGACCGCGGCCAGCGGCGTCGCCCCCTTGGCCGCGATGTTCGTCGCGTTCTCGAGCGCGACCGCGCGGGCCCCCTCGTAGGGCGCGGCGTCGGTCCAGTTCGGTGCCCCACCGGTAGATAGCGCGAGCCCCTGTTCGGCTTCTCGGACCGCCATAATCGCGGCGTCGTCGCCTGGTCCAACGCTCGTGCGGACGCCGACCTCGTGATCGTACTGCCGGTAGACCCACCGCTTCGAGGCCGTGTTCGGGCTCGAGACGACCGCGTCGAAGGCGTCAGTGAGGTCCGGGTCGGGCAGGTCGGGTTCCGGTTCGGGGGGCACCTCGCTCTCGAGGTCGTTCATCGGCGCGCCCTCGCCGAGGAAGAAGGCGTCGACATCGACGACCGTCTCGCGCTCTCCGGACTCGCTCCCCTCGAAGGTACAGACGTAGTTGCCCTCGGTGACCTCACCGATGACCGAACAGCCCAGATCGAACCGCTCGGCGATTTCGCGGACCCGCTCGACGTTGTTGGGCTCGACTTCGTAGCACATCCGCTCCTGGGATTCGGCGAGTAGGATCTCGAGCGCGTTCATGTTCGGTTCGCGCTGGTGGACCCGATCGAGTTCGATGTGGGCACCGAGATCGGCCTTGGCGACCATCTCGCTGGATGCACCGCCGAGACCGGCGGCACCGAGGTCGCGGGCCGATTCGATCAGGTCCTCGTCGACGAGTTGCTCGTTGGCCTCGATCAGCAACTTCTCCGCGTAGGGGTCCCCGACCTGGACGGCGGGGCGGTCCTCGGTCTCGGCGTCCTCCGCCAGGTCCTCGCTGGCGAAGCTCGCGCCGCCGAGCCCGTCGCGGCCGGTGGCGTTCCCGACGAGCACCAGTTTGTTGCCGGGCTCCTGGGCCTCGGCGGTCACGAGCCGCTCCTCGGTCGTCAGGCCGACGCAGGCGACGTTGACGAGCGGGTTCCCCTCGTAGTCCGTGTGGAAATCGACGCTGCCCGCGACCGTAGGAACGCCGATACAGTTGCCGTAGTGACTGATCCCCTCGACGACGCCCTCGAAGAGGTACTTCGAGTGCTCGTCGTCGAACTCGCCGAAGTACAGCGAGTCCGCGAGCGCGATCGGGTAGGCACCCATCGAGAGCGTGTCCCGGACGATACCGCCGACGCCGGTCGCCGCGCCGTCGAACGGATCGACGTAGGAGGGGTGGTTGTGGCTCTCGATCCCCAGCGTGACGTAGGTCTCCCCATCGAGCGCGACGACCGCCGCGTCGTCGCCTGGGCCGACGACGACCCGCTCGCCCTCGCTGTCGAAGGCCGACAGCAACGGTCGCGAGGAGCGGTACGCACAGTGCTCGCTCCAGAGGTTCTCGAACAGCGCCGCCTCCGCTCGAGTCGGCTCCCGATCTAACTCGGAGACGACGAGTTCGCGGTCCGAATCGGCAAGACTCATTCACCTAGGTGATGAAAGTCGGCCGGTAAATGGGTTTCTATATGCACGTTCATGGATAAAATACGCCTCGGAGCGGGCGAGCAGCGGCACGGTTCGGTCGAGAGGGTGGTCACTGCGGTGTCGGCGTAGATCGCGCGTGATCGTCGGGAAGGCAAGTCGGCGTCCCGTCGCGAACGTTTACTATCCGCAGTGTGACGGCACGGTCGATGGTTGAGGACGAATTCGACGACAGGGATTGGGTCGATGTGCTTCGCTACGAGACCGCATCCGGCCCCAGCTACCGGTCCGTGCCCGCGGGAGAGGGAAACCGAATCGTCGCCGCCCACGAGAACGAGTTGCGAAAGCGGATTCGGGTTCGACGGCTCGGAATGACGGGGATCGCGATCGCCGTCGGCGTCGGCGGCGTCCTGGTCGAGCGCGCGGTAGTCGGTGCGCTCGTCGTGGCGATTCTCGTCGGCGCGGGCTGGCTGGCCGGGGGCGACCACGAGGGGTTCGTTCCGACCGTCGTCGACGAACGAATACGGCTTGAACGCGCGGCGTCGACGTACGATATCGACGTTCACTCGGACGACCCGTATCAGGAGTAGTCCCGTCGACGGGACGACCCGCCGTCTCGAGTCGCGGCGATAGTCACGTTCGTCGACCGTGGTCGGGACCGAGTCGTTTTTGATCAGGCCGCCTAAACGTGCGGTCGTGCTGTCGGTCGAACTCCACACGCATTCATCGCTGTCCTACGACGGTCGCGACCCGGTCGAGCTCATTCTGGAGCAGGCCGAAGCCATCGGTCTCGACGCGATCGCCGTGACGGACCACGACGAGATCGACGCAAGCCTCGAGGCCGTCGAGCGCGCCCCCGACTACGGGCTGGTCGCCATTCCGGGAATGGAAATCTCGAGCAAGGCGGGCCACGTACTCGGTCTGGGGCTCGAGGAGGCCGTTCCGCCAGGGCTGTCGTTCGAATCGACGCTCGAGGCGATCCACGACCAGGGCGGCCTGGCCGTGATTCCCCATCCGTTTCAGGAGTCTCGCCACGGCGTCATGGCGCGGGTTTCGCGGGACCAACTCGCCTTAGGCGACGCGATCGAAGTCTACAACTCCCGGCTGTTTACCGGGCGCGCCAACCGACAGGCCGAACGCTATGCCCGCTCGCGGGACCTGCCGATGACCGCCGGGAGCGACGCTCACATCAGCGAGATGGTCGGCCAGGCGATCACCCGCGTTGACGCCGACGAACGCTCCGTCGACGCGATTCTGGACGCGATTGCCGCCGGACGGACGACCGTCGAGGGCAAACGAACCCCCTGGCGGATCAGCGTCCGGCAGTTCGCCGGCGGCGTCACGCGACGACTGAGCCGCGTTCTAAAACACCTCCAGTGACAGTACCACGCCTCCGCGGCACCGAGCCACCGATCGTTCGCACCGCCCTCGAGAATCGCGACCCGCTCCCCGGAACGACCGGCTTCGCGGGAGTGGTCGATGACCGGCTCGTTCGCGACGTGCTCGGACGGGTCCCCCTCTTCGTCGACGGCGACGCGAGCACGACACGCGCGGAGCCGGCGTGGGCCTTCGAGCCGACCGCACTCGAGGAGCCGACGCTCTTTCCGGCCGGCGCGGCCGCGGCCGTCGGCGAGCCGCTTCCCGATCCCGAGTCCCACTGGTCGCTCCCCGATCCGACGCCAGCAGCGCCCGACGCCGCTCTCGAGGGGCTCGCCGACGCGATCGAAACCGCGGCCGACGCGGCTCGGCGGGACGACCGCGATATCGCCGTCGCCTTCTCCGGTGGCGTCGACTCGGCGCTGGTCGCCGAACTGCTGGACGCGCCGCTGTACGTCGTCGGCTTTCCGGACAGTCACGACGTCGAGGCCGCACGGATGGCGGCCGACGCGATGGGACGCGACCTGACGGTCGTCGACCTCGAGCCGGCCGACCTCGAGCGCGCCGTCCCCGACGTGGCGCGGGCGACCGGCCGGACGAACGCAATGGACATCCAGATCGCGCTGCCGCTGTTTCTGGTCGGCGAACGCGTCGCCGCCGACGGGTTCGACGCGCTCGCCGTCGGACAGGGTGCCGACGAACTGTTCGGCGGCTACGAGAAAGTCGTCCGACTCGACCACCGGGTCGCGGCCGAGACGGTTCGCGGGGCCGTTCGCGAGGGGATTCGCAGCCTGCCCGCCCAACTCCCTCGAGACGTGTTGACGATTCAGGCGACGGGCCTCGAGCCGGTCGCGCCCTTCCTCCACGACGCCGTGGTCGCGGCTGCGCTCCGATTGCCCGATGAGCTACTGGCCGACGAGGACGAACGAAAGCGTGGTTTCCGTCGCATCGCTGCCGAGTATCTCCCCGGCGAGGTCGCCACGCGGGACAAGAAGGCGGTCCAATACGGCAGCCTCGTTGCCCGCGAACTCGACCGGCTCGCTCGCCAAGCCGGCTACAAGCGCCGGATCGACGATCACGTCACCAAGTACGTCGCCGCGCTGTGTTCGGATGGCCCGACCAGCCGCGACTGACCCCGCGTCGCCTATCAGGACGGGAGCGGACAGCGGCTCGCGGTGAAGACGACGGTCACGTTTCTCGCGCCGTGGGCGACGCCGCGCTCGTGGTGACCCACGCCGGATGCATCGACCCGCTCGCGTTCCTCGCCGTGAACGACGGTAACCGTCCCCTCGAGCACGTGCAAGACGTTCGTGCTGTCGGCGTGGTCGTGGTCGAGTGCCGCAGTCGGACCGCGGGCGAACGCCTTGACGAGCACGTCGTCGGTGACGACCAGTTCCGCGACCTCGACCGTGCCGCACCGCTCCGTTTCGGGACTGGCCAGCACGAAAATCCACCCTGCGGTCCGTACGTCGTGCTCGCTGCGACGGACGTTAGTCTTCGGTCTCGGTCGGCAGTTTGTTCGCGGGTTCCTGCGTGATGTTCTCCGAGACCGTCCGACGGTTGGTCTCGCCGATCCGATCCGCGACCTCGCCGACGACGTCCTCGAGGTGGCTCTGGACCTCGCTGTCGTCGTCCTTGACGAGCGCACCCTGGCTGCCGTCGGCCCCGAAGTCCGGGTGGATCGGGATTCGACCGAGCAGCGGGACGTCGTACTTGTCGACGATGGTGTCCGCGCCGCCGGTGCCGAACAGGCCGTGCTGATCGCCACAGGACGGACAGATAAAGGAGCTCATGTTCTCGACGACACCCAGCACCGGCGTATCGTGTTTGTTGAACATCTGAATCCCCTTGCGGGTGTCGTCTAGCGCCATCTCCTGGGGCGTCGTGACGACGACCGACCCCGTCACGGGCATCGACTGAAGCAGGTTCAGCGTCGCGTCGCCGGTCCCCGGCGGCAGGTCGACGATGAGGTAGTCCAACCGCCCCCACTCGACGCCCTCGAGGAACTTCATCATGAACTTGTTGACCATCGGACCGCGGAGGATCGCGGGATCGTCCTCGTCTTCCATCATCATTCCCATACTGATGATGCGGACGCCGTCCGACCGGGGCGGAACGATCTCCTCGTTCGGCGTGACGCCGGGGTCGCTCTCGGGCGGGAGAATCTGCGGGACGTTCGGTCCGTGAATGTCCGCGTCGAGCAGGCCGACCATCGCGCCGCGTTTCTCGAGTCCGGCCGCGAGGTTGGCCGCGACCGTCGTCTTCCCGACGCCGCCCTTCCCGGAGGAGACGGCGATGACGTTGCGAACCCGCGGGAGGACCTCGTCGTCGAAGCCGTGGTCCTCGCCGACGTGCGCCCGCAGGTCGGCCTCGAGACCAGCATCCTGGATAATCTCGCGGACCTGGTTTCCGATCTCCATCTCGGAGGGCGCGTAGGGCGCGTTAAACGCCAGGGAAATACGGGCGGTCTCGTCGTCGATAGTGACATCGTTGACCAGCCCAAGCGAGACGATATCCTCGCCGATGTCCGGATCTTCGACCCCCTCGAGTTTGATTTCGAGTTCGTGTTCTGTGATACTCATAGTGACTGTATGCTAGCCGAATGGAGGGCATGCAACGGGATACGTGTGATGGTTCGATACTCGAGCGGCGGCTCACGGACCGCGTACTGGGGGACGGTCACAGCGGCGCGAAAAAACGAAGCGGTGTTCGGATGCGATTCGAGTGACGGTTACGGCGGGCCGACGCTGCTGATCGGCTCCGGTGGGCCGCCGTAGAAGACGACGCCGATCAGCACGGTCAGGACGAACATCCCGACCCACATCGATGTCGTCAGGCCGACGAGGTAGCTTACGCCGGTCAATCCGGCTTTCGTGTCGCGTGGTTTCCCGAGGAACCAGGCCGCGAGCATGATGTAGACCGGGACCAGAATGACGGCGAAGATGATCCAGGTCCCCTCGTTGGCGAAGCCGGTGAAGCCGGACGTGCCGTCGTAGCCGTGGTACAGGAGCGTCGAGAGGATCGTTTGCGTAGTACTCATGCTTCCACCTCCGGTTCGGTCGCTTCCTCACTGTGCTCGTGCTCACCGCGCAGGTGTTCGATCGCGTGGAGTTCGACCACCGGGACGAGCTTCGAGAGGTTGAGGAATAAAAGTACGACCAGCGCAGTCGTTCCGACGAGCGACAGCCATTCGATCGCGCTCGGGAAGTAGGATCCGGGCGTGTTGGCGTAGATGTTGAAGTGCGGGTCCATGAACCCTTCGACGACGAACAGGACCTTCTCGGTCAGGGTACCCATGAGCACCGCACAGCTGACGACGAGCGCCCGTTTCTTGCTGAACAGCGACGGGCGGATTCCCTGCGCGAAGATGTACACGAGCGAGCCGAAGATGAGCCCGATCGCGATACGGTAGAGCGGGTGGGCGATCTTCGCTTCGGCCGCGTGTGCCTTGTCGAGCGGACCGAGGAAGATGCCGTTGAAGACGGCCTGAAGCTGGAACCAGAGGAACAACAGGGTGAAGAACCCGAGCCACAGGAGCAGCCCGCGGAAGATGTCGTCGGTGATGATGTGGTCCCAGTCGTAGGCACGGCGGAACCCATAGGAGATGATCGTCACGCCGCTGATCGCGGACATCAGTGCGATACTCAGGAACATCGGCCCCTGAATCCCACCGCTCCAGGCGGGCATCGCCGGCAGCAGCGCGAACAGCCACGGAATGACGCCGCCGTGAAGCAGGAGCGGGGCCATGATGATGACCGCCGCCGCGAGCCACCAGACCATCCGCTGGATGACCTCGTCCTCTCGCTTGGTGTAGCCGATCGTCATGATCTTGTAGATCGGCTCGAACATGTCGGGGAGATCGTCACGCAGGCGGTTGACGTCGTACCGGAGCGTCAGGCCGAGGTAAGTGGCCGACAGCACGAAGTACGCCGTAATGACCGTCACGTCCCACACCAGCGGCGAGTTGTTGACCGTGATGTGATAGTGACCGATGATGCTCGTGACCATCCGGTCCGGACGGCCCATGTGGACGATAATGTAGAAGCCGGCGGCCGAGAGGCCACCGATCGTCGTCATCTCCGCGAGTCGGGCGATCGGCATGTATCGGTCCATACCGAGCAGGCGAACGGCGGCCGAAAGGATGATGCCGCCGTGAGCGACGCCGACCCACCAGATGAACGCGCCGATGTATAGCCCCCAGGTCGAACCGCCGCCGCTGCCCCAGTCGCCGAGGCCGGTGACGACCAGTCCCTTCTGGAGCTGGTATCCCCAGGCGACGATGAAAGCGAGGAGGCCGATGGCAGCGATGCCGTAGATCAGGAAGTACTTCTTGGTGAGCGTGTTGATCGGGCGAAGGATGTCCGCTTCGGACGGCTCCTTCGTGCTCATAGCGACACCCCGTCAACACCGCCGACGGTTTCCTCGTCGAGGAGATCCTGCCGTTTGTCGACGAGACCGATGTCCTCGTACTTCGTCGGTCCTTCGACCTGCTCCGCTTCCGGTCCGGGCTGCTCGCCGAGATAGGTGACGTTCGGGTGCGTCCCGACGTCCTCGAGCAGCTTGAACGAGTTCGGCTTGCCGGTGTACTGCTGGATGCGGAACCTGGCCTGGCGCTCGCTTCCGTCGCCGAGTTGCAGTTGGGTGATGGCCTCGTCGGTCTCGAGGTCGACGTACTGTTCGAAGGCGTCGACGGAGGCGACGATCTCCTGTTCCTTGCGGAGGATGCTGTTGTTCTCCTCGTCACCGGGCTCGGTGCGATCGCTGACGAGTTCGACCGCCTTCATGATCGAGAGGGTCTCCTGGTCGAGGTTCTCGAATTTCTCGAGGGCGGACTCGATGTCGTCGTCCGAGCTGAGCGTCTCGTCGATCGTCTCCGGCGACGGAACGCCTTTGCTCGCGTCGGTGTGCTCGTCCGAGAGACGGATCACGGCCCGGCTCTTGCTCGGATGCTCGCGGTGCTGGGACGGATCGCTCTTCTCGTCCTTGACGTTCCCGAACTGGATCGCGTTCGGCGGGCAGGCCGACTCGCAGGCGCTCGTCCCGACTTTCTCTTCGCCCTGTTGACCGTCCTGCATGGACGGACACATCGTACACTTGCTCATCACACCACGAGGCGCGCGGCTGTCGACCCAGCGCTCGCCGTGTTCGTACTGGGCGTGTGTGATCTCGTCGGGACTGTCGACATCGCGATCCTGTGCCTTCGGGATGTCCTCGTAGTCCGTGTGGGGCTCGTCCCACTGGAAGTAGTTGACGCCGTAGGGACAGGCGACCTGACAGTAGCGACAGCCGATACAGACGTCGTAGTCGGTCAGGACGAGCCCGTCCTTGTCACGCGTATGCCGGGCCGTCGTCGGACAGACCTTCTCACAGGGGGCGTCCGTGCAGTGCTGGCACGGCCGCACGAGCATGTTGAAGTCGCTCCCCATGTTGAAATCGGAGCTGTAGACGCCGGTGTCGGTACCCTCCTCGTGGCCCTCGTGGAGTTCGTCCTCCCAGGCCATGACGTACATCCAGTTGACGCCGGCGTCGAGGTCGTTCTCCTGGGTACAGGCCGACATACAGGTCAGACAGCCGTCACAGCGCTCGAGGTCGATAGTCATCCCCCACTGCGTGTCGCTGTGTTCGGTGGTCTCCGAGTGGCCGCCCTCGGCGGAGAGACTCTCCATGGGACCGTCTCGGGTAGAACTGAACGCACCCATCCCGACGGCCGCTGCACCGACGCCCATCTTCTTCATCGTCTCGCGACGCGTCTCCTCGCCGTCGCCGTCGAAGGCACCGAGCATTCTGGAGGCGGTTCCCTTGGCCTCCTCCTGTGCTGCCTCGTAGGCTTCTTTGGTTGGACGCTCGTCCTCGCCGAACTCCTCCATCACGGCCTCGTGATGCTTCTCGTGGAATTCGGCCTCGGAGAGTTCGCCCTTAGTGACCCGCATCGCGTCCTGGGCCATCTCCATACCGAGATCACTATCGTACTCGGTATCGTCGAGCATCGTCTCGAGTTCGTCCTCCCACTCGTCCCCGAGCGGGTGGAATGATTCATCGTCCGTGCTCATTAGATCAGAACACCTCTGAATATGACACTGGTGTCATGCCGGAGGTACTCGACGGCATGCACTTGAAATCGTTCATTTATCTATCCTCATTCGCCCTCTCACAACCGTACTCGGATGAAATGCCGAGCCGATTTCCATCGCGTGAGAATAGCTACGAACATGTTCGTAAGTACAAATAGCGCGGTCCGAAACGTGGCCGGTGATCGGACGGGGAACGCGGTTCCTGCCCAACGGCCCTATTTAGGTGCTCGCGAGTTCTTCCTCGATCGGGTCGCCGCTGTCGACGCTCGGAAGGTCCTCGACGAATCGTTTGATTACCGCCTCTTCGGCGCGGTGTAGCGTTTCGCTACAGGTCGACTTGGCGATATCGAGGTGGTCGGCCAGCTCCGTCAGCGAGGACCGCCGCGGGGTGTCGTAGTATCCTTCGTCGACCGCCGCGACGATGACCTCGAGTTGGCGCTCCGAGAGCAGTTGGCTCTCGTGGAGTCGCTCGCGGACGTGCTCGATCCGATACTGCAGTCCGAAGTGCTCGAGTTGTTCGGCGAGTTCGGCGAGACGCTCACGGGAGCCGGTCACGTCGATCCTCGCCTCGCCGTCCTGAATCTCGACCGGGAGTTCGATGGGCATGCCGGACGCTCGAGAGGAGAACAACAGGAGCGGTGCCGTCGTCTCGAAGTGAACCGTCGCCTCGTTATCGCTCCACTGGGCGAGCGTGATTTCGGTCAGCTGCGGGTGGTCGTTCATGGCTTCGATCACGTCGGGGACCACCGGCCCGGCGATCCGGACGAGAGCGAAGCCGGACTCGGAGCCGGGCACGGCCGCGAGAACCCGGAACGTCGACTCGGGGTACTCCGTCGAAATCTGCTGAATCCAGACGTTCTCGGGCATCGTGAGTGTAAGGGTTGCTTGAGCCATACGAACGTGTTCCGCTCGAACCTATATACCGGTGGCTACGAATATGTTCGGTGGATTCTCGTCCCGCGGGAAGACCGAGGGCTGCGAACACGTTCGGACGAACGTCCAACCGATCCCGGATCGAACGCGGAACCGATGGCAACGAAATCAACGGACCGAACGCTGGATGTCAGAGAGATCGACGGCCCGCCGTTCGACGACATCATGGCCGCCCTCGAGGATCTCGAGACGGGGCAGCGGCTCCGGCTGATCGCCCCGTTCGAACCGAAACCGCTCTACGAGGTGCTCGACGACCGCGGGTTCACCCACGAGAGCGAGAAACGCGACGGCGGCGTCTGGCACGTCCGTATCGACCGTACGTAGCGACGGGCCGTCCCCGATCATGTTCGTGCGAAAGTCGATGTGGGGCTCGATCCGAGTACGGACTGCATGACACGACTCGATGTCAGGGACATTCCGCCAGTGAACCGCCATCCCAGGATCCACGACGAGTTCGACGCCCTCGAGCCGGGCGAATCGTTGACGATCGTCAACGACCACGAGCCCAAACCGCTGTTCTACGAGTTCGAGGCCGAGGTCGACAGCTTCGACGCCGACGGCTACGAGGTCGAACAGGTCGCTCCCGACGAGTTCGTCGCCACGTTCCCGAAAACGGAGGCCTGATCGCGTCGTCCGGGCAGCCGATCGACCGAACACGTACGGGAGCAGAGATAGCCGCCACCGGACCGAACCAATACCCATGCAATCAGCATCCTCGATCGTCGACCGCACCGATGCACCGGATGACCGACCGCAGGAGACGATCGACATCCGGTCGGCCGGCCCGCCGGAGCCGCTCCAACGGACGCTCGAGACGCTCGTCGACCTGTCCGACGAGACGGTTCTCGTCCAGCGAAACGACCGCGTTCCCCAATTCCTCTTTCCGAAACTGGACGACCGCGGCTACAGCTACGAGACGGTCGAACGCGACAACGATGTCGTGACCGTCATCTGGCGTGGCTGACGCCGTCGTACGGCGGGCGAATCGGCCGACGACTGACCGGTCGCAGGGTCACGGGAACGGGGACGATCACGGCCGGGAGAGTACGCAGGGATGACAACGGAACTCAGCCGACGACGGTTCGCGGACGTACTGGCAGCGACGGTAATCGCGGCGTACGTCCTCGTGGCGCTCGGGACCGCCGTCTCGACGACCGACAGCGCGGCCGCCTGCAGTGCGTGGCCGACCTGTGCTACTGATCCGATCGTCGGTTCGGCGACCGGCGACACCCTCCTCTACTGGGGCCATCGCGCGGCAGCGCTCGTGGCCGGCTGCCTCGTTCTCGCGTCCGGATTCGCCGCCCGCCGAGTCGAGGTCGGCCGTCGCGTGACCGGCCTCGTCGGCTGTGCGCTCGTCCTCTTTCCCGTCCAAGTCCTCCTCGGCGCGACGATCGCCGTCGGCGGCCCGTCGATCGCGGGCCCCATCCACCTCGCGCTCGCGATGGCCATCTTCGCCTGTCTCCTCGTCGCGCTCGTGTTCACTCTTGAAGACGGGACGCTCGAGGCGGAACCCGGCCGGATGACCCCGACGCCAGATGCGTCGACTGCCGGCGACGACGCCGGCGGGGCCCCGCAGTCGACTCCGCAGCCGACCGGCCGGATCGCCCGGCTCAAACGAACGACCGGCGCGTACCTGACGTTGACCAAACCGCGGCTGATGTGGCTGCTCTGTCTGGTCGCGCTGGCGGGGATGGGGCTGGCGACGCTCTCCGGTGCGGCGCTCGAGCCGTCGACGGCGCTCGCGACGCTCGCCGGCGGCGTCCTCGCGATCGGGGCGAGCGGGACGTTCAATCACGTCTACGAGCGCGACCGGGATCGGCGGATGGACCGGACCTCGGATCGGCCACTCGTCCACGACCTCGTTCCGGCGCGCAACGCCGTGGCGTTCGGGGTCGGGCTCACGGTCGGTTCGATGATCGTTCTCCTGACGTGGGTCAACGGGCTCGCGGCGGTGCTTACCCTCGCGGCGATCGGGTACTACGCTGTCCTCTATACGGCAGTATTGAAGCCGAACACGGCCTGGAACACGGTGTTAGGCGGCGGTGCGGGAGCGTTGCCCGCGGTCATCGGCTGGGTCGCCGTCACCGGGCGCGTCGGACTTCCCGCCGTCGCCCTCGCGGCGGTGATCTTCCTGTGGACGCCCGCTCACTTCTACAGCCTCGCGATCGCGTATCGCGACGACTACGCACGCGGGGGCTTCCCCATGTATCCGGTCGCCGAAGGCGTCGCCGCGGCGCGTCGCCACGTCGCGTTCTACCTCGGTGCGACGCTACTCGCCGCCAGCGGTCTGGGCTGGGTGGCCGGGCTCGGTTGGGTCTACGGAGTCACGTCGATCGCCCTCGGCACCGTCTTCCTGTGTTCGGTGGTCCGCCAGTTCCGCCGGCCGACCGACGAGGTCGCACTGCGGTCGTTTTACGTCTCGAACTACTACCTCGGGGCGATCCTCCTGGCGATCGTCCTCGAGACGCTCGTCATCGGGAGCTGATCGGACGAACTGCAACGGGACATCGTCGACGATCGAACGAGCGGCCCGGTGCCGCGTACTGAGCCGCGACGGACAATCGCCTTTTAGCCCGCTCCTGAACATGTCCGGCCCCACTCTTACCGTCCGAGAACCGTCGGTTCGGTTGAACTAGCTAGCCCCGCTAGACGAGCGTGAGTGCAGCGACTCGAGACCCGTTCGATCGATCGCCACGCCGGATCACAGACCCATGACACACCTCTCACGCCGTACCGTACTCCGCTCGACCGCCTGTACAGCCGGCCTCGCGTTGGCGGGCTGTCTCGCCGAGGGCATCGATCAGCCGGGCGACGAGCAGCCCCCGGAAAACGCCGGGGAACTCGGCACTCCCGCCGAAGCGGTCACGATCACGGCGAACTCCCGGCCGTATCCCGAGTTCGACCCACAGATCGTCCACGTCGTTCCCGGCGGGACCGTCGAGTGGCTCGTCGAGACCGGTCGCCACGACGTTACCGGCTATCATCAGGGGAGTCACGGCCCTCACCGAACCCCCGACGGCGTCGAACCGTGGGGAAGCGATCGACTGACCGGGGTCGGCTCCGAACACGAACACACATTCGATACCGAGGGCGTCTACGACTACGTCGACACCCAGCAGGTCTGTACCTCACACGAAGTCGCCGGGAACGTGGGCCGAATCGTCGTCGGCTGGCCCGATCCCGCCGACGAGCCTGCGATGGCCGACCCGCAGCCGGAACTCCCGTTACAGGTCGTCAACGCGATCGAACTGTTCAACGAGGAAACCCGTCCCGTACTCGAGGAGGCATGAACGGCGGCGTCTCGGGTCGGCCGTCACGCCTCGAGCCGTCCGGCGGACACGCCGTTCGGCGGGCAACCGTCGAATATGTTCGACCAGTTCTATCGGGGCGGGAATCCGAGCAGCGCTTTACCACCGACAGCCGCAACGATCACCTATCATGAGCCGCACAGATCAGACTCTCGATCGACGAACGGTGCTGCGGACAGTGGGCGCAGCGGCCATCGGCGCGTCCGTCGCGGGGTGTTCGGCCTTGAACAGCGCCGAGAGCGACGGCGACCGGCCCGTCCTGCCACCGCCCGAAAACCACGACCGGATCAAGGAATCGGGGATACCACACCCGATTTACGGGGAGGGGATCCCCGAAGCGACGGTCCCGGCACCGCTCCATGACCGCTCGATTACGACCACGGCGTTCACCGGCGACCGTCACCTGATGCTGACGTTCGTATACACCAGCTGTACGACCGTCTGTCCGGGACTGACCGCCGCCCTGCGGCGAGTCCAGGCCGATGCGACCGATCGCGACTACGCGGACGAGATCGCGTTCCTCCCGATGACGTTCGATCCGGAACACGACACGGCGGCCGTCCTCAAGTCCTACGGGACGGACCACGGCGTCGATTTCGACGCCGGGAACTGGTACTTCCTCCGGCCGGAAACGCCCGACGACGCGAAAGCCATCGTCCAAGACACGTTCGGCGTCGCGTTCGAGCAGGGCGACGAGTCGTCCGACGACGGGGACGAGATGGGTCACGACGACATGGCTCACAGCCGACAGTTCGTCCACACCTCCCTGATCCTACTCGTGAACAAGGAGGGCGTCGTCGAGCGGGCCTACACCGGCGGCTCTCCCGGCGGGAACGAAATCGTCGAGGACGCCCGGACCGTCGTGGAGGGGTGGTGACCGATGCGCCGTCGCGAGGTCCTCGTGGGAGTCACCGGACTCGCCGCGCTCGGCGGCGGTGCGCTCGCGGCCGGCGGATGGACCCCCCTCGAGAGCGGCGACGCCGTCGATCCGATCGAACTCGAGACGATCGACGCACCCGGAAGTACCGCGGGCACCGCCAGCGTTCCCGAACGCGGCCGCGTGACGTTCGTCGAACTGTTCGCCACCTGGTGTACCGTCTGTGAGAGCCAGATGGAACCGCTCGCGGCGGTCCACGAGACGGTCGACGACGAGGTCCAGTTCGTCTCCGCGACGAGCGAACCCGTCGGGAACACCATCACTCGAGCGGACATCGCGACCTGGTGGCGCGATCACGATGGCAACTGGCCCGTCGCACTCGATTCCGATCTCGAACTGACGGAGGCCCTCGACGCCTCGGGCGTCCCGTACGCGTTCGTGCTGGACGAAGCGAACGCAGTCACGTGGTCCGGCCGCGGGCGCAAATCGGCCGACGAGATCCGATCGGCGATCGACGCTGCCGGGGGTGGGTGACGTGACGAGCGGCGAACTCCTCGGCACCGTGGTGTTCGCCCTCGGTGCCGGCATCGCCACATTCTTTTCGCCGTGTGCGTACGCGCTCTTGCCCGGATACGTCGGCTACTACGTCGCCGCGACCGGCGACGAGACCGCGCCGCCGCTGTCGGGAACGCTCGCCCGCGGACTCGCCGCCGCCGCCGGCGCAGTGGGAGTCCTCGGTGCGCTCTCGATCGTCGCAGTCGTCGCGGGTGAGACGGTCGGCCAGGCGTTGCCGCTCCTCGAGTACGGCGTCGGCGTCGGGTTGGTAGCGCTCGGGATCTGGGTGGTGTACGGCGGGAGCGGTGCCGTCCACGTCCTCCTGCCCGAACGGCGGTCGACCGTTCTCGGGTTCGGTCTCTTCGGCGCGATGTACGCGCTGGCGGCGGTCGCCTGTGTCCTCCCGCTGTTCCTGGGGCTCGCGTTTCGGTCGCTGACGATGCCGCCGCTCGAGACGGCGCTGGTACTCGGCACGTACGCCATCGGGTTCGGGTCACTGACGGTCGCGATCACGGTCGCAACGGCATTCGGCTACGCACTGGGTGCTGGCCGCGTCGCCGGCTACGTCGACCGCGTGGTACGACTGGCCGGGGTCGTGCTGGTCGTGGCCGGCCTCGGCCAGCTATACGTCGCCGCAGTCTGACCTCGACCCGGCGGCGGCTCTTCTTCGTTCTGTCAGTATTAGCACCGGCCAACATCGAATTCGGCTCTGCAGACAGTCTGATGGGAATATGTGCGGGGGAATCGGTATGCGAGTTCCACAATGAAACCGGATCGAACAGAGCTATGGCACCGTCACAACGAACCGAATCAGAGCCGACGATGCAACGATTGTACGACCGCATCTGGCTACTCGCAGCGGCAGCGCTCCTGTTTTTCGCACTGTCGTACGTCGCGTGGGGCTGGATAGATGTCTTCTCGGTACCATTGGGGTGATTCGATGACATCACCGATCAAACCCCCGGACGGCAACTGGTGGGACCAACCCGTCAACAGGCGCGAATCGATCTGGCTCGGGCTCGGCGTCGGCTGGTCGCTGATCCTCTTCGGCTGGATGAGCGCCTGGACGCGGGTCGGCGACCAGAACCCCATCGGCGAGACCTTTCGCGTCGAGGCCGAGGAGTACCGCGAGAAGATGGCAGACTACAAGGAGCGCGCCGAGGACACCGACGACGGACTCGTCCCGCCGGAACAGGACGTCTATCTCCAGGCGATGCGGTTCCAGTGGGACGGTGCGCCGGTCGTCCTCGAGACGGGGATGGAGTACGACTTCCACCTCAACTCGATGGACGTCCAACACGGCTTCTCGCTCCGACCCGAGGACGCGCTGAGCAAGCAGATCAACCTGCAGGTGCTGCCCGGCTACGAGTGGGTCGTGCCGATGACATTCGACGAACCCGGCACCTACCACATCATCTGTAACGAGTTCTGTGGGCAGGGCCACCGGAGCATGCACGGCACGATCGTCGTGGAGGAGGGATAACGATGGCACACAGACTGGACGTTCTCGGCCTGTTCGACAACGAGTACCGCGATGACGGCTTCCGGACCTGCTCCGTGACGGGGCTCGAGGTCCACCGTTCCGTCGATAACCACGTCAAGCTGTTCGGGCTCACGGCGGTCGTCGCCCTGCTGTACGGTGGTATCTTCGCCTTCACCGTCGCGATGACCCGCTGGGAGGTGATCGGGCTGCTCGATCCCGGGGCCTTCTACACCCACCTGAGCCTGCACGCCTGGAACCTGCTGATTTTCTGGATGGTGTTCATGGAAATCGCCATCCTCTACGTCGGCGGTCCGATGGTGCTTGGCAGACGGCTGCCGTTTACGAACGTCGCGAAGGCCGGCTGGCTCGTCATGGCCGGCGGGGCCGTCCTGGTCAACTACGCCATTTGGACCACCGAGGCACCCAACGAGGCACCGCTGTTGACGGCCTACGTTCCGATGCCGATCTCGCCGCTGTTCTACGCGGGTGCAGTGGTCTTCATTCTGGGCACGGTCGTCGCGGCGCTGCCCTTCTTCGCGACGATGTGGTTCGAGAAGCGCGAGAACCCCGGCAAGACGCTGCCGCTGGTCAGCTTCGCCGCATTCGTCACGTCGATCATCGCCGTCGAGGCGCTGATCGGCGGCCTGCTCGCGTTCGGCCCCGCCCTGCTGTGGCGGCTCGAGATCATCGAGTGGTGGGACGCGGCCTGGTACCGCCAGATGTACTGGATCATCGGCCACGGCACCCAGCAGATCAACCTCGTGGCGATGATCGCGGTCTGGTACTTCCTGACCCACGTCGTCGCGGGCGCGGAGGTCGCCAGCGAGAAGGTCTCGCGGACGGCCTTCATCCTGTACCTGTTCTTCATCAATCTCGGGGCGGCACACCACCTGCTGTCCGATCCAGCCGTCTCGACCGGCTGGCGGATCTGGAACACGTCCTACGCGTTCTACGGGGCGACGTTCGCGAGCCTGATCCACGCGTTCGCCATTCCAGCTGGCCTCGAGGCCGGCCGGCGCAAACGCGGGAAAGGCGGCGGCCTGTTCGGCTGGCTGACATCCGCGCCGTGGTCGAACCCCGTGTTCTCCTCAACGATCTTCTCGATCATCCTCTTTGGCTTCCTCGGGGGGATTACGGGCGTCATGATGGGCCAGCTCCAGCTCAACATGACCTGGCACAACACGTTCGCGACCGTCGGACACTTCCACGGCACCGTCGTCCTCGGGACCACGGTTGCGTTCATGGGCCTGGTCTTCTTCGTGATCCGGACGATGTTCATGCGCCAGTATATTTCCGAGCGGCTGGCCTCGATCCAACCGTACTTCTACTCGGCCGCGATGGGCGTGGCCGTCCTGATGATGATGTACGTCGGCATCCTCTACGGGATCCCGCGCCGGACCGCCGAGGTCGTTGAGAACATCCCCGGCACCGAGTTCAGCCTCTCGGCCGCCGCGCCGCTGTTTGCCGTCTTCGGGATCTTCGCCCTGCTCGCGATCACTGGCGGGGTGTTGTTCGTCCTCGTAGCCGTCGGCTCGCTGGTCTTCGGTGACCGTGTCGAGAACGCGGCCGACAACGCCGACCTCGTCGCCGACGGCGGGCTCGGTATGGCACAGGACCCGGACGATCCCGTCCACGCCTACGAGATGCGGGGGACGTTCGTCCTCTGTTTGGTCTTCCTCGCGGCGTTCGTGATCACCTACCTGCTGAACTGGTATCTGCTCACGCAACTCTGGTCGATCGGAGCCTGACCGATCGGCCCCAATTCCCGACGGCCGAACCGACCGCCCTCGCGGGCGAATCGACTCCCGACTCATCCGATCCCCGACGAACGCATGATAGCATCCGACACCGACGCGACCGCATCGCCGCTCGAGTACGTCAGGCGCGTCCTCCGACAGGCCTGGCGTGACGTCTTGAGCGTGTACTACGCGAACACGCCGATCTGGCGGCTGTTCAAGAGCGTCGGTCTGCTCTTTTTCGGCTTCTTCTGCTGGACGGCGTCGAACCTCCTGTTCTCGTACGGCGTCGAATGGACGATCCTCGAGTACGTGCGGGCCTACGGCTTCGTCCTCATCCTCTGGGGGCCGCTGACCCACGCCGTGATCGTCCCGCTGGTGATCCGGCTTCGGCGAACTGCCGACCGGTCCATCGTCCGGACGATCGCCCGCAACGGGTCCAAGATCAATCTCTCGGTCTTCCTCGTGATCGTCCTGATTCTGGGGACGGCCCCGATCTCGCCGATGGTACTCGACTTCCAGCCGACCCTCGAGGGCGACTCGAGCGCGGACGTAAATCCCGATCTCACCTGTACGCGAGCGGCCGGAGAGATCACCTGCGAACTCTCCGAGTCCGAGGGGATCGACAGCGTCGTCGTGACCAGCGGCAGGAACGAGGTGGCGCGGACCGAAGACCCGCCGTACGACATCACGTTCCAAGCGGCCGACCTCGAGGAGACGGTCGGTCAGAAGGAGTTTATCGTCGAACTCCGCGACGCGGACGGCGAGACGCTTCGACGGTACCGGCGGCCCGTATCGTCGGTGTCCGAGGCATAGCCCTCGAGACACATCACACGAGGGCCGCAACGAAATCGCCCGCCGTGAGCGGATCCGGGGCGCTGGCTTCCCGCTCGGTCGACTCCACCGTCGTCGTGTCATCGTATCTGATCCTGGCCGCGCCGGTTTCGTCGACCGCGTAGACGACGCCACTGGCGCGACATCTGCGACCGAAACGGCACTGCCGTCGAGACAGTCGGCGATCGCTCCCGTTACCGCGCCGCCCGTCGCTAGCATCGCTCGTCGATTCGCATACTACCGTGTTGGTGAACCGACACATAAACCCGACTCGAGCGAAAACGGCCGTTTCAGTCATCGAGGGTCGGTATCGAGGCGGTGACGTGTCCGGCGTTCAGTCCTCGTGGCGTCCCGGTTCCCAGTTCATCGATCGTCCGAAAGTACCGACCGCGAGGAGTTGACGACGACGATGGCGCTGCTGGTCGCCATCGCGACGGCAGCGAACAGCGGGTTGAGCAACCCCGCCGCGGCCAGCGGGATCGCGACCGCGTTGTACAGCAGCGCCCAGCAGACGTTCTCGCGGATGCGCCGTCGTGTGCCCGCCGCGAGATCGAACACGGCGGGGACGGCGCGGAGATCGCTCCCGGTCACGACCGCGTCGGCGGCGTCGGTCGCGCGAGCGGTCCCGCTGTCGAGCGCGATCCCGACATCCGCGGCCGCCAGTGCGGGCGCGTCGTTGGTCCCGTCGCCGACCATTGCGGTGGGTCCCTCGTCGGCGAGTCGGCGTACGGTCTCGACCTTCCCGTCAGGCGGGACGCCCGCGAAGACCCGATCGACCGCCGGATGGTCGCGGAACGTCGTCGTCGCGGCTTCGTCGTCGCCCGTCAGGACGATCACCTCGCGGTCGGCGACCGACGCGAGGACCTCTCGCCACGCCGCCCGTCGGCGGTCCCCGACGATCGCGACGGCCCGCGCCCGCCCGTCGTAGCCGACGACCGCGGGGAGGTCGCCGTCCGCTCGAGCCTCGTCGATCGCCGCCTCGAGCGTCGCCGGGATCGGACCGACCAGCCGTTCGACGAGGTCGGGCGTTCCCACCACGACGCGGCGACGGGCCGGGAGCGACGGCTCGGACGCCTCGATATTGACCGTCGCACTCACGCCCTCGCCGGCGTGTCGTTCGAAGTCCGTCACCGCGAGGTCGCGGCCGCGAGGGAGTGGGTCGCCGGCCGCCGCGGCGTCGACGGTGCCGCCGTCGGACGCGACCGGTTCACCGCTCTCCGCGGTCGCCGGGCCGTCGGCTATGTGGGCAACGATGGCATCCGACACAGGGTGTTCGGAGCGGCGTTCGACGGCCGCGGCGAACGCGATCGCTGCGTCCTCGCCGCGGACCTCGCGGACCGACATCTCGCCGGCGGTCAGCGTGCCGGTCTTGTCGAAGACGACCGTCTCGGCGGCCGACGCCGACTCGAACAGGGTCGCGTTCGCGACGACGATACCGCGCTCTAAGGCGTCGCGCAGTCCGGACGCGACCGCCAGTGGCGTCGCCAGCCCCATCGCACAGGGACAGGAGACGACGAGTACCGTCAGCCCCGTCAACACGGCGTCGCCGACCGCCGTCCCCATCGCGAGCCGCCAGGCCGTGACGAGGACCGCGACGGTCACGACGAGGGGGATGAAGACCGTCGCGAGCCGGTCGGCCAGCCGCTGGACGCCCGGAGTCGTACTCTGGATTTCCCACATGAGCGTCGCGATCCGGTCGAGCGTACTCTCGGCGTCCGCGCCCACCTCGAGGACGAGCGCCCTGTCGGTCACGATCGCGCCGCCAACGACCCGATCGCCAGGCTCCTTGGTGACCGGCAGGGACTCCCCCGTGAGGACCGACTCGTCGACCGCCGCCGTCCCCTCACGGACGATCCCGTCGACCGGAATCCGCTCGCCCGGCTTGACGAGCAGTTCGTCGCCGGCCGCGAGCCGATCGACGGGGACCGTTTCGGTCCCCTCCGGTATTCGGCGGGTCGCTTCCCGGACCTGCGCGGCGGTCACGTCCGCGAGCAGATCGGTGGCCCGGCGCTTGATCCGGCGCTCGTAGTAGGTGCCAATCGAGACGATCATGATCACGGCGACGGTCACGTCGTAGTAGAGGTGGGTACTGCCCGTCGCCAGCGCGACCGTGCTGTAGGCGTAGGCCGAAACGGCGGCGACGGCGATCAGCAGGTCCATGTTCGGCTGGCCGACCCGCAGGCTAACGTACGCGCCCCGCAGGACGGGGTAGCCGGTATAGCACAGGACGCCGGCGGTCAACAGCCCGATCATCGCCATCGGCAGGTAGATCCCGACTGGCGAGGTCGCGTCGACCGAGAGGATGCCCGTCTCGATGCCGACGTAACTCGGATAGAGGTAGAACAGGTACCACGGCATGATCAACATCGCGAGGAAGCCGCCGACCAGCAGTCGCTGGACCAGTTCCGTCTCGTCTCGCCGGCCGCCGTCGCCGTCACGGAACCGCGCCTCGTAGCCGTAGCCCGAGAGCGTTTCGGGGAGATCGGCCCGCTCGAGCCGCTCGGGATCGTAGACCACCCGGGCGGTGTCGGTCGCATAGCTCGCCTCGACGGTCAGGATACCCGGCTCGTCCTCGCCCAGCAGCGAGACGAACCCTTCGCAGGTCGAGCAGTGCATCCCGTCGACCGCCAGGAACGTCTCCGCGGCTCCCGCAGGTACCTCGCGGTCGGCCGACTCCCGCGTGCGATCGACCACGTCCTCGCGCTCGAGTCCGTCGACGCCGTCGAGGGTCGCGCTCACCTCGAGACAGCCGCGACAGCAGAACGTCCCCTCGGCGTCGGCCGCGGTCACCGGTTCGTCGGGGATCGGCAGCCCGCAGAGCGAGCAGGAACTCATCTCACGGTCGAACGTCGTCGACGAGCCGGGTAGCCGTGGCCCCGAACTCGTTCGGGGAAGTCACCCGCGGGACAGTCGAGTCGGTTTCAACCGCGGTTCGACCGCCAGCAGTGGCCCCCCGTCACCGCGAGCCGCCACGGGAGCATAAAGCCGAGCCCGAGGCTAGCATTGACCAACAGGAACGCCGGCGGCGCACCGCCGGGAAACAGCGCGGATGAACGGATGGCACCACCGATCAGGGTCGCCGCGATCCATGCGGCGGCGACGGTCGCGAGCGTCCGACCGACCGACTCGAGGACCTGTCTCCGGTAGGCCCCGACCAACGGCGCGGCGATCGCCCAGCCGATCACGAACGGCGTCGCCGTTCGAATGGTGTAGGCCGGAAACGCCCACGGTTCGATCGCGTGCATGAACAACCCGACGCCGATGAACGCCACGACGACGAGCGCGTCGACGACGGCCAGCGACAGGACGAACGGTTCGACGACGATTCGACCGACCGACTTCGGGTGGATGCGCGATTCGATCATGCTAGTCGTCGAGCGCCGCACGGACCGGCGAGACGGGCCGGGATCGCCGGTAGCCCGGTACGGAGCGACTCGTTCGGAGCGACGCTCCCATCGGATGCGGTTCCTCTCCCGAACGTGTTCCGTCCGGCCGGTCGGCACCCGGTATCACCGGAGCCGGTCAATCAGCCAGATGTGTGAGGATTTCGTCGGTGAGCCGCGTCGGCGCTTCGTGTGGCACCCAGTGGCTCGTCTCCGGGAGCAACTCGAGCCGGCGCTGAGCACACAGCATCGCGCTGTCGACCGCGAGCGAGGGGACGAGCGCGGTGTCGTCCTCGCCCCAGACGACGAGCGTCGGGGGTTCGATCGGGTCAGTCGGCATCCGAGGCGGATACCGGGCGGCCGCTCGATACCAGTTCAGCATCGCCGTCAGCGCCCCCTTCCGGTCCCAGGCGCGGCGATAGCGTGCCAGTTCGTCCTCGCGGAACGTTCCCGGTGCGGCCGTCTCGCGCAGGGTTCGCTCGAGGACGCGGTAGTCGTCGTACCGGGCGACGCGTTCGGGAAGCCACGGCAACTGGAACCAGAGAGCGTACCAGCTCCGGCGTAGCTGCGCCGGATTCGACAGGAGTTGGCGGCGGTACGCGGTCGGATGCGGGGCGTTCACGATAGTCAATCGATCGACGACCTCGGGATGGTGGGCCGCAACCGACCAGGCGACCATGCCGCCCCAGTCGTGGCCGACGACGGCCGCGCGTTCGCGATCCTCGGTCCCGATCAGCTCGACCACGTCCCGCGTCAGTTCGGCGAGCCGGTACGAACCGACGCCATCGGGTTTCTCGCTTCGGTTGTAGCCGCGCTGATCCGGCACGACGACCCGATAGCCGGCCTCGACGAGCGGCTCGATCACCCGCCGCCAGCCGTACCAGAACTCGGGAAACCCGTGGAGCAAGACCACCAGCGGAGCCGACTCGTCACCGGCGGCGACGACGTACAGATCCACTCCATTGACCGTTCGTCGACTCGAGCGCAGTTCGACCGACGGAACGGTCGACTCGAGCGCCTCGTCCAAAGCGCTCCCGCGTGATTCCATGCCGTCGACTTGACCGAGAGCCAACATATCCGTTTGGGTCGGCTGCACTCGGTGGGTACCACTCGCCCGGATTGTAACCGCCGAAGCGGGCCGAATTCGGACCGAGCAGCGAAAACCGGCGGAATGGAGTATTTAATAGGCCACTATATCCCGGGTTTCGACGATCGGATTACTATCCGACGAGAACCATCGCGATGGTTGATCATACGTCCACCACTACGTTCAGATAGGACGATGACCCAATCCAATCTTACTCGACGACGGGCGATGCAGGCGATCGGAGCGACTGGCGCGCTGGCGGTGGCCGGCTGCCTCGGTGGCGAGAGTCAGGCGAACAGTGAGGAAGACGAGCCGGCGGCTGAGAGCGGGCTGCCGGCGGCCAAGTCCGTCGACGTCGACCGCATCGCGCGGGACCCCACGGACATCCCGCCACCGGTCGACTGGGACCAGCCCCGGGAACACGACGTCACGATCCGGACCGAGCGGGTCACCGCCGAGATCGAGCCGGGGGTCACCTTCGACTACATGACCTTCGAGGGGCAGGTGCCGGGGCCGATGCTCCGGGTTCGCCGGGGCGACCGGGTGAACCTCACGTTCGACGTGCCCGACGACCTGAACGTGGCGGCCCACAACATGGACTTCCACGCGGTCTACGGCCCCGGCGGCGGGGCCGACGCGACCACGATCGCGCCCGGGGACGACCCCACGCAGATCAGCTTCACCGCCGACTACGCGGGGGTGTTCATCTACCACTGCGCGATCCCGAACATGGACCAGCACATCAGTTCGGGTATGTTCGGCTCGATCCTCGTCGAACCCGAGGATGGCCTTCCCGAGGTCGACAACGAGTTCTACCTCGGCCAGCACGAGATCTACACGGACGGCGATCTCGGCGAAGAGGGCCACCACGGCTTCGACTTCGACGCCATGCTCAAGGAGGAACCCACCTACGTGGTGTTCAACGGCCAGGCCTACGGCTTCACCCCCGACGGCGGCGTCCCCATGGAAGCTACCACCGGCGAGACCGCCCGCGTGTACTTCGCCAACGGCGGCCCGAACCTGCTGAGTTCCTGGCACGCCATCGGCAACGTCTGGAGTCGCTTCTACCGCGACGGCGACCTCCTGACCGACCCCGACCGCAACGTCGAAACCGCACCCGTCGCCCCCGGCACCACCGCCGCGGCCGAGATGGAGTTCCCCGTCCCCGGCCCCGTCAAGATCGTCGACCACGCCCTCACCCGCGCCGCTCGCCGCGGCGCGCTCGGCGTCGTCGACGTCAGCGGCGACCCCACCCGGGACATCTACGACGCGGACCCGTAACGGCACTCTCCCGCTCGAGTTGATTTCCCATTTGATCACCCGTTTTCGGGAACTACGGACGCGCTGCTTGTAGCCGCCGAACCGCCCCGCAGTCGCGGGGAACGCCGTTACGTCCAGACGCGGAGACAGTCGGTCGAACAGAAGTGCAGTTGGACGTGGTCCTGCCCCGCCGGTTCGACGTGGGTCGTTAACGTGTAGGCGACCTCGTCGGCGTCACAGTTATCGCAGTGCATACTGTCAGCGTCGACGGAATCGGCCTTGAGTATACAGTTGTTAACCGCTCGCTCACGAGCGAGCGAGACAGTAGTATCGTATTAACAGTCGGTAACACGGTATTGAACGAGCGGTTCGTCGGCGGGTTCGGACGACTCAGACCGCCGCCCCGTCTTCGGCCTCGAGCAGTTCGTGGTACCGGTTCCGAATGGTCACTTCGGAGATGCTCGCGACCTCGCTGACGTCGTTTTGGGTGACCTGTTCGTTCGTCAGAAGCGCGGCGGCGTACACCGCCGCTGCGGCGAGGCCGACGGGGGATTTGCCGCTGTGAATCCCCTTTTCCTTGGCCGTCGCCAGGAGATCGCGAGCGCGCAGTTCGGTCTCGTCGGAGAGGTCGAGATCGCTGGCGAAGCGGGGCACGTAGCTCTCGGGATCGGCTGGCTGTACCTCCAGTCCGAGTTCACGGATGACGTACCGGTAGGTTCGGGCGACTTCGGCTTTGTCGACCCTGGAGACGGCGGAAATTTCGTCCAGGCTACGCGGGGTTCCGGCCTGGCGAGCGGCGGCGTACAGCGACGCGGTCGCGACGCCTTCGATCGAACGCCCCGGCAGGAGGTCATCCTCGAGCGCACGGCGGTAAATAACGCTGGCAGTCTCGCGAACGTTGTCGGGGAGGCCGAGCGCGGAGGCCATTCGGTCGATTTCGCCCAGCGCCTGCTTGAGGTTTCGTTCTCTGGAGTTGCGAGTGCGGAACCGCTCGTTCCAGGTGCGAAGACGCTGCATTTTCTCGCGTTGGCGGGAACTCAGGGACTTCCCGTAAGCGTCCTTGTCCTGCCAGCCGATGTTCGTCGAAAGCCCCTGATCGTGCATCATGTTGGTCGTCGGCGCACCGACGCGGGACTTCTCGTCTTTCTCGGCGGCATCGAAGGCGCGCCACTCGGGGCCGCGATCGATCTCGCCTTCCTCGACGACGAGCCCGCAGTCCGCACAGACTGTCTCGGCGTGTTCGTCGTCGGCGATCAGCCGGCCGTTACACTCCGGACAGTGCGCTCGCTCAGTGGTCGTTTCGGCCGACGCGTCGCTCTCGGTTTCGGGCGCGGTCCGGGTTCGCTCGTCGGTCTGCGTTCGGGTGGGAGTGTCAGTCATTGTCGGCGAATCGGGAGCCTGCCGCTGGAAGACGTTCTCTCGCCCTATCGTAACGAATTGCTGTCACTTAAACGCTGGGATCGCCGTCGGGGAACAGGGCAGCGTCGTCCGACACCCAACCCCGGGAACGAGCCGCGGTCGTCCCGACCGTATCGAAACCCTTACTCTCCGGAGGCCGGTGCGAACACGTATGAGCGACGACGCCGTCAGTCCCGAGGACGTCCGCCACGTCGCGGACCTGGCTCGCGTCGACCTCGACGACGACGAGGTCGACCGGTTCACCGAGCAGTTCGCGGACATCCTCGAGTACTTCGAGACCCTGGACGAGGTGCCGGAAGTCGATCGCGAGACCGACCTCACGAACGTGATGCGTCCCGACGAGGAACGGCAGTCCCTCGAGAGCGAGGCCGCGCTCGGAAACGCGCCGGAAACCGAGGACGGCTACTTCAAAGGCCCCAACGTCTCGTGATCATGTCGGACGATATCTTCATTACCGAGGAGCGGATCGAAGGCGCGGAGGACGGCCCGCTGGCCGGCAAAACCGTCGCGGTCAAGGACAACATCTCGACCGACGGCGTCCGGACGACCTGTGGCTCCCGGATGCTCGAGGACTACGTCCCGCCCTACGATGCGACGGTCGTCTCCCGACTCAAGGCGGCCGGCGCGACCATCGTCGGCAAGGCCAACATGGACGAGTTCGGGATGGGGACGACCACTGAAACCTCCTACTTCGGCGAGACGGACAACCCCGCCGCGCCGGGCCACGTCCCCGGCGGCTCCTCCGGTGGCTCCGCGGCCGCCGTCGCCGCCGGCGAGGCCGACCTCGCGCTCGGTTCCGACACCGGCGGTTCGGTCCGCTGTCCGGCCGCCTTTTGTGGCGTCGTCGGCATCAAACCCACATACGGGCTGGTCTCGCGATACGGCCTCATCGCCTACGGCAACAGTTTGGAGCAGATCGGCCCCTTCGGCGAAACCGTCGAAGACGCCGCGCAGTTACTCGACGTGATCGCCGGAAGCGACGACCGCGACGCGACCACTCGCAGCGAGGGCGACGACTCGAGTTACGCCGACGCCGCGACCGGCGACGTCGACGGGCTCTCGATCGGCGTTCCGACCGAGTTGCTCGAGGGAGCCGACGAGGGTGTCGTCGAGACGTTCTGGGAGGCGCTGGACGACCTCGAGGAGCGCGGCGCTTCGTACCACGAGGTCTCCCTGCCTTCCGTCGAACACGCCGTCGAAGCCTACTACGTGATCGCGATGTCGGAGGCGTCCTCGAACCTCGCGCGGTTCGACGGCGTCCGCTACGGGCATTCGGGCGGCTACGACGGCAACTGGAACGAGACCTTCGCCCGGGCCCGCGAAGAAGGGTTCGGCGACGAGGTCAAGCGGCGCATCCTGCTCGGGACCTACGCGCTCTCGGCGGGCTACCACGACAAGTACTACAAGAAAGCACAGGACGCTCGCGCGTGGGTCAAACAGGACTTCGACGAGGCGCTTTCCGAGGCCGACGTGCTCGCGAGCCCCACGATGCCGGTCCCGCCGTTCGAACTCGGCGAGAGCGTAGACGACCCGCTCCAGTTGTATCTCGCCGACGCGAACACGGTGCCGGTCAACCTCGCCGATCTGCCGGCGATCTCGGTTCCAGCGGGCGAAACCGACGGCCTTCCCGTCGGCCTCCAGTTCGTCGGCCCCGCGTTCGGCGAGGAGCGGTTGATCCGTGCCGCGAGCGCGCTCGCCTGAGACCGCAAAGCGCCAGCGGCGTGATCGACTCTCCGACGGCGGCAACGGCGACACTCGAGGCATAGATTTTTATGCTGATTTTGGTAACAGTAGCCCGACCGAACGCCCGGTCGGTTTGAACGTCATGAAGATCACACGGAACCAGGAAGTCCAATTCGACGAGTTCTCGCGGGCCTGTGATCTCGTCGAGGCGTACTTCGATGAGACGATCGACGACGTCGCGCTCCACGCACCGGTCTCGCGTCGCCAGCTCATCGCCGTCCTCGCTCGCGCGCAACTCTCCGGCCGTCAGTTCGCGATCGACGGCTTGACCGAACAGGGCGAGATCGTCTACCAGTCGAGCGACGAAACCCTGCTCTGGCTCGACGGCGGGTTCTGGACCGACATGCGAGGCACACATCACCTAGCGCCCGACGAGGGCCGGGCCGCACGTGAGGTCCATCGGCGGCTCATCGAGGCGCTCGACGGGGACGTGCCCTACTACAACCGCGAACGTGAGCCGTTCGTTCTCATCGAGCGATTCGCTCTCTACGAGTGACCGATACCGGACCGCCGGAGCCGAGTTCCGCCCCGACTCTCGGTACATCGGCATCCGGCGTATTCATGTCTCGCTCGTATTCATCAACGAACCGTAACTAGTCCGTGTCCACGGTTCCGAATCCCGCCGGGATATTCGACCGCGCCGTCGACGAGGGACAACGGCGACTCGAGCAGTCGCTGCTCGAACTCGCCGCGACCAGCTTCATCGCGGGGGTTACGATCGTCTTCGGCATCGTCGCGCTCGGGGTCGTCGACCGACTCGTCGAACCGCAGTTCGGCACGGCCGCACACGTGGCGGACGCGCTCACCTTCGGCGTCGGCATGGTGTTTCTGGTCGTCGGCCGCGCGGAACTGTGCAACGAGAACGTCTTCGATCCGGTCGCGGCGGCGGTCGCTCGAGACGGCACGTGGCTGCCGGTTCCACCCGGTCGCCTGTGGGCGGTCACGCTCGGCTGCAATCTCCTCGGTGGGTTCCTCTTCGCGGTCGTTTTCGCCGTCGAGGGCGTGCTTCCGCCGGAGTCGACACACGCGCTGTCCCGAACCGCCGAGGGGATCGTCAACCGCCCCCCGAAGGGAATCTTCGCGAGCGCGATCGTCGGCGGGGCATTCGTGAGTCTCCTGTCGGTCTCGCGGTCTCGGCCGCGGGCACCGTCGTCGGCGGTATCGGGCTGGTCACGTTCGCGCACGTCGCTCAGGTGCGGGGCGCGGAGGGGAACGACGGCTGACCGACGCGACGGTCCACGCTCGAGCGACCGTCGAACCAGCGACGGCGACTGATGAAAGAGACGGGATGTCCGCCGACCGCGGGAGACGAGTTACTCCTCGTAGGCGAGGTTCATGATCCACTGCGAGAAGGCGTCGCTGTTGGGGTCGACCTCCTCCTCGCCGATAAAGGGCGAGAGCATGTCGCCGGCCATCAGGAGGGTGAAATCGAGGTCCCGAGCGGTCGGCGAGATGTAGTAGGTGTTGTGGCCGTCGTAGACCGTCTCCTCCCGATCGACGAGTTCCTTCTCGACGAGCGACTCGACGATCCGGCTGCCCTTCCGCGAGGAGACGTCCAATTCCTTCCAGAAGTCGCTTTGGTGGATGCCGCCGGACTCACGCACGAGTTCGAGACCGGCCCGCTCGTCATCGGTGAGGTCGGCTTCGGCCGCGGACACGCTCACGGTGACCACCTCGCCGTGTGCGTCGCTACTGGCAGGAGTGCGTCCATATCCATACGAGATAGTGCGAGCCGCTTAAATGTGCCCTTCGCCGTCGACCGCCGGATCGTCACATCGCCCGTCGGCGACATCGGCGGCCGCCCCGGTGACGGTCACCCTCTCGTAATTCGTCCGACAGGGCGGCCCCGGTGCGAAGTCGTACCGCGTCGTCTCGGGGCCGAGCGCGATCAGCGACGACGACCGCGTTCCGAACCCATTGCGATGGATACAGACCCCGTACTCGTGGTCACCGAGAACAGCACTCGCCCGCTCGAGCCAGTCGGCAGCCGTCTCGCTCGGCTCGGCTGCAAGCGTCGCTCGCACCGCTCGAGCGTTGGCCGCCTGTTCCCGACCTGCGTCGGGCCGAACGGATGGGATGTCGACATCGTCGTCGACCGCGACGTTGACGACGACGTGGACGCCGGGTTCGAACGCGGTCAGGGAGCGTGTGCCGTCCCACTGATAACAGAACGCGTCCGCCGCGTCGGCGACGACGAGGTAGAAACCGCTGTACTCGTCGGTATTGGTCGCCGATTCGACGATCGATTTCGCCGCCGCGGCGGATCGTGCCTCGAGCACGTCGGCGACGAGGCGTCCGCGCGAGCGGTCGCCGGCGAGGTCCGCGTCGGTCCACTTGTTCGTGAGCCCGACGAAGACGCCGTACTCGTTGTAGCCGATCCACGTGCCGCCGGCCGCGGCGTCCCGCGGCGCGACGATCAGCGGCTCCTCGGCGTAGACGGCGGGCGAAGTCGAGTCTCGGCCTAGGGCTTCGTCGCGGTTGGCGGCGACCGCGACCGGCGCGTCGTCGAAGACCTGCCAGGCGAGGGTGAGCGTACACACGGAACGACGGTAGGAACGCCACCGCCTTAACTTCGGTTCCAGCGGCAGTCTCGAGGGGAAGCGAACGGCGAGCGAGCGGCGGTCACGCCCCGTCGGTGACGTCCCGTCCGTCCGCGCGCAGTCGTTCCCGAACCGCCTCGCGGTCGACGGTCCCCGAGGCCGTCCGTGGGAGCGCGTCGACGATACCGATCGTTTTCGGTCGCTTGAATCCCGCGAGGCGCTCGTCACAGTGGGCGAACAGCGACTCGGGCTCGAGCGAACTCGCCGTCCCCGGTTCGGGAACGACGAGCGCGGCGACGCGCTCTCCCCACTCCTCGTCAGCGAGTCCGACCACCGCGGCGTCGTCGACGCGGGGATGGTCCCGGAGCGCGGCGACGACTTCGCCGGGATCGACGTTCTCGCCGCCGGTGACGATGCGGTCGCTGCGGCGATTGAGAATCCAGAGCCGGCCGCCCTCGTCGCGGTAGCCGACATCGCCGGTGTGGAGGCCGTGGTCGCCGAACGCCGCCGCGGTCTCGTCGGCGTCGAGGTAGCCCGGCGTCACCGTCGGCCCCGAGACGACGAGTTCGCCCTGTTCGCCCGGCTCGAGCGCCGCGCCGGTCTCGTCGATGACGGTGACGTCTGTGAACATGAGCGGCTGTCCAACAGTCCCCTCGTGGGCGGCGACCACGTCCGGCAGCGCCGTCGCGATCTGCGAGGCCGTTTCGGTCATGCCGTAGGTCGGACAGACCGGCACGTCACGCTCGCGGCAGCGCTCGAGCAGTTCGCTCGAGGCCGGCGCGCCGCCTAACAGGACGAATCGCAACGTGTCAGGCGGCATCCAGCCGGCATCGAGTAAGCGCTTGCACATCGTCGGAACCAGCGAGACGCCCGTGATGTCCTCGTCATCGATGATGCGGGCGGTTTCCCGGGGATCGAACTCGCGCTGAATTACGGCGGTCGTTCCGTACAGCGTCGACCGGACGACGGGTGCCAGCCCGCCCATATGATACATCGGGAGACAACACAGCCACCGATCGTCGGGGCCGACACCGAGCCGGAACGCGGAGGCGGTCGCGCTTGCAACGAGGTTGCCGACGGTCAACCGGACGGCCTTCGGCTCGCCGGAGGTCCCCGAGGTGAACATGAGTAGCTGCGTTTGGTCCCGCTCGAGCGGCACTGGGATCGCGTCCGCCTCGGTGACCGGCTGCAGCGATTCGACGCCGTCGTGCTCGGGACTGTCAACTGAGACGACGGGACAGTCGGCGATATCGAGCGCGAGCGCCTCCGTCTCCGACTCACAGACGACCGCGTCGAGAGCGCTTCGAGTCGCCTTCGACTCGAGTTCAGCGGCCGTTTCGCGGACGTTCAGCGGAACGACCGTGACGCCGCGACGCATCGCGGCGAAGTAGATTTCGGCGAACGCGGCTCGCGTCCCCATGAGGACGCCGAGACGGTCGTCGGGTCCGGAGACGACGTTTTCGAGCCGTTCCGTGACTGCATCGACACGTCGATCGAACTCCCCGTACGTCCACGTCTGACCGCTATCGGCGTCGATAAGCGCCGTCTCGTCCGGTGTCGTCGACGTACGATGAGACAGCAGGTCGCGCGTCGGCCAGTCGACGGGAGCGGTCATCGCTCACCCCACACGTCGCCGACGCCGAGTCCTTTCGCCTGCGGAACGACGGCCGACCCCTTCTCGAACAACACGGGATCGCGACCCAGATCGGTCGCGAGCAGATCGCCGGTCGCGAGCCCACAGGCCGGCACGTCGGGGATCGCCGCCGCGAGGTGGACCGCGCCCGTCCGGGCGACGACGCCGTCGATCGTGGTCGTCACCAGCGGCGTGATATCGAGTTCGGTCAGCCAGGCCGCGACTTTGCGGGCCACGTCGATCCCACCCAGCGCCATGGGTTTCAGGACGACCACGTCCGCCGCCTCGGCGTCACAGATCGCATCGACGCCGTGCTCGAGCAGCCCCTCGTCGAGCGCGACCGAGACGCCGGTCCGGAGGTCGCGGAGGGCGGCGTGGCCCTCGAGCGCGCCCGCCGGCAGCGGCTGCTCGAGGATCGAGAGACCGAGGTCGTCGAAGGCGTCGATCGCCGACCGGGCCTCCTCGTAGGTCCAGGCCTCGTTGGCGTCGGCCCGCAGTTCGACGCCGTCGCCGACGGTCTCGCGAACGCGTCGGACGCGTTCGATGTCCGCATCCACGCTCCGGAGCCCGACTTTGAGCTTACAGCAGTCGAACCCGCGACCGACGGCGGCGCGGACCGCGTCGGCGGTCTCGGCCGGCGATCCGTCGCCGATCGTCGCGTTGACCGGCACCCGGCCGACCATCGGTCCCTGCCCGAGATAGCGGTACAGCGGCGTCGACTCGCGGGTCGCCTGCAGGTCCGCCAGCGCAAGCGCCAGCGCGTGTCGGGCCGCGACCTGCCGGTCGACCGCCTCGAGCGCCTCGCTCGGGCCGCCGGTCCGGATCGCGTCGCGTGCGCGCTCGAGCGCTCGCTCGCAGTCCTCGCGCGACTCCGTCCAGCCCGACAGCGGCGTCGCCTCGCCGTAGCCGACGACCGACCCGTCGCCGGGGCCGTTCCCACCCGATGCGCCGCCGTCGACCAGCCGAACGAGAAAGCCGTCCCGGCTCTCGATCGTCCCGTCTGCCGTCTCGAGGGGCTCGCCCAGCGCCAGCGAGAACGACCGATACTCCAGATCGAGTTCGTCGGGCAGGCTCATAGCACCACCAGCCCGCCGGCGAAACAGATCGCGTACAGCGCGAGTAGTTTGCCCGTCCGCTCGAGCGCCGGGTTGAGCGCCTCACCGTCGGTTCGTGTACAGACCGTGCGGGCGACCATCGCGGCGTAGGGGAGCGTCACCAGCGGGAGCAACACGCCAAGCCCGACATCCGTCCGGAGCCAGAGCCAGCCGGGCACGACGTAGGCGAGCGCGAGCATGGCGACGTACTCGATGCGGCTCCAGCGATAACCGAGCCGGACCGCCAGCGTCCGCTTGCCGGTCTCGGCGTCGGTTTCCCTGTCGCGAACGTTGTTCACGATGATGATGGCCGTCGAGAGCCCCGCAATCGGCAGGCTCGCCGCGACGGCCGCGCCCGTAACCGTGCCGTCGGGAACCGCCGTCGAAAGCGGCTCCGCGCGGACGGCCGCGGCCTGGACGTAGTAGGTCCCCGTCACGGCGACCACTCCGAAGAAGACGAACACGAAGAGGTCGCCCAGTCCGTGATAGCCCAACGGATAGGGGCCGCCAGTGTAGGCCCACCCGCAGAAGACGCTCACGAGCCCCACGACGAGGATCGGGAGTCCGCCGACGTAGACGAGATAGGTACCGGTGAGGATCGCCAGTCCGAACGTCACGATGGTCGCGAGTTTGACCTGCTCGGGGGAGATGAGCCCCGACTGGGTGACCCGGGTAAAGCCCTCGCGGTCCTCGGTGTCGGCACCCTTGATCGCGTCGTAGTAGTCGTTCGCGAAGTTCGTCCCGACCTGAATCAGCGCCGCCCCGACGAACGCCAGCACCGCCGGCAGCGGCGCGAACACGCCCTCGTGGATCGCTACCCCCGTCCCCACGATGACCGGGGCCGCAGCCGCGGGCAACGTTTGGGGGCGGGCCGCCATCAGCCACGCCTTCGTCCGTGAGATTTCGACCTCGGCCGAACTCATTGTACGAGTGTCCCACTCGAAAGAGTGTCAACGTTGGCATTGCGGGCCGCTGACGGGACCGCGCGTTACGCCGGCGGGACCGCCAACTCGAGAGGCTCCATGTCGAAAAAGGCCGTTTCGTATCCCTGATGACGGGCCGCTTGCGGTGGCGACGCGACCGTCAACGTGATCGAATCACCCGGGCGGACGTCCGCCACCGAGCGGCCGTAGTGTAGGCCGACCTCGGCGTCGAGCGTCGCCGTCAGTTCGAGGGCCTCGTCGCCGACTCCCGCCCCGTTCCGGCGGACCGCGGCGCGCAGCGACGTGTTCACCAGCGGGACGCGATTGTACGGCGTCCGCGGCGAGACCAGCAGGTACCCCCGCTCGCCGTCCGCCAGGCGTGAGTCGGGCTCGAGCAAGGTGACGACGAACGTCGCGTCGCCGCTGCTGGGGAGGCTGCTGGCCGCTGCGTCCGGATCGACCAGCCGCGTCCCGGGCACGTCGGCGGCCGGCGGCAGCGCGGAGTACGGGAGCGCGGTGTTCGCGCTCCCGTCGCCGCCTGTCATCGGCTCGAGCGCCCCGCGGTCTCCCCAGCGCTCCCGCTCGAGCAGGTCGATCCCCTCGACCACGTCCTCGCGGAACGCCCGATCGTACGTGAACTCGAACGTCGCGGTCCCGCCCTCGGTGAATCGATCCGCGAGGGAGCCGGTCCGCCGCGTCGGGAGCGGCGGGAGGGAAACGCTGACCGTGTAGGTGTCGTCCGCCGGCAGCGTGACGTTGTCGCCGAAGTGGACGCCCATCTCCTGGGAGAGCATGGGCCAGAGCTGTCGGGACGCGACCCGCTCGCCCCGCCGCGTGATCGTCACTCTCGGTTCGGCGTCCCCGGGAAGGACGATCCCCGTCTCCCGGTCCCAGCAAACGAGCATGAGGTGGACACCGCGACCGGCCGTCGGGTCGACGCGGTGCCGGTCGGTTCCGGTGACGGTCCAGAACGGATGCGGATACGTGAGCATCGGCGCGAGCGCGTAGTCGCCGGCCGCGACCGGCTCGAGGACCCGCATCGACTTCCGGTGTCCGGGGAGGTAGACCGCCTCGGGCGGGTTCTCGATCCGCGGGATCGGCGCGATCCCCGCCCCGTCCGCGTTCCCTGCCCCGTCGGTGCTGCCGTCGCTCCCGCCGGACTCGGTGCCCGGTGCCGCACAGCCCGCAACGGCCAGTGTCGCCGGGAGCGCGGTCGCCCGCCGGAGGAACGTTCGTCGGTGCATGTCAACTGTAGTTTCGTCTTCCGTCGTCCCCGCTCGGTCGCGTCAGTAGTGCCACGGGACGTCGTCGAAGTCCGGATCGCGGCCCTCGACGAACGCGTCCCGGCCTTCCGCCGCTTCGTCGGTCATGTAGCCCAGCCGCGTCGCCTCGCCCGCGAAGACCTGCTGGCCGATCATGCCATCGTCGGTCATGTTGAAGGCGTACTTGAGCATCCGCATCGCCGTCGGACTCTTGGAGTTGATGCGCTCGCCCCACTCGAGGGCGGTCGCCTCTAACTCCTCGTGGGGGACCGCCTCGTTGACCATGCCCATCTCCGCGGCCTCCGCGGCGTCGTAGGTCTTCCCGAGGAAGAATACCTCTCGGGCCTTCTTCTGGCCGATCTGTTTGGCGAGGTAGGCCGAGCCGAAGCCGGCGTCATAGCTGGCCACGTCGGGGTCGGTCTGGAGGAACTTCGCGTGGTCCTCGCTCGCGAGCGTCAGATCGCAGACCACGTGCAGCGAGTGCCCTCCGCCGACGGCCCACCCGGGCACCACGGCGACGACCACTTTCGGAACGTGACGGATCAGCCGCTGTACCTCAAGAATGTGCAGTCGGCCCTGTTCGGACGCCCGCTTTTCGTCGCCCTCGTACTGATAGCCGTCCTCGCCGCGGATCGTCTGATCCCCGCCGGAACAGAACGCCCAGCCGCCGTCCTTCGATGACGGCCCGTTCCCGGTCAGCAGGATACAGCCCACGTCGGTCTGGCGCTTGGCGTGGTCGAGCGCGTCGTAGAGTTCGTCGACGGTCCCCGGCCGGAAAGCGTTGCGCACGTCGGGCCGGTCGAACGCGATCCGGACCGTCCCGGAATCGACCGCGCGGTGATAGGTAATATCCCGGAAATCGAATCCGTCGATCGGCTCCCACTGCTCCGCGTCGAACAGTTCCGAAACCATTGACCGATGGTTGGTCCGCGACGGATGAAATACGTTCGCGTCCACGACAGTATCCCGGCACCGCCGACCAGCACTGACTCGAGGCGAGTGGAGTAGCGGTATTGGGGCACCCACCCAGGAACGGCCCCGTGTCACCGGCTCACGCTGATGGACAGCTATCGACTGAACAGAGCACCCTTGATCTGTGCGTAAAGCGAGTCACCACGGCCGGGATCGGTCATTCCGGCGAGTTCGCCCCAGGTTATCGGGAGGTCGGGGCGGAACTCGTGGGTGTAGCCGGGGATATCGGCGTCGATAAGATGGTAAGGTGGGTAGAGATCGAAGTTCTCGTACTTGCCGGTAAAGCGATACTGGCCGTGTCCGAGCACTTTGTATTCTGCGGGCGGTTCCATGCCCCGCATGAGATAGCAGTCGCGAATCTGACACCGCAGATTGTAGCTCAGATAGTCCCTGAACGGCGCGGGATCGACCAGCGGAGCCGGCAAAATATCGACGCAGGCATCCGGCTCTCTCTCCAGCCCATCACCGTGCCAGACAGTCCGGCGCTCGCCCCTCGCAACGTAGTATTCGATTCCGATCCCCGACACCGCCTCGATCTCCCCGGCAGCATCCAGATAGATCTCCTGTTTGTACCCGACCGCCCCCTCGGGCCCGATCTTCTCCGCAGGCAGTTCGTGCGGACGGCTCGTGTCCCCGATGTCTACCTCGGGATCGTCGTCGTAGTGGCTCAGACTCTGGTCCAAGAGCTCACCGAAGCACGTCTCGATCTCCCCGTCCGAGAGTCCCTCGAGCGCCTGCCGTACCTCTTCGAATCGATCTCCATCCAGATCCCACGGAATCGTGTCGTGCTCGGTCTCTCGAGCGACGTAATACTGGGCGTATCTGCGTGCATGCCCAACGTGTTCCCCCTCGCTATGGGTGCGTTCCGCTGCCTTGTCCGGGTACCTATCTTGAATATGCCCGTCTATTTCGCCGTCGTAACAGACTCCTATTTTATGCTTAACTTCATTGTTATCAACCACTGAAACGCCATACCCGTCGTCTGTTTCTTTTCGAATCTCTGCTTTCATAGTTAGAAGTTAATCTTCTCGCTATATGATCCGGTATCGTCGGCAAGATCGAATTCCTGGTCAGTATTGAGACCGAGTCGGTCTCGCAAGAGCGATTGGACCTCGCCGGCGACGTGCTGGCCGAATTTCGTGGTGAGGACGGCCCCGAGCGGAACGCCAGCGAGGCCACCGGCCACTGCCCCAGCCGGTCCAGCTATCGCCCCGACTGCCGATCCAACCGTCCAGCCTTTGGTCATCCCTTTGATCGGGCTACTGGCCGCATCTTGCACCCGGCTGGCTACGTCGATATCGTGATACTCGAGCCACTCGGAGAGTCCGGCCGGGGTTTCGACGGACGTAACGACATCCAGGAGTTGCTCCTTGCTGAGCCGGTATCGTTTGCGTGTGGCGTCGTCGACTTTCTCCGTCCCGTTCTCGAGGAGAGTGCCGGCTTTGGCAACCACTCCCTCGCCGGGATACCGCTGGACGTGTACATCTGTCCCCATCCGATTCACGACCAGCGGTTCCTCACCCGAGAGTGCCTCCGTTGCGGCCTCGTCGGCTTCCCGCTCTAACTGCGGGTCG
This sequence comes from Natrinema pallidum, assembly GCF_005890195.1. Lineage (NCBI taxonomy): Archaea > Methanobacteriati > Methanobacteriota > Halobacteria > Halobacteriales > Natrialbaceae > Natrinema > Natrinema pallidum. The sequence continues at coordinate 2,090,651 of NZ_CP040637.1, read as the reverse complement.
GGATCGGATATGGACACCCTCGAGCGATCTCACTGAGTCGGTCCCGCGTTTGAACCAGTGTACCCGTCGGCGAAGGCCGTCTCCTCGTGTGGATCAACGTAGTTGGGGTACAGGTCCAGACGCGTGTACTGTTCTGCGGCTTCGAAATCACCGTAGCCGAGGATTCGGAACGGTTCGGGCGGTTCGAGTCCCATTCGGACGAAGAAGTCGCGCACCTGACAGGCCAGGTTGTGGTTGATGTACGCCTGAAACTCCGGGAGGCTTCCAGGGTCCATCACTGGAAGTTCGATCCATGCATCGGGCTGGCGATCGAACGGGTCGTCAGCGTCGGTGACGTGTTCTTCGCCGCTGTCGTCGAGGTAGACCGCCCGTAGCGACGACACCCCGGCCAGTTGCAACCCCTCGGAGAGATCGATGTCGGCCGTCTCCGCCAGTGCGCCGAGTTCCGCTGTGGCGGCCCGCCAGTCGTCCAACTCGGCGTCCGAGATGTCTTCGGGTGACATGGAATCGAGCCGATCGGCTGCGAGATCAAGACCGTGGCGGGCGGCGATCGCGTCGGCTTCGGCACCGAGTTCGGTCTCGAGCGGGTTCAGGCCGAGATAGACGTGTTTCCGGTAGAGAAGTGAGTCAGCGCTTGTCGCTTCGTCGGGAATGTCGATCGCGCGATTGACCGCTGAGTCGTCGTAACTCCGGAGTTGCCGGTAGAGATCGCCGAAGTACCGCTCGAATTCGGCTTCCGAGAGGGATGCAACGGCGACACGGACGGCGTTGATACGTTCCGGGTGGATGCGTCGTGGGGTTACAGTGTCGTAGCCGCGCTCACAGTAGACGTAGTACTGCGCGAAGCGTCGGGCTTGTTCGTTCAGTTCGTTTTCTTCTGGAGTTCGGTTAGATGCCTTATCAGCATACTTATCACATTGATGGCCAGATATTTGACCATCAAACCTTATCTCGATAAGGTGCTCAACACAATTATTATCAAGGATGCTAAGACCGATCAATTCGTCATTTTCCCCAGTTATCATTCCATCCATATTCAATCATCTCTCCTTTTGGCGACGCCATCAATACCACTGTGATCGTTTCCACCAAATCGCTTGCGGAGCTTTTCATCGATGAGATCGTCGATTGTCTCTTTGATGCCGTCGAGGCGTTCGGTGCCGATATCGGGGATTTCGGCTTCGGCGATCGCATCTCGGCCTTTCCCCCAGAGTTTGCCATACAATGTCTTGCCGACATCGGAGGCCGCACCCCCAGCGAGCGCCCCCAGAACGGGATTTGCAGTTGTGGCACCGACTGCGAGTCCGACGGTTCCGCCGACGACACCTGCGCCAGCAGCTTCACCGACAGTGTCGACCGTCCCTCGCTCACTGTTAACCTGATTGAACAACTTGGCCTGATTGACCTTGATCCGTCGGACTTCCTCAGCCAACGCTTCGGGCTCGGCTTTCACCTCGTCAGCGACTAGGTCTCCCGCTTTTTCCCCGTCTGAATTACTGAACGGATTCAATTTCCCCAAGGCCGTCCGCTGAACGTGTACATCTGTCCCCATCCGATTCACGACCAGCGGTTCCTCACCCGATAACGCCTCGGTGGCGGCCTCGTCGGCTTCCCGCTCTAACTGCGGGTCGGGGTCGATCTCGAGGTCGGCGTCCTCTTGGGGCATCATCGAGAGCGGTGCGCTGCCGTCCTGTTGTGTGACGTGGGCGAGTTCGTGAGCCAGCAGGTGTTGGCCGTCGGCCGACCGGGGATCGTATTCGCCCGAATTGAAGACGATCGCGTTGCCGCAGGTAAACGCCTTCGCGTCGATCGATTCGGCGGCCTGAGCGGCTTTCCCGCCGGTGTGGATGCGTACGTCCGAGAAGTCCGCGTCCATCCGTTCGCCGAGTTCGCGCTGGATCGAGAAATCGAGGGGCATGCCGCCGCTGCCGATGACGTCCAGAACCTCGTCGGGGACCTCGTCCTCGGTCGTGTCCGCACCCTTGAGCGCGCGCTGGATGTTCTCCTCGCGGATCGAGAAGTCGTCGTCCCCGAGAGCGGGGACGGCGGCCGGGTGCTCGACTGCGCCCGGATGCTCGACAGCGTCCGGGTACTCAACGGCGGCTGGATGCTCGACGACATCCGGCCGGTCGACCGCATCCGGGTGCTGCTTGCGCGTCCGCTGGACCGAACTCGTCGTCGTTGTGGTCCTGCTCGAGGATTTGGATTCCGCCTCGGCCTCGGACTCGCGGTTCGACCGGGTGCGGTTCTTATGTCCCATCGCTGTTCCCTCCTCGCCCGCCGTAGCGGACCGTCCCGGGTCCGTCGCGGAATCGACGGCTCATTTGCTTCCACTTGCTCCTATCATAGTATAATACTTTCTCCCCGCGTAGTACACGGGGCGACGCCGGGCAAAGAATCGACGCCGAGACGTTACTCCGTCGACACCACCGACTCGAGGCGAGCGCGAGACCGTCGCCGCTACGTGACGGATCGGTAGTCGAGACGGCGGCGGAGAGGGCTGGAAGCGTCCGCGATCGTCACGGCCGGGATCGATGTCGACGGGGGAGGAGGAGTCGGGTCCGGCCGTGGGTCGCGGTCCAGCGCAGCGGTCCGGATCGGTCGCCGCCATGACGCGGCCGCTCGAGCGAGCGCGGCGAGGTGCACCCTCGCCGGTTTCGCCGCCGTCCGAGCCAGCCGACAGGGCTATCGCTCCCGGTCGGAAATGACTCGAAAACGCACCTCGGACGCACCGCTCTTCGTCTCGAGCGAACGGACTGTCGGGCGAGACGTTTATGTCTCGGGAGCGGATACGCAAGCATGGCTTCGACCTCTCCGGGTTGGAAGCCACGTCTCGGGTGTTGTAGCACCCGGGGCATTTCAGCGCATGCCCCCCGCGACTGTTCTGGAGACGACGGCTTCCGATCGAAACTATCGGCTAGAGTGACTTATATCTAGTGGGAAGCAACTGGAAGGATCGGCTCTCGGACACGGATCGGGCGTCGAACGGCACCAGCCAGTGCCTCGTGGCGAAAGTTGTACACAACGGGTCACACAGCACGCAGTGGCCTCCCACTGATTAGATCCTCTGCGCACGACGCCACCGCAATCCCCCCAGCCCGATGCCCGGAACGCTTCGGGGAGTACACGCTCAGCAGCAGGCCCCGTGCCCTGAACCGGTCGAGAACCGACGGCTCACACTCGAGCGGCGTCCGGGTAGCGCCGAATCCCGTTCTGGCCGATGATCGCATCGTCCGAATCTGTGGCCTCCTCGTCGGCCGCCCGCTCGAATCGCGGCTCGAGACTGATCTCGAGTTCCGAGTCCGGCTTTAGCATTAGTGACTGCGGGACGGTTAATCGCTGGCGTGATTCGACCACATCATGGACGACGTACATCGGCTGCGGTTTCGAGAACCCCTGACGAGCGGTCTGGAATCTGTGCTATCCGCCTGTGCGTTAGCCGTTGCCTGGTTTCCAAGACGACACCGGGCTGTCTGTCGAGTAGTATTCCTCGTACTGGTTGTACATCTGTTGCTTTCTCGTTCCTTCGACCGTCCCGAGACCTTGCTGCTGGAAGACGCTCGGCGGTTCACACCCCATGAGGAGATAGCAGTCGCGGACCTGATTCCCGAGGTGGGAGAACAGCAACTCGCGAGTCGAATCGAATACCTCGGGGTCTAACGGGAGCAATTCCAGACTCGCGTCCGGTTCGCGCTCGTGGGGGCCGTCCCCAGTGGTTCGCTCGGCAGTGATCCTATCGCCATGCAAATAATGCACGTCCGAAACCGCCTCGATTTCAAACTCCGGGAGAGAGACAGCCAGTTCCGCCTCGCCCTGAACGAGCGCCGTCAGATCCTCGAGCGAGGGATCCACATCGCCAAACACGTTCTCGAGGGTCTGTGCCGGGTCGCTGAAATACTCGGCAAACCGATCGGTCATCGGCGGCTCCTGTTCGAGCGGGTCCGGTTCGACGTACAGATCCTGCCGGTAGGCGATGATGTCGGCTGGATCGATCCCGTCGACGGGCAACTCCGCAGTCCTGTCAGCATCGTGAAGTCGAAGACACTCGATGAACTCGCCGAAGTATTCGTCGACTGTTGCTGGCGGCGTCGCACCGACGGCCAGCATTGCGCCGACGATAGCATCCGGGTTCTTGTATCGGGGTAGGGTCTCGTAACCACGCTCGCGGTAGACGTGCCACTTGGCAAACCGGCGAGCCTGATTACCGTGCTCGGTCTCTTCGGGCGTTCGGCCAGCCGGATCGTTTGCGTATTCCTCCACTTCATGATAATTGATCTCACCGTCAGAACCCATTTCAACCAGATGTTCAACATCATTGTTATCAATGATGCTGAGACCAATTCGCTCGGACTCTCCTGTAATTAGGGCATCCATTCTAATCACCTTCTACTCTTGGCATCGCCAGTCGAGTCGCCCTCTTCGGCCTGCCAGATATCTTCCTTAATGATCTCCATGAGCTGCTGGGCTTGCTCATCTAGGTCGCCACTGAGCCCGTCCCAGTTGTTGTCCGCGTAGGCATAGACGGTTCCGAACCCGATACTTGCCACCGCCCCGCCGATTGTCGAACTGGTCAACAGTGCTGCCAACACTGTCGCCCCAGTCGATGCACCCACGTCCGTCCAGAGACCGCTTGAAAGCCCGCTCTTAATGCGGTCCCGCTGGTCGTCAGTAAGGGCGATCTGATCGAGCGAATCCTGCAGCGACTTCTCGATGTTTTCCTTTGCCTGCGTGATTTCGGACTTCGACGGGAGTTCTTTGTCTACGTATTCTGTCCCTTTCTCACTGAGATCGGTCTCCTCGACATCGATGTCCGTTACGAGTTCCTGGAACTCGCGCATCGAATCGACTTCTGCTAACCGACTATTCGCCTCTGCGTACGTCGCAATCTCGTCCAGAAGGAATGCGTACTGCCGTTCGTTCTGCGTCTCCCGGAATTCACCTGCGTCGTCCTGACCTTCGAAGAGCGCGAGCGCGTCGAACATCTTCCCTTTCGGCAGTCGCTGCACATGGACATCCGTGCCGAGCCGATTCACCGTCAGCGGTTCTTCGCCCGACAGCGCCTCTTTCGCGGCCTCGTCGGCCGCCCGCTCGAGGCCCGGATCGGGATCGATCTCGAGGTCGGCGTCCCTCTGGGGCATCATCGACAGCGGCGCGCCGCCGTGTTTCTGTTTGACGTGGGCAAGTTCATGGGCCAGCATCGGGTCGGTTCGTGCGACGGGCCCCTGCTGGCGCGTCGTCGATCGAGTACTCGAGTGGGTTTGGGCTCGAGTCCGGAACGCAGTGTGCCCTTGCTCCCCTTCACGATCGGTCTCGAGGTGTTGATGTGACCGTCGTTCCGGTTTGCCCGTCGCTTGCCCATCTTAGGAGCGCGTAGGGGTCCACGTACTCGGTGACTCAGAAAACAGATAATATCGCTCGTACATATCATTGATCTGCTGTTTGATTGTGCCGCGATAGGTGCCAAAGCCCTGGTGTTGGAACGCTTCCGGCGGCTCTTCACCCATCATCAAGAATCGATCGCGAACCTGGGCGCTCAGATTCGTCACTAACAGGAGTTTGAACAGTTCGAACTGCTCAAGATTTAGCGGCGGGAGTTCGATCTGTGCATCGGGCTCGCGGTCCAGCGGTGATTCGGCTGTCGTGGTTTGTTCGGTTCTACCGTCAGTGTGTAGAGAGTGCATCTCTGACACTGCTTCCAGGTCGAACGACGGAAGCTCAGTCTCCAGTCGGTCCTCGTGGTTGAACAGAGACGTGAGTTGGTGTTCGAGGTTATCGGATTCGTCGAAGACTGCGCTCAGGTCTGCCCGAATCTCAGCCGCAAGGTCGTTGTACTGCTCGGCCAGCGATGAATCCTCTGTCAGAGGATCGGGCGAGAGATAGAGGTCTTTCCGGTAGATGAACACGTCATCGGGGTGCGCGTCATCAAAGGGGAGGTCCAACGATGAATCGTCGTAGTGGCTCTCAAGTTGGGTCCTGAGGTCGCCGAAGTGCCCCTCAACGGTGTCGCTGGAGAGTGCTGACACCGCGATCATCGCAGCGACAAGACAGTCCGGATTCTCGTGGCGAGGCAGCGTCTCGTACCCCCGTTCCTTGTAGACGTGCCACTTGGCAAAGCGCCGGGCCTGTCGGACGTGCTCGTTTTCCGCCTGTGTACGCTCTGCTGGGTAGTCCGAGTAGCCGTCTTGCTCGTGGTACTTGATCTCTCCGTCACATATCATTTCGATTCCGTGATCTACACCATTATTATCCTGAACTTTAACACCGATTCGTTTGGACTCTCCTGTAATAACTGCCTTCATTGTTCATACTCCGAATCCATATCCAAGTCACCAGTCGACTCACCTTCACTAGTCAGATAACCTTGATCCTCGAGTTGTTTGGTGAGTTTCTGCATGCGCTCCTGGATATCGCCATCGAGGTTGCCGAACCAGTTTTTCAGGCTCACGAGGCCGAGTCCCGTGACTAACCCTGCAAGCGGCGTGAGCAGAGAGCCCACGAGATACGACGCGATGGGTGTCCCGAGGTTAACCCAGTCGCCAGTGTCGATCCCACTCTCGAGTTTCTGGCGCTGGTCGTCTGTCAACGCCACGTCCTCGAGTTTGTCCTCGAGTTCGTCGTTGAGTTCCGCCAATTTTTCCCCGATATCGTGCTCTTTCATATAGAGGCGGCCTTCGAGGACTCCTTTTTGCTCTACGTCGGCAGTTACCTCATCCATTTCTGAGCGTTCCCGAGTGACGTTATCAGACCGGCCAATTCATTTGGAACCCGTCTCTGTTTCCTCACCGGACTCCGAGTTCGATGTGCGTTCACCGCCTATAGCATTCCGGACAGTGTCCAACAGGCCACCACCGCTGGCTCCAGTTGGATCGAACAGAGCCTGAATGTCGGCGTCACTGTAATCAGTGTCGTCGTCAACGAGTGATTTGGCACTGGCTTTCCCGAGATCGCCGAATCCGTAGTCGAAGTCGAGTTCGTACCCGGGAACCTCCGCACTTTCGTCGTGATAGTGATCGTACTGTGGAATATCGTCATTCCGGTATCGCTTGGCGATTTCGTGGTCGCCACGCCCCAAGACACGGTATTCCTCGGGTGGCTCCAGTCCCATTTCGTGGTAACAATCTCGAATTTGGCACCGAAGATTGTAGATTACGTACTCTCGGAATACGTCGAGTGACGGAATGAAGTCTGCGACCAACTGAACGCTCGCATCTGGAGTTCGATCTTCGAATGGATCGTCGTTTCGTAGTTCCTGTTGATTCTTCTCGTCATCGTAATACACGAGATGAATATCCGAGACAGCTTCGATGTTCTCCTCGTCGTCTAGATAGACGTCGACCACGAACAGGACGAAGTCGTGTAAGCCGACTTCAGGCGGCCTCTCAACTGGCGGTTCGATATCGGGGTGTTTTCCGAGCACTTGTTTGTACAAATCACCGAAATATGCCTCAAATTCTGTATCTGATAGATTTGAGATTATCTGTTTAACACGCTCTAAACGATTGATTTGAGGCTTCATTCTAAATTTTCCATGATTATTTTTATTCGAAATATAGAATTTAGCATAGTTTTCAGCCTGATGAATCATCTCATGTTCTTCCGGTGTTCGGTGATTTGAATCATCTGGATATCCTTCCTGTGAATGACCCTGTACCTCACCACTAAATCCGATTGCGATCGTATGCTTAACCCCTTTATTATCAACTACCCTAACACCAATTCCTTGATCGTCTTCATCAATGATTTCAGCATTCATAGTCTCTAATCGAATCGGGTACTGTCTGTGTTATCAGTATCGATGATATCGCCGATCTCGTCACCTGTGTCACGGAGATAGCCCCTTGCAGTTTTGATTCCTTTATAGATGACCGAAACGGTGATTGCCCCTGCCGCAAACGCCGTTGGCTCATTTTCCAGCAACGACTCGAACAAGTCGACCAAAGTAGTGTCGAATCCTGTGCCGTAGAGATAGTTGAGGACGACACTGGAAACTGTCCCACCGGCTACATCGGCTCCCTCACTGATTGCTCGCTCGACTGCAGACTTTTCGTCTGGTGACGACGGATCGTACTCCCCCGACTTGAAGACGACCGCGCCAGCAGCCCTGGCAGCCTTCGCACCTGTATGGATCCGTACGTTCGAGAAATCTTCCTCCATCCACTCCTCGAGTAACTCCTGTACTGAGCGCTGCGAGTCGGGATGGAACGGCGTGCTGTTAGCGCTGCCCAGTACGTACTGGACGGTTGGCTCGAGCAAGATGGGTTCGGTCTGGGATGTGGAAAGAGACTGGCCGTTCACGGGTTCGAATTGACTAACTTTCGAGAGAGCCGGGCTGCCAGGATGCAGGCTGATGGCTTGCCAGGAAATACTCCTCGTACATGTCGAGGATCTGCTGGCGTTTGAATCCGGTGTACGTTCCCAGTCCCTGTTGCTGGAACGCAACTGGCGGTTTACAGCCCATCAACAGGTAGTAGTCCCGAACCTGATTGGCCAGGTGTGAGAGGAGGAGTTGCTGGAAGGAGTCGAACACGTCAAAATCCAGCGGAAGCAGTTCGATGCGTGCATCAGGATCGCGGTCACGTGGCTGCTCGCTCCAGTGTGTGCGTTCTTCGCCATCCTTGACCAGAAGATAATGAGGATCCGAGACCGTCTCGATTTCGAAGTCAGGGAATACGTTCGGCTCAGCGTCTGTTCCGACGAACTCCGCTAACTGTTCGAACGAAAGCCCGTCGTCGCCGACGATCTGTTTGAGTGTGTCCTGTGGGCTGGCAACGGTATCGGCGAACTGATCCACCAGTGGTGGCTCAGCTCCCGTTGGGTCTGGCTGGACGTAGATGTCCTGTCGATACACGAGGAAGTCTCCCGGTTCGAAATCTGAAAAGGGGAGCTGGAAGACTCCCGTGTCTCGGGAGTGTTGATCGAGTTGAACCTGCAGACGACCGAACTGCTCTTGGATTGTTTCCGACGAACAGTCGGCAAGCGCAAGCATTGCGCCGACGATGCGGTCCGGATTCTCCATCGGTGGGACCGTATCGTAGCCACGCTCGCGGTAGACGTGCCACTTCGCATACCGGCGAGCCTGATTGTTGTGTTCGTTTTCTTCCGGCGTGCGGTCGCCTGGTTTGTCTGCATATCTCTCGCATTGATGATAAACTATTTCGAAAGACCCTCTTTCGAATGTAATTTCATGGTTTGAATTGTTGTTATCTATAACATCTATCCCGACTCCTTTTTCATTTTCTCCCACAATTTTTGCCTGCATTTCGATCACCGGACCCCTTCAATATCTTGGCCACCATGCTCGAAGCCTTCAGGTGAGATTTCGCCCTCGATTTCGTCCTGTAGTTGTGCAGCACGGTCGACGATATCACCGTCGAGGGTGCCCCACTTGTTTGTGATCAGAGATTTTGTAAGCTTTCCAAATAGAGCCAGTCGTGGACTAATAATCGATACGAGCTGGAACGCGGCTATTACGGAGAGATCATCTATCAGGCCAGTGTCGATCCCGGATTCGAGTTCCGTGCGCTGGTCGTCGGTCAGCGCAACCTGGTCGAGTTTCTCCTGCAACGCCTGTTCGAGGTTCTGTTTGCGCTGGTCGAGTTCCGTCTCGTCGGGGAAATCAATGTCCAGATAGGTCGTTGCCTCGTCGTTGAGACCAACCTCGTCTGCATCGATATCGGTGATTTCACCGTCTTCAGTCACCGCTCCGCCTGCCACGTCGATCATATTCTCGATATTCTCTTTGGCTGCCGCCCCCGATTTGACGTTCTCGAGAGACTGCTCGCCCTGTTTGTACGTTGTGATCGCATCGAGGAGAAACTCGAATCGCCGACTGTTTTGAGATTGCTGGAACGATCCCACGTCCTCCTCTTGGTTTTCCGACTCAAACAGTGCCAATGCACTGAACATCTTGCCCTTCTCAAGTCGCTGCACGTGGACATCCGTCCCCAGCCGATTCACCGTCAGCGACTCTTCGCCCGACAGCGCCTCTTTCGCGGCCTCGTCGGCCGCCCGCTCGAGGCCCGGATCGGGATCGATCTCGAGTTCCCCATTCGGCTTGGGCATCATCGAGAGCGGCGCGCCGCCGTGTTGCTGTTTGACGTGGGCGAGTTCGTGGGCCAGCAGGAACTGGCCGTCCGCCGACTGCGGGTCGTACTCGCCGGCGTTGAACACGATGTCGTTCCCGCAGGTGAACGCCTTCGCGTCGATCGCCTCGGCCGCCTGGGTTGCTTTCGGCCCCGTGTGAACCCGCACGTTCCCGAAATCGGCGTCCATCCGGTCCTCCAACGTGCGCTGGAGACCGAACTCGAGCGGCCGCCCCCCGCTGCCGATCACATCCAGGACCTGCCCGGGAACCTCGCCCTCGGTCGTGTCGGTGCCCTCGAGCGAGCGCTGAATGCTCCACTCGCGCTTGCGCCGTGCGCGTTCGCCCGGTGCCGGGAGCGCCGTTCCCTCGGGGACCGTCGGTGGGTTGGCGGCCGGGCCGGCGATCAGTTCGTCGTGGTCCGCCGATCGGGTGCGGGTCTCCCCCGATCGGTGATCGCTCGTCCGTGATCGCGATTCCGTCCTCGAGGTCGTCCGGGAATCACGCTCCCGGGAGTCGGTGGAGTGCTTCGAACGCGTCGTTCGCTCCCGCTTTGTGTGCTCCCCCATGGATCACCACTCCGGTCTCCAGTCGGCGCGGGCGACTGTTTGTAGAGCGTCCGGCGAATGCATACCAGAGTGGTCAAATCACGCGACTATAATTGTTGTGCTCATCTATGGCGATAGTATTTTCTACCGTGGCGGATACCTGCTGGCAATAAATATAAAATACTATCAATGTACTGGGCTGGGATAGCGACATGTACGACCACTTCGGGGACCACTTGCAGGCGGAGTTCGATCGGCTGCTGTCCGCTCTTACGATGCTTTCGGACACGTCGCTCGTCTCGGGCCGAGCGAGCGCCGACCCGCAATCGGCCCACGCTTCGCGGAGCGACCGCCCGGGCGGGGAACTGACGACAGTCGGAACGCACGTCCGGTCCCTTGCCGAGGGAGACCTCGCGTCAGGGACTCCGACAGGTCTCGAGGACCTCCAGCGGGACCTCCAGACCAAAGCAGCGTCGATCGAAGAGGACCTCGAAGCCACCAGAGAAACGGATACCGAACTGCGTCTCGACCGACTGATCCGAGTCCTCGATCTCTCACGCGCGCAACTGGATGCGTTTTTGCTCGCACTCGCACCGGTGTTCGACCGAAGCGTGTACAGCCTCTACGGAAAGGTTCGGGGCGTCAACCGATCGATCCAGCCGACGGTCGACCTGCTGGAGACGATCCTCATGGCCATGGGTCACGGGACCGACGATGCCGATTCCCGACTCGGTGACGCCCTCTCGCCGCGATCGCCGCTGTTCGAGTACAACGTGCTCGAGCGCGTTTCGACCGATCCGACCCAGCCGGACCCGTTCGATACCGTCGTCGTCGATGAACGTATCGTTCGGTATCTGAAAGGCGACGATACCCTCGATCCGGCGCTTCGTGACAGCGTTTCCCTCGAGCACTCCGAGCGGGACCGTTCGGAACTGGTCTTCGACGAGGAGACCACCGAAACGCTCACCGCTATCGACGAGCGCTCGAGCGACGGTGACCGGTCGACGATCTACTACTTCTCCGGCGAGGACGGGACCGGAAAGAATCGGCTTCCTGGCGCGCTCACCGCGTCGGAGACGCCCGTTCTTCGGGCCAGGGCCGTCGACGTTCTCGAGGACGACGACAGGCTGACCCGACTCGTCCGGGAGGCGGCCCTCCAGAACGCGGCCATTCATCTTGAGGGGGTCGAGGCAGTCACCAACCGCGACGACGGACCGACGATCGACGACGACGATGGCGACGTGTCGGTCACGGCCGCCGAGGATCGCCCCACAGTCGACGCTATCGTCGACCGCCTCGACGACGCACCCGGCGACGTCTTCCTCTCCCACACCGATCCCTGGAAGCCCGACGTCGACCTCGAGCACCATCGCGTCGAGACCGCCCACTGTCCGTTTCCCGACTACGAGACGCGGGTGGCCGTCTGGGAGGAGTACCGCGGGGAGTTCGCCGAGGAGTACCTCGTGACGAACCTCGGCACGAACTTCCGGCTGCCACAGCGGGACATCCGTCGTGCCGTCGAGACCGCCCGCTATCTCTGTCGCACCGAGGCTGACAGCGATGCCCTCGGAGACCGCGACGAACCCGAGGCTCACGAAGGAGACCTGTTCGCTCCTGTCGACGAAGCGTTGACCCGCGAGCACTGCTACGCGGCGTGTAAACGCTACTCGGCGAGCAACCTCGAGGCGCTGGCCGAGCCGATGGAACCGGGGTATACCTTCGACGACATCTATCTGAACGACAAACCGAAGACCCACCTGCGAGAACTCTGTGGCCACCTCCAGTACCGCGGCCAGGTCACCAGCGAGTGGGGGTTCGGCGAACCGGGGGATCGGGGCGACGGCGTCGTCGCGCTTTTCTACGGTCCGCCGGGGACCGGGAAGACGATGGCCGCCGAGGTCATCGCCAACGAAACCGGCCTCGATCTCTACCGGGTCGACCTCTCCCAGATCGTCAACAAGTATATCGGCGATACTGAAAGCCGGCTGGCGGCGCTGCTCGAGGAAGCCGAACGCTCGAACGCGATCTTGCTGTTCGACGAGGCCGACTCGCTGTTCGGCGAGCGCACGGATGTGGGCGACTCGACCGACCGCTACGCGAACAACGTGACGAACTTCCTGTTGCAGCGCCTCGAGTCGTTCGACGGCGTCGCGCTGCTGACGACGAACAAACGCAGCGGGATCGACCCGGCATTCAAACGCCGCATCGCCCATTCGGTCCTGTTCGACGTTCCGCAGGAACGGATTCGCCGCCGGATTTGGAAGGACGTCTGGCCCGACGACGCCACCGTCGACACCGACGGCTTCGACTACGAGTTCCTCGGACTGTTCTCGATAACGCCGGCGGTCATCAGGAAAGTCGCGAAGTATGCGGCCTACATCGCCGCCACCGAAGCCCACGACGGCCACCCGTTGACGGACTCGGCAACCGCCCTCGACGACATCACCATTACCTTCGACCACGTCGTTCTCGGCTTGCAGTACGCCAACGAGGCCGGCGGTGTCGCCATCGAAGGGGAGTTCTTCCAGTACGAGGACAAACTCCGGACTTACGAGAACCAGACCGTCGGCCGCGATGTCGAGACGCTGTTCAAACTGAAATACGGTCTCGACGACCAGTCCGAGTCGGAGACCGCCGCCGAGGCGAGGTCACCCACGGATCGGGAACCGAAAGCCACGGACGACGACGATCGGACGCCCTCGAGCGAGGCCGAGCAAGAGCAGGCGTCGTCCGCCGAGCAGGCGGCTGCCGAGCCGGCATCGCCATCCGAGAGCCCCGAACGCACCGGCGATCTCGAGCCGGAAGACGTCATCTGGCACTTCTACGACGGTATCCGAACCAAAGACCACGAGGCCATCCAGGCGCTCTATCACTCGGATGCGGCGGTCGACCCGCTCTCGTATAAGGAGGTCGTCGCCAAGAACATCAACGACGCGTCGGTCGCCGGAAGGCTCCGCCGCACCACGGACGAGCCGGCCCACGTCGCCCTGGAGTTCGACGAGGAATCCGGCTCGCACCGAATCCCGATGACGTTCGAACTCGAACTCGACGACGGCCGCTGGCGGATCGTGTCGATCTCACACGGGACGCCCGTCGAGACCGACGACGAGGAGTGAGGTTGCCCGCGGGACGCGTTACTGGTCCTCTCCATCCTGCTCGCTGCCTCGCGAAAGGTGAACGTCGCGTTCGCTGACGCGTTCGAACGCCGTTTTCTGGGTCGAATCGATGAGGACTGGGCCGACCCGGTAGCTAGCACAGGGCTGTTTGGGGACATCGGGGAACGAGTTCCACACCTCGAGTACCTCCTGCTGGTCCTGGCCATCGTAGGTGATCGAGAGCTGTTGGTCGCCAAGGGAGTCGGGCAGCGTTTCGGGATCGATGAGGTTGTTATCGTACAACGCCTGCATTGCTTTCCCCAATACCTCGTGCTGGTCGTGGATGCCTTCGGCTTCGTTTTCGGCGTTCGCGTTCGGGAACGCGGTCAACAGGTACTGGCCATCGAGCGCTAGGGGCGGTCGAATCTTGTGTCCGTCATCGATTGTCGGCGACTCGGAGCCCTCCCCGGAGTGGGTGGAGATACTGTGCAAGTAGAGGCCGAGTCGGACGTTCGAATCGTCTTCGATAGCCGTGGGTGGCAGTGGCTGAATCTGGTGTGTCTCTAACAGGTCGTCGTCTTCGGTACTGGCCAGGCGAACGCGAAGCAGATCGACCAGAAGCGTCGTAAGGTCCTTGAACGCCGTCGGCGACCCCATCAGAGAGACACCTCCGGGGACGAAGTCGGTAATCGGAGATCACAACTGCCGAAACGATTCGACTGCTGACGGGAGACCCCAGCGGCGAATCGAGGGCGATCCTGAGAGACCATACGTCCGAGTGAACGTCCGGTCGACTACTATGTTTGGATGGCCGAGCGTTGGCTCGGTGACATCGATCAAGATCAAAATCGCACTTGGATAAATCGGTCGTGCTCGGCGTCTATAGTAGCAACTGAAACGATTTACACACTGATCGCAACGCCGTCGTGCGATCAGGTGTGCATTGACTTTCAGTTGCTACTATAGGTCTCCGTATCGGACACTGGTGCTCCTCCTGTACGCCATTGCTGACGTGCTGTCTGTTATACTCCGGCTATTCGACGCGGAGAGTCATCCGGAGATTAACGGGCGAGCGGCAGCGCCGCTCGGTCGCCGGTGATGGGAGATCGGTGCCAAGATCAGATACTGAATGCATATAGCGTAATATCATATATCCGTTCCATAACACACCAACCTCGCGGGTGTAACGGCCGGCCGGGGGAGACCGCGAAACCGGGGGCTGCCACACGCTGTCCGGACTCGAGTCGGGTTTCCCCGAGCCTGATCGGGGACGGCGAGTGACTGTCAATAATCCCTATCGTTTTGGTCAGGGATACCGAACGAACGGCCGTTCGATGGGGGAGACGTATTACGACGTTCTCGACGTCGATCCGGACGCCAGCCAGGACGAAATTAGCGCCGCGTATCGTGAACGTGTCCTCGAGACGCATCCGGATCACTCCGACGACCCCGACGCATCCGAGCGGTTCCAGCGGGTGATGACCGCGAAATCGGTGCTCATGGACGAGACGGAGCGCGCGCGGTACGACCGCCTCGGCCACGAGGCGTACGTCGACCTCGGCGACGGAGCGGCCACCGACGACTCGAGCGACGCGTCCGCGCGGTCGGCCGCGGCCTCGAGCCGAACGAATGGCGGGCGGACGTCGACCGGGCGCGAGACGGGGGCGACTGGAGGGCAGACGACGAACGGGAGGGGAACGGCCGAGTCAGATACGGCCAGCGGACGGACGACCGCGAACGGCCGGCGGACGAGCGAGCGAACCGACACCGAGGACACTGACGGAACGAAGAGCCACCACGCGCGACAGCGGTCCAAGCGCCGCCGGCAACGAGCGAAACGGCAAGCGGCGGCCGGCTGGTCGTTCGACGGGACCGAGACGGCGCGTTCGAGCGCCGAAACGGCCACATCCTCGGGGGCCACGTCGGACGCGACGACGGATGCGACGGACACAGCGGACCCCGAGGAGACCACGTACTCCGTCCACGACTGGAACGACGAGGTCGACCTCGAGTGGGACGGGCCGAGGATCGATCAGACTGCAGTCATCTCGCTCGGCACCGCTGCGCTCCTCTATCCGCTCTTCGTCGCCGCGAGTCTGACGCCGCTGTTTTCGCTCCCGGTCAACGCGGTCGTCGCCGCCTGTACGCTCGCACTGATCGGCTATCTACTGACGATGCCGCGGATCGCGGCCGTGACGTTCGGGGTCTGGAGCGTGCTCTTTCCCGTCGGCATCGTCCGCTTCGAATCGGTCGAACTCCTCTCGCTGTTCGGCCTGCTGGCGCTGGCCTTCGCCTGGATTCCGCTCGGATACGCGGGTGCACTCTGGTGGGTCCTGCGGCCCTGAACTCAGTCGCGGTCGGACTCGAACCCGTCGAGCGCGTCCTCGACTCGCGTCTCGAGTGCATCGCGTCGTCGGTGACTCGCCGCCGAATCGAATTCGACCGCAAGTACCTGTGTCCCCGCGCGCTCGAGGGACCGTCGGTAGGCGTCCGCAAACGCCGGGGGCGCGACGCGATCGAACTCGAGACCGTATGCGTCGGCGAGCGCGTCGAACCCGACGCCGTGGGGAGTTTTGAACTGGTCGGTGAACGGTGGATCGAACGCCTCGATGGGGAGTTCGTGGAAGATGCCGCCGCCATCGTTGTCGAGGAGGACGATCGTGGCGTCGACATCGCACCGATCGACCGCAAGCAGCCCGTTCGAATCGTGATAGAACGCTAAGTCGCCGGTCACGAGCACCAGCGGCTCGTCGGTCGTGCTGCCGGCACCGAGCGCCGTGCTGGCGATCCCGTCGATCCCGCTCGCGCCGCGATTCGCGAGCATCGTCACGGCGGCGGTCCGCGGCCGGGCGAACCGGTCGGCGTCCCGGATCGGCATGCTGTTCGAGACGAAGACCGTCGCCGGGTCCGGCGCGTTCGAGACCACCGACGCGAGGATCGCACCCTCGAACGGGGCGGACTCGAGTGCGTCAGGGGTCAGCGCCGCGTCGCGGATCGCCCAGTGGCGGCGCTCGGCCGCGTCGAACCGGGCCCGCCACGCGTCGTCGGATCCCGCCTCTGCGGCCGTCACCGTCTCGAGCAGTTCGTCGACGACGGTCCCGTGATCGGCCGCGAGCAGATCGGTCGCGGTAAAGGTCGCCTCGCGCCAAGCGCCTGCGGGATCGACGAGGAACTGTCGAGCGTCGGCGTCCCGCAGCCAGTTGCGGAGCGGTTTCGACGTGGGGGACGCACCGAACCGGAGCACGACATCCGGCGACGGCAACTCGGGGACGTAGGTATCGTAGCCGCCGTAGATCGTTCGCGAGTCGTCGTCACCGTCGTCCGCTCCGCCGACGTGGGGGCCGAATCGGAGTCCCGAGAGCGGGTCCGCGAGGACCGGCGCGCCGAGTCGGTCCGCGAGGTCGGCGACGGCCGCGGGCTCGAGATCCGCGAGCGTCGCCGGATCGGCGGGGCCGGCGACGATCAGCGGTCGGTCGGCGGCCGTGAGCGCGTTTTGGAGTCGACGATGATCGTCGTCCGCGAGCGTCCGCGTTCCGCCGCCGGTATCGACGAAGGGGCCGTCACGTCCCCGTCCGGCCGTCGTCTGGACAAAGGAGTCGGGCACGTCGCCCGGCACCGCGATCGGCTCGAGGGGCTTCCGGAACGGACAGTTCAGGTGGACTGGACCGGGCTCGACGCCGAGGGTCTCCGAAAGCGCCCGCGCGGCGGTCGTCCGGAGGCTCCGGACCTTCCGTTCGTCGGCTTCGGGTTCCGGAAGCTCGGCGTACCAGCGGACGGCGTCGCCGTAGAGCTTGGTCTGGTCGACCGTCTGGTTCGCACCGCTGTCGCGGAGTTCGGGCGGCCGGTCCGCCGTCAATATGAGCAACGGTACTCGCGCCTGAGCCGCCTCGATCACGGCGGGGTGGAAGTTCGCGGCTGCCGTTCCGGAGGTACAGACCAGCGCCGTCGGCTCGCCGGTCCGGCGGGCGCGTCCGAGCGCGAAGTAGGCCGCCGAGCGCTCGTCTAACTGCGAGTAAACATCGATTTCGGGATGCTCGGCGAACGCAACCGTCAGCGGTGTCGAGCGGCTCCCGGGGGCGATACAGACGGCATCGAGGCCCCCCTTCGCGAATTCGTCGGCGAGGATGCGACCCCACAGGGTCGCGCGGTTCGGTGCGGACATCGGAGTCAGGTACTACTGTAGTTCATCGAGGATCGGACGGTACTTCAACTGTACTTCGTCCCACTCTTCGTCGGGGTCGCTATCGCCGACGATGCCGTTCCCGGCGAAGAGCGTCACCGTTCCGTCGGCCGCGATGCCGGACCGAATAGCGACCGCGAACTCGCCGTCGCCGTCGGCGTCGAACCACCCCACCGGCGAAGCGTACCAGCCCCGCTCGAACGTCTCCGTGTCCCGGATCGTCTCCCAGGCCACGTCGGGTGGGACGCCGCCGACCGCGGGCGTCGGATGCAACGCCTCGACGATCTCGAGGACGTGGCGGTCGCCCGACAGCGTCGCTTCGATCGGCGTCTGGAGGTGTTGAATCGTTGCCAGTCGCCGGATCGTCTGATCGCTCACGGTGAGATCGCGCGCGAGCGGGGCGAGTTGCTTTCGGATCGCGTCGACGACGAGCCCGTGTTCGTGCTGGAACTTCTCGTCGGCTCGCATGCGGTCGACGTACTCCTCGTCTTCGGCCGGCGTCTCCCCGCGGGGCACCGACCCGGCGAGCGCTTCCGTCTCGACGCGCTGGCCGCGTTTCGAAACCAGGCGTTCGGGCGGCGCACCGAAGAACGTGCCGCCGATATCGTGGCTCACCAGAAACCGGTAACAGTTCGGATACCGTCGACGCAGGCGCTCGAGGGTCGCGGGAACGTCGACTGGCCCCTCGAGCGTCACCGAAAGGGCCTGCGCGAGGACGGCTTTCGTCAAGCGGCCGTCGGCGATCCGCTCGAGCACTGCCTCGACCTGGCTGGTCCACGTGGCGGGGGAAGTCGTGCGCCGCGTCGCGGCGACGCCGGGCGTCGACCCGCTCGGTCGCATCGCCGGCAGCGCCGTCAGGCGCTCGTGCCAGCGCTCGAGTCGGTCGTCGACGTTGTCGCTGCGATTTCCGACCGCGGTCAGCCACGTCCCGTCGTCGGTCCTGGCGACAAGCACCTGCGGGACGACGAAGGAGGCGGCGTCGAACCCGGTCCAAGGCGGGGCCGGCTCGTGGCCGTCGTGAAACGAGACGCCGCCGAAGGCTCGCGGGCGGGCCGCTTCGGGGCCGTCGTGGACGAGCCCGTCGAAGGCGCGGCTCGCCTGTGTTCGCACACGGTCGAACCGGTCGGGACCGGCGGCGGTGAAGCGAGCGGCGACGCCGCGACCGACGAGTTCGAGACCGCCGGGCGTAGCCCACTGGACGCGTGACTCGGCGCTCCCGTCGAGAATCGCACTGAAAGAAACACCCTCGAGTTCGCGACTCCGGCTGACGAGGTCATCGGCACCGTCAACCGACGCCGTGTCACCCGTCAGTCGGCCATCGCCCAACGATCGATCCATCGACCGCACGTCAGGACCGCCCGGCCTTCAGCCTAACTATTCGCCGACCGGAACGGGCACGCTAACTGTACCGCTCCTCCTGCCACGGGTCCGCCGTCTGCGAGTAGCCCCGCCGCTCCCAGTAGCCACGTTGGGGCTCGGTGAGGAACTCGATCCCATCGACCCACTTCGCACCCTTGTAGGCGTACCGGTGTGGCGTGACGACGCGGAGCGGTCCGCCGTGATCCTCGGGGAGCGGGTCGCCGTCGAACGCCCAGGTAAAGAGGACCTCCTCGCGCATGCAGTCCTCGAGTGGCAGATCCGTCGTGTAGTCATCAAGCGCGGAGAACATGACGTGGACGGCGTCGTCGTGGACGCCGGCTCGTTCGGCGAGTTCGGGGAAGGGGACGCCGGTGAACTCGCAGTCGAACTTGCTCCAACCGGTCACACAATGGAAGTCCTGGCGCTGGGTGACGCTTGGCAGGTCCCGGAACTCGTCCCACGAGACGGACAGTTCCTCGTCGACTGCGCCGGTGACGGTGAACTCCCACGTGTCGGGGTCCCAGTCGGGCGTCCCACTCTTCGAGAGGACGGGAAACGCACTGGTTTCGCGCTGTCCCGGCGGCAGCCGCTCGTCACCGAACTCCTGATAGAGATCCGTCACGTCCGTTACATCCATACTCGTGGGTACGTCCCGAAAGACGTAGATGTGACGCCTCGTCGTCGGTCGCCGACCGCCGGGCGACTGGGCACGTTCGCATCCGCGATACAGGACGGCCGGAGCCATCGATCGCCCGCACACACAAGCAGTCCGCGAGAAACACCCGATTGACACTCGGGGACGGGGGTCGAAACTGACTGTAACGGTCACGAAGCGAGGGACAACTCGAGTGTTTCCCGCGAAACCCTCGCCACCACTTAGTACGGTCTCGGCGAGAGATAGCGATGCATGGCAAGCACAGAACAGTTCACGGAGCGGGAGATGTCCGGACAGACAACGGCGGAAGTCGGTGAACAGGCGATGGGGCCCGCGTTCGTCGCGTCGGCGGCGTCGGTCGGCCTCGCGCTGTACTATTATTTCATTCAGGGCGAACGCGAACTCGGAACGTTCGTCGGCCTGTGGCCCCCGACGATCCTCGCGTTCGCGAGCTACTTCAACCAGCGGCGGATGCGCAAACAGCTGCAGACGCTGACCCAGCCCGGAACGAAACTGCGGGACGCGATCGACTCGGTAATGGGTGGCAGTTGAATCGGCCCGCGGACCTCACCCACGCGGTCCCTGCAGCGGCGTTGCACCGCGAGAGACGCCATCGATCCGACCGCGACCGGGCTCCGTCTCGTCGGTATTGGCTCCCCGTCAAACCTAAATACCCCCTCGCCGAAAGCCGAATCAGATGCCGAAAGTAGAGATCACCATACCGGAACATCTCGAGATGCAGATCGCCCAGATGGTCGAACGCGGCGAGTTCGTCAACCGCGAGGAGGCGATCGAGGACCTCCTTTCGACGGGCATCAAGGCCTACAAGACCAGTGGACCCTCCGACGAAGAGGAGGGAGCAACCGGCGGCACCGGCTTCGAAGACGACGGCATGATGGGCCACGACGACGAATACGTCTTCTAGCTTAGACGCCGACTGCGAGCAACGGTATTCCGAACGCGATCGCCGAGCCGACTAGTGCGACGAGTATCCCGATCAGGACGGCTCGCGCCGAGTACTCGCTCATCGGCGCGGTCGTTCGGTCGGCGACGAGGTCGTGGCCGACGGCCGCTCCCGTGTCCTGTTCTGCCGACTGCTCCGCGTCGTCTGACATACGTGCGTGTTGCCGGGTCGAGACCTTAAAGACATCTCTCTCGCCGGCGCACGACCGCAGCGCTCGAGCGACCACAGCCACTCACTCGCTTTTTCTGAGCCCGCGTCAAATCAATCAGCAAGTATTTACCGATTGGTTACGTATCGGCGGGCCGAATGCCCTCCGCGCCCCTCTCTCGCCGCCGGTTGCTGACTGCCACCGGTGGCTTCTCCATGGCAGTCGCCGGCTGTGCCGGAACCGGGAGCAACGGCTCGACCACCGGGACCGGCGACGATAATCCTACCGTCGACTCGTCCCACGCGTACGAGACGATGGCAGTGCAGGCCGAACGTACGTCCCTGATCGTGTATCCGAACGCTGACGCCGCCGAAGCCGCTGCGGACGATCGGAGCGCGCGACTTCACCGGTCGTTCGTCGTCACCGACGCCGACGACGCCGCGGCGCTGCGGTTCGCCGACATCGCCGACACGGCCGCCGTCCGATCGTTCGTCGCGGCCACCGACTTCGATGCGGCATCCGTCCTCGTCGACCAGCAGTCGATCGACGACTGCTACCGGCGACGGCTGCTCGGCGTCCGTGCGACCGACGAGACCATCCACACGAGCTATTGTCTGGCACTGAAGGCACCGACGACAGCCTGCGAAGCCGAGACGACCGTACTGGACGCGACGCTCGTCCGCATTCATCGCCCCTACGGGGGCCACCCCCCGGCACGGCGCAGTAGCCAGCACCGGTCCTGCTCGGGGAGCGGTCCCACCGACGAAGCGGCGGCCGGCGAGGGAACGCTCGACGAGACGGCGACCACGTCCCAAGCGACGGACGACCGAACCGAGACGAGCGAGGCGATCGGCCGATGACCGGACGCCGTGGCCGCCACCGACGGCAGTTCCTCGCGGGACTCGCCGCGATCGGCGGCGTGACCGTCGCCGGCTGCAACGGGCTCCCCTGGAGCGACGACACCGGACCGACGTTCACCGCGGCCGACGCCGCCACCGTCGTCACCGACCCGGCACCGCCGATCGAGTGGCCGGTCCCGGTCGTCCCCGCGGCCAGCGCCGTCGGCGAAGGCCTCGAGCGCGTCGACACCCTGCTCGCCGGCGTTCCGGACCCGCTCGACGCCGAGACGGTGCCCAACGGCGTCGTTAGGGAGGCGATCCGCGACGGCCGGGCCAGCGCCCGCGAGCACCGGGCCGAAGCCGCCGCTGCGACCGAGGACTCGGCAACCGGGAACGACCGGTACCACGGGCTGCACGCGACCCGCGACGCGAGGGAGAGCGCCCGGTCGGCGACGGCGACGTTCGCCGCGATCGACGACGACCGGCTGGTCGAAACCGTCCGCGACGAACGCCGCGAGGTTCGCTCGATCGCCCGCGACCAACTCGAGTCGGTCGCGTATCGGGGCAGCGAGGATCGGCTGCTCCGCTCGGCGCTGTTGTACGCGCGTCTCGAATCGGACCTCGAGCGCGTCACGACCCGCCTCGGCGATCGGCACTGGGACATCGGTCCCGATTCCACCGTCGTCGACATCGGAACCGGTGCTGGCACGGTCGAGTTCGGCGCGGCGACGACGGCGGTCTGGGACCATCTCGACGAGCGCCACCGCGATCGGCTCGCCGAGCCGGCGGACGTGACGGCGGTTTTCGACGCCGCACTCGAGGCGTCGGCCGAGCGCGTCGATACCGCCGCCCTTCCAGTCCGGCGGGACGCTCGGGACTGGCTCGACGACGTCGACGCGGACCTCGACGATCACCTCGAGCAGGTGCTCTGGCGGGCAATCAACCCGGTCTCGAGCGCGAAATACGGCCTGCGAACGGCGATCGACAGCGAGCAGTTGGGACGCGGCCTCCACGAGGCTGTCCGGTTCGAACAGCGGTATCGGGCCCTCGAGCGCGTCCGCGACGGTCTCGAAGCCGGAACGATCGCTGTCCCCGAAACGGTCGACGAGATCCGCACGGTACGAACGGCCGCGGTCGACGCGGCCGCGTCGGCGCGAGAGTCGCTCACCGATCCCTCGCTCGGGACATCTGTCCTCGCGGAGACGCTGCGATCGCTCGAGTGGACCGACGATCGAGTGCGACAAGCCGCGGACAACGACGCCGAGACCGTCGTCTCGCTCATCGACGAATACAGCGAGTATACGCGTCTGCGGGCGCAGTTCGAAGTGCTGCCGGACGCCGTCGCGGCGTTCCGTACGCGCCTCCGGGAGGCCTAAGGAGCCGTACAGACCCGAACCGAATCCGGCGTCGCGGGTTCTACGGGCGAATCTCGCCGACCGCCCGATCCAGACCCCTTTACTACCCCCGGTCCGAAGGAACGGGTACGAATCACATGGTACTGACCAAGCGAGTCATCCCGTGTATCGACGTCGATCTCGACGAGGACGGGAACCCGGCGGTCTACACCGGCGTCAACTTCGAGGACCTGCAATACACCGGCGACCCGGTCGAGATGGCCAAAGCCTACAACGAGTCCGGCGCGGACGAGTTCGTCTTCCTCGACATCACCGCCTCCGCGGAGGGCCGCGAGACGATGCTCGACGTCGTCGAGCGCGTCGCCGACGAGGTCTTCATCCCGCTTACCGTGGGCGGCGGCATCCGCACCACCGCGGATATCAAGGAAACGTTGCGAGCCGGCGCGGACAAGGTCTCGATCACCACCGGCGCGCTCGAGCGGCCCGAACTGATCACCGAGGGCGCGCGCGCGTTCGGCAACCAGTGTATCGTCATCAGCGTCGATGCCAGACGGCGGTTCGACGAGGACGGCGAACACTACGTCGAGATCGACGGCGAGTCCTGCTGGTTCGAGTGCACGAAAAAAGGGGGCCGTGAGGGGACCGGCATCGACGTCCTCGAGTGGGCCGCCGAAGCCGAATCCCGCGGCGCGGGCGAGCTCTTCGTCAACTCGATCGACAAGGACGGGACGAAAGACGGCTACGACCTGGCGCTGACGGAAGCGGTCTGTGACACCGTCGACACGCCGGTCATCGCCTCCTCGGGCTGTGGCGGTCCCGAAGACATGTACGACGTGTTCACCGAGGCGGGTGCCGACGCCGGCCTCGCGGCCTCGATTTTCCACTTCGACGAGTACTCCATCGCGGAGACGAAGGCCTACCTCGACGAGCACGGCGTTCCCGTCCGGATTTGAGAGTCCGTCGCCAGGGATCGGTTGCGACACGCGGTCTGCGGCGTACACAATATACGACCCACATCATATAGAATAGACTTAACTTTTATTCCTTATTTTTTCGTATCGATCAGTTTCGACCGAACCACCCGATTCGAATGTAGTATTTGAATTAATGGATATTGTTTTTTCTCCTTTTATTTCCACTGATAGGTTGCAAGTCTGTTGGGTGGATTCCCCCCAACTACCATGCCATTCATCAACAATATCACTCAGAACCAAGTGAACCGTCGTTTCCTTGGGTTGTAGATCGATGTTTTCAGGTATGTTAAGACTAGTAGTTATGAGCAGTTCTACACGTTCATTATCCGTCAAAAGTTCTGGTATAAATATCGTCTGTGTAACTTCCGATGAAATCCCGTTCCATACTGAACTTGATTTAAGATGTCGGTGGATCGTCTCGGTTTCGTCATTTTCCCTGATTGTACTACAACCACTCAAACTAAGAAGGGGAATACACACTCCTGTTTTTAAGAAACTTCGTCGATCCATTTTTGATTCTTAGTTTTACGTTCTGACATAGAATTGTTCCATATATAACCATTGTGTTTTAGTCAGTTTGCTATCCAATTCCCCACCCCAGTATTCACTGTTGATTTGAATTTCGTTTCACTAATAGGAGCTATGACGGGGACCGATCATCCGTCAATAGTATACTCGTTTCAAGCTACTCGCGGACGCTCTCCCGACTGCCTCCCTACGAAGTTTTGTCTGGCTGTGTTACCATACGTGAACACCACAGAAGTTGTATACCGTCGTGTGGCTCGGAAACAGTGGCTTCCAACGACTATTCTACGCGGTACCGATGGTGTCCGAGCTTCCAGTATCCTTATACGCTCGCGGTCGTGCTTTTCTACCAGTGAAGTGGCGGTGTGCGCGGTGTGGCAAACCGCACGCGAATGACGATCCACCCTGTGACGCCTGCGGCCACAACAGCTTCGAGAAGGCGATCGTTCGCGTCGACGAGGAACGCGACTCGGGGGCCGGGAGCGGTGGCACACCCGACGGTAATCGCGACCCCATCCCGTCCGGAACCGTCGAAACCGGCCCGGAATACGTCTGGGCCTGTTCGAACTGCGGCCGCGAGCACGTCCGGAATACCCCGCCCTGTTCGCGCTGTGGCAATCCGGACCTCGAGCGGGTCGAGCGGACCTACGAGGGACTCGAGCGGGACCTCGACACGCCGAGTTGGTTCGAGGTCGCAAAGCCCTACCTCCCGATCTTCGTCGTCATTGGCATCGTCGTCGCCCTGTTCGTGACGGGGATCGTCCCGCCGTCGGTGTTGCCGGGGATCGGCCAACCATCACCGCCGGATGCGCCCGGGGACGGGGCCGAGTCGGGAGGGCTCGATCTCGAGGCCACGGAGGGAGCGATTCACGACCGACTCGAGGCGGAGCGGGAGACAGCCGAGAGTCGGACGTACGACAGCGGTCTTGCGGCCTACGCGGAGTACCAGAACCGTCGGCTCGTCGAGCGCGAGTTCGGGGACTCCGATCCCGAGAGCGTCGACGCCAGCAGGTTCGATCACGCGTGTGGCGATGCGATCCCCCAGGAGGGACCGATCATCATTACGGGTGTTTCGGCCGCGGACTACACCGACGAGGCGGCCCTCGCCGACGCGATCGTCGCGGACTCCCTCTCGCGGTACGGCGACGCGATGCGAACCGGGTTCGACGCGGAGGGAGTCGACGTTCACGTCGCCCCGAACGGGGACATCTACGCCTTTTACGCGACGTGCTGACGAGTGGCGCGGCGGCCAGCATCCCCGTGGTTCGACGTGATCGAACCGCCGCTGTCGGTGACGGAGAGGGAACTCGATTCGAACAAAAACGAGCGCCGAAATCGAATCGTGCGATCGGTTCTCTACCGGCTGCGTTTCAGACGGCCGCCTCGAACGCGTCCCGGAACGACATGGCCTTCTCGCGAACGGTCACGGCTCCGTCCTCGAGACACTCGAGGGGATCGGCATCGGCCTCGGTCTTGATGGTCAGGATGGGTTCGGTCTGACCACCCGACTGTTCGGGGTTGACGTCGTAGGTCGCTGCACTCACGTCGTCGTGCTCGAGCAGTGCGCCTTTGAGCACGTTCATGAAGGTGTGGTCCTCGCCGGCGATTTCGATCGAGAGTTCGTTCTCGGTGCTCTCGGTGACCCGCAGTTCCATGTCATCCAGTCGGGTCGTCGGCTGCTTGTACCTTTCGAAGCCGCCGCTCGCGCGTTCGCTGAAGGCAAATCACTATACGCCCCCGTTCGAACCACGGGACATGCTCTCGCTTGCGGCCCTGCTGTCGGTCCTCGTCGCCGCGGCGCTGGTGGGGTCGATCGCCGTCGTGCGGCGGGTCCATCGGCCGGCGCGGCGCTGGCGTGACGTGCTCCAGTCACGATTCGTCTACGGCGTCCCGTGGGGGTCGCTCGTGGTCATCGCGTTCGTGGTCTGTGTCTATCTCTTCGTACAGGACGGGCTCACGAACGTCGACGAGCCGGTGACGATCCCCTACCGGACCTGGTCGTACTTCTATCCGCTCGGGATGGTCACGGCGGCGTTTTCCCACGCCGGCCCCGGCCACCTCATCGGGAACCTGGCCGGGACGGCCGTCGTCGCCCCGCTCACCGAGTTCATCTGGGGACATTATCCAACCGAACGCGACCCGGGTCGGGCCGACGCCTGGTATGCCGCCCCTCGAGTGCGGGCGTTCGTGGTCTTTCCGCTGGCCGTCATCGCCGTCGGCCTGGTCACGAGCCTGTTCGCGCTCGGTCCCGTGATCGGCTTCTCCGGCGTCGTTTTCGCCTTCGCCGGCTTCGCGATCGTCCACTATCCGATCGTCACGATCGTGGGCACTCTCGGCGTCCAGAGCGTACTCTTGCGACTCTTCTACGCGCTCAGGGAGCCGATCAGCGTCTACACCGCCCAGCCGCAGCCGCCCACCGCCCCGTCGTGGGCCGGGATCGCCATTCAGGGCCACGCCCTGGGGCTCTTTTTGGGCTTCGTTCTCGGCATCGCGCTCCTCGAGCATCGGGGGAAGCGCCCGAATCCGGTGCACCTCTGGCTCGCGATCCTTATTTTCGGGTTCACGAAACGGCTGTGGGCGATCTACTGGTTCGGCGGCGAGAACACGTACGTCCTCTATCAGGGGCCGGGCATCGCCGTCGTGTCGGTGCTTGCACTGGTCGTCACGCTCTCGATGACAGCGTCGGAACGACCGCTAGTCCCGCGGCGACTCGAGGGGCTACTCACGCGGTCGGAGCGGCCGACACTCGGATCGGACGGCCGCGAGCGGCCGTCGGTCGATCGAGTGCTCGAACTGGTCGGGACCGATCGCGGCGACGGGGCCGTCACCGCACGCGTCGACCGCGTTCGAGAGATCGCGGCCGGAACCCGAACGCGAGCCCGCGACTCGGGTTCGCTGTTCGGCTGCAGCCGCAAACGGACCGCCGTGCTGGCGGTCATGGTCGTTCTCGCAGTCCTCGCCGGGATCGCCCTCCCCGCCAATTTCCTCGTCGTCGACGAGGCTTCCGCGTCTTCGGAGTCGGCCGTCGAGATCGGGGATTACACGATCGAGTACGCCGAAGGCGTCCAGAACGCGCTCGTCAGCGGCATCGGTATCGAGGCACTCGAGAGCGACGCGGGTCTCGAGTCGAGCGGGGTGATCGTCTCGAGCGACGAACGGGAACTCTGGCTCGAGGCGGTCAGCGCCCGCCGACTCTCCGTTACGGGCGAGGAAACGGTGTACGTCGGCGGCCCCGGCTGGCGCGAAGCGGTTCACGTCGAACGCACCGGCTGGGACCCGGTCGGCAACGACACCGTCTACCAGGTCCGACTGGGAGAGGGTGACGCGACCGAGCTCGCGTACGAATCGAACGGGTCGCGAGCCACGGCGCGAATCGCCGATCGGAACGTGACGATCGACTCCGACGACGGGACGTTCGTCCTCGAGGTTACAGCGGCCGAGACCGGCGCGGTCGCGACGACGACGGTGCCGGCTGCAAACGAGACAACGGCGGCGGGCGGGCTCACGTTCGACCGGGAAGACGAGTCGATCTACGCAGCCGCCGACGGAACGCGAGTCGCGATCGCGAGCGAAGAGACGTACGGCGCGGTCGGGTAATCGCGGTCCCGTCGCAGGCTATTCTCAGTTGCTGTTTAGTCGTGAACGGAACGATTAGATATAGATCATTTGACGGCAGTCAACTCCGCAAACGGGGACGTTCGCTCGTTTCGGTCGTACCGCCCTGGCTCGTCGGTCGCCGTCCCGCGGTATCCCTGGTCGTCGGAGTCCTCGCGGTCGTACTCGCCCTCGCTGTCGCAGCAGGTGTCGGGGCGACGATCAGTAGCGGCCGCGTCGCCGACGTCGTCGTCGAAACGTGGACCGGGGCCGAACTCCACGCCGAGGTCGTGGCCGCGACCTGTCTGGTCGTCGGCATCGGCGCTGTCAGCGCTGCCATCACCGGCGGGTTTATTCCGACGTTCGCGCTCGTCGCCAGCGTCCCGTTCGGCGTCGGACTCGCTCGGTACGGGATCGAATACACGGTCGGACACATGACGGTGGTCGTCTCGCTATCGGAAGCGTTCGCCGATGGGGCGGGCGCTGCGATCGGTATCGGTCTTCCGCTCGCGGTGGGCAGCTATCTCGTGGGTATCAGCGTTCGACGCGTCGCCGACAGCGACCGCGGTAATTCCGGTCCCGGAATCCGTCCCGAACGAACCTAAGCTGTTACTCCCACTCGATCCGGAAGACCTCGGCCTCGAGCGTCTCCTCGGCCTCGGTGTGAAACGCGAACCGCTTCGCGATCGGGAACGCGGCTCGGAACGCGTGTGTCACCTCGCCGCCGGCGTCCGCGGCGTAGGATTCGACGAACGACTGACTTCCCTCGTTGTGGATCGTGTACGACACGGTCGCGATTTCGCCGGCCGTCTCGAGGAAGTCCCGATCCGCGTGTCGATTCCCGCGTTGAGCACCGAACGGTGGGTTCGAGACCACGGTCGCGTCGGTCGTCGAGAACGGATGCCGAGTGACGTCCCCGCGGAGCCACTCGAGAGTGCGGTCGCTGCCCGCCCCGTGCCCGTCCAGAACCGTCCGTTCGTTCCGTCGAGCCAGGTCGAGGGCTCCCGAGTCCACGTCGATCCCCGCGACCCGGCGGGCCCCGGCCAGCGACGCGGCGATCGCGAGCATCCCGGTTCCCGTTCCGAGATCGATGACTCGCCGTTCGAGGTCGTCGTGCAACCCGGCCAGATGACAGATGTGGGCCGCAAGCTCCGCCGGCGTCAGATACTGCTCGAGGTCGGCCGCGGGGTCGGAAAAGTCCACGATCGACTCGAGACGGCGAGCGAGCGTCCGTCGCGATGGACCGGCCATCTCACGCGTCGACGGCGATGGGTCCCTCGAGAGCGAACGCGAGCCCGTCGCGGTCGGCTCGTTCCGCACAGGCCGCCAACGCGGGTCGGACCTTTTCGGGGTCCGCGACGCCATCGACGGTGACGGTCACCGTGCCGACACCGAGGAAGGACCCGGCGCGTACGTAGCCGCGGATGCGATCCACCTCCGCCTGCGTCGCGAGCGAGCAATCCTCGTCGAAACACGCGTCGACGGTCAGTTCGGCGGGGACCAGCCCCTCGTCGGTCAGTCGCTCCTTGAGATCGCGGAGGTACGCCGATGCCGTCGACTCGAGCGCTGCGGCCTCGATGGTGACCGGCGTGGCATCTGCGGGGTGACAGCGATCGATCGTGGGACCGTGGGACGACGTCGTACTCATTACCGCACCATACATAGCCTGCATACAAAAAGGTTATTGAATTCGCAGTAGTAATGCAACGGACGACCCGACGCCGTCCGCGGACCGACGAATCGGCCCGGCGGGAAGCTTCTACGCCGCGACAGGTTCGAATAGAGTTAAGGACGGTCCGGGAAAGTTACAGGTATGGAGCAGTGTCCGCGGTGTGGGGGTACCGTCGAAGAGCTCTCCCTCGGAGCAGTGTCGACGGTCGCGTGTCCCTACTGTGGGTTCGCCGATGTCCCCGTCGAACACCAGCCGGAGGGCAACGAGCCCGAGTCCTGGCGGGACGCGTTCAACCGCTTCTACGAGGAGTCGGTCGGCGAGTGACCTCGAGGTCCGTCGCTCGCCGTGGCGTCCCGAAAGAATCGCAGTCCGCGGTTGCGAGACTTATTCGTTTGCGGCCGCCGCTTCCGCGTCCTCGTCGTCCTGTCGGTGTTCGGCGTCCTCGTCGGAGCGTGCGGCGACGAGACCACCGCGGGCGACACTGTACAGCGGTTCGTTCGCGTGGCTCACGCCGCTGATCGAGAACGGAATGTTCGCGTCTGCCAGGTGGTCACGGAACAGCGCCTCGAAGCCGCTCGGGCTCGAGGTCCCGCCGGTGACGACGACAGGGACGTCCAGCCCTTCCTCGACGTCTTCCTCGTCGACCTCTTTGACGATGTTTTCGATGACGTAGTCAAGGAGGTTCTCGTAGTAGATCGAAAGCGCCCCTTCGACGCCCCCGACATCGGTCGTGAAGTCGAGTTCGAAGTCGTCCTCCTTGATCGAGGTGACCTTGTCGACGGGCGTTCCGGTCGCGCGGGCGGCCTGCTCGTCGACCCAGTCCCCGCCGCGGGCGACGGAGAACTTCATGACGGGCACCGCGTAGTAGGAGAGACAGACGTTCGTCATCCCGGCACCGAAACTGATCCCCAGGCCGGTGAAGTTGTTGTCCGCGAGTTCGCTGTAGATGACGGACATGCCCTCGTTGATCGGTTCGGAGTCGTATCCCATGTCGTCGAGGAACGACTCGATCGTCTTCTGGTGGTACAGCGTCGAGAGGTCGGAGTCGATCGGGTCGGCGGGGGACGAGAAGTAGAGTTTCTCGTCGGGATAGGCGGGTTCGCCGACGACCTGCTCGATGATGAGTTTCATCATCGGGATCGCGCTCTGTTCGTCGTTCGAGAGGATCCCGTGTTTCATCGGGCGACGGGTCTCCTTGTTGAAAATATTTGCAAAGTTGAGCGCGTCGTCGCCGACGACGTAGACCTTATCGTCCTTGCGAATGTGGAGTACTTCGCTTCGCGAGAGCATCTGCTCGGCCATATCCGAGTACTCGATCTCGACGAATGAGTTACGCTGTTGCACGAAAACTGTATCGTTCCCATCCTGCTGTGCTGACAGGATGTTCATCGTACCGACGTCCAGGCCTTTGGCCATACGTGGGCAAGGCCACCGACGGATTATAAATCTATGTGCATTAATTCCACTTTCATAGGTTACGGTACAATTTCGAATTTCCTCCGGCCAAACGACATTAACTCCGTTTTACGAGAGCCCGCAGCCTCTCGACGAGCCCTGAAAAGGGCTTCGCCACGGTTTCGACGGCACCGCCGTCGTCGTCGGCCGTGGCCAACTCCTCCGCCCGCTGTTGTTCGCGCAGTTCCCGCAGTTTCGCCGTTTGGTCGTCGACCGTCGAACTCGAGGTGGTCTCTTTCGTCTCGCCTCCCTTCAGTCCCTTGAGGCCCGCGACCTGTGCATCGACGCCCGACGAGCGGGTCGTCGTCGTCCCGGCGTCCGAGTCGATACTGACGTCGTCGAGGTCGTCGCTCGAGAAGGAGAGTCGTTTGTGCTCGGTCTGTTCGACGCCGCCCCACGAGAGTTCGACGCCGTCCATCGCGTCGTCGATGTCCCGTTGCACCTCCGCGTCGGTGAGTTCGGGTTCGGCGTCGTCCGCGTCGGCTTCGGTCGCGACGGCCTCGGCTTGCTGTGCCATGTCGAGGTAGTGTGCGATCAGCGCCGCGCCCGTCGAGGCGGTGATCCCGGCGAGTCCGAGGGCGTAGACCGCGACGACGTGAACGGTGTAATTCGCGCCGTAGCCGTTCCAGTGGTGTGGATAGACGACCAGGAAGCCGACGACTGCGCCGGCAGTGATGGCGATGCCGGCGACGGAGGTGTACAGCATCCGGCGCTCCGAGGGAAGGAGTACGACGATTCCGAGCATGGTTACGGGAAGCGCCATCATCGCGAGCGCGTACGCGGGACCGACCCACGCGAAGTAGCTCCCGGACCGCGCTTCGAACGTGCTAGCCCAGACGAAAAGTACGAGGGCGACGATCGCCAGCCCGATCCCGCCGAGAAACAGACCGAAGCCGACGTAGACGTCGGTCCGGTCCTCCGGTTCACCGATGTATCGACGATAGAGGTCGAAGAGATAGCCGTCTGCGGCCTGTTCCGCTGCCATTAACGCTCCGTTTATGCTCCAGTACTATGACTGTTGGGACGAAAAACGAACGATCGAACGGCCCATACGTCGACTCGACCGTCGGACGGCGGCGACCGCTTCCGGTTGCCGAACGGCAGTGGTCGGCGACCGACCCAGTCCCGGCACGCGTTGCCGTCGATTACCGCGAGCACGGTGAACACGCGTGTCTCGGCACAGCGTGCAGTATATACGTCCGTGGGCGTTAGGGCGGCCAATGAGTCAGGAGTCGGAGTACACCGAGGGGGACCTCCGGAACACGGGAATGCGTCTCAAGCACGATCGAGAATGGGACTACGAACTCGAGGAGATCGTCGACGCGATCGAGGAACGGGACGCAACGAAGGTCGGACTCCAGTTCCCCGAAGGACTGAAGCGGCGCGGCCCGGCCGTCGCGGACGACCTCCGCGAACTGGCCGACGACGACGTGACGTTCATGCTCTCGGGCCAGCCGTGTTACGGTGCCTGCGATCTCGATACCTATCTGATGAAACGCACCGACGTGTTCGTTCACTTCGGCCACTCGCCGATGAAAGACACGGACAAGGTGATTTACGTCCCGCTGTTCTCGAACGTCGAGGTCACGCCGATCATGGAGGAGTCCCTCGAGACGCTCGAGCCCCCCGAGGAGACGGAGGGCGTCGGTCTCGTCACCACGGCCCAGCACATGAACCGTTACGACGAGATGAAGGCGTTCTTAGAGGAGCAGGGATACGAGGTCCACAGCCGTCGCGGCGACGATCGGCTCACCCACGAGGGGCAGGTGCTCGGCTGTAACTACGCGAGCGCGGACGTGCCCGCGGACCAGGTGCTGTACGTCGGCGGCGGGAAGTTCCACCCCCTCGGACTGGCGATGGAACACCCGGACAAACACGTCGTTATCGCCGACCCGGTCAACAACGTCGTCACCGTCGCGGATACGGACAAGTTCATGAAACAACGCTACGGAGCCATCCACCGCGCGATGGACGCCGAGAAGTGGGGGGTCATCTTCTGTACCAAGATCGGCCAGGGCCGCTGGGAGATGGCCCAGGAGATCCTCGACGACAACGATAACGCCTACCTCATCACGATGGACGAGGTGACGCCCGACCGCCTGCGGAACTTCGATATGGACGCGTTCGTCAACACCGGCTGTCCGCGGATCACGACCGACGACGGTCCGCAGTTCCACAAGCCGATGCTCACCCCCGGCGAGTACCGGATCGCCGTCGGTGACGAGCCGCTCGATAGCCTTTCGTTCGATACGTTCCACGGCACCTGGTAGCGACAGACGGTCGGTTCCGCGCCTCGCTCGTTCGTCGATCCGATCGATTCGTTTCGATGCGGTCGGGGCGCAGTGAACGACGGTAGCGACCGATTGCGTGCTCGGCAGTCGGACTGAAACGAAAGAGGACGTTCTCCGAAGAAATAACGCCTTTAGTTGAATTTCACCCCACAGAGAGGGGACAAACACTGCATCCAAAGTGGTTTGGAGGAGTTCTTTTGCACGTGAGTCCCCGACTGGTAGTCGATGAGTAACACAGCACGAAGCGGGTCCGCGGCCGCCGCCCGCGACGAACTCTTCGACGCCCTCGCCGATACCCGCCGCCGAACCGTTCTCCGTCTCGTCCGCGATCGAACGCCCCAGGGAATCGGGAAAGACGATCTTGCGCTCCGGTTCGCGGCGGTCACGGCCGATAAAAGACTCGCTACGGTGACCGACGACGACCATCATCGAGCGCTCGTCGCGCTCCACCACCGACACCTGCCCCGCCTGACGGACGCGGGGCTGCTCGAGGAGACCGACAACGGTCTGCTCCGGGTCGCCGATCGCCGGATGATCGACGACCTTGGAGCCGTGGTCACGCGTTCGGATCGGGAGCCGACCGATGCTGGCATCGCCGATGCCGTCTCCGAGGCTCCGGCCGACGGTCGCTGACGGACGCTTTTCGCGGTATACGGGTCGAGCTCACTCGACGTGGTCGAAACGCGCGGCCGCGTCCACCACCTGCGTCTCTCTCAGTCCGATCGCGCCACGCCGGCCGCGCTAGAGCGGGTCGGCACCGCGTCGGCGGAGACGACAACACTTACCCAATCGGTCACCGCATCCTCCCGTATGATCCGAAGCGACTGGGGCGACTGGCTCGTTCGCGACGTGGAGGACGCGACTCCGGACGGCGTCGCGATCTGGTATCTCGGCTGTAACGGCTTCGTCGTCAAGGGCCGCGAAGGAACGACGATTTACGTCGATCCGTACCTCGGCCTGGGTGATCCGCCGCGGACGATTCGCATGATCCCCGTGCCGTTCGATCCGGACGATGTCGAAGCGGCCGACGCGGTGCTGGCAACCCACGAACACACCGACCACGTTCATGGACCGAGCCAAGCGCCGATCCTCGCGAACACTGGCGCGCCGTTCTACGCACCCGACGACAGCGTCGCGGTCGCCCGCGACGAAGAGGCGTGGACCGACGAGTGGGACGTGGCCGGCGACCAGCTAACCGAAGTCGCCGAGGGCGACACCCTCGAGATCGGCGAGTTCACCGTTCACGTCGAGCAGGCGAACGATCCCGATGCGACCCACCCCGTGAGCTACGTGTTCGAGCACGAGGCGGGGACGTTCTTCCACGGCGGGGACACGAAACCCACCGACGAGTTCGAGCAACTCGGCAACGAGTACGCGATCGATCTCGCGGCGCTCGCGTTCGGCACCGTAGGGCAGATCCCGGACAAGCGGACCCGCGACCCGAAGCGGACGCGCTGGTACAACGACGAGAATCAACTCATCGAGTGCGCCGCCGCCCTCGAGTGCGAGCGACTCCTGCCGAGCCACTGGGACATGTGGAAAGGGCTTACCGCCGATCCAACGGCGCTACACCACCACGCGGCGAGCTTCGATCATCCCCGACGACTCGAGATCGTCGAGATCGGCGATCGCGTCGATCTGTCGTAGATCGAGAGTGAATCCGTCCGCACGATTTATAGTAATGGTATCGTAACGTTGGGTCCATATGAGTAGCACCGCCGACACGGATGACGTGATCGAGGTCAGTACTGACGGGATAGCCGTCCGAAAGACGTTCACGGCGGACGAGTTCCCCGTCCCCGCGATTCGGTTCGAAATCGAGTCGAATCGCGATGATCCCGTGACGTTTCAGCTCTCGGAGGATATTCCCGAGTCGTTCCCGATGGACAAGGTCGGGTTCCACCCCGATTTTCACAGCGACGACTGGACGGCCTATCAGGACCACCACGTCGAGTTCACCGCCACGATCGAGCCAGGCGCGCGACTCGAGACGGTCTACGGCATCCAGATCGACGACGAAAGTCGAGCCGCGGCGTTTCTCACCGAGCCGACGATCGTCGAACGCGAGACCGGCGGCGACGACACGGTAGAGGCCGACGAAGTCGATGATGAGGTTATCGACAGTATCGTCTCCGAGGACCGCAATCAGGCCGTCAAGGACATGATCGCCGGCGACTCCGACACCGTGCCGGGACTCGAGGACGACGACGAGACTGACGCCGCAACCGCCGATACGGAGACCGACGCCAGCGAGGACGACGACGGGGGCGACGGCCTCGACCTCGACTTCGACGATGTCGATACCGACCCCGGGTCGACCGATACCGACGCGGGTGACGACGAAGAAACGGACACGCCCGACATCGACCTCGGGTTCGAGGAAGACGAGATACCCGAATCCGACGACGACGCCGGGGTCGATGTCACTGCGGGCGATACGAACGACGAGCCCGCGGTCGAACTCGATCTCGGCACCGACGCGGACGATGCGGGGACGGACGACGCCGGACCCGGCGAGACCGGAGTGGCCGACGGTGACGACGCCACGGCGGACGAGGACGCCGAGCCCGAAATCGACCTCGGACTCGAGGAGGCGGCTGCCGCCGCCGACGAAGACGAAATCGCGTCGGAGCCCGAGTCGGACCCCGTCGAATCCATCGCGGAAACCGACGAGTCGGACGATGCAAGCGAGGACGCCGACGCCGAGTCGGCGCTCGACACCGATCTCGAGACCGAACTCGAGGCTGACGATTCGGAACCCGAGTCGGACACGGACGAGACGGAGGCCGAGCCGGTTCCCGATACGGATGACACGGACGCCGAGTCGGTTACCGACGCGGATGACGCGGAACCCGAGTTAGCTACCGATACGGTCGAGAGCGACGACGAGCCGGCTGCCGACGAGGGATCGGTCGACGACGCTTCCGCGACGGCTGACAACGCCTCGAGCGACGCTTCCGAGACGGTGACCGAGCCGGCACGCGCGGACGCATCCGACGATGCGGCGGCCAACGCCGACGCCATCGACGGCTCGATCGCGACCCGCCTCGCGGCCGAAATCCGCGACGGGACGGTCGACGACGACGATCTCGAAACCGTTCGGACAGCACTCGATCTCGAGCCTTCGGGGCCCGAGATCGCGAAAGTCGAGTACCTCCAGTCCCGCGTCGAGGAAGTCGCCGCCTACACCGACGCGATCGAAACGTTCCTCGAGGAGAACGGCACGGGCGCACACCTTATC
This sequence comes from Natrinema pallidum, assembly GCF_005890195.1. Lineage (NCBI taxonomy): Archaea > Methanobacteriati > Methanobacteriota > Halobacteria > Halobacteriales > Natrialbaceae > Natrinema > Natrinema pallidum. The sequence continues at coordinate 2,053,675 of NZ_CP040637.1, read as the reverse complement.
GAGGAGTTCCAGACCGATCTCGAGGCGCTGGAAGCCGACCTCGCGTCGGTGGACGAGCGACTCGGCGGAACGGAATCACGGGTCGCCGACCTCGACGGCGACGTCACTGATCTCAGCGAGTGGAACGCCGACCTCGAGGCTGATCTGAACGCGGTCGACGACGACGTGGACGACCTCGAAGCGACCGTCGACGACCTCGCGGCCGATCTCGATGGGGTCGACGACGAGGTCGAAACGGTAGCCAGCGGGCTCGAAACGGTCGAAGAAACCGTCGACACCGTCGAGGGCGACCTGGAAACCGTCGAATCGGATGTCGAATCGGTCGAGGGGGCCGTCGAGTCCGTGGAGGCCGACATCGCGGACGTCGAAGATGGACTCGAAGACGTCGCGGACGACCTCGAAGACGTAGAAGACGATGTCGAGTCGGTCGAGGACGAACTCGAGGACGTGAAAGCGGACGTGACGGACATCCAGGAGTGGCGCGACCAACTCGGCTCGATGTTCTCGGACTGAATCGGTCACGGTTCCGGCCCGAGATGCGGCTATTCCGGAAACACAACTCGTTTATCCGTCGGCAGTAGACCATCGGTCGATGGGCGAGACGATACCGATCGCTGTGCCGCGCAAAGGCAGACCCCTCGAGTCGGTACTCGACCGACTCGCTGACCGTCTCGGGGTCCCTGGACTCGCGGACGACATTACGTCGACGCTTCGCCACGAAAAGGCGCTCACGAAGGGGAGCATAGACCCCGACGAGGAGGACGTCTACCATCGTCTCGCCGACTACAGCGCCGTCGACGATCCGACCGAGCCCGAGTACACGCTGGTGCGGGACGACCGGGCCGGCAAACCGCGCCGAATCGTCTTCGACAGTGTGACGGTTCCGCTGACGGGCGTCGAAGGGGCTCCCGACGACGCGACGATCCAGCTCGTCGGTCGCGAAGAGCCGTTTCGCTCCCTGCGGACCCACGAGTTCGCGCTCGGATTCGACAGCGCCGATCTCGTCCTCGAGGAAGTCGTCGAACTCAGGCCGGAGCCGCTCGGCCGGATCGCCGATATCAACGCTCGGATCGATCCCTCCGACACCGACGTACAGGTCGTCACCGGCCTCGGCGATACCGTCTATCACACGCTGTTGGCTACGCCCGAAGTCGCTCCGGCTTCTGGATCGCTCGATCGCGATTTTCTCGAGTACTACGAGGGATCGCTCTGTATCGAACCGAGATACGAACGGCTCGTACAAGCGGTTCTCGGCACGCGAGCGCTGGCCGGGATCGACTTCCGCTACCCCGAAGAGGGCCGCGAAGAAGAAGCCGCCATCGCCGATGCGGGGCTGGGCGTTTACTTGACGGTGACCGGTTCGACCGCACGCGAACACGGACTCTTGCTGGGCGAACAGTTGTTCCCCAGCGAGACGGTATTGCTCGAGAACGCAGCGGAGACGACCGAGACGGTTGCGCTCGTTCGAGCGCTATTGAACGGCGGCGACCTCGAGACGGAACTCGCGGTCAGCCGGTAGCGGACCCGTTCGGTCGTCGACACCCGACGATATCGTCAACTCGATGCCGTCCACGGGTCTCCGCGTGACGCGTCGACCCTACGAAAGCAAGATGGAGCCGAATACCGGGGTCCATCAGCTGACACGGTGTCCGCTGGTCGATTTGTGGCATGGACATCACAAAATCGCCCTGCCTCACTTTGCCGCGTAACGACACGGCCAGCGTGGTAGCCTAGTAGAGTATTACACGCGAATATAAGTGGCTGGTCGCAATACGCTGTTGTATGATTGCTAAGCGATTTGACGTGCTCCTGCTTGACCTTGACGGGGTGGTCTACCTCGGGGATGAGCCACTACCTGATGCGGTTGACTCGATAAACCGTCTCTACGAGTTGGACAAGGAGATACGGTTTCTGACGAATGATCCACGTCCGACGCGACGGACGATTGCGAGCGATCTTCGAGAGTTGGGGATCAACGCGCAGGAAGACGAGATTGTCACGGCAGGCTGGGCGACTGCGAAGTATCTCGCCCAGCAGGGTGTGACCACGGCCGCTGTCGTCGGCAGTGAGGGTTTGGAAACCGAACTCCAGTCAGAGGGGGTTGAGGTCACGGACAGTGATCCGGAAGCGATGGTTGTCGGCGCGGATGAAGGGACATCCTATCGGGACATCCGGCGGGCGACGAGGCATATTGATCAGGGAGCAGTGTTCGTGGGCACCAATCCCGATGGATCGTTCCCGACTCCAGATGGCCCTGCACCCGGTGCCGGGGCCGTCGTCCGAGCGGTCGAAGCGGCCGCAGGAACGGAGCCGACGGTCGTCGGGAAACCTGAACCACTCATGTTCGAGATGGCCCTCAATGGACTGGGTGACGATGTGCGCGCTGTCGTGATCGGGGATACTCCGGCCACGGACGTTCTCGGTGCTCACCGCGCGGGACACACCGGGATTTTGGTTGCTGATGAGGAACCGACTGCTGCATCCGCTCGTGACCTACAGGTCCCAGACCTGACGATTTCGACGCTTGCCGATCTGTTCACGGAGGGAATCGAAACGTGGGAATCACCTCCGTATTCTTGGCCGGACGAGATTCGTCCGGGCGTCGCTGCGGTCGTGCGTAACGATGCGGATGAGGTGCTATTGATGAAACGCGCTGATAAGAGACAGTGGGCGCTTCCGATGGGTTCGGTCGAACGGTGCGAGCCGGTTCGGGAGGCAATCTCACGAGAAGTCATGGAGGAAACGGGGCTTCACGTCGAGGTTGAGGAGTTGGCGGGCGTGTATTCCCATCCGGCGCAGCAGGTGTTTTCGTACTCATCCGGGAAGACAGTCCACTTCGTCACGAACTGCTTCCGGTGCACCATCGAAGAGGGAACACCTGAAGCCGATGAGGAGGAAGCCCTTGAGGTTGGATTCTTCGACGTGAACGACCTGCCGCCCGACATCCTTTCGATGCAGCCGCAGTGGATCGCCGATGCTATCGATATCAGCGGTTCACCTGCAGTTCGATAAGTACCGCTGCGGCGGAGTCGCACGCGCTGTACCCACGATCGCGAGCGAGCCCGATGAGGAAAGCCGGCGGCATATTGATATCGCACTATGGGGTTTACGAGTTGTATTCGGGATGGAACGATTGAGTCGTAGCGTAGTAAATACGCAACGTTCCGAACGACTGGCGCGGAACTGACCGAACGGCGACCCAGGTCCACCGCAGACGTGGTCATCGGTTCACGATCCGTTCTCGTTACCGAGTCACCTCGTAGATACACTCGAGGTACGTCTCTCGAACCCGGTCTCCCCAGTTGTGGGTGTAGGTGTCGATCACGTCGCCGGCGACATCGCCGCGGAGGTACTGGACGATCCCCCGATCGCCGGTGCGATCCCGCAGATGGGTGGTGAAGAAGTGCCGGAAGTAGTGTGGCGTCACGTTCTCCTCGGTACCGCCGCCGGTTCGGTACCACCCGTGCTCTCGAGCGTGTGTCTCGACGAAATAGCGCACGTCCGACGGCGTGAGCCGCTGGCCCCACGAGTCGCGCGTATCGAGAAAGAGCGGCCGTGCCCCCGAGACCGCATCCGGTCGAATCGCCAGCCACTCGAGCAGTACGCGTCGAAGTTCGTCGTCGACTGGAACGACCGTCTCCCGCTTTCGCTTGTTCGAGGCCGTCCGTTCCTCACCGTTGACGGTCGTTCCGCGGGCGGGCTCGGCCGAGACGAACAGCGACGACGGCCGCCGCTCGAGTCCGACGCGGGGCGTCCACTCGAGGTCGAGCGCCGGGATCTCGAGGTGAAGATCACGCAGATCGAGATTGCACAGTTCGCCGACACGCATCCCCGTCTTCAGGAGGGTAACGACGACGGCCCGCTCGAGGGGATGGGCGATCGAGTCGACGAACGATCGCATTTCGCCGACCGAGAGGTCCCGTCTCGTCGGATTCGTATCGATCGATTCGGACATCTCTTCCATGACCACCCCCATCGGGTTGCCGTCGAAGACGCCGACGCGGGTCATGTAATCGTAAAACCGGTTGAGATACGAGGCGTAGGTCGCGATCGTGCTGGATTCGAACTCGCCGCGCAGCGAGTGAATCCAGGCCATACACTCGCGACGCTGGGCCGCACCGATCGCCTCACTGTCAAAGCGTTCCCGGACGAACGTCTCGAATCGCCGGAGCACACGTTCGTAGGCCTCGAGGGTCCGCTCGCTTTTCCCGTGGTATCGCTGATCGTCGAGGAAGTACTCGATCGGATCGGCCACGTCCGCCGGGGCGTCGGTCCGCGGTTCAGTCACCATCGCCACCACCGTCGACGGTCGTGTACCCGCCGTGGCGTCCGCTGTATCGAATCCGGTTTGCCGACTGCAGTTCTTCGAGCGTCTCGTCCAGTCGCGACTCGATGTCGTCGGCGACCGCCTCGAGGAGTTCGTCCCAGGAATACGTGTCAGCGGACAGTAGTTCGAGGACCTGTGTCTCGAGGCCGTTACCCCCAGGGTCTGGGGCCGCAGAATCGGGTTCCGTTGAGCCGGATTCGAACCCCCGACGGCCGGCCTGAACCATCGTCCGAACGAACTCGCTTTGGCTCATGTCGAGGCGGTCAGCATGGGATTGCCACTCCTCCTTTTGATAGGTCGGAACGTATGTTTTGACCGCAGTCTTCTCAGTGTCCGTCGAATCGCCCATGCGCCATCCATCAGAGGCGACGATATTCAATCTGCCTATTATTCGAGCTAAGTGAGCTTATATCGAGCCGTAGGCCCATTTCTGAGACCGTCAAAATCCACCGCTGTACTGCGATTCTCTTGTGCACAGTGCACTAATTGAGGGCGGTATCGGCTCTTACCGGTGCACTGTGCACGGGGGGTTTCCGGGGGTTCTCGCCTCCGATTTGTGACAGTGGTCGCGATCATGCTGCGATCTCCTCGCGATCGTCGTCGACGTCGATCATCTCCTCGGCGTTCTCGAGCTCGGCGAAGAGCTCGAGCGCTTGGTCGATCGTGTCCTCAAGGGAGTCGTTATCGCACTGTTCGTGAGCTTCCAGTAGCCTGTCGTCGTCGACGTGGATGAGCGTCATTGGATATCGTCTCCGTTGCGGTCTGGGTTCGTGGGAACGGTTCCGGGCTCGTCGCCCGTCTCTCGGGCGGATACAACCCACCCGTTCGATGCGAAGTCGCGCATGTCCGCAGTCTTGCGATCGAGATGATACGGTGCCGAGACAACTCCCCACGGGTCGAACTCGGGGCCGCCGAGGGCAGTGATATAAAGTCGTGTCCAGCTGTCCTCTCGTGGCTTCTCGACCAGGTTGATCCGATGGTCGAACCCAGCCACATCGTGTTCATGCTGGAGGACGTACAGCGACGTCTCAGCGTGTGCCTCAGCCGCTCCGATATCTATCGCGACGATGTCCCCCTGTTCGACCGTCGACAGCGTCTCCGTGATCGCCTCGATGTCTCGGTCGGGTTCCGAGATCTTGTCGTGATCGAAGTCGACGCCGTTGATCGGCTCGTAGTCGTCGCCGTGGATCTTGTCCCAGTTGCCCTCGGCGAGCGAGGTAGGGACCGTCACCGGCGCGTCGGGGTCGATCGCCGCACCACACTCGAGGCAGGTGTCTCCGTTTGCGTCAATCTCCTCGAGGGAACTGTGTGCTCCACAGCTCTGGCACTCGACGATCGCGACCGTCACGCGAGACCACCTCGGTTTATAGTACACCGTGCACTCCCCCCACGCATGACGAAGAAGTTCGGGGTCTCAGTGCCCGACGACCTCGCGGAGGACATCGAGGAGCCGCTTGAGTACGGCGACAATCGGTCTGAGCGCGTCCAAGACCTCATCCAGTTGGGTCTGGCCGTCGAAGACGCTGCAGACAGCGTCCACATCGATATACCGGACTCGCAGCGGGAGCGAGAGGCCTTCTTGCGGCAGGTTTTCATCGACGCGGACATCTGAGCAGCGATAAACCGCTGAGTGCTATATGGAGTCATCGGTCACCTGTGATCGAATGTACTGCTGTTCGTCTCGCGAACGATGCTTCAACGGAATGCAGGTCGTCAGCGTGCCGTCGGCGGCGGCGAGTAACAGGAGATCCGTCTCCTCGTGGTAGCGCGCGTCTGTCGCCGGCGGTTTGAGATTCGGGTAGTGGACCGGGACGGCGTCGCCCCACGCCGCTCGGGGATCTGCGTTCGGCTGGGGCGACCGCGTCTCCCAGCGCTTGCGGGCGTGCTCCGAGATCGAGATCTCGAAGTATCGCGGTGACTCGGCAGCGCTCATAGCATCACCCCGATCACGAACGCCGTCCCGAGGGTGAGCGCGCAGACGGCCGCGTACGTGAGCCAGCCGGCCACGGTCAGCTGGGCGCGATCGCGGTCGCGCCACACCTCACGGACTCGCGTGTAGAATCCGAGATCGTGGGTGATCCATCGGGCCTGTCGACGTTCGACACCGAGCTCGTCAGCGAGGTCGCCGATCTCGATTCCGCCGCTGGTCAGTTCGTCGACGAGGTCCTCGGTCACCGCGTTGGGGAGATCGATCCCGTCGTCGCTCTCATCAGCCTCGCAGCTGTTCGGGCCGTGGCCCTGGAGCGCTTGCTGACTCTCGAAGGTCTTGCCGCAGTCGCACTCGGACTCCTCTTCATCGTCGACGGCGTCGACGGTGATCTCATCCTGGACGTCGTCGCCATCCAGCACCTCGTTGACCGTCTCGAGGTACTCGGTACTGGGACTAGGCGCGTCGTCCGCGGCGTTCTCCTCGAGGACATCGGGCTCTGCCTCTGACTCAGAGTCGACGTCACTGGTGGATGTGTCCTCGGTGGAGGTGCCGCTTGCTTCTGTCTCGTCTTCGCCCTCGCCGTCGACGGGCTCGACACTGACGAGGCGACCGTAGCCGGGCCCGACATCCGGGACCGGTGCAGCGGGATAGACATCGAATTCCCGGTCGGAGCCTTGCATGGCTGTCGACGCGAGCGTAACACGGCGGGCTTTCCAGACATCACCGCTCGGCGCTTTGAACAACTCTTCGTTGACCTTAGCGACCTCGAACGGCGAGGCCCATTCATATCCCTCGGCCTCGAGTGTGAGCCGATCGCCTTCGCGGACCGACAGCAGCGTGTCGACGATGTCGTTGGTGGTTGCCGCCTCAGACATCTCCCCCACCACACTCGCGTGTGAAACCGTCTCCCACAGGACTACGGACGGACGTTGAGCCGCGTCCTGTGTCAGTGGCCATCCGAATGTCGCTGTTCTTCGCGACCCGGTGGAGAACGCTGGCTCGCCACGCGCTGCCGGTTGCCGCCCGCAGCGCCGCCTTGGCCCTCGGATCCTCGACTTCGTCGCGGAGTGCCTCGAGCTCGGAGCAGATACTGTCGATCGTTTCGACGATCTCGCGCTCGCCGACCAGCAGGCCGCCGTCCGGGGCCTCGGTGATCGTCACGCGGCGCTCGATCGTGCTCGAGCCGCCGTCGACGGGCTCACCGCAGAACGGGCAGTAGCTCCCGGCCGCGGTGAACTCCTTGCCGCAGTCGTCGCAGGTCTGCTCGTAGCTCACGCCACCTCACCTCGGTTGCGGTCGATATCGTCACGAGCATGGACCTCGTTACAGACGCCGCACGAGATCCCGTCGACGCCCCGTTCGTTGTTGATCGCCGAGTGCCCGCACGGGAGTAGCCCGTCACGGTCCTCGCCCTCAAGGATGTCGAGGATCTGTTCGTAGGCGTCGGGGTCGGTCTTCCAGAGGTTCCGCGGCTTCTTCCACTTCGATGAGGTGACGCGGTCGACGAACGTGACGATCTCCTTGTTCTCGAGACCGATCAACTGGTTCGCGAGTTTGTCCGGAATGATCTCGGCAGTCCAGTGCTCGCCGGGCTCGGGGAGCTCCGCGAGCAGGGTGGCGTTCCGGCGGATGAACGGGAGCTGGTCCTTCGGCGTGGTGTCGCGGGGGACGCCGCCGGCGCTCATGCAGTCTCACCGCCGTTGACCGCGGCCTCGGCGCTCTCGCCGGCCCGCTCTCGTTTCTTCTTCGCGATCAGCTTGTTGCACTTCCCGACGAGGATCTGCCGGGTGATATCGTGCTCCTCGTGCTCGATGCGGACGAGTTCTCGGAGCCGGTCGATTTCGGCACGGGCCAGCAGCCCGTGCCACGAGAGGAGATCCTCGTTGTCGACCGCGCGGGCGATCGCCTTCTGGACGTCGTTCTTTTCGACGCCGTTGAGCTTCCGTCCCTCGTAGACGAGGTTGCCTCGAGAGCCCCAGCGAGGGTCCGTCCCTGCGGGGTACTCGTGGACGTTCTCGAGCACCCACTGGTAGACGTCGACCTCGCCACCGTCTGCGAGGAGCTTGCTCGCTGGTTCGAACTCGCCGCCGTCGGGCAGCGTCTCATTGTCCTCGTCGTCGGCCTCGAGGCGAGCGATGCAGCCATGGCACGTCTCCGCCTCGTTGATCCGGCGGGGATCGTGGCGGACGTCGGCGACTGGCGTCTCGAAGATATCGCCGCAGGCGCTGACGTGCTGGCTGCCTTCGAAGTACATCGAGGCGTGCCACTCGTCGTTGAGATCCTGAACCCAGCAGACGATCCCCGCGTCGGCATCGAAGTGCTCCGATGGAAGCCCGAGGCGGTCCTCGAGCTCGTCCATTCGGCAGCGCTGGCAGAGGTAGCCGCGGTTACCGCAGGTCGGGCACGAGGACATCAGGCCTCACCTCGCATGGCCTGGACCTCGTCGACGCGGTCCTGTGCGTCCTCGAGGATCTCGCGGACTTCATCTAGATCTGCGCCGCCGCCGATCGCCGAACCGAGGGCGGTGTCGAGCGTGGCGCGGAACTCCTCAGCGGACATCACGACCACCTCGATTCATCCGCTCGACGCGAAGACCGACGTACGGCGCGACAGCTTCGATGAACTCACGGAGGCTCTCGTAGTCCCAGTCGATTATCGCACGGCCGTCGTAGCCGTGCTGCTCGAAGTCGACCGACGCTTCGACCATGCCCGGGAACGCACGGGCGTCGAACTCGACACTGGGGTTGTGATCGTACTCGACGTTGCGCTCGAGCGTGACATCGCCACCACTTCCCGAGATCTGCAGGAACGCACGCTCGATCTCGAGCGGCTCGTCGAACAGGTCCGCGCCGTCGTGTGGGGCTCGCTTCATGCTTCCGCCCCGCTGTCCTCGAGCGTCGTCTGTTCAGCGCCCTCGTCCTCTTCGACGTCGGCGTCGTCATCGAACGTCGCGATCGGGACGATCTCCTCGTGGATGAACCGGCCAAGCAGCTCCGGCTCCATCTCGGCGGGCTCCCAGATCGCGAGGTAGCCACTCGAGTAGATGACCAGCCGGACATGCGTGTCGCGCCAGAACGTGGTCAGCGCGACGCCGACGTCGGCGTCGGTGGCCTTGGACTTGAGCGCGCCGTTGCCCCACTCGATCGTCGTGTCGTCGAGGTTCGATTCCTGGGTAACCATCTCGACGGTCCACGTCCGGTCGGCGTCGCGCTGGTTCCGGACGAACTCCCACGGCTTCAGTTGGACCGGCGCGATCTCGGGGCCGGCGAACCGCGAGAAGTCGTTGAACGGCCAGTCGGGCTCGTGTTCAAGGCCGCTCGTGTGGGTCTGCTCGGCGAGGATCCAGCCCTCGCCGTCGACGTCGGCGACCCACTCGCTCGCGACGCGGCGGGTGACGTTTCGGGTCTCGGTCTCGATCTCGTGGCCGTCCAGGAGGACGCGTTCCTCTTCTTGCGGGACCTCGCCGGCGACCATTCCCGACTGGATCGTCAGGTCGTCGCCGAGGTAGGTCTGAGTCTCTTCGACCTCGAGGGCACGACCGGTCTGGTCGTGGTGGTTCTCGAGGGGGTCGGCGGCGGCCTCGGCGAGGAGGGCCAGCTGGCCGGCGATCATGCGCGATCGCCTCCGTCGTGCGACTCGACTTCGCGGACTCGCCGCGCGTCCACACTGTGGATATCGCTCGTCTGGACAGCGTGTTCGCGTGTAATCACCTCTTTTCCGGCCTCGTGCGCGTCTGCATAGGTCGGCTCGATGACGGTCTCGTAGAGACGGCGTTCGGTCCAGACACACACTTGGTGGCGACCGTCGGACAGCTCTGTCTCGTACTGGATGGTGTCGGCGGTGACACCGTATTCCTCTTCGATCCGTTCGCGGGCGACTTCCTCGGCCCCGTCGGCCGAGTCAGCGTCGACGCGTGGCGTGTGCTCGACATCGGCGGTGACCGAGACCTCCCACTCGTAGTTCGTGCCGTTCTGCGCCTCGGCAGCGCACTCGAGGTCGCAGTAGTAGTCCGTCTGGCTACAGACGAACGACGGCTCGTCCTCTGGATCGAAGACGTGCATCACGACTTCGCTCGCCTCGCCATCTTCGACCGCTTCTCGGCCGTGCGTCGGGAGCTCCGAGCCACAGCTCTGGCACTTCATCGGCCGTCACCTCCGTCGAACCCGACCTCGACAACGTAGTTGCTCGCGAGCCACTCGTCCTCGCCGTCGCCTTCGATACAATAGCGATGGGCACCGAGCATCGGGCCGCCCTCGAGGGGCTCGAGTGTCTCTGCATGGGACTCGGCGTCGTCGAAGCGCTGGGCGACCTCGAGACGCCGAACGAGTGCGGCCGCCTCGTCTATCTCGCCGTCGTCCCCGAGGCGCTCGAGCGAGCTGCGGATGACGCCTGGAAGGCTGTTGGTACTATTCGATCCGTTAGCGTTTTCGCTGTGGTCTTCGTTCGTGTTCATGGTCACGTCGTTCCGGGAGCGATCGACCTCCCGGTGTGGTCTTCGTTCGTGACCCGCGGACAGCCGGGGCGCGATCAGTTGGTACCTGGGGCGCGCTCCGGCCGTGGCCGCGAGTGTCTGATTCTGCTGTTCGTCCCAAGATACACTAAAAGTGACCCGCGGCGTTTCGGAACAGTGGTCAGCGAGTAAACAGGAACTACCAGTGCTGGTAAGCGCTGTAGCCGCCGGTTTACTATGGCCGCGTGCGGTGTCGTGGATCATGCGTACTTGGGACCTTCTCGAGTCGGGTGCTGGTGGCACCCGGCTCAATGCAGTTGGTTGGCGAGCTATGCGTCTACCGGCTGCTCATCATCAAGGTCATCGAGAAACTCGTCGATCGCCTCTCGGACGATGTGGGATGGGGTGACTGTGTCCCCTGGCTCACTCCGTTCGTGCGCGATTTCTTCTAACCGCTTTCGCCTCTCCGAAGTGATCCGAACGCGGACATCGTCATCGTATGTTTGTCGACCACCCATCGTATCACTGTTACACTGCATCGGTGTTAACTGTTCCGGTGTAACAGTGGACCACGGGCCTAGATATTTAAGTGTAACTGCGTAACAATGCAACTATGGAACGAAGTGAGCGCCTTGCGACGAGTGTGACGCCCGACACGAAGCAGATGTTCAGGGTTCGCGCTGCTGAAAACGGGATGAACATGAGCGAGTATCTTCGTCACTTGGTCCACGAGGACATTGGGGAGGGGCCAGAGGGAAATTCAGCGAAGGCGACAGCAGCGACAGCTGACTAAGGTTCTGCAGTCTCTCGAGGGTCAAATTCGACAGGCGCTTCTAACCCGTCGTCGACAACGGAGTACTGTTTCGCGTTCGTTTCCCCGGGCTTCTCGACCAGGTCGTAGTCAGCCATCTTCGAGAGGTAGTTCTGCGCTTGCCGCCAGCCAACCTCCCGACGACGCCCTTCGAAGATCGCGTCCTTGTGATTCCGATAAGCCTGCTTCATCTCGCTGCCGGAGACGGGCCCGATCGCCCGCAACAGTTCATACAGCCGTTGGTAGGTCACGGGCAGGCTCCGGAGGTTGTCCTCGCGCATCTTCCGTTTCGCCCGTCCGAATCCGTCGGCGATATCGTCTTCGAGGATCGCGTCGTGGTTGCGCTCGAGCGCCAGCTCGGCGCTCGCGAGGATCGTCTTGATCGCCCAGCGGGCTACCCCGCCAGTCTCGTCGGCGATCCACTCGAGCTGTCCGTCGGTGATCGGCCGTCCGACCAACCCCGCTTCGACGCGGGGCTCGAGGATATCGACGAGTCCCTCAAGGTGATACTTCCGGAACTCGATCGCGTTGTCACCGCGGAACTCCGGTCGGAGATCGGGGCCAACACGGTTGAGCCACTCGGTGTCGGAGTGAGAGATTGCGATCACCGAGACGCCGCGGGCTCCGAGAAAATCTCCGAGGACATCCAGGTCCGGTACGACGTCGCCCTCGTCCAGGACGACGACGTACGGCCCGCCGGCGGCCTCGATGGCGCGCAGAAGTTCGCCGTGAGGATCGTTCCGATGGACGACCCCGCCATCGGAGTGTTTGGTCACGGCCTCATAGAGGACCCCGTTGCGTGTCTTGCCGGAACACTCGATATGCGACCACTCGAGGCCGTACTCGTCCCGAAGGTTGTCCAGCAACCACCGCGCTGACGCGGTCTTCCCGACGCCGCTGGGTCCGTGGATCAGGGCGTTTTCCGCACCAAGACCATGCTGCGTGGGGGAGAGCAGGCGCGAGAGTGCGTCAAGCTCGGTGTTCCGGTGGAGAATCGTGGCCGGGTACTCGTCGTCGAACACCCACCGATTCGTAATCATACCTAACGCTATCGATGACTGTCACAAAAGGCGTAATGGGCGGCGTTTCGGAACATCCCGTTCAGCACCCAAGCGATTTATACTTTCAATATCTCAGACATTCTTATGGGGATCATTAGTTGGTACTACCGCACATTCGAGAAGGTTGTCCCGGGGTACTCCGCACCGGACTCGATCATCAACCGTACCGTCGACGAACTGGATGACCCGCCGGAAGACTGGCCACCGGACGCACAGGCCGCGCGAATGAAAGAGGGGCGCGAGATGTTCGGCAGTTGTCCTGCCTGTGGTGCGGATGCGATATGGGCGAAAGAAGCGGTAACTCGTGGGGGAAGCGAAGCGGAATGCAAATCCTGTGACTTCAAGCTAACCTCCGTGTCGGGGCTGGGGTCCGGCCAAGAAGAGTTCGAGTGTGTAGCGGGCCCCGACGAACTCCGTGGCGAGACGAACGCACAGGAGACTTGGAAGAATATGGACGGTATCGCCGTAGAATAGCGACATCCTTTGGACCGAACTCGAGTAACCGCGAAAAGGGAGTTGCTTCTACTCGACGATCGCGACGAGGAACTCGCCCTGCGGCTGGACCGTCGCGATGCCGCAGTCGCACTTGGCGAGAGTCCGGAGGACGCCCGGCGAGACCCGGTCGACCGTGGGCCCAAGGTCGACCTCGAGGACGCGATCGCCGCCGACGTCTTGCCGATCGACCAGGCGGGCGTCGTGGACGATCGGATGCGACGGGACCGCGTCGGCAGCTGCCCGGAGGTCCGCAGTCTGGACGCTCATCACAGACCACGCTCCCTGCACCGCTGTCTGTGGTGGTCGAGCTTCCGCTGCAACCGTGCCGGGGGCTCCGTCATCGTGATCGGGTACGTTCCGATGAACGACCCACACTCGGGGCAGTGCAGCGTGTTACTCATCGTTGTCCTCCAGGTGGTCGGCGATCGCCTTGCAGCGCTCGCGAAGGTCGTCTTTCGTGAGCGGCCGCTCGAACGTGAGCGTGACCTCGACCTCGTCGCCACGGGCCGCCATCACGCGGTCACCTCGTCCCAGACGTCGGCGCGCCTCGCAGCGGCTTCGTGCGCCTGCAGCCACTCGCGGGCCTCGTGGACGGCGGGCTCGACATCTTCGTCGTCGGCGTGCTCGATCCAGACTCCCTCACGGTTCGCGACGGTCGCGCACACCTCTGCAACCAGGACATCGAGGTGGTCTTCGAACGCAGCCTCGAGCGCCTCGACAGCCTCGTCAGTTATGGTGTGGAGATCGTCCCGCCAGCCGTACCGCTCGTCGGTCTCGTCGGCGGCGTACTGTGCGCTCGCGATCGCCTCTGCGTAGTGATGGACGAGTTCATCCCCGTCGTCGACGGTGTGCATCCAGTTCTCGAGAACAGGACTCTCGAACTCGTCGACGCGATCACTGACGGCGTCGCTGACGACTTGGTTCGCCCGGTAGCCCCGGCGCACCATCAGGCATCCCCCTCCTCGCCGGCGTCGGCGGGCTGGATCTCCCGCAGCTGCTCGCTCCACTCGTCGGCGTGCTCGAGGACCTGATCCATCTCCGCAGCGGCGTGGGCCGCGTCGCGCCCCTTGGCCTTGATCTTGATCTCGTCCTGGTCTCGAGTGCCGTTCCCGCGCTTGAGTTTGGCGGTGATCGAGACGCCGGTGTGGATCTGTTCGCGCGTGTCGATCACGGGCTCACCACTGCCGTCGGCGCGGATCTCCCGCCCGGCGACTGCCTCGGCCTCGCGAGCGTGCTCGAGATCCTGCTGGGCCTGCCGTTCGCGAGCGTCGTCGACGCGGGCCTGGAGCTCGCGACGATCGACGATATCGGCACAGCGATCACAGAGACCGCGGGCGTCGAGCGGCCGGGGCGCGTCGCAGCGATTGCAGCCGTTCGGCTCGTGTCCGGTGATCATCGGTTGATCTCCTCGAGGATATCCTGCGCGTGGTCGGCCGCCGAGACGGGGCGCTCGGCCCAGCCACTCTCGTCGTCCTCGTCGCCGATCTCCTGGTCGATGAACGCGATCCAGTTCCGAAGGGCGTCGCCGCCGGCCCCCATCGATCCGAGCACGATACCCTCGGAGTGGAGTATCGGTCCCCCGAGTTCGAAGACCGGCACCGCACCGGAGTCGTCGCGATCGGCTTCGGCTTTCGTGACGACGATCCGCTCGAGCTTTCTATCCACGTGATGGTGGCGTCCTTCGACGTCCTCGCCGATGTACGCGTAGTTCCACGAGCGGCGCTCGAGGACGACGTCGTCGATCTGTGCTTCCTCGGTCGAAACGGTTTCATCCGTTGGGCGTTGTACGCTCATACGCTGGCTTCCTTCCAGCACGGTCGAGGGCGCTCCAACGCCCGTCGGCCAGTTTCTGCGAGAGCCGAACTCCCGTGCTTAGCCATTACTTTGCACTGGTGCATATTAAGTGTTTTGCAGTAGTGCAAACGTATGCATTGGCGCAAACTATTAGTCGCGGGAGAAAGAAGTTTCATTTGCAATGGCGCAAAACCACACACCCAGAATGGGACGGTACCGTGCGATCATGACGGACACGGACCGCGAGTACATCTCGGGTGAGGGCAACCCGTCGGAGTCGCAGCGACTCCAGTCGATCTCACGCGTACGCTCGCGGATCAACGACGAGCTGGCAACGGACATCGAGGTCCTCGAGGAACACCACCCGGAACTCCTCGAGGAGCTGCGGGACGTCGTCTGCGAGGAGCGTGATCCTGATGAATGATGATCTCCCAGAAGCGCCAGACATGGAGGCCATCGAGATTGAGGTAACCATCCGTGATGGCGCATACACACACGATGAGTACACGACGCGTTTCCTGACGACCCAGCGCGAGCTCGAGATGGGCGACCCAGAGGAGGTCGCCCGGATGGGGACTGAGCAGACGCTCAACTCGGCGTTACGTCAGTATCTTGCAGCCCAACGTGGGCGTGATCCCGATGAGTAGCACCCAGTCCACCGACGGCGGCCGAACGATCGACTGGCCTCGAGGCCACGAGCGAACGGACCCATCGGAACGCGACTCCTACCCGGGAGATCTCTCGCCCACGCGCAAGGAGTCGTTCGAGTCGATCGTCGACGAGCTCGAGGCGTGGCAGTTGGCCGCCGACCGCCTCGTCGACCATGACCTCGTTCCCCAAACCGAAACCAGAATTAGTTATCATTCGACGGATGGGCCAACAAGTAAATCACAAATCAAAACAGAGCAATAGATGGCGAGAGGCAAGGATCAGTCGTTGCCCGATTGAATCCGACTTCGAGACATGGCTTCTCGCTACAATTGGGGTTGTACATCGTCAATAGCCATATTGTCGCGCAACCTCAACCCGATCCACCACCGATAGAATTGGAGGATGCCGACGCTGGCCTCTGGCCGGCGTTCTTCCTTTCATCCTGTTATACTACCCGACAAATCATATGCGAAGTCGCAGCTAATTCCGGCGGTATCTTTGGACGATCATCACGAACATCTCCTGGCTGCCGATCGCCTCGCCGAGTACGATGTCGAGTCGCAGGAAACTGTCGACGCATTCTCAATCCAGCTTAGCTAGAAGGAAGGATATAAGAGAGCGCTCTTAGCATACAAACTTAGTTACCAGTTTGACCAAAACGATGTTACAACACCATTCTGATCTTCTGTCGGGGAAACGGATTATGCAATTCATCTCAATTGGAGCTATCGGGGCAGTCATTGAGACGTTTTTTATTGCTCTTCTGACTATAGGAATTATGATCCGACCACTTCCTGCAAAAGCGATTGGAGCAGAAATATCGATATCGCTAATGTTCATTCTGAACGATCGTTTTACGTTCGCAAATCAAGGCTCAGTCTCAGTGAGGGGGTTTATTCGTCGATGGGGTCGGTCACATCTTGTACGACTTGGAGGCCTTACGGTTGCTTTCAGCGTTCTGTGGGTACTTACAGCAAGGACAGATATTGAATTCATCATTAATGGCGCAGATGTATGGCCGACAATTGCGAACCTAATCGGGATTGGAATCAGCTTGGTTCTCAATTATGTCGCAGAGAGCCTGTTCACGTGGCAGATCAAAGCACCATGAATAAACCAACTCAGAATATCTCAAACGCCGTACAAAAGGCGTCTGGGAGAAGATATTCGATTATCCGTCGACTCACACAACCAAAGAACATCGTTTGGCCACTCACAAGTCTAATCTTTCTTTGTGCCAGTGTCTATACAGTTTCGTTACATAATTCATTCAAAACTGGTGCTCTTGATCTAGGACAATACGTAGGTGCGTTTTGGACAACACTTCACACTGACCAATTCTTTTATTCACCACTCCTTCAACAGTCGTATTTCGCACGTCACTTTGCCCCAATAAATTTTGTGACAATCATGTGGTACTCTGTATTCTCAGGGCCAGAGTACCTTCTTATTTTCAAGTCACTGCTTTTAGCCCTTAGCTTTGCTATGCTTTGGTACGTTGCCGATAAAGCACTAGATTCGGGTTGGTTAGCACTGGGTATTGCTTTTGGATTTATATCAAATAGATATTTGGTTGAAGCTTGGCTTTTTGATTATCAAGAACAGGTATTCCTCCCTGTTCTCCTGTTCAGCCTTTATTTCGCATACAAACAGCGGGCATGGAGAGCGTTCACAATCCTTAGTATTCTCACCTACCTTACGAACGAATTCATTGTAATTCTCTTTGTTCCGTTCCTTTTGGGGCTTGCTTTGGAAGAATGGCACGTGAATGGGGATTCAGTTACTGCCCGGCGCTTGCTTCTCCTCGCTGGCGTAGGAGTTTTGTATTTTGGATTTACAGTCTGGGCAATGGAGTATTTCTCACAAGCCGGTCAGGCACAATTTGGGACGGCTTCTCCCTCACAGATATCACAGTTCACCAACCCAGAGGTATTGATTTCACAATTAATAGATGGGGCAGCTTTCAAAATTGAACACCTAATTTTGTTCTTAGCACCGATGCTGTTTATTGCGTTCTTGGATATAACCTTCATTTTTTCTTTATCCCCTTATCTACTTTATGCTTGGTTGCTTACTTCTCGAAATGTATACGCTGGATTCGGAGCACATTATTCGTTGTATATTCTCCCATTTGCTGCGATTGGGTTAGTGAGAGCTTTGGAGAAGATGAATTTATCTCACTCAACAAAACGCTATCTAGCCCTCACAATGGCAGTTATGGTTGTATTCCACGCTGGCTTGGGTGCGGTTTTTGTGGTTCAGACTGAGCAAGTGCCTGATTCGGATGAACATATAGATGCCATCAATCAGCAGATCGAACTAGTACCCGACGATGCATCTATATCAACTCTGTCTAATCTCCAACCTCATCTCGCTGAGAGAGAACATAGCTATATGACACCACCTCACGGAGAATTACCTGATTATGTCTTAATCGACACCACCTCGTATGGGGATTGGTATAGTTTTGATCTCAAATCTTTCAATCTCGCAGACAATTACGCACTTGTAAGCGCTAATGACGGTGTTTGGTTGTTCGAACGAAACGATATAGATCAAGCAAATCAGGTTTCCGCGTCACAATCCATACCGATATCCAGTTTTGAGGTGCGTGGGGCTCAGATCAGTGATGGGATGATTGTACGAGACGATCCATCGAAAGCAAGCACGGTCTGGTATGGTCCGTACCAAAAACTACCTGGTGGCAATTACACAATCACCTATGAAATACGCGTTAAAGGCGACGGTTATCTGAAAATAGACGCAGCATCAGGTAATGGGAAAGAAGTGCTTAAATCCAAGCAAATCTCGCCTACAGACAAATGGACAACTCAGTCACTCTCATTTAATCTTGAGGAACCGAACGAAAACCTTGAATATCGAGGTATCGCAAACGGACAGGTGACTGTTGAAGTGAAAAATATAACAATAACCCGTCATAGATGACCTGATGTTGTAAGGACTTCTGATCGATTGTGGGTATTCAATGACAGGCCATTCACTTCGGTAGCTTAATATATAACCAGTACGGAAATTGCCGCTATGTTAGCTGAGGGGGTTGTGGAATCATTAACGCATATCGGTGAGAATTCGACCTATATCGGGGTGGTTATATGATGTCTGTTGGAATTGTAATACCTGCCTTTCGACCAGATGTTGAGTTACTAATCTCCTATATCGAAGTACTTGAACGGGAACTGCAACCAGAAGAGATCCGTATCGAACTGGATGATCCTCAGTCAGAAGGTGTTATACGTCACCTTGAGGAGACGACTGCGACGGTCGCAACGTCTTCTGATCGACGAGGGAAAGGGGCAGCCATTACCGCGGGATTTGAGTCACTCTATACAGATATCCTCCTATTTCTTGATGCAGATGGCTCCACCCCGGTATCTTCTGTAGGTGCGGTCCTCCAACCAGTTCTGGATGGGGATACTGATGTTTCGGTTGGTTCCCGTCGTCATCCAAAAGCGACAGTAAACTCTCATCAGACAACAGTACGGCGGTTCTTAGGAAACGGATTTTCTTTCCTTGCTCGACGGTCACTGCCAACACAACTCTATGATTACCAGTGTGGTGCAAAGGCAATGACTGCTGAAGCGTGGGACCTGATCCGAGACCACCTCTATGAGGAAGATTTTGCGTGGGATCTTGAAATGTTAGCGATTGCTGGTGCACTGAATTTATCTATCACAGAGGTCCCCATCAGATGGGAAGATCGACCTGGTTCAACGGTTGATCCAGTGACAACAGTACTTGATTTCATACGTGCCCTTATTGCTGTGCGACATCGGGCAATGGCTATACAAGGCCACCGGATTCACGCTGCGCTGCCCCAGAGCCGCTCAGAGACTCTATTGAATGACGATTAACAGCTAATCAAATATATTTTCAAACAGATCTTGTAGAACGCACCGTTGAACTGTTGTCTGCTAAGGGTTCGAAGTAACACGTCATAGTTCGAGGAACATCCCCACGGTGACGTTGCTCTCGAGAGTGCCAGTCCCGCCCGTCGTTTTTATCTGAATGTCGACTCTCGAAGGATTAGCAGGTGCTCCATCGGTGATAGCTGTGGTTTTGAAAGAAGGGCCTGTTCCCGTCTTCGTCACTTCAGTTACTGTCTTCCCCTCAAAATCCACTGTTGCAGCTCGAGGTCGTCGCGATACCCCGGACGATCCCGCCGCCGAGATGGTACGCACCGAGTCGGCCATCGCCGAGTCGCCCGGTCTCGAAGTCGAACTCGACCGGGATGAACGACATAGACATCCGACTCACAGAGTTTTCCCGAGTGCTGGTCGTCTGGACAGGTGAGCTGTAGCTCTCCGCGACCCGCATGATCACGTGGACTTCGCTCAGTCGGTGCTCGGACAATCTCGAGGATCTTAATCGGGGCATGAGTTTGTTTCAAAACGGGTTGTTTGCTAAGCGTCGATACACCTACACAGACTTAGAACTATCCGAGCGGGTGGATCGTTCCGCCAGAGTCTTTGTATTCCAACTGTCCGTCGGTCGTGTCGTAGTAGAGCGAGTCTGCCGGGGCATTTGCGTCGTCGGTGTATTTTGGCATCCCTCGAAGGTCGCTCTCCTTGAGGTCGATACTCCCCTCTCCAACGGATAGAGTGTATGTACCGTCGATGAACCACTGCATGAACCCAACATCAAATCGTTGATCCATCTTGTGGCCGTTGTCAACGTCGTATATTTGTTTGATTCTGCCACCAGAATCGAGCCTGACAATGGCGTTATTACTGTTCTCAGTTGATGAGGTAAAGGTCTCATCCCATGCCGACACCTGATCAAACAGCACCGTCCGGCCTCCGCCAGTAATCTCCCACGGGGTTGAGGTTCCATACGTTCCCGGGTCCCATGTTAGTGCTCGTATGACGGTGTTCGCGCCAATCTCTTGGTGCATTAATTTGTTTGAGTCTGGTGTTGGTTGGAACGTTCCGCCGTAGACGTTCGCATTAATCTCTCCTGTACCAGAGCCATGATGATGGATTCCTGTCTCATAGTGGCGGTGCTTCCCCTCGAAGCGGTTGCCGTTGATGAACCCCGATCCGTTGTGATGTAGATCGTAGACGGTTCCGATCCCGTTCGTCTGGTGGGATGTGCTCACGAACACGACCCCAGAACCGTCGTCAGTGAGATAATGCAATGTCCCTTGGCCGACTGTGCCGACGGTTAAACCACCCTCAACGCGGGTCCGGCGCTCCATTTCGTAGCTACCGAAGTTGCCTGAATAGCGGAATACGGTCGATGTAAACGTGATGTTCGAGAGGGTATGTCTTGGATCTCTAACTGTGGCACCCCCCTCAACGTGGACAATATCAGTGTCCGTCTGCTTATCGACAAACGCACCGTTATAGTCGAGCGTTACCCCGGACTTGACAGACCACGGGAAGTCTCCGCCCCCGCCGTAATCGACGCCGGGGCGAAGTTTAACGATGCCGGGGTTGCCCGATGCTGCCACGTCGTCAATGGCCGACTGCACCTCGCCTACGCCGGGCATCGGGCCGTTTGGATTGATCTCTGCTTGCTCTACACTTGCTGATGTCGCATCTACCTGACCACTGATACTTGCCGACTGCCCCTCGATTGCTCCGGTACCAGTGATGTCATTACCGGCCGCGTCTACGGGAGCTCCCAATCCGATAGCCTCCTCCGATCGCACCGACAGCAGATCGGTGCGGACTTCGTCGGCGGTCAACACGCCGACCGTCGCGTCCGCCTCGTCGAGGTCCGCGGGGCCGATCTCGCGATCGAGCGTCTCGTCGACCCAGACGACCAAGAAGTCGTTCGACGGGAACGTCTCTCCATCACCGTCAGTGTAGTTGACGACGAACTCCGCATGATTTTCGCCGGTTTGAACGGTATCTCCTTCGGCGAACTCATACCGCAACTCTCCGTTCGTGGCATCGACGATCTCCGCTTCGGCGTTGACGAGAAGGTCGCCCGTTTCCTGGTTTTGGAGATAGATGCGGACGCTCGAGGCATCGGTGAGGTCGACGGGTTCGGGGTTGAGTCGGCCGCGCGTTGCTTGCCACTCGAGCGACGGGCGGTCGTCGCCGGCTTTGATCTCGAGGACTGGTTCGACTGTGTGATCGATGTTGTTTGTCATAAGTGCGTGAACTGAACAGCGGATTAGTTAGCGAGCTATTCGATGTCGATCGGGGCGGTCGCGACCGCAGCCTCCACGGCCGCCCGATCGGCGTAGGCCGATCGCGGCGCGATCCAGACGAGTTCGAGGGTGAGGTCGCGGTAGTCAGGCAACCCTCGAGAGTCGTCGGATCCCCCCACGATCACGCCCCAGAACGGGTCGATATCGCGGACCCCCTGCCCTGGGACGACGTCGACGATATGTGAGCTGACAGGGTCGTTCGGATTCGCCTCTTCTTGCACCCAGACCTCGCCAGTGTGGGTCTCGCCAGTCTGGACGGTGTGGACGTACTCGAGGTACTGACGGAGGTGGCGGTAGTACTGCCGCCCTGAGGCGGGCATCTCGTCGGTCTCGGTTTCGAACAGACAGCGTAACTCGACGGACCCCGTGGGCTGCGCTTCGATCGTGGTCGTTTCGACGCCGCCGTCGACGACCGCGCCGGCGATCGTCCAAGCTGTTGATTGTTGCATGGTCAGTTGTCACCACTCCGGAGGTCCTGCACATAGCGTGTCAGGCCGTCACGGACGCCGAAATCGATCGATCCTGAACCGTCCGCGCCGAAAGAGAACGTGACGGTCTCGGCGTTGACCAACCTCCCGCCGAATTCCTCGGGCTGGTAGGGGTATCCCGGGCGAATGTATTGCGGGACGATATCGATTGAGCCCGAGAACTGGTCACCTGCGACCCCGTCGCGGAGATACTCTCTCGTTAGTCGCCTCAACTCGTCTATGTCAGAGACAGTCGGTTCGGAGAATCCGCGCGGGATCTCGGCTTCTTCTTCGCTGATACCTGCTTCGTTTGCCACCCGCTGGATATCATCGATATCGTAGAGTTCAGTGCTGATCCCATCGCCTTGGACTCGAGCGATGTTGTAGTAGTCTCGCGTCTGCCGACTCGTCTGGACCGAGTCTTGGCCGTCAGTCGTCCAGTCTGCGGGCTGGACGAGGTCGGGATCCCCACGCCGGAACGCTTCGACGGTGAGGTCCTCGACCCGGTGGTCGACGACGAGACGGTAGCCCGCCCGATCGCAGAGGTCCTGCAGGTTTGCGAGCCAGGTGTTCTTCTTGAAGGCCTCCTCGCCGTCGATCAGTGCGAGATCATCGGTCGCGACCGTGAGACGGATGGACGAGCAGATTTGACCGGTGTCGCCATTTGTCGGCGTCGACGTCGGGTCGGAGGAATATCTTGAGAGGACGATCTCGGGGTGGATGCTCACTCCATAGATCTCCGCTGCGTCGAAGTCTGCGTTAATGACCTCCGAATTAGCCTCATTGACAAATTCACTCCCGTTGGGGCTCAGTCGGAGCGCCTGCCCGTTTGACGTGTCATCGATCGAGGTCTCGAGTGTCGAGTCCGAGACGTGCCAAATCCGTTCGTCAGGGCCGACTTTTACCGGGAACGAGGAGGGGTAGAGCTCCGGCCCAGGGAGTGTATAGTACATCGTGTCAACATCATCGGAGAATGTGTAGTCGAAGACTGCAGCAGGATGATCGTACCGGTCTCCGGTGTCGAATAGGGCCATGCAGTCTACCCGCACCGAGCCATTGTACCAGTCGACGGGATCGAGAGTGAACGTGGCCGTCGATCCGGCCTCCAGATCGTCGACCTCGAGCGTGAAGTTCCGACGCCCACCCCAGGAGATTTCGCGGTCGGCGTTCTGGCCATCTGGATAGGAGAGTTCATAGACTGTTGTGCCGTTGATTTTGGCCTCAATCGTCCCGCTGAATTGGTCCAATGCAAACCGGAGTCGGATATCGAGATCGTCGCCAGGGACGGTGTACTCCGGGACGAAATCGATCCCGAGGATATCGTCTGCGGATGTCATCTCAACCGCCTCGAAGTTACTGTAGTCCTCGCTGTAGTCGGGGACATCGACGATATCTCCAACAAGGTCATCCGCGTTCTCCGCTTCGCGGAACCAACAAGTCTGGGCCAACTGGACATCGTCGGAGCCGATGACGACCGGGTCGGTCTCGTCGTTGACAACGATATCTTCGATGTAGCTAAACTCCGTAGTATCGTATATCAGACTCTCATCGCTGATAGTCCGGATGTATGGCTCGTGGACGGTCGCGTTCGCGGGGGTCCGGTTGAGATAGTCCACGACTGCCTCCCACGCGGGCTGGTTTTGGTACGTGGCGATCGCAGTGTCCTCTTCCAACTCCTCGAGTTTGCCGCGGATGCGCAGGGTTGTGACGCCGCCACGGTCCTGCGCTTTTCGGAGCCTGCCGCGGAAGAAAATCTGGTCCTCGTAGTACAGTCTGACCGGTGAGAGACACAGCCGCTTGTAGACGTCCGATTTCGGCGCGACGCTGACCTTGATGTCCGAGACGGCCGTGTGCTCGAGGCTGGCTTGCCCGACTGCAGTCAGGCGCTCACCTGGGATGACATGCGGATCAGACGCCGATCCGATCTCAAGCCGGAAGGTCATGCGTCAGTCCTCCGTTCTCCAAGTCGATCGAGCTCGTCGCCACGCTGCTCGAGGACCATGTCGACCAGTTCAACCGTGCCGTCGGTCAGGGACGAGGCGTCGATCTTGGCGTTGCGGACTTCCAGTGGCCCGCCGAGGGCCGAGAGTTCGGTAAGGATCTGCTCGAGCAGTGATTCGACGCGATCGGACGACGCCCCACCGAGATCGAGCTCTCCTTTCTCGACCTCCGCAGTTTGGTCAGCGTTGAGGACGAGCTCGTCACCCTCCTCACCGCCACGAAAGATCCCGTCTCCAGTGATCTTCCCGCCAGTCGCAAGCTGCGGCAGGTCGAACGTCACGCCCTCGAAGACGGTCTGGCCGCCGACGGTCGTAGAGCCGAGCGGCCCCGCATCGATCTCCTTTTCTGGCAGTTTGACGGGCTCGACGCCGACTTCGGCCGGGATGATCGCATTCCACGAGTCGGACAGATAGTCGGCAGACATGTCGCCGATCTCGCCGCCGATATCGCCCATCCGTTCGCCGATGTCTTCGGCGGTCGGGAGCGCCTCCATGATCTGCTCGCGCTTGCTCCAGACGATCCCGGCCGGATGCCAATTGAAGAAGACATCCGTGGCAGCGTCCACAGCCTCGCTGACGATCTTCTTCGGGGACCACTCGGTTAGGATTTTGTCGACCGTGTCCATTGCGGAGGCGACGAAATCGGAGACTGTCCCGAATGCGTCGACGATGAACTCCTTCGCGGCCGCGGTCTTCCCCTGAATGCCACCGATATCGCGTTCCCAGATCACATATGCAGCCGTCGCAGCGGCGGCAAGGCCGAGGACGACGGCAGTGATCGGCGCGGCCGCAGCGGAGACAGCTGCGAACGACGGCGCGACCGCAGAGACGTTGATCGCCGAGAGGCCCATGAGACCGATTCCGGCTGCCTGTGTAACGGGCGCGAGTGCCGAGAGCGGCTCGAGGTAGTCGCTCGCGGCGAGCTTCGCGTCCTCGAGTGCCGCACGGAAGTCATCCTGAGCACTGAGCGACTCGTTGGCCGCCTCGGCGTGGTCTTCAGTCGTCCCTTCGGCGTCTTCGAGCGCCTCCTGTTGGGCCTCGAGTTCCTCGCTCGTCAGCCCGAGCGAGTCCATGAGTTCGTCTTGGTCGCCCTCGGCGTCGTTCGAGGCCTGCCGGAACTCTCGCATCGCTGTCCGGCTGTCCATGCCTTTGTCCTCGAGTGCAGCCATGATCGCCGCCGTGTCGTCGACGGACAGCCCCATCTCCTCGATTTCGGGGCCAGTCTTCCGGACCATCTTCGAGAAGTCCTCGACGTCCATCGTCGTGTTCCGAGCCACATGAGTGAACGTGTCCATGTGCTCCTCGAGGTCCGCGGTGTCCTCGCCCATCGCTTCCAGCGCCGGGCCAGCGTTTTGCGCGACGGCTTCGGCGGTCGTCCCGGTCGCGTCAGCGACCATGTCTGCAGCGCCGGCGACCTCGCGCATTTTCTCCTCGCTCTCGATGCCCTGCTGGGCGAGCGAGTCCATCGTCCCCTGGACATCCTCGAGTGGGAACGTCGCGTTCGACATGCTCGTCGCGAGGTCTTCGGCTTCGTCGCGCGTGAGCCCCATCGTGGTCGCCGTCCGTCCGAGACTCTCGCGTGTTGCTTGCGTGTCGTCGAGGACGCCTTGGGCAGCCGTCCCGACGCCGGCGAGAGCTCCGCCAGCAGCGACGCCAGCGGGTTCGACGTCCCACAGCGACTCGGACATGGTGTCGGCCGAGTCGCCGACGTCTTCGCTACTCGAGGCCGCATCCTCCGCTGGAGCGACGAACTCACTACTGTCGAGTTCAAGGATACCTCCGAGGTCGAAAGCTTCAGCCATTGTGCATCAAAATCCTTCCATCACGTCCTGAACGGACTCGTTACGTTCGTTCGCGCGCTTACACGCCTCGGCAAACCAGTTATTCCAGAAGACCTGGTCCTCTGCGGGAAGTTGCGCGAACTCCGTCGGGCCAGTTACGCCGATGTGCCCGTAGAGATCGCCGCGATTCTGGCCGTAGTCAGAGGTAGCGAACTCCGCTACCTCCGAGGATCGTTTCCCCCCAGCGCGATGTTTCGACAGAGTTGGATCGCGTCCATCGTCCCGACAGTGTTCGACCAGTGGTCGACGTCGTACTCCTCGTCGAGTGACCATTCCTCGAGGGTCGCCCACGCGTACTCGACCTGGTCGCGCAGACTCTTCCCAGACTGCTCCATCTCGTCGAACGTATCCAGCATCTCCATGCCAGCGCGACCAGAGGGCTTCCCGACGCGGATCGAATTGCCGTCGACGGTGAGCACGATCGAGCCGATCCGACGAGTCTGTGTCATCTCGTAGCCGAGGCTTCCCTCGGGCTCGTGCTTGGCGTCGGTGTCGAGCATTTGATCCGGCTCCGACGCAGTCTCGAGCTGCCGACGGGTTTCGTCGAGTGCCTGCAGTTCGGCGCTGGCCTGTTCCTGCTCAGACTGTAGCGCGTCAAGCGCCGCGTTCGATGCCGTGGGGTTCGAGACTGTTGCTGCCATGGATTAGGCCTCCGGAGTGTAGTCGATCCAGTAGCCACCTTCGACCCACCACGTCCACGAGACCTGCGGCGGCGTTGACGACGGGTCGACCTCCGGGCTGGTGAGCTCGAGATCGGCGAAGCGACTGAGCAGTTCGGAGTCGGCGACGACGTCGACCGTTGAGAAGTCCGGCTCGTAGTCGAAGTACGCCAGTTCGACATACTGGTCGTCGGCCTCGTTGATCTCCCGGGCGCTCTTGTCGAACGTGACCTTGCCGTCGGTGTCGACGATACCGACGAGTTCGAGGGTCTCGAGATCCGGCGCGAGTGCGGACGTTACCTCGAGGTCGATCGTGTGGTTCGTCCGGATGCGCTGGGTCGTGCGCTTGCTCCCGGGGTTGAAGTCGTCGTTGTCCTCGCTGATTGGTGTCGAGAGATCGTCTTTCGTGGCGAGTGCCAGAACGGTGCGTTCAGGGTCCGTCCCGCTTTCGTCGACGTGGATGACGGCGACGATGGACCCAGTAACTTTGGTGTTATTTGTTTCTGTTATGCTCATGATGTGTCAGTCGTGTGCTGATCCAGGATCGTTGCGTCCGAAGTCGTAGCGCCGAACTCCGGAGTAGCGAGGTCTGTTCGTGTCGGGAGAGATGCTACCTGTACCGCCGGACTGGCCGTTAGCGGTCCAGCCGTCGCGGTGCTGCGTGAGGGCGTCGTCGACGTCGCCGGCCAGCTGCTCGAGTTCGAGTGTGGTGTTGGACTCGACCCAGCTGTTTGAGGCCGAGATCTCGACCTCGACGATCATCGTCTTGTCCTCGCGGAGGTTGTCGCGGTCTGACGCACCGGGGATCACCGTGACGGCGATCGCCAACGCCGGCAGCTCCTCGGCCTGCCCGTACGTGACGACTTCGCCATCGGTGCCGAGGCGGTTCTGGATCGTGGAGTCGTTCTCGAGCCAGCCAACGATGTCGACGAGGAGGTCGTCCGCACGCTTTCGTGTCATACGCTAAACCCCGCGTTCTGTGCTGCTGTTTCAACCGCTGTCTCGACGCGGTCGACGATCCAGTCTTTCTCCTCCTCGAGGGCCGGGCGCAGATACGGTTGGGCGTCCATAACTGCGGTCCCGAACTCCTGGTAGGGTGCGTACTCGACGTTCGTGCCGACGACGACGCGAAGTCGGTGCTGGGCGAGTTGTTCGACGACGTGCTCGAGCGACGATTCCAGCCGCCCTTCATCAACCGGCGCGAGGCGCTGGGCCGTTCCGCGGATGCGGACGCCGATATCGGTAGCCGCCGACTTGAGTTCGGACTGGAGTTCATCGTTGAGGGCGTCGAACACTCCGACCAACTCGTCGGGGGCGAGGCCGTCCCACTCGAAAGTGACGTCCATGCTAAGATCCCCCGACGATATCCGCGTCGGCCAGCGGGTCGCTCTCCTGCAGTTCGGCGTCTACCGAGACGGCGGTGCCGCGCCGGTGGTCAACCGTCTCGTCGATGCCGGTCACTTCGTGCCATCCGGCGCTGAACTCCAGTCGATCACCCTCCTCGAGGGAGATAGCGCCGTCGAACGTTGCCGTAGCCGGTGTTCGAACCTCCTCGCCGGTATCCCCGCGGACGTACTCAGTCGACTCATCGTCGAACTGGCAAGGAACATCGCTGGCGACAGGAGCCCAGCCGTAGATCCGCTCTCCGATCTCGTTCTCGTCAACCTTCTCGCGCCGGTAGATGTCGACGCGGTCGGTCAGACCAGTCTCGAGGCGGTGGCGCATCTCAGATCACCATTGTGCCGCCGAAGTAGCTCGGCGGGCTGTACCCCCCGACATCGTCTGCAACTGCGGCGACGATCTCCTCGGGCGGCCGGTAACTCGCCGACTGCCCCGTCGGGAGCCCCTCGCTCTCGAGGCCGTCGGACTGGATCCGCTCAAGGCGCGACCGGACCAGTCGGACGAGGCCGTCGCGGACGTCGCCCGGAACTGCGTCGTAGCCGTAGGTCCACGTGACCTCGATCGGGCCGTCGGGCCAGCTGTAGATCGCCGCATCGTCGAGGAGTTCGACGTGCGTCTCGCGAACGCGAACGTCGGTCCCGACCTCGAGGGGATCGCCGTCAACGCCGATCGACGCGACGTCGACTACGGGGCGATCCGGGAGCGGGAGGTCGTCCCCGACGGTGTCCTCGTCGCCATAGAGCGTTGCGCTCGTTTCAGTCTGAACGAACAGCGTGCTGGCCATCTGCTCGATGCGGTCCGACTCCTCGTCGAGAAGCCGCTGGAGAAGGTTATCCCAGTCCGTGTTGCCGTCGGCATTTGTCTCGGTGTTGTCGACATCGAAGGCAGACGGCGA
The DNA here is from genome assembly GCF_005890195.1 of Natrinema pallidum. Classification (NCBI taxonomy): domain Archaea; kingdom Methanobacteriati; phylum Methanobacteriota; class Halobacteria; order Halobacteriales; family Natrialbaceae; genus Natrinema; species Natrinema pallidum. The sequence continues at coordinate 2,024,715 of NZ_CP040637.1, read as the reverse complement.
GAACGGTAGTTCGTCCTCGAGGTCGCCGACCGACAGGTAGCGTTCCGGATCACTGGGCATGGGTTACCCCTCGAGGGCGTCGATGATCGACTCCTTGCTTCGGAGATCGATCTCGTCGGCGATGCCTCGCCCTTCGGCGATCTCCTTCAGCTCGTCGTGGGTCTTGTCAGCGAGATCGCTACTCTCTCTGTCCGTCTCGTTCTCGTCGACGATCTCGATGTAGTCGTGGGTCTCGAGGAGTGCCTCGGCGCGTTCCGGCGTGACCTCGCGCGTGTCGCCACGCTCCCAAGTCTCGCCGTTGCCGCGCATCCGCGCCGGACCGTCCTCGGTCAGCCGCACGGTGACGTTCTCAGACATCAGAGATCACGCGCTTACGCGCTGACCTCTTCGATGCCCTCGATGCGGACGACCGCGTTCTCGTCCTCGATCTCGAAGTCGTCCTTGCCGACGATCTTGTACTTCGCGTAGAGGTCGTTGTCGAAGACCTCGTCGGACTCCTGCAGGACCTCAACGCGGACATCGTAGCGCAGCGCGTAGATGAGGTTCGACGGCGGCGTGAGCAGCGCCTGCCCTTCGGGGACCGTTGCCGTTCCGACGATGTCGTAGCCGAACGGGTTGACGTCCGCGTCGCCGAGCAGGACCTGCGCGCCGAGGCCGTCTTCCCGCCCGATGAGGTTGTTCGCGTACTCCTGTAGCTGCTTGGTGTTCACCATGAACACCGGATCCGCGCGCAGGTACTTCGAGTCGATCGTCTGGATAGCGCCGTGGAACAGCGAGTTGTTGATCGGCTGGGCAGTGCCGGTACCGTCGCCGGCGTCGTCGTGGTGATAGACCGGTGACCCCCGGTCCGTCGCGATCTGGATCCAGCCGTCGTTCTGGGCGACGAAGCCGGTGTCGGACTCGTCGCCGTTGAAGCCGAGGTCCTCCGTGTCGACGCCCCACTGCTGGGCCATCATCGAGAGGATAGTGTCCGCGAGGTTCTCGCGCTCGGGGTTCTCCTCGACGGTCTCCCGGGTGAGCGACCAGTAGATCGAGCCCTTCTCGCAGTCGATGTCGACGTAGTCGGTGTTGACGCCCGACTCGGTCTGGTCGGTGTTTTCGTCCTGGCCGGACCGCAGGCGCTCGCCGACGCCGATCTTCGGGATCCGCGTCTTCGAGCGTCCGACCGGGACCGCTCGGACCCGGTCGAGCGCCATGGCTTCGTCCTGGACCTCGGTGAAGAACTCGTCGAACATCTCGCGCGGCAGGGTGCCGCCGTCGCCGAGGTCGCCGGTCGTGATCTGCTTCAGTGCGTCGTCGGGAGTTGCGCTCATTCTTGTGTCACCTCAGATTACAGGCCGAGGATGTCGGCCTTGCTCGGTTCGTCGTCCTTTTCCTCGCCGCCCTCGAGCTGCTGGCTCTTGCCGCTGGCCTCCGCGAGGGTGTCGATCTTGTCCTCGAGATCCTCGATCTTGTCCTCGAGGTCGCTGGTGTCGTCCTTGTCAGGGTCGTCGTCCTTCTCCTCTGCGAGCGCGTCGATGCGCTTCTCGAGCGCGTCGATCTTCTCTTCGAGTTCGGTCTTGGTGTCGTCGCTCATGGTTTTCGTGTCGTCGTCCGGCGTCTCGCCGCCGGGGGCGTCCTTGTCAGTCGGTGCTGCCTTGCCGCTGTAGTCGGCGACATCGAAGTCGACCGTCGGATCGTCGGAGAACCGATTCGGCATGAAGTCGACGTCCGACTCCAGCGCGTCCTCGATCGCGTCGTGGGCCGCCATCAGGCGATCGCGGTTGTCCTTCGAGAGCGTTCGCGACTCCTTCTCGGCGCCACCGTCGGTGGCCGCCGTCTTCGAGTCGTCACCGCTGCCGGTGATGGAATTCCACATCGAACGACCCCAGCGCGTCAGCGTGGAGTCGCTGGGCTGTGGGGCGGCCTTCCCGTCGGTCTCCTCGAGGGCGCGCTGCAGGTAGTGCCAGAGGCGCTCGGCTTCGTCCTCGCCGGCGCCGCGGTCTTCCATCACGGCAACAAACTCGTTCTTGCCGCCGACCTGGTCGAGGATCGACTTCGTCCCGCCCGCCTTCGCCGCCACCATGACGGCGTCCGGCACTGCGGGGATGTCGACCGAGGAAACCTCGCCGACCTTGCCGTCGAGGATCTGCCAGACCGGCTCGTCCTGGGGGTAGTTATCGGCGACGTCGACCTTCTCGGGGAGGTCGTCCTGCGGCATCGACTCGGACCACTCGACTTCGGTCGCGCCGATCGAATAGCCCGAGAGGACGTCGTCCTGGACAAGGCCCCAGAGTTCGTCGTCTTCGAACTTCCAGCCCTGGACCCACGAGCCGGCGGGGAACTCCTTGCCGCCGATCTTCTGGCTCTCCTCGAGAACTCGGTTCTCGGCCAACGAGACGTGGTCCTCGGGGAATACGGCGTGCATCACGCCGGGGGAGGCCTCGCCGTCGGTCGACTGAAGCCGCTGCATGAACCCGTCGCTGAACTGCTCGATGAGGTCCGGCTCGAGCCAGTCGCCCTGGAGGTCGACCTTCTCGGGGACCATCACGCCGCCGATGGCGACGCGGCGGTCGTCGTCGAGCGCCTTGAACTCGACGCGCTTGTCGAACGTTTCGCCTTTCTGGACCGTCATGCGTCAGTCCTCCGCAGTGTCGTTGGCGGCGTCCGCGTCGGCATCCTGCTGCTTCCGGGCTCGATTGGTCGACAGGATACCGCGCTTCTCGCCGCGCTCTTTGTCGCTGTTTGAGTCTGTCATAGTCCGTCTCGCCCGGTCATCCTCGCACAGGGTAGTCGGGAGCTCCCTGGGTCATCGATGAAAAGTAGCGTCAGACGTTCAGCCGGCCGCCGGACTCGAGCTGTGCGAACTCGTCATCGGTGAGCTCGTCGCGGAATACTGGCACCGCGACGCACCGGCAGTTGACGAGTTCCTCGAGTGGGAGACTCGGGTCGCCGGGGTGGCGGGCCTCCGCGCCGCCGACCAGGAACGTGTTGCCGACCGCGACGATCTGGCCGTCGGCGTCGGCGTGGGAGTCACGTTGCCGGCCATCGAGCGACGCAACCCACTCCTCGGCGACGACGCCGTCCGCATCCTCGTGGGCCGTGTGCGATCCGGCGTTGCTCGAGGAGACCGTCGCCGTCCGTGCCGTTCGCCGGGCCTGCCAGTCTTGAAGGCGACCGTCGAACAGTTCGTCGTTAACGCGCTCGGTGAGCTCGTCGATCGAGAGACCCTCTTCGTGCGCCGCACGGATGTAGCGGGCCGTGTCCTCGGTCAGCGTGTCGAGCGTTTCGGACGTCGCCGTCTCGGCCCAGTCCGAGAACTCCTCGAGCGTCCGCTCTGGGACGAGGTCGAACGCGATGTCCAGCTGGTGACGACGGGCAGCGATCTGTCGGCCGACCTCGAGGCCGCGTTCGGTACCGGCCTGCATGACGACTTGGACATCGTCGGTGTAGTTGCCCGCGATGCGGCGCACCTCCGTTCGGATCGAGCTGATCGACGACGGATCGACATCGCCGGCTTCGATCGCGTCGACGAGGTCCTGGCGGATCGGATCGATCGCATCCGTGTAGTCGCCGAAGAACTCGCGGACAGCCCGCTCGGCTTCCGGCGGCAGGTCCTTCGTCAGAAGTCGGCGGCCGGCCGTGTGGTGCGCCTGGCACATGGTCAGTCGTCACCCGGTGTGGTCTGGATCCGCGACTCGGTGCGGACGTCTTCGAGAAGATCGTCGCGGACTTCGTCCACGCGATCGTCGACGAGGTCCTCGATCGCCTGCCCGACACCGCCGCCGCCCATCGGACCACCCATGCCGCCGAGTTCGGCGAGCATCATGTTCCCGGCCGCGCCCCCGAGTGGCTCGAGGCCGAGTTCCTCGCGGACCTCGTCGACGAGCATCGTCCCCTGTGACGCCTGCGCTCGCGTCCGGACGACCTCGGCATCGGTCAGCCGGGTGTCCACGCCCTTGGCCCTGAACTGGACCGTGTAGTCCGTGACGCCGAGGGCGTCGTGGATCGTCTCGTAGAGCAGTTCGGCGAGCGCCTCCTGCTTCGGCTGGATCGTCGTTTCGAGGTAGGACTTCCGCTGGGCTTCGGCGTCCGTCGAGAAGGCGCCAGACTCGATGGTCCCCGCCTCGATCGGCGGGACCTCGTGGGCCTTGAGGATCTCGTGTTCGTTGTGGCTGTGGTAGTCCAGGAACGAGGCGTCTTCCTCCATCCCGACGGTCAGCGGCTCGACTCGGATCCGGACTTGGTCGCTGTCACTGTTCGGATCGGCGAACTGGCCCGCCTTCTCCTCGAGGAGTTCGTTCACCTCGAGGATCGCCGTCCGATGGTTCTCCTCCTGGAGCTTGTCGTGGAACAGCTTGCGGATGTCCTTCCGCGACTCCTCCGAGAGCGTGCCGCCCTCGACGATGATCGCCAGCTTCGGGACGGCGCTGTTGTCAAAGTACTCGATGTTGAACGCCCGCGCCTCCTGGTCACCCTCGATGTTCGGAATCGCCGGGACGATGTCGGGCGTCCCGTAGTGTTCGACGAACGGCGTGTGGTTGCGCTTCCAGATGATCTCGTTCGCGACGTCGCCGTCGACGCCCGAGCCGTAGTTGCCCGAGTTCGCGTCGACGAAAGTGCGGTCGTCGCCGTACCGGTCACCGAACGAACCGAAGTACTGCAGGTCGCCGTCGACCTCCTGAACGAAGCCGGGTGCGTCCTTGCGCTTCCGGATCGTCGGCGCCGGGATGTACGCGAGGCCAGTCGGCTCGCCGGCCATGTTCGTCAACGTCTCGATCGAGAGCCAGCCGATGAACTCGTAGTCGGCCCACGCCATCTCGAGGACGTCCGCTGGCGTCGCGAGCTCGGACTCCATCGGCCCGACCTGCCACGTCGAATCGCCCTCAAACCAGAACTCCTTGGCGTCCTCCTTCTGGGACTCATCGGGGTCCTCGACCTCCGGGTGCGGCACGATCTCGAGGCCGAAGCCGGCGACGTTGCGAGCCTTCGAGAACCCACACTTGGCGTGGGTCGTGTTCAGCTCGATGAGCTTCGCCAGTTGCTTCGGTGGGTACGGCGGTTTGATCGCGCCGCCGCGAGCCTGCCCGAACTTCTCGGACTGCTGCTGTTGGCTCTCCTCGGCTTTCGCCGCGGTCGCCTTGTTCATCATCTCGGTATAGGCGCCGCCGAGGTCGCTGGTCATCGAGTCGTCGGGTGTATCGTCTGACATGGTTAGATGCTGTAGGCTCCGCGGTCAGTGTCGTCCTCTTCTCGCCGATCGTGCGCCTCTCGCTGGCTCGCCGCCGCCGCGATCTCGTCCAGCTTCGACGCCGCCAGCGCGAACGAGTCGACGCTGTCGTCGTACCCGTTCTCGGGTGCATGATACCGGGTGTATCCGGTGTCGGTGACGTCCTCCTGGAGCTGCCGAAGCTCGAGATGGAGCTGGTCGAGCGCCTCGATGTCGGGAACGGTGAGGTCGCCCGTCTCGACGAGCGTGGCCAACGTCTCGATGAGTTGCTTCTTCGTCTTCGGGGAGAACGAGACCGGCTCGAGCCGAACGCCGGCGCCGGCGAGATCGGAGACGATCTTGTTGTCCCGGGAAGCGTCCGGGAGGACAACCCCGCCGTAGTCGCTGTACACGCCGCGGATGTGATCCTCGATGCCGTCCCACGACTCGTTCTGCCCACGATGGTAGTACGCCAGCTCGCCGGCAGCGTCGACAGCGATCGTCACCCGGTAGTCTCGAGAGCGGGCGAAGTCAGCGCCGATCGCGACCGGACGGGTCACGGCGCCGGGATCACGCCGGACCTCGCCGACGAACTCGCCACTCGGGTCATACTCCTGGGCGACGTCGACGTCGTAGTCGCCGGTGAACAGCTGGTCGTCGAGCTCGCGGAACACCTGCCCGCCGTCGTCCGGGAGCTCAGCGAGGTACTCGCGCTCGAAGAGGTGCGGCGGGACGGTACCGCGCTTGTCCTCGGGGATCTCGGCGAGGAACGGGTTGTCGGCGGACGTCGCGTGCCACGAGGCGTACTCGGGGAAGTCGGCTGACTGGCCGTAGTCGTAGAAGCGGTGGAACCAGGACCGCGGTCGGTACGGCTTCGAGATGAACAGCGCACAGCCCCTCGAGTCGAGCAGCATCGGCTCGAGGTCACCGTACCAGATCCCCTCGCGCATCTGGTCCGCCTCGTCGAGGACGATCCGGTCGACGCCCTCACCCTGCAGACTCTTCGGTCGGTCGAAGGTCCGGAACTCGATTCGAACGCCGTTGATGAGCTCGATGAAGTACGGCTTCGACTCACCGTAGTCGGCGATCCACGCGTCCGGGATCCCGCTCTTGATCTTGTCGTAGCCATGCTTGTTGGCCTGGTCGTACGTCGGGCCGACCCACCAGACGAGGACCTTCCGGGGATCGTCGGGGCCCCACTGCGATTCCCACGGCTGGCGACCGTACTCGATGACGTCGATCGCGCCGGTGACGTTCTTCCCGGCCCGCCGTCCCCAGCGGCAGATCCGGAAGCGGGCGTCCGACTCGAGGACCTCCCGCTGCTTCTCGTGGACGGAGTACTGCGGTGCCGGCGTGAGGATCTCCGTCTGCGGGGATTCGCTACTCGTCGCCATCGTCGCCCTCCGTGTCCTCTGGTGCGTAGGTCACGAACTCGGCGGTGACATCGTGGGACCCGTCGACATCGGCGTCGACGTCGGCGTCCATGTCGACCTCGCGCTTCTCGGTCTTCGAGTAGCCGAACCCGCGCTCGAGGATCCAGTCGTCGTCGACGTTCTCGAGGCGCTCGACGACACCCCGACCTCGCGCGCGTTGCCAGTCCAAATAGAACTCCGCAAGGTCGGTCTCCTTACCGTCCTCGAGGTCTTCCTCGCCCCAGTTGAGCCAGTTCCGGAGTGTTTGTTCCGTGATGCCGGCGTACTGGGCGCAGTGCTCTTTGAACGCGCCAGTCTCTGCAGCGCCGATGAGCTTCTCGCGCCGGCCCTCGTCGAACTTCCGAAGGGCACGATCGTCGTCGACGTGGTCGACGCACGGACCGGAGTCACGGTCGGTACCCCAACCCGCTGGGCGCTGGCACGGCTGTCCGGAGCCTGTGTCAGTCGAGCCGCAGCGGTCATCGTCGGTCATGGGTTAGTCTTCGCGATCGTCGTCTCGAGACTGGGCCTGGCCACCGTCGGTCGAGATCGGAACGGCGGCCTCGAGTGCCCGCTTCACTTCGAAGTCCCACATCTTCCCGAGGATGGTAAACGCGATCGCGGTCGTCCCGATGCTGATCTCGTAGCGCGGCGGATCCGCGTTAGTGAACATCGGCCCGAGGACGATCGCCGCCCAGACAACGAACAGGGCGAGCGTTCCGATCGTCCGTTCAAGGGTTTCGTCGTCGGGCATCAGCGTTCTCCCCAGGCAAATGAGTTCGATCTTCGCGCGATACAGCAGGTCGTCTCGTGGTGATTCGACAGACATGGCATTTCTCATCGGAGCTTCTCGAGGGCAACCGCGGCCAGGACGAGGCCGGCGAACCACCAGGGCTCGCGACGGATCGTCCGGCGTGCGATCGGTGACCAGACCAGCGCCAGTCCGTGTGCGGCTCCGAGGAGTCCCGCGTGGGCCTCGTTGTACGTGATCGATCCGAGCAGCGGGAGTCGGACCAGCGTCTGATCGCCGGCTCGGAGTCGCTCCTCGAGGGCAGCTGGCTGAGTCATCGTGTTGAAAAGACATCCGTGCCGGGAATCGAACCCGGCCCGCGCTTGAGTGGTGTGTCAGGGTTGAAACGGAGCGCGGCCCGCCTGCAGGACGGACACGTTCGAAAGGGGGTGCGCCGGATCTCGTGGTGAGCGAGAAGCCATCCCGGCCAGGTCCAGCGCGAGTCGGGACGGCCCGTGGTCGAGCGGTAGTCGCGGGATGGTGCCCGTCCCGAAACGAGGTGTGTCAGCGGGAGCGGTGAAGGGGAGCCCTCAGTCCGACGGGGTAGGGACGACGTCGGACATCATCGGGGCTGGATCGAAGCGCGTCCCGTCGTGATCGTAGTACCGTCGGCATCGACGACGATCTCCGAGCGCGGTTCGCCCCACGTCGGCGTCCACCGGACTTCGTCGACGACGCCCTCGAGGCGACGGCCGGCGAAGCGGACCTCCACCGGGAGACCAGGACTGATGGACTGGACGGTCATGGAACGACCTCGAGTTCGGTCGGTTTGACGCCCCCTCCGATGTCGTCACCGAACGCACGGTTGTAGACCGTCGCGACGCGTTCGCAGATCTCGCCGCCGACGAATCGACCGTCGCCGTAGCAGTCGTTGACGCACTTCGGGAGCGAACCTCGCAGCGCGTCGTACCACTGCAGTTGCCCACCGCAGTTCGGGCAGACCTGATCAGCGTGGGCATGCATCCAGTCAGTGGGCTCGTCTTCCCGATCGAGGCGCTCGGCCAGGGCGAACCAAACCCACTCGTCGCGGGTCGTGTCTTGGCCGTCGGCGTCAGTCTTGAGCTTCCGGAGGTGGATGGCGACGCGCCGGTAGAGCTTCTCGACGCGGCCCTCGTCGATCCACCGCGTTCCGAAGTGCCGTTCGTGACACTCCCGGAAGCGGCTCATCAGCGCGATCTTGCTCGAGCACCGTGAGCCGGTGGTGAGGATGTACGAGTCGTCGCCGTACGCCTGATCGTTCTCGGGATAGCGGAGTTCGCGCCCGGTATCGGTGACGATCGTGTCCTCTGAGAGCGACGCACCGGACTCTGGACAGAAAGCGTGTGTGCCGTGCATGAGAAGATACCCTCCGCTGGCGGCCCCCGGATCATCCGCCCCGATGGCGTCACCAGTTTGGGCTTGGTATCAGATATAGAGACAGTGACGCTTAAGAGACGATATTGTCACGAATATCGTGACTTCTCACTTCGTTATCGAATAGAGTGACTGGCGAGCGTCGGCCGGGTTCGGTCGAGAGTCAATCAACCCTTCCTCGTCGAGGCGATCGAGTGCGTAGCGGAGTGTTCGTTGGTGGAGGCGTGTTTCCTTGCGAAGTTCCTGCTGGGTGAGTTTGCCTTCCGACTCGAGCACCCAGAGGGCAAGCTTCGCGCTCGGCGGCAGGCTTTCGATCGTGTCGTCGTGGTCGGTGAGTGTGGTCATAGTATGTCTTCGAAGTCGATCGCGACGACGCCGGTGGGATCGAGGATCGTCATGTCCAGGCGGACGGCGTCAGATCGGCAGATGAACGCTTCGGGGGTGCCACCGCGAGTCGTGACCGAGACCATCTCGTTGAACGGACGGAACTCCTCGTGGCCGGACGGGGTCGTCGGGCCCGTGGTCTCGACCCAGCCTCGAGAGATTTCGCGGGCCATCTCGAGGGCAATCACGAGACAGCCATCGCTGGGCTCGTTGTCCAGCTGCTCGAAGTGGTCGCGTGCCTCCAGGAGCGTCTCGATCGAGGTCGGACCGTCGACGGTCTCGACGTCGTCGTGCTCGAGGGCGTTCTGCCAGAGTTCGACGGTGTCTTCGAAGACGCTCATCGGTCTGACCCCCCCCTCGGCTCGCATAGAGTTTTCAGACTGTGAGACTGGATGATCAGTGTCCGTGTGTAGTGTGCGGGTGTTTCCGCTGCGTTTCACCGTGATAGAATGGTTCGTCCGGCGGTCCACAGTCACGATAACATCGCGAAGGCACGGGCCGCGCTGGAGGAGGATCGTCTCCTCGCGCTCGAAAGCGTCCACCGACGACATCCCCCACGAGTTCCAGCCGAACGTGATGACGCGACCGTTCGGCCGGACGAGCTTCGCGAACTCGCTGAACGCCTCGAGAACGCCGTCAGCGCGCAGCCCGTCGTATTTGTCGTCCGCTTGGTGGTCGTCAAACGGCGGGTCGAAAACGACCGTATGGAACTCTCCGGGGACGAAGTGGTCCGCTATCTCGCACACGTCGACGTGGAGATCGGCGTCTCGGTCTGGGTTGAGATCGTTCCGAACGACCTCGCCGTCGTGTTCGAGGTGCGTCTTGCCCGCGCAGGCGTTGAGAACGCGACCCTCGAGTCGGTCTTCAACGAACTCGCGTGCCGGTGTGTATTCGAAGGTCCATCGTCCGAGGGTTCGGTGCGATCCGTCGCGATCGCGACCGCCGTTCGGCACGATCTCGTCGATACCCTCGAATCGTTCCATACCGCTCGAGGATGTACCGCCGTCAGTTGCGACACGGCGTCCATCAGACGACAGCCCGACGTCTTCGGGGCCGTGCTCAGCAGCCAAGTGGCTCGCAAACCGCCCGTAATCCTCCCCCAGGACTGCATCGCAGTGTGGAATCGGACAGGCAACCATCCTGAGCCATTCGCCCTCGTGAGCCCCACTGTCCACGGAGACGAGACAGTGATCGCTGTCGCTATCACTCATCGTCCTCACCTCGGAGGTCGCCGACGCGCTGGTTCGCGATCTTGAGACAGAGCGCCCCGTTGCGAGTCGTTCTCTCGGAACGATCGTGGTACTCCCTGATCCTGTCCTCGAGCGCGTCGGCATCATCGGTGCCGAGATAGGTCCGCTTGTGGTCGCCCGACTCGTCGACGTAGCGGAAGAGATCCCCGCGGGATGTGGCCGCCGCGATCGCCGACCGGACCCGTGAGGAGTGTTCTTCGGGATAGATCAACGAGACGCTCGAGACGACCGGCGCTTCGTGGATCAGCGGGGGCTGGACGCCGCCCGTGTTGTGTGCGACGTAGTCGACCACGCTCTCGTAGATCTCCCTCGAGGTGGCTTCGGTTTGGGACATGATCACGCCCTCCCGAGGTAGCGGATATGGTCGGTCTGTGGCTCGATCGCGACGCCATCCTCAAGCATCGAGTCCATGTCCGAGTGAAGCCGATCGGCGTTCCACCGGTCGTCGTCCTCGGTCATGGCCTCGATCACGCGCTCGCGGGGAACGCCGTTACCGTACTCGCCCTCGAGTTCGTTGATCGTCGACGCGAGGAGTTTCCGCCGCTTCTTCTGACTCTTCGACTGGCCCGTCTCGACGATATCGGCGTCGTACTCGCCGTCCTCGTTTTTCCCGACATCCTGCATGGAGCGGCCGGCCATCTCGGTCGCGATCTCTGCGTGGCGCATGGTGATCGTCTCCGAGAGTTCGAACTTCGCGGCGGTCTCCGCGATCCGGACCAGTCCCTCGAGGTCGCGTAGGGTAACCGGGACTGGCGAGTTCTCGCTGACATCGTACAGCTTGCGGATCTCGAGGTAGCTCTCGCGTAGTTGCTCTTTGACAGCCTGACTCTCGAATGGCGGAACCGGCTGCTGCTTCGCGAGGGCGATCCACTTCCGGAAGATCTCGGGGTCGACGATCGACTCGGCAGTATCGTCCCCATCGTCGAGATCGTCCTTGTCGCGTTTCGCGACATCACGAACGTCGAGAACGTGATCGGCCAGTTGCCGATCGCCCTCCTCGTCGGGGACGTCTTGGACGGTGAAAATCAGGTCGAAGCGCGATAGCAGGTCAGACCGGAAGTCGAACTGTTCCGGAATGGGTTCGTACGGATCGAACCGGCCGTGCTTCGGGTTGCCCGCAGCGATCACCGAGGCCCGTGTCTCGAACGTCGCCTGCTCGCCGGCGATCGAGGCGTTGATCTTCTGCTTCGACATCGGCTCAAGCATGAACGACCGGACCTCGGAGTCCATGTCGTCGAGTTCGTCGATGCAGACCGTACCGCCGTTCGCTTTCACGAACGCGCCGGCCTCGAGCGACCAGTCACCGTCGCCGAAGTCGTCCTGTTCGGCGGAGACCGTCAGTCCGGGCCCGGTTGCTCGTCGACTTGTCACTCCGACAGTTCGCCAGCCGACATCTTCAGCGCGGTCGATGAGCTTCGACTTGCCGGTTCCGGGATCGCCGATCAGGAAGACGTTCAGCGTCGACCGGTCGGTGTCGCCGTCTTCGTACTGAATCTGGCCACCCGAAGTCATCGCGAGGACCAGCGCCTTTTTTTCGAGGTCATAACCGAAGACCTTCGTCGAGAGTGACTGACCGGCGATGTCGAGAGGATCACCCTCGGCACCGTTGGCGAGTTCCTGGATCCGTTTGCGTTCCTCCGAAGAGACATCGAGATCCTGCTGATCAGTCTGCTCGATCTCGATGTGGTGGCCCTCGAGATAGGGGTCGAACTTTGGCTGCTTCTTCGAGCCCTCGGTTTCCTGCTCGAAGTGGATGATTCCCGAGACGACGACTCGGTCGCTGACGGTGACGTCGCCGGCGATATCGTCCTCGACGAACGCGTCGATCTTCTGGCCAGTGCCGTCGGCGAGTTCCGGTGGTACCTTGATCCGGAGCTTCTGGGCGTCGACGAACTCCGACTGATCGAAGTTCACCTTGAACGGCCCCTGTCGCTCGCAGCCCTTGCACTCGTGGGGTTCCTGAAAATCGCCCTCGGACTGAGGAACCCGGTTGAGGGTGCTGCAGAGCTGGCACTCGAACGCGGCCTCCTCGATCTTCGGGTAGACATCGGAGGTCTTTGTGATCTCTCCGCGGATCCCCCGGTAGTCTCCGAGGTGTTTCGAGGGGGAGAACTCGCCGGGGTAGAAGGTGTACTCCTCCGGGAGGTTGTAGATGCGTGCGTGGGCCTGCACGAGGCTCACGTCGATCGGGAGATCGTACAGCCGCAGCGCCTCTTCGAAGTACCGCTGCATCTGTTTGGGCTGCTCGAGGACATCGTCGGCCAGTTCGGGGTCGAACCGGTAGATGTCATCGTAGTCGATCTCGAGCGAGCGCTGTTCACTGGGATACTTCTGGGCGAGCTCCTTGATCTGGGTTCGGCCGGAGTCTCGATCGTCGTAGTACGCTCGGAGGAAGTCTCCGAGGGTATCGACGAGGTCTTTGCTCGATTCTGCCTTCGGCTGAGATTGTGACATTGGATCGGTCGCGGTCTTTTTCCTGAGAACAAAACCGAATCAGCCGTTTTCGACCGACAACGACGGCGTCGGACGGCGTCGGATTCGGCGGACCCTCAGGTAGTCGACAGTTGCTTACACACTACACTACAACCGTACTTACACCGAATCCAAAGGAGGTGGTACTCCTCGCTGGAAAATACCCATCTTCAGTTCACCCCCTCTGAGGCGGTTTTGTTCTCGGGAAAAAACGCCGCTCCGCGTTTTGCCTCGGCGGCGTCGACGAGGAGCTTCTTGCTCCCGTCCTGTTTACCGACATCGAAGCCACGGGCCTCCGCGGCCTTCCGCATCAGCTTGTAGCAGTGCTTCGCGCCGGGCTCGCCGTCGAAGACACTCCACATGACGTCGTTGTAGTCGAGCGCGGCCTTTCCGTGGCCGCCAGTAGCACGACGGAAGGCGTGTTCGCGAACCTTCCCGATTTTCTCGTTGAGCGTCAGCCCATCGTACGGGCGTTCGTCGTCGATCTCCGAGAGCCGCAACTCGAGAGCGGTGACATCGTCGACGAGATCGTCGCGATCCTCCTGGAGGTCCTCGATTTCGTCCTCGAGGCCGTTCACCTTCGAGAGCGCACGCTGGGCGACCTGGAGGGCTTCCTCCGGACGGACGTCCGGCTCGTTAGACATGGCCGATCACCACGTAGCCGCCGGTACAGTCGTCACAGACGACGATATCTCCGTGTTTGGGGTGGCGGATCACGACCTCGGCCGGATCGTTGCAGCCGAGCGCTCCACAGAACGGGCCGAACCCGTCGTCGGTCTGGGCGCTCATGCACCGACACCTCGGGTACCTGATACAGTGCATGCACAGTGCACCGAGAAAAGTGCACCACTGAAACCGGTAGAAACGGCGTTATAGGGCACTATACCCGCCGGAATAGTGAGCTTATCTCTATCCATAGCACAGATACTGCGCAGCTACTAGGGCTAGAGTTAGAGATAATTGAAGATAACAGGCATACAGATAGAGATAGAAATGAGACGACGTTGGTACCAAAGATCAAGATACAGGAGATGGTCGAGCGGCCGGTAAACGATAGTCGCTCGTCACTCGCGGTCCCAGCCTCTACTGCCCGCTGAGGTGATTCATCCACCAATCCGATCAGATCGATCTCGCCTTCGAGTGCTGGAGGTCGAACGCGTTTGAGGAACGGGTACCACGCAACTGTCGCGGTCATCGTCCCTGTCGGGTTGGCTACTGTGCGTCGAAGCGTCGATTTCCCGACCGGTGGTGGTAGCTCTCCAGTACTCGAGTCGACCTGTCGCTCCGTCGGATGGGGCGACGATCCGTCGACGCGGCTGACATGCTACCAGCCCCGGCCCAGTTCTGCGTCGATCCGACTGTTATCCGGCGAGGTACAGTACCCGCTGTTTCACCGAGTCGCCACTTTCTGCCTCGAGCGGCCCGATTCTGCGGCGAAGTGGACTGCTGTGGTATCACGACTTGCCAGCGTTCGTTCAGTTCGGTGTCGAGAGGCCATCGGTGGGGTCGCGTCTTTTTCAACCGTCGACGGGAGTGGGCGAGTCATCCGAAGGAATCGTTGGAAGACGACTGGCTTCGACCGCGACGGTCTCGATGAGGGCAACTACAGCGGTCGTGCCCGTCTGGACGTCACAGGACGTGCATGGCTCTCGTACACTCCGCTGACGGCGATGTTCCTCGGATCGGGGTTTGGGGTCTTACCTTCCCGGTCGGCTCACTCAGAACGCCACTGAGCGGGTTTCAGCGGAGAGGGTGCGGACTTCGGTATCGGAACTGTTCGGGCGATCCATCTCGGTACTGCGTGGGTATGAGTTTGGGGAGCCACGTTCAACGGTGCTTTCGGCCATTCGGATTTCAGGCGGAGTACCCGTCCGAACCGGCATACACGATATATCGCTATATCCAGTACAGCGCCCACGGTACGTATCGACGCTCGTCGGAAACGGGCCAGCGAGACTGGGAACCGATCGAATAACCACCCCCGTGTTCCGCCTGTGAGACCTGAGTCAGCGGTTCACCGGTACAGCGTAACTCCTTCTGGGCGGTAGTTATTCCACGCTGGTCGCCGTCCGATTCGATATGGCTGACATGACCGTCGACGAGGCCCTGGCGAAGTACGGACCGTCCGAACTCGCTCGCGATGAGCTGCTGGAACTCGAGGACCCACATTACGCCGCCGAGAACGTCGCGATCGTGACGGGTGCCGGCTCGGGTATCGGACGGGCAACCGCGCTGGCCTTTGCCGCAAACGGGTTGACCGTCGTCGCGACGGACCGCGACGAGGACGGGCTCGCCGAAACGCAAACGCAGTCCGAGGAGTTGTCCCTGCCGGGCGAACTCGTTACGGTCGTCGCCGACCTGACCAACGATTCGGATCTCGAGCGGATCGTCGAGGAAGCGGCCGACCATGGCAGTATCCGCTATCTGGCCAACATCGCCGGACTGCAGACGGTCGCGCCGATCGAGTCGTTCCCGCTCGAGAAGTACGACCTGATGCACGATGTCATGCAGCGGGCTCCGATGGTGCTCACCAAACACTGTCTCCCTCATTTCCGCGACAACGAGGACGGCGCGGGGGTCGTCGGGAACATGTGTTCGGTCCACGGCCACATCGTAACCCAGGACAAGGTCGCGTACAACACGACGAAGTTCGGACTGCGCGGACTCACGCAGTCGATCGCCGCCGAAGGCGAGGGGAACGTCCGGGCGTTCACGGTCAGCACTGCCTACGTCAAGACGGCGCTCGTCGCGAAACAACTCCCCGAGACGGCCGACCGCCGCGATATGACCGTCGACGAGGTCGTCGAGAACGTCATGTTAGAGCACACCCGCAGCACGGAGATGATGGACCCCTCCGAAGTCGCGAACCTGTTCGTGATGGGGTGTTCACACCACAGCAAGCACCTCAACGGCGGGGATATAACTCACGACGGCGGGATGAGCCTGACCTACTGATTCCCGTCGGTCGGTCACTCCTCGCCGTCGCTCTCGGTCGCCGAATCCTCGTCCGTCGGATCGATCCCGTCACGGAACCATCGCCCGCCCGTCCGCTGGCGCTGGCGCGCACGGAGGCGTTCCTGTAATCGGTCCTCGATACTGGCCTGTATCTCGAGGCCCCGGTCCGTATCCACGTCGTGAGCGGTCGCGGCCCGGCCGAGTAGCGAGGCGGAGCTTGCGGTATCGGCGGTGACGCTGGCGAGTCGCCGTCGGCGCTGGAAGATCGTCGCCTGGTGGAGGACGGCCTGTACCCGGTAGTAGGGGACGACCTTCGTCGTCCGTCGCCAGAACCCCGTCCGGGCGAGGACGTATCGGTCGTCGAGGCGGATGCCCCGGTTCCGCCATTTCAGATGCGCCGCGATCGGGGCGAGGACCGCGAGGGCGGCGAGAACGTACCACTGGCGGATGAGGCCCGTGTATCGCGCCAGCAGAAACGCGACGCCGACCACGGCGGCGACGACGAGCAGGTATCGGACCGCATACCGTTCGCGGGCGCGTCGCGGCGGCGACTCGAGGTCGACCGGACCAAACGGCTCGATCGCACGCGCGAGGTCGGCGACCCGGTCGGCGTCGGCCAGCGGGATCGCGGACTCCGATCCGCGGGACTCGGACTGGCCGGGAGCGTATCCCGCCGTTTCGACGCTCAACGCGGCGTAGCCGAACCAGCGGAAGGGGATCGATTCCGTGATCGTCAGCGCCTGGACCTTCTCGAGGGGAATCGTCCCGCTGTAGCGTTGGAGGAGGCCGCGTTCGTAGTAGAGTTCGTCGCCGACGCGGGTGAGCCGGAAGCCGTAGTAGCGGGTGAACGTGAGAGCGGCACTGATGAGCCAGGCCGCGAGCACGAAGAGCAGGAGGCCCCATGCGATCGCAATCAAGCCCGCTTCCGGGCCGGGAAGCCCGCCGAGACGGGTCGCCGGAACCAGCGCCACGGGGTCGAACCCGCTGGCGAACGAGAGCGCGATACCGCCCAGCAGGCTCGCCCCTGGATCGATCGTGAACACGCTCAGGATCGCGAGTTCGTGGGGCCGCATTTCGAACAGGACCGTCTCGTCGCCGGCCGACGCCGCGTCGGGTTCGATAACGGCGGTCCCCGTCTCGTCCGCGTCGGGTGCGTCGGTACTCGCACCGTCGCGGAGTTGGCGTCTGAGACGGCGGGCTTCGTCTTCGTCGACGTATTGCAGGCTGACTTCGGTCTGACCGCCACCCGCGGTCTCGATGTGGACGGCGGCGATCCCGAGGACGCGGCCGAGGACGTTCTGCCTGATATCGACGTTCTGGACCCGTCCCAGGGGAAGTTCCCGATCCCTGCGTGCGAGTACGCCGGAGGTAACGTCGAACGTGTCGTCGGTGAGTTCGTACCGGAACCGCCGATAGTAGGCAAACTCGTAGACGATCCCGAGGACGATCCCGATCGCGACGAGTCCGACCACGGACAGCAGGTTCGTCCCGTTCCCGCCGGGCGAGGCGACGATCCCGATGACGACAAACAGGAAGCCGGTATTGAGGCTCCGCGAGAGCGAGCGAACGGCGACCGACGCCGGATGGAGCGTCGTCATACGGCGTCTTCACCCGCCGTCTCGATCGCGAGTTGGCGAAGCGATTCCTGCAGGTCCTCGGCTCGAGTCGGTGTGAGTCCCGGGATCGCCACGTCGGAGCTTCGGGAGCCGGCAGTATAGACTACGACCGTCGCGAGCCCGGTCGTTCGCTCGAGCGGCGACCGCCGAGAGTCGACGTGCTGGACCCGAACGTAGGGGACGACCGTCTTGACGCGCGTAAAGACGCCGCGTTCGATGTAGAGATCGTCGTCCCGAAGCTCGAACCGCCAGACGCCGTAGCGCCGCCAGGCCACGAGAATGCGAAGGAGCGCGAGAGCGACGGCGAGAGCGACGGCAGCCGGCACGAGGGCGGCCGGCGCTGACTCCCAGACGGCCGTACGGGTGAGACCGAACGCCGCGCCGACGATGACGCCACCGAAAATCGCAGCTCGAACGAGCGCGAGAAGGAGCCAAACGACGCGCACTCGCGGAGTGAGCCGTTCCATACGTATCGTGAGGGTACGACCGGATTAAAGGATGGGAAAGCGACGGTCGTTCTCACGGCCTGAAACGAAGTCGACTCGCGAGGACGAGCCGATCGGGCACTCGAGACGACAGTAGCCACTGACCACCACTGGACACCTGACCGTACGACCTGTGATGGGTGTACGATTCGTTTCAGCTGTGACGATACCGATGACCCTCGCAACCGGAGGACTGGCGTCGACAGTAGTCGTCGCGGTCGGTCAACGGCAGCCACCGAGGCATGCTGGTGACACGACCGGCACGTGAGCGGACACGATCGCCGGTCACGGCGGAGACGCGAGAAGCGAGTCGAAACTCGATAACGTCCGTCGTCAAGTGAACGTCCGTCTCGGCGGCGAACCACAACTATTTGTGCATAGTTACCATTGACCTATGTAATGGAAAATCATCACACCACCCCCGATTTGTTCGCCCTCCGGACGGCGGCCGATGACGTCCCGATTGACGACGTACTCCGTCTTCTCGGGCGGTTTCACGCTCGAAACGCGATCGTCTATCTCTCCGATCACTCGACGGTGACGGTCGACGAACTCGCCGCCGTACTCGCGGCCACAGCGGCGACTAACGACGAGACGATCGCGACGCCATCGGACCGCGACCGGATTCGAATCCGGCTCTACCACTCGATCCTCCCGCGACTCGCCGATCTGGGGTTCATCACGTTCGACAGCGAAACGAACACCGTGACCGAGACATCGATTCCGGACGCGGTCACCGCCGCGTTGCGGGTCGACGACTGACCGACATGCACTCGCTTCGAGACGCTTTCGAGAGCGTCGACCGACGACGGAAGACGCTCGAGATCTACACCGACGAGGAGTCGGTCATCGCGGAACTCCGACAGCAGTTCGAGACGCGGAACGTCGACGTGACCCACCGGTCACTGGGGACGATCGACGAGATGGGGTTCGTGATCGTCCGGGATGGCGACGGGGAGTTCCGGGGTGCGCTGGGTCTCGATCAGTTCGAGGCGATCCTCTCGCCCGACATCCATCCGCCGTGGGAACTCGCCGAGCGGGACCTCGATAGCGCGACCCTGTTCAGTTTCCTCGAGAACACGCTGTTTTCGTCGTACGATCGCCGGCAGATGGTGGCCACGTCACGGGAGATCGAAGAACGGGCGTGGCGCGTCGGAACGGGGCGGCTGTACGCCGGCTTCCAGCGGCCGGCAGCGCTCCGTGCACAGACTGACGTGTACAAGCGGTTCGGCGAGCGCGACTCGCTCGCCGTGATCGTGTTCCTCGACGGGGAGTACGAAGGGGTGCTTACCGACGACGTAACGGTCGTCACGGACGCCAATGGCGACTTCGACGCGTTCTGGTTCGTGGTGTTCGACGGCGGCGGGACCGATCAACACCGCTGTGCGTTGGTCGCCGAAGAACGCGACCCAGGGCAGTACTACGGCTTCTGGACGTATGACCCGAGACTCGTCGGCGATCTGGTCGCCTATCTCGAGGCGGCGTCCGACGGCCGATGACGCGCCCGTCGATCCGGCTTCCGTCTCGGCGTGCCAGCCCCGATAGTCGATCCGCTATCGTCGGCCGGGCCAGGGGACGAAACGGAACGCCCCGGGGCTACTGGGTTGCGGTGCGAACGGCTCCGACGCGATAGAGGTCCTTCTCGAGTCCATCCCCGTCGCAGTCGTCGTTCGGACACTCGTAGTGCCAGCCATCCTCGGTCGCCGCGCCTTCCTGGAATCGCTCCCCGCATACCTCACAGAGGAGTTGTCCGTTTGTACACGTATCCCGGTGTAATTCGAGGGCGAGTTCGGTCTGGAACGACTGGTTGCAGTTACGACAGGTGTGCATAGTTCGTCTGACGCGAGCATTCGCCAAAACTGCTTGGGTTCTTTTATTCCGCTCGATTTCGGGCTGATTCGGCGGCTCTGTCCGGATTTGCCGACGACGGGTCGGGAAAAAAGACAGCCCGAACGGAGTGTTTACTCGCCCTCGAGTATTCCGTGTGCTGGGGGATCAGCCGAACGGCGGGCTCGGAACACCACCGCCCGATTGATTGTCAGGTAGCTAGTAGGACGGCCGTTAGCCGGTCGCTTCTGACGAGACCGATTTCACCTGACTGATTTATGTTCACCAGTTCAATGGCCGAATGATGAACTCGCTTGTCATCGGTGGACGGCTGTTCGCGGGCATAGTGCTCATTCTGGCGAACGCCTTCTTCGTCGCGATCGAGTTCGCGCTGACGCGCGCTCGGCAGTTCTCCGAGGCGGAGTTCGTCGGTGACAACCCGAAACTCGAGCGGGCGTGGGCGATGACCGACGACCTCGAACTCTATCTGACCACGTGCCAGGTCGGGATCACTGCCTCGAGCATCGCCGTCGGGATCGTCGCCGAACCCGCGCTGGCCGCGATCTTCGAACCGCTGTTCGAGAACACGGTGCTGGCGACGATCGGCAGCGGCGCGATCCTCGCCTTCCTCATCATCAACCTCGTCCACTTGACCCACGGCGAGCAAACGCCGACGTATCTCGGCGTCGAGCGGTCGCGGCTGGTCTGTCGGTACGGCGCGACGCCCCTGTACTGGTTCTACCGGCTCATCTCGCCGGTCATCGCGCTCGGCGACGGCATCGCGAAACTGACCCTCAAGCTCTTCGGGATCGAAATGACCGGCGCGTGGCTCGAGACCGAGGAGGACGTCATCGAGTCCCGCGCCGACCTGCGGAACCGGCTTGGCTCGATCCTCGAAGAGGGCGATCTCTCCGAGGAACGTCGCGAAGAGGTGATGAACGCGTTCCAGATCGGAGAACAGTCCATCAGCGAACTGATGGTGCCCTCCGAGGAGATCGTCGCGCTCTCGACCGACGCCGACCCCGAGGAGAACGTCCGGAAGATGGAGGAGCGCCCCCAGACCCGCTATCCGCTGGTCGGCGGCGAACTGACGGACTTCCGTGGCATCCTCTACACGCCGGTCCTCGTCAGACACCGCCAGGAGTTGGCCGACGGCACCGTCGGCTTCGAGGAGTTGGCGGCACCGCCGATGACGCTCTCGCCCGACACGGACGTCAGCGACGCGGTCGACCAGTTCCAGACCGAAAAGCAGGAACTCGCCTTGGTGATCGAGGATGGTACCGTCGTCGGCCTCGTCACCGTGACCGACCTGCTCGAGGCGGTGATGGGCGACATCAAGGACCCACTCGACGGCGCACAACTCGAACCCGTCGATCGCTGACCGACGCGTCGGTCCCGACGGATCAACACCGAACCCGCGGCCGTCTCAGTCGTCCTGTCCGAGGATACCGCGTTCGGCCATCTTGCGGGGATCGAGGACCTCGTCGGCCTCCGCCTCGTCGAGATAGCCCTTCTCGAGGACCACTTCCCGAACGGTCTTGTCCTCTTTGAGCGCGGTCTTTGCGACCTCGCTTGCCTTGTCGTAGCCGATGTGGACGTTCAGCGAGGTGGCCATCGCCATCGACTGCTCGACGCGCTCTTCGCAGTACTCCGCGTTGGCCTCGAGTTCGCGGACGAACCGCTCGGCGAAGACCTGACTCGCGTTCGAGATCAGTTCGGCCGACTCGAGGAAGTTGTGCGCGAGCACGGGTTTGTAGAGGTTGAGGTCGATCTGGCCCTCGGCCGCGCCGGCGGAGACGGCGGCGTCGTTGCCGACGACCTGTTTGTGGACCTGGTTGACCGCCTCGGCGACGACCGGGTTGATCTTGCCGGGCATGATCGAGGAGCCGGGCTGGTTCTCGGGCTGTTCGATCTCGCCGAGGCCGTTGCGCGGACCGGAGGCCAGCAGTCGGAGGTCGTTTGCGATCTTGTTCAGCGAGCCCGCCACCGTTCGGAGCGCGCCGTGGGCCTCGCTCATCGCGTCGTGGGCGGCCTGGGCCTCGAAGTGGTTGTCGGCCTCGCGGAACTGGACGCCGGTCTCCTTCGTGATGTACTCGGCGGCGCGGCCGGGGAACTCCTCGTGTGTATTGAGACCGGTCCCGGTCGCGGTCCCGCCCAGCGCGAGTTCGCCGAGGTGGTCACGTACCTGGTCGACGCGGGCTAGGCCCTTCTCGACCTGCGTGCGGTAGCCGCTGAACTCCTGTCCCAGCGTAACCGGGGTCGCGTCCTGCAGGTGCGTGCGGCCGGTCTTGACGACGTCGTCGAACTCCTCCTCTTTCGCCTCTAAGGCCTCGCGGAGCGTGTCGAGCGCCGGAATGACGTCTTTCTCCACCGCTTCGAGCGAGGCGACGTGCATCGCGGTCGGGATGACGTCGTTGCTCGACTGGCCGTAGTTGACGTGGTCGTTGGGGTGGACGACGCGGTCGCCGATCTCCGAGCCCATGAGTTCGGCGGCGCGGTTGGCGATGACCTCGTTGGCGTTCATGTTCGAGGAGGTCCCCGAACCGGTCTGGAAGATATCGACCGGGAACTGGTCGTCGTGCTTGCCGGCGATGACCTCGTCGGCGGCCTCGATGATGGCCTCGGCGACGTCGTCGTCGACGAGCCCGAGGTCGCGGTTGGCCTGCGCGGCGGCCTTCTTGACGACGCCCAGTCCGCGGACGAACCGCCGGCTGAACGTGATCCCCGAGATGGGGAAGTTCTGGATCGCACGTTGGGTCTGTGCGCCCCAGTAGGCGTCGGCCGGGACCTGCATCTCGCCGAGGCTGTCCTCCTCGAGTCGGTAATCGTCTCCGTCTGCCATACGCGGAGCCTCGGGGCCGGTCACGTAAAATCCACCGAAAGCCCGATATCGTCCGTCCGAGCGCGGTCGCGCAGTGCCGACTGAAGCCGTTCTCGGCCCGTGCCGTGGATCTCGCGGGCCGTCTCGAGGTCGATGTCGTAGATCGTCGGCGTTCCCCAAACGAAGGTCCGCGAACTGGCGGTATCGACGGTCAGCGACGCCAGCTCGAGCCGCCGCTGGAAGACGGATCGCCGCGTCGCGACCGTTTGAATCCGGTAGTAGGGAATCACGGTCGTCCGGCGCTTCCAGAAGCCGGTCCGGATCACGAGGTGGTCGTCACCCACGACGTAGCCCAGGTTGGCGTACCGCAGGTGGGCCGCGGGCGGCACTGCGACGAAGACGACCGCCGCGAGATACCAGCGCTCGAGGGCCGAGACCCGTGCAAGCCCGAACGCGGCGGCGACGACGACGCATCCGATCAGGGCATAGCGGACGAGGTACCGTCGCCGCGCAAGCGGTGGCGGGCTTTGGAATCGCGACGGCTTGGCACCGGTAAGGTTCTCCGCGAACCGAGAGACGCGATCGCGTCGAGCCATCGGAACCGTCGCCTGGCTGCCGTCACCGCTGTCGGGTCCGTAACCCGCCGTCTCGACCCAGAGGCCGGCGTAACCGAGCAGTCGCTGGAGCGGGTTCTCGGCGATCGTGACCGACTGGACCTTGTCCGCGGGAATGGAGCCGCTGTATCGCTGAAGCAGCCCGCGCTCGTAGACGAAGTCGTCACCCGCGCGTCCGAGACGGAACCCGTAATAGCTCGCGATCGTATAGACCGCGCTCGAGACGTACGTGAAAACCGACCACTGGACGAGCGAGACCGCGATCAATACGAGCAGCGGCCCGACTGCCGCTCCCTCGAGCGTCGCCGGACCGCCGAAGGGGCGCGCGGCGTCGAACACGAATGCGGGCACGAGGTTCGTCCCCGAATCGGCGTCGGTCAGGAACAACACCAGTACGAGCGGGAAGACCGCCGCCCCCCACCGAAACGATGAGAGGGCGTAGAGCAGCAGTTCCCCGGCCTCGAGTTCGAACAACTGGGTCGGTGCGGTCCCGTCTTCCGACCGGTCGCGGCGGGTGGATGCGGCGGGGGAAGCGGGAACCGACTCGGCGGCGGATGCCGGTCGGTCGGCGTCGGAATCGGCGGTCGACTCCGCTGTCGCGGCCGTCAGTCGGCGAATCTCCGCTCGAATCCAGTCGGCCTCGTCCTCGCTGACGAAGCGGAGCGTCGCCTCGGTGTCACCGCCGCCGGCGGTCTCGATCGAGACGACGGCGACACCGAGCACCCGCTGTAGGAGACCCTGCGAGACGTCGACGTTCTGAATCCGCCGATAGGGGATCTCCCGGGATCGGCGAGAGAACACCCCCGAGGAGACGTCGACGGTATCGGCCGTCACTGCGTAGCCAAATCGGTAGTAGTGGGCGAGGCCGTACCCCGCGCCGGCGACGAAGCCGATCGGGGCCAGCCAGAACACCCAGCCGATAGCGACGAAATCGACGACGCTCGCCGAGATCATGACGAAGAAAAACGGCATGGAGAAACCGGTAACGCCGCGCTGGAGAGCCAGCATCACTCCACTCAGTGGGTGTAAGCGCTTCATGTTAGACGGCGTCCTCGGCCTCGCTCTCGATCGCCAGTTCACGGAGAGTTTCCTGCAAGCTTCGGGCCCGATCCGGCGTCAAGCCCGGAATCCGAACGTCGGCGTTCCGGGAGCCGGCCGTATAGACCACGACGCTCGAGAGCCCGAGGACACGCTCGATCGGCCCGAACTGCGTGTCGACGTGCTGGACGCGGACGAACGGGACCGCGGTCTCGACGACGGTGACGACGCCCCGCTCGAGGTAGAGGGCGTCGTCCTGGAGTTCGAACCGCCAGCCCTGATAGCGGCGAACGGCGTAGGCGACGACGAGGGCGAGCGCGAGCGCGACGACGACCCCGATCGCGACCGTGGGGACGGTGAGCCGCCACTGGTCGAGGACGACCAGTGCGACGGCGAGGACGACCGCCGCGAGCGCGCCGCGAGCGATCCAGAGCAACCGGATGCGGGGATGAAGCGACTCCATGCCCATATCCTGTCAATCCACGTGGATAAAGCCACGGTTCCGAGCGGTCGGACGACATCGTCATCGGTCACGTTACCGACGAGCGCCGTCTCGAGGACGGCGCGAAACCGATCCGCACCTACTGTTCGTCGAGGTCGGCGTACTCCGCGGGCGTGTACGTCGAGAGTTCCAGGGCGTGGATGTCGGTCGTCATGTGATCGCCGAGCGCGTCGTAGACCCGTTCGTGTTGCTGGACGAGCGAGAGCCCATCGAAGACTGGCGAGACGACCGTCGCAGCGAGGTGGTCATCGTCGTGTTCATCGCGTGCGTGCGTGACCGTCGCCTCGCTGTCCTCGAGATTCGATTCGATGACGTCCTCGACGGCTGCTGGTTCCATACGAAGGGCATGCATCGCTCGTGGCAAAAGTACCGCGGTCGCGGCCAACGGCCAACAGGTCGTCGTCGGTGTCGTGCGACGGGGGCTGCCGTCAGTTCGCCGCGATCGAAACAGTCGTCGCGGGTCCCGTTCGGCCCGGAACCGGATCGAGTGCGGGACCCGAGACCGTGGGTCGGGGTTTCAGAACGGGGTGTCGGGCGGCACGTCGCGACCCGAGGACGCCTCGTCGGCGAGCCCCTCGAGACCGGTACTGACCGATACGTGGTCGATCGCGTCGATTTCGGACGGGAGACGCCGACGAATCGCCTGCGTCGTCATCGGGCTGACGCCACAGCCGCTGCAGGCACCGCTCAGGTTGATCGAGACGCGGCGCTCGTCCAGGTCGATCTCGGTGATCGACGAGTCGCCGCCGTGCATCTCGATCTGGGGGAAGTTCCGTCGGAGGAACAGCGACACGTCGTCGCGGACCGCGTCCTCGGGGGACTGCTCCGTGTCGGACTCGCTCATGAGGAAGACGAGGCACTGGAGCGATATATACTGTCGGGCGAACGCTCCCCCGACGGCGGCGACGGCGCGACTGCGAGCCGTCCGACGCGATGGCGGCGACTTTATGCCGACGCGAGACGCCGTCCTCGATATGTCACTGGCAGCCGACACCCGTCGGGCGGTCGACCGGCGGCCGTTCCTCCGGACCGCCCTGCGGGCCGGCGTCGTCAACTACACCGCCGCGGCTCGCTTTCTCCCGGTCGACGGCGAGACCGACGCCATTGCGACGGCGCTACGGCGATACGCCGACGAACTACCGGCGTACGAGACCGAATCGCGAGCCGTTCGCGTCCGGATGGAACGCGGGATCGGCCCGCTCGAGGCCGATGCCGACGGAGCCGACGTGGACGGCGAATCCACCGCACCGCTCGTTAGCGTCGGCGGTGTGGCGATCGGTCCCTCCGGCGGTGATCGCACCGCGATCGTCGCGATGGGGGATGTCGATGCCGCCGCACTCGCCGACGTCCTGGCGCGGCTTTCGGCCGACGGACTGGCAGCGACTGCGGCGGGCGTCGCCGATGGAACGATGGTGGTCACGGTCGACCGCCTCGAGGGAGCCGACGCGCTGCGGGCGGTCGAAGACGCGCTCGAGCGAGCGGACGCTGACACGGCGTGAGAAACGGGGAGACGGCTTCGAGCGCCAGAAGAGTGATCGCGATGTCCGTGCTCAGTGCTCGCTGCTATCGTACGCCTCGCTGAACGCCCATTCGCGACGGAGGAGTTCCTCGACGCCGTGCTCGAGGATGACGTCACCGAGGATCGTCCCCCTGTAGTACGTATACAGCCCCTCGCTGTCCCGTTCGGTCCGAACGCGTTTTTCGATAAGGCCCACGTCCCGGAGTTCGTTGAGATGGTAGTGGAGGGTGCTATCGTCGATCTCCATCATCGACTCGAGTTCCGTGGGGGTCAGTTCGTCGGTCCGGGAGAGTCGGTAGACGATCTCGAAACGGGTCCGGTTGCCGATCGCGGCCTGCATCTCGAGGTACTCCTCGAGGGAGAGCACGCTTTCCGCCGGGAGCAGATCGTCCGGATCGTCCGGGTCGTCGGCGACCCGCGTGTGTTTCGTCCCCATCGTGGCGCGAACTACTCGCTCTCGTCTCTTAGTCCTTGTCAAGCCAGCATCTGCTGAAAACATCCGTCTTTATAACGACCCGACGAGTTGGTCGGGGCATGGCCCGGGATATCACGCGAGATCGCATCGCCGATCGGCTCGGCGCGGTCACGTACGATCGGTTCCTCCTCTACCTGATGGGACCGTACAAATCCTTCAATCTGAACTACGTCCTGTCCGACGAGGAGGTACGGGACGTGGACATCGACGCTCTTCCCGGCCCGCTCAGAACGCTCTTCCAGAACGAGGACGCGATCGACGAGGCGAAAGCACTGCTCCGGCGGGTACAGGGAACGCTTCGGGCCGACCCGGGCGTCAACGCGTTCCTCGCCGTCGACGTCGATATCGATACGGACGAGATCGATGCGGTGACCCAGAGCATCGAGTACGCTCGCCACGCGAACGCGACTGTCTTCGTCGTCCCCTTTCTCGGACACAACTTCGGTGTCGGCGAGGAAGCGGGAAGCATCCTGGAGAACGTCGCGAAAACGCACGGGGATCGGATCGTCTTCGTCCACGAGGCGAACGTGACGAGCGAGATGATCCGGTCGGCGCGAACCCGCTGGGACCTCCGGATCGAAACGTACGATACGGAGGCGGACCTGATCGATACGGTGCGCCGATTCGTCGTCACGACGATGAACCGGGAGCGGTTCGGCGACCTCGAGGCGCTCGAGTGACACCGGACGTGCTATAGTCGCAACTGAACGTCATTGCACACCTGATCACACGACGGCGTTGCGATCAGTGTGTCAATCGTTTCAGTTGCGACTATATCGGCCCCTGCGTCGGGCACCTCGTGTCCGACCGGTCTCGGTCGCGCCCGGAACGCGCTCGTCCCGCTGACCGGCGCGTGGCGCACCCGGGTGTCATCACACCGTTTAACTTTCGTCCGGGGGAAATGCGCGTCATGACGCTGCACGTGACGAACACGCTGACGGGCGAGAGCGAACCGTTCGAGCCACGGGACCCCGAGGACGTACTCCTGTATTACTGTGGCCTGACGGTCTCCGACCCGCCGCATCTGGGCCACGCGCGGTCGTGGGTCCACGTCGACGTCATGCACCGCTGGCTCGAGTTCCTCGGCTACGACGTCCGTCACGTCGAGAACTTCACCGACGTCAACGAGAAGATCGTTGCCCGCGTCGGGGAGGACGACCTCGGCGAGAGCGAGGCCGCGGTCGCGGAGACCTACATCCAGCGGACGATCGACGACATGCGCTCGCTGAACCTCCTGCGTGCGGAGGTCTATCCCCGCGTGTCCGAACACGTGCCCGAGATCATCGACCTCGTCGAGACCCTGATCCAGAAGGGCTACGCCTACGAGTCCAACGGCTCGGTCTACTTCGACGTGACCGGGTTCGACGAGTACGGCAAACTCTCGAATCAGGACCTCGACGAGATCGAATCCCAGGGCGAACCCGACGAGCGCTCCGAGAAGCGTAATCCGGCGGATTTCGCGCTCTGGAAAGCGGGCGGCGTCGATCCCGACGCCGTCGAAGAGCACCGCCACGAGGGTGTCGACCACGGCGGCGACCCGCCCGAGGGGTTGACCTGGGACTCGCCGTGGGGCGAGGGCCGTCCGGGCTGGCACATCGAGTGCTCGGCGATGAGCATGACTCACCTAGACGAGACCCTGGATATCCACGTCGGCGGCCGGGACCTCGTCTTTCCCCACCACGAAAACGAAATCGCGCAGTCCGAAGCCGCGACGGACCAACAGTTCGCCAACTACTGGCTCCACTGCGAACTGTTCCAGATGGACGACGAAAAGATGTCCTCGAGTCTGGGCAACTTCGTCACGGTCGACGACGCGATCGACCGCTGGGGAACGAACGTCGTGCGGACGTTCCTGACCGCCGGCTCCTACAACAGCAAACAGCTCTACTCCGACGAGACGATCGCCGAGGCCGAGCAGCGCTGGGCGCAACTCGAGCGGGGCTACGAGGCGGCCGTCGAGGCGCTTGACTCCCCGGCAGCGAGTTCGAAAGTCGAAGACGGGGCGTTGCGCGATGCGATCGACGGCGCGCGCGAGACGTTTACGGCCGCGATGAACGACGACTTCAACACGCGGGAGGCCCAGTCGGCGCTGCTGTTGATCGCAACGGCAATCAACCGACATCTCGAGGCTGCACGCGGCGATACCGACCGCGAGGCCGAGCTCGCGTACGACTACCGCGGCCTTCGGCGGGCCGTGGAAACGCTCGCGGAACTGGGCGGCGTGCTCGGCCTCTCCTTTACCGGCGAGACGACCGGCTCCGCGGACCTCGCGGGCGACGTCGTCGACCTCGTTCTCGAGGTCCGCGAGCGGGAGCGCGAGGCCGGCAACTACGAGCGCGCCGACGAGTTACGCGACGAACTCGCGGCGCTCGGTATCGAGGTGCAGGATACGGACGACGGGTCGACGTATCGGCTGCCGTCCGAGGAGTGAGCTGGGTTCGATCCGGTGCTCGCCGGTCCCGCCGTGGTCGGCCAGGAGTCGTATGACGGTCCAGCGGCAATATGCCTCAAGTAGGTCGCGTTCGAATGAGGGACAATGAGACGTTCTGGCTCGTTCGTCGCGGCCGGGTTCGACGCGCTTCCCGCGCGCATCGCCATCCTGGATGAGGCGGGTGAGATCGTCTACACGAACGAGTCGTGGCACTCGTTTGGCGACGCGCGGGGACTGGGCGACGACGCGGGTGGGGTCGGGAGCAACTACCTCGCGGTCTGCGAAGCCAGCGACGACCCCGACGCGACGGCGACGGCACGGGGCATCCGCGCCGTCGCGGCCGGCGATCGAGACACGTTTTCCCTCGAGTACCCCTGTCACGGCCCTGAGGAGGACGGCTGGTACATGCTGCAGGCAACGCCGTACGAACACGACGGCGAAGCGTACGTTCTCGTCATGCACATCGATATCACCGAGCGACGGCTGCTCGAGCAACGGACCAGAGACCAAGCCGACCGGATGGAGTCGTTCGCGAAACTGCTCTCGCACGACCTTCGCAATCCGTTATCGGTCGCGCTGGCCCACGCGGAGATGCTCGAGTTGGACGACGGCGCTGCTCTCGAAGCCGGCGACGGGGATCGGAGCGCGCTGCGCTCGGCGCTCGAGCGCATGGAAGCGATCATCGCCGACGCGCTGGTGCTCGTGACTGTCGACGAAGTCGAGGAGGCCAACCCGCTGTCGCTCGCGACCGCGGTCGAAACCGCGTGGGCCAACGTCCAAACGGGGTCGGCGACGGTCTCGGTCCGCGACGACATCGTGATCCGTGCGAACGCCTCGCTCGTGAGTCATCTGTTCGAGAACCTGTTCAGAAACGCCGTGGAACACGCGGGCGATGCTTCGCGCATCGAAATCGGGGCGCTCGAGCCGGTGGCAGGAACCGACGAGCGAAGCGAACCGGCGGTCGACGAGGATCGCCGCGAAGAAGCGGAGGCTGCGGACTGGGCGGGCAAGGCGGGCGCGTTCGACGGCTTCTACGTCGAAGACGACGGGCCGGGGATCCCGGCCGCACAGCGCGAGCAGGTGTTCGAATCCGGCTATTCGAACGCCGGTGGATCGGGGTTCGGGCTCGCGATCGTCGGACACGTCGTCGATGCACACGGCTGGTCGGTTTCGGTCACGACGGGCCGTGACGGCGGTGCCAGATTCGAAGTGCGCGGCGTCTCCGTCCTCGGCTCGTAGGAGGGGGCAACGCCGGCCGCATGGTCATCACGCCGTGCAGATCGCCGCGTCGTTTATCCGTTCGACGCTGGTCGGAGTGAGTGACATGGATCGACGGCAGTTCATCGGCGCGCTCGGTGCCGGCGTGGTCGGGACGGCGGCCGGCTGCCTCAGCGGCATCAACGACATGACGACGTTTGCAGCAGCGCCGGCGCGCGTCTCGGAAGACGCGGCCGCGGAAGCCGGCTACGAGTACCGGGGGACGAGACGACGGGTCGACGAGGAACGCGTCGGCGGCGAAGACATCGAAGCGACGAGTTACGTCAGCACGTACGATCGAGCGATCGACTTGCCGGCCGAGCAGTTCGGCGACGATCCGGTTCGATCCGGCGTGTTCGGCGTGGTCACGACGCCACAGGTTCGCGTCGGCAACGAGGATTTCAACCCGGTGAGCGACCTCTCGAACAGGGAGATCGCCGACCGCATTCAGAACCACTACGCGGGCCTCGAGATCGAACGAGCCGTTGGCGGTCGCGCGCTCGAGGCGCTGGGAGAGCGCTTTTCATTCCAGACGTACGCGGGCACGGCAACGCTGCAGGACGAGTACGAGGCCGATATCGTTCTCGACATCGTCCAGCGCGACCACGAGGACGATCACATCGTCGTGGCCGCCGTTTACCCCGCCGCCGACGTCGTGCCGGGCGAGACCGCGCGGATCGATACGCTGGTTCGCGGTCTCGAGCACTACGACGATATCGAGGTCGATCTCGTCGAAAACGGTGCGGACGGCGGCGAGGGGTGAGTCGAGCCGACTCGACGGGACGGAAGTCGCCACGGGGGACGGCATGATCGGCGACCGTGAACGCGTTCAGAGGCCGATCGCGGTGGCGACCGAGAGCCCGCTTGCGAGCGCGCCGAGCAGGTAGCCGCCGATCGCGCCGCCGTTGAGCAGCGGCAGTCCGGCGTGAGCCCGCCCCTCGAGAACCATGTACATGAGCACGAGCAGGCCGGCGATCGTGCCGACCGCCGCGCCGAGTGCCGGCAGGTTCACCGCGAGGACGGGAACGGCGAGGGTGCTGACGTCGAGGAACGCCGCCGCACTGGCCACGAGAACCGTCGGAATGACGGCGTCGCCGAGGCCGATGAACAGCGCGTCCCGGTCGAGCGCGCCGTCCGCGTCCGGTCCGTCGTCGGCGGCCGCGTCGGTATCGTCGGGGTCGGCTGCATCGCCGTCCGTGGCGTCGCCGCCGGGCGCGTCACCGGCGGGGTCGTCGGGTGCCGCAGGCTCGGTGCCGCCGTCCTCGAGAACGTCGTCGGTGCTGCCGGCCGCGCGGTAGGAGTACGAGAGGGTCAGCGGGACGACGAGTACGACGGGAATCTTGAGGTCCATCACGCCCTCGGCGAGGTCGAGCATGTGTTCGGTGCCGTAGACGCTGATGGCGTCGTAGATCGCGAGCGCCGAGAGCAACAGCAGTGCGGGCAGGAGACCGAAGCTGATCCCGAACAGGGCGGCAGCACCGGCTCCCATCACCACCCCCGCGCCGTCGATGACGTACCACTCCGGATACCACAGGAGTGCACCGCCGACGGCCAAGGAAGCGACGATCGTGAGCCCGCTTGCGACCCCTTCGGAGACGAACGGGCCGACGATCGCGGGGACGAGTTCGGCGAAGACGTACCACGAGATCATCACGCTCACGCCGACGAGCAGGAGTCGAATGAGGCGGTCGAGGTCGTACTTGAACGCGGCGAGCATGAGCCCCGTCGCGACGAGCATGACGCCGACGTAGAGGATGCTGTTGGTGGGATCGTCGGGGTTCTCGACGGCCTGTCGGCCCGATTCGGTGAACGGGTCGACCAGCGCCAGCGCGCCGAGTTGGACGCCGAGAAACAGGCAAACCGTCGCGCCGACGGCGGCGAGGACCCGAGTACGGTCGTTCATGGCGCGGCGTTTGCACCCCGCTCCTATTGGCCTTTCCACTTCGAGGCCGCCGAAAAAAGAGCGAGCGACGCCGGCCCGAGCGCCGTCTGATCGGGCCGTTACCGGGCGTACAGCGTCGATCCGACCAGCGACGGCAGGTGGACCCCGTCGTCGGGAGTCACCGCCAGATAGGGCCGCGAAACCGGGCCGAAGACGTCGACGACGCGGCCGACGGTCTCGAGGTCGTCATTAATGACCATCGTCCCGATATCGTCGCGATAGCCGTCGATATCGGTGGCGCGCTGGCCGCCGTCGGCCTCGTCCGCCCGCAGGATTGCGAGCCCCTGTGCAGTACGGACGACCGTGCCAACCCGATGCATGTTACTCACGCATCGCGACGACGTACGCCGCGACGGCCTGCACGAGGTCGTTTTTCGTCGAGTCGTCGGCCCCGCGGACGACGACGCGGCCCCGTTCGGCCCAGTGTTCTCGAGAGTAGGCTTTGTCCCGCTCGATCGTGGCGTCGTACCCGATCTGCTGGACGGCCTTCGCGATCTCGTCGACCGTCGGCTCCTCGACCGCCAGATCCTGGGATACGCGCCGTCCCTCGGCCCGCGAGAGGGACGCATCGAGATAGGCGGGCCAGATGACGTTCTCGACCATGCGCATCCCTGGGAGGTCCGGCGAGTAAACCCTTTTCAAAACGATACGTCGGCGAACGGCGGCGGCGGAAACGGGACGAAACGGAGACGGCGGGTTATCGTCGGCGGACGACGACTCCGGCAGCGGCCAGCAACGCGATCAGTGCGGCGGGCATACCGAAGCCGGGGATGGCGCTCTCACCGCTCTCACCGCTCTCATCAGTGCTCTCGTCGGCCTCGTTATCGCTTTCGTTCGCCGTCTCGAGTTCCTCACTGGCCGCTTCGTAGGCCTCGGGATGGACGGTTTCCACGATGTCGACGATTGCGTAGACGACCTGCGGTGCGGGTTGACTGATGTGGTTCGCGTTCACTGCGAAGACGTGATCGTCTTGATAGGCCGTCGTGGCCTCGACCGAGTCGGGGATCGGCGGTTCGTCCCTGGCGTCGGGATGGATGATCCACTCGGGGTCCTCGCTGATGACGATCTCGCTGTTTATCTGTTCGTACCATCCGATGTCCGCCCTTTCCGCGATGTTTTCGACGCCACCGGTCGTCAGGGCTTCGTGAATGAACGTTTCAGTCCCGGCCGTCGTTCCATCGTCGCCCATCGCGTAGTACACGAGTGGCCGGTCTTCGCCCTCGAGCGCCCGGTCGACGATCTCGAGTTGCTCGTCCATCCAGTCGACGGTCTCTTCGGCACCGTCGCACTCCCCGGTGAGTTCGCCGGTGGTGATCACATTGTCGCGAACGTCGTCGAGCGATCCCGCTTCGCGGAAGTGATAGACGGTGAATCCGGCGTTCCGAAGCTGATCGATGTCCTCCTCGCTCGTGATATTGGCGGCCAGGACGAGGTCCGGATCGAGATCGGCCACGCGCTCGTGATTGATCGAGAAGCCGTTGCCGACGTTCGTCCGATCACCGCGATCGAGGCCGGCGGTCGCCTGACTGTAGGGCAACCCGTCGAGGCGGTCTTCGGCACCGATCTCGAACACTGTCTGAGCGTCGCTCGGCTGGAGCGCCACGACCGAGTCGGGCGCGTCCTCGAGCGAAATCGTCTCGCCCGTTGCGTCGGTCACCTCGAGCGGGAACTCGCAGTCGACGGTTGAAGCGGTCTCGCCGTGTGACTGCCCGGCCGTAACGGGTGCGAACGCCGAAACGGCGATCAGGACGGCCAGAAACACGGATAGGTATCGTTGCATTGCATCACCCTCCACCCTACTTCAACAAATATTTGCCCACTGAAAGTTTGGATGTCATATGTACCGACCGGCCCGAACAGCGGCGTGGTCGGCTGGACTCGTCGTACTGCTCATCGCCGTCGTCCTGGCCAGCGCCGCACTCGGACCGGTCAGAATCGACCCCGTGACGGTTGCGATGGCGACGCTGAACGCAATCGTCGTTCCCGCGGGCGTAACCGTCGGCAGCGCCTCGGTTCCCGTCCTCGGCATCTCGGTTCCAGCTCCAGGGCTCGAGTATGCCGCGGTCTTTTCGTTCGACGTTCCGGCGACGCGCCAGATCATCGTCGCGGACATTCGGTTGCCCCGCATCGCGCTCGCGGCGACGGTCGGGCTCGCGCTCGCCGCTGCGGGAACCGTAATGCAGGGGTTCTTCCGAAACCCGCTGGCCGATCCGTCGATCATCGGCGTGTCTTCCGGTGCCGCCGCGGGGGCGGTCGCCGCCATCGCGTTTCCGGCGCTGGTCCCGTTCGGGGGGCTTCACCTCTCGGCGTTCGTCGGCGCGCTCGCGACGGCGTTTCTGGTCTACGCGATCGCGACCGACGGGGGGCGGACGCCGGTCGCGACGCTGTTGCTCGCCGGCGTCGCGGTCCAGGCGTTCCTCGGCGCGATGATTTCGTACATGCTCGTCCACAGCGGCGACTCGCTGCGGGAAGCCGTCTTCTGGATGATGGGGCATCTCAACAACAGCCAGTGGAGCGACGTGGCGTTCGCGTTCCCGATCACGCTGGCCGGCGTCCTCGTTTTGTGTGCGTTCAGACGGGAACTGAACGTTCTCCTGCTCGGTGAGGAGGACGCTCACCACCTCGGCATCGCGGTCGAACGCACCAAACTGCTCTTGCTCGTGCTCGCGAGCATTATTACCGCCGCCGGCGTCGCGGTCGCGGGCATCATCGGCTTCGTCGGGCTCGTCGTCCCACACATCATGCGGCTCGTCGTCGGCCCCGATCACCGAATCCTGTTGCCGACCAGTGCGGTCGCCGGCGCGTCGTTCCTGGTCGTGACCGACACGATCGCCCGGGTCGGTCCCGCCGTCGTCCCCGTCGGAATCATTACGGCGGCGCTCGGCGCACCGTTCTTCCTGTTTCTGCTCACTCGTCGGGAGGTGCATTCGGTATGACCGACGCCGATCGCCGCGAAGACACACGGGAATCCGAAGTCGGACCCGAGCCGGTGACCGTCTCCGCCGACGGCTGTTCGCTCGCGTTCGGCGATCTCTCGGTACTCGAGGACGTCTCACTCACGATCGAGCCGGGCGAGTTCGTCGGCTTCGTCGGCCCGAACGGGGCCGGGAAAACGACGCTGCTGCGGCTCATCAGCGGCGCGCTCACGCCCGATATCGGGTCGGTCACGATCGACGGCGTCGACGTTCACGACCTCTCCTCGCGGGCCTCGAGCCGCCTCGTCTCCGTCGTCCCCCAGGACACGACGCTCTCGTTTTCCTTCCCGGTTCGCGACGTCGTCGAGATGGGCCGTCATCCGCATCGCTCGCGGTTCTCGTCGCCGACGCCTGCGGATCACGAGGCGGTCGAACGCGCCCTCGAGCGGACGCGCACGGCCGACCTGGCCGACCGACCGATCGACGAGATCAGCGGCGGGCAGCGCCAGCGGGTCGTACTCGCGCGAGCGATCGCACAGGAGACGCCGGTCATGCTGCTCGACGAGCCGACGGCGAGTCTCGACATCACTCACCAGGTCGAGACGCTCGAGTTGGTCCGCAACCTGGTCGACGAGGGTCGGACCGTGGTCGCGGCGATTCACGACCTGGATCTGGCCGCACGGTACTGCGATCGGCTCGTGGTGCTCGCCGACGGAGGGGTCGCCCGGGACGGCGCGCCGTCCGCGGTGGTGACGAGCGATGTGCTCGCAGCGTCGTTCGACGCCACCGCGGTCGTCACGCCGAATCCGGTGACGGGAACCGAAACGGTGACCGCCTTCAGGGCCGACTGCGACGAGGACTCACTTCCGGAGCGCGTCCACGTGTTGGGGAGTGGAACCGCCGCTGGCGGCGTCGTCGCTCGACTGGAAGCCGCGGGAATCGAAGTGACGCTCGGACCGGTCTCGAGCGGGGACGCAGCAGCCGAAGCGGCGCGGTCGATCGGCATCGATCCCCTCGAGACCGAGCCGTTCACGCGGCTCTCCTCCGAAGAGGTAGACAGCGCTGGGCGGCTGGTTCGTGATGCCGACGTAACGGTACTCGCGGATTTCGTGGTGGGAACCGGTACCCGAACGCTTCTCCCCGTACTCGACGAGTCCGAATCGCTCGTCCGAATCGAAACGGGGCCGTTCGAGGAGCGGAACGCCGGTAGCGGTGCTGCCCGAAACCGATACGAGAGCTATCGAGAGCGAGCACTCGAGGTCCCGCAGCGTCGTGTGCTCGATGCGGTCACGATGGTTTTCGAGAAGTCACAGTCCAACCCGGCGGCGTCGGCCGATTCGACCGACGGGTAACGACTGTCGACAGTGAGAGTAAGCCGTGAGCAAGCGACCAGTACGTGATCGGAACGAGTTCCGAAGCCAGTAATCCGGTCGAGAGCAGCACCCGTATATCGGCTGGAAGCGATCCCCGCTGGAAGCACTGATCGATGTCCGTTTCGTTGGTTGGTGGGAGAATCAATACCCGATTCCACCGTCAAATTACACGCTGTTTCGAGAAACGGGCGTCCGTCTTTTTTATCCGCGACGGGATCGAGCCCGTGTATGACCAGCTTCGAACAGACGCGGCGAACCGCACTCGAACTCATCGGTGCGGCGGCTGCGGGGACCGCTCTAACGGGCGCTGTGACAGCCCAGGAAAACGGTAGCGAGGACGAGGAGACCGACCGGCAGCCGATTATCCTCGCTGGGCGAATCGAATACTGGTACGGTATCGCACCCGTGGAGATCGAGGGTGAAGAGAACCCGACGCTGGACCTCGAGGACGGAGAGGTGTACGAACTCGTCTGGATCAACGCCGACGGGGCGGAGCACGAACTAATCGTCGAGACCGAGGATGGCCAGGAGCTCGAAGCGTCCGACTCGTCGGAAGAGGCGGGTGAGACGGTATCGATGACGTTCGAAGCGAACGAGGACGCGGCCGAATACTACTGCGAGTTTCATCCGGAGTCGATGCGCGGCGATGTCGAGTTCAACGATGGCTTCGATCTGTCGACGGGCGGGGACGACGCGGAGACCGGCGCAGCGACCGGGACCGAGAGCAACGGCAACGACGAGAGCGGCTACTGAGGGACTGCGGGCGTTCCGGAAACGGGTCCCTCGCTGCATGGCGTTCGGGCGGCGGTCCGTGGCCGATCGAACGTCGGGAGCCGAACGATCGGAGCCGGCTGCTCGAAGCCCGGGGTACGGACTTGGAGTACCTACCTCGGGAATGAGCCAAGAACGACGCCTGTGAGCGAACCGGCGGGCGTGGAGGACCGATTCGCAGTAGCCGGGGGTTCTCGAGCGGAAAAACGAGTACGACGAGACTCACTCCGTGAGCGGATCGGAGACGTTCTCTGCCGCAGGAACGTCCCGTTCTTGACCTCCGAGACGGACGTCTCGACGGCGTCCCGGACGATCGACTCGAGGTCCGCGTACTGCCTCGAGAGCGCGTAGGACTCCCCACCCAGGCCCAGCACTCGGTGATGACCAGCACCTGCCCGTCGACTGTCAGGGTCCGTGTACAGCGGCGGATCCACGAACGCGGGCGTTCATCGCGCACGGCGGAACTGAACGGTTTTTTACCCCTCCGCCACCGAGTGCCTGCCAATGACCGAGTACGATTACGAGGCCCTCGGACTCGTCGCCGGGCTGGAGATCCACCAGCAACTCGACACGGCGACGAAGCTGTTCTGCCAGTGTCCGACCGACCGCCGCGAGCCCGCGGAGTCGACGCGCAGTTTCACGCGCTACCTCCATCCCACCCGGAGCGAACTGGGCGAACTCGACGACGCCGCCGTCGAGGAGAGCAAGGTCGAGCGCGAGTTCGAGTACCTCGCCTACGACACGACCTGTCTCGTCGAAGAGGACGACGAACCACCCCACGAACTCGACGCGGAGGCCCTCGAGACGACCCTCGAGGTCGCCCAGCTGATGGATATGAGCCCGGTCGATCAGGCCCACGTCATGCGCAAGATCGTCGTCGACGGCTCGAACACGACGGGCTTCCAGCGCTCGTCGCTGATCGCCACCGACGGCGAGATCGAGACCAGCGAGGGAACCGTCGGGATCGAGGACATGCTGCTCGAGGAGGAGAGCGCCCAGCGCGTCGAGGAAACCGGCGACGGGGTGCGCTACAGCCTCGATCGACTCGGCATTCCGCTGGTCGAGATCGGGACGAGGCCGGACATTTCGAGCCCCGAGCAGGCGCTCGAGGCGGCCGAGCGGATCGGCATGCTGCTGCGCTCGACGGGCAAGGTCAAACGCGGACTGGGGACGATCCGCCAGGACGTCAACGTCTCCATCGAGGAGGGCGCTCGCGTCGAGATCAAGGGCGTCCAGAGCCTCGACGACATCGATGACATCGTCCGCAACGAGGTCGCCCGACAGGCCGAACTGGTCGAGATCCGGGACGAACTCGCGGATCGCGACGCGTCGGTCGGTGACGGACAGGACGTGACCGCGGTCTTCGAGGACACCGACAGCGGCGTCATCGCGGGGGCACTGAGCTCCGGCGGGTCCGTCACGGCGGTCCCGCTGTATGGCTTCGACGGGATCGTGGGTCGTGAGATCGCCCCCGACCGCCGGCTCGGGACCGAACTCTCGGATCACGCGAAGCGCCACGGCGCGGGCGGGATCTTCCACACCGACGAACTGCCTGCGTACGGGGTCACGGAGGACGAGGTCACGGCCCTGCGCGAGGCGGTCGGTGCCGGTCCCGAGGACGCCGTCGCGATCGTCGCCGCGGAGACGGACGTGGCCGAGGCCGCCATCGAGGCCGCCGCCGAACGCGCCGAGACCGCGCTCGAGGGCGTGCCCGAAGAAACGCGGGGCGCGAACGACGACGGGACGACCCGCTATCTCCGTCCCCTGCCGGGCGCGGCGCGGATGTATCCCGAAACGGACGTGCCGCCGGTCGAACCCGATCCGAGCGATGTCCCCGAACCCGAACTCCTGACCGAGAAGGTCGACCGCTACCAGGACGAGTACGACCTCGGCGAGGGGCTGGCCGAGCAGGTCGCCTACGGCGAGCACATGCCCCTGTTTGAGACTGTCGTAGCCGACGGGATCGATCCGACGCTGGCCGCGACGACGCTCGAGTCGACGCTGACGGAACTCCGGCGTGACGACGTACCCGTCGAGACGTTGACTCGGAGCCACCTCGAGAGTGTCCTCCGCATGGTCGAGGACGGCGACCTGCCCAACGAGGGCGTGCCGGACCTGCTCGAGGCGCTGGCCGAGGACCCGGACCGAACGGCCGCGGCGGCGGCCGACGACGCCGGACTCGGCGGGGCCGACGAGGCTGAGGTTCGCGAGGCGATCGTCGAGGTCGTCGACCGAAACGGCGACCAGGTCGAAGAAGAGGGCATGCAGGCCTTCTCGGGACTCATGGGCGAGTGTATGGGTGCGCTCCGCGGGAAGGCCGACGGCGACCTCGTCAGCGAACTCCTCCGCGAGGAGATTCAGAAGCGAACGTAGCCCGCTACCGGCGTCCCGTTTTCCCACCGGTCTCACTCGCCGACGAGTTCCTCGAGCAGCGTCTCGAGGCTGTAGCTCTGAAGCGCGTCCCGTTCTTCGATCGCCGAAATGACGAACGTCGAGTCGGTCCGTTCGACGCCCTCGAGTTGTTCGAACTCGGCGATCAGGCGTTCGACCATGCCGCTATCGCTCAGGCGCGCGACGACGATGAAGTCCGTCTCGCCCATCGTGAAGTAGACGTTCGTAACCCCCTCGACGGTCAGGAGCCGATCCGCGAACGTCTCGTAGGAGCCCTGATAGTCCGCGTGAACCTCGATCAACACGGTGACGCCCAGGCCGAGTTCCTCGAGATCGATATCGTAGCGGTCGTTCTCGAT
This sequence comes from Natrinema pallidum, assembly GCF_005890195.1. NCBI lineage: Archaea > Methanobacteriati > Methanobacteriota > Halobacteria > Halobacteriales > Natrialbaceae > Natrinema > Natrinema pallidum. Next base: position 1,984,575 of record NZ_CP040637.1, on the reverse strand, counting down.
GACGCCCTCGTCCCGGAGGTTGTTGAGCCGATAGTGGATCGTCGAGATCGGGATGTCGGTCGCTTCGTGGAGCCGTTCGGGGCTCCCGGTCTCGAGTTCGGCGATCGCCTTGAGGAGGCGCACGTCGCGTTCGTCCATGGGCGGCGTTCGGCCCCAACCGACATGTGTTTTCCGACCGAGGTGATTGGAGTTCTCTACAAGAATGCCCTGTTCAGTGATGGGTAATTCGAAATACGTTCATATGTGTGGTCTTTGGTTCTCAAAACGCGGCGTGCTTGTAGAAGGATCTAAATACGTCCGCGATTTCCGAATGGAATATGAGATCAATCGATTCGGTTCCAGATGGGTACCGCGAAGCGGTGCTCTTTTCGATACTCGCACTGTGTTGGGGGAGTTCGTTCGTCGCGATCGAGATCGGACTCGAGTACGTCCCGCCGCTTCTGTTCGCCGGCTTTCGGTACGCGATCGCGGGCGCGATCGTCTTCGGATACGCGGCCGTGACGAACGATCGGATTCGGCCGGCGGGTCGGGGCGAATGGGCGGCCGTTGCCGTCGCCGGCACGTTCGTCATCGCGTTCTATCACGGCCTGTTGTATCTCGGCGAACTGTACGTGTCGGGCGCGGTAGCGGCGACCATCGTCAGCACGGCACCGATCCTAACGGCAGCGTTCGCCGGAGTGGTGCTTCCAGAAGAGCGGCTGGCACCCGCCGGAGTTGCGGGCTTCGTGCTCGGACTGGTGGGCGTAATCGCCGTCGTCCAGCCGTCGTCAGCCGCACTCGGCAGCGATGTCACGGTCGGCGCGACGCTCGTGTTCGGTGCGGCCGTCGCGTTCGCACTCGGGGGCGTCCTCGTCCGCCCGATCGACTCGGCGCTTCCGATCGAGACGCTCCAGGCGTGGGCGATGCTCATCGGGGCCGGCGTGTTGCTCGGCTGGGCGTTCCTGCGCGGGGAGTCGATTGCGGCGATCGAACTGACGTCGGGGATGGTGCTCTCGTTTGTCTACCTGACGGTCGTCTCCGGCGTGTTCGCGTTCTTCCTCTACTTCCACCTGCTCGAGCGAAGCGGAGCGACGCAGGTCATCCTCGTCAGCTACGCCGAGCCGGTGGTCGCGATGGGCGTGAGTTGGGTCACGCTGGGATACATCGTCGATTCGCTCACGCTCATCGGTCTGGTGACGATCCTCGCCGGCTTCGTCATGATCAAACGCGAGGCGCTGCGGTCCCTGCTTCGCTCGGCCGTCGACGGTGCCACCACCACGACGCCGTGATCGGGCCCGTCGCGTCCGATCACGGCAGTTCCCGCCCGCGCCGGCCGATCCGGCAAGCGGGCCATATCCGCCCCGTCGAAAACATTTATTAGCACACACGTTGCCCGACCACCTGACTGATGACTCCGACGAGAGACCCAGACCGTCCGGCACTGACCGTGGTGTGTCACGTCCGAGCGCCGTTGCTGCTCGAGCCGGTGGACGAGCAGATCGAGACGATACAGGCCTGCGAGTCGGAAGGCGCGATCGACGACCTATTGCTTCGGAGCTGGCCCAAGGAGATCGCACTGTCCGAGGAGAGCCCCCACCAAGAAGTCCTCGAGAGCTACGACCGGTTCTCGGCGTGGGCCGACGAGCGAGACGTGACGATCCGGCCGCCGTTCCGAAAGCGCACGACGACGTCACAGGTAACCGGCGAGACCCGGGAGCGACTCGTGACGCCGCTGTTATGTCTCGAACTCTACGCCGGCGACGAACTGCTCGGCGTTTTCCCACACTCCGACGAGGCGACCACGGACACCTATACCACCGACGAGGTGATCGCGACGCTTCGAACCGGCGGTCTCCCGACGCCGCTCGGGTCGGTCGCCGATCCGGACGAACGTCTCGCGTCGGCGACGGGGGACACGTGCCCCGACTGTGGCGGGTCGCTGATCGACGGCCAAGGGCTGTTCGCGTGTAGCGACTGTGGCTGGATCGGGACCGTCTCCGAGTCCGGCCGCCGCGAGTCGCAGCCGACTCGATCGACACGGGAAGGGGAGCCGTCGGTCGTCGAACCGCAGTAGCGATCCGGGAGACTGGGACCGGGCTCGAGGAACTGTTTTTCCCGCCGGGCTCGATCGGTCTCGAGTCGGCGGCCGACGGAGCGGCTACTCGCGGGCGAACTCCCCACCGTACTCGGCGTCGATTTCGACCCGCGAACCGATGGTGGCGAACTCGACGGTCTCCGCTTCCGTTCCCAGCGCCGACTCGAGGCGGCCCTCGTCGACGCGGTCTTCGCTGCGATAGGTGACGACGGCGGTCGCGGTCGCGGCCGCATCGGTGTCGGCCACCGCGAGGTGCTGGGAGACGCCGTTCGCCCCCTCGAAGGCGTCGAATGCGAACTGCAGGCTGTCCTCGTCGGTTGCCCGATCGCTCGAGAGGGATGCCGCGTCGAACTCGTCGGCGTCGGTGTACAGACAGCTCGTGATCCCGCCGTTCTCGCCGGCTCGAAGCAGTCGTTCGAAGCCGTCGTCGACCTCGTGTTTCGGCGGTCGGTCACCGGCTGCCGTCGCGACCGTCCGCTCGACCGCGGCGATCGGATCGAACGCGGACTCGCTGCCATTGGGATACGAGTACGCGTACACGCCCGCCGAGATTCCGACGACCTCGTCGCTCTCGGCGTCGGTATAGACGGTGTAGGCGTCCGCCTCGCGTTCGGCGGTGTAGCCCGCCGCCTCGAGCGCCGTCGCGAGGCCGTCGCGATCGTACGAACCGACGAGGGCGTAGACGAACTGCTCCTCGCCGTCGGCCGTCTCGTTGTGGTCGGTGTACGCATCGCGTCCGGCAGAGGACCCCAGTTGTTGCAGGCCGAACGAACAGAGGAGTGCGACGACGACCGGGTTGCCGACGAGCGGGTCCGTCGGTTCCGCGCCGGCTTCGGCACCCTCGTCCTCGAGCAGGGTGCTCATCGTCTCGACGTCGATCGCACCGTAGAAGTACGCCGAGCGCTCGGTCGTCGGGAGCATCGAGGCGTACGACGGGAGGTCGCCCTCGATGGCATCGGTCGCGCCGTTCGAATCGTTCGAGTCAGTGTCGTCGGTGTCGTCGCTCTCGGTACCGTTTCCGTCGGATGTCTCCGAGCAACCGGCCAGAAACGCCATGCCACCGCCGAGCAACTGCAACGCGTTCCGTCGACGTAAGTCGGTCATCCAGTAGTCGTGGTTACCGGGAACGTATTACTGTAATGGCCATCGAGAGCGGCTGTGTTGATCGATTTGACACCTTCCGGCTGATGGACTGACACCTTCCTCCGCCAGACGAGTCGACACCTGCCGCCCGAGAGTCAGTTCTCGGCCGGCCGGTCGGTCGCCCGCCGGAGGAGGCCCACTAGCGTGGTTGCCTCGCGTTCGGTCAGGTCGGCCCGTCCGTACACCCGGCGGAGCATCCGCATCGTCTTGTCGCGTTTCTCCGCCGGGTGGTTGATCTCCTCGAGCAGCGCCGCCCACTGGTCGTAGAGCCGATCGATCGTCTGCTCTGGCGCGCGGACGCGCTCGAGATCGGGCAATTGCGTGTCCTCGAGCGTAAGCGAGCGGAGTTCGTAGAGGGTTACCGTGGCGGCCTGCCCGAGATTGAGCACAGGGTACTCGGCGCTCGCTGGGATCGAACAGATCTCGTCGATCCGGGCGAGTTCCTCGTTCGTCAGGCCGACGCGCTCGCGGCCGAAGACGAGCGCGGTCGGTCCCTCGACGGTCGGCAATCGCTCTGCCAACGCCGCCGGCGTCGAGTAGGGAAACCGCGTGTGGCTACGGTCGTCCTCGTTCGTTACTGCCGTACAGCCGATGGTGTGGTAGTTCTCGGCGAGGTGGTCGAACGTGATTTCGTCGGCGTCGGGAAGGACGTCCTCGCGAGCGTGCCCCGCGAAGCCATAAGCCTCGCCGTCGGGGTCCAGTTCGGGCGGATCGATCAGCAGGAGGTCGTCGAAGCCGAAGTTCTTCATCGCACGAGCGATCGTTCCGACGTTCCCCGGCGACTGTGCGTCGACCACGGCGACGGCCGGCGGCGTCCGATCCACGTCCGTCCGGGTGGGTGCGTCGTCACTCATTGGGTCGTCAGTGCGATGGACTCGAGACGATGGGTGACCGTACCAGTTCGGAGACGATGGGACGTAAGCGTGTCCGACGGTCCCGTCGTCGCGATGAGCGTGTGCATACCTGGAGTACCGAACGGGAACGCAAAAAGAAACGCGTTCGTCGTTTCGTGTGAGTTATTCACGTCTGCTCCGTTCGAGCACCTCACGTCCACTCGAGTGTCCATGCCCCTCGCAGTCTACGTCCTCGCAGTCCGTGTTCCCCTTTCTTCTCCTCTTTCTCGATTCTAGTTAAACTAGTCTAGTAACTAGTTGTTACGGGAAAGCAAGAGGGACGCGTTTGACGCCGCATACGTGTGCGTTTTCGAAGGAGAGCCTGACATCATACACAGTGGGAGAGGGACACACCCCCCTCGCGTTTGTAACGGGAATTCCGTGTGGGGTCCCTGTTTCGGAACACACCTTCTCCGCGGATGTAAATTTGGCTCGAATTCGGGGTCAAAACCCGGATATTTCGGGATCAGTTGTTCCACCCCTCCGCTGTTGCCGTTACAAACGCGAGGGGGGTGTGTCCCCCGACTGGAACTAGCTAACTGCTCGTTTACGGTCTTTCCGGGCTGTTTCCGGTGGGTTTACTGTCTTTCTGTCCTCGTGAAAAGAACCCGATCGGATTCCCCGAATCGGATCGACTGACGCTCACACCGACTCGTTCGTGCGAGCCTTACATCCGCGATGGGGGTGTCCGCCTACGGTCCCGTCGCGCTTCGTTAGAAGCGCGAGGGTGGCCCTGGGACAGCAGTTCCGATATACCGCTGTTATCTCCCGATTCGTCCCACTCACGCAGGCTATTTACATCCGCGATCGATCTCCATACCTTTATTTCAATCCAGTTGGAAGGGGCTGGATATCGCAATGTCCGCCAACGACGATCGAGACCCGCTCTTTCGGTACGACGATCCGGTCTTCGCCGACGAGCGCCTGCTCGAGATCACGCACCTGCCCGGTCCGGATCGGATCGTCGGTCGTGACGAGCAGATGCAACGGGTTGCGGACGCCCTGAACCCGGCTATCTTCGGGAGCGAACCCAACCACCTGTTTATCTTCGGCAAGACCGGAACCGGTAAATCGCTCATCTCGCGGTCGGTCACCCAGCGCGTGATCACCGAGGCCGAGCACGACGATATCACGGTCAAGTACGCATTCATCGACTGTGGCGAACAGAACACGGAAGCTTCAATCGTCAAAACGATCGCCCAGATCGTCAACGAACCCGACGCGAGCGGGGTCACCATCCCCGACCGCGGGCTTGGTACCGGCGACTACTACAAGCGCCTCTGGCAGGCCATCGATCATTGTACCGACGTGACCATCGTCATCCTGGACGAGATCGACATGCTCGAGGACGACGAAGTACTGCGCAAACTCTCCCGGGCCGGCGAAAACCGCCGCATTTCGGACTCGAGTATCGGGATCATCGGCATCTCGAACAAGATCGACTTCCCCGATCACCTCTCCGAACGCGTCAAATCGAGCCTCTCGCGGGACGAACTCGTTTTCTCGCCGTACGATGCCAACCAACTCGTCGAGATTCTCGAGAAACGGCGCGACGCCTTCCACGACGGGGTGCTCTCCGACGACGTGATTCCGTTGACCGCCGCGCTGGCCGCCCAGGAACACGGCGACGCGCGAAAGGCGATCGACATCCTCCGGAACGCGGGTCGGATCGCGAAGAAGCAAAACGACACGCGGGTCACCGCCGATCACGTCCGCGACGCCAAGGAGAAGACCGAGGCCGACCGGTTCAACGAACTGATCGAGGGCTCGCCCCAGCAGGCGAAGGCGATCCTCTACTCGTTGACGTTGCTGACCGAGAACAGTTCGGAGAAGGAGTTCCCGACGAAGATCATCTACAACCAGTACAAGGAGGTCGCACGTCGACTCGACTTCGACGTGCTCTCGGAACGCCGCGTCCAGGAAATCCTCCAGGAACAGAACTTCCTTAACGTGATCCAGTCCGAACGCGAGGGCCGGGGTCGCGGCCGCGGCGCACACGCGAAACACCGCCTGCTCGAGAACCCCTCGATCGTCAAGAAGGTCCTCCTGCGGGATTCGCGACTCGCCGTCCTCGAGGACGGCGAGTGACGACTCGGCCGAGCGTCCGACTGAGACACCGTTCCGCGGGGGTTTTATATCGACAGCGATGTCGTCTCCGGAGGCGACGGTATTGGACTGTGACGATCGATGGGGTCCGCTGGATCAGGTCCGGCGTTCCGGCAGCCCACTGCCCGACGCGGTCGTCCTCGGGACCGATTCGGCACCCCTCCCCCGTCAGAGGAAGCCATGCGGGGAGGCGATACGGTTCGCCGGAACCACGATGCCTTTTTGCCTCGCTTCCACAGACCGAGTATGGACAGCGTCGACGCCGCCGGCCTCGGGATCGGTGACGAGTATCCGCCTCGAATCATGGGCGTGTTGAACGTCAGCGAGGAATCGCCGTACGATCCGAGCGTCTTCGACGATTCCGGCGAGGCGGCCCGTTACGTCGACGAGGAACTGATCGACGAGGGGGCCGACATCGTCGACATCGGCCTCGAGTCGGCGAACAAACGCTTCGACGTGCTCTCGGCCGAGGAGGAACTCGAGCGGCTGTACGTCGCGCTCGAGACGATCGAGAGCGTTTCCGGGGACGCGATCTTCTCGATCGAAACGCGGTACGCCGAGGTGGCCGACGAGGCTCTCTCGAAGGGGTTCGACATGGTCAACGACATCTGCGGCTTCGCCGACCCCGAGATGCCGACCGTCTGTGAGGAGTACGACGTCGCCGTCGCCAAGATGGCGAGTCCGCCCGACCTCGAGCGGCCGGGTGCTGTCGAGGAGACCGACTGGGCGGCACGGAAGTCCCCGGACTGGGCGGCGAACGCCGACTACGTCGAGCAGGTATACGAGGCGCTGAAACAGAACGGACTGACCGACAAGACGATCGTCGACCCCGCGTTCGGCGGGTGGAGCGAGGCCCAGACGCTCGCCGACGACCGCGATGCCTTCCGCCGACTCCGCGAGTTCCGTGCGCTCGACCGGCCGATGCTGGTCTCGATCAATCGGAAGAACTTCCTCGGCGAGCTCGCGGACCGCGAGACCGACGAGCGGTTACCGGTGAGCCTGGCGGCGACTTCGATGGCCGTCGAACGTGGGGCACACGTGATCCGGACCCACGACGTGGCCGAAACGCGGGACGCGGCGCTGATCGGGAAGGCCTTTACCGAGCGTACAAGTGCCAGTATCGACGGGGTCTCCATCTCGCAACTGGACGTGGACTCGACCCGCACGGTTCGAACCCATCTCAGAGAGCGCGGGATCGATCCCGCGTTCGCGGACGACTGGGGGACCCAACTGCTCGAGATCGAGGGTCTCGACGACGACGCGAGCGAGCGGCTGATGTCGATCGCAGCGGAACACGGTGCGGTCGTCCAGCCGTCGTCCGACGGCGACCTCCTTGTCATGGGATCGGCGACGGCAGTTTCCGATGTTTCAGGTCGTCTCGCCGGAAAAAGCGACGACATCGCGGCCCTCGGAGAGAAGCTGTCAAGGCTGCTGCGTTAAGAGAAAGCTTATGCCGTATGCTTCAAAAGGAGAGAGTGGACGCCGAGGTAGCCTCCCGGGTAGGGGTACTTTGGAGGCGACCCCCGGCCCATAACACGGAATTATTGCGCTACTACATTGCCCAGTGCGAACTGGGTCCAGACACAGCATCATAGAGTCTCTCCGTTACTTCTGAGTTCGGCGATTCCTGCTGCTATCCTCCCCCGCTATCCGTCTCCCGAGACCGAACACACAAACGGGTAGGGCGTCGAAGACGGGCACATGGAGTTCGACGATTGGGAACCGGTCTACGAGGCGATCCGCCGCGATTTCGGCTACGATCGCGCCGGCGACGAGCGAGGGCGCGATCGCCTCGCGTCCCTTCTCGAGACGTCGTTCGACCCTTCCAAACTGCCGATCGGTCCCGAAACGACCGTCGCCGTAGCGGGGGCAGGGCCGTCCCTCGAGACCGACCGAGCCCTCGAGCGGGCGCGCGAGGCCGATGTCGTCGTCGCCGCGTCGACGGCCGTCGAGACGCTCGCGAGCCACGATATTGCCTCCGACTGCATGGTGACGGATCTCGACAAGAACCCGGCGACCGTCAAGCGACTCACCGCGCGGGGCGTCCCGGTCGCGGTTCACGGTCACGGCGATAATCTCGACGCGATCCGGACGGTCGTTCCGGACTGCAACCACGACTACGTCCTGCCGACCACACAGGCCGCACCGCGCGGCTCGGTCCGGAACTTCGGCGGCTTTACCGACGGCGACCGGGCCGCCTTTCTCGCCGATCACATCGGTGCCGCTCGCCTCGTCTTCGTCGGCTGGGACTTCGACGATCCCACGGTCGACCCGCCGAAAGCACGCAAACTCGAGTGGGCCGAGCGCCTCCTCTTCTGGCTCGAGGTGCGCCGCGACGAGCGGTTCGCGGTACTCGACGGTCGACGGGACGCCATCGAGACGACCGCGCTTCCGATCCCGTAACGAGGCTCGTCGACCCTCGATTCGATTCCAGCTCCCGACTCCCGCCACCGAATCCCGCCGTGACCGACGCCGCCGACGCCGCCGACGCCGGTCTCGACTTCCGTCACTGGCCGCCGCTCACTGAATCCGATACTCGGCGATATCGCGACACCCACAGGACGGACAGTTCGTAAGCGTCGACTCGAGCGTCGTCCCACACCGACGACACTCCTCGATGACAGTTCCGTCGTCTCCCGGGAGCAACGCCGCCTCGAGTGCGCTTCGCAGCATCGATCGCATCGCGGGTTCGTTCTCCTGTCCCCTCATGAATGGTCCGTCGGGAATATCTCCGTTCGTTATTGTATCGATATACTGAACGCCGTTCACTCCGTTGCGTGGTAACCTGCTCCTAACACCGTCTGCACGACTGCTCCCGTGGTTCGACCGACGTGGTTGTCCCGAACGGGAACGATATGATCGGACCCGTGGGTGTTAAAACAGCGCGTCGAGTTCGTCGCCGGTGTCCATCAGCGACGCGAAGTCCTCGTCGGCGGTCGCCCGTACGTCCGCGGTCGTCTCCTGTGCCTCGATCGCGACCTCCTGTAGTTGATCGATCCGCGGCACGTCGGTCACACCCGACAGCAGGACGATCGTCCCGACCTCGTCCCGAACCGTGATCGGGTAATCCCCGCCGCGGATCTCCATGCTGCCGGTCTCGTCCTCGAGCCACTGGCGGCCGCGTTCGACGCCCTTGCGATTGAGGTAGCTCGGCGGGCCGCTCGCGACGACCAGGCCACGGTCGGCGCTGGCGACGTCACAGGGGAGCGTGAGGCGGCCGAGAGTTGCCTTGCGGACGAGACTGGTCAGTCGGTTCGTCGCCGATCCTTCGTCGAACTCGTCGTCGGCGGTCAGCGAGGACAGGAGGCCGTCGTCGATCTCGACCGTCTCGCTGGCGTAGCCGACCGTGGAGACGCCGCTGTTCGAGAGCGTGTTGATGATCTCGCTCGAGTCGACGACGCTCTCGGCGACGTGATCGCCCTCTCGGACCTCGCCGGCGGCGAAGAGGAGGCCGAACCGCTCGACGATTTCGCGGTTGATGCGGTCGTAGCCGCCTTCGACGGACTCGCCGGCGCTGCGCCAGGCGTCGTTGTCGAAGACCAGCAGGTTGTCGACTTGGTCGACGAACGTCCGGAACGAGCGGGCCGCGTTGAGCGTGTAGATACCACCCTCGTCCGTGCCGGGGAAGATACCCAGCCCGTAGACGGGTTGTGTGTAGACCCGCTGGAGATGCTTCGCGAGGACCGGCGCGCCGCCGCTCCCGGTCCCGCCGCCCATGCCTGCAACGACGAGGAACGCGTCGATCTCGTGGACCGGAATCCGATCGATCGCGCCCTGTAGTTCGTCGATGTTCGCCTCGGCGATTTCCGCGCCGAGTTCGTTGTCAGCGCCGACGCCGTGGCCTTTCACGCGTGCCTGTCCGATGAGGACTCGGTTCTCCACGGAGACGCGGTCGAGGCCTTTGAGGTCCGTCGTCGCCGAGTTGATCGCGATCGCTGATTCGACGAAGCCGCCGTTGATCGCGTCGTCGAACGCGAGGAACTCGTCGACGACCTTCCCGCCTGCCTGACCGAAGCCGATGAGTGCGAGTTTCATAGCTGTCTGACGTGGCCGTTCCCCGGCGCGACCGCGACCGGACAGCGTCGCCGGACGGATCGACCGGGACCGGAACGGGTTCCACGTCCTGTGTCTCCGCGGACGAAGGCATTGTTATGAACCGCGTATAATCGAAGAAAATACTCTCACGAACTCATTACTCTCTGTCAATCCTGACTCTCATCGAGCGCTAGCACCTTCCGCATGGGCCGAGTCATCGACGACGTGGCGATGCGGTCACACCCCGAGCGGGCCATCGCTCGTGGTGCGCCGATACCCCCACATTTTCCGTTCTCCGCCCGTCAGGTTCGGGTATGATCGTTCACTGGCACCGTCGGGACCTCCGTCCGGGTGATAATCGCGGGCTCGCACGCGCTGCCTCGGCCGACGAGCCGGTCGTCCCGCTGTTCGTGCTCGATCCGTCCGTCCTCGAACACGCCTCGCCGGTCCGGGTCGCATGTCTGCTCGAGGCCCTCGAGAGCCTTCGCTCGTGGTACAGGGCACACGGGAGTGACCTGCTCGTGGTGCGGGGCGAGGCGAGCACGGTCGTGCCCCGGGTCGCGACGACACACGACGCCGCGACGGTCGTCTGGAACGAGGACTATAGCGGGCTCGCCCGGGAACGCGACCAGGCCGTCCGGACGGCACTCGCGGACGAGGGGATCACGGCCGAGTCGGTCCACGATGCGATCCACCACGAACCGGGATCGATTACGCCGAATCAGGGCGAACACTACTCGGTCTTTTCGTACTTCTGGAAGAAGTGGCGCGACCGCGACAAGCGAGCGCCGGCCGACGAACCCGAGGCGGGCGATCTCGCGGCCGTCTCGGGCGATTCGATTCCGACGCTCGCGGATCTCGGCGTCGACGAACCCGAGGCGACGCCCCCGACGGTGACGACGGCGGCGGCCCGGGAGCGAGTGGCCGACTTCTGTTCGGGGCCGATCTACGAGTACGCCGCGATGCGCGACTATCCCGCCGAAAGCGGGACTTCTCGACTCTCGCCACACCTCAAGTGGGGAACGATCGGGCCGCGGGAGCTGTACGCCGCCACCGAGCGCGCCGCCGACCGAGCCGAGCGCGACGCCGATCGCGAGAGCGTCCGCGAGTTCCAGCGCCAACTCGCCTGGCGGGAGTTCTACGCCCACGTCCTCGCCTTCAACCCGAACACGGTCACCGAGAACTTCAGCGGCTACGAGAACGAGATCGACTGGCGCGACGATCCCGACGCACTCGAGGCCTGGAAAGCCGGCACGACGGGGTATCCGATCGTCGACGCGGGGATGCGCCAACTCCGTGCGGACGGGTGGATGCACAACCGCGTGCGGATGCTCGTCGCCTCCTTCCTGACGAAGGATCTCCTGACCGACTGGCGCGCGGGCTACGCCTGGTTCCGGGAGAAACTGGCGGACCACGACACCGCAAACGATGTCGGCGGGTGGCAGTGGGCGGGATCGACCGGGACCGACGCGCAGCCGTACTTCCGGGTGTTCAACCCGATGAAACAGGGCCGCGAGTACGATCCCGACGCCGAGTACATCCGCGAGTACGTCCCCGAACTCGCGGCCGCGACCGCCGCGGAAATCCACGGCTGGCACGACCTCGAGCCGGCCGAGCGCGAGCGGATCGCTCCCGACTATCCGGGACCGATCGTCGACCACGCCGACCGGCGGGACCGAGCCATCGAACTCTTCGAACGGGCGCGCGGCGAGGCGTCGGAGTAGGACCGCGCCGCCTCGTCGTTCGGGGATGGGTCGGAACGCCATCGGCGGATCGGCTACTCCGAGGCTGTCGGTCGATTAGATCCGCCATCATCCTTATCCGCCGGACTATGCTATGCGCTAGTCTGTCCTCCCGGGACGAACCGTCGACGGAGTCGGTCGGCGAATAGCCGCCGAGGTCGACCTACGCCCAGTAGGCGTCTTCGGGCTGGGTCTCGAAGATCGCCCGCTCGAGGAGGTCGATCGCCTTTTCGAGGCCTTCCCGCGAACTGGTCAGGGAATCCTCGTGTTCGATGCTCAGGGTGCCGTCGTAGTCGACCAGTCGGAGCGTCGAGACGATGTCCTTCCAGTGGGCCTCGCCGTGGCCGTAGCCGACGGACCGGAAGAGCCACGAGCGGTTGGGTTCGTCGTCGTAGGCGGTCGTGTCCAAAACTCCCTTTTCGCGGGCCTGTGCGTCGTAGATTTTGGTATCCTTGGCGTGGACGTGATGGATCGCATCGCGCTTACCCAGATAGCGGATCGCGTCGGTGATCGTGATTCCCTGCCAGTAGAGATGCGAGGGGTCGACGTTCGCGCCGATCCGCTCGCCGGTCTCCTCGCGCAGTCGCGCCAGCCCGTGTGGCTCGTAGACCAGCATGTTCGGATGCATCTCGATCGCGATGTCGACCTCGTGATCGGCGGCTAGAGCCGCGAGTTTGCCCCAGTAGTCGACGGCCCGCTCCCACTGGTACTCGAGCGCGTCGGCGTGTTCGGGCGGCCACGGGGCTGTGATCCAGTTTGGCACCTCGTCGCTCGGCCCGCCGGCCGGGAGCCCCGAGAAGCAGGTGACGGTCCCGACCTCGAGTTGGGCCGCCAGTCGGATCGCCTCGCGGAGTTCGGTGTCGGCCTCCTCGGCCCGCTGGTCGTCGGGATGGAGCGGGTTGTTGTGGGTCGCGAGCGCGCTGATCCGCATGTCGTACTCCTCGAGGAGATCGTGGAGTTCCGCCTGTTCGTTCTCGTCGTCGAGGTATGCGGCCCGCTCGAGGTGGTCCTGTCCCGGATGCCCGCCAACACCCGGTTCGATCGCCCCGACGCCGAGTCCGTCGAGATAGGACAGCGCGCTCTCGAGCGGTTCGTCCGCCAGCGGTGGGGTATGCACGCCGATCTCCATGAGACGTGCCAGCACGACCGGACAGATAAAACGAGGGCTGGCAGGCACTCGGTGGTGTCGACCGGTCGCCCGCGTTTCACTCCTCGATGGGCACCGTGTGGCCGGCGTCGCTCGAGCGGTAGATCCCGTTGATGACCCGCTGGACCGTGAGGGCCTCTTCGATACTGTTCCCGCGCATGCCCTCGCCGACGATCCGGTCGAAGAACTCCCGTTGTTCGTCGGAGTGGGTATCGTTCTGGCGCGTCTCGATGGTCGTGTCCTCGAGATGGTCCGGTCCGACCTTGCTCGCCGAATGGAACGTGAGATCGCCGTCGAGGAGATCGAAGCGGGCCGCGGATTCGGTCCCGCGGGCGACGAATTCGTGGGTCGCTGGCCGATTGGTCGCCCACGCGACCTCGAGCGAGATCGTTCGATTCCCCGCACAGCGGATGAAGGCGCTGGCGGAGTCGTCGACGTCGAACCCTTCTGGACCCGCGTCGTCCGCCCACATGTCGAGGTAGGCGTACTCCTCGCGGGAGCCGAACTCGCTGCGGGCGATGCCGCTTACTTCCTCGACTTCGGGATAGCCGAGCAGGAAGAGGGCGAGATCGACGGCGTGGACCCCGAGGTCGATCAGCGCGCCGCCACCGGCGATCTGTCGCCGGGTGAACCACGAGCCCCGGCCCGGGATGCCGCGCCGCCGGACGTAGTTCGCTTCGACGTGGGACACGTCGCCGAGTTCGCCCCGATCGATCCGGTTTTTCACGATTCGGACCGTGTTGGCAAAGCGGTTATTGAACCCCACCATCGCGTAGCCGTCCGACGCTGCTGCCGCAGTGGCGATTCGCTCGGCGCTTTCCGTCGAGTGGCCGAGGGGCTTTTCCAACAGGACGTGGAGGTCCCGCTCGAAGGCGTCGATGGCGTACTCCTCGTGGTACTTGTTCGGCGTCGTGATGATGACCGCGTCGACGGTATCGTACAGTTCGTGGTGGTTGTCGTAGACGTCCACGTTGTACCGCCGTGCAAAGCGCGTTCGCGCCTCGGCGGCGACATCCATGCCCCCAGCGAGCGTTACGCCGAGGTCGACGAGTCGTTCGGCGTGATACTGGCCGATGTTGCCGAGGCCGACGATCCCGGTTTCGATTTCCGATCGATCTTCTATCATATCCCTGGTGTTCTGGCACTGCCAGCGTTCGTCTCCGTTCGGACTGATACACCCATATCCGCTATATAGAATACTTCGGCTCGAGGAACTTCCGTCCGTCGCCAAACGCCGAGCGATCGGCGACAGGGACCGCCCGCTCGAGCGTACCGACGGGGTTCAGCTGTCGGCTTCGGTCGGCGTCGTCCCGGGCTCTCGTTCGGGGAGGTCGGTGATGCCGTGAACCAGCGCGTCACCGGTCGCGGTATCGAAGAGATGGATCTTCGACCGATCCAGGACGACATCGACATCCTGGCCCGCCTCGATCTCCGTGTCGGGTGTGACGCTCATCAGCAACTGGTTCGGTGACGCCGCGGGGTCTTGCTCCATCGAGCCCGTGGCGGTCTCGGAGAGAAGCAGGTAGACGAAGACCTCGTCGCCCATCGGTTCCAAGACGTCGGTTCGGGCGTCGATCCGGTCCGTCGACGATGCGAGCGACTCCGCGTACGACGACAGATGGACATCCTCGGGTCTGATCCCGAGCGTGACGGCGTCGCCGACCGCCGCGTCCGGCAGCCGCGACGGATCGAGGGCGACGGTGAAGTTGGTCATCTCGAGGCCGCCCTCGACGAGCGTCCCCTCGACGAAGTTCATCGACGGCGAACCGATGAAGCCAGCGACGAACAGGTTCGTTGGTTCGTTGTAACAGACCAGCGGCGGGGCGATCTGCTGGAGCCGGCCGTCGTTCAGCACGGCGATCCGGTTTGACATCGTCATCGCCTCGGCCTGGTCGTGGGTGACGTAGATCACCGTCGCATCCAGTTCCCGATGGAGCCGCTGGAGTTCGGTCCGCATGTGGACCCGCAACTTCGCGTCGAGGTTGGCCAGCGGCTCGTCCATCAGGAACACGTCGGGGTTGCGAACGATCGCGCGGGCGATCCCGACCCGCTGTTGCTGGCCGCCGGACATCTCCTTTGGCATCCGATCGAGCATACCCTCGAGTTGGACGATGTCGGCGGCCTCTTCGACGCGCCGCCGGACCTCCTCGTCGTCGTACTTTCGGAGCCGCAGCCCGAACGAGATGTTCTCGTAGACATCCATGTGCGGGAACAGCGCGATGTTTTGGAAGACCATCGCGACGCCCCGATCCTTCGGGGCGAGATCGGTAACGTCGTCGTCGCCGATGTAGACTCGCCCAGCGGTCGGCTGGGTCAACCCCGCGACCGTCTCCATCGTCGTCGACTTCCCACAGCCCGAGGGGCCAACGAAGGTAACGAACTCGCCGTCCTGGACTTCGAGGCTGATGTCGTCGACTGCCGTTTCGTCTCCGTACCGTTTCGTGATGTTCTCGAGTCGGACTCGTGACATTGTCTTACTCTTTGAGTGCGCCCGCAGTCAGCCCGCTAACGATTTTTTCCTGTGCGATCACCACGAGAATCGCGACGGGGATGACCCCGAGGATGCTCGCGGCCGCCATGAGATTGTACAGAACTTCGTACTGCCCCTGATACGCGAGAATTCCGTCGAGAATGGGTGCCCAGTTTTCCGGCTGGCCGTCCGTCATCAGGAACGAGAAGAAGAACTCGTTGTAGACGGCGATGAAGGTCAACACGCCGGCCGTCGCGACGCCCGGTGCCGACAGCGGGATGATGACCCGAAACAATGCACCGAGCCGAGTCGTCCCTTCGACGCGAGCCGCGTCCTCCAGGCCGTCCGGGATCTGTCCGTAGAACGTCGTGAGAATAAAGATCGCGAGCGGCATGAAGATCGCCGACAGCGGGGTTACGAGGGCAAACGGCGTGTTGTAGAGCGTCCCATCGCCGGTGATCGGCTCGAGGAACACGAACGAGGTGTTGAAGAGGTCGTTCAGCGGGATGAAGAACGCGGCCGGCGGGAAGAAGGAAATAACCAGCACGAGCAGCATGAGCGGGGTCCGGCCGGGGAACTCGAGGCGGCCGAAGGCGTAGCCGGCGAGGCTAGCGATGACGAGGACGACGACCGTCGAGGCGAGCGCGATCACGAAGCTGTTGAACATGTAGACGTGGAAGGGGATGACCTCGAAGACCTCGACGAACGCGCTCGGATTGAAGCCGTTGGGCGTAAAGACGATGTCCTGAAGTTGTCCTTCCGGCGTCAGTGCCACCATGAGCAGCCAGTAGAACGGGAACAGCGTCGTCACGAGGAAGAAGATCGCTGCGACGTAGAACATCGCCCGGTACACCCGCTCGGGGTGGGAGATGGAGTTCGCCACCCACCGCTGGAACGGGCCGCGGTCGAGTTCGGCGTCGCGGTCGTCCTCGAGGGCCGTCGTGCCGCCGTCGGGTCGGCGGAGAGTCGGGTCTCGCGGCGGTCCGCCGCCGGCGTCGTCGATGCCTCCGGTGTCGTTCGGATCGGTGGGTGCCGTTGGATCGGTCATCAGTACATCCCTCCGTCGGTGTCACGGAAGAGGAGTACGTAGCCGCCGATGATCAGGCCGATCGCGAGTGCCGTGGCGAAGGCCACGGCGGCGGCCGTCGCGTAGATGCGAGTCCCGCCGAACATCGCTTCGACGACGAGACAACTCAGCGAGGGCACGGTCGTACAGCCGGCAGTCGACTCGATCAGCCCGAAGACGCGCATCGCGTCCATGGTTCGGAACAGCATCGCGACCAGCAGTGCCGGCATCACGAGCGGCAGCGTGATCAGCTTGAATCGCTGCCACGGCGAGGCCCCGGCCACGCGGGCGACGTCGTAGAGGCTCCGATCGACGCTCTGGAGTCCCGCGAGGATTAGCAGGGCCATGAACGCCGACGACTTCCAGATGTCCGCCACGAGGATGATGATGAACGCGTCCCGGCTGTTGGCCAGTGGCGTCCCGCTGAAGATGCCGATGCTCTGCATGAGATCGGAGCCGAACCCGACCGTCGGCTGGAACAGCAGGAAGAAAATCATTCCCTGAATGACGATCGGCACCGCCCACGGGAGGATGATCGCCACGCGGACCCAGCGACGCCCCGTGAACTCCTGGTCGAGCACGTAAGCCTGACCGAACCCGATCACCGTCTCGAAGATGACGCTGATGACCGCGAAGGCGAGCGTGACGAACAGCGCCTGCTGGAAGAACGGGGTGCCGAGTTCGATAAACGGAAACGACGAGGTCAGTCCGACGTCGAGGAACTGCCGGGCCAGTCGCGCGTTCCCGGTGAGGATGTCGACGTAGTTCTCGATGCCGACGAAGCCGCTGAGGGGGTCGAGTCCCCGCGTCTGGTTGGCACGAAGCGACATGACGAACGTTCGGAGCATCGGATAGAACGCGATCAGCGTCAGTAACGCGAACGCAGGCAGCAACAGCAGGTACGCGTATGCCGCCTCGCTCAGCCCCTCCATCCAGTTGACGACGGCGTTACCGGTCCGTTCACGGTCTCGTTCCCGTCCGGACTCGCTGCCGATCAACCCGTCCGTATCCGTGTCAGTTGCCATTCGTTTCCACCTCGGCTTCGCTCTGCTCGAGTTCGGCAGCGAGGTCGCTCATCGCGACCTCGGGGGATTGTTCGCCACGATACGCCGCGTTGACCGATTGATAGATCAGCGCGGACTGTTCCGGCCAGAGGTCGGTCGCTGGCCGCGGGACCGCGTTCTCGCTGGCCCGCTGGACCACGTCGCCGTAGCGAGCGACGGGACCGACCTCGTCCGGACTCGCCTCCGCGACCAGGTCGAGGTTCGGCGGTAAGTAGCCCCCGAGTTCGAAGACCGTGAGCATGACCTCCTCGGTGGCGAACGCTTCGAGGACCTGCAGCGCTTGCCCCTGCCGCTCGGAAAACGGGCTCACGGCGAGGTTCCAGCCACCCAGTGCGGCGACGGTCCCGCCGGTGCCGTCGTACTCGGCTTCCTGCCGAGAGACCGCGTACGGTCGCGTCGTGACCCCGAGGTTCTCGCCGAAGGCGTCTTCCCCGCCCGTCTCCGCGATCGCGTACGACCAGTTGCGGTTCGAGACGGCCTCGCCGTTGGCGAACGGGTTGAGCGACTGCTGTTCGGTCCACTGAACGATGGCCGACGGACAGATCTGGGCGTAGCCGTCCATGGTGTTTTCCGTCTCGCCCTCGATGAACGAGCGCATCATCCGGATCGCGTCGATACACCGTTCCTCGTCGACGGTGATCGGCCGGTCGCCCGCGGTGAAGAGGTTGTTCACCCCGCCGAAGTACGCCCCGCCCCAGGACGTCATGACTTCGTTGAACGTACAGCAGGACAGCCCCTCGTAGGCGGCCGCCTGCGTCGTGAACCCGTAATTGAGGCCGGCCTGATCCCGCGCGTCGCGGACCGCTGCCGAGAACTCCTCCCAGTGGGGCGGCTCCGACGGCCAGTTACTGGTGTCGTAGCCGGCATCTTCGATCAGGTCCTCGCGGTACAGCGTGAACCCGAGATCCGGAAAGAACGGCAGTGCGTGGAGGTCTCCACCCAGCGGGTCACGCGCCGTTCTGAGGATTGCATCGAGGTACTGACTGTTGACTCGCTCGAGGACGTCGTTCGGGAACTCGTCGGTCAGGTTGACCGTCTGGTTCCGGAGGATGAAGGGAACCGTCCAGCCGCTGTCCATCATGTGGATATCGGGCGGAGCGCGACCCGCCTCGAGCGCCGACTGAGCCGTCTGCATCCGCGATGCGGAGTCGCTGACGACAGTCTGGATCTCGACACGGATGTCTTCGTCGAGACCGGCGTCCCAGAGTGCCTGCTGAACCGAGGGCTCGTCGCCGTCGCTGTGTATGATCCCCGCAACACCCGAGTCGGCAGTCATCACCACGGTATTGGGGCTGCGACCCCGGCCGAGACAGCCGGTGACGGCGACCGCTCCCGCCGTCGATGCCGATGCAGCCGCCAGGAACGACCGCCGCCTCAGACGGGCGCGGTTATACTGTCCGGTGGTATCGCGTCCCATGCGCGGCAACGGACTACGTTCTCCACCTTAATTGTTAGCTATAAATATTGTAATACGGTCTGAGTGTTCGGATCTCGTTTCGATTACGGTTTCGACCCGTCGAGCGCCAGCGGCACGGACATCGGCCCGCTACCGACCGGACCCACCTCGAGAACGCTAATCACCGATTGGCCGACAGCGGTCGGCAGATGCCGGCCGACGGCCTACGTGGCTGTTCATCGTACGGAACGCGGCAAATTCATCGACCGGTTCGGCGCGGCGAACGTCGGCTCCCGGCGCGGTCGGTCCCAGTGGCGGGATCAGCGGTCCTCGAGCGTCGGCGGTTCGTCCCGACCGATGTGGATCTCGTGGGCCTCGACGTCCTCGAGAGCGGCGACGCGGCCACCGACGGAGACGTCGCCGTCGTCGGTTTCGATCGTGAGACTGGCGACCTCTTCGCTGACCTCGAAGGAAATGTCGCGGACGCGACCGCGGACGATCCGCTGGCCGCCGACCTCGACGTCCCGTCCCTCGACGGTCGCGTAGAACTCCCCGCCCTCCTCGATAAGGTCCTTTACACACCGGCGGATCGAGGCGTACTTCCGGGGGTACGTTCGGTCGGTTCCGTCCTCGCCGAGCACTCGCTCGGCGGTCGTCCAGAGGACCGTCCCGAAGAACCCGGAGATGAGGAAGCCGAGCGCGGAGCGGTTGAAGATGACACCGTATCGATCTTGGTCGTCGCGCAGGGCGTCCTGGGTGGCATAGACCGAGTAGTTGCCATCGGCGACGGCGACGACCGGCGTCGTGATTCCCCGGCGAGCGCGGGCGGTCGATGCGACCGCGCCGTATTCGAACTCCGCGGGATCGGGCGCTTCGCTCGCGGGCGTCACGATCAGGTCGACGCTCACGCCGGCCTCGATCGCCGTCCGCAACTCCGCCTCGAACCGCGTCAACAGGTCCGGTGTCAGCGACAGGGAGAGTTCGTACTCCGCGGCGTCGATGACCTCCTCGAGATAGCGCAGGATCGTCGATCGCGATTTCACGAGGGAGACGGCCTCCGTATCGCGGGCCGGCGCGGTGTAGCGGGCCTCGAGTTCCGAGATCATCTGTTCGAATGACGTCTGGACGTCGTCGAAGGCCTCTCCGGGATCGATCGCGACGACCTTCATCGGACGGGACTCCCGCAGCTCGACCAGCCCGCGGTCGCTGAGGCTGCGGACGGTGTCGTAGACGCGGGGCTGGGGAATCTCCGTTCGGTCCGCGATCTCGCTCGCCGTGAGCTGGCCCTGCTCGAGGACGGTGAGGTAGGCGTCGATCTCGTACTCGCCGAGGTTAAAGCGGTCCCCGACGCGCTCGACGGTCGAGCGAAGTTCGTCTGGTGCCATATCGGACGCTACGACCCCGACCGCTAAATGATTTATTATACTTCGAGTAGCACGCGTTTTCGAAATCGGGTTGTCGATTTCGGTCCACCAAAGCTGACGGTCAGAACGCTTAACCACAACGGGCCTGAGCGTCTTGGTATGCGCGAGGTTCTCCGGAGAGATGCGAGTTCGGTAGTCGAGGCGGCTCAGGCTGTGCTGCCGAGCGGGACGCCCGAACTCGCGGTCGAAATCGCGCTGGCCCTCCTCGTCCTCGTCGTCGGCTGGTACCTCTCGAAACTCGCCGTTCGGGTCGCCGGTCGCACGGTCGCTCGCAGGATCGAACGACCGAGCGTCACACGGACCGTGCTCCGGGGCGTCAGACTCGCCGTGTTGCTCTGGGCGATCGGCATCGCGGCCGGCATCCTCGGCGTCGGCGACACGCAGATCCTCCTCTCGGTGACCGTCATCTCGGCCGTGATCGCGATCGTGCTCGCGCCGCTGGTCGGGAGTCTGATCAACGGCCTCTACATCCTCGCGGATCGTCCCTACGAGATCGGCGACATGATCGAGGTCACTGACGCCGGCCACCGCGGATTCGTCGAGGACATCACGATCCGCTACACCAAGATCTTCACGCTCCAGAACACCTTCATCGTCATCCCCAACTCCGAAATCCACGCGCGCGACGTCGTCAACTTCTCCGCGGAAGACGAACGAACACGAATCTCCATCAGGCTCGAGATCACCTACGACAGCGATCTCGAGGCGGCACGGCAGGCCGCGGAACGAGCAGCCAGGAGCGTCGATGCGGTTATTTCGGGCGGCCCCGACATCCGGATCGGCAGCGCCCGCTACGCCGCCGCCCCCTCCTGTTACATCGCCGAGTACGGGGATCACGGGATTGCCCTCGAACTGTTCTTCTGGATGAACCACCCCTACAAGCAGATCGTCGTCCGATCGGCGGTTCAGGACGCGATCAACGAGCGTTTCGCCGATATCGATGCGGAGTTCGCCTACCCGCGTCGTCACCACGTCTTCGACGGAAGCAGCGGCGTCGCCCGCGTGTCCGTCGACGACTCCGGTTTCGAGCGACCGCACGCGAACGCGTCCCGATCGCCGGGGCCGGCGGGCGAGCGTCCCGCGGACCCGACGGATCAGTGACGGCGGCCGGCGCTTCCGCTCGCTCGGTATTGTGGGGGTGATTTATGCTGTCTCCGGTTCAATGCGCAGTCAGTCGACAGATGTACGACGATGTTCTCATTCCGACGGACGGAAGCGATACCGTTCCCGAGACGCTCGCCCACGGACTGCCACTCGCCGCGGACAACGATGCGACGGTCCACTCGCTGTACGTCGTCGATAGCCGCGTCACCGCCGCGGCCGACGACGAGACCGGTGCCGACCTCGAGCGCTCGCTCGAGGACGAGGGACGGGACGCGGTCGCTGACGTCGAGGAACGGGCAGCGGCGGCGGACCTCGAGACCGTCAGCGAAGTCCGCCACGGGACGCCCGCGAAGACGATCCTCGAGTACGCCGACGAGGCGGGGATCGACCTGATCGTGATCGGGACGCGCGGCAAGAGCCCACGGGAAAAAGTAGCGTCGTTGGGGAGCGTCTCGGAGCGGGTCGTCGACAACGCCTCGATTCCGGTGTTCGTCGTGCGAAACGCCGGCAGCGACGAGTGAGCGGCCAGCTTTCGACCGCGGTCACGCGCGTGCGCTGTCGACCGTGATGACCTCGCAGTCGAGGTGGGCCCGGAGATAGCGGTCGATGTCCGGGTTATCCGTCAGGCGTTGGAAGAGCCGTCGCAGCCGACTTGCCTGTTTAGTCCCGATGACGACGGCATCGGCACCCTCCGCCCCGACCTCGTCGAGAATGCTCTCCTCGACGAGGAAGCCGGTTCGGACGACGTACCGTGCGTTCTCGAGCCGTCCGAAGGTCCGCTCGACGGCACTTTTCAGATCCATTCGCGTTGTTTTCTTCCCGTTCTGGTACAGGTCGACGTGGAGTATCGTCAGCGCTGCGTCGCGCTCGCGAGCAATCTCGATCGCCTGCTCGAGCGTTCGCCGCGAGTGTTTCGACAACGGATACCGAACGGGAACCACGACCAGCGACATTAGACATCCGGACGCCTTCCGAGCGGGTAAACCTTTCAGTACGGACTATCAGGAATGAGTATGTGTCACATGTGGCAGGTTATGTCATGAATTGCACTCCGGATCCGGTGACCCGCTCTCGGCGGCGAATTCGACCCGGAAAGACAGCCATTTACCGGGTGCAAGCGTACGAGCGGGCATGCAAAGCAGGTCGACCGACGACGGCGACACCGTCTACGTTTCGGAGACGGACGGCGATAGGGGATCGAAAGGGGCGTTCCTCGTCGCCTACGAATCGCCAGACACGACCCATCGGTATGGCTGGTTCTGTACGAACTGCGAGAGCCTCGACAACGCGATGGATTCGATGGGCCGGATCAAGTGCAACCGGTGTGGGAACTTCCGCAAACCCACCGAGTGGGACGCCGCCCACGAGTGATCGGTTTGCCACACGCTCGAGTCCACGTGAGACCGCTTCTGCGGCCGTGAAAATCCGGAGAACAGCCGGTAAAGACTGATTACTGACCGCACGTCGGCTCCGCGCCGACACTGGCGAATCTTCCTTTCGAGGCGGGACTCGATTCGACCAGCCCCGCCCGCTCCGTCTTGTCACGTACTAACATTTATGGTGGATGGCGACATAGACGGTAGTGAATGGGTCCTGTTAACATGCGACTCGTCGAGCAGGCCAGGTCGATCTTCGCTGAACTGGGCTACACCGTCGAAGGCAACGGTCCCGAGTTCCGCGCCGAACGAGCATGGAAAGTCGTTCACGTAAACGCCGTCCTCGAGACGGGACAGCTCCCGTCGCCCGCGTCGGGGCAGTTTCACTGTTTCGTCGCCGAACCCGAGGACGCCGACGATCTCGAGGCGCGACTCGAGCGGACGAATCCGAACTACGAGTGGGCGATTATCGTCGTCGACGGGGACGACTATCAGGTCGAACGAGCGCCACCAGGACCGCGAGTAACGGCGTAAAACCGACGGTTCGAAATCAGTCGTCGCGGTACGTCCCTTCTTTTTCGAGCGCGTGACGCGTCGCAGTCACACCTGCACCCGGATCGACGTCCGCACCCATCGACTCCAAAACGTCGCCCAGTGCCGTCACGACGTAGATCACGTTCTCCGGGCGCGCGGAGTGACCCATACAGCCGATCCGGAATATCTCCCCGGCGAGATCGCCCAGCCCGCCGGCGATCTCGAGGTCGTACTGCTCGAGCAGGGCGTCGCAGACCGCGCCGTCGTCGATCCCGTCGGGAACGCGGACGGCGTTGAGACTCGGCAGCCAGTACTCGTCGGGGGCGTTCATCTCGAGCCCCATCGCCTCGACGCCGGCTTTCAGCGCGCCGGCCAGCCGTTCGTGGCGTGCCCAGCGCCCTTCGATGCCCTCTTCGGCGACGAGCCGCAGGGCCTCCCGGATCGCGTAGACGTTCGTGATCGGTGCGGTGTGGTGATACGTGCGGTCCTCGCCCCAGTAACCCTCGAGCAGCGAGAGGTCGAGGTACCACGAGCGAGGGTCCTCGTCGCGCGAGAGGACTTTCTCCATGGCCTCATCCGAGAGGGTTAGCGGGCTCGCGCCCGGCGGACAGGAGAGACACTTCTGCGGACCCGAGTACGCCACGTCGATGTCCCATTCGTCGATTCGCAACTCGACCCCGCCCAACGAGGTGACGGTGTCGGCGACGACCAGGGCGTCGTGGTCGTGGGCCGCAGCGGTGAGCTTCGGGACATCGGGCTGGAGGACGCCCGTACTCGTCTCGGCGTGGACGAACCCGAAGACATCGGGATCGTGTTCGGCCAGCGCGTCCGCGACGTCGTCGGGTGCGAGCGGTTCGCCCCACGGCGCGTCGACCGCAACGACCTCGCCGCCCGCCCGCCGGGCCATCGAAGCCATTCGGCCGCCGAAGTAGCCGTTCATCGGGACGAGCATCGTGTCCCCGGGCTCGACGACGTTACCGATCGCGGCCTCCATCGCCGCGGACCCGGTCCCCGACACCGGAATGGTCCACTGATTGTCCGTCCGGAACGCGTACCGAAGCAGTTCCTGGACCTCGTCCATGATCTCGACGAAGGAGGGGTCGAGGTGGCCGACCAGCGGCGTGCTCATCGCCCGGAGGACGCGCGGGTGCACGTCGCTCGGGCCGGGCCCCATCAGGGTCCGATCCGGTGGTGTGAGTTCGCCGACGGCTGGCGCGCGAGTCGCCTCGTTCGCCGCGTCCTGAGACATGGGCGTGTGCTCGCCGGCCACTCGCAAAGGCCTACCGGCACCGGCGAATTACAAGCCGCGACCGGCCAACTGGACCACCATGCGCTCGGTATCGCCCGTCAGTAACAGTGCTTCCCAACGAGCCGTTTCGTGCCTCCTGCTACCAGTTATTGTTGCTGCGAGCCGCTTAAGGCTTCGCGACACATAACGGAACTATCGTGTTTATCGGTCACGGACTCCTCGCGTTTGCCGTCGCTGCGTGCGTCGCCGACTGGCGAGGTTGGGAGCCTCGGCGGGCCCTCTTCCTCGGTGCCGTCGCCGGCGCGTTCGCGACGATTCCGGACATCGATGTCGCCTACGCGCTCGTCGGCCTCCTCGAGTGGCAGGTGTCCGACGGTGCCCTCGGGGCATCGACGGCCTTCTGGGACGCGAGCCGCGGTGTCCACCGGTCCGTGACCCACTCGCTGGTGGTCGGTGCGATCGCTGCACCGGCGTTCGGGCTGTTCGCCGCCCGCAGCAGTTCCGCTCGCGCTCGCATCGCCCGGGCCGCTGCGATCGCCGTTCTCGTGGGACTCGTCGTCATCGCCGCCCTCCAGGACGGGCCGATCGCGGCGCTCGTCATGTGCCTCTTCGCAGCGAGTGGCCTCCTCGTCGCCCGCGGCGTCGCTCGAGCATCGACGCTCTCGCCGGCGACGGTCGCCCTCGCCGCCCTCTGGGGGCTCTGGTCGCACCCGTGGGGTGACCTCCTCACCGGATCGCCGCCCGACTGGCTGTTCCCGTTCGGAGCCCCCGTTCTCGAGTCGCGTCTCGTCCTCCACTCGGACCCGACGCTCAACCTGCTCGGCGCGTTCGGGATCGAACTCGCGACGATCTGGCTCGCGCTCGCGGTTGGCTGCCGACTTACCGACCGCTCGCTTCTCGCGGCCGTCGATCGGCGAGCGGGGGTCGGCGTCGCCTACGGCGTGGCCGCGCTCGCGGTAACGCCGCCGACCCTCGACGTGTCCTATCACTTCGTCTTCTCGATACTCGGGGTCGGTCTCCTCTGTGGCGTCGTTCGCGAGTCCCCATTGCTGGCGCTGCCCCGCTCGCGCGCGCGCCGGCTCCCGTCGTCCGACGGACTGCTCGAGATCACACTCACCGCGCTGACTGCCGTGACCGTCGCCCTCGGCGCGTACGTCGTCGTCTATGTGGTTGCGGTACCGTCGTAAGGGGGTCTCAGCGGCTCGAGACTCCGTACGCTTTTCTGAGGGCAGTTAGTACGGGCTACTGTGTCTCGGACCCCACTCACGAAACTGATCGCTGACGACCGCTCCAACGCGGTGGTCGCGTGGCTGCTGGTCGTCGCGATCGCGCTCATCGGTCTCGGTGAGTTCGTGACGGGTGGTATCCTCTGGACGACGTTCGCGGTGATGCTCGTCGTGGTGGCGTTGTTGCCGCCGCTTGCCGTTCGGTCCCCGTTCGTAATGCTCCCCTGGGAAGTACTCTTGCTCGCGGCGTTGCCCGTGCTCGGGATGGTTCTCGAGGCGGACCGGCTGACGGGGAACTTCGCATCGTACCTCTCGGTCGCCGCAATCGCACTCGTCATCGCCGTCGAACTGCAGGCCTTTACCACCGTGCGGATGACACCCGGCTTCGCCGTCATCTTCGTCGCCGTGACGACGATGGCCGCTGCCGCCCTGTGGGCGCTCTTTCGGTGGAGCGTTTCCGGACTGCTCGGCGTGCCGTTCCCGAGCGATCACGACGCCGTGATGTGGGAGTTCGTCTATTCCGCGGCCACCGGTCTCGGTGCCGGCATCGTTTTCGAACTGTATTTCAGGCGGCTCGGCCGCCTCGAGCAGTACGGGACCGGCGAGGAAGCGTCCCCGGTGGAGGGCACCGATGCGTAACATCTCCGGATTGCTGCCGTCCCAAAAGCAACAGCGGCGACTTACCTATCTCATGGAGATCGGGTTGATCGGCATGCTGTTCGTCGGGATCGAACGCGGCAACGGCGGCATCGTCCTGAACACGGCCGTCGCACTCGCCGTCACCCAACTCCCGCCGCTCCTCGAGCGCGACTACGAGATCCCGATGGACCCGCGACTCACGCTCTGGATCACCACTGCGGTCTTCCTCCACGCGTTCGGGACCGTCGGACTCCCGGGTGCTACCAAAACGCTCTACAGTCAAGTCTGGTGGTGGGACCACATGACCCACGCGCTCTCGGCGTCGCTCGTCGCCGGCGCGGGATACGCGACCGTCCGTGCGCTCCACGAGCACGCCGACGGCATCCACTTCCCACAGCGGTTCGTCGCGGTGTTCATTCTGCTTTTCGTCCTCGCGTTCGGCGTCCTCTGGGAGATCCTCGAGTTCGCCATCGCGCTGTCGGCGCAGGCACTGGGGATCAGGGCCGTGCTCACACAGTACGGCCTCGCCGATACGATGCTCGACTTCGTCTTCAACTCGATCGGCGGTCTGATCGTCGCCCTGTGGGGCGGTGCCTACCTCGCGGACGTCACCGGCGCGATCCGCGATCGACTCGACGCACGGGACGACTGAACCGCAATATCGACGTCGACGGCGTCGGTTCACACCTGAACGGACGCCGTGTTTTACGTTACTACGCAGCGTAGCCGCGCAGGCCATGGTCTTCAAGAAGATAACGCTCATCGGCACCAGTCCGGAAAGCTTTGACGCCGCGGCCGACGACGCCATCGACCGCGCGGAAGCGACCCTGCAGAACGTACAGTGGATCGAGGTCGACGAACTCGGCGTCGAAGTCGCCAGCGCGGACGACCGGGAGTACCAGGCCGAGGTTACCGTCGCGTTCGAACTCGAGGAGTAGTCGGCCGGCGCGGTGGTTCTCGCCCGCCGCTCTCGATCGTTCCTTCTCGTCGGTCCGATCGATGGCTCCTGTCCGTCAGCCGTCGGTCGCGACCCAAGTCGGCAGAACGCGAAGTCGGTACGGGATCGGCTGTGACCGGTTGCAGTTACGTCCGGAACGATTCGCCGCAGCCACACTCGCTGACGACGTTTGGATTGTCCACGTGGAACCCTTCGGCCTGTAACCCGTCCTCGTAGTCGAGGACGCTCCCCTCGATGTACTTCAGGCTCGCCGGATCGACGAACACGCGCAGGTCGTGATGCTCGTAGATCGTGTCGTCCTCGTCCGGCGCGTCGTCGAACCGCATGCCGTAGGAGAGACCGGCACAGCCACCCTGTTGGACGAACAGCCGAAGGCCGGCTTCCGTCACGTCGAGGTCCTCGCCCTCGAGGAGGGACAGCGCCTGTTCGGCCGCGTCTTCGGTCACTTCGATCGTCGGGCGCGTGTCCGCCTCCCCGCCGTCCATACTGTCCGTGCTCATACCACTCCATTCCGGCGCAACGATGTTAACTGTGACGCCATTCTCGGCCTCCCGAACTAGCCGAATCCGGTTACCCGCGGCCTCGATCGGCCGATCGCGACTCGGCTACCAGTTCGCACGCTGGAGCGATCGATAGCACGTCCCGAACTCTCGCTCGTCGTTGCGCGAGAGTTCGATGTCGTGTTCCGCCAACAGTTCGAGCATCCGCTCCGGGTCGCAGTCGTACCACATCGAGAGGAGCCGCACGTTCCGCTGTGCGTAGTCGTAGTTGCGCTCGAGGACGCGCCCGTCCATCGGATCGACACGCGGTTCCATCTCGATCCCTACTCCGGCCTCCAGATACGTAAAACCGGTCCGCAATTCCGTCTGCTGAGACCGTCCTATCTCCGGTTCCAATGGTTATTCGTCGTCGCTCGTCTCGTCCTCGAGTCGACTCCGAACGCTCTCGGCGTGGGCCTCGAGTCCCTCGGCCGTCGCGAGCGTGGTGATCGTCTCGCCCATGTCGGCGAGGCCCGTCTCGGAGAGCCGCTGGACCGTCGTCGACCGCAGGAACGTCTCGACTGCGAGCCCGCCGGTCACGCGCGCGCCGCCGTTGGTCGGCAGGACGTGGTTGGTGCCGCTGGCGTAATCACCCGCCGCGACGGGGGTGTTCGGACCGAGAAAGACGCTGCCGGCGCTATCGATGCGCTCGAGAAGCGATTCGTCGTCCTCGGCGATGATCGAGAGGTGCTCGGGTGCGTACTCCTCGGCGAAGAGGATCGCTTCGCTCATCGATCGCGCACGGAGGACGCCGCTCGCATCGTTTCCGAGTGCGTCCCGAATCACCGCCTCTCGTTCGCGTGCGTCGGCCTGCTCGTCGACGGCTGCGGCCACCGCGTCGGCGGTCTCGGCGTCGTCGGTGACGGCCACGACCGAGGCGTTGGGATCGTGCTCGGCCTGTGCGACGAGCTCCGCGGCGACGAGTTCCGGGTCCGCGCTCTCGTCGGCCACGACGACCACTTCGCTCGGTCCGGCGAGGAAGTCGATCTCGACGTCACCCCGTACCTCGGCCTTGGCCGCGGTCACCCACTTGTTTCCGGGCCCGACGACCTTCTGGACGCGGGTGATCGTTTCCGTCCCGTAGGCCAGTCCCGCGATCGCCTGCGCGCCGCCGACGCAGTAGACCGCGTCCGCGCCCGCCGCGTGGATCGCCGCCAACGTTACCGGGTGCATGTCGTCCGCCGGCGGCGTGACCACGGAGACGTGATCGACGCCGGCGACCACCGCCGGCACGATACCCATGATCGCACTCGAGGGGTAGGCCGCCGAGCCGCCGGGAACGTAGACGCCGACGCGCTCTATCGGTCGAAAGCGCCGACCCAGCGTGCGCCCCTCGCTGAACTCCCGCCGCCAATCCTCGGGCCGTTGTGCCTCGTGGAACTCGCGGACGTTCGCCGCGGCCCGCTCGATCGCGTCCCGCATCCCGTCGTCGATTTCGTCGTACGCGCGTTCGCAGTCGTCGGTGATCTCGAGGTTGCCGACCTCGACGTCGTCGAACTCGCTGGTGTACTCGCGGACCGCGACGTCACCCTCCGTGCGAACGCGTTCGACGATCTCCCGAACGTCTCCCCTGACCGACTCGATACCGGCGTCGCGATCGAAGAAGGCCGCGCGGTCGTCCGGCCCGAGATCGGCGACCGTCTGCACGTCGATTGTCATACCGCAGCGTTCGTGGAGCGGTCGAAAAACGGTTTCCTTCCGCTCACGTCTCGGAGTCCTCGACGGCCCAGATCCCGACGGCGTCGAGCGTCGCCCTGACGAAGAGGTAGACGAGGAGCCCAAACCCCACAACGGCAAGCGGTGCCTGCAGCAACTCGGCCACCGCCGCGCCGAGCACGAGCCGACTGATGCCGCGCACGAAGAAACTCACGATCACGAGTCCGAACGCGACGAGCGCGAGTTTGACGAATCCCGACCGGTCCATATGTTCTCCTACGCACACGGTCGCTAAATGACATCGGTTCCGTTCCGCCGACCGCCGGCCACCGGCCACCTCACCGCACGTCGGCGCTCGCCGCACGGCCGATCGCGTAGACGGCCACCGACCCGAAGACCAGGGCAAGTCCCGACAGGACGCCCAGCGCGGGGACGAGCGTGTTCCACATCCCATCGAACCGCGTGATTTCGATGACTGTCATGGTATCCTCGCCGAGCATCACCGCACGGGCAGCGTCGACACCGTACGTAATCGGGTTGAACGTCGCGACCGTCCGAATCCACTCCGGCAGCGCCGGCAGCGGGAGGAACGCACTCGAGACGAACAGCAAGGGTAACTGGAGCAGGTTCGCCCCGATGATCGTCGATTCCTCGTCGCGGGTCAACACGGCGAGGACGTTCGAGAACGCGGTAAACCAGATCGAGAACAGGACGCAAATACCGACGATCGCGACCGCGCCGACCACCCCGGTCGCGATCTCGGCACCGAGCAATACGCCCAGGACGAGCACGATCGTAACCTGAACGACGATGCGGACGATCTCGGCCAACGTCTTGCCCAGGAAGACGGCGCTGCGGTTCATCGGACTCACCAGCGTCTTCTCGAACATGCCGTTTTCGATGTCGTTGACCAGCCCGATTCCCGATGTCGCGGCCGCCACCAGCGCGACCTGAATCACGATCGCCGGCACGAGGTACGTCTCGTAACTGATCCCCGCGAGCGCGCTCGTCGCGACGCCGCCGAACACCTGCGTGAACAGGACGAGGAAGATGATCGGCTGGACGAGCGAGACGACCAGTACGAACGGGTTCCGGACCGACTTGATCGTCCAACGGACGAACGTGACCCACACGTCGCGCGCGAAGTGCCCGCCGTGGCGGTCGACGTACGGTGCGCTCATCGGTCCACCCCGCTCCCCGTCCGCTCGTGGGTCCCGTTCGTCGATCGGCCGCTCGAGTCATGGCCGCCGGCATCGACCGGCCCGGAGCGGACGTCGTCCGTCGGCTCCTGTTCGGTTTCAGTTCCCGACGCGTTCCCGTCCGGTTCTCCGGTCACGGCGAGGAAGACATCGTCGAGCGTCGGTGCCCGAACGTCGAACCCCACGACGCCGATCCCGGCGTCGCGAAGGGCGACCAGCAAATCCGTTCCACGCGCCCGCGCGTCACGCGCGGTCACCGTCACGCCGGACTCGCTGGGCTCGACCACCGCTCCGTCCGCGAACAGCCCCTCCTCGCGTGCGATCGAAACCGCCTGATCGCCCTCGTCGGCGTCCGCCAGTTCGACGGCGAGAATCTCGCCGCCGACCCACCGTTTCAGCTCCTCCGGCGTGCCCTCCGCGACGACGCCCCCGTTCTGGATGACCGACAGCCGATCGCACAGCTGGTCGGCCTCCTCGAGATACTGCGTCGTCAGAAAAACGGTCGTTCCCTCCTCGTTGATCCGCCGGAAGTACGCCCAGAGGCGGTTTCGCGCCGCCGGGTCGAGTCCGGTTGTCGGCTCATCGAGGAAGACGAGCGGCGGCCGGTGAACGAGCGCCGTCGCCGCATCGAGGCGCTTTTTCATCCCGCCGGAGAAGTCATCGGCGACCTTGTCCGCAACGTCGGTGAGTTCGACGAGCTCGAGCAGGTCGGCGATTCGGTCGTTCCGCCGAGAGCGTGCCACGCCGTAAGCATCACAGGCGAAGCGGAGGTTCTCGCGGGCCGTCAGCTCCGGATCGATACTCGTCTCCTGGGCCATGTATCCGACCGTCGCGCGCACGCTCCGTGGCTCCGCGACGGTGTCGAACCCGTTTACCGTCACCGACCCGTCGGTCGGCCGCAATAGCGTCACCAGCGTTTTGATCATGGTCGTCTTGCCCGCGCCGTTGGGTCCGAGAAAGCCGAAGAACTCCCCGCGCTCTACGAGGAGATTGACGCCGCGAACCGCTCGCGTTCCGTCCGCGTATGTCACCGCCACGTCGCGGGCCTCGATAGCGTAGTCGGTCACGGTCGTGCTAGGACGACTACAGGGAAATACGTGTGAGTCGAACTGCACGTCGCCGCTCGGCCCGCCGGCCGCTCGCCGGTCGCCCGCGTTACGCCGCCCGTACTTCATCGCGTCCTCGAGGTGGCCGTTCACTGACGATATTTTCGGCCCGCTCTCGAGAACGGCCTGTCGGCACACAGTCAGCGCCGACAAGCGCTGCATAACTATTTCGCAGTCACCGTACCACGGTCATATGTGGCCGTGGGAACACGCGATCGTCGCTTATCTCTCGTACTCGCTCCTCTGTCATGTCGCCGTCCGCGATTCCCCCGGCGGACTCGACGCCTTCGCCGTCGTCGTCGCGTCGGTTCTCCCGGACCTGATCGACAAACCCCTCGCGTGGACGTACGGCGTCTTCGATGTCGGCTACGGCCTCGGCCACTCGATCTTCTTCGCAGTGCCGGTGGCGATCGTCGCCGGCACGGTCGCACGGGCGGCCGATCGGCCGCTCGTCGGCCTCGCGTTCGGGCTCGGCTACCTGTCACATCCGTTCGCCGATATCATGGATGCGTTCTTCCGACAGGATACCTTCCTCATCGAAATCACCCTCTGGCCCATCGCACCGGCCGAGGGCCGGCCGCCCGGGTCCGATGTCCTCGACGTGTTCGTCACGCTCGCCGGCCGCTACGCGAATACCGTCCTCGCCGGCGATCTCTCGACGTATCTCTGGATACAGCTCGGACTCGCCGCGCTCACGGCACTCGTCTGGCTTCTCGATGGCGCTCCCGTCCTCCGGGAGTGTCTCCGAGCGACCGGCCGAGCGATCGCAACGCTTCTGGGACGGGATACCCCCTCGAGCCGGACCGATCCGGAGCAACGATAGTCCTGGGCTCCGCTCCATCGATACTCAGCCGCAGTAACAGTGCCCGTTCGGGCAGTTAGCCCTCTCCTGCTCTCCGATATCGATGCCGAGCGCAGCGAGCGAGCCGCGGACTCGCTGGCTCGTATCCGTGTCCGGACGGATAGCCCCGGCGACCGCCCCCGTCGGTGACGCTCCCGCGTCGACGGTCGTCGCGACTGCTCGCTCGGCGTGATCGATTACTGCAACGTGGTTTGCCGTCTGCACCGGAACATATAGCTTTTCGCGAGCGGGGCCCCACGCGCCCGAGATCGACCGCCCGCCGATGTCGAGGTCGCCCTCGACCGTCCCTGCCTCGCAGTCGATCACCGTCACACGTTCCGCGTCCGGGGTGAAGAGGTACGCTATCTCCCCATCGGGGCCGATCTCGCTCGTAATCGGGGCCGCCGGCAGGCCGTCGTCGCGCGTGATGCGCTCGCGTTCGACTGGCGTCGTCGGGTCCGAAATATCCCAGATGCTTTCCGACCCCTCGCGCGGGATCGCCGGAGCGGTTCCGAGTTCGCCCTCGCCGTTCTCGACAAGCAGGGTCTCCCCATCGAACGAGGCCGTTCCCATGAACGGCAGGACCTTCCCGTCTCCGGCGGGCTCGCCGACATCGACCCGCTCGACGATTTCGAACGGATCGACGGTGAGGATCGCCACCGTCTCGTTCGCGATCTCCGGGACGAAAGCGTACTTCCCGTCGGGCCCGAGGGTCGTATCACAGGGGCCCGTGTACTCGGTCTCGACCTTGCCGGTTACCTCCCCAAACTCGTCGCTCCCGCGATCGGCATCGATCCGGACGATCGCGTGCGTCTCCTGCCCGTCCGGCTCGGGATCGAGCGTCGTCGTCCCGCCCGAAGCGACTATGAGGTGCTTTTCGTCCGGCGTCAGGTTCGGGTAGTTCGGTTCATACCCCGTCTCGACGCGTTCGATCCCCTCGAGCGTGTGTTGATCGACCGCGCGAACGCCCTCGTTGACGTTGAGCCAGAGCCCGTCGTACGTCGAGCCGAGGCTCGTTCCGTACTGGTTGGCGGGGAACGATGCCGTCGTATCGATGAAGGCGTTCTCGAGGTGTTCGTCCGTCTCGGCATCGATAACGCTCACCGTTCGATCGCCGTTGTTGAACACGAACACCGTCGGCACGCCTTCGGTACTCCCCTGAGAGAAACAGCCCGTTACGGAGACCGTCGCACCCACAGCCGCAGACGACTCGAGTAGTCGCCGCCGACCAACACCGTCGGTAAACGGGTCCGTCGGGCCCGGACTCGAGTCCGTGTCACGGTCGTGTCCATCGTTCCTTGGGCTCCCGTCCATACCGTTCGTCCAACGGCCAGTGTCAAAAGTGACCGTGCGCCATCGGTGAGCGAGAGCACTCGAACGATCATCGAGGGAGACGCGTCGGTTCCGCCCTCGATCGGCACGTTCGGCCCGACAAGCACGGATCTCCTGTCTACCGCCGCCCTTAGTCTTCCGGAAGTGACTATCCCCCTCCTGTGAATGCCCAACACAGAGCAATGAGCGCCCGAGACGACGGCCTTATGTGTTGCCCGGGCATCCGACACTAATGCGAACGACGTGGCGCACGCCGCCACGTTCCCTCCGGCCGCGACCCGGCACGGAGGTAGGCATCATATCCGCCCTCGCGACGGCAGCGGACCGCTCCGTTACCGTCCATCTCGAGGCACTCGGACTCGACGCGACTGACGCCGACCGGCGGCGTTCCGATACGACGCCCTTATATAATAAGGGCTCGTCGTTCGGAGTACGCGGAAGTCCCCGCCGGATGCGGATTCCGGCGAGGACGCGATCCGATGCCCTTATATGTACGAGGGCAGTTGGATATGAACGCGAACGAAAACGTGATCGACGGAACGTTCAATCCGTTCCGTCATCTCGGATGGCTCGAGTCCGAAGGGGTTATGTACCCCAGACGACCTACGAATACATCCGAAGGAAATGAGGATTCCACCCCTGCGGTCCGCCGTACAGATGGGATCTGATGTTAGCCTTGGTAGTTCGGTGACGCTCGATCGGTCGACGATCCGTGTGTCATCGAACGTGGACCATTGTGTGAGTGTGTACCAACATTCACCGCCAACAGACCCTCTCCCACCACGGGAGAGTACAGATAGCATTCCGGTTGATCCTGCCGGAGGTCATTGCTATTGGAGTCCGATTTAGCCATGCTAGTTGCACGAGTTTAGACTCGTAGCAGATAGCTCAGTAACACGTGGCCAAACTACCCTATGGATCCAAATAACCTCGGGAAACTGAGGCTAATGTGGAATAGCGTTCATCGCCTGGAGTGGCACGAACGCGAAACGTTACGGCGCCATAGGATGTGGCTGCGGCCGATTAGGTAGACGGTGGGGTAACGGCCCACCGTGCCCATAATCGGTACGGGTTGTGAGAGCAAGAGCCCGGAGACGGTATCTGAGACAAGATACCGGGCCCTACGGGGCGCAGCAGGCGCGAAACCTTTACACTGCACGCGAGTGCGATAAGGGGACTCCGAGTGCGAGGGCATATAGTCCTCGCTTTTCACGACCGTAAGGTGGTCGTAGAATAAGTGCTGGGCAAGACCGGTGCCAGCCGCCGCGGTAATACCGGCAGCACGAGTGATGACCGCTATTATTGGGCCTAAAGCGTCCGTAGCTGGCCACGCAAGTCTATCGGGAAATCCGCGCGCTTAACGCGCGGGCGTCCGGTGGAAACTGCGTGGCTTGGGACCGGAAGACCAGAGGGGTACGTCCGGGGTAGGAGTGAAATCCCGTAATCCTGGACGGACCACCGGTGGCGAAAGCGCCTCTGGAAGACGGATCCGACGGTGAGGGACGAAAGCTCGGGTCACGAACCGGATTAGATACCCGGGTAGTCCGAGCTGTAAACGATGTCTGCTAGGTGTGGCACAGGCTACGAGCCTGTGCTGTGCCGTAGGGAAGCCGTGAAGCAGACCGCCTGGGAAGTACGTCCGCAAGGATGAAACTTAAAGGAATTGGCGGGGGAGCACTACAACCGGAGGAGCCTGCGGTTTAATTGGACTCAACGCCGGACATCTCACCAGCATCGACAATGTGCAGTGAAAGTCAGGTTGATGACCTTACTGGAGCCATTGAGAGGAGGTGCATGGCCGCCGTCAGCTCGTACCGTGAGGCGTCCTGTTAAGTCAGGCAACGAGCGAGACCCGCACTCCTAATTGCCAGCAACACCCTTGCGGTGGTTGGGTACATTAGGAGGACTGCCAGTGCCAAACTGGAGGAAGGAACGGGCAACGGTAGGTCAGTATGCCCCGAATGTGCTGGGCGACACGCGGGCTACAATGGCCGAGACAGTGGGATGCAACCCCGAAAGGGGACGCTAATCTCCGAAACTCGGTCGTAGTTCGGATTGAGGGCTGAAACTCGCCCTCATGAAGCTGGATTCGGTAGTAATCGCGCCTCAGAAGGGCGCGGTGAATACGTCCCTGCTCCTTGCACACACCGCCCGTCAAAGCACCCGAGTGGGGTCCGGATGAGGCCGACGCAACGTCGGTCGAATCTGGGCTCCGCAAGGGGGCTTAAGTCGTAACAAGGTAGCCGTAGGGGAATCTGCGGCTGGATCACCTCCACAGACCGGGACCAGGCCGTCGTGCCTGGCCCACCTTTGCAGTTCACGTTCGATCGACCAGCGTCTGGCCGATCGGGCACCTTTGAACTACCAAGGCTAACGTGTCACTCCCTGTCCGCCCTTCTGGGCGGACGTGGGCCCATAGCTCAGTGGTAGAGTGCCTCCTTTGCAAGGAGGATGCCCAGGGTTCGAATCCCTGTGGGTCCATGTCTCGGAGGACGATCGAACCGTGTCCCTTAAGTGGGAGACGGAACTTCGATCTAATCCGAACAACGAACCGATGCACCACCCCGTGTAAACGCGGGTGGGAAGGGTTAATGCAGGCCGGCCGTCTACCGGCGTGCAAATGAGACCGTGTGTACGTGTAGTCCAGGCGTCCACTGGACCCGTTCCCGGGTCACTACGTGATCGCACTTCCGTGCGATCGCCGATCCGATGAACGTGGCTACTGTGCCAGCTGGTGGATCGCTCGGCTTGAGAGCTGATGAAGGACGTGCCAAGCTGCGATAAGCCTGAGGGAGCCGCACGGAGGCGAAGAACTCAGGATCTCCGAATGGGAATCCCCACCGCAATTGCTTCGCGCAATGGGGAACGTCGAGAATTGAAACATCTTAGTATCGACAGGAAAAGAAAGCAAACGCGATGTCGTTAGTAATGGCGAATAAACGCGACACAGTCCAAACCGAAGCCCTCACGGGCAATGTGGTGTTCGGGCTGACTCTCAGCAGCAGAACGGCGAGGCGAAGTCTCTTGGAATAGAGCACGAGACAGGGTGACAGTCCCGTACCGTCGACAAGTATGCTGTGCGTCAGTCCCAGAGTATCGGGGGTTGGATATCCCTCGTGAATATCGCGGGCATCGACCGCGAAGACTAAACACTCCTCAAGACCGATAGCGAACAAGTAGCGTGAGCGAACGCTGAAAAGCACCCCACGAAGGGAGGTGCAATAGGGCGTGAAATCAGTTGGCGATGGAGCGACAGGGCACACAAGGTCCCGGACAAAATGAATCAGGTGCGAACCTGTAGTAAGAAGTTTGGGAAGCCGGTGTTCTGTCGTACGTTTTGAAAAACGAACCAGGGAGTGTGCTTGTTTGACGAGTCTAACTCGATTATCGAGGAAGGCGAAGGGAAACCGACATGGCCGCAGTGCTTTGCACGAGGGCCGCCGTGTTCAAGCGCGGGGAGTCAAACGGGCACGACCCGAAACCGGACGATCTAGGCGTGGGCAAGATGAAGCGTGCCGAAAGGCACGTGGAAGTCTGTTAGAGTTGGTGTCCTACAATACCCTCTCGTGACCTACGTCTAGGGGTGAAAGGCCCATCGAGTCCGGAAACAGCTGGTTCCAACCGAAACATGTCGAAGCATGACCTCTGCCGAGGTAGTTTGTGGGGTAGAGCGACGGATTGGGGGACCGCACTCCGAGAGGAGTGCGCCCCCCTGTCCAACTCCGAACCTACAAACGCCGCTCGACGCAGGGAGTCCGGTGCACGGGGTAAGCCTGTGTACCGTGAGGGAGACAACCCAGAGCTGGGTTAAGGTCCCCAAGTGTAGACTAAGTGCGATCGAAGGTGGTCTCAAGCCCTAGACAGCCGGGAGGTGAGCTTAGAAGCAGCTACCCTCTAAGAAAAGCGTAACAGCTTACCGGCCGAGGTTTGAGGCGCCCAAAATGATCGGGGCTCAAGTCTACCACCGAGACCTAGCAGCACCTTTCACAAGGTGATCTCGTAGGTTGGCGTTCTGTTCGGGTGGAAGCACGGAAGAGATTTCGTGTGGACCGTTCAGTAACGAAAATCCTGGTCATAGTAGCAGCGTTAGTCGGGTTAGAACCCCGACGGCCGAACGAGTAAGGGTTCCTCAGCAATGCTGATCAGCTGAGGGTTAGCCGGTCCTAAGTCAGCCCGTAAGTCGAAGCTGACAACAGGGGAATAGGTTAATATTCCTATGCCAGTGTGCACTCAAAGCCGACGCTTTGGGGCCGCCTGAGCTGGGCTTTCGCCCAGTCGAACTATCGAAATTCGTGGAAGCCGTAATGGCACGAAGCGAACGAATGGTAGGATCGCGCAAGTCAGGCCAACCTAGAGCCCGTGAAAAGGCAAGCACACTGTCCGTACCGAGATCCGACACAGGTACTCATGGCGGCGAAAGCCAAGGTCTGTCGGGATCAACCGACGTTAGGGAATTCGGCAAGTTAGTCCCGTACGTTCGCAATAAGGGATGCCTGCCTCGCGAAGAGGCAGGTCGCAGTGACTCGGACGCTCCGACTGTCTAGTAACAACATAGGTGACCGCAAATCCGCAAGGACCCGTACGGTCACTGAATCCTGCCCAGTGCAGGTATCTGAACACCCCGTACAAGGGGACGAAGGACCTGTTAACGGCGGGGGTAACTATGACCCTCTTAAGGTAGCGTAGTACCTTGCCGCTTCAGTAGCGGCTTGCATGAATGGATCAACGAGAGCGTCACTGTCCCAACGTTGGGCCCGGTGAACTGTACGTTCCAGTGCGGAGTCTGGAGACCCCCAAGGGGAAGCGAAGACCCTATAGAGCTTTACTGCAGGCTGTCACTGAGACGTGGTCGCCATTGTGCAGCATAGGTAGGAGGCAGTACACAGGTACCCGCGCTAGCGGGCCACCGAGCCAACATTGAAATACTACCCGATGGTGACTGCGACTCTCACTCCTGGCGGAGGACACTGGTAGCCGGGCAGTTTGACTGGGGCGGTACGCGCCTGAAAAGATATCGGGCGCGCCCCAAGATTTCCTCACCCGAGTCGGAGACTCGGGGAAGAGCGCAAGAGCAAAAGGAAGTCTGACAGTGTCCGGCACAACGACGGACGCTGACGCGAAAGCGTGGTCTAGCGAACCAATTAGGCTGCTTGATGCGGCCAATTGCTGACAGAAAAGCTACCTTAGGGATAACAGAGTCGTCACCCGCAAGAGCACATATCGACCGGGTGGCTTGCTACCTCGATGTCGGTTCCCTCCATCCTGCCCGTGCAGAAGCGGGCAAGGGTGAGGTTGTTCGCCTATTAAAGGAGGTCGTGAGCTGGGTTTAGACCGTCGTGAGACAGGTCGGCTGCTATCTATTGGGGGTGTTACGGTATCTGACGGGAACGTTCGTATAGTACGAGAGGAACTACGAATGGGTGCCACTCGTGTACCAGCTGTCCGAAAGGGCACGTGCTGGGCAGCGACGCACCACGGGGTAAGAGCTGAACGCATCTAAGCTCGAAACCCACCTGGAAAAGAGATACCATTGAGGCCACTCGTAGAAGACGAGATCGATAGACTCGGGGTGTACGCACCAAGGCAACGAGGTGTTGAGCCCGCGAGCACTAACTGGCCAAGCCACACATTCATACATTACATCGCATTGGATCCGTGACGCGAGAACGGGTCCGGACGTAAACTGGACTACACGTACACATGGTCTTGGACACACCAACCGATACTGGTATTGCAACGGTTCGATTCCGTTGATCGGCGTTACGGCGGCCATAGCGGCGAGGTGCCTCCCGTACCCATCCCGAACACGGAAGATAAGCTCGCCTGCGTTACGGTTAGTACTGGAGTGGGCGACCCTCTGGGAACTTCGTTTCGCCGCCACCACTCATACTGAAACCCCACATAGCATCGGCTATGTGGGGTTTTCTGCGTATGTGGCTCTCACTCATGAGTTGTGCCGTACCGCTACGCTTAAACGAACGCAGTAACAACGATATAACGCGCCAAGGTGGCAGAGTCCGGCCGAACGCAGCGGCCTGCAGAGCCGCCCACCGCCGGTTCAAATCCGGCCCTTGGCTTGATTTTGCCGTGCTCAAGGCATCTAAGGACATTTTTTCCAAAGGTAGTCGTGGTCACAAAACCCCGAAAGGGGCCGTTCACGGTAGGATTGACCACTATGAACCGCAACAAACCGCAAGACGGCGAGGCAATGGTTCAGGGAACCCCAACGGCCACCCAGCCTCCAAGGTTCAGTTGAACGAGAAGCAGATCACCGACTACCAACACCACCGCAAGCGGATGCTCCGCTGGTACCTCAACCTCGAGAAGGACCTCGATCACTTCTACCGATGGGTCTGGCTATAATCGCACATCGCAGACGCTCACAGTCGAGTCTATTACGGGAGGTCGGTGTCGAGAGTGCACGCGAGAGCAGCGAGACGATGACGACGATGAGTAACGGGGGTTCAGGAGACCTCTCCGCGGCGGTAGTGAACGTATCGCAGTTTCGGCAGATGATTGTTAGCGACTGATCCTGAGTGAGGTGGACATCACCATTCCCGCCGGGGAGACAGGCTACCCAACCGTCGAGCAGTCGGTCGATAATCAGATCGCAGACGAATGCCCTCTTATCGCACGATCCCAGAACTCTTCCAGTCTGTCGCACTTGTCTCGGTGAGAGTTTCCAATACCAATGGCCGATCGATCAGGGCTCAAAACAGATGGCTGCAGACATCGCGCACGACGCCGTCGTTCTCACGGTTGACGAGAGGAACCGGCTCTACGAACGAGGGACGGTGCTCATCGAGGATGGTCGAATCACGGAGGTGCGACAGTCTCGAGGCGATGATGCGGACATCGAGGCCGCTCGCATCATCGACGGCAAGGGGATGTTGGCAATGCGGGGGACTCGTCAACGCGTACACGCAACTCGAAATGACAGCGCTCATCGGTGCATTCAGTGAGTTCGGTCTGATGGGGATAATGGGCTACATGACGGCTCTCGTCGTGAACCTTGAGAACAGGGAATACGATTACCTCGCGGAAGCGGGGTACGAACTCGCCGCGCTCAACTTCCTCGCGGGCGGTGTCATCACCGGCAATTCACAAGACGTCCGCCCGGACGCAGGTGCGGAGACGTTCGGAGAGGTGGGGTTGCGAGGGGTCTTCGGGCCAATGCTTTCCGACCTCGTCTGGGATGTTCCCGAAGATGAGCAGTTCGACCGTGCTCGTACGTTCATCGACGAGTATCATGACACGTACGACGGGCGCATCAGAGCTACGATTAACTCCCACGACGACTGGTCGTGTACTCGCCAACTGTGGGAACGCACCGCCGATCTCGCCGAGGAGTACCCTGACCTGCTCGTTCATACCCACTTACTCGAACTCGAGGAGAGCAACACAATGGCGCGCTCGAACGGAGCTAAGGACTCAATCGCCCTTCTCAACGATGTCGGCCTCCTTGACGACCGGTTGGTGGCCGCCCACTTTCGACTCGCGGACGACGAAGACATTCACGGTCTCGAGCGTGAATGGGTGATCACAAGCCGTCCGAATCACTGCACTGCACGCGAGTGCTCGCGGGACGGATCACGCCGGTTCCGGGACGAGCCGCGGACGAGTTCGGGTCTGAGCGAAAAGCGGGCCGAGCGCGATTGTGAACTAGATCGGAAATGCTCGCTTCGCTGCGCCTGTCCGGTCTAGTTCAAACCGCTGTCGCCGCCTTACTCCTCACGAAAGTGTTCGTCGCAAAAGCGGGCCGGGCGCGATTTGAACACGCGACCGTCTGGTTAAAAGCCAGACGCTCTGCCAGACTGAGCTACCGGCCCTGTAGTTTCCCCTTTTGGGGAGGAGCGGTTAAACGTTTCTTTCTCTCTTCACGCGAACGGGGGTCCGACCCGAGGATGTCTCAGTCGAAGT
The DNA here is from genome assembly GCF_005890195.1 of Natrinema pallidum. Taxonomy (NCBI): domain Archaea; kingdom Methanobacteriati; phylum Methanobacteriota; class Halobacteria; order Halobacteriales; family Natrialbaceae; genus Natrinema; species Natrinema pallidum. The sequence goes on along the minus strand of NZ_CP040637.1, from coordinate 1,942,336 downwards.
ACTGCTCGAGCGCATCGGTAACGATGGCACCAGGTTCGACGCCCTCCATCGAAGCACGCCGACGGAGATCGCGGTAGGTCGGCGGCGAGAGGATGAGGTCGAGTTGGCCGAGGGTGACGTCGTGGTCGGCGAGGGCGTGGTCGATCGGGGTGCCGTCGTTGATGGCACTGGCGACGCTGCGGACATCGCGGACGGTGAGGTTGCCATCGAGGATGGCCCATGCGAGGAGGAGTCGCGCTTCCCCGCCGACGCGGGCGATATGCTTGGCGGCGGTCGGGGCGATCCGGCCGATCGCGACCTGTTTGCGGACCGATCGCGGGAGGTCGTGGACGCGAGCCCACTTCCGGATAAAGGAGACGGTGGCATCGCCGTCGGCGCGTTCGGCGGCGGCCTTATAGGAGCCTTCTCCGCGGACGAGGGCGGCGCAGGCGGCTGCACCGCGGAGCATATAGAGGTGATCGTCGTTGGTGGTGTCGACGGCGAACTCGCGAACGGTTGCGGCGGCGTCCGCGAGGCTCTCGGGGTCGTCGGGATCGAACTGAACGGCCTCGCGGGCACGGGTCCCGGCGACCGATTCGTCGCCCCGGATAACTGGTGTACCGACGGGTGATTCGCGGTCCGTCGGTATCGATCGACCGTTCTCGCCACGGCGGTTCGAACGATCACCGGGCCGGTTGTCGGTCATGCACCTGCATACGGGGTTCGCCATCAAAAAGGTCGTTGCCGGGGCGAAATTCTCGTCTCACTCGTCGCGTTGCTCGGCGAGGTGTTCCCAGATTTCCGTACAACCGGCCCCTTCCTCGAGATCGTCGAGGTGGGCGTCGTCGCGTTCCTCCGCGTCCTGCTCGCCCGGCTCCGGGTTGCAGTCGGCTGTCTCAGTCATTAGCGACCATTCGAACCCCGTCGGGATAAGTATCGCTTCGGCTGCAAACGATACCCGTGCTCTGTCTTATGGGTGTATTATGCCGCTATCTCTGACGGGACTGCCGTTTGATACGTCCGATCGCTCGAGAGATCGAATCGAAACGGAGCGCACGCGACCGACCGGAGTCGGTGAGTCGGAGCCAGGAGCGACCGGTACCGCCTGACTGGAGCGGCGGATTCTGGGTGGATTCGATTGGGGATGTTGGTCCATGTACTCGCCGATTCGGGCTGGGACCGATGTCCCCGGCATGCGGCCGAACGAGCGGGAATCCGATCCGGGATAGTGGTGGCAAGAACGGCCGGTACGTACGGCGAGTGCCACCGACCCGGAAACGGATTCGCGGTTCGGGGCCGTTCGGAGCGTCACGCACTTGACCGAATCCGCCCGGATAGTGGCAGTTGTCATCCGCAGTCGGTGATCGCCGTCGGTTTCGTAGCGCGCGTCGGCGACCGTGCGTCATGATCCACGGGACCGAGCGATAGCCACCACATAAGTGAGCGGGCCGTAACGATCGAATCGACATGTCCGATCGACTGATGACGGTCAATGCGTACACGACGCTGGATTACGTCGAGGGAAAAGCGATCGGCGAGGGCTTCGAATGGGAGTCCGTCGCCGTCGTGAACGCGACGGCCGACCGCGAGGACCCCGATGCGGTTCGTCTCCAGGTCGAACTCGACAATCTCTCCGAAGATCACGTGCCCAAACACATGGCGGAACTCGCGTTGACGCCGACCCAGGCGCGTGCGCTCGCCGCGGAGCTCGAGACACACGCCGACCGCGTCGAAGACGCCGGGGACTGTCGGAGCCACTGAAACGAGTGACACACTGGCTGCAACGCCGTCATGGGTCAGGTATGCAGTGACGTTCAGTGGCGACTATCGCTGCGTCCGACAGGGAAAGCGACGAGCCGATCCATCCCACCCGCTGCGCCGCGTTCGTCCGGCCCGGATGGACGTTGGCTCCGTCCCTCGAGGGAGCGCTGCCGAGACGCGTACGGCTTTTACTGTTCGGCGCGTAATTCCTGCGTGTGACAACGCCCGTGCCGGATGTCGGCGACGAAGTAACGGTCCGACCCGCGGAGCGTGCGGATTTGCTCGCGGTCGTCCGTATCGAGAACGAGTCGTTTCCACAGCCCTGGCCCTACGACGCGTTCGAGCGGTTCCTCGGCGAGCCGGCCTTTCTCGTCGCCGAGACCGACGGTGTGATCGCCGGCTACGTCGTCGCCGATGTCACCCAGCAGATCGGCCGTGCGCTGGGCCACGTCAAGGATATCGCCGTCCATCCGGACTACCGCGGCGACGGGATCGGGTCGACGCTTCTCTCCCGTTCGCTCGGCGTACTCGCGGCCCACGGCGCGGGAACGGTCAAACTCGAGGTGCGGCGCTCGAACGACGGCGCGAAACAACTCTACCGGGAGTTCGATTTCGATCCGCTCCGCCGGGTGCCGGAATACTACGCCAACGGCGAGGACGCGATCGTGATGATTCGGAAGCTCGGTTAGCCGGGTTGCGGGACGTTTTACCGTTCGCAGCCGGTAGCCTCCCCTATGGGATACGCCTGTCCGGTCTGTGATGCCGAGGAGGCCGACGCGGTTCATCTCGCGAACCACCTCGCGATCACCGCATCGCTCGGTCGTGAGGACCATCGCGAGTGGCTCGAGGAACACGCTCCCGACTGGGGAGACTGCAGTCCCGAGGAACTCGGCGAGATCGTCAGCCCGCACGCGGCTGAGATCGAGACGCCCGCGTTCGAGGACGCCGGCCACCACGACCACGGACACGACCCCGGCCGTCCCGACTCGCTCGAGGAGGGGATCGCCCGGCAAAGCCGCCAGCCCGGCCGCGGGTCGATGACCGCCGAAACCGAGACCGTCCTCCGGGAGGCCGCGGAACTCACTCGCGAAATGCAGGCCGCGAGCGACGAGCCTGCGGACGAGGGAGACGACGCGGCATCGGACGCCGACGCCGAGGAGGCGGACGGCAGTCCCGACAGGAACGAAAACGCGTAACTGCCGGTCGCCCGACTAGCCGGGTATGCACACGGTGGGGACGTTCACCTTCGAGTCGATCGATGACGCACGCACACAGTACGAGTCGGTCGGGCCGGCGGCTCAGACGGTCGTCCGCGAGGTCGCGAAGGCCATGGAGTTCGACCGCGAGGAGTACGACGAACGCGTCACCGGCGACGTCGTCGAGACGGCTCGAGATGCGCTGTTCGCGACCTTACTCGAGGTACGGGTCGGGAGCCGAGGGGAGTTCGACGACTGGTGTGAGAGCTACGACGGCACGGTGACGACGGTCGGCCACGAGAACGTCGACCGCGTCGTCTGGCACGCAGGGCCGGACGGCGAGGCCGTCGCGGCGACTTTCCAGACCGAGGAGGATGCGGCGGTGGCGACGCTTCGCCGACAGGCGTTCGGCCGGTTGTATCGGGACCGCGTCGATCGCTCGTAACTGCACCCGACGCGCTCGAGCGACCGGTACCCATCACGACCGTCGGGCAAACGGCTACCTATTACCGCGTCGAGCCCACAGTGTGACGCGATGACTGCACCCGACGAGTGGGACTTGCTCGAGGAACGGACCGAGTACGAGACGGGCTGGTACGACGGCGGCTACGACCTGCTCGAACAGCCCGATGGAACGGAGAAACGGTACTACTGGGCGGAACTGCCGGCCGCGGTCGTCGTGGTCGCGCGGATCGACGGCAGCGTGCTCGAGGATGTGGACGACGGTGAGACCGCCGACGACGATCGACTCCTGTTCGTCGAACAGTACCGGCCAACGATCCGCGAGACCCACCTCGAACTCCCCGCGGGAATCGTCGAGGACGGCGAGTCGTATACGCAGGCGGCAGCGCGCGAACTCGAGGAGGAGACCGGCTTCCGACCGTCGAGTACGGCCCTGCTGCAGGAGTACGCGGTCGCGACCGGCGTTTTGCGCCACGACCGCGCCATCGTCTACGTCGAGGGGCTCGAGCCGGGCGACCGGGAACTCGACAGCAACGAGTTCCTCGAAGTGACGACGGTGCCGGTGAGCGAGGCGCTCGAGCGTGCTCGCGAGCAGCCGACGAACGACGCGACGCTCTCGGGGCTGTTGCTCGCGACGGAAGACGGCCTGCTCTGAACGGTGTGGAGGACGTGGGTCCGTGGATTCGATGACCGCCCGTTCTAGAACTGTGTCTGGTGGCTCGAACGCCCCCGCCGCTTTTCTCTCCCAACGAGGATATAGAGCAGCAGGCCCAGACGCCCGCCGAAGAAGACGACGAGCGTCCGGAGTGCCGCACTATGTGGGCTGTTCATTTGTGCATCGGTGTACACCCATACTAGCGCACCGATCTGGATAATGACGAACAGCAGGACGACGAGCAGTATTCCGCCGCTACTGGCTTGCAACGGGAAAAGGGAAGTCGAGAGGACCAGTACCGGGACTGTACGACAACTCGCGTATATGTTTTCCGTTCTGACTATCACGCCCTGATCTATCGATCGACCCGGTTCACGGCCGACTCGCCACTGATCCGACTCCTGGCTCCGAACCCCTGTTCTTATTCGCGTCGACGCGCAACCGCACGGTAATGGACGGCGAAATCTCCACGGACGAGGTCAAGGAACTCCTCGAGGCCGATGCGGACGTTCGCATCGTCGACATCCGGGACGAACGGAACTTCGAGCACAGCCACATTCCCGGCAGCGAGAACATGCCATTCCACGAACTCACGGACCGCGTCGACGAACTCGAGGGGGAAGACCACATCGTCACCGTCTGTCCCCACGGCAAGGCGAGCGTCCAGGCCGCACAGCTTATCGGTTCCTACGAGGGGACTGCCGATGCACGCGTCGAGAGCATGGCTGGCGGTCTCGACAAGTACGGGATGAAGTTCGGGCTCGTTCGCGAGGCGGACACCGAGGACGAATCGGCCGACCGCGAGTCGCCGTTCTGACCCGCCCTCGGCCCGCAGTCGCTCGACGGCGGTGTCTCAGGGAGGCGGCGACGCGGCTGGGAGATCGACGATCGAAAAAACGGATCGAAAAACGCGACGCGGTCGTGGGTTCGGAAGTCGTCTCAGAGCATCGCGGGCATTAGGCGACGTTGAAGCCGCGGTCCCGAAGGAACTCTTCGATGCGGCCGGTGTGGTTCCCTTGGAGTTCGATCTGGTCGTCCTCGACAGTCCCACCGCAGGCGAATTTGGACTTGAGATCCGATGAGAGACTGTCCAGATCGACGTCCTTCGGATCGAATCCTTCGACGATCGTTACCTCTTTTCCGTATCTGCGCTCGTCAATGCGGATGTTGAGTTGCTGTTGGCCCTTGGCCACGTCTTCGCAGACGCAGAGTTCTTGGGGCAGCCCGCACGTCGAGCAGACTTCCGACATTACGTTCGTAGCTATGAAACGGGCATATTAAACACTATCGGGACTCGCATGCTCTCGCGTGGTTCTTTTTCAGTGCTCGACGGGATAAACCGCCGTAACAGTGAGACCGACCGAACGTGCCCGTCCGCTGACCGGAGTCGCTTCGCTCGGAACGGGTCCACCGTCAGCGAAGTCGACCGACGATCGGCAACTGGTTGCGGGCGAGGTCGTCGACGATCGCGATCACCTCGTCTGCCTCGGCTCGGCTCACGCCGTCGCCGTACGTTGCCCGTTCGTAGCACTCGAGGACGTGCCAGACCCGTGGATCGGGCGCATCCGCGTCGTCCGCATCGGTCTCTGGGAGGGACGTTACATACGCGCGGGCCGATTCCGACGGACGGCGCGGCCGGTACCGGCGCGCGAGGAGTCCCTCGAGTCGGTCGAAGGCGCGTTCGGCGTCGCGGTCGGGGTCTCCACGGAACCCGTGCCAGTAGCGCCCGATCCCCCGACGGAGGTGCGTCGCCGCGCCGGTGCGGTGTGCGCCCGCGACGAGCGCGACGAGGAAGACGAGCCCGATCGCACCCGTCTCCCGGACGACGGTGACGAGGCGTTCGGAAAGCGTCTCGTCGGTATCGCTCGTTCCGCTGGCCGCGGGATCGCCGCTGTCGGTCGGGTTGGTCCCGTTGTCCGTGCCGTTAGAACCCGGGTCGTCGGTTGAGCCGTTGCCCGGCTCCGTTTCGTTCGGCGGGGCCGGATCGGACGGTGGATCGCCCGGACCGGCGGGATCGGAGCCGGGCGAATCGCTCCCGTTCCCGTCGTCGATCGGGATGTCCTCGCTGTCCTCGGTGTCCGCCGCGTCGTTGCCGTTCGCCCGTGCCTCCTGGAGGCGGTCAGTGTGTACGTCGGCGCGCCCGCCACCCGGCGTCGGGTCGAACTTGACCCAGCCGTGGTCGGGGACGTAGACCTCGACCCAGGAGTGGGCGTCGAGTCCGCGGACGACGTACTCGTCCTCGCCGATCCGCTGGCCGGTCGTGTAGCCGGTGACGTAGCGGGCTGGAATCCCCTCCTCGCGAAGCATCTGCGTCATCGTCGTCGCGAAGTAGACGCAGTACCCCTCGTCCATCCCCAGCAGGAACTCCTCGGCGACGTTGCCGGCGGGCTGTGAGACCTTGAGCGAGTAGTCCTTCGAGGTGCGGAGGTGGCGCTCGATCTCGGTCGCCGTCTCGTACGGGTTGTCGGTGCCGGCCGTAATTTCGTCGGTCCGATCGGCGAACTCGCTCGAGGAGTCTTCCGGCAGCTGGAGGTAGCGCTCGGTGATCTCGTCGGGGTAGTCCGTCCCCGCAGCCCGGAGTTCGGCCGGACTCGAGTCGATGATCGCGCTCTCGACGGTATAGCTGTCCCCCTGTTCGAGAGGCGCTTCGGGCCGCGGCTGGCCGTGTCTGGAGACGGCCGTATCCCGGGTCACGTCGCCGTCGACGGACAGCGGCTGCGGTGTGACGGGCATGATCCCGAGTCTCGTTTCGGCGGTAACGGTTTGCTCGACGGTGTCGTAGGTCCCGGGCGGGTTCGAGAGCCGTCCGTCGTACTGCTGGCTCTGGCCGGTCCGAACCCACTCGTCGCCGGTAAACCGATCGTAAACCCCGGTTCGCCAGTAGGTCCCCCGATCGGATTCGACCGTGAACCGTACCTCCGGCGAGAGGTCAACCTGTCCCGAGATCCCCGATCGCTGGGGCGCGGAGTCGATCGTCGCCTCGAGCGTGCCGGGGCCCCCCTGGACGAGATGGGTCGGTCCGGTCGGCTGGCCGGGGACGACCGTCACCGACAGCGAGAGTGCGATGGTCACCGCGAACAGGACCGCGAGCAGGTCCGCCTGCCCGATCGATCCGCCCCGCCGCTCGAGGTCGCCGAAGGCGATGGCACCGATGGCGCCGAGGATGCCGGTCAGCGTGACGATCGTCCCCGCATCGCCGGTCAGGACGAGGAAGCCGAGCGCGGCCCCGCCGGGAACGACGCCGAGTCCGTACCGCCCACGGACGGCGAGATACCACGAGAGGAAGACGGGCGCGGGCGCGAACCCGAGCGTCCAGATGCCGGCCTGCACCATCCGGAGCAGCGGCAGGCCGGTCGCCAGCGCGACGGTGTCGGACAGGAGCGCGTCGGTGCTCGAGAGGACGACGCCGAGTTCGACGCCCGCCGACGTGAGATAGTAGGCGAATCCGATTCCGGCCGCCGATAGCGCCAGCACCCCCGCGGTTCGAGGGCGGATCACGCGGGCGAGTACCGTCGCCGCGAGCAGCATGAGCCCGACGAGTGCGAACAGCGAGCGGCTGCCGCCGACGACCTGCGTGATGTCGTACAGCACGGCGACGTACGACCCCGTCAGGACGAGGATACAGGCGAGTGCGAGGAGACGGATGCCGCCGGTCCCGACGAGTCGATCGGTTCCAATCGATATCGTTCGCTGCCCGGTGTGACTGGACGGGTCCGTACTCATGCGGTCATCCCCGGCTGTCCGCCGATCTCGTGATCGCGTCGGCCGTTGTTTGTGGTTCGGTCCCGGTCGGTTCGTCTCCCACCGTCCGCTCGGCCGTGGCCACGGAGCCGGGCGAACGGAATTTCGTGGTCGTCGACGACGACCGTCGTCCCGTCGCCGTCGGTTCGGATCAGCACGTCCGCGTCCCGCCGGGTTCGGTCCGCGAGTTCGCCGGGATCGGCGACGGCTAGTAGCTGTAGTATGTCACGGTGGTGTGCGCTCCCCGAACCCGGCGGTCGCGTTCCGTCCGGGACCGTGACCGCTACCGCTGCGCCCTGCTCGAGGAGGAAGGTCGCGACGGTGGCTGCGGCCGACGCCATCTCGTCGTCGCTGTCGGTCAGACACTCGGCGGCGACGGTGACGGTCCCGGCGTCCTCGTCAGTCGCGTACTCCGTGACGATCAACTCGTCGTCGGGTCGCTTGGCTGCGGTCTTCCAGTGGACGTCGCGAAGCGGATCGCCCCGGTGGTATTCCCGGAGGTGGTCGAACTCCTCGTCGACGTGCCGATCCGCGACGCTGGCGAGCGTCTGTCTATCGACGGCGGGTCCGCCGCCCAGGTCCCGGACGCGTGGATAGACGACGACCGGCGTCGTCTCCTCGTACTCGAACCGTCGCTCGACGAGGCCGACGATATCGCTGACGGCGATCGAGAGCGGCCCGATCCGGTGTTCGCCCCGTGCCTCGAGTTGTACGTCGTAAGTGATCGTCTCTTCGCCCGCGAGGGTCGTTTCCGTACGCGAAGCGGTGGTCGCCGAGAGCCCGTCGCCGACGGCATCGTGGACGGTCGCCGCGGCGGTTCCGTCGGTTTCGATCGTGACCGCGACCGTTCGGTGCTCGCCGATGAACCCCTCCTCGACGGGGCGACGGACGACGTGCGGCCGGTCGGTGCGACCGACCGTGATCATGCCGGCCAGCAACGCGACGACGAGCGGGACGACGACGGCGTTCAGCGCTCGCGGGCCGGATCGCCAGCTCAGCGCGACGGCCGCGAGCACGACGGCGACGACGGTCCAACCGCGACGGGTGAGCCTCATTCGACGGGTACGCGCTCGAGTGCGTCCTCGACGACCGCGGTGCCGTCGCGGTCGCGGCCGTCCGTCTTGATCCGGTGGCTCAGCACGACCGGCGCTTCGGTCTGAACGTCGTCCGGAATCGCGTAGTCCCGGCCGTTCGTGACGGCGCGGGCCTGGGCCGCTCGAAGCAGCGAAATCGTTCCGCGGGGGCTGACGCCGATGTGGGCGTGTTCGCGGGTGTAGGCTGCGAGCCGGGCCGCGTACGTTCGGACGGGGGCCGCGACCTGTACCGTCGAGACGGTTTCCCGGGCGGCGACGAGGGTCTCGCGGTCGGTGACCGCTTCGAGGGAGTCGATGGGATGGTCGCCGACCGTCCGGCCGAGCAGTTCGGCCTCCTCGTCGGGGGAGGGGTAGCCAAGATGGAGTTTCTTCATGAAGCGATCGACCTCGGCGAAGGGGAGGTCGTAGGTTCGGTTCGGTTCGACGGCGTTCTGGGTCGCGATCACGATAAAAGGCGTCGGGAGGTCGCGCGTCGTGCCGTCGGTGGTGACCTGTTCTTCCTCCATGGCCTCGAGCAGCGCCGCCTGTGTCTTCGGCGGGGCGCGGTTGATCTCGTCACCCAACACGATGTTGCCGAAGACGGGGCCGGACTGGAACTCGAATTCGCGGGTCTTCTGATTGAAGACGTTTACGCCGGTGACGTCGCTCGGGAGGAGGTCCGGGGTAAACTGGACGCGGCTGAACGTACAGTCGACGGACGTCGCGATCGAGCGGGCCAGCATGGTCTTCCCGACGCCGGGCACGTCGTCGAGGAGGACGTGGCCACGCCCGAGGACGGCGGTGATAACGTGCTCGATCACCTCGTCGTGACCGACGATCACGTTCGAGACGTTCGTCTCGATCTCTTCGCACAGCCGTTCGACGGTCGAAATCCGGAGGGCACCGTCGGCCGGCGAGTCGGTACTCCGTTCCGGTGTCGGGTTGGCATCAGTCATAGTCTCGCAACGGCCGGTGGGGACCCGGGCGAACCGTTCATTACTACGTCATCAGAGGCTCCCGAACATATGTTTTGTGTCATCTGAAACATTGGTGCTTCGAGACGTATCCGTGCACACTGCGCGGACCGAACGGCTCGGCGCTCGCATCGCTCTCTCGTCTCGAGTCGCCGTCCTCACGAAGAACACGCGTTCGGCACGACGGTGCCGCCGCTACCAGCGAAGTAATCGGAAAACGATACCCCCTTCGGAACAGCTTAGACTCGCTCGAGGTTCGTCGCGCGCGGGCCCTTCTCGGCCTCCTCGATGTCGAACTCGACTTCCTGACCCTCCTCTAGGTCCGGACCGCCGATGTCCTCCATGTGGAAGAACACGTCCTCGTCCGCGTCGTCAGTCTCGATGAATCCATAGCCGCCAGTGTCGTTGAAGAAGTCGACCGTACCTTTCGCCATTGCATCTCAACAAAGCCGCGACGAAAATATAAAGCTTCGGGAGTGCGCTCGCAAGCATCCCGCCGGAAACACGTTGGACCCACATCGATCGTCGATCCGATTACCAGTCCTTACACTCCGGGCAGACCAGCGAACCATCGCCGCGCCAGACGCGATCGGTCGATTCTCCGCACCGGCTGCAGGTGTGCGCCCCCCACGCGTACGTCGACCGTGCGGTTTCGATGGCCGGCGACGCCGTCGCGTCGTCGGTTTCGTCCGCCGGTGCGATGGTATCACCGTCCGCGGGTGCTGTCTCGGTGGCCGCGGATGACGAGCCGTCGTCCCCCCGAGCCGCCCTCGCCGGTTCCTCGTCGTTGTTCGCGGTCGCGAAATCCGAGAGCCTCGCGTCGTCCGTCACGGGTCCGGCTACGACTGCCGGCGGCTTAATCCCCACTCATTCGGGACCGGCACGGCCAAGTAGCACCGGTAACAACCCCCGCATATGGACACCATCACACCGTTGAACCTCGTCGTGGACAATGTCACTGAAATGGTTCGCATCTTCACTGACGTCGCGATGGGCGCGGGAGCCGCGCCGCTTTTGATTCTGGTCGGCGCGCTCCTCGTCGCCTTCTCGATGGGTGTCTTCGGCGTTCTCACCCTCGGTGCCGTCGGAAGCCTCTTTACCTCGAACTGACCGTTCGATCCGTTTTCGCCCTCAGGCTTCGGTCGCGCGAGCGAACGCCTCGCTCGCTCGTGATATCGCACCCTCGAGATCCGGCCCCAGCGGCGAGCCCACGACGATCCCATCGACGTGGGCAAGCGCTGCCTCGAACCGTGCCGCGACGGTCTCAGTCGTCCCGGCGATACAGAAGGCGTCGATCATCTCGGGCGTGACGCGACCGAAAGCCTCGGGGAGTTCCCCTCGCTCGAGCGCCGCGCTTACCGCACTCGCCGCCTCCCGGTCGATGTCGTGGCGCTCGAGGACCGGCTCGGCGGCCCCGCCGACGATGAAGGCGACGGGCGGCCGCGCCGCCGCTCGGGCATCGCTCTCGTCGCCGGCCACGCTGACGCTCGCGAAGGCCAGCGACTCGAACGCGCCGTCCGCGTCGGGTCGCTCGGCCAGTCCCTGCTCGATCTGGCCCGCGGCCCACTCGAGGTCCCGCGGATGGGCGGCGTTTATCAGCACGCCGTCGGCGTGTTTCGCGCTCATCCGAAGCATGTGTGGCCCCTGCGCGCCGACGTAGACCGGTATTTCCGAAACCGGCTCGAGGTTCAGCGCCGCGTCCCGCGCGGTGAACGTTCCCTCGTGGGTGACCGTCTCGCCGGCCCAGAGGTCCCGAGCGAGGTCGAACGTCTCGAGGACGCGCCGAAGCGGGCTGTCGCGCTCGATCCCGAGATTCGAGAGGGACGAGCGGTCGCCGGCACCGACGCCGAAGACGCCGCGGCCGTCGCTGAGTTCGTCGATCGTCGCCGTCTGCGCCGCGAGTTTCACGGGATGGGTTTCGTAGGGGTTGACGATGCCCGGCCCCAACTGGATCCCCTCGGTGGCCTCGGCCATCCGCGACAACACGACGAACGGATCGCGATTGAAGTAGTGGCTGCTCGCGAACGCGACGTCGAACCCTTCGTCTTCGGCGAGGGCGGCCAGATCGGCCACCCGGTCGGGCGGATGCTCGGGCGTGAGTTCGATGCCGAGGGTGGCGTCTCCCGCCGCCCGCTTCTCGCTCGTCATCCGTCGACCCTCCATGTTCGCAGTGCCTGCCGAACCAGATCGTCGTCGACCGAGCGGAACAGTTCGTCGCTGCCCTCGTGAGTACCGAAGTCCCAGTCCCGGACGACGACGGCGGGCGTCCCGCCGTCGCCCTCGCCGGTCACGAGGTTCGCGGCGGCGGCGAGTTCGTCGACGACCGACTGGACGGTGACGCCGAGTTCGTGGCCGTCACGGTCGCGTTCGCCGCGCCAGTCCCGGCTCGCGGGCATGCCCGCCCACCCGATCGCAACGCCGGTCTGTCCGTGCCGGAACGGCCGTCCACAGGTGTCGGTCACGACCACCGCGACGTCTTCGAGCCCGCGCTCGGCGAGCCCCGACCGAATTCGTTCGGCGCTCTCCGTCGGCCGCTTTGGCAGCAACAGGAGGTCGTGATCGGGCACGTTCGAGCGGTCGATCCCCGCGTTCGGGCAAATGTGCCCGAACCGCGTCTCCGCCAGCAGGAACGGACAGTCGATCAGCAGTTCCGAACTCTCCTCGATGATCGCCTGCGCGAACCGTGGGTCCTTCTCCTCGCCTGCAACCGACTCGAGTCGGTCGGCGATCTCCCGTGCCCGTCCGCTGACGGGGTAATCCTTGAGATCCGCCGTCCGGCCCTCGGCCTTCGAGACGATCGTACTCGCGACCGTGAGTACGTCGCCGGGCTCGAGGGCGGCCCGATCCGCGACGAGGGCGGCGATGTCGTCGCCGGGGCGGATTTCGGGCAGGTCCGCCACACCATTGAGTTCCATACCGGTGGGTGGGGAAGCGGCGTCAAAAGGGCACCGTCACCGGAGACTTCGGCCAGTGGCGGTGGGTCGGTCGACCGGGTTCGGGCTCCGACCGCGTCCGATTACAGCGGCTCTCGATCGCGATCGAACAGCGCCCCTGGCCCGTCGAGCGCGTCCTCGAGCCCGGCCGCTCCACAGGCGTCCCACAGCGTCGCGCCGTTGCTCGTGATCACCGGGACCCCGAGTCGCGACTCGAGGTCGTCGACCACGGCCAGCGACCGGTAGTTCGTACAGGAGACGAAGACGGCGTCGATGTCGTCGCCGTCGACCCCCTCGAGTACCTGCCGGGCGGCGTCGTCGGGGGTCAGCGCGCCGATGGCCGTATTCGCAGCGAGCCCGCGGCCGTCGATCGACGCGACGTCGACGCCCGCGTCCTCGAGGAACGCCCGCTCCCGGTCGTCGAGTTCCGTGGTGTACGGCGTCGCGACCGCGATCCGCTTGGCCTCGAGGGCCTCGAGCGCGCGGACGACCGACCGAGCGGTCGCGACCGCGGGGACGCCGGCCGCCTCCTGCAGTCGGGCCTCGAGTTCGATGTCGAACCCGGGGCCATGCAGGAGGCTCCCGGTCGTACAGGCGTAGGCGACCGCGTCGACATCGGCGTGACCGAGGAGTTCGGCGGCCCGCGCCGCGTCGTCGCTCATCGCGTCGAGTTCGTCGACGGTGACCGACTCGAGGGCCATCCGCGCGCCGTGGACGGTGATCCCGTCGGGGAGGAACGCCCGGAACTCCGGTTCGGCCGTCGTGTTCGACGAGGGGACGATCAGCCCAAGTCGGCCGCCGCGGTCGGCATCGGCGTCAGTCATCGGCCCCACCGTTGCCGCGATCGTCCGGATCGCCGTGCCCGCCGCCGCCGGGAGTCCGCACCGTGACGGTCGTCCCGGCGTCGACGTCGACGGTGGTCTTTGCGGGGGCCGGCTCGCCATCGAGCAGGTTCTCGCCGGTCGCACCGTTTTCGCCGCCGGCGACACCCTTGGGCGCGTGGCGGCGGCGCTCGGTCAGCAGCGACACCGTCGCCGGTTCCTCGACGGTCACCGTTCGCTCGAGGCCGAGACCGCCGCGATGGCGGCCGCGGCCGCCGCTGCCGTCCCGGAGCGCGTAGCGGTCGACCCGCAGCGGGTACTCGGTCTCGAGGGATTCGACGGGCGTATTGAGCGTGTTGGTCATCCCGACCTGGACGCCGTCCATGCCGTCGCGGTCCGCACGCGCGCCGAAGCCGCCGCCGATGGTCTCGTAGTAGGTAAAGGAGCCGTCCCGCGCGCCGATAGTCAGATTGTTCATCGTCCCCTGTCCCTGTGCCGGCACGCGGTCGGGCGCGGCCCCGGCGAGCGCGGTAAAGACCACGTCGGTGACCCGTTGACTGGTCTCGACGTTGCCGCCGACCACGGCGGCGGGGGGGTTCGGATTCAACAGCGTCCCCTCGGGTGCGCGGACGCGTACCGGCTCGTAGCAGCCGTGGTTCGGCGGAATCTCGGGATCGGTGATACAGCGAACGACGAAGTAGACGGCGCTCGTCGCGACCGCAAGCGGCGCGTTGAGGTTCCCCGCGACCTGCGCGGCGGTGCCGGCGAAGTCCACGTCGATCGTCTCGCCGTCGACCGTCACCCGCACCGCGATTTCGATATCCGCGTCGGTGACGCCGTCACCCTCGAGGACGTCCGTCGCCTCGTAGACCCCGTCGGGCAGCGTCGCGATCTCCTCGGCGATCCGCTCGCGGGAGTAGTCGATTACGGCGTCGAACCCGGAGAGGACGGTCTCGCGACCGTGTTCGTCGAACAGATCGGCGAGGCGTTCCTCGGCGCGTTCGTTCGCCGCCTGCTGTGCGCGGAGATCGGCCCGCCGCTCGTCGGGGTTGCGAACGTTGGCGAGGACGAGCGAGCGGACGTCTTCCCGAAGATCACCGCCGTCGACGATCCGGGTCGGTGGGAGTCGCAGCCCTTCCTGATAGATCTCCTGTGCGCCGGCGGGCATGCTCCCGGGAGTCATGCCGCCGACGTCGGCGTGGTGGGCTCGAGACACCGCGTATCCGACGATCTCCCCATCGCCGGGTTCGTCCTCGGGACCGCCTCGACCGGGTGCGATCGGCGAGACCATCGTCACGTCCGGGAGGTGCGTGCCGCCGGTGAAGGGGTCGTTGAGCAGGAACACGTCGCCCGGCTTCGGATCGTGCTCGCGGACCGCGTCGACAGCCGCGGGCATCGCACCGAGGTGGACCGGGATGTGTTCGGCCTGTGCGATCATCCGCCCCGCGGCGTCGAACAGCGCCGTCGAGCAGTCCCGCCGCTCCTTGATGTTCGGCGAGTACGCGCCGCGGATCAGGGTCTGTCCCATCTCCTCGGCGACGCTCTCGAGTTGGTTGCGAAGTACTTCCAGGGTCACTGAATCGATGCTGTCGGCCGTCCCCGCGGTTCCGGTCGGTGTCATCGTTCGTCACCCTCCGTTCGCGTCATCACGAGCGTGCCGTCCGCCAGAATCCGCCCCTTCCAACTCGGCGGCACGACGGTCGTGCTCTCGGCTTGCTCGAGGATCGCCGGCCCCGTGACGGACGCGCCCGCCGGAAGCCGATCCCGGTCGTAGACGGCCGCGTCCCCCGCGCCGCTGCCGGGGAAGTGTGCCTCGCGGGTCCCGATTCGTGCGTCGCCGGCCCCCTCGTGGCGGATGGCCGGCTCCGATCCGGGGACGGTCGCCGTCGCGCGGAGATTGACGATCTCGATCGATTCGTCCATCGCGTAGCCGTAGGTCCGCTCGTGGGCGTCGTGGAAGCGATCGGCGACCGCCGCCGCGTCGAACTCGTCGCCGACGGCGACGGTCAACTCGAAGCTCTGGCCCGCGTACCGGCAGTCGGCCGCGCGCTCGACCCGCGCCGCGTCCGGATCGGACGCGTCCGCGAGCACGTCGGCCACGAGGTCGTCGTAGACGGCTTCGAGGTCGGCGGGAGCCGCTCCCTCGAGTCCCACGCCGACCGTCCGAACGGCGTCGTAGCTCTCGTCGGCCGCGAGCAGTCCGAACGCGGAGAGGACCCCGCCCGGCCGCGGGACGACGACCCGGTCGACCGACAGCGAGTCGGCCAGCGCCGCGGCGTGCATCGGGCCCGCACCGCCGAAGGCCACGAGCGCGAACGCGCGGGGGTCGTGCCCGCGCTCGACGGTAACCGACCGGATCGTCCGCGTCATCGTCGCGTTCGCGACGCGGTAGACTCCGCGGGCCGCTTCGAGCGCGCCGTCCAGTCCAGCCTCGTCGGCCAGTCGCTCGAGCGCCTCGCGGGCCGCCTCGACGTCGAGGGTCATCTCACCACCCAGCGCCGTTTCGGGGCCGATGTAGCCAAGCACGACGTTGGCGTCGGTGACCGTCGGCCGCGTTCCGCCGCGACCGTAGCAGGCGGGGCCGGGGTCCGCACCTGACGACTCCGGCCCGACCCGGAGCGCGCCGCCCGAATCGACCCACGCGATCGAGCCCCCACCCGCGCCGACCGTGTTCACGTCGACCATCGGCGTCCGGATCGGCAGGCCGTCGATCTCCGCGTCGGTCGTCCGTTCGGCCCGGCCGTCCCGGACGAGACTCACGTCGCTCGAGGTGCCGCCCATGTCGAAGGTGACCAGGCCCTCGACGTCGGCGTCGTCGACGGTCGCCGCGGCACCGACGACACCCGCCGCGGGCCCCGACAGCGTCGTCGTCACGGCGTGGTCCCGCACCGTCTCGGGATCGGCGATCCCGCCGTTTGCCTGCATGATCCGCGGGGCCGGTATCCCGGCGTCGTCGGCTTCGTCAACCAACTGGCCGACGTAGCGGTCGATCGCCGGGCGGACGTAGGCGTCGACGGCGGTCGTCGAGGTCCGCTCGAACTCGCGGAACTCCGCGAGGACCTCGTAGGAGGCGGAGACGGGAACCGCGAGCTCCTCGCGCAGCGTCTCGGCGACGACGCGCTCGTTTTCCGGGTCGGCGTAGGAATGGAGGAGACAGACCGCGACCGCCTCGACGTCGCGCTCGCGCAGCGTCGCCGCCAGGTCACGGACCTCGTCCTCGTCGACCGGGCGCTCGACGCCCTCGGTCGTCGTCCGCTCGTCGACCTCGAACCGTCGGTCTCGAGGCACCAGCGGTTCGGGTTTCTCGGCCTCGAGATCGTACAGATCGGGTCGGTCCTGTCGGCCGATCTCGAGGACGTCCCGGAACCCTTCGGTCGTCACGAGCGCCGTCGTCGCGCCGCCGCGCTCGAGGAGGGCGTTGACCGAGACGGTCATCGCGTGGGCGAAGCCGTCGATCTCGCCCGGCGAAATGCCGGCGTCGTCGCAGGCCTTCTCGATTCCCTCGAGGACGCCGACGTGCTGGGGATCGGTCGAGGGGACCTTCGCGGTGACCAGTCGGTCGTCGATCGAGAGCGCCACGTCGGTGAACGTGCCGCCGACGTCGACGCCGATTCGCGTCTCGCCGCCGTCTCGAGTCGATTCGGTTGCCATTGCGTCTGCGTTTACGTCGCGTGCGTTTGAACCTGTCATTCGAAGTTATACGAGGAGGACATCGTAGAGCGTTCGCAGGCCGATACCGACCACGACAAGCGTGACGATCCCGCCGAGCACGTTCTGGAGTGTGGTGTTCGTGTGCTCGCCGAGCAGGTCGCGGTTGTTCATCGCGTAGATGAGGAAGACCGCCAGGATCGGTAACAGGAGACCGTTGGCCACCTGTGCGAAGACGATCACCTGTACGGGATTGTAGTCGAGCGCCGAGAAGACGATGCCGACGCCGAGGATCGTCATCCAGATCGCCCGGAACCGAGTCGAGGTCAGGTCCCGCTCCCAGCCCAGTGCGCCGGCGGTGGCGTAGGCACCGGCCAGCGGCGCGCTCATGGCGCTCGTGAAACCGGCCGCGAAGAGACCGATCGCGAAGAACGTGAGGGCGTAGCCCCCGAAGACCGGCTCGAGCTGGTCGGCCATTTCGCCGACGTTGTCGATCTCGGTCCCCGCGGGGAACACTGCGGCGGCCGTGACGACGATCGCCGTCGTGATGATCCCGCCGACGACGACCATCCCGATCGTGTCCGCGCGACACTCGGCGAGGTCCTCGGGGCCGTCCCACCGCTCCTGGACGGTGCTCGCGTGGAGGAACAGGTTGTAGCCGACGACGGTCGTCCCGACGAGGCCGGCGATGAGGTACGCCGACCCGTCGGGAACGGCCGGGACGAGTCCGCCGGCCAGCGAGCCGAGATCGGGTCGGACCATGAGCGCGTTGAGCAGGAACGCCGTTCCCATGATGCCGACGAGGCCGACGAAGACCCGTTCGATCAGTTTGTAGTTCCCCGTCCACAGCAGTCCGGCGGCGACGAGACCGATGACCGGTCCCCAGACGTTTTCGCTGACCCCGGTGATCGTCGACAGGCCGGCAGCGCCGCCGACGATGTTGCCCGTCTGGAACGCCGCCGTCCCGATACCGATCGCGCTCACGACGAGCGCGACGGTGATCGCCTGCGGAACCGGATTATCGAACTCGTCGCGAAACGCCTCACCCAGTCCCTCCTGCGTGATCAATCCCAGCCGCGCGCTCATCTCCTGGAGGACGATAGTCGCCAGGATCGAGAACGCGATGGTCCACACGAGCAGATACGCGTACTCGGCACCGATCACGCTCGCGGTCGTTACCGTTCCCGGACCGATGAACGCCGCTGCGACGAGCGCGCCCGGTCCGATCGCCTTCAGTCGGTCAATCACTCCCATGATGTGTACTCACATACGACACTCCCTGACGGCACTAAAAGCGTTGTTAAGACACGAACATACGGCTGATTCCACGGCTCGAAACGCGACGATATCCCATGTGAAATCGTATGAAACAGTATGAACGTCACGGTGCGGCTGCTTTCCGCCGCCCACGTTCAGTCCGTCTCGTCGGTCCTCGAGCGACGGTCGCTTCGAGCGCCCGCTACTCGGCCGGCCGTTCGGTGACGATTACTTTCGAGACGCCGCCGTCGAGTTCGATCTCCGCCGGTAACTCGACGGTGCTGCGTTCGATGAACCGGGTCATAAACCAGCGAACGGCCTCCGATGGGAAGACGAGGTGGTAGACCCCCTCGCCTTCCTCGCGGACGTCGAGGAACCCACAGAAGGCGAGCCACTCGAGGAGGTCGCCGACCTCGTCGAACCGGGCTCCGTACTCCCGAGCGTGATAGTCGGCGACGCGGTCGGCCGCCTCGACGAACTCCGGATCGGGATCGCCGCCGGCATAACAGTACTCGAGGAAGGCGTGCAGGAAGTCGATGTCGAGCAGGACGTGCTCCCCCGAGGAAAGCATCCGGTAGTATCGCTCGAGGTTCTCGCTCGGCCGCTCGTTTGCCGCTTCGAAGTTCGCCGCGTAGAATGTGAGTGCGTGGCGGACGACCGTACTCTGTCCGTTGCCCGTCTCGGCGACCAGCGTCTCGAGCGCCGTCGCCGAGTCGTCGTCGAGCGATACCGTTACGCGCTGTGTCATGGTTTGACGGGGGTTCCCGAGACGGGTATAGTTCACGCACTCGGGCAGGGACGTGGCCGATCGCCGCTGAGGAGCTTACTCGGTACGCAGGTCGACAGTCAGCGTCCCGTCAGCGACGGTCGCGACGTACATCGTCGCGCGGTCGGCCGGAGCCGCGCCGGTCGCGCTCCCGGGGTTGAGTACTCGGATTCCCGTGACAGTCGTGTCGACGACATCGTGGATGTGGCCCCCGACGGCGACCGGCTCGTCGGCGGCCGCTTCGGAGCGAGCGGTCTCCGCGACCCGCTCGTGCCATCCCGTCGGCGAGCCGGTCCCGTGGGTCACGACGAACGTCACGCCGCCCGCCTCGAGCGTTGCGGTGTGTGGAACGTCGATCGTCGGGGGATCCGTGTTGCCGCGGACGGCGGTCAGCGCCCCGTTCGCCAGCGCATCGATCCGGTCGTGGGCTCGCCGCGAGTCGAAATCCCCCGCGTGGATCGTCCGGTCGGCCGCTCGGAGTTCCTCAACGACCCAGTCGGGAAGGTCGCGTTCCCGGGACGGAACGTGCGTATCGGCGATGATCGCGATCCGTTGCATGGGCAAGCGTACGGCGGCCAGTCCCGAAAGCGATTCCCTGCGAGCGGTCGTGGCCTCGCGTATGAGTGACTCACCGACGGCTCACGACGAGGCGAGCGCGAGCCACGTCGTCACCGCGTTCCTCCGCACCCGCGGCGAGGTACTGCTGTTGCGCCGCAGCGATGCGGTTGGCACCTACAAAGGCCAGTGGGGCGGGGTTTCCGGCTTTGCGGAAGGCCGACCGGACGAGCAGGTTCGCGCCGAGATACGCGAAGAAACCGGTCTCGAGGCCGCCAGCGTCTCGCTGGTCCGTGCCGGGCGGCCGGTCGAATTCGTGGACCCGGCCCTCGAGCGCGAGTGGATCGTCCACCCGTACCTCTTCGACTGTGAGACCCGCGAAATCGAACTGAGCGAGGAACACGACGCCGCCGAGTGGGTCACCCCCACCGAACTCCTCGAGTCGGTCGGGACCGACCGCGAGACGGTGCCTGAACTGTGGACCGCCTACGACCGCGTCGCCCCGACCGTCCGCTCGATCGCGGCCGACGATGACCACGGGGCGGCGTCCCTCTCCGTGCGCGCGCTCGAGGTGTTGCGCGATCGGGCGGGGGTGATCGTCGACGACCGATCCGACTCCGAAGCCGATCCAGCGGTGGAGTGGGACGAACTCACCGCCCTCGCGGATCGGCTGCTCGAGGTCCGGCCGTCGATGGCCGTCCTCCGGAACCGGGTCAACCGGACGATGGCCGACGCCGACGGTCGGGACCGAGCGGCCGGTGCGCGGGCCGTCCTCGAGTCGGCGCTGTCGAACATCGACCGCGCGCTGTCCGCCGACGCCGACGCCGCGGCGACCGCGAGTGACCGCCTCGACGGCACCGTCGCGACCCTCTCGCGTTCGGGCACCGTGCTCGAGGCGCTCGAGATGGCCGAGCCGTCGCGCGTCTTCGTCGCCGAGTCGCGACCCGCGTGCGAGGGAGTCACCGTCGCGGAACGCCTGGCCGAGACGACCGCTAGCACCGTAACGGTCCACACCGACGCGGCGGCCGCGCACGTGCTTGCACGCGACGCCATCAACCGAGTGGTGGTCGGCGCGGACACCGTCCGTCCCGACGGCTCCGTCGTGAACAAGGCGGGGACGCGAGCGCTCGCTATCGCCGCCGACCGCGAGGGGATTCCGGTGTCCGTCGTCGCGGCGACGGACAAGGTCTCGACCCGGGAGGACGTGAACCTCGAGTCCGGCGCACGGTCCGCGGTGTACGACGGCGACGCGCCGATCGACGTGCTGAACCCGATCTTCGACGTGACGCCCGCCGACTGCATCGACGAAATCGTGACCGAACGGGGCGCACTCGACCCCGACGACATCGCGGCCATCGCCGAGGAGATCCGCGACCTCGAGACGTGGCGGTCGCCGTGAGGTCCGGATCGCGCCGTCGCCGTCGGCCGCTCACTCCGGTGCTGTGGTCGCGAGAA
The DNA here is from genome assembly GCF_005890195.1 of Natrinema pallidum. Lineage (NCBI taxonomy): Archaea > Methanobacteriati > Methanobacteriota > Halobacteria > Halobacteriales > Natrialbaceae > Natrinema > Natrinema pallidum. The sequence continues at coordinate 1,921,060 of NZ_CP040637.1, read as the reverse complement.
AGCCGACGGCGACGGTGCCGACGTTGACGAGCGACTCGAACAGGAGACGGAGCGTGCCGAGCCGGGGAACCCTGACCACCGCTTTGCCCACGATCCAGCCCGGCCGGACGACGGTCGTTTTCGGCCTCCCGTCGAGTTGATCGTAGTTGGCGTTCGCATCGCCCTTCGTGACGAACCCGTCGTGGGGTGCCGGACAGGAGCGGACCTCCGCACAGGAGCGATCGTCCGTGTAGGCTGGATCGGCATCCGCGACCCAGTTGTCGCCCGCCTCGACCCAGAAGCGGACGCGATGGATGATCGGCGTCGCCGCCGGATCGCCGTTCGGCGCATACACGATCACGTCGCCGGCGTGTCCGAACTTCTCGTAACCGGTCGTTCGACCGCGTTCGGCGCTCACGAGTCCCGTCCCCATGACCGGGTCGTCGCCGACGAATCGGTCTTCCTGGACGAGGAAGATCATGTCTCCTTTGTGCATGTTCGGCTCCATGCTCCCGCTTTCGACGGCGACGAACGGCGGCCAGACACCGCTGACCGCGAAGAGACTCAGACAGATGATCGCGACGACTGCGACGACGGTCGCGACATCCCTGACGAGGACGACGGTCTCGTCGTCGCTGTGCAGAATCCCGCGCCCGAACCCGCTCTCGTCGTCCGCGTCCGCTCGAGCCGAGGCCTCGGTACGATCGGGACCGTCCGACGAGCCGTCGGCGCTGGCGTCCGTCATCGTCCGTCCGGCCCGCCGTTCGAGCAGGCCTCGTGGTTACGTGCTGAACCCATGCACATGAACGCATTCGTGTCAATGGGATAAAAAGTGTACCTATCCGCCGCGCGTTCGTCCGTGGACAACGAGATCGGCGGCCGGTTCGTGGGGTTTTTGCGTGAGTCACACATACCGTATCACGGTGGCGATGACGAGAGTTACCCCCGCTTAGCCCCGTGTGATGAACGCTTTCACCGAGCCACCGTCGTTTTCCATCCGGAGCCGCGCCGCCCTGCAGCCGCTGCGTTGCTCCGTCCCTCGATGCGACGGGACCGCCGCGGCCGCGATCACCGACGCGGAGTCGCCGTTCTCGGTCGGCCCCGAGCCACGGACCCCGAGTTCGGTTCGGACGGGCAAACGTTCACTTCCGGTTCGTGCGTACCGACGCCCATGGGACTCGAACTCGAGCGACTCGGCATCCACGAGTCAGTCGAACCGGTCTTTCCACCGGCGGAGCTTGCCGACTATCTCGCCGCCCTGCCGGTCGAGATAGCGGTCGTCGACGACGACATGCCATCCTGCGACGCGATCGTCACCCTCGAACACCGCGAGGCCTTCCTCGAGGTGGACTGGGTACACTCGATCCAGGCGGGCGTCGATCGGTTCCCGTTCGACGAGTTCGAGGCGAACGACGTGATCCTCACGAACAGCACGGGTATTCACGACACCACCGTCGGCGAGACGATCGCGGGGTATCTCCTCATGTTCGCCCGGCGCTTGCACGACCACGTCGCGAACCAGCAGGAGGGCCGGTGGGAGCGCCCCGACTGGGACGAGGCCTTCACATTGTCCGGCTCGACGGCCTGCGTCGTCGGCACCGGCACGCTCGGACGCGGCGTCGCGGAGACCCTCGGCGGCCTCGGCCTCAACCTGCGGGGCGTCCGTCGCTCCGACGAGCCGGTCCCCGGATTCGACGAGATTTACACGACCGACCGGCTACGCGAGGCGATTTCCGACGCCGAGTTCGTGATCGTTACCGTGCCCCTGACCGACGCGACTCGCCACCTCTTCGACGCGGACACGTTCGACGCCATGCGCGACGACGCCTACTTCGTGAACGTCGCCCGTGGCTCGGTCGTCGACGAACCGGCGCTGATCGATGCGCTCGAAACCGACACCCTCGCGGGGGCGGCGCTGGACGTTTTCGAGACGGAACCCCTCCCCGAGGACTCGCCGCTGTGGGGGATGGACGAGGTAATCATCTCGCCCCACTGCGCCGCGTACACGCGGGACTACGTCCGGGACACCGGCGATATCGTTCGGGAGAACGGCGACCGACTCGAGCACGGGGAGGCGTTTCACAACCGCGTCGTCTGACCGTGATGTCGACTCGAGGTCGGGTCCACATCCGGGCCGCAACCCCGGCGGACGCCGAAGCGATCGCCGACGTGCACACGGCGTCGGTCCGGGGAACGCATCGGTCTCGGCTTGCTCGAACTCAAGTCGAACGGGTACGGTGGCGATTCGACCGGCAGGACCGGGGTCGTTTATATCGATCCCGGCCACGCTCGCGGGGAATCAGTTTTTCCATTTTCGAAGCACTCGAGACCACCATTCGTGACAGGACCCTCGAGAACGAACTGGACGATTGATGTTACCGTCCTTGGAATCAATGGTGTTCAGGCACTGTCTAGTTGAGTCCGTTTGAGAAGTGAGCAGGACGTAACGATGAGTTAGTTGATGCTCGAAAACTCCCTCAATGAGGGTATAGAGTTAGAAAAATTTAAACAGATCGTCGCGCTCCTGCTCGTGGAGGTGGCTCCGAACGGCCTCGTGCAGGGGCTCGAGTTGCCCCCGTTTGGCACTGATGGGTGCGATCGTGTCCTGCCACTGCTTCCACGGAGGGTAGAGACCGAGCCGGTCACAGAGGGCGTCCAGCCGTTCGTCCTCGTCGTCGACCTTGTCCATCTTGTTGACGGCCACGACCGTCGGCACGTCGAGGTCCCGAAGGAAGTGAAACATCTCGACGTCGTAGGGAATCTCGTCGGGACCGGAGTGGCGGTCGATGATGTCGATGACGCTCTTGCCGTCGACGACGAGGACGGCGACGAGGACGTTGTCGGCGTACTCCTCGAGGTAGTGGACGATCTCGGTTTTGATCTCCTCACGGAGGTCCTCGTCGACGCCGCTCATGAAGCCGAAGCCGGGGAGGTCGGTGATGACGAAGTCTTCCGGTGCCCAATCGTAGTGGTTTGGCGAGCGAGTGACGCCGGGTTTGCCGCCGGTATCGAAGCTGTGGCCGGTCAACTCACGCATGAGCGTGGATTTCCCCACGTTCGAGCGGCCGACGAGCGCCACTTCGGCGTCTCGGTTGGGCCGCGTATCGAACTCGATCATAGACGGTGTACGGCCGACCGACGTTTATACGCATTGTAACGGGAGTCGGCCGTCGGCGGACGGGCGCTCGAGATGGCCCGCCGATCTGGCCGGAGAGAATCAGTGTTAGACGTTCGTCACTACGAACAGTCCGAGACCATCCAATCGATTAGGTATCTGCTTGGACCACAGCATTTCTTGTTACCTCTGTGTCTAAGAGATTGGGCACCGGATAAAAACAACAGTGGGGAATTGATTGGTGGTGTCGAACTTGACAGCATTAGCTTCGGCGCGGATGGTTCCGGTCCTTATGGCGAAGTATCTATTTCCCCAAGTTCAACAAAAGTAGCTAAGCAGTACGACGAAACAAACTTTGCAGATGATGGTCCTGTTAAAACGGTCTATGATATCTCTGGTGCCGATGATGAAGTTAAACAGCAACTGGGGAACTCTGCTGCATTCGTTACAATTCCAGATGCGAGAAAAATTTGTTCGGCAAGAGTAATTGTTCTATGGTCGCAAGTAGCTCGGCTAACTATCCCTATAGTGAGACCCTTTTGGACAATATCCATCAGTAGAATTTGCACAATTAACTATCTATTGGCTTTATAAAATATATTATATTTGGAATTAAATTGTGTGAACCATCATAACTATATATTGATTGGGCTTTAGAATGCCATATTAATGATCAGTGGTAACTGCCGCTTCAATTCCAGTTAACAACCCATAGGTAACAAGTGAAATACCAATAATCAATAGTAGACTGACAATTAGTACTCCAACCGGCCGCAATGGTTGTGCTTGAAGTGAATATTCTGGATATCCGAGTATAAATCCAATATACGATATGACGATTCCAGATACTATTGTTGTTATGTGTGGAATGTATCTCATGGCGATAAATCATCTGGTTGGGTACTTCTTTTTTTGGATAACGATTACCAATGGCTGTTCGAGGCCCATATGGGCGGCTGTAAGACCCTGACGAAACATATCGGTTCGACACCGTCCAATATAATATTCAAATACCAAACAAGCACAGTCTAGTTCTACACTTGCTCGACCGACATCTTTCCGTCGAGAGTTTGCTGCGGTCTCTGACGATTGTAGTAACGCATGAACTGTTCAAGCCACTTTCAGACACTCGATCGATCTCCCACCCACGAATTATGGAAGCGGCCGATCCCTATTTGAGTGTCTGAGACCGGTCTCCGATGACGTTTGTAGTTGACCGGACTGCTCAACCCTACTCGAGAGATGGCAGTCCGATAGCCGAATCGATCGACGAGAAATACTGTATCCGAAAGATCGTGTTTCTCTTGGCACCGATAGAGAAACGCAGCCGTCGGACCGGTACTATGCCGACCAAACAATGCGATCTCAAGACCAGTTTCATCTCAAGTTCCGAACCGGCCCATGAGACGTTACGGGTGTGAGATGGGGAGGACCGATTACTCGAGTCGAAATTGACCGCCTGCGTTGGACGGAATGCCCCGAAGTTATGACCCCGGGGAATCTCACAGTCCCATGTGCGGCTCGTACAGTTGACGATCCCGACCGGGGAGCAGGAGGCGATCTTCGATGTCCTCGACGGACGGGAGATCGACTACGTCGTCACCGACGAAACGCGGAGCCGGGAGTACACGGCGGTCGTCTACTTCCCGCTCCCGGACGCGGCCGTCGAACCGGTCCTCGACGAACTGCAAGACGCGGGGATCGACGACGATGCCTACACCGTCGTCGTCGACGCGGAGACCGTCGTCTCCCGTCGATTTCAGGCGCTGCGCGAGGAGTACGAGGAGAACGATGTCGGCTCCGACCGGATTTCGCGCCAGGAGCTGCAGGCCGAAGCGGACGATCTGACGCCGACGTTCCCCGTCTACGTCGTGATGACGGTCATCAGCGCCATCGTCGCGACCGCGGGGCTCCTGTTGGATTCGCCGGCGGTCGTCGTCGGGTCGATGGTGATCGCGCCCCTGATCGGGCCGGCGCTGGGGGCCAGCGTCGGCACGGTGATCGACGACGAGGACCTGTTCGTCGAGAGCGTCTCCTACCAGATCATCGGCGTCGTGGTCGCGATTGCGGCGGCGGCGATCTTCGCGATGCTGGTTCGCTCGCTGAACATCGTCCCGCCGGACCTCGTCCTCTCGAGCGTCGGCGAGATCTCCGAGCGGCTCGCGCCGGACCTGCTGTCGCTCGCGATCGCACTCGGCGCGGGGGTCGCGGGAGTCGTGAGCATCGCGACGGGAACGTCCGTCGCGCTCGTCGGCGTGATGATCGCGGCAGCGTTGATCCCGCCCGCCGGCGTCGCGGGGATCGCGCTCGCGTGGGGCCAGCCGACATCCGCGATCGGCGCGACGGTATTGGTCCTCGTGAATCTCCTGTCGGTGAACCTCGCTGGCCTGTTGACGCTGTGGTACGCCGGCTACCGGCCGGAAAACCTGTTTTCGCTCGGCGAGACGGAACAGCGCCTCCGACAGCGAATCGTCGGCCTCGTCGTCATCGTCCTCGTCTTTACCGTGTTTCTCAGCGGAATCACCTACGCCTCCTACGAGGCGGGTAACTTCGAACAGGACGCCCGCGACGATGTCGAAACGGTCCTCTCACAGGACCGGTATGAGGACTATCAGCTCCTCGAGTTCCAGCTCGTGATGGACGACAACTACCCGTTCCGGAACCCGGAGCGGGTGGTCGTGACGATCGGCGGCCCGCCGGGACAGTCGGCACCGGATCTGGCCGACATCCTCCACGACCGGATCAACCGCCACGCCGACGGCTCCGTCACCGTCGAGGTCAGATACGTCGAAGTCGTCGAGCGCGACGCCGGCTAACTGAGGGATTGCGAGATGCGCCGGAGACACCGGTCGCTTGCGCTCGTTTCGGGGCGTTGCGTTCGCGTTCGAACATGAGTGGCTCCGACAGCAACAGCCCCGCGTCGCCTGCTAGCCAGCGGAATCCGATCCTCCTTTCGGCTCGGTCGACGGTCCCCGTGTCGTATCGACGGCTAGCCGTCGAACGGCAGCTCCGGCTCGTAATCGATCGCATCGACGGCGGCGTCGAGGACCGTCTCGACGTTCGCACCGGTCTCGACGCTCATGGTGTAGTCCGCCGCGACGGCCTCGGTCAGGTCGCCATCCTCGAAGCGGTCTTCCTTGTTCGCGATCGTGAGCACGGGGATCGCTTCGAACCGGGCCGAGATCGCATCCCGGAGCTCGAGTTGCGAGCCGATCGGATAGCCGCACTCGCCGGTGGGATCGACCACGACGAGCATGCAGTCGGCGAGGTGCTCGATGGCGCTGACCGCCTGGGATTCGATCTCGTTGCGCTCCTGCGGCGGGCGATCGAGCAGGCCGGGGGTGTCGACGATCTGGTAGCGAATATGGTCGCGTTCGAAGTGGCCGACGCCGATCCCCTTCGTCGTGAAGGGATAGGAGGCGGTCTCGCCGCGGGCGTTGGTGACGTCGTTGACGAACGAGGACTTGCCGACGTTGGGGTAGCCGGCGACGACGATCGTCGGCTCGTCGGGGTTGATCTCCGGTAAGTCGCGGAGGTCGTTACGCGACTCGTTGATGTACAGCAGGTGGTCGTCGATCTGCTCGACGATGTCTGCCAGCCGGGCGAAGGCCTGTTTGCGGTGCTTGCGCGCCGTGTCCACGTCGGTCTTCCGCAGGCGTGGCTGGTACTCCTCGTGGATTTCGCGGGCCTTCCGGCTGGCCCACATCACTTCCGACAGCGCCTGCCGGAGTCGGTCGACGTCGACGATCGCGTCGGCCAGTTCGTAGTAGAACGGATGGACATCGTCCTCGTACTCGAAGTCCGGCCACGCCGTGACCACGTTTTCCAAGTTGTCCGAAATGATGTTCGCCGCCGTCTGGAGCATCGACTGCTGGGCCTCGAGGCCGCCCTTGGCCTTGCCGGCCCGTGCCGCCCGCGAAAACGCCTTGTCGATCAACTCTTCCGACGTGGGCGTCGTCGGAAGGTCTTCGAAAATCATGTCCAAGGCTAGAGCCCCCGATCATAAAGGGCGTTCGTTATAGGCCGGGGCCAGTCTGTGATTTCGTCGCCCTCATCCGCACGCGTCGCGGGTACGGTCTCCGGTGTCGCCGGGATCGGTATCTTCGCGCTCGCCGTCGACGCGCTCGCGGACCACAAGTCGGATCGCCGCCTCGAGACGAACGTCGAGTTCTATACCGCCACACTGCTCGACGGTGTCGGGCTTCCACAGGCCCTCTTTACCGCAACCTTCGGCGTCTCGCGGGTTGGCGGCTGGATGGCCCACTGCCTCGAGCAGCGAGCGGACAACCGCCTGATTCGGCCGGTGTCCCGGTACGTCGGTGACAGGGACCGGACGTGGACGCCAGTGTCGGACCGATAGAATAGGGGTCGGCTGGGATGGAGCCGCTGTCTCGCCGCTCGCGTTCGACTTCGGGTCGTAACTCCCCGTGTCGGACCCCGCCAATCGACCGCGTTCAGGCCGAGGCCATCTCCCGACAGCTCTCGGCGCACTCCGGCAGTACCTCGGCGCAGGCCTGACAGTGCTCGTGGTCGTATTGCTCGCACTCCGCGGCACACTCCTCGCAGAGGTCCGCACAGAGTTCGCCCAGTTCCCGATGGTAGCCCGAGTTGCGAGCCATAAACCGGGCGTGCAGCGAGGCGATGTCCGCCACGTCTCGGCAGAGCCGGATGCAGCGGGCCATCTCGTCGCCCTCGCCTGCACAGGCGTCCGCACACCATTCGCAGACCTGTGTGGCTTCGAGGCAGTTGTCGATACACTCCTGCATGTGGTCGTCGGCGTGCTCGAGTTGTTGGAGCGCCATGGTACGAGCACCGACGCCAGTAGGAGACATCAACCTAGTACGGGCGGCTGCAAGCAGCACGCGGCCGCCGGGTTCACGGCGGCCGACTCACTCGCCGTGTCACGACTCATCCCGTCGGTCGGCCTCGGTAGCGCCACCGTCACCGTGCGGGCCCGTCGCGTCGCAACCGGACGTGACATCGGCGCTGTCGCCGTTCGCGGCCGCCGATTCGGTCCCGGAATCGGTCGTCGGCTCGGGGTCGTCGGGACCCGGCGCGACCGCCGGCACGTCGACCGCGTTCACCGCGTGGCGGACGATGGCGCTCCCGTCGACTCCCTCGACGGTCGCCTCGGTCGTGAGCACGATCCGGTGGGCCATCGTCGGTCCTGCGAGCCGCTTGATGTCGTCCGGCGTCACGTACGATCGCCCCTCGATCAGCGCCGCGGCCCGGGCCGCCTCGAACACGCGCTGGACGCCGCGGGGCGAGACGCCGATCTCGGCGCGCTGGTCCGCCCGCGTCTTCCGGGCGATCTCGACGATATAGCGGCGGACCTTCTCGTCGACGGTGACTTCCTCGGTCAGAGTCTGCAGGAGCCGAACCGCGTCCGGACTGGCGACCGACTCCACGCTCGGCGAGAGCGAGCGACGGTTCGCCCGGCGCTCGAGCAGCCCCATTTCGCCCTCGAAGTCGGGGTAGCCGAGCGAGGTTTTGACGCTGAAGCGGTCGCGCTGGGCCTCCGGCAGTCGGAAGGTCCCCTCCTGTTCGATCGGGTTCTGGGTCGCGACGACCAGAAACGGTTCCGGCAGGTCGTAGGTCGTCCCGTCGACGCTGACCTGTCGTTCCTCCATGGCCTCGAGCAGCGCGGCCTGGGTCTTCGGCGGCGCGCGGTTGATCTCGTCGGCGAGGACGACGTTCGTGAACACCGGTCCCGGTGCGAACTCGAACTCGCCGGCCTGTTCGTCGTAGATCGTCGACCCGGTCACGTCCGAGGGCAACAGATCCGGCGTGAACTGGAGTCGCGTGAACTCCAGTCCCATCGCCTCGGCGATCACACGCGCGGTGACCGTCTTGCCCGTCCCCGGCACGTCCTCGAGCAGGACGTGTCCGCGGGCCAGCGTCGCCGACAACATGGCGTGGAGCACCTCGCGATCCACGACCGCGGCCTCTTCGATGCGGTCGACGACGCGCCGGACGGTGCGTGCAGCGTCGTCGGCTGTCGCGTTCGTCGCGTCCATACACGACAATCCAGCTAGATACCCAAGAACCCTCCCCATCGAGACCGTCGGAGCCGTCCGCGATCGGGTCCCGCCGACGTCCCTAGCCGCGCACCGGGAGCAACAGGAGTAACGCACCGAGCGCGACGACGACCGCACCGCCGGCCGCGCCCCCGCCCGCGAAGACGCCGGCCCGGAGCACCTCGAGACCGGTGACGATGACGACGGCACCGATCGCGACGCCGACGGCGACGGCCCCGTGGAACAACTCGAGTCGGCGAGTGTCGGGCAGGTGACCGAGCTCGGCCGTCAGTCCGAGCCCGAACGTCGCGCTGTCCCAGACGAGGATCGCGCCGGCGATACAGGCGAAGACGACGAGCGGATTGGCACGACCCACGCCGATCGCGGCCACGACGAGTCCCGTCGCAGCGACCGCCGGCCCGGTGGCCCGTGCGGGGAGCAGGCCGAGTCCGACGCCGACGGCACCGCCCCCGACGACGATCAGGAACGCGAGCGGTCCCAGCACCAGCGCGACGACGAGGCCCAGCCCGACCAGGACGGGGCCGATGGCGAGCCCGGTCCCGGAGACGATGAGTACCAGCCCGAGTAGCAACGGCAGGGAGAGACAGACGCCGACGACGGCCGCGGCGGTCCGCCGCGTCGTCTGGGCGGAGTCGTCGCGGGTCAGCCGTCGGAGCAGGACGGCGACCGCGCCGGCGAGGAGACTCACCGCGCCGACGGCGACGATCGGCCAGACGAGCAGCGGCGAGGACAGCGACGAGAGTAGCCACGCGAGCAACGGGACGCTCGTCACCACGGTATCGACGCCCGCCAGTCCGAGAGCACCGATCCCGATGAGGGCACCGATCGAGCCGACGGCCGTGTACAGCAGGCGTTGTCGGACGGCGGTGAGTCGCCGCTCGATTGCCGGACGGCGGTCCCGCGGCGTCACCTGCCGAATCGGGAGCCACCGTATCGACAGCCGAACGACACCGGCCGTCCCCGCGACGAGTAGGAGGACGCCGGTCACGGACGCGACCGGCGTCGAAAACCCGGTTATACTGGTCAGAACCGCCCAGCAGAAGTAGACGACGGCCGTCATGACCCCCGTCAACACGAGCGAACACAGCATCGAGGCGTAGCTGATCACGCTGCCCGCCGCGGCGGTGCCCAGCCCGTCGCCGCCGATATCTGCCCAGGCGGCCCCGATCCCGGCGAGCGCGAGCGCACAGCCGCTCGCAGCGATCCCGGCTCGAGCGACGAACGGGGCCGCGAGCACGATCAGCGCGAACGCCGTCCCGAACGTCACCATGAGCGCGTGGGCCACGACCAGGCTGACGAACCCGTCGCGCTCGAGCAGGCCCACGCCCGCGACGGTCAGCCCGACGACCGGGCCGAGCGTCGGCAACAGCGACGGCTCGCCGATCTCGAAACCGACGACGCCGACGATCGCAACGACGATCAGGCTGGCGAGCCAGAGGCTCGCTGCCCGTGCTCGTCCCTCGTTGCCGATCGCGGACGGCCGGTCGAGGCGCGGTCCGGCGAGGGACATCTACTCGCCACCTCCCCATCGCTGCGAGCCGTCGGCCGGGGTCGATCCGGCTCCGTCGCCAGGGCCGCCGTTCCAACTGCTGTCCCTCCTCCCTCCGACTCCAGTGCTCGAGTTGCCGGCGCTGCCCCCGGTCGATCGACGACTCGAGAGGCGCGCATCGACGGCGAAGGCCTGCTCGATGACCACCGGCAGCGGCGTGCCGCGCCGCCAGTCGACCGTGCGTGCACCGGTGGCCTGACAGCGGGCGAGCCGGGTCCGCCGCCGCGTCTGTTCGAACTGGCCGCTGACGGTGTTCGACGGAACGATGTCCGGCGAGAGGAGGACGACCGGCAGCCCCGCGCCCCGCCACGTTTCGACCGCGGCCACTGGCGGGCCGTCGAGAACGGGCGAGAACAACGCGACCTGTGCGGTCGTTGGCGCGAGTTCGAGCACCTTCCGGACCTGTCGCCTCGTCCGTCCGCCGGCTGCCCGTGGCGCACTCGAGTCCCGGTCGGCCGCGGCTTCGTCCGCGACCCGCCGGAGGAGGTCGAGCGCACGCCGTCGCTGTGCCGGTCCGTTCGCCGGCTCGAGCCAGCGGCAGCCGGCTGGGCCGGGACCGTCCGTCCCGATGACGGCGATGCCGACGTCGTGGCCGTGGTCGAGCAGGTCAGACAGCGCACGGGTCGCGGCGTACGCTCCGTATTCGACGGCCGTCGGCCGGCCGCGGCCGGCGACGACGCGGTTCGCCGGTCGCGCGTCGACGACCAGGACGACGGTCGCCGACACGTGTCGGTCGTAGTTGACCGTCGCGAGCGTCCCGCGTTTCGCGTAGTGTCGCCAGTCGATGCGGTCGGCGGGGTCGTCGCGATGGTACTCTCGGATCGAGTGAAACGAGATCCCCGTGCCGGGTTCGTCGGTCGTCAACTGCCCGACCCGCGTCGAGCCGTCCGCCTCGATCGGTGGCGCATCGGCCGCGAGCCGACAGACGAGCGCCCGGTCACCGGACACCGGCAGCGTCGTCGTGGCCGTCGCACTCACGCCAAGTCCGCGGACGCGACACTGGGGCGGTTCGAAGTCGTACTCGCCGTGGCGGGCCACGACCACGTACTCCACGGTATGGCTGTCACCGGGCTCGAGCGTCGCGCCGGCCCGCGGCGATCCCTCGAGGACGGCGATCGACGCGGGGACGCCGTCGGCGATTCGGAGGTCCGTGATCGTTCGATCGGAGCCGTTGGTCACCTCGAGCGTGACGGTGACCGGCTGGCCCGGCGGCGCGGGCGTCGGCGTCACCGATCTGGTCGCGACGAGGTCGGCCGGGACGCGAACGCGGGACAGCGAGCCGTAGGCGACGAAGACCAGCGGGATGACCGCGCCCAGCAGGAGGACGGGGTTCCCGTCTGCGACGCCGGCGACCGTAAGCGCGATCGTCGCGGCGATAGCCCCGCGCCAGCGCACCCGTCGGTCGATCATGCGTCGGTCACCTCCGGGTTCCCGTCCCGTGGCTCGTCGGTTCGGTCGGCATCGGTTCCGTCTCCGTCGGCTCGCTCCCCGGCCACCCGATCGCGGTCGTTCCCGACTCGAGGCCGAACCGGCTGCGGTCCGCGAGCGGTCGCGCGCGGCTCGACGGCCCGCTGGAGACGGCCGTCCGCTCCGCGCTGGAGGTCCTCGAGACTGGGCTCGAGCACCGGGACGGCCCGTGGGGCGGTCTGGCCCGGAACCGTCGGCAGGGCGTCGTCGGCCGCTTCGGCGACTGCGTTCGTCGCCCGTCGGGCCCGTCGGCGTACGACGCGTTCCGGGTACAGCCATGCACGAACGCGTTCGCGGAGCGGCCGCGGCGGCGGCTCGATCTCCGGCGCGAGGACGCTGGCGACGACCCGATCGTCGGTCCAGTTGCCGTCCGCGAGCGCTTCTTCCGCCGCCGACCGCGGCCGGCCGCCCTGCTGGAGGGCGTCGAGCAACGCCGTCCGGAGCGGGGACCGAACGACCTCGATGCCGTCGTCGACGGTGCCCGAATCGCGGGCCGTCTCGCAGGCCGTCTCGATCACCCCGGCGAAGGCGTCGCTCGAGAGCGCGGGGTCGCGGTCGGTGCGCTCGGGAGCCGGGTTCGCGAACGGTTCGTCGGCCGCCCAGGGCACCGCCGGCGCGTCCGCCGTCGTATCGAGCGACCCGCGAACCGTCCAGAGGCCGAGGCCGAGCGCGACGAGCGTGAGCAGGGCAACGAGACCGACGGCGTCACCCGACCCGTTCGGGGTGCCGACGCCGACGATCGTTCCGATCGCGACGAGCCCCACGCCACACAGGGCCACGAGTCGCTGCCGACGCCGGCTCACGGCTCTCCCTCCGTCTCGGGGTCCGACTCGCGGGACGGGTCCGTCGGGGACGCCGATCGGGTTCCGCACTCGTCTCGTTCGGCCGCCGCCTCGGCTGTCGTTGCCTCCGTCTCGGCCGCTCGAGCGCGTTCGACCGCGTCGTAGGCCTCGGCCGCCCGTTCGCGACGACTCGCCGAGCGGGGGCGATCGCCGTACTCCACTTCCCGGAAGAGCGTCGTCAGTTCGCGAACCGGCGTTCGCGGATACCCCTTCGAGAGCGCGCGGCGTTCGATCTCTCCGGGGGTGCGCGTTCGCCACCGTCCCGGCGCGATCTGGCGTGCGAACGCCCGCCACAGGTCGCGAAACGAGCGCGTCTCGGCCGCCGTGTGACTCGTGTCCGCCGTCGTCGTCTCGGCAGCCGGCTCCGCGTCGCTGTCTCGCGCGTCCGTCTGCGGGTCTTCCCCGTCGGCGCGGACCGCTATCACGCCGGCAGCGGTGAGCGCCGCGGTGACGAGGATCATCCCACGGAGACCGTCGACGGCGTAGCCGCCCGCGAGCAGCGGGAGCGCTCCGACTCCCGCCGCAACCGCCCGCAGCGGCAGCGTTCGGGCGGTTGAGAGCGCCGCCTCGAGCCCGGATCGGACGCGCCCCGGCACCGTTCCGAGCCAGGCCGCGAACCGCGCCCACAGCCTCCGTCCGGACCGTGGCAGCGATCGGACCCATTCGTGGACGGCCCCGGCCAGCACGTGCAGCCACTCGAGGAGGACCTCGAGTCGATCGACGAGTCCCAATCCGAGGGCGACAAGTCGGGACAGAAGCCGGTCCAGCCAGTCACGCGTCGAGGGGCGGTCGCGGACGCTGGGACTGGGCAATCCCCGCCCGGATCGCGACAGGCCGACGCCGAGACCGAGCAGACAGACGCCGCCGAGGACGGCGATCCCGGCCCACGTCCCATAGAACGCCTCGACGACGAGTACCGCAGCAAGTCCCGCCGTTCCGCCGAGGACGGCCATCGGCCCGCGTCGGCCGGCGTAGCGATAGGCGAGCACCATCAGTCCGGCGATGATACTCGAGAGCACGAGTGCGGACCCGCCGTAAGCACTGACGAGCGAGACGCTGGCGGTTTGGCGTTCCGTGCTGACCGTCACCGTCGCGGTCGGATCGAGCGGGAGTCCGGTCACCAGCCGACCGTCGGCATCCGTCGCTCCCACCCTCTCGCCGTCGACGGTCACCGTCGCACCCGCGACGGGCTCGCCGTCGATCGTCGCTTCGACGGCCCCGGGGCTGCCGGGGATCGGCGCGATACCCGCGGGGGCAAACGCCGCCTCGAGCAACAGGACATCGACCGTCGTCGTCCCCGCGAAGTCGCCGCGGGCGACCTTGATCTCGAACGTTGCGGTACCGTCGTCGGGGACCCGCACTACGGCCCGCCCGCTCCCGTCCGTCTTTCCGACCGCGGTGCCGTCGACGGAGACGGTCGCCTCGCGCATCGGCACGTCCGCGACCGCTGCGTCGATCGTGATCGTCTCGCCAGGGGACGGCTCGCCGCCGATGTCGATTGTAACCTCACCGTCGACTGCGTAGGACCCGGTAGCGTTCCCCGACGGTCCGTCCTGGCTGCGCGCCGCGGTGACGGCCGACGACCCGAGAACGGGCGTACTCGAGGCTGCTCCGATCTCGGCTTCCAACCCACCTAATCGCCGAGCGTCGTCGGAGCGGTAATTTGCGACCCCGGTCGTCGACGACGAGGGCAGCGATGTCGACGTCCCGGCGCGACACGTCGCGTCGGTCGCCGTCCCGACCCGGATGACCAACTCCTCGACGTACGGCACCTCGCCAGTCACCCGCCCGGCGTCGTCCGTTTCCCCGACTCGCCGCTCGTCGAACCACACCGGTGTCCCGGCGAGCGGGTCGCCCTCGTACCGGATCGTCGCCGTGAGCCGGCTGCCGGGGACCGGCTCCCGATCCAACATGATGACACACCGTGGCTCCCCGTCGGTCTCCGCCGGCGGCTCGACGTCGTCGTCACGATCGAGGTTGAGCCACTCGAGCAGTCGTCGCCAATCGAAGCCACCGCCCGGACCGTCGCCCGGCTCGCCGTCGGCGTTCCCGCCGTCATCGGTCCCGTCGACGTCGGGGTCGAAATCGATGTCGGGCACGATGCCGTCCCAGTCGACGTCGGCCCCGGGGCTCGAGTCGCTCCCGCCGCCGGTGAGGCCGGGCGCGAACGTGGCCGTCAGTACGAGCGCGAGCGCCGCCAGCGCGACGAGCGAGACCTGTGGGTAATCGGCTCCGCCGGACGCGGCCTCGTCTGCGTCGTCGGATGTGGCGTCGTCGGACACGTGGACTCACTCCGTTCGCGGTCGGGGCGGCGACCGACCTGTCGATACCGCAATGAGTGCGTATGGGACCTACCCCACAAAGAAAGTACACGTTCGCGGCCGGTAGTCGATCGCCCCCGCACGCAGCAGTCGCCCGATAGTGGGACTCGATCTCGCCGCCGAACCGCGGCTCCCGTCAGCGCCGTGCCTCGAGTTCGGCCTCGAGAGCCGACAGTTCCATGTCCTTCATCGCCAACAGGACGAGCAAGTGGTAGACGATGTCGGCGCTCTCGTGGGCGATCTCCTCGTGATCGTCGTCTTTCGCGGCCAACACGAGTTCGGTCGTCTCCTCGCCGAGTTTTTCCAACACTTCGTTCTCGCCTTTCTCGTGGGTCAACAGCGAGGCGGTGTAGGAGTCCTCGGGCAGCCGTTCCTTCCGGTCTTCGATGACGGCGAACAGTTCCTCGAGTACGTCGTCCATCTAGAGCTCACCCGACACGTTGCGGATGTCTTCGAGTTCGTCGAACTTCTCGCTGTCGTCTCGGCTGTCCTCGAAGACGTCCTCCGTGATCTCGATCGCCGCGTTCGTCCGGGCGGCCAGCGCGAGCGAATCGCTCGGCCGGGCGTCGATGATCGTCTCGCCGCGGGGCGTCTGGAGGTGGATGTCGGCGATGTAGGTACCGCCCTGACCGTCGTCGCGCTCCTCGATCCCGGTGACGACGATCCGATCGATCCGGCTGCCCAGTTCTTCCATGACATCGAGCAGGAGGTCGTGCGTCAGGGGTCGTCCGATGTCCTCGGCCTCGAGACCGCGAGCGATGCTGGTCGCCTCGCTGAACCCGATGAAGATCGGTACGACGTCGCTTTCGCCCTCGACCGCGAGGACGACGACCGGGACCGGTCCTTCTGGGGTCCCCGCGACGCGAACGGCGTCGATGGATGCCTGCATAGCCACATCCTCGGGGGGAAGGGGGAAAACATATCCGGTCGCGAATGCATGCACAGCGGGCTCGGCCGCCGGCTCCGATCCCCCGGCCCGCGGCGAGGACGAGCCGATACTGTTCGCCCTCATCCGCGACGACATCTATGAGGCCGTCTCGAGTGCGTCCGTCACCCAAACGCGATTCGGATCGGCCGTCTCATCCATCCACTCGACCAGTCGGTTCCGCATGTCTCGCCGCACGTCGGCGTAGGCGGGATGGTCGATTAGGTTTTGTAGTTCCGCCGGATCGGCTTCGAGATCGTACAGTTCGTCGATATCGGGGCCGTTGTAGACGTACTTGTAGCGGTCAGTACGGACCATCCGCTGGCTGTAGAGGCCGAACTCGTCGCCGTGATACTGGGCGAACGTCGAGTCACGCCAGTCGGCGCTTTCGGGCAGTTCGCCGCCGTTCTCGAGGACCGGAACGAGGCTTCGGGAATCGAAACTGTCGGGGGCCGGCACGTCCGCTAATTCGAGGATGGTCGCCGCGAGGTCGTGGAGGTGGACCGGGACGGAACAGGTCGCGCCGCCGTCGGTGACCCCCGGCCAGCGAATCTGCAGCGGAATCCGGTAGGTGTCGTCGTACATCAGGGGCCCCTTGTTGAACTGGCGGTGACTGCCGGCGAAATCGCCGTGATCGGAGACGTGGATCACGACCGTTTCCTCCGCGAGCCCCTGATCGTCGAGGGTCTCGAGGATTCGTTCGAGTTGGTGGTCGATCAGTGTGACGAACCCCCAGTACTTCGCGATCGCTTCGGCCCAGTTGTCCCAGTCGAAGTCGGTCACGCCGCGGTAGGCGAGGTAGTTCTCGTGGACCTGCGGTTTCCCGTCGTAGGTCTCCGCGTAGCTCGCGGGCGGGTCGATCTCGGCGGGGTCGTACAGCGACGCGTACGGTTCCGGGACGACGTAGGGGTGGTGGGGGCCGTAGAAGTCCGTCCGGTGGAAGAACGGGATGTCTCGGTCGCCGTCGGCGTGGGCCTCGATGGCGTCGATCGTCCGCTCCGCGAGAAAGAAGGCCCGCGTGTCCTCGACGTCGACCGACGTCTTCGCGGCGACGAACGTCCCGTCGGAGCCGTCTCTCGGATCGTCTCCCGTGTACAGCGCTGCCTCGAGCTCGGCCTCGCCAACGGGGACGCCACGCTCCTCGCGGTACTCGCGGAACGCCTCGTCGATGTCGTCGTGGTGGTCGTCGCTGCCGCCCAGATACGAGAAGCCGAAGTCGGCGGGAGCCCGATCGCGGCCGACGTGCCACTTCCCCGTGTAGGTGAGGTCGTAGCCCGCCGCGACGAGTTCCTCCGAGAACGTCGGCAGGTCCGCGGGCAGGTTCGGCTGGATGGCGTCCGGCTCGTGGCAGTTGTTCAACATGCCGTGGCCATGGGGGAACTGCCCGGTCAGCAGCGATGCACGGGCGCTCGAGCAGATACTGATCGGCGTGAACGCTCGGTCGAACCGGGTCCCGTCGCTCGAGAGCGAGTCGATCGCCGGCGTCTCGACCGGCGGTCCCGCGGGTGCGCTACAGTCGTATCGCTCCTGGTCGGTGAGGACGAGGAGGACGTTCGGACGGGTGTCGGCGTCGGCCATCGGGCGAGCTACATCGTCGCCGTAGTTAATGATGGGACCTGCGGAGGGGTTCAGTGGACCGTCGCATAAGGCAGCCCACTGTGAACCCCACCGTTCATTAGAGCGCCGTTCGAGGGACGACGCGTGCCGAGCGCGTACTGTGGTGAGTGCGAGTGGCAGTGCCAAACTGACGGGACCGATACGAGCGAACTCAGCCGGGCGATGATCGACCACTTCGTCGAGTCCGGTCACTCGCCGGTCGAGCGGTCCGACGCGGACGAGCGCCTCGCGGACCGCGGTGACGAGCGGGCGTCGGACGCGAAGCCAGGCCTCGAGTGACTCAGGCGAAGTCCTCGAACGTCGGCCGCTCGCGGTCGCCCGGGAACTCGTCGACCGGGAGCTGCGTCTGGTCGCCCGATGCCATGTCCTTGATCGTTACCTCGTCGTTCGCGAGGTCCTGCTCGCCGACGATGACGACGGTCTCGGCGTTGATCGAGTCGGCGTAATCGAGCTGTGCACCGAACGATCGACCGGCGATGTCGGTCTCGACGACGTGGCCCCGGTCGCGGAGTTCGTGAACGATCCGGGCCGCTTCCGAGCGCGTGTCCCCGATCTGGAGGACGTAGTAATCGGTCGTCACCGACTCCTCGGGCCAGACGCCCGCCCGCTGGCAGAGCAGCGACAGCGTTGCGTGGCCCGGTGCGACGCCGACCGCGGGCGTCGGCTGCCCGCCGAAGCGCTCGATCAGGTCGTCGTAGCGGCCGCCCCCGAAGATCGCCCGCGAGACCTCGCCCGCCGAGTCGAAACACTCGAAGACGACGCCGGTGTAGTAGTCCAGCCCGCGGGCCGTCTCGAGCGAGATCGTACAGTACTCTCGAGCACCGAAGTCCTCGGCCGCGTCCAGGACGTTCCGTAGGTTCTCGACCGCTGCCGTCACGCGCTCGGTGTTCGCGAACGCCTCGACTTCGTCGAGGTCCCCCCCCGCGATGAGATCGCCGAACTCGGCGGCCTGCTCGGCGGTCAATCCGGCGTCGATCAGCAGATCGTGATACTCCGCTCGTGAGAGTTTGTCCGATTTGTCGACCGCGCGGATCGCCGCCTCCGTGTCGACCTCGGTCTCGTAGCTCTCGAGGACGCCCCCGAGGATGTCCCGGTGGGAGATCCGGAACTCGAAGTGGTCGCCGGTGAGTCCGAGGCCGGTCAGGGCATCGGCGGCCCACGCGAGGATCTCGGCGTCGGCCTCGGGCTCCGCGGAGCCGAAGATGTCGACGTTGGTCTGATAGAACTCCCGGTACCGACCCTGTTGGACCTGCTCGTAGCGCCAGAACGGGCGCGTCGAGACCCACTTGATCGGCTTCGAAAGCGCCTGTTGTTTCGCGACGACCATCCGGGCGACGGTCGGGGTGAGTTCCGGCGTCAACGTGACGTGGCGGCCGCTCTGGTCCTCGAACGCGTAGAGTTCGTCGACGATGTCGTCGCCGCTCTTGTCGGTCCACATCTCGGCGCGCTCCAGCGCCGGGGTCCCGATCTCGCGGAACCCGTACTCGCGGGCCGTGTCCTCCAACACGTCGATCGCCGCCCGTCTGGCGGACATCTCGCCGGGGTAGAAGTCACGAAAGCCCTTGATCCGGTCGTACATGGAAACCCGTTCGGGGACGGCGAACTTCTATCCTTTCGTTCGGGGGCGGTCGTCCGACCCCGCGTTCGACAGGCCCCAGTCCACAATCGGAATCGATGGCATTGCCACCGATCCGGTGACCGTCTCCAGCGTTGCTACTGGGCCGTGAGCGATTGGAGCAACTGAACCGATTGACACACTGATCGTACTGCCATCCTGCGATCAGGTGTGCATTGCCTTTCAGTTACTCCGCTAGCGGATGTTCGTCACGTACGTCTGCTCGTGATCGGGGAAGTAGTCCGCGATCGCCGCCGGTCCGTCCTCGTCGGCGATGAGCGCGCGGAGTTCGGCCTCGTAATCCGCCCTCTCGATCTCCTCGCTCGGGCCGACGGTCACGTCCAGTCGCGCCTCGACCAGCCGATCGACGGCCGACCGACCGAACCCCGACAGCGGCGCGATATAGTCGACATCGTGGCGATCCTCGAGACTCTGTGCCTGTGCCCGCGAAATCGTCGGGACGCGGTCGTCGCGGCGGGTCCCGTCCGCAACGGCATCGAACTCCCGGGCCGCGAGTTGCTCGAGGGCGTGCTGGTGGACCAACTGAATGCCGTTGCGCGGATAGCCGTCCTCGCGAATCCGGTCGACGGCGTCGCGGGCGACTTCCGGGTCGCACTCGAGTCGTTCGAACGCGAAGCCGGCATCCGCGGCCGTCGCGCGGGCGTGTTTCCAGTCGTCGCTGATGCCGAAGTGGGCCGTCAGCAGCGTCACGTCGTAAAACTCCTCGAGCAAGAGTGCGGCCAGCGTCGAGTCCTTGCCGCCGCTGTAGAGCAGTCCGAGCTCCATTACCGGCGCTGAATGTCGAAGCTCTGCGAGTCGGGTTTCAGCTCCTTGAGGAGCTGTTTCATCTTGGCGTCGTCGATCTTGCCCTGAATGCGGCCGCTCCGGGCGAGACTGACGACCTGGCGCTCGACTTGCTCGCCGAACTGGGGTTTGCTCATCTTGACCGTGTTGAGCCGCTTGCGGGCGTCGTCGGTCAGGTGCTGGCGCAACACGGCTTTCTTCTGGGCCTCGGCCTGCTGCTGGGCCGCTTCCTGTCCGCCCTCGCCCTGGGACTCGGCGCGGTCCTGTAGCTGCTCCATTTTCTTCTGTCGGAGCTCCTCGAGTTTTTCCTCGTCCGGTGATCCACTCATAGTTATACCGTACTTGTCCGGCACGCCGGAAAATGATTACGGACGACGGGAGCGATGGCTCTGGGCGGCGAACGCGACGTGAAAACTGGAATCGCCAATTACGCGTATCGCTCGAGTTCCGGACGGTCGAGGTCGTCGAGCACCTGACCGGCGGTGTCGTCGAGCAGGCTCTGTCCCTCGGCGGTGATCCGACGGCCCTCGCCCTCGGCGGTCTCGACGAGATCCTCGTCCTCGAGTTGCTGGAGGATGGTCCGGATCAGGTTCTTCGAGCCGTCCGCGCGCTTGTCGGGCGCGACCTGGTAGCGGTTGGAGCCACCCTTCGCGCCGCCGTACTCCGTCGAGAGTCGCTCGACGCCGATCGGGCCCCGGTCGGAGACCTTTCGCAGGAGGCTCGCCGCACGGGTCGCCCAGAAGTCGTCCTGTTCCGGGGGGAGTTCCTTGTCGACGCCGCTCTTGGCGAACGCGCCCCACTCCGGTTCCTCGAGTCGATCCGCGAGATCGTCGGCGAGCGCCTCGATGAGGTCGTCCGCCGGAACGTCGTACATCGTAGCCATTGGCGTGTGATTTCCGTCCGCGGCATTTAAGACCATCGTATCTGTGCAGCCGACGCCAGCCCGGACCGTTTTTCGCTCTCGAGTCGAAACGGGAGGTATGGACGAACGCGCCGCCCTGCGGCTCCTTTCGGACGAACTCGCGGCGGCCGGCGACGACGCGGCGATCGTCGACGGGCTGGTCGTGACGACCGACATGCTCCACGACCGGACCGATTTCCCGGACGGAACGACCCGCTACACGGCCGGCTGGCGTGCCGTCGGCGCGTCCCTCTCCGACATCGCGGCGATGGGCGGATCGGCCACGGCCGCGGTCGCCGCCTACGCCGCGCCGACATTCGACCGAGACGAACTACTCGCCTTCGTTCGCGGCGCGAGGGACGTCTGTGAGCACGTCGGGGCCGAGTACGTCGGCGGCGACCTCGACGGCCACGACGAGTTTACCGTGTCGACGACCGCGATCGGTCGCACTGCCGACCCCGTTCGTCGGAGCAGGGCCCGTCCCGGCGATGTCGTCTGCGTGACCGGGACGCTCGGCCGTAGCGGGGCCGCGCTCCGGTTGTTCGATCGGGGCCACACCGACCGGGCGAACGCCCTCTTTCGGTTCGAGCCTCGAATCGCGACGGGCCGGGCGCTCGCGGCCCGTGCGAGCGCGATGATGGACTCGAGCGACGGACTCGCCCGCTCGCTCCACCAGCTCGCCGAGGCCAGCGACTGCGGCTTCGCGATCGACGCCGACCGGGTTCCGATCGCCGATGCCGTCCACGACGTCACCGACGGTGACGGGGACGCGCTCGAGGTCGCGACGACGTTCGGCGAGGACTTCGAACTCGTCGCGACGCTCCCCGAAGACGCGCTTCCGGCGGTCCGGGAGGCGGCCGATGTCCCACTGTCAGTGGTCGGGTCGGTTCGCGATGCCGCCGATGGAATAACCATGGACGGCGAGGCGCTTGCGGATCGCGGATACACGCACGGATAATCCGGCCGCGGTCCGACTCGAGTCGGCGATCGAACACCGCTCAGTCGATGATCATGACCGGAACCGGCATGAAACAGAGCAGGCCGACCCCGAACGTGACGACCCCGAGGAGGAGCCGGCCGGAGCCGAGTCTGTCGTCCCGAATCGGGGTTGTCGCTCCCATCGACGCGAACAGAGTCGCCAACAGCCCCCAGAGGACCCAGACGAAGACGGTGTTGATGCTGTAGTCCCGGAAATAATAGAGGTAGCCGGCGAGCGCGAACAGCGCGCCCGGCACGAGCGCCGCGATGGTCTCCTGATAGTCGCCCACCATCGCCCGGAGGATGTGGCCGCCGTCGAGTTGCCCCACCGGGATCAGGTTGAGGAAGGTGACGAACATGCCGACCCAGGCCCCGATGACGACCGGGTTCACTCCCATCGTCGGATCGTTCCGGTACAGCGGCTGATCGAATCCCGCCGCGAGCAACTCGAGCAACGGCGGGTAGCCCAACTCGATCCGGATGGCGTTGGGGTCCTGTACCACCGCATCGGAGACGGCCACGGGCGGCAGGTGGAGCCCGATGACGGTTACGACGACCGTGGCCACGAGGCCGGCCAGTGGCCCGGCGACGCCGATATCGAACAGCGCCTTCCGGTCCGGCATCCGGCCTTTCATCTTGATCACGGCACCCATCGTCCCGATGAGCGTCGGGACCGGGATGAAGTAGGGCAACGAGGCGTCGACCTGGTGGTATCGACTCATGACGTAGTGCCCCATCTCGTGGACGCCGAGAACGCCGAGAATCGCCGCGGTAAACGGCCATGCCTGCCAGACCGAGGCTGGGTCCGCGAACGGATCGAGTTGATACCAGAACGCGCCGGCGAACAGCGTCGAACACACCGTCGCGAGCAAGAGCACGAGATTCGTCCACGGTATCCCGTCGATCCCGACGCTGGTCGGTTCGGCGACGAGCACGTACTCGCCGTGGCGTGTCTCGAGTTCGGCGTCGTAGCCGTGCTCGCGGAACGCCGCCCAGAGCTCTCGCATCACTCGCTCCGGGTGGGTCAACGGGTCGCCGTAGTACACCAGCCGCCCGTCTTCCCGCTGTACCTCGTAGACCGCAAACACTGACTCGATGCGATCGATCGGCGGCCCGTCCTCGAGCGAGGGTCCGTCGCGTCCCGCCGTACCGAATCCGGACCGATCGATGTCCTCCATCATCCGAGGTTCACCGTCTTCGGGTATAAATCGACTGCCGTCGGCAGGCCCGGCCGTTTCTCATCGCGGGGGAGACGCGAACCACCAGTCGACGTGTAACTGGACTGTCCGGCAGGGCCGACCGAAAACGGGGACACGGTAGTACGAATCCGTCCGCGGGCGGTCGTGCCGACGAGTCGGTGTGCCGGCACTGGAAGCGGGGACCGTCGTCCGAGCGGTTCGGGAGACGGTCGCACGTGGGGGAGGGGTGAACGCGACGATCAGGCGGGTGCGACACGCCACGTGGTCGCGCTCGTGTACGACCACTTCTCGATCTCGAGGTCGTTGACCGAGTCCGAGAGCTTGACCATCATCGCGCCGATCTCCTTGGGGGACATCCCGACATCGTCCGCGATGAACTTGCCTTTGAAGTACATCTCACCGTCTTCGGCACGGTCGCGCAGGTAGCGTTTCAGGCGGCGTTCCTTGCTTTCCGTGGAGGAGTGGGCTGTCGTACTCATCGACAACCAACCATTGGTGGGGATATATGTTATAAAGGGTGGATGATTAGCGGCGTTTCGCTTGTCTTCAGCGATCTGGGGGGTAAAAGACGTTTTATTCTCGATTAAGAGACTATTTATCGATCCACGAGAGGCCTCGAGACGTTTTAAAACCGAATCTAATACATTATAATCCGTATAATCAACGCGATTCGGTTACGGTCGCGTTTGCCGACCGGTTCGATGCTTGCACGCCGACTTCGCTGGAATGTAACGATCAGGGTCGGTCGTGGACCCAGAACTCGTCCTCGACCGTCACCTCCTTTTTGAACAGCGGGACTTCGTCTTTCAGCCGGTTGATCCCGTCCTCGACGGTCCGAAACGCCTCCTCGCGGTGGCCCGCGAGCACGACGACGAAGACGATGTCCTCGCCGTCCTCGACGATCCCGGTCCGGTGGTAGAGTTCGACCTCGAACACCCCGTCCCGAGTCTCGAGATCGGTCTCGAGGGCCGCCATCCGCTCGTCGGCGACGCCCTCGTACTTCTCGAACTCGAGGTACTGGGTCGGAGCGTCGTCCGCGCTGTCCTTCGCGCGGACCCGGCCCGTGAACGTCGCGATCGCGCCCGCCCGGTCCGCCCGCGGCGATCGTTTGACGCGAGCGACCAGCGACGCGAGGCTTCGGTAGGGCTCGGCCGACTCGAGGGCCGGGACGAGGGCGTCGAGATCGAGGTCGGCGGGGCCGTCGACGGCAGCGATGACCGTCTCCCCCGCCTCGCGTTCGGCAGCGGCGTCCGACCCCACCGCGATCGAAGGGTACTGCAGGGACGGGACGCCGACGACGACCGCGTACCCGCAGTCGGTCGCTAGGCTCTCGAGCGCGTCGCCGACGGACATCCCCGTCCCCGATGCGGTCCAGTCGCCGTCGACGCCGAGGTCGTAGGTGACGTCGCCGCCGACCGTCGTCGATTCGCGTGCGTGTGTCCCGTCAGCGATCGTCGCATCGTATCTGACGACGCCGACGCGTCCCCGCTCGGCGAGCCGATCGACGACCCGGTCGACGACCGACTCGAGCGCGCCGTCGTCGGCTCCCGCCTCGCGAACGCCGAGTACGTGCATGTGCGAGCTATGGTCCGGTCGGACTTTGTAGCTGTCGCCGGGCAAGCACCGCGATCGGCGATCGTGACCCGGAGTTTTGCAGTTGGATGGTGACCGTTCGCATATGCCCCTCCGCATCGGCTTCACGGGCGACGTGATGCTCGGGCGGCTCGTCGACGACCGTCAGCGTGACCGGCCGGTCGACGCCGTCTGGGGGACCGTCCTCGAGCGCCTTCGCGAACTGGACGGGCTCGTGATCAACCTCGAGTGCGTGCTCTCGACCCGCGGACGGCAGTGGCAACGTACGTACCGGCCGTTTCACTTCCGAGCCGATCCCGACTGGGCGATCCCCGCCTTCGAGCGCGCCGGCGTCGATATCTGTGCGCTGGCGAACAACCACGTGCTCGACTACGGGGAAGTGGCGCTACGGGACACGATCGACGCGCTCGACGACGCCGGGATCGCCCACGCGGGTGCGGGAGCGACGATCGACGAGGCGCTCGCACCGGCGGTGCGGACGATCGGCGGAACGGCCGCTGCCGGTGATCCCGCGGCCGCGGAGTCGGACGCGGCACCGGCGGCGGGAGACGACGGTCTCGACATCGCGCTCGTTTCGCTGACGGACAACACGCCGGAGTACGCGGCCGATGATGCCTCGCCGGGGACGGCCCGGATCGAAATCGATACCGATGACCCGGCTACGCGACGGCGCGTTCGAGAGACGCTCGAGCGCGCCCGCGAGACGAATCCGGACCTGCTGGTCGCCTCGCTGCACTGGGGGCCGAACATGGTCACCGAGCCGCCGGCGTCGTTCCGGGATTTCGGCCGCTGGCTGGTCGACAACGGCGTCGACGTGATTCACGGCCACAGTGCCCACGTCGTTCAGGGGATCGAACACCACGACGGGAGTCCGATCATCTACGACGCGGGCGACTTCGTCGACGATTACCGGGTCGACGAGGCGGTGCACAACGACCGGAGCTTCCTGTTCGTCCTCGCGGTGACGCCAGAGGGCCGACCGGTCGAACTCCGATTGCAGCCGACCGTCATCGACGGCTGTGCGGTCCACGAGGCCGGTCCGGAGGCCGCCGCGTGGGCCCGCGAGCGGATGCGAACGCTATCGGCTCCGTTCGGGACCGAGTTCCACCGGGACGGTGACGCGCTGGTCCTGTCGCTCGAGGAATGAGACGGGCTGTTGTGCCGAGCGACCGGCAACTCCACGTGCCGCCCGTCGGATCACCGGCACCGACTGACAGCGATTCATCCGAGAGCGGTCCCCGTTTCGCGGGGCCGGGCGTCGAGCCGGTCGCGCTCGAGGGGGATGTCACCACGCCGTCCGGGCAGTTGACAACCCTTAAGATAGCAACTCCGCTACACCGGGGTAGTATGAAAGTGGTCGTCTCTATCGGCGGAAGCGTCCTCGTGCCCGAGCCCGGCGCGGACCGGGTGGCCGAGCACGCGGCCGTCATCGAAGACCTCATTTCGGAGGGGTGTCGAATCGGTGCCGTCGTCGGGGGCGGCGGCGTCGCCCGCGAGTACATCGGGGCCGCTCGAGACCTCGGGGCGAACGAGATCGAACTCGATCAGCTGGGTATCGACGTCACGCGACTCAACGCACGGCTGCTCATCGCCGCGCTGAGCGAGGAGTCCGTGACCGCGCCGGCGCTGGATTACGAGGAGGCCAGCGAGGCGCTTCGGCGGGACGACATCTGTATCATGGGTGGCGTCGCGCCGGCCCAGACGACCGACGCGGTCGGGGCCGCCCTGGCGGAGTACATCGACGCCGACCTCCTGATCTACGCGACGAGCGTTCCCGGCGTCTACAGCGCCGATCCGAACAAGGACGCTGACGCGACCAAACACGACCGCCTCTCCGCGACGGCCCTGGTCGACGCCATCGCCGGCCTCGAGATGAACGCCGGCGCCTCGGCACCCGTCGACCTGCTGGCGGCCAAGATCATCGAACGCTCGGGAATGCGGACGATCGTCCTCGACGGCACCGATCCCGACCGGATCGCCCGCGCCGTTCGTCACGGGGATCACGAGGGGACCGACATCGTCCCCGACGGTGCCGGCGCGGAACCGACCTACTGGGCGAGCGACGAACGATGAGTGGCGACGGCGATGCCGACGCGGAAACGGAACCCGTCGCGGAATCGGACGCGATCAGCCCCTACACCCTCCAGCGCGAGGAAGCGAGCGAAACGCGACACGCGTTCTGGGCGGATACCGTCGCGGACCGGATCGAAACCCGAGAGCCGGACGAGCCGATCGTCGTCAAGGGCGGCATCTCGCCGTCGGGCGTTCCCCATCTGGGCAACGTCAACGAGATTATGCGCGGTTACTTCGTCGCCGAAGTGCTTCGGGATCGGGGCTACGAGGTCCGGCAGGTCTTCACCGCTGACGACCGCGACCCCCTCCGGAAGCTCCCGCGAACCCTCTGTGACCTCGAGGGGAACCTGGTCGATCTCGGCGAGGTCGACGCCGGCGCGCTCGGTCGCAACCTCGGCGCGCCCTACACCGACATCCCGGACCCGTTCGGTTGCTGCGATTCTTACGGCGACCACTTCTCGACGATCATTCAGGACAGCGCCGACGCGATCGGCGCGCAGATCGACCTCGTCTCGAACACGGACCTGTACGAGTCCGGCGAGTTCGAGTCCGTGACCCGCTTCGTCCTCGAGCATCGGGATCGCGCACGCGACGTGCTCTCGCAGTATCAGGACAAGGTCGATGCGAACGCCGACTACGTCCCGTTCAACCCGATCTGCGAGGAGTGTGGCAAGCTCACCGAGACGGTGACGAGCGTCGATCTCGATGCGGGAGCGGCCGGCACCGTCGACTACCGCTGTACTGACATGGACGCCGGCGATCGGACCATCGATGGCTGTGGCCACGAGGGCACCGCCACGCTGCGCGAGGGGAAACTCCCCTGGCGCTTCGAGTGGCCCGCCCAGTGGCAGCTGCTGGGCGTCGATTTCGAACCCTTCGGGAAGGACCACGCCGAAGGCTCGTGGCCCAGCGGCCAGGACGTCGCGCGAAACGTCCTCGAGATCGAGCCGCCGGTGCCGATGGTCTACGAGTGGTTCACCCTCGACGGCGAGCCCTTCTCCTCCTCCGAAGGAAACGTCATCCTCGTCTCGGACGTACTCGAGTTGCTCGAGCCCGACGTGCTGCGCTACTTCTTCGCGAAGGACCCCGCGAAGGCCCGGGACTTCAGCATCGAGCGCCTCGACCAGTTGGTCGACGAGTTCGACCGGCTCGAGGCGACCTACTTCGGCGAAATCGATGCCAGCGAGGACGAACAGGCCTTCGCCGATCGCGTCTACCCCTTCGTGGTCGAGGAGCCACGCGAAGAGCGGATTCGGCTTCCCTACACCTTCGCCGCGGTACTCGGGATGACCGACGATTCCGACCTGCGCGAGGAAATTGCGCGCCGCGAGGGCCACATCCCAGACGATGCGCCCGAGTGGGCCGTGGCGGACGCGCTCGATCGGGTCGAGCAGGCCCGCAACTGGGCGCGCCGGACGGGCAACGAGTTCGATTACGAACTCAAGCGAACCGAGATTCCGGCGCACGACTTCGACGCGGAGACCGAAGCCGCGCTCGCGGACCTGGCCGACTTCATCGAGGCGGGTCACGACCCCGAGGAGATTCAGGGCGAGATCTACGAGGCCGCAAAGCGCCACGACATCGACACCGGCGACTTCTTCGCGGCGGGCTACCGGCTGTTCTTCGACGAGGAGCAGGGGCCGAAGCTCGGCCCGTTCCTCGCGAAGGTCGATCGCGCGTTCGTCGTCGGACGATTGCGCCGGGAGCGGTGAGCGGGCTCGAACGGCTGCCCGGATGGTCGCGTTCAGATTAGCTGATTCCATGCGAAGGCGAACGATTTGAGCCATTCATCAGCAGTTTCTGCACTTGCGTGACCGAAACAGTTCGAGAAAACGGTAGTTCTGCGTTTTACCTCTTGAAAGACACGGTCGACGTTGTTGCGATTTTCGTGACGTTCGTAGCGGAAATCGAGCCCGTGACGCGTGCAGGCGTCTTTCAGCGGCGTCGCACCGTCGACGAGGAACACGGCGTCGTCGATGTCGTGCTTCTCGCGTAGTTCCGTAAAGAACGCATGTGCTAAGACGCTCGTTCTGGTCGGTTCGAGCGTTGTATGCAGCAGTTCGTTGGTTTCTGGATCGACGGCAGCGTACAGCCAGTACTGTTCAGTATTGAGTCGGACCACGGTCTCGTCGACCGCAACGTGATCCGGTGACTGACCGTCTTCGGGCTGTAGGTCGGCCTTGCGAACCCAGTTGTGGACGGTCGACTTGACGCGGTTAACGCCAAACAGTTCGAGAATAGAGACAGTATCAGAAAGCGATAATCCAGCAAGATGTGGCTGAATACTGAGCTTCATCAACAGTCGCGGTGTTGCTTCGCGCTCCACAAAACCTAACTCGATCTCGTCCAAACAACCGTTGAGGACGGCGCTTTTGGGCATAGACACTTCAAAAATGCCGTTCCTCACTTTTCAGTGCTTATCTGAACACCGCCGCCCGGATAGACAAAAGTCATTTGAGAACCCCGCCCGGAGATAGTATCGATGGACCACGGCTCTCTCGCTGTCGTCTCGCCGCCTGCAATCTACGGTTCGGAACTCCTGACGTGGGTTCTGATCGGTCTTCTGCTCTACTGGATCGCGGTCATCGGCCTCCGAAACGGTGGGTATCTCCCGGACTACATCGGGACCCAAGGGCCGATCCTCACGTTCCACACGAAACGCGGGCGGGTGCTTCTGGACCGGCTCGCACGACCGAAGCGTTTCTGGCGGGCGTGGTCGAACTTCGGCGTCGGGATCGCGCTCGTCGTGATGATCAGCATGTTCGCCGTTCTGATTCGCGTGGCGGTGATCGCGCTCTCATCGCCGCAGTCGGCGAGTTCCCCCGCCAGACAGCCACACAACGTGCTCGTCATTCCCGGTGTCAACGACTTTCTGCCGTTGTCGGCGACGCCCGGCATCGTCTTCGGGCTGCTCGTCGGCCTCGTCGTCCACGAAGGGGGCCACGGGCTGCTCTGTCGCGTCGAGGACATCGATATCGACTCGATGGGCGTCGCGATGCTCGCGTTCCTCCCCATCGGCGCGTTCGTCGAACCCGATCAGGAGAGCAGCAAGTCCGCCTCGCGGGGTGGTCAGACCAGAATGTTCGCCGCCGGCGTCACGAACAACTTCGCGATCACGCTGCTGGCGTTCGCCCTCCTGTTCGGCCCCGTCGTCGGCGCGATCGGCATCGCGCCCGGAGCCGCCGTCGGCGGCGTCGCTCCCGACTCGCCCGCAGCCGACGCCGGGATCGAGCCGAACGACCGCATTACCGCGATCAACGGCACCGCAGTCGAGGGCAACGACGACCTCGCGACCCGACTCGAGGCCGTCGACAGCGAGCAGGTCGCCATCGAACTCAACGGCGAGCGGACGGTCCCCGTTGATCGGTCCCTGCTCGTGTCCACCGCGATGGAAAACGGCCCGACGGGACTCTCCGTCGGTGACAAGATCCGCGCGGTCGACGGCCGGACCGTCGCGACCGAACGCGGCTTCTACGACGCCGTCGGCGACAGCGAGCGGGTCACGCTGACGATCGAACCCGCAGACGATACGACCGACGACCGGATCGAGCGCGAGGTAACAGTCGGTGCGGCGGTCTCGGTCGCCGCTGACGGCCCCCTCGAGCGCGAGGCCGGCCCGACCGACGAGACCATGGTGATCACCCGCTTCGACGGCGAACGGGTACAGAACTACGGTGAGCTCGCCGCCCTGCTCGAGGACAGCGAGCCCGACCAACGGGTCGCGGTCGCGGGCTACGTCGGCGACGAACGCGAGACGTACACCGTCACGCTCGACGAGCACCCGCGGGAGAACAGCGGGTTCCTCGGCATTCAGCCCGTGCCGGGCATGTCCGGCGTCGCGGTGAACGACATCGGCGTCCAACTCTACCCCGCGGACGAGTATCTGGGGCTGCTCGGGGGCGACGGCGAGACGCGATTCGGCCCGATTACCGAGAGCTTCCTCGGGAAGATCGGTGTCGCGCTGATGCTGCCGGTCATCGGCGTCAGCGGCGCGATGCCGTTCAATTTCGCCGGCTTCACCGGCGGGGTACAGAACTTCTACCAGGCCCAGGGGATGCTCGGTGCGTTCGGCGACGGGACCGTCTTCCTCCTCGCGAACCTGCTGTTCTGGACCGGCTGGATCAACGTCCAACTGGGCTTTTTCAACTGTATTCCGGCGTTCCCGCTCGACGGCGGGCACATCCTTCGGACGAGTACCGAAGCGATCGTCTCCCGACTCCCTGTCGACGCAACCCGCGGGATGGTCCGGACGGTGACGACGGCGATCGGAGTGACGATGCTCGTGAGCTTCATCCTCCTGTTGTTCGGCCCGCAACTGCTGGGGTGAGAAACGATCTCGGCGGCGTCTACGAGTCGTCGGGATCGAGCCCGTGGCGATCGGAGAACTCCTCGTGGGTCTCCTCGATGCGCTCGAACTCGGTATCGAAGTAGTGTTCGTAGTGGCGGGCGACCTGCTCGACGACCCAGCGGCTGAACTCCTCGTCGAAGCACCACTCACACTCTTTCTCCGGAATGTCGAACCGGTCGTCCGTCGAGAACGCCGCGTAGACGTGGAAAAACCCGAGGATGACGTCGGCGAAGTCTCGAGCCTTTTCCGGCCCGCTCTCGCGGCGGTCCTCGAGTTCCGCAATCCCGTCGTCGGTGAGTTCGAAGTATTTTCGGTCCGGTTCGTCTTTGCGTTCGATACGCTCGGCCCATCCCTTCTCCTCGAATTTATAGAGGATCGGGTACACCGAGCCGTAGGACGGTTCCCAGTGACCGCCGCTGAGATCCCGGATCTCCTTGAGGATCTCGTAGCCGTATCGCGGCTTCTCCTCGAGGAGTTCGAGGACGATATAGGCGATGAGTCCTTTCGGCGGCCCACTCTTCCGCATATGGCTGGTCAGTTATACGGATAGCGCTAAAGGGTTTCGGTCACGTCCGCACGCGACGGGTCCGACCCGCGACGGGAGCCGGGCGCTCCGGGCACGGAGCCGAGTCCGTCGATGGACGGGAGCGGGGCGAAACCCGGCCCTTCTTGGCGTCTCCGTCCCAACCCGCATCCATGGAACGACGACGACCGCCACAGACCGAAGAGGGTTGGTACGTCCTGCACGACTTCCGGTCGATCGACTGGGACGCCTGGCGAAACGCGCCCGAGCGGCGCCGTTCGCAGGCGATCGACGACGGCATCGACTATCTGACCGCCTGTGAGGCCGTCGACGACGCGGAGGCCGGTGACTCGGCTACGTTCTCGGTGCTCGGTCACAAGGCCGACCTGCTCGTTCTCCACCTGCGGCCGACGCTCGCCGATATCGATACGCTCGAGCGCCGGTTCGAGCACACCGCGCTCGCCGAGTTCACCGAGCGGGCCGACTCCTACCTTTCGGTGACGGAGGTCTCCGGGTATATGTCCGAGGACTACTTCGACGAGGACAGCGAGGTCGAGGATGCCGGCCTCGAGCGCTACATCGAGTCGCGGCTCAAACCCGAGATTCCCGACAGCGACTTCCTGAGTTTCTATCCGATGAGCAAGCGCCGCGGCCCCGACCACAACTGGTACGAACTCCCCTTCGACGAGCGGGCCGACTACCTCGCGAACCACGGCGAAATCGGCAAGGACTACGCCGGCCGCGTCACGCAGATTATCTCCGGCAGCGTCGGCCTCGACGACTTCGAGTGGGGCGTGACGCTGTTCGGCGACGATCCGATGGACGTGAAGGAACTGCTCTACGAGATGCGCTTTGACCCCTCGAGTTCCCGCTTCGCCGAGTTCGGTCGGTTCCTCTCGGCCCGCCGGGTCCCGCCCACGGACCTCGCGGCCTTCCTCGCCGGCGAACGCGTTCCGACCGAGGGTGACGGGGCCCATCACCACGCTGACGGCGACGCCGCGGGACACCACGGCGGGTCCGGTGGCCATCACCACGGCGACGACTCGGTGTCGGGCCACGGCGACGAGAGCGGAGACATCCGCGACGAACTCGAGGACGAGGGCATCTACGCGGGCCAGCCCCACGGCGAGGATGTCCACGCGGTCGTCCTCTACTCGGCGGCCGACCCCGACGACCTGTTCGAGGAGGTTGACGGCTACCGGGAGAACTTCGATCACTACGATACCCACGTGAAGACGGCGGTCTACGAGGCCCAAGACGCGGACAGCGAAACCGCCGTCGTCAGCCTCTGGGAGACCGATCGGGCTGCGAACACGGCCGCCGGGTTCCTCGCCGAGTTACCCGATGTCGTCCGACAGGCCGGTGACGACGAGGACGACTCGTGGGGGACGATGGGGATGTTCTATACGGTCAAGCCGGAGCATCGCAGCGACTTCGTCGGGACCTTCGACGACGTCGGCGGCGTCCTCGCCGATATGGACGGCCACCGCAAGACCGACCTGCTGGTCAACCGTGAGGACGAGAACGACATGTTCATCGCCAGCCGATGGGACTCCCGGGAGGATGCCATGGCGTTCTTCCGGAGCGACGCCTTCTCGGAGACCGTCGAGTTCGGCCGGGACGTCCTCGCTGACCGACCGCGACACGTCTTCCTGGCTTGAACACCAGCCCCATCTCCGCCACGACGCGGCCGTCATAGGAGCGGGCCAGTCTCACCGGTACCGACACGGGTTGATCGGTCCCGTTCATAGGGCGGGTCGATGAGTCCGACGCAGGAGTCGTTGCCGCGACGAACCTGGAGCCAGTATCGCTCGATTCCGATCATCTACCGTATCGCGGTCGCGTTCGTCCTCGGGACCGCACTCGGGGCCATCGCCGGCGAACGCGCCAGCGTTCTCAGCCCGCTTGGTGATCTCTTCCTGCGGTTGCTCGAGATGCTGATCATCCCGCTGATCGTCTTTACGCTGCTCGGTGGGATGCGCAAGCTGACGCCGTCGAAACTCGGCAAAGTCGGCGGGCTGACGGTCTTGCTCTACGCCGCGACGACGACGATCGCGGCCCTGATCGGCCTCGCAGTCGCGAATCTGTTCGATCCCGGCACGGCCGTGGAGTTCACCGGTGGCGAGGCCCAGCAGGCCGAACCGCCGACGGTCTCCGAGGTCGTCCTCGGTATCGTCCCCGAGAACCCGTTGGCCGCGATGGTCAACGGCGAGATCCTCGCGACGATCTTCGTCGTCATCGTCTTCGGGTTGGCGCTGACGATCGTCCGCGAGTCGACGACCGAGGAGCCGATCGAAGACGCGATCGACGGCTTCTTCGCGTTCATCGACGCCGGCACGCAGGCGTTATTCAAAGTCGTCTGGGGCGTCATGGAGTACGGCGTCATCGGCGTCTTCGCGCTCATGGCCGCCGCGATCGGGACCGAGGGACTGGGCGCGATCGTCCAACTGGGCGCACTCGTCGGGGTCATCACGATCGGAATCGTGATCCACATGACCGTCACCTACCTCGGCGTGATGACGGTCGGTATCCTCGGCCAGTCGCCGCTTGCGTTTCTCAACGGTGCGAAAGACGCGATGGTGACGGCCTTTACGATCCGCTCCTCGAGCGGCACGCTACCGGTGACGATCACCGACGCCGAAACGAACCTGCGGATCGACGAATCGGTCTACGGCTTCGGCCTCCCGCTCGGGGCGACGATCAACATGGACGGGGCGGCGATCAGACAGGCCGTGACGGTGGTATTTGCCGCTAACATGGTCGGAGTCTCCCTCGGCCTCGGCGATCAGGTGCTCGTTCTCGCGACCGTGATCCTGATCAGTATCGGCACCGCCGGTGTCCCCGGTGCGGGGCTGATCATGCTCACCGTCATCCTGAACGCCGTGGGCTTGCCCCTCGAGATCGTCGGCTTCGTCGCGGGCGTCGACCCGATCCTCGGCCGGATCGCGACGACGAACAACGTGACCGGCGACCTCGCCGTCGCCTCCGTCGTCGGCAAGTGGACCGACGGGATCGACCTCACGGAGGGCGTCTGGGCCGACGGCTCCCGTTCGAGCAGCGAGGGCGGGGAACGGGCCACAGCCGGCGACTGAACGCAGGTCGCCGGTCGTCTCAGTGCGTGTCCGAACCGCTTGTCCCATCGTAGAAAACGTAGGCGGCGATCCCGGCCAATCCGAACGCGAGTGTCACGAACGGCCACGGGCCGGCATCGCGATCGGTCAGCGACGCGTGTGCGGTCACGACGATCGCAAACCCGACGTGGGCGGCGAGCGTGGCGGCGACAAACGCCTGTGGATCCATGACTCGAGGGATCGACGCGGCGATAAAAGCCGTTACGAACGCGGGTGGAAACCGCTCCGGCCGGGAAGGCGGGTCACCGCACTCGCGGTGAGTCGCCTGACTCGGGGAAGGGCAGGCGTGTCACCGATACCAACCGCGAGTGAGCGAAGCGAACGAGCGGGCCGACGACCGACCCACCGAGGGAGAGTGCGTTTGATCGACCTGTTGCCGAGGGACGGCAGACGGCACGCTGGCGGCAGTGGTGCTGCTGCCAGCATGAGAGACCGAAGAACAAAACGTCGGTGTCTAGAAGTCGTGATCCGGGTCGTCCTCGAC
The DNA here is from genome assembly GCF_005890195.1 of Natrinema pallidum. Lineage (NCBI taxonomy): Archaea > Methanobacteriati > Methanobacteriota > Halobacteria > Halobacteriales > Natrialbaceae > Natrinema > Natrinema pallidum. The sequence goes on along the minus strand of NZ_CP040637.1, from coordinate 1,885,558 downwards.
TTTGCGCTTCATCGACTCGCGACGGGATTTGGCGTCGCGGCCGGTCGCCTCGAGCAGGAAATCGTTTTTCGCGTCGACGGCATCGCCGGCGGCCTCGAGTTCGTCGGGGCCGAGTTCGGTGGGATCGCGCTCGTGGAACTCGACGCCGAGTTTGTCCTTCTTGCCGGAGTATTCGACGGTCCCGGCGATGATCTTCTCGAAGACCGGATTGGCCGGCTCGCCGATGACGTACAGGTCGCTTCCCTTGTACTCCTCGGTATCCGTGATCGAGCCGAAGTAGTCCTCGATCGTGGCTTCCATATCCGGAATTCGTTCCTCGAGATATTCACCGCGACGCATCTTGTACTCCTTCATGGCTCGAAGAAACACGGCGGAGTGTTTACCTCTTTTCATAGCCGACGTTTCGCGCGTCTGATGCGTTCTCGAACCCGGAGACCGCCGATACCGATCGCTATCGGTCGGGAATCGATCGGCACGGTGTGGGGGTATCGGTGAGCGCTCGCGGGACCGCGGCAGCCGACGCGGGAACGCGGGGATCGCCGATCACGTCCGACTGACGCTTCTATCGTCGCTCGCGCTCGCTGAGGTACCCCTTCCGACAGTCGGGGCAGATGTCGCCGGTGCGAAGCGATTCCTGATCGCCAGCGGAGACGTAGTCACACCGCGGGCAGTAGAGTTCGGTCGGCACGTCGTCGGACGCGCCGTCGCTTTCGGCGGGTGTCGGCGCGGACGCGGCGCGCTCGATTCCGGTTCCCGGATCGGGATCGGGCGCGGGCTCGGCGTCGCCTCGGACGTCCGTCGGCGGGTCCGCAGTCACCGACCGGGCGTCGGCCGCAGCCGCAGCCGCACCGTCGGGTCCGGTCTCGCCGCCTGCCTGGACACCTCCGACGGGGTCTTCGGTGTCGAGGAGGACGGCATCATCGTCGATCTCGTCGGGCTCGAGGGCGTCAGTGTCGGACGCCGTCTCGCCGTCGACCGGGTCGTCCGGCCAGTTGGTCGGATCGGATTCGCCATCGACCGGCGGGCCGACGTCGTCCGAATCGGGCCACTCGCCGTGGTCGCGGTCCCGATCCCGTTCCGTCGCGGGCTCGTCCTCGAGGATTTCGCCGTCGTCAGTGACCGGATCGCCGTGCTCGTCGGTGGGCAGGTCGATCTCGGCCGTGTCGTCGTCGGTCTCGAGACCGCCGGCCGCCGCTTCCGGGGTCGGCTCGGACGGATCGGCTGTCGGGCTCGCGGACGGCTCCGCCACCGGTGTTCCCGTCTCGAGCGCGTCCGATCCGTCGTCGTCGGCGTCGATGAGCTCGGCGTCGTCGCCGTCGGTCGACGCGACCGCATCCTCCGCGGCGGCGACTTCGGGGTCCGAGGCCGACGTCGCATCGGGCGCATCCGTCGCGTCGGGCTCGAGTGGTGGTTCGGGCGGTTCGGTATCGGGCTCGTCGGGGACCGAGTCGGCGTCCGTTCCGGCGAAGAGGCTGGTCACTTCGGTGTTTTCGCTGATGACGTTGCGATCACCACAGCGGGCACACTCCTCGTACTCCTGGACGGTTACGACGACCTCGCTGCCCCGTTCTTCGCGCTCGCGTTCGACTTCGGAGTCCCCGTAGTCGTGTCCGAGCAACGAACATCGAAGGGCCATTGTCCCACCGTACCCAGTCATACCATAAAAAACGTGTTGCATGATGGACTGTCACGACGACCGAACGGTGGCGACGCGTTTCGTCGGGATGTCTCACCGGGTCGGATCGGGCCGGGCATTCTCCGCCAGCCTGCGTCGGTGTTCGCGACGCCGGTGCTCTGGAACCGGCGGAACGACAAACGTCAAATCCCAGGTGGTCGAATACACACATAGATGAGAGCAAAGCGGGAGTACCGGAACCGGGAACGGACGGAGGTGGCGGTACTCGACGCGCTGGTCGATCGCGCCGACGACGGAATGTCCGTCTTCGAGCTCCGCGCGGCCGTCGAAGTCGACATCGACGAACTCGAGGACGCCCTCTCGACGCTCAAGCAGGACGACCTGATCGTCGTCGACTCGGGGTCGGAGACGGTGATCAAGCCCGCCGAACGCGTGGTTCCCGAGACGCCGGCCGAGGGGGACGGGGAGCAATCGATCGGCGACTGGCTCCGCGAGCGGTTGCCCTTTTGAATCGAAACGCCTGATACGCTCAGGCCCCAGGGAATACGCATGAGCGTCATCGAGTCGATCCACGAGGACCACGGGGCTACGTTCGGCGAGCGCGCCGATCGGCGGGTCGTCGAACACTACGGACGGCCGGCGCGCACCCATCGGGCGGTACGCAACGGCGTCGGCCTGCTCGAGCAGGCCTACGGCGTGATCGTCGTGACGGGCGACGACCGCGTCGAGTACGTCGATAACGTCGTCTCGAACCGCGTCCCGACGACGGACGGGCAGGGCTGTTACGCGCTCGTCCTCGATCCCCAGGGCGGGATCGACGTGGAACTCTACATCTACAACGCTGGCGAGCGACTCTTGCTTTTCACCCAGCCCGAAACCGCCGCCCCCCTCGCCGAGGAGTGGTCGGAAAAGGTGTTCATTCAGGACGTGGAAATCCGCGTCGCGACCGACGACTACGCGGTTTTCGGCATTCACGGCCCGCAAGCGACGGAGAAGATAGCCAGCGTCCTCAACGGGGCCGGCTCGCCGGACGAGCGGTACTCGTTCGTCCGCGGAACGATGGGTGACGTGGGCGTCTCCGTCATCCGCACCGACGCGCTCACCGGCGAGGAGAGCTACGAAGTGATCTGTGCCGCCGCCGACGCCGCTGCCGTCCACGACACGCTGCTCAACCAGGGGTTGAACGCCGCTCCCTTCGGCTATCGGACCGTCGACAGCCTCGCGCTCGAGGCCGGATCGCCGCTCTTTCACACCGAACTCGAGGGGACGCTCCCGAACGTGCTCGGCCTCCGGAACGCGCTGGACTTCGAGAAGGGCTGTTACGTCGGGCAGGAGGTGGTGTCCCGCGTCGAGAACCGCGGCCAACCCAGCCGACGACTCGTCGGGCTCACCCTCGACGGCGAGGCCGTGCCCGAGTCCGGCGCGGCCGTCTTCGACGGCGACGCGTCGGTCGGCAACGTGACCCGCGCCGGCGAGAGCCCGCTGCTCGGCGACGTCATCGCGCTCGCGATCGTCGACTACGACCTCGAGAGCGACGAGCTGACGGTCCGAGTCGATGGCACGGAGGTGACGGCGACGCGGACGGAACTGCCGTTCGTCGAGGGGTCCGATCGATCGGACCGGCTGCCCGCGTATCAGTAATCGGCCACACCGCGCGGTCGTTTGCTCCGCGCCGCGTCCGAGAGGGCGGCATCAGGCTCCCGGGTCTTTGATCCGCGGGAGGCCCGCCGTCACCAACCGGCGAAGCAACACCACGATCTCGTTTTCGAGACCGCGGGCGAAGACCGCTTGCTCTTTCGCGTCGCTACCGGCGGTGTTGGGGTAGTAGGAGCCGACCAGAAGCGTTTCGCGGTCGACGAGCAGGATGCGGCTGATCGCGACTTCGTCGTCGCGTTCGATTCCGGTGAGCCAGTCGAGGCCGGTCTCGAACACGTGCGTCGCGGAGAGCCGGTCCCCGAGCGTCTCCGTGACTGCATCCGTCTGGCCGCCCAGAACGAGCGAGATGTCCCGCTCCGCCGCCGTCTGCAAGCCGTCGAACAGTGACTCGGACAGAATGTCCTCGTCGACGACGATGAGTGCGATCTCGGACTCGGCCTCGTCGATGAGTTCGATCGTCCGCGACTCGATCGCCTCGTGCCCGGTCAGCGACCAGACCTCCTGGACCTGGTCGTCCTCGTCGGTTTCTCGGACGTCCGTGTTCCTGAGATGCGTCTCGAGCGTCTCGATCCGGTTGTCGTACTTCTGCCGCAGCGTCTGTGTCGCCTCGTCGATACTGACGGCGCGATACACCTGCGGGCTCGTGTGCTGCACTTCGACCAGGCCCTGGGACTCGAGGACGCGAATAGCGTCGTACACCCTGGTTCGCGGAACGTCGGAGATTTCGTGTATCTCCTTTGCAGTTCCGCTCGGAAGTTTGTTCAACGCCATAAAGCAGCGTGCTTCGTACTCCTGGAGTCCGAGGTCCTGCAACAGGCTAATCGCCTCTCTTGTAGTAGTATCCTCTGTCATGGCCCAACCACGAATTCGGATATCCGAACACGCAGAGTAGGGTGTGCGGATGGAAAAGCATTCGTGTCTTACTTTCCTGTCACGACCAGCCGCTTGAAACGCTCGCTCCGCTAAATCTCGTTCACTCAGATAATCACACAAGCTACTTGGGTGTCGGTTGGATATGAGTGAGTGGCGAGCCCTGTTTGGCCCAACCACGACGGGGCTCGTCCGTTTCGAGTCCGGCGAGTGGGTTCGCCGCCGTCCGAAAACGAATCGCTGAGCTATAGCAACCGCTCGAACGGTCGTCGTCTTGCCGGCGAAGCAGTTCCAGGCCCGGTCCGCTGTCCGCGTGACGGACACGATAGTCGCCACTGTCCCTCACGGTTCGGGGCGGATCGAAGGTCGTACGATCGATTCCGAGTACTTCAAACCCTTCGTCGCGTTATCCAGCGATATGGACAACGACGATTCGTACGATCACGTCGTTCCTGGGAGCGACGAGGAACTGAGTACCCCGGACGTTCGCGGCTACGACTTTCGCGGCGAGTTCGACTTCCGGGAGTTGCTCGATTCCTACGCCACGACCGGCTTTCAGGCGACGCAACTCGCGGAGGCCATCGACATCGCCGAACGCATGCAGGAGGAAGACGCTACGATCTATCTCACGTGTACCTCGAACATCATCTCGTCCGGGCTCCGCGAGACCGTTGCGTATCTCGTACGGGAAGGGTACGTAGACGTTCTCATCACGACATCCGGCTCGCTCACTGAGGACGTCATCAAGACGGCGAAACCGTTCAAGATGGGCGACTGGGATGCGGACGAGGCGGCCCTTCGGGAGCGTGGGATCAACCGACTCGGAAACCTCTTCGTCCCCTCCGATCGATACGTGTGGCTCGAGGAGTATCTGTACGATTTCTTCGATGACTTCTTCGCGGAGCAGAAAGTCCGGACGCCGACGGCGTTCGCGCGCGAATTAGGGGAAACGCTCGACGACGAGGATTCGGTGTTGAAGCAAGCGGCGGACAACGACGTGCCGGTATACTGTCCGGCGTTGACCGACGCCGAAGTCGGGAACTTCCTCTACTACTACCGTCAGGGGTACGATTCCGATGTCGGGATCGAGATCCTCGACGACTACGATTCCCTGATCGAAGACGGTCTGTTAGCGGAGACGACCGGCCTCATCGCCGTTGGTGGCGGAGTCCCAAAGCACCACGCGATCATGACGAACCTCTTCCGTGGCGGGGCCGACTACGTCGTCTATATTTCGACCGGGATGGAAGGAGACGGCTCACTGTCCGGTGCGCCGCCGAACGAGGCCGTCTCGTGGGGGAAGATCAAAGAAGAGCGGACGAATTATACACAGGTCGAAGCGGAAGCGACGCTCGTGTTCCCGCTTCTGGTGGCGGGCGCGTTTACGGCCTGAAATCACGATAGCGCCGCTGATTCGCAGAAAAACGGCACAGGAACACATACGTCGGAGCGATCGAACTCGTTTTCGTCGTCGGATACTCGTTCGTGGCTACCGACGCGGAATCGACTGCGCGACTCGAGGATCGGCGCGAGTCCCGCGCCGAGGTACGGGAGGACGCGGTGCCGATGCAGTACTCGAACCGAGCACCGCCGGAGAGTGTATAAAGCCGCCAGTGGGACAGGCCAACAGCTACCCGGTCGTCACCGCGAGGTGGAGTCGATATGCAACTCGAGCAGCCGTCCCGGGGCGCGTCGGGAGTCTGGAACGGCACGGTGCCGAACGCGATCGACGCGCGCGTACTCGGGGTAGTCGTCGTGACGGCCGGTCTCGCCGCCTCGATAAACGTCCCCTACGGCGGCCTGCCGATGGCGGTCGCCGCGTTCGCGCTACTGGCGGGTGGCGGCGTCGCCTGTCACCTGCTCGGCGAACGGACGCTCCGGCAGCTCACCGACGACCTCGTCGTCCGATGGAGCGCGGCCGGTGGGGAGATCGAGGCCGTCACCCGATCGTCGAACGGCATGCGGACCGAGTGGCACGTCCACACGCCCGACGGCGAGATCGTCGTCGGCGGCGTCGCACTGGTTCCGATCACCCGGTTGTCCGTCGAGTGGCAGGGGATCAGCGATACGATGGCCGCCGACGAGGCGGCGGCGAACATCGACCGACTCGCCGAAACGCTCTACCGGGAAATTTTCGAGTTCGGGTCGAACCCGTAACCGCCGCCCCGAAATGCACGGTATTCGCTAGCGAGCCCAGCGGCGTGACTGCGCCGTCGATTCCGCTCTTGCTCTCCCGACCGGTCGGAAATCGTCTCCCGTGGGCCGGCCCGCCTTCACTCGTCACTCGAACAACTCCTCGTGACGCTGTGCCAGGTTCGTGTATTCCCCGGCGGAGAACTCCTCGAGGATCGCTCCCGCGTCGATCCCCGTTTCCTCGAGCGGCGTGACTCGAGCGGGAACGCCGCGGACGAACGACTCCGACGGGATGGCGTACTCGTCGGGGACGACGGTTCCGGCGGCGACGATGCTTCCGCTGCCGATCGTCACATCGGTGTTGATCGTCGCGTTGAACCCCACCAGCGACCGTTCCTCGATGGTCGTTTCGTTGAGTACGGCCCCGTGGCCGATCATCACTTCGTCGCCGAGTCGTGAGGCGTGAATCGTTGCGTTGTCCCCGACGTGAGTCTCCCGACCGATACGGACGGGGCCGATGTCACCGCGGCAGACGACGCCGGGCCAGACGCTCGCGTCCGCCTCGATCGCCACGTCGCCGACGAGGGTCGCCTCCCGACTTACTCGCGCCGCGTCGTCGATCGTCGGTCGATCCCCCTCGAACTCGTAGCGTCTGCTGTCGACCATGGGGTGTCACACTACTGCTGCGGGCATAATACCGGAGCACGACGCCCGTGACAGTCACGCTCGAGCGGGACTTACCCGGGATCGAGCCGCCGCGATCCGCCGCTACCGTATCCAATATATACCATCTAATGGGCTTCAGTGGCTTGCAAGCCCGTTACTTATACTGTATCGTGTCGGATCAGTAGCCGAACAGATGGCCCGATCGGACTCCCCCATTCGAACGATGGTCGACGCACAGCGGACCGCGGTCAAACAGAGTCAGCAGTTGCTCACGCAGGGCATGATCACCCAGCGAACCGTCGATGCGATGGTTCTTACCGGATTCAAGGGGCAGGAATCCCTCCAGCGTCACCAACTCGAGATCGCGCAGGCGGCGACCCACGGCTCCGTCAGCGCGATGGCGGCGTTGCTCCCGAGCGACGACGCCACCGACGCCCACCGGTCGGTCGACGAGAGCTTCGAGCAGCTGAAACGCACTCACGCGGCGGTTTACGACGCGCTCGAGCGCGAACTCGAGCAGGGCGTCGACTCCGCCGACGAACTCTCCGCGGCGTTCGTCGATGCGCTCGACGATCAGACCGACCAGCTCCTCGAGATGACGGAGGCCGTCGAGGACCGGACGGTCGACACCGTCGATGAGTTCTCCGGACACTTCCGCGATCACCTCGAGCGGACCCAGGAGCTACAGGACCGACTCGAGGACCAACTGGAGCGCCGGACCGGCGATATCGAGGCACTCCTCGAACGACAGGCCGAACAGATCGAGCAGTTCCAGCAGCAACTCACGGACCAGGCCGAGGCGGTCACGCGGGAGATCCCGATACAGGGGACCGACGAGCCGCATACGGCGATCGAGACCGATCCGGAGCACACCCTCGAGTCCGTCGAGGGAATCGACGCCGAGACCCGCGACAAGCTCTCGGCGGCCGGTATCACGACGGTCGACGACCTCACGCGTGCCGGTCCCGAGGCCGTCGCCGAGGCCGCCGATATCTCGGAGACCCGGGCCGAGGACTGGATCGAGCACGCCCACGCCTAAATCGAATCGCAGCGCCGCGTTCGTCTCGTTTGTTCACCGCTCGAGCGAGATGCCACAGGCCATCGAAGAGTCACGAGACCGCATTGATTCGGCGCACGTCGAATGATCGATCAGAACGCTGGTGACCTTCCAGTCGTCCTCCCCGTCGATCTTGCCGGTGTGAACCTCGCTGCCCTCGGGGACCGACACGCTCGAGTCGGCACCGCTCGCACTCGAGCGCCTCGAGCACGCCCTGTCAGCCGCTGACTGAACCGGAACGGAACCCACGACCGAGAGTACGGCCGCCTCAGAAGGTTTCGAGGTAGCGGTCGAGTTCCCACTGGGAGACGTCGACGAGGTAGTCCTGGAACTCCTGTTGTTTGGCTTCGACGAACTTCGGCGCGACGTGGTCGCCCAGCGCGTCGTAGATGACCTCGTCCGATTCGAGGGCCGCGACTGCTTCGCCGAGATTCGACGGCAGCGTGTCGATTCCGTACTCCTCGCGCTTTTGCTCGTCGAACTCGTAGATGTTCTCCCGGACCGGATCCGGGCACTCGAGGTCGTTTTCGATCCCCTCGAGCCCGGCGTGGATCATGGCCGCTAGGGCGAGGTAGGGGTTACAAGAGGGGTCCGGCGAGCGCAACTCGACGCGTGAGGCTGCGGGCGTCCGCGCCGCCGGTTTGCGGATCAGTGCCGAGCGGTTGCGATCGGACCAGGCGACGTAGACGGGTGCCTCGTAGCCGGGCACCAGTCGCTTGTAGCTGTTGACCGTCGGGTTCGCGATCGCCGTAATCGCCGGCGCGTGCTCGAGGATGCCGGCGGTGAAGGCGTGGGCCTCCTCGCTCAGGTTGAACTCGTCGTCCTCGTCGTGGAAGGCGTTCTCGCCGTCCGCGGTGAACAGCGAGAGGTGGGTGTGCATTCCCGAGCCGTTGATGCGCGGGATCGGTTTGGGCATGAACGTCGCGTGCAGGTCGTGTTGAGCGGCGATGGCGCGGACGACCGTTCGGAATGTCCCGACGTTGTCGGCCGTCGAGAGCGCGTCGTCGTAGGTGAAGTTGATCTCGTGTTGGCCCTCGGCGACCTCGTGGTGGCTGGCCTCGACCTCGAAGCCCATCTCCTCGAGTCCGTAGATAATGTCCCGGCGAACGTCGCTCGCGAGGTCCTTCGGCGCGAGGTCGAAGTAGCCGCCGGCGTCGTTCGTCATGGTCGTGGCGCGGCCGTCGTCGTCCTCCTCGAACAGGAAGAACTCCGGCTCCGGGGCGGCGTTGACCTTGTACCCCATCTCGTCGGCGCGCTCGAGCGCGTTCTTGAGCACGCGGCGCGGATCGCCCTCGAAGGGGTCGCCGGTCGAGGTGTCGTAGACGTCACAGATCATCCGGGCGGCAGCGCTTTCCTCCTTCTGACGCCACGGGAGCACGGCGAACGTGTCGGGATCGGGCTTGAGACGCATGTCCGACTCCTGAATGCGAACGAAGCCTTCGATCGACGACCCGTCGAAGTAGATGCCTTCGGTAAACGCTTTCTCGGCCTGTCTGGCCGGCACGGAGACGTTCTTGACCGTTCCCAGAATATCGGTAAACTGCAGTCGGAGGAAATCGACGTCCTGCTCCTCGATCTCGTCTAATACCGCCTGTTCGGTGTCAGTAAGGTTGCCGCTTGTCATTTTTCTCGTCGCTCTATTCTCGTAACTCTGCTACTAAAACCCTACTGTTCCGTGCAAATCTTCTCTCTTCCCCTGCAAACTGCATATTCGTAAATTTCTAAAGGGCACGGTGCGAGGCTAGATGTGATGACGTACGAAAATCTCGATGCGAAACTAGTGAATGCACTTCTGGGCGACGGCCGTGCGAGTCTGCGGAGTCTCGCCGAGGAACTCGACGTTTCCGTGACGACCGTCTCGAACCACCTCTCCGATCTCGAGGATGAGGGCGTGATCGAGGGGTATACGCCGAAAGTCGACTACGATGCCGTCGGCTACGACGTCACCGCCGTGATCCAACTCCAGGTCGAGGGCAACGCCCTGCCCGACGTTACCGACACGCTGCGCGATCACCAGCAGATGACAAGCGTCTACGAGGTCACCGGCGACTACGACGTCATCGCCATCGGCAAGTTCGAAGACACCGACGGCATGAACGATCAGATCAAACAACTGTTGACCGACCCCGACATCAAGGCCTCGAACACGAGCGTCGTTCTCAACGCCGTCTCCGAGAACGAGCAGTTCGAACTCGAGGTCAACGACGAGGAGTAGTCGGACGGCCCCGTTCTGCGGAGGTCGCTCGAGGAGTGGCGACTCCGTGTCCTCTGTTGAAACGTTATCACCCGCTCGCAAATATCGGCGAGCGAGCGGTGCGCGGTTCTCACTCGCCCTGCTCGTTTCGAACCGCGCAAATGCGAATAGCGCGAGCTCGAAGATCTCGCGAACCGTGCGAACGGGCACTCCATGCCCGTGAGCAGACGGGGAGCGGAGCGACCCCGTGAACGGTTCGAAGAATCCGAGCGACGCCTTCACCGCGAGCGAACGCAGTGAGCGAGCGGGCCGACGATTGATGTGGAGACCCGCGTAGCGGGTCGGAACGGAAGGAGGAGTGCTTTTATACTAAACTTTGCCGAGAGCGCGGCGAAGCCGCGCTTGCAGAGCAAAATTTAGTCTCACATCATGCCGCCCATGCCGCCGCCCATGCCGCCCATGCCGCCGGGCGCACCGCCGGGGCCGCCTTCCTCGTCGTCGCCCTTGTCGGTCGACAGGTCACCGGCGGAGATGATGTCGTCGATTTTGAGCACGAGGTTGGCCGCTTCGGCGGCGGAGGTGACGGCCTGTTCCTTGGCGTGAGCCGGTTCGACGACGCCGGCCTCGAAGGTGTCCTCGACGTCGCCCGAGAAGACGTTCAGGCCGGCCGTGATGTCGCCGTCGTCGTGGGCCGCACGCAGGTCGACCAGCGTGTCGATAGAGTCCAGCCCCGCGTTTCCGGCGAGGACGCGCGGGACGAGCTCGAGCGAGTCGGCGAAGGCTTCGACTGCCAGCTGCTCGCGGCCGGAGACGGAGTCGGCGTAGTCGCGGAGGCGACCGGCGAGTTCGACTTCGATCGCACCGCCGCCCGCGAGGACGCGGCCGTCCGAGACGGTCTGTGCGACGACGTCGAGCGCGTCGTTGACGCCGCGCTCGAGTTCGTCGACGACGTGGTCGGTCGAGCCGCGAAGCAGGAGGGTGACGCCGTGGGCGTCCTCGCCCTCGACGTAGAACAGTTCGTCCTCCTCGTCGCGAGTCACGTCGCCGAAGCCGAGGTCCTCCTCGGTTGCGCTCTCGAGGTCGGAGACGATCGACGCGTTGACGACTTCCTGGAGGAACTCGAGGTCGGATTTCTTGGCGCGGCGGACGGCGAGGATGCCCTCCTTGGCGAGGTAGTGCTGGGCGAGGTCGTCGATGCCCTTCTGACAGAAGACGACGTCAGCGCCGAGGTCGGCGATCGCGTCGACCTTCTCGCGGAGCTGCTTCTCCTCGCGGTCGAGGAATTTCTGGAGCTGATCGGGGTCGGTGACCGAGACTTCGGTGTCGACGTCGGTCTCCTCGACCTCGATGGCCTCGTCGAGCAGCAGAATGTCGGCGTCGGTCGCCGAGCGGGGCATGTTGTCGTGGACGGGGTCCTTGTCGACGATGCCACCCTCGAGGAGGTCGGATTCGCCGGCGCTGCGGCCGGTCTGGGTCTCGATGTTGAGGAACTCGAGGTCGACGACGTTGTCGCCGTTCTCGTCCTCGACGGTGACCTGGCGGATGGCCTCGACGATCAGCTGGGCGAGGTGCTCCTTGTTGACCTCGGTCCCCTTGCCGGTCATCGAGGTCTCGGCGGTCTTCCGGAGGAGTTCCTCGTCGCTCGTGTCGATATCGGTCGCGATGTCGTCGATCTCCTCGCGGGCCCGCTCGCTGGCGAGGTGGAAGCCCTTGATGATCGCCGTCGGGTGGATGTCCTGCTCGAGGAGGTCCTCGGCGTTTTTGAGGAGTTCTCCGGCGATCGCGACGGCCGTCGTGGTGCCGTCGCCAGCCTCGTCCTCCTGGGTTTCGGCGACCTCGATGATCATCTCGGCCGTCGGGTTGTCGATGTCCATCTCCTTGAGGATGGTGACGCCGTCGTTGGTGATCGTCACCGATCCCATGGAGTCGACGAGCATCTTGTCCATGCCCTTCGGACCGAGCGTCGACTGGACGGCTTCAGCGACCGCACGGGCGGCGCTGATGTTGTAATCCTGCGCGTCCTTGTCCTTGACGCGCTGGGAGTCCTCGCTCATTACGATCATCGGCTGCCCCTGCTGCATTCGCTGACTCATAGTCGAGCGGATGATTGATTGTGATTCTACATAAAGTTTTCTAATCTGTGCGAGTCGGGAGACGGAGACGAGACCCCGTTCAAAGGCGAAAACCACCGTAGTGCACGACCGTCGCCACAGTTTCCAGCGTTCGATCTCGCTCGTCAATCCTTCCCAGTCGCATACCGGGACGGTGATTTTATATATGAAGACGATGTGCCGGGTCCGATAGTCGCACGTCGCTTCGGTCTGTGACGGCAGAATCGTCCTCGACGGAACTGCAACGGGTGGTTTGCCCCACTGTAACGGTTCTCAGTCGCGCGTCGACTGCCGCCCTAAATCCTAACTCGGACTCGAGTCAACACAACGGAAGTGTTATCACGGTAGTCGCGTATTACCACTCGAGCAATGGACGAGTCCCCGTCCGTTCCCGAATCGTTCGACGATCCGCGGATCACCGCCCAGTTCTGTCGTCGCCTTTCCAGCACTGCCGGCGACCTACTTCTCATCGGCGTCGTTCACGACCATCCCGCGAGTATCGCACGCGTCGAACGCATCCTCGAGCGCGTCGAACCGGAGACGGTCGCGCTGGAACTGCCGCCTGTCGCGGTGCCGCTGTATCGCGCGTACGCTCGCGACCGCGACGCCGAGGAGTCGGCACCGCCGCGGTTCGGCGGCGAGATGAGTGCTGCGATCAGCGCCGCCCCCGAGGCCGATCCGGTCGGCATCGACGCGCCGAACCTCTCGTTCCTCCGGCGACTCGTGGGTCGACTGGTCGCCGACCGCGTCTCTCCCGCGACGGCCCGGCGCGTCCTCTCGAGCGTCGGCGGCGCGACCCGTGAGGCGTTGACCTGTCGGGTCGCCGCGACGCTGACCCACGCGACATCGATGACCGTCGTCCCGGGCGAGCGGGTCGAGTACGACTGCGAGCCGGACGACCCGCCGGAGCGGCAGGCTGCCCACGAGCGTTCCCACGTCGCCGGCGTGCAGGCGCTGCTCGGTAGCATCGAAACCGACGGCTCTGCGTTAGCGTACCGAGACGACACGCGCGAACACTGCATGATCGAACGGCTCGCAGACCTCCGGTCGGAGCCGGGTGACGTCGTCGCCGTCGTCGGCGTCGATCACCTCGAGCGACTCGCGACGGCGCTGTCGGCGTCCGGCCGGCGCGTTCCGACCGGCGACGAACGCGCTCCCGCGATAGCGGAACCCGACCGGTAGTTAGCGTCGCGCGGGCGGTTCGATCAGGATCTCGCCCGTGTCCCTGATCGTGACGTGGTGGCCCGCGACGACGACGGTGAGCGTGCCGCCGGCCCGCGGCGTGCCGTCGTGGCGCGGTCGGAAGAGTTGGTTCAGAGCGTCCGGATCGACGGCATCGTACAGCGAGAGACGGCTGTCGGTCACATCGACCCCCAGACAGTCGGCCAGCGCGTGGACGACGGTCGTACTGAGCGTCGCCGATCCGTTCGGGTCGTGCGTGGCGCGATACAGGGATGGAGAGCGGGACTGCGAGGGGGAGGGAGCGTATCCGTTCATACCTAGTCGTCGCATCCTACTCTTTTTTTGAAGACTAAAAGCTTAATCGTTCATTACTGGCAGAAAAAGGCTAGCCGAGCGCATGAATTGGCCATTTATGAAGAAATTCACCGTGGTATGAACGGGGCGAAACGAACGGATGCATCACGTCGGTTCACTCAAAACCGGATGGCGACCCCGGTGGACCACGATCGCCGGCCGCTCGAGCGAGGTCACTGCCGCAGTCCGGAGATGCAGTTCCAGCAGTAGGTGAACGTCTGGTCGGCCTCGTTTCGCGCGCCGCAGTGGGGACAACGGATCGTCTCCCCGTCGAAATCGGGTTCGCGGTCCTCGTCAACCTGGTCGGCGTCGCCGATGTCGTCGGATGCGCGGGGGAACCGATCCGGACCGGCCGAGGACCGCATGCTCGCGCGGTTCGGATCGGCAAGCGACGGCGTCCGCTCGCCGTCCCCGTCGTCACGGCGGACGTACAGGTAGTACAGTAACAGGTGTAAGAGGGCGAATAAGACGACGTAGCCGATGAGCCAGCCCCAGAGCTCCATTATTGTGTGGTACGTCCTCGAGCCACTTGGATATTCCTTGAGTTCCGAGCCGAAGAGAGTCAGGCGGACGGAACGGTTCGCCGTCGGCGCGCGGACCCGCCCGTTCGCTCGCCGCTCCTACCGGTCGAAGACGACCCCGGCGATTCGGTGATCGATTCGAGGGGTCCGACCATCGGGCCCAGCATGCGTAATGATGACACTACTATCGGTGTCCCGAACGTCTTCCTGCTCGAGCGCTCGAGGGTCAAAGATCCGTTTGAGCTTGGGATGGGTTTTTTTCATACCCTTTCGTATCGGTCACCTATGGATCGAAGACAGTTCCTGACGGCATCGAGCGTCGGCGTCGCAGCGACGGTCGCGGGCTGTATGGGAAGCCCGCTCAGTAGTACCGAGACCGATTCGACGGACCCCGGATCAGCAGCCGACGGGGACGGGGACGTCGACGACGGTGAAATCACGGTCAGCGCCAGCGGCGAAGTCGAGGCGGAACCGGATAAGGCGATCGTCGACATCGGCGTCGAAGCCTCCGGTGACACCGCCGACGAAGTGACCAGCGCGCTCTCGACCGGTGCCGACCGGCTTCGCACCGCGTTCGACGACCTCGGCATTCCCGACGAGAACATCGAAGAGGGCCGGTACCGGGTCCATCCCAACCACACCCGTGACGGCGAGACCGACGGGTTCGAGGGAGCTCACTCGTTCGAGGTGACGCTCACCGATACGAGCCGTGTCGGCGAAGTCATCGACGCGTCGGTCGAGGCCGGTGCCAACAATATCGGTCGAGTGAACTTCACCCTCCAGGAAGAGTCCAAGTCCGAACTCCGAAAGGACGCGATCGACGCCGCGTTGGCGAACGCCGACGAGGAGGCGAGCCACATCGCGGACAACCGCGAGGTCGAACTCGAGGGAACGACATCCGTCACAACCGGTGACGTACGGGTCCATACGGTTCGGTACGATAACATGTCCGCCGAGGACTCGGCGGGCAACGCAGCGCCGCCGACGGAGATCAATGCGGACCCCGTCACCGTCAGCGCCAGCGCGACGGTGACCTACGAGTTCGCCACGTGAGGCGGCGGGACGAGCGACGCCGCCGGCAGTGAACTGACCGCGGTGGAGAACGACCGGGTCCTCGCCAGCGGCATGCGATACCTGGGACCGATCATGAACTTCTTCTAACTCGAGATGACGGCCAAACGGCTCTCTCGAGCGGTTCTGACGGTTTCGAGAACAGGGAACAGTGCACCTACGCAGTCAGCAGTCGTCCACGACGCGACGAAAGCGGGCGAGCCGCGATCAGTCGGTGGCCGTCAGTCGTCGGCCGGAACGGCTCGCGTGTCCGCTCGCCCGGAAGCCATGGCGAGCACGTCGTCGAAGAAGTCGAGGGTGTCCTCCGGTCCGGGGTTGGCCTCGGGGTGGTACTGGCGGGTGAGCACGTCGTACTCGATACCGTCGATTCCCTCGGGCGTGTCGTCGTTGACGTTGATCTGGGTGATCTCGAGGTGGTCGCCCGGGTCGGCGACGGTGTAGCCGTGATTCTGGGTCGTCATGACGACCTGCCCGGACTCGAGGTCGAGAACGGGCTGGTTGACGCCGCGGTGGCCGAAGGTCATCTTCTCGGTCGACCCGCCGAGGGCCTCGGCGACGATCTGCTGGCCGAGACAGATGCCGGCGACGGGCATGTCCTCGACGAACGCCTCGACGAGCGTGATCGCCCCCTCGAAGTTGACCGGATCGCCGGGGCCGTTCGAGATGAAGAGGAGGTCGGGGTCGACGGCCTCGACGGTCTCGACGGCCGCGTCGTAGGGGAACACGTGGACGGTCGCATCGCGTGCGAGCAGCGAGTCGACGATCGAGCCCTTCGCGCCGCAGTCGATCAGGGCGACCGTCTCGCCGTCGTTGTCCGTGCCGTGGACGACCGGCTCGTCGACGCTGACCTGCGCGCCGATGTCGGTGTGGTCGCTCATGGCCGTGCAGGCTTCGAGTTGCTCGAGCGCGTCTTCTTCGGTGACATCCTCGCCGACGGCGATGCCACACTTCATCGCGCCGCCGTCGCGGATGTCCGTGACGACATCGCGGGTGTCGAGGTGGTCGACCGCCGGGACTCCCTCGCGTTCGAACCAGTCGACGATCTCGTCGGTGAACTCCTTGGCGATCGCGGCGCGCGGATGGATGCGGTCGTCCTCGAACCGCTCCTCGCGGACGCCGTAGTTGCCGATCAGCGGGTAGGAGAACGTGAGAATCTGTTCCTCGTAAGAGGGGTCGGTCAGGCTCTCCTCGTAGCCGGTGTACGCTGTCGTGAACACGATTTCGCCGCGGGCCGTCCCGTCGGCACGACCACGCCCCTCGAGTACGTGGCCGCCCTCCAGTGCGACGTAGGCTTCCGTCATTACGATCTACGTATCGGATGGACCATCATAAGTGTTGTCTTCGAAGCTCAGTTACGATTTTCGTAATCGGTAAGTGCAGGTCACACGTAGGTTCGCATCTCCATGGACGACCTGGACCGACAGATACTCGATATACTCCGGCGGGACAGTCGCACGCCGTACACCGAAATCGCCGACGAGGTCGGCACGAGCGAGGGCACCGTCCGCAACCGCGTCGAGCGCATGCTGGACGACGACGTAATCGAACGCTTCACGATTTCGACCCGGACCGGCAACGTGCAGGCGATGCTCGAGATCAGCGTCGCGGTCGATGTCGATACCAAAGGGGTCTCCGAGCGGATGGCCGAGTGGGACGAGGTCGACTTCGTCTGGATGGTCTCCGGCGAGCAAGACGTCGTGCTCGTGGTCGACGCCGCCGACACGCGCGGGGTCAACGATCTCATTACGAAAGCCCGCGATCAGGAGGAGGTCGTGAGCACGAAAACGCGATTGATTCTGGACGAGGAACTCGGCTAACGATCGACACCGAGAGTCCGCCTCGTCACGGTGTCGGTGGTGTAGTCGCGCGTTCCGTCCGAGTGCCCGTCATCGACCTGCTCTCGTGGGTCATCCCCGACGGCTCGACGGGCGGCCGCAACGGCGGTGACCCTACCGGTCGGCGGTCTCTTCCTCGCCCGGCGGGGTTCCCACGCCGGGCGTCGGCCGGTCGATCGCGTCGATCACTCCCTTGCGATCGTGGATCATGCGGTACGCCCGCCGCAGCAGGCTATCGAACCCCGACCGCGACACGGTCGCGCTCACCCGGCCGTCGCGGATCGCGTCGACGACGGACGCGGGCGTGAGCCGGTCGGCCTCGACGATCGTGTACGCTCGCCCCACCTCGAAGGGGTAGTGCGCATCGCTGCCGCCGACCAGCGGGAGGTCCCGTTCGTCGGCCAACTGTTCGACCAGCGGCTGCGAACGCGGGTGTTTGCCGTTGACTTCGATCGCGTCGAAGGGAACCTCCTCGAGTTCCCGGACCGTGCTGTTTCGGAAGGGGTGGGCGACGATCGCGGCGCAATCCCGATCGCGTGCCAGCGCGACCGCCTCCGCGGGGGAGAGCGCGCCGGGTTTCGTCGCATGGGGCGGATCGGGGCCGACGACGAGGACGTGACCGCGGTCGGTCGTGATCTCGATGCCCGGCAGCGTCTCGATGTCGGGAGATGGGTCGAACGCCGTGTAGTAGTCGTGGTTGGTCGTCGCGACGCCGTCGAGGCCCCGTCGCTTGGCCATCTCGGCGAGCAAGCGGACGCCCAGCGGGTCGTACCGATCGCCGAGTGAGCGCCGCCCATGGAAGAACCGCGTGTGCGCGTGGAGATCGATTGCGTACATGGGAGAGCAAACGCCGGGCAGACCCTTTTGCGTGCGGCCGGCATGGACGGCAGTATGACACCCGGCAAGGGGAGCGACCGCGTGCTCATTCTCAACCCCGTCAGCGGGAGTGGCGACCACGTCGACGATGTCGTCGAACTCGCGGCCGACCACGGGTTCGAGATTCGACGGACCGAGCAGGGCGGCGACGCAAAGCAGTTCGCCCGCGAGGCCGCACCCGAGGCCACCCTCGTCGCCGCGGCCGGGGGCGACGGCACGCTCAACGCCGTCGTCAACGGCGTCGCCGCCGCGGACGCCCTCGAGACGACGACCGTCGCCGTCGTCCCCGCGGGAACGGGCAACAACTTCGCGACCAACGTCGGAATTCGCGGCCTCGAGCACGCGTTTACCGTGATCGAGGACGGCCGACGGCGGACGGTCGACATCGCGACGGCGAACGATCGGTGCTTCGTCAACTCCTGTGTCGGCGGGATCACCGCCGAGGCGAGCAGCGAAACGACCACGGAGAGCAAGGCAGCCCTCGGCGTGCTCGCGTACGTGAAACACACTATTGAGACGGTCGGGGAGTTCGACTCGCTTCCCCTGCGAGTGGAGACGGCCGCGGGTCCGAACGGCGAGACGGCCCGGTCCTGGGAGGGCGAGGCCCTGTTCGTCCTCATCGGGAACTGCCGACGGTTCACCGGCGCGCGGACGGCACAGGCGAACGTCGAGGACGGCCTGCTCGAGGTCACGATCGTCGAGGACGCCGCGACGACCGACCTGCTCGAGGGTGCGGCCCTCGAAGGGCTGTTCGGGCGGGACAGTACCCACATCGTTCGCCGGCGCACGCCCTCGCTGGCGATTGACAGTCGCGCGGACTCGATCGAGTACAGCCTCGACGGCGAGATCCTCGAGACCGAGACCGTTCGGATCGAGACGGACCCCGGCGCGCTCACGCTCCCCGTCGGCGACGATTACCGGCCCGACCCCGACGACGAGGAGCGATGGCACATCGGAACGCCCGCGAATCAGTAGCTCACCCCCCCTATCGATTCGAAACGGCCGCGACGAGACGATACTGGTTTCAAGAGTCGCCGTAATTGTGCGGGTATGAGCACGCCGGAGGAGGACCTCGAACACGAGAACGCGGGGCAAGACGTCATCGCCGTCGATGCCGACGACACCGAACTCGAACTGGTCAACCGACTCGACGCCCACACCGGCGACGGGATCCGCCATCGGGCCTTCACGTCGCTGGTCTTCGACGGCGAGGGGAACGTCCTGCTCGCCCAGCGCGCGCCGGACAAGCGCCTGTGGGGGACCTACTGGGACGGCACCGTCGCCTCCCACCCCGTCGAGGGCCAGAGCCAGAAGGAGGCGACCCGCCAGCGACTCGAGGAGGAGCTGGGGATCACCCCCGATCAGTACGACGACCTGGAACTGACCGACCGCTTCGAGTACAAGCGCTACTTCGAGAACGCTGGCGTCGAACACGAGGTCTGTGCCGTCCTACAGCTAACGCTGACCGACCGCAGCCTCGATCCCAACGAGGAGGAGGTCGCCGGCCTGCTGTGGGTCCCCTACGAACGCCTCCACTCGAACCCGGAGTGGTACCGACAGCTGCGACTCTGTCCGTGGTTCGAGATCGCGATGCGTCGGGACGTTCGGTAGGACGGCGACCGAACAAGTACGCCGCGTGGCACGCCTCCGAACGTCTCGTCGCGAGTACCGCTTCCGTCCGAGACGACGCCGATCGAACCGGCCCGTTCGGGTCCTGAACCGGCGGCTTCAAGCTTCTCGCCGCGCTCGAGCAAGGTTCCTCTCGCGACCACACACTGTCCGGAAACAGTACACGAGCGGGAGGTTTATGAGGGAGTGCCCACACATGCAGGATAGACTGCGATGGTCATGGGTACGCTGAGACGGCTGCTCCGGGGGAGTACGATCGCGTCGTCGGCGTCGGCGGGGTCGACTGCCGCGGGAGCGACGGCGGAGTCGGAGCCGTCGCCCGGTGGGGGGCGGCTCGCCGACGAGCCGCTCGAGATCTGTCTGTTGAGCTATCGATCGAACCCGTATTCGGGCGGCCAGGGCGTCTACGTCAAGTACCTGAGTCGGGCGCTGACCGATCTCGGTCACTCCGTCGACGTCATCTCGGGGAAACCGTACCCCGACCTCGACGACGATGTCGGGCTGGTGAAACTGCCCGGCGAGAACGTCGTCGACGAACTCGACCGGTTGGGCCAGTTCGAGCCGTCCTATCTGCGCGATCCGCTGGCTTTGTACGAGTGGCTGAGCGCGCTCACCGGCGGCTTTCCGGACCCGTACGCGTTCGGACGCCGCGTGATCGACTACTTCGAGACCCACCAGCCCGGCTACGACATCGTCCACGACAACCAGTCGCTCTGTCACGGGCTGTGTACCCTCCGCGAACGGGGCCACCCCGTCGTGGCGACCGTCCACCACCCGATCACCGTCGACCGCGACGCCGCGCTCGAGGCGGCCGACAGTTGGGGCGAGCGGCTGTTGATCCGGCGCTGGTACCGATTCCTCCGGATGCAACGCGAGGTCGTCCAGGACCTGCCACACGTGTTGACAGTTTCCGAATCCGCCAAGCATCGCACCGTCACCGACTTCGGGGCCGATCCGGAGTCCATCCGCGTCGTCCACAACGGCATCGACACCGACCTGTTCGAACCCGTCGAGCGCAGTCGCGACCGCCCGCGCGTGATGACGACCGTCAGCGCCGACGTGCCGCTGAAGGGAGCCCGGTACCTGCTCGAGGCGTTCGCGGCCATCCGCGAGGAGATCGACGCCGAACTCGTCGTCGTCGGCGAGTTCGACGAGGGCGGCGACTGCGACCGGCTGATCTCGGACCTGGGGATCGCGGACGCGATCGAGACCCACAGCGAGATCAGTTACGAGCGGATGGTCGACCTCTACGGAACCGCCGATATCGCGGTCGTCCCCTCGGTCTACGAGGGGTTCGGGTTGCCGGCTGGCGAGGCGCTTGCCTGTGGCGTGCCGGTCGTCGCGACCACCGGCGGGGGGCTTCCCGAGGTGGTCGGCGACGCCGGCGTCCTCGTCGATCCGGGCGACGCCGACGCGCTGGCCGACGCGATCCGCAGCCTGCTCACGGACGGCGAGCGCCGGCGGCGACTCGGCGAGCGGGGGCGAGCGCGCATCGTCACGGAATTCGATTGGGAGCGGGCCGCCCGCGAGACGGTCCGGACGTATCGCGACGCCATCGAAACCCAGTCGCGGGGGCCCTGACATGGAGACGATCGATTTCGACCGGCTGGCGCTGACGCCGGGCGAACGCGTCCTCGATGTCGGCTGTGGCGAGGGTCGGCACGTCCACGCCGCCGCCCTCGAGAACGTCGCGGCAGTCGTCGGGCTGGACCTCGAGCGTGCGAACCTGGCAGCGGCTCGCGAGGATCACGAAGCGTATATCGCTCCCGAATCGGACGTGCCCGTCACCTTCCTTTCGGGGGACGCACTGCGGCTCCCGTTCGAGGACGGCGCGTTCGATGTCGTCTGCTGTACCGAGGTGCTCGAGCACATCCCCGACTACGAGGCGGCGCTGGACGAACTCCGTCGGGTCTGTGCGCCGGGCGGAACCCTCGCAGTGAGCGTCCCGCGGGCGGGCCCCGAACGGGTTTGCTGGGCCCTCTCGGATGAGTACCACGAGGTCGAGGGGGGACACGTCCGCATCTTCGATCGCGAGGAGTTACGGGCCGCCATCGAGCGCCGCGGGTTCGAACGGGTCGATAGTCACTTCGCCCACGCCCTGCACGCGCCCTACTGGTGGCTGAAGTGTCTCTGGTGGGACCGCGACGAGCGCGGTGACGCGCCGCTGCCACTCCGGGCGTACGACCGCTTTTTGGAGTGGGACGTGCTGGAATCCCCGCGGCCCGTGCGGTTGCTCGAGCGGGCGCTCGATCCCGTCGTGGGCAAGAGCGTCGTCTACTACTTCGAGTTGGAGGCGGGAGCGTGAGCAACGTGTCGTCGGGGCGGACGCTGTCCGAGTGGGGGCTCGAGCCCGCGGTCGACTACATCGAACGCGTCCAGCGATCGGACGGGCTCATCCCCTGGTATCCCGACGGCCCCGCCGATCCCTGGGATCACGTCGAGAGTGCGATGGGGCTATCGGTCGCCGGTCGCCACGAGGCGGCCCGGCGCGCGTATCGCTGGGTGGCCGACGCCCAGCACGACGACGGGGCGCTGTGGGCGACCTACGGCGAGGCCGACGCGGACGAGGGGGCACATGCCGGCGACGAGCCGCGCAAGGAGACCCACCGCAGCGCCTACGTCGCGGTCGGCGTCTGGCATTACTATCGCTGTACCGACGACCGGGATTTCCTCGCGACGCTCTGGCCGACCGTCCGCGACGCCCTCGCGTTCGCCTGCCGCCAGCAGGCGTCGACCGGCGAGATTTACTGGACCGTCGGCGCTGACGGCGAGGCCTACGAGGACGCGCTGGTCGCCGGCTGTGCCTCGCTGTACAAGAGCCTGGCCTGTGGCGCAGCGATCGCGGGCGAACTCGGTCACGAAGACGCCCGCGAGCGCTGGCTCGAGGCCCGGGCCGCCCTCGGCGAGGCGATCCGAACGCGGCCCGACCGCTTCGATCGGACGTGGGAGAGCAAGTCCCGCTACGCGATGGACTGGTTTTATCCCGTCCTCTGTGGCGTGCTGACCGGCGAGCCGGCGCGGGCGCGGCTCGAGGCGGGCATGGATCGGTATCTCGAGGATGGCCTGGGCTGTCGGTGCGTGGCGGACGAGCCGTGGGTGACCGTCGCGGAGTCGTGCGAACTGGTGCTGTCGCTGGCGGCGGCCGGCGAGACGGAGCGCGCACGCGAGATGTACGAGTGGTGTTTCCAGTGGACCGACGACGAGGGCGTCTTCTGGACGGGGTATCAGCTCGAGGACGAGGAGTACTGGCCGGGCGACCGGCCGACGTGGACCGGCGGGGCGGCGGTGCTGGCTGCGGACGGACTGTCGGGGCTGTCGGGGGCTGGAGAGCTGTTTACCGATCCGCTATCCGCGTGACTGATTCGGGGGGACATCCTGCACCCACCGAGATGCCGGAGAATGTCGAATCGGGAGCGGTGCAGGTGTTTCGCTCACCGATGCCGTTCGCCTGGCTGTACGGAGCGTCGTCGCAACTGCCGAGGGGGTCGTCTCGACGACGCAGGAACAGCTATGACGAATAGAAATAGCTTTCGGCGTCAGCGAGTTGCCACAATCATGACGATTCGAACGCTTCGCGAAATCCACAGGGTCGCATCTGTGTCGTTAGCCCCTCGAAAGCAGCGAGCACGATCGTTTCGCCACTCTACACGCGACTCAACGAGGTGTTGCCGATGCTGGTCGATAGTCGCCCGCTCGATGTCAGTGCCGTCCTCGCTGATGCCAGTTTCGAGATCGTCCGAACCCAGATGGAGCGGGTACTCGTCGTCCCGGTCGAACTCGTCGTCGCTCGTCGGGAGGCATGCACCTGAGGCCGACGCTCCGACACTGTGCTACACAAGAGTGTCTGTATGAAACGTAAGGGACTCCTCACGTTGGGCTACTAGATATGAGGGTCCAAAGGAGGAGGCCCGCAAATGTCACTACTGCAGCCATCCATGCAAACATATGGAACGTATTTCCATCAGTCAAGAGTGATTTTGAGAAATAAGTGAGACATAAGAGTAGCGCGTAAAACGTAGCTTGCTGGGTAGTCTTTTCCATGTCTTATATTTGTATTGGATATCCAAAATCTATTAGAAATAACGTTTGGGTCCACTTCCAACTTGGATTCTATTACAAAATATATGTCAAAGGTTGGGACAACCTACTGTGATCTGAAGTAGACCGTTTAGTAAGTCGGAAAGTACGCTTTCGAGTGTTGCAGGTACGGGTCTGTTATGATGATTCGAGATCGTCGCTCTCTAATTCGCCCTCGAGGTACGCGCGACCCCGATCCGTAATTCGGTAATAGCCTCGATTGTCGTCGACTTTCCGGAGGAGTCCGTGGTCGTCCAAGACCGGAAGGCGGCGTTTCACTGTTGGATGAGAAACGCCGTCGATGTTGTATGAAACTACCGCTGGTGGCATCGCTATTCCCGTTTCCTCGAAAAGCTCGAGCAGCACGGGATCGGATTTCGTCATCCACGATATCAGCGGGCGCATTCAGTGATCAGTTCTCGTTCGGGTCGAAGTCATTCCTCGTTGACCTTCAATTCCGCGGCGTCAAGCTCGCCCTCGAGATAGGCACGACCCCGCTCACTGATCCGGTACAGTCCACGATCTTCGTCGTAATATTCTACCAGCCCCCCATCCTGCAATGCTCGCAGTCTTCGCCTGACGTGCGAGATTTTGTAATCGATGTTGGCCTCGACAGTGGACGGATTCGCGATGAGCGGTCGATTTCCCTCGTTGAGAAGGAACTCGAGGATCGCGTCATCCGCCCGCGTCATCCAGTCCACTCGTGGCCGTCGCATTCTGCATCTAGTCACTGGATCAGTGGTGATTACTCTTGGTTCAGTTCTACGTCGTTGGCGTCGAGTTCGCCCTCGAGATACGCGTGACCGCGGTCTGACATCTGGTAGCGGCCGTTCTCTATCTTTTTGACGAGACCGTGCTCCGTGAACGCAGAAAGACGATTTGAGACGTGGGGACGAGTCATATCCAAATTGTACGCGATTATCGCGGGCGACTGTACGACGAGAATCCCCGGATCGGCTAATGCTTCGAGGATACGGAAATCTTCACGCGACATCCAACTTGGTCGTTCTCGAATCGACACGATTAGGCGCGAATACTCGTTCAGGGATCATTATTATCACGAAATAAGAGAGTATACAATGAATCTGTGTTCAGTGTTTAGATAATCACTGGAGGAGTTTATGTGTGTTCTGTAGATACTATGATCAATGAATATCCAACCACTCATTTTGGGCATTCAGCACATTCTGGTGGTTGTGATCTGAAGTAGACCGTTTAGTAAGCCGGAAAGTACGCTTTCGAGTGTTGCAGGTGCGGGTCTGTTATGATGATTCGAGATCGTCGCTCTCTAATTCGCCCTCGAGATACGCGCGACCCCGATCCGTAATTTGGTAATAGCCCCGGTCTTCGTCGACGCGTTCCAATAGCCCGTGATCAACTAAAACTGGAAGGCGTCGACTTATCGTAGATTTCGAGACACCCATCAAATTGTATTCCGCAACCGCTGGCGGGATCGCAATCCCCGCTTCCTCGAAAACCTCGAGAATTGCAGGATCAGACTTCGTCATCCACGAAACCAACGGACGCATTCAGTGTCCACCTCGTATATGACTCGAGTGACTCAAGACTCGATCATTAATGCATCCAATTTCCTAGACGGCGCGCTGTCATTCCTCGTTCAGTTCTAAGTCCTCAGCATCGAGTTCGCCTTCGAGATACTGCCGACCCCGCTCACTGATCCGATAGAGACCGCGATCTTCGTCGTAATACGCTACGAGCCCACCGTCCTGTAATGCTCGCAGTCTGCGTCTCACGTGTGAGATTTTGTAATCGATGTTGGCCTCGACAGTGGACGGATTCGCGATGAGCGGTCGATTTCCCTCGTTGAGAAGGAACTCGAGGATCGCGTCATCGGCTCGTGTCATCCAGTCCACCCGTGGCCGTCGCATTCGACCATGAACACACGAAACACCGTGTTAGAACGCTCGGTTCAAAGGTATTTGAGGGGTGTTTAGAACTCTCTAGTACTGTATTTGATGCACTAGTTCTAAGTGGTGTCCACTCTATGACTGAACCAACGGAGGCCAGACGGACCAACGACTCCCCGACTCGGTCCCGGAAAATGCGGACCCGGTGTCACACCACCGGCCCGCGTGGCTTCCGC
Organism: Natrinema pallidum; assembly: GCF_005890195.1. Taxonomy (NCBI): domain Archaea; kingdom Methanobacteriati; phylum Methanobacteriota; class Halobacteria; order Halobacteriales; family Natrialbaceae; genus Natrinema; species Natrinema pallidum. Next base: position 1,859,586 of record NZ_CP040637.1, on the reverse strand, counting down.
ACCTCAGCAAGCCATGTCAGACGACGATTCGCGGGACCATGAACGTCCCGCTCGAGCAGTTGCATCGTTCCCGGACGACACCCCCGACGGCCGCCGCGCGTGGGTCGAACTCAGCGGCTTCCAGCGCGACTGTCTCGAGGCCGTCGCCCGCCGCGCACGCGACGGCTACCCCTGCTACGCCTCGGGCATCGCCCGCACCCTCGAGCGACGGTATCCGACCGTCAGCCGCGCCCGAGTCAAGCCGGGCCTGCGCATCCTCGCCGACCGCGGCTTTATCACCTCGCGCGATGGCCTCACTGGCCACGTCCCCGCCTACCGCCTCACCGACACCGGCCGCGCGCTGCTCATCCAGCGCGCCGAACGCCTCGCCACCCTCTGCGAACTCGGCCGCGAGCCCACCGACGCCGTGACCGCCGCCAGCGCTCGAGCGACAGATACCGACCGAGCGCCAGCGACGCGAGACGAGGACCGAAGTAGCCACTGACAGGCGAGACACACACACCCGCTGGACGACGGCCGCACCCTCGCGCTCGCGCCCGCGGCCGGCCGCCGCTCGAGCCCCCACACCGCGACCGGGGCCGCGATTCGATGTGCCTGTCGTGTCCCGGTTCCCCTCTGTGCCCGCTCACGCCGGGACCAGCCGCGATCCGGGATCGGTAACGTCGCCCGCCCGGATCGAGTGCCCAGCAACCCGTCACGAACCGGGAAAGGTACATTATATGTTATATCTATACCACTGAGATATTGCAAAATTAGAGCACCACTCGTTGTTGGATTGCCGCCGCTCCACGCCCGTCATCGACGGTGAACACCCACGCCGACCGCTGCCAACCCGTACGCACGGTACTCGAGCCGTGACGACTATATTGCCGTTAAAACGCCTACAAAGCCAAATCTATCGGATGGAGCGATTCGGTCGCCCGCCTCGAGCGAGCCGTGATGACTCCCCCTCGAGAGGGGACCGGAGGAGACGACTCGAGGAACGCGGCGGTGGGACCGCCGAATAGTATCTCGAGTATCGCCCACAACAAAGCCATTCGGTCTGTCGACAGATCAGTATTCATTCCATAAAAGAATACTGGTATCCGGTCGCCGGTTACCATCGCGGGTCGAACGGATGGCGTCGCCGGGCGACGCGGCGGTGGCACGGTCGCTTGCGAGCGCCGACTCGGGCCGGTGCTCAGTTCGCGACCCGGTTCGTGAGTTCGATCTCTTCGACGAGGTCGGTGTTGCGCTCGATATCGAGATCGTGTCTGAGTTCGACGTGACACGTATCGACCATCGTGTCCACGAGGCGCTGTCGTTCCGCGTCGCTTTGATGGCGGCCGTTCAGGTTATCGCCGGTACGGATCTCGAGCGACCAGTACTGGCCGGGGTAGGCGGTCCGGAACATGTACGGCGAATCGTGGAACGCCAGCCGGATGGCAAACGCCGAGAGGTCGACGTCCATGCCCTCGTAGCGGTCGGGCATGTGCTCGTCGTCGAGCACGACCTCGATGATGTCACGCTGTGGGTGCCCGACGCCGGGCTCCGGGCGCTGTTCGTTGTTGTAGTGACCCGCGGACATCGTCTTGCCGTACTTCGACGGCCCGACCCACCAGATGACCGCGCCGTCGAGATGGTACGGGACCCGACCGGTATTTTTGAACAGGAGCACCTGGTGCCCGCTCCAGCCGTCGGAGTGGACCTCCGCGGTGACCGACATCGGCGCGTTCGCGGTGAAGCTGTCGCCGCCGAGCGACGCTCCCGTCAGGGGGTGGACGTCGTTCTTGATGGTGTCGAGCAGCTGGTTGTCGTGGTTGTACAGGATCTCGTCGGGGAGGGAGAAGTGCGAATCCCAGTCGTCGCGGTGCATCGGCTGGTTGTGGACGGCGTCGCGCTCGGCGACCTCGTCGTCCGCCTCGCCGACGGCGTCCGTGGGCCACTGCGGCTGGACGAACTGTGTCGGCTCGTTGCTGGCTGCGGTCGGGCCGGCCGTCTGGTCCCAGGCGACGCCGCGGCCACTGCCCTGAAACGTCGGCGGGTCCGGTTCCTCGGGCAGGACCAACAGCCAGGGGAGCAACTGCGAACTGGCGTGATGGGGCAGCCCCTCCTCGTCGAACTGCTGTACCCAGGGGAGCGCCTGCGTGCCCAGCGAGCCGAACTCGAGGGTGCCGTCGGCGGCGTTGTTCCGGATCGCGTCCGTGTCCACGCCGTACTCGGCCGCGTCGTCCGGCAGCCAGAGGTCGAACAGGTCGGGAACGTAGCGCTCGGCGTAGTTCGGGTAGAACTCGGCGAGCGTCGTCTCCGCCGTCACGTCGCCGGGCTCGGTGTCTCGCTCCTCGACGACGACCGCGTCGGTCGCGGTGTCCGTCTCGCCGTCGTCGTCGGTGACGGTCAGTTCGACCTCGTACTCGCCCGCCTCCTCGTAGGCGTGTGAGACGACGTCGCCGGTGGCCTCGGTGCCGTCGCCGAACGTCCACGCGTACGTCTCGAGCGCGCCCGTGGAGCCGCTCGCGTCGAACGTCACGGAGTCGCCAGGGGAGGATGACTCCGGCGCGGCGGTGAACGCGGCCGTCGGTTGTTCGGGCGGCTCCGGATCGGGGTCGGCGTCGGTCTGCTCCCACGGCCCCCACTCGCTGGCTCCGGGTTCGTCGCCGCGGGTCCACCACTGGGCTTCCCAGACGGCACCGTCGTAGACGACGCGATCGCCGCTCGTGTAGACGGTGTCGGGGTCCCACTCGGGTGGGGCGTCGGCGGCCGAAACGGCGGGGACGCCTGCGAGTGCAGCAGTGACTAACGATGCATTGCGGATGACTGTTCTGCGTGTTCGTTTCATTGATTTCGGAATCGTCGGGTGGTATTTGTCGAACGAAACGACGAATACGCGTAGTCCGCTCGAGGAGCCCCGCCTCGAGCAGGTGGGCGAACGCGATCAGCAGTCCGTGACGTGTTCCCACCGCCAGCTATCGCGGCTCGGCGGGACCGTCATCACGTCTACCGTGGCCTCCCAGACGGCCCCGTCGTAGGCGACGCGGTCGCCGGTCTCGTAGACCGTCGCGTTGTCGTACGCCGGGTAGTCGCCGCAGTCGCCCGGTTGCTCGCCGGTGCCGTCTTCGTCGACGGTGACGGTAACCGAGTCGCTGTCGCTCTCGCCGTCGCCGGTCACGGTCAACGTCGCGGTGTACTCTCCCTCGGCGTCGTAGCTGTGGGTCACTGACTGACCGGTCGCCGAGACACCGTCACCGAACTCCCACTCGTAGGAGTCGATCGGACCGGACGAGTCACCGCCGTCGAACGTGATGGTCTTTTCGGGTTCGACGGTCGTCGGTGACGCGTCCGCGACGGCCGTGACTCCCTCCGGGGGTTCACCGCCGTTGCCGACGAGGGCAGCAGCATCGACCCGGCCTGCACCCTGGTCGGTACTCGGAAGTCCGACATCGACGGCCGACTCCTCGAGCGCGGAGCGCAGTTCGCTCGGCCCCCAGTCGGGGTTGGCCGCCAGTCCGAGCGCGGCGACGCCCGCAACGGCGGGCGACGCCATCGACGTGCCCGATAGCCGCTCGTAGCCGCCGTTCGGAACCGCCGAGAGGACGTCCACGCCCGGCCCAGCCACGTCGATCTTCGGTCCGGTGTTGCTGAAGCGCGCGAGGGACTCCGAAGAATCGAGTGCGGACACCGCGACGCAGTTGGAGTACGCCGCCGGGTAGGAGACACAATCCCGACACGGACCGTCGTTCCCCGCTGCAGCGATCGGCAGCGTTCCGTTGTTGTACGCATAGTTGATCGCGCTTTCGACCACGCCACTTTGCTGTGGCGCGCCGAGGCTCAGGTTGATGATGTCGGCACCGTTGTCCACGGCCCACTGGATACCGTCGGCGATGTCGCTCCAGGAACCGCCGCCGTCGCCGAGGACGCGCACCGAATAGAGGTGCGAGTTCGAGATTCCGGCGACCCCGCTGCCGTTGTCCGTCGTCGCCGACGCGATGCCGGAGACGTGGGTCCCGTGTTTCGCCCCTCGTGCGGCCGGATCGTCGGTGTCGCCGGCGGGGTCGGTCCCCGGATTCGAGCCGTACCGGTCCCGAAGATCGGGATGGGTGTAATCGGCACCCGTGTCGACGACGGCGATCGTCACGTCGTCCGAGCCGAGCGTCGTTTCCCACGCCTCCGGCGCGTTCACCTGCTGAGGGGCGTACTGCTGGGAGAAGTCCGGATCGTCGGGGGTACGCTGCTCCGTCTCTACCGGGTCGAACGCGTAGTAGGTCCCGTTCTCCTCGACGAACTCCACGCCGTCGGTTCGCTCGAGGCTCCGAGCGACGGTCGATCCCGACTGGGCGCTTGCCTCCTCGGGAACCTCGACGGCGAAGTAGCCGAGCGTCTCGTTTCGGTGGACGACGTTCGCGTCTGCGGGGAGTTGATTCGCGACGGTGCGCTGTACGGAGACCGTACTCGTCGTCGGTGCCGTGCTGACCAGCAACTCGTTCGGTTTCGGTCCCGGATCGCGTCCGGGCTGTGCGGCCGTCAGACCGCCGAGCGCTGTGATACCGCCGATCGCTCCGACACTCCGAAGGATATCCCGTCTGCCGGGACCGTTTCGGTCGTTGTTATTTGCCATTTTGCAACCATATATATTTACTTGCTGCACTTATATTTTATTAGTAAATTAGATACTAGTATTAATTTACATAATCTAAAGAAAATTGTGGAGGACGGCCCCGGTCAACGAACGGCAACCGCTCGAGGACGGCGCTCGATGTCTCGACTGCTCGGCCGGCGACGCTGACGGCCACGCTGGCCGCCGGTCACGACTCGAGCAGGGTGACGGGAGTCGCTGCCCGTCACTGCACAGCCGACCGCCGGTTGCCGTGTGATCGGTGTGTGAATCTGTTCAGGCGGGGGGATCGGTCGATCCGCTCTCGAAGTCGCTATAGATGTCCGAGAACGTTCCGTCGGGGTCGTTGTACAGCGCCCAGTAGGACACCAGTCCCATTCCGCGGTCCGCCGCGAAATCGACGATATTCCGGGCAACGTCGGGCGTAATCGACTCCTCGCTGACGTCCGGGGTGTTGCCGAGCATCGCCCAGCACTCCGCGGTCGACTTGTCGGGATACGTCTCGTCGAGGAATTCGACGGTGCCCTCACACGCCGACACGATCTTGTCGTACGTCGTCGGGCCCATCACCATCGTCATGATGTTGACGTACGCGAGGTCGACGCCCTTCTCGACGGCGTCGCGGACCCACGTTCTGGCCTGTGCGTGGCTCGAGTTCGCGATCCCGTTCTCGTCCGCCGGCACGGTATAGCCCACCGTAACCTCCGGTCGCTCGTTCTGTAACAGCGCGAGAGCCTTGTTGCGCCGTTCGTAGATGGGCTGGTCGCGTCGGTGGGCGTTCTCGTCGTCGATGTCGATGTGCGTGACAGCGAGCGTATCGAGAACCGCCGCGTATGCGTCTTTCAGTTCCGTCGCGGAATCGGCATCGCGGGCGATGGTTCGACCTTCCCAGCCGCCGATCGAGAGCCAGACCTCGATGCCTTCGTCCTGTAACGTCCGTATCTCCTGTTCGTACCTCGAGAGGGGCTGTTGATCGCACGAGCCCTGATTACAGCCGGTCAGCCACCCGGGATTGATGTCGCCGTCGTCGGTCGCATCGCCGAGGAACGAGACGACGACGCGATCGGTATCGGCCGCGAGCGTGCCGTCGACGAGATCGCCCCAGGTGCCCTGGTACGGCGCGAACGCGCCGTCGACGGTGATCCCGTCCCGGCCGCCGACGTGGACCGTCGTCGCGGTCGAATCCGAGTCGCCGTCGGCGGTCTCGACGGTCAGTGTTACCTCGTACTCGCCGTCGTCGTCGTAGGCGTGTGTCACGACGCTGCCCTCGGCGGTCGTGCCGTCGCCGAGGTCCCAGGCGTAGGCGGCGATTTCGCCGTCCGAGTCGGTGCCGTCGAACCGAACGTCCGCACCCGGATCGGGGGTGGCGTCGCTGACGGCGATCGACGCGGTCGGGCCGGGATCGTACGCTTTGATTTCATCCCAGGGTCCCCATTCGCCGCCCTCGCCCGGTTCGTTGCCGCGGGTCCACCACTGGGCTTCCCAGACGGTGCCGTCGTGGACGACGCGGTCGCCGCTCGTGTACACGTCGTCGGGTTTCCATTCGGGGTACTCCTGTGCGGCCGCAGCGGTGCCGACCCCGACGCCCGCGACGATGGCGGACAGTGTCGATGCAGTACGCAGTACGTTTCGTCGTGATCGTTTCATTGTCGTCGGTTAGATCGTCCGGAGGATCGTCTCCAGAAGCGTCTCGTTCCAGTCCTGGGAGAGTTCCCAGAACATCACGCCACCCATGCCGCGCTCCTTGGCGAACTCGACTTTCGCCTCGATGGCTTGCTCGTCGTCGTAACTGATGAAAATCCCCTCCTCATCGTTGACGAGATATGGAACATCACCCATGTCGTGACGGCTGACCTCCCAGCCGGACTCGTCGCGCATGTTCTCCTCGATGTCGCCGAAGTCGAACGAGCCGGTCGGGTCCGCGCCGTCCTCGAGGAGGTGGTGCCAGGTTCCCTCGGGCAGTCCCGAGTACCGCGAGCCGAGTTCGGGCGACTGCCACTCGCCGACGGTAAAGCCGCGACCGTAGAACGGCATCCCGAGCACGAGTTCGTCGTACTCGGCGGGGTCGGCGGGCGGATACTGCCACTGGTTGGGCCAGTAGCCCTCCTCGCCGTGATCGCCGGCCCACAGCTTGTCGACGGAGTACTCCGCCCAGTACTGTTCGCCGTCGGGGTAGACGTCGCGGTCGTTCGTCGGATGCGTGTCGGGACCGTACAGCGGCGCGTTCAGGCCGATCGTGGTCATCCACTCGCCGGTGAAGTCGTAGGCCATGACGTACACCGAGTCACAGACCTCGCCGATCCGATCGTGGCGAAGCCCGCCGGCGTTCCAGTCGGAGCCGCCGTTGGCGACCGACAGGTAGTAGTGCTGGCCGTCCTCTTCGCCCGCCTGATCGAGGTGGGTGCGCAGTTCCTCGAGCAACAGGACGTGGTTCTCGTAGTCGTCGTCGTTGCCACACTGGCACTCGCCCTGTTGGGGACCGGGATGTTCCCAGTCGATGTCGATCCCGTCGAAGTTGTACTGCCGCATCAACTCGACGCAGTTCTCGGCGAAGGTCGTCCGCAGGTCGGGATCGGCCGCAACGATGTGGAAGTTCTCCGAGAGCGTCCAGCCCCCGATCGAGAGGTGGAACCGACAGTCGGCCTCGTCCGCCAGGTCGGCGAACTGCTCGAGGTTTTCCTCGTGTGTCTGGCGCGGTACGTCGAACTCCGTCTCGTCGTTTTCCGGCGGGAAGACGTTCCCGTTCTCATCGACCGCGATGAACGCGTACAGCATGTCGGTCACCTTGTCGAAGGGGACGTCGCTCGGGTAGTAGTCCTGCTCGGTGTTTGCCTTCCAGCCGGGGTAGTAGCCGACGACTTTGAACTCGTCGTCCGGCCCCTCGATCTCGTCCCGGACGGTGAGGTCCAGACGGGTGGTGTCGGTTTCGCCGTCGGCGTCGGTGACGGTCAGCTCGACGGTGTAGTCGCCCGTCTCGTCGTACGTGTGCGTGACGACCTCGCCGGTGGCTTCGGTCCCGTCGCCGAACGCCCACGCGTAGGAGTCGATCGCACCCGTCGACTCGCTCCCGTCGAACTCGACGGTCTCGCCGATCTCGATGCGGGACGCGCTCGCGGCGATGCGTGCGGACAGGGCCGGGGGCTCGGGCTCGGACGAGTCGACCTCGTCCCACGGCCCCCATTCGCCGCCGTCGCCCGGCTCGTCGCCGCGGGTCCACCACTGGGCTTCCCAGACGGAGCCGTCGTGGACGACGCGATCACCGCCCGTGTAGGCGGTGTCCGGGTCCCACTCCGGATACTCTTGGGCCGTCGCCACCGACCCCGCCCCGAGGCCGGCCAGTAGGGCGGATATTTTCGATGCTGTGCTCAGTACGTTTCGTCGTGATCGTTTCATCGGTTGTGGGTATGTGTGTCGTTCGATCGGCAGTGCTGCTGCTCGAGCGGCTCCCCGGCCGTCGCGGCGCGGGCTCGCGACCGTCGGTTAGCCGTTGAGCGTCGTCCAGAGCGTCGTGATGAGATCGCCCTCGTAGGTGTCGCCGCTGATGGCCCATAGCATCGTCCCGCCGTAGGGTGAGTCCCTGAGCCAGTCCATCTTTGCTTCCATCGACTGCTCGGTTTCGTGGGAGATCATCGTCCGTTCCTCGGAGTTCCAGCTCCAGGCGGCGACCGCGTCCTCGTCGAAGTACGTCTCCCAGCCGGGGCCGTCGAGATCGACCGGGTTGCTCCCGCTCCGGCCGTCGGAGCCGAGGTCGAACCACTCCCAGACGCCCGCGTAGCTGGTCCCCATCGACGGGTCCCAGCTCGGGTACGATCCCTCGCCGCTGGCGTCTCGACCGTCGCCCTCGTACGTTTGGAAGAGACCGTCGTCCGTCCCGGTCCCGAAGTCACCCTCGGGCGGCTGGACGTCGGTCCAGCTCCGCCCGTAGAACGGGACCGCCATGTTGAGCTGATCGGGGTCCCAGCCCTGCTCGGCCCAGTACTCGAGGGCGAACTGGGCGTTCCAGCTGTCGGAGTCCGCGTACGGGTCGTCGGGGTTCTCCTTCAGCGGCGCGTGATGGCCGGTCGTCTCGCTCCAGATACCTCGATAATCGAAGGTCATCACCTGGGCGAAATCGAGGATATCCGAGAGTTCGTCGTGCTCGAGTCCGTCGTTGCCCGCGCTCTTCCCCTCAACGACTTCGGGGTTGGGGCTGACGGCGGCGGAGAGTTCGTAGGGCTCGTCGCGGTCGGGATCGCTTTCCGCGGCCGCGTCGAGTTGCTCGCGGACTTCCCGACACAGGAGCGTAAAGCGTTCCTGGTCGCCCTCACGGACGCCGTTGTCGACGTCACAGACGGGATCGTCCGCGGTACAGCCGCCGCCGCCGGGGAACTCCCAATCGATGTCGATCCCGTCGAGGTTCGCTTTCTCGACGAGATCGACACAATTGCTGGCGAAGCGCTCCCGGTTCTCCTGGGTGAGCGCAGCGTCGGAGAAGTTCTCCGAGTCGCCCCAGCCACCGATCGAGAGGACGAACTTGGTGTCCTCCCGTTCGGCGGCATATTCCGCGAACGTCTTGCCGCGGTCCGGCCCTTGCCAGTCCTTCTCGGCGTAGAACATCTGTTGCCCGTAGCTATCGCCCACGAGGTTGATGGAGCCGTCCGCCTCGGGCCGGGCGAACGCGTACTGGACGTGCGTCACCTTGTCGAAGGGGATGTCGCCCGGGACGTAGTCCCGGTCGTACTGGGCCCACTGCCGGTAGTACGCGATGACCCGGTTCTCGTCCGGGGACGGGCGGCCGGCGGTGATCGTGATCGAATGCGTGTCGGTCTTGCCGTCGGCGGTCTCGACCGTCAGCGTCACGTCGTACTGTCCCGTTTCGAACGCACGGGTGACGGTTTCGCCTGACGCGGTCGTGCCGTCGCCAAAGGCCCACTCGTAGGACTCGATTTCACCCTCCGAATCGCTGGCGTCGAACGTGACTTCGGTGCCGGGATCGGGGAACTGCGTGCTGACCGAGAACTGCGCGGTCGGGCCGTCGTCGCCGCCATCGCCGTCGTCCCCGTCGTTTTCCTCGATCTGGTCCCACGGGCCCCACTCGTCGGCCCCGGGTTCGTCGCCGCGGGTCCACCACTGGGCCTCCCAGACGGAGCCGTCGTAAACGACCCGATCGCCGCTCGTGTAGACGGTTTCGGAGTCCCACTCGGGATGTTCTTGTGCCGCCGCCGTGCTCGCACCGATGCTCGCCAGCAGCGCGGACAGTTTCGTCGCGTTCTTGAGTACGGTTCGTCGTGTTCGTTTCATTGGTTTGGATTTCAGTATGGTCGTCGGACGTTGCAACTGGTCGCGATCCGTCGCGACCTGCCTAGTATTCTTTACTCGGCATATAAAATAATATCTTAATACTCGAGATAATATTTATCAGTTCACACTTTACAGTACTATATATTTTACAGGAACGGATCGATTACAGGTCCCACTCTCGGGGCTACGACGGGTCGAACCGAAGGGACAATTGTCGCTCCGGTGACCGCTGTCGGCCGACTATCGGCACACGCGCCGCATCGTTTCAGTCGTCGGCCCACACCAACAATTTTTATTCACCTCTCACAGATGCTGGATCTATGAAACCACCATCGAACGATTCGTCTGCCGTGTTTCTGGTGACAGTCGCGGCGAACGTCGTCCCGTTGGTCGGCGTGTTCCACCTCGAGTGGAGCGCACAGACGTTCGCTGTCGTCTACGCAATGGAACTGGTCGTCGCTGTCCCGTTCGCCGGGTTGAAGGCATTGTTCGCGCGCCGCCCGCCGGACTACGACGAGCTGGAGCGCCCACAGGAGGATAACCCGCTCAAGTCCGACGAGTTAGGCGGGGTCTCCGTCGGACCGAGCGACCTCAACCGCCGGCGCGGGAGCGTCACGGTCGTCGACTCCCTTCCGCCGATCTATCCCCGGAACTTCCCGTTCGTCTCGCGAGCGTTCGGGGCTGGCGTGGCGCTCCTCGGGATATATCTCGCCGTACTGAGCCGTTTCATCGATGTGCCGGCGACGCTCGCCGATCCGATGGTGGCGGCGAGCGCCGCCTCCCTGATCGTCTCTCAAGTCGGCGTCATCAACCGCGAGTACTTCCGTAAGCGGCGCTACGAGACGAGTACCCCTCGAGACGTGATCAGAAGCGCGAAGAACGAGGCTGGGGTAGCTATGGTGGTGCTCTGGTTCGCGGCCGCCGGTGGTCCGACCGGCGCGCTGGTCGCGTTCGTCACGGTGAAGCTATTCGCGGAGTGGGGGGACTACCGCGCCGGGCAGTCGTCCAGCACCGACAAGGGGGTGGGGACGCTCCCGCCTGTAGCGGCTCCGGATGCGTCGCCGACGGCTGAGGTCCGTCCGGACCGGCGCGCCGTCCGCGGTACCGCGCTCTGGCAGGGTGCGAAGTCCGCAATCGGCAGCGGCCCGGTATACCTCTTCGCGTGGGTTGGGCTCACCAGCGGATCGACAGGGCCGGTCGCTGCCACGGTGGCCTGTTTCGGCCTCCTGCCGGCCGGCATCGGCGGGCTGAAGGCCGTCGAGTACGCCCTCACTCACGGTACACTGGCGTATCAGCGTCGCGACGACACGGTGGTCGCGTACGACGACCTTACCAATACTGTCCAGTGGGCAATCCCCGTCGACGACATCCAGGACGCCGAGTTGTGCGAGGGAGAGTTCGTTGACCGCGCCTGCGACACCCGAACGTTCTCGCTCATGCCGTCAGCGGGGAAGTACGAACTCAGTGTCGCGCACCTCCGGGAGTATGGCCGGGCCGTCGAGGTGTTCGAACTTCCGGCCGAGACGACGGAGTTCGGCTCACTCGACCGATGCGTGGCCGGGGTGGCGGCCGCAGTCGGAGCCTGTGGCATCGCCGTCGTGGCGGGCCTCGCCTACTCCGCTCCCACCATCGCGGCGGTCGCCGCCGGGTGGGGCGGCCCGTTCGGCGTCGTCGCCCTCAGGTGGGCGTGGAAGTGGGCGCTCCCGGCCGCCTGAGCCGACGTCGACGGTGGGCGGAGCGGGCGCGTCGCGGTCGGTCACCGCGACGTAGCCTTCCCGTGTACGGGATCAGGGCTCTGGACAGATCCGCGGCGGGCGAGGCTTAATCCAGGAAGTGGACGTCGCTGACATCGGCGACTTTGAACTCGAAGCCCGCGCCGACCGACACGACGTCGGCACAGAAGGTGTTGTCCTCCACGCAGACCTCGAACTTCTCGAACCCGAAGCCGACCATCACGTCCGATCCCTTGACGGTGAACGTGTAGTCGAAACATACCTCGGCGTCCGCCTTCCCTGGGATCGGGCTGGGCACCCGGAAGCTGGGCTCGAGGCAGATGCCGACCGGGTTGTCGAAGTCGGTGTAGATACCAAACCCAGCCGGTGAAATCGTTACCTGGGCGCCGCTGGAGTGCTCGAAGACGAGGTCGAGGTACAAGTAGCGGCGACGGTTACGCCGTCTCGACGTGGCTGTCGGCTTCGGAGAGCGAACTCGAGTCGATCGGTTCATCGCTGTGCTTGATCGACCGCCCGGACTCCGCGTCGAAGAGGTGCATCTTCGACGCCGGCACGTGCATGTGCAGGTGCCCGCCGGGATCGACGCCGACGTGACCGTCGACGATAACCGTAATCGCCTCGCCACCGACGTCCAGATAGACGTTCGTGATGTCCCCCATCGGTTCGGTGACGGTCACATCCGTCTCGATCAGCCGGTTCGGTTCCGGGTGGGTCTCGGGGGTGTCGGTAAGCGACACGTGCTCCGGTCTGATACCGAGCACGAGGTCGGTGCTGTCGAGTTCGTCGGCCAGCGAGTCCGACAGCGGCAGCGTAAAGTCCGGATGGTCGAGCCTGCCGTCCTCGAGATCGGCGTCGACGTCGAGGAAATTCATCGGTGGGGAGCCGATGAATCCCGCGACGAACTGGTTCGCCGGCCGGTGATAGCACTCGAGCGGCGTCCCCACCTGCTGTAACCGGCCGTCGTTGAGGATGACGATCCGGTCGCCCATCGTCATCGCCTCCGTCTGGTCGTGCGTGACGTACACCGTCGTTACGCCCAACTCGGTTTGCAGTTGCTGGAGTTCCGTCCGCATCTGTGTACGCAGTTTCGCGTCGAGGTTCGAGAGCGGTTCGTCCATCAAGAAGAGCTCCGGATCGCGGACGACCGCCCGCCCGAGCGCGACCCGCTGTTGTTGCCCGCCGGAGAGGTCGCCGGGTTTGTCGTCGAGGAGGTCGACGATATCCATCATTTCGGCGGCGGTTTCGACCTGGTCGTCGATTTCGGCGGCCGAGAGATCCGTCGACATCTTCAGCCCGAACGCGATGTTCTCCCGGGCGGTCATGTGCGGGTAGAGCGCGTAGTTCTGGAACACCATCGCGATATCCCTGTCTTTGGGCTTTTCGTCCGTCACGGCGGTCCCGTCGAACCGTATCGCGCCGCTCGTGACCGTCTCGAGGCCGGCGATACAGCGGAGCGTCGTCGACTTACCACAGCCGGACGGCCCCACGAAGACGACGAACTCGCCGTCCTCGAGTTGGAGATCGAGCGACTCGACGGCTTGGATCGGTCCGTTCGGCGTACGGTACTCTTTGGTCAGACCATCTATGTCAATCCGGCCCATTCGTTACGAATGCTATCGGCGAGGCATATATACTTATCTGCAGTCGATAGTTCTACCCACGAGCCGCTAGAACTAACGCCGGTCGCGACAGTAGAACTACATACGAGAACGACCAACTGACTCACGATGCTGACAGCAGACGGACGCGAGATGGATCTCGCGACGAAAGTCGGCCAACTGTTCGTCGTCGGGTTCGACGGGACGGAGCCGACCGACGACCTTCGAACGTTGATCACCGACCGACAGTGTGGCAACGTCGTCTACTTCGGTCGGAATATCGAGTCCCCCGACCAGGTCGCGACGCTAACCGACCGCCTCCGCCGACTGATACTCGAGGAGGGGGCGGGGGTCCCGCCGTTCGTGATGGCCGACCAGGAAGGCGGGGTGGTGTCTCGCCTCGGCTGGGGGACGACACTGCCGAGTCAGATGTGTCTCGGTGCGAGCGCCGACCCCGAACTCGCGCGGGCCGCCGGCGAGGCCGTCGCCGCCGAACTGGCGACCCTCGGTATCAACGTCAACCTGGCTCCGGTACTCGACGTCAACAACAACCCGCGCAATCCGGTGATCGGCGTCCGCTCGTTCGGCGAGGACCCCGACCTGGTGGGCGACCTCGGGGCCGAACTGGCGATGGGGATGCAAGCCAACGGGGTTGTCGCCTGCGGGAAACACTTCCCGGGCCACGGCGACACGAGTACCGACTCCCATCACGAACTGCCGGTCGTCGAGCATGACCGCGATCGACTCGCGGCCGTGGAGTTCGCGCCGTTCCGGCGCGCGATCGAAGCCGGTATCGACGCGATCATGACGACACACGTGTCGTTCCCGGCGATCGCGGACTCCCCGTCCACCCCGGCGACGGTGTCGCCTGCCGTCCAGCGCCGACTGCTCCGCGACGAACTCGGCTTCGACGGGCTCATCGTGACCGACGGGATGGAAATGCGTGCCATCGCGGATACGATCGGCACCCCGGCGGGTTGTGTCCGAGCGCTCGAGGCGGGCTGTGATCTACTGCTCGTCTGTCACACGCCCGAGACTCAGGCGGCCGCGATCGACGCCGTGATCGATGCGGTCGAATCGGGCCGGCTCGACGAGGCGAGGATCGACGCAGCCGTCGAGCGGATTCTGCGGTTCAAACGCCGCCGACTGGGGGCCTCGCGTCCGCCGTCAGCCGCTCGCTGGGCGGAGACGGCCGACCGGTCACGCGAGGTCGGCCGCGCGATCGCCGCTCGCGGGATCACGCTCGTCCGGGACCGCGACGACACGCTGCCGTTGACGACCGAGCGGCCGCTTCACCTGATCGGCTCGTCGAGTGGCCGGTCGTCGCCGGCGGAGGACGACGAGTTCGAGCCGACGCTGCTCGCCGACTCGCTCGCGGCCGCCGGGTTCGATGTCACCTGTCACGAGGTCGCTGACCGGTCCGACCTGCCGTCGGTCGAAGCCGGGACACAGGTAATCGCCACCGTCGACGGCGCGATGGCCGACGAGTCGCGGGCGGCCGTAGTCCGGACGCTCGACGACCGCAGACAACGGTTCGCGGCGGTAGTCGTTCGCAACCCCTACGACCTGTCGGCGGTTCCCGACGTCTCGACCGCGGTGTCGATGTACGATTACACGCGGGCGACGCGCACCGCGCTCGGCGAGGTTCTGCTCGGCGAGACGACGGCGACCGGTCGGCTGCCGGTCACCGTCCCCGAACTCGCGGACTGACGGGACCGTGCTGAACCGTCTCCATCCCTCATCGATCGCTTGCAGCGAACGGAGACGGGCGCGATGTCGCTGCCGGTGTGTCGGCAAAGGTCGGCTATTGTTTCACACCGCCTTCCGTCAGCCCCTTCACGATCGGCTTCTGGAATAGCACGAACAGCAGCAGAATCGGGACCGTCGCGACCGTCGATGCGGCCATCATCTCGCCCCAGTAGTTCTGGTCGCGTTCCATGAACTGCTGCATCCCGATCGAGAGCGGCGTCACGTCGCCTCTCGCCATGACCGACGCGAACAACACCTCGTTGAACGCGACCAGGAACACGAACATCCCCGTCGCGGCGATACCCGGCGCTGCAAGGGGTAAGACGATCCGGACCAGCGCCTGGAACCGAGTACAGCCGTCGACGCGAGCCGCTTCCTCGAGCGACGCAGGGATCGTGTCGAAAAAGCCCCGCAGCATCCAGATCGCGAACGGGACGGCGAACGTGGTGTAGACGAAGATGATCCCCTGATAGGTGTTGATAAGCTGGACCCCGACGGTGTCGTGGAACGTCCGGAACAGCATAAACATCGGCAACAGGATCAGGATTCCGGGGATCAGCTGCGTCCCGATGAGCGATGCGCCGACGTACCGCCGGCCCGGGAACCGGTATCGCGAGAACGCGTATCCGCCGAGGCAGGCGATACAGAGCGCGATGACCGTCGTCACGCTCGCGATGATGAGGCTGTTCATGAAGTACTCGATCAGATCGACGCGAGACCACATGTCGATGTAGTTCTGGTAGTGAAGCGACGTCTCGGTGAAGCTCGGATCGCCACCGACGATCTCGAACCGGGTCCGGAAGCTGTTGAACACCATCCAGTAGATGGGGAACAGCGCCCAGATCAGGATCGTCAGTAAGAGCCCCTTGGAGGCGAGCGCGAACAGTCGGTCCGTGGTCGCTTCGGAGAGCGGCCACTCGTCGGGTATCATTGGTCTTCCTCCTCGAGATCGCTTCGAATGAATCGACGGTAGTAGATCGTCGCGAGCACCATCGCGACGACGAACAGTCCGACGCTCATTGCGGCCCCGCGGCCGAACGCGAACGCCCTGAACGAGAAGTTATAGATGTACACCATCGTCACCTCGACCGACGACGGTGGACTCCCGCCGAACATCACGTACGGCGTCGTAAAGTCGATCATCGTCCAGAGCAACATGAGCAAGACGACCACCCCGGAGACGGGTTTGAGCTGTGGCAACGTGACGTACCGAAACTTGCCCCAGCGGCCGGCCCCGTCGATCGCAGCGGCCTCGTAGAGTTGCTGGGGAATGGACTGGAGGCCGGCATAGAGCATGATCATCACCCAGGGGAACTGCAGCCAGACGTGTGCGATGGTCATCGACCACAGTGCCTGATCGCCGAGTAACCAGAACACGGGCTCGTCGATGAGTCCGACGGACATGAGCGCGTGATTGATGATGCCGGATTCCGAGAGGAACATCATTCGCCAGACGTTCAACGTCACGATCGCCGGTGCGATCCACGGCAGCAACAACAGCGTTCGAACGAAGAACGATCCCTTGAACTCCTGATTGAGGAGCAGCGCCGCCGTCAGCCCCAATACGTAGGTCCCGACGAGCACGCCGACCGACCAGAGCACGGTCCGCGAGATCGAGTACCAGTACCGACTCCCGATGGTCGTCGTGGGGTCCATCACGAAGGCGTAGTGCTCGAGGCCGACGAACGGTGCACTCGTCCAATCGGCGATGTAGTTCGAGTTGACCCCCATGACGCTGATCGTCGCTCCCCATACGACGGGGATGACGTGGACGACGAACATCATCGCCAGCGCGGGAAACAGAAGTTTGTATGCGTATTGGTGCTTCTCGTCGAGTCGATTGTACAACGGGAGATACCGTCCGATCCCCCCGTCGGTCACTCGCTCGTGTAACCGGGTGAAAGCGCGTGCCATAATGTCTTAGGTTTGTGAACCGTGATAATTCCTTCTCCCGACCTGAGGCAATCAACCCTGTTGTGCCTGGTCGACGAGATCCTGTGCAACGCCGGCAGCCTCGTCGAGGAGTTCCGCGGAGCGTCCGTCCTCCCACTCGCCCGTGACGACCTCCTCGAGCCACGTCCCGATCGTGTTGGTGAGTTCGCGCTCGACTTCGCTCAGACCGGGGATCATCGGATAATGCCGCGCGTCGGGGAGCACATCGTCGTGGAGCGTCTGACTGAGTTCATCGTCGAACGCGTCATGGTCGAACGCCTCTTCGACCGTCGGCAGGAGTCCGATCCGATCGGCGAACGTCGCGTTGGCGTCCGGCCGTGAGAGCCACGAGATCCACTTGGCGGCCTCCTCCTGTTTGTCCGACCACGGTCGAATACCGAGCCCCTCCATACCGAAGAACGTCGACCGGTCGCCGGACGGCCCGGCCGGGAGTCGGCCGATCGTAAAGTCGCTCCGATCCGCCCCACCCTGTTCGACGAACTGATCGACGGGACTCAAATCCTGCATGATCGCCCCGACGTCCTCGTTGATCAACGCCCCGTCGAACTCGTCGACCCCCCACTCGGCGACCTGGCTCGGCATGACGTCCTCCTCGAGAATGAGATCCTTCCAGAAGTTCAAGGCCTCGACGCCGGCGTCCGAATCGAACAGGATCTCGTTCGTGTCCTCGTCCGCTACCCGACCGCCGTTTTGCCAGAGGAACGTGACGAACGCGCGCGGGAGTTCCCAACTGACGCCCATCATCGCATAGAGGTGTTTGTCCGGAAACGCCTCGCGGAACGCCTGCCCCTGGTCGACGAGGGCGTCCCAGTCGTCGGGCTGGCCATCGATCCCCGCTTGCTCGATGAGCGGGTCGTACTCGAGATAGCCACGCGGTCCCCAGAACCACGGAATGCCGTGAATCTGCCCCTGATAGTCCATGATGTCGGTGACCTGATCGAAAAACGCGTTCTGATCGGGGAGCGACGCGTCCAACTCCGAGAGATCGACCCACCCACCGGCGTTTGCCTGTTGTGGCAGGAACGTCGACGCGATGTGGTCGACGTCCGGCCCGACGCCGGACTGAATATCGGTTACCTGTGAATCCGGGACGTCGGCCCAGGTCAGGAACTCGTGTTCGACTTCGATTCCGGTCTCCGCTTCGAAGGCATCGGACTGCTCCTCGAGCCAGTCCGACTGAGATTCCTGGCCGATATAGCGTGCCCGAACCGCATCTCCGGCACCGCCGGAACCGGTGAACCCGTCCAAACACCCCGCGAGTCCGAGTGTCGTCGTTACGCCAGCAGACTGCAGTAGCTTGCGTCGGGAGCGGTCGTTCATCTCATTCGTACCCGAACTAATATTCATGCTAATTGTATATATAGCTTACTGTTGGCTGTGGTTGTGATGGGGCGTCGTACCGAGAGCAAGTGGTGCCGAACCGATCGATCACGGTCCGATCGCCGGCCGATGCCACCTCGTCGTGCGACCCGACATGCAGCCCCTCGTCCCTCGATCGTGACCGCTCGGTCGCTGCGCCGTCACCCGGTTCGATGCCCGTCACGGTCGGTGGCCGAGTCGAACGTTTATTACTGACCGATTCGAACGGAACGTATGAAACTGGTCGACTACGAACTGTTCCAAGTGCCGCCCCGATGGCTTTTCCTGAAACTCGAGACGGCGGACGGATCGATCGGTTGGGGCGAACCGATCGTCGAAGGGCGAGCGAAGACCGTCCGAACCGCCGTCGACGAGATCATGAACAGTTACCTCCTCGGAACGGACCCACACCGGATCGAGGACCACTGGCAAGCGATGTATCGGGGTAGTTTCTATCGCGGCGGACCCGTGTTGATGAGCGCCATCGCGGGCATCGATCAAGCGCTGTGGGACCTCAAAGGGCGAACGTTCGACGCCCCGGTATACGAACTCCTGGGCGGGAAGTCACGCGACAGAATTCGGGTCTATCAGTGGATCGGCGGCGATCGAGTCGAGGAAATCGGTGCCGAAGCCGAGCAGTTGTGTGACGTCGGCTACACCGCGTTGAAGATGGACGCGGCGAACCAGATGCGACACCTCGAGCCACCGGCCGTGGTGGACGAGGTCGTTTCGCGTGTCGAACACGTTCGTGAGACCGTGGGTCAAGGCGTCGATATCGTCGTCGACTTCCGGGGACGAATCTCCAAGTCGCTCGCGAAACGCATCGCGCCGAAACTCGAGCCGTTCGGTGTCACGTTCATCGAGGAACCGGTGTTGCCGGAGAACCTCGAGTGTTTGCCCACGCTCGCATCGCAGACCACGGTTCCGCTGGCGACGGGCGAACGGCTCTACTCGCGGTGGGATTTCAAGCCGCTGTTCGAACGAGGCGGGATCGATGTCGTCCAGCCGGACGTCTCCCATGCCGGCGGCATCTCCGAGATGGTTCGGATCGCGAACATGGCCGAGGCACACGACGTGGCAGTGGCCCCGAACTGTCCGCTCGGACCGATCGCGCTTGCGGCCTCGTTGCAAGTGAGCGCAACCGTTCCGAACCTCTTGTTCCAGGATCACGGGTTCGACATCTATCCCGCCCCGAAGAGCGCGGCCGACGACTACCTCGACGACGCCTCCGTCTTCGAGTTCACCGACGGCTATCTCGATCCGCTCGACGGACCCGGACTGGGTATCGAAATCGACGAGGACGCCGTTCGGGAGCGGTCCCAGCAGAACTTACACTGGCACAATCAGGTGTGGCGGCAGGCCGACGGGAGCATCACCGAGTGGTGACCCGAAGCGACCTGTTTTGTTTCGCTGTCGGAAACAAACGGGACCGATCCGGGACTGTTTGGTTGCTCGCCCCAGTAGCATCGATCTGCATTTACACACGTATGGTTGTAATTTCTTGAGTGGTCGCCGCCATGAGAGACTCGTCTCGATGGTCAGTAGCTCTCGTTTCGCACAGCGCAACAAATCGAGCACGGACCGCGCCTCAGGTGGGACGGACCGCAGGTCGACCACGAGACGAATAGCTCGAATCGGATACCGCACCCGCAGTCACGGTCGTCGCTCGTCGACAGTCCGACGTACCACCGGCCGGCACTCGGACGGCGGACCCGGTCTCGCTGTTTTCGTTGCCGGTCACTCGAGATAGGCGCGCGTGGTTTCGTGAAACGGGCGGAATCCCTCGGCGCTGTCGACGCCGGTTTGTTTCCCTAGGACGGTGTTTTCGGCGGCTACGCCGTCCACGAGGTTGTCGAACTCCGCATCGATACCGCCGTGGGACTGGAGGAACTCCACCTGGGACTCGTGTTGTCTGATCGCATCGGCCTTGACCTCCTCGTAGCCGGTAATATCGACGTAGATCGACGGCTCGAATTCGGACGTGGGCTTCCCGAAGTAGTAGACGTTCTCCGGATCACAGGGGTCGGACGGCGTCTCGACGCGGGGCAACGACGCCATGTAGTAGGCGTCGGTGACGAGTCGCGACGTGACTCGGTGATCCGGGTGCATGTCGTCCCGATAGTGCGTGAGGATGACATCCGGCGCGAACGTTCGAATCGTCTCGACGATCGAGAGTCGGTTCTCGAGGGAGTATTCGATGCGGCCGTCTTCGAACCCGAGGAACTCGACCTCGGCAGCACCGAGCGTCTCGCCCGACCGACGCGCTTCGTCCTCGCGGACGGCGGCGATGTCGGTCGTCGACTCGAGTCCGCCGTACTCGCCGCTGGTAAGGTGGGCGATGGTAACCGTGTCGCCCCGGTCGGCGTGTTTCGCGAGCGTCCCACCGCAAAATATGTCGGCATCGTCCGGATGCGCAACGATGGCTAATAGCTCCATGGACGTGTCGACTGACGAATGGGAGCGTCATAATAATTCCGGCTCGGTCGGGTTCGGGTTAAATCGGGGTTCGCCGCCGCTACTGCTCGGCAGCCGTCTCAGCAGTGAGGCTCGACCGCAGCAATCGTCTCGCACTGAAGAGAATCCCGGGGACGTTTTCCTCGAATCGCTTGCCGGAGAGTTCGTCGGCCCAGCCCGAGACGAAGATCGCGCCGGTCAGCGATTCGGTCGAGAGACCGACGGCAACGCTGTTGACGCGCGAAAACTGTTCCTGTCGGTCGAACGCGACCCCACGATCGCGGATTCGATCCAGCTCGGCACGTAACTCGGATTCGTCCGTAATCGTGTACTCGGTCCGCGCCGGCCGCCGATCCTCGAGCAGTGCCTCGAGCGCGTCAGTCGACTGCTCGGCGAGGATCGCTTTTCCGGCGGCGCTACAGTGACGGAATCGCGTGTTGTACGCCGGGAACCCGTGCTCGGCGTGAGTCGTGGAGAGATAGATGTCGACGACCCGCCCGTCGTGTTCGATCGCGAGCCCGGCCACTTCGTTCGTCATCTCGGCGAGTTCGTCGACCGGATCGACGGCTGCGTGCCGCAACTCGGTTCGGGAGCCGGTACGTACCCCGTAGTCGAGGAACTGAACGGACGGCAGATAGCGTCCGTCGGAGCGGTCGACGTATCCGAGTTCGTGTAGCGTCGACAGGTGCTTGGAAACGGTGCTTTTGCTGAGGTCCGTTCGATCGGCGATGGCCGTCACACCGATCGGCTCCCGCGAGTCGGCAACGATCTCGAGAATCGTTATCGACCGAACGGTGGCGTCGATCGTGGTATCGGTCCGCATGGGAATCGGTTCGTCTCGGCTCTATATAGTCGTTTCCGTGTCCGAAACGCCCGAAACCAACGTTCAACGTAAATTACTTATATGAAGTAATTGAAGTAATCGAACGCGATAGATGAGTGATCAGACTGTCTACGACGAGTTAGGAGTGCCACGTGTAGTCAACGCCGCCGGGACGAAAACACGGATCGGTGGCAGCCGGATCCGGCCGGAAGCCGTCGAGGCGATGGGACGAGCAGCGACCGAGTTCGTCAGGCTCTCCGATCTCCAGGCGAAAGCGAGCGAGGTGATCGCCGACGCGACGGGAGCGGAGGCCGGCTACGTTACGTGCGGTGCGGATGCTGGACTGCTTCTCGCCGCGGCTGCGGCCCTGGCAGGGGACGATCCCGGAACGATGGACCGGTTACCGGATACCGACGGCATTCCGGACGAGATCATCATGCCACGGACACACAGAACCGGCTACGATCACGCGTTCCGGACGGCCGGGGCAACGATCGTCGATGTCGGCACGAACGACCGCGTCCTCGGGACCGGATCGACCGCAGTCGAGCCCTGGGAGATCGAAGCCGCCATCTCCGAGCGGACGGCGGCGATCGGCTACGTCCAGAAACCGTACACCGAACCCGCCCTCCCGACGGTCACGGAAATCGCGTCCGCACACGACGTTCCGGTTATCGTCGACGCAGCTGCGGAACTGCCGCCGACGGAGAACCTCTCACGGTTCATCGAAGAGGGAGCGGATATCGTAGTCTTCAGCGGTGGGAAGGCGATTCGCGGCCCACAGACGACCGGCATCGTCGCCGGTCGGAGCGATCTCATCGAATCGATCGCGCTCCAACAGCTCGACATGCACGCTGCCGAGGAGGTCTGGCAACCGCCGTCACCGCTCGTCGACGGCGACCGTCTCGACGGCGTCCCACGACAGGGGATCGGCCGGCCGCTAAAAGTCGGCAAGGAGGAACTCGTCGGTCTTCTCGTCGCCCTCGAGTCGTTCCTCGAAGCCGATCACGACGCCGCGCGGGGCCGATGGCGGCGTGAGGCGGAGCGCATTATGGCCGCGCTCGAGTCCGTCGAGGGCATCGACCTGACGCTCGACGACGATGACGTGTCGGTCGCCCCGGAAGTCGTGGTCCACGTCGATACGACCGCGGCGGCGTGCTCCGCGACGCAACTCGTTCGAACGCTTCGGACGGACTCGCCGCGAGTGTTCGTCGGTGCGGACCGCCTCGACGAAGACATCGTCACGATCAACCCCATGTGTCTTACGGAGGCCGAACTGGACCACGTGATCGCTCGCATCCGGACGTCCCTGACTGCGACTCAGTAACCATGATACTAGTGACCGAAACGCATATAATGGCCGTCAGACGTTATCGGAGTGGACGATGAACGAAATTGCAACCGACGACGCACCCGCAAGTATCGGTCCGTTTTCCCAGGCGATCCGCGACGGCGACCGGCTGTACGTCTCCGGACAAGGGCCGGTCGATCCCGAATCGGGGGAGATCGTCGCCGACGACATCGAGACACAGACGCATGCCGTCATGGAGAACCTCGAGACCGTTCTCGAGGCCGGACACAGCTCCCTCGGGAACATCGTCAAATCGACGGTGTTCGTCACCGATATGGACGATTACGAGGCCGTCAACGCGGTGTACGAACAGTACGTAACCGACCCGTACCCCGCCCGGAGCGCCGTCGAGGTATCGGAGTTGCCGATCGATATCGGCGTCGAAATCGACGTGATCGCACGGGTCGACTCATGAAAGCGATCGCCGTCGAACGCGGCGATTCCCGGCCGCGTCTGATAGACAAACCACGTCCCGATCCCGACCCCGGCGACGCACTGGTCCGAACGCTCAGGGTCGGGATCGACGGAACCGATTTCGAGGTGATCGAGGGGACACACGGCGGGTTCCCCGCCGGGAGCGACCACCAGGTCCTCGGCCACGAAGCCGTCGGCGTCGTCGAAGACCCGAACGGGACCGATCTCGAGGCGGGGCAACTCGTCGTCCCGACCGTTCGCCGTCCACCGGGCGACGCGACCGAGTACTTCCGGCGCGGGGAGCCCGATATGGCACCGCCGGACGAGTGCCTCGAGCGAGGGATCGACGGCGCGCACGGGTACATGGCCGAGTACTTCACGAGTCCGGCGGCGTTCCTGGTCCCGATTCCCGACGCGTTCGCAACGACCGGGGTCCTAATCGAACCGATGAGCAATACGGAAAAGGCACTCGAGCACGCCTACGCATCGCGGTCGGCGTTCGATTGGCAGCGCGACGCGGCACTCGTGCTGGGGAACGGGCCACTCGGCCTGTTAACGCTGTCCAGATTGCAATCGGAGTTCGATCGGACGTATTGTCTCGGTCGACGCGACCGACCCGATCCGACGATCGACCTCATCGAACGATTGGGGGCGACCTACGTGGACTCGCGTGAGACTCCCGTCGCCGACGTTCCGGCGGTGTACGAGCCCATGGACCTCGTCTACGAGGCAACCGGGTACGCGAGACACGCCTTCGACACGATCGATGCGCTCGATCAAAACGGCGTCGGCGTGTTGCTCGGGCTCCCGGGAGACGACGAGTTCGACGTTGCGGGCGGCCGACTCCACCGCAGGCTCGTCCTGGGGAACAGAGCGATCGTCGGCAGCGTCAACTCCCACATCGAACACTTCGAAGCCGCCTGTGAAACGCTCTCAGCGCTCCCCGACTGGTTCGGTGACGAACTGATCACGGACACGTTCGAACCGGCCGCGGTCGATGAGGCGTTCGAGGCGGCTCCGGATCGGATCAAGACCGTCATCGAGTTCGATTCACGCTGACCGGTTTCGAGTGCTGATCGAGCAGCGGTCGCCCAGCGACGCGACTCCGCCCACGATCGAGCAGCCGGGACGGACGTCCCCGACGGCTCGGTCACGATCGCGAGGACTGTGATCACTGTCGCCGACGAAGCCGAGGGAACATGGCGATTCGATACCGATCGAAATAATAAGATATTATACTACACCTGATTCCTGTACTTGTTCGATATTTTTGCAATACTGTCACTCCTGTTTCCACCCGCTATGGCGATCTTATCGGAGTAGGTGATGTCTGAACGGAGAGCTTTCCGCTCTATCACCGCCAGACGATGCGATCGAGCGCCTATAGACTGTCGCATATGGATGAATAACTTTCGAGCTTTAAGCGGATCTGTCGCAATATATGTCTAACTGGGCTCATAAGTGGTTCCAGTGTCCGGTCTCTCGAGAGAAGGGCGTGACTATCGTCGTGATTCACGGTTCGAACGCAGTATAGTGTTCTCCAGTCTTGCCTATATTTTGAATTACTAATCAAAACACCTATTTGGAATGGGTGTTCTACGGACTGGACCAACCCTCGTATCGTCCGTCTCCTCGATCGGTCTCCCGTAGGACGGGTTCGGCACGGCGATTTTCCCATCGCCTGGGGACTGGTAGCCCGCCTGTGGGCGGATCCCGATGTGCAGTGTTGCTCCCTGGGTTCAGTCCGGGCTTTCCCGCGGCGGAACGCCGGCGATGCCCGTATCACAGACGATGCAGGCGGGGAGGCCGTGTTCCGCCGTAAACTGGTCGAACAATTCGGAGAGTCGCACGTCGTGACTCGCCAGAACCCCGCCGGGCGAAACCCGTGGTAGCGCCGTCTCGTACTCGAATTTCATATGTGGGAGTCGGTGATCCGAGTCGTGGAGGAACAGATCGACGGGGCCGACGGCCGCGAGCAGGTTCGGCAAGACCTCGCGTGCGTCACCCAGATGTAGGTCCCACCGGTCGCGACAGCGATCCGGGATCAGGTGACCGTATTCGAACGGCCCCGGCGGGCCACCGGGCAGATCCAGCGAGTGGAGCGTTCCGCCACCGTTCTCGGCCATCGCGGCGAGGATGTGCGCATCGAACGAACCGAACAGAACGCCGGTCTCGACGGCAGTTTCGATCTCGAGGGCGCGACAGACGACGTACAGCGTCACTCCGTCGCGCCAGTGGGTCGTGTCGGTCGCGACGCCGGCCTCGTGAATCGCATCGACGCGATCGGCATAGCGTTCGTGAAACCACTCGAGGTCGTCGTACTCGCGTTCGTACGCCCGCAGTTCGGCGGCCGACGCCGGGAGCACCGCCGCCAGTCGGTCGGCCCGGTCTCGCGTTTCGCGGCCGTAATCGAGGCGGCGGCGCTCGAGTCGCAGCCGCGCCTTCCGAACGGCGTAGATCGCGTCGCGGAGCGCGCCCGTCACCGGTAGCCCAGCGCCTCGAGGCGCGATTCGATGTCGCCACCGTGGTCCTCCGTCCGCTCCGTGCCGTCCGCGCCGTGCTGGCGAAGCCCCGTCGGGAGGGCGGGATCGCAGGTCCCGCGATCCCGGCCCTCGCGGATCGCCCAGGGAACCCGGCGGAGGGCGGGGACCGGCGTTCCGGGGGGATGCGACCAGACGCCGAACTCGCCGATCGCGTTGCCGTGGTCGCTGGTCATCGCGACCCGCCCGTCGCAGTTCGTGAGCAGACGCGTGAGATCGTCGAGCACCCACTCGAGGTTGTCCCGGTAGGCCGCCCAGACCGCCTCGTAGGAGAGGTCGCCGTCGCGCAGTCGCAGCCAGGGATCGTTCATCGAGTCCGTCTCGTCGGCATCGTCCTCGGCGTCGGCCAGCGCCTCGAGCGCCTCGCGGTCCGCAGGGTCGAGGGCCTCGAGATCGACATCATCGTCGTCGTCCCCGTCGGTGAATTGGCCCCAGTGTTCGATGTCGGCCGAGCCGAAGAACCACTCCGGCTGCGACCGGAACGGGGCGTGGGGCTGCATGTAGTGGACGACGATGCGGTCGATGCCCAATTCCCGGCGATGTCGCCAGATCGCGATCGCGGCGTCGGTCAGCGGCGCGGGCGGAATCGTCGAGATGTCGTCGTCGACCCACCCGTCGCGCCAGGCCTCGTGGAAGACGCCGAAATCGTCGGCCGTGAGCGGCAGGACATCGTCGGAGGTGACGAGAATGTGTTCACAGGATTGGGACGAAAAGGGGTTCCCGGTCACGTAGGCGGTGCGGGCCATCTCCTCGCGGTGTTCGGGGGCAAAGGTCCGATCCATCCACTCGGCCGATTGGGACCCGACCGACCACAGCGAACCCACCGCATCGGGGCTGGGGAGCGTCTCATGGCCGGCGGCGGCCGCCTCGCGCATGAGATCGAGCCGGCAGCCGTCGAGCACACAACAGACGTCCCACTCGCGCTCCCAGATCGGCGTCGCGGGGACGAGCCGTGAGAGCGTGTCTCCGATGCATCCGGTCGCGATCTTTTCGGATAACGTCGCGAGGTCCATCAGCGTCGGCTCCTGTGTGTGTATCGGCGCGATTCTGTTAGTAGCTTTTGATCGGCGACCGGACTGTCAGCAGCCGCGACACGATCGAGTGGCCGAGCGACCTGTCCCCGCCCGGTGTCGATCGATCGAAGGCAGCAACTATGGCATGGTGTAACAAGGCTTATTATGACGGTGTTCGTAGCGTTGATCGAGGACCGACAATCCCGGTCCAGTCTGACGAAATGAGCTCCTCACCACCGGATACCGAGACGTACGAAGTCACGCTCTCCAGAGACGAACGCTGGGTCGTCCACCACGTCCTCGCGACCCGCCTCGACGAGGCACTCGACGCGGACGAACGGCCGCCCGAATGGGTACTCGAGGCGATCGACACGCTCGAGACCGACGGCGACACGGACCGGCTCACTGCCACCCAGGCCGATCGCATCTATGACGCGCTCGCCGTGTACGTCGACCGCGAGGAGACGCCCGACCGGGACGTCGATCACGGCACGGCCGCCCTCGACCAACTCGAGGACGGACGGAACGCGCAGGCGTAGCCGACGCACCGCTCACCGGTTCGTTTTCGCCGACCGTATCGCGTCGCTCAGCTCGCCGTCGGCCGCGTTCAGGGTCGCGTCGTCGCCCAGACGGCGGTGATCGCGAGCAAGAGTGCGGGCACAAGCGGGAGAATCAACAGTGCGAAGCGATACCCCTCCGCACCCGGCGGGACGAGATAGATGGCCGCCGGAGCGACGAGGAAGGCAAAACACAGGACGCCGACGAGAACCCAGCCGCGCCAGTCGAACTCGCGGTCGACCGTCGCGGGGTGGGGCGGTTCGTCCCCCCCGCTGTCGGCCGGCCCGTCGCCCTGTTCGCCGTCGGCATCGGTATCGAACGCCGCTGGATCGTGGACGTAGCCGCCGTCGTCGCTCGAGCTCACTATCGGATCGTTCGACCGCATCGTCAAAGCCCTCACGGTTGGCCGACCTGACAGGTCCGTCCCCGAGCGGCGAGCGAGCGGGACGCGGTCGCGTCCGTGCGGCGGTCGTCGGTTAGCGTTCGCTGTCCGGGCGAACGACGACCTTGCCGAACCCTTCCCGGTTCTGGATGATCTCGTGGGCGCGTGCGGTCTCGCTCATCGGAAGGTCCTCGCGGATCGCGGGCTCGAACGTCCCGTCCCAGACGAGTTCCATCACGTCGTCGACCTGATCGGGCGTCGCCATCGTCGAGCCGATGATCTGGAGCTGGTTCCAGAAGATACGCGGGATGTCCGTCTCGGGATTGCCGCCGCCGGTGCCGCCGCAGGTGACGAGCCGGCCGCCCTTGGTCAGGCTCTTCAACGAGTTCTGCCAGGTGGGCGCGCCGACGTGTTCGACGACCACGTCCACGCCCCGGCCGTCCGTCTCCGAGAGAACCCAGTCCGCGAAGTCCTCCTCCTCGTAGTTACAGACGTGATCCGCGCCGTGGGCCTCGGCGTAGTCGAGTTTTTCCTCGGTGCTGCCGGTCGCGTAGACCTCCGCGCCCGCGTAGTCGGCGATCTGCAGTGCGGCGTGGCCGACCCCGCCGCTTGCGCCAAGCACGAGAACCGTCTCGCCGGCCTCGAGGTCGGCACGCTCGATGAGCATCCGCCAGGCGGTCTGAAAGACCAGACAGCTCGAGCCGGCGACGTCCCAGTCGACGTGCTCGGGAACGGGGATCAGGTTGTCCTCGGGGATCGCCGCGTATTCGGAGTGGACGCCGGTGACGTGTTCGCCGATGATGTGGTATCGCGGATCGAGCGTCGGGTCGTCCATTCGAAGGTCGCCACAGCCGGCCGAGAGCGCGACGCGATCGCCCTCCTCGAAGCGCGTGACGTCCGCGCCGATCTCCGTCACGACGCCGGCCCCGTCGCTGCCCGGAATGTGGGGCATCTCGAGGTCGATCCCCGGCATCCCCCGCCGGGTCCAGATGTCCAGGTGGTTGAGTGCGGCCGCCTTGATGTCGACCAGCACCTCGTCCCGGTCGATCTCGGGGTCGGGGTACTCCCCGTACTCGATGACGTCGGTGTCGCCGTGCTCCGCGAATTGAACTGCCTGCATATACGCAAGCCAACGGAAACGCCGCGCATAACAGTTTGGCTACCAGCAGCCGGCGGTTGCTGGCCACAGCCGTCCGATACAGCCGGACGGTGGACCACGACCTCCGCCGCTCTAAGCTGGCTGTCACGACCTGTGGGGTGAGAGCCTGCCGCTGAAACCGGCGGGCGATGACATCTCACGGGATGGGAGCACCTGTGACAGTGCCAGGACCCACCGAGAGACGAGCGACGACCCCTCTCGGCTTTCCACGGGTCGGAACCCGCTGCCAGCAAGAGCGAGAGTTATAGTAGCAACTGAAACGATTGACACACTGATCGCAACGCCGTCGTGCGATCAGGTGTGCATTGACGTTCAGTTGCTACTATCGCTGGCATTCCCATGCCGGGAAGCCGCGCCGTTTACGGCGCGGAGGACGTCACCCAAAGCGGAGACGCGTGTGCGTAGTTTTTACCCGCCGGCTTTCGAAGGCGACGTATGAACGAGCCGACCACCAGCGACGCCGACCCCGACGACGGGACGCTCTGTACCGGCGTCGTCACGGTCTCCTCGAATCGGAGCCTCGCTACCGACGAGGCCGGCGAGGCGATCATCACGGCGCTCGAGGACGACGGCAACGAAGTCACGGTCCGCGAGCACGTCGGCGCGGACCACGACAAGGTCCAGTCGATCGTCTCGCGACTGATCGATCGCGACGACGTCGACATCGTGATTTCCGCCGGCGCGACCAGCGTCGAACCGACCGACATCACGCTCGACGCCGTCGAGCCGCTCCTCGAGAAGGAACTGACCGCGTTCAGCGAACTGTTTACCTTCCTGGCGTACGACCGAGTCGGAACGAAAACCGTCGCCGCGCGGACCCTCGCGGGCGTCGCCGACGGAACGCCGGTCTTCTGTCTCCCCGGCGACGCCGACGCGGTTCGCCTCGCGCTCGAGGAGATCATCCTGTCGGAAGCGCCCATGCTCGTCGGGCTCGCACGCGAGGAGCCGGACGAGGACGACTCGACCGACGCGGATGCGGCCGACGGAGGTGCCTGACATGGGCGCTTCCGACCGTGATGGGGACGCGACCGACCGGCTCGACAAGGACGCCGTCCGCGAACGCGTCTGGGACGACCTGCAGGAACGCGGCGAAGCCCGCTTTCCGTTCCCGCCCCACGGCCGCATTCCGAACTTCGCCGGGGCGAGCGAGGCCGCCGACCGACTGGCCGACCAGCCCGAGTGGGCCGAGGCGACGACGATCAAAGCGAACCCCGACGCACCGCAACTCCCCGTCCGGCGGCGGGCGCTGCGCGAGGGCAAGACGGTCTACATGGCCGTGCCGCGGCTGGCCGACGAGCGGTGTTTCCTGAAGCTCGATCCGGACGACCTCGAGGACTACGACGCGGCGACCACCGTCTCCGGCTCGTCGACACACGGCGAACAGGTCGGCCCGGGCGCGATCGACCGCGTCGACCTGATCGTCTCCGGGAGCGTCGCGGTCACCGAGGAGGGCGGCCGGATCGGAAAGGGAGAGGGCTACAGCGACCTCGAGTACGCCGTCCTCCGGGAACTCGGTCTCGTCGACGACGCGACGCCCGTTGCGACTACCGTCCACGAGCGACAACTGATCGCGGCGTCGGTCGCGATCGAGGCCCACGACGTCGCGATGGATCTCGTCGTCACGCCCGAGCGCGCGTTCCGTCCGGAGGGGAGCGCGCAGCCGACCGGTATCGATTGGGACCTGCTCACGGACGACCGACTCGCGGAGATTCCGGTTCTGGAGCGGCTACGGCCCTCGTAGCGCGATCCGGGTGACTGCGGGGCGGTCGCTGGTGATGGATCGACTGGAGCCGGCGGCGTCGACAGAAGGGGGGTCCATCCCCGGGACGCGACGGAATCCGCCGCGTCCCGATGCCAGAATCGCAGGGTGTGACGCGAGCCGGTGGGGTGGGCCCGCGTCAGCGAAATCGGTTGGCAGTGGTGGGGGAAGGGTGCTGTGGTGGGGTTGCTGGAAGTCGCGGGAGCAGTGGTGGGTGCCATCGGTGGGGCCTGCCCGTCGACCTCCATCGCGACATAGCGGCGGCTATCACTTGAACGGGGGTGATGGTACACCGATTTTACGCCGAGTTCCGCCGAGTTCAATTCGATTTTATTCGGTCGAAA
Organism: Natrinema pallidum; assembly: GCF_005890195.1. Classification (NCBI taxonomy): domain Archaea; kingdom Methanobacteriati; phylum Methanobacteriota; class Halobacteria; order Halobacteriales; family Natrialbaceae; genus Natrinema; species Natrinema pallidum. Next base: position 1,828,526 of record NZ_CP040637.1, on the reverse strand, counting down.
TCGGCGGTGAGAAAGTTTATACTGCTGAGACAGCCGTTCGAAAAACGGACGGGACGAAACGGCGATACTGGCGACCGAATCGATGCCCCAACCGCCAGCCTGGCTCGGCGGTCGGGTCCGAAAGCGTCAGTCGACGAGTTCGTCGGCGACGACGCTCGCGTCCATCAACTGCGGATCGATCGCGATGTCGAGTTGCCCCTTGACGAACTCGGGAACGGTCCGGTGGGCGTAGACGACGGTCCGGACCTCGTCGTTCAGATCGCAGACGATCGGGATCGTCGTCGCCTGTCCGACATCGGTCAGGACGTACAGGTCGGCCGTGACGACGCCAGCTTCCTCGAGTTGGGGGCGGGAGATGACGCCGTCGAGTCGGCTCACCGTGACGCCTTCGCTCTCGAGTGCAGCCCCAATGTCGTCCTCGTCGGGACCGGCGACGACGGCAGTCGTCGCGGAACTCATTCGTACTCGATCGTCGCGGGCGGTTTGTGGGTCACGTCGTAGACGACGCGGGCGACGTTCTCGTGGGAGCCCGTGATCCGGGACTGCATCCGTTGGAGCGTCTCCCAATCGATCTCCTGGGCGCGGGCGGTCATCCCGTCGCGTGACTCGACCGAACGGACGGAAACCACCCAGCCGTGGACGCGGTTGTCTCCCTTGACGCCCGTCGCCTTGCCGATGACGGCCGCCAGCGCCTGCCACGGCTCGTACTCCTCGAGTTCCTCCTCGACGACGTGGTTGGCCTCGCGTGCGACCTCGAGTTTCTCCTCGGTGATCTCGCCGATGATTCGGACGGCGAGCCCGGGACCGGGGAACGGCATCCGCTCGGAGACGACCTCCTCGAGACCGAGATGGCGCGCGACTTCGCGGACCTCGTCCTTGTAGAGGTCGCGGACGGGTTCGACGATCCCCTCGAAGTCGACGACCTCCGGAAGGCCGCCGACGTTGTGGTGGGACTTGATCCCGCCCTCGCTCTCGATGCGATCGGGGTAGATCGTTCCCTGCACGAGGTAGTCGGCGTCGGCGTCTTTCGCCTCGCGCTCGAACTCCCGGATGAACTGCTCGCCGATAACCTCGCGTTTCTCCTCGGGATCGGTGGTTCCCTCGAGCGCGTCGAGGAATCGGTCTTTCGCGTCGACGATCCGGAGCGATTCCATGTAGTCGAAGGTTTCGCGGATTTGGTCGGTCTCGCCTTTCCGCATCAGGCCGGTGTCGACGTAGACGGGCGTGAGTCGGTCGCCGATCGCTTCGTAGGCCAGGGCGGCGGCGACCGAGGAGTCGACACCGCCCGAGAGGGCGATGACGGCGTTGGCGTCGCCGATTTCCTCGTCGATCTCTGCGACTGCGTCTGGAACGAACGTTTCGGTGTCTACCATCAGTGGGTTACCTCGGTTTCGGTGTCGGTATCCGCATTCTCGGGGTCGCGCTCGGCCTCGTCGTCGGTCCGCTCGAGGGTCGCTTCGACGAGTCCGAGGAAGGGCGGACTCGGCTGACCGGGTCGTGACGTGTACTCGGGGTGGAACTGCGTCCCGACGAAGAACGGATGCTCCTCGAGTTCGAGGATCTCCATCCGGTTGCCCGCGGTGCCCGAGAAGACGAGCGGTTCGTCCTCGAAGGCGTCGAAGTACTCGGGGTTGACCTCGTAGCGGTGGCGGTGCCGTTCGCTACAGGAGGTGTCCCCGTACAGGTCGTAGGCGAGCGTCTCGGGCTCGATGACCGTCGTGTGCTCGCCGAGTCGCATCGTGCCGCCCATGTCCTCGACCTCGTACTGCTCGGGCAGGATGTCGATGACGGGATGGGGCGTGTCCGTTTCCATCTCGGCGGAGTGTGCTTCCTCGAGACCGAGCACGTTCCGGGCGTACTCGACGACCGCCATCTGGAAGCCCAGACAGAGTCCGAGGAACGGAACGTCGTTCTCGCGGGCGTACTGAACCGCGCGGATCTTCCCTTCGGAACCGCGCATCCCGAACCCGCCGGGAACGATGACCCCGTCCATCCCCTCGAGTTGGCCGTCGTGGCCCTCGCTCAACTCGTCGGCCGCGACCCAGTGGACGTTGACGTCGCTGCCGACCTCGAAGCCGGCGTGTTTCAGCGACTCGTGGATCGACATGTACGCGTCCTCGAGATCGTACTTGCCGACCAGTGCGATGTCGATCTCGCCGTCTTTCTCGGTCGTGACGATCTCGCGCCACTCGTTCGCCCGCTCGCCTTCCGGCAGGGCCTCGTCGGCGAGTCCGAAGTGCTCGAGGACGTACTGGTCTAACCCCTCGTCTTCGACCATCAGGGGCACGTGATAGACGTCCTCGACGTCGGGGTTCGAGAACACCGCTTCCGTGGGAATGTCACAGAACAGCGCGATCTTCTCCTTCGTTTCGGGATCCAGCCGGTCCTCACACCGGCCGACGATCACGTCCGGCTGGAGGCCGATCGAACGGACCTCCTTGACCGAGTGCTGGGTCGGCTTGGTCTTTTGCTCGCCGTTTTTCGAGTACGGGACGAGAGTCACGTGGGTAAAGAGGACGTTCTCCTCGGGTTCCTCGTGGGCGAACTGTCGCAGGGCCTCGAGGTAGGGCATCCCCTCGATGTCGCCGACGGTGCCGCCGACTTCGATGATACAGACGTCGGTGCCTTCCGCGGCCTCGCGGATGCGCCGCTTGATATCGTCGGTGATGTGAGGGATGATCTGGACCGTCTTGCCCAGGTAGTCACCCGCGCGTTCCTTCTCGATGACGTGCTGGTAGGTCTTGCCCGTCGTGATGTTGTGATCCGAGGTCATGTCGATATCGAGGAATCGTTCGTAGTTCCCCAGATCGAGGTCGACCTCGCCCCCGTCCTCCAAGACGTAGACCTCCCCGTGCTGGTAGGGGTTCATCGTTCCCGCGTCGACGTTCAGGTACGGGTCGATCTTCACCGCGGTGACGTCGAACCCGGCGTTTTTGAGGAGTCGGCCGGTGCTTGCGGCCGTAATCCCTTTGCCGAGTCCCGACATGACGCCGCCGGTGACGAAGATGAACTTGTTCCCCAGCGAGGGGTCATAATGAGTGTCCGATTCCGTCGGCATACCGAGTGTGCGCGCGACCGCTTGAAAACGATTTCGGGACCGCACCGCCTCCGACAGATGTTGTCACTCCCGGTCAGCGGAGCCACCCTCGTGTTCGCCGAACCACCACATTATCGAGAGCAACCGCCGCGTCGCCGACCCATCCGTTGGCCGCCGTCTCGAGTAGCCGTCGGGACCCCCCGACGGCTGGTGACGGGGTCGCCTCGAGCGGTCCGAGACGGACTTCGGTTCGTCTACTTGCCCCAGAACGGATCGCGGCTGCGCTGCTTGTCGAGGTACATGTTCAGTGCCTCGAGTTCGTCGCCGGGAATCTCGCTCGCGAGTTCCTGCTCTAAGATCTTCGCGTGTTTCTCGGGAATCTCGATCCAGAGCTCGTCGTCCTCCTCGATCCCCCGTCCGACGGTGGGTCCCTCGATGGCGACCGAGACGCGGTTGCCCGCGCGGGCCTCGTCGACGTCCTCGCCTTGCTCTTGGATGCCTTTGACCTGGCCGACACGGTCGGGCTCGTTGCCCTCGAATTTGACGACGTTCGCGTTATTCTGGATCGTTCCCGAGTTCACCTCGACGCCGACGACTGCGGGATCGTTCTGGCGGAAGGTGTGATCCGGCAGGATGCGAAACCGCGCGGGCCGGGTGATGTTCTCGAGAATGGTGTCCTGCTGGGCCTGCTCGATCCCCTCGACGTACTCCTCGTACTCCTCGATGAGCTGATAGATGACCTCGTCGGTGAAGATCGTCACGTCCTCGATCTCCGCGCGCTGGTCGGCGTCGTCGAGGGTGTCGACGTTGAAGCCGAGGATGGCCTTCTGCTTGCCGTCCTCGGCCGTCGAGGCGACCGAGACGTCCCGCGGCGCGACATCGCCGACCTCCGCGCGGACGATCGGTACCTCCGCGTCGTCCAAGGCGTCGGCCATCGCCTCGAGGCTACCGAGGGTATCCGCCTTGACGACGACGCCTTCCTCGGCGGTGTCGACGGCGATATCCGCGAGTTCGGCCTGAACTTCGTCGATGACCGCGTCGAGATCGCGGTCGCGGACGACCCGAACCGGCGCGCCGGCCATCGCGTCCGCGAGTTCGGGCGCGGCGACCTTGATCCCGGACGCGGCCGACACTTCGTCGACCTTTTCGAACCGACTCTCGGTCCGGATTTCCGCGAGCGGCCGCGGCTGGAGCAACGCGCGGACGTCGGTGACGATCGGTTCGTTCTGCCCGCCGACGACGATCCGATCGTCCGACCGGATCGTCCCGTCGTACAGTACCGTATCGACCGTCGTCCCGAACCCTTTCTCCTCTTTGACCTCGAGAACGGTGCCGACGCCGGGGCCGGCGACGTCAATCTCCATCTCCTCTTTCATGTAGCGCTGGGAGAGGCCCATCATGACGGTCAGGAGGTCCGGGACCCCCTCGCCGGTCATCGCCGAGACGGGGACGACGCCGACGTTGCGCTGGAAGTTCTGGACGCGCCAGTAGAGGTCCGCGGAGAACCCCTCGTCGGAGAGGTTGCCGATGATCTCGTAGAGACTCTCGTCCAGCCGCTCGCGTACGCGATCGGATTGAGCCTCGTAGGTGTCGTTGATCGGCGAATCCTCGTTTGCGTTCCAGCCCGGAACGGTATCGATCTTGTTCGCCGCGACGATGAACGGGGTTTCCGACCGCCGGAGGATGTCCAGAGCCTCGAGCGTCTGGGGCTGGAAGCCGTCGTTGACGTCGACGACGAGGATGGCGATGTCGGCCAGCGCCCCCCCGCGGGAGCGCAGCGTGGTAAAGGAGTGATGACCCGGGGTGTCGATGAAGAGGAGGCCGGGGAGGTCGAAGTCGTCCGGGTCGACGAGTTCGCCCGCGATCGTGGAGATGATGTCCAGCGGAACGGCGGTCGCGCCGATATGCTGGGTGATCGCGCCTGCTTCGCCCTCGATGACCGCGGAGCCGCGGATCTTATCGAGGAGACTTGTCTTGCCGTGATCGACGTGTCCGAGGACGGCGACGATCGGCGTTCTGAGAGATGTGGGGTCGCGTGTATCCGTGTCCGACATGATGAACCACCCGAGAAGGTCTTACCTAAAACCTCCGTAGCACCGTAGTTAAACCCATCGTCATCGACGGTCCACCGCGCACGTCCGCCCGCGAGCCACCTCGTCGGTGATGAGCGGACCGGCAACCGATGCAGTTCGGTCAACTGCCATCCCGATCGCCGAGACATCGCACGCTCGTCCCGGCCGGTGTCTGCCGCTCGTATGCCGGACCCCGTGGTCTTTAATACCGATTAGTAAGTACGGGCATGCATGAGCGATATACTCGCTGAAAACCTCTCGGGGAAGTCCGTCATGGGTTCCGACGGCACCGAGCTCGGACTGCTCTACAACATCACGATGGATCTGAAATCCGGCAAACTTCACGATCTCGTCATCGAGCCCGACGAGGAACTGTCCCGGCGCGCCGTCGATTTCGACAACGACGACGCCGGCCGCTTTCTCGTTCCCGTTAACCGCGTCCAAGCGGTGAAAGACTACATCGTCGTCCAGCGCTAACGGTATGTACGTTCTCGACTCCTCCGCTTTTATCCACGACTTTCACACGACAGAACAGACTGCAACGATCCCGCTCGTCCGCGAGGAACTCGAGGACGAGAGCGCCTACCGCTACGATGCGATGGAGGGCTCCGGGATGCACATTCATATTCCCAACGACGATACCACCGAGAAGGTCGAACGCGCGGCACGCGAGTCCGGCGACCTCGATGTCCTTTCGGACACCGACGTTCGGCTCGTCGCGGCGAGTTTCGAACTCGATGCGACCCTGGTGACCGACGACTACGCGATGCAAAACGTCGCGGAGAAACTCAACGTCGCGGTCGAGGTGATCGCCCGGGAGGGAATCGACGAACAGCGCCAGTGGCTGTATCAGTGTCAGGGCTGTGGCCGCGAGTTCGACGAGGAGAAGGACCGGTGTCCGATCTGCGGGTCCGAACTGGCCCGGAAGAACCCGTCGTAGCCCGCGTTCCCCTTCTGTCGAATCGGCCGCCCGGTAGTCCCGCCGAGACCGCGCTCGATCAGCCGTAGATGAAATAGAGGTTCGCGAAGAGCAACGCGTTGTAGACCCCGTGGATCAGCGCCGGGACGAGGAGGTTGTCGGTCCGCTCGTAGATCGTTCCGAGCACGATCGCGAGCCCGAAGATCGTCCCGAGACTGGCGATCACCGCGCCCAGTCCGGCGGTGGCGTACGCGAGCACGTGTACCGACGCGAAGATGACGCTTGCTACGGCGACCGCGCCGGCCCGCGAGAACGACTCGTACAGCGACTTCTGGATGACGTTCCGATAGAGTAGTTCCTCGAACGGGCCGATAATCAGGACGGCGAACGGCACCAACACGAGCATGAGTTGGGGGTTCTCCTGGGCCCGCTGGGTCGTCGAGTGCTCGGCGCTTTCCACGCCGGCCGACTGCATGACCACGGAAATCACGAAGAGCACCCCGAAGAGCACGACCAATCCTCCGATGGTCCAGCCGACATCCCGTAGCGTCGGCCGTCGGATGTCGATAAAGGAGCGGTCCCGATCAGTCAGTGCGAGATATCCGCCCGCCACGAGCGTCGCTCCGATGGCCATGCAGAACTGGGTGAAAACCGTGTTTTCGACCTCCGAAAGCGGCTCGAGCAGCGCGGAAACCGGAAGCGAGAGGGTGGCGTAAACCAACGGCGTCACGAGGAGCCCTGCGATACCGACGCCGGAGAGCACGACCACCTGTAGGCTCCGACGCACGAGCCCCTGCCCGCTGATCCCGTGGTAATCCGCGACTCCGGCGGCGGCGGTGAGCCCACCGGTGATGAACGCGACGAAAACGATCGGAATCGACACCGAACTCGTCGGCAGCGTGGCCGGCGCGGTGACACCCTGATTCAACGCGTAGCCGGCGAGCATGACGACGGCCACGCTCGAGACGGCGGCGATCGGGCCGGCGATTCGCCCCTCGAGACCGCCGTGGCGCTGGGCCAGAAACGCGAGGACGGCAGCGAGGGCGAACCCGGCCCCGGTCAGGACGGTCGGATCGTCGACGCCGCTGCGAACGGGGACGAGCATGGCGACCATCGTGACCGCCGAGAGGACGGTTCCGATGCCGGGGACCACGTCGGATGCGATCGGGCCGGCGTCGTCGGCCCGTGCAGTCTGGCTCATAGTGGTGTATTCGTGTCCGGACTCATAGGCACACCGCAACCGAACGGGGCGACCGGGTCGACCACACCGACTCGAGTCGGGCGGTCGGGAACGGATATCAGACTACCGCTCGACTCGAAGTTCGGTCTTCTCGGCGACGGCCGCGGCCTCCTCGAAGTCACCGCCGCCGAGCAGGCCGCGGGTCGCCTTCTTCGCCCACTCGACGGCGGGCTGTTCGAACGTGTTCACGCCGTAGAGCTCGCCCGCGAGGACGCAGGCGGCTTCCATGCCGTAGAGCAGCCCGCCGAGTTCGAACTCGTCGACGCGCTCGAGTTCGACGCGGACGTTCGGTCGGCCGGCGGCCGCGAGGCTGGCCTCCGTGGCCTCGAACTCCGCGGCACGCAGTTCGCCGAGCGTCGCGTCGCCGAGGTACGCCAGGTCCTCGACCTCGGTGGTGGGAATCGGGCGGTCGGCACTCTCCGCGGTCGTGACGAAGGTGACGAGCTTGTCCCGCGGGCCCGCACGATAGAGCTGTAGTTGCGAGTGCTGGTCGGTGACGCCGAGGGCTCGCACCGGCGTCTGGCCGAGGTCGTCCTTCCCGAGGCTCTCGGCCCACAGCTGGGCGAACCACTCCGCGGATGTCTCGAGGGACTCGGCGTAGGGCAGTAGCGCGTTGATCCCGGCACCCCGCTGATCCAGTGCGTACGTCGTCGCGCCGTAGGCGTAGGCCGGGCAGTCGAACAGCGACCCCGACAGCGTCTCGCGCTCGGCGGCCGCGCCCGCGAGCAGTGCCTCGAGATCGTGGCCGCAGACGGCCGCGGCGACCATGCCGACCGCCGACAGCGCGGAGAAGCGACCCGGAACGCCATCGGGTACCAGCAGCGACGGCAGTCCGTGTCGTTCCGCGAGGTCCCGGAGCGGCCCCGAGTCGCCGGTCGTGACGATGGTCCGTTCGGTCCAGTCGACGCCGGCCGATTCGAACGCCTCGCGGACGACGAGGAAGTTCGCCAGCGTCTCCGCCGTCGTCCCCGAACGCGAAACCACGTTGATCGCCGTCTCCGCGAGCGGGAGTCGCTCGAGGTGGTTCGAGACCCACTCGGGATCGACGTTGTCGAGGAACACCGTTTCGGTGTCCGACTCGAGGGCGTTCGTGATCGTCGCCGCGCCGAGGGAACTCCCGCCGATCCCGATAGTGAGCAGCGCCTCGGCGTCGGCGATCGGCTCGACCGCCGCACGAATCTCATCCGGATCGGTCCGCTCGGGCAGGTTCAGCGCCTCATACCCGTGGTCTTCGGTCGCCATTCCCGTCTCGATCCGTTCGTGGGCGGTCGCCACTCGTTCATCCAATCGCTCGAGGGAGTCCTTCGAGACGCCCGGCGACGCGACCGACGAAAGCGCGTTTCCGATGTCGACGTTCATGCCTCAGTACGCGACCGCCCGGACTAAAGACGTTCCGTGACGCGAGCGCGAGGGCGACTCACTACCGGGCGACGGTGCCGCTTGCAACTCACGTTCGGACGGCGATCGAAAGCCGAAACCGGGAAACCGATCCGCCCGCTACGACCTCCCATGACCGAGAAAACCGGCACTTTCGTCGTCACACACGCCGAAACCGACTCGGCGGTCGTCCGCGATGTCGAGACCGCACAGGTTCACACCCTCGGCTCCAACCCCGATCTCGAGGTCCACGACGTGCTCGAGGCGACCGTCGCACCCGAGCCGCCGCTGGACGTTACCTGGGAGTTGGTCGACGTCGCGGACAGACGCGCGATCGAACTGGTCGACAGCGACCTCGAGCCGACCACGTACGAAAAGGAGTTGGCGGCCGATGCCGACGTCGGCGACCTGGTACAGGAGGACCGTGCCGGGACGGGTGAAATCCACGTCTTCAGCGTTCCCGAGGGCGAGGTCGAACCCGCAGCCCAAGACGTGCTCGCGGACGAGGAGACGATCTCGCGGGCGGCCCGGCTCGAGGCGGTCCGCGTGGAAGTTCGTCGATCGGTCGACGACGGCGTCTTGAGCGTCCGATACCTGCCAGACTGACCGGCACGGTTCACACCGACCGGTCGTATCGATGTCGGCTACGGGACTGGCAACCGGCACGGCAACTGTGGTCCTCGTTGCAGAGTGACTCGCGTGGTCGGGTGCGGACTGTCGGAATTGAGAAGGCTTACTTCGGGGGGGATACCAGTAGACGGATATATGGCGTATTTCGACGTACCGGAGATCGACTACACCCGGTACAGTAACCGCCAACTCGCGGCGGTCCCGCTTGCAGTTCTCGCAGTGGCACTGCTCGTCCTCGTCGGGTCGTTTCTCGTCTTGGGCTCTCCGGTCCCGATGGGAATGGACTTCGCCGGCGGGACGGAACTGACGGTGCAGACATCGACGCCCCAGGATGATATCGCCGGGGCGTTCGACGAAGACGCGAACGTGAGAAGCACGGGAACCGACAATCAGTACGTCGTGCAGTTCTCCGATTCTGACTTGCAGTCGCTCCGGACGCAGGCGGAATCGGGGCTCGAACAGGACGGGAGCGCCGATATCGTTCAGTCGGCCTCGTCGATGGGCGCGACGTTCGGGCAACAAAACCAGCAGACGGCGTTGTTCGGCCTCGTCATCGCGTTCGTCGGCATGAGCGCGATCGCGTTCATCCTCTTTCGGACGTTCGTCCCGTCGATCGCGATCATCATTTCGGCGTTCTCCGACCTCATGATCCCGCTCGCGTTCATGCGGCTGACCGGGATACCGCTCTCGCTGGGGACGGTCGCCGGGCTGTTGATGCTGATCGGGTATTCGGTGGACTCCGATATCCTGTTGAACAATCACATCCTGCGCCGGGGTGGTGATTTCTACGACAGCACCCATCGCGCGATGCGAACGGGTATCACGATGACCGTCACGTCGATGGCCGCGATGCTCGTCATGGGCGTCGCGGCGTTCGTACTCAGCATCGATCTCCTAGCATCGATCGGAATCATCCTGTTCGTCGGCCTCGCGGCCGACCTGATGAACACGTACATGCTGAACCTAAGCTTGCTTCGCTGGTACAAGTTCGAGGGGGTACGATCATGAACCCGATCGACGGCGTCAAGCAAAACTGGCGGGTCCTCCTGCTCGTGGTGTTTCTCGCCTTTTCCGTCGTCGCGTTGTTCGTCCCCGGCGGCATCGTCGCCGACAGCAGCGTCGCAAACGACAGCGTCGAGAGCGGCCCGACGAACCTCGAGTTCGGGCTCGATCTCGATGGCGGCACCCGCGTCAGGGCACCGGTAACTGGGATGACCGCCGCCGACATCGATGCCGGCGTCGTCAGCGACAGCGGGCAGGTCGATGGGGACCGGATCGAGGAGATCGAGTCGACGCTGTACACGGAGCTCGAACTGGATCAGGCCGACGCCAGAGTCACCGTCGACGACGGCGGCTCCGTCTCCGCGGAGGTCTTCACCGACAACGTGACGCAAGCGGAGTTCGCCGGGGCACTGCAGTCGGCGAACGTCGACGCCTCCGAGGATGACATTCGCGACGGCGTCACCGAACAGACCCGCTCCGAGATCATCAGTACGCTGCGCACGAAGATCAACGAGGCGGGCCTCTCCGGGGGCTCGGTCTCCGAGCAGACGATGCAGGACACGAACTACATCGTCGTCGAAGTGCCGAACATGGGTTCCGATGAGCTCCGGAGGGTACTCTCCGAGCGCGGGGTCGTCGAAGTGGTGGCCTACTTCCCGGACGAAAACGGGAACCAGACGAACGAGACGGTGTTGACCCAAGACAAGATCGCCAACGTCGATCCCCCTCAGCAGCCACAGGGACCACGGGGGCAATCTCAGGGCTACGTCGTCCCAGTGCAGGTCAAGGAAGGTGAGGCCGCCGAGCAGTTCCAGCGGGACATGGAGCGATACGGCTTCCTCGACGAGGGGTATACGCCACAGGGCGCGTGTAACCTCCCCGAGGAGAACGGCTCCATCAGCTTTAATCACGAGGGAGAACAGTACTGTCTACTGACTATTTCGGACAACGAGGTCGTCGACGCCCACTCGATGGGCGGTCTCGCCGACGGGATGATCGCCGGCACCTGGGTGAACGATCCGAGCTTCCAGATGGGCGCACCGAGCCAACAGGAGGCCCAGTCGCTTTCGGTCAACCTCCGTGCCGGGAGTCTGCGTGCGCCGCTGGACCTGAGCCCCGAACGCGCCCAGATCTACTCGATTACGCCGGCCCACGCCGATCAGTTCAAGCAGTACTCCCTGCTGATCGGACTGCTTTCGGTGGTCACGGTCAGCGGCGTCGTCTACACCAGATACACGGACACGCGAATCGCCCTCCCGATGATCGTCACGGCGCTGTCGGAGGTCGTGATCCTGCTCGGGTTCGCGGCGATGATACGCATGCCGCTGGACCTCTCCCACGTCGCCGGGTTCATCGCCGTCGTCGGGACCGGGGTCGACGACCTCGTGATCATCGCCGACGAGGTGTTGGACGAAGGCGATGTCAGTTCGGCACGGGTCTTCCAGTCTCGGTTCCGGAAGGCGTTCTGGGTCATCGGTGCCGCCGCGGCGACGACCATCGTCGCCCTCTCGCCGCTCGCGGTCCTGAGCCTCGGCGATCTGAAGGGCTTCGCCATCATCACCATCCTCGGCGTGCTCATCGGGGTGCTCATCACCCGGCCCGCCTACGGTGATATCCTGCGACGACTGCTGACCGATCGCTAGCGCTCCGATCCCGTTTTTCCGCTTCGTTAAGTCCAGCGCTCCGCTCTCCTGCTCCGTGTCAGCGTGCAGTGCGACAGCGCGGACACCAGTCGACGGTTCCGTCGTCTCCGTACACGCGTGCGAAATCGTACGAGACGGGACTCTCGCAGGTAGTACACACCGGCATCAACTCACCAACCGTACTGCATCGGCGGGACGATAAATAACGGTACGCCTGCGATTGCAACCGGCGCTCGAGACCCGACTCCCGTCGCCGAGACGTGGCGAATCGCGGCTCCGAGGGCGACCGCAGAAACCGTCGCTGTCGACGTACTATGGCTGGTTCAGGTCGCGCTGGAACTCGTCGAAGACCTCGAGATCCGCGGAGAGATCGTACGCGAGGTGGCGCTCGTCCTGCCGGTTGGTGCCGGCGTCGTCGATCGGAGTGGCGACGTCCTCCCAGCCGGGTTTGACCTTGACGCTCTTGGCTGGCATCCCGATCGCGATGTGGTGGGCGGGAATGTCGTGTTGGACGATGCCGCGCGCACCGACGATGGCGTTTTCGCCGACTTTGCAGCCGGCGCGGACCATCGCGTCGTAGGTGAGGCGGACGTCGTCTTCGACGATCGTGTGGTAGTTGCGGACCTCGGTCTGGTCGACGACATCGTGGTCGTGGCTGTAGATATGGACGCCGTCGGAGACCGAGACGCGGTCGCCGATGGTGAGTTTGCCGCGGTCGTCCAGATGCACGTCGTCGTGGACGACCGTGTTGTCACCGATCGTGATGTTGTGGCCGTAGGTGAACGTGATCCCTTTGAAAAACCGACAGTCGTCGCCACACTCCTCGAAGAGGTGGTCGGCGAGCATCCGCCGGAACCGCAGGGCGAACTCGACGTTGTCCGCGATCGGCAGGCTATCGAACTGTCGCCAGAGCCACTGGAGGTGTTTCGACCGCCGGAACTGCGCTTCGTCCTTCTCGGCGTAGTACTCGCTCTCGAGGGTCGTGTTACAGGGATCGTAGCTCTGCAGGCGAACCCGTTCGGCCGCCGAGACGGACGCACCGTCCTGCCAGCGCTCGTAGGCCTCGCGGTCGCCCGAGAGGTCGATCAGAACGTCCTCGACGACCGAGCAGGTGTCCTCGTCGCTCGAGAGTCGCCGATCGACCGCATCGATGAACTCGCGCATCCCCGTGTCCGCCTCCTCGGGGAGCGACACGTACCGCTTTGTCATACCCCGAGGTATTGCCCGCCGCGTTCATAGGGGTTCGGTTGTGCGGTCCGGGTTGCCGGACCCGCCGGTACGGGTGGTTCGGTGCGGGCGGGGAACGCGGACCGCACCCGGGTGTCGCCGGGTCACTCCCGGCCGGACTGCCACTCCGAGAGCAGTAACGCGGGCAGCGCGAGCGCGCCGATCACCAGCAACCCGCCGCCTACGACCGCGCCGACCGTGACGCGATCCCCGGGCATCTCGAGAAACCGCACGACGACGAGTCCGAGCGGGACGAGAGCGAGGAGGATCGCCAGCAGGAGCCGGCTGGAATTCCGGGCCCGAGTGCGACCGTTGTCCATACACCTATTTGTCAGCCACAGGGCAAGAATGGTTCGACTGGAGGGGGCAGCGACCCGAACCCGTTCGGAGCGACCGCTCGGGCGTTCCGTTCACCATAAGTTCCCACGCTCCGAAGGGCCGAACATGCACTACAGCGAACTGGGCGACTCGGGCGTCGAGGTCAGCGAAGTCGGTTTCGGCGCGTGGACCGTCGGCACCGACTGGTGGGGCGACCGTTCGGACGACGACGCGATCGAGATGCTCCAGTACGCCGTCGAGCAGGGGATCACCTACTTCGACACGGGCGACGTTTACGGGCACGGCAACAGCGAGGAACTGGTCGGCGAGGCGCTCGCCGAGGTCCGCGACGAGGTCACGATCGCGACGAAAGTCGGCTACGACTTCTACGACAACCCCCAGGCCGGCCACGGCGAACTCCCCAAATCGATCGAGCCGACGTACCTTCGCGACGCCGTCGACAAGAGCCTCGAGCGCCTCGGCCTCGACTCCATCGACATCCTCCAACTCCACAACGCGGACGTCGACGAGATCACGCCCGACGTGCTCGAACTGCTCGATGAACTCGAGGAGGAGGGCCTGATCGACGCCACCGGCCTCGCGCTCGGCCCCTCGATCGGCTGGCTCGCGGAAGGCGACCTCGCCATCGAGGAGGAGTTCGATTCAGTCCAACTCGTCTGGAACGTCCTCGAGCAGGAGGTCGGGAACCACTTCCTCGAGACGATCGAGCGGACCGGCTCGTCGACGAGCCTGATCCCCCGCGTGCCCCACTCATCGGGGATCCTAAACGAGCAAGTTACTCCCGAGACCGAACTCGACGAGGGCGATCACCGTGGGTTCCGCCCCGACGAGTGGTACGAGACCGGCTGGGAGAAACTCGAACAACTGCGCTTCCTGGAACGCGACGGCGAGCGGACGATGGGCCAGGCGTCGATCGCGTGGCTCCTCAGTCACGAGCCGGTCGCGACCGTGACGCCGACGTTCCGCACGAAGGCGGACATCGACGAGTGGGCGGCTGCCAGCGACGTGCCGACGCTCACCGACGCAGAGATGACCCGCGTTGCGGAGCTGTACGAGACCGACTTCGACATCGACCGCGACGACGGTATGGACGCCCTGCGCTCCTCGGTCGACGGCGCGGACATCGAATCGGCCGGCCTGGACAAACTCGCGGCCGACTGATCGCCCGTCTCGAGCGGGGGCCGGCCGCCTCGGTCTAATCGGCCGTCGATTCCGAGAGCCTGAATTCGAACTCCAGCGTCCCGTCCGTTTTCACGTTCACGCCTCCGAGCCGGTCCGAGAGTTGCGCTCGCGCCTGCGAACTCGGTTCGACCGTGACGGAGACGCTGTTGCTGTTGGCGTTGTACGTGATATTGCCGACGGTGACGGCGAACTCGAAGAGCTCCGGAACGTCCTCTCTGAGCCGGGTCCGCACGTCGTCGACCTCCGACCGAACGTCGGACATCTCCTCGTTTAACGTGCTCATCAGTACTGCTAGCACCGCCCAACCCATAACCATTTAGCCTGTTTGTGACGAGCCCTGACCGTCGCAATGAGGGTCGCGTCCGCCGGCCGAACGGCGTGGCCCGTCCGTTGCGCTCGAGAGGATAGCGTCGTCTCGAGGGACGACCGCGAGCAGCGGTACTCGGGACGCGGCACGGGAGCGAGAGTGAGCGGCGGTGTCCCGCGTATATACGTCCCTCCATATCTGGGTCAGCATCCTATCCGGATACGGACCGAACGTCTAGTCGACGAATCCCATCCAGACCCATGACACCGTACGAATTCACCTGTCCCGACTGTCGTCGGGAGATTCCGGTGACCGATCCGATGCGCGAGGCGACGCTGGCGAACGGCTGCCCGGTTTGCGGGCGGGCGGTAGCCGAAGACAACTTTGCGACCGGGTCCCGTTGTTAGGCCGGACGCCCCACGCGGGTCCGTACTCGCCGTTCGAACGGCCACCGTTCTGCCGTCGGTCGCCGATCGGACCCGTTCGCGTGGAGCGAATCGGACACGAGTGCACGCTGAAGTCGTTGTATTGATGTATGACACTCACAGACGGCTGAGTATGTTTCACATTGTGGTGGTTGTATGACCGTACAGCGATCGGTAGAACGGATCGGCGCGGTGACGAGCAAGTACTTCGTCGTTTGGGTCCTGATCGTTTCCCCGCTGGCACTGTACTCGCCCGAGACGTTCACCTGGATCGAACCCTATATCACGCCGCTGCTGGGCATTATCATGCTCGGGATGGGACTGACCCTGACTCCCGATGACTTCCGTCGCATCCTCGAGCGCCCGCGGGACGTCTTCATCGGGGCGCTGGGGCAGTGGCTTCTGATGCCGACGATCGCTTACGTCCTCGTCGCCGTGCTGGGGCTGCCGGCGGAGATCGGCCTCGGATTGATCCTCGTCGGCGCAGCGCCGGGCGGAACCGCGTCGAACGTGATGACCTACCTCGGTCGTGGCGATGTCGCACTGTCCGTATCGATCACGTCGGTGACGACGATCGCCGCGCCGCTCGTGATGCCGGCGTGGATCGTCCTGCTTGCGGGCGAGTCGATTACCGTCACGTTCGCCGCGATGGCGACCTCGATCGTCCAGGTCGTTTTGCTCCCGGTCGTCGCTGGTCTCGTCTTGCGCCATCTGCTCGACGCGTACGCGCCGGCGGTCGCGCAGGCGGGGCTGTCGATCTTCCCCGCGATCAGCGTGATCGCGATCGTCGCCATCGTCGCGGCCGTCGTGGGACTCAGCGTCGAGACGATCCTCGGCGCGAGCGCCCTCGTCTTCTTCGCGGTCGTCGTCCACAACGGGCTCGGTCTGGGGACCGGCTACGCCGTCGGGCATGCGACGAACATGACCGAAGACCGAGCACGGGCGTGTGCGTTCGAGGTCGGCCTCCAGAACAGCGGGCTCGCCGTCGCGTTAGCGACGACCTATTTCAGTCCGAGCGCCGCGCTGATCCCGGCGCTCTTTAGCGTCTGGCACAACGTCTCCGGGCCGGCGCTCGCGACCCTGTTTACCCGACTCGACGGCGACGCGCCCAGTGGGGACGCAGAACCGACCGTCGCCTCGGATTGACCCGCTCGAGGACGCGGAACCGATTGACCCGCTCGCGAGTCGCCGGGTGACCGACTCGACTACACAATTCCCTTATACTCATTCAATCACCCCTATGACAGCGTTTTACCGTGGAACGGTGTGTTATGAATGTCATGAGCGACGTAACGTACGTCCGGAAGGCGTGTGCGTACATCACTCGCGAAACGGGCGAGCTACTGGTTTTCGAGGGGCCGGAACACGACGGGTTACAGGTCCCGAAGGGAACGCTCGAGACGGGCGAATCACCGCGAGAAGCGCTGTTCAGGGAGGTCCGCGAGGAGAGTGGCCTCGGAACGTTGAACGGAACGCGACACCTGACGACCGATATCTGGACGCGCCGCGAGGAGCCGCCAAAGCGGTACGTGCGGCACTTCTTCCACGCGACAGTGTACGAACCGCGCGACCACTGGCGTCACGTCGTCACTGACGGCGGCGAGGAACACGGTGCCGAGTTCGAATTCCGCTGGCGTCGGCCGACGGCCGTCGAGGACGGTGAGTTCGCACTCGACCTCGACGAATACGTCGGTCTGCTCCCGACCGCTCCCGGTCTCGACGCGGTCGCGAGCACCGCCGACTGATCGCGTTTGGCTCTCGCGACGTTCCGAACGGACGGACGTGGGACGGCCCCTATTTCGACAGCGCGCGCTCGACGGCTGTCGCCACGTCCATCGCTTTCTCGGCCAGGTCCTCGGCGACCAGTTCGTCGCCGATCGCGGCCTCGAGTTCGTCGGCGTCGACGATCTCCACCGTCCCGTCGCTCCGCCGGATGACGTCGACGTAGAGATCGACGTACCGCACGGTATCGGGGAAGAGTTCGATCGGCGTACAGACGTTGACGTAGGTCCCCTTTGGCGTACCGTCGGCGGCCTTGTACGTCGTCGGATACCACCAGCGACCCTCGCGGAACTTCGTCACGGCCACGTCGCCCGCCTCTTTCGGCACGCCGAGCGCGTCGTAGCTGCCGCCCGCGCTCATGGAGCGCTCGAGGGTTATCTTCCCGTCGGGGTCCCAGTCGGTGACCTCGCCGCGACCCAGCGAGACGAGTCGGCCGTCGGGTTTGCCGTGGCCGATCTCGAGGCGGTCCCCCCTGGTCGGGCCGAACTGACGGGCGACCGCGGCGAAGGGGAACTCGTCGCCCTCGACGCCGGTGTCGTCCCCGAGGGAGCCACAGACGGCCTCGGCGAAGTCGACCGCCGCGCTCGCGGCCCGGTCGGCTGCCTTCGTCCGGTGGTGTCCCGGCATGGTCGCCGCCACCTGCCGTCGAGCGCCGTCCAGCGCGAACCGAGCGTCGCGGCCGAACCAGCACCACGCCGTCGTTCGGGGTGTGGCGAGGAGCCCCGGCTCGCCCGGCTCGGCCGGTGTGTCGGCGAGGGCGTCCTCGAGCGCCCGCGCTCGCGTCACAGCGTCTTCGAGGGCGGTGCCCATCGCCTCGAGATCCGCGTCGGCGGCGGCGTGTTGCCAGCGCAGACCCCACCCGTCCGGAACGTCGGCGGAAAGGAAGTCGGTCATGCCGACGAGTTCCTCCGCGCGGTCGCCGCCCATCGCCGCCGAGACGCCGGTCCGGTTCCGGGAAAGGGTACAGAGCCCGCCGCCGACTTCGAGGGCCGGCCGCACGAGCGGGCGGTCGTCGGCCCACGGCGGTGCGGGCTCGTGAACCTGCACGCGGTACCGGTCGCCGCCGTCGACGTACCCGTCGGCGTCGTCGTAGTTGAGGTAGCCACGGCGGCCGTCGCCGAGGTCGACGACCGCACCGCTACCGCCGCTGGCTTCGAGCACCGCCGCGTCGAAGACCGCCCCGCGAGGGGTCTCGTCGTCCCAACGGAAGGTGTCGATGGCGAGGTTCTCGAGTTCGCCTGCGACCGTCTCGACCGCGTCGGGGTCGCCCGAGACTTCGACACCCAGTCGATCGCGGGTCGTCTCGATCGAGACGGCGGCCGGCGCGGCGTCGAACGATTGCTCGAACCGCTCCCGGATCGGCTCGGAGGCCTGGACGACCTCGGAGCCGGCCTCGCTCAGGATGTGTGTGACTGCCGTCGT
This sequence comes from Natrinema pallidum, assembly GCF_005890195.1. Classification (NCBI taxonomy): domain Archaea; kingdom Methanobacteriati; phylum Methanobacteriota; class Halobacteria; order Halobacteriales; family Natrialbaceae; genus Natrinema; species Natrinema pallidum. Next base: position 1,809,922 of record NZ_CP040637.1, on the reverse strand, counting down.
GTAGATACCCCGGACTCGAGCCGTCGTCATCGATCCCTCCCTGCGGGTGTAGATGTCGTTCGTCGGTGCAGAAACCGCTCGAGCGCGCCGGGTCCTCGTTCACCCATGGGACTCACCGCAGCGTTTCGCGGTCGGTCGCGAACCGAACGCGGTCGTTAATCGTCGGCCCGAGCGAGAGTTCGACGGAGCCATCGTCCAGGATGCGACCGCCCTCGACGGGTACGCCCCACGTCTCGAATCGGAGCCAGCCGCGCATCTCGTCGGCGTGGGTCGTGATGTCGGCGTAGTCGACCTCGTGTTCGGGATACGCCGCACTCGAGTGTGCCAACTCCATGTCGGAGTAGACGATATCGTGCTCGTCGAAGAAGGCCTCGAGCGCCGCCGCGTCCTCGGCGACGGCGTCGACGACCGCCTCGGAGGCGGCCCGGAGGTCGTCGGTCTCGAGGCCGACATCGCGAAGCGCCTGCTGAGTTCGCTGATCGAAGTGCATGTCGGTCGGTTGGGCCGGGAGGCCTTTGATGATTCCGAGTCCGTGTCGGGTCCCGCAGTCGCCGTCTGCTGAGAACGGCGTAGCACGACAGCTCACTCAACCGATCCGCGGTCGCGCGTGCTGTCGGCCGGCCGAGCGATGCGTCGTCGTCGAACGAGGCGTGCCGTCCCGCTTTCATCGCCGGTTACCGAACCTATACCGGGCCGGCGACTCTACACTCGGCCATGCAGCGAAGGCGCGACCCGGTCGAACGAGCCGAGGAGCGACGCGACGGCGGGTCGATGGACCTCTATGATATCTCCACCTGGGAACCGCGATCGGTTCCGGACATGCTCGCGTACACGCTTTACACCGCGGTCAGCTACGGGTTTCGGGCCATCGTCCTGTTGATCGCGGTCGCGATCACACTCTCCCTGCTCGTCTCCCCTGCCGCGCTCATCCTCGAGGACCCATTCATCGGACTCTTCTTCGCGCTTTCCGTCGTCCCCGCGGGACTACTCGCAGCGTACATCTGGTACGCCGATATCACGACGAGCGAACCGCTCCCGTTGCTCGTCGCGACCTTTCTGCTCGGTGTGCTCTTCGCGACGTTCGCCGCCGTCGTCAACTCGCTCAGCCAGGCGGTGCTCGGGATCGGCAGCGGCGTCCTCTTTTTCTACCTGATCGTCGGTCCGATCGAGGAGACGGTCAAACTGCTCGCCGTCCAGGTGTTCGCCTACCGGAGCACCAGCTTCAACGCGGTCATCGACGGGGCGGTCTACGGTGCCGTCGCGGGACTTGGCTTTGCGGCCATCGAGAACGCGATCTACATCGGCCGCGTCGTCGGCGAAGCCGATCCGGAGGCGGGCGTGTTCGTCACTGCCGGCGGCATCGCGACGGTTCGCGCGCTGGCCGGCCCCGGCCACGTCATCTATTCCGCGATCGCGGGCTACTACCTCGGGCTGGCGAAGTTCAACCGCGACTACTTCTGGCCGATCGTCCTCAAGGGACTGCTCGTCGCCGCCTTCGTCCACGGGACGTACAACGTCACGGTCGGCATCGTGCCCGACATCCTCACCACGTACCTCCCGCTCAGCTACGGACTGGCGTTCGTGAGCTACGTGGTGCTCTACGATCTCACGATCGGTTACTATCTCTACCGCAAGCTCGCTCGCTACCGCCGGACCTATCAGGCGGTTACGAGCAACGCCGACGGCGGCGTGCGACCGGAACTGACCGAGTTCGAGCCGCCACAGCGCTGACCGTCTCCCACGTCCCGTTCCGATCTCGACTCGAGGCCGATGCAGATGCCGCGATCCGCCAGTCAGTCGACGACCCACAGGCCGATATCGCAGGAAAGAGCCCCCGGCTGTCAGTCGAACCGGGCCTCGAGCAGCCGTTCGACGTACTTCGCGAGCACGTCGACCTCGAGATGAACCGGATCGCCGGGCTCCTTGTCGGCGAGCGTCGTCAGTTCGTAGGTCGTCGGAACGATGGCGACGGTGACCCGACCGCGCTCGGCGTCCAGTTCCGCGACGGTCAGGCTGATCCCGTCGAGCGTGATCGAGCCCTTCTCGACGACGTACCGGTCGTACGTTGCGGGCAACTCGAACTCGAAGAGCCAGTCTTCCGCGACCGATTCGACGTTCGTCACGGTGGCGACCGCGTCGACGTGCCCCTGTACGACGTGGCCATCGAACCGGCCGTCGGCCGGCATCGCCCGCTCGAGGTTGACCGACGTACCCGTGTCGAGGTCGCCCAGATAGGTCCGCTCGACGGTCTCCGTCGCGAGAAACACCTCGAACCACTCGCCCTCGGCGAACTGCTCGACTGTGAGACACGCACCGCTGACGCTGATACTTTGGCCGTGGACGAGCCCCGTCGCGACCTCGTCGGCTCCGATCCGCAGCCGGTGGCCGTCATCGGTTCGCTCTCGAGCGACGATCTCGCCGGTCTCCTCGACGATCCCCGTGAACATATCCGAACCTGACGCGCGACGAGGCAAAGCCGTTCCGGGTCCGGCCCCGGCGTCGGTCGCTCGGACCGACACGCCGCCGCGTTTTTAGCGGTTGCCGCACTATCTCGGGCCAATGGCCGGTATTATCGATACGATCAAACTCGCGGGTACCCTCGTTCTCGCGCTTCCCGCGGCGATCGCCGGGCTCGAACTCGCGCTCGGTCGCGGACAGACGGTGGTCGGCATGGCGCTCGTCGGACTCGCGATCGGACTCGTCGTCATCCAACACACGCTGACCATGCCCACCGACGTGCCCGAACTCCTGGCAAAACGGGTCGTCGGCACGGTCGCGAAAGAGTCGGAGTCCGAGTCGGACGACGACGGATCGCGCCGTTAGTCGAGCAGTGCGGTCGGCTCGAGCGATTGCGACGGCGCGGCGAGCCAGTCGGGGCGTTCGCCGGCCTCGTGGACCGCCAGCACGTCGGCGATCCGGACCCGAACGTTCGCGTCGACGTGTCCAGCCACGTCGAGTCGCACCACGGTCCCGGGACCGACGTCGCTGCTGCCCGCGAGCGGCCGCTCGCGAGGCTCGAGTCCGACGCCCGAGACGTCGGTTTCGATCGCGTCCCCCTCGGCGAAGCCGAACGACCGGACCTCCGCCTCGAGATCGGCCGCGACGGCGGTCACCGACTCCGTCCCGGCGGTCAGCATCGATCGCGCCGACCGGAACGACTGGGTGACGGCGACGTGGACTCGCCGTTCGCGGCCGCCGTCGCTGTCGACGACGAGCGTCCGAACGAGGCCGCCGTAGTAGCCCGTCGGGTCGCGAGGAGCGGCCTCGAGAACGATCGGTTCGCCCGGCCGGAGTGGGTCGTCGGCCCCTGTATCGGATCCGGGATCGACGGCGGTGTTACCGGCCGGAAACGCACCCGCGCCGACGACTGCCACATCGATGGCGGTCCGAAGTCGGGCGGGCGTTAGCGGCTCGCTTCCGGTCCCGTCTCCATCGGCAATCGCGAGCCGTCCGTCGACGACCGTCGCGTCGGCGAGGAGCGACGCCGCTCGCCGAATTCCGGCACTCGCCGCCCGTTGGGCGGCTGCGATCCGTTCCCGTTCGCCGTCCGTCTTCGTCGCTCGCGCCCGCTCGAGGGCATCCGTCGACGCGAGGTCGAACCCTTCCCCTTCGAGATAGAGCGCGGCGTCGTGTGGGACCCGCGGCGGGGTCAAAACCGTGCCCTCGAGACCGCGGTCGGCGAGTGCTGACGCGAGTCGCTTGGCCGGATGCCCGCTCGCGTCGTCGGCCGCCGAGCGGACGAGCCACTCGTTTTCGATCCCGTCGTACGCGACCGCGGTGGGACCGGTCGTCGGTGTCGGACGAGCGTACCGAATCCCCGGATCGCTGTCGGCCCCGGCGTGGACGAACGCGGCCGCATCGCGGTCCGCGAGGGCGGCCGACACGACGCCGGTTGCGTGGTCGCGTCGCTGACGGGCGGCCGACCCGTCTCCGAATCGGTCAGTACCGCCGCCGTTCCCACCAGTCACGGCGCTTCGGCTTCGGGCTCGACCTCGTCTGCATCCGCGTCGGGGACGGGTTCCTGGGCCTGCTCGATCAGTTCCTCGAGCGTCGAGTCGGTCAACTGGTTCCTGAGCAGGACGTCGATCGGCAGCGTCGGCGCACCGTCGACGAGGTTCTCGAGCAAGACGAGTCGTTCGCGAGCCCGGGACATGCCGACGTAGAACACCCGGCGTTCGTTGTCCGTCAACACCGGAACCGGCGAGGTGGTCTTGGTGAACTCCTCGCAGCCGGGAACGTCCTCGGGGTCGTCGACGGTGGCGACCATCTGCTCGACGACCTTTTCGGTGAGGTCCGTCCCGACGAGGACGTGGTCGGCTTCGCGACCCTTCGCGGAGTGGATCGTGCCGACGCGGACGCGGTCGGTGTCCATCCCTTGATACTCGCCGATGGCGAAGTACGACCGGACGCTTTTCTTCTGGAAGTTGGTGACCTTCCGAAGCATGTCGGCCGCCGAATCGGGGCCGGGCATGAACGGGGCATGGTCCTCGACGACTTCGGCGGGGATCATGAGGTTCTCGAGGTCCTCGATGCCCGCATCCTCCTGTCGGTCGTCGATCTCGTCGAAGAGGTCGTCGCGTTCCTGGGTCCCGAAAGCCGACTCCTGAAGCATGTCGGCGAGTCGGCGTGCCTGCAGGCCGGTGACGTCCTCGCCGGCGTCGATGGCCTCGACTGCGCGGACGTACTGCGTGAGTCGGTCGGTCCACATCCGCTGGTCGGTCAGCGACGTGAACGGGACGCCTTCGGTGATGAACTCGTCGATGAACTGGAACATCTGGTACCGGGCACGGAACAACACCATCACGGTGCCGTCGCCCTCGACGAGGGTACGCCGGACCATCCGGACCACGTCGAGCATCGATCCGTTCGTGCGAGCCTCGACGGAGCCGCCTTCGGTGCGTGGCTTGAGGTCCTTGTCCTGACGCTGGTCGATGTGGCGGATCTCCTTGTTGACCGCGTTGAGCACGTTCGACGGGAGTCGATAGGAGTTCGGCAGGATGACGTCCTCGTCGACCTCCTCGTCGAGGAGCAGTGCCGGGTCAGCGCCTTGCCAGGAGTAGACGACCTGGTCGTCGTCGCCGGCGATCAGGACCTGTTCCATGTGAGGCTTCCACTCCTCGTAGACGTCGTACTGGAGCGTGGTGATGTCCTGAAACTCGTCGATCACCAGATAGTCGACGTTCGGGAGCAGCGAGCGCTGTTCGACTCGCTCGAGCATGTCCGCGAAGCCGATCTTGCCGTGTTCACCCTTGTAGGAACGCCATGCACGGATGGCTTCGGGGACGTCGATCCGGTCGTCGTCGCTGGGCCAGGTCGGCGTGTACTTGTTGCCCTCCTGGGCGTTGGGGTCGATTTCCGGCGGGAGACGGACCTCCTCTTCGTCCCACTGGAAAGGAACGTCGTACCAGTCCGAAACATCGCGGCTGGTCCGCTGGAGCCACTGGCTCGTCGCGATGACCTTGTTCCCGATGGTCGTCGATCGGGCGGTCCGGCGGCCGGCACCCGAGTACTCGTCCTCGTACTCGATGCCGTACTCCTCGCAGAACTCCTCTTTGTCCGACTCGCCGATGACATCGCTTCGAGAGAGATCGAGCAGTTCGTAGGCCTTCGCGTGCATCGTACAGACGTTGCCCTGCAGCGCACGCGGGCTTTCGTCGAGTCGTTCGGCGAGGCGTTCCCGCACCTCCTGGGCCGCCGCTCGCGTATACGAAACAACGAGAATATCCCGAAAGGTGACGCCGTCCTGCTCGAGGATTTCCTCGACGTGGTCCAGAAGGGCAGTCGTCTTGCCGCTTCCCGGACCACCGAACAGGCGGGTAACCGTCGTGTCCGTCGTAGTCATTGTAGCTGAACAGGAGCGCGACACCCATAAGTGACGTGGGTTTTCGTCGACAGAAACCAGTGGTCAGGGATCGCGTGGAGAGCGGGCGTCTCTGATGTCCGCACCGTCGCGAATCTTGTCCTGACAGTCCGGACAGACGCGCGGTTCGTCGACATCGCGGGGGGTGAAGACCCGAGCGTACGCGTCCGTAACGAACGCGCCGCAGTTCTGGCATTCCGGCATCGTTCTTCTCAATCGGATATGGTCAGTAATGCATTATAATTGTGTCGGATCAAGAACGATAAGAACTGCTCGAGGGTGCTGAGAAATCGTCCAACGAGGAGCGGAAAACACGGTTTCGGCGGGCGAGAGGAGCGCCCGGTCGCTGTCAGTCAGGGCGCGGGTTCCCACCCGCAGACGGTACAGGAACTGGCTGACGTGTCGTGGAGACCGCCGCAATCGGGGCACTGCTTCTTGTTATACTCCTGCTCCCACCCTACTCGTTCGACCGAGTGACCGCGATCGGACAGGAATTGATCGATGACGTCGTCACCGGCATCCGTGGGTGAGGTTGCCATATGTATGTGAATACGAACCACAGTATTAAATCGTTGGGTCGATGAAGATCCTGCCTCCTTTCCGCGCTCACGCGTCGTTCCGACGGCCACGGAACCGTTCTGCCGCCGTATCGCCCCGGCGAGCCCGTCCGCCGCCGGATCGACCCGCGGACTTTTCTCGCTCTCGCGCAAACGGGACGATATGAGCGACCTGCGCCTGAACACGACCCAACTCGACCGCTACTCGAGACACGTCATCATGGACGAGATCGGTCCGGACGGCCAGCAACGGCTGCTCGAGAGCGCCGTCCTGGTCGTCGGCGCGGGTGGCCTCGGCTCGCCGGCGATCCAGTATCTCGCCGCGGCCGGCGTCGGCCGACTGGGAATCGTCGACGACGACGTCGTCGAGCGCTCGAACCTGCAACGACAGATCGTCCACGGCGATGCCGATGTCGGCCGGCCGAAAGTCGAGAGCGCAGCCGACTACGTCGCGGCCCTGAATCCGGACATCGATGTCGACGCACACGAAACCCGCGTTACGGCCGACACCGTCGACGACCTCGTCGCCGGGTACGACATCGTCCTCGACGCCAGCGACAACTTCGCCACCCGCTACCTGCTCAACGATCACTGCGTCCTCACTGAGACGCCGCTGTTCCACGGCGCGATCTACCGCTTCGAGGGCCAGCTGACGTCCTTTACGAACGAGCGCGGCGGTGACGAGCCACGGCCGTGTTACCGGTGTGTCTTCCCCGAAGCTCCCGAGCCCGGCACCGTCCCCGACTGCGCGACGACGGGCGTACTCGGCGTCCTCCCCGGAACCGTCGGTTGTATCCAGGCCACGGAGGCGGTCAAGTACCTGCTCGGGACGGGCGACCTGCTCGAGGGGCGACTCCTCATGTACGACGCGATGGACATGAGCTTCGAGGAGGTTCCCATCCGGCCGAACCCGGCGTGTCCCGTGTGTGGCGACGACCCCGAGATCGAGTCGGTCTCCGACGTGGCCTACGAGGGGACCTGCGGGATCTCGGCCGATTAAGTGGGGGGCGCGGCGGTCAACGGCTCGGGGGAAAGCGGCGGCCCCGCGAGCGGACGACGGCGGGCAGTCGCAACGCGCCGGCGACGGCGAGACAGGAGACGAACGCGGTCGTGCCGAGTTTACCACCCGCGCCGGCGAGCGCGGGCGAAACGGCGAGAAAAACGACGCCACAGAGGAGCCCGGCACCCGCGACTTGGCCTGTGCCTTCTAACCGCTCGCCGCTCGACATCCCGACGAACGACGCACAGAAGGCGACTGTAGCCAGCGTCGCCCCCAGGTCCGGGAGCAGCGGCGGGAACGCGACGCCGGCGACGACCCCGACCGCCGCGGAGGCGACGACCGAACTCAGCCCGCCGTGGGTGCGGAGTCCGATCGTCACGACCGCAGCGACGACGGCGACGACGACGATCGCCGGGGCGAGCCGCCACGCGAGCGATCCCCCGCCGGCGTAGTCGACGTCAGTCAGCAACACCGTCGCGATGCAGCCGAAGAGCGCGATCGTCCCGTACTTTCCGCCGAAGCCGCCGAACGATTCCGCCGTCGCGACGAACGCGAGGCCGGCGAGCAGCCCCGCCAGTGCGACCCACTCGAGCGACGGGAACAGCGCGGGCGAGGCCATGCCGACGAACGAGCCACAGTAGGCCGCGCCGTCGACGCGCCGAATCGCGAGGCCGACCGTCAGCCCGACGGCCGCGGAAGCCAGCACCGGGCCGAGGCCGACCGAAACGCTCAGCCAATACGTGCCGACCGCGGCGGCGGCGACCGCAAGCGCGTCGACGGCGTCCGTCCGATCGAAGCCGACCGTCTCGAACTCCCGGAGACGCCGGCGTTCCGTCGCAGCGACGACGGTCCCCGCGAGAACGACACCGAACTGGACGCTCAACAGCCCGGACGGGGGATCGGTCGGCGCGCGAACGGCACCGAGGAGCAACGCGGCGGGCGTCACCAGCAACACGAGGTAGCCGGCAAGCTGAACCGAACCGTACACACCCGTACTCGTCCGAGGGCGACCGAGAACATTTCGATTCGAAATCCGCCGGCCGTCCGGTCGAAGTGGTGACAGCGGCGCTAGCAGCGACTGGGACGACGGCTGCGATCACAGCGCCCGTCCACGGTCACCGCTTCGATCGGGTCAGCTCCGCAACTGCCCGCCGTCGATCGGAATCTCGGCCCCGGTAACGAAGCTCGCGTGCGGACTCGAGAGGAAGGCGACGACGTCGCCGAGTTCCCGGGGCTCGCCGATGCGGTCCATCGGAATGTCGTCGGCCATCGCCGTCAGTCCCTCCTCGTAGTCGTCGTAGGTCCCGCGCTCGACGCCGGCGTCGATGAGTTCCTCGATTCGAGGTGTCTCGATCGTCCCCGGAAGGACCGCGTTGGCCCGGATCTCCGGCGCGAACTCCCGCGACACCGTCTTGACGAGACCGATCACGCTCCGGCGCACGGCGTTCGAGAGGAGCAGGCCGTCAGCGACTTCCCGAACGGTGCGAGAGGTGATACAGGTAATCGTCCCGTCCTCCGAGTCGAGCAGGTGCTCGTAGGTCTCCTCGAGCGTCCAGACGACGCTCATCACCAGCAGGTCGTAGGCCCGGTACCAGTCCCGTTCGTCGGTCTCGAGGAACGTGGTACTCGGCGGGCCGCCGGAGGAGGTGACCAGGTGGTCGAGTCCGCCGAACGCGCCGACGGTTTCGCTGACGAGATGGGAGACGTCGTTGGGGTCGGTGAGGTCGGTTTGGACGGCGAGCACGTCGCCCCCCGCCGTCGCTTCGAGGGCATCGCGGGCGTCCGCGAGCCGCGTCGCATCGCGGCCACAGATGGCGACGTTCGCGCCTTCCTCGGCGAGAGCCAGTGCGCTCGCGAAACCGAGACCGCTCGAGGAGGCAGTTACCAGTGCGCTGTTACCGGCGAGTTCGAGGTCCATACTCGGAGCGACGGTGGCGGCCTACAAATCACTCGGGGAACCGGAGCGCGGTCCAGGTCGGATCGCCGATCGACTTTCGACATCGTATTCGTCGCGGGGCTGTTCGAAATCGCGTGGGCAATCGGGGTGCACCACTGACGTCGTTCCCCTGCGGTGTCCTGCTCAGTCCTGATGTCGAACCCGAACCATGCCCTCCGAGGTCACGCCGACGATCAGGGGCGTCGACACCTGCCGGCCGGTGACCGCCGACCCCGCGGCGTCACTGACGATCTTCATCAGGTCCGGCGCGGTGTGATCGACCTTGACGCCCGCCTCGTCACAGGCGTCGTAGACCATCTGGGGAACGTCGTAGAGATCGGTGCCGGCCGGGACGCGGACCCGGACCGGTGCGCGCAGCGCCTCCGCGAACGCGACCGTCTCGCGGGCCTTCGAGACGTTCTCGCGGGCGCTGGATTCGATCGAGGAAACGTTCGCCCGCGACGTACCGAGCGCATCGGCGATATCGGCCTGGGAGACATCGCGCTCGCGCAGGGCGAGTACCTCCGCCTGCCGGTAGGTCAACACGCTCGTCTCCGGATCGAAGCCGATCTCTTCGAGGAGCGCCTCGACGTCGTCGATCACGGCGACTCGCCTCCCCCGACTCCGCAGGCTCGCGTGTCCATAGTAAGAACTAGCTTTCGGCGGGATCAAAGCTTCCACGGTCTCGGCACTCCGTCCGCGTCCTCGAGCGCGAGCACGCAGCAACTCAGTCGGCCGACTGGCTCGGGGCGACGTACTCGTCGTCGGTCGGCGTCCCGGTCATGGACCGGTGTGCCCGTCGACCCAGCGAACGCGCGAAGCGAACGGCGTTCGCGGGGCCGTCGTGGGGGCCGGGCGAGCGGTACGAAACGATCAGCGACCACATCGTCGCGACGCCGAGGGAACCGAGCGCCGAGAACCGCATTCCCATTGTCGCGTAGGTCATCGCGTAGATCGCGCCGATCGTCATCGACGGGACGCTCGAGCCGAGGGGAACGTTCGCCGTCGCGTCGCGGACCGTCGGCGCGAGGAACACGATCGAGAGGACGCTACCGGCGAGGAATATCAGGTCTTGCCACATCGTGGATTCTCTAACTCGGACTCGAGTAAATACTTCTCGGTATCGGACCGTGTCACTTCGGTGACTGGACCGCGAACCCGAACCGAACGGCCCGGAGCGACGCGTCGTCCGTCAATACTCGAGGTCCCAGCGCTCCCCGTCGGTCGCTGCCAGTTCCTCCGCAACGCCGTCGGCGAGTCGATACTCGGTGCCCTCGCGAACGACGGTCCCCGCTCGCTCGAGGTGTTCCAGGTGCGCGTAGGCCTCCCCGGGCCCGTGGAGGACGTGAATCCCGTCGAGGTCGCCGAACAGGTCGGCGCTGACCGTCCAGGTGTCGCACGGCCCCTTCCGGTCGAGGGCATCGAGGACCCGCCAGGAGCGTTCCCTGTGGTGATCGATGATGTGCTGGGCGCGGTCGGCGGGGTCGTCGATCGGATCGCGATGTCCCGGCCACGCACGGTCGTAGTCGGTATCGACGATCCGCTGGAGCGCACGGAGGTACTTGGCGAGTGGCCGGTCGACGCGCACGTCCGCTCCGCCGACGTTGGGCGTGTAGACGGGCAACAGCGCGTCGCCGGAGAAGACCACCCGTTCGCCGTCGTGGTCCGCCTCGAACATGCTGAGCCCGGCGGCGTGACCGGACGTATGGACGGCCTCGAGTTCGGTGTCATTGAACGAGAACGTGTCGCCGTCCTCGAACGCCGTCACGGTCGGCGTCTCGACCGTCGTCTCGCCGTCGGCCATGTACTCGAGCAGGGCCGCTTGCCGATCGTCGGGCATTCCCCACTCCGCGAAGTATCGCTGCTGGCGCTCGTTCATCGCATCCCAGGCGTCGTCGTCGCCGCCGACGAGCGGCGCGTCGGCGGCGTGAACGAGCACCTCGGCACCGCTCTCGGCCTGAATCTCGCCGGCCAGTCCACAGTGGTCGTGGTGCCAGTGGGTCAGAAAGACCCGATCGATGTCGGCGAACTCGAGGCCGCGGTCGGAGAGAGCCGCCTCGAGTTGCTCGCGGGTCGTCGTCATCCAGTCACCGGTATCGATCAGTACCGTCTCCGAACCGTCGGCGAAGAGGTAGGCGTTGTTATCGCCTTCGAACGCCGAGTTCGAGAGCGAAATGCGTTCCATGTACCCACGTCTCACCGGAGCCGAGAAAACGTTGTGTAAAGCGGAACGCTGTGAATCCGGGACGGTCCGTCACCGCCGAAAATAGTCGCAGGGGTGCGCGATCTGTCCACTCGGGGGCCGCGTTACGAGCCCCAGAAGTTATCGCGACTGCCGAGTCGCTCGCGTTCGGGGCCGTCGTCGCCGTCGTTCGGTTGCTCTTCGGTAACGGCATCGCCGTCAGCGTCGGCGTTCCCGTCTCCATCCGCCGCTTCACCGTCATCGGGCTCCATCGGCAGAAGTTCCAGTTCCTCGGCGCGTGCGTGATTGCTGTGGACTCGCGTGATCTCGACTCGTGCACGGGCCTCCGGCAAAACGCCGTCGACCATGACGATAAAGCCGTCCTCGGTGCGGCCGACGCCGGCCCCGCTCTCGTGCATGTCGACGACATCGATGATGACTTCCTCGCCGGACTTGACCGGCTGTGTCTTGAGGTCCTCGATCGGCTGGCCGTAGTGGTTACACCACTCCTTGCCACCCCGATCACCGTAGTGCTGACAACCCATACCCGAGATCCGTTCGGAGAACTCCGGGCAGTCGTCGGCGAGTGGACAGTCTGCCATGATCGACACTACCAGCGGTGGCGTTAAACCGTTTCCGTCTTGGGGATCGAGGTCACGATCGAACGAAACGGTGGTAGCAAACACCGGGGAAGCGGACAGCAAATATAACGGTACCGGCAGAATATGTGGCGGCTGGAAACTGAACGGCTTCCGCACGACGGGCGGTTTCGAAAAGATTTACGGTATGGGCGTCGCAGTGACAGACGATGAAAATTCTCGTTACGGTCAAAGAGGTGGCGACCGTCGAAGACGAGTTCGAAATCGAGGGAACCGAAATCGCCGATCAGTACCTCGGTGCCGATCTCAACGAGTGGGACGACTACGCGATCGAAGAGGCGGTGCAGCTGCAGGAAGACGGCATCGCCGACGAAGTCGTAACGGTCACTATCGGTCCGGAGGACTGTGAACAGACCGTCCGGCAGGCCCTCGCGAAGGGTGCGGACCGTGCCGTTCGCGTCTGGGACGACGCCCTCGAGGACGTCGACCTGCTCGACGTCAACGCCAAGACGGAGATCCTCAGCGCCGTCATCGAGGCGGAAGACCCCGACCTCGTGCTCTCCGGCGTGCAGGCCGGCGATGACAGCTTCGGCGCGACCGGCGTCTCGGTCGCCGAGAACCTCGGCTTCCAGTGGGGAGCCGTCGTCAACCACCTCGAGCACGACCTCGAGAACGGTCTCGCTTCGGTCCGACGCGAACTCGAGGGCGGTGTCGAGGAATTGACCGATATCGAACTGCCGGCCGTCCTGACGATCCAGACGGGGATCAACGAACCGCGCTACGCCAGCCTCCGTGGCATCCGGCAGGCACAGCAGAAGCCGCTGGATGTCCAGACGCTGGCAGACATCGGCGTCGACGAGAGCGCCATCGAGACCGAACTCGAGCTCACGGACATGTACGAACCCGAAAGCGAGAGCGACGCGACCTTCTGGGAGGGGAGCCCCGACGAGACCGCCTCGGAGCTGGGTGAACTGCTCCGCGACAAGGGGGTGGCACAATGACGGACGTCCTCGCGGTCGCGGACCACCGACGCGGCGAACTGCGCGACGTCAGCTACGAGAGTATCACGGCCGGCCGGCAGCTCGCCGACGAAACCGGCGGCGACCTCCACATCGCGGTCATCAGCGGCACCGTCGACGACTTCGCCGACAAACTCAACCGCGACGGCGTCGACGCGATCCACACCGTCTCCCACGGCGAGGAGTTCAACCACGATGTCTACAGTCAGGCGATCACACAGCTCTACGACGAACTCGCACCGCAGTACGTGCTGACGCCGAACAGCGTCAACGGGCTCGACTACGCACCCGCGATCGCCAACGAACTCGATCTGCCGGTCGTCACCGACACGATCGACCTCGACAACGACGGCGAGACGCTCGTCGCGACGCGGGAAATGTACGGCGGGAAAGTCGAGACGACGACTGAACTCGAGGGCGACGCCGTGATCACGATCCGCGGTGCCGAGTGGCCCGCCGCGGAGGGAACCGGCGACGCCACGATCGAGGCCTTCGATGCGGACATCGACGAGGACGCGATCGGGTCGACCGTCAACGGCTTCGAGGAGGTCGGCGGCGGCGATGTCGACATCAGCGAGGCCGACCTGCTCGTCTCGGTCGGCCGCGGGATCGAGGAAGAGGAGAACCTCGATCTGATCCGCGATCTGGCGGACGCGCTCGGCGCGACGCTGTCTTCGTCCCGACCGATCGTCGACAACGGCTGGCTGCCCAAGAACCGGCAGGTCGGCCAGTCCGGAAAGGTCGTTACGCCCGACGTCTACATCGCGATCGGGATCTCCGGCGCAGTCCAGCACGTCGCCGGGATGAAAGGCTCCGATACGATCGTTGCGATCAACACGGACCCCAACGCGCCGATCATGGACATCGCCGACTACGCGATCGTCGACGACCTCTTCGACGTCGTGCCGGAACTCATCGACGAGTTCGACGGATAAGCGGACGCGCTGCGAGCGACCGGTTTGTGCCGTAATCGTTGCGCGACCGGTCGGGAGCGGAGTTGCGGTGTTGCGCGCCGGCTTTCTGTAACGCGTTCTCGGCATCGGGTGGGCAACGCCACGCGATCAGTCCCCGGTCGGGATCGCCACCGTCGAATACCGACACCGATCGCACCCTCTCAGCCGGTCATAGCGCCGTTCTATTGATAGTCAGCTAACCGTTCCGGTTTGGCAGACAGTACAGTTATATGCTATGAGTTGGATGCGGAGGTATGCCCAGTCGACCGAACCGACGAACACTACTGTCTGGTCTCTGTACCGCTGGTCTCGGCGGCCTTGCCGGCTGTCTCAGTTCGGTACCCGGACTCGACTCGAACGATGCCCAGTCCGGGTCCGCCATTGGTGGTACCGACCGGACGCTCAAACTCGGTATCATGCAACCCCAGAGCGGCACGCTCGAGTCGCTCGGGAAACCAATGCGGGACGCTGCGAAACTCCCGGTCGAACAGGTACGAGACGACGTATCGCTCGAGATCGACTCCAAGATCGTCGACACGGAAACGTCCCCGTCCACGGGCGTTAAACGCGCTCACACGCTCGCCACCGATGAGTACCCGATGGTCAACGGTCCGGCGGCGGCCGACGTGACGCTGCAGGCGACCCAGCAGGTGCTCATTCCGTACCGGACCGTCTGCTGTTCGCCCAGCGCGACGTCGCCGACGATCACGTCGCTCAACGACGCCGGTCTCGTCTTCCGGACCGCGCTGTCGGACCGACTGCAGGCGATCGTCCTGGCTCAGAAGGCGGCGAACGACCTCGGCCACGACAACGCTGCGATCCTCTACGAGAACAACGACTACGGCTGGCAGTTGAGTCAGGCGTTCACGCGGTCGTTCCAGCGCACACACGGCGGCACGGTCACGTCACAGGTCCCACTGAAAGGGGATTCGAGTTCCTACGACGCGGCAATCGAACGGGCCAGAACGGACGATCCCGACCTGTTGATCGTGATCGGCTATCCGGCGACCGGCAGCCAGGTACTCACTGACCTCGGTGCCGACGCCTCGGAGGACATCCTCGTTACCGACGGGATGCAAGAGGGGAGCCTCCACGACGAGATCGACTACTCGCTCGACGGCATCCGCGGCACCGCACCGCTGGTCGACGGACCGGGGAACCAGACGTTCACGGAGCTGTTCGAGAGCGAGTACGGTACCGAACCGGGTGCCTTCACGCCCCAGTCGTACGATGCGAGCGCCGTCTTGCTGCTCGCGAACGCCTACGCCGGGCAAAACGACGGCCAAGCGATCGGCAGCGCCATGCCGGTCGTCACGACCGGGGACGGGACGGAGATCACCCCGGACAACCTCGCCGAGGGAATCGATCTCGCGGCCCAGGGCAATGCCGTCACGTATCAGGGAGCGTCCAGTTCGGTTACCTTCGACGAGAACGGCGACATAACCGACGGCGTCATCCAGTACTGGGAGTTCGACGAAAGTGCTTCCGGCGGAATCGCCGAAGTAGAAAAGGTGAGTCCATAATGGTGTCGCTCGCATCGCTGGTTCCGTCGTTCATCAGGCGGCGGTACCTCCTGAAGTTCGTGGTCTCGATCCTGGCGGTCGTGCTCGTGATCGGGAGCGTCGGGGCGGTCAGCTACGTCCAGATCGACAAGACGGTCCGGACGGACTCGAACAACCAGCTCGAATCGACCGCCGAAACGCACGCGGATACGATCAGTAACTGGGTCGAGTCGATGCGCGTCCAGACCCGAACGGCGTCCGATTCGTCGGTCCTTCGAGAGGGTGATCCGCAGGCGGTCCAGGGCAAACTCGTCGAAGAGCAGGCCCGGATGGACGTCGACGTCCGTGCGATCCACTACGTCGACACCGAGAACGACGAAATCGTCACGAGCACGAACGCGGCCTATCGCGGCGAATCGTTCGCCGATCTGTCGGAACCGTGGGCCACGGACGGCTTCGAGGACACTCTCGGACTCGACGAGTCCGTCTGGCACTCCCAATCGGCCTACGAGTCGGACACTCTCGGCGACAAAGTGATGGCATTCGCCAGTCCGGTCACCGACCGCGACGATCGGGCCGTCGTCATCATCGGCACCCTCGAGTATCAGGTCAACCAACTCCACGAGGAGAACACGTCCGCTTCGACGGCCATTATCAGCGGCGACGGCGCAACCGTCTTCAAGGCCGAATCGGCGTCGCTCAACGCCGACACGGCCGACAAGGAGGCGATCGAGGCTGCCCTCGGCGGCCGGATGAGTCTCACCCACGACAGTGATATCGTCCGAGCGTATGTCCCTGTGGGCAACACCCCGTGGGTCGCCGTCACGAGCGTCCCGGCGGAGCAAGCCTATGGCGTCGCGAGCGACGTCGGGACCAACGTCATCACGATGGTACTCGCGAGCCTCATCGCGCTCGGTGCCGTCGGCGTCGTCCTCGGGCGGCAGACCGTCGTCCCGCTGACTCGGCTCCGCGACCGGACGGCCGAGATGGAAGAGGGCAACCTCGACGTCGATCTCGAGACGAACCGCGTCGACGAGATCGGCCGGCTGTACGACGGCTTCGACAGCATGCGCACCTCGTTGCGAAACCAGATCGAGGCGGCCGAGGTCGCCCGCAGGGAGGCGGAAGCGGCCCGCGACGAGACCGAATCGATGAACCGCCACCTCGAGACCAAAGCCGAGGAGTTCAGCAGCGTCATGGACGAGTGTGCCGACGGCGACCTGACCCAACGGCTCAATCCCGAGAGCGAGAGCGATGCGATGACCGACATCGCGATTGCGTTCAACGAGATGCTCGAGGAGCTCGAGGAGACGACGGCCAACGTCAAGGCCTTCGCCGACGAGGTGGCGGCGGCCAGCGAACAGGTGACTGCCAGCTCCGAGGAGGTTCGCTCGGCGTCACAGCAGGTTTCCGATTCGATTCAGTCCATTTCGGACGGTGCGGACCGCCAGAATCAGAACCTGCAGTCGGTCAACCAGGAGATGAGCGACCTGTCGACGACGACGGAGGAGATCGCGGCCTCCTCGAACAACGTCGCCGACCTCGCGGAGCAGACGGCCGAAACGGGACGGCTCGGCCGCCAAGCGGCGCAGGAAGCCATCGACGGGATGCACGTGATCGAATCGGAATCCACTGAGGCCGTCGATGCGATCCAGGACCTCGAGGAGGAGATGGCACAGGTCGACGAACTCGTCGACTTCATCTCCGACGTCGCCCGTGAGACGAACATGCTCGCCCTGAACGCGAACATCGAAGCCTCGCGGGGCGACAGCGGCGAGGACGGCTCCGGGTTCGGTGCCGTCGCCACGCAGGTCAAGGAGTTGGCCGCGGACACGAAATCGACCGCCGAGGACATCGAAAAGCGGTTAGAGCGGATCGACGAACAGACGAGCGAAACGGCGACCGAGGTCCAGCGCACCGCGGAGCGGATTTCGGAGCACGTCGGCTCCGTCGAAAACGCCGCGGAGGCGCTGGACGAGATCGCTCACTACGCCGATCGGACCAACGACGGCGTCCAGGAGATTTCGGCGGCGACCGAGGAACAGGCGGCCTCGACACAGGAGGTCGTCGCCATGGTCTCGTCGGCGACGAACATCTCCGAATCGACCGCGGCCGAATCGCAGCGCGTCGCGGCGGCTGCCGAAGAGCAGACCTCCGCCCTCTCGGAAGTGTCGGAGAGCGCGAGTTCGCTCGCCGATCAGGCGGCACACCTGAGCGAAACGCTCGATCACTTCGACACCGACCGAGCGGAAGACATCTCCATCGACGAGTACGAATCCGACCACGAGATGTCCATCGAGTTCGACGAGTCGGACAGCGACGCCGACGACATGCTCGAGCACGGTGATGGGGACTCCGATGCGGTAGCAGAGACTGCAACCGAGTCCGAACCCGACAACCGAGCATCGACGGAGGCCACGCGGGGCGTGACCGATGCGGGAGACGGAAGCGATGCCGGCGAAGACGGAGCGGACACGGGGACCGGGTCCGAGGCGGACGCTGACGACACGGGCACCGACGACACGGACGCCGACGACACGGACGCCGACGGATCGTCGGACGACGAGTTCACCTTCACTCGGTTCGACGACGAGTAAGGCCGAGTCGACGGTCGAACCGTCACGTACTTTTTATCGCCGTCCTAAGCGCGGGTGATGGAACTGCTGGAGCGCCGACGGGCGCTGATCGAGGAGCGTCTCGTCGAGGTAGTCGAGGGGGTTGAACCCGAGACGCTCAGCGACGAACTGCGCCACGTTGCGCTCTCGGGCGGCAAGCGCGTCCGTCCGATGGTAACGCTACTGGCCTGTGAGACGGTCGGCGGGCGGGCCGAGGACGCCGTCGAGTTCGGCGTCGGTATCGAACTCGTCCACAGCGCCTCGCTCGTCGTCGACGATATCATCGATCGCTCGGAACTGCGACGCGGAACGACCAGCGCCTGGGCCGAGTTCGGACACGGGCCGGCGATCATTACCAGCGATGGGCTGTTGGGCGAGGCGTTCGCCCTCTTTTCGGCGAATCCGGATGCGACGCGCGTCGTCGCCGAAGCGATGGTCGAACTCGGTGTCGGCGAGGCGACCGAACTGTCGGCCGAACCCACCAACGAAGACGAGTACATGACGTTAGCCCGTCGAAAAACCGGTGCGCTGTTCCGGGCCGCGGCCGAGCTCGGGGCGATCGCCGCCGACTCCGACCCCGTCACCGTCGAGGCCCTCGGCGAATACGCCGAACGGGTCGGGGTCGCCTTCCAGATCAGGGACGACGTCTTAGACGCCGTCGCCGATCCCGACGAACTCGGCAAGCCGACCGGCCACGACGCCGCCTTGGAGCGCCCGTCGGTCGTTCAGGTGACGGATCTCACGCCCGACGAGGCGAACGCCCACGCCCGGCAGGAAGCCGACCGGGCGATCGACGCCCTGGATCGGGTCGAGGTCGCCGATCCCGACGCACGACAGTATCTCCTCGATCTCGCCGAATTCGTCGTCGAGCGGGACCAATAGCCGGTGTGACGACACGGTCGGCAGCGTCTCGAGCGACCGACCGGATCAGACGCGTTCGGCCCCGCGCCGTCCGTCGTCCCGATCCGCGTCCGAGAACCGCGACTCCGCGACGGCGAACGTGAGCGTACTCACGATCCCGAGCAGCGTGCCGGCCGTCAGCGACGCCGCGAGATACGTGATCGCGACTCTCTCGAGGAAGAACGCGCTCACCGCGTGGAGGACGACCGCGATCGAGAGCACGTAAAACGGCGCGTTCAGATAGCGCCACTCGAGCGAGCCGGCGATGTACTCGTCGGTGATCTGGCCGAGACTGGTGGTCAGCCCCGCGGCGGCGAACCAGAGAATCGCGCCGTTGACCAGTGCCGCGAGCATGACCGGTACGTCGAGGTCCCCCGTGGTCGAGTCGCGCACCGACTCGAGGGTTTCCATCCCGCTGACGCCGCCGAGGACGAACAGCGCCGCGGCGACGACGTACGCCAGCAGCGTCGTGCGGCCGGCATACAGCGAGTGACGGGCGCGCTCGACGGTGGCATCCAGTCGATCGCCGAGGCACAGCCCGCGAGAGATGAGGTACAAGCCGAGTAACGCCGACGTCGTCCCCAGCACGAACCCGGGCATCTCCAGTACGGAGCCGACAAGTGCGAGCGGGTAGATCAACAGGAGAATCCCGAGGGGAATGAGTACCGTCCCGCGCGTTTCAGGGTCGTCTAATACCTGCTTGATCGTGTAGTACATCGATTCCAAGTTCTGTGCCTGTCGGACGACGACTCGCCGGACGCCGTCGATGGGGACGCGCGAGCGGATGATCGGGATGACGGATTCGTCCTGTGCGCCGTCCGTGACCACGAGGGCGGTGACGTCTTCCGCGGTCGAGAGGCTTGCGAGGACGGTATCGACTTCGTCTCCGACTTCGCGGTTGGCGCTGACGTCGCCCTGATCGTTCCCGGTGACGACGGCGACCTCGACGCTTTCCTCGCGGTCGGCGAGATCGTCGTAGATGTGCAAGCCCTGGAAGATGACGTTGACGTCCGAGTCCTCCGGATCGGCGGTCGCGAGGGCGATGGCCGCCTCTTCGACGGGCTCGCGGCCGGTGACCGGCGTCGAAAAGCCGGTCTTGCGGCCGAGATCGTCGTCGAGATCGACACAGAGGACCAACAGCATCGCCTCGTAGTTGCACGCCGCGGTATTTCTCTCTTCTGGACGACGGAATCGAAGCCGCCGCGAGCGGGAGGTGCCCGGTCCGTACGTCGTGAACTCGTTCCTTCCCGTCCGGCGTCCGAAATCGTGCCTGAGACGTCGCTCGGTCGTCGAGGAGAGCAGGTCGCGGACCGCGTCAGCGGACGTCGCTCCCGCAGTCGGCGCGGTGGCTCTCGACGGCGGTTTCGATTCGGGCGGCCAACTCGTCGTACTGGTCGGTTCCCGACCCTTTCCGGACGTAGTCGGTGACGCCGGCCGAGATCGCCTCGTCTGCGATCTCCGCGGACCCGGCCCCCGTAAACAGGAGAAACGGAACGTCGAGGTCCCGGTCCCGCATCGCCGCGACCAACGCGAGGCCGTCCATGCCGGGCATGTCGTAATCGCTGACGACGCAGTCGATCCCGTGATCGGGGTCGGTATCGCACTCGCCGTCGACGATCGCCAGCACTTCGCCTCCGGTTTCGGCGGTCGTCACGACGATATCGTCGTCGCGCCGCTCGAGAACGGTCGCCGTCAACTCGCGGTAGTGGGGGTCGTCGTCGATACAGAGGACGTGAATCCCCGATGACATCGGATGCGGTACATTCCGTCGCAGTGATATAATAGCGTCGGTGGACCCTCGCTGATTTCGCACGGCTTTTGAGGCTCGGGCGGATATGTTCCCTCGAATGATCTCGAAGGGCTGTGAGCAGTGCGCGAAAGGTGGGAAAATGGTGCTGTTCGTCTACGGTTACTGCGACCAGCGCGACTGCTTTTACTGCCCGCTCGGCGAGAACCGCAAGAACGTCACCGATGTCTACGCCAACGAACGACTCGTCGAGAGCGACGACGACGTCCTCACCGAAGCCCACCGGATGGATGCACTGGGGACGTCGATTACCGGTGGCGAACCCCAGGAGGCCCTCGGTCGGACCTGTCACTACCTCGAGCTCCTCAAAGACGAGTTCGGCGAGGACCACCACACTCACCTCTACACCGGCATCACCGGCGGCCGCGAGAACATGCGTCGGCTCTCGGAGGCCGGCTTGGACGAAATCCGGTTCCACCCGCCCTACGAACAGTGGGGAGACCTCCACGGGACCGAATGGGAGGAGATCCTCCACATCGCCCGCGAAGAAGGGCTGACCCCCGCGTTCGAAATCCCCGGTATCCGCGCCGAAGCGGAGTTCCTCGAGTTCTTGGACGAGGGCGCGGCCGAGTTCTGTAACATCAACGAGTTCGAGA
Organism: Natrinema pallidum; assembly: GCF_005890195.1. Lineage (NCBI taxonomy): Archaea > Methanobacteriati > Methanobacteriota > Halobacteria > Halobacteriales > Natrialbaceae > Natrinema > Natrinema pallidum. The sequence continues at coordinate 1,788,396 of NZ_CP040637.1, read as the reverse complement.
TGAGCGACGGGAACTACCGCCGAATGCAGGAACAGGGGTACGAACTCAAGGAAGACCACATGAGTGCCGTCGACGGCTCCCGCGAGGAGATCCTCGACGTGATGGGCGACCACGAGAAGGTTTACTTCTGTACCTCCGTCTTCAAGGACGCGGCCCAGCACCGCCGCCGTCTCAAGCGCATGGCCCGCAACATCCGTCGCGAGTTCGACGACGTCACCGACGACGGCACGCTCGTCTACGGCAAGACCCACGCCGACCCCGCGGCATTCGAAGCCCTGGGCGTCCCCGAGGAGTTTTACACCGTCAAAACCGACCACGTCGAGGTCGCCTGGTGGCTCCTAGAGGAGATGATCGAGGACGGCGATCTCGAGGACGGCGAGATCGTCGAACAGTATCCGACTTACGACGGACAAGTGGTCGAGCGGACGCCCCTCGCCTAAGTACTGCGAGCGAACAGCGGCGGCCGAACGGCTTTGTCGCGGATGGTTCGAGCCGTGCGACCGCCGCTGTCGAATCCTCGACGAGAGAGCAGCGGGCGACTCGGGACGACGTCCGATCACGGACCGGCCTGGCGGGAACGTTTTTGCACAGTATAAGCACCGTCCCACAGTGGCCAACGCAAGAGCACGGCCGTTTCAAAGCCGCTCAGTCTCGTTTCCGAACTGAACGGGGACGCTGTCGCTTAGCGAGGCTGTAATAATCCGGGCCGGACCGGAACGCCGGAGTACGATGCATTTCCGAACTGTCGCCGTCGTCGCCGTCGCACTGCTCGTGGCACTTTCCGGGTGCAGCGCCCTCGGGGGCTCGCAAACGGACGGGCCATCGACCGGCTCCGACGCCGAGACGGACCCGCTAAACGGGACCGAGACGGACGCGGATGGGGCCGATGATATCGAATCCGTCGCCGGCGACGCCGATCCGAACGGAACTGACGACGACACGGACACGGACGCGGACAGCGGAGATAACACCGCAGAGGCGGCGTGGCAGCCGCCCGAGGAACCGAACCGTCCGCTGGAAGACAAGCGCGAGGATCGGATTCAGTCCGTCACGTTCGTCGACAAGGAACCCGCAGCGAACGGCGACGGCTACTCGAGTTTTACCCTCGAGATCGTCGCCAACACCAGCATGGAGTCCGTCGATCCGCCGGAACACGGCGACGTGATCGGAGAACCGTACTTCTTCGTCAAGATCAACGAAGACGAGCAGAAGCTCGTCGAACGGACGGACCAGGTTCGAATGGACGAGAACGGAACGTATCGCATCGACGTTCGGCCGGCCGGTCTCGAGGAGTTCGGTGCTGGCCCGCTGACCGTCGAAGTCTTCCTGATGGACGAGGACAAGGATTGGGACGATATCTACGACGCCGTGGGCAGGGAGATTCAGTACGCCCCGGATGGGGGCACGACGGCTTGAGTGCGACCGCCGACGAGTCGGAACCGAGCGAGAGCGCCGCGTCTACCTGAACCGTCACGATCGACCGCAAGCGGTCGTCGGCTCGAGTGTGCAGTGCGTTTCGGGACGGGATGATCGGTGACGGCCACGGATCGACCGTTCTCCACGAGGCTCAGTCGATCTCGGTCGGGTCGACGCCCGGTAACGTGATGAGGTTCTCCCGGCCGATCCTGAGCTTCTCGATCTCGTCGTCGTCGGCCATCTTCGAGAGCAGTTGGGAGACCTTGGCGTTCGACCAGCCGGTCTCGGTAACGATCGTCCCCTGTTTCATCCGCCCGCCGTTCTGTTTGAGCAAGCGGAGGACGCGCTCCTCGTCGCTCAACAGTTCGGGATCGATCTCGTCTTCGACAGACTCCTCGAACTCGAGGTGGGTACCCGGTTCGGGACCGTTGGTGGCCGGGTCGGCCGCCGCGGACGCGACCGCTTCGGAACCGCCGGCTCGATCGGCTGTCGGGCTTTCGCGGTCGTCTCCGGTATCCTCGCCGAGTCTCGCAAGGATGCCGAGCGACGAGAGGCGGTCGGCTGAGATCGGGACGTCGAGCGTTCGTTGCGTGAGCAGATACACGGCGCCACCGACGACGATTACGAGGCCGAGCACGGCGGCGAGCAGCCAGCCGCCGCCCGAAAAGAGGAGAGGGCCCTGACCGGCACCTGCGAGAATCGTCATCTGGAGACCGTCCGGGCCGAACTCGTGGGGGCCGTCCCAGACGAGCGCACCGTCTTCCGTCCCTGTCGGTGCGTCGACGAAGCCGTAGTTCGGCGGCGGCTCGACGACGAGGCGCTGACCGGCCCCCAGCGTCTGGATCACGTTCCGATCAGCCGCCTGGAACGAATCGCCGACGCGAATTCGATCCCCGTCGACGGTAGCGAAGTTCGTCCACGTAAACGAGTAGGAGATGACACCGATCCGATCGACCGTCCCGTCCGAGTCCTGATCCGATTCGTCGCGCTCTTCGATTCGAGGGTCGTCCCACCCTTCGTTTTCGACCGACATCTCGCGCCCGGTCGCCTCGGATACGATGCCCACGTATTGCATGAACAATCGAGGGTCGTACGAAGCGTCTCGGTGTCCCGAGACGACCGCGTCGGCGTACTCGTCGAACGTTTGCGCATCGGTATCGTTCGTTAGACGGAAGCGACTCTCAACCGTCCATTCGGCGTTCCCGGACTCGGTGATTCGAACGTTGATGATCTGCCGGGTGTCGGGTCGCTCGAGCGAAGGTGGTGTGACTGCGGCCGAGGTGGCGGTCGGCGACTCGAGGGCGGAGACGTGAGGGGAGGGCGCTGGCGGGGACCGCTCGTCCGTCGGGTGGGACTGACCCGACGGCGTTGCGGCCACTGCCCCCAGCGTGGTCGTAGCGAGGAGGACCGCGAGGGCGAGTGTGGCGGCAGTGGACATCCGCATGCGTATCAACGGGTGGTTTCCCGGGGGAAAAAACACTTTCCATCGGAAAATAAAACGTTACCGACGGCGCTAACGGGTTTCCCGGGCGGTAAGCAGGTGATTAAAAGCAGTCCCGGCTGCCCGTTTGGAGACGACCTGTTTTTGTATCAAGAGCCCGTACGGAGTGGCGATGACCAACGCGACCCCCGCCCTCCTCGCGTTGCTTCTCGTCCTCTCCGTGCCCGCGATAACGATCGTTGCGGCCGGGCCTGCTGACGGGGGTAACAGCGCCGTAGAGACGGTGCAGCTGCAAACGTCGCCCTCCCAGACGCCGACGGCGGTCAACAATACGACCAACAGACTCCCGCTCAGCGGCGAGGTCCGAAGCGAGTACACCGAGTACGGACCGGACCTCGGAACGGCGCTTGCGAGCGCGGACGACCAGCTCCGGGTCGACCACGACCAGTATACCATCGTCGATAGCGAGTTCGACGATGCGACGGGCGAGGAACGAAAAGCGATGATTCAGGCGGCCTACGACCGACTCAAGGACCGAGCGAACGAACTCGAGCAACGCGAACGCAACGTAACGAAGGCACACGCCGCCGGCGAGCGGTCGTCGGCGGAACTCCTCCGGACGCTGTTACGCAATCACAACGAGGCGGCGATGCTGTCGCGTGATCTCGAGGAACTGGGTAACCGAGCGGATCAGGTGCCGGGCTATTCGCTGTCGGGGAGCCGAACCCGTGCGACCCATACGACGCTCGATGCGCACCGAACGCCGCTCCGATCGACGCTCGGACGACTGTCCGAACGGCCGACCGACAACGTTCAGTACGATGTCGTCGTCTCGACCTCATCGACCGGCTACAGCGTCGCGATGATGGATGGCAATCAGTACGTCGTCGAAACGAGCCGGTTCGATAACCGCGACGAATCGGCACCGGACCAGTTCGAAAGCGGCGAGGCGTACGATCACATCGGCGACCTCTACCCGTGGGCGAGCGAGTTCGGCCCGTCCTTCCAGGATAACAGCCCCGGATACTACTGGGCGGACGTGGGACACGACCACGGTCGCCTCGAGTTCTACTTCGACAGCGGAACGGGTGACGTCTACCGCGAAATACAGGAGCTGTCCGTCTCGTCGCTTCCGACCGACGAAGACCGGACCTGGATCAGCAGCGGGCTCAAGCTGACGATGACCGAGACGGCTGCGGGCGGACCAGTGAAGGTGACGGTGGTCGACGCGGAGACCGGTGAACCCGTACGGGCAACCGTCTCCGTCGATGGCATCGAAGTCGGCGAGACCGACGACGACGGGACCCACTGGATCGTGCGGCCACTCGGTCCAAGCGAGGTCACAGTGGAAACGGACGCTGGGAGCGTCAACGCGACGATCGACGCTGTTTCCTGATCGGGCTCCCGGGAGCGGACGAACGGGGCGAGAGCCATTCGGAGCCGGACACCCGCCCACCGCGACCTGAGATTTTTACGGGAACGAGCGACCAGAGCGGACCGTGAACCGAACGCGGGACCGTCGCGGCACGCGGCCAGCGGTATCGGCGGGCGGACGCGCCGTCAGTCCGGTCGTCGGAGTCGTTCTATTACTCATACTCACCGTTGCGCTCGGGGCCGTCGTCGCCGTCGGTGTCAACACCTGGGCGCTCGAGTCGCCCGAGCCGACGGCGAGCTTCGAACTCTCGGTCGACGGGGAGCGCTCGATGATCGCGATCGAACACGTCGCCGGGGAGCGCATCGACGTCGAGTCGCTGTCGGTGACGATCGCGGTAAACGGGCGCGCACTGAGCGCGCAGCCGCCGGTTCCGTTCGTCGGCGCGAGCGGGTTCGACGGGACTCCGGACGGGCCGTTCAACTCGAGGGCTGATTCGGACTGGACGGCTGGAGAGCGGGCCGCGGTCTCGGTCGCGGATACCAACACCCCGGCGCTCGGGACGGGGGACTCGGTTTCCGTGACCCTCGCCGTCGACGGGCAGCGGATCGCCGCCCTCGAGACGACGGCAACCTGAGACGGGGTTCGTCGCTTATTCCGGTGCGCGCCCGATCGTCGTGATCGCGACCTCGGGATCGTAGGACGGTCCCATGAACGCGTGTTTCACGTCCTCGAAGCCGGCGGTTTTGAACATGTGATCGGCCTCGTACTCGTCGTAGAAGAGCATGATCGAATCGGCGAGCAGTTGGCTGACGACGTTGTCGGGATAGTTCGGGCCGACGACGAGCACCTGGCCGCCGGGTTTGAGAACGCGGCGGAACTCACGGAGCGCGAGGATCGGGTTGGGCCAGTACTCGATCGACCCCGACGACCAGACGACGTCGAACGTGTCCGTCGCGAACGGGAGTCGTTCGGCGTCGCCGCGGTGGAAATGGACTGGCGGGGCGCGTTTACCGAACTTCTCGTAGGCCTGTTCGAGCTGATGCTCGCTCTGATCGAGGGCGTACACCTCGTCGACGTGCTCGAGTAACCCCTCGGTCGCGAACCCGGTCCCGGAGCCGACATCGAGGACCGTCATGTCGTCCTCGATCTCGAGCAAGGAGAGGGCCTCGGTACGCATTGCTTCGGTCCAGATGAAGGGGTTCACCTGGTCGTAGACCCGTGAGAGGTACTTGTAGAACAGTCGAGCACGGGCCTTGTTCTCGAGAAGTCCCATTACTGAAGCGTTTCGATCCGATCGGCATATGTCTGCTGTTCTCGGCGGGACGAACGGCTGAGTAAGGACGAATTACCGACCGACCGAGGGCGAATCGCGCTGAGGCACTTTCGCAACTACCATATACGCGCTCTGGCAAACGTCCGACTGCTTAGAGTATGCCGAGGCCAGAGGTTCTCGAACGAATTAAGTCGGCGGAAGAGGAGGCCGACGAGATCGTCGCATTGGCAGAGAACGACCGCGACGAGCGAATAGCCGAGGCCCGGGAACGTGCCGAGGAGATTCGCACGGAAGCGGAACAGGAGGCCCAGGAGTTGCGGGAGCGCCGCCTGGAGGAAGCTCGCGAGGAGATCGATGCGGACTGCGAGCAGGTCCTCGAAGAAGGCGAACAGGAGCGTGAGGAGCTCGCCGAGCGCGCCCGGAAACGGGCCGACGACGTCACCGACTACGTCGTCGAACTGTTCCAGGAGGACGTTCATGCTCAGACCTGAGCGAATGAGTAAGGTCTCGGTGACCGGCTCCAGGGGCGTTATGCCCACGGTCATCGAGACGGTTCACGAGCTGCGCCTGGTGCATCTGTCGGATTACGACGGCTCCTGGGAGGCGTTCGACAACGGCGACCCGATGGCGGGTGCCGACGACGCCTCCGAGAAGCTGATCACCGTCCGCGCCCTCCAGAGCACCCTCGATCTCTCGGCCGACGAGGCCGAGCCGGGGACCCTCGAGGAGGGCTGGGAGGCGCGACTCGAGGAGATCCGCACGCGGATCAACGAACTCGACGACCGGCGCACGGAGATCAACGACGAACTGCGGCAGGTCGACGATCGGATCGATCGCGTGGCTCCGTTCGCGGAGCTCGGCATCGATATCGATCTGCTGTCGGGTTACGAGTCGGTCGACGTCCTCGTCGGCGAGGGCTCGCTCGAGGACGTCGAGGCGGCCGTCAGCGCCTCGGCTGACATTCGGGCCTTCGAGACGTTTACCGGCGGGAACGTCGTGGCGATCGTCGCCGCGCCCGCCGAGAGCGCCGACGAAAGTCCGATCGACGACGCCCTGGTCGGCGTCGAGTTCACCCGCTACGAGGTGCCCGATACCGACCAGAGTCCCGACGACTACGTCGCGGACCTCGAGAGTCGAAAGCGCGACCTCGAGTCCCAACTCGACGACATCGACGCGGAACTCGAGGAGGTCAAGCGGGAGGAAGCCAGCTTCCTCCTGCGTGTCGAAGAGGAGCTGACGATCGAGGTTCAGCAGGCGGAAGCGCCGCTGCAGTTCGCGACGACCGACCACGCGTTCGTCGCGGAGGGCTGGCTCCCGACCGAGGAGTACGACCGGCTCGTCGCGACACTGAACGATGCGGTCGGCGACAGTGTCGAGGTCGAAGAACTCGTCCGCGCTGACTACAACGACGAGGGATATCCGACGCGGACGGAAGACGTCGACCACGGCGGCTCCGGCGGTGCCGAGGAGACGACCGAGGAGGAAGAACGGGACGTCGCGACGCAGGAGGCGATCGCCGACGGCGGAACGACCGCGGCCAGCGGCGACATCGTGACGATGGTTGACGAACCGCCGGTCATTCAGGACAACACCGGTCCCGTGAAACCGTTCGAGTTCCTGCTTCGGCTGATCGACCGACCGAAGTACAGCGAACTCGACCCGACCGTCGTCTTGCTGTTGACGTTCCCGGCGTTCTACGGCTTCATGCTGGGTGACCTCGGCTACGGGATGTTGTACACGGTCGCCGGCTTCTTCCTGTACAGTCGATTCGACGAGGACATCATCCGAAGCCTGGGTGCGATCGGCATGTGGGCCGGCGGGTTCACGATGCTGTTCGGCGTCCTCTATGGCGAATTCTTCGGGATGCACTTCCTGGGAGAAGTCCTCTTCGGCGGCAGCCCGCCGTTGCACAAGGGACTCCAGCCCGTGTACGCGAACTACGGCCAGACGTGGCTCGTGGCGAGCGTCCTGATCGGACTCGCCCACCTCACGCTCGGCTACGCCTTCGGGTTCGTCAACGATCTCGACCACGGCGTCGGCGACGCATTCCTCGAGAACGGCTCGTGGGCGCTGCTCATGATCGGCGTCTGGGTCTGGATCTTCAGCCGTCACGGCGTCGGACCGGCGCCGGAGTTCAATGGCCCGAAGCCGCCGTTCCTCTACACCTCGCTCGGTAGCGGACCCGAGGCGGCGTTCGAACTCGGCTTTACGGGCTTCTCGGCCGAGACCGGTCTCTTCATCGGCCTCCCGGTTGCGGTGATTGGGCTGGTGACGATGATCTACGGTGAAGTCAAACACTACGGCGGGCTCGGCATCATCATCGGCGCACTCGAGAGCTTCAACGTCCTCGGTGACGTGCTCTCGTATCTGCGGATCGCCGCAGTCATCCTCGCGAAGGCAGGCATGGCGTTCGTCGTTAACATGCTGTTCTTCGGGGTGTACGTCGTCGAGACCGAGCACGGCGCGGAGTGGCACTTCGGTACAAGTCACGCGCCCCAGCACATGCTCGAGCAGGGAACCTACCACGGTCACGAGGTGACCGAGGTCATGTTCGGCGGCCTGCTCCACGGGGGTACCCTGATGGCCGTCATCGGCGTGATCGTCCTCGTCCTCGGCCACGTTGTGGTCCTCCTGCTGGGGATCACGAGTGCCGGGCTTCAGGGAATCCGTCTCGAGTACGTCGAGTTCTTCAACCGGTTCTACGAGGGCGGTGGCCGGAAGTTCGAACCGTTCGGCGGGATTCGATCCGACGACGAGAACTAACCCCCGTCGGCTATCGTCTCGGCGACCAAATCTCGTGCTAGTTCGACTCGTATTTTCTCACCTGTATCGAAAGGATAATACCCCTGGATAGCAAGTATCGAGGGTTATAACGGGGAAATCGGCTGTTTGGTTTGGGAAGTTTTAAGAACACGCTGGGGAGTAGTACCATCTGTCCGGTTGCAAAACCACGAGGAAACTCAAACATGACAATCGAAACTCTCCCCGAAATGGCGCTCGTGCTGAACAGTCTCGCAGAGAACGCGGTTGCACTGCAGGAGACCGCCGCTCCGGCCGGGAACGGCGGTCCGGCGATCGAGCAGGGTGCGGCAGCGGCGCTGGGCATCGGTCTGGCGGCTATCGGTGCGGGGTATGCGGAGCGAGCGATCGGTGCATCGGTCGTCGGCGCGCTCGCCGAGGACTCCATCTCGCCGGGTATCGGCATTCTGCTGACGGTCCTGCCCGAGACGCTCGTGATCTTCGCACTGGTCGCGCTCTTCGTCTAAAGCGTCCCATCGAACTTTCTTACAATGAGTTTGGATACAGTCGTTGAGGACATTCGAGAAGAGGCTCACGCGCGTGCGGAGGACATCCGCGCTGAGGGCGAAACGCGCGCCGAAGAGATCGAGTCGGCCGCCCAGGAGGATGCAGACGAGATCGTCGCCGACGCCGAAGCCGACGTCGACCGCGAGATCGAGCAGTTGCGCGAACAGCGACTCTCCAGTGCGAAACTGGAGGCGAAACAGCAGCGCCTGGAGGCACGCCGCGACGTCCTGACGGAAGTCCGCGAGGCGGTCGAGGACGAACTCGCCGCCCTCGAGGGCGAGATCCGCGAGGGGATTACCCGCGACCTGCTCGAGGCGGCGACGGTCGAGTTCGACGAGGGCAACGACGTCGCTGTCTACGGCCGGTCCGATGACGCGGAGTTGCTCGAATCGATCCTCGCCGACTACGACGGCTACGAATACGCCGGTGACTACGACTGTCTCGGCGGCGTCGTCGTCGAGAGCGAGGCCTCTCGCGTCCGCGTCAACAACACCTTCGATTCGGTGCTCGAGGACGTCTGGGAAGACAACCTTCAGGAGATCAGTAACCGACTCTTCGAGCAATGAGTACGGGAGCCTCGAATCCGGAGTACGTGAACGCTCGCGTTCGCTCGCGTCGAGCGGCGATGTTGTCCGACGAGGACTACCGCAAGCTGATCCGGATGGGGCCGAGCGAGATCGCGCGGTTCATGGAGGAAACGGAGTACGAACAGGAGATCAACGCGCTCGGAACGCGGTTTTCCGGCGTCGACCTGATCGAGTACGCACTGAACCGCAACCTCGCGAAGCACTTCGACGACCTCCTCGAGTGGTCCGAAGGGCAACTCTACGACCGCATCGTTCGGTACCTCCGGAAGTTCGACGTCTGGAACCTGAAGACGATCGTCCGCGGAATCTATACGGATTCCGACCCCGAGGAGATCAGTACGGATCTCATTCGGGCCGGCGAACTCGACGACGGGACGATCGACCGGCTGGTCGAAGTCGATTCGATCGAGGACGTCATCGAGATTCTCGACGGGACGATCTTCGCCGAGCAACTCGAAGACGCCTACGAGGAGTTCGAAGAGAGCGGCGCGCTCGTGCCCCTCGAGAACGCGCTCGATCGCGCGTTCTACGAGAACCTGCTCGAGGACCTCGGCCGACCCCGGGAGGGGCCGGAAGCGAAGTACGTCGAGTTCCTCGAGGCCGAGATCGACTTCCTGAACGCACGGAACGCGTTGCGCCTCGCACGGAGCGGGGCCGATCTCGACCCCGCCGCCTACTACATCGACGGCGGCGTGTTGTTCGACGAGTCGGACCTGAACCGCTTGGTCGGCGATTACGACGCGCTCGTCGACCACATCGCCGAGAACAAACGCTACGGCGACCGCCTCTCGGAAGCACTGGATCGGCTGCGCGATGCTGACAGCCTTATCCAGTTCGAGCACGCACTAGACGCTGCGTTGCTCGAGTACGCCGACACGCTCTCGAGCGTGTACCCGACCTCGATCTCGCCCGTTCTGTCGTTCGTCCTCGCCAAAGAGCGCGAGGTCGAGAACATCCGCGCGATCGCGCGGGGTCGCGAGGTCGGACTCGACGAAAACGAGATCGAAGAAGAGCTGGTGATCCTATGAGCCAGGAAATCGCAGTCGTCGGCAGTCCGGAGTTCACCACTGGCTTCCGCCTCGCGGGAGTGCGACGGTTCGAGAACGTCCCGGACGACGAGAAAGACGAGCGGCTGGATGCGGCGGCGACGGCGGCCCTCGAGGACGAGGGCGTCGGCATCGTCGTCATGCACGACGACGACCTCGAGTACCTGTCGCGGTCGGTCCGCCAGGAGGTCGAAACGAGCGTCGAGCCGGTCGTCGTCACGATCGGGAGCGGCACCGGTGGCGGCGGACTGCGCGACCAGATCAAACGCGCGATCGGTATCGACCTGATGGACGAGGACGAAGAGAGCTAAACTATGAGCCAGGCAGAAGACATCGAATCCGTCGACGAAGACGGTGTAATCGAAAGCGTGAGTGGTCCCGTCGTGACCGCCACGGACCTCGACGCCCGGATGAACGACGTCGTCTACGTCGGCGACGAAGGACTGATGGGCGAGGTCATCGAGATCGAAGGGAACCTGACCACGATTCAGGTCTACGAGGAAACCTCCGGCGTCGGCCCGGGCGAACCCGTCCAGAACACGGGCGAGCCCCTGAGTGTCGACCTCGGGCCGGGCATGATGGACTCCATCTACGACGGCGTCCAGCGCCCGCTCGACGTCCTCGAGGACAAGATGGGGACGGCGTTCCTCGACCGCGGGGTCGACGCCCCCGGTATCGACCTCGAGAAGCAGTGGGAGTTCGAACCCACCGTCGAGGAAGGCGACGCGGTCGAACCCGGCGACGCCGTCGGTGTCGTCGAAGAGACCGTCACCATCGACCACAAGGTCATGGTGCCGCCGGACTACGAGGGCGGTGAAGTCACGTCGATCGAGAGCGGCGAGTTTACCGTCGAGGAGACGGTCGCCGAACTCTCGAGCGGCGAGGAGATCCAGATGCACCAGGAGTGGCCGGTCCGCGAGGCCCGTCCCGCCGGTGACAAGGAGACGCCGACCGAGCCGCTGGTGACGGGCCAGCGCGTCCAGGACGGCCTGTTCCCGCTCGCGAAGGGCGGGACGGCGGCGATTCCCGGACCCTTTGGCTCCGGGAAGACCGTCACCCAGCAGCAACTCGCCAAGTGGTCCGACGCGGACATCGTCGTCTACATCGGCTGTGGCGAGCGTGGCAACGAGATGACCGAGGTCATCGAGGACTTCCCGGAACTGCCGGACCCGCAGACCGGGAACCCGCTGATGGCCCGGACCTGCCTCATCGCCAACACGTCGAACATGCCCGTCGCGGCCCGCGAGTCCTGTATTTACACGGGCATCACGATCGCAGAGTACTACCGCGACATGGGGTACGACGTCGCGCTGATGGCCGACTCCACCTCGCGGTGGGCCGAGGCCATGCGGGAGATCTCGAGTCGACTCGAGGAGATGCCCGGCGAAGAGGGCTACCCCGCGTATCTGGCGGCCGCGCTCTCGGAGTTCTACGAGCGCGCCGGCAAGTTCCAACTGATCAACGGCGGCGAAGGCTCGATTTCGGTCGTCGGGGCGGTCTCGCCGCCGGGCGGTGACTTCTCCGAGCCGGTCACCCAGAACACGCTGCGTATCGTCAAGACGTTCTGGGCGCTGGACGCCGACCTCGCGGAGCGTCGGCACTTCCCCTCGATCAACTGGAACGAGTCCTACTCGCTGTACAAGGACCAGCTCGACCCGTGGTGGGAGAGCAACGTCGCCGGCGATTGGGCGGAGACCCGCCAGTGGGCGGTCGACGTGTTAGACGAAGAGGACGAACTCCAAGAGATCGTTCAGCTCGTCGGGAAGGACGCGCTGCCGGAGGACCAGCAGCTCACGCTCGAGGTCGCACGGTACCTGCGTGAGGCCTGGCTCCAGCAGAACGCGCTCCACGACGTCGACACCTACTGCGAACCCGAGAAGACCTACCGGATGCTCGGCGCGATCAAGACGTTCAACGACGAGGCCTTCGACGCACTCGAGGCCGGTGTGCCACCCGAAGAGATCACGGACGTCGACGCTGCGCCACAGCTCAACCGGATGGGCACGGCCGAAGAGTGGGACGAGTTCATCGACGAGATCGAGAACGACCTCAAAGAACAACTACGAGCACTGTACTAACGATGAAAGAGTACCAGACTATCACGGAAATCAGCGGTCCGCTGGTGTTCGCCGAGGTCGACGAGCCGGTCGGTTACGACGAAATCGTCGAAATCGAGACCGAGGACGGGCGAACGCTCCGCGGCCAGGTCCTGGAATCGAGCGAAGGGATCGTCTCGATTCAGGTGTTCGAAGGCACGGGCGGGATCGACCGCAACGCCTCCGTTCGCTTCCTGGGCGAGACGATGAAAATGCCCGTCACCGAGGATCTGCTCGGGCGGGTGCTCGACGGGTCCGGGAACCCGATCGACGGCGGTCCGGAGATCGTCCCCGAAGAACGACACAACATCGTCGGCGAGGCGATCAACCCCTACTCCCGGGAGTACCCCGAGGAGTTCATCCAGACCGGGGTCTCCGCCATCGACGGCATGAACACGCTGGTCCGGGGCCAGAAGCTGCCGATCTTCTCCGGCTCGGGGCTGCCCCACAACGAACTCGCACTCCAGATCGCCCGGCAGGCGACCGTTCCGGAGGAAGAGGAAGGCGACGACGATGGGTCGGAGTTCGCCGTCATCTTCGGCGCGATGGGGATCACCGCCGAAGAGGCAAACGAGTTCATGGACGACTTCGAGCGCACCGGTGCACTCGAGCGATCGGTCGTCTTCATGAACCTCGCGGACGACCCGGCGGTCGAGCGACAGGTCACGCCACGTCTCGCGCTCACCACGGCCGAGTACCTGGCCTTCGAGAAGGACTACCACGTGCTGGTCATCCTGACGGACATGACCAACTACTGTGAGGCGCTGCGCGAAATCGGTGCCGCACGTGAGGAGGTCCCGGGACGCCGTGGCTACCCCGGTTACATGTACACCGACCTGGCGCAACTCTACGAGCGCGCCGGTCGTATCGAGGGCAAGGAAGGGTCGGTCACGCAGATTCCGATCCTGACGATGCCCGGCGACGACGACACGCACCCGATTCCGGACCTGACCGGCTACATCACCGAGGGCCAGATCATGATGGATCGGGACCTCAACAGTCAGGGGATCGAGCCGCCGGTCAACGTCCTGCCCAGCCTCTCGCGGCTGATGGACGACGGGATCGGCGAGGGCCTGACCCGCGAGGACCACGGCGACGTCTCCGACCAGATGTACGCCGCCTACGCGGAGGGTGAGGACCTGCGCGATCTCGTGAACATCGTCGGTCGCGAGGCGCTCTCCGAGCGGGACAACAAGTTCCTCGACTTCGCCGACCGGTTCGAGGCGGAGTTCGTCCAGCAGGGGTACGACACCAACCGCTCGATCGACGACACGCTCGAGCTCGGCTGGGACCTGCTCTCGGATCTGCCGAAGACGGAACTCAACCGGATCGACGAGGAACTCATCGAAGAGCACTACCGCGAAGACGAGTCGGAAACTGCCGAAGCCGTGCAGGCTGACTGATCGGCCCAGGTTTACTGGGATCGATCTTCCATCGGAGATCGTTGATACTGGTGTCGTACAACGGTGACAAACTACCCCGTGTTCATTCTCGCTGATCGCAGAACTGGAAAGCGGTGCCTGCTTCCGGCGAAAACAACGGACGAGTCGCTGATCGTCTCGACCGACGGCTTTCGGGCGTCCGAACCGCCCAAGGAAGACGACGCATTCGACCGTGAATACGTTGTCCATGGCGACGGTGACGACGCCGACGGCGAGGTTCACGTCAATACCTGCGAGAGCCACGCGTCGCTGACGCGACGGTGGGTCTCGCCGCATCGAGGCATCTCGAAGGACAAACTCACACAGTCTCTCGGAGTGTTTCAGCGACGGCGGGAACTATACAGAAAAGCGGAAAAGATGCGCTCAAACACGCCATTCGAGCGACGCTCTGAACTCAACAGTGTGCTACGCGCAAGCGACCTCGGTTTACGCCGTTGGATTTCCTCGGTCGCAAAAATCAGGTAAAATACCTCACTGCTCCCATCGTCGCGTCGAGTGAAACCACGATCTACTTCGCTTGCCGTGATACGTTGCCGCTCTTGCTCCGTCTATACAGAAGGTTTATATATTCTTACAGAGATTAGTTTTTTGATGGAAAGGCGTGATTTACTCACGACATTTACAGGCTCGGCTCTCCTGCTTTCTGCTGGCTGTCTCTCGAACTCGTCACAATCTCGAGTTTGCGATGCTGTCGAGATTACCCGAGCGTCCGTTTCCGTGGACTACGGGTGTGGTGCCGGTCCACTCAGGTCCGGGAGTGTAGAGGGACAAGCAGGGGACTGCAACGAAGAACTAATCCTCGAAATGGTCGACGAGGACGAGACCATCGAGGAAGTTCCCTTCGAGACCAATCACGGTCGGTGGTCGATCGGTTTCGGCGAGGGTCCAGGACAAGTACGGACGATTCCCAGTCCCGGCGACAAACGTGTACGGATTCGTGGCCCGGAGAGCGATATCCTTGCGTCGGAGCAACTCACCGTGTCTCACTATCTGGATGCGCCAACTGTCAATGTTTGGCGGCCCGAGTTCGAGCCTAAGACAGTGTCGGTCGGCGAGGACGTCACGGTAATATTCAGTATTGCAACGTTCGGTGCTGGGACGGCATTCACTGCCACACTCCTGGTTGACGGCGAAGCGGTAGAAACTCGCGACGGGAGAGTCGACAGTGGGGTAGACTGTCAACATGCCAGCGGCCCGGAGTACGAGTTCAGTTACACCTTCGAGGAACCGGGTGAGCACGAACTGGCGGGCAGAATCGCCGTCGACGGTTCCTCAAAGGAAGGTGAGACTAGGTCGATTGGAACGGTGACCGTGACCCAGTGAGTCAGGACACGATATGCTGCTCGTGTCGTGGGTCGCGTACTCGGTCATGTGGTTCGTCGGGGCCGAAGGACTCGGTATTCTTCCCAAAACTGGGAGACCGGGCGTTCGTGCTGCTCGAACTCTCCGCGAAGGTCGGATCGGGTTCGTGGTGCTCCGGAGCCACTCGGTGCTCAACGCTGCGAACATCGTGCGGGCGGGCGACGGCTCCGTAAGTTCCCCCCGCTTCTCCGCTCGGTACTTATACGACGGAACCACCACTGCGACCATCCGGACCGTCGAGGACGAGTTCGGCTGGTACCTCAAACACGTCTACGGGGTGACCAAGACGGGACCGCAAACAGGATATCATCGGTATCTTCGGTGGCGAGAACATCTCGAGCATCGAACTCGAGGACACGCTGTTCGATCACGAGGGGGTCGCGGACGCGGCGGTGATCCCGGCACCGAGCGACGAGTGGGGCGAGACGCCGAAGGCCTTCGTCGTGCCGTCGAACGGCGGTCCGACCGGTCCGCCAGTGTCGGCCAAGGAACTGACTGCGTTCACCCGCGAGCAACTCGCGGGCTACAAGGCTGTCCGCCGAATCGAGTACGTCGACGAGTTGCCGGCGACCGCGACTGGCAAGGTCCAAAAATACGAACTTCGCCAGGAGGAGTGCGACGACGAAGAGCGGATGGTCGGACAGGGCTGACGCTCGCGGCCGGCGGAGGGTAGGGACCGAACCCAACTGCTTCGTGTCGCTACGGCCACCTATATAGGTCAGCATTCCCAACATAGCAACGGATTAGTACGTTTTGGCGGATGCTCGGGTATGTCCGAGCCGACAGGGACGACACGACGCGCAGTGCTTTCGAGTGGGGCCGCCGCCGGGATCACCTCGCTGGCGGGCTGTCTGAGCGATTTTACCGGCGAGGGCGGCGGCCAGACGTACACTGTTGGGCACGATGACTACGA
This sequence comes from Natrinema pallidum, assembly GCF_005890195.1. Taxonomy (NCBI): domain Archaea; kingdom Methanobacteriati; phylum Methanobacteriota; class Halobacteria; order Halobacteriales; family Natrialbaceae; genus Natrinema; species Natrinema pallidum. The sequence continues at coordinate 1,772,139 of NZ_CP040637.1, read as the reverse complement.
AACGGATGTCGACACCGCCGCGTTTCCCACGGAGTTGCAGATCTATTGTGTCCAGACCGGGTGGTCGAACTGGGGGGCCGTCATGGAGGCGTTCGAAGACGAGTACGGGATCTCGCTGTACGACGCGCAGGGATCGTCCGGCGAGGCGCTCGAGGACATGCGCGCAAACGCACGGAACCCGACCCATTCGGCGTACAACGGCGGCTACTCGTTCGGCTTGCAGGCGATGAACGATAACCTGACGACCGACTACAAGCCGGCCAACTGGGATGTCGTCCCCGACGATCTGAAGACCGACAACGGACACGTGACCGCGACCCGGCAGATGACGACCGCGGTGACCTACCGGGCGGACGTCTACGAGGAACGCGGGCTCGACGCGCCCGAGACGTGGGAGGACCTGAAACACCCCGACATCGCGAAGGATCTCGCCTTCACACCGCCGCATACCGCCAACGGACAGGCGTCCGCGCTGTCGGTCAATCGGGCCTACGGCGGCGATCTGGACGACCTCGATCCGGTCATCGAGTACCACGAGGAAATCGCCGACCATGGGGCGGACTTCCGGCGCAACGTCGAGGGGCCGATGACCAGCGGCGAGATCTCGACCGTCGTCGAGTACGACTACACCGGGCTGAACCTCAAGTACAACAACGACGAGTTCGACGAGGACCAGATCGAGGTCACGATCCTCGAGGGGCCCGACGGTGAACCGGGCGCGATGAGCGTCCCCTACGGCTACGCCCTCCTGCGGAACGCGCCCAACCCCGAGGCGGCGAAGTTGTTCATGGACTACGTCCTGACCGAGGACTGTCAGGAGCTGTTTTTCGACGCCTACGTCCGCCCGATCCGGGCGGACGAACTCGACCAGCCCGACGAGTTCCCCGACCAGTCGTCCTACGAGGCGGCGGGCTTTACCGTCGACCAGGAGACCCTCGTCGAGAAGCAGACCGACATCCAGGAGGAACTCGTCGACCGAACCCCGCTGCAGGGAGCCCAGTGATCGCGGATGTCGGTCCGGAAATCGGCGACGGCGTCGGTCCGTCGAATCGCGACGCTCGCGTCGACGACTGCCCGTCCGACGACCGAACGCGAGCGCGAGCGCCGGCGGATCGCGGTCCTCTGTCTCCCCTTCTTCGCGCTGGCGATCGTAGCGGGGTTCGTCCCGCTGGCGATGCTCGTCCGGATCAGCTTCGCGGAGGACACGATCTGGATGGTGGGCTGGTCGTTCGGGGCCTGGGAGACGCTCGCGACGACCCCGGCGTACCGGCGGGTCGCCTGGAACACGCTGTGGTTCGTCGGGCTGGCGACGGCAGTCAGCGTCGCGCTCGGGGTCGCCGTCGCACACGCCCTCGAGAAGTACGACTTGCCGGCGGAGCGGGTCGTCGTCGCGGCGGTGTCGTTTCCCATCGCGCTGCCGGGGATCGTCGTCGCCTACCTCATCACGGTCTTGCTCGGCAACCAGGGAGTGGTCACCAACGCGATCGCGACCGTGACCGGTGCGAGCGCACTCGATCTCGCGAGCGCGACGGCGATCACCGGCCTCTTTCTGGGCTACGTCTACTCGCTGTTGCCGCGGGCGACGATGGTGCTTCGGGGGACCTACGCGGCGGTCAACACACAGGCCGAGGAGGCGGCCCGCGCGCTCGGTGCCAGCCGCTGGGAGACGTTCTATCACGTGACGCTCCCCGAGATCAGGCCGGGCATCGCCGCCGCCGCGATCCTCACCTTCCGCTCCGGCCTCGCGATCTTCGGGACGGTACTCATCCTGCAGAGTCATCAGGTGGTCACGCTGCAAATACACAACGAGATCAGCGTCGGCTCGTACGCCCCGGACGTGGCGGCCGCGATCGGACTCGTCTACGTGGTCTTCATCGTCGCGTTCACGTTCGTCGGGCTGCGGTTCGTCGACGACGACGCGGTGGAGGTCTGAGATGACCGGGGACACGTCACCGCGAGCGGACGACGGCTCGACCGCGGTCGAGAACGCGGACACCGTGGCCGTCGCCGCGTCGACGACTGGTTCCGACGGTGGCTCGGTAACGGCAGCCCGGAACCGCCGCTGGTCGTGGGCCGGCAGGGCCCTCTCGACGCTGTTCGGTCGTCCGATCGTCACCGGCATCGTCGCCATCGTGACCGCATTCCTGACGGTGCCGGTACTCGTCGCGTTCGTCTCCTCGTTCGCGGAGAGCGGCAGCGGCGTCCTGCCCACGGGATTCGTCACACTCGATCACTGGCGGCAGGTCCTCGGGTTCGGCGAGTACGGCGTCCGACAGAACGCGATCCCTGGGCTGACCTACAGCCTCCTGATCGCGACCGGCGGGATGATCCTGAACGTCTTGGTCGGCGTTCCGATCGCGTACGCGCTCGCGCGATACGACTTCTACGCTCGGAACTGGATCAACACGTTCGCGATATTGCCGCTCGTACCGGGACTGATCCTCGGGATCGCCTTCATCCAGACCTACCCCGAACACGGGCGATCGTCACTAGGACTGCTCGCCGGCTACTGTCTGCTCAAATCGCCCTACATGGTGTTGACCGTGCAGAGTTCGTTCCAGTCGATGGATCTGGTCCGCCTCGAGGAGAGCGCCCGATCGCTTGGGGCCTCGTGGCCCCGAGCCGTCCTCACCGTTATCGTCCCCCAGGCGAGACGCGGAATCGTCGCCGGCGCGATCATCACCTGGACGCTCGCGGCCGCGGAGTTCAACTTCACGCACAAGGTCGCCAGCGGCAGCCCCGATCCGTTCGCGATGTTTCTCTATCGCAACATCGCGACCAATGCCTCGTACCTGCAGTCGGCGGCGGCGGTGTCCGTCTACTTCCTGATCGTCGTGGCCGCGATCGTTGTCCTGCAACTGCTCGGCAAACGAGGGTTCTCGACCGCACACCAATGAGACACGCTCCGACGGAGAGACGGCGTCGAATCGCTCGCACACCGATCGACCGGCTCGCACTCGAGGGGGGTGAGCGCCCGTGAGCGACGTCTCCCTCGAGTCGCTGACGAAGGCCTACGGCGACGAGGTGGCCGTCGACGGGATCGATCTGACGATCCGGGACGGCGAGATCCTCGGGGTCGTTGGCCCCTCGGGCTGTGGAAAGACGACGACGTTGCGGACCATCGCCGGCTTCGAGACGCCGACGCAGGGCCGGGTGCTGTTCGACGGGGTCGACGTGACACACGTCCCACCCGAAGAGCGGAACGTCGGGTTGGTCTTTCAGTCCTACGCCCTGTTCGACACCATGACCGTCCGCGAAAACGTCGCGTTCGGGCCGAAGATGCACGGAGTCCCGAAGGCCGAGCGCCGGAAGCGGGCCGACGAACTGCTCGCCATGCTCGACATCGCCGAGTTGGCCGACCGGCGGCCGACGACGCTGTCCGGCGGCCAGCAACAGCGGGTCGGCCTCGCGCGAGCGCTCGCGATCGAACCTCACGTCCTCCTGCTCGACGAGCCGATGACGGGGTTAGACGCCGAACTCAAGACCCGGCTGCGCGACGAGATCGGCGGCCTGCTGGCCGACCTCGAGGTGACCGCCCTCTACGTCACCCACGACCAGGAGGAGGCGATGGCGATGTGCGATCGGATCGCGGTCCTGGCTGACGGCACGCTCGAGCAGGTGGGCCCGCCCGCGGAGATCTACCGCCGGCCTGCCAACCCCTTCGTCGCGAACTTCGTCGGGAGTTCGACCCTGCTCGAGGGCGTCGCCGAGAACGGCCACGTCGATCTCGGGTTCGCGGAACTCCCCGTCGCGGCCCGAACGGACGGCGAGGTCAGGGTCGCGGTCCGTCCCGAGGCGTTCGAAATCGGCTCGGGGCCGATTCGGGCCGACGTGGCGGACGTGACCTACCTCGGCGAGCGGACCCACCTCTCGGCGACGCTCCCGGATGAAACGACCGTCACGCTACGCGCCGACGGCCTCGACGGATACCGCGCCGGCGACGCCGTGTCGCTCTCGATCGACGAAGATCGGGTCCACGTCCTCGAGTCGGAGTAAGTGCCGCGACGCGTAGCGGTGGTCGGGTGAGGAATATCAGGACATTTCCGTCCAGATATACGCCACGTACGCGGATAGTGAGAATCTGCACAGACTTGTGAACATCGTCGGGCATGAGGCTCTTTCCGAGAATAGTAATAAGTAGGATTTCGTCGACCGTTTCGTAAGTGAGTTTGTCGGTTAGGGCTTCAATACGAACCGCTCAGTCAACGAAATCTTAGAGATTTGCTGGAATCTCTTCTCGATACTGCCGAAGGAGGAACTCAACTGCATTGATGAGATCCTGATCGCCGAACACTATCGCAAAGAGGGGTCAGAAGTTGCGGGAGTGATAGTTGACGACTGAACGAGCCTGCGGTCCGACTCAAGGATACGACCCGCCACAGTTCCAAATATATTATTAATAATTAATATGTCCCAAATATATATTCAATGAATAATGAAGATGTAAAAACTATATTTTTATAAATATGATGAACAGATTTCCAATCCCAAATGAAAGCTAATAAGTTATAGCAATAGCAATTGGATACTGCCTATGCCCGGAAAAGATGATATAAATCGACGCAACGTGCTCAAGAGTTCAGCGGTCATTGGATTCGGTGGAATCAGTCTTACCGGATCTGCGACAGCGCAGGATGAAGAGTCGAAAGAGTCCGAGCTTGGGGAGAATTTCGATGCCGAAGATTATGTCAAAACAGAAAAATACATTTATCGCCGAATTCAGACAGCAGAGACGGATATGCTGTTACGGCTTAATCTAAAGAAGGGCGAAGCTGTGTTTGCCGAGATTGAATCTACAATGGCCAAACAGGATATAACGGCTTCATCAAAAGATGAAAATCTGAGGGAGAAGACTCGTTCCATGACTGGTGTCGAGATTGCAACTGCACAATCTGCGGATGCTGAATCGGGAGCCGTTGATCCAGTGGATATCGCTGAGGCCACAAGAGGCGTTGATGTTGCATCAAGCAGTGTGATCTTCAAGCAAGTAGATGTAGCCGAACAACACTTAGGAAGCTGTGGTACGATCGCCTACGATGACCACAAATACTATCATATCGCGATGGAATTGGGCGATTACGATCTCGATGATTTGGGCCATAATCTCGGCTATTCAGTCGTTTGTAGCGCTCTCTTTACATTAGTTGGATCGAAAAGCAAGACAATCAAAAAGATATTAGATACGATTTCCGACTCGAACCTTATCGATGGAATCCCCGGAACTATCTGTGGATTTATATTCGGAGATGTATTAGACGATATCTTCTCTGGCGGGGACGGAACAGTTGGATTTTGGGACAGAGAAACCGGCGGTACAATCAGCGTATCGAAACTTGCCTTCGGTGGGTCAAGCGAGTATGATCCCGACCCCGAAGACCTGCGTGACAATGGACCAGAGGAGCAATTCACAGGTGTTCACACTGAACTATTCCGATAACAAAGTTTAGGATAGTGAATAGAAGTAGAGGGATAAGAAATACAAAGGAAGGTTTTTCGTTTAGAACAATTAAATTGTTTTAATACATGGAACTGATGTTTGTGTCAGATACTGCAGGCGCGTTTATACTTGGAGCCAGTTGGGCAATCATATTATCAGTGTATAATAAAATTTCGGGATCAAGTGAGTTCGCCCGATTCGGGATTACTGACCGGTCATCGATTTGGATAGGCTTCGATATCCTCTTCGTCGGTATCGGGTGTGGACTGTTAGTGTATCTAGCAGGAACCTACTTTTCGTCGTTTCGATACGGTCTCGCAGGGCTAGTAGTCGGCAATATCGTATACGCTATTGAGAGAAAACTGCGGTAGGGGACACCGATCGACCGCGTCGATCTGCAAGTTCGTCTCCGAGTGTCCATCCTGAACCGACACTTCTTGTTCAGTCGTGGCGCGATTGACAACGGTCAGAGATTATGTCTCTGTGTCGATCAGTGCGTATAGTCCGAAGGTGAAGGCAAGTCTGACGAACAGTCACAAGATGATGACAGCACCTTCAGCCATCAGTAACTTCTTCGTTTCGGGCCTATGTAATATGTGTGTGTTTAACATGTTCAAAATGACACGGTAATAAACAGAGGTGTCCCAAGTGCGGACACACAGAAACCACGTCGACAACATTTCGTCAACTGGAACCGTTTTTCCGAGATTATTCGACATCCAGAGCCTCTGTTTTCGGGTCGTCTTGAACCAACTGCGGCTACGCTGAACTCTACAAGAGTGGGAAGACGAACAACCTGACCGACCTGTTTCTCGAGTGAGACTAGTTTGAATTCACGGGCACTCGGTGAAGTGAGGCGATCTCGTCACGTTAGGTTCCCGGATGGGACCACAACTGCGTAGTAGCGGGGCGAACGACAGCCAAAACTGTAAACAGTTATCCGACTGGGCCCGCTATCCCCCCACAAGATGGCCAACGACGTCAAGCCCACCCGCAAGAACTTGATGGCGATCGAGGATCGCATCGAGCTCTCCGAGCGGGGTCACGGCACGCTCGAGAAGAAACGCGACGGGCTGATCATGGAGTTCATGGACATTCTGGACAAGGCCCAGGACGTCCGCGGTGACCTCGCGCAGGACTACGAGGACGCCCAGAAGAAGATCAACATGGCCCGCGCGATGGAGGGTGACGTCGCCGTCCGCGGTGCCGCATCGGCGCTGCAGGAACACCCCGAGATCACCACCGAGTCCAAGAACATCATGGGCGTCGTCGTCCCGCAGATCGAATCCTCGCGGGTCTCCAAGAGCCTCGAGCAGCGCGGCTACGGGATCATGGGCACCTCCGCCCGCATCGACGAGGCCGCCGAGGCCTACGAGGACCTCCTCGAGAGCATCATCCTCGCCGCCGAGGTCGAGACGGCGATGAAGAAGATGCTCCGGGAGATCGAGACCACGAAGCGCCGCGTCAACGCCCTCGAGTTCAAGCTCCTACCCGAACTCTACGAGAACCAGGAGTACATCGAGCAGAAACTCGAGGAACAGGAACGCGAGGAGACGTTCCGCCTGAAGAAGATCAAGGAAAAGAAGGAAGCCGAGGAGAAGGCGGAACGAGAGGCCGAGCGGGCAGCCGAGGAGGAGGCGGCACTCGAGGACGCACAGCCGGAGACCGCCGCGCAGTCGCCCGCGGCCAACCAGTAAGGCGGACCGTCCCATCGTCGAACGACCAGCCAGCCACCTGCACAGTCACTCCCGATGACCTGTTCCGAGTGCGGTGCCCCGACGACCCTGTGTTCCGTGCCGGCGGAGTACCGCACGGACGCGCCGGCAGCCGTCATCTCGTTCTGTACCCGCTGTCTGTCCCTCGAGCCGGCTCCGCAAGCGGACCGCGACGGAGCCGGAACCGACGAGGAAGCACCCGCTACCCCCGATTTCGAACGCGTCAGCGACGCGTTCCCGACTCGGCCCGATCGTGCGGTGCCGTTCGCGCTGGCACTCGGTCTCTGCCCGTCGCTGGCGACGAACCGAACCGCTATCGAACTGCTGCTCAGGGAAGTCGAAAGTGCCGGCGGGGACCCGCTGTTGTTACTCGAGCGCCTCAGCGACGATCCGTCGGTCGAACCGGCGTTCGACCTCGAGCGGCGTCGCCACCAACTCGAGCAGTTGCTCTACTGACGCGAACCGACACGTGGAAAAGCGGGTCGACGGGTTCGATGGCGCGAAGCGGTCGCCTACTTCCCGGTCGGCCGCACGTTGTTACTGATCGCCTGTTTCACCTGCAGGGCCGCACTCGCCGCGAGCCCGCGGGCGACTTCGTCGCGTTCGGCGGCGGTAATGACTTCCTCGGCGGCCACCGCTTCCTCGAGATCGGGCGTGAAGCCGGCGGAGACGGCGTGCCCGACCGGCGGTCGGACGGCGACGGTGACCTCCGGTCCGGTCATGCCGTTCGAGACGTCGGCGTCGACGACGTATTCGTTCGGGAGGAACTCGCGCGTGCGGGCCGCGATCCGCGAGACGTCGCGGTGGAGCAGCCGCTTTTGCGCGCTCGAGAGGTCAGGAACGTCCGCCGCTGCACGCTGCCCAGCACCAGTCTCGCCCGGTAGCCCTGCGTACGGCGTATTTCCGTTCATGAGAAGTGTGTGCCCGTATCAATGGGTCGCCGGTTCAAAAGGGTTCGCTTTGGGTCAATCCGCGAGGATCGGTTCGCTCTTGCCGTAGACCGCGAGGACGACCGCCGTCGTGTGGTCACCCGACTCGGCCTGCCGGCTCTCGACGGCCACTCGCGGATCGACGAACGCCCAGTCGCGAAGCTCCTGCCCCGCGGCCAGTCCCTCGCGGACCCGGCGCTCGACGTCGTCGCGGTCCGTCTCACCCGCAGTCTCGTAGAACAGTCCCGGGCCGTCATCGACGGACTGGGCCCACGCGAGCGCCGCACTCACGCGGCCGGGGCCGGCAGCGGTGGCTCGAGCCTCGACGACGGTCAGGCGCTCGCCCGCGGGGCCGAGATCCGGTGCGGTGCCGACGGCTTCGACGTCGACGCCGGCCGGGATGACGGAGGAAACGGAAACGAGATTGTAGTTCTCGACGCCGGCCTCGGCGAGGGCCGCGTCGTAGGAGGCCATCGCCGTGGGTGCCGACGCGGAGCCCCAGACGACTCGAATCGTGCTCATATCTGGTCTCCGGGGTCGGCGGCGTAAGGGCTTGCGATTCGGAACTGTCCGTCCGGATCGAGTTCGTGCGGTTCCGCTCCGTTGCCACCGTTTCGACCGGATCACTCGGCGGAGACGGGATGCCAGAGATACGCATTGCCGACCGTCCGTGACGTGATCTCGCCGGCGTCTTCGAGTTCGGAGAGTTTAGCGAACGCGGTTCGGTATGCACAGCCGACCTCGTCGGCCACTTCCTGTGTGGTCGCCGCTCCCGAGAGTTCCTCGAGCGCCGTAACGAACGTGTCCGGCGGATATCGCTCGGTATATTTCCCACTTTCCTCGTTTCGTTCCCTCGGCATCGCGCCGTCTATTGTCTCTGTCTACACAAGTCGATTTTGACTTCGCACATCTATTCACGGATGATACTCGGAACGGAAACTCTTTTCACCAATGCATTACAATGCATTGGATGTGGAAGCCCGGCCTGTTGGGCGAATCCATCATAGAAACGCCCGCGTGTAATGGCACGCGGGCCGGGTTCCCACCGTCAGTGAAGAACCCATGACAACGTTACCCCGCACCGGACTTGAAAACTCCGGGATGGTACACGTATTGGCGATCCACGACCGACGATTGGCGATCGATCGAATCCGGGGTGTGTGCTGATGGGCGATGACAGCCTCGATACGGGAATGGCCGAAACGCTCGCTCGAGACAGATTGATCGAACGGCTTCGCCCGCCAGCCGAATCGACGACCAGTGATACGGCCCGTCTCGTGGACTCCACGACATCGATTATCGATGATTTAGAACGTGGTAAAACGCCGGACAAAAGCGACATTGAGCGAGCCACCTACCTCCTCGGTCGTGTCCAAGACCGGTTGGACGAGATAGCGACATTGTTCGGTTGGAGTCGATGGGAGACGGGCGCGACGTGGGGAGAACTCACCGCGGAGCAGCGGTGCAAAGTCTACGAGTACCGGAAGGGAAAACCGAATCCGAGTCCCGAACGACAGGGAATCGATAGTTGGGACAGAGACACGTAACGTACTGAGTAAGAGCCTGTCCGTCCGATCCGGACGGCCTCTCCTGTAATCAGCGGTTCCGAACCGAACGCACAATAGTACGTGGCGACCGTCACCGATGGAGCCGTCGAAATCGGGCCGTTGATTACTGATAGAAATAGCCCGCAGAGGAGACGACGTCGCTCGAGTCGTCCTCCTCGATCTTCTCTAAGGCGTCGGCGAAGTCCTGATGGGAGACCTCATCGCGGTCGTTGCGGATGGCGAACATGCCGGCTTCGGTAGCGAGGCTTTCCATGTCGGCACCGGAGTAGCCGTCGGTGTCGTCGGCGAGCGCGGCGAAGTCGACGCCGTCGGCGATGTTCATGCCGCGGGTATGGATCGAGAGGATCTGTTCGCGGCCGTCGCGGTCGGGTTCGGGGACTTCGATCAGGCGGTCGAACCGGCCCGGACGCAGAATGGCGCGATCGAGCATGTCGAAGCGGTTGGTGGCGGCGATGATGCGGATCTCGCCGCGGGCCTCGAAGCCGTCCATCTCGGAGAGCAGTTGCATCATGGTCCGCTGGACCTCGGCGTCGCCGGAGGTCTTGGACTCGGTGCGCCGCGTCGCGATGGCGTCGATCTCGTCGATGAAGATGATGGCGGGCTGGCGCTCGCGGGCCATCTCGAAGAGGTCGCGGACGAGCCGCGAGCCCTCGCCGATGAACTTGCGGACCAGCTCCGAGCCGGCCATCTTGATGAAGGTGGCGTCGGTCTCGTTGGCGACGGCCTTGGCGAGCATCGTTTTGCCCGTGCCCGGCGGGCCATAGAGCAGGACGCCGCTGGGCGGGTCGATGCCGACCTCGTTGAAGATTTCGGGCTCGGTCAGGGGTTGCTCGACGGCTTCGCGGACCTCGCGGACTTGCTCGTCGATCCCGCCGATGTCGGCGTAGGTGACCTCGGGCTTCTCAGTGATCTCCATCGACTGGGCGCGCGCGTCGGTCTCGGTGTCCAAGACCGTCTGGATCGCGAAGGAGTCGTTGACCGCGACGCGGTCGCCGGGCTCGACGCGATCGACGATCCGGGAGGAGACGTCGGTCAGCACTTCCTGATTGTTGCCGTGCTGTTTGACGATGACCTGCTCGTCCGGGAGGATGTCCTCGACGGTGGCGATGTACAGCGACGAACTCTTGAGCGTCTCGTTTTCCCGCTCGACGCGGTCGACCTTCTCCCGGAGGCGTTCGCGGCGGTCCTCGGCGTCGTCGAGCTGGTCGGAGAGCTGGTCGTTGACGTCGACCAGATCCTCGTAGTGCCCGCGGAGCGCCTCGAGCCGTTCGTCGTCGGGGAGATCTGAGTCGATATCGCGATGAGGTCGGTCGGGTATAGACGGGCTTCGAGACATCCTGATGTACGCCGATAGGATTTCGATGGTAAATGTGCCTTTGGGTCGCGGATGGTTTTCGACCCCCACATCGAACCGCGACTACCGGGAGAGACGACCGCTGACGCCGCGTCACGCGTCGCAACGGCTCGAGCGGCAGCGTCCGTGCCGATGACTTACGACATGAGCGCTTCCATCTCCTCGAGGCGTTGGCCGTAGGTCTCGAGCGCACGATCGATCGGGTCCGAGGAACTCATATCGACGCCGGCGATCCGCAGGAGCTCGAGCGGGTACTCCCGCGAGCCGTGGCGGAGGAACTCGAGGTAGTCCTCGGCGGCGGACCGGCCGTTCTCGAGGATGTCGTCGACGATAGCGAGGGCGGCCGAGATACCGGTGGCGTACTGGTAAACGTAGAACGCCCGATAGAAGTGGGGGATACGCATCCATTCGCGTGCGATCCGGTCGTCGATCGCGGCGGGTGCGTAGTAGTCGGCCTTGAGTCCGCGGTAGAGGTCGTCCAATCGGTCGGCGGTAAGCGGTTCGCCGTCTTCTTCGAGGCGGTGTGTCTCGTGTTCGAACTCCGCGAAGAGGGTCTGACGGTACAGCGTCGAGCGCACACGCTCTAGGAACTCGTTTAACACGTGCTTGCGGAACTCGGGATCGTCGACGGTCTCGAGCAGGTGGTTTGTCAGCAGGGCCTCGTTGACCGTGCTGGCGACTTCCGCGACGAAGATTTCGTAGCTCGAGTAGATGAACGGCTGTTCCTCCTTCGTGAATTCGGAGTGCATCGAGTGGCCGAGCTCGTGGGCCAGCGTGTACATCGAGGAGATGTCCTGCTGGTAGTTCAGCAGAATGAACGGCTGGGTATCGTACGTGCCGCCGGAGTACGCGCCGGACTGTTTCCCCTCGTTCTCGTAGACGTCGATCCATCGGGACTCCAGCCCCTCGGCGACCTGGGTCTGGTATGCCTCACCCAGCGGCGCGAGCGCGTCGACGACGTACTCGGTCGCCTGGTCGTACTCGAGATCGGGACCCTCGTCGCCGGTCAGCGGCATGTAGAGGTCCCACATCTGGAGTTCGTCGACGCCCAGCGCCCGTTCCTTGAGTTGGGCGTGGCGATGGAGTTTGTCGAGGTTGTCGTGGACGGTGTCGACGAGGGTGTCGTAGACCTCGACGGGAACGTTCGGACCGTCGAGTGCGGCCTCGCGTGCGGTATCGTAGTTGCGCGCTCGAGCGGTTTTGACGTCGGCTTTGACGCTGTTCTTGTAGCTGGCCGCGACCGTGTTCCGAACCGACTCCCACTCGTCGAAGTAGCCCTCGTAGACCCGCTTGCGGAACTCGCGGTCGGGGCGTTTGAGGAGGTTCGTGAAGTTACTCTGGGTGATTTCGACCGCGTCCGCTTCGTCGCCCGCGGGCGTGTCGACCGTCGGGAACGTCATGTCCGCGTTCGAGAGCATGTTGTACACGTCTCCGGTCGCGCCCGTGACCTCGCTCAGGTCGGCGAGCAACTCCTCGACCTCGGCCGATCGCGTGTGCGGTTTCATCCGGAGCACGTCGTCGACGTAGTGGTCGTAGGTCTCGAGGGCGGGTTCGTCCGCGGTCATCGCGTCGAACTGCTCGCGGGTCAGCGTCTGGAGTTCGGGGTCGATGAACGAGGCCGCGGACTGGGCGTCGGCTGCGAGCGACTGGGACCGTGCCGTCAGCGCCTGGTAGTGCTGGTTCGTCGTGTCCTCGTCGCGGCGCATGCGGGCGTAGGCCGCGACCGTCGAAACCTCGCGCATGATCTCGTCGCGGAGTTCGAGTACCTCGAGGAGGGTTTCGGCGTCGTCGGTGACCCGGCCCTCGTAGGCTTCGAGGTCGTCGACGCGGTCGGCGATCGTCTCGTAGGCGTCCTCCCAGTCGTCGTCGGTCGCGTAGATGCTCTCGAGGTCCCAGGTATAGTCCTCGTCGACCTCCGAGCGTTCGGGAACGGAACTCATGGAGACGGCTTCGAAGTGGCGGCGCTAAAGCGTGTCGGACCGTGTCAGGAACGGACGGAGTCGACGCGGGGCTCCGTGGACCGCGGGGACCGTCTCGGGGAGGTCGGGAACCGGAAGAACGAACCGCTTTTCACTCCGATTTCCCGAATCGTCAGCATGGACCGGCTCCTCGAGTCGTTAGACGACGCACCGATCATCGACAAGGACGGATACGAGTACCTCGTCCACCCGATCAGCAACGGCGTTCCGCGCCTCGATCCCGCCCTGTTGCGGGAGGTCGTCACCGAAGTCATGCAGACCGCGGACTTGGACGTCGACAAGATCGTCGCCCCCGAGGCGATGGGCATTCACCTCGCGACCGCGCTCTCGCTCCAGACGGACATCCCGCTCGTCGTCATCCGGAAACGGCCCTACGGGCTCGAGGGCGAGGTATCGCTCCACCAGGAGACGGGGTACTCCGAGTCGGAAATGTACATCAACGACATCGAGGCAGGGGATCGCGTCGTGATCGTCGACGACATGCTTTCGACCGGCGGCACGCTGGCGGCGATCTGCGACGCGATCGACGGTATCGGGGCCGAGATCGTCGACATCGTCGTCGTGATGCGGAAAGTCGGCGACTCGGCGCTCGACGACACCGAGTACGACGCGACGAGCCTCATCGATATCACGGTCGAGGACGGCGAGGTGACGGTCCACTAGTACGCACCGGTCGAGAATCGACGGCCGACGACGCTCCGCCTCGCATGTGTACAGCGACAACGGAGGGATACACAGATACATGTATATCCGGAATCGAAACTATACACATACATGCCTATTTGGGTCGGATTATGCGCCCGATTGAGCGCGTTTACGAATCTTTTTATGCACCCCTCTGCAACCTGGCGGCCATAGAATGTCGACCGAACCGGACGGAGGCATCCAACTCGAGTACGGAGTGGACGACAAACCGCCGTTGCCGAAATCGATTCTGCTCGGCCTGCAACACGTCGCGGTGATGATCGTACCGGCGACGGCGGTGGCGTACGTCGTCGCGGGCGGAGTCGGACTCGACCTGACGGATACGGCCTACATCGTCCAGATGGTCCTCCTGTTCTCCGGGCTAGCGACGATCGTCCAGGCGTACACCGTCGGCCCGGTCGGCGCGCGTCTGCCGATCGTTATGGGCTCGAGTTTCACGTTCGTGGGCGCGTCGATCTCGATCGGTGCGGACTTCGGGATGGCAGCGGTGTTCGGCGCGATCCTCGTCACGGGGTTCGTCGTCGAAGGCCTCATTGGCTGGCAATTCAAACGAATCAGGCCTTTCTTCCCGCCGCTGGTGACCGGCCTCGTCGTCGTCATCATCGGCCTCTACCTCGTGCCCGTCGCCATGGACTACGCCGCCGGCGGGGCCAACGCCGATGACTTCGGCGCGCTCCATCACATCGGTCTTGCCGCGCTCGTCCTCGCGACCGCCGTCGGTCTCAATATGTTCACGCGCGGCGTCACGCGACTGCTTTCGATCCTCGTCGCGATCGGCGTCGGCTACGCCGCCGCGCTTGCTGCTGGACTCGTCGACTTCTCGGCCATCGGCGACGCCGCGTGGATCGCGCTCCCGTCCCCCACCCGGTTCGGCTTCGAGTTCGAGCCGATCGCGATCGTCACGTTCGCCTTCCTCTTTCTCGTCTCCGCGATGGAGACGGTCGGCGACATGTCCGGCGTTACGGCCGCCGAGGGACGCAACCCGACGAACGAGGAGTTCCGCGGCGGGTTGTTCACCGACGGCCTGCTGAGTTCGATCGGTGCCGTCTTCGCCGCGTTCCCGATCACCTCCTTCTCCCAGAACGTCGGCATCGTCAATTTCACCGGCGTGATGAGCCGTCACGTCGTCGGCATCGGCGGCGTCTTCCTCGCGCTCCTCGGACTGAGTCCGAAAGTCGGTGCCGCCGTCACGACGATCCCCAGCGCGGTCTTCGGCGGTGCGGTCCTGCTTATGGCCGGCATGGTCGCCGCCAGCGGGTTCCGTCTGGTCGTCACGAACGCCGCTCTCGATCGCCGGAACACGGTCATCGTCGCCGTCTCGCTCGGCCTCGGCCTCGGCATCGCGACCACGCCGGACGCGCTCGCGGGACTCCCGGCCGCCGCTGAAACGTTCTTCGGCCAGCCGGTCATCGTAACGGCGCTGTCAGCACTGCTGCTCAACACGTTCGTTCCCGGCGAGCAGAGCCCGCTGTTCGACACCCACCCCGCCGACTCGGAGTCGGCTGGCGACTCCGCGATCGTCGATCCAAGCGACGACTGAATCGGGTCCCACGCTCGGTTCTTCCGGCCCGCTCGGTGTCGAGACGCGCCGACAACACCCTGTTCCTCGAGTCCGTTCGCGAGCGAGTCCCGTCGGCGCGTTCAGGTTTCGGCGTCGACCGCCGTCCGGACGACGCGAGCGAGACCGAGCGTCGCGACGAACGTGCCGGCGACCACGAGCAACGCGAGCAGGACGACACCGAGGGCGGACGCCCCGACCTCGGGATGGGTCCGGAGCGGCGACGTGAGACGCAGTCCGAAGAAGGCCACGAGCAGCCCCGCGGCGATGCGGATCGACCCACGCCAGTACGCACCGTACTCTTCCGGAGACAGTTCCATACGCCGACGTGTGCGCCCGGCGATGAAAAACGCTCGTGTGCGGCTCGGGGGCGATGGATCGGGCTCGAGTCGACCCGCTCCCTCGCTCAGCGCATCCCGTCGGCCACCTGTCCGGCGACCCGCGCCCCCGTCCGCCGGTCGATGCGGCGGCGGTCGAACACGGCGCGAGCGCTCTCGGCCGCGTCCGCGTCGATCTCGAACGCGAGATCGGGGTAGTCGACCGCGGTCAGGACGAGCGGTTCGGGCGGTGCGGGAGCGATCCCCTCGTGGCCGGGCAGCGCTTCCGGCTCGAGGACGCGATCGAGCTTCGCGAGCGGGGAGTCGCCGGCACCGACCGCCCGGACGAGCGAGACGAGTCGACGGACGAGTTCCCGGGCGAAGCCGCCCGCGCTGACGGTGATGACGAGGTAGTCGCCGTCGCGCTCGGCCGCGATCGTCAGCGAGCGCTCCGTGTTCCGATCGTCAGGCGTCAGGTTGTGGATGTCGTGGGTGCCGGACAGCGCGTCGCAAGCGGCGCGGAACCGCTCGTCGTCGACGGCGGTAGCGGTCGCATCCGAATCGGACGGCGCAGCGTCGGCGGGCGGCGCGTACAGGTGATAGGTGTACGCCCGGCGGCTCGCGTGGTGAGTCGCGTGGAACTCGTCGGGCGTGTCGGCGGCCGCCCACGCCCGCACGTCTGCGGGGAGTTCGGCGTTCAATGCCCGGGGTGTGAGCCAGTCGGGGACCTCGAGCGCGATCGTCTGGGCCAGTGCGGAGACGCCGGCGTCGGTACGGCCGGCGGCCGCGTAGCCCGCGGGTTTGTCGGCGTCGGGGTCGAGGACCGCGAGCGCACGGAGGGCGTCGAAAACGGCGTTCTCGACCGTGGGAATGTCGGGTTGGGGCTGTCGCTGGAAGCCGTGGTAATCGGTCCCGTCGTAGGCGATTCGGAACGCGCGACGTGGCATCGAGTCGACCCAGCGGGCCCAGGGTGTTATACCTGTCTCGACCGCCGTGCCGACGGCCGCTCACCGTCGTCGCTCGCGGGCCGCGAGCGCGTCGATCCGATCCTCGGTCGGCGGATGGGTCTCGAAGAGGAACCGCTCGAGACGGTGGAGTCGTTTCCGAAGCCACCAGTACGACGGCTCGGTCGCTCCGTCGGGCCCGAGCATGACCTTCTCCGGTTCCGTCGGCTCGAGCGACAGGATCGACAGCGAGGAAACGCTCCCGGCCTCCCGAAGGTCCCGATTCGGGGTGTCGGCGATCTCCCGGTCGAGGCGTCGGAGCGCGCTCGCAAGGGCGGCGGGTGAGCCGGTCGCCTCCGCAGCAGCCCGGTCGGCTGCCAGCTCTCTGGCCCTGGAGAACCGCGCCGTGATCGTTCGCCCGACGATCCGGACGCCACCCGACAGCGCCCGCAGTGGGACGGTAACGAGAGCCATATAGCCGGGGTTTTCGATCCGGTCGAGCCGCGAACTCAGCCCGTCGGCGAGTACCACGGGAAGCGACACGACGGTCATGACTATCGCGTCCCTGTTTCCGACGTGGGCGAGTTCGTGTGCGATCACCGCCTCGAGTTCGTCGTCGTCGAGCGCCTCGATCGTCCCCAGCGAGAGGACGAGATGGACCGCGTTCGGGCGAAGGCCCACAGCCATCGCCTCGGGCGCGTCGCGCTCCGAGACGGCGATCGTCGGCTCCGGAACGCCGAGTTGGGCGGCGACTCGAGTCGCCGTCTCGGAGAGCATCGGTGCCGTCTCACGGTCCACCCGCTGTGCGTCCGCGAGGCGCTCGATCGTCTCGATCTGTCTGTACTCGAGGACGCCGATCGTCACGAGCGTCACGGTCGTCGCTGCGAACGCGACCTGCGCGGCGATGCCGACGCCGAATAGCACGCAGACCCCGTAAAAGACGGCCCATACGCCCGCGAGAAACGCGACTGTCACGACGCCGAGGCCGACGAGCGCGGCGACCATCCGTATCCGGAGGGCGGTCAGTCCGGCTGACATGGAAACCGCTTTGGACCGCCCGGCAAAATGATTATCGAACCAACCAGTCGGCGGTCGACCGGTCCGTGAGGTTACCGCCGACACTGTCGGCGGCCGGCCATGGGTCGGCGACGGACTCGCAGCATCAGTGTTCGCCGCCGGAATCGTCAGTGGTGGCCTCGTCGATATCGAACGCGTCGGTCTCGAGGGGCGAGCCGTCGACGTTGATGCGCCCATCCCGTACCTCGATAGTGACGCCGTCGGCCGTCGCGTCGTCCGCGCCGCGGAGTCGCATCGTCGCCGTCTCGAGTTCCTCGTTGACCGACCAGACGAACCGCAGTACCGACTCGAGTTCGGTACCGACCTCGCGAACCCCGCGGTGGGAGGCGCGGTCCCCGAGGCTCCGTGCGCCCTCCGGATGGAGGTACTGGAGCGGATGGTCGGTCGGGACCTCCCGAAGGTCGACGTCGAACGACCAGAGGTAGGGCAGGACCTGAATGGCGTAGCCCTGCGGTTTCGGTGCCCGCCGACCGGCGGCGGTCAGCGCCACGTTGATCGCCGTCGACCCCGCATCGGTGTCGAAGTAGACGCCCGGCGCGCCCGGAATCGAGAATCGCATACTCGATGGAGGGGGTCGAGAACGGGTGAGTCTGCACCCGGCAATGCCAGCCCCGTTTTAGTCCGGACTGAGCGCGGCCACGGGACTCGCTCGAACACGGGCCGGAGCGGAAGACATCGGCGGACTCGCGCCCGCGGCGATCGCCGACGACCGCGCGACTCGCGCGGTCAGTAGCCGTCCAGATCGTAGAGGTCGCCGTACTTCGACTCGACGTACTCGAGGAAGTAGTCCGCGGTCAGCTCCTCGCCGGTGGCCTGCTCGATGAGATCGGGCGTGACGTAACGCTTGCCGTGCCGGTGGATGTTCTCCCGGAGCCAGCCGTTGAGTTCGGCGAACTCGCCCTCGCGGATGTCGTCGTCGAACTCGCCGCAGTCATCCTCGGCGGCGGCGTACAGCTGGGACGCGAGCACCGAGCCCAGCGAGTACGTCGGGAAGTAGCCGAAGTCCCCGTGCGACCAGTGGATGTCCTGTAGGCAGCCCTCCGCGTCCGTATCCGGGCGCACGCCGAGGTACTCCTCGTACTTGTCGTTCCAGACCTCGGGCACCTCAGAGACCTCGAGATCGCCCCGAATCAGATCGCGTTCGATCTCGAACCGAATGACGATGTGGAGGTGGTAGGTGAGTTCGTCCGCTTCGACCCGGATGAGATTGTCGTCGTAGACCTGATTCGCGGCTTCGTAGGCCTCTTCGGGCGTGACATCCTCGAGTTCGGGGAAGCGCTCGCGGGCGATCGGCAGGAAGTGCTCCCAGAACGGACGGGACCGCCCGACGTGGTTCTCCCAGAGCCGTGACTGGGATTCGTGGACCGAGAGGTCCCGCGCCTCGCCCAGCGGCGTGGCGTACCCCTCGTCCGGGAGGCCCAGGGTGTAGTTCGCGTGGCCGAACTCGTGGATCGTCGAGGTGAGCGACCCCAGGAGATCCGCGGGCTCGAATCGGGTCGTCACGCGGGCGTCGAACTGCGTGCCCGACGAGAACGGATGCGGCGCGGTATCGATCCGGCCACGGTTCCAGTCGTAGCCCAGCGAATCCAGCACGTCCCGTGCGAGCGCTTCCTGATCGTCGTCATCGAACTCGCCCGCGAACGCGTCGGTTGCGAGCGCCGCGTCGCTGTCCTGGACCGCATCGATCAGCGGGACGAGCGTCTCACGGAGCCGCTCGAGGACCCGCTCCGCGGTCCCGAGGTCGATGTAGGGCTCGTAGTCCGCAAAGAGCACGGCGTAGGGGTCGGCGTCGGGATCGATGTGGTTCGCGTACTCGCGCTTGAGGGCGACTAATTTCTCGAGCGTCGGCGCGAAGTGGTCGAAGTCGTCGGCCTCCTTGGCCTGCTTCCACTTCGGATGTGCGTTCGATGCCGTTGCCGAAATCTCCTCGACGAGGTCCTGTGGAACGCTCGTCTCGCGGTCGTACCGGCGGCGGATTTCGCGGACGACGGCGGTCGCGTCCTCGTCGAGGGTATCGGACTCGAGGGTCGAAAGCAACTCGCCGGTCTCGTCGGCGGTCAGGAGTTCGTGACTGAGCGACGACAGCGTCGAGAGCTGCTGTGCACGGGCCGGCGTCCCCTCGTCGGGCATCACGACCTCCTGGTCCCACCGCAGGATGCCGGCGGCGTTTCCGACGTTGGAGATGCGCTGTACTCGCGCTTCGAACTGTTCGTAGGTGTCCGTCTCGCTCGCATCGCTCCGGGCTTGATCGGTCGCCATAGCGGTCCGTTCACTCGGAAGCGCTATCAACGTCTTGGTACCGGACATTTCGAGGCCTATTGACTGTCGGCTATCGAGACGGTCAGTTCGCCGTGACACAACGTCGCCGAGCGGCCGGCTCGCTGAAGCGGCACGGGCCTCCGATCTCCCGCGTCACCCGTCGTGTTCCGTGAGCCTGCTGCGCGATGGTCTCGGCAGCTACGCCGGGGCTCGAGTTGTCGTCGGTCGCCCTCCCTGATCATCACCCATGACCGTGAGAGTATCACGACGGGAAACAACGGCACCGGCGTATCAGCCGAAACTAGTACATCGTAAAGTCGTCTTGAAAGGGAACGTACAGATGGTTAGAACTGATCCTATGTCGTCCAAGGAAAAATACCGCCGATCGAAATAAGAGCCAATTTAATAGAGCGGTTTGATAGGGCGTGTTTATTTTGTAGCATTAGGCCAGACGGCGAAGGCTTGAAGCCACGATTCTGCTGTTGACGGTTTTGCGTAGCTAAAACGGCCTGAGAATGAAGAGGTACATCGTTTTATTTCACGGAAGATACGTTCAGCACGTTCCGATTTCCATGTTTTTCATATCGAAATCGGAACCCAGATCGACGGAGGTGGCCATCGACGGCGGCCCACTCCGAAGCGCACGCCCCGTCTCACTCGCGGCCCGCTCGGTTTCAACCTGACCTCGTTCGGACAACGCTCCCCCTCGAGTAGCTTTATGCCCGAACGGCCCGGTACAAGCCGTATGACCGACGATCGACTGCGCATGACGCCCGGTCCGACGGCAGTGCCGGCCGCCGTCCGCGAACGGATGAGCGAACCGACACCCAACCCCGACATCGAGCCCGCGTTCTTCGACTTCTATCGCGACCTCACGGACAACCTCGAGGCGCTCTACGGCGGCGACGAGATCGTGATCCTCGGCGGCGAGGGGATCCTCGGGCTCGAGGCCGCCGTCGCGTCGCTGGTCGAACCGGGCGATCGGGTGCTCTGTATCGCGAACGGGCGCTACGGCGAGGGGTTCGCCGATTTCGTCGACATGTACGGCGGGGACGCGGTGATCTGTGACGCCCCGTGGCGCGAACCGCTCGATCGCGCGGCCGTCGAGGCCGCACTCGCGGACGGCTCGTTCGACGTGGCGACGATGGTCCACTGCGAGACGCCGACCGGCGTCCTGAACGACATCGAGCCGGTGCTCGACGTCCTCGCGGAGCACGACGTCATCAGTATCGTCGACGCGGTCTCCTCGCTCGGCGGCGTCCCGGTGCCGACCGACCGGATCGACGTCTGTCTGGGGGCGTCACAGAAGTGTTTCAGCGCGCCGCCGGGACTAACCGTCTGCTCGATCAGCGATCGCGCCTGGCGGAAAATCGAGTCGTTCGAGACGGACGGGTTCTACACCGACCTCGAGCCGTGGCGCGACGCCGCCGCCGAAGAGTGGTTCCCCTACACGCACCTGTCGTCGAACCTGTACGGCCTCGACACCGCGATCGACCTGCTGCTCGAGGAGGGACTGGAGAACGTCTTCGAACGTCACGAGACGGCTGCGGCCCGGTGTCGCGAGCGGGCGGACCGCCTCGGGCTGTCGATCTACCCCGACGCGGCGCGGTCGTCGCCGACCGTGACGGCGCTCGAGGTCCCCGGTCGAGCGGCGACTCTCCAACGAACGCTGGCCGAGGAGCACGACCTCGTCCTCGCGACCGGCCTCGGCGATCTCGAGGACGACGTGCTCCGGATCGGCCACATGGGGCACAACGCCCGCCGCGACCGCGTCGACTGGACGATGGACGCGCTCGAGGCCGTCCTGTAGCGCCGGGCAATCCGCTGCCCCTCGAGTCGTACGCCGATCGGTCCGCCCGCCGCCGCGCTCGCTTCCGCACCGTTTTCGGCCCGGGCGACGAGTAGAAAAACCCGTCTCGAGTCGTTCTCGTGTCCGTTATTCCCTGTTGGCGCGTCCCCCCGGCGCGCCATTCACGTCTTCAGACTATCGAAAGCGACGGCTCGAACCACTAACCACAACAAATAACAATTAAGGTCGCTGGCCTCTCTGGGTTTGTGTAGACGTATCATGACACAGGTTGTCTGGATCATCGCGGCAGTACTGGTGACCTTCACCGTCGGTTACGTGGGGTACTCGCGGTATCTCACTCGGTTCGTCGAACTGGACGAGGACACCGAAACACCGGCACACAAGTACGAGGACGGGCAGGAGTACGTTCCATCGAAGAAACCGGTGTTATTGGGGCATCACTACTCGAGTATCGCGGGTGGGGCACCGATCGTCGGCCCGATTACTGCCGGCGCCATCTGGGGGTGGGTACCGGCGCTGTTATGGATCGCAATCGGCAATCCCCTGATGGGTGCCGTTCACGACTTCGTCTCGCTGTCGGGGAGCCTTCGCCACGAGGGGAAGTCGATCGGGTACATGATCGGCGAGTACGTCGGCGAGAGCGGCAAGAACATGCTGCTGTGGTTCGCGTTCCTGACGATCGTGCTCGTCGTGGCGGTGTTCGCGCTGGTCGTCGGAATCGTGTTCAATGCGTACCCACAGGTGGTGACGGCCTCGTTTATTTACATCGCGCTGGCGCTGGTGTTCGGCGTGTACCTGTACCAGTTCAATGGGCCGTTCATTCCGGGGACGGTCCTGTTCGTCGCAGGGGTCTTCGCCGCCGTTTGGGTTGGCCTCCAGTACCCGCTGGCACTGTTCGCTGGCGAGTATCCGGCGGGGACAATCGTGCTGCTCGGCGGTACCGGTGAGTGGGTACCGGGAGCGGAGGCGCTCGCCGGTGTCGGTGGCGGCAACACCGCAGGCTGGATCCCGATCATCATGGTCTACGCCGCGATTGCGAGCGCGCTGCCGGTGTGGGTATTGCTCCAACCGCGTGATTACCTCTCGTCGTTCCTGCTCTACAGCGGCGTCGGCGGGGCGACCGTCGCGATTCTCGTCGGGACGTTCCTCGGGACGTCTGCGGAACCGCTCACCATCGACAGCTCGATCGGCGCGTTCGAAGGCTTCTGGGGCGTCGAGGCGGCCGGTCTCGCCCCACTGTTTCCGCTGCTGTTCATCACGATCGCCTGCGGGACGATCAGCGGCTTCCACTCGCTGGTCTCGTCGGGGACGACCGCAAAACAGCTCGACAAGGAGACCGACGCCCGCCTGATCGGCTACGGCGGGATGCTCGGCGAGGGGCTACTCGCCGCGGTCGCGCTCTCGACGCTCGCGGTGTGGGGTGCTCCCGATGTCGAAGGCGGAATCGGGGCCGCACTGCCGAACTTCGCGTCCGGCGGCGGTGTCATCCTGACGAGCCTCGGCGTGCCCGAGACGGCCGGGGCCGTCTTCATGGCCTTGGTTCTGTGTAGCTTCCTCCTGACCTCGACTGACACGGCCGTCCGCCTCGGGCGGTACATGATGGAGGAAATCGTCGGCACGCGCGCAGGACGGACCGATACCGGGCTGAACATGAATCTCCGCTCGATCGTCCGCGGCCGGTACACGAACCCGATCGTCCAGATCGTCCCCGCGTATCTGCTGGTCGTCTCCGGCCAGTGGGTCGTCCTCTGGCAACTGTTCGGCGGTGCGAACCAGTTGCTCGCGGCGCTTGCACTGCTGACCGTGACCGTCTGGCTCGCCAACTGGGACGACAACAAACAGCTCGTCTCCACCGGTGTGCCGATGGCGATCATGGTCGTGATCACCGTTCTCGGGCTCTCGATCCTGGTGTTCTACGAGAACCTCTACCTGAACCTGATTCAGGGTGGCGCGGAGACCGTCGGTGCCATGATCTCTTCGGGAGTACAGATGCTTCTCGGACTGGTCCTCATCGGGTTGGCGCTCGCGCTCGTCAGGCTGGGCTACAAGAACATCCGGACCGTCCGCCGTGGCCCTGAGCCATCGGCTGTCGAACCCGGCGACGACTAACGGCTCCCGACCGCCGCGTTTTCGGTCGGCCGCTGACCGGCACCGAGACCGGTCTCTGTGACCCGAACCAACCGTCACCTACCGCCAGAACCGCTTTGCGAACCGCGACAGCAGTCCCTCCTCGGGCTCGCTCACGGTCTCCCAGAGGGTAAACGCCTCCACGACGTCGGCGGCCTCGCTGCCGACGTGCTCCTCGGACTCGGGATCGACGACGACGAGATTGATCTCGTAGTGGCCGTGATACCCGAACGTCAGTAACGTCCGGTCGCGGAACCCGGCAACGAACTCGCGAACGTCGTCGGGTATCCTGTCGGCGACGAGGACGAACGTCACATCCGTCCCGAAGTGTTCCTCGTCGGCGACGACCCGGTCGTCCGCGAGGTCGTGACCGAGGGCGACGAGTCGCTCGAGTTCCGCGACCGTCGGCTCGGACTCGCGTCGAGCGAAGAGGTACTCCTCGGTCTCGTGGTCGGCATAACTCAATGCCGGATGGAAGAACTGTTTCTGGCTGCGTACACGCAGCTCCCCGTAGAGGTCCCATTGCTCGCCGCCGGCGCGGTGGTTCTTCTCGAGGTCGTAGCTGTACAGCAATCGGTCGGACACCCGATCGAGATACTCGTCGTCCCAGTCGGGTACCGCCTCGCGGATCTCCGCCGGCAGTTCCGCCGGCCGTGCGTTGTCGCTCATCGTGCGTCGGTGGCGCGTGACTGCGATCGGTCACGGCCCGACAGCAGTTCCGTGCGATCGTGGCCCATGTCGCGTCCACTCATACCACCGGTTACCGTCGCGGTATCAAATACCCGTCGGTGAGCCGGGGTGAGGCCACGTCGATTGCCGCCGCGCACCGGCAGCCGATAGGTTTTAGCCGTCGGAGACGCACTATCGTGCAAGAGAATCTCATGGGTGGGAAGCAAACCGAAGCCTGCGGCCGGTGTTCCATGTCCACAGTCGTCGATATCGTCTCGTCCGGCGACGAAGACGAGAGAGCCGACGGCGACGCGGGCCGGGACCCGTTCGGCGAGGCCACCATCGAGGTCGACGAGGACGAACTCCGACGGATCTCGCCGGGTGCCTGGGCCGGACGCGTGACTGAGCGACTCGACGACCTCGGTCGGCGGCTCATTTACGGACGGTAGGAGCGTCGCCGGTCGCAGGCGACGCGATCACGACATCGTTACGAAATACGTCATCGCGAACAACAGTATCGCGGCCGTCGCGACGTTGACGAACCCGAATTCGAGAACGTCCAGAAACGACAGTCCCCAGACGACCGCCCACGCGAACAGCGCCGACAGCACGGCATTCAGCGCGACCAACACGCGGGGATCGCCCTGCGAGGACGAAACGCCCGCCTCGAACCCGTCCCTGGTACCGTCGCGATCAGTGTCACCGTCGCTCATACAGGGAGAGGTCGATACCGCCACTTATACTGTTCGCTGTCTCTACCGGCGCGTCCAGCGCCGGGGCCGGGAAACGCGGACGACCGTGACGGCACACGGTGTCGTTCGGCAGGGCAGGGTCCGTATGCACCTCCGAAACCGTCACGGCGTGCGGATCGACCCCGTGCCGTTCGTCGTGGTCGTCAGACTCGTGTTCATGCTCCTCCTGTCGTTCGGGCCGCTGTACGAGCAGACGCTGGGACTCCCCCTCGAGATCGCGATCGCGCTTTCCGCGGCGGTGTGCACCGTCGTCGCCGTCGTGCGATCAGGTATGCAATGACTTTCAGTTGCGACTATGGGCGACCGTTCCCGCAACGGACGGGACCCGCCGGTCACGCGTCATCGGTCGGGGGACAATGACACATAGTCGCATACTATTATTGCTGTCCCCGGCGAATCGTCAACCATGGGCCTCATCGAATCGGTGAAATCGGCGCTCGCGTCGCCTTCGCCGAACGGCCGTCCCGACGACGGCTCCGCGGGTGCCTACTGGTGTGACGACTGTGCCGTCCGGATCAGGGACATTGATCTCGAGGGCGAGCCGGTCTGTCCGGACTGTGGCGTGGCGATGCGCTTCGAACGCTCGACGGGCCGGAACTGCGCGTGCTGATCAGGGCTTCCGAATGACGGTTTCCGCGCCCTGCGTCGTGGGGAAGGGGCCGCCATCGAACGCCGTCCCCCACTCCTCGTCGGTGACGAGCGCGTCCTCGAGCGCCGCCCGGAGCGCTCCCTCGTCGTAGTCGGTGCCGATGACCACGAGTGCCGTCCGTCGGTCGCCGTGCTTGTCGTGCCACTCGAGGTCGGGCCGGTTCGACCGGTACATGTCGCGTTCGACCTCGGGCAGGCTCGCGATCCAGGGCCCCTGTGCGGTGGCCCTGACCGATGGCCCGGCCTGAGCGATCGAGAGTCGCATCTCGGTGCCGGCAAGCCAGGCAGCCCCCTTCGAGCGGACGATCGATCGCGGCAGGGTCCGGAGGACGGAGGCGAACCGTTCCGGATGGAACGGCCGGCGGGATCGGTAGACGAACGACGAGACGCCGTACACGTCACCGGGGTGGTGATGATCGTGGCGCTCCCCCGTCTCGGCCCGTTGGCCGTCGTGAGCGGCGTGCTCGCTCTCGTTGCGGTCGTGATCGTCGGCCGCCTCGAGCGCTCGCTGCCAGCCCGGCCGATCGGTCACGCGCCCGGAACCGAACAGGTCGGCACCGAGCAGGCGGTCGGGATCGATCGCCGAGAACGTCGTCGGAATCGTCTCGGCCTCGGGTTGGAGCGCAGAGACGAGGTTCGCGGCCGCCGCGAGTTCGGCGTCGGAACACAGATCGGCCTTGTTGAGCAAGACGAGGTTCGAAACCTCGACCTGTTCGACGAGCAGATCCGAGAGCGGCCGGTCGCCCTCGTTCCCTCGCCGCTCTGGCCGTTCCTCACCCGCGAAGGCTTCGAGGAACGCGGGCGTATCGAGGACGGTCACGAGCGTATCAACGTCATAGCGCGCCGCGACGCGGGACTCGGTGGTGAACAGTCGGGCCACGGGCGCGGGCTCGGAGATGCCGGACGACTCGACGACGAGGTGGTCGAACGAGCGATCCCGAGCCAGCCCGACCACTGCGGTCTCGAGGTCATCCTGCAGTTCACAGCAGATACAGCCGTTCGAGAGTTCCGCGACGCCGTCATCGATCTCGAGTTCCGAGCCCTCGGCGACGAGTTCGGCGTCGACGTTGACTTCGCCCATGTCGTTGACCAGCACCGCCAGCGTCCGGTCGGCGCTCGAGAGCAGGTGATTGAGCAGCGTCGTCTTGCCGGCACCCAGGCTCCCCGAGAGGATCGTCACCGGGATCGGCCCGTCCGTGTTCGTCTGCATACTGAGTACTGTGATCGGAGCGCCTTGAAAGCGAGCCACGAGGGTTTTTATCGTTCGATACACAGTTACTGCCATGGAGCTGGCCGATCGGATCGACGCGTTTCGGGAGCGACTCGACGAGTGGCTGCGGGGCCTCTATCACGGCCTGATCTCGCATCCGGCGTACGAGAAGATCGAGAAGGAAGCGGAAGACACCGAGGACGCGTTCGTGCTGGCGTGTTTCCCGGACGCGTTCGGCATCCCGTCGCCGGTGTCCTACTACACCGCGGAACTGCTCCCCTACCTCGAGGACGAGTTCGAATCGTGGGAGCGGCGGCTGTGGGACCGCGGAACGTACCTCGAACGGAAAGGACAGCAGTATCACTTCTGATGGACCCGTTCGTCTTCTTCGGCGGCAAGGGCGGCGTCGGCAAGACGACCGTCTCGTGTGCGTACGCGCTCCGCTGTGCGCGCGACGGCCAGCGAACCCTCGTCGTCTCGACCGACCCGGCCCACTCCGTCACCGACGTGTTCGACCAGCCGTTCGACGACTCCCCGCGGTCGGTCGACGGGATCGGCGGACTCGACGCGGTGGAGATCGATCCCGAAGACGAAGTAACCCGCCACTTGGACGAGATCCGACAGGACCTCTCCGAACAGGTGTCGGCGTCGATGGTCAACGAGATCAACCGTCAACTCGAGATGGCACACGGGACCCCCGGGGCCTACGAATCGGCGCTGTTCGACCGCTTCATCGACGTGATGCGGAACGCGGACTCCTACGACCGCGTCGTCTTCGACACCTCGCCGACGGGGAGTACGCTCCGGCTGCTCGGCCTCCCCGACCTGCTCGAGGGGTGGATCGACCGACTGATCCACAAGCGACGAACGAGCATCGACCTCTTCGAGAAGGCCGCCGTCGGGAACGCCGAACCGCGCCGCGTGATGGAGGGCGATCCCGTCCTCGCGCGCCTGCAGGACCGCAAGGAGTTCTTCGAGTTCGCCGGGTCGGCGCTGCACGACGACGCCGCGTTCTTCCTCGTCTTGACCCCGGACGAACTCTCGGTGAACGAGACCGAACGTGCGATCGTCGCCCTTCGGGAGGAGAACCTCGCGGTCCGCGGTCTCGTCGCCAACAAACTCACGCCGTCGCCCGACCCCGACGAGACCGGCCGCGGCGGACGCTACCTCCGCGAGCGCGTCGAGACGGAAGCGGCCCGTCTCGAGACCATCCGCTCGGAGTTCGACCCGCCGCTGGTCGCCGAGATCGGCTGGCGGAGCGCGGAGATCACGGGCGACCTCCTGGCCGATGTCGCGGACGAACTCGACATCGAAACGGCAGCCGAGCAGCCAACGCACGTCTGATCGGGACGGCAGTCGTGGGCTCGAGTTCGATCCGACGACCGCATCGGCGCGCTCGAGTCGGCCACGCGGACGTGCCACGTCCACGCATACCACTTCGCCTGCGGACAGAAACCCGTTTAGGCGGGCCGCGCCACCGACGGATAATGAGTACGAGTTACCGGATCGGACTCGTCGGCAAACCCTCCGTCGGCAAGTCCTCCTTTTTCAATGCAGCGACGATGAACGACGTTCCCGAGGGGGCCTACCCGTTCACGACGATCGACCCGAGCGTGGGCGAGGCCTACGTCCGCGTCGACTGTGCGGCACCCGAGTTCGACGAGGAATGCACGCCGTCGGTTGGCTACTGCGACCACGGGACCCGCTTCGTCCCGACGAAACTCGTCGACGTGGCCGGGCTGATTCCCGGCGCACACGAGGGCAACGGGCTGGGCAACCAGTTCCTCTCCGATCTCAACGAAACCGACGTGCTCGTCCACGTCGTCGACTTCTCCGGGGAAACGGACGCCGAGGGCGAACCCACCGAGGGACACGACCCGCGGGACGATATCGCATTTCTCGAGGAGGAACTCGACCAGTGGTATCTGGGCGTCCTGGAGAAGGGCATCAACCGATACGAGACGGGCTACACCACCGAGGACGACGCTATCGAAGCGGAACTCGCCGAGCAGATGAGCGCGTTCAAGACGACTGAAGACGAGATTAAACGGCTCATTCGACGCGTCGATGTCGGCTTCGACCCCGACGAGTGGGACGAGGACGACCGCCTCGAGTTGGCCCGTGAGATCCGAAAGGAGACCAAGCCGATGGTCATCGCGGCGAACAAGATGGACACGCCCGAAGCGCAGGCGAACTTCGCGGAGATCACCAGCGATCCCGACTACGACCACCTGACGATCGTTCCCTGCAGCGCCCACGCCGAGAAGGCCCTGAAGTCGGCCGATCAGGCCGGCGTCGTCGACTACCGACCGGGTGACCCGGACTTCGACATCGTCGACGACGTCTCCGGCGAACAGGAACAGGGCCTAGAGCGGATTCGGGACTTCCTCGAGGAGTTCGGCGCGACGGGCGTCCAGGCGGCCCTCGAGACGGCGCTTTTCGACGTGCTCGGCGTCACGCCCGTGTTCCCAGGCGGCGCGAACGGACTGGGGAACGAACGGGGCGAGGTGCTGCCGGATTGTTACCTGATTCCACCGAACTCGACCGCGGAGGACTTCGCCTACAGCCTCCACTCCGACATCGGCGACGGCTTCCTCCACGCGATCGACTGTCGGACGAACCGCCAACTGGGCAAAGAGTACGAGGTCGAGGCGCGGGACGTGATCGAAGTCATCACGACGAACTGAGCGACCGCAAGTTGGCTGCTCCCGCGGGACCGTCGGCACGTCGCCGGCCCGAGCCCAGCACGCGTCCTCGTTCGATGCGACCACGGACGGCAGCGAGGCTGTCACGACCTCCTGCCGACGACCGACCCGGCGGGCACTGCGCTCGAGCGACGTGCGACGGAAGACGCGGCACGGTCGGCGGTACGCGGTGCGGATCGCTCGCGGATGACCGCCGGAATCGTTATTCCCGCGATGGAACGGCTTGACCGACCGACAGGACGTGACCGTCGGCATCGTACTGGAGTGTCGCGTGTCGGATCTCGTCGGCGTCGGCATCGACGGAAACGGTATCGCCCTTCTCGAACTCACCGTCGATTTCCTCGCCGAGGTCGATCTCGTTAGAGTCGTCTTCGGTCCAGACCTGAAGCGTAAGCTCCGACGCGGAGACCGAATCGCCGCCGACGTGTTCGATCGCACCCTGGCCCTCGTCGAACCCGAGTTCGATCCGCGGTCGCGGATGGGCTCCGCCGACACGGACATCGTCGTCACCCCAGACGACGGTGACAGCCGCTCCGGCCTCGACGTCGCCGACTTCGATCGTCGCCCCCGAAGAGACGGTGTCCACCTCGTCGGACCACTGCGTCTCGGCCGACTCGTCGTCGATCAGCAGTTCGTAGGCGTCGGCCGGGCGCTCGCGTTCGTCCTCGAGTTCGAGCGTCGCCGAGAGCGTCTTGCGCTCGAAGTCGTAGTCGAAGGCCACGGTCCCCGGGGGCCGGGCATGGAAGTGTGCGATACTGTCTTGGAGGGTCGTTCCGTCCCAGCAGACGAGGACGAAGTCACCCGGGCGGATGTCCTGGAGCGTCGTCCCGTCGCCCGACCGCATCGTCCCGGACCACGGCTGAGCGGTGGTTCGTGGCTCGATTTCTTCTTCCCTGGAATGATACCACGGCCGTTCGTCGTAGACGGCGATGGAGACCCGCTCGCCGTCGAGCGGGAACTCGTCCGCGTACTCGATGGCGAGCGTTCCGGCGTCGACGTCGTAGTCGTACTCGAACTCGAACCGATCGAGGATCGACGTTCCGCTCGCGCTGGTCCCGGCCGCGTGGTCGTGAGTGATGGTGATCGACAGGTTCGGCTCGACGTCGTCCATATCGATGACGATCGTATCTCCCTTTTCGAGGGTGCTGTGGCCGTTGGTCCAGATATCGCGGTCGTACTCCTCGTCGTCCACCTCGAGCGTGAGATCCTCGACCGGGGTCGGATCGCCGCGTCCGATCTCGATCTCGAGTTCGTCGTCTTCGAGATCGATGTCCTCCTCGGGCCGGAGTCTGCCCGGACTCTCGTGGTCGTTGGCTTCCCGTTCGGCGGCGAGATCGCGCTCGGCGGTGATGGTGACGAGCGACCCGTCCCGTTCGACCGTCGGCTCGCCGGTGAGTGCCATGTAGTTCAACTCGCTCGTGAGCGCATCGACCAGTTCGTCGGTGACCTCCGTGGCGTCCTCGAAGGCGATGCCGATGTTCATCTCGAGGGTATCCGGATCGAGTACGGTCGTTGATTGGGCCTTGTATTCGATAGCGGCGTCGTCGATGAGCTCGGAGAATTGATACCCCTCGCCGATCTGGACCGTGTAGTCGGCATGCTCCCCGTCGAAGAGGCCGAGCGCCTCTTCGAGCAGGGGTTCGGCGTCCAACAGCCGCTGGGCCTCGCCCGCGTTCGCCGCGAAGGCTTCGTCGATCCGCTCGTCGTCTTCGGCGGCGACGATGACCGTCTCGGTGACGGCGGCGACCATCTCGTCGTCTTCGCGGCGCTCGTACTCGACGCCGCCGTCGGTCTCGCGAATGTCGCCGTCGTCTTCGAGTTCGAAGTCGCCGGCGACGACGACGACGATCGGCATCGAGAATTCATCGTCGTCGGTCGTGTAGACGAAGGCGTGCTTCGAGATCGACTCGGGGTCGATCCCCAACCCTCCGCCCGTCGACATGCGTCCGTAGGGATCGTTGGCTTTTCGCTGCTGCTCGTGATCCCTCGTCACGACCGCCATCGAGTCCGATCCGGCCGAGGCCGGGAAATAATCGAAGAGGGAGTCGAACGCCGGCTCGCCGGCGTCGCTGGTGGACCGTCCGTCGGTCGCACTGACGGCATTTCCTGCCAGTGCGACGGTCATCGTCGTGCCGATACTGCCGAGGAGGGTACGGCGGGGACACTGTGGCATACGACTCGAATTTCTTCCTGACATCACAAGTAGGTTTTCATCACATTCTGTTTCGGTAACTACTCCCGGCGGCTGAATCGAACGTCGCGACGAGAGTGTCTGAAGACGCCATTTCGGTCCGATCTCGGGCACGCCGCACCGGCGGCTCGACGAGCGTAGCGGGGGTGGGGACGTGCGTCATGGGGAACGACGGAGTGAGGCGACAGGTTCTCGGCGGCGGCTCACTACTGTCCGATAATGAGTGTGCGGCAGCCCTCCGCCTACCGGCCGACCAAGCCCGATATCGCGGTGTTCGTGTCCGGCGTCACGAGTATGGGGCTGGAGATTCTCGCGGGCCGGATCATTGCCCCCCAGTTCGGGAGCAGTATCTACACCTGGGGCAGCATCATCACCGTCTTCCTCACCGCGTTAAGCCTTGGCTACTGGCAGGGCGGCAAGCAGGCCGGCGAGGCGTCGAACCGACGCATGTGCTGGCTCATGCTGGGGACCGCGGGCTACGTTGCGATCGTCGTCTACGGGAGCGATCAACTGTTGCTCTCGGCGTCCGCGCTACCGTTGCCGGCCCGGTACGCCTCGCTACCCGCCGTGCTCGTCCTCTTCGGGCCGCCGACCTACCTGCTTGGATTTATCAGCCCGTACGCGGCCGAACTCTCCGCGAAGGAGGGCACCGGTGAGGCGTCGGGCCACGTCTACGCGCTCGGAACGATCGGCAGCATTGTCGGCGCGGGCGCGACGACGTATTTCCTGATTCCGGCGCTCGGGATCGACGCGATCGGCCTCCTGTTCGGCTTCGTCCTCGTCGGCACTGCACTCGCGCTGACGCTTCCCACTCTCGCACCGACACCGGCGGCGGCGAGCGTCGCCATCGCACTGGTGCTCGTCGTCGCGGCCGGTATCGGCCCGGTCGCGTTCGACCACCGCGGCGATGTCGTCTACCAGACCCAGACGGCCTATCAGGAACTCGAGGTCATCGACAACGGGGACGAGCGGACGCTGTACCTGGACGGTGCGCGTCACAGTGCGATGGATCTCGACGACCCCGAGCGACACGTCTTCGAGTACACGCGGTACTTCCACATCCCCATGTTGATGGTCGACGACCCCGCCGAGGTCGAGAACGTCCTGTTCATCGGCGGGGGCGGGTACACCGGCCCGAAGGACTACGAACGGACGTACGACGTCGACGTCGATGTCGCCGAACTCGACCCCGAAGTCTCGCAGGCCGCCAAGGACTACTTCCGCCTCGAGGAGAGCGAGAACATGACGGTACACACGAAAGACGGCCGGCAGTTCCTCCGAGAGACCGACAAGAACTACGACATGATCGTACTGGATGCCTACCAGAAGGACCAGGTTCCGGTTCACCTGACCCAAGTCGGATTCATGGAACTGGCCGCGGATCGGCTGACGGACGACGGGGTATTCCTCGCGAACGTCATTTCCGCGCCCAGCGGTGCCGGCTCGGACTTCTATCGCGCGCAGTACAAGACGATCGACGAAGCCTTCGCTTCGACGTACAGCTACCGCACCTCGGACTGGGGGTCGGTACAGAACATCGAGGTGGTCGCGACGAAAGCGGACACCGACTTCACCGAGGCCGATCTCGCCGAGCGAAACGAGCGGCGGGACCTCGGACTCGACCTGCGCACCGAGATTGACGCATCACTGGACCCGCCCAAGACCGACGACGTACCGGTACTGACCGCGGACCACGCGCCCGTCGAGAACCTGCAGGCGTCGACGATCGGGCAGGAGTACGTCATCGAACGGACCGGAGAGGAGGAGACGACGCCGGAACCCGCGTCGATCGCAGTCGGCTCGGAACGCTACGACCGCGCGCGGCCCGCGCCGACCCTCGAGTTCGAATCGAGCATTCCCGGCCCGAGGCCGCTCGGGTCCGCCCCCGCGTAGCGCCTCGAGCGGTGTTCCGCCGCTCGCTGCTCACTCGGACAGCGTCTCGGGCTCGAGTGGCGTCGCCGTCCGCCAGTAGTGATCCAGCGAGTCCTCGGCCCACGCCCGCACCGCGTCATCGTCGGTATCGACGGACGCCCGGAGGACCCCGTTCTCGTCGCGCAAGAGGAGATAGACGACACCGTCGACGATCATGATCGCGATCGGGACGCCCTCTTCGCGGACCCTGATCTCGGCGTCCGCGGCCGCGAGCAGCGCCTCGAGTTGCCGTCGCAGCTCCGATTCGTCGGCGAGCGCTTCGATCGCGCTCCGGCCGAAAACGCCCGTGAATCGCTGGTCGCCGGCGGTGACGCGCTCCCGGACGACCCGCAGCGCCTGCTCGTTGAACGTGTGGGAGAACGCACGGACTTCGTCGGCCTCCCGGAGGAAGCCGAGCAGCCGTCCGAGCGGCGCGTTCGGGCGCGTCGCGCTCGGGACCGTGATCGTCGCGTCCGAGAGCCGGCGGAGATCGAAGTCCATCGCGTGCGTGGGCAGGTAGTCCACGATCTCGCGGAGTTTGGCCTCGGTCTCGAGGATCTCCTGGAGTTCGGTAAACCCCTCGGCGACGAGTCGGCCGGTCGCCGTCGCGACGTACTCGCTGCCGTCGTGTCTGATCCACGACCGGTCCTCGAAGTCACTCAGGATTCGTCCCAGCGTCGCCTGCGAAGCCCCGGTCGCGTCCGCCAACTCGGTGCGCGTACATCGCCCAGCCGCGAGCAGCCCCAGCACCTCGACGCGGTTCGACGAGAGCGCGAGGAACTCGATCTCCTCGAGCGCAGATTCCATACGCCCGCTCGTGTCCCCAGTGATAAACGGGTTTCGCACCGTGAAACTATTGCAGGGTCTGCAACGCTGTCGTGTGCGCCAACTCTTTCCCGCGTTGCCGCGGCTTCTTCCCGTGAAATATTTTCTGAACGAAACTATAACCCCGGCGCTCATAGGGTGGAGTACGATGATTTTCGCTATCCACGCGTCGGCCGCTCTCGGTTCGACGCGGACGGTTCCGACGGGGGTGGCGGCGTAGTGGTCGCTCGCCGCACTGCCCTGTTCTTCGCCCTCTCGAGTCTGTTCTTCGGCGGCACGTTCGTCGCCGCGAAGGCCGGCCTCGCGTACTTCCCGCCGCTGCTGTTCGTTGCCCTCCGGTTCGACGTCGCGGCCGTCGTCATGCTGGCGTACGTCGGTCTGACGACGTCCCGTTCGGAGTTGTTCCCGCGGACGCGCGGCGACATCGGGGCCATCCTCGCGACCGGCGTGCTCGCGATCGGGTTGACGAACGCCTTGCTGTTCGTCGGCCAGCAGTACGTCACCAGTGCCGTCGCCTCGATCATGTACAGCCTCAACCCCATCATGACGCCGATATTCGCCGCGCTCTTGCTCTCCGACGAGCGCCTCTCCCCGCGCGGCGCGGCCGGCATGGGACTCGGCCTGCTCGGCGTCGGCCTCGTCGTCAGCCCCGATCCCGCGAACCTGCTCGGCGGTGCCGTCGGCAAGGGCATCCTGTTCGTCGGCGCGATCGCCGCCGCGCTCGGGGCCGTGCTGATCCGGCGGGCCGACAGCGACCTCTCGAGTACGGTCCGCGTCGCCTGGGGACTCCCCTTCGCCGCGGCGCTGTGTCACCTGCTGGCCTGGTCCGGCGGCGAGTCGGCGGCCGCGATCACGTGGACCACCGAAGCGGTCCTGGCGCTTGGCTACGTCAGCATCTTCGCGGGCGTCCTCGCGTACATCGCCTACTTCGGACTCATCGACGCGGCCGGTGCGATCCGCGCGAACCTGATCTTCTACGTCGTGCCCGTCGTCTCGACGCTCGGCGGCTGGGCACTGCTCGGCGAGACGATCGACGCGCTGGCGGTCGCCGGCTTCCTGACGATCTTCGCCGGCTTCGCGGTGCTCGGGAGCAAATCGATCGACATCCGCTCGCTGTCTCCCGGTGTCGTCACCGATGTGTCCCTGCCCGACGAGGAGTCGCCGGTCAGGGAGGAACCGCGAGGCTACCGCTCGGACTAACGCGTCCCGTTCCGTCCGTGGGTTTCCACCTCGCATCGGTCGCCGTACCGTCCGAGGACCGTCCCCGTGCCGATTAGAAGAGCGACAGGTCGCCGGTCACGCTGTCGACGCGGTCGTCCGCAGCCGGCCCGACGGCCAGCGCGGTAACGGTCCCGGGCTCGAGTTGGGTGTGGCCCGCGTCACGAATGATCGCGTTCGGTATCCCGTCTCGATCCGCGATTTCGGAGAGTTCGTGCAGTTGGCGTTCGCTCTCGCCTTGCAATACGACTTTCTTCTGGCCGCCTTGCTGCCACTGGCGCTGGAGTTGGCCGTCGGCCTTCTCGTAGGCGGACAGCGACGCGTGGGCGACCTGTGCGGCGAGCTTTCCCTGTCCCATGCCGATGTCCGTGCGGGCAACGATGGCCTGTTTCATGACCGGGACGAGAACGGGGAGCCCTTTAGCCGTACCTATACGGCCGGCTCTCGGGCCGCATCAGTGAATGACTTCGCTCTCGAGGCGGAACGTCCGTTCCGTCCGTCGCGCCTCCGGGCCCGCTTCCACGAGGGTCGGCTCGCTGATGGACTCGGCAAACCGATCGGGGTCCGGCTCGACCCGCTCGAGCATCGCCGAGAAGACCGAGCCACGTCGGCCGTTCGCCGAGACGATGCCGCCGTACTTGCGCTCCTCGAACGACGTTTCGTCGGGATCGGGGAACTCCTCGCGGATGATCGCGGCGCTTTCCCTGAGGTAGTCCGCTGCCTGCTTCTGGGAGTACAGGCTCTCTTCGTAGTAGGTTTCGGTATGTTCGTCGTCGAGCTCTTCCGAGCAGTGGGCCGGCGATTCGTAGCGGACCGACTTCGTCGTCGTGTAGCCGCTGGCAAACCGGATGTTCGTGGTGAAACTATCGGGATAGCGGAGGATCAGCGGGGCGTACAACATGTCCGTAATCGTCGCTTGCTGTTGGGCTCGCCAGACACCCTCGAAATAGTACGCGGCGAGCGCACCGATCTTGTCGTCCCGTTCACCACGGTTGTACGCCATCGCGACCTCCTCGTAGTCGTCACCGACGGTCCGTCGGAGCCGCCGCTCGAAACTCTCGGCGATGTGCTCGAGCTGGACTTCGTACGCGTCCAGTACGGACACGGTCGGATCAGCGAGCAGGTCCGCTTTTCGCTCCCGGGCGACCGCCACGTTCATCATGTTCTCGTGGAAGACTCGCTCGGCGTCCCGGTCGGGAAGCGGGATTCTGACCGCGCGCTGGTGCAGAACCCGCGTGTTCCCGTTAAATCGGTCCTGCGTCCCATCCATGCGATTGGGTTGGGGACCCAACGGTATAACGAATTAGGCCGTCCGAGAGAACAGTTCGAATCGATACCACGCGGTTCCAGCGTCGCTCGAGCGGATGCGACCGGCCGTGATACCGCCGGACCCACCGGCGTCCCGCGAGCGGGGCGCGGGTTCCGACTGCTCGACGCGCCGTCCGAACGCGGACCGAGGAATTTAGGGCCCCGTGCTCGCTCCTACTCGGTATGATCCTCTCCGATGCGGACATCTGCGAGCGCCTCGACGCCGGCGACCTCGTCGTCGAGCCCCTCGACGACCCGGAGCTACAGATCCAGCCCGCGAGCGTCGACCTCCGGCTGGGCCGAGAATTCCTCGAGTTTCAGCGGACGAACATCCCCTGTATCCATCCCAACTCCGAACGGGAAGTCGACGAGTATGTCACCGAAACCGTCGTCGACGAGGACGACGATTTCATCCTCCATCCCGGCGACTTCGTGCTCGGGACCACCCACGAACGCGTCGAGATCCCGGCGGACCTGATCGCCCACGTCGAGGGTCGCTCCTCGCTGGGCCGGCTCGCCGTCGTCGTCCACGCGACGGCCGGCCTCTGCGATCCCGGCTATCGGGGCCAGATCACCCTCGAGCTGTCGAACCTCGGCTCCGCCCCGGTCGCGCTCACGCCCGGAATGCGCATCTCACAGCTCACCTTCACCGAACTCAGGACCGCGGCCGAACGGCCCTACGGAAGCGAGCGCGGGTCGAAGTATCAGGATCAGAGCGGTCCACAGGCCTCCCGCATCGAGAGCGACGACGAGTTCGGCGGCGACCAACTCGAGCGCGAGGACTGACGCCAACCACATCTGCACCCACCAGCGGCCGACAACGTACACGGAGCGGGGTCGACGGGTCGCCCAACGGACCGCCCCCGCACAGCAGTAAGGAGTTCGCGCCGGGACCGTTCGAGCCGGGATCGGCTCGAGGTCGGAGTTCGGATGCCGAACCGAAGCGGCCGGGCGAGGCCGAGTCGTCTCAGGAGCGTCGCTCTCCGATCAGGTTTCGGAGCCGGCCGGGGATCCCCAGCAGGGAGAGACCGAACCCGAACAGGACCATCAGGACGTAGACGCCGAGCGTCGACGTCCAGACGACCAGCAGTGCGAGGATCGCCCAGCCACCGTTCAGGAAGTAAAACGCCGCGATCGACATCGCCGTCCCGTACAGCAAGACGAGATACGGCCCCCAGTCGCGGGCGTGGCCACGGCGGACCCGTCGGCGCACGTAGCGTTTGAGGTCGCCCTCGAGCGACTCTCTTCGAACGGTCCGGTCCTCGACATCGTCTTCGAAGGCGGCCACGCGGTCGCGCAGTCGCTCGACCTCCTCGCGGAGGGCCGCGGCGTCGCTCGCGCGATCGCGCGTCCGGGCGCTGGCGCTCCTCGCGGTCGCACGGTCGCTCGCGCGGTCCTCCGTGGCTCCCTCGTCGGCCCCCGTAGCGTCGTCGGTCATCGCTTCTGTCGAAATCTGTCGGTGTCCGGGACTTTGTAGCTGCCGATCCGCTTCACGGGTGACGAGCACCGCATTGAGGACGGCACCGAAGACGAGGATGATCGCGCCGACGTACAACCAGATGAGCACGAGAAAGACGGCTCCGAGCGCGCCGTAGACCGCATACCCGGTGACGAGATCCGTATACAGCCAGAAACTGCGGCTCAGTGCGTACCAGCCGATGGCGGCGACGGTCGTTCCGGGTGCGGCCTCGCGGAGCCCGACGTTTGCACCCGGAAAGACGACGTACAGCGGCAGAAACGTCGCGACCAGGCCGAGCACGACGAACAGCTGTCCGACGGCCGAGAGGCCGTATCCGGGAAGGAACTGGATCGCGACCTCGAGGAGCCCGACGATCACGAGTCCCAGCGTGATACCGAGAAACACGATCGTCGCGTCCCAGATGGTATCGAGCAGCGACTTTTCCCCCGCAGTGCCGTACACCCGCGAGAAGGCCCGATCGAGCCCGCGAAGGACGCGACTCGAGCCCCACAGAAGCCCGAGAATGCCGACGACGGTCGCCCCCTGCCGACCGGTGTCGTCGACGAGCGTCTCCGCGAGCAGTTCCCGGGCCGCCGGCGTGAGCACGTCGCTGGCCGCCGCCGTGAGCCGGGCCGCGAGCGCGTCGCCGCCGATCGATGCGGCGATGCCGAGTGCAAGCAGCATGAGCGGCACGAGGGAGATGAACCCGTAGAACGCGACGCCCGCCGCGAGCAGCGTCAGTTGTTCGTTGCGAGCGAGCCGAAACGCCGCTCCCGCTACCGCCACGCCCCGTTTGGGGTCGAGCACGCGCAGTGCTTCCACGCGAGCCGCTATATGTAGTCCCGTCGGACAGGCCCACAACAGCTGCTTACGCTGGGGTGCTCGGCACGGTGTCTCCGGCTCGATCCGAGCGAACTCCCGTAATCTTTCCTTTCGACCAGTGAACCGCCGGCCATCGCGACCGGGAACCACGACGGACCGGTGGGGGACCGATCCGACGCCGACAGCGAAACTGCAGAGGGTGCTAGCCGAACCGCGGGACAGGTCCCGTCCGCCGACGGAGAATGACCGCGATCAGTCGAGGTTGGGTTCGGTCGCCGCGCGGATCTCGCCCACGCTGGCGTCCGTCTTGAACGTCGTCCCCCCATAGTGGGCTCGAGACGCTGCGTAGCCCGCATCGCGAAGGTCGGCCAGGAACTCGTCCATCGCGTTCGCGGGCAGCCCCCAGTTCCGACAGAGCTTGTGCTGGTCGTAGTGGGTGGGTTCGGCCAGTTCCGCTGCGAGCGTGTCACAGAGTTCGCGGGCTCTTGGCGCGGTGTCGAACGTGTAGGGAATCTCGTCGCGGACTGCGCCGACGAACGCCGAGTCCTGAACGGGGCCGAGCCAGACCGGGCCGGCGGTGAGCATCCGATTGCCGTCGCAGTGGGGACACGTCTCGAGGGGGTCGGCGATCAGTCCGGGATCGGCCTCGCGGTAGAGGCAGTCTTCACAGTGATAGAGGTGGCCTAACTCGTCGATCGCGGCGTCGGCCGCCGTGGGCTTGTGGGTCAGTTCGAGGTACGTCCGGACGTAGTGGCTGGTCGCGTGGGTGAGGAGTGGCTCGATACCGACGTCGAACCGGGCCGCGCTGCGCGCGAGCGCCGAGACGAGGATTCGCACGCCCATCTCGGCGTGGTAATCCGTGTTGCGGGGCACCGCGGAGTACGAGCGGACGCCGCTGTTGAAGTGCGCGCCGCACATCGGCGCGGTGTCGGTCGCGGTGACACAGACCAGATCCCGGCAGTTCGCGAACGCGGCGTCGGCGAACGGCATCGGCGTCCCGTAGGGGTCGAGGTCGATCACGTCGAACGGCTCGTCGTGCATGAGGGCGGTGACATTGCGGTGTTCGACCGACGCGTCGGCCGCCAACTCGTTTCGCTTGAGGTTCGCCCGCGCGAGGTCGACCGCCGCCTCGTCGACGTCACAGCAGGTGACGTCCCAGCCGTCGGCAGCGGCCCGGACCCCCCGGACGCCGCTTGCAGTCATCGCGTCCAGATACGACGTGGCCCGCTCTTCACGCTCGCGGTAGGCCCGCAGCGTCGCGATCGTCAGATCCCGGTTCAGTTCCTGTCGCGGGTTGTAGAAGACCGCCTCCTCGATGCCCTCCGTCTGTTCGCCGGGGACCTCGAGTTCGACCCCGCCCTCTGTGACGCGCATACCTCGTCTCGTCGGTAGCGGGCGAAAAACGGTGTGGTCTCGAGCGGGCGATCGACCCGGCGCGGCGGGTCGATGGACAACCAAACCGATTTTACAGTCCGATGCACAGGTTCAGTTGTGCCGAAGGCCAACCCCGTCGAGCGATGGCAAGC
This sequence comes from Natrinema pallidum, assembly GCF_005890195.1. NCBI lineage: Archaea > Methanobacteriati > Methanobacteriota > Halobacteria > Halobacteriales > Natrialbaceae > Natrinema > Natrinema pallidum. The sequence continues at coordinate 1,731,116 of NZ_CP040637.1, read as the reverse complement.
AACTCTCGAGGAAGCCGGCGAACTCACGCCCGAGATCGTCGGCCGGATCACGGATATCCACGGTGACCGCGGGGTTCGGGCCATCGAAGCGGTGGGCGAAAACCGCGTGAAGTCCTACCGTGATTTTACGATCGTCGTCGGCTACGATGACGAGTACATCGTCGAGGACGGCGGCTGTACCTGCAAGGACAGCGAGTATAACCTGGATGCCGACGACCCGACCGAACGCTGCTGGCACTCGCTGGCCGTCGCGATCGCTCGCCGGGTCGGGCACGTCGACTACCACGACATGTGGTACTCCGACGTGCGCGAACTGCTGTAGTGCCCAGCGGTCGGTTCGTTCCGGATTTCGTTCGAAGCGTCGGGCGTCGCCCACGGACCCACGGTCGGAATCGGTCCCGGCTCAGAACGGCACTGCACGCACGGCGAGGTAAACGACCACCGAACTGATGGCAACCCGCACCAGCCGCCGCACTGACGGTTCGACGGGATCGTCCGCCGACGGCTCGTATCGAAGCCGGAGAGCACCGTTTATCCCGAACGCACCGGCTAGCAGAACACGGGTGATCGGGTTAAGCCATGCGTACATGCCGCTCGCCGCTGGAGTCAGCACGGCTGTCCCGAGGCAGACGAAGCCGAGTCCCTGGATCTGCCACCACTCGAGTCGACGGTCGCCGACCGTGATCCGATCGCGGCGGCCCGCGGTCACGAAAGCGGTTGCCCCGAGCGCCGTCCACCCGCTGGCGACGAGAGCGATGGTGGCGGGAGCACCGACCGTAGACTGAGAGTTGGCCCAGGCCGTCCAGCCACACACGATGAAGAGCAGGCACCCGAATCCGACACTACTCCGCCGTTCGGACCACACCATATCCGAAACGTATAGGATAGCTGTAATAAACAACCCGGTCGAGGGAACGCGGAGCGGACGAACAGGGTCAGTTCCGGTGACCGACTGCCGTCACCGTCGTCGCGTTACGCTTCGGCGCAGATTTCGACGAAGTTCCGCAGGATCTGCAGTCCCGTCTCACCGCTTTTCTCGGGGTGGAACTGCGTCCCGAAGACGGTGCCGGCCTCGTTCGCGACGATCGACGGGAACTCGCGCTCGTAGTCCGTCGTCGCAACCGTCGCGCGCTCGTCGTCCGGAGCCGCGTAGTAGGAATGGACGAAGTAGGCGTAGTTGCCGTCCACGCTCCCTCCTCGCGGGCTGCTCCCGTTCGGATTCTCCGTTGTGCCACGCGCAACGCCCTCCACGAGCGGGTGTTCGCGCTGGACGTGAAGTTCGTTCCAGCCCATGTGCGGGACCTTCTGTCCCTCGGCGAACCGGACGTTCGTTCCGGGGATCAGGTCCAGTCCCTGGACGGCCGACTCGCCGTCCGTGTCACCCTCCTCGCTGGTCGTGAGCAGCATCTGCATGCCGAGACAGATCCCGAACAGCGGGGTCCCGCTCTCGGCCACCTCGAGGAGGTCCTCGCGGAGCGGGTCGGCGTTCTCGACGCCCTCGCGGAACGCACCGACGCCCGGGAGAACGACGCCATCCGCTGTGGCGAAGGCGGCCGGGTCGTCGGTGATCTCGACGTCGGCCCCCGCCCGCTCGAGACCGCGCGTAACGCTGCGGAGGTTCCCGAGACCGTAGTCGACGACGACGACGGAGGCGAGGGACTGCGCCTGTGGAGACGAAACGGTGCTCATACGCGTACTCGGCGGGGCGCGTTGAAGTGAATTGCCTTTCGGGCAACCGACTGTTACCCGCCCGTCGGGCACCCGCGGGTCGACGAGTCGGTCGATCGGCGTCCGTCGTCGCGACCGCCGTTGCCGTCACCGCTGAGAGTCATTGCGACGACCGTCCTGATCGCTAGCAGCGGTCGTGTGGTCTATACTGGCACGGTGACGGGGCGTGTCTGTAATGACAGGAATCGATCTGGACGCCGTCCTGACTGGACGCCGCGCGCGAGGCGCGATCAGAAGCCATCGAGGCGCGACTGTCCGCCCTCGCTGTCCGCAACGCCGGCGAGTTCGGCCGCGCGCTGCACGGCGTTCTCGAAGGGTTCCGCCTGACTCCGGTCGTACAGCGTCGCCGCCGGATGCACGGAGATCAGGAGTCGCCGCGGCACGCCGTCGATCCGGACCTCCTCGAGATCGCCCGCCTCCTTGGTCACCGCGACCGATCGCTCGAGCAGGTGCTCGCTGGGCACCTTCCCCAGCGTGACGATCACTTCCGGATCGACCGTGGCGAGTTCCCGCTCGAGGTAGCGCCGACAGTTGGCGAGTTCGTCGGTTTTCGGATCGCGGTTCTCCGGGGGCCGACAGCGAACGCAGTTGGTGATACGGACGTCGCTTCGATCGAGACCGGCGGTTCTGAGGGTGTCGTCGAGAACGGACCCGCTGCGACCGACGAACGGCTCGCCGTGCTCGTCCTCGTTGGCTCCGGGGCCTTCACCGACGAACAAGAGGTCGGCGTCCTCGGGACCGACACCGTTGACGATCCGGCTGCGTGAGTCGACGAGCGCCGGACAGCGCGTACACTCCGTGACACAGCAGTCCTCCATTGCTCCCATACAGGGGGGCTCAAGCGGTCGCCTCCTACGTCTTTCGGGACGCACCCGCGGTCGGAAGACCGACTGGCTCCCTCGGCCTCTCCCGGCGGGCTGTGGGTGACCGAGATGCGACCGCACGCCGCTCTCGGTCGACCGACGCGGAGCGGTTTCATTCGACCGTTCGAACGTACGAATCGGCCGCTCGAGCCGTCATCCGCGCGATCCGAAGCGGCTCGGGACGGCCGCCGTCGGGCGTGAACGCCCGGACGACGTCGTCGGCGTCGGCGGCCTCGAGGCCGACGTGTCTGACGTAGACGGTCTCGCCGTCGACCGACAGTTCGCGCCGATCCGGCAGCGCTCGGTAGGTCCCGAGGCGGTCCTCGAGTTCGGGTCCCGAAAAGGCGTCCCGGAGGCCGGCCTCGAGGCCGTCGCTGGCCTCGAAGGTGACGGCGATGACCGGCCGGTCGACGGCCTCCCGAACGCGCGAAAGTGAAAGAACGTTGTACCACGCGGGGGCGATAGCACCGAGCAGGACGTACCGGACGTCCGGACGGTCGAGGCCGTCGACGAGGTCGATGACGGCGTCGGTTCCGTCGGTGCCGCCGACGCGACAGGTACCGTACGCGAGTCCGTCCCAGACCCGGTCGGCACGGACGACGGCACCGGCGAGCGTGCTCCGCGTTTGATCGTGATCGCCGCGGTACGATTCGGCGATGCCCAGCGCCCGTACCCCGGCTTTCATCCGTCAGTCGCTCTCGTCTTTGATCTCCTTGAGACGGTCGAGCAACTCGTCGCTCGACGCACCGTTTTCGAACTCGATGGTTCCGTCGTGGCTGTTCTCTCCCGACTTGACCGCGTCATCGTCGTCAAAATCAGCGTCGACTTCCTGTTGCTCGGATTCGTCGTAGCTCCCGAATCCCATACAGTATTCCCTACGGGGTTCCGATTGAAAAATTCCGCGGTTACCGGTTTATTACCGTTCCCCAACCAGGCAACACGTTCGGGAGCGCCGCTGGAACGGAGGGGACGCCGACCCAATATAAAATATCCGCCATATCATGCGTGGGACGATATCGCCGTGTCGCGGTCGAGGGGATCGTTTTTGCCGACGGCTATCCACGGTCCTCATATGGAAGTCCACCACGTCACCGAGGCTGCGGAGACGTTCACCTGCAACGCCTTTCTCGTCGTCGGCGACCGGACGACGCTCGTCGACGCCGGGGCGATGGATGGCATCGTCGACGCGATTCGCACCCACACCGACGACCTCGAGGCCGTGGTCATGACCCATCAACACGGCGACCACGTCGCCCAACTCGAGACCGTCCGTGACGCGTTCGATCCGGACGTGTACGCCTACGACGACCATCCGGCTCGCACCCACGCGATCGACGACGGCGACACGGTACGGATCGGCGACGAGGATTTCGAGGTCGTCTACACTCCGGGTCACGCCGACGACCACGTCTCGTTCGTCTCCGAGTCGGCGCTGTTCTCCGGGGACGTCGTCGTCCACGACGACGGGGCCTTCGACTACGGTAGCTTCGGTCGCACCGACAGGGCCGGCCAGTCCCGCGAGCGACTCATCGAGAGCATTCGGGACCTGCTCGAGCGCATGCCCGCCGGCGTCGAGCACATGTACCCGGGTCACGGCGGCGTCTTCCACGGCGACGTGCGTGACGTGGTGCGAACCGCGCTCGAGCGGGCGGAGAAACGGGAGCCGAAGTACCCCGACCAGTAACCGGGTCGGAAAGCCGACGTTTCTCCCGTCGTCGGACCGATCCCGAGCGCCGTCGCGAAGGAGCGCCGCTCTCGAGACCGGAGCAGGGCGCGGGGGCGAACCCGATATCTCCGGCGCGGGTTCGTGTTCGCCGGCGTCGAACGCCGAAGGGTTGCGGGAACCACGAAAAGGTGGCATAATCCAACACTATGAGGTCAAGAACTTACCACGATCAGTCGGTGTGTGGGGCGTATGGGAGTCAACGGACCGACTGCGATCGCGACACGGACGCTGGGTCCGATACAGACGACACGGAGCGAGGTGGCGACCCAGATCCGGACCGACACGCTGTTGCATTCATCGCTATGGGTAAACATCGCACTGGCGGGGCTCTCGATCCTGGTGTTTCTGTACATGGCTCGGACCGTCCGAGCGAATCGGGCGCGACTGATCGTCGGCGCGACGCTCATGATCCCGTTGGTGTCGTTATCGAGTTACCTGGGTCTGGTAACCGGGCTCACGGCCGGTCCGATAGAGATGCCCGCCGGCCACGCGCTGGCCGGGGAGGACGTACTCAGCCAATGGGGACGGTATCTCACGTGGACGCTGTCGACACCGATGATCCTATTGGCGCTCGGGTGGCTGGCGGAGGTCGATACCGCTGACCTGTTCGTCGTTATCGCCGCCGACATCGGGATGTGTCTCACCGGTCTCGCGGCGGCACTGACCACCTCGTCGTACGCGTTCCGGTGGGCGTTCTACCTCGTCAGTACCGCGTTCTTCGTCGTCGTCCTCTATGCCTTGCTCGCGAAGTGGCCGACGAACGCCGAGGCTGCCGGCACGGGAGATATATTCGGCACCCTGCGGGGGCTGACGGTAGTCCTTTGGCTCGGCTATCCGATCGTGTGGGCGCTCGGAGTCGAAGGCTTCGCTCTCGTCGACTCGGTCGGACTCACCTCGTGGGGCTACTCGCTTCTCGACATCGGCGCGAAGTACCTATTCGCGGCCCTGCTTTTGCGCTGGGTTGCCAACAACGAACGCACGATCGCGTCGGCCACCGATCCGGCCGCGGCCGGCGTCGGGGACCCCGTCGAGGACTGAGCGCGCCCGCGGAATCGATCGGCCGCGCCCGCGGATGTCACTACGGAAACACCATCTGGAAAACGAGCCGGCCGCGTCGGCCGATTATGCGGCGCGCGCTTCCTTCGCCTTGGGACGAAGCTTCTTGTAGCCGCACTTGCGACAGCGCGTGGCTCGCTTGGAGTTGCGAGCGTTACAGCGCATACAGATCATCTTCTCGAGCATCCGTTTCTCAGCTGCGTCGAAACTGGCCATACTCGCCCTTTGCCCGTGGTGCATTTAATCGCTGTGATCCGACCGACCCGCACAGGATTCCCGATACCGGTCGGCCACGGAGACGCCGCCGTCCGCGCTACTCCGCGTCCTCGTCGGCTAAATACTCTTCCTGCACCGCCACGACCTCGCTCGAGTCCGCACACTCGCTGTACCGTCGCAGCGGTTCCTCGTTGAGCGTCAGGAAGGTCTCGCCCCAGCGGAACGGCTCGAGCAGGTCCGCGGCTCGCTCCCGCTCGTCGAAGATACAACAGGCACCCGCGAGCGCCTCGACGGTGGTCAACCGGAACGGGCGACCGTAGTTGATGGGGTTCGCGGCGACGAGAAAGGGGAGCGCCCGGTGAACCCCGCGCATTTGAAACGACGCCTCCTCGGCGGATTCCCACGAGCAATCGAGGGCGACCAGCGTCCCCAGCCCCGCCTCGAGATCGGCCGGCGAGAGCGCCCGCTCGGCGTGGGGATTGAGGACGACCCCGTAGGGCACCTGCCCCATCGATCGATACAGGGTCGCCTTATCGAACTTCTCGAGGCGACGCGCGGTACACTTCTCGGGGTCGTCGTCGCCCTCGTAGTAGACGTGACACTCCACGCGGGGAACTAGGCGGTGTCGGGACAAAAGGGTCGTGGAACCGGCCCGATCCCGACGGGAGCGTGCCGGATCGTGGACCGTGACACGGCTTCCGGCTGCGCAGCGGTTCTCGTTCGATCGGTGCACATATGCCGCTCGTGGCCCGACTCAGTAGCATGCTCGAGACGGGGGAGACCGCACCGACGTTCGACGGTCCCGCGGCCATCGACGGGGAGGTTCGAGAGGTCACGTTCGAGGAACTGATCGACGACAGCGGCGTCGTCTTGTTGCTCTTCTACCCGGCGGACTTCAGCCCGAGCTGTACCGAGGAACTCTGTTCGCTTCGCGACCTCGATCTGTTCGGCCTCCAGAACGACGTTTCGATCGTCGGCGTCTCGACCGACACCGCCTTCAGCCACCGGGCGTTCGCGGCCCAATACGATCTCGGCTTTCCGCTCGTTTCCGACAGCGACGGCTCGATCGCCGCGACCTACGGCGTCCTCGAGGACGAACTGTTCGGCGGCCATCCGGATCTCGCCAGGCGATCCGTGTTCGTCCTCGACGGGGACCGAACGATCCGGTACGTCTGGTCGGACGAGGACCCGCTCCAGCAGCCGGATCTCGAGGAGATCCGCGAGGCGATCGAGACCGTCTCGGACGACGACGCGGCCGTCGAGCGCTACCGGATCGCGACCACGCACTATCGGGACGGACTCGACAACTACGAACGGGGACGCGAGGCGGTCGCGACCGAGGACTGGGTGACTGCGGCCGCCGCGTTCGACGATGCGGTCGGCCCGCTCACCGACGCGCTCGAGGCCTTCGACGCCGCCAGGCGATACGCCGATGACGATGCGGTGAGTCGGGCCGCGGAACGCGCGAACGAACAGGCGACCGACCGACGCAACGCGGCGAAGTGGTACGCGACGGCGGCGGACCACTACGGACGGGGCGACGAGGCGGCGGGTGACGACTACCGGACCGACGCCGATCGCGCTCACGCTGCCGCCGTCGATCGGGAGGACCCACCCGCACCCGACGACCTCCCCGAAACCGATGCCGACGGGACGGCGGACCCCTGAGGCGGGAGTCGGACGCTTTTGCCCGTGGCGACGAAAGGACCGATATGGACACGGAACCGAACGCGACCGCCGATCGTCACGACCTCGTCCGTCAGTACTACGACGCGCTCGACGAGCACGACTACGCCGTCCTCGAACGGCTGCTCTCGCCCGCGTTCGTCCAGTGCCGTCCCGATCGGACGTTCGAGGACCGCGAGTCGTTCGTCGCATTCATGCGCGACCAGCGGCCGAACCCGGACACGAGCCACGACATCAAGTCGATCGTTGCCGATGGCGCTCACGTCGCCGTCCGCGGCCGCGTGGTCGAAGAGGGCACCGTACTCTTCGAGTTCGCGGACTTCTTCCACATCGAGGACGGTCACATCGACCACCTCGAGACCTATTCGCGGTGACTCAAGCCGAACAGGTGTTCGGCCGCGAACGCGAAGCGGTCATTTAACTGAAATGGGGGCCAACGGTCCGTATGGCCCTCTCCGATTTCGTCGCCGCCGTCGCCGCAGTCTTCCGCCGCCGCCCGGGCGATCTCCTGCCGATGTACGTCCTCGGGATCGCGATCACCGGGATCGTGCGCGTCGTTCCGTTCGCCGCGCTCGTCATCGCCACCCTCTATCTCGCGACGACCGGCCGACTGGACACGGTCCGGACGGCAGTGGCCGAACTGGAGCCACCGCCGACCGACCCCGAGGCGCTCGACGCGTGGGCCAGCGGCCTTGAGCCGCTGTTCGACCAGATACTGACGCCGCCGCTTCTCACCCTCGCTGCGGTGACGGTCGTCGTGAGCATCGTGCTGTTCGCACTGCTGTCGGCCGCCGTCGCTGCGGGACAACTCGCGGCCTGTTACGGACGGTTGCGAAGCGAGCGCGGGCTCGTAGCCGGACTCGCGGGAGCCCGCCGATACTGGCTGCGGTTCCTCGGGCTCTTCGTGCTCGAGGTGCTCTGCTGGGGCGTCGTGCTCGTCGCCGTCGGCATCGGGGCCGCGCTGTTGGCCGGCGCGGTGTCGCTCGCGACTGGGTCGGGGGTGGGACCCGCTTTGGCCGCGCTGTTCGCGGGTCTGGTGGCGATCGTCCTCATCGTCGCCATCCGGGCGCTGTTCGCGTTCGCTTCGGTCGCGATCGTCGTCGACGATGCGGGCGTCGTCGGCGCGGTCCGACATGCCGGCGGATTCATCCGGGCGCGGCCGGTTGCGGCGATCTTCTACTACATCGTGGCGTTTCTGGCGTTCGTCGGCCTGGCGACGATCGCCGGCCTGCTCTCGCTGGTCGACATCGTCGCGCTCGAGTCATTGCTCTCCGTGTTGGTCCTCTTTCCGGCGCTGGACCTGTTGAAAACGACGGTTTACTGCGACTACCGGGGGCGACTGCGGCCGCCGGAACCGCCGGCACGCTCGCTTCGCAGCCAGCTTCGATCCGGGCTCCGCCGCGGCTGGGCCGAAATGACGGCGTTCGTTCGGGCGACGCCGGGGACCCACGCGCTCATCGTCGCCCTCGGCGTCCTCGGGTTCTGGATCGGCTGGGCGACCGCCGGCTCCGTCGCTGGCGGGTTCGAGACGTCGATCGCGGCCCGGCTCGAGGGATGGCTCCCGCCGGCGATGGCGGTCGAACTGTTTGGCAACAACTGGCTGGTCGCGCTCACGACGGCCTACGCCGGCATCGCCCTCGCGGTCCCGGCGATCGTCTCGGTGCTGTTCAACGGCGTCGCCCTGGGGTTCACCGCCCGGCTCGAGGTCGCGCCGCGTGAACTCGCCGCCTTCGTCGTCCCGCACGGTGTCATCGAGATTCCGGCGATCCTGATCGCCAGCGCGCTCGGGGTGTCCGTCGGCGTCACCGCCTGGCGGACGTGGCGGGGGCACGTCGGGATACCGGCCCTCGCGGACGCGCTCGAGCGTGCGTTCTGGGTGCTCGTTGGCGTCGCCGTGTTGCTAGCGGTCGCGGCTGTCATCGAGGGGTTCGTGAGCCCGTACTACTATCGGCCGTTCCTCTGAGCCGATTCAAACGCGGTGCGCTGTGGCCCTCCCACCTCGACGCTCGCCCACGGCTCGTCGTCCACACGGCGGACAATAGCCACTACTATCATCCGAGCGGCCTGACGGACATCCGTGTTGCGAGCGCTTCTCGAGCGGATCGCCACCGCGTTGCTCGGCCGACTCCTCCTCGCGGTCGCACTCGTAGTGCCGGCGCTCGGCGTCGTGGTCCTGGTGAGCGGCGGCACGGAGCTGTTGCTGGTGGTCGGGCTCTCCAGGAGCGTCGCCGGACTGATCGCTGCGGGTGCGGCGACGATCGTGAGCGTCGTCGGACTCGCCGCGTTCGGCTCCTTCGCTATCGAGTGGTGACTGCCAGCCGACCGATCGTAAGCGACTATCGGTACGCCTCGAACTCCGTCCCGAACACTAGGAAGTAGGCGGTGCCGACAAGCCCGATTACGGTCGCGATGCCGAACGCGACCGTCGGATCGCCGGCGAACAGTTCGCCGCCGGTCACCGGATTCGGGACGCCACTCCACAGCAACCCACCGAGCGCGGCGCTCGGAATGACGATCAGGTTCCGCAGGAGGTAGTACGCCCCGGTTACCCGGCCGCCGGCCCCCAGCTCGGCGGGACCGACGATCAACGCCTTGTGCGCCGGCAACCCGGCGAACCGCAGCCCCGAGAAGGCGAACAGTCCCGCGAGGACGGCCGCATCGTCGGGCGCGTTGATCAACATGATCGGGAAGATCGCGTAGACGGCGAACCCGAGCGCGACGACGGGCTTGAGACCGATCCGTTCGGCGGCCTTGGCAGCCGGCAGCATCGTCAGGAGGGCGACGAGCATTTCGATGCCCAGCAGGAGTCCAAAGTACGACTGCGGCGAAAGGGTCACGGTGCCGACCGTCGGCAGAGACAGGGTAAGCCCCACCTCGAGGACTCGAGTCACGACGATGACGAAGAAGACGTAGACCATTCCGTTAGCGAAACGCACGAGCGTATCGCCGACCAGCAGCGGCCGGAGTTCGGCCGGCATCGAGCGGAGATCAGCGAGCAGTTGGGAGACGCCGCCGAACTCCGTGCCGATATCGTCGTCGGGCCGGTAGAGGAGGTGCTGGACGACCGTGCCGAGCGCGCCGACGACGACCGCGATGAGCAGGATCAGCTGAAAGGCGGTGACGATCTCGCCGTCGCTCGAGCCGAACGGATAGAACAGCGCCGCGGCGAACAGGGGCCCGACGAGAAACGCCGTCCGGCGGAGCGTCTCGGTGCTCGCGAAGCCGGCGGCCAGTTGCGAGGGCGGCACTGCTTGCTTGACGATGGCGAACGTCGCGCCGAGTCCGAATGACTTCCAGGCCTGCGCGAGGAGCATGCCAAGAAAGATCGTGACGATCGCCAGCGATGTCGGACCGACCGAGATGTCGGCGAACGCGGGCGCAATCAGCCAGATTCCGAACCCCACCGTCGAGCAGCAGCCGAACGCGGTCAGGGCGTACCGCGATCCGATCCGGTCCGAAATCGCCCCGCCCGGATAGGGGTAGACGGCGCTGATGACGTTGCCGAACGAGCCGAACAGGCCGATGACGACCGCCGACGCACCCAGTGCCGACATGTATTCGGCCATATATCGATTGGTCATCTGAAAGCCGAGGCTGAACGCGAACATCGCCGCCGAGAGGACGAGGACGTCCCGCTCGAGCGCGAGGAACTGCCGAAACGGGTCCAGCGGATCGGCCGCGCCGTCTTCCCGTTCCTGTTCGAGACTCATACGGCTCGGTTCGCAGTGACCGGGCTTGAAATTTGGTCTTGCCCGCGTCTCGGCCTCGATCGACACCGATCGCGGCGGCGGACGGTGAGCTTCGCGACGGGCGCACCCGCTGGCCGTCGACGACCTGCTCCACGAGCGGGATATGACAAAGGGAAGCGCTCATTAGCCAGTAGTGTGAGTTTCGGGACATGGCTTCGTGGAAACGGGATTTCGCGAGCGGATTGATCGTCCTGGTCCCGATCCTCATTACGCTCTACGCGGTCTACTGGCTCTACGGGCTCGTCGCCGGCATCACGCCCGGGCTCATTCTCGAGCAGACCGCACTCAAAGAGTTCGGCCTGCTCGAGAACGCGCCCCAAACCCGCAAGCAGGTCGCACAGTTCCTCCGCGTGGTCGTCGCCCTGACGGTGTTCATCATTCTGACGTTCTCCGTCGGCTATCTCATGCGGACGACCGTCGGGGGGCTCATGGAACGGCTCGTCGACAACGTCGCGAACCGCCTGCCCGTGGTTCGGGTCGTTTACAACGCGTCGAAGATGGCCGCGGAGACGGCCTTCGGAGAGCAGGAATCGCTGCAGGAACCGGTCAAACTCGAGACCTGGGACGGGCTTCGAATGACGGCGTTCAAGACCGGCAAGGTGGCAGACGACGGCCGCGTGGTGCTTTTCTTACCGACCTCGCCGAACATCACGACCGGCTACGTCATCGAAGTCGAACCCGATCGGATCACCGAACTCGACGAGGACGTCGAGGACGCGCTGACGCGTGTCCTCAGCGCCGGCTTCGGGGACGCCAATCATCGCGGGATGGACGCCGGTATCTCCATCGATGTGGTCGACGAGGCCAGAACCGACGGTGGGGACGGGGCCGGCCAGTCGAATCGCGGCGACGAGTAAGAACGACATGTCACGCTGCGATCCGTGACGGCGGCCATGCCGTCGCGGCGCTCGAGCGGGTCCCGGCGACGATTCCGCTCCCGAAGACCGGAAAAGCAAGCGGGAAGACCGTATTTCGCGGCCGATCAGGTGCGGTCTACGGACCGACTTCTCACATCTCGACGTACTCGAACCACTCGTCGTACTCCTCGGGAGCCCCTTCGACGATGTCGAAGAACCGCTGTTGGATCGCTTCGGTGACGGGCCCGCGGGAGCCGTTCCCGATAACGACGTTGTCGACCTTCCGGATCGGCGTGACTTCGGCGGCGGAGCCGGTAAAGAACAGTTCGTCGGCGGTGTTGAGTTCGCCACGCGAGATGGAAACGTCGTCGTGGACGGTGTAGCCGAGTTCCTCCGCGATCCGAATGACGGAGTCGCGGGTGATGCCGTCGAGGATCGACTCCGAGAGCCCGGGCGTGAAAATCTCGTCGTCGCGCACGAGGAAGACGTTCTCGCCGGGACCTTCGGCGACGTTGCCCTCCTTGTTGAGAACGATCGCTTCCGCGTAGCCGTTCCGACGAGCCTCCTCGCCCGCGAGCATGCTGTTGACGTAGAGGCCGGTGGTCTTGGCGTTCGTCGGAATCTGGCTCGAGGCGTGTTTCCGCCACGAGGAGACCATCACGTCGATGCCGTTTTCCAGTGCGTCCTCGCCGAGGTAGGCACCCCACGGCCACGCGGCGATGGCGGTCCGGGTGGGACAGTCCGAGGGACTGACGCCGAGGGAGTTGTAGCCGTAGTAGGCGATCGGTCGGACGTAACAGGACGGCAGTTCCTGGCGCGAGATGAGTTCTTTCGTCGCCGCGGTGAGGTCCGCTTTCGTGAACTCGATCTCCATATCGTACGGTTTCGCGGACTCGTAGAGCCGGTCGAGGTGTTCCTCCCAGCGGAACAGCGCCGGCCCGTTTTCGGTGTCATAGCAGCGCACGCCTTCGAAGACGCCCGACCCGTAGTGGAGGCCGTGCGTGAGCACGTGAATCTGCGCGTCGTCCCAGTCGACGTACTCGCCGTCCATCCAAATCGTGTCGACATCCATCTCGTCGAATCCCATAATCGGGATTGTTACAAGCCACCGTACTAAGTGTTCGCGGTTCCGCTCGCCAGTTGCGACAGGGACACGTCGGTTGCCGCCTCGAGAATCGGGGAGCACGTCGCTCGTAATCGGTCGCGAGCGGCCGGGTGTTACTGACAGCGGTCGAGAACGTCGCTCCCCTCGAGATAGGGGAAACCGTGGCGATCCGCGTAGGCACGGGCGTCGGCGGGCGTCAGTGCCTCGCCGGTTTGATCGTCGAGCATCTCGCAGACGACGACGGCCGGCGAGAGGTCGGCTGCACCCGCAAGCGCCAGTCCGAGTTCGGTGTGGCCCTCGCGCTGGGCGAGCAGGTCGGGTGCGGCTTTGAGCAGGTGCACGTGGCCGGGGACCCGGAACTCGGCGGTGAAGTCGATCGCGCCGGGCGCGGCGGCGGCCTCGCCCAGCGCCTGGATCGTCGTCGAGCGATCGGCGTCGGTGATCCCGGTGTAGGTGTCCCGGTGGTTGACCGTCAACGAGAACGACGAGCGGTCGTCGTAGCCGAGTTCGTGGTCGGCCGTCGCGGGGTGGTCGATCGCGTCCGAGTAGAACGGCAGGTCGAACGCCTCCGCCACATCGTGGCCGAGCGCGACGCAGACCAGGCCGCCGGCGTCGTTGCGCAGTCGGGCGACGGCCGCGGGCGACACGGTGTCGGCGTGGTAGATCAGGTCCGTCTCACCCTCGCGGTCGGCCGCGTCGTGGACGAGGATCGGTTCGCCCGCGCGCAGCGACTCGAGGGCGTGTTCGAACGAGTGTCCCGACGGGTTCGCACTCGCGTTCGAGCCCGCCGTGGTGCCGTCGGCGTTCGACTGTGGCCCGGCGTGGTGGCCCGTCATTCCCGATCACCCACCGAGACGGTGACGTGGTCGTCGTCCTCGAGGGAGAGTTCCTCGCGGAGCTTGTCGGGGGCGATGACCTCGAGTTGATCGTCGTCGTGGTGGGTGCGTTCGGGGGCGATGGTGTAGGCGTTCTCGTAGATCTCGCCCTCGGTCGTCTCGATCGTCGCGGGATAACAGACGGCGGGGCCGTAGGTCCGGTCGTCGGATTCCCAGCCGTCGATGGGGACGGGCTCGAGCGAGGCCATGGCGCTGCGTCGGCGGACGCTGTCCTCGCGGAGATCGACGTTCAGCGTGCCGGGGAACGGTTCGTAGCCGAGTCGGTCCTCGAACTGCCGCTTGTAGCCGGGCAGGGAGATGTAGTGGCGACCTTCACCCATGCCGCTGGTGACGGTGCCCTCGAGCGCGACGTGCGAATCGGTCTCGAAGAGACGACGGTAATCCTCGTACTCGGCGTGGAGGGTTCGCTCGCCGGTCTCCGTGACGGCGACCCACTGGCCGTCGTTGACCGTATCACGTTCGAGCAGGTCGGCACTCTCCAGGCGCTGGAGTCGTCGCGAAGCGGTCTGGTTCGACGCGTCGAGGCGGTCCGCGAGGTGAGAACAGGAAATCTTGACATCGCCCTCGAGTCCACCCTCGAGCGCGAGGAGTTTGAGCACGGCGAGTTCGTCGTGCCCGATGGCGGACTCGGCTATCACAGACATACACGTGCGTATTCCCTAAGCCGGTAAAAGCATATCGAAAGTGGCATGCGTCACGAAACTGTGACGCAGTTCACGAGCGTTTATCGCGTACTCGAAGGTGTCGAGCCGTGGGGCAAAAGGCCACCGATTCTATGGATTCCGCCCGGCGGTCACCGGTCGCGGGCTCGAGGAGTGTCCCCCCAAGCGACGGACGTGTCCCGATCGATGACAGTCCCGATCGCTTCACCCTGCACAATGCAAGCCGACGGGCTTTGCGGTGGACCGTTGAGCGTTGAGGCGTACTCGCATGAAGCGTCTCCTCGAGGCCCTGTTCGGGGTCGTCGCGCTGACCGGTTTGCCGTATCTGATCTACCTCGGCGTCTACTATCTCCGGCGGCCATCGGGAACGCCCGCCGAGACCTGGCCCCGAGAACCCTCGGTGAGCATCGTTCTGCCGACGTACAACGAGGCGGCGATCGTCGAGTCGAAACTCGAGGAACTCGTCGAACTCGACTATCCGATGGATCGAGTCGAGATCGTCGTCGTCGACTCGAGCGACGACGGGACGGCCGATCTGGTCGAGACCTTCTTCGCCGGCCGCCGGGACCCGACGCTGACGCTCATCCGCGAGGACGAGCGGCGGGGGTTAGCACCCGCGCTGAACGAGGCCTACGCCGCCGCGGCGAACGACGTCGTCGTCAAGACCGACTGCGACTCCCGGATCGCAGCGGACGCCCTCCGCAAGGCTGCCGCGAACCTGGCCGACCCGTCCGTCGCGGCGGTGACGGGGCGCAATGCGGCTGTCATCGGAGACAGCGACGTCGAGCGCGGGTATCGCGACATTCAGACGATGATTCAGGTCTTGGAGTCGCATATCGACTCGACGCTGATCTTCCACGGGCCGTTCTCGGCGTTCGAGCGCGACGCGATCGTTCCGATCGACGAGGACTCGATCGCCGACGACAGCGAACTCGCCCTCAAAATCCGGCGCAACGGGGGCCGCGTCGTCTTCGATCCGGCCATCCGCTACAAGGAAGCCGCCCACTCCGAGTTCGGCAAGCGCCGCGAACAGAAGGACCGGCGCGCGATGGGGCTACTCCGACTCCTGTGGCGGCAGCGCGACGCGCTCGGCCGACACGGGGCCTACGGCCGCGTCGTCCTCCCCTTCAACTGGTGGTTTATGATCGTCTCGCCGTGGCTCGTCGCGGCCGGACTCGGCGTGGCGACGATCGGGTCGCTGGCCGTCCTCGGCCCGCTCGGACTGGTGACGCCCGCCGGCGTCATCGCGTTCACGGCGCTCGGTTCTCGTGACGCGCTCGGCCCGGCCCAACCGCTGTACGCGCTGTTCGACAGCCAAATCTCGCTGTTTCGGGCGAGCGTCTCGCTCCTCCGCGCCCACGCCACCGGCGACGAGGAAACCCACGACGGCACCTGGTCGCCCGATCGGGAACTCCGGGAGGTGTTACAGTGACCGACGTGGCGATCCTCCACGACCGCTTCCCCGGCATCGGCGGCGGCGAGGAGTTCGCCATCGAGGCCGCCAGAGTGCTCGACGCCCCGATCTACACGACCTACGTCGCCGCGGAGACGGAACTGCCCCCCGATATCGAAGTCATTCCGTTCCAGCAATCCAAGTACACGTCGCTCCCGTGGCGACCCCTCCTCGAGTGGAAAAACGAGGGCATGAACCCCCTCGAGACGCTGCACGTGGCGCTTGATCTGACCGACGCTCACCCGGCCCTCACGGAGTACGACGTGGTCCTCGAGAGCGCGCCGCTGTCGAAGTACTACGTCCCCGACGTGGGCCAGCGGATCGTCCATTACCCGCACAGCCCGCCGCGATGGCTGTACGATCTCTATCGGGACCGACTCTCATCGTTCGAGTTACCGGTCGTCGAGATCGGTCTCAAGGCGTACGCGAAGGCATGGCGCGCGCTGGACAAGGAGGCCAACGACTACGTCGATCAGTTCGTCGCGAACAGCGAACTGGTCCGTGACCGCATCCGGCGGTTCTACGACCGCGATGCTGCGGTGGTCTACCCGCCAGTCACCGGAGACTGGCGCAACGAGGGCGACGACGGCTACTTCGTTACCTGGTCCCGGCTCGCCCCCGAGAAGCGGATCGATCTGATCGCGACGGCGTTTGCGGGGCTCGACGAACGCCTCGTGATCGCCGGCGACGGCGAACAGCGCGACCGACTCGAGACGGTCGCCGAGAACTACGACAACATCGAGGTCCGGGGCTACGTCGAGGACATCGAGTCGCTCGTCGCACGAGCGACCGCGGTCGTCTACGCGCCGAAACAGGAGGATTTCGGCCTCGTCGGGGCCGAGGCCATGATGGCCGGCAAGCCGCTGCTCGGCGTCGACGAGGGGTTCACGCGGTATCAAGTCCGGGAGGGACGAACCGGGCTGTGCTTCGAGCCGACGGTCGCGTCCATCCGCGAGACGATCCGACGGTTCGATCCCGACGACTTCGACGCCGACGAGATCCGCGCGGCGGCCCGGCGCTACGAGTACGACCGCTTCGCGGCGGGACTTCGCGAGGTCGTCGCCGAGACGGCGGCCGCCGACGCTCCCTCGGACTCGGACCGCGCGGACGACGCTCACGGACCCGATCGGTGGCGTACCGAGGAGGTGCTCGATCCGTGAGCACGAGGACGACCGCACCCGATCGGGACGGTGACTCGACGACTCGAGCACCGACCGAGACATCGCGTCCGCGGCGAGCGGCGACGAGCGACCGGTGCCTGCTCTATCAGAACAGCGACGCACACCCGGCCCACCGGGTCTTCGCCGACGCCGTGAACGCCGATCGCCGCCACTTCGAAACCGGTACTCGACCGCCCGAACCGGGCGGCAACACCAATCGGACTCTCGACCGGCTTCGAACCGCCGGAACGTTGCCCACCTACGGGACGATCATCGCGGAGGGGAGCGCACCGCTCCAGACGGGACTCGCCTACAAACTGCGCCATCCGGGGACGACCCTCGTCTACCTCGCCGCGGACGAGACCTTCTATACGCTCGCCGAACGGCCGACGCGACACCTCTGGCGCGGCCTCAGACCGCTCACGAACCGGCTGCTCGACGGCGTGATCGCGGTCGGCCGCGACGCCTCCCGCTGGGCGAGACCGTACATCGGCGACGTTCCGGTCGCGTACGTCCGACCACCGATCGGCGACGCGAAGTACGAACGGCTCGCCGCGCTCTCCCCGCGTTCGCCCGCGGACCCGTTTACCGTTCTCTCGGCTGGCGAGGCCAAACCCGCGAACGGCTACGATCGGCTGGCTCGAGCCGTCGGGCGGGTCGCCGGGAGTATCGAGGCCGACGTTCGACTGGTCGTCCTTGGGGAGGGCCACGACGAGCAGCCGTACGCGGCACTGCCCCGCGTCGTCACGCCCGGCTTCGTCGATCCGGACGCGTTCGCCGACTGGTTCGACCGCGCGAGCGTCTACGTTCAGTCCTCGCGGGGCGACGCGTTTCCCGTCGCCGCGCTTGAGGGGCTCCTCTCGGGAACGCCGACGATCGTCACCGAGGCGACCGGGGTCCGGGAACTGCTGCCGGCTCGACAGGTCGTCCCGCCGACCGAGGCGGGCCTGTTCGACGGGCTAGTGGCGTTCGCCGACCTGTCGCCCGCGGAGCGACGCTCCGTCGCGAGCGACCAGCGAAACCTCGTCACTGACCTGACCGAATCGAACCAGCGGAAGCGCTTCAGCGCCGCACTCCGAAACGTCACATGAACGGACCCCCCCGTCCGAACGTCGTCGTCCTCTGTCTGGACACTGTCAGGAAGGACGTCTACGACCGGTACGCCGCTCGCCTCCGGGAGATGGCGACCGTCCGGTTCGAGGGGATGCGGGCGCTCGCCGGCTGGAGCGTCCCGAGTCACGCCGGCCTCCTGACGGGGTCGGCCCCGTCGGAGACGGGCGTCCACGCCCACCAGCGCCGGTTCGACCCGATCGACGCCGCGGACACCTGGATCGCGACCCTCGAACGGCAGGGATACGAGTCGGTCTGTGTCTCGTCGAACATCTACGCCAGCCCCGTCTTCGGGTTCGATCGCTTTTTCGATCGCACGATCCCGATTTCGCCGAGTCGGAGACTCCCCGCGGGGATGGACGTCCAGCGCCATATCGCCGATCGGTCGACCGACGGCGTGGCGGCCTACGCCGCCTTCGTCCGCCAGGCCCTCGCACACGACCACCCGCTGCGGTCGCTGTGCAACGGCGTCCTCCTCAAACTCGACGACCTGAGCCGGAAGCTGCCGATCGAGAAACCGACCGACTTCGGCGGCCGCGCGATCGCCCGAACCCTCGAGCGGGCGGTCACCGAACCCGACGGACCGGTACTCGCGTTCGCCAACTTCATGGATGCCCATGGCCCGCATACGCCGTTTCGCGGGTTGGACGACTCGATTCACGGCGTCCCCGCCGATTTCCACTCGAGTTCGTTCCGCGATTCGGACGTCAACGCCGCGGACGGCCTCGGCGAGTTCGGTGCGGCGGTCGAACGCGTTCGCCGGCTGTACGCGGCGACGGTCGACTACCTCGATCGAGTCGTCGCCGACCTCGTGAGTGCCCTCGAGAGTGGCGACGATCGCGAATCGATCCTGATCGTGACGGCCGACCACGGCGAGAACCTCGGCTACGAATCGGACGGCACCCTCATGAATCACATGAGCAGCCTCTCCGAAGGGCTGTTGCACGTCCCGTGCGACGTCATCACGACCGGTGATCGTCCCCTCGAGGTCGCGGTCGACGACGGCACTGTTCCGGTCGACGTCGACGGGCTCAGTTCCCACGCCGACCTCGGGAGCGTGATTCGAGCGCTTGCGAGCGAGGAGCCGTTCGATCCGTTCGCCTTCGAGCGCGAGCGCGCTCGCGCCGAGATCGTCGGCTCGGGCTCCGGCATCCCGGAGGGCGGCGACGAATCCTACTGGGACCGGGGCCAGCGGGTCGTCTACCGAGGTGACCGGAAGTACTACCGCGACCAGCTCGGCACCGAGGCGGTGTACGACGTCTCCGGGCCGCCGTCGAAGCAGGCCGGACTCCCCGGCGAGTCGGTCCCGGACGGGTGCTTCGAGGCCGCCTTCGGCGACTGGGTGACCGCCGCCAAGCGCGACGAGGCGGCGATCGGCGAGACGATCGACGCGGCGAGTCGCGCGCGACTGGAGGACCTGGGCTACCTATGAGTACGAGCGGATCGCGGCCACCCACGAACACGAGTCCGCTGCCGACGGTGCACACGAACCCATACCCATGACGGAGACAACCTTACTAGTCACGGTCGACTCGCTCAGAACCGATCACGTCCAGTACATGCCCCGAACCCTGGCCGCTCTGGATGACACCCACGATGCCGCCTTCGCCACGAGCACCGCGACGCCCGGCAGCTTCCCGGCGATTATCGGCGGAGAATACCCGGCCGGCAACGGCCTCGAGTCGACGGCGAGCGTCGCCCACGAGTTCGACGCTCACTGCGTCGGGATCACGACGAACCACCTGCTGTCCGCGGCGTACGGCTACGCGGCCGGCTTCGACTCGTTCACGTCGCCGAAAGGCGGCGGCGAGTCGCTGAAGGACAAGGGTGCGATCCTGCTCGAGCGGGGCTCGTTGCCCTACAAGCTCGCCAGTTGGGGCTACAACCGGTACCAGCAGCTCCGCAGCTACGTCGCCGAGACGACGAAGTCGTTCCGTCCCGCGGATGCCGTTATCGACCAGTTCCTGACCGAGATCGACGGCTACGAGGAGTGGTTCGGCTGGCTGCACCTCATGGAACCGCACCACCCGTACGATCCCGACGGCGCGACGATCGACCGGGCGCGAGCCCAGCGAGTCACCCGCCGCGTCCTCTCCGGGCGCGGCTCCGAGGCGGACGAAGCCCTCGTACGGGACCTCTACCGTCGGGAGGTCGCCGAACTCGACGCGGCGCTCGAGCGACTGTGGGATGCGGTTCCCGACGAGACGCGCATCGTCTTCTGTGGCGACCACGGCGAACTGCTCGGCGAGGACGGGCTGTGGGGCCACCCCGGCGAAATGCGACCCGAACTGCTGAACGTCCCGTTCGGCACGCGGAACGCCCCCGACCTCGGAGCCGTCGTCTCGCTGGTCGACGTCCCGACGATCCTGACGGGGACCGAACACGGCGTCGGCACGCTCGATCGCGAGGTCGCCTTCGCCGCCTACGGGGACCGAAAGGCCGCCATGACCGCCGCCCACATCGCGACGGATGACGGAACGTCTCGACTCGAGGACGGCGAGCGGGTGGCGGACCCCGCCCTCGAGCGAGAACTCGAGCGGTTCGATCCCGCCTACGTCGTCAAGGAAGACGCGCTGCAGGAGGATCTGGAGGACCTGGGATACGCATGACGGTCGTCGTCCTCGCGCTCGACGCGCTCGATGCCGGGTTGGTCGACCACTTCGACCTCGACGCCGTTCGCCTCGAGTCGGGCGGCGAGATCGAGACGTTCGCGAACACGCAGGCGGTTCCGTACACGCCCGAAGTCTGGGCGACCGTCGCGACCGGGCTCGAGCCGGCCGAACACGGGATCACCGGCGGCGGTACCAGCGAGTGGGCGAACCCCGCCCTCGATCTCGCGTCGACGGTCACCGGTCGCCTCGACGAGTCGACTCGGGGGACGCTCGGCAAACTCGTTCGGTCGCGGACCGGCACGCGCGAGCGCATCGGCGAGACGGATCGGGAATCGATGTTCGACGCCGACGACGCGGTCGTCCACAACTGGCCGGGCGTTGACGACGGTCGGCCGCTCCAGCGCGCCTGGGACCTGATGAACGCCGTGGCGGACGGGATGCCCCGCCACGAGTTCGAACGCGAACTGTTCGGGCTCTGTGCCCAGCAGTTCGGCTGGGCCCGCGAGATGCTCGCGCATCCGGTCTCGATCGCCGGCGTCCACGTCCACACGCTGGACGCCGCGGGTCACGCCTACGCCGACGACGAGGCCGCACTGGGGCGCGCCTACGACCGCGTCGGCGGGTTCGTCGACGAAATCGTCGCCGCCCTCGGCGAGGACGACGAGCTCCTCGTCGTCAGCGACCACGGCATGCGAACCGAATTCTATCCGCCCGACGCAGGCGAGAACCCGGCGAGTCACTCCTGGCGCGCGTACGCGAGTTCGACGGCTGAGACCTGTCCGAAGTCGGTCTACGATGTCCGACGATGGGTGGAGGAACGCGCAGCCCAGTCCGACACCGGCACGGCCGGCCGCGACCAGGGGATCGACATGCCAACCGACCGCCTGCGCGAACTCGGCTATCTCGACTGATCGTACACCGAATCGATCGACACCGGCAGTCAGTAGTCTCGTGGACCCGTTCGGACTAGCCTCGAGGAATCTACGCGCCCCGTCTCAGTAGGCGATGTATCGCTCCGATTGATCGATATGCGGCGGCGCGCGCTGTCGACCGTCCGAGTGCGAGCGAGGGCGGTCGACACCACTGCGCGAGGGATGAGCGACCGCAGGGAGCGAATCGGCTGGGGAGGGTGTGGTCGTTCTCTGCTGCCACGATAGTGGACTGCGACGCATCGCGTTTCGACTCCGCTCCGAACGATTGTCGACGCCCACACCACTCGTCATTCCGTTCCTTGCTGCGTTCGGCTAAAACATAGCGGGAGGTAGATTTGAACTACCGGTCTGCGGGTTATGAGCCCGCCGGAATCTCCTGGCTATCCCATCCCGCTGTCTGTTCCTCTCTGCTGGCCACGATTAAGGCTTGGTATTCGCGTCCGGTCTTCCCCACGCCGAACGACCACGTCCGCGTCGGCCGCACTGGCCCCCTCGGTGGCGTCTTTCCGATCGAAGGACCGCCAGCCCCGTTCTCGATACCCGAACGAGTAGCCGGGGCTCCGACGCCGAACTGGGCGTTTCGGGGGTGTAGCCCCCGCATAATTATGCCCGATTCCGGTGGAGAGGAGCGCAATGCGAATCCTGCTTTTGCGGACGTGGACGACGAACATCGGGAACGGGTTCATCGACTACGGGGCGAAGGCGATGCTCGAGCGGGCGGTTCCCGACGCGGAGATCGTCGAAACGGGCGGCTATCCCAACCACGCGGCGGACACCGCGGCACTGTGGCGGGGCACCCGAAAACTCGAGCGGATGGCGGGGTATGGGGGGTCCGACTACGAGTCGCCGACTCATCAGCTTCGGCACAACGCAGTGAATATCAGCGAACTGCTCGACGCCGATCTGGCCGTTCTCCCGGGTTGTGTGCTCTCCCGACCGACGTTCCGGAAGTACTTCGATACGCTGAGTCGGCTCCGGGAGCGGGACATTCCCATCGTCATCGTCGGTGGAGGCGGCGAGGAATACGACGAGGCCGAACGGAAGGACGTCGCGGCCGTCTTCGACGCGCTCGACATCGAGGTCCTGCTCACGCGGGACCGAACCGCTTACGAGGCGTACGGCGATCTCGTCGAGTACCGATACGACGGCATCGATTGTTCGCTCTTTTTGGCCGATCGGTACCAGCCGCCCGAGGCGAATCAGCCGTTCGATGTCCATACATTTGACAAACGGGCAGAGCCCGACATCGAGAGCGCAGCGACGATCATTCGGCCGGATCACGCGCCGTTCGACGAACCGTATCACTTCCCGGTCGGCGAGCGGGCACGGGAACTGGTCGGCCTCGAGACGCCGCTGTTCGAGACGCAAAACGCCTTCGTCTCGGATCTCGTGACCGATTACCTCTTTCTCTACGCCAACGCGGACGTGGTGCGGTCGGACCGGATCCACGCCTGCCTCCCGGCCCTGACCTACGGCAACCGGGCGCAGTTCTACTTCGACACGCCGCGAGCGAACCTGTTCGATCGGGTGCCGATCGACGGCGACGTCACGAGCGAGCCGGTCCGGTTCGATATGGACGCCCTCGAGCGCGAGACGGACGCGCAGGTCGCGGCGCTCGAAGAGGCGATCGCGACGGTCCTGTGAGCGTGATGAGCGCGATGCACAGTGGACCGGCAGCGACCGTTCCGCGGTCGGTCAGTGCCGGGGACAGGTTCTTCGGCGGAGGGCTGGTAGGATGAGCGGACACGCGACCATGGGAGACGAGCCATCCATCGCCCTCGTCGTGCTCGACACGCTCCGGGCGGATGCATTCGACGAGCACTTCGACTGGCTGCCGGGCGTGCAGTTCACGAACGCATGGAGCACGAGCCACTGGACGGCCCCGGCCCACGCGTCGCTGTTCACCGGCCGCTACGCGAGCGAGGCTGGCGTGACGATCAATTCACAGGATTTCGATCAACACACGACGCGCCTCCCCGAACTCCTCCGCGACCGCGGCTATCGGACGCGCGCGTTCAGCTGTAACGTCAACATCTCCGAACGGCTGGGCTGGCACCACGGGTTCGACGAGTTCGACGGCGGCTGGCGGCTCCGCGGGCTCGGCGAGAACGTCTTCGACTGGGACGCGTTCATCGCCGAGCACCAGTCCGACGGCCCCGACCGGTACCTCCGGGCGCTCTGGCGCTGCGTCGACGGCGACTGCGATACGACGCAATCGCTGAAGCAGGGTGCCCTGATGAAGCTCCGGGACATGGGGCTCAAGGGACGCCATCGCGACGACGGCGCGACAGAACTGCTCGAGTACGTTCGCGACCGCTCGTGGGACCGCGATCGGGAGTTCCTGTTTACGAACCTTATGGAGGCCCACCGGCCGTACGACCCGCCCGACGAGTACCACACTGATCCGGACGCGGACCCGCCACACTTCGACGGCGTGAAGGCCACGCTCGAGGAGCCACCGTACGAACCGGAGCGAATCACGACCGCGTACGACGACGCCGTCCGATACCTCTCGGACATATACCGGGCCATCTACGGGGAACTCGCTGCGGAGTTCGACTACGTCGTCACGCTCGCCGACCACGGTGAAGCCCTCGGTGAGTACGGCGCGTGGGAACACGGCAGCGGACTCTATCCACCCGTGATACGGGTCCCGCTCGTCGTCTCCGCACCCGGTTCGCACGCGGGCCACCGGACGCCCGACGCGAGCGGGACGCGAGCGACGCGGGACGCCCTCGTGACCCATCTCGATGTCTACGCGACGCTGCTCGATCTCGCGGGCATCGACTCCGACCACCGCCGAGGCAACTCGCTTCGGCCGCTGCTCTCGAGCGACCCGCCCGCGCTGGAACTCCGGTCGAACACGCTCTCGGAGTTTCACGGCATTTCCAGGCGACGCCGGCTCTCGCTCGAGGCCGACGGCTATGCGGTCGCGCGGGTCGACACCGAACGTCACGGGCTTGCGACGACCGACTGTTACTACTTCGAGGATCTGACCGAATCCCGGACGATCGGCGACTGCGATCCGGCGGCGCTCGAGGCGGCACTCGATCGGCAGGTCGCCGGCCTCGAGCGCCGGGAGGGGCTCTCCGAGGCCGATCTCTCCGGTCTCGAATCCCAACTCGAGGAGCTAGGATATCTGTGACCCTGGGTCCGATGCGTGCGAGCGACCGGGTCGGCGACGGCTCCCGCCGACCGTCGTCGGGCGATCGAACGAGCGACGGCAACCGACGCACCGGTAGCGATGAGTGACGCGACGTCGGTCAGCCTCGGGGGCGAGACCGTCAAGGCAACGGCGGCGAAGTTCACGATGGCCGCGATCGGGTTCCTCGGCACGATCGTCTTCGCGCGGGTGCTCGGTCCGACCGGGTTCGGCGGCTATTATCTCCTGTTTTCGCTCGTGAAACTCGCCGATCGGGCGGTCAACGGGTGGGGCACAGCGGTGAAAAAGCGGTACTCGGAGGCCGACGCGCCGTCGGGGGAACTGCTCGGCAGTCTGGGCCTGTTCACCCTGGTGTGGATGGCGCTGGCCGTCGGCGTCGCGGTCGTCGCCTCGAGTTGGCTCGTCTCCTACACGGGGCTCCCCGACGCGCCGATCCTGTTCGTCGTCTTGCTGTTCGCGGTCACACTCTTCGAGCCGCTCGATCTGATCGTTCAGGCCCGCGGGCGCGTCGGGGCCTCGATGTGGACCGACACGCTCCGGTCGGTGCTCACCTTCCCGCTCCAGTTGGGCCTGATCGTGCTCGGGTTCGGCGCGGCGGGAATGGCGTACGGACTCGCCGCCGCGACGTTCCTGACGGTTCCGGTCCTCTGGTGTTTCATCCGGACGCGGCCGGTCGCACCGACTCGAGAGACGGTCGGGAACCTCTGGTCGTACGCTAGATACAGCGTTCCGAACTCGTTTCTCGGACAGGCCTACGATCGGTTCGACATCATCCTGCTCGGCTACCTGCTCGCACCGGCCGCCGCCGGCCACTACGAGGTCGCGCTCAAACTCACGGTTCCGGCGACGTTCGTGACGATGGCCGCCTCGAGCGGGCTGATGGCCCGCGTGAGCCACCGCCACAGCGAGGGCGAGCCGCTCGGCCCCGACATCTCGAATACGCTCTCGTTTACCAGCATCATCGCGATCCCGATGTTCTTCGGTGCCGTCGCCATGCCGAAGCAACTCGTGGTGACGCTTTTCGGGCCCGAGTACGGCGCGGCTGCGACGCTGCTCGTCGGCCTCGCGGCCTATCAGGTCGCCAAAACTCAGGCCGGCGTGCTCACGAGCGTGCTCTATGGGATCGATCGCCCGGACAGCAACACGCGAATTTCGGCCGTGACGCTCGCGATCAACGTGATCCTCGGCGTCGCACTGACGCTCGCCTACGGCGCGATCGGCGTCGTCGTCGCGACGGCCGTCGCGGAAACGCTCCGCTACACCCTCTCGGCCGCCGTCGTCAAACGAGAACTCTCGACGGTCGTCCTGTTCCCGCGGACGCTGGGCGAACAGTTCGCCGCCAGCCTCGTGATGGTCGCCGTGATCGTCCCCGTCGAGCGCGCTGTTGCCATCGATCACTGGTATCACCTCCTCGCGGTCGTCGCACTGGGCGCGGCGGTCTACGGCGTCACGCTGGCGGCCATCAGCAAAAAACTCCGCGTGACGATCAGGGGCGTCGTCCGCAGTTCGCGACTCGACCTCTAGAGTTCTCGAGCGATGTACGCGTCGATCGCCGCGACCCGATTCGGGTCGTACGTCCAGAACCCGTCCCAGGTCCGCGGTTCCGTCTCGAGGCACACGAGCGCGACGGGACCGCTTGCCGACTCGGCAGCGGCGGTCGCCCCCGTCCCGGCCGGGTCATAGACGACGAACCAGGCGTCCCGATACTCGCTTCCCGAGCCGGTGTGGGGGACTACGTCGAGATCGACCGTCGCGCCGTCGTCGACCCCGTAGACGTGCGTCTCGACACCGGTCGCGGCGAGTTTCGCGTAGACATCCCGCGTGCCGATCTCGTCGCCGATACGCGAGAGGCGCTGGAACGCCGAGCGAATCGTGCCGCGACCGGTCGCCCAGGCGCGCTGTTCGATGTACCGGGAGACGATGATCAGCAGGAGTTTCTCCTTGTCCGAGAGCGGGTAGCCACAGAGCCGGAGTCGCATCTCGTCAAGGTTCGCGAGGACCGCCGGCAGTTCGATCTCGCCGACGCCGCGCGCGCCGGTCACGAACAGATCGGAGTTGATCGCGAGGATCGAATCGTACAGTTCGAGCATCGGCGAGGCGGCGACCGGCTGCCCGCCCTCGAAGAGCACGGCCGTATCGCCCGCCGTCTCGAGCGCGCGTTCGATCTCAGGACCGATATCGGAAGCCGCCGGGATCGTCACGTTCGATTCGACGCCGACCGGTTGCTCCGCGAACGTCTCGGCGAGCATTCGCTCGAGGGGTCCCGTCGTGTCGTCGCTGATGACGGCGATCGTCCGGTCGGGAGTTCCGATATCGTCGATAAACGATCGCAGGGACACCTGTGAACGTTCCGTCGTTCGGCACGTAAATGTTCTCGCCGACTCACGACTCGAGTTCAATATGGATCAGTCACCGGCGCTAAGAGTGCCGTTTCGGAGCCCCTCGACCGACGGAATCTCGTGTCGCCTGTCAAGCAGACACAGGTACAGCACCACGCCCTGAACGGCGAAGACGTTCGTTACGAGGAAGAACAGCGCCTCCTCGATCGGCAGCCCGCCCAGTACGTAGCCGGTCGTGTGGGCCTCGGAGATGACCCAGATCCCGAGTTCGATCGCGAGCCCGCCGACGCCCCCGAGACCCCGGTGTGATCGCGGGAGCCACAGCGAGCGGTTTATCGGCCAAATCCACTGACAGAGCCAGAGCGACGTGAGAACGGGCTGGAACACGAAAAAGAGGTATTCCTCGAGTGGGACCCTCCAGACCGTCGCGAGAACGGCACCATCGCCGTACCACCAGACGCCCTTGGCGATTCGCAGGCTGGTACCGCGCTCGGACTCGAATCAGTCGCCCGTGACCGGGTCACGTTCCCAGAACTCGCTTCCCTTCTGCAGCTTCGGGACCCACGTATCCCGGGTCTTAGTGAGGAGGGGTAGCTCGATTTCATGGAGTCCCCGCGTATCGGTTGTGAAAATATCGGTTACCAGGATGGCCTATTGACCAACAACCATGAGGACGCGATGGTGACTCTTTGTGATCATGACAGTCGCACTTAATTGATGGCGGTGATCGCGGATTGGATCTGAGTTACACATTCCCGCCGGTCGGTCCATTGCTGGCCGAGCCCATCGGAAATGCTTTAATACATCATTCAACTGACCAAGGACCATGTTCCTAGTTTATTAATTGATTTCTCAGTTCGATATAGTGAACCTCCCTAATTTGCTGTTGATTTTAATTTTGTATTTAATCTCGACTATGACATGCAGCACGTGTAGCTTTCAATATAATGTTGTTAAGTATTTAAATATATTTTATTTAATGGTTTTTATTAATAGTATTATGAAATTTTAAATACGTCAGTATATTATATCTATTTGCTATGGTGGATAGTAATAGCACTCGGAGAAGTATAATCCGAACAATTGGTTCGATTGGACTAGGTAGCAGCCTATTAGCTTCAGGTGTCAGTGCAGCGCCTGAAAGAATGGTATCAGTTAAAAAGCGTGAGGCAAAGAAGCTGGCTCGAAAGGCTGCCGATATTCTGGGGAATCGTGATGAATACAGCGATTGGCGGTCACAAGGCATTCGCCGTCCAGAACTCTTCATGGCTCAAATCGAAAACGGACAAAGTGTTTCATATAAGCCACGTGCATGGGTCTTCCCGATTGAAAACCGAGGCGATGATGTCGGGTATATCACAATTGATGCTACAAAATCAGGTTCCACCGTGCTCGCATATGGGCGGAGTTCTGCGCCACAACGCTATTATGACGAGGCCGGAGCGACAGCTAATTCGCGGGGACTCTCTGCGCAACGGATGTTCCTCTACAACGGTGGTGTGGAATTTGGTATCGTATCAAAAGAAGGTCCGTATATTGATCTCCGTGGTGGGTACGTAAGGGAGAAGCCTTTAGCGAAAAATATGGAATCATTGTCACCAGACTCGGGGACTGTGAATATTGCAGGGAAGGACGGAGATGGAGATGACTGGGAGCGCAGCACTGATGAGGAAATTACCGGAGTTCCGAACTGGACGGAATCTGACGGCGGTGGTGTGTCGTCAACTAACTATGGTAACGGTCGGGACGCTTGGGGCGGCTGGGACGGTTGCGTCCCTATTGCTTCGTCTATGGTAATCGGGTATCACGAAGACATCAGTCGGCGGGAAGAAGATAAGAAGAATGCGCTGATTGATCACCTTCACGATATCCATAATACAGATGATGATGGGAATACCGACAGGCTAGATCTCGATAACGTCAAGAATTATTCGCGCGGGCAGTATTCGTACGATGCTAATAGAGACAAATTCGGTGTCGCATCGTCGATCCACGAATATATCAAGAACGACCGGCCCGTCGTCCTCTCTATGGTCGGTGGACCGTACAGCAGTCTGACGTCAGGCCATGCAGTTACAGTGGTTGGCTATGACCACGAGTCGAATGCACTTTTAGACGACCACTATTACAAGGCCCACCATGGACAAAATAAAGCCAGGCATCCTGACCAAGTCACCCATGGGAACTGGGTCGAGTCGTATCTCGTGCGGATCTGGAAAGAATAGCAACGAGCGGTCACGCCATCCCAATATTTACAATATTTCGAATGGAATATAGGTCATGGATTCGTACTGGTCACTGACGCCCCCAGAAGGGTACGGGCGCCACGCAACGGTAGCGATACTTAGTATCGGCCTGTTCATCCCCGGGTACGTCGTTCAAATCCTACTCTTGATTGGACTGTTCGACTACGTGAACATCCCGTCTCCCTACGATCTCCTGCTTCTCGCGGTCGGACCGGCGCTCTGTATCGCTCTTCTCGTCGGATGGCTCGTGAAAACGTGGTACGGGCCGTCCGCCGCGGTCGGTGTTTCGGTCGTGCTGTTGGCGCTCTATTCCGCCGTTTTCTACCTGCTGGAGACGGTAATATTGGTGTTTTAATGGAACGCCAATTCAGTCGCCCGTGACCGGGTCGCGCTCCCAGAACTCGCTGCCTTTCTGTAGTTTCGGCACCCACGTGTCGTTGGTCTTCGAGATGAGGGCCACGCGCGAGGCCGGCACGCCCATCACTTCGTCGAATCCGGGCATGTGTTCCCGAACGTCCTCGGCGAACGCGACGACTTCCTCGTGCTCGGGCATCGCGGATCGGTCGAGTCGACCCCGCGAGTGGCCGACGTGCATGTACGCTTTCAGTTCGATGAAGTCGGGGTCGGCCTGCTGGTAGAAGCCGGCGTACCAGTCGGGGTTGTGCATGTTCTCACCGTTGACGAGCGTCGTCCGGAGGACGGTTCGGGTGTCGTCTTTCTCCGCGAGGACGTGCATCGTCTCGAGGAGATTCTCCCAAGCGTCGTCCTCCATCGCGCCGACGACCTGATCGAAGGTGTGGCGTTCGGGGGCGTCGACGCTGACGTAGAGTTGCGTCGGGTCACAGTCCCGGAGCATCTCGGGGCGGGTCCCGTTCGAGACGAGGAAAGTGGTGATGTCGCGGTCATGGAAGGCCTCGATGAGCTCGGGGAGATAGGGATACAGCGTCGGCTCACCGTCCAGCGAGATGGCGACGTGACGGGGCTCCATCGCCTGCTCGAACACCTCGCGTGGCACCTCCTCGTTGCCGCCAAAGCCCGAGAGCAACTTCTTCTGGAGGTCGATCGAGGCGTCGACGACCGCCTCGGGGTCGTCCCACGCGACGTCGTCCATCTCGTAGGAGTGGCCCTGGTGGTCGCGCCAGCAGAAGACACAGCGTTCGTTGCACCGAACGACCGGCGTCATTTGGATGCAACGGTGGGATTCGATCCCGTAGAAGATGTTCTTGTAACACTTCCCCTCGCCACGCAGGGCGTTTGCCGTCCAGCCGCAGGTCTGGGCGGCCGTGTGGTTCTCGCTGTGATACTCCGGGCTCGAGACCTGTGCCGGGCCGCCGCCGTCGCCCTCGGCGGTAGCGTCGCCGCTCGTTCCGTCGGCCCCGGGATTCGCGGAGTCGCTCATGATGCCTGTCGTTGGGCGGGCGCGGGCAAAAGGCCAGTGGTGTCCGGGCCACTTACTCCTCGTTTCGGCGTTCGGTCGCGCCGTCGCCGCCGGGACCGTCCGGCAGCGCGTGGGGATCGGCGGGTTCGTCGCCGTGTCTCGCATCGTCGCGTTCGAAGAGGTACAGCGCCGGGCCCGCGATCACCATCACGAGCAGCCCGGGGATCGGCACGTCCGGCGGACCCAGATACGTGGCCAGGCCACCGCCACAGGTGACGGCCACGAGCCCCGCCCACAGCCCCGGCCGCGAGATTTCGAGCCGGGTCGCGTCCCTGTAGACGGCGGCGGCACAGCCGAGGACGACCGCGAACCCGACGACGGCGACGGCGATCACCTGCAGGGAAACCATATCTCGAGTTATCCCGCCGGCTGTAAGTCAGTGTCGCGATTCGCCGACCGGCTCGCGGCGACTCGTCGACGCGCCGACGGCTGGCAGTACGCGGGATCGGCGACGAGAGCGATCCGAGACGCGTCCGGCCGTCCGCGCCTCGCTTCCGTACGAAAGCCGCGCGTTCTTCCCCGTTCCGGCCGACTAGTCGTGTATGATCGGTGCCTACACGGTCGGCAAGAAGGCAGTCACCTTCGGCTACAAACGATACGGGATTCCGGGCGCGGTCGCCTCGGGCGGCGCGGCGCTGGTCGGGTACCTGATCGTCCGACGGGCGCTCGAGTCGTCGACGAACGATCGGACCGTCGATTCAGCGATCGACGCCAGCGAGATCCGGTCCGCGGTCGCGGAGACGGGACTGGGCGCAGTCACCGAGAAAGAGACCCTCGAGCGGGTCATCGACGAGGAGCAGGTCGACACGAGGGTCGACATGGCCGATGTGCAGTCGTCCGCCGAGGACGAAACCGAGGAGGTCGCCGACAGCGCGGGTGGTGACGACTCGAACCCGGAAAAGAGCTAAAATGGCGAGGGGTGTCGTCGGTCGAAGCGACCGCTCTCAGGGCTCGTAGTGTTGGCGGTGCACGATCCGCTCGTCGTCTCCGTCGATCGCGGTCACGACGATCTGGTCGCCGTCCGGGTTCAGTTCGACGGTGCCGCTTGCGCCCGCCCAGGTCGACGAGAGGTCACCGTTTTCGTCGTTGTAGAACTCGATCTCCGTGCCGGCAATCGTCGATTCGATGCGAACGGTATCGGCGTCGACACCCGGCGAGTCAGTGAGGTGGACCCGTGCCCACTCCGTCTCTTCGCCGAGGTTGTCCTGATCGAACTCCCAGTCGATCCCCGCGACGACATCGTTCTCCGCGTCCTCGATGGGCTCTTCGAACGCCTCCGTCGGGTCCTCCGGCGTCTCGTCTTCGGTCCCGATCAGGAATACCTTCCACGCCTCGTCTTCCGTGACGAACACCCACACATCGAGTTCTTCGGCCGCGAGGTCGTCGGACGCAACCTCGACGATCGCGATATCGTTCGATCCGACCGCCGTCGCGAGTTCGTCGTCCTCGAACCAGAAGTCGGCGGTCGCCAGGTCGGAGACGTCCTCGACGGCGGCGGTTTCGATCACGCGTTCGATCTCGTAGCCGTCGATGTCATCGTAGGCGTCGCCCTGGAACTCCCAGCCCGCGTCTTCCCAGCCCGCCGGATGAAGCGGACTCGAGCCGTGGGTGAGCGTCGCGATCGTCTCGGTGTCTTCGGCGGCGGCCGCATCGAGATAGTCGTCGATGAGCGGCCGCAGTTCGTCCTCGAGCGCCGTCGATTCGTCGCCGTCCGTGCCGCCGTCGGCGCTCGTCGACTCGCCGTCGCCGCTGCTCGAGTCGTCGGCGGTAAGCGTCTCACCCAGGCAGCCGGCAGTGGTCAGCACTGTCATACCCGCACCGCCCTGGAGGACGCGCCGCCGGCTCACGGCGGTGGTCGTCGTCGATGATTCGCTCTCGCATTGTCGGGGGGACCGATTTCGGAGTCCGAACATTGCAATCGTCTCAAACGATCACGGATAGGTAAACCCGGGCACGAATTTCGCGGCCACGAACCGCCCATTAGCAGCCGTGAAACGGCTAGTCAGGCGTTCGAGCCGAATCACCCCTCGACCGGAAGCGTCGTCGCTGTGCGGATGCAGTTCGGACCGAAACGGGACCGCTGACTGCCGGGATAGCGATGGGTCTGGCGGGTGTGGGCCGTCCGCCGAATGGACCGGCTCGAAACGGATACCGATCGCGCTCGAGGCGCGAGCGGCGGGTGTGGACTCGGTCCCGTGTCTTGATCGATATCGCCGGTCGATCAGTTCGTCGATTCAGTCGCGCGAGAGCGCGTTCGGCGGGACGTTCCGCGACCGCAGCCAGCGTGCCCCCCGTTCGGTGAGCAACAACAGGAGACTGATCCCGAACAGGTCGAATGCCGTCCCCCAAAGGACGATATCGCTCTCCGTGCCGATGTCCGCGCCGACGACGGTCAGTCCGCCGCCGAGCGCGAACGCCACGAGGGTCAGCTGAAACCCGGCAAGGACGAGTGTTCGGATGCCGGCCGTATCCCGCATCGTGAGAAAATCCCGCGTGGAGAGCCGATCCAGCGGGGAGTCGGTCACGAGCGCCCGTTTCCCCTCCGGCGACAGGGGCCAATCCGATGCCGGGTAATCGATGTAGTACAGCGTCACCGACTCCGGATACGTCTCGGTGGCGACGACATCGATCTCCTGGAGTTCGTGGAGGCGGTTTCGAACGGTCGCCTTGCTGATGTCTGGCTTGACGAGCGCTTGCAACTGTCGAATCGAGAAGAACGGCCGCTCGGACTCGAACATCGTCTCGACGACGTGCCGTTGGGTCAGGGTATTGTCGAGGTTCCGGTCGATCCGCTCATCGATCCAGTTCGGAAGGGCAGACACGGTAGTTCGGACTGTCGCCAGGAGAGACATAAAAGTAGGAGCGGGTTTCGCGGCCGTGAATCGGCTATTCGAGGCCCCGAAACCGCGTCACGTCGTGCCACGAACCCGCTCGAGGACGGCGAGCGTCCCCTCGGCGTGGACGTCGTCAAGCACCTCGTCCGCGGCGGCTTTCGCCGCCTCGTCGGCGTTTGCGACGGCGAACCCGCGCCCGACGGTCTCGAAGGTCGAGACATCGTTGATCGAGTCGCCGACGGCGACGCAGTCCGCGGGGTCGATGCCGACGTGATCGGCGATCCGGACGACTCCCTCGCCTTTGTTCGGGTCGGTGTCCTTGACGTGGTAGGCGTAGCCGGTGTCGATCACTTCGAGGCCGTGTTCCGCGGCGATCTCGCGTAAGGGCTCGAGCGGTTGTTCCAGGCTGACCGCGATCTCGGTCTCGCGCCAGCGGTTGACGGTGTCCGCCGCGCCCCAGCCGAGGTCGTAGCCGGCGGCCCGGTAGTCCTCGACGACCGCTCGAGCGGCCTCCCGATCTGCGGTGAAGTGGACATCGTCGCCGGTATAGACGACGCCGCCGTTCTCGGCGACGACGAGTTCCGGAATCCCGACGAAGTGACAGAGGGCGATGGGATAGGGAAAGGCCTTCCCGGTGGCGATCACGATCGGTGCGTCCCACTCGTACAGCGGCTCGAACACGCGGGGGTCGATCCCCCAGCCTTCCGGGCGGGTCAGCGTGCCGTCGATATCGAGGACGAGCGGCGGCTCGGCGGTCATAGTTATCACTCGAGGGCTGGGCGACCTAAAGGGGTCGGGTCCGACCGATCGAGAGCGACGGCACGACGGGTCGGCTCCTCGACCGCCCTCGTCGCGAATCAGCCTGTGAGACGCGGGCGACCGCCCCGCCGTCAGGAGTCCTTCTGGATGATTCCCTCGGTCACTGCAGTCAAGACGACCCGCTCGGCCGCGTTCTCACAAACCACGTCCGACGTGAACTCGTAGCGGTCGTCCCGTTCGACGACCGTGTCGTACGTCGATCGACAGGTGATCGGCTCGCCGGTGTAGACCGGCCGATGGAAATCAATCTCCATCGTGCTGGCCAGTACTTCGCTATCGCTTCCCAGTTTCGTCGGTAGGGTCGCCGTCAGCAATCCCTGCACCATCACCCGTCCGTCCGCATCCGGCTCAGTGTGTCGAGGCTGGTCGTCACCCGTGAGCGCTGCGAACTGCTGGACATCGTCGACCGTGAACGTTCGCTCGTACGTTCGCGTCTCGCCTTCGATTGGCTTCGTCATCTGTTTCTGCCCCGTAACTGACACGCCGGAATAATAAGCATGTGCTTTGCGTTCAATGCACAACTATCGATGTTTCTCGGCACTCTGAATAGCCGGCCACACGCCGCCCAAACACGTCACTGATGAACCGATCCGAACTTGGGTCCAGTTTGGTACTCCTGCCTCGTCGATGGGAGACCGGAGAGCGGCGTCGAGAGAGCGGCGTACTGCTCATTGCGACCGGTGAAGAGACGAGCGACGGCGATGGAAACGCACAACGCCGGATTGTCGGGCTTACAGGCTCAAGGACGACGGTCCCACTCGGACCGGGTACCCGTGCGGCGGGACTCGATCATACGAACCGGATACCGTCGTCGGGGATGGCGAGCGGACAGTCGTCACCCGTCGGTTTCTCGCGTCGGAGTGCCGTCAGTACGGTCGACGAGAATGAGCCCGCAGGCGTCGGCGAGGCGTTCGATGCGCGCCCGCAAGAGAGCCCGGCCGGCGTCAGTTGGTGTATACTCGACCCGGCCGTCGCCCCGCCGCTCCCCGCGCTCGAGGCACGCGATCCCCTCGAGACAGTCCCGCTGGAGGGCTGTGAGCGGCGGCCACCTCCGCCCACCATCGGTCACGAGTCGCTTTGATCCTGGTTCGGCTACTCGAGCGGGTGCTGTTTCGTTAAGCGTGAACAGTGAGGCGGTACGATTTCATGGTGTCCATGCCAAAAATCGGCCGCCTCAGCGGGTGTAGCGACTGGATCAATTTGAGTGTTGTGGAGCGAGAGCGGACACCGCGTCAGCCAATGGAGCTCGGTATTCGACTTCACCTTGCTGAACTATCGATTTCGAATACAGTTCGAGAACCCGAGAAGTCCGGTATCAAGCGATCACGAAAGGCCGTTCACGATTGGGTACAGAAAGCCGAGCTACAGCCAGCAACTGACGCGACTCCGAATCACGTTGCGCTCGACGAGACCGTGATTCAAATCGATGATCACCGGTATTGGCTGTACGCTGCCGTCGATCCTGAAACGAACAAAATTCTCCATATACGGCTGTTCTCGACGGCTGCAACCGCATCGACTGAACGTTTCTGCAAGAACTCATGGAGAAACACGATGTCGAAGATACCGTGTTTCTCGTTGATGGCGCACAGCATCTCCGGACAGCACTCCATCGACACTGACCCCAATTTCGATACGAAAAACACGGAAATCGGAAGATTGTCGAACCTATCTTTAAAGAGATAAAACGCCGTACCACTTCGTTCTCAAACTGTTTCAGTCATGCTAAACCATCAACCGCAGAATCGTGGCTCCAAGCCTTCGCCGTCTGGCAGAACGCTACAAACTAAACACGACCGACAGCGTTTCAGAACACCAGCTTACGGAGCTCCTGATCACGAAAGTGCCGGTGAGAGAACGATCGTCGGAGCATGGAAGGCGTGTTCTACGCACTGTGGAACTCCTTTTCTGACGGAGTAATCTGGTGTGAAAGCCCTGTCGGCTCTCGGAAGTATTACATCCGTAGTATTGTAACCAGTGGCAGGTACCGAACCCCAGAGACACTGTCGGGACCTGCCGCTGCCCCGTCTCGACGCGGCCGCGTCGGATGCCGGGTCCCGACCGCCATATCGTTCGAGGCAGTAGCTATGAATTCTATATCCAGTAGAACGTACCGCGTCCGTCGCAACTGAGGCTGGACGCTGTAACACCGGAACAGGCCCTCATCGGCGACTGACCGATGGCTCGAGTTCAGCACGACTGCCATGATTCCATAATACGTGGATTTATGCACATCGATGATAACGACTTGCCAATGCCCGACGAGAGTCAGTTGCTGACGACGACCGACACGTCGTTAGCGGTTATCGAAACCATCCGCGAATTGGACGGTGCGACGCCGGCAGCGCTTGCGGCGTCACTCGATCTATCCGAAAGCGCCGTCTACAAACACCTGTTTACGCTCACGAAGCACGGCTACGTCGTTTCCAGCGGCGACGAGTATCAGCTCGGGGCCCGGTTCTACCATCTCGGAATGTACGTCCGGAACCGCAGCAAGGTCTACGAACTGGCCGGGCAGTACGTCATCGAACTCGCGGACCGATCGAACGAGGAATCCGACTTCGGGATCGAGGAAAACGGTCGCATCGTGACGCTGTTCGACTCCGTCGGGAGTTCGGCGAACCCGAGTTCGCGACTGAACAACTACGAGTACATGCACACCACGGCGATCGGCAAGTCGATACTCGCACGCTTGCCCGCGTCCCGCATCGACCGAATCGTCGATCGGTGGGGGCTCCCGCAGATCACCGAGCAAAGCATTACGTCTCGAGGCGAACTCGACGACGAACTGGCCCGGGTTCGAGAACGCGGCTACGCGGTCAACGATCAGGAATCGATCCACGGGAAACGCGTTGCCGGCTGCCTCGCCGAGGACCCGTCCGGAACCGTCATCGGCGGATTTACCGTCTCCGGTCCCGCCTACAGGATCGAAGACACCGATCTCCACCAGGAGTTCCCCGACATCCTCCACCGGGTCGTTCCCGAGTTCGAGGCGGCACTCGAGTCACAAGGTCTCGTCTGACCGGGGTCCGAGCGAGCGAACGGTTCCGTTCCCTATGGCGGCAGAATACACTACTCCTCCGTGGCCTGCGACCATCTAGTTGAACATCACGCAGAAAAGCTTCAGTCACACATCCATACGGACGCTTTTGTCGCCATCACCCAAAAGATTGAAATAGGGCCTACATCACGTTAGCAAGTGTATGTCATACGAATCGTTACCGTTCGCAGCGCTGTCATTAGCACCGCCGATAATCGCGATCGTGCTCGCGATGTATACGCGGCAGGTGCTCGTGTCGCTGTTCGCCGGCGTCTGGATCGGGGCATTAATGATCGCCGACTGGAACCCGATCGCGGCAACGGCGCTATCGATGGATTGGATCGTCGAAGTCGTTCGGTCGCCGTTCGACACGAAGTTCCTCGTGCTGATCATGTTCATGGGCGCAGGTGCCGCGTTCATCTACAAATCCGGCGGCATTCTGGCGCTGCAGAACTGGATCGGGGGGCGGGTCAATACGGCCCGCGATTCACAGATCCTGACGTGGCTCATCGGGATCTTCATCTTTTTCGATTCCTACACGAGTACCATCGTGACGGGGAACGCAACCCGTGAACTTTCCGAGAGTAACCACACGTCTCGGGAGATGCACGCGTACGTACTGGACTCGACGACGTCGCCCGTCACGACGTTCGGACCGGTGTCGAACTGGATCGGATACCAGGTATCGATGATCATCGTCGGGTTCGAAGCTGCGCGGTTCACGGCCGAGGAAGTCGGTATTACCGCGTTCGGGCTTTTCTTGCAGAGTATCCCGTGGAACATCTACTGTTTTCTGGCCTTCTTCATGGTCGGGTTCATCTCGATCACGCAGCGGTTCTACGGACCGATGCTCAATGCCGAATGGCGGTCGCGAAAGGAGAAGAAAACCCTTCGGGACGACGCGACGCCGCTGTCCGACATCTCGACGGATATCGGCGAGCCAAGCGAACGAAACCCGTCGCTGTTCAATTTCTTCGCCCCGATTCTAACGTTGCTGGTCGTCGGTATCGTCTCTCTGTGGTGGCTCGGCGGCGGTCATCAGCCGGGCGTCGACATTGCGACCGCGTTTCAGGAAACCGACGTTGCGCTCGGGCTCCTGTACGGTTCGTTCGCCTTCATGGCCGTCGGAATGCTCGGTTCCCTCGGCTTCGGGACGATGGATATCGAGGAGGCGAGTGACACCGTGGTCAACGGCTTCAAAACGATGATGATCGCGACCGCGATCATCATTCTCGCCTGGAGTATCGGGCACGCCGCCGAACAGGTCGGAACCGCCGAGTACATCGTCGACATGATGGTCGGCAGCGGTATTCCCGGGTCGTTCCTGCCCCTTCTCATCTTCCTCGCCGCGATGTTCATCGCGTTCACGACGGGAACCTCCTGGGGGACGATGGCGATCCTGACGCCGCTCGCGATTCCACTCGGGTACGAACTCGTCGGCCTCTCGATCCTGCCGGTTCTCGTGGGCGTCCTGTTCGGGGGTGCGATCTGGGGCGACCACGTCTCGCCGATCAGCGACACCACGGTCATGTCTTCGATCTTCGCCGGGTCGGACCACATCGACCACGTGCGGACGCAGATCCCGTTCGCGATGACCGCGGCCGGCGTCACCGTTCTGGTGTTGCTCCTGTACGCGGTTGGCATCACCTCTGCGATGATCCTGCTCCCGTTATCGGTCGTACTCACCGCGGTCGCCGTCGTCGTCTTGAACAAGTTCGATGCTCGTCGCAAGAACCTCCCGGAAGTCATGCCGACCGCCGACGCCATCGACAACGGGGAGATCGACACCGACGCGCTCGAGAACGGAACCAGATCCGACGGGGCGCGCGTAAACGGCCAGTACGACCTCCTCACGTCGATCCCCCTCGCGGCGGTCGGGATCGTCATCGTCTATCTCTGCCTCGTCTTCGCGTTCGTCACCTTCGGGCTCTAATCGGTCGTCGAATCCGGTTTTGGGCCATCGGACGGCGGCGCGTCTCGGCCGTGCTCTCCCTTCGTGGCGGGGTATGGCTAATCATAATCGGTATACGTATCCTGTCTATCAGTACCGGGTATGCGATCCGTACACGTCGTCGCGACTGGAGGGACAATCGCAAGCACCTCGACCGGAGCGGGTGCCGTGCCGACCGAGTCGGTACAGGAATTGGCCGATGCCTATTCGGGCGTTTTCGATCGCGTCGACGTGCAATTGGACCAGCTCGCGCAGCTCCCGAGTTCCGAGCTAGCCACCGACGACCTCGAGGCACTCGGCGATCGGATTCGAGCCGCCGCAGCCGACGTGGACGGCGTCGTCGTGTTTCACGGGACGGACACGATCGAAGAAACGGCCTACTATCTCGATCTCGTGCTCGACGTGGACGTGCCCGTGGTTCTGACCGGGGCACAACGAACCCACGACGAGATCAGTCCCGACGGCCCGGCGAACGTACGTGGGGCGCTGGATGCGGCGGCCCACGACCACGTTCAGGACGGCGTCTACGTCTTGTTCAACGAGCAACTGCACGCCGCGCGAGCCGTGACGAAACGGCACAGTAGCAATCTCGATGCCTACGATTCCGGGGACTACGGGCTCGTCGCCGAACGGACACCCGAGGGGTTCTGGTTCTACCGGCAGCCGGAGAGCCTCTCGGCAACGATCCCGGCCCGGACGATAACCGCGACCGTCGAGTTAGTGACGACATCGACGGACACCGATGGAAGCGCGATCCGACACGCCGTCGACCGCGGCGTTGACGGTCTCGTCGTCGATGCGCTCGGACTCGGAAACGTTCCCACCGACGTGGCATCCGCTATCGAGTCCGCGATCGACAACGATGTCGTCGTCGTCGTCACGACCCGGTGTCGTGATGGGGTCGTATCCCCCGTGTACGGCTCCGACGGCGGAGCCAAGACCCTCGAGGACGCCGGGGTCGTGTTCGGATCGGACCTCCCCGCTCACAAAGCCCGCATCAAACTCCTCGTGGCGCTGTCGGCACGTGGTGACATCGATGACGTGCGAGCCCTGTTCGGGTCCAATCAGCACGACAGCTACGGATACGTGGCGGCGAACAGTGAGCCGTAAGCAGACGGAGGCCGGCCTCGAGGACCGTGCGAGACCGACCAGCGAAACGGGCGAGATCACGAAACCGAGGATGTCGAACTGGCGTCCCGGATCGCAGCGAGAACACGCGGCGACGGCCACTGGTGGAGCGGTCACTGTCCCCTCTGTGTCCCAATAGGGGGACGGTACGGACCGAGCAGAAATTCAGCCATATAGCAATCATGAAAACTCCACAGTAAATGTTATTTGACCCTTATCAGGGCTAAACCACGCGTAAATCGGTTTTCTGATACCACAAGAAACGATCTAGAATAAAAACACGTATGGGGCATTCCTGTGTCCTATAGCCATGTCTTTTTGCTAGAAAGCCAGAATCAGTAGTGATAAATGCAACTCAACTGTGGAGAATTACAGTAATTGAATTTCACTACTGCCGATTATATTGTTCTAAGAAGACAATACTGGTGTATGAGAAGCGCCATAGGACGCGGACGCGGCGTCACGATGGGTTCAGCAAGAAGTCGACCGGGGTTCGCTGCAGGGCACGTTCTGTCCCGACACGAGACGAACGGCCGAACGGAACTGCCGTCGTCCGACTGCTCAGTCGTCCGCGCTGGGTTTGACCGCTTTCGGCCCGTCGGAATCGCCGGCACGCGGGAAGTTGTCGATCGTCGCCGATCGGAACGCCTCCTCGTCGAACTCGTACTCGCCGTCGAGGAACTCGAGCAACGTGTGCGTGTCGCGCATGGCGTTCTTGAGACACGTCGAGGCACCCGGTGACGGCGTGATGTTGAAGATGACGTCGTCGCCGACGATCTTGGCTTCGCCCATGTCCAGGGACTTGTTCTTGGTGTCGACGATCTGCGGTCGGACGCCGCCGTACCCCTTCGCGCGTTCGATGTCCTCGAGTTCGACGCTCGGGACGACCTTCTGGACGTGAGGCAGGAACTGTTTCCGGCCGACGTTCGGGAGATCGTAGACGAGGTTTCGAAGCACGTACGGCAGGAGGATACGGTCGGAGAGGATGTTGGCGTAACTGAGGAACGCCGCCGCGTTCAGCCCGAAGACGTCGAGGAAGTCCTTCACGGTCGAGATGCGGCCGCGCTCGAGCGTCGGGACGAGTTTCGCGGTCGGCCCGAAGCGCGTAATACTGCCGTCGTGGACGTCCGCATCGCCGTGGACGGCGGCGAAGGGTAGTTTCTTCATCTGGAGGGTGTAGACTTTGCCGTTCAGGAGGTCATCCGCGAGGAAGAAGCTCCCTGCGATGGGGAGCAGGACCTTGTCCTGGCCGTAGCCGAGTTCCTTGGCCATCTGGAGGCTGTGCGAGCCGGCGGCGACGACGGTCGCGTCACAGTCGAAGCGGCCGTCGGTCGTTGCGATCGTGTAGCCGTCGAGCGTCGGCGTGATGTCCTCGACTGCCGTTCCGGTGAAGACGTCGACGTTCGCCTCGGCGTTCGCCTCCTCGACGAACGATTTCGTCGTCTCGCCGTAGTCGACGACGTAGCCGTCCGGCGTCTGGAGTGCGAGCATATCCGTCGAGGGATCGCGGCCCTCGACGACTTTCGGCTCGAGTTCGCCGATCTCCTCGCGGTCGATCGGCCGGAGTTTCGGGTAGAGGTCGCCGAAGCCTTCGTCCTCGTAGCGTTCCTCGAGCTCTGCGACCTCCTCGTCGCCGACCCCGAGCACCATCTTGCTGCGTTTCGAATGCATCTCCCGGTCGGGGTCCTGATTCTCCAGATAGCCGGCGAGGAGTTCCGCTCCCTCCTTGACCTCCTCGGCCTTCTCGAGCGTGTAGTTGGTCTCGATGTCCCCGAAGTGGAGGGTCTGTGAGTTGTTCGTGTGGTGGGAGTTGATCGCTGCGATCTCGGATTCCTTCTCGATCAGGGCGATCGAATCGATATCAGTGAACTTCGCGGTCGTGTACAGAAGCGACGCACCACTGATACCGCCGCCGACGATTACTAAGTCGTATTTACCAGACATTATTGGATCGTGTGGGCCGGTATATCAACCGCTCGACTCCAGACCTATAACTCATATTTTTTCGATCGATATGTCGACGTTCGACGAATCCCCTATCGACGACTGTAGGCTCGTGGGTAGGTAACTCTATACAATAAACGATTTACTATTGATATCACGACCCTCCGCACTTGTCTCGGCTCTTTGGGATTCGACAGTACCATCGTATTCCCGCTCTCGAATCCGTCTCGTGTCCCGAGTGCTGCGTCGTCTTCGGGCCGATCGGTTTCGACATTCGACGTATCGAGGGGCGCGTTCGGCTCGAGCCGGAGAGGCAAAACCCCTTTGCAAACTGTGATCTCTCGGTGGCCCCCCTCTGCAACAAAAATAAACACTATCCGAGTTGTACGGTGGACCGGACGCTGCGGGTGGAGTCGACTAGTCTTTAGGTGCGCACCGTGAATACCGCACGTGAATTCTAACGAGGTCCGTCGCCAATGGGCAGAGCGGACCGGTGCGTACTCACCGGAATATTACGCCCACTATGGCCCCGACAAGCGCAGCGAGGCGGTCCGCAGTCGACTCGAGCGGTTCGTCGACCGAGACGCGGCCGTGCTCGAACTCGGCTGTAGTTCGGGCCGCCACCTCGCACACCTCCACGATCACGGCTTCGAGGACCTGCACGGGATCGATGTCAACGACGACGCGTTCGACGTGATGGCGGAGACCTATCCCGACCTCGCTGCCGACGGGACGTTCCATCACGACACGATCGAAGCCGTCGTCGGCGATTTCGCGGACGAGCGGTTCGACGCCGTCTACTCCGTGGAAACGCTCCAGCACCTCCACCCCGACGCCGAGTGGGTCCTCGACGAACTGACTCGGATCACCGCCGACCTTCTCGTTACCGTCGAGAACGAGGGCGAGAGCGATCAGTCGCAGTCGGCCGAGCCGGACGTGAGCTACGTCAACGACGATTTCCCGCTGTACCACCGCAACTGGAACCGCGTGTTTACCGGGCTCGGGCTCCGCGAGGTCGACGCCGAGTCGGGAACGCGAGATACCGTCCGCGCGTTCCGCACGTCACGGGAGTAGGTCGTCCGCTGTGTCTCGCGGCCGCCGCTGGCACGAGACCGACCCGGACCGATTACTGTGCTGCCGAACTCGAGGGACGCGATTCATCCCGTCCGTCGCGGTCCGAATCGGCGTCAGTCTCGGCTGACTCGTCGTCTGCCGAGCCGTCGACTGCCTCGCT
This sequence comes from Natrinema pallidum, assembly GCF_005890195.1. NCBI lineage: Archaea > Methanobacteriati > Methanobacteriota > Halobacteria > Halobacteriales > Natrialbaceae > Natrinema > Natrinema pallidum. Next base: position 1,687,169 of record NZ_CP040637.1, on the reverse strand, counting down.
GACGGTCTTTTCGACTTCCTCACTGACGGTATCGCTGACGGTTTCCTCGACCTCCTTACTGACCGTGTCGGTAACCGTCTCTTCGACCGTCTTGGTCACGTCCTCGCTGACCGTCTCCCCGACCCGTTCAGCTACCTCATCGACCTCTTTGCTGACCGTGTCGCTGACGGTCTCTTCGACTTCCTTGCTCACTGTATCGCTAACCGTCTCCTCGACTTCTTTACTGACCGTATCGCTAACCGTTTCTTCGACTTCCTTGCTAACCGTGTCGCTGACCGTTTCTCCAACCTCCTTACTGACCGTATCGCTGACGGTTTCTTCGACTTCCTTACTCACTGTATCGCTGACGGTTTCTTCGACTTCCTTACTCACTGTATCGCTAACCGTCTCCTCGACGCGTTCGGCGACCTCGGTCGTCATCCAATCGGGGTCGAACCGGGCCATCTTCCACGCGACGTGGATAACGTAGGAAGCCAACACGCCGAGCCCGAACGCGATGCCGATTCCGGTCCCCACCGCAACGATGAGCGCGACCGCAGCGAAGATCATAATCCCGTAGGCGAGATCGACCACAAAGTCGACGCGAGTCGGGTTCATCGAACGGGCCTCTCGAGCAAACGAGCATCCTCCGTTTTCGAGTGCATGACCGGCTAGAAGGGTCCCATCGGAAAATACCCATCTACTCGAGTCCGTGCTCGCCGACAGCTACTCAGTTTTGTTGGCCTCATCGCTGGATTCGGAGCGATATTCGCAGCCACCATGTGACCGTACGTACCGATCGCCAATATCCTCCTCTCGGCCACTGGATTGACCCGGATCAAAACCGGTTCGGTCGGAGTCGGTCCCATGATCCGCGACGGAGCCGAGGAATGGTACGTCCCAGCGGACGACCTCTCACGACGTACCGATGATGGAGCGGTTGTAACATGGCGACTGTTTATCGAGAACTAATGGCCTCGGCACTCATAGGGCTCGTCAGCGCCGGATGCCGAGTCCGACTCGGAGCGGGTGCATCGTCATCGGCCATGTGACTCTACTGCCGTCGTTCCAAAGACGGTTTGGGTTCGCTCGAGCGATCGCTGCCGACCGCAGACTTACGAGCCGCGTTCCGTGTCCGCGGTCGCGACGGCCGCGTTCCACTCGTCGATCAGGTTCTCGAGTCGGTCCGTGTTGCCGTGTGAAAACATCCGCTGGGCGCGGTCGGCGGCCGTCCGCGGATCGGCGACATCGCTCGAGGCGGTCGGTCGCGTGCGAGTGGTCGTTCGTGTCGGTTCGGCGTCGGTCGGTGGCTGCAGTGGTTGTGTGCTCATGTCGGTCGGGATTGAAGTATCGTCGGAGATCGGTACTCGTCGGCAATGGCGAACTCAGGCTGCTACGTGTACGACCGACATCTGTACCTCCCCCTTTTCGCCACTAGAACATAAAAGTTCATGATAGATCCAATATCTGCGAGGGAGTGTCCGGTAACGGATAGTACGACGAAACCAACGCGAATAGAGGGACCGAGTACTGGAGCCGCGTCCGTCACACGTGTTTCGTGACTCGAGCATCGCCGCCGTCCGGAACCTCTGGGCGGACCGCGAGGCCGGCGAGTGTTGGCTCCGTCGGCGCGGACACACGAGTGCGGGTGAACTGCCTGACCGACTCATGGGGCGACAATCGATCGCGAACGAGCCGCTGATCGGTCTAGAACAGCTACGGCAGTGCGCTCGCTACTCGAGTCGACGGACCACGCAAGCGGCGGGGTCGCGGTCCCGCGTTACGAGACGAACGTCAGCAGTTGGACCAGTACGCCCAGCAGGACGCCGAACGCGATGACCGTCTTGGGATCGATTCGAATGGCGTTCGAGTCCTCGGAGTCGAAGTACCGGACCAATCCGGCACTGGACATCAGCCCGCCGGTGTTCTGTCCTTTATCCATACTCGTTCCTACGGGGCCCCGAAACTAAACCTTTCGACCGTGCCGCGTCGCCGATCACGGCAACTCCTTGGGCGTGGGAAACCCTTATGCGCGGCGCGGGGCAACTAGCGCTGACCGCATGACTGTCACACTTAAGGACTTCTACGCGGACTGGTGTGGCCCCTGCAAGACCCAGGATCCGATCCTCGAGGAGCTCGAGGACGACTGGGGGGGCCGATTCGAAGTCGAGAAAGTAAACGTCGACGAACAACAGGACATCGCCAACGAATACCAGGTCCGATCGCTGCCGACACTGATCATCGAAAACGACGACGGTATCGTCGAACGCTTCGTCGGCGTCACCCAGCGCGACGACATCGAGGACGCCCTCGAGTCGGCCGGCGCGTAGGGACGACCACTAGCGTGTTCATTCGTTCGATCGTTCGAATCGGGAAGCCGAAGCGCCGTCCCGTGCCGATTCGCGCTTGCGTCGGAAGAGCGACGAACGGGTCGCACTGAGTCGGCGTCGCCTCTCGTGGCCGCTGACCGTCACGACACACGTAGTCGCATGAAGGCTGTGCGAGCGGCGTGCAAACCGGATCAGTTGCTTCCACCGATCCACTTCACGCCGACATCGTGCATTTCCTCGTTGTACTTCGCGATGTTGATGACCAGCGGCGTGACGCTCTCGACCTCGGCGGCGTTGGCCAGCGGCCCGGCCTCGAGCGCGCGCAGTCCCTCGATCTCGTTGGCGACCGTCAGGACGGTGTCCGCGGCGGCGTCGTCGTCGGCAACGACGAGCGTGTCGAGATCGAGATCGTTCTCGAGGTTCGAGAGCGCGTCGGCCGCGAGGTTGTGGAAGGCACCGACGACCGGGACCCCGTCGGGGGCTCGCTGTGCGACGAGTTGAGTGACGCTGCCGGCTTCCGGCGGGTGATAGTGAAGGCCGTCCTCGTCGCCCTGCATGCCGACGGCGGGGGTGACCAGCACCGAGTCCGAATCGAGGCTGTCGGCGACCGCGTCGACCGTATCGCCGGCGTAGTACGGCGGGACGCTGAGGATCACGATGTCCGCGCGATCGGCCGCCATCTCGTTGCCGAAGCCCTTGATGTCGATCTCGTCGGTCCGGTCCGCGAGCGCGTCTTCGTACTCCGCGACTGCGTCGCGGGCCTTCTCGGGGTCCCGCGAGCCGATGAGGATCTCGTGGCTCGTATCGCGTGCAAACCGCAGCGCGAGTCCTTCGCCGATATCGCCGGTGCCGCCGAGTAGTGCAATTCGCATACGCACCTCTCGGGACGGCACTCGAATAAAAGGGCCGGGGCGCGGCCGATCTCGCCGGGTTCTCGGACGGCTCGAGCGGAGCAGCGATCGGTGAGATTCCGATCCGAACGCCGGTATCAACGGCGGTGACGCGTCTTGTGATGCGATGAGGAAAGCGCAACCGAGCGACACGAGTGAGCGAATCGGGCGGAGCGGACGTGGGCTCCCCGTGGATGGCGGGCAGCGGACGCCGTGGTCACCGCGAGTCTCCAGCAGTCGGATCACCGGCGGGAGTGGCCGTCCCGCCGTCGGGATACCGCTCAGGGGGCGTCGTCCTCGGACGGGCTCATCGCCGACCCGAGTCCGCCGTCGTAGGCGTCGCGCTCCGACACCTCGCGGAGCCGTTGCTCGAGTCGTGTCTCGAGTTCTTGCCGGCGATCCTCGTCGATATCGGGCTCGGTCGACAGCGCCTGCACGTCCTGTCGGGCCGTCCGTAACACGGAGATCGCCGCCTCGGTTTCGAGGTCGGCCGCGCGATCGAGGGCGCGCTCGGCGTCCGCGAGCGTGGGGTCGGTCATAGCGGCGGTTCGCGGGGCAGCCGGATTAAAGACGGGCCGGGACGCGCCACGTCATCGCCTCGAGCGGGACGCCGCAGCTTCCATTACCCCGCCGGTCGACGGACCACTATGGCCCGTCCCGCCGTTATCGCCCACCGCGGCTTCGCCGGCGTTGCACCCGAGAACACCGTCGAAGCGGCGACGCGAGCGGCCGAGCACGAGGAGACCGCGATGATCGAGATCGACGTGCAACCGGCCGCCTGCGGAACCCCGGTCGTCGTTCACGACGAGCGTCTCGCGGCGTCCCGCGACGGCCGCCCACTGACCGACGCGACCGGGTTCGTCCGGGAGACGCCGCTCGAGGTGCTTCGGGAGGCGCGAGTGCTCGGGACCGACGCGACGGTCCCGACGCTCGCCGCGTTGCTCGCGGCCGTCCCCGAGACGGTCGGCGTCAACGTCGAACTGAAAAACCCCGGGACCCGGGAGCGACGACCCGGCGAATCGCTCCCGCCTGCCGAGTGCGCCGAGCGCCGCGCGATCTGGCAGCCGTTCGTCGACCGCGTCGTCGCCGACTGTGCGGCCTTCGACGGCGACCTGCTCTTTTCGTCGTTCTGCGAGGGGGCCATCGCAGCGCTGCGCGAGAGTGCCGCGTACGCGGCCGCCCCGCTGTTCGGGGACGACCTCGCGGCCGGCCTCGAGATCGCACGCCGGTACGACTGCGAGGCGATCCACCCGCCGCGAAACGCCGTTCTCGAGACGGCCGACGACGGCGGGTGGGACGCCGACCTCGAGCGGGACATCGTGGAAGTGGCCCACGACGAGGGACGGACGGTCAACGCCTGGACGGCGCGGAACTGGGTCCAGTTCGACGCGCTCGCGGCGGCCGGCGTCGACGGGATCATCGCGGACTATCCCGGGTTATAGTAGCACCTGAACGTCGTTGTACACCTGATCGCATGATCGCGTTGCGATTCGTGTGTCGATCGTTTCAGGTGCTACTAGGTGGGTGCTCGAGCGACCGGGCGCACCACTCGACCTGACAGCGGCGGAGCGTCGGTTCGAGACGGTTGGAGCCGTTCGGTGACTCGAGACGAATCGCGGTCGAACGCATACAAACGCCGATATGGCCGAGACGACACGTCGGACCGACGGTCGAACAAGTATCGCCTGCAGGCGCACCGGACACCTTGATACGGAGCATCGTCGGAGGCTATGGTGCTTATGAATCTCGTCGCCGCTCCGACGAACCGTCTCGGCGGCCGACTCGCGATCGAGACGGGCGGCTCCGACCCGCAGCGAGCGCGACTCGGGACGCGGGGAGGGCAGGAGGTGCGCATCGATGAGTGAGTTGCCGCCGCGGACGACGATCAAGCGGTGGCTGGTCACGACCAACCACAAGGACGTCGGGATTCTCTACCTCGCGACCTCGGTTTTCTTCCTGCTGGTCGGCGGCGTTCTCGCCCTGCTCTTTCGCACGCACATGTGGGAGTCCGGCGGGATCGGCCTGCTCGAGAACATGGAGTTCAACCAGTCGGTGACGAACCACGGCCTGTTGATGGTGTTCTGGTATCTCTCGCCGTTCGCGTTCGGGTTCGCGAACTATCTCGTCCCCCTTCAGATCGGGGCGAAGGACCTCTCGTTCCCGCGACTGAACGCCATGAGCTACTGGTTCTATCTGTTCTCGGGGATTCTCCTCGCCATCGCGTTCTTTCAGGAGCGAGCCTTCGCCGGCGGCTGGACGATGTACGCGCCGCTGAACGTTCCCATGTACAATACGGCGATGGCGGCGACGGCCGGCGGGACCCTGACGATCCTCGCGCTGGTCCTGTTCGTCATGTCGACGACGATCGCGACGGTTAATTTCCTCACGACGATCCACTACGAGCGTGCGGAGGGGATGGGTCTGTGGAACATGCCGCTGTTTACGTGGTCGATACTGCTGACCGTCTGGATGATGCTGTTCGCGTTCGCGGCGCTGCTGGCCGCCCTGCTCTTGTTGGTCACCGATCGGGTCCTACTGACCCAGTACTTCGCGACCGATCGGGGCTCGAGCCTGCTGTGGGCGCACATCTTCTGGTTCTTCGGCCATCCGGAGGTGTACATCGTCTTCTTCCCGGCGCTCGGGGTATTGTTCGAGACGTTCCAGACGTTCTGTGGTCGGCGACTGGTCGGCCGCAAGTGGGTTATCATCGCGATGGTCCTCGTCGCGGTCCAGTCGTTCCTCGTCTGGATGCACCACATGTTCCTGACGACGATCAACCTCCCGATCAAGACGCTGTTCATGGCGACGACGATCGGGATTTCGCTGCCCTTCGACCTGATGGTCTTCGCGCTGATCTATACGATGGTCAAAGGGCGCGTTCGATTTACCACGCCGTTCCTGTTCAATCTCGGCGCGCTGGTGTTGTTCATCCTCGGTGGGATCACCGGCGTCTTCCTGGGTGCGGTCGTCCTCGACTACCAGTTCCGCGGCACCTACTGGGTCGTCGCACACTTCCACTACGTGATGGTCGCCGGATCGACGGCGCTGGTCGGCGGCATCTACTACTGGTGGCCGAAGATCACCGGCAAAATGTACGACGAGACGCTCGGGAGGCTCCACTTCGCGGTCTATTTCATCGGTTTCAACCTGCTGTATTTCCCGATGTTCATGGCCTGGGAGACGCCGCGTCGCGTCTTCCATTTCGGGACGGAGTTTACCCTCTATCACCGGCTGGCGACGGTCGGTGCCTTCGTCCTCGGCGCGTCCTATCTCATCATGTTCTACGCGCTCGGCAAGAGCCTGCGCTCGGGCCCCGACGCGCCCGACAACCCCTGGGCGTTTTCGCGAACCGCAGAGTGGGCGACGACGTCGCCGCCGCCCCTCGAGAACTGGCCGGACCGTCCAAGCTACGCCAGCGGGAAACTCGAGTTCGTCGACGACGCGACGGCCGCCGACGGCGGGGCGGCTACACGCGAGCAGGCCGCCCAGACCGAACCGCTCGAGGCCGACCACGAGGACCACGCGAGCATCTGGCCGTTCGGAGTGGGAATCGGCATGTTCGTCACGTTCCTGGGGCTCTCGGGACTGACGCCCTGGGTCGCCGACTTCGCCATCGCACGCGGTGCCGAACTCCAGCAGACCGGGTCGACCGACCTTCTGCACCCGATGTTGTTCGTCGGCGGCATCGCGATCCTCGGTTATACGCTGTTCGAGTACGGCCGCGAGCGATTCCACGCACCCGATCAGGCGATCGCCGAGCGCTGGCCGTTCGAGGGCGTCGGCGGCACGAAACTCGGCGTCTGGTTCTTCCTGGCGTCGGACGTGGTCGTCTTCGGTGCCGCCATCGGGGCGTATATCTTCATGCGCCTGCACGCCGGCTGGGGCACGTTCGAGACGGTACCGCCCTCGGAGGTCGTCGGCCTCGTCAACACCTACGTGCTGTTGACCTCGAGCTTTACCGTCGTCCTCGCGCTCATCATGGCCGAACGCGAGCACAAGCGCGGCCTGTTGGCATCGCTGGGGGCAACGATCGTGCTCGGACTCACGTTCCTCACGGTCAAGGGCTACGAGTGGAGTCTGGAGTTCGCACACGGCATCTACTGGTTTACCGACCTCGAGTATTCGCTGTACTTCGTGACGACCGGCCTGCACGCGTTCCACGTCATCCTGGGCCTGCTCATCGCGTCGTTCATGATTTACCGGATCATGTCCGTCGATGCCTATCTCCGGGATCATCGGCCGGTCGAGTACTTCGGCCTGTACTGGCACTTCGTCGACATCGTGTGGGTGATCCTGTTCCCACTGTTCTACCTGATGTAGGACAGTCGGAACCGCGTTTCCGCACGGGGTGGTCGACCCGAACGGGATTGTCGACTCGCCCGCGAGACCGTCGTGACGACGCCCGTCGCGCGCTCGAGCGGAATCAACCGAATACAAGGCCTCCCGCGCCGAACGGGTCGCTATGGAACTCTCGAGCGTCGTCGACCGACTCGACGAGGAGCTCCGGACCGCCGACTACGCCGATCTCGACGCCAGCGCGAACGGGCTGCAGGTCGGTCCCGAGGACCGCGACCTCGAGCGCGTCGCGTTCGCCGTCGACGGCGTCCGTGAGACGGTCGACCGCGCGGTCGAGGCCGACGCGGACCTGCTGGTCGTCCATCACGGGCTCTCGTGGGGCGGCTTCGATCGCGTGACCGGCCGGACCTACGATCGGATCGCCCCCATGATCGAGAACGACCTCGCGCTGTACGTCTCGCATCTCCCCCTGGACGGCCATCAGCAACTGGGCAACGCCGCCGGCGTCGCCGACCTGCTCGGACTCGAGGACCGCGCCCCCTTCGGCGAACTCGGCACCGAATACGTCGGCCAGCGGGGAACGGCGGGCGACCCCTACGCGCCCGACGCCCTGCGCGACCGGCTCGAAACGACCCTCGAGACCGGCGGCCAGCCGGTCCAGCACCTCGACTTTGGCCCCGACGAGATCGAGGACGTGGCGATCGTTACCGGCAGCGGGGTCGACTGGCTCGACGAGGCCGTCGACGCCGATGCGGACGCGCTGGTGACGGGGGAAGGCAAAGGGAACGCCTACCACGAGGCCCGGGAGGCCGGACTGCACGTCTTCCTCGCGGGTCACTACGCGACGGAGACCTTCGGCGTGCGATCGCTGCAGGACCGCGTCGCGGAATGGGGCCTCGAGACGACGTTTCTCGACGTGCCGACCGGGCTGTAAGCCACGAGCGTCGTCGGTTTCCGGAAGTCCCATCGGACAGCCCAGATCGTCGCCTCGAACGGGTATCCGCGGCTTACAGTCGCGTCGTCTATCGACAGCAAGAGCCTCGTGTAGCGGGCCACGGTGACGATCCGCCATCGACCGCGGCGGTGCAGCCGTCCGCAGTGTCGTCGCTTTGATCGCCGTCACAGCAGGACGCACGTACAGTTCGGTTACAGCGATCGAAGTCGCTGCTAGGCCTCTCGAGAGTTTTTCAGCTGGTTGATAACAATAGTGCCCGCCGTGGACGACGCGAGTGGCCCCGACCCTCGTTCGGGACCGATACGCATGACACGGTTACCACATTCACGACGCGACTATCTGCTGGCGCTCGGCGCGACCGGCGCGGTCGCTGGCAGCGGTGCGATCGTCCTGTCGAGTGCGAGTTCGGACGACGATGACGACGAGACGGATGCCGACGAACCACTGACTGAAGCGGACGACAACGACGATAACGCCGATCAGAAGAACAAAACGGACGACCATGCCGATCACGAGGAGACGGACGGAGACGACGCGGACGCGATGGACGAACTCGAACTCGAGGCGATCGGGTACAGAACCACCGAGGCGGAGACCGGATCGACGCTGGACGCCGCGTTCCGCGTCCACAACCACGGGAAACGGGACGTAACGGTCGAGTGGTCGGTAACCGACGGCAAGCGATCCGGGTCGGTATCCGTCGCCGCGAAAGACGCCACCTCGTTCTGGGTCAGGGGTCTCGAGGACGCGAAAGCGGCGGTCACGCTCTCCCACGACGGGACGGAGATCGCGACGAAAAAGGTCGATTCGAAGACGGAACTCGATCGGAAAACGAAGCGGAAAGGCGAACGGATCGAGTTCATCGACTGTCAGACGGTCCGCGTCGTCGGCGACTTCGAGGAAGTCGTGATCGAGGCGTCGTTCGACGGCGACGACTTCGGAAACGTGCGAGGCCCGGTCGGCCCGGTCGACGGCGAGCGGACGATCCACGTCTCGGAACTCGAGTCGGCACCCGAGAACTCGAGACTCGACGCGGCGGAGGCGTTCCGCGACGCGTCGAACACCATCCCCGGAGGCGGCGCGATCAGAGTCGCGAATCCGGAGTTAGTCGAATGCGGGAAGGAACTGTTCGACGAACCCGAGGACGAGGAGTTCATCGAGTTCATCGACTGTCAGACCGTTCGTATCGTCGGTAACTTCGCCGAGGTTCGGTTCGAGGTGGTGTTCAACGGCGAGGGGATCGGCAACGTGATGCCGTTTATCGGGCCGGTCGAGGGCGAACGGACGGTGTCCATCGACGAACTCGAGGATGCGCCCACGGACTCGATCATCCTCGAGGCGGAAGCCTACCGCGAGGGAACGCCCACCATTGCTGGATTCGGGGAGTTACGGGAGACGAACCCCGATTCAAAGCAGTGTCAGGAGGAGTTCTTCGGCGAAGTCATCGCCTGAGAGTCCCGTTGCAGGGTCCACGCGACTGCCGAATCGGACTCCTGTGACGGCGCGTGTCGGCCCGGCCGGTCGAGACGCAGACCGAGTACCGAACGACGTTCTTGTCGGCCCACGGCAGCGGACCGAACCGCGGCGTTGCAACCGCTTGCCCATTCAAGCATGATAAGCGACGAGTACGACCACGGACGCGGACGATGTTTCGGTCTCCATCGACGAATCACACGCTCCCGCTGGTGGTCGCCGCGGCTCGCGAACTGAGCCCGCAGTGCTCGAGGCGGACGGGTCGTACTATCGGTCGGTCATTCACATCGGTCCGAACTGGGGGCCGCGTCCCGAGATGATGGCAGCGGGTTCGACAGCCTTCCGGTGCGTCCCTTTCGAACCTGCGTCGCGACGGGAAGTGACGGGTTCGGAGCCGTCAGTACGTCCGATACGTCGCCGAACCGATGTCGATCCGGACCAGCGTGTTGTCGGCGTGGGCGTCGGGGTCCGCGTGATACTTCTCGTTGATCCGGCGACGGGCCGCCGCAGTCTCGTCCGCATCGTCGACGACCTCGGCCGTCCCGAGCAGCGTCACCATCCACTCGGTCTGGCCCGCCTCGTCTTGCTGTACCGAGAGGGCGACCCGCGGATTCCGCCTGATGTTCGCCAGCTTCCGGCCCGTCGTCACGACCGCCACGGTTTCGTCAGCGTACCGGTACCAGACCGGCGCGACGTGGGGTCGTCCGTCGACGCTAGTCGCCAGATGTGCCATCAGCGGGGCGCTCTCGAGCAGCCGGGCTGCCGTCGGTGGCACCGTCGTCACGGTCGTGTCGCCGACCGGGAGGGACAAAAGCGCCTGCCATGGCGGTGCCGGCGTGCGAGTCCCGTGCCGCGACCTTTTTTACCGCACCGTCCATACCCGCGGCCATGTCACTGACTGCGGGCGTCGTCGCGGTGCAGGGCGATGTCGAGGAACACGCGGCCGCTATCGAACGCGCCGCCGCGGCCCGCGACCGAGAGGTCACGGTCCGCGAAATCCGCGACGCGGGGATCGTTCCCGACTGTGACCTGCTCGCGATGCCCGGCGGCGAGTCGACGACCATCTCCCGACTGCTCCACAGCGAGGGGATCGCCCCCGAAATTCGGACCCACGTCGCCGCCGGCAAACCCCTGCTCGCGACCTGTGCCGGCCTGATCGTCGCCTCGAGCGACGCCGGCGACGACCGGGTCGACGAACTCGGACTGCTCGACGTGGGCGTCGAGCGCAACGCCTTCGGCCGACAGAAGGACAGTTTCGAAGCACCGCTTGCGGTCGCGGGCCTCGACGATCCGTATCCGGCGGTGTTCATTCGGGCACCTGCGATTGCGACGGTCGGCGACGCCGACGTGCTCGCGTCGTGGGACGACCGTCCCGTCGCGGTTCGGGACGGCCCCGTCGTCGGGACATCGTTCCATCCCGAACTGACCGCCGACAGTCGGATTCACGGCCTGGCCTTCTTCGAAAACGAGGCCGCAGCGGTGCCGTCGCTCGAGGGGCGGAGTTGAAGTTCGTGGCGGCCACCGCCGTCAGAGCTCCGTTTCAGCCGCCGGAGGGGCGGACAGCTCGGAGGCGTCGTCGGGCGTGTATTCCACGTCCCACGTCGAACTGGCAGCGGTCGCGGCATCGATCATCGAAATCGTAGTGCTCGTACCGGGTTCCAGCGCCGTGGTGACCTGCACCGAGCAGGCGGAACGGTTCGAGTAGCGCACTGCCTCTCTCGAGATAACAGTCCCGGTCCAGTTTGCTCTGTGACTCGTTACAGCCGGGCGATACCACCCGATAGATGACATGGGAGCGGTACTCGAGTCACCCTATTGCTTCGCGCACTGGAGGCGTGCCGCACCATCGAGCGCGCCGATCGAGTCCGGCGGTTTCGGACTGCGAGGAGTTGGCGCGGTCTTTCAGCCGCTGTACGACTCGAACACACGCCAGTCACGATCCCCGCCGAGGCGGCTGATTTCTGGCAGCGGAACCACGAAACCCCTGCTGCCCCACCCGTCAATCGATGCTGAACAGTGCCAGTCACGGAAGCGTACGTTTACGGTGCCGAAGCGGGTACGATCCGTACATGACCGCAGCTACCGACGAGACGGAGGGGACACGATGACGGGGACCGATTCGAGCGAGTCACCGGCCGCCCTCCGCGAGGACGCCGCCAGATACGACGAGATCGCCGACGGTCTCGAGGACCTGCTCGCGGAACTGCGCGACGAGGAGATCAAGGACTCGCGGCTCGAGGGACTGTTCGACGAGGTCAGTTCGAGCGATCCGAACATCTGGAACACCGTCAGTGCGTTCATCGACGTCGAAGACGGTGAGGCGGTGATCACGGACGAGTCGAAATTGGCACGGGGAAGTTGGGCTCCGGAGATCATCGAGGGGTGTGATACGCTGATCACGCTCGACATCGAGTACGGGATGATGCCCGACGAGTTCAAATACACCGCCGGCAAGAAGCTGACCCAGCGGATCGAGGAGTTCCGGGAGCAGGCGGCCGACGCGCGAGCGCGGGCGGACGACCTCGAGCGCCGCGCGGACGAGTGAGCGGCCGTCGTGGTCAGTCGCCGGCCACTCGCTCCCGCTCGAACTGTCCGTCGGTCCCCGTCCGCCAGCGCCACGACCCGATCTCGAGGGGCTCGAGCGAGACGATCACGTACGACCGGTCCGGCCAGGTCGCCCGTGCGGCGTCGGTCGCGCTCGGCCGCGGCGGGCCGCGGGGATGAGAGTGATAGAAGCCGACGATCTCCTCGCCGCGATTCTCGAGCCGCTCGAAGACCGCCAACTGTTCCTCGGGATCGATCTCGTATCGCGTCCGCGGTGTGTCGGCGACGTTTTCGGTCGGATACTGCGAGTGCACGCGGCTCTTTCCGCCAGGTTCGTACTCGCCACCAAGAATTCCACAGATTTCGTCGGGGTCTCCCTCGCGGGCACGCTCGAGAATCGTCTCACGGCTGTCAGCCGGTATGACGATCACGGGCTCGAGTCGACCTCGGCTCGAGACGCGGAGTCGACTCGAGCATCGTCGTCGGGATCGGTCGCCGGTTCGAGGGTCTCGAGGTCATCGAACGGAACGGCGATATCCGCGGCCGGCCCGTCGAACAGGGCCGGCTGCACGATCGGTGCCAGCGCCTCGAGCGTGTCGACCAGCCGCGGGCCGGGCCGGTTGAGGTACTGATCGCCGTCCATCGCCCAGACGCGCCCCTCTTGGACGGCCGTCAGGTCGCTCCAGCCGTCGCGCTCGGTGAGGTCCGTTGTATTCCGTGCGGTCTGTGCGAGGCCGAAGCCACAGGGGGCGACGAGTACGACCTCGGGGTCGTAAGCCCGGATTTCGTCCCACTCACGGGGGCGCGAGCGCTCGCCGACAGCGGCCAGCCCGTACTCGCCGCCGGCCCAGTCGACCAGTTCCGCCGTCCAGTGGCCCGCGATCATCACGGGCTCGGTCCAGTCGAAGACCGCCACGCGCGGGCGGTCCTCGGCGTCACTATCGGCGGCTCGGTTCCGGACCGCTTCGATCCGCGACTCGAGGTCCCGTCGAACCTCCCGAGCGCGGTCCTCGCGACCGATGGCATGGCCGATCCGCTCGAGGTCCCCGAGCACGTCGCCGACGCTGTGGGGGTCGGTCGTGACGATCTCGGGCTCCACCGCTATTCGGTCGACAGCATCCTCGATGACGGCCACGTCGACCGCACAGACGTCGCACATTCCCTGTGTGACGATCACGTCCGGCTCGAGAGCGGCGAGGGTCTCGATGTCGATATCGTAGACGCCGGCCTCGGTGTCGGCGGTCTCGAGGACCTGTTGATCGATCTCACCGCTCGAGCCCGCGGCATCGATCCGCGAGCTGGTGACTGCGGGTGCTGACGCAGCGCTCGGCGGATAATCGCACTCGTGGGAGACACCGACCGGCTCGCAGCCGAGCGCGGCAACGGTCTCGGTCGCCGAGGGAAGCGTCGTGACGATTCGCATACTGCTCGTAGGGTGTGCGCGACCAAAAACGGCGGGCTCGAGGAACGACGGGAGGAACGGAGGGAGCGTGGGTGGGACGAGCGGGAACTGCGCGTTCCGCTATCGTGACGACACGGAGTAACTACATTCTCCCCAACCGATCGCCATTCACGGACACACAGGCCCGTCGCATGGGTCACGGGACCGCCGATCCCACGCCAACGCTCGCAAATTAGGGGCAGGGCTAGCACGCACCATCGCAGACGGGTGAGAGGAGACCGGAATTGGCGAAGCGCGATTCGCCGCTATCGCTTTGCCGACGCGGCGTCCGCGAGCACCGTCTCGAGTTCCCGAACCCCCTCCTTCCCCGTCCGATCGGGATTCGCGAGGACGCGCACCGGCTGCTCGCCGAGGGAGACGAAGCCCAGATCGAGGCGGTCGGCGGTCTCCCGCAGGCCGAGACCGGCATCGGCGTCGCCCGCGATAACCTTGCGAGCGGGGCTCTCGTGGGCTCGGAGTCCGAGATCGAAGCCGTCGACCGCGTCGACGATTTCGTGGCGGTCAGTTCCTCGTTTCTCGGCAACGTCGGCGATCGAAGCACCGAGACTCGAGCGCAACCCGGAGTCGGTCGTCCGATTGACGAACCGGAGGTCGCGGTCGACCAGATCGTCGAGGCCCTCGATCTCGTCGGGGTTGCCGGCCCGGACGACCAGCCCCCACTCGCGGTCCCAGCGCCCGATTTCGTCCGCTTCGATGTCCCTATCGAGCGGCCCCGCGACTACCGCCACGTCGGGGACGCCCTCGCGGAGCCGCCGCAGGCCCGGTCGGGAGCCGACCGAGAGGTATCGCGGGCGCTCGAGGCCGTCGAGCACCCGCGAGACCGTCGGGTCGTCCTCGCCGACCCCGAACAGCGTCGGTGGCCGGACGTCGGGGGAGAACAGCGTGACCGTGACGGACTCGCCCGCCTCGAGATAGTCGGTCTCGGGGCCGACTTCGACGACGCCGTCCGCGTCGGCGAGGCTGGTCGTCGCGCCGCTGCCCTTGTCGACGGGGTAGACGAGCGTCTCGCCGTCGCCATCCGTGACCACCCCGACGGGCATGAGCCGGTGGCGACCTTCCTCGTACCGTTCCTGCCGTGCCAACCGGCCGGAGACGGTCGCGGACGCCGGCTCCGGTCTCCCGGCAGCCTCGCGGATCGCCGGCGCGACGAAGGTCCGGAAGACCATCATCGCGGAGACGGGATAACCGGGGAGTCCGACGTACGCGGAGTCGTCCAACCGCCCGATCAGCATCGGTTTCCCCGGCTTGATGCTCACGCCGTGGAGCAGCAACTCGCCTTGCTCGTCGATAACGCGGTAGATCACGTCGACCGCACTCGCGCTGGTCGATCCCGAGGAGAGGACGAGGTCACACTCGTCGGCCGCGGTCCGCAGAATCCCCTCCATCTCGTCCTGCTCGTCGCCGGCGTGGGGGTAGAGCACCGCCTCGCCGCCCGCATCCTCGACCCCGGCGGCGATGGTGTAGCTGTTGACGTCGTAGATTTCGCCGCGCTCGCTCTCGAGGTCGTCGCCCGGCCGCACGAGTTCGTCGCCGGTCGAGACGATGCCGACCCGCGGCTTGGCTCGGACCGGTACCTCGTCGATCCCCAGGGCCGACAGCAGGCCGATATCGCGGGGCGTGATCGTGGTCCCGGGGCCGAGCGCGCGTTCGCCCGCGGCCACGTCCGCACCCGCGAACATGACGTTGTCACCGGGGGCGACCGCTGTGCGGACGAGAACCTCGTCACCGCCACCGTCCGTATCGGTGCGCTCCACCGGCACCATCGCGTCGGCACCGTCGGGCATCACCGCGCCGGTCGAAATCTCGGCTGCCTGCCCCGCCTCGAGTGCCACGTCCGGTTCCGCGCCGGCGTGGACCTCACCGACGACCGCGAGCCGAGCGGGGTCGGCCTCGTCCGCGCCGAACGTGTCCCGTGCCCGGAGCGCGTAGCCGTCGAGGCTCGCCCGGTCGAAGCCCGGCACGTCGAGTTCGGCGTCGAGCCGCGCCACGAGCACTCGGCCCCGCGCGTTCTCGAGCGGGACGCGTTCGATGCCCCCCTCGAGGGCCAGCGAGTCGATCGCCGCCCGTGCCTCGTCGGGGGTCGCGAGATCGCGAAACTCCTTGCGGGTCATAGCGCCCCTTCGGCCGCCGGGGCTAAAAACGTCGGTCGACTCGCCGCGGCGTTTCGGTCGCTGCGACCGCCCGTGAGAGGGGACCCCACGGCAACGGTTAAGCGTCCGCCCGAAGAGGTGCGACCCATGTCACGGCTTTCCGACACCGATCGCGAGCGCATCGCTGCCCTCTTCGACCGTCATCTCGAGGTCGGGCTCCACCACGGGGCGCAACTCGCCGTCTACGTCGACGGCGAGCCGGTGCTCGACCTGGCGGGCGGCGTCGAAGCCCCCGACGGCCCGGCGGAGACCCGCGGGACACGACACGTCCTCTTCTCGAGTACGAAACCCTACGCCGCGGTCACGCTGCACTCGCTCGTCGAGGAGGGGCACCTCGAGTACGACGACCGGGTGGTCGACCACTGGCCCGCGTTCGCCGACGAGGGGACGGAAAAGGCGGCGATCACCGTCCGGCAGGTGCTCAGTCACACCTCGGGGCTCAACCGGGGCGAGATCGACGACCGGCCCGACCTCTGGGACGACTGGGACGCCGTCGTCGAGCACCTCGAGACAATGGAGCCCACCTTCACGCCGGGCGAGACGCCGGCCTATCACGCGCTGACGTTCGGCTGGCTGGTCGGCGAACTTGTCCGTCGCGTCTCCGGGATGCCGATCGAAGAGGCAGCCGAAGCGCGCGTCTTCGACCCCCTCGGCATGGACGACACCGGCATCGGTCTCCGGGAGGACGAGGACGATGATGTCGCGACGCTCGTCGGCTTCGAGGAGTTCGACCGCTGTCGCGACCCCGGCGAGGGGCTGGGCGATCACACTGAGGTCGCAGCACCGTTCAACGCCGAGGAGATCCACCGCGCCGTGATCCCCGCCGCCAACGGCATCGGGACCGCCGGGGACATGGCCCGCTTCTACGCCTGTCTCGCCAACGGCGGCGAACTCGAGGGAACCCAACTCCTCGAACCCGAGACCGTCGACCGGATGACGCGTCTCGAGGCCGAGACGGACGCCGACGGTACACTCGGCCGCGAAGGCCGGTTCGCGCTCGGGTTCTGGAAGGGCGGCACGACGGTCGCACCCTACGGTTCGCTCTCGCCCGCGCACGTGTTCGGCCACGCTGGCCTGGGCAGCAGCGTCGGCTGGGCCGACCCCGTGGAGAATATCGGCTTCTCCTACGTGACCAACGGGGTACGGGACGGCTCCTACGAACACGTCGCCCGCGTGAACGCGCTGGCGGACGCGGTTCGGCAAGTGCTCCGGTGAGTTCGTCCTCCGGAGCGTCGATCGAAACCGACCGCATCCGGGAGGTGATGCACAGCGACTCGCTGCTCCGAATCGGCGTGCACGACTGTGAACTCCGCGCTCGGTGTTCTCGTGAAGGACTACGGATTGATTTCCCAGTTTTCGACGGCAACCGTCTCGCCGGCCGGAATCCCCTCGCGGTCGTCGTCGACGACCACCCAGCCGTCGGCCAGCGCGACGCTCGAGAGGACGCCCGACCCACTCGCCCGCGTCGGGATCGCCTCGTATCGCGGCTCGTCGGGCTCGAGGTCGGCCGCGTCGCGCTGCTCGAGTCGCACCCGCGCGAACGTCCGCGCCCCGGGTTCGCTCGGGAGTTTGCGCTCGAGGCGAGCCCGCGTGCTCGGGTGGGGGTCGGGCTCGGTCCCCTCGAGCCAGCGGAGCGTCGGCCGGAGGAACTGGACGGCGTTGACGATGCAGGCGACGGGGTAGCCCGGCAGTGCGAGCACCGGCGTCTCCTCGACGATCCCCAGACAGACGGGGTGGCCGGGTTTGAGCCCGACACCGTGGACGAGCACCTCGCCGAGGTCGGCGATCACTTCCGGCAACAGGTCGCGCTCGCCGACCGAGGAACCGCCGGTGGTGACGACCACGTCCTTCGTCAGATCCCGCTGTATCGCCACGCGCAGTGACTCGGGATCGTCGGTGACCACGTCGCGGTAGGTCGCGCGAGCGCCCCACCGCTGGGCCAGCCGCGAGACCGTCAGTCCGTTGGTTTCGATCACCTCGCCGGGACCGGGGTCGCCCGCGACGAGTTCCTCGCCGGTCGGGACGACGCCGACGGTCGGCTGCTGGGCGACCGCGACGCGGCCGTAGCCCGCCGACCGCAGCAGGCCGAGATCCGACGGCCGAAGCCGGTGGCCCGCATCGTAGAGGTGCTGCTCCGCCTCGATATCCTCGCCGACCGGCGCGACGTTTTCCCCCTCCGCGACCGCGTCTTCGATCTCGAGTTCGCCGACCGACTCGCGCTCGGTGACCCGTTCGATCATGACGACGGCGTCGGCTCCCTCGGGGAGCGCGCTGCCGGTGTGGACTCGTGCGGCCGTCCCGGGGGCGATGCTGTCGGCGGTCGCGTGCTCGTCGGTACCGGCAGTGTCAGCGGCGGGTTCGGCGATCCGCAGTACTTCCGGCGAGCGGTCGCTGGCCCCGAAGGTATCCGCGGCCCGGACGGCGTAGCCGTCCATCGCCGCCCGCCGGTAGTGGGGCACGTCTCGAGCGGCCGTAACGGGTGCGGCGAGGACGCGGCCGTCCGCGCGGTCGACATCGACGGTCTCGGTCCCGCAGGGCACGTCCGAATCGGCGTCCCCGCCCCTCGCGACTGCCGCCTGCAGAATCCGGCGCGCCTCGTCGACGGGTGTTCGGACCTTGAACCCGGCCTCCGTGCGCTCGCGGTCGGCTCCTTCCATACCCTGATTCGGGTCGCCGGACGGCAAAAGCGTGGGGGAACCCGTCGGCTGCCCGGTCGCTCGGGCGAGAAGCGGGCGTCAGCGGTCGGCTTCCGTCCCGACGAGTGTGCAGTAGCGCCACCCGTGTGTCACGCCGGGCGGAGTTGATAGAGGGTGACACACGCGCCGCTGCATCAGGGCCGGTCGGTTCGCTCTGAGACGACGGCGTCCCCGCGGTAACTGGCCGTCATCGAAACCGCCCACGGACCGCTCGTCGGGGGTGAGAGATCGCCGCGACCACGGGGTTTTTCGTATCGGGGTTCGAACCGATATCCATGTCAGCGCTCCGCGACGCGTTGCGGGACCTCTCCGAGGACGTCTTCTTCGATCTGCTCGAGAGCGACGATGCCTACCTGCTCGTACTCGACGTCCCCGGCGTCTCCGTCGAGTCGCTCGACCTCGCGATCGAGGACGGCCGCATCTCAATCGATGCCCACCGGGAGAAAACGCCGGCCGGCGACTACCAGTACGTCGAGGAAAACCGGTCGCTGTTTCTCGACGTCGACCTCCCGCTGCCCGACGACGCGTCCGATGCGGGTGCCGAGGCCGCCGTCGACCGGGGCGTCCTCGAGTTGACGCTGCCGAAACGCGGTTCCCGCGAGGAGACGACGATCGACATCGTCGACGAGGGCTCCTAACCCGGGTGACCGAGGCTGGTCTCACTTCGCGCATACAAGCGATTTGCCGTCGTCACGTGGCAGTTCCTTCCGCTGTTGCTCGCCTACGCCCGCGACCGGCGGCGGTTCCTCCTGTTCGGCCGTCCCCGGCGGGTTGAGCCGGAGACGCACCGCCACCGAGCGGAGGTGCTACTCGAGTCGCTGTTGACTCTCGGACCGACGTTCATCAAACTCGGCCAGTTGCTCTCGACGCGTCCCGACGTGCTCCCGCCGGCGTACATCGACGTCCTCGCGTCGCTGCAAGACGACGTGCCGCCGGCACCCTGGCCCGGAGCGAAACGCGTTCTCGAGGACGAACTCGGTCCCGTCGACGAGCGATTCGCGGCGTTCGATACCGAACCGATAAGCGGCGCGAGTCTGGGACAGGTCTATCGGGCGCGTCTCGACCGCGAAAGCGAGCACGCACGGACCCACACGAGCGGTGAGGGCGGCCACGCCGTCGCCGTCAAGATCCGCCGGCCGGACATCGAGGACCTCGTTCGGGCCGATCTGCGGGTCATCAAGTGGTCCCTGCCGCTCCTGCTGTACTTCGTCGATGACGCCCGTTCGTTCTCGCTGGAGAACCTCGCCGAGGAGTTCTCGAAGACGATCCGCGAGGAGATGGACTACGAGCGCGAGGCGGCGATGCTCACCGAAATCCAGTCGAATTTCGCCGACGACGACGGGCTCGTGATCCCCGACGTGGTCGAAAGCCACTCCGGCCCGCGCGTGCTCACCATGGAGTACATCGAGGGGACGAAGATCAACGACGTCGACGAACTCGAGCGCAGGGGGATCGATCGTACGCGGGTCGCAACGGACTTACAGCGTGCGTACCTGCAGATGATCATCGACGACGGGGTCTTCCACGCCGACCCGCACCCGGGAAACCTCGCGGTGACCGACGACGGACGGATCGTCTTCTACGACTTCGGCATGTCGGGACGGGTCGATCCGTTCGTGCAGGACAAGATCGTCGACTTCTACATCGCCGTCGCCAATCAGGACATCGACGGCATTCTCGACGCGCTCGTCGAGATCGGGACGCTCTCCCCCGACGCGGATCGGGGCGTCATGGCCGAAGTGATGGAAATCGCGATCCAGGACGCCCGGGGCGAGGACATCGAACAGTACCGGGTCAACCAGATCGTCGGACAGATCGAGGACTCAATCTACGAGTTCCCCCTCCGACTGCCGAAGAACCTCGCGCTGATCCTGCGGGTCGCAACCGTCGTCGAGGGAGTGTGTGTCACCCTAGACGAGGACTTCGACTTCATCTCGACTGCGACCGAGTACCTGACCGAACAGGGGTACCGCGAGGAGTCCATTCGGAACTACATCGACGAGACGGGCCGACAGCTCCGCCGATCGGGCGAGTCACTGACGCGTCTCGCGCCCAAGACCGAGCGCGCGCTCGATCGGCTCGACCGGGACGACCTCTTCGTCCGTATCGGCGTCGAGGACGAGCAAAACGTCTTCGACAAACTCGCCAAGCGACTGGTCTACGGCATGCTCCTCACCATGTCGCTGTTCTCGATGGGTGTCCTGTACGCCCTCGAGGCACCCAGGGCATCGGTCGTCGCGGCGGGGTTCTCGGTGATCGTCGTCATCCAGCTCTATCGGTCGTTCCGCTCACCGACATCGATCGGCGCGCGACCGCAGTTCACGCGACAGAACCTGCGCCAGCGACGCGGCGAGGAGTAGCGCCGGTGCGTTCATCGGCGACTGACTGTCGGTTCGCGCGGAGTATCCATCCCATTACAATGTCCCGTCTGCCGGTTGGGGCTGGCAATGGCGACAGTGTTGCTCGCGAATCCGAACGCCGAGGTCGTTACCCGAGACGAGCGCCGGTGGATCATCGCCGGCACGCACCGGCGCGAACTCCGCACTGCGATCGAACGCGGCGCGCCGTTCGCAGCGGTCAAAGCGCTTCACGACTCGCTGCCCGGCGAGGGAACGGTCGTCGTCCTTTCTGAACGGGCGGCCGAACCGACGGTGCAGGCCCACCGCGGGATCACGTCGGCCTACGAAGTGTTCTACTGTCTCGACTCGAGCGGCGAACCGGTCGTCACCGACCTGTTTCGAAACGCCCTCGCGCGGCTCGAGCCGGCCGATCGGACGGTGCCGGACCGCGCGACGGCCGCGCACCTGCTCTATCGGACGACGCCGATCGATACCTACGTCGAGCGGATCCACCGGCTCGGTCACGGCGAGACGCTCACCTGGACGCCCGGCGAGACGACGCCCCGAACCGAACTGACGGAAACGCTCACGCCCGAGTCGGGACTCGCGCCCGAGAGCGCACACGAGCGACTCGACGAGGTCCTGGCGGCGGTCTGTGCCCCCGTCGCGGACGAGGCGTCGCTCATGCTCTCGGGCGGCGTCGATTCGACCGTCCTCGCGCCCTACCTGACGAACCCCACCGAGAGCGTGACCGCGTCGTTCGACACGCCCGAACTGGCGTTCGAACGTGAGTACGCCGACCGCGCGAACGAGCTCGTCGAGACCGACCGCGAGGTCGTCGAGATGGCCGAGTCGAACTACCTCGAGCGGCTCGAGGCGGCCGTCGACGCGCTGGGGCTGCCGCCCCACCAACTCCAGACGCCGACGTTCGACGGCATCTACCGCGAGTACGACGGGGCCGATACGTTGGTCAGCGGTCAGGTCGCGGACGCCGTCTTCGGCCTCAGCGGCTCGCTCGAGACCGCTCGCACCGTGTGGCGGACGCGCCCCCTCGGCTACGTCCCGCCGGTCGGTGAGAAACTCCGGCATCACCGGGACGTGCTCGATGGACTCCGGCGGCATCCGTCCGATCCCGACGGACAGGGGCTGCAGTTCGCGGTCTACACGGATATCCCGGCGGTCATCGAAGCGATCGGACGCCGGCAGTACGAGCGACGCCAGCGCGAGCGCTACAAGTACGCGATGGATCGGGTGCCCGCGGCGTCGGGGACCCGGTACGCCAGACACGTCCACGTCGGACAGTGGGTCGATTTCTTCTGCGAGGACGCCGTCACCGTCTGGCGGCAAGCCGCCCTCGCCCGCGGCTGCGAAATGTACACGCCGTTCGCGGGCAAGGCCGTCGCCGAGCTCGCGCTCGGGCTCCCCGCACCCGAGCGGTACGTCCGCGACGGCGAGCCCAAACACGTCCCGAAGCGATTGCTCGGCGAGTGGTACCCCGCGTACGACCGGCGCAAGCCGAAGGGGAACGGGAACTTCCCCGCGGAGCGATTTCTCGGATCGGGGCCGCTCGAGTCGATCTTCGACCGCTACGAAATCCCCGAGTTCGCGCCGGCTGTCTCGGGCGCGATCGGCGACTGCTCCCCCGGCCTCGCGTGGAACCTGGCGGGCTACGCCGTCTGGCGCGATCGGGTTCTCCGAGCGGACGACCTCGAGCCGGTCGGCCACACCCGAACCGTGTCGGTGCCCTCCGGGACGCCCCGCTCCGAGGGGGAACCGGTGTGACCGCGCCGGCACCGTAGACGGCCGTCCCGAAGTCGGTGCGGACGGCCGAGCGGGTGCTCGTCGCTGCCTCGAGTGACGCCGCAAGCGCGCCAAGCCTCTTTTGGCCCCGAGACCGAACGACCGGTATGGACTATGATCGGCTCGCCGACCTGTCGGTGACGATCGACGAGGTATCGATCGAGCGCCGCGAGCGTGCGACCTCGAGCGATTTCACCCGCGTCACGACGGAGTTCGCCCTTTCCGGGCCGGGATCGAGCGGCGACGCCGTGGTCACCGGACGCGGCGAGGATGTCACCTACGAGACCGCGGATCACGACCGGCTAGCGGAAACGGGGTTGCCGGACCTCACCGGCGACTACACCTTCGCATCGGTGTCCGACCGACTCGCCGACCTCGATCTCTTTCCCGGCGGTGCGCCCGATCGGGCTGTCTTTCGGAACTACCGGCGCTGGGGCATAGAGAGCGCCGCGCTGGACCTCGCGCTCCGGCAAGCGGGGACCGACCTCGGGAGCGAACTGGAGCGCAGCTACGACCCCGTCCGGTTCGTCGCCAGCACCCGACTCGGCGACCCGCCGACGACCGATCGACTCGAGTCGTTGCGCGAGCGGGTGCCCAACCTCGAGTTCAAGCTCGATCCGATCCCGTCCTGGGACGACGACCTCGTCGCAGCCATCGGCGACACGGTCGGGACCGATGCGGTCCGCATCCTCGATCTGAAGGGCCAGTACGAGGGCACCGATGTCGACGTGCCGGCCGATCCCGCCCTGTACGAACGCGTCCTCGCGGCGTTTCCCGAGGCGATCATCGAGGACCCCGCGCTGACCGACGAGACGCGACCGCTGTTCGCGGACCCCGCCGTTCGAGAGCGGGTCTCCTGGGACGCCCCGATTCACGGGCTCGAGGATGTCGATGCGCTACCCTGGGAACCCGACTGGCTCAATATCAAACCCTCGCGGTTCGGCTCGCTCGAGTCGCTGTGTGAAACCCTCGCCTATTGTGCGGAACGCGATATTCGGTTGTACGGCGGCGGCCAGTTCGAACTCGGCGTCGGTCGCGGTCACCTCCAGTTGCTGGCGTCGTTGTTCTATCCCGACGGCCCGAACGACATCGCGCCGCGGGCGTACAACGACCCCGCCGTCGGCGACGGGTTGCCGACGAGTCCGCTCGAGGCCCCGGTCGATGCGGCCGGGTTCCGATGGGAGCCGTCCGCGTCGGGGTCGCGAGAGGGGCACTGAACGGGCAGCGCCGACGGTGGCCCCGACGCCGTCGTGACCGCGACGGATCGAACCCGTCAGGCTCGAGACCAGAATCGCTTTGTTGGATTCGCGTCACGTACTGCGTAATGGTTGCGCTACTAACTCTCGCACAGGCCGGCAATTGGAGCGCGCTCGTCCCCGGATCGAACGCGTTTCTGGCGGCCGTGCTCCTTTTCGGGACGTTCGCGGTCGTCTTTCGGGCGGTCTCCTGGCTAGCATCGACCGACCTCGACCGACTGTTGCTGGGCCTGACGTACGCCGCCGGGCTCGTCGGCTTCGTTGCGACTCGCGATCTCGCGCTCGCCTTTGCACCGCCGACGGCGACCCTGGCCTAGCTGTTCGTCGCGAACCGAACGGCCGTTCCGGGCCATCGCAGCCGATCGCCCGAGGACGGAGCGGGACGTGAGTCGCGAAGCGACGAGGAGACCGACACTGCACTCGAGACGGCCGCTCTCGATACCGACCCACCTGGTCACGACTTCGACGATGTCGGTGGCATGGACGAACTCACGGAGACGTTACGCGATCGTGTGATCGACCCGTTGACCCGCCGCGACGTGTACGACCACTACGGGATCGGAGCCGTCAACGGCGTCCTGTTCCACGGTCCGCCCGGTTGCGGGAAGACCTTCGTCGCCAGCGCAGTCGCGGCCGAAACCGACTACAACTACATCGAGGTCACGCCGGCCGACATCACGAGCAAGTACATTGGCGAAGCCGCCGACAACGTCGCGGCGGTGTTCGAGGCCGCCCGCGAGAACGAGCCCTGCCTGGTGTTCATCGACGAAATCGACGCGATCGCCGGCGATCGCTCGGGCCGAATGGCGACGAGCGAACAGCAGATGGTCAACCAGCTGCTGACCGAACTCGAGAGCCAGGACGACTCGGAGATCGTCGTGTTCGCGGCGACGAACTACCTCGACGACGTCGACGACGCCATCCTGCGATCGGGCCGGTTCGACGAACGGGTCGAGGTCCCGCCGCCGGACCGACAGGCGCGCCTCGAAATCCTCCGGCTCGAGCTGGCCGACACGCCGGTCGCCGACAACGCGACCCTCGCGGCGATCGCGGATGCGACCGCTGGCTACGCCTCGAGCGACGTGACGGTACTGACCGACGTCGCGACCCGTCATGCGATCGCCGACGAATCGTCGGTCAGGCAGTCCCATCTCCGCCGAGCGGTCGACGAAATCGACACCAGTATCCCGGGCTGGCTCGATCGCTACGATGACCGGTTCGACGAGGACATCGGCCGTTCGTCGACCGAAGAGCCGGTACCGTTCGACGCCCTGCCGGGGATGGGCGATCTCACAGCGGCGGTCGAACGCCGCGTCTTCGACCCGCTTTCTAATCCCGATGGCTACGAGCGCTACGGGATCACACCCGTCGACGGTGTGTTACTGTACGGGCCGCCCGACGCGGGGAAGACAACGCTCGCCCGGTCGATCGGCGCGGAACTCGATCGGCCGCTCGTCGAGATCAGTCCGGACCGCTTCCGCCGCGAAGGCGTCGACGATCCGGCCGATCGCACGGCAGAAATCATCGAAGATGCACGTTCGATCGCGCCGAGCGTCCTGGTACTCGACGATCTCGACGAACTCGCACCCGCATCGGGCGGGTCCAGAGCGATCCGACGCGTCGCGACGCGGCTGGCGACGCTCCTGCCGACGCTCGAGGACGACGTGCTCGTCGTCGGGACCGCGCGAGGGGTCGAGCGGGTGAACGTCGATGTCCTTCACGCGGGGACGTTCGACGAGCGGATCGAGGTTCCGCCGCCGGACGGCAGGACTCGCGCCGCGATTCTGGACGATGCGCTCCCGGACGGCATCCTCGCCGAGGACATCGACCTCAACGCGGTTGCCGACGCGACGGCGGGGTTCAGCATCCGCGACGTGCGCCATCTTGCCGGCCGAATCGGTCGCGAGGCCGTGCGCCGCGAGGAACGGATCACGACGGATCGACTCGTCACAGAGGCAGACGCGGTCGAGGCGACCCTTGACGGGTGGAACGGGCCGGAGCTCGACGGCCTGCCCCCCGAGGTCGTCCCCGACGGGACCGGTCGGCGGCCGTAACCCTTCCCGGAACGTGACTGGAGCTACCGTGCGACCCGTTGTCGGGCAGAACTCGCCGCAGCGCGCATTCCAAACGGTTTATGCACGTCGATTGATTACGCCGGGACATGGCGAAACAGCAGACCGAGGTTCGCGACCTCCAGGAAGGCAGCTACGTCATGATCGAGGACACGCCGTGTAAAATCAACGCCTACTCGACGGCCAAGCCGGGCAAACACGGCAGCGCCAAGGCTCGTGTCGAGGCCGAGGGCGTCTTCGACGGCAAGAAACGATCGCTCTCCCAGCCCGTCGACGCGAAGATCTGGGTCCCGATCATCGAACGCAAAAACGGACAGGTCGTCTCCGTCGACGACGGCGACATGCAGGTCATGGATCTGGAGACCTACGAGACCATCACGATGCGCATTCCCGACGACATCGATGTCTCCCCCGACGAGAACATCGAATACCTCGAGATGGAAGACCAGCGAAAGATCGTCTGATGTTTCCCGGGGCGACCGACGAACGCGAGGGGACCGACGCGGCGGCACAGTCCGATCGTGACGGCGACTCCGACACGGGAGGGCCCGAGTCCACCCGTGGCGGCGCGAACTTCGTGGTCGTCGGTGCGCCCCTGGACGCCACGACGACCTTTCAGCCGGGGACCCGCTTTGGGCCCCGGCGCATTCGATCGTTTGCCGAACCGTTCGACGACTACGACCACCGGACGGACCGATACTTTTCGGAGCTTGGCGTCGTCGACCGCGGCGACGTGCGGGCCTGGGACGATGTCGAAGCATATCTCGAGTATCTGACGAGTACGATCCGCGAGGCCGTCTGGAACGACGCCGTGCCCCTGCTATTGGGGGGCGAGCACACCGTCTCGCTCGCGGGCGTCCGCGCGGTCGAACCCGAGGTGTTCGTCTGTTGCGACGCCCACCTCGACCTGTACGACGCCTACGACGGGAACCCGCTCTCCCACGCCGCCGTCACCCGCCGAATTCTCGAGGACGTCGCATCCGTCGAGGACGTGATCGTCCTCGGCGCTCGCACCGGTAGCGAAGCCGAGTGGGAGCGAGCGGCCGACGACGACGTGACCGTCGTCCCGCCCGAAGACGTGGGCGAGTGGACGCCCGGGGATCGACTCGCGGACCGCGAGGTCTACCTGAGCGTCGACATCGACGCTGCGGACCCCGGCTACGCACCGGGCACCGGAACGACGGAGCCGTTCGGCCTCGAGCCCCGCGAACTCCGCGACGTGGTTCGGTCGGTCGCATCCCACGCCGGCGGGTTCGATGTGGTCGAAGTCAACGACCGCGACGACGGGCAGGCGGCCGCCTTGGCCGCAAAACTGGTCCGCGAGTTCGTCTACTCGCACGTCGACGGCTAACCCGGCACCCAGTTTGCCAGGCGGACCCGGACGGCGACCGGTCGCGGCGAGCGACGGGACGCCATGCGAACCGGCTGATTCGACCGAGAGTACACCCTTTTGGCGCTCCGTGCGAACTCCCGCGTATGATCGAGACGACGCTGTGTTTCCCCCTCCGCGACGACGGTGACGACGCCGACGACGTATTGCTGATCGAGAAACGCCGCGGGTTGGGCGAGGGCTGGTACAACGGCCCCGGCGGGAAACTCGAGTCCGGCGAAACCCCGCGGGACTGCGCCGTCCGCGAGACGAGAGAAGAGGTCGGCCTTGACGTCCGCGACCTCGAGAAGGCCGGCGAACTCACATTTCTGCTTGACGGCGAGGGCCACACGTTCTGTCACGTCTACCGGACGCGCTCGTTCGAGGGCGAACCCACGTCGTCCGAAGAAGCACACCCGGAGTGGGTCCCCGTCGACGATGTCCCCTACGATCGGATGTGGGACGACGACCACCTCTGGCTACCTGGCGTCCTCGCGGGGAACACCGTGGCCGGCGAGTTCCGGTTCGAGGGCGGCAAGCCGTTAGACGAGGCCGCGTTCGTCGATCACGACCTCGAGTGGGGCGTGTCGCTCGGGAACGAGAACTGACCGACGGAAGCGCCTGCCGCCGCGGCGGCAGGTGTTCGCCACGCCCCACCCCGGTTGGCGTCGTCCGCTCACGGCGGTTCGCCGCCGTCGGCACGGCCCGCGAGACCGGCGATCTCACCGACTCGAGCGTGCTGCGGGCGATCTCTCCCGCTCTGCTCAGGGCTTCAGAACGACCTTCCCGGAGCTCTTCCGGTCCTCGATGTACTGGTGGGCCTCGGCCGCGTCCTCGAGCGCGAACGACTCGCCCAGGATGACCTCGAGATCGCCGCTGGCGAACCCGTCGGTCAGTTCCGGGACGGCCTTCATGACGCGACTCGGATCGTGCGTGGCGGCCTGGCCGAGGTGGAACCCCTTGACGGTCTTGTTCTCGAAGAGCAGCCGCTGGTTGCTGACCTCGGCGGGGACGCCGCTGGCGACCCCGTAGGTGACCATCCGGCCGAAGTGAGCCATCGCGTCGAGGCTACGCTCGAAGACGTCGTCGCCGACGCTCTCTAAGACGAGGTCGACGCCCTCGCCGTCGGTTTCCTCGTCGACGACTTCGCGAAAGTCCGTCTCGGTGTAGTTGATCGGGTGGTCACAGCCGAGGTCGGCCGCGAGGTCGAGTTTCTCCTGCGTACTCGCGGTACCGAAGACCTCCGCGCCGGCGTTCGACGCCAACTGGACGGCCGCGGTGCCGACACCGCCGGCCACAGCCTGGATGAGCACGGATTCATCCGCCTCGAGGCCGCCCCACTCGAAGAGACAGGCGTGGGCAGTCAGAAACTGGACGGGGAAGCCGGCGGCTTCCTCGAAGCGCATTGCGTCGGGGATGGGAAAGAGCAGGTCCGCGGGGGCGGTGACGGACTCCGCGTAGCCGCCGGTGTCGAGCATGCCGACGACGCGATCGCCTTCCGACAGTTCCTCGACGCCGTCACCGACCGCGTCGACGACGCCCGCGGCCTCCATCCCGGGGACGTACGGCGCTTCGGGGCCGTCCGGGTAGTGACCGCGGCGCTGCATGATGTCAGCGAAGTTAATTCCCGCTGCCTCGATGTCGATTCGAACTTCACCTTCACCGGGCTCGGGTTTCTCGGCCTCGATTACTTCTAGTTGCTCGCTGTCGCCGTACTCGCTGACTTCGATGGCTCGCATATCCGTATCTCCGTGACCGATTCCCATAAGTCCGCGAGAACCGGAAGAAACCCGTTTGTGATTTCTGAAACTGTGTCAGCGAATAAAAAGCAAGGGTCAGCGTACCTCCGACCGGAGGTACGCCGAGACCAATTCGCTGACGATGACGACCGCGAGGATTGCGAGCAGAATCGTCAGCACGTGATGCCAGTCGAGGAAGTTGATACTGCTCTGGAGTTCGATGTCAATCTCGCCGGCACCGACGAAATTGATAATGGTACTTGTGACTGGCTTAATTACTATGCATTATCCCAGTTAAAATCTTTTCCATCACGTATCTCCGTTTCGAGGGCACCGTCTTCTGCAACCCATTGATTTGTTTCATTTTCAGGATTGATAACCGGACCACTCGACCCTACGGAAATATCATATGTAGTCTCATTCCATGTATGATAATAGTCAAATTCTATTCTTCGCTTCGAAGGGTCGGTATCCTTTGTTTTAACCGGCATTCCACAACCGCTCCCGTAAATAGTTTCATCTTCGCCTGGTGTTGGGTTATAGGGGAGTGTGCTCTGTTCCTGCTTAGAACTATCGTACTCTGCAACAAAGCCAGTATTAAACTCAGAATCTTTGTCAGTTATTTCACTCACATATGAACCATACCACGGTTCACCAGATCTCACATAATCATTATCAGACCAACCAACCTTGACTAAATCAAGTGGAATCGGTGCATCTGGTGTGTAATACTCCCACTGCCAGCTAAGATCGATATAATCATCGGAACCAAGATTTTCACTGTATGTTAAGGTGATTGTAATCCAAGACCTTTCTAACTCTTCTATGTGGGCTTCGTTATCAGCATTCTTTGGTGGAACCTGTAATTTCCCGCTAGCTGAGTAAACATCGGCACCGTGTCTTGTGAGATATTCAGACCACTTATCAACGGTCCATCCTTCTTGTTCTCGAAGGATCAAAGAACGCTCAAGTAAATTATCTGAATTGGATTTACCTCTTACAGTCTTTGGAACAAAGACTCCAGCTAAAGCGCCAGCTCCAAGTGTTTTGATAGTTGATCTTCTGCCTTTCTCTACTTTCTTCGGACTTTCGTCCATACACTCAGTATTAACGCCATGGCATTTATAATTTATCCCGGACAGTATTGTAACATATTGCTATTGATTATTAATAATATGAGGTGTGCAATTGGGTAGTGTTCAGATAAACTGACACCATGTGAAGCCGAACGCTTGGAGCCAATTTTCGACGGTGTCTGCTTCGGTATGGCTGAAACAGCTTGAGAACTGGTTAGTTTGGCTTTTTAGTGCCCGAAAGACATGTTCGACACTGTTCCGATTACCGTGTTTTTCGTATCTGTAATCGAGACTGTGTTGATGGAGTGCCACTTGCAGCCACGGTGCAGGATTGACGAGATGTTTGTCGCGGAGTTCTGCGAGGAACATCTCGGTATATTGTTTTGCTAGCTATTAATCGTATATTCACTAATTAGGAAAATATTGCATTGTATTTTACTTAAATTCTCATATAGTTAACTATAAATTTATTAAAATATTGTATTTAATCCCATTCTGATTGATAGTTTCGTGAAAATACGGTTCACCTTCGCATCGTTTAAGACCGCTGTGGCTATCGTTGTAGATATGAGCGACGAGAGCCAGGAACTCGGCATCACCGAGTCGAAATCGCACAAGCCCGGCGAGTGGTACGCCGAAGTCGTCCAGAAGGCCAACCTCGCCGACTACGCACCGATGGGCGGCTTCATCGTCACGAAGCCGCGTGGCTACGCCCTCTGGGAGGCCATTCAGGAGTCGCTCGACGGCTGGTTCACGGACACCGGCGTCGACAACGTCTACTTCCCGATGTTCATCCCCGAGAGCTTCCTCGAGCGGGAGAAGGACATCGTCGAGGGGTTCGATCCGGAGGTCGCGTGGGTGACCCACGGCGGCCACGACGAACTCGAGGAGCGACTGGCCGTCCGGCCGACCAGTGAGTCGATCATCGCGCCCTTTATGGCCGATTGGACCCGCAGCCATCGCGATCTCCCGATGCGACTCAACCAGTGGTGTTCGGTCGTCCGCTGGGAAGCCACGGAGACCAAGCCCTTCTTCCGGACGAAGGAGTTCATGTGGCAGGAGGGACACACCGCCCATGCGAGCAACGAGGGCGCGTGGGAAGAGGTCTGGACCCGACTGGGGCAGTACGAACGCGTCTACGAGGACGTGCTGGCGGTGCCGGTGCTCCGCGGCAAGAAGCCCGAACACGACAAGTTCCCCGGCGCGGACACCACGACGACCGTCGAGGCGCTGATGCCCGACGGCAAGTCCGTGCAGGGAGCGACCAGCCACAACCTCGGCCAGAGCTTCGCCGAGGCGTTCGACATCACCTTCGCCGACGAGGACGAGAAAGAGCAGACGGCCTACACCACCTCGTGGGGCCTCTCCTGGCGTGCAATCGGGGCGCTCATCATGACCCACTCCGACGATCAGGGACTCGTGCTCCCGCCCACGGTCGCGCCCACGCAGGTCGTCATCGTCCCGATCTGGCAGGAAGACACCAAGGAGGACGTCCTCGAGTACTCCGAGGGGATCGCCGACGACCTCGAGGCGGCCGGCTTCCGCGTCGAACTCGACGACCGCGACGAGCGCAATCCCGGCTTCAAGTTCAACGAACACGAACTCAACGGCGTCCCGCTCCGACTCGAGATCGGCCCCCACGAGGTCGACGACGCGGAGGTCACGCTGGTCCACCGGCCGGACAACGCTGAATCGGTCGCGGGCCGCGACGGGATCGTCGACGCCGTCGACGAGCACCTGGACGAAATCTTCGACAAACTCTACGAGTCCGCCGAGGAGAACTTGGAAGCGAACGTCCGCGAGGCACACAGCCCCGAAGAGATCCTCGGAACGATCGGCAAACACGGCGGCTACGTGAAGACGCCGTGGTGTGGTGACGAGGCCTGTGAGGAGGTCATCAAGGAGAAGATCGCCGCCGAAATCGTCATGCAACCGCTCGAGGACGAGGGCGGCTCGACGGCCGGCGAAGTGCCCGAACCCGACCACGACGAGTGTGGCGTCTGTGGCGACCCCGCAGACGAAATCGCGTACTTCGCGAAGTCGTACTGACCGGTTCGGCTTCGGCGGTTCTGTTTCGACGCCGCGATAGTAGTAACTGACAGTCAGTGCACACCTGAGCGCACGTCAGCGTTACGATCAGTGTGTCAATCGTTTCAGTTCCGACTATCGTTCGGGCGCGAGCCGAACTCGATGGCCGTCCGTCGGTAAATCATGAGTGACCATTTCACTCATACCTAATCCTTTAACCCGTGGTACCTTACCCGGGGAGGCTGAGTAAGCGTATGTGGTGTTCACTCTGGTGGGTGAACACTACGTGCCTCTGACATTCCCCGCTACCGGGAAGACCCGCTTCCCGGGCGGGAGTTCGACGGCCGTGCGGACCACGCGACGCTTCTCCGAGACGGACGGTAGACCGACCGGCGAGGGTACCCTGGTAGTGATTAAGGCCACTGGTTATACCTTATATCGGTCCATATGTGTTAATAATACACTTAGTCATAATGGATTAGCCTCTTATAGTCGTTCCCGCTACGTGTGTGCATGTCACAGCCACATATAGCATCATCCACCGAGCGTTCGGCGGGGCTTGCCGACCCCGAGGACGCACGGTCGAACTGCGGCGTCGGCGTCGTTATGGACCTCGATGGGGACGGGGGACACGACGTCGTCGCCGACGGACTCGAACTACTCGAAAACCTCGAGCACCGCGGGACGACCGGTGCGGAGAAGAACACCGGCGACGGGGCCGGTATTATGCTCCAGACGCCCGACTCGTTCTTCGATCACGTTCTCGATGCGTCCCTCCCGGAGACCTATGCCGTCGGCTCGCTCTTTTTTCCGCAGGCTACCGCGGCGCGCGAGGCACTCGTCTCGCTGGTCGAGGAGACGTTCGCTACCTACGACCTCGACGTCCTCGAGTGGCGGGACGTCCCCACGAACAACGACGACCTCGGGCAAACGGCGGTCGACTCCGAACCCGACGTCCGGCAAGTCGCCGTCGCGCCGACGGACGATCTCTCCGAGGACGACTTCGACCGTCGGCTCTACGTCGCCCGACGCGCGCTGGAAAACGCCGTTGAGGACGCCGATATCGAGAACAAAGAGCGCTTCTACGTCGTCTCGCTGGGCGCGAAGACGGTCGTCTACAAGGGGCTGCTGAAAGGCGTTCAACTCCCCGCCTACTACCCCGATCTCACCGACGAGCGGATGGCATCGACGTTCGTGATGGTCCACGAGCGGTTCTCGACGAACACGCTCGGGGCCTGGCATCTCGCCCATCCCTACCGGAACATCATCCACAACGGCGAGTTCAACACCATTCAGGGCAACATCAACTGGATGCGCGCCCGCGAGACCGACATCGAGAGCGACGTGCTCCCCGATCTCGAGGCGGTCAAGCCGATCATCGACGACCCCGACCAGTCCGACACCGCGAGCGTCGACAACGCGCTCGAACTGCTGATGCAGGACGGCCGGGACTTAGAGCACGCGCTCCGGATGCTCGTCCCCGAGGCCTGGCGCGGTCGTGGCGCGAAGCGCCACGGGCAGCAACCTTCCGACGAAGCTTGCGACGGCGACGACACGATGGACGACGACCGGAAAGACTGGTACGACTTCCACGCCTCGCTGGTCGAGCCGTGGGACGGCCCCGCACTCGTCGCGGCGACCGACGGCGAACGCGTCGGCGCAGTGCTGGACCGCAACGGCCTGCGTCCCTGCCGGTACGACGTGACGACCGACAACCGCCTGATCATGGCCAGCGAGGCCGGCGCGCTCGAGACCGATCCCGCGGAGATCGAAGAGCGTGGCCGTCTCAAGCCCGGCCAGCTCTTCCTCGCCGACCCCGAGGAGGGTCGGGTCATTCCCGACGAGGAGGTCTTTGACGACCTCACCGACGACCGCTACGGCGAGTGGGTCGCCCAGGAGCAGGTGCGTCTGGACGATATTCGGACCACGAACGACCGCTCGCCGCAGACGGATATCTCGGGACTGCGAGACTATCAGGCCGCATTCGGCTACACGCACGACGAACTCGAGAACCTGATCGAGCCGATGACCCAGAAGGGGAAAGACCCCGTCGGCTCGATGGGTGACGACACGCCGCTGTCCGTCCTCACCGAGTTCAACCGACCGCTGTTCTCCTACTTCAAACAGCTGTTCGCACAGGTCACGAACCCGCCGCTGGACTACATCCGCGAGGAACTCGTCACCTCGATGGAGTCGCGGCTGGGCTTCCAGCGCAACCTCCTCGACGAGTCGCCCGCACACGCCCGTCAGCTCGTCCTCGACTCGCCGATCCTGACCGACGCCGAACTCGAGTCGATCCGCGACTGCGAGGCCAACGGTATCACGGCCGCGACGATCGATATTACCTACGAGCCGCGGAGCGACGAGCCCGGCGACGACCTCGAGGCGGCGATCGAACGCGTCCGCGAGGATGTCGTCGCGGCGATCGAGGACGGCGACCACGACGTGATCGTCCTCTCGGACCGCAACGTCGACGCGGACCGGATCGCGATTCCGAGCCTGCTGGCGACCGGCGGCGTCCACCACCACCTCGTGCGCAACGGCCTGCGTAACCACGTCGGACTCGTCGTCGAGTCCGCCGATCCGCGCACCGTCCACCACTTCGCGACGCTCGTCGGCTACGGCGCGGGTGCGGTCAACCCGTACCTCGCCTACCAGACGATCGAGGACATCACCGCCGGCCCCGACGGGGCCGATACCGAGGTCGCGATCGATGCCTACGTCGGTGCCGTCGAGGACGGACTCCTGAAGATCATGGCCAAGATGGGGATCTCGACGGTCGAGAGCTACCAGGGTGCCCAGATCTTCGAGGCCGTCGGTCTCGATTCGGACCTCGTTGCGGACTACTTCGCCGGCACCGAGAACCGCACCGAGGGGATCGGCCTCGCCGAAATCGAGGCGGACCTCCGCGAGCGCCACGCGACGGCCTTCGGCGGGGACGGCGATGACGCCGACCTCGACCGCCACGGCGAGTTCGAGCACCGCTCGGACGGGATTCACCACCAGTGGAACCCCGACACCGTCGGCGCGCTCCAGCAGGCCGTCCGCTCGAACGACTACGAGCGCTATCAGGAGTTCGCCGCAAAGATCAACGACCAACAGCAGACCCTCCAGACCCTGCGCGGCCTGCTCGAGTTCGACTCCGACCGCGACCCGATCCCGATCGAGGAGGTCGAGCCGATCACGGACATCGTCCAGCGGTTCTCGACCGCCGCGATGTCGCTCGGTTCGCTCTCGCCGGAGGCTCACGAGAACAACTCGATCGCGATGAACCGGCTCGGCGGCAAGTCGAACTCCGGCGAGGGCGGCGAGCCGCCGGAGCGATTCAACACTGAACGTGAGTGTAACGTCAAGCAGGTTGCAAGCGGCCGCTTCGGGGTGACGTCGACGTACCTCTCGAACGCCGACGAACTCCAGATCAAGATGGCACAGGGCTCGAAACCCGGCGAAGGCGGTCATCTCCCCGGCTCGAAGGTCAACGAGATGATCGCCCACGTGCGCAAGTCCACGCCGGGCGTCGGACTGATCTCGCCGCCGCCGCTGCACGACATCTACTCGATCGAAGACCTGAAACAGCTGATCTTCGATCTGAAGGCCGCAAACGAGGCGGCGGACATCAACGTCAAACTCGTCTCCGAGGCCGGTATCGGCACCGTCGCCGCCGGCGTCGCGAAGGCAAACGCCGACGTGGTCCACATCTCGGGTCACGACGGCGGGACGGGTGCCTCGCCGCGGACCTCGATCAAGAGCGCCGGCCTTCCCTGGGAACTCGGCCTCGCCGAGGCGAACCAGATGCTCTGCGCGACCGGGCTCCGCGACCGTATCCGCGTCTCCGCCGACGGCGGGATGAAGACCGGGCGTGATGTCGCCGTCGCCGCCCTGCTGGGTGCCGAGGAATACGTCTTCGGGACCGCCTCGCTCGTCACCGGCGGCTGCGTGATGGCCCGGCAGTGTCACAAGAACACCTGCCCGGTCGGCGTCGCCACCCAGCGCGAGGACCTGCGCAAGCGGTTCCCCGGCGAGCCCGAACACGTCATCAATTACATGACGTTCATCGCGCAGGAGTTGCGCGAGATCATGGCCGCACTCGGCTTCGAGACCGTCGACGAGATGATCGGCCGAGTCGATGCCCTGGAGCAGCGCGACGATGTCGACCACCCGAAGGCCCGCAACGTCGACCTCTCGGACGTCCTCGCGGACCCCGGCAGCGATGTCCGTCGGAAGCTCCGCGAGCAGGACCACGAACTCGAGGAGCAACTCGATCGCGACCTCATCGAGGCCGCGGCCGACGCCATCGAGGACGGGGAGCCGGTCAGCCTCGAGACGGACGTGACGAACGTCGACCGCACCGTCGGCGCGATGCTCTCGAACCGCGTCACCAGCCGCTACGGCGAACCCGGACTGCCCGAGGATACGATCATGATCGATGCGGAGGGAACTGCCGGGCAGAGCTTCGGTGCGTTCCTCGCCAGCGGCGTCTCGATGCATCTCGACGGCAGCGCCAACGACTACGTCGGCAAGGGGCTGTCGGGCGGGAAGCTTACCATCCGGACGCCCGAGACCGCGGCCTACGACCCGACCGAGAACGTCTCGATCGGTAACGTCGCGCTCTACGGCGCGACCGACGGTCAACTGTACGTCAACGGCGTCGCCGGCGAGCGCTTCGCGGTGCGCAATTCCGGTGCCACGGCCGTCGTCGAAGGCGTCGGCGACCACGGCTGCGAGTACATGACTGGCGGCGTCGTCGCCGTGCTGGGCGAGACGGGTACGAACTTCGCGGCCGGCATGTCCGGCGGCGTCGCCTACGTCTACGACCCCGACGACGAGTTCGAAGCGAAGGCCAACACCGGAATGGTCTCGCTGCACGACGCCCTCGAGGAGAAAGACGAGCGGATGCTGCGCCGCCTCGTCGAGAACCACGTCGCTTACACCGGCTCCGAACGCGGCCAACACCTGCTGGACAACTGGGAGCGCGCGCTCGAGGCCTTCGTGAAGGTCATGCCCGAGGCCTACTACGAGGCGATCACCGAGCAGGGCAGCGACGACGTTCGCAACGAACTGCCCGGTGCGCCGGAGGTCGCCGCCGAGACCGAATCCGCCGGGTTCGCGGCGGGCGACGACTAACCCCTCGACCTGTTCCTCGAGCGGAGAGCGGACCGTCGGCCCCGCAGCGAACGCGGTCGACGGGTCGACGATGTGATCGCGACCGGGCCGGGTTCCTTCTCGAGGGTATATTAGACGTATCAAATTCAGTCCGTGATCGTTCGCTACAGGCCGCAGGGCACGTGTATCGTCGGTCGAACGGTTCGATCACTACTCGGCGTGGAGGTCACGGCACGCTCCATCGCGAAAACAGCGGAACAGTGCTGGGTGGCAGGAGTTCACCCACCGACTGGGAGTTACGATGACTGATCACGTGTGAAGACTGGGAGACCGTAACCGCGAGTCGGCGTCCGCTGTCTACCGGGCGACTATCACTTGGCACGATCGACCCCGGTAGGTGTAATCGGCAGTGCATTCCTGTGTCGCTTTCGTGGTGTGATCACCTCCACTACCACTTGCTTTTGTACCTACAAACTTAATCTTTAGCCCTGTCTAATTATGGTTTTCAGTCATGCGGTCGAACGCTGTGCCGGTCGCTCACTCCCGCCCAAGCGTGTGAAACTCGTCGTTCGGTCGCATCTCGGCGAACATGGCCATTCGGTTGCTCATGTTGTAATAGGCGGTGACGGCTCCGATGTCCCAGATGGCCTCCTCGCTGAACCCGGCGTCCCGGAGCGCCTCGAGATCGGCTGGTTCGACATCGGCCGGCCGCTCGGTGAGTTTCACCGCGACATCGAGCATCGTTCGGTGGGCGTCGCCGATATCCGCGGTCCGGTAGTTCGCGATCAGTTGGTCGGCCAGCGTCGGGTCCTCGGCGTAGATCCGAACGAGCGCCCCGTGGGCCACGTTACAGTAGTAACAGTGGTTGACGCCGGAGACGGCGACGATGAGCATCTCGATCTCCTCGCGCTCGAGGGCGGTGTCCTCGACGAGGGCGTCGTGATACTGAAAAAAGGCCCGGAAGTGCGAGGGTTTGTACGCGAACGCCGAGAACACGTTCGGCGTGAAGCCGGCGCGGTCGGTCTCTTCGACGATTCGCTCCCGGAGGTCAGCCGGGAGGTCGTCGAACGCCGGGACGGGGAATCGGGCCATCGCGTCGTCGCTGAGTTCTGGGGCCGGTTCGGATTGCGACTCGGCGTCGGAGTCGGGATTGCTCACGACTCCCGGTTCGCGGCCATCGGTAATAAGTCGGCGGTGAACGGCCCGCGAGCTACGCGTCGACGACGCCACCCGCGTCGATCGCCGCCTCGAGCACGGCGTCGCCGCCCGGTGTGGCGAGCAAGTGTGCTGGACAGTCACAGTCGGACGCCCCGAACCCGGAGACGAACTCGCCCGGCAGCGACCGCGCCAGTTCACACTCCCGATCGGCGTCCGGGAACGTGATCGCGCGCTCGAGGCGCGCCGCGGGATGTCCGAGCAGGTAGTCGACGTGCCAGTGGCGCGTCTCGCGGTCGCCGGCGGCGAGTTCGCGGTGGCGGTCGACGCGACTGAAGCCGCCGGGGCCGAACGCGCTGCCGACGTAGGCGTACGCGCCGGCGGCGAACTCGCGATCCCCCAGTGCGCCGACCTCGATCGTCGTCGATCGCGAAACGTCGATCACGAGGACGTACGTGCCGCTCATACGCCACGATCGGGGGAGACGCGGCAAAAACGGGACGGTTTCGATGCGCGGTTCGCGGACGGGCCGGCGCTCGAGGCCGTTACCGCGACCGGTCCTCGTCTCGAGGCTCCTCGTCGGCCGTCGGATCGCGCTCGTGGACGTGGCGGCGGGTAGTCATATCGTCCTCCTGTAACGGCCGGTTTCGGTCATCGCTCGAGTCCCGCTCCGACTCGCGGGGTTCGGTCCAGTCACCCTGTTCGGAGCGGCGACCCCGCTGGCGGTACTCGAGGCCGCCGCCGGACTGCTGTCCTCGGTTCATGCGGCCGCTCGAGGAGCCCTGGGTCTCTCGCCGATCTTCCTGGCGGCTGAACTGTTGTCGGTCCTGATACTCGTGTCCAGGTCGCTGGCCACGCTGTCCGCTTTCTTGTTCCCGTTGGGGACCAGTCTGCTGGCCTTCGCTCCGCTGGTGGCGACCGATCTCGGGCTGTCCCTGCTGGTACTGACTGCCGTGTTGCTCGCTGCCCCGCTGCGATCGCGTCCCTCGTTGGCCTTGCGTTCCGGGCTGTCGTCCGTGCTGCTCGCGGTCCCCACCGCGCTGCATCCCCTGCTGGCCGCGTTGCGATCGCTCCGCGCCGCGTTCGGCTCGCTGCATGCCGCCCTGCTGCCGACCGCCCCTGTGTTCCTGCCTCTCACCCTGTCGGTCGCGCTGGCCGCGCTGTTCGCCTTGCCGCCCCTCCTGTCGGGCTTCGCCGCCGTACGAGCGGGTCGCTCGGTCCATCGCGTTCGTTTCGACCCCGCTGCGCTGTTGCCCGCTTTGTTGTCCCCACCGCTGTCCGGTCCGTGTCCGTCGTTCGCGCTGCTGCTCGGTGCGTTGCTTGTGGCGCTGACTGCGCTCACCGCGTTGCTCGGGGCCCCGTGACCCGCGATCGTCGCTCTCGCCGCGGCTGAACAACCCGTGAAGCCAGCCGCGGTCGTCGCCCTGTCGAGTCCGTTCGGTCTCGCTGTCGTGCTCTCGCCCCCGACCCCGGGTTCGCGTCCCGGCCTCGTTCGATCGCTCGGTCCGTTCCTCCGTCCGTCGATCGCTGTCGTATCGGTCGTTCATCGTGTGGCTGTGTGGATCGTCGACTCCAGTCGGCCGTCGATTCCCGATGCGGTGCGGTCGACGCGCTGGCCGCTGGTGGTCGTGCTGCGGTCGGACCTATCCCGAACGGGCAGATAAAACCCGAGCGTGAGTTCGCGTGCACGCCGATAGCGGTCGTCGGCGGGTATAATTGCGGAGGCGGGTCCTGGGGGGCGGGCGACTGGACGCGATTCCGGAACCACGTCGCGTGTCGAGTCGCACGTCGCTCGAGTACCGCCGTCGAGATTATCGGGGGCTGTTCGCTCGTGGCGAGGCGTTTCCGAGGTCGTAAACCTGTTGTGGCTCCGTGTTCGGGCCGAACGCGAACAGCCCGCGGGCGGGTTCGTGTTCGTAGGTCACCCACTGCGGGAGCACCTCGCCGCCGATCAGTTTGCGAACGGCGAGCTGTTTGAGCCGTGTGTCGGCCACGAGGTGGTCCGTCAGCCGCAGATCGACGATCCCGTCGAAAACGTACTCTTCCTCGGGATAGCCGTTTTGCCCCGCCGTCGTCGCGGCGGCGACGATCGGGACGAACCGCGCCTTGCAGACCGTCGCCCGAACGTCTTTGACGAAGTCGTGAACCAACTGCTCTTGCAGTAACGACTCGAGTTCATCCAGCGAGTCGATCGTGACCAGCCCCGTCTCGGTCATCTCGAGGTCGTCGAGCGCGCGGTGGAGGGTGTTCGCCACCTCGCGACGATCGCTCGGATCGCGAACCGCCACGATCGCATCGCCGGCCGCCTCGCCGATGAACGTCGCCCAGTCGGTCCGGTGCTCGCGGAACGCGTCGCGGTCGTCGAGCCGGTGGGTGAAGCAGTCGATAACCCGCAGGCGGCCGGTTTCCAGCGCCGGGAGGACGTTCCAGCCGTTCTCGTAGAACCGCTCGAGCGTCGCCGTCGGCGGGTTGGCAAACGAGACGACGACGGCGGGTTCGCCCCGCTCGAGCGCGCGCCAGACGAGCTCGGTCCCCAACTCGGCGCGGCGGGTCCCCTCGTCCCCCGAGAGGAGGAGAAAGGAGTCGGCGGGAACGCCGTTCGGAACGAGCGAATCGAGCGGTTCGACGCCGGTTACGAACCGCTTGTACGCTTCGGGATCGGGCAGCGTCGACTCGTCGTCGGCGGCCTCGCGGCAGGCGGTCGAGCAGTACTGCCCGTCGTCGCTCTCCTCGGGATCGCCCGGGATCGGGTAGTGACAGTGGTCGCACTCGAGTGGGTGCTCCCGAGCGCGATCCGTCCAGAGCTGTCCTGACATACCGGGCCGCCCTACAACGGAGGGGATCAAAGAACCCTCCCCTGAACGGGTGGGCCGAGTCGGATCGGGCGTGGAGTTCGTTCCACGCCCGTTCCGTGCTGGCGGCAGCTCTCGTCACAGCCTGTCGCCAGGGTTTTGCTCCGGCAGCCCCGTCGGTCCCGTATGGACAGTGCACTCGTTATCGGCGGCACTCGCTTCATCGGCCGCCATCTCGTGGCCGATCTCCTCGACCACGAGTACGATGTCACGATCTTCAACCGCGGGACCCGAGAGAACCCGTTCGCGGACGACGACCGGGTCGACCACGTCGAGGGCGATCGGACGAACGACACGGCGCTCGAGGCCGCGGCGACGACCGTCGATCCCGACGCTGTCTTCGACTGTGTGGCCTATCACCCCAAGGACGTCCGCGTCGCGACGCGACTCTTCGAGGACTGCGAGGCGTACGTCTCCGTCTCGAGCGGCGCGGCCTACGGCCGCGAGGAGATCCCCAAGCGGGAGGGCGAGACGCCCCTGCACTCCTGTACGGCCGAGCAGGCGACCGACGACTCGGCCGAGAGCTACGGGAATCGAAAGGCCGAGGGCGATCGGGCGGTCTTCGCGGCGGCCGACGACGGCGTTCGAGCCATGGCCGTCCGACCGCCGATCGTCTACGGTCCCCACGACTACACCGAGCGGTTGGACTGGTGGATCGATCGCGTGAACCGCTTCGATCGGGTCGTGGTCCCCGGCGACGGGACGAACGTCTGGCACCGCGTGTACGTCGAAGACGTCGCCAGCGCGCTCCGGATCGTCGCCGAGCGCGGCACGGCCGGCGAGGCCTACAACGTCGGCGACCGACGACTCGTCACGCTCGAGGAGATGGTCGCGTTGATCGGCGAGACGCTGGCTACCGAGGTCGAGATCGTCCACGCCGGACCGCGGGAACTCGCTGCCGGCGACATCGACCTCGAGGACTACCCGCTCTACCGAGCGTACCCGCACGTCCTCTCGACGGCGAAACTCGCCGCGCTGGGCTGGGAGTCGACGCCGCTCGAGGAGGCGATGGCTCGGTCGGTCGACGACCACCTCGAAAGCGACCGGGACGGGGACGGGAACGGACCGGATCGAGAGGCCGAGGAGCGCGTGTTGCGGGTTCTCGAGACCCTCTGAACCGGGGGTCAGTGACGGAGTCGTTCGAGTCGTCGCGCCGTCGACGGCCTCGATGCGAGCCGTTCGTGGAGTCGTCCGCGCTCGCCGGCCGGGTCCGCGATGGCCTCATACGCGCTGGCGAGATCGTCGGCACCGACCGACTGAGCGGCGCGACGATCGGCAGCGAACGCACAGCGCTGGAGGTACCAGGACAGGAGCGGCCAGGCGATGGCGAGCACGGGGAGTGCGACGAGCATCGATCGCCAGATAGTCAGGGTCAGGAACAGTCCGGCCAGGAGGGACACGACGAGTGCTCGGCGCTCGAGGAGTCGGAGTTCGTCGGCCGCGGCTGCCCGTGCACACAGTGCCGTCAGTTCGTCGTCGTCGAGGGCGTCGAACGTGTAGTCGGTGGCGTACAACCGCCGGTTCCGGAACGAGCCCCCGAGATAGAGGCCGGCCGTTTCGGTCTCCTCGCCGGGAATGACGCCCGCGAGAGGGATCGGCGTGTCGACCCGGTCGGCGGCGGCCTCGAGCCGCCGTCGCTGGTCGGCCGTCGGCTCGCTGATCTCCTGTGAGAGTTGCACGCTGTACTGTGTCCAGACGAAGACCCAGAAGAGGAGGCCGGCGAACAGGATCGGAATCAGGAGCGGGCTCGGAGTCGACAGCCTGAGGAGGACGATCAGGGGGGCTATCAGACCGAGACAGAGCACCGCGATCGCGACGAGGTATTTCGCGAGACGAGCGACCGCGGTTGCAGCCGAAATCTCGAGGTCGCGCCGTTCGCGGGCGTACGGAAAGACGCCGAGGTACGTGACGAGGACCGCGACGATCGTTCCGATCCCCGTCGGGACCCAGGCGAGGGGAGCCGCCAGTCCACCGGCCAGCGCCGGATGCAGCGACGAGAGAGTCGTCTCGGTTGCGTCGACGAGACCGGACAGCGTGAGGCCGACAACGGCCGTGAGGCCGACGAAGGACAGCAATCGGTACGTCCCGCGCGATCGGTGATCGTCGTCACCGCCGCGCCGAATCGTGTACGAACCGTACAGTCGACCCGCGACGTGGCCGACGACGAGCAGGCCGACCCAGAACGCGACTGCCACACGCATATTGGGCCGATACTGTTGGAAATATTATAGCCTATCGCATTCGCCGTGGCGAACGGATCGGCGACGCGGTCGGCTCTCGCTCGCGTCGCTCACGTCGGGACCGATCGAGCGGGGTCGCGTCGATCAGCGCGGCCACGAGGAAAAGCACATGTCCCGGGGGTGTGTCAGGTCCGGTATGTTCGAC
The DNA here is from genome assembly GCF_005890195.1 of Natrinema pallidum. Taxonomy (NCBI): domain Archaea; kingdom Methanobacteriati; phylum Methanobacteriota; class Halobacteria; order Halobacteriales; family Natrialbaceae; genus Natrinema; species Natrinema pallidum. The sequence continues at coordinate 1,643,220 of NZ_CP040637.1, read as the reverse complement.
AAATCGACGTGGATCCGCCTCCCGCGAAACGTCGTCGTCGGCCACGACGTTCGCAGCGAGGTCGTCGACGTGGTCGACGATCTCCACTTACAGGGACGGCCGTTGTTCGTCACCAGTCCGACGCCTCGCGAGGTCGCCGCCGATCCCATCGCGACCGACTTCGAAGCCGCCGGGATCGACCCCGCGATCGTCACGATCGAGAAGGCGACCTTCGACGCCGTCGAACGGGTGATCGAGGTCGCCGAGGCCGAGGAAGTCTCCTATCTGGTCGGCATCGGCGGTGGGAAAGCCATCGACATCGCGAAACTGGCCAGCCACCACCTCGAGATGGGCTTTCTCTCCGTTCCGACTGCGGCGAGCCACGACGGCATCGTCAGCAATCGCGGCTCGGTACCGGACGGGGACTCCCGACACAGCGTCGCCGCGGAACCGCCGCTGGCGGTCGTCGCCGACACCGGGCTTCTCGCCGACGCACCGTGGGACCTGACGACCGCCGGCTGCGCCGACATCATTTCGAACTACACCGCCGTCATGGACTGGCGGCTCGCCCAGCGACTCCAGGACGTCGAGTACTCCGAATACGCCGCCGCACTCTCGGAGATGACTGCCGAAATCCTGGTCGACAACGCCGACCTCATCCGACCCGGGCTCGAGGAGTCGGCCTGGGTCGTCACCAAGGCGCTCATGTCCTCGGGGGTCGCGATGAGCATCGCCGGCTCCTCCCGACCGGCCAGCGGGGCCGAACACCTCTTCTCGCACCAGCTCGATCGCTTAGCGCCCGGCGCGGCCCTGCACGGCCATCAGGTCGGCGTCGGCTCGATCATGACTGCCTATCTCCACGGCGGCGACCGGGGTATCTGGCGCGACATCCGCAACGCGCTGGCGAGCATCGACGCGCCGACGACTGCGGCGGAACTGGGTCTCGACGACGAGACCGTGATCGAGGCGCTAACGACCTGTCACGAGATCCGCGACCGATACACGATCCTGGGTAACGGGATGAACGAACGGGCCGCTCGAGACGTGGCGACGAAAACGGGCGTAATCGGCTGAGAGTGAATCAGCCCAGATCGGCCCGGTTGAACTGCCACAGACCGAGCGCGGCCGGCACGACGAGCCAGGCGACGAGGATGGCGAGGGCGACTTCGGGCGCGAGGTAGGCCGGGGCCGAGGGGTCCACGTTCACCATGAACGTCTCGATGTCGCTCGGCACGACGAGCGGGAAGGCTTTTCTGAATGCGATCGTCGGACTGAGCATGCGGATAAACTCGAATAGGTGATCGGAGAGCCCCATCCCGAACTGATCGTTCAGCACGTACTTGATCGCGGCGACGATCGAAAAGGCAGGTACGAGCATCATGAGATTACTGACGATGTAGAACCCGATCGAACCGGCCATCGCCCGCGACCGCGACCCCGTCGCAGCGGAGATACTGATCGCGACCGAGACGTACGCTAGCGTGAGGAGGACGGTCAGGCCAGCGACGCCGGCGAAGACCGTCGGTTCGAGTGACGGGTACCAGAGAACCGCCGTCACCGCGCCCACGCCGAACGCAACGAGGATCACACTGGCACCGATGGCCCCGCGGGAGAGGTACTTCCCGAGGACGATGTCCCGTCGCGTGTTCGGAAGCGAGAGCAGGTATCTGATACTTCCCGACTCCCGTTCGCCGGCGATCGCGAGGTACACCATCATGAGCGCAATGATCGGAATAAACGGCAGTCCGACGTTAGCGAGGGCCGACAACTGAGAGACGACGTTCGGTTCCGGCGCTCCGCTCCGTCCGAGGTGGAAGAGAAACACCACGAGCAGCGTGTACAGTCCACTGACGATCCAGACGCTCTTCGACCGTCGGACGTCGAGGAAGTCCTTCTTCGCCACGGAGAGGACGCTCATGCCGACACCTCCGTCTCGACCTCGGCGAGACCGGCGTCGACGTCACCCTCGCCCGACTGCTCGCCGTCCGTGTAGGTGTTGAACAGCCGTTCGAGGGAGGTGTCCTCGGAAACGATGTCGAGGACGGTCGTCGCCGCACCGACCTGGGTTACGACCTCGTACTTTACGGGCGTCCTGGCACAGGACGCCGTGATCGTCGATCCGTCGACGGTCACCGAGTGGACGCCCTCGTGGGTCTCGAGGTCGGTCACGAGTGCGTCGGGGACGCGCTCGACGTCCAGCGAGATCGAGGCGTCGAAGTCGAGGTTCTCCCGCAGCGCGTCGAGGGTCCCGGTCGCGACGAGTCGGCCGTCGTTCATGATCCCGACGCGGTCGCAGACCGCCTCGACCTCCCCGAGGATGTGGCTCGAAAAGAACACGGTCGTGCCGCGGTCGGCTTCGGCGGTGATGATTTCGCGCAGTTCCTGCATCCCCTTGGGATCGAGCCCGGAGGACGGTTCGTCGAGGATCAGGAGGTCGGGATCCCCGACCAGCGCCATCGCGAACCCGAGTCGCTGGGCCATCCCCTTCGAGTAGCCGCCGGCCGATCGCGCCGCGGCCTCGGGTTCGAGACCGACTCGGTCGAGGAGTTCGTCCGGATCGTCGTCGCTGCCTTTGTTGTCGATGACCCATTCGAGGTGTTCGCGACCGGTCAGCCGGTCGTACAACGTCGCGCCTTCGGGGAGGACGCCGATGCGCGAGCGGATCGTTTTCGGCTCTCGCTGGACATCGTAACCGAGCACCGTCGCGGCCCCCTCGGTCGGGCGGACGAAATCGAGCAACAGGTTGATCGTCGTCGACTTCCCGGCCCCATTGGGACCGAGGAACCCGAACACCTCTCCCTCTTCGACGGTCAGGTCAAGGTCGTCGACGGCGATGACGTCCTCGCCGTATCGTTTGGTCAGGGCAGTCGTTTCGATAGCGGGCATACGTGAGGTAGCCCTGCCGCGGTAAATATAAGCCCTTCTAAAATTAAAGCATGGAAATACTTATCGACTGAAAGCCGGTCGACGGCGGCCCGGGCCGCTCAGACGTGTTCGTCGAGGAACTCGGCGATCGCCGAATAGGCCTCGATGCGGTTCTCGAGTTTCGAGAAGCCGTGGCCCTCGTCCTCGAAGAGCAGTTTCCGGACGGGAACGCCCTGCTCGGCGGCCTGTTCGGCGATCTGTTCGGCCTCGCCGACCGGGACGCGGGGGTCGTTCTCACCGTGGAGAACGAACAGCGGCGCGTCGATGTTTTCGATGTGGTTGATCGGCGAGACCTCCTCGAGGAACTCGCGGTCCTCGGCGAGCGACCCGTACTCGGCTTCCCGGAGTTCGCGCCGCCAATCGCCCGTGTTTTCGAGGAAGGTGACGAAGTTGGCGATACCGACGATGTCGATTCCGGCCGCCCAGAGGTCCGGATACTCGGTCAGCGCGGCAAGCACCATGAACCCGCCGTAGGAGCCGCCTTTCGCGACGATTCGGTCCGGATCGATCGCGGGGTGGTCCTGTAGCCACTCGACGCAGGCTCGGATGTCCGCAACCGAATCCATCCGTTTCTCGACGTCGTCGAGGCTCGCGTACTCGGCCCCGTAGCCCGACGAGCCGCGGACGTTCGGCTCGAAGTAGGCGTAGCCCCGATCGAGGAAGTACTGCTTGACGCTCGAGAACGAGGGCCGGCGTTGACTCTCGGGGCCGCCGTGGATGTCGACGATCACGGGCGTGGCTCCGGCTTCGTGACCGTCGGGGAGAGTAAAGAAGCCGGGCACCGAAAGATCGTCGAAGCTCTCGACGTGGTCCAGGTTCGATTCGGCGAACGATTCCGGCGGAATGCCGGCCGTCGGCGCGTCGGTCCACCGTTCGGTCTCACCGGTTTCGACATCGACGACGAAGACGTTCGTGTTCACCGTGTCGCCGGTCGTCGACAGCGCGACCCGCTCGGCATCGGGACCGAAACTCACGCCGCCGGAGACGCCGCCCGGCAGGTCGGGTTCGGGGAACGTCTCGAACGCGGTCGGATCGGCCCCGTCGAACTCCCCGACGGTCAGCTCGGTGTATCCCTCGACGTTTTCCGAGTAGACGAACCGACCGGTATCGTCGTCCAGCGCGATGCCGTCGACGTTCCACTCGCCGTCGACGACGGGCTCGAGATCGCCCGTCTCGAGGTCGAGATAGGCGAGATAGAGCGTCTCCGCCTCGCCCTCGTCGGTGACGAGATAGATCCCCTTGCCGTCCGGGGCCCAGTTCGCGCTTTGGTAGCGTACGTCGCCATCGTGGGGCGTGAGGTGCTCGAGATCACCCGTCTCGAGGTCGAGCACGGACAGATCCTGATCGAAGTTGGAGTAGGCCTGTGAGACCAGCAGCCGGGAGTCGTCGGGACTCCAGCCCGACAGCGAGAGCCAGCCGTCGCCCTCGTAGACGAGTTCGGCATCGCTCCCGGTCTCGTCGCGGTTCTGGACGTAGACGTCGAAGACGGACTCGTCCCGGCGGTTCGAGGTGAACGCGAACCGGTCGCCGTCGTGGCTCCAGCCGCCCCAGCGGTGTTTGGCCTCCGGCATCGCCGTCACGTTCTCGATCGCGCCGGTTTCGGCATCGAGCCGGAACAGTTGTGCGCGCTCGTTGCCGCCCTCATCCATCCCGAAGAGCAGCTCCGGGCGCTCGGGCGACCACGAGGCGAAGGTCACCCGCTCGTCGTAGAAGGTCCGCTGTTCGGGCCAGCCGCGGGGTTCCTCGAGCGTCCAGAGCTGCGGCGTGCCGGTCGTGTCCAGCAGGAAAGAGAGCCGTTCGCCGTCGGGACCGAACGAGGCACCGTAGGCGCTCCGAATGTTGAGGTAGCGCTCGATGTCGTAGCTGTGCATGCCAGAGCCGTACGGACTCGAGGGGGTAGTCGTTTCGGTCGGGACCGGTTCCGCCCGCGACGAACGTGACGTACCGACCGGCAACTCGGTGACTGTCAGGCCCGCTTTCGACGGAAACAGGGTGATTTTTATCCTTTCACTGGGATGCTGTGAGCAGATGCGAATCGCGTTCGTCTCGTTCGAAACGGTTCACCACCGCGATACTGAGACGAACCAGCGGTTTCGGACCGTCTGTGACCTCCTCGCGGAGCGCGGCCACGACGTCCACTGGTACTGTGCCGGGTTCTGGGCCGGCGAGGAGTCGACATACGAACACGACGGGATAACATACCACGCAGTCGCGACCGGGACGGACGCCCGGAGTTCGTTCCTCCTGCGGTTGCCGTTCGTCCTCGCGGCCACGCGCCCGGACGTGATCCACGTCGGCCCCCAGCCGCCGAGCCAGGTCGTCGCCGCTACACTGGGTGCGACGATGGCCCGTGCACCGCTCGTCCTCGAGTGGTACGGCGACGGCGGCATCGACGACACGCGGTGGACGCAGCTCGCGGCGGGGCGGCCCGACCGGATCGTCACGCCGTCGGAACTCGTCGGGACGTGGGTCCGGGAACTCGGGGCCGACGGCGACTGCATCGAGACGATCCCGAACCCGATCGACTGCGACCGGATTCGGGATGTCGAACCGGGCGCGGAAGTCGACGTAATCTACGCCCGGCGACTCGATGCGGGTGCCAACCTCGAGAGCCTGCTGTTGGGGCTGGCCGAACTCCGTGATCGCGAGTGGCAAGCGACGGTCGTCGGCGACGGACCCGAGCGAGCGGCGTACGAACAACTGACGGCCGACCTCCGGATCGAAGACCGGGTGACCTTCGTCGGCGACCTCGATCTCGAGGATCGGATCGCGGCCTACCGCGGGGCTCACGTCTTCGCGCAGACGGCCGACCACTGCGTCTTCCCGACGGAGATGCTGTGGGCGCTGGCCGCCGGCTGTGTCGGCATCGTGGAGTACCACGCCAACTCCAGCGCACACGAACTCGTCGAAGGGAGGGACCGAGGATTCCGAACGACCAGCGAGGTCGAACTCGCAGAGGCCATCCTCGCCGCGGGCGATCTCGAGCATCGCACGTACGACGAGGCGTTCGCCGACTACGACCGGTCGGCGGTGGCAGACCGGTACCTCGAGCGGTACCGAGCGCTCCGCGACGAGCACGGCGTACTGTAGCAGGTGGTGGGGAGACGAGTTCGTCATTCAGCCGCGCTGCTGTCCGACTTCACGGTCTTCTTTCCGACAGAGACGGGCCGTGACACGGGTATTTTCGGCCGTCGTTCTCGTCTCCCTTGCAGTCCCGTTCGTGCAGTCGGTCGAACGGGACATCGAGCCGCGACCGCGCCGGAAGAGTGGTAGCGGGCTCACCGCATCGACCGGAGATACCTATATGTTCGTTCATGATCGTATTCGGGTATGCACGACGACTGTGAGTTCTGTCGGATCGTCGCGGGCGAGCGATCGGCGTACGTTCTGTCCGAAACCGAGCACACCGTCGCGTTTTTGGACGAGAATCCGGCCACGACGGGACACAGCCTCGTCGTTCCGCGGACCCACGAGTCGGACGTCCTGACGATAGACGAATCGACCGCGACGGCCGTCTTCGAGACGGTCCGCACCGTCTCGAACGCGCTGGAGACGGCGCTCGAGCCGCGCGGGTTCAGCGTCTTTCACACCAGCGGGCCGCTCGTCGGCACCGTCGAGCACGCGCACGTCCACCTCGTGCCCCGCTTCGCGGACGACGACGTGTCCCTATCGCTCCCGCGGACCCGACTCGAGGCCGACGAGGCAACACAACTGCGGAATCGCGTCCGAGGGCACCTCTGACCGCCTGCGCTCCGCGAGCGGTGGACCGCCCGTGGCGTCTCGAGTCGGCGCTCAGAGTTCGAACTTCGCCGCCGCCGTCTCCATGTCCTTGTCACCGCGCCCCGAGAGGTTAACGAGGATGGTTTCGTGCTCGCCGGCCTCCGCCAGTTCGATCGCGCGAGCGATCCCGTGGCTGGACTCGAGTGCGGGAATGATCCCCTCGGTCTCGCTCAGTTCCCGGAACGCCGCGAGCGCTTCGTCGTCCGTGACGCCGGTGTAGTCGCAGCGACCGACGGCCCGGAACATGGCGTGTTCGGGGCCGACGCCGGGGTAGTCGAGCCCCGCGGAGACGGAGTGGACCTCGACGTCGTCGTCGATGACGCGGGTCTTCATGCCGTGAATGACGTCGTCAGTCCCCTTCGCGAGCGGGGCCGCGTGCTTGCTCGAGGTCGCACCGTCGCCGCCGCCTTCGGCACCGTAGAAAGCGACGGGATCGTCCCGAAACGCGTGAAAGAGCCCGATCGCGTTCGACCCGCCGCCGACGCAAGCGACCGCGGCGTCGGGCAGGTCGCCGGTCCGCTCCTGTATTTGCTCGCGGGCCTCCCGACCGATGACGCTCTGGAAGTCCCGAACCATCCGCGGGAACGGGTCGGGGCCGACGACGCTGCCCACCAGGTAGTGCGTGTCCTCGACGTTCTCGGCGAAGTCCTCGAGCGCGGCGTCGACGGCATCGGCCAGGCCCTCGTCGCCGCGGGTAACCTCGTTGACCTCGGCTCCCATGAGCCGCATGCGGAAGACGTTCATTTCCTGGCGCTCGACGTCTTTCTTCCCCATGTAGATCTCCGTCTCGAGGCCCAGCAGGGCACCGACCATCGCGGTCGCGGTGCCGTGCTGGCCGGCCCCGGTTTCGGCGATGAGGCGGTCGCGACCCGCCCGCTTGGCCAGCAGCGCCTGACCGAGCGCGTTGTTGATCTTGTGGGCCCCGCCGTGGAGCAGGTCTTCCCGCTTGAGGTAGATCTCGGCCCCGTAGCGCTCGCTCAAGTTTCGGGCGTAGTACAGCGGCGTCGGCCGCCCGGCGAACTCCTCGAGCACGCCCCGTAATTCGGACTGGAACGCCTCGGTGTCCGCGATATCGTCGTAGACCGTCGCGAGTCGCTCGAGCGGTTCCCGAAGCGGTTCCGGCACGTGTCGCCCGCCGTAGCCCTCGAACGTTCCGTTGGACATATGACGGTTGGTTGCGCGCTCATCGTCAAGTAAGTTCCGTGCGCTCGAGGGCTCAGCCTCGCAGCCAGCGGCGGCGCGGCGGCCCCCGGGGTGCGGCCGAAAGTATTACCGACACCGATGACACGGTCTCCGAACGGATCGGGAGCCACGGGACCGGATCGGCCACCCCTCGCAACGAATTCAGAACAGCACTGAGAGGACGGTCAACGAGAGGAGGCTCCCGACGAGCAACGCCAGCAATACGACGACCGCGGGCAGTAGCCCGGTGCTCTTGATGTCGGCGAGGCGGATTTCGGTCCCGAGGCCGACGAACGCAAGCAGGAACAACCAGTTGTACGCGTGTTCGATCGAGGCCTGCTGGGCCGACGAAAAGACGCCGAGACTCGAGAGCGCGGCGAGGGCGAGAAAGCCGAGCACGAACTTCGGGAACTCGGCCCAGAGGGTCCGGACGGAGGCTGCGCCGTCGTCTCCACGTTGTGCGTAGTAGCTCGCGTACCCGAGAACGACGACCCCGATCAGGGCGTTTCGCGAGAGTTTGGTCATCGTCGCCCACTGACCGGCGGCGTCGGAGTAGGCGAAGCCGACCGCGACGACCGGCCCGGTCGAGAACATACTGACGCCGGCCCACGTTCCGAAGACCGCGCCGGACAGGTCGAGCAGGTCGCCGACGATCGGGTAGACGACGATCGTAATCGCGTCGAACAGCAGGACCGTGGCCGCCGCGTAGGCGACCTGGTCTTCCGTCGCCCGGACGGCACCGGCGACCGCGACGACCGCCGAGACGCCACAGATGCTCGCCCCGGCCGCGAGCAGCGTCCCCAGCCGTTCGGTCAGGCCGAAGACGTTTCGCGCGAGGAGTTCCACGACGACGAGCGTGATCCCGGTAACGGCGAGCACGACGAGAAAGACCGGTCCCCCGACCTCGAGAACCGTCGCGGTCGATATCGACGCACCCATGAGGACGATCCCGGACCCGAGCCACAGTTTGTGCGTCGCGACGCCGGGGTCACAGTCGTCCGGGAGGCCGACGGCGTTCGAGACGACGACGCCCAGCGCGATGGCGACGAGCAGGTGGTTGACGCCGACGACGCGGGCGACCCACCGGGCCAGGACGGCACCGAGACAGAGCGCGACGATCCCCGGAAGGAGTCGACGGACGCCCATTCGTCACCAGGGGATCGGCAGGCCGAGAACGCTGACGAGTCCGACGATCGTTGCACCGACGACGACGCTCTGCCAGTCGCGCTCGAGCGCTGTCCAGCGATCTCTGATGACGGTACTCCACCGCCACCGATCGATCGACATCGACATACGTTCGACTCCTGATACCGCGACAGTTAATAGTTCTCCCTCTCGTCGGAGATAGCGGACTATATTGCTGCTACTTGCGGCGGACGGGTGTCGTGACCGGTCGGTTCCTTGCGACGCCGCTCGAGGACTCGGCGTTCGGTGTCGATCGGCCGAGACGGGAGCCGCGTGCGTCCGACCGATCACCGGTCGACGCTTCCCAGCACGATGTCGAGACTCCCGAGCGACGCGATCAGGTCCGCGACGTACTCGCCCTCGGCCATCTCCGGCAGCGCTGAGAGATTGTGAAAACACGGGCTGCGGATCTTGAACCGCGCCGGCGAGTTCGAGCCGTCCGCACGGATGTAGATTCCGAGTTCGCCCTTCGCGCTCTCGACGGCGCGGTAGGTCTCGGTTCCGGCGTCCGGCTTGAGCGTCCGCGGGACGTTACTCTGGACCGTCCGCTCGTCCTCGGGCCAGTCCTCGAGCAAGTCGAGACACTGCTCGATGATCTTCGCCGACTCCTCGACCTCGCGGAGGCGGACCAGGACACGCGCGTAGTTGTCACAGCCGTCCTCGGTGACGACATCCCATTCCAGATCGTCGTAGTAGCCGTAGGGGTCGTCCCGTCGGATATCGTAGTCGATCCCGGAACCACGAGCGACGGGGCCCGTACAGCCGTACTCTTTGGCGACTGCTGGCTCGAGGACGCCGGTATCGATGCTTCGAATCTGGAATATCTCGTTGCCGGTCAGCAGATCGTGGTATTCGTCGACCTTCGCGGGGAGTTCGTCGAGAAAGTCCCGGCACTTCTCGATGAACGCCGCGCGGGGGTCGGGCAGGTCCCAGCAGACGCCACCCAGCCGGAAGAAGTAGAACATCATCCGCTGGCCGGTCAGGTCCTCCAAGATGTCCTGGACGACTTCGCGATCGCGCATGCCGTACTGGAAGATGGCCGTGAAGTCGCCGTAGACGTCGAGGGCGAACGTCGAAACCGCGAGGAAGTGGCCGAGCAGTCGTCCGAACTCGGTCGCCATCGTCCGCAGGACCTGCGCGTACTCGGGAACCTCGATGTCGGCGATGTCCTCGATCGCCCGGGCGACCGCCCACTCGTTGGGCAGGTTCGCCGTGTAGTCCCAGCGGTTCGAGTACGGAATGATCTGGTGACGATAGGTGCCGTTCTGGCACATCTGTTCCTCACACCGGTGGAGGTAGCCGATATCGGGGTCGACCTCGACGACCGACTCGCCGTCCAGTACCGTCTCGAGGTGGAGCACGCCGTGGGTTGCCGGGTGATGTGGCCCGATATTGAGCAACATCGTGTCCGACTCGGTGACGCGGTGGTCCGCCGCGAGCGGGTTCGCGTGTTCGCTGTAGCTGACGACCTGCGGTTTGTCCTGGTCGTACTCGAGTGCGAGCGGGTGTCCCTGCCACGATTCAGGGAGGAGAATTCGACGGAGGTCCGGGTGGCCGGCGTACTCGATGCCGACGAGGTCGTAGGCCTCCCGCTCGTGCCAGTCGGCGGTCCGGAAGACCGGTTCGGCGGATTCACAGACCGGCTCGGCCGGCGGTAACGGAACGATCAGCGTCACCTCGTGGGTCCGCCGATCGTATTTGGTCATGTGGACGATCGACTCGTAGCGATCCTCGTACTGTTGGGACGTGATACACGAGAGGTGGTCGAACCCGGCTTCGTCGCGCAACAGGCGAATCACCGCCTGCACGTCGTCCGGTCGGATCACGAACGCGGGCGCGTTCTCGTGATCGTCCCGACCGATCGCGTACTCGGAGAGCAGCGTCTCGAGTCGCCCCTCGTCGACGCCGTCCACGCGCCGGTGGTCGTACTCCGGATCGATACGCCCGCGCTGGGGCTCCGATATCTCACTCATGAGGGTCCCTCGTACGCCGAGCGATGGCGCGTCTCGGAAACCTACAGGTGACACGGAAATGAGGGTTTTCCCGCGTTCGCGTGACGGTCCGCGGCGAGTGAACGACATCGATCGGGGGCCGCTCGCGGCGTCGGCCGTCCGGCCGAGCGGAATCGCTTATATGCGTCGTCGTCCGTAGCGTAAGTATGACTCGAGGGATCGGCTGGTTCGACGCGTTCCGCGAGGTGGCCCCCGAGTGGGCCGTCGTCGTACTCGGGGTGGTGACCCAACTCGGCGACGTGTGGTTCCTGGGGGCGCTCGTCGGGACCAGCTACTGGCTGGAGACCGACAACCGAGACCGGATCGCCGCCGTCTTCGGATTACTGCTGGCCGGCCTGTCGCTCATCACGGCGCTGAAACACGTCTTCGCGCTGCCGCGGCCGGAGCGGACGCTCGTGGACATCGAGGCGCTCCCGGAAGCGGTCCACCCGCTGTACGAGGCCACCGCGACGGCGACCGGGTACGGGTTTCCGAGCGGCCACGCCCTGCTGACGACGATCGTCTACCTGAGCCTGGCCGAGTACGGCTCCGTCGGCACGCGCCGCCAGCGATACGTCGGAGCCGCCGGAATCGTGACGGTGGTCTGTTTCTCCCGGGTCGGCCTCGGAGTCCATTACCTCGTCGACGTCGTCGCCGGCGTCGGCATCGGACTGGTCTTTCTCCTCCTCGTCTGGCGGCTTCTGGATCGGTACCCGGCCCGGCGGGGCACGCTCGGGTTCGGACTGGCCGTCGCCCTCGCCGCCGTCGCGTTCGTCACGAGCGGAGCCGCTTCCGACGCCGTCCTGCTCGTCGGCGCGTCGGTCGGCGCGTTCGCCGGCTGGCAGTTCGCCGCCCTCGCTCGAGAGGTCGACGCGGGTCGTGGCCCGATTCACGGGAGCCGCGCCCTCACCGCGAGAGCCGCGGCCGTCGCCGCCGGTGTCGTGTCCCTGCTCGCGATCTCGGGCTACTACTGGCCCATCTCGTCGCTCGCCGGGAGCGGCGTCCTCGGGCTCGCCGTCGCCGCGTTCGTCACGCTTCCCGTGCTCTACTCGGAGCGCGGCAGCGATCTCTGAACGCGCTCTCGAGTGCCGCTCCGTGGGGAATCGGGTCCGCGTCCGGGTCCAGCAGCGTCCGCTCGTGGACCCCAGCCGGACGAAGGGGCGGTCGACGGTGACGACTCGACCCGTAGGGTCGGGCCGCCGCGGTTCCCGGACCGATCTCGGATCGTCCCGTGCTCGGCGTATCCGTCGGGAAATCAGCCGGTAACAGCCATCGACGCCCTGCATACTCCGGGCTGGTGACCTTCCCTGCCTGCCGTGGAAGTAGCGTATCCATGTCGGACTCCAACGGACGTGACGACGAGTCACATCGTGCTGTGCGGAACGTCGTTCTCGTCGTCCTCGATACGGCGCGGGCGAAAAGCGTCGGGACGCAGTCGGTGCCAGCCGAGCGAAACGCGGCCCCGACCGGTTCCGTCGGGCTCCGCTCGGCACCGGACGACCGACCCGCCTCGAGCGACGATTCCGTTTGCACGCACCCGACGCCGACACTGACACGACTCGCCGAGGAGGGAACCGCGTTCGAGAACGCGTTCGCGACCGCGCCCTGGACGCTTCCCTCTCATGCGTCGCTTTTTACCGGAACCTATCCCTCCGAACACGGCACGCACGGCGGCCACACCTATCTCGACGATGAGTTGCGAACCGTTCCCGAGGCCTTCGCCGACGCGGGGTTCGAGACGATCGGCGTCTCGAACAATACCTGGATCACCGCGGAGTTCGGCTTCGATCGCGGCTTCGCGGACCTCCGCAAGGGCTGGCAGTACATTCAGTCCGACGCCGACATGGGCGCGGTCGTCCGCGGCGAGGACATCCGTGAGAAACTCCTCGCGACCCGCGCACGTCTCTTCGACGGCAACCCCGTCGTCAACGCCGCCAACATCCTCTACAGCGAACTGTTCCAGCCAGCCGGCGACGACGGCTCCGCCCGCGCGGTCGACTGGATCGCCGACTGGCTCGGCGACCGCGACGATAGCCGTCCGTTCTTTCTGTTCTGCAACTTCATCGAACCCCACGTCGAGTACGACCCGCCGCGGGAGTACGCCGAACGGTTCCTCCCCGTGGGAGCCAGCTACGAGGAGGCGACCGCGATCAGACAGGACCCCCGCGCCTACGACTGTGACGACTACGACATCTCCGATCACGAGTTCGCCCTGCTCCGGGGACTCTACCGCGCCGAACTCGCCTACGTCGACGCCCAACTCGGTCGGCTCCGAACCGCTCTCGAGGACGCGGGCGAGTGGCCGGACACCCTATTCGTCGTCTGTGGCGACCACGGCGAGCACATCGGCGAACACGGCTTCTTCGGCCACCAGTACAACCTCTACGACACGTTGCTGACCGTCCCGCTGGTCTGTCACGGGGGTCAGTTCACCGGCGGCGGGCGACGGTCCGACCTCGCCCAACTGCTCGACCTCCCGGCGACGCTGCTCGAGACGGCCGGAATCGACGATCCCGAGCTCCGCGAGCAGTGGTCGAGTCGGTCGCTCCACCCCGCGTCCGACGCTCGGAACCGCGACGCCGTCTTCGCCGAGTACGTCGCGCCGCAGCCCTCGATCGAGCGCCTCGAAGCCCGGTTCGGCGAGGTTCCGGCAGCCGTTCGGGAGTTCGACCGCCGGCTGCGGGCGATCCGCACGAGCGAGTACAAGTACGTCCGCGGCGACGACGGCTCCGAGCGGCTCCACCACGTGCGAACCGATCCGCTCGAACACACCGATATCAGCGACGCGGAACCCGAACGGGTCCGGACGTTGCGGCGGCGACTCGAGGACCGGTTCGACCCGCTCGCCGAGGCGAACGGCACGGGCGAGGTCGAGATGCGCGACGGGACCAAAGAGCGGCTGGCGGACCTCGGCTACCTCTGAGGAGTGCCGCGGGACGACGCGGAGACAGTGGCTCGCTCCCCCGTCGTAATCGCCGCCGGTCGAATCACACTCATCACCGCGTCGGTCGGACCGCCGTCACCACTCGGACGGACTGCGCGGTTCTCGATCCCCGGCGAGTTGTCGGTACGCACCGACGAGAACCGCGGCACCGAACAGGGAGAGAACGCCGGACGTGACCGTCGTCGCTAGCTCGCCGACGACGGGAGCGAACACGCCGACGATGCCGAACGCGAGCCTAACCAGCCCGCCGCCGGCACCGATAATCACCCCGAGAACGAGGAGGCGAAACCGATGTCCGGACGAGAGTTCCCAACTCCGCTCGAGCGATTCGATGACGCCAGCGTCCTCGATGATAACGACGACGGTGGCGAATACCAGACTGACCGCAAGGAAGATGCCGGGGAAGATGAGAAAGGCCGTCCCGACCAGCACTGCAACGAAGGTGACGACGGAGACGATGACCGTCACGCCGGCGGTTCGGGCGAGTCGGCGGGTATGGTCCGCCGTCGGAACGTCGTTGATTCCCGCGTATAGCGCCCGTATCGTCACGACTCCGATAACGGCCCCGACGAGCACGAGGAGGGCGGTTACCCCGGCACTGACGGCGATCGGCAGGTCGACGGCGAGTGGATAGAGCTGTGAGGACTTCTCGTCGGGGAACACGTCCGCGAGCACCCGCGAAAAGAGCGATTGCACGCTCACCTGCATGGCGAGTTGGAACAGAGCGTAGACGACGAGGAGGATCGCTCCGCCACGGGTCGTGATCCGATCGAACCCGTAGCTGAGTGCATCGCTGAGATTGAGTTTAGTAGTCACGAGTGCTGATTCCCATTGGACGACTATATGACTGCTGTTCCGATATGTGAGGTATAAAATCAGTATACGACGCCCGTTCGCGTCTCCCGCTCGCTCGCGACAGTGACTTGGGGACCGGTGGCCGGTCCCGATCGTCCCCACTGCGCGGTCGGACCGCCGGGCGGCTGCCGTCCATCCCGTGCTCGACAGGGATATCAAACGTACACCTGTTCACCCTGGGACCCTTCCGTCCGTCGGCGGAACGCCGTCTCATGTCCGCCAGTTCGGCACCCGACGCGGCGTCGTTTCCCTTCCCGACGCAGTTCGTCTACGAGGACGCGGCCGACCGGTTCCGAGCCGTCGTCGACATCGCCCCCGCAGGAATCGACGACGTGACGATCGAAGCCGACTCCCGTCGCCTCCGACTCACCGTCGACCGGGGGGACCACGTCCTCGAGCGGACCGTCACACCGCTCACGTCGGACCTCGCATTCGGCGAGGATCGCGAGGCGAGCTACAACAACGGTATTCTCACCGTCTCGCTGGTCACGCGGCCCCGCACGGAGTGATCGGTAGTCCGGACCACACGGCCTCGAGCGGGCCGATCCGACCGCTCGACTCCGGTAGCCGGTATTCGCTTGCCCGAGATTGATCCCGCGAGGTGTCGAATCGCGGGTACGACGATGAGCGACGAGTATAGTAGCAACTGGCTCTGTTGAAACCCGATTCGTTAGACATCGTATCCGGTGACACAGCTGTTAGGTAGGTGTGCGAACGTAATACTTCATTCAATGGCGATAACACCATCAACAGTCACCACCGCACCACCGAGCAGTTCGCAAACACCTACTGTTGTCCGCGCAGGACACGTCGTGTCGAAAAATTGCTCGTAAGTCTCATTGATCTCCTCATATGCATCCATATCTGTAAGATATAGTGTTAATTGGAGAACGTTATCCAAGCCTTTGCCATATCGGTTCAGTTCCGCCTCGAGTTTTTCGAGACAAATTTCTAACTGCCGCGACGGTGGTTCGTTACGAGCGACTGTGCCATCCTGTTCTGGAAGTAGGCCCTCAGTAAAAAGAAGATCAGAACTCCCGGTTTTCTTCCCGAACGCACCAACGAACTCCGATCCGTTCCGTTGCTTCCGACTGGTTTCACTGATACGAACAGGACGGGACTCAGCTCTTTGCTTGTTTTCCATAGGAGAGTTTAGAGAGTGCTCAATCAAAAATATTGGGGTCTATTCTAATAGTGTGGATACTTCCCGTACGTAGACCTCATACTCGATACAGCAGATTTCTACCGGAAGTATTAATTTAGTATCTCATCAATCGACTGGTGATGGCGCAAGCAATGGACCGACTACAACGATATCTCGAAGACGAACTCGGAGAGTGTCGCAACGAGGATCTCGAAGAACGGCTCAACGAACTCAGCACGCTCGAAGCAGCGATTGGGCCGGAACAGGTCAACGCCGAACTCGACGTTCTTTCAGCGCTGGCCAACGAGACGCGATATACGCTCGTTCGCGTTCTCGTCGCCGCAGAAACGGAACTCTGCGTCTGCGAATTGAACGCGGTCGTCGATGTGACCGAGAGTGGTCTCAGCCATGCGCTCTCAGCACTCGTCGAAGCGGGGCTTGTCTCGAGTCGGAACGACGGACGCTGGAAGAAGTACAGAGCGACCAAGCGTGCTGTCGCCCTCGTAACAGTCCTCGGAGGGAGCGTGAACGATGAGTAACACTACCCACGAACACGGCCCGAACTGCGGCTGCGAGAGCTGTGGCGATCCACGGTCAATGGACTTTCTGGATAAGTATCTCACTGTCTGGATCTTCGGTGCGATGGCGATTGGTGTCGGCATCGGCTATGCCGCTCCGTCAGTGACCCGACCAATTCAGGACCTCCACCTCGTCGAACTCGGTCTTATCTTAATGATGTACCCACCGTTGGCGAAGGCGGACTACTCGCGGCTTCCGACTGTATTCAGTAACTGGCGGGTTCTCGGGTTGAGCCTCATTCAGAACTGGCTGATTGGCCCGACGCTAATGTTCGGGCTTGCAACCATCTTCTTCAGCGGGCTTGTACCCGGTCTACCGGCTCGTCCCGAGTATTTCCTTGGACTCATATTCATCGGAATGGCCCGGTGTATCGCGATGGTGCTGGTCTGGAACGAACTTGCTGAAGGATCGACTGAGTATGTTACCGGCTTAGTCGCGTTCAATAGTCTCTTTCAGATCCTCACCTATGGGGTGTACGTCTGGTTCTTTGCCCTCTTCCTCCCGCCGCTATTGGGTATGGAGACGCTTGTCACCGGGATTACGACCTTCGATATCACGCCGATGCAAGTGTTCGAAGCAATCGTTATTTTCCTTGGTATCCCCTTTGCAGGTGGGTTCCTTACTCGGTATGTCGGAACGCGAACGAAGGGCGAGGAGTGGTATGACGACGAATTTGTTCCCAAAATTGATCCACTGACGCTGATCGCATTGCTGTTCACCATCATTGTAATGTTCGCCACGCAAGGCGAGAACATTGTCGGGGCCCCAGCAGACGTTCTGTTGATTGCCGTCCCACTGACGATTTACTTCGTCGTGATGTTCCTCGTAAGCTTCGGGATGGGTCGCGGCATTGGAGCGGACTACTCAACGACGACCGCAATCGGATTCACCGCGGCATCGAATAATTTTGAGTTGGCGATTGCCGTTTCAGTCGCCGTCTTTGGAGTCGGATCTAGTGTCGCCTTCGCGACCGTCGTCGGCCCGCTTATCGAAGTACCCGTCTTGCTCGCACTCGTCCATGTGGCGCTGTACTTCCAACGTACGTTCGATTGGGACGGCTTTGAGACGGGACAGATAGTCGATCCAACCGAGACAGCCGTATCAGAAGACGACTAATCAACAGCAACCACACTATGAGTAAGAACACGACATGTATCGCGTTCGTCTGTATACAGAACGCTGGGCGCTCGCAGATGGCATCTGCCTTCGCTGAGCGCGAGCGTGATATCCGAGAGTTATAGTAGCAACTGAAACGATTTACACACTGATCGCAACGCCCTCGTGCGATCAGGTGTGCATCGACTGTCAGTCGCTACGATAGCCGATTCTATCGAAACCAGGACTGGTGGCACCCAGCCAGCCGATTCCGTAGACGACTTCGCGGACGACCTCGAGATCGACGCGGCCCGCGTCGATCGGGACCCGGACGCGGAGACGATCGAGCGCCCGTCCCGAACCGGACGTGCCGGCAGTACGTTTTTGCGCGCCAGTCCGGTACGCTCACTCGAGCAGCCACGCCCAATGGCGACCCAGGATACGCGCCCGCGCGGCGGTTTCGTCTCGTTCTTTCGCGACTACACGAAGACATGGGTCCACGCGGTCGCGACGGCGGGTCTGACGGCGTTCGGGACGTTGGCAGTCTTCCATCGCGGGTTCATCGCCCTCGCGCTGGCCACCTACATCGTGCCCCCGATCGCGCTCTACCTGTGGCGGCCGTCGGCGGGTCGAACCGACGGCGATACGGCTGCCGAGGGGGAAGGCGATGCGGCTATCGCGGGTGGCGGTGGCCCGCCCCTCGAGCGGACCGGGGCCGGGGACGGTCCGGCCGCCGCGGGCGAGGACGACCGCGACGCTGACTGGCACCTCGTCGATGTGCCGACCGACGCGACGCTCCGGGACGTCTGCGTGACCGACGCCGGAGCGGTCTACGCAGTGGGCGAAAACGGGCTGGTCCTCGCGGGAGCGCCGGTCGACGGTGCCGACACCGGTGCGTGGTCGATCGTTCTCGAGGACGGGCCGGCCGCCGCGGGCGACGAACTCACCGGCGTCGACGCCACCGACGGGGGCGAGGCGGTCTGGGTCGCAGGCGACAGCGGCTCGCTGGGCCGGCTCGAGGCCGAGACGGGGCGTCACACGGATTACACGGCACCCGCCGACAGCACTGACAACTGGGTGGGGGTCGCCGTCGGCGGGACGAGCGGGGACGAGACGGTTCTGTTGATCACCGGCTCCGGGACCGTCCTCCGCGGACGGTATCGTGACGGCAAGTGCGCGTGGGACGACCCGATCACGCCGGGCAGCGGCGCGAGTCTGAGCGCGATCGCGCTCGCGGATGCGTCGGTCGGCTACTGTTGTGACACGAACGACAGCGTCTTCGAGACGACCGACGGCGGCCACTCGTTCGATCGCGTCGGTCTCGACGGGGCCGGCGGCACGCTCGAGGCCCTCGCGACGCTGGGACGGGGCGACTGTCTGGTGAGCGACGACGACGGGGTCGTCCACCGCTACGGGGGCTCGACGTGGACGCCGGACCGGGTCGGTGACGAGGCGATCTGCGGGATCGCCCGCCGCGAGGGGGAGACGATCGCCTGCGACGCGGACGGCGTGCTCTATGAACGAACGCGTGCGGCCGGCTGGGACCGGGTCGGGACGCAGGCACCGGACGCACTCATCGCCGTTTCGACGGCGACCACCGGCGAGCGAGCGGTCGCGGTCGGCGAGGAGGGGACCGTCGTCGAACGACGCTGAGCGCCGCGACGGGGCGACATCCCCGATCGCGAGCGGCCCGGACGCCAAAACGTCGGCGGAGGACGCGACTCGGCAGCGAGCCGGCCACCTCGGCGGGCGGTACGATCGGTCACTGTTATGGCCGTCGAACCCACAGCTACCACTGTGAGCGATCGACGCACGGGCAGCGACTGGGACGACCGCTGTCGGCTGTGCGGGACACCGCGCCCGGAGCCCGACGCCGAGTCGGCCCCGGACGAGTTCTGCTCGGCCGGCTGCCGAGACGTGGCCGCCGAGTTCGGGACGAGTGACGACGGCGGCGGCTCCGCCGTGGACGACGGCGACCCCTCGCAGTCCACGGACCCGCAGACCGACCCGCAGCCGACCGCAACGGGCGACGAACGACCGGCCGGGACCGTCCGCACGTTCTTCCGGATCGACGGCATGCACTCCGCGACCTGCGAGGCCTTCCTCGAGGCCGTCGCCGAGGGTCGCGACGGCGTTTGCGAGGCCGAGGCGAGTTACGTCACGGAGACGATCCGCGTCGATCACGATCCCGAACGGATCGCGACCGACGCGCTCGCGGACGCGTTGAGTACGCTCGGCTACACGGCGTATCTCCGGGAGGACGCGACCGCCGACGACGAGACCGGCGGCACCCGCCGCTCCCGGGAGATGTCCGGGCTTCGGAAGCGCCGCTCGGAGGACATGCTCGAGATGCGGTACGTCGTCGGCGTCGTCTTCGGCTCGTTCCTCCTGTTGCCGTTCGTGGCCGTCCTCTACCCGATGTTTCTGACGTCGTTTACCGACTGGGGGGCGATCGAGCACTTCGAGGGTGCGTTCACCGGCTTCAGCGGGCCGCTGTATCTGCCCCTGTTTCTGTTCATGACCGGCGCGATCGTCTACCTGACCGGCGGCCCGCTCCTGCGGGGCGCGTACGTCAGTCTGAAACTCCGACGGCCCACGACGGACCTGCTCGCGGCCCTGACGGTACTCAGCGCGTACGTCTTCAGCGTCCTCGTCTCCGCTCTCGGGCAGACCAATCTCTACTTCGATCTGACGATCATCGTCGCCTCGGTCGTGATGGGCGCGACCTACTACGAGGCGACGGTCAAGCGCCGCGCGACGGACCGGTTGACCGACCTCACCGTCTCGCAGGTCGACACCGCTCGGCTGTACGCCGATGACGGCTCGACGACGGAACTCCCCGTCGCCGACCTCGAGTCCGGCGACCGCGTGCTCGTCCGGGAGGGCGAGCGCATCCCCGTCGACGGGACGCTGTCCGAGGGCGACTGTGCGGTCGACGAGGCCGTCGTGACGGGCGAGTCCCTCCCGGTCTCGAAAACGGCGGGCGACGACGTGGTCGGGGGGTCGGTCGTCACCACCGATGCGGCGGTGGTCGACGTCGGCGAGCGAACGACCAGCAGCATCGAGCGGCTCACGCGGGTCGTCTGGAACGTCCAGAGCGCGGACCACGGGGTCACACACCGGGCCGACGAGTTCGCCGCGACCCTCGTCCCGATCGTCATCGCCGCCGCGATCGTCGTCGGCGCGGGCGTGTTCCTCACCGGGGCGAGCGGGCTGACCGCCGCCCTGGCCGCCCTCATGACGCTCATGGTCGCCAGCCCGTGGGCGCTCGGCTTCGCGACGCCGTACTCCGTCGCCGCGAGCCTGGAGGCGGCCCTCGAGCGCGGGATCGTGGTCTTCGACGAGACCGTCTTCGAGCGCCTGCGCGCGGTCGACATCGTCGTCTTCGACAAGACCGGGACGCTCACGACCGGGGAGATGACCGTTCGCGAAGCCGACGCTCCCGACGACCTGCTCGCGGCCGCCGCCGCCCTCGAGCAGCGAGCGGCCCACCCGGCCGCGGCGGCGATCGCCGGGGCGTTCGGCGGCGACGGTGATGCGGTCGACGCCGACGGAACGGCCCGTACCGACGGCGGATCGGCCGTCCCCGGCGAGTTACCGGTCCAAGAGTTTCACACCCACGCGACCGGCGTCGAGGGCATCGTCGACGGCCGGCCGGTACTGGTCGGCCATCCCGACCTCTTTCGGGACCGCGGGTGGACGCTCGCGTCCGATCTCGAGGCGACGATCGAACGGGCGCGCGAGACCGGCCGGCTCCCGGTCGTCGTCGGCCGAGACGGGGCCGCCGAGGGCGTCGTGATCGTCGGCGACGAACCCCGCGAGGCGTGGGACGAGACGGTCGCGGCCCTGGACGAAGACGGGGTCGACATCGTGGTCCTGACCGGTGACGACGGGACGGCGGCCGACGTCTTCGACCGGCACCCGGGCGTCGATCACGTCTTCGCGGGCGTCTCGCCGGACGGCAAGACGGCGGCGGTCGAGCGGATGCAGGTCGAGGACCGCGTGGCGATGGTCGGCGACGGGACGAACGACGCACCCGCGCTCGCCGCGGCCGATCTGGGCATCTCGCTTGGCAGCGGGACGGCGCTCGCCGCCGATGCCGCCGACATCGCGATCGTCGACGACGACCTCGCGTCGGTCGAACGTGCGTTCGCCCTGGCGAGGGCCGCACGCGCCCGGCTCAGGCAGAACCTCGGGCTCGCGTTCGTCTACAACGCGATCGCCGTCCCCGCGGCCGCCCTCGGCGTCGTAAACCCGCTGGTGACGACCGTCGCCGTCGTCGCAGGGACCCTTCTCATCGTCGGGAACGCGGAGCGATCGCTCGTCGACGACTGACCGCATTCGCACGCGCTTATTCGTCCGCGAGCGTTCCCCACGAGACGGTCCGCCTGATCGCGATCGAGACGATCGGACGGTCGCCGAGTTCGTGGCGTCCGTACTGGTCGTACTTCGCCTCGAGCGCGCTCACGGCGTCGGCGTGGCTCGATGCGTCGGACTCGAGAATCCGCGCCCAGCCGCGACCCTGAAGCCAGGCGAGACGCGACCAGTCCTCGCGGTAGCGGTCGACGAGCACCGTCACGCGCGGGTTCGCCCGAACGTTCCGCACGCGCTGGAGGTCGGCGGTCGATTTCGGCTTCTCGTCGATCGCCGAGACGAGTCTGATACCGCCGGTTCCGTCGTCCGGTGTACCGTTCCCGGTCCCACTCGCGTTCGTCGGCTCCGGCCGAACCGCTCGAGCCGCGGGCTCGAGCACCGCGAAACAGATCGGGACCGCGTGCGGTCGCCCCTGGGCGTCGACCGTCGCTCGGTCAGCCGTCGTCGGACTGCTGGCGCGCCGGCGGCGTCTTCGAGAGAGACGTTCCCAAACGGCCGCGGTTGTCGGCAACCCACTGGGAGGAGCGCTCGCGGATGCGTTCGTCGTCCTCGAACTGACGGAGGAACTCGACGGCATCCCTCACCAGCTCGGCGACGTCGGTACAGTCGCTGAAGCCGACGGTGCGGAGGGCCGTTCGCTCGTCGACGTCCGCCGGCCACCACGTACAGAAGCCGCAGCCGTCGCCGTAGACGAATGTCGCCTCGGTCATCCTCGTCTGTACGGGCTCGAGACACAAACGCATGGCCCGCGACGGTCCCCGGCCGACCGGTTCGGCAGTGACAGGTGCACGCCACGAGCTGGGCGTGATCGATTCGCTCGCCAGAACATTATTGGGACCGGTGGCCAATGCTGAGCCATGAGTAGCGCGGCCCGGTCGCTGTCGGAACCGCAGGTGCTGGCCCACACGAAGCGGCGGCTCTTTCCCGACGAGGACGAGTCGACCGCCTACGCGGTGGCCGACACCCAGTTCGCCATGGCGGAGTGGCTCCCCGGACAGCCCGTCGACCCGGCCGTCCGCGACCGTCTGGCACCGTTTAACCACGTTCGGATCGGAAGCGGGTATCCCGACCTCGTCGGGGTCCGTGACCTCGAGTCCGATCTCCTCGCCGTCGAGCGGCTGGGCGACGAGCCGCCGCTGATCGCCATCGAGGCGAAAGGGGAGACCAGCGGCGGCGTCGATACGCAGCGTGGTATCCTCCAGGCCTACGATCGACTTCACGAGGCGAACGCGGCGTATCTCGCCGCGCCGGCGGCCGCCATCTCCGAGACCGATCGGACGCTCGCGCGGGAGTTGAACGTCGGCGTGCTCGGCGTCGATGCCGCCGGGAGCGTGGACCCGCTCGAGGTGCCCCGCGTCGTCGGCAATCGGACGACGACCGAGGCGACGGCGCTGCGGTTTCAGGCGAGCGCACAGGGGGTCGCGGACGCGTCGTTCGGCCTGAACCATCCGAAGAACTATCTGGGCTATCCGCTGGCACACTACGCGGCCGGTGACACCGGGACGCTGCTGTCGGAGTACAAGGTCGTAAGTGCCGTCGATAGCGCCCGGCAGGGGGCCGCGTTCCTCGGGTTGATCGAGGAGGGTGTCGATGTCGAGGGCAGCGCGGGTGTCGAACTGACCTCGCTCGGCGAGGAAGTCGTCCGATTCGCGATGGGGCGCTACGGGTCCGTCGAGGCGGCCCTCGCGGAGTTCGAGAACTGGTACCGCTCCGGAAAGCGGTTCGCCGATCTCGCGCCGGCGTGGGGCCAGTTGGCCCGCCGCGTGCTGTTCGACTACGAGGCGACGGCGTTGCTCGTCCACGAACTCCAGTGCATGCACGAGGACGGGTTCGCGGAGCCGTCGCTCGTGGCTGTCGTGGACTATCTCCACGGATTGCATCCGTCGTTCACCGTCGAGTTGTTCATCCGCGGGACCGACGGCGTCCGGAGCCGCGTGCTTACCGAAGACGGTGAGCTTCGACCCGCGGCACTCGAGGACAGTTCCGTCTACCACTCGCCGACGGTGTTCCAACTGAAGGCGATGCTGTACCACGCGGGCATCCTTACGCAGCGTGGGGCGGAACCGAGCCGGCTCGAGCCCCGCGCGGACGTCTGGGCGCTTCGGAACCCTGTCTGAGGTGGTTCGTCGTGGCCCCCGGCGCGTCGGTATTTCGGGCGGAGGTGACGATGCCCCGTCGCGTGCCGGCCGTGAACCGTGAACGCGGCGAGCAACGGACCCGCGGCTCTGCCGCTCGTGTACGTCGGCACGATGAGCGAGCGGCGCATCGGACCGTCCGGTCGAACACGCACGCACAGGACGGATGCACCGGATTCGAACTAAACTGTGTCCGCGATCCTGTGGATTTAATCCGGCTCCGCGCTTTGCAGTGAGATATGGGCGCTCGCCACTGGGTGTATTTCGCCGGATTCGTCATCACTGGGATTCTGGCAGCCGGGGCTGGATTGATCGGCATACTGGACGGGCTGGCGGCACTTTCCGGCGGTGTCCCTGCCAACGAGGTGCTGATCGTGTTGACGATGCTCGGCGCAGCCGCCGAGTGGGTTCTGATCGTCTTCGTCCTCGGCGTGATCGCGGTGGGATTTCTCGCCGCAACCGTCGTCTCCGTCCTCCGGAGTGCGTCGCTCCCGCGTGACGATCGACTCGTCTCGATCGTCACACGGCTCGAACAGCGGTACCCGCTGCTCCGACAGTTCGATGCCGCCGAGAAAGTCGAACCGACGGCCGACGATCGGAAACAACAGCTCAGAGAGCAGTACGTTGCGGGCGAAATCAGTGACTCCGAATTCGAACGGCAAGTGGCCGAATTGATGGACGAGCCGTCGTCGGATGGCCGATCACAGTCCGAGTCGCAGTCGATCAGCGACATCGAGGACCGTCCCCGGTAAGCGGCTGCTGTCGCGGATCGGCTTCGGGCGACCGGTGCCGTAGCGCAGTCAGGACAACGGCGACCCGAACGCCGTGCTCGAGTCGGAATCGCGTCGTCAGCGGTCCTGTCGATTCACGCGGTCGCGCATCCCAGTGTCCGCGGTCTACGCAGCAATTAGTCGTCGTCCGCTTCGAGGTCGGCTCCGTCGAGGTCACCCTCGAGAGACTGCACACCGGGGTCGTCGGTCTCGTAGTAGCCGTGCTCGAGTCGCGTAACCAATCTCCGAGTAGACATCAGTGGTCAGTATCTAACTCGCCTGTATCGATGTCTTCATCGAGATAGCGGGCACCCAGCTCCGTGAGCGAATAGTAGCCGTCACTTTTGCGGTCGAGTAGCCCGTTATCGGCAAGGTTGCGGCAGCGCTGACCGGTATAGTTCGGATGGGAATCGATATTGCGTCCAATAACTGCCGGTGGGACTTCGCCTGCATCCCGGACGTACTCCAGAATCGCATCGTCGGTCGGAACCATCCAGTCGGCGCGTTCTCGCATACCGGAGTCCGTGTGCTACTTGCCAATAGAACCCGCCCATGCGACCGAAACCACTCGTATCTGCGTATTTCAGTATCTTCAAATGCGTATTTGTGAAGTGGTGGATTCGTATATGCAAAGGTACTAAGTCAATCGGACG
Organism: Natrinema pallidum; assembly: GCF_005890195.1. Taxonomy (NCBI): domain Archaea; kingdom Methanobacteriati; phylum Methanobacteriota; class Halobacteria; order Halobacteriales; family Natrialbaceae; genus Natrinema; species Natrinema pallidum. The sequence continues at coordinate 1,617,629 of NZ_CP040637.1, read as the reverse complement.
CGAAATGCGATCCGGACGGAAGCTACGGAATCCCCCGCTCGGTCAGGTGGGATACTTCGAGAAACGGACCGGTGTTCACGGCACCGATCCGCAGTAGCTCCCGTATCAGCGCTCCGGAAGCCATGTCCGACCACACTTCGCGGGGCCTTGAAGGCCCCGACCGAGTAGATGCATCGCCGACGAACGCTCGAGTCCGCGCCGATGGTGGGCACCAACCCGAATCCATCCGCGATTGTCTCGCGTCGATCGATTACCTCACGCGCACGCTGCTCGCGGCCATCCAGGACGAGGACGCGGCCCTCGAGCACACCGACCGCGAGGCGCGTCGCAAAGCCGCGCGGCACGTCCGCGGGATCAGATCGGAGGCCTGCCAGGTCGCGCTGTTGCTGGTCGGTCCCGAGGCGATGATCCCCTACCGACCAGGTGACGCTCCCGACCGCGATCCGTCGCCGACCGATCGGTCGCGCTCGTTTACGACGGCCTATCGCGGACCCGCCGCGGAGGCCCACGAGCGCGAACTCGAGCGCCAGCGCGGGGTGCGTAGGGATGACTGTGTCGACGAATGACTTCGCCACCGCGGATGGGTCCGCGTGTCAATATTCGTCTCCGTCCGTCTGTGCAGCTGTTCTGCATTGGACAGTTACGGCGATTCGAACCCATGCCGTTCCCGATGTGCGGCGAGGAACGTCGCATGCGGACGGCGGTCCTCGTCCGCTGGCAGCGTTAGCGAGTCCCCCTCGAGCGCCGCAAACTCCCGGTACCCCTCGAGATCGGGGCGGTCGGCGACGAGAATCCGATAGTCGTCGGATACCGCGAGCCAGCCGGTGTCGAACGCCCAGTGGTGGAGCCGACAGAGCGCGAGGCCGTTTTGCACGTTGTCCCGGCCGTTCGCCTGCTTCGGATAGATATGGGCCGCCTCGATGTCGATCCTCCCGCTCGGCGATTCACGCGATTTGCCGCAGATCGCACATTGGCCGTCGTAGGCGGCCGTGACTTCCTTCGGGAACACGCTCGAGCGAACCCGTCGCTGGACCGCGGTGAACTCTTCCTCGTCGTCGGTGAGCGGCAGTTCGTCGTCCTCGTCGTCCGCGAGCCCCTCGGATACCGACTCCGAGAGCGCCTCGAATTCGGCTGGCTCGAGCCCGAGTCGTTCCATCGTGAACTGATAGATCATCCGCCCGTCCCGTGAGACGTACTCGGCGTCAACGACGTCGACCAGTCCCTCGTACCGGAGGTCATCGCTGTCGGCCGGCTGGTAGAAGAAGTACACCGGGACGGTCGATCGGTCGGCCTGCTCGAGGAGCGCTCCATTGGCACCGGTCAACTGCTGGTCCCCCTTCTCCGGGACGCCTTCCCCAATGTAGATGAACCGCTCGCCATCGAGTTCGTCGCCGTAGGGGCCGTCCTCGCGGGCTTTGACGATGATGTACGCCAGGTCTCCCTCGTCGTCCGTCCGCGGACTAATTCCCTTGATGTACGAGCCGAAACTCGTGTCGAACGCGTTCTCGAGGTCGGTCTGCGCATAGCGTTCACCCCGCTCGAGGTTCGGATACACGGAGGACCGACGCCGCGCCAGTTCTCGACCGCTGTCGGTCAGCCAATTCGCACCGTCGGAGCGCTCGACGTAGCCCAGACTCTGCAGCCAGCCCCTGTGTTGGGCGGGTCCGGACGTATCGTTCCAATCGAATGTCGGATGCTCGGACCCGATCGCGTCGCCCAGTTCGGCGTCCGTCTTCGGCCCGTCGAGGAGCGCCTCGAGTATCGTGTCGAATCCGTGGACGTTGCTCGAGAGCAACTCGTAGAGTACTGCCGGCTCCGTCTCCGAAAGCCACGCCATCCCTTGCTGGGTGAGTCGAACGCTATCGCCATCGTGTTCGAGAAGTCCGATCCCCTCGAGAAAGGTCAGGCGACGCCGAATGCCGTCGTCACTGGTCGCTCGCGTGTTCGATTTGAGCCACTCGAGAACCGCCGCTTCGGTCGGAGAATCGGCGAGGACGTACTTACAGAGGCGCTCGAGGACGCTCGTATAGTTCCCCGCACCACCGAAAAACCGAACTGCGATGTGTCGTTTGTTTTCTTCCGTCGATGGCATCCGATACTGCTGTCGTTGCGCGGTCGTCATATAAAACGGGCGGCACGACGGCCCCACCTCGAGAGAGCAGTCCCATGCGAATCTTCACGTCGGTCCCCGTGGTAGCCCGTCGCATGTCCGAGCCAGCGCTCGCCGATCAGGAGTGTGAGGCCTGCACGACCGAGGACGACCCCCTCGAGCCCGACGAATACGCCGACTACCGTGCGGAGATCCGCGACGACGTCTGGACGGTGATCGACGACCACCATCTCGAGGGTACCTACGCGTTTGCGGACTTCCGCGACGCCCTCGAGTTCACCTACGAGGTGGGCGAGTTGGCGGAGGCGGAGTGGCATCATCCGGATATCGAACTCGAGTGGGGCGAGGTGACGATCGAAATGTGGACGCACAAGATCGACGGCCTCCGCAAGACCGATTTCGTGATGGCCGCCCGGATGGACCGCATCTACGACGACTACGAACCGGACGAGGACGCGTAGCGCCGACGCCGAGACACCGCTCCGATCCGCGCACTCCGACTGCCGGTCGGTCGAGGTCGGACACCTCGGAGTCGCTTCGACCGTCGACACACCACCGCTGCAACTGAAAACCGAGACGACTGGCTCGCGGATTCCGGGTGCAGGAGCGGTGATGTGAACGCGATAGAGTCGAACCGGAGGGGGATGAGAGCGGTACATACGGGGAAACGGTCGGACGGAGCCGACTCAGACGGGGACACACCACGGTTACATCTGAACGAGCGGGGACAGGTGAGAGGGGCGCTCGGAGTCGGGATCAACGGACACCACTCCTGCACGTGAACGGACGCGCCGTCACGGCGCGGTGACCTAATCCCTGCGAAGCGGTCACTCGAGACACCACCGTTTCGCGTGAAACAGGTCGACAACGACGCGATCGGGTGTCGATCGAACGCAGTCGTCTGAAATGGGTCACCGTGACACACCACCGATACAAGTGAAACCGGACATCGACAGCACGGAGCGGCGGTCGGCGTCGTGTCGGTCGCCGTTCACTTGCAACGGTGGTGTGGGCGGACGGTCCCACGTCCGTCGGTCTCCGGAGCCACCGCTACGGAACCCGACTCAGGCGACGCTGTTCATCCGCGCGATGTCGCGGATCGTCTCGATCTCGGCGTCGAGATAGAGCACGTCGGCCATCGCGTCGACGGCGCTCGAGAAGGGGACGTCGAGTTCGTAGCTGTAGTAGTTCCCCCGGGAACCGCTTCGGTTTTCCTTCGCCGAGAGGATGCCGAGCATCCGGAGATCGGAGAGATGGTTGTGGACCGACCGCTGGGCCAACGAGTCGGTTCCCGACGACTCACAGAGCGCCTCGTACTCCTGATAGAGTTCCCGCGTTCGGCAGGGCGTCGACTCCTTGGCGGCCTTCGAGACGACCGCCAACAGGGCGAGGCGACCGTGCGTGGTCAGTTCCCGCATACCCTCCTCGACTCGCTCCTGCTCGAGTTTCGACCGCGCTCGTTCGACGTGCTCCTCCCGAATTCCGGCGTCGTCGTTGTTCTCCGCCACTTCGCCGGCCAGGCGGAGCAAGTCCAGTGCCTGGCGGGCGCTCCCGCTGTCGCGAGCGGCGAGCGCGGCACAGAGGTTCAGGACGCCGGCGTCGCAGCCGCCCTCTGTGATCGCGACCTCGGCTCGAGACTCGAGGATGTTGGTCAGTTCGGACGCTTCGTAGGGGGGAAACTGCAGTTCGCGCTCGCAGAGCGTGTCCTGAACGCGCGGATCGAGCTGTTCGCGGAACTTGAAGTCGTTGCTGATGCCGATGAGGCCGACCTTCGTCGACTCGAGGTAGCCGTTCGAGCGGGCTCGCGGGAGTTCGTACAGCAGTTCGTCGCGGTCGCCGATCGAATCGATCTCGTCGAGGACGATAACCACCGTTCCGCCGAGCGCTTCCAGTTCGCCGTAGAGCTTCTTGAAAACGGTCTGTTGGGGGTAGCCGGTCGTGCTGATCTCGGCACCGGCGGGCCGAAGGGTGTTGACGAGTTCGACCGCGACCTGATACGACGAGTTGAGCGTCTTGCAGTTGACGCCCAACACCGAGAGGTCGACGTCGTCGTACTCGGTCGCGTCTTCCTGGAGGACGTCCAAGAGATACTCGGTGACGGCGGTCTTTCCGACGCCCGTATTCCCGTAGAGAAAGATGTTGTTCGGCTCCCAGCCGTCGATGATCGGTTGGAGCGCGTCCATGTACGCCTCGATCTCCTCGTCCCGCTCTTCGATCCGCTCGGGCTGATACGATTCCCCGAGGGCGTCCTTGTTCTGGAAGATGTTCTGCTTCCGCTCGAACCGAGGCATGTCCGTACCAAGCGAGATACAATATTTAAAACCACCTTTTCATATGATGCAAGTGAACTCAGACACACCACTGTTTCACGTGAAGACTAGTGTAGGGGGGAGGACTAGAGAACAGTCCGCACTTTCATCTAAAGCAGTGACACGTTCCACGGACTGCGGAGAGACGGAACTGCGAATACGTTCTCGGAACTGCGGTTGGTTTCAGCATCTGCGGTTCGGTTTCCAAATACACGGGCCGACATGACGTGAGACGGCTCTTCTCGAGTGCGAAACCGGTTCGAGGCATTGGACGACGACCGACAACGGGTCAGTTATCGCGGAACTCCTCGTCCCACCCTGCCCAACGGCACTTCACTTGTAACAGTGGTGTGTGTCTGTTACGTTCCGTCCCGTCGGCCACGGCTCGAAGCGTCTGCATCGGTCGATCGGGACCAGTGATCGACGCGCCGCGACGAACCAGACGGCCCCATCGGTGCTCACGTAATCACGATCGAAACCCGACTCCATGATCGAAACACGACCCCACAATCGAAACCACGGGTCGTCGGAGACGACCAGGTCCGCCCGCCATCCGCTGGGGTCTCAGGCGGCTTACGGAGACGGATCGATGCGATTCCCCGTCGACTCGTCGGCCGAACCCTCCGCGTCCTCGAGTGTTATCCCGACGCTCTCGCCCGTGGCAGAGACCGTTACGGTATAGCCGTGATATGCGAACTCGAGACTGGTAAAGCCGGCCTCGGCCGGAAGCGAATCGAGGAGATCGGGATCGATCGCGTCGTACAGCGGTTCCAACTCGACCGGATCGGTGTCGCTGGTCCGGGCGACGAGATCGATGACGGCCATACTCAGTCGATCGTCGGTTGTGTCGAGGTCTGCTGCGGGTTCGAGCGAATTCATAACTCCTGGTCGGGGACCAAGAGTAAAGAAGATGTCCCAATGTTTCAACCATTCATACATGGAGAAAAGAATGATCCGATACGCCGGAACATCGGCCGGGCGAGGACGACTGTAATCCAGTAGTCCGAGGTCGTATATCCGTGTTCCGAGACGCGCTCGTAGCGGTCCCTACTCGCGGCGCGGGACCTCGTGGCGGCCGAAGCCGTAGCGGAGCCGGTTCGCCAGCCGTCGCGAGAACCGGCCGTCGTCGGCCCGCGAGCCGAACCGTTCGGACAGCGCCGTGTAAATCAGCGGCAGGGGGACCTCCTGCTCGAGGGCCTCCTGGACGGTCCACGTGCCGGTCGACCCGCCCTCGATGCGGTCGGCCACGGTGCCGAGGTCGGTTCCTTCCTCGCGGAAGGCCTCTTCACAGAGTTCGAGCAGCCACGAGCGGATCACCGCACCGTTGTTCCAGACCGAGGCCACGGCCTCGAGGTCGAGGTCGTACCGACCCTCGTGAAGCAACTCGAACCCCTCGCCGTAGGTCTGCATCAGGGCGTACTCGACGCCGTTGTGAATCATCTTGACGTAGTGGCCCGAGCCGGCGGCTCCCATTCGCTCGTGCCCGTCGGGTCCGGTCGCGACCGCGTCGAAGACCGGCTCGAGTTCGTCGTAGGCCCACTGTGGGCCGCCGACCATCAGTGAGAACCCCAGTTCGGCCCCCGCAGGACCGCCGGACGTGCCGCAATCGAGATACGCCGCGGGACAGGATTCGGCGCGGCGGACGGAGTCCTCGAAGTAGGAGTTGCCACCGTCGACGACGATATCGTCGCCGTCGAGGTGGGGCTCGAGTTCCTCGAGCGTGACGTCGATCGCGTCCCCGGCGGGGACCATCAGCCAGATGCGCTTGGTCGCGCCCAGCCGATCGACGAAGTCGTCGATCGAGTCGGCGGGCTCGGCACCGGCGTCGGCAGCCCGTTCGACGGCCGCGTCGTCCAGATCGAAAGCGACCACGTCGTGGCCGGCTGCGAGCGTGCGGTCGACGACGATCCGTCCCATCCGTCCGAGTCCGATCAGGCCCAGTTGCATGGATAGGCGTCGGCCGCCCGGTGTGGTAGTGATTGCGGTTCCGTGGCGGTCGACGGCCGCGACCGTCGTGAAACGGATCGAGCCCAGCCGTCGGCGAAACGCCTACGCGATCGGTTCCTCGAGTCGAGCCCAGCCGATCGCATCGAGAACGAGGATTCGATCGTTGTACCGGACGTAGACGCCGTTGTACTCGCCGTCGCCGTCGGCGTCGTAGTAGGGCAGCGTCTGGCGGACTCGATCGACGACGGACCAGGCACCGTCGCGCTCGAGGGTGATGTGTTCCCATTCCTCGCGTGCACCGTTGCGGATCGCCCGGTCGAGCGCCCGCCGCGCGCCGGGAATCTCGCCGAGTCGTTGTGCGGACGCGTCGACGATCGTCGCGTCGTCCGGGATGTCGTCGGGCCCGACGACTCGCGCACCGAGGTCCGCCTTCGATCGCGATGTGTGGCTCGCCGACCGCTCCGAGTGCAGGACGTAGCCGGCCACGGCAGCCGTCCCCACCGCGAGGACCGACAGGGCGATGTCTTTACCCCTGATCATTAGCGAGTACGTTACAGCAACCGGCTAAGTATCTTTCGCAAGAATGTCCTGCGTTGACGTATCGGATGATGGGAAGAAAACGCCGGGAGCGGCGATCAGAGCAGGCGAGCGACGTTGGCCGAGAGCAGGCCCGCGACGATCAGCAAGGCGATCGCGGCGACGGCCGCCGCGCGGAACACCGGGAGCGCGTCCCGGGCCGGTTCACGGATTTTCTTTCCGGTGAGGCCGGTTTCGAACCGTTTCACGCCGATCTCGACGAGCGCCGTCAGGAGCAGCCAGAGCGCGACCATCGTGAGCACCAGTCGGCCGTTGGTCGTGCCGACGAGTCCCTCGATATTGTAGCCGTTCCCCGCCAGATGGCCCCCGGTGAGAAGGAGAACAAGCGAACTCACCCGCGAAATACTCGTCAGTTTCCCCGAGATGACCTCGAGCGGCTGAGTCCTGTTGAACGCGCCGTCGCGTGCGAGCGGAACGATGACGGCGGCGACGAAACAGACACTGCCAGCCCAGAGGGCGGCAAAGACCAGGTGCGCCGTTCTGGCGGCGAGCACGTCGACCATACGGGGCCGGTTGGTCAGCGGGCGTATCAGCGTTCCGACTTCCGGCCGAGGGACAGTTGGAAACGCTGTCACGTCCGAGCGCGGGATGCGGTCGCCGGCCGTCGGAGCGCGCACCCTACGTCACTCACTCGAGCCAGTCGGGTGTCCACGCGACCAGCCGACGCCGACAGCCCGCGTAGAGCAGCGAGACGCCGATCCCGGCGACGATCACGGCGGGGAGTCGGCCGTCGAAGACGAGCAGCGCCGGCCCCGCGAGCGCGAGTCCGAGGACGGCGTCCTCGGGTGCGCCGTCGTAGCGAATCCACCGTCGGGGGCGGAGCCATCGTCCGCGGACGTGATCGTAGACCGCCCGCTCAGTGCGTTCGTTCCACGGGTCGAGTTCGGGGCCGCCGCCGATCGAATCGCTCGCGGCGTGGAGCCAAGCCGCGACGATGAAGGCGGCCACTGCGAGCGTGAGCGCCGAGGGAGCGACGACCGCGACGCCGACCGCCGGGACGGCGACCCCGAGTCCTGCGACGGGAAAGTGGAAGGTCCGCCGGTGGACGAAAACGAGATCGAGATCGGGAGCGAGGCCGCCGAGGATCGCACCCACCGCGAGCGCGACTGCGAACTCGGGGACGACGTACGCGATCGGCGCGACGACCGCGAGTCCCGCGAACACGTGAGTGGTCGCCATCATCGTGTGTCACTCGAGGGAACGCGAGCGAACGGCAAAACGGTACGCGAACCGGCAGGGATTCGAACGCGCAGGCGCGATTTCACTCGACGTTTTCGCCCTGGTAGCTCCCGTCGTAGACGCCCTCGTGGTCGGCCTCGGCGAAGACCAGTTGGGCGATTCGGGCACCGCGCTCGAGTTCGATATCGTGGTGGACCTGTAACAGTCCCTCACCGCGCCCCTCGTAGCCCGCGTCCCACACCGCCGTATTGAGCATACAGGAGTTGCGCATGAGCGACGAGCGCGGGTAGACGAAGCCGATATGCCCCTCGGGGATCGCGATCCGTTCGCCGTAGCGGACGATGTAGGCCCCTGTCGGCAGGTAGTAGGTGTCGGGGTCGGCCTCCTCGAGTTCCTCGAGCGGGCGAGCGACGCGGTCGCCGATCTGTTTGCCGTCCCGGCCGAGACGGCCCGGCTCCAACTGCTCGAAGACGACGTCGGCGGTCAGATCCACCCCGTTGGGCTGGATCTGCGCGTCGGTCGTCGGCGAGACGTGGTCGGCGACGAAGGCACCGGAACGGAACATACGTTGTCTGTCAACCCAACGCCGCGGCGACGAGAAAAACGTATCCGTTCGCATCGACCCACCGGTTCGGTACCACCCACCACGACAGATATGGGCACGACTGTTCGAGCCGAGCGCGCGGCCGTTTTTTGGGGTCATATGGCGGGCTATTAGAACCTTCTCGACGCCCGTTCGCTCGGCCGGCAATACTTACTCGAAACCCCCCGTTTCAACCTCCCACACGCCGGTCGTTGCTCACAGAAACACGCTGGATTTATCAGGACGGACGGCCGAGTTCAGAGTGCTATGGGACAGACTCTCACCGAGAAGATTCTCGACGACCACCTCGTCGAGGGCGAACTCGAGACCGGCGAGGAGATCGGGATCGAGATCGACCAGGTACTTACCCAGGACACGACCGGGACCATGGTTTGGCTCCAGTTCGAAGCGATGGGGCTGGACGAGGTCCAGACCGAGATCGCGGCGCAGTACTGCGACCACCAGACCTATCAGTTCGACTTTAAGAATACCGACGACCACCGCTTCCTGCGTTCTGCGGCCGGCAAATACGGCGCTCACTTCTCCCGACCCGGTAACGGTATCTGTCACAACGTCCACCGCGAGAACTTCGCGGCCCCCGGCAAGACGCTGCTGGGTTCGGACAGCCACACGCCCACGCCCGGCGGCCTCGGCGAACTCGCCATCGGTGCCGGCGGGATCGACGTTACCGTCGCCATGGGCGGCGCACCGTACTACATCGAGATGCCCGAAGTCGTCAACGTCCGTCTCGAGGGCGAGCTCCCCGAGTGGGCCACCGCGAAGGACGTCATCCTCGAGCTCCTCCGTCGCCTCTCGGTCAAGGGCGGCGTCGGCAAGATCCTCGAGTACACCGGTCCGGGCGTCGAGACCCTGACCGCACCCGAGCGGATGACCATCACCAACATGGGCACCGAACTCGGTGCGACCACGTCGATCTTCCCGACCGACGAGCAGACCGAGGATTACCTCCAGCGCGTCGGCCGCGGCGACGAGTACGTCGAACTCCAGCCCGACGACGACGCCGAGTACGACGACGAGATCGTCGTCGACCTCTCCGACCTCGAGCCGCTGATCGCACAGCCCTCGATGCCGGATAAAGTCGTGCCCGTCAGCGAGGCCGCTGGCGAGGACGTCGAGCAGGTCATCGTCGGCTCCTGTACGAACGGCGGCTACGAGGACATCCTCCCCGTCGCCAAGATGCTCGAGGGTCGCGAGACCTCGATGGAGACCGACACGATCGTCGCGCCCGGCTCCAAGCAGGCCTCCGAGATGCTCGCCCGCGAGGGCTGGGTTTCGGAGATGATGGCCGCCGGCGTCAACTTCTCCGAGGCGACGTGCGGTGCCTGTATCGGCATCGGCCACGTCCCCTCTTCGGATTCGGTCTCGCTGCGGACCTTCAACCGCAACTTCGAGGGCCGCTCGGGGATCGAAGACGACAACGTCTACCTCTGTTCGCCGGAGGTCGCGGCCGCGGCCGCGCTCAAGGGCGAAATCGTCGATCCGCGAGACCTCGCCGACGACCTCGACGATCTCGAGGCACCCGGCGTCGAACTCCCCGACGAGTACGACGGCTCCAAGACGGACCTCATCAGTCCCGACGAGGCCGTCGACGACGAACTCATCAAGGGCCCGAACATCGGCGACGTGCCGCTGAAAGACCAGCTCGGTACGGACATTCAGGGTGAAGCGCTCCTGAAGATGGAGGACAACATCACGACCGACCACATCATCCCCGCGACCCAGGACATCCTGATGTACCGGTCGAACGTCCCCAAGCTCTCCGAGTTCACCCTCTCCCGGGTCGACGAGACCTTCGCCGACCGCGCACTCGAGGCCGACGGCGGCTTCCTCGTCGCCGGCGAGAACTACGGCCAGGGCTCCTCGCGAGAACACGCCGCGCTGTGTCCGATGTACCTCGGTATCGAGGGCGTCCTCGCACAGAGCTTCGCACGCATCCACCGTGCGAACCTCTTCAACTTCGGGATCGTCCCGCTGACGATCGACGAGGACACCTACGAGAACATCGATCAGGGCGACGACGTGGAGATCGTCGACGACGTCTACGACGCCGTCACCAGCGGCCAGGAGGAGTTCACCGTCCGCATCAACGGCGAGGACGAGTACACGGCGACGCTCGACGCCTCCGAGCGCGAGCGCGCAATCCTCGCTGCCGGCGGCAAGCTGTCCTGGACGAAAGACCAGGCCGAAGGCGGCAGCGGCGCGACGCCCGCCGACGACTGAGGACCCGGCGACGCTCTCGATTCTCCCTTTTTCTCATCGCCGCGGAGTGACGACGCTCCTCGAGAGCCCGCGCGACGGCGCTCCCGTCCGCACGATCTCGAGCGCCGCGGTACCGGCAACGGCGGCCGGGCAACGCCATCGTCATACCGTTCCGGCCGATAGCACAGGCGAATGCCTGCCGGTGGACACGAAAACGCTGGCTATCGACGCCTGTTCGATCGCGACGGGCTGACCTTCGGTGCCGGCTTTCCGCTCACGGGAGCGACCCGTTCGTCGCCGACCATCGACGACGAACTGCACCTCGCGAAGCACGCCGAGTCGGTCGGGTTCGACGGGCTCTGGGCTCGCGATGTCCCGACCTACTGGCCGGCGTTCGGTGATGCCGGCCAGACGTTCGAGACGTGGTCGTGGCTCTCGCACGTCGCCGCCCACACCGACGACATCGCGCTGGGGACCTCGAGCGTCGTGCTCACGCTCCGCCATCCCCTCCACGTCGCGAAGTCCGCGGCGACGGTCGACCGCCTCTCGGACGGTCGGCTCGTCCTCGGCGTCGCCTCCGGCGACCGCGACCCCGAGTACCCCGCCTTCGACGTCGATCGCGAGGAGCGTGGCCACCTGTTCCGTGAGTCCGTCGAGACGATTCGCGCCGTCTGGCGCGAGGACTTTCCCGAACTCGAGGGGCGATGGGGACGGCTCGAGGGCGATCTCGACGTGGTTCCGAAGCCGACGACGGAGACGTTGCCGCTGCTCCCGACCGGCCACGCCCGGCAGTCCCGGGAGTGGATCGCCGAGCACGGCGACGGCTGGCTGTTCTATCACCTGCCCGAACGGACACTCGAGGACTACCTCGTGGACTGGCGCGAGGTCGCCGGCGAGAAGCCGTTCGCTATCGCCGTCCGGGTCGAGTTGGCCGACGATCCGACGGCCGAGCCGGAGCCGCTCCACCTCGGCTTTCACGCCGGCGTCGAGTGGTTCCGGGCGTACTTCGCCCGACTCGCGGACGCCGGGCTCGACCACGCGATTATCGGCCTCCAAAACGACGACCGGGAGGCGGCGCTGTCGACGTTCGCCGACGAGATCATCGGTGAACTGTAGTCGCGTTCGGTGGCAGTACTTCGAGCGAGGCCCGGAACCCACCCCCCGATGCGTTTCACGGCCGCTCCGTTAGGCCCGGTTTTCGCCGCCGAAGCTCGCCGACGGACCGCGTTCGTCAGGACTCGCTCGCGTTCGAAGCCGGCACTGCCCCCGACTGCCCGGTCGTGACCGAGCGTTGCTGTCCCGACCGCGTATCGGGGACCGCGATCGTAAGCTCGCGCTCGGCTTCGATGTGGATGTCGTCCCCCCGCGCATCGATCGCGACCAGTCCGGTGATCGTCCCCCCGCCGTCGACCGAGTCCGGCGGGACCCCGATCGTCACGGCGTCGACCCGCTCGCCCGGTCCCAATCCCCCGGTCCCGCCGTCGATGACGAACCGGGTGCCGTCGATCGATTCCCCGTCGACCGACTGAAGGCGGAACGGGTCGACGGTCAGTGCGACCGTGAGAGACGCCGGACACTGATTGCTGAGATCGAACCGGACGGGCGGGTGGCGTGGGCCCCCGCCGAACAGCACGCCGTCGTCCTCGACCCCGTCCTCGGTCAATCCGAGGTAGGCGTGTGCGTCGCCGACGGGGGCGACGCGAACGTCGCGATCGGCGTCCGCGCTCGAGAACCCGAACGTCTCGACGGCGAGGACGCTACTCGAACCGGCGATCAGGGCCAGCGCGGCACGCCGAGTTCGTTTCATGGGCCGTTCGTATCCAGTGGGTTCGCTGGCGGGGGCGCTGCCGATGGCACGTGCGGTCTCGAGGCCGCGCCGACCGGTCGACGCGCCATCAGCCGTCCAGGTCCGTTTCGTCCCGGTACTCGAGGGCCACGGCCGACGGGTCGTCGCCGATTCCGAGTCGGGTTCGGCGCGCGTAGTAGCGGTGGGCGACCGCGGAGACGCCGAAGGAGACGACGACGAACAGCCCCCACGCCGACGGCGAGAGCGACGCGAACGGGCCGGGTCCGAACGACACGACCGCAAATACGAGGCCGGAAAGCACCACCAATCCGAGATAGTAGTCGCTCCAGGGTATCTCGCGCCCACGGACGATGTCCATGTAAATTTCGACGTCCTCGAGGGCTGGGGTCGGTTCGACCGTTCCCCGGTCGCGGTCGAAATCGACGACGCCGGCCTCGTCCATCTTCGGGAGATGCGACTGGCGAAGCGCCGTGTACACCCGTTTGCGGTCGCTGCTCGAGACCGCCGTGAGTTCGATATCGTCCTCACAGGCGGCGATCTCCTGCGAGAGGGTACCGATGTCGAGCCGTTCGTCCGCCCGCATCAACTCGTGGAGGATGTACCGCCGTCGTCGGTTCGAGAGGATCGTAAAGAGTTCGTCCTCGGTGAGCGAGTCGGCCGCCGCCGAGGCGTTCGTCCCCATTTCGTCCGATTCGGGGTCCGGGTCCGGTTTCGATGCGTCAGCGTCCCCGGACGGTTCGATCTGAGTTGCCCCCATTTCGGATCGGTGTACTACATTCCCCGATAAAAATGTTAGGACATAAATAAGTAATTGCCCGTGGCCGGTTTGAAAATCCCGTGTTCATCGACTCCTTTCTCCTGTGGCGACCGGTATCGTGAGACGAAATCCTGGCAGACCGACGTGTCAACCGTCGATGGACCGTCTCCCGACGCTGCAGGGACGACCGGAAACGGGAGTCAACGATCCCGATACCGCACTGATCGGTCGGTCAGTGACCCGTTACCTCCGAACCGACGGACACCGGGCCGTAGGGCATCCGATGTTGAATCCCGCTTCGGGCGGGTCAATCGAGCATAGCCGCTCGTTCCGAGCCGGTCGGGGAACGGTTGAATACGCCGAAGGAGGAGTTGAGAGGTCGGACACGAACGTATTACAATATCCCTTGTCAGCCATCCCTGATCCGTGATCCCCGCGGCGGGGATCAGACGCGACGAGTCGCAGCGGAGGCGACGAGCGGTCACACGCGAGCGACACACGACAACGGAGCATTCACCAATGCAACGACGCAAATTCGTCATCGGAATGGGAGCACTGGCATCGGGAACAGCCGCGGTTATCGGTACCGGCGCATTCTCGAGCGTCGAGGCCGACCGACAGGTCGACGTGCAGGTCACCGAGGACGCCAACGCGTACCTCGGACTGGACAACTCGGGGGAGGCGAACGATATGTACTTCGACACGACCGGCGACGAGTACGCCGTCGACTTCACCGACTCCGGCAACGGCGGCAACGGCGTGAACCCGAACGCGGACACCGTCGCCGAGGACGTGTTTACGATCACGAATCAGGGGACTCAACCCGTCGAGGTCAGTCTGAGCGGGTCGGGTGACCTGAGTACGCAGTTACCGGGGAGTATCTCGGCACCGGGCTCGGACGGTCTCACCGTCGCGCTCGCGGAGGACGACGGCGATGGTGACGACACCTACGAACTCGGGGTCGGCAAGTCGGTCAACGTGGACTTCGCCATCAACTCCGGGACGTCGAACCTCTCGGGGACGCTGACGATCGGAGCGGAGGCCTGACGAGGTCGCCGAGTATGAATCGGAGACGGCTGTTGGCCGGACTCGGCGCGGTCGCTACCAGCGGCGTCGCGCTCGGGACGGGTGCGTTCACGAGCGCCGAAGCCGATCGATCGGTCGGGGTCACCGTCGCCGACGAGGATCAGGCGTACCTCGCACTCAGCCCGACGCAGGCGGCGAATGCGACGTTTGTTAACCAGGACAGCGGCGCCAACAACGAACTTTCGATCGACATCAACGATGCGACTGGAACGGCGGACAACGGCGACGGCGTCGGGCCGAATTCGGTCTACGAGTTCGACGAACTGTTCCGGATCGAGAACCAGGGCACCCAGGAGATCGAGGTGTCGATCGGTGAGTTGGCGGACGGCGACTTCGACCCGACTGCGAGTGGACTGACCGTCCAGTTCTACCCCGGGACCGACGTCGATAGCCCACTTCACGACGATCCCATCACCCTCGAGACGGGCACCGCGCAAGTGATCGGCCTCAGAATCGAGACCGGAGAGTCGGCCGTTGAGAACTTCGATGCGGACGCGACAGTGAGGGCCAGGGCAACCTAACAGGCCGTCCACATTTCTTTCTGACTCGATAAAAAATGGGGCCCAGCTTCGACGATTGGTCCACTCCCACGGATGCGACCACGGGTCTCCCCACCTCGAGTCATCGGTGGAAGGGGCGACAGGCCGAGTTCGGACCCGATCGGCGGTGGCCTCGAACTGTGAGGGACACGTTTCTATCCACTCGGTATTATACCTATCACAAATATATAAATAGTATAATATTGCTGCACTAGATGAGGCATGATTCGGCGAGGGGTGATACGAGGGGGCCAGGTCGTTGTACTGGTTACCCTCGGTGCTCTCGTCGTCGGGCAGCTACTCGGGCAGCCGGTCCTACTGGGATTCGTCGAAACGGGGAGCATGGAGCCGACGATCGATACCGGCGATGGGTTCGTGGCGCTCCCCAGCGAACTGACCGACGATCCCGAGCCGGGCGACGTCATCGTCTTCGAGGCGACGAAAATCCAGGGCGGCGGTCTCACGACTCATCGGGTCGTCGAGGAGACCCCGCAGGGCTACGTCACGCGCGGGGACGCGAACCCGTTTACTGATCAGGACAGCGGCGAGCCCCACGTCCGGGACGCCCAGATCGTCGCCGAAGGCTGGCGAGTGAACGGCGAGGTCGTGACGGTGCCGCTGCTGGGGACGACCGTGATGACGGCAGGTGAGACGATCGAGCGCATCGGGGCCCGACTCGGCGTCAGCGAATCCGGCGACGCGTCGGCACTCGCGCTGCCGATCCTCGGACTCTCGGTCGTCCTCTACGCCGTCGAAACGGTTCGCGAGCGGCGCTCTCCCTCCCTCGAGTCGAGGGGGACCGACGACGGGCGCGGGACCGGAGACGGCTGGACCGATCCCTGGTTGCTCGCGGTGGGGTTCGCGCTTCTGATCGTTCTCGCCGCCGCCGCGGCGATGATCGTCCCGGCCGGAACTCAGTCCTACGATGTCATCAGCGCGGAGTTCGAGTCGGACCGCCCGCTGGTGATCGAGCGAGGGACGACCGACGAGGTCCCCTATTCGATTTCCAACGGCGGGCTCGTTCCGACGCGGTCCTACGTCGAGTCCGGCGACGAGAACGTCCGCCTCGAGCCCGAACGGGCGACGGTCGGGCCACGCGGAGAGAGGACGGTTGCGGTTTCGATCACGGCCCCGGACGAAACGGGCCACTACCCGACGTACGTCACCGAGTATCGCTATCTGTGCGTCCTTCCAGCGCCGGTCATCGACGCACTCTACGAGTACCACCCGTGGCTCCCGTTCGCGACGATCGTGTCGCTGCTCGGAGGCGGGAGTTATCTGCTGAGTCGACGGCTCGTTGGTCCGGGCGACGCCCGCTCGAAACGGGCGGCGATCCGCAGTCGGTGTACAGGGGCGCAATCGCTTGTCCGGCGGTTGTACTGAGACCGCGTATCAGAGCACGACCTATGTGGTTCCGATCGACCGAAACCGACGGCGCGACGGAGGAACGAACGAGGGCGGACGCGGAGCATCGGGTGCGACTCCGTGTCCTGCTAGCGACGTATCGAACGGGGGCCGTCGTCGTCCTGGTTTGCCTACTCGCAGCGGGTGCGTGGGTGAGTTACGGCGCCTACGCGGCCCCGACTGGGGAGGCGGAAACGGCCCGTCAGGTCGAGACGACCTGGACCGCCACGGGGAACATCTCGCATGGCGCTTCCGTCACCGAACCGACCGCGGTCTATCCGGCGGGGACGCGACTCGAGAACGAACCGCTGTACTACTCGGCGGTCAGTCCGACGGTCAACGGAACGTTCGTGGGGGGCTATGCGGCCGACAGCGCCGCGGACGTGAGCGTCTCCCTGACGGTCGAGTTGGTGTATCAGTCGGTCGACCCCGACAACGGGACCGTGTACTGGCGCGAACGCGAACCGCTCGCGGCGACGAACGAAACGGCGGTCCAACCGGGCGAGCCCGTCACCGCGGCGTTCGACGTCAACGTCTCCGCCGTCACGGCACGGATCGACCGGATCGAATCCGACCTCGGGGCGAGTCCCGGGGAAACGGAACTCCTCCTCGTCCTCGAGCGAGGGATCGACGGGACGATCGACGGCGCGGAGCGGTCGGTCGCGGACGACTACACGGTCCCGATCGCCGTCGCGGACGGGACCTATCGAGTCGAGGACGGAGCGAGCGACGCGTACGACGAGCCCTACGAGGAGTACGAAACCGTCTCCGCGTCCACCGCTGCTGGCCCCGTGCGATCCCTCGGCGGACCGTTGCTCGTCGCGGCCGGGCTCGGCGGCCTCGGTGCGCTCGTGGTCGCCTCGCGTCGGTTCGGGGAACCGACGGCGGCCGACCGCGAGTGGCTCGCGTACCGCGACGACCGCGAGCAGTTCGACGAGGTCATCACGGTCCTACTGCTTCCCGACGCGGCGCTCGAGGGGCCTCAGGCGCACGTGGACACCCTGGCGGCGCTGGCCGCGTACGGTATCGACGTCGACACCGCGATCGTCTTCGACCCGGACCGGGCGGTATACGCCGTTCGCCGTGACGACTTCGTGGCCGTCTTCGAACCGCCGCGACCGCCGTCGATTGCGGTCGGCGACGACATCAGTGACCGCCCGGACTCGAGTTCCGAGACCGGGTCCGAAGCGGACGCGGCCGGTGACGGGGGCCCGGCTCCGAGCGAGCGCCGGAATCACACGCGACCGACCGGCGCGGATGCGCCGACAGCGGGCGAACCCGGCGAGGAGGACTGAGCGACAGTCGGCCTCGCTCCGCACCGTCTCGAGTACGGTCGCGGACCCGTCGTGTCTGGTGGACGCGGTCACGTGATCGAGCCCGTCGGCCACCGTCGCTCTGCCCGCGTCGACTGATCGCTGATGTCCGAATCGGCGATCGAAATCACGACGCCGATGCGGATGACGACGGCCGACGGTGAACGTGCTGGACTGGGCCGGGCGACCGTCCGGTCCGCTCGTCACCACTCGAGGCGGTCGCCGAGTGCCGGTGCGGCGGCGTCGAGGCCATCCTCGCGAAGCGCAGCGGCGAACGCCTCGCAGCGGTCGCCGTGATTGACGAGGATTCGCGCGTCCTCGTAGCCCGCGAGGAACGTCCGGAGCCCGTCGCGGTCCGCGTGTGCGGAGAAGTCGTACTGCTCGACCTGCGCGCTGATCGGCAGCGTTCGGCCGTCGATGTCGGCGCTGCCGGTCTCGAGCAGGTCCCGGCCGGGCGTCCCCTCGACCTGGTAGCCGGTCATCGCGATCTTGTTCGTCGGATTCGCCCGAATTTCGGGAATATAGGTCATCGCAGGGCCCCCGGACAGCATTCCGCTGGTGGTGATGATCGCTGCCTTCTGTTCAGTAATCCGCTTTCGCTGACCGTTACGTCCGGTGACGAACCGCGCGTGGGATTTCGCTCGTTGAAACGCATCTGCGTCGCGAACGAACTCGGGATACTGCTGAAGCATCTCGGTCACCCGTTGCCCCATCCCGTCGACGTAACACGGGATGTCGTACGCGTCACAGATGAGCATCATCTCCTGTGTCCGGCCGATCGCGAACGCGGGGACGACGACTGTCCCCCCTTCCCAGAGCGTCGTCTCGACGCTCTCGGCGAATCGCTCCTCCACCACGGATCGGTCCGCATGCTCCACGTCGGAGTATGTGCTCTCGCAAATGACGATGTCGGCATCGGGTCGTGCAGTCGTCCCCGAAACCAAACGTTGATCGTCAGTGTGGAAATCGCCCGTGTAGAGCAGCTGTGTCTCCCCATCGTCAACGAGCACGTGAGCGCTTCCCGGAATGTGTCCTGCGTTGTAGAACGTCACGTCATAGCCAGCCGCTTCGAAGGAGTCCCGATACGCGTGTGTTTTCGACACCTGTGTAACGCGCTTGAGATCGGTCTCGGTGAACGGGCAGTTGTATGATCCCCCGTGTAGTTTGAGTGTGTCCCGCGCGAGCGTCAGCGTCAGCTCGTACGTCGGGGGGGTCCAATGAATCGACGGCCGTGCGTCACCGGAAAGCAGGGACGGTATCGTCCCGACGTGATCGAGATGTCCGTGCGAAACAACGACTGCATCCGGGGTCGGTGTTTGTACCGGAAACTGCGGCGGTGTGTCCGTCACCATCCCGAAATCGAGTAGGAGAGAATCGTCCACGAGAATGGCGCTTCGGCCGATCTCACGTGCGCCGCCGAGAAACTGAATATCCATTACCGGACGTATGCTCGCCAACTGCTTTTCTTCGTCGATCGACCCGCCGTTATCCGTAGAGAGTGCCCACACAACCGAGGGCGATATTCGAGCCCAACCCAGATCGTCCCGAAGACTCTCGCCGAACTCGCGTTCGATCTCCTTGCGGGGCGGTCGAGTCTCCCCGGCCCGTCACCGATCTCGAAGCCGATCCCGCTCGCTCGCCGGGCCACGGGTCCGCGACCCGTCGACATCCGGTCGGGTCGATCGGTCCTCGGTGTCGAGGACTCGCTCGAGTTCCCGTTCGAACGCCTCGTCGTCGAGGTTGCCGTCGACGTACCGGGAGCGAACGCGTTCTTCGGGATCGGGGCGGTTTTCGGTCGGGGTGTCCGAGCTGTTCCCGGCGCTCGAGTCCGAACCGAACAGCGAGAGCAGTCCAACGGCCGCCAGCGCGAGCACCGACAGGACGGCCAGCGTCAGGACCAGCGAGAGGACGGCCGCGATCACCGAGAGGGCGATGCCGACGATCGTGCCGACGACGCTCAGCACGACGATCACGAGGACGAGTGCGCCGAGCCCTTTGAGCAGGACGGAACTGAGACGTCCCATACTCGTCGTTCGGTCGACGAGCACAAAAACCACGCGGGGCCGCCACTCGAACCCGGCGTCGCCGACGTGGGAACGTCAGGGACTGTTCGAGCGACGGTCGTCCGCGCCGGCCGGCGGGAGCGTGGTCCGTTCGACAAGCCCGATGAGATAGACGTCGAGCAGACAGACCAGGAGGATCGTCAGTGGGATGGCCACGTCCGTGTAGCTCACGGCGTCGAACTGCAGTGCGGTTACCACGAACGGCTCCTCGAGGCTGAGCGCACCCGAGACGGTTCGCGCGCTCAGGAACACGAGCGCGAGGCCGTAACAGAGGAACCAGATCCCGCCGCGCTTCCATCGGCCGAGATAACAGTGACCGAGTCCCGCGACGAGGACCGACAGCGGGTATGCCGGCCAGACCGGTCGCGACAGTTCGCTCATCGGGGCTCTCTACGGTCCGGAGGACAATCGGTGTTGCCCTTCGCTGCGGGTCGCTATCCCCGATAGCGCTGAATATCGAACCGGTTGTAGCCGCCGTATGCAAGTTCGAGCGAGCCGATCCACCAGTTCCACCGTTCCGGCGGGGTCCCTTCGGGAGCGTCGGCCAGCTCCTCGAGGACGATCTCGTTGGTCAGGGCGGTCCCGACGTCCGATTCGTACGCGCCCGAGTCCGCGAGATCGACGGCTTGCCGGACGACGACCCGCGATTGGTCCGTCGTCCCGCCGAACTCCTCACGCAGGCGACCCTCGAGTCGCCCCGGATCGATGAACACGGCTCGAGGTAGGCGTTGCAGCTACTTGACTGTTCGAGCGGGACTTGCGGAGACGGGCGTAGAGGGATCGCGGTCCAGTTCGGTGGCCGGGAGGACGGCTCGAGCGTTGCGAGAGCCGTCCGACCCGGGGGAGGGCAGGCGCTCACTCGATCCGACCGCGAGCGACCGCAGGGAGCGAGCGGGCCGACGACCGATGTGGAGTGAACGCAGTGAACGAAACGGAGGGAGGAGTGCTTTTCATCCAAGTTTTGCCGAGGGTCGGCGAAGCCGGCCCGCAGCGCAAAAGTTGGGTGACGATCGATGATCTTTTGAGCGACGGCCGTCTTCCGTCGGGCATGGCAAGTTTCACTGTCGTTGTCGGCGACCCGGAGTCCGGGTTGGCCCACCAGCTCGAGGCCGAGGAACAGGACGCGAACCGCTTTATCGGGAAGTCCATCGGCGAGGAAGTCGACGGGAGCGCGGTCGGGCTCGACGGCTACACGCTCGAGATCACCGGCGGTTCCGACGAGGCCGGCCGCCCGCTCACCGACGAGGTTGCGGGACCGAACCTGAAGGAAGTCATGATGAAAGACGAGCAGACGGGCTACAAACCGTCCCGTGACGGCGAGCGACGCCGGATCACCGTCCGCGGCCGCGAAGTGTCCGACGCCGTCGCCCAGATCAACGCCTCGATCGTCGACCGCGGCAGTACCGACGTCGACGAACTGCTCGGCGACGACGGCGACGACGAGTAAGTCGCCACCCGCATTCATTCGTTTGCAATGACTGACAGAGTTGCGAGCGACCATCCCTCGGTCCCGACTGTCCGGTCGACGTGTACGGAGACGGCGACGGGCGTCAAACTCGAGGTGCCAGCCGACGACCGCGAGGCGTTCCCGACCGACGAGGTCGTCCGAGTCGTCCTCGACGGCAAGGAACTGTTCGCGCGAGTCGAACGGGCGTTGACCGGCGACGACCTGTCGATCCCGGGCGTCTACGACACGCCGGACCTGGCTCGAGACCCCAGCGGCGGGACCGACCGACTCACCGAGTGGACCGCCGACCACGACGTTCCGGCGGGCGGCTCGGTCCTGATCGACGTCGTCGAACCCGAGTTCCTTTATGGTCTCCGCTCGCCCGGCGAGACGACCTACTACGACGCACGCGAGCCGCCAACCGAGAGCCTGAGCGAGATCGCGGACAGCCTCGAAGACGAGTAGCCCGAGTTACAGTCGCGGGAGGACGGCGGACAGCAAGAGCCCGAAGGCGAGGTGTCGGACCATCGTCCGTTCGACGGTCGAACGCACGTACGCCTCGTCGGCGATCGAGTACTCCTTGGTTCGAACCTTGGCGTGCATCGACAGTACGTCCGCTTCCTCTAACTCGTGGAGGGTCGGATAGACGGTCCCCGGACTGAGTTGTGTCTCGAAGAGGGAGGTCAACGCCGAGATGAGTTCCTTGCCGTGGGTCTCCCCGTGAAGCGCGATGAGCACCAGGAGGAGTTCCTCCAGATTGTCCCTGACGATGGCCTCGTCGAACTGGACATCGTCGGCCGGGAACGCTCCGTGGACTTGCTCTATGAGTTCGTCGAGTTGCCGTTCGATGTCTTTCGGTGCGTCCTCAGTCGACTCGAGGGCGGGATCGGACGGGTTCGACTGACTGTCCGTGAGTATGCTCCTCGTGAGTTCGTCGAGCACGGATTCGACGGTGCGGCTGTTTTCATACATTGACGATCACTGGTGGAGGTCGTGAGATGGTCGTCCTCGGCCGCCGGCTGTGGTCGACCAACGGGGGAGCGAGCGCGGGATGGAGATACGACTACTGAGCCCGTGTCACTGTGACGTATTAAGCGGCAGGGAAACGAACGGTCATCCGACCTCATAAATTAAGATATCGTGTTGAAAACGACAAATGTTAACTGCTAACACGACTGTACCCGGACGGGTGACCGTTGGTCCGGTGTCGGTCCCGAACGGAGCGACGCGAATACCGCCCTTTTTCCACGTCGAGCATCAATCCGTGGCCATGAGTAACCCACGCGAGGAGTTTCTGGCGGGCGACCGCCTCGAGGACGTTGCGCTGTTTCTGGCGGACTCTTACGTCTCGGACGATCGACTCGAACGGTTCGGCGATCGCGTTGACGACGGGATCGTGATCGTGGTCGACGGCGAGCGCGGCCGGAGCGCCTTTCAGGCGGCGACGGGAACCGGTGCGATGGAGTTCGCCAAGTCCGCAATGAGCAACGAGGGGGAGATCACGGCCGATCTGGCGGGCGGTCGGTGTCCGGACGCGGCGGACGACGAGGAGCACGCGGTTCAGTTCGTTTTCGCGTTCGCCGAGGATCAAAACGAGGAGGTCGGCGGCATCTACGCCGACGGTGCCGTCGTCCACGCCTACGCCCAGTGTACGTGCGGAACGGCGTTTTCGGATCGGTGGAACGTGACCGACGAGACCGACAAGTAGTCCCGAGTCGAGTCGGGAGCCTCCGTACAGCGGTCAGGTCGCGCTGTCGTCGGCTTCCGCGGCCGCTTCCGTAACGACGTCACGGAAGGCGTCGAGGATGACGCGTTTCGTCACGGCACCCCGCGTCGTCCAGTGGTTCGCGTAGTCGAGCATGTCGTCGTAGATGTCGGGCTTGCAGCCCGCGGCCTTGGGGTGGCCGCCGCCGTTGACCTTGCCCGCGACCTCGTGGCAGCGTTCGAACTCGTCGGTTCCGCGAATCGAGGCTGAACCGGCGGGCTTGACGATGATCGAGGCGTCGGCACCGCGTTCACGCATCGCCTCCGCGACCTCGTTTTGCGAACAGCGACCGTAAGTGATCCCGACCGTGTAGCCGCCGATCTCGCGGAGTTCGGCCCGGCCAACGGCTTGATCGATGAGTGCCTCCTTCTCGACGCGGCGCTCGGCGATGTACTCCTCGACCCATTCGGGGAGGTCGACGCCGTACTCGCGGACGACCTCGACGTACTCCCCGGGATCGGTCCAGTACGCGTAATCCGCGAGGTCGTCGCTGCGCGGGTCCTCGCGTAGCCAGAGGTCGTGGTCCCTGGTCACGGCGGCCAGTTCTTCGTACATCGGCCCGAACCCGTACTCGAGCGAGCGAGCGACCACGTCGGCGCTACACTCCTCGTCGGAATCGCCGATCACGAGGTCGACTCCGGCCTCCCGGACCGCCCGTGCGACGTCGTCGCCCCACTGATGGTGGTCGTACCACGCGAGACGGTCGGCGATCTCGAGCGCGGCCGCGAGTTCCTCCTCGACGTACTCGTACCGATCGGGCGCGAGATCGCACACGAAGATATCGATCCCGTTGTCGCCGTACTCGGCAACGCGAGCCAGCGCGTCCTCCACGTCGTGGGGACTGGCAGGGAGCAACGCGACGCCGTGGGGCGTCGGCTCGGGCTCCTCGAGCGGTTCGCCGGCCGCGTCCGTCGCGTCGCCCTCGATCTCGTCCGGCTCCGGGACGTTCCGCACGTCGTTGTAGGCCTCTCGAATGAGCGCGACACAGGCCAGCCCGTCGGCGTCCGGATCGGCGATGACCGCAGCGTCGGCCCCCTCGAGTGCGGCCTCGGTTCGTTGCTCCGTGAGGTCGTCCTCGAGCGCATCGGGCAGGAAGAAACCGGTCCCCGGCAGGACGGACTTCCGCGAGAGCGACAGATCGCCACTCCGAATGAGTTCGTCGTACATGCTGCGTACTGGGAGACCGCCCGGGAAGTAATCGCCGGTCTCGCGGCTCGTCGCTCGGTCGCTGCGCCGAGTCGTCGTGCGACGCCGCCCGAGCCCGGACACGCGTCTCGGACGCGCTCGTCGATCGTCACCGCCGGTCGGCGAGCGCGGTCGTATGGGACGGGCGGTCAGGCGACGATCGCGTTCCCGTCGTCCCCGCCGTCTTCGCCCGCGGGCGCGAGTTGCCGCACCGTTAGTACGGGGACCGGCGAGGTGCGAACGATCCGTTCGGCGACGCTGCCGAGCAGGAGACGGTTCTCGCCGTGACGACCGCGGGTGCCGGTCGCGACCACGTCGGCGTCGACCTCGCGGGCGTAGTCGCAGATCTCGGCGGCGGGCCGTCCCTCGCGGACAGCCGTCGTCACGTCCCTATCTGCCCGCTCCTCGACGGTCGTGAGCGCGGCGTCGGCGGTCGTCTCGAGCGCGGTGCGGAGTTCGTCCCGGAGCTGCTGGGGTGAGGCGTCGACCTCGCTGGCGTCGATCACCGAGAGCGCGTGGACCTCGGCATCGAACCGGTCGGCGAGATCGAGCGCGATGTCGACGGCGCGTTTCACGCTGTCGGAGCCGTCGGTGGCGACCACGACCGTATCGAACATACGTAGCGGTTACGCTCACGGTTGCTTAAAGACCCCCGTTCGATCGGGCCGTGGCAGCCGACCCGTCGCCGGAGTGGTGGGGTGGCTTTTTTGTGACCGGCCACCCACTGCCGCGTATGGACGCCAGCGAGCCGTTTACCGTCGACACCGTTCTCGCACCGGTCGACGGGAGCGACGAGTCAGCCACCGCCGTCGAATACGCCGTCGCCGTCGCCGACCGCTACGACGCCTCCGTCCACGCGCTGTTCGTCCTCGGACGCGGCGTCGTCCGGGGACTGGACGCCGGCACGGTCGACGAGACCGCCGTCGCGGAGAACACGCAGGGGTTTTTCGACGATATCGGCGACATCGCCGCTGACGCGGACGTACCGCTTGCGACCTCCGTCGACGAGGGCTTCTCGCAAACGCGGAAGACGCGTCATCCGGGCAACGTCGTGCTCGACACCGCCGACGACATCGACGCCGACTTCATCGTCCTCCCCCGGGAACCGGTTACCGAAACCGAAGCGGAGGTCCTCGAGAAAGCCGCCGAGTACGTCCTCTCCTACGCGAGCCAACCCGTCCTCTCGGTCTAACCGTCTCAGTTGTTGCAAATACGATTTCGTTATTCGTAGGCGACCACCTGGCCGTGGATGTCGTGGGTGTTCAGCGCGTCTCGCGGCCCCTCAGCCGAGAGGTACGAAACGCCACCGACGCGATACTCGTGTAGTTCTGCCGTCGTCGGTGCGGACGATACGGGCCGTCACGCGGACGTTGTCGTACATCATTCGCACTCCTCCTTGATGCCCGTCTCCGGGTCGATGTCGTCACCGAGTCGCTGGCGGTCACGTTCTTCGATTTCGGCCTGCTGTTCGTCGGTGAGTTCGCTCCATGTCGCGCCCGTATCCCACGGGTTCCAGCCGAACAGCGCGGTCACTTCGTCAAGCCGCTTTTCGACCTGCCGGATGTAGAAGCGAGCCTCTTCGATGTTGTGCTTTTCGGGTGTCTCGCCGCGCTCCAGGGCGACCTTGATGGACGAAGTCAGTTCGGCGAGTCGGGCGACATCGCTCCGGGTGGACTCCGCGGGGTGCCGGAAATATTCCACCAGGCAGTCACAAGCGAGGGATTCAGCCTTCTCGGGATCGACGTCCTCACCGCTCATCAGAAGTCACCCGAGAAGTCCTTGCGGCCGAAGATGAGCGATCAGCGCACGCGAAGCCGTCCTCAAACTTCGCGCACTCGTCACAGTTATCTTCAGTAGTCGATTCGACCGTCGTGCCGGAGGGTTGAAGTCCGGCGAGGGCGGATATCTTCATGGGTTTCTGGCCTCAGAAGCCCGGCCTGGATGGCTCCAACACCCAGGCGTTTCCTATGACGGTCACGCCCCGAGAGTCCGGACTTTCTTCGCACCTTCTGCTATGTAGCATACCGCATTAAGTGTTGTGCCATCTGCCTTTGAGCAGAAGGTTGATGGGAGAACCTTGCGACCTAGAGACTAATGGATGAAGACCGGGAAAGAAACGAAGACGGGCGATTTGAGCCCGAACACACCGATGAGGAAGTATTTAATGCGGTTCGAAAACACGAGCCCGCGGGCACAAAAGAAGTTGCCGACGAACTCGGGATTGCGCGCCAGAGTGCGGACTATCGGCTTCGACGTCTTCTGGATAACGGACGTGTCTCAAAGAAGAAAGTCGGGAATTCTCTAGTCTGGTCTGCTGAGGAATGACGGACGATGGGTCGCCTTTCGACGATGACGGCGAATGGGGTGACCAACGTACCTGACGACGATCAGGGCGAAGAGGCCGCTAACAAACTCGAACGCGCGACGAATCTTGGGCAAATATCTGGTTCTACCATCTACAACTCGTCGGGTCCTGAGATGGTGATGATACTGAACGAATGGTGGTACCTCGGGATCAAGGGGCAGTTGTTCGGCACTTCCAGAAGGATGCCGGTCTCCCGGAATCCGTTGGGAGGCTTCGTCTGCACCCGTACTACCCCTCAAAGTAGAATCCATTGCTGAACATATCCTCTCTATTCAGCACCGAGTGCCAACCACATCAGAATATTTACTGAGTTCGCCGCCATATTATCACATATTGTTTCTCCCATTACGTTAAATAAATAAAATGTATTTACACAATTGGTATGGGAGTCCGACGCGGTCAACCGCCGTCGGTCACGCCGTTGTCGTCGCTCTCGAGGCGGATCGCCATCTCCTGTTCGAAGCTCTCGGTGCCGGTCGACTCGAACCCGACCCGCTCGTAGAGCGCGATCGCCGGGTTGTTCCAGCGTTCGACCGTCAGCCACACTCGCTCGATGCCGACATCGATCGCGTGGCCCAGGAGGTTCTTCAGCAGGACCGTCCCGATCCCGGCCCGCTGGTAGGCCTGCAGGACGAAGATCGCGAGTTCCCACTCGATGTCGGACGCGTGTTCGACCGCGGCCGGATCGTCGGTATCGGGAACGAGCATCGCGTGGGCGATCGCGTCCCCGTCGTGGCGCGCGACGACGTTGACGCTGTCGTCACCGATCGTCTCGAGCCAGGTCCGGATCCGTTCCTCGCCGGTCGGCGGGATCCCCTGTGCGCGGTCGGTCGGATCGAACGCGGTGTACATCCCGACGACGTCGTCGAGCGTCTCACCGGTGAACGACTCGGCTGTCCGAACCTCGATCGACCGTCCGTCTCGATCCTCGACCGTCGTCGGGGGCGAGGGGAAGGGGCCGGACGGTTCGTCGGGATACTGACGCGTACCGGCCATCGTTATCGCACCAGTTTGACCGTCGTCGGGGCGTTCAGCAGGACGAATTCGGTGATCGGCCCGAGCTGAATCTTCCCCATCGGGCTCAGGGTTCCGCCGCCGATGACCAGCTGGTCGTAGTCCCCCTGCTCGGCGTAGTTGACCAGCGCGCTTCCGGGATCGCCGTCGAGTTTCTCCACTTCGACATCGGTGATGCCGGCCTCCTCGAGGGCGTCGACCGCCTGTCGGTACATCTCCTCCTGTGAGCGTTTCGACTCGGGTTTCTCGACGACGACGATCGTCAACTCGTCACCGACCTCGCGCGTTCGATCGAGGGTTCGCCGGAGTGTCTTCACTGACTCGTCGCTGCCGCCGAGACCCAGCAACACGTTCATACGGGTGACTGTGCGCCCGTACACGAAAACGGTTGTGCCGATGTCCGGGGCCGACACGCTACCAGCGCGACCGCCGGGAGTGAAACTCACTCACATACGTTGCACGGGACGACGCTGTTAAGAACGTGTAGTGACTACATGCACCGAATGAGTGATGCAGCGCTCGATGTCGTGGAGTTCCTGCTCACGACGAGCGTGTATTCGGACGACCGGACGCTAGACGAGAACGACCTCCCGCCGTCGTTCCGGCAGGTCTACTGGACCGGTGGTGTCGCCGACGATGACGGGAGCGACACCGAGGGCGGCAACGGGGGCACTCGAAAACCCGCCGGCATCGACCGTCCGCTATCGGTCACGACCACTACCGCCCGCGAGGCGACCGGCGTCGACCGCCCGTGGGAGGCGGTCTCCGAACTGATGTTCACCGAACGCGACGAGTTCTCCGGGACGATCACCCTCGCCCAGCAGGGGATGGCCGAGGAATGGTTCGCCGAGCGCGTCGACGCGGACCGATTGCTCGAGAACCCGACGCTGGCGAAACACTTCGCGTCCCACGACGACTACGAGTTCGACGTAACTCACGAGGCGGCACGCGAGCGGAACCGACCGATTCAGGCCGATCGCGTCTGGATCGACGGCCTCCTCAACGAGTACTTCGACGAGGAGGACGACGAGGAGATGTTGGACCTCGTGGAAGTTCGCGCGCCCGAAGAGGTCGACATGTCCCTCGACGACCTCGTGCTCACCGAGGATCAGCAGAACGAACTCGACAAGATTTCGAAAGCGATCGAACACCGGGATTATCTCGCCGATATCGGGCTGCGAGAGATCGGGAAACTGCTGTTCGTCGGGCCGCCAGGAACCGGGAAGACGTCCACCGCGCAGGCGCTGGCACAGGACATGGACCTGCCGTTCGTCGAGGTCAAACTCTCGATGATCACGAGCCAGTATTTGGGCGAAACGGCGAAAAACGTCGACAAGACGTTCGAGGTCGCGAAACGACTGTCGCCCTGTATCCTCTTTATCGACGAGTTCGACTTCGTCGCCAAGACCCGCCGCAGCGACGAACACGCCGCGCTCAAGCGCGCGGTCAACACCCTTCTCAAGAGCATCGACAACATCTCGCTCATCGATGACGATGTCTTGCTCATCGGCGCGACCAACCATCCCGACCAGTTAGACGACGCCGCCTGGCGACGGTTCGACGAGATCATCAACTTCCCCAAACCCGATTCGGGCATGCGGGCCGACATTCTCGGCCTCATCACGCGAACGATGGACATCGACGAGTTCGATCCGCATCTCATCGCCGAGGTCACGGAGGGGCTGACCGGCAGCGACCTCCGGATGGTGCTCCGGGAAGCGGTGCTCGAGGCGCTGACCGAGGACCGAACGACGCTGACCCAGGAGGACCTCTTGAACGCCGTCGAGGAGTTCGAGGAACGGGACACGCTGAAGAACATGGACATGATGGAGGGGGACCACGACGCGCTCGTCGCCGGCGGCGATATCGACAAGGCCAGCGATGGGGGTGAGCCAAGCGATGCGAGACGATCGTCGTCAGACCACGGGGCCGACGGTGGCCACTCACACGATCACGACCACGATCACTGACGCCTGACTCGAAACTGGATTAGACTTCTATCCTTGTTTTCGCACCGGCATCGTATACGAGTCGTCTCCGACGGATTGGATAGTCCCCGGTGGCGATAGTAGCGAATCCGTGTTGTCGGGGTGGTATTACAGCGGAGAATATAGTCACTACTGACCGTTATCGCACACCTGGTCAGATGACGGCTTCGCGATCAGTGTGTGAATCGTTTCAGTGTTTACCATAGTATGGTAGATATTTCTACTGGGATTTTTAAATGATGTACCAGAGATTCAGCGGATTTAGTCAGTAATGGAGAATAATGTAGTGGAGTGCTTTTTTGCCTGTCCCAGAAACCTGTGAGTATATTATCATCCGCTATTAGCATCACGTTTGCCGATATTCTATGGTAAATTTAATATAACATTCATTTCTATATGGGCCCAAAGCCGCGATACTCAAGAAGACATATATGTACGGAGTAAAAATATCTCGTATATGTCTGAAATATCAAAAATTACAGACAAATCAGCATTCACAACCGGATCGCTTGTCAAACAGGTTGTCCTCACAATCATCACACTTGGACTGTACCCGATCTACTGGACGTACAAGACTGCAAAGGCGCTCGATCAGGGAACGAACCAAGATCTGTCCCCGATTCTGGCGATCATTCCGTTCGTAAACATTATCGTCTTCTGGCAGATTTCCAACGCAGCAGAGAGTGTCACGGACCAAGGGGCAATGCCGATTTTCCTGCTTTTCATCTTCTTCCCGATCATCTCCTGGTACTGGGTCCAGACCGGGATCAACGCTGTTGCACAGCAATAACGCTGCGTCCATCGACATAACGGGGTCGCTGCCGACCCCGAGTTCCGAACCGGAGACGGTCGCACGAACGGTTTTCGCCGCCGCGACGGATTCGGACTCGAGGGCGGCGCGGCTGCCCGACGGCCGCTCGACGCCACGCTTTTCCACCCGCCTGCCGTTGCGAGTCACATGCCCGACGACCGGAACGTATACGGGACCGAACTCGAGCCCTGCTGTACCGATCCGATGACGGGATTCCTGCGGGACGGGTGCTGTCGCCGGGTCGAGTCCGATCGGGGCCGACACGAACTCTGTGCCGTGATGACCGAGGAATTTCTCCGATTCAGTCGGGCGCAAGGAAACGA
Source organism: Natrinema pallidum (assembly GCF_005890195.1). Lineage (NCBI taxonomy): Archaea > Methanobacteriati > Methanobacteriota > Halobacteria > Halobacteriales > Natrialbaceae > Natrinema > Natrinema pallidum. Next base: position 1,586,817 of record NZ_CP040637.1, on the reverse strand, counting down.
CCTTACCACGCCGAAACCGGAGTTCGAGTTTCCGGGACTCGAACCCGGCGATCAGTGGTGTCTCTGTCTCGGCCGCTGGATCGAGGCCGAAGAAGCCGACTGCGCGCCACCGGTCGTGCTCGAGGCGACCCACGAGGCGGTTCTGCGCGACGTCGATCCGGACCTCCTTCGCGACCACGAGTACGATCCTGGCGATGACGCCGATCCCGGGACGGTGTAGGGATTCCCCCGTCTCGCGGGGAATACCCTTTATGCGACGGCTGTCAATCACCCCCTATGAGCGATGACCCACCACAGGGGGACGCCGCGGACGCGTTCGCGGCCCGGGCACGGGCCGACTACGGCGAGTCGATCCGTGAACTCTTCGTGTTCGGCGACGCCGTCCAGGGCAATCGCGATGTCCACGCCGAGGCCGAGGTGTTGATCGTCCTCGAGGCGGCCGACGAGGAGCGCGAACGGCAACTCGAGCAACTGGCCAAGACCGTCGGGGCCGAGTACGGCGTCGTCTTCTCGCCGTACGTCCTCCCCGCCGAACGAGTCGACGAACGGGAGGACCATCCGCTGCTCCGGCGGGCGTTCGCGGAAGGGCGATCGTATGTGTAATCGCACACGCGAGCGGGCCGGAGGGCCGCAGTGACGATGCGGGTAACCCTGCTTGGAACCGGCGACACGACGGGGACGCCGACCGTCGGCTGCGACTGTGACACCTGTACCGCCGCTCGAGAGCACGGCGTTGAGCGCACGCGATTCTCCGTCCACGTCGAGAACGAGCGGACCGACGAGTCGCTGCTTATCGACTTCAGCCCCGACTTCCGGTATCAGTTCCTCCGCGACGAGGTCCCGCTGCCCGATGCCGCCGTCATTACCCACATCCACTTCGACCACCTCGACGGGTTGGGCAACGTCTTTCGCGTATTGGACGACCTGTCGGTCTATGCGGCCGACGAGACCGACCCCGAGACGGGCGCGAGCGTCGCCGAGACGGTTCGCGCCGACTATCACTACCTCGATCGCGTTACTGTCGTACCGACGACGCCCCTCGAGACCGAACGGATCTGCGGGCTCGACGTGACGCTGGTGCCGGTCGAGCATCCGCCGCTGATCTGTTACGGACTCGCCGTCGAAGACCCGGAGACGGGCGCGAAACTGTCGATTACTGGCGATACGAGCTACGCGGTTCCCGAGGAGTCCCGCGCAGTGTTGGCCGATCCGGATCTCCTGCTGGCCGACGCGATCGTCCCGGCGAGCCTCTGCGACCATCACCCCCTCGGCGGCCGCCACGAGGACGCCACCGGCGTCGCCCGGACGTTCGGCACGAAACACATGACACGAGAGGGAGCCCTCGCACTGGCCGCGGAACTGGACGCCACGCGGACGCGGCTGGTCCATCTAGCTCACTTCTATCCCGCCGCAGAGGCGTTCGAGGAGCCGCTGGCGATCGACGGCGAACAGTACGTCCTGTGACCGCGACCTGCCGTCGATGCCGCGGCCGCAAGCGTCAGCCGAACCGATCCAGTCCCGACTGCCGTCGACGCTTTCCGCTCGGCTCGGCCTCCCACGACGTTCGCCGATCGCGCTCGGCCTCGAGATCGACGGCGGTCGCCGACGCCGCCTCGTAGCCCGGACACGCGCTCCCACACTCCGATCCGGCGTCGATCACGCGACCGTTCCACTCGCAGTACGGTAGCGTCGCACCGCTCGCGTCGTCCGGGCGGCAGGCCACACACTCGGGGAAGTCGTACGTTCGCCAGCCCTTTCCATAGGCCCGTTCGGCGATCCGTCGGCGGGCCCGCGCCTTCGCGGCGGGCGAGACGGGCGCGATCTCCGTCCGACCGGGGTGGGACTCGAGGGGCTCGATCCCGGGCTCGTCGACCGCCAACGGCGTCGGCTCGCGGAGCACCTCGATCTCGAGCGAGCGACCCGCGTCCGCCCCGTCACGGTGGAGCCGCCAGACGCCGACCGCCTCGGGGAGCCGGTGCAGATGGGCGCGCGTCACGTAGCTCTCGGTCGCGAGCACGACTTCGTCGACCAGCGCGAGGCTCACGTCCGTCCGCAGTTGGGCCTCGAGATCTCCCGGGCGGCCGAGATCGGGCTTGTTCTCGATCCCGACGATGCGGTCGTACCACTCGGGGTAGCGGGCAACCTGGCGGACGTACTCGCGGCTGCTGGCCGCGCTGGCGCTGTGGTCGCGTTCGAAGAAGCCGATCTCGAGCGCCCGCTCCGTGGCGCTGCGAGCGCGCTCGGGATGACAGTCGAAGGCGTCCTTCCAGTAGCGCGCCTGCCCGGTGCCGACGGCCGACTCGATGGCGGCGTCCGGGATCGTCTCGCTCGTGATCGCGACGCGGTCTTCGAATTCAGGTCCGGGTTCGACACGGACGATATCGAGGATTCGCCCACCGGGTTCGGCGACGCCGCCGCCGAGCTGGCGAGCGACGAGTCCGTCGCGTCGCTCCTCGAGGCGGGCGCACAACTCGAGTTCGAAGGCGAACTCCGACACGGTCACAGGGAGTGTGGGAACCGAAATAAGTCGTCGGGTTCGGCGGGCCGCGACGCTGCGCCCGCATTCGCGTCCCCACTCGAGGGAGTCGAATCGTCGGCCGCCCCTGCACTGGTGGCCGACTGCGCTACGGACGACCGCCGGACCCGTCCCGTGAGAGGCGTTCGGTCGGATGGGGACTGTCGGCATACCGTTTCGTCCGAGCCAAGCGATAGCTCGCAACCTTTATCAGTCGCACAGCGGAATCAATACCCAAGATTACTCATCGTCTTATGGTAGGAAATCGACAACCGGAGGTGAACATCGGGCTCGTCGGTCACGTCGACCACGGCAAGACGACGCTGGTGCAAGCGCTCAGCGGCTCGTGGACGGACCAACACAGCGAAGAGATGAAACGCGGGATCTCGATCAGGCTCGGCTACGCCGACGCCACGTTCCGTCACTGCGAGGGACTGGACGAACCCGAGTGTTACACCGTCGAAGAGGAGTGTGCGGACGGCACGCCGAGCGAGCCGCTCCGGACCGTTTCGTTCGTCGACGCCCCGGGGCACGAAACCCTGATGGCGACGATGCTGTCGGGCGCGTCGCTGATGGACGGTGCCGTGTTGGTGGTCAGCGCCAACGAACCCGTCCCACAGCCCCAGACCGAAGAGCACCTGATGGCGCTCGACATCATCGGGATCGACAACATCGTCATCGCACAGAACAAGGTGGACCTCGTCGACAGCGAGACCGCGCGGAACAACTACGAGCAGATCAAGGAGTTCGTGGAAGGGACCGTCGCGGAAGACGCCCCGATCGTCCCCGTCTCCGCGGGCCAGGAGGTCAACCTCGACCTGCTCATGCAGGCCATCGAAGAGGAGATTCCCACGCCGGATCGGGACCCCGACGCCGACCCTCGGATGCACGTCGCCCGCAGCTTCGACATCAACAAACCCGGGACGACCGCGACGGACCTCGCCGGCGGTGTTCTCGGCGGCAGCCTCGTGCAAGGCGAACTCGAGGTCGGCGACGATATCGAGATCCGACCCGGCCGCGAAGTCGAGGAAGGCGGCAAGACCGAGTACGTCCCGATCGAGACGACCATTCGATCGCTGCAGGCCGGCGGCGAAGCCGTCGACACCGTCACGCCGGGCGGGCTGCTCGGCGTCGGGACCGGGCTCGACCCCTCGCTGACCAAAGGCGACGCGCTGGCCGGCCGGATGGCCGGTCCGCCGGGCTCGCTCCCGCCGACGTGGAACGAGTTCACCATGGACGTCGACCTCCTCGAGCGGGTCGTCGGGGCGGAGAGCGGCGAGACGGTCGACGAGATCAGCACGGGCGAGCCGCTGATGATGACCGTCGGGACGGCGACGACCGTCGGCTCGGTTACCAGCGCTCGCGAGGGCGAATGCGAGGTCGCACTCAAGCGGCCCGTCGCGGCCGATCCGGGTACGAAAATCGCGATCAACCGCCGTATCGGCGCGCGCTGGCGGCTGATCGGCCTGGGAACGCTCACGGATTGACGCGATGGGCACGCCGACGCGGGTCGCCATCGACACGAGCGCGCTCATGATGCCCGTCGAACTCGACGTGCGGCTGTTCGAGGAACTCGAGCGGCTCTTGGAGAGCTACGAGCCGACCATCCCACAGGCAGTCCTCGAGGAACTTCGGCGGCTCTCCGAAAAGGGCGGCCAGGAGGGGACGGCCGCGACCGTTGGCTACGACCTGGCGACCGAACGCTGTCTCGTCGTCGACACGGAGGCATCGTACGCCGACGACGCGCTGGTCGAACTCGCCCGCAAGGGGACCGTCGACTACGTCGTCACGAACGACCGCCCGCTGCGCGACCGAGTGCTCGAAGCGAGCAGACCGGTAATTGCATTACGCGGGAGAAACAAGTTAGCGATCACTCAACCATAGATGTACAAACGGGTTAGACTGAAGGACACAGTGGAAGTACCGCCGGAAGAGCTCGGCGACGTTTCGCCGGATCGAGTCAAACGACTGCTCCAGGACAAACTCGAGGGGCGGATGGACGAAGAGGTCGGCAGCATCGTCTCCGTCACCGAGGTCCACGATATCGGTGAAGGAACGGTGTTGCCGAACCGTCCGGGCGTCTATTACGAGGCCGAGTTCGACGCCGTCACCTTCGATCCGCAGATGCAGGAGGTCGTCGACGGCACCGTCGTCGAAGTCGTCGAGTTCGGTGCCTTCGTCGGGATCGGTCCCGTCGACGGATTGCTGCACGTCTCGCAGATCAGCGACGAGTATCTCGCCTTCGACGGCGAGAACCAGCAACTCGCCTCGAACGAATCCGCCCGCTCGCTCGGCGTCGAGGACGCCGTCCGGGCCCGCATCGTCACCAAGAGCATCGACGAGCGCAACCCCCGCGACTCGAAGATCGGGCTCACCGCGAAACAGCCCGGGCTCGGCAAGCACGGCTGGCTCGAGGACGAACGCGAAAAACGCGAAGCGGCCGCAGGTGAATAACCATGGCATCCGACCGTCTCGTCTGTCGCGAGTGTCACCGGGTCAACGAACCGGATAACGAGACCTGTGACGCCTGCAACTCCTCGTCGCTGACCGAAGACTGGGCGGGCTACGTCATCATCGCCCACCCCGAAGAGAGTCAGATCGCGACGGAGATGCAGATCACCGAACCGGGCGCGTACGCTCTGAAGGTTCGCTGACTCGCGTGACCCGCGACGACGACGAAGCGCCGACGCTCGCCGCCGACGAACAGCTACTGGTTTTGCCGGACGACCTCCGTCACGAACTCAAGGAGCCGATGGGCCCGATCGAGACCGACGCCGAACGGCTCCTCGAGGCCGTCGACGGTCCGGTCATCGCCGTCGGCGACGTCGTCACCTACCACCTCCTGCAAGCGGGCCACCGTCCCGCCGTCGCGCTCGTCGACGGCCGAACGAAACGCAGTGCGGTCGACGAGGAGATCCACGATGCGGTCACCGAGGGCGCGAGTATCGAGACCCGGAACCCGCCGGCCGAACTCGGCGCGCCGGTCGTCCGGGCACTCCGGCGCGCGCTCTCGACCGACGACCCCACCACGATTCTGGTCGACGGCGAGGAGGACCTCGTCGCGCTGCCGGCGATCGTCGCCGCGCCCGAGGGCGCAAGCGTCGTCTACGGCCAGCCCGACGAGGGGATGGTCCACGTGAAAGTCGCCGACGACCACCGCGCCGAGATGCGCGACCTGCTCGAGCGCTTCGAGGGCGACACCGACCGATTCTGGGCGCTCCTCGAGGATGCGGACGACGGGGCGTAGCGCGTCGGCCGCGAGTCGACCGCGGCCGGGCTAGCCGCTCGGGGCCGTCGCTCTTATCCGGGACAGCGGTGACGGTTTGCTCATGGATCGTGCCCTCCCGATCGCGGTCGGTATCGGCATCGGCGTTGGAACGGCTGCATCGCTCCTCGCCGACGCCACGTGGGGCGTGTGTCTCGGCGTGAGCGCGCTATACACCGGCTGGTCGTATTTCGCCGTCCGGACGCCCGACCTGCTCTCGCTCGAGGGGCTCACGTTCGAGCGGACGCCGGACAGGATCGGGTACGCGATCGGCCTCGTCGGGGCGAGTCTCTTCGGCGCGACGGTCTTCGACACCGACGGACTCGGCGTTGTCCCCTTCGTCGGCTATCTCGGCGTGATCGGCTTCCTCCTCACCGCCAGCGCCGCGTGCGATCGGCGTGACGGGCGTCGATCACCGTAATCGGTCGATGGTGACCGCTTACTCCACGACAGTGTGCTCGAGCGTGCCGATCCCCGCAATCTCGAATGCGACTGCGTCCCCGTCCTTGAACCGCTGCCCGAACTCCAACACGCAGCCCCGCCGGCGGTACCGGTTCGTTTATGCGGCCCTCGACACGCGGCATCCATGGTGATACCGGTCGTATCTCGAGAACCTATTTACCGTCCGCCGTGAACGTGCCGAGCATGTACGATTTCCTCGTCGTCGGCGTCGGCCCGCCGGGCGCGCGCTTCGCCCGTCGAGCCGCCGCGGAGGGCTACGATGTCCTCGCCCTCGAGAAGGGACAGGTCGGCGAGCCGCTGGCCTGTTCGGGCCACGTGAGTACGGATATCTGGGAATTCACGGGCGAAGACGCTCGCGAGGACCTGTTTCAAAACGAGATCTACGGCGCGCGGTTCCACGTCGGCGGCCCCACTAGCGACGCCTACCCGTTCTACAAGACGGACGTCGCGTCGAACGTCATCGACCGCGTGGGGTTGGACCGTCATCTCGCGACGATGGCCCGCGAGGCGGGCGCGGACGTTCGCGAGGCACATACGGTCACTTCGGTCACCGAACACCGCGACCGCGTCACGGTCGTCGCCAGCGGACCCGACGGGACCCACGAGTTCGAGGCGAAGATGCTCGCGGGCTGTGACGGCCCGCGCTCGAGGGTCCGGGACGAACTCGACCTTCCCCAGCCCGAGGAGTTGCTTCACGGGGTGCTCGCGTTCTCCGAGGAGGACGACCACCAGGACTTCGTCGACGTCCACCTCACGCCGCCGACCTTTTTCGCGTGGCGAATCCCCCGCGGCGAGGCCGGCGTCGAGTACGGGCTGGCGGCCCCGCCGGGCGTACAGGTCACTAAGCATTTCGAGGACCTGATCGACGGCTACGAGATCGACGTCGCCCACCGGTGCTCGGGGGCCATCCCGATCGGCCCGCCCGACCGCGTGACGACCCGTCGGGTCTTTCTCATCGGCGACGCGGCTGCCCAGACCAAGCCCTTCACCGGCGGCGGCATCCTCTACGGCATGACCAGCGCCGATCACGCGGTCCGCGAGATCGACCCCGATCGACCGGCCACGCTCGCGGCCTACGAGCGCGCCTGGCGCGCCGATCTCGAGCGCGAACAGCAACTCGGCCGCTGGATTCGGCGGGCGTACTCGCTGCCCGAACCCGTCCAGCGGCTCGGGCTGGGGGCGTTGTCGGGCGAAATCGGCGTCCACATGGATCGACCGACGTCGCTCGTCTCGCTCGAGCACCTCAAGACGATGCTTTCACGTCGCTGAGCCGCGGCCGTGTCCCAGGCCCATGACGACCGTGCCGATCCCGAAGCTACTGATCAGAAACCCGGCCAGGGGTCCGAGGGTGGGAACGGCACCGACGGCCGCGGAAACGGCGACCGCGACGCCCAGCGCCGGCAGCCAGTCGTCGGCGACGAGGCGGCCGATCGCCAGATAGCCGGGCACGCTGACGACCACTGCCACGAGGAGCGACGCGACGACCGCGAAAACGACGAGCGTCCGTTCGGTTACCGTCATCGCGATCAGCAGCGACAGGCCGATGACGCCGCTCAAGATCGGACACCCGTATAGAAACGCGGTGAGGGGGTCCTCGAGCGCCCGGTCCGTCCGCCGTCGTGTTCCGGCCGGTGCGGTCGCGATCAGGAGACCACCGATACCGAGCGTGAGCAGCCCGGCGATGGTCGACTGGACGAACCACGGGGAGCCGGCGACCGCATCGATGACGGTTTCGATGTCGTCGAAATCGTGCAGTGCCACCGGCACCGATGACTCGTAGCTCGCGATCGACGGCGGCGTCATCGCTACGGCACGGCCGGAGGTGAAGGGCGGACGCATACGTCTGGCACCTCACATCGAAGCAGGTTAAGTGTAGACGCTATTCCATATTCGTGAGTCGGTTCGGCGAACGACAGACCGAAGGGGCCCCTGCCGCAACGGGCGAGGGATGACTGGGCGGCGCAGGACCGCGGTCGAGTTCGTCGCACGCACGCTCGAGCGCTGCGGGATCATCGACGCCGAGCGGTTTCGCCCGACGATGGAGTTGGCGTGGCCCCGGATCGTCACCGGCTTCGCGATCATGTCCAAGCAGACGGCCGACCTCGCCATGGTCGGCATCGCCGTCGGGACGGCGGGGTCCGCGGGGTTGGCGTTCGCGCTCGGCTACTGGCAGATCGTGACGCTGCTGGGGCTCGGCCTCGCTGGGGGCACCGTGACGCTCGTCTCGCAGAACTACGGCGGTGAGGAAACCGCCCGCGCGTCGCTGGCGGTCAATCAGAGCGTCCTGCTCGCGATCGGCTTCGCGCTTCCCATCGCGGGGATCTTTCTCGCCGTCCCCGACACGCTGATCGGCCTGCTCGGTGCGGGGCCGGCCGCGCTCCGTCACGGGAGCGCCTACCTCGTCTACGTCGCGCCGGCCGTGGTCTTCGAACTCCTCAACCTCATCGCCAGTCGAACGTATACCGGCGTCGGCGACACGTTCACCGAAATGGTCGCCCGTGCCGGCGGCGCGCTCCTCAATATCGTCCTCAGCGGTGCGCTCATCTTCGGATTCGGACTCGGTGCTGCGGGCGCAGCGATCGGGACGACACTCGCGAGCGGGTTCGTGACGCTCGTCCTCGCATGGGGGATGGTCGGCCGGTCGTACGGCCGGCTCGGGATGGAGCCAAGCCCCGTCCCGATCGCTCGCGGCGGCCCCTGGTTCGAGCCGCCGCTGCTCCGCCAACTGATCGAGATTTCGCTGCCGGAGATCGGCCGCCGGCTCGCACAGGGCGCGATCGTTTTCCCGCTGCTCTGGATCGCCGCCTCGTTCGGCCCGGTCGTCGTCACGGCCCTCGAGGTCGGCCGTCGGGTTCGGGCCCTGATCAACAGCGTCAACTGGGGGCTGTCGCTCGCCTCGAGTTCGCTCGTCGGGCAACACCTCGGTGCCGGCGAGGAAACCGAGGCGGGAGCGTACGGCGCGGGAATCATTCGGCTCTCGGCGGTGATCTACACCGCGGTGACCGTCCTGGTCGTGCTCTTCGCGCGGCCGATCGCGGGGCTGTTCGTCACCGATCCCGCGGCGGTCGCACAGGCTGCCGTCTTCGTCGCCGTCGGCGCGCTCAGTTCGATCGGCTACGGCATCGACGGGGCCGCCGCGGGGGCGCTACTGGGAGCCGGCGACACTCGCTGGCCGTTCGTCGCCTCCCTGCTCGGTCGCTACGCCTTCGCGCTCCCGGCGGCCGCGCTCGGACTCGTCACGCCGCTTGGCATCGGCGGACTCTATCTGGCACTGTTCCTCGAGACCGCCGTCCCGGGCGGGATCAACTACTGGCTGTTCCGGAGCGGTCGCTGGAAGGCGGTGAGCCGCCGGTACCGGCCGTCTTCCGGACCCGGCTAACGTCCCCTGGGTGGGACACCCCGTGCCGGCATGCCTCCGGCCAAGGACGATGTTCGCCGGCGGCATCCGTTCCCGCGCACCATGAGCGAAACAGCCAAAGTCATCAAACTGGTCGGTACTTCGACCGAATCGTGGGAAGACGCCGCACAATCCGCGCTCGACGACGCGGACGAGACGCTCGAGGGGAGCAGCGGGATCGAAATCGAGTCCCAGACGGCCGACGTACAGGGCGGCCGGATTCAGGAGTACACGACGACGATTCACGTCTCGTTCGGACTCCAGCGGTAGCCTCTCGAGACGGACCGATTCCGTCCTGCCGGTCCCCGAACCGGAACCCGCGTTAGTGCTCGGCGTTCTCGGCGACCCATGGTCGAACGGGCGGACGATCCGACGACTGCACTGGGGGGGGAGACGACGCCGGTGAGACACCTCTCGGAAGGGGCATCGCGATCGGTGCCGGCCTCGAAGCGGCGCTACACTGATACTACTCCTCATGGGCCGTCCGTGGATCGAACCGACACCTGCTGGTCGCCGTTACCCCCTCGCTGTTGGGTAACGACGTACTGAACCTCGACCGTGACTCCCGCGTCGCTGTGAGGGCTGATCTCCTCGTACAGGCGATCGGCGAGTCCCGGCACCGGACCGGGCTCGCTGCTGGAGACCGTCACGATGATCCGCTCGACCGACTGTATCGGGTAGTCGCCGTCGAGTTCGACTACGACGTCTTCGGCCTCGAGACCGTCGTATTGCGACTCGGCGAGCACCGCGTTGACCTCCGCTTCGGTCGCCGATTCGAGTTCGGTCGTGTGGAAGTCCAGCAGGGTGACGCCGGCCAGCGGTGCGGCCAGCACTAACAGCCCGATGCCGAAGATCGCCGCGTAGGTGTACGTCGGCGTCCGTGTCGGCGATACCTCGAACAGTCCCTGCGGACGGTAGCCGGCGATCCACAGCGTCGCCAGCGCGGCGAGGTTGATCGACAGGACGTTGACGACCACGAGGGCGGCGGCTCCGGTCGCCGCGCCGGACATCCCCCAGGCGACCGTGATGCCGACCGCGGCCGACGGCGGAATCAGCGCCGCGGCGATCATCACGCCGACGATGGCCTCCGAAAAGCCACGCGTGAGACTCAGGATGCCGGCGATTCCCGCGCCCAGCGCGACCGCCAGCGAGAACAGGTTCGGCGCGACCCGCTCCTCGAGTTCGGTGGCGACGACGATGTCGACCCCGGCGGGCTCGAGGCCGGCCAGCCGGGCCAGCACCGCGAGACCGACCGACGCGGCGATGACTATCGCCACGCCGGCGATCTGATACGTGAAGCCGGTCCGTTTGAGTCGGTCGTCGCCGGTCACGATGCCGACGTTGGCGGCGAGTGCGGGCCCCAAAAGCGGCGCGATAACCATCGCACCGATCACCACTGCCGGCGAATCGGCCAACAATCCGGCGGTGGCGACGACGGCACTGATCAGCAGCATGACGGTATAGATCGCAAACGGGGGCGTGAGTTCGTCGGCCTTCGTGCGCAACACCTGTCTCGAGGTGCGCGATCCCGTTTGCCCGCCGCGGCTGTAGCGCTGCCGGAGCGTCGTGAACTGTTCGGAGATGACCGTCTCGGCGTTGAGCACGACGACGCTGGCCTCGTCGCCGATCCCGGCCCGCCGCAGTCGGTCGAGCAGGGGTTCGACGGCCTGGGTCGGAATCGGGAACCGGACGACCGCGGTGTACCCCCTGCCGCTGGTCTCGTCGCTGACGACGTAGTCGACCCCCTCGTCCTCGAGAACGTCGAGAACGGCCCGGCGTCTCCCTTCCGGGACCGTAATCTCGAGATAGCGCATACTGCGGGGACGACCGAGCCGCGGATAGTACTCGGGTCGGCAGTGGACGGGTGATCGTCAGCCGTCGGTACCGCAGTCGAGTCCGGCAGTGGTCACCGGACACGACAGTCATCCTCGTCGTCACAGCGGTTTTTACGCGGTGGCGGTGTACGACGCCCGATGTCGACGATAGCCGATCTCCGGCTTCCGGCCGCGGACACAGCCCTGGCGGCCACCTTCGAGCGCGCGCCGGAGGCCACGTTCGAACTCGAGTCCTCGGTGTCGAAGACGCGGCCGTCGCTGTGGGTGTCCGGTGTCGATCCCGAGACGGTCGCCGCGGCCTTCGAGGCCGATCCCTCGGTCGAGACGGCCGAACTCCTCGTCGAAACCGGATCGCGACTACTGTACGACGTGACGTTCGGCCAGGGGGCGGGCACGGGCCGGCTCTGGGACGATCTGCTTGCCGACGGCGGCTCCCTGCTCGAGGCGCGGGCGAGCGACGGCTGGTGGCAGGTCACCGTCCGCTACCGTGACCGTGATACGCTCTGTGTTGCCTACGACCGACTGCTCGAGCGCGGCGTCAACGCCGACCTCCGGCGCGTGACCGACGTGACCGACGCGCTCGACGCCGAGGACCACCAGACGCGACTGACACCCGAACAGCGGGAAGCGCTCGAGGCCGCGCTCGAGTACGGCTACTTCGAGATCCCCCGCGGGGTCTCGATGGAGGAATTGGCCGAAGAACTGGGGATCTCCCATCAAGCACTCTCCGAACGGTTTCGGCGGGCCTACGAGACCCTGGTCGACGCCGAACTCCAGCCGGCTGGCGAGGAGTCGCGGCTCGACTGATCGCCGGCCGCCTCCCACTGAGCGCCCGCGACGGGTTGGGAGCGCGGCACAATCGTTATTTGATTGGCTTGCGTTCGGCCTGACATGGCTGACCTACTTTCCGATGCGGAGATCGAAGCGGAACTCCCTGCCGAGTGGGACCGGGAGGACGACGAGATCGTTCGCGTCTACGAGTTCGATGACTACCTTCGAGGCGTCAACTTCGCCCAGATGGTCGGCGAGATCGCCGAAGCGCAGTTTCATCACCCCGAGATCGTCATCCGATATTCCGGCGTCGAGATCCGGCTCACCTCCCACGAGGAGGGCGGCATCACCGACGCCGACATCGAAATGGCGGAACTGATCGAGTCCGAGCGCGACGCCTGAACCCCGACCCCGAAACAGCGACCGATTGCACGATGGACGCCGCCTACGTCTTCCGCGTCCGGTTCCGTCTCGAGCCCGCACGGCCGTTCGTCTCCCTCGAGCCGACGTCCGCGGAGACGACGGTCACGCTCTCTCGCGAGGCACCGGAACCGGGGACGGAAGGGTGGCTGTTCTTCCGGAACACGTTGTGGCGCGGCGAGGTCGCCGACCGGAAATACGGCCGCCGACTCGCCGCGGAGTGGCTCGACATCCCCGAACGAACCGTCGAGTCCGTCGACTTCCGCGAACTCCGGACCGACACGGAGTACTTCGACGCACTGAAAACGGCGATCGCGGCTGAGCTAGAGACGTTCAAGGCCGACGATGTCTCGGACGCTCTCTCGAAGTATCTGGGCTCGAGCGTACGCGTGACCGACTCGTCCGAGCGGAGCCACTGAGAGGACGAGACCGGCGGCGCGGACGACTCGACCGGTCGACAGGCATTTAATCGCGACCTCCCTACGTTTGGTTCCGCATGGCTCTCGAGCGCGAGTACGATTTCTGGCTGCTCGACCTCGACGGCACGCTCGTCGACGTCGAGTGGTCGTATACCCGTGAGGTGTTCGATCAGGTCGGCGACCGACTCGGCCGCGAGTTCACCGATCAGGAAGCGGACATCCTTTGGAACGGGCTGACCGGCTCCCGGGATCGCCAACTCGAGGAGTGGGGAGTCGATCCGACGGCGTTCTGGGAGGCATTCCACGAGGAGGAAGACCCGCTGGTCCGGGCCGAGCAGACGTACCTCCACGAGGACGCCGCCTTCGTCGCCGATCTCGAGGTGCCGGTCGGGCTGGTGACCCACTGTCAGGAGTTCCTCTGTGAGCCGGTCCTCGACGCCGTGGGAATCCGCGACTGGTTCGATGCGCGACTGTGCTGTACCGAGGAGACGGGCTGGAAGCCCGACCCGGGACCGGTGCAGTCCGTCATAGCCGACCTCGGGGTCGCCCACAACGGCCATCGGGGCGTGCTCGCGGGCGACGGCGCGAACGATGTCGGTGCGGCCTGGAACGCCGGGATCGACGCGATTCACGTCGAACGCGTCGGCCACGAGCGCCGGGGGCAGTGCGTGCTCGGCGATTATCGCGTCCGCTCGTTCGACGAACTGTCCTGATCCGCCACCGACGCTCGACGGCTGGGACCCGCTTACGGTCCGATTATGTGAGGTGGCTGTCAACTTCGGAGAGCGTCGAGAGCGATGGCCGGGGCCACACTCGTCCCCTCGGACCGAAAGGGCTTCAGGAAGACAGCGGGAGACGGAGACGATGAAGTACTGTCTCGACTGCGACTGGAGCGCGTCCGCCGTCGACGACCCGTCCCAGCAAAGCCGCTCGCGGGCGGCGATCCACCACCACGTCGAAACGGGCCACGCGATCGACTCGAGCGACGGGCCCGTCCGTCCGACCGTTCCCGCTGTCTCCGGTGCACTTCTCGTTCGCGACCTGGTTCCCTCGAGCGACTGAGTCGCGGTGACCGCCGCGACGCTCTATCACCGCAGAGCACTGACTGCGGGGTCCGGACTCGAGAACGAAGCGTCAGCCGGTGCCACGTACCGGTCGGCGGGATCGAATCGGACCTACTCGAGAAACTATAATTGATACTGACCGATTGTTACACTAATACGTCAGCCCGTACGATCTCTCGATGGGCCGGCAACGGGGGATCGCTCACGATTGCCGCTCCGCCCGCTTGTGGCAACTGCGCCCGCATTCATGCCTTCTTACTAATTCTTCGACAGGAACGCTTCTGCCGGGATGCTGGGCACATCGAAGCCTCAGTACCCGATGACAGTACACTGGCAGCGCTCGAGACTGCCTCGAGTGGAACCGACCTGCAACGAAAACCGAGCCGTCGGGCGATGCTCGCTCAATCGTCGTCCGTCGCACCGAGCCCCGGATCGGCGTTCGCGGTGACGACTGACGGCGGCGCGAGCGGGCCGTCGTCCCCGTCGAACTCCGGATTAAACAGTTGGAGTGCGGTATGGATCGTGCTCCAGTCGTCTTCGGCCGCCGCCTCGCGGAGGCTCTTGGTCGGCGGCGCGAGCAATTGGTTGACCAGCGCGTCGGCCATCGATTCGACGACCTCTCGTTGCCCCTCGGTGACCTCGCCCTCGAGATGGGAGAGCGCGGTCTCGACCTCCCGATCTTTGATCCGCTCGGCGGATTCGTACATCGCGGCGATCGCCTCGTCGGCGCGTGCCCGTTTGTACTGTTCCGTGAGCAGGTCGTACTCGCGGTCGATCATCGCCTCGACCTCCCGGGCCGCGTCGGCCCGCTGTTCGCGCGTCTCCGCGGTGACCGACTCGAGGTCGTCCAGATCGAACACCTGAACCGCCGGCAGTGTGCCGGCCGCCGGCGCGACGTCCCGCGGCTGGCCGAGATCGACGATCACCTGTTCGGTCTCGCCTTCCCCTGCGTCGCGATCGGACTCGGCATCGAGATGCCGCGGTCCGAGTACCGGCTCATCGCTGCCGGTCGCCGTGACGACGACTTCGGCACTGGTCACGACGGTCTCGAGCGCCTCGAGCGGCACGACCCTCGTGTCGACTTCGACTTCCAGATCGCCGACGAGGTGGTCGGCGTGGGCGACGGTTCGGTTGGCGACGACGAGTTCGTCGATCCCGCTCGCCGCAAGGTTGCGAGCCGCGAGCCGTCCCATCTCGCCGGCTCCGACGACCAGTGCGGTCGCACCGTCGAGGGGGAGTTCCGCGGCGGCCCGCCGCGTCGCGGCCGACCCCAGTGAGACGACCCCTTCGTTGATCGCCGTCTCGGTCCGTGCACGTTCACCGACGTGAATCGCTTTCGTGACGGCGGCCTCGAGCATCGAGCCGATCCCGCCGGCTGCGCGGGCGTCCTCGTAGGCGGTCCGGACCTGACCGATGATCTGGTCCTCGCCGAGAATAACCGACTCGAGGCCGGTCGCGACCCGCAACAGGTGCCGCAAGCTCTCGTCGTGGCCGGTTATCACGACGGCCTCGTCGTCGGTCGCGGCGAAGAATTCCTCGAGTGCGGCCCGGCCGACGGCGTGGTCAGCACCGACGACGTACGCCTCGACCCGATTACACGTTGAGAGGACGTACGCCTCCTCGATATCGGGAACGGTCAGCAGTTCCGTCACGGCGGTCTCCTGACTGTCAGGGCTGGCTGTGGCCAACTGGTCGACGGTCCCGCTCTCGTGGGTCACTCGCGCGGCAGTCACGACGCCGGTCGACATCACGGCCGTTCACCCCCGGTTGACAGTTCATCGCCGAGCACGTCCTCAATCACTTGCGGACAGTTGGAAGTACCCGTACGTAAAGCTGTCCAAAGGTCCGGAGAATTGACGACGTCCGTGACGATCTCCCGTCGGCGGTCCGCCGAAATGTCACGTGACTGTAGCTCCTCGCGCAATCCCGCACAGACCCGCGCCATCTCGCCGGCCCCGTCGAGCGTCTCCTCGAGTTCCTCCCGGAGATACTTGCTCACCGCGGGCGCGGTTCCGCCCGTCGCAACCGCGACGGTCACCGGCTCCTCGCGGACCGTCGCGGGCACGACGACGCTGCCGACCTCGCGTTCCCCCGACCGGTCCGCTCGGTTGACGAGGAGTCCCCGCTCGCGGGCCGCGTCGACGACGGCGTCGTTGATCGTCGCGTCGTCGGTCGCCGCGACGACCAGTGCGGGCGCGGTTCGCTCGAGCCAGCCCGGAACGTCCTCGGGGGCGGGCGCTGCCCGGATCAGTTCGGCATCGCCGAACTCTCGGTCGGCGAAGGACGGGCTGACGACGAGTACCTGCGCCTCTCGGGCGAACCGCCGGGCTTTCCGGGCACCGACCGGACCGCCGCCGAGGACGAGCACCGTCTCGTTCGTGAAATCGTGCAAAAGCGGAATCATTCTGGATGAGAGAGGGCGGACGTAACGTCCTACTGGTCTCTTGTATTCGCTTCGGCGCGTTCTGCCATCCGAATCCCGGTCTTCTTCAGTATCTGCGTCGAAAACAGGGAGGCCCAGTCGTCGTCGGACACGTCCCAATGCTCGTTCATGACCTCGCGTACCCGTTCGATGCGCCGTTGGCTCTCGGTCTCGCTGCGACCGTGGGTCATCGCGAAGAAGTTGTACGGCCAGACACCCTCATGGCGCGGGCGTCGGTAACAGTGAGTAACGAACGGGAGCGCGGCGACTTTCGGGCCCACCTCGGGAACGACCTCGTCGGGCACGTTCCAGACCGTCATCCCGTTTTCCGTGTAGCCCAGCGCGTAGTGGTTCGGCACCACGCCGATCCGTCGGATTTTCCCCTCGCGTTCGAACCGTTTGACCGTCTCGAGGACCCAGTCGATGTCCTGTCCGATCGCATCGGCGAGATCCCCGTACGGCGTCTCGGTCAGCGGGAAGCCGTCCTGAATCTCGAGGACGAGGTCCCGTTCGACGGGCGAGAGCGTGGCTTCGTCGGTCGGCGTGACGTCGGGACCGAGCGCCGAACAGTCGAGTCCGGCGGCGGCGTCGTCGCCGTCGCCGTCGAGCGGGCCGTCGACGTAGAACTTGGCTTCGACGCGGAACTCCCGTTGTTTCGGCAGGTTGTACGTTTCCTGTCCCGTTTCGTCTTCGATGTCGGCGAGCACGGCCTCGACGCGGTCCTCGTCGGCGACGCTCACGACGAACCAGACGTTCAAGTGGGGATGGTCGCGCTCGTAGTTGTGGGCGACTTCGCGGTGGTCGTTGACCAGATCGACGACCTCGTCGAACCGGTCTCGGGGGGCGTGCATGGCGACCAGCGTCGCCGCGCCGCCGATCTCCTGGGCGTTGACGAGGGCCCCGAACCGCGAGAGAACGCCCCGCTGGTCGAGGTCGCGAATCGTTGCGAGCAGTCCCGCTGCATCGATGTCGACCCCGTGGTCGCGCATGGCGGCCGCGGCGTCCTCGAACGGCCGCTCCACGACGGGGAACCCACCCTGAAAGGCGTTGACGACCGCCCGCTCGCCGTCCGTGAGGTCGACGTCCGTTGTCATATGCGTTACTCACGGCTGGCAGTGCATAAGCGGATTGGAACGGCGACTCGAGTCGATCGACGGCGCGCCTGCGGACCGGCTGCCGGACGTGGTGTGCGTCGCACGTCGTGACAGGCACCACGGCCGTTCGACTCCGCCTGCAAGCGCGGGGTCCGTTATCGCCCGGTCCCTGGTGTCCGTCCTTACTCCCCTTCGACGCCGGTCACGTCGAAGCCGAGGGCCTCGATGTCGTCGAGGATCGCCTCGTGGTCGGCGCTCGCCTCGTAGTAAATGACGATGTCGAAACTCCCCTCGCGAAGCAGTTGCTGGCACTCCCAGACGAAGTCCTCGTCCTCGAGCGTCAGGCCTTGGTGCTGGTTCGAGGAGAAGTCCGGATCGTCGTTGCCCGAGTAGACGTAGCAGTCGCTCGGATCGTAGCCCGAGTGCTCGGCGATGATGTCGCCGACATCGATCGTCGCCTGCATCATTTTGACGTCCGCTTGCCCGTCGTAGTCGGTGTGGACGATCGCCCCGTTGAGATCGACCTCGCCGGGCTCGAGCAGTGCCTTGGTCCGCTGATAGAGGTCCTCGTCGAGCGCGTCGGAGTTGGTGGCTGTCATTGTTCGAATCGAACGGGGCCGGACTGATAGCCGTCACGATTCCGACGGAGCGATTGACCCGTCGAACGACGGGATTTCATGGAGTACCGACGCGACAGCGGGACGCCTACCGCCCAGTCATAGTGACACCCCCTCACACACAAGACACATAGTCGTCGCTGACTTTTACTCCGGTGATGAAGCGGTGGCTCCGTCGGCGCGTCGACGCGGCATACGAGCGGTTGCTTTCCAGGGAAGTCTCCGGCGCACCGACCCACGTCGCGGTGATCCAGGACGGGAACCGACGGTACGCCCGCAGTCAGGGCGACGACGCTCCCGAGGGCCACCGCGCGGGTGCCGAGACGACCGAGCGCGTCCTCGAGTGGTGTCAGGATATCGGCGTCGAAGAGCTGACGCTGTACACGTTCTCGACGGAGAACTTCGAGCGTCCCGCGGCCGAAAACGAGGCGTTGTTCGATCTCCTCTGTGAGAAACTCCGGGAGTTCGCGGAGGCCGACCGCGTCCACGAGAACGAGGTCTGTATCCGTGCGATCGGCGAGACCGAACTGCTCCCCGATCGGGTCCGAGACGCCGTCGACTACGCCGAACGACGTACGCGCGAGTACGACGCGTTCGTCCTCAACATCGCACTCGCCTACGGCGGCCGGTCGCGACTGCTCAACGCGACCCGCGGGGTCGCCGAATGCGTCGCAGCGGACGAGTTATCGCCCGACGAGATCGGCGTCGAAGACATCGAACGGCGACTGTACGATCAGCCGGTCCGGGATGTCGATCTCATTATTCGGCCCGGCGGCGAAGAGCGCACGTCGAATTTCCTACCCTGGCACGCCAACGGCAACGAGGCCGCGGTCTTCTTCTGTACGCCCTACTGGCCGGAGTTCTCGAAAGCCGACTTCCTGCGTGGCATCCGAACGTACGAACACCGGGCGGAATCCTGGCGACGGACGCGCGCACGCCGCGCACTGGCACTGCTCGGAGCCGTCAGCGAACCCGAACTCGCCGAAGCCCGCTCGATCGTCGACCGGTTCCGCGACTCGCTCCCCTCGAGCGAACAGCCCGACGCGGAGACGCTCGAGACGGGCGACTCGAACGGCCGGGCCGCCGACTGAGTGTGCCCGAAACGCGACGCCTGCTGTCGACGGCCGTCGCCCTCCGAGGACGACCGCCGTCCGGGGGACGACAGCCCGCCGTGTGACCCCGCTCGGCTTGCCGCGGTCACGACTGCGAGGCTCGGCGTTCGCGTCGGGCGATAGCCGTTCGCCGTCCGTTCTCACCCACCCAAAGACCTTTATTTATAATTATTCCAACCATAGGTACGATGTCGGTACCGAACAGCGCTCCTGTCGTCGACGTCGAGCGGTTCGTTCGTCTCACGGACGTCCCGCTCGACGACGCGTACGCGCTCCTCGCGAACCCCCGAACACGTCTCACGCTCCACGTCCTCTCGACGTGTGAATCGTCGCTCTCGCTTGCGGGCCTGACCGATGCCGTCGCCACGCGAGACGACGCCGACGAACATGCCATCCGGGCCGCATTGAGCCACGTCGTCCTTCCGAAACTCGAGGCTCACGACGTTCTCGAGTACGACCGCGATGTCGGCAGGGTCCGGTTAGATCGGCCGGTCGTCGCCGCCGACGACCCGGTGGCGGCGCTCGTCGATTCCCCCGACTCGACGGGCTCGAGCCCCTCGCCGCCGCGCGACTCGGCGGGTTAACGACCGAAGCGTCGCGACCGATTGCAGTACTCGCGGACCGCCCGCAGGAAATCCCGTTTGCGGAAGTCCCGCCAGTTGATGTCCGTGAAGTACAGTTCGGAGTAGACCGACTGCCAGATCATGAAATCCGAGAGCCGCTCCGCACCGGTCTTGATCACCAGGTCCGGCTCCGACGGGAAGACGAGGTGGTCCTCGACGTGTTCGTCGTCGATCTCGTCGGGGTCGAGATCGCCCGCGTCGACGCGCTCCGCGAGGGTCCGGACCGCACTGGTGAACTCGTGTTTCCCGCCGAGACCGATCCCGATTCGGATCGGGGCGTCGGCCCGTGCCCTGTCCTCCGGGCCCCGGACTGCGACCGGGCGCGGTGCATCGATCGTCTCGAGTTCGCGCTGTAAGGCCGGTACCGCCGCGGCGTCGAGGACGCTCACGTAGACCGTTATCTGCGAGGCGTACTCGATGGCCCATTCGAAGAAGTCGGTCAGCGTGTCGTACGCACCCCGCTCTAACAGGTCGCGTTCGGTGATCACGAGCGCGACGTGATCGGGCGGCTCGGCCTCGTGGCGACGGATGCGAAGCGCCAGATACCGTTCGTACAGTCCCACGGTCGCGACTTTCACGGCCGGTGGCATACGGGTTACGGGTCGCGCTCGCCCCGCTCAGTCTGAGATCCGTAATTACGCTGCTGACGGCTGAGAGCAGTGAAAACCGTCTCGAGGTGGGTTCACGAACCTTCAAGTGAACGCCACAGAAAGGGACCGATATCGTGACAGCACCCGTCCGGCGAGCCGGCGCGTTCGCAGCCCTCTGTACGCTCTCGCTCGTCGTTCCGCTCTTCGGCCCGCGGGTGGGGGCTGCCGTCGCCGGCAGCGTTCTGCTGGGGGCCTACGTCGTCACCGGCGGGCCGCTCTTCGACCTGCTCGCCTATCCGGGCGATTACGAGGACGCGCGTCTCTACGGTCTCATCACCTTCGTCCTCGCCGGCGTCGCGCTCGGACTCATGGCGACCGCGGCGTCGATGCCACGGACCGTCTTCGTCGGCACGCTCCTGCTCGTCGGCTACGGCAACCTCGGCGAGCAACTCGTCAGGCTGCGCACTGACGATGGTGTCGTCCGCGTCACCGGGTTCTGTCTGATGGGGATCGTGGCCGCCGTCGCCGGTCAGGCGGTGACCCACGCCCTTACCGACACCACAGCCCCGTCTGCGATCCCGATACTGATCTTCCTGGCCGCCAGCGGTGCCCTTCTCGCGGCTCTCCTCCGCGACGTGTTGCTGCGCTCGGACGATCCCATCGTCGTCCTCGCCGTCGGACTCCTCCTCTGGCTGCTCGCCGAACTCGGTCCGGCCGTCGCGACCGGCGAAATCGCCATCGCACTCGCCGTTACGGTCGCGTTCGGCTACGCTTCCTACGCTCTCGAGACGGCCTCCATCGCGGGGATGCTCACGGGCGTGTTGCTGGGACTGGTGACGATCGTCCTCGGTGGCTACAGCTGGTTCGCCGTCCTCATCTCCTTTTTCGCCATCGGCGGGCTGTCGACGAAGTTTCGGTACGACCGCAAACGGACCCTTGGCGTCGCCGAGGACAACAACGGTGCACGCGGCAGCGGCAACGTCCTCGGCAACGCCGCCGTCGCGCTCGTCGCGGTGCTCGGCTACGCCGCCAGCGACGCCGGGTTCCTCCCCCACGAGCCCGAACTGTTTCTCTTCGCCTTCGCCGGCTCCATCGCGACCGCAATGAGCGACACCCTCTCGAGCGAGATCGGGAGCGTCTTCGAGCGCCCGCGGCTGATCACGACCCTCGAGCCGGTCGACCCCGGCACTGACGGCGGCGTCACCTGGCAGGGGGAACTCGCCGGTATCGTCGGCGCGACCGTCGTCGCGGGCATCGCCTACGGGCTCTTTCCCGCAGTCGAACTCGTCGGCGCAGCCGTCATCGTCGCCGCCGGTGTCGTCGGGATGACCGTCGACAGTCTGCTCGGCGCGACGCTCGAGGGGACCGTGCTGGGCAATCAGGGGGTCAACTTCCTGGCGACGCTGTCGGGGGCGCTCGTCTGTGCGTTGCTGGTCCTGTCGTTCGCGGTTCTCGGCTAACGGGTCATCGTGCGGAGCGGATCGCCGCCGCGTTCGATTCGAGTCCGCGAGCATGGCAGCCGTAAACCGTCGTACTCACTGCCGCAGCTACCGGTGACTCGAAACTGGCCGACTGGACGCCGTGGATCGATCCGTCGCTGGTCGCGGACGACGGTCAGTCGTCGGCGTCGGAGACGGACCGTCCCGACCGGCCGTCGTCGGCCGCCCGATCGGATTGCTCGCCGCGCGCGTCGGTGGCGCTCGTCTCGTAGTGATACTGATACTCGAGTTCCGATCCGGGCGTTCTGACCGTCGCCGTCGCCCAGACCATCATGAAAATGGTGCCGCCGAGCAGTGCGAGCGCGGCCGCCGGTGGCGGTGTCATTGCGAGTGGGTCACCGCCGTCGATATATGAACGGCACGGATGACGCCGTCAAGATTCGGGTGTCGGTCAGTCCCGCTTCGGCGGCCGCTCTGCGATATCGTCGACTGCGTGGATACGGACGCCGGTCGGGCGTTTGGTGAACTGTCCGAGCGATCGCGCAACGATCCGCTCGACGCCACGGTCGGCCGCCAGATCCAGCAGTCGCTGGCTGAGAATCCCATCGAACACGACCGTCGTCGGCACCGTCTCGAGTTCCTGAATGGCGCTGTCGGCGTCGCCCGCGTCGACGTCGGCGATCGTCTCGCCGTCGGCATCGAGGAACCGAACGCGGTCGGTTTCCGCACGGATGACCGCGGTCGCGTGGTCGTAGACTGTTTCGGGACCGTTCGTTTCGTCGGCCGCCGCCGCGGCGTCGGTTTCCCCGCCGGCCGATCCGCGCTCGCCGTCGTCGGGTCGTGCCGGGGACTGGGACTCGCCCGGCGTCGGTTCCGCGTCCGTCCGTTCGGTCTTCGCCCTCGCTGCCGGTCCCGCCTCCGACTCCGTCCTCGCCCCGGGAGCGCTCGAGTCGCCGTCGGGGCCGGTCGGCTCCGCGTCGACGCGCTGTGGCGACGTGGTCGCGGAGTCGGACGGCTGCGGCGCGGGCGACGTACTCCCGTCGGTTGCGGCGACGGCCTCCCGTGGTTCGTTCAGTTCCGAGACGGTCTCGTACGGGACCTTGTTCCGCAACGCGGCGAACAGTTCGTGGTGATCGAGGTCCTCGACGGAGTTGTCGGCGGGAGCGAAGGCGACGTAATCGATGTCGCCGACCTGAGCGAGTTCCTCGAGGATCAGATCGCCGCCGCGGTCGCCGTCGAGGAAGGCCGTGACGGTCCGGTGGCGGGTGAGTTCGGCCACCGCGTCGGGAACGTTCGTCCCTTCGACGGCGATCGCGTTCTTGATGCCGTACTTGAGCATGGTGAGCACGTCGGCACGGCCCTCGACGACGATGATGGCGTCGCTGTCCGTGACGCGCGGGCCGGCCGGCAGCCCCTCGTACTCGGTGATGTCCTCGACGCGGACGTGCTGGCGGACCTCCGCGAGGATCTCTTCGGAGGACATGATCGTGTCATCGAACCCCGTCCGGAGCAGTTCCTTCGCGCGGTCGACGACCTCCTTTCGCTTTGCCGCCCGGACGTCTTCGATCTCGCGCACCTCGAGCTCGGCGCGACAGGGGCCGACCCGTGAGATCGTCTCGAGGGAGGCGGCGAGGGTGGCGGTTTCGACTTTGTCGAGGCTGGTGGCGATCGTTACCTGTCCGTGGGACTGACCCGCGGTACTCGCGATTTCGACGTCGATACGGCCGACTTTTCCGGACTGGCGGAGGTCGCGCAGATCGAGATCGTCGCCGAGCAGGCCTTCGGTCTGCCCGAAGATCGCGCCGACGACGTCGCTGCGCTCGACGACCCCGTCAGCCGTGACGTCCGCGTGAATGAGGTATTTCGAAGTGTCTTCCATTGGAGATCTGTCCCCGTGAGGGGTACGCTGACGCGGAACCCGCGTCGGAGACCGGTTTATATAGGATTTCGTTCGTGAGAGGCAAATAGCTGTTGACCTCCGAAGGCGGCGGTGAGCCGCGCGCTCCATCGATCGCCGTCTCGGGGACCAGCCGATTGCCGTGTCCCTTCGAACCGGGCCTGCAAACGGCGGCAAAAGGGACGCTACACCTGCATATCAGGGCGGGTCGTACACCGACCCTCAATACGTCGGTCGGTACCAGTACCAGTAGATCGTGATCGCGAGGAGAACGACCAGTCCGCCGAGGAAAAAGAGCAACCCCGGCGGAACGGCTCCGAACACCGTCTCGATTGCCTCCGCCCCGCCGTCGGTGACGTTCTGGAGCGTCTCGTTGTCGGGATCGAGCCCCGAGTCCACCGCTCCCGAATCGTTGGCCGCGTCCACCGCTCCCGAATCATTGGCCGCATCCACCGCTCCCGAGTCATCGGCCGCGTCCATCGCCGCCGAATCGTCCGCCGACTCCGTCGTTCCCGACCCTCCATCGGCAGTGCTGTCGGTAGCGGCGTCGTTCGCCGGTTCGGCGTCCGCAGTATCGATATCGTCGCTCTCGCGCTGTTCGACCGCCCCATCGCTCGAGCCGGCGTCCCCTGCGTCGTCGGTGCTCTGAAACGTTCCGTTGTCGCGTCCGCCGTCCGATCCCGCCGGCTGTGCGCCGCCGTTCGCCGTCGGACCCGTTTCGGCCGGCGCGAGCCACCGCGTCATCGCGTACTGGACGAACAGACTGCCGCCGGCCAGCGCGCCGATCCCGCCGACTAACCGCGAGAGCGCGTCCTTCAACCGGGATGCTCGCGACTCGTCGCTCGTCACGATCAGCGGCCCATCGGTCGTCGCGTAGACGCTCATCTCGTTGCCGCGCGAGGAGTACCAGGTGTCGACGACCTCGACGAGTCCGGCATCCTCGAGTTTCTCCAGGTGATAGCGGACGTTCTGGATCGACGAGTCGATCGCGTCGGCGATGTCGCTGGGCGTGCCGGGTTCGTCGTCGAGCCGCGAGTAGATCTCCCGGGCCGTCGTCGAGGAGAGCGCGCCGAAGACCGCGTCGGCGTCCTCACCCTCGAGGTCGACGACGCGGGGCTGGCCCTCTTCGGTGGCCGTGTCGGAACGAAGGGGAAAGAGACGGGCCATGTAGGGTTCGGTTCGTATTCGATGTCAAACACATATACCCTTTTTCCTCGGTGAAAGAGCGATTTCAGTTAGCGGAAACCGCCCGATGGCGACGCCGCCTCGTATCGATGAATAAATCTCTTCGATATCGGGCTTCGAACAGTAAGAATTACCCATATCGGGACCAAGGGTCGGACATGCGTCGCAACGAAGTGTGGGGCTGGCTCGTCGTCGGACTCGTCCTGGCAGGACTCGCGATTCCGTGGTTCCTGTGGGGGTCGGCCACCGTCGTCGCCGGGCTCCCGGTCTGGCTCTGGTGGCACGTCGGCTGGATGGGGCTTGCATCGCTCGTCTTCTGGCTGTTCGCACAGCGTGCTTGGGGTATCGGTATCGAGTCTGCGGGAAGCGACGGCGACTCGAGCGGCAGTCGCGGAGTCGGACCCGAGTCCGCTCACGAGACGGGACCCGGTGGTGATACGCCGTGAGCGCGGTCACGCTTCAGCTCTCGATCATCGTCGGCTATCTGCTAATCGCCCTCGCGGTCGGGCTGGTCGCCTACCGACTAACCGACCGCACGGCCGAGGACTTCTATCTCGCGAGTCGAACGCTCGGCACGGTGGTGCTGTTGTTTACCACCTTCGCGACGCTGCTGTCGGCGTTTACTTTCTTTGCCGGGCCGAACATCGCCTACGCGCAGGGTCCCGAGTGGATCCTCGTCATGGGGCTGATGGACGGTATCATCTTCGCCGTCCTCTGGTACGTCATCGGCTACAAGCAGTGGCTGCTCGGCCGACAGTACGGCTACGTCACCCTCGGGGAGATGCTGGGCGATCGATTCGGCTCCTGGTGGCTCCGCGGGCTCGTGGCAGTCGTGAGCCTCCTCTGGCTCTTCCCCTACGTTATGCTCCAGCAGGTCGGAGCCGGCACCGCCCTCGAGGCCCTGACTGAGGGCGCTGTTCCGTACGCCGCCGGAGCCGGGCTGATCACCGCGTTCATGATCCTCTACGTCGTCGTCGCCGGGATGCGCGGGATCGCTTGGACCGACACGTTACAGGGCGCGTTCATGCTCGTCACGACCTGGGTCGCCGTGGTGTGGGTGCTCGCGGCCGTCGGCGGGCCCAGTGCCGCGACGGAGGCCCTCGCGTCGAACCCCGATACCGGCGGCTTCCTCTCGCTGGGCGGCGACTACTACACGGTCCAGTGGATGCTCTCCACGGCGATTACGATCGGGTTCGGCGTCGCGATGTTTCCGCAGGTCAACCAGCGCTTCTTCGCCGCGGGTTCGAAAACCGTGCTCAAGCGATCGTTCGCCCTCTGGCCGCTCCTCTGTGTCCTGCTGTTCGTCCCCTCGTTCATGCTCGGCGCGTGGGCCGCCGGCCTCGAGGTCGCGGTTCCCGAGGGTGCGAACGTCCTGCCGTTGATCCTCGCGGAGTACACGCCGACCTGGTTCGCCGCGCTCGTCATCGCCGGCGCGATGGCCGCGATGATGTCGTCGTCGGACTCGATGTTACTGTCCGGGTCGTCGTACTTCACGCGGGACCTCTTTCGACCGCTCCTCGGGGTCCTCGGGATGGTTGTCTCCGAACGCCGCGAGGATCTGATCGCCCGCGTGGGTGTCGTCCTCTTTGCCACCGCTGCGTTCGTCGTCAGCCTGTTCCAGCCCGCGACCCTGTTCGAGATCGGCAACGCGGCCTTCAGCGGGTTCGCTCAGCTCGCGGTGCCGGTCCTGCTCGCGCTCTACTGGCGGCGGATTACGCGGGCCGGCATCACTGCCGGTATCCTCGTCAGTCAGGCGTTCTACATTTTGTCCCTTTTCCTCACCATCGTTCCGGATACGTACGCCGGCTGGTCCGCGGGCCTCGTCGGGATGGGACTCGGGCTCGTCGTCACCGTCGCCGTCTCGCTGGCGACCTCGCCGGCCGCCGCCGAACGGCGTGCGATCTACTTCGACCGGTTCGGTGCCGATTGACGGCGTTCGAATCGCCACGCTGAACGGCCCCGGTCGCATACGCGCTGACGAATGCCTATCGACCTGCCGCCCGCGGTCGCCGACGACTGGCGTCGTCTCGGGAGCCGAACCGACGAACGCAGCCTCTCGCTGGCGACGGTCACCGCCGAGACGGCCGTCTTCGAACACCGGCCGACCGCCGACGCGCTCGAGCGCCTCCGCGGAGGCCGGGACGTTCCGGTGCGGTCGCTGTTCACCGTCGCGCTCGATATCAGTCCCTCCCTGTCGACGATCGGTCTGTCAGCGGCCGACGCGCTCGACGTGGCGGCTCCGAAAGCGCGCGAGCAGTTCGTCGACACGGTTGCGGACGACGGCATCGAGGTCGGTGCGGAACGCGCGACCGAATACATCGACCGGCCCGACGGGGCCGTCGGCCACCTCTCCGTCCTCGAGGCCGCGTATCCGATCGAGGCGGCGGTCGACGGCGCTGCCGTCGGTGACGGAACCGCAACGATCGATGCCGAAGCCCACGTCGCCGTCTGGCCGACCGCCGACACGTACGTGATGGCCGGCGGGCTCCTCCCGCTCGAGGGGCCTGCCGACGCGGCGCTGCTGGCGGCCGCCCTCGATGTCGATCCGGCCCGCGACCGCGAGGCGATCGTCGACCTGTTCCGGGGGCTGGAACTCGAGGACGCGACCGACGGCTGAGTCGGCCGCCGTCGAAATAGTTAATTGATCGACTATCGATCTCCAACTATGGCACACTATAATGGTCGCAGCTATTCGGAGCTGACGAAAGGGGGCTTTTTTCTCGGGCTCGCCCTCTTCGTCGTCGGTGCGGGCAGCGAACTGGTCGGACACGCGGTTTTCGGATCGCTTCCCCAGTGGGAGAACACCCTGTTGTTCGCGTTGACGCTGCTCGGCTTCGCCATCGGATTCGCGTCGCCGTTCGTGTTCGGGATCGTCATGCCGCTGCTCGAATAGCGTGGTCGAGCGTTGCCTTACGTAGCCCCGAGACGGCTCGGTGATCGTTTTGAGCGCGTTCGTCCGCTGTATTGGTCCGTCCCCGGCCTCGAGCCGGTCCGGGTCGCGTTTCGACACCGGTACTGAAACTGGTGTTTTTTATAAGCACCCACCCACGTACCACGTATGCAAACCCACATCGTCCCGGTCGGCTTCGATTACGACCGGCTGATCGCGCCGCTGGTCCGCGATCAGATCGATGTCGACAGCGTCATCCTCCTCGAGGGCGCGGTCGGCAGCGAGGCCAACGTCGAGTACTCGCGGCACCTCTCGAAGAAACTCGAGACGGATTTCAAGAACCTGCTCGGAGCCGAGACCGAGCGGTTCGTTCTGGAAGACGTCTACGACTACGACGACGCCTTCGAGCAGGCCTACGAACTCATCACCGCGGAACTCGACTCGGGTAACGAGGTCTGGGTCAACGTTGCCGCGATGCCCCGGACCGTGAGTTTCGCCTTCGCCAACGCCGCCCACTCGCTGATGGTCGAACGCCAGGAGGACCGCGAGGGTATCCACACCTACTACACCGCCCCGGAGAAGTACCTGGAGACCGAACTCGCGGAGGAGTTGCGCGAACAGATCGCCCTGCTCGAGGACCTCCAGCGGGACGACGACGGACTCGCGGACGACCGGATCGTGAGCCGCCTCGAGAGCGCCCGCGACCTCTTAGCCGAGTTCGACGAGCGCGGGACGACCATCGGCGCGAAGGAGATCGACGGCAAGCACATCGTCGAGTTGCCGGTCGCCTCCTTCTCGAACGTCAAGCCCTTCGAGGAGCTCATTCTGTACAAACTCGGCGAGGACGGCGAGTTCGACTCCGTCTCGGAACTCGCCGAGTCGCTGGCCCGCGAGTTGAACGAGGAGTACACCGATAGCTTCCGGTCGAAGGTGATCTACAACGTCGATCGGCTGGGCCCCGGCGGCAAGGGCTACATCGAACGTGAGGAACACGGCAAGTCCTATCGGACCCGGCTCTCGCGGATCGGCGAGCTGTGGGTGCGCGCCCACTCGGACGATGGGACCGGCGACTAGTCGATTCGACGTGGCGGCACCGATACCGACCAGCACCGCGACGAGGACGACGAGACGTCGGCCGCTTGGGACGATCGCCTCCGCGTCTCGGGCGGCACGACGAAACACCTAACACCGGTCGCCGGGCAAGCAGTACGTATGTCTCAGTGCGTCGCGGCGGCGGTTCGGCCGTTCGACGGCCCGCGAGACGCCGTTTTCGTAGGGGCTCCATAGCCCCTCATTCCCCACCCCGTTTCGACGGATGTATTGTCGCCGACCAGTATTCACCGAGCAACGACCCCTCTATGGACGACAGTCAACTGCACAGCCGGACGACGTACCGACGACGCCCGCGACGGGCGGTGAGAGCATGAGCATGGATTCACGGGAGCAAGCGGACGACGAACCCACCCTCGAGGGGGGCTACGATCCCGAAGCGGTCGAGTCGCGCTGGCAACAGCGCTGGATCGACGCGGACGTCTACGCCTACGACGGCGACGAGAAACGGGACCCCAACACCGTCTACTCGATCGATACGCCGCCGCCGACGGTGTCGGGCAGCCTGCACATGGGCCACCTCTACGGCTCGACGCTGCAGGACTTCGCGGCCCGGTTCCAGCGGATGCACGACGGCGACGTGCTCTTTCCCTTTGGCTACGACGACAACGGGATCGCAAGCGAGCGCTTGACCGAGTCCGAACTCGACATCCGCCATCAGGACTACGAGCGCCGCGAGTTCCAGGAACGCTGCCGCGAGGTCTGTGCGGAATACGAGGCCGAGTTTACCGAAAAGATGCAGAACCTCGGGACCTCGATCGACTGGAACAACACCTACAAGACGATCGAACCCCGCGTGCAGCGGGTCTCCCAGCTGTCCTTCCTCGACCTCCACGAGAAGGGACGCGAGTATCGGAAGAAGGCACCGGCGATCTGGTGTCCCGACTGCGAGACGGCCATCTCGCAGGTCGAGATGGAGGACGACGAGCGCGGCTCGCACTTCAACGACATCGCGTTCGAACTCGTCGGCGAGGACGCACCCCGCGACGAGTTCGTCATCTCGACGACGCGACCCGAACTCATCCCGGCCTGCGTCTCCGTCTTCGTCCACCCCGACGACGAGGAGAACCAGGACCTCGTTGGCGAGACCGCTCGCATTCCGATCTTCGGCCACGAGGTGCCGATCATCGAGGACGAGCGCGTCGACATGGAGAAGGGCAGCGGCGTCGTGATGTGCTGTACCTTCGGCGATCAGAACGACATCGAGTGGTATCAGGCCCACGACCTGCCGCTGCGCGTGGCCATCGACGAGTCCGCGACGATGACCGAGCTGGCCGGCGACTACGAGGGGATGTCCACCGAGGAAGCCCGCGAGGCCATCGTCGAGGATCTCGACGACGAGGGCTCCCTGCGCGACCGCTGGGAGATCACCCACGCCGTCCAGGTCCACGAACGCTGCGACACCGCCGTCGAGTACCGCGTCTCCAAGCAGTGGTACGTCGAAATCTTGGATCACAAAGAGGAGTACCTCGAGGCCGGCCGGGAGATGGACTGGTACCCCGAGAAGATGTTTGCGCGCTACCAACACTGGATCGAGGGCCTCGAGTGGGACTGGCTGATCTCACGCCAGCGCGACTCGGGGATTCCGTTCCCGGTCTGGTACTGTGCGGACTGCGACCAGCCGATCATGGCGGAGCGGGAGGCGCTGCCGGTCGATCCACTGAGCGACGACCCTCCAGTCGATACCTGTCCCGACTGTGGCCACGACGAGTTCGAGGCGGAGGAGGACGTCTTCGACACGTGGGCGACCTCCTCGCTGACGCCGCTGATCAACGCGGGCTGGGACTGGGACGCCGACGCCGAGCAGTTCACGATGGACAGCCCCGAACTCTACCCGTTCGATCTCCGCCCGCAGGGCCACGACATCATCTCGTTCTGGCTGTTCCACACCATCGTCAAGTGCTACGAACACACCGGCGAGGTCCCCTTCGACGCGACGATGATCAACGGCCACGTGTTAGACGAAAACCGCGAAAAGATGTCCAAATCGCGGGGCAACGTCGTCGAACCCGACGAGGTGCTCGCGGACTACCCCGTCGACGCCGTCCGCTTCTGGGCCGCCAGCGCTGCCGTCGGGGACGACTTCCCGTATCAGGAGAAAGACCTCACCGCCGGCGAGAAGCTCCTGCGCAAGCTCTGGAACGCCTCGAAGCTCGTCGACACGCTCGCGCCCGCCGATCCCGACGCGCCCGCGGAGCTCGAGGCGATCGACCGCTGGCTGCTGGCGGAACTCGACGACGCCGTCGCGGACCTCACGGCCCACCTCGAGAACTACGAGTTCGCGAAGGCCCGCGACCGCCTGCGAACCTTCTTCTGGAACACCTTCTGTGACGACTACCTCGAGATCGCCAAGACGCGCGAAGACAACCCGTCGACGCAGTACGCGCTGCGGACGGCCCACCGGACCTTCCTCGAACTGTGGGCCCCGTTCCTGCCTCACGTGACCGAGGAGATCTGGCAGGCAGTGTACGTAGACGAGACCGCGGCCCTCGAGGACAGCAGCATCCACGTCCGGGACTGGCCCGCCCCACAGGGGTACGAGGCCGATCTCGAGGCCGGCGAGACCGCCATGGAGGTTATCTCCGCGCTGCGCCGCTCCAAGAGCGAGAACCAACTCCCGCTGAACGCCGACCTCGAGTCGGTGGCCGTCTACGGCCCCATCGAGGGCTTCGAGGACGCGATCCGGAACGTGATGCACGTCGAGGACCTCACCGTGCTCGCGGACCAGCCCGAGATCACGACCGCGGTCGCCGCGATCGATCTCGACTACTCGACGCTCGGCCCCGAGTACGGGTCGAAAGTCGGCGACATCGACGCCGGAATCGAGACCGGCGACTACGAGATCGACGAGGATGCGGGTGTGCTTCGCGTCGCCGGCGAGGAACTCGGCGCGGACCTCTTCGAGGTCGAGTATGAGCGCACCTATTCGGGCACGGGCGAGATGCTCGAGACCGAGTCGGCGGTCGTCATCCTCGAGTAGCGTCGCCGTCCCGTCTGCGAGTACGGTGCCCGCCGAAACGCGGTGTGTTCCTGGTCCCGACACGCGGGAGCAAGCGCCCTCGCTGATCGGCGCGCCGCTCGGCGTCACGCGGCTTCGCACTTTTTCGCCCGGATCGCGAGCGCGAGGAACAGCGCCAGGAGGACGAACGTCACTTCGCCCGCAGCGATTACGCCGAGCGCGTCGGCTTCGAGGAACATGGGCGTTTCCCGCCCGACCGGGATGATCGTGTGGTGGGGGTCGCCGACGACGGGGATGAAGTAGTCGACGATGAGATTGCTCCAGTACCAGACGGCGGCGACGGCGACGGCCCACACCGGGAAGTCGCTGATCCGGTGGAGGACCAGCGCCTGGACCACCATCGCGAGGTGGCTCCAGAAGAGGAAGTGGTACATCAGCGGGGGGAGGTACGCGTAGGCGTCCGCAAACGCGAGGAGCGTATACGGCGTCCAGAGACCGAGTACGACGTTCCCGACGAATGCGAGTGCCGTGAGCCACGGCTGTTCGCGACCCAGCTTCCACGCGGCGATCGCGAGCGCGATGAACAGCGTCGCGAGCGGGCTGTCGGGGACCCAGGGCCAGAGCGCGGCCGTCGTCTCGGTGAACTGTCCGGAGTAGTACCAGAACCCGAAGGCCGTTCCCGCGAGGTTGATCGCCACGACGAGCCACGCGAACCGCAGCCCCAGGTCCTCGAGCGTCGTCGGAACCGGGGCGAGGGACGATGGGAGCGACTCGTCGTCGGCACGATCGTGATCCGCCATCCGAGTCGACGCGGTCATCGTCCGGCGCGACGGCCGGAACCCGCAAAACAGTAGCGGTTATCGCACCGCCCGCGACCCGTACTACTACGAGCACGCCCGCAGTACTACCCGACTGTGACATCCTCGCCCGCCGTAAACGGCGGGGCTTCCTACAAGGGAAGCCTCGCGTCGATGGGGTTTCAGGACTGAAACGCCGCAAGCGTCGTCTGTCGGGATTGCCGACTCGGCGTGCGGTGTCCTGTGGCCGTGTCACAACGGCTCCCATCCCGAGGCGAGTCATCGCGTTCCGATTTCCAAGGAACACTCTCTCCCCACGGGTCAAAGCGACCGGCGATGTTCGCGGCCGCGTTGATATCTGCTTGATACTCCGTGACCCAACACTCCGCGTTCGTACACTTGAACTCGGCTTGCGACCCACGACTTCCGATGTGCCCGCACTCGTGGCAGGTCTGGCTCGTGTAGCGTGGGTTCACGAACTCGACCGGAATACCGGCTTCAAGAGCCTTGTCCTTGATGCGGTCGGTGAGGCGAGCGAACGCCCACGAGTGCAAGCGTCGGTTCATGTACTTCCCGTAGTCCAAGTTCTCGCGGATGTACGACAAGTCCTCGAGCACGATTACCGGGTCCTCGAAAGACTCGGCGTACTCGACGGCTTCGCGAGACGCCTTCTCGACGATATCAGTCAGCGCGTTCTGGTAGTGGCCGAAGCGTTCGTCGATTCGCCACTGTGCGGCATCGCGCTCTTGGAGGCGCTTCAGCGTGGTGTACATCTCCTTGCGGAGTGCTCGCGCACGGCCGCCGTCGTAGATGTATGGTTGGGTCGGAGTGCCGTTCTGACGGGCACAGCCCGTCAGAAGCTTAGACTCGCCAATATCGAAACCGATTCGAGTCGGATCGTCCGGCGTCTCTGGTTCAGCTATGTCGTACTCGATGGCGACGTGCAGCACCCAGTTCGTTCGGTGCTGTTGCAGTCGGAACTCACCGACCGACACATCGCCGTTAAGCAGGTCGAACCACAGCGATTCCTGCTCGGGGTTAATTCGAAGCGGAATCCAGAAGGCGTTGCCACGTCCGGCCTGTGGAACGCGCCAGCAGAACTCGTACGCACGCTCGTCGGAGTGATCGATCTGGAAGCCACGGTTCGTGAATCGAACCGGGTGATCGTCCTCGAGTTCCGAGGCGTTGTACGTCCGGCGGAGTTGCGGGACGTAGTTCTTGAGGGCGTCTTTAGCGTAGGACGTGAGCGTGTACGGCGTGACGATATCGTTGACTGCGTTCTGCGTATCCGCGCCACTCTCGAAGGCATCCTCGAGGGCGCGGCGGTAAGTCGCCACAGTACGCTCGAGACGTTGCTCTTTGCCCGTAGTGGGTGGCGCGAGCGTAGCTTCGAGCGTTTTCGTGGCGGTAGTTTTAGCGACCATTCGACAGTACAGGCTACGACCGCAACCCACGTAAACCACACGGATAGTACACGTATGTATGGGTACGGAAATCAGATTCGAGGTAGACGACGAACAGTACGAGCGACTGAAAGCGATCAAAGACAAGCGCGGCTACACTTGGAAGGGGCTGATGCTCGAAGGTGTCGAAGCGTTGGACACCGGGAAGCCGTAACAGGGCGAATTGAGGAACGAACGAACGCGATTCCTCCCCGCCCCAAGGGGCGGGGTTTCCTCGCTACAGCAAGATGACGACGGCCGACGAACGATCACGTTCGCGACTCTCGACCGGCCACGAGGTGTCCCTCCCGCTCGAGTTGTCGTTCGCGATGGGCGGCACGACCGTCCCCGCGCGTCGCGGCCGGCTCGAGACAGCGCTTCCGGATGGACTCTCCGCGCTCGCGATCGCACCTGGCGTCGGCTGTGTCACCCTCGTCGGGATCCAGTACCACCGGGTCGGCGGCGATCGAGACGGGACGGAACTCGATCCCTACGACGAGTTCGCGGTCATCGTTCCGGCGGTCCGTGGGAGTCGAACGACCCGCCCGCTCGCACAGCTCGCGGGCAGCGAACTCGGCGGCTACGTCCACTGGCTCCCGGTGACGACCGCGCCGTCGGTCGCGCTCGGGCGCGAGATCTGGGGGTATCCCAAGGAACTGGCCGCCATCACGGTGACTGACGGCCCGGACGGGATCCGTACTGTCGTCGACGGCGGCCGCTATGGGGACGACTCCATCCGGCTCGAGGTCGCTCGTCCCCGGCTCGAGCCGCGAGCGCGCGACTGGACGCTGACCAGTTACACCACGACAGATGGGGCTCTCGTGCGGACGACGGCTCGGATTCGGGGCGACGTCGCGATCGGGTCGGGCGTCGGGACGCGGCTCTCGATTCCCCCGGCGCTGGCCCGCGAACTCGGGCTGTGGCGACGGCCGCTCGCACGGTTGTACGGCGCGGACGTCCGCGCCCGCCTGTTCGAGGGCGAGCGGCTGGTCGAGTGAGCGGTCGGTCCGACGCCGGTTCCGTGGGCCCGCGGAACCGTTGGCTCCGGCGGCCGCATCGGGCCCAAAGAAACGCGTAAGTGGCGGGGCTCCTAACCGGTCAGTATGGCCGAAAACACCGATCTCGAGGAACTGCGGCGCGGGACTGATCTCGTCAAACGCGGCTTCGCGCGGATGCAGAAAGGCGGCGTCATCATGGACGTCGTCGACCCCGAGCAGGCCCGTATCGCCGAGGAGGCCGGCGCGGTTGCAGTGATGGCGCTCGAAGCCGTGCCCGCCGATATCCGCAAGCGCGGCGGCGTCGCTCGGATGGCCGATCCCGCCGACGTCGCCGAGATCGTCGAGTCGGTTTCGATCCCGGTCATGGGTAAATCCCGTATCGGGCACACGAAGGAGGCCCAGATCCTCGAAGCCGTCGGCGTGGACATGATCGACGAGAGCGAGGTGCTTACTCCCGCCGACGACGCCTACCACATCGACAAGCGCGACTTTACCGCCCCGTTCGTCTGTGGGGCGCGCAACCTCGGCGAGGCCCTGCGCCGGATCGACGAGGGTGCGGCGATGATCCGGACGAAAGGCGAGGCCGGTACCGGCGACGTGAATCAGGCCGTCCACCACCAGCGCACGATCAAGGGCGCGATCCGGAAACTCGAGGGCATGAGCCACGAGGAACGGGAGGCCTTCGCTCGCGAGATCGAAGCGCCCGCGGAGCTGGTCCACGAGACCGCCGAGATGGGGCGACTCCCGGTCGTCAACTTCGCCGCGGGCGGCATCGCGACGCCGGCCGACGCCGCGCTCATGATGCACCACGAGTGCGACGGTATCTTCGTCGGCAGCGGCATCTTCGGCGCGGAGAACCCGCCCGAGATGGCCGAGGCGATCGTCGAGGCGACGAACAACTGGGACGACCCCGAGACGCTCGCGGAGATCTCGAAGAACCTCGGCAAGAGCATGAAAGGCGACGCGAACGTCGACCTCCCCGAGGACGAAAAGATGCAGGGCCGTGGCGTCTAACTGACGACGCCGATTTCGACCCGGCGCTTTGACCGCCGACCGCTCGGCAACCACGCTTGTTCTCTCCCGCTCCGACGGTCCTCACTCCGCCCTCGCTGGCAGCCGGCCGCGCGCTCGAGCCGAGCCCCTGCTACCACCACGTCTGCGGCCGCGGGACGATGCCCGTTCGGCGGAGCGCGAGAACGACCAGGTAGGTTATCGTCGCACCACAGCACAGCGACAGTACCAGCACCGGCGCGACTCGAGTGCCGACGGCGGCACCGCCGATCGCCGCCGCGAGGGACGCGAGTTGGACGCTCCGCCGTTCCCAATACTGCCGGACGGTCTCGTACGCTCGAGCGGCGAGGAGTTCGAAGGAGACCGTCGCAGCACCGCCGACGATCAGGAAAATCAGTGACGGCGTTACGTCGGCGTGGACCGCGAAACTCGCGACCGCAGCGAGCACGAGCAGCGCGAGCGCGGCGTCGGTTCGCGTCCCCATCCGGCTACGAGCCGTCCCGGTACAGCGTCGCGCCCTCGCCAATCGCGGTCTGATAGGCGCGGCTCTCGACGCCGGCCGCGTCGAAGGCGTCGACCATCGCCGAGGCGATTGCCCGCTGGTCGCGGCGGTGACAGACCGCGAGCATTCCCGGGCCGGCCCCGCTGACCGTGACGCCGGTCGCACCCGCCTCGAGAGCGGCCTCGCGAACGCTCTCGTAGCCGTCGATCAGTGTGCTGCGTTCGGGCGTGACGATCTCGTCTTCCATACCCTTGCCGACGAGAACTGGATCGTCCCGCGTCATCCCGACGGTCAGCGTGGCGGCGTTGCCGACGGTGTCGACGACCTCGTCCATCGAGGCTGCATCGGGAACGACGCCGCGCGCATCACGCGTGGAAACGGAGATATCCGGCAGGCAGGCGACGACGGGAACCGACGCGTCGACGTGCGTGACACCGTCGTCGGTGGCGACGGTAAAGCCACCGAGCAGCGAGGGTGCGACGTTATCCGCGTGTGCTGCTCCGGAGACGAGCGCTTCGCCTTCGGCGGCGACGGGGACGAGCTCCGCACGAGAGCGGCCCCGATCGTAGAGTTCGTTCAGTGCAACGGCGGCGGCGGCGGCACTCGCGGCCGACGATCCCAACCCCGAGGACGGCCGAACGCCCTTGTCGATCCGGATTCGTGCGGGGGCGTCGAGCGCCTCCGCGACTGCGCCGACCGTGTTCTTGGCGGGGTCTTCCGGGATGTACTGGCTTCCGGCCCCGGTCACCGTAATCGTCGTTCGCGAGGCTCGTTCGACCCGAACCACGTCGGCGGGCGTTCCGAGAGCGACGCCGAACACGTCGAAGCCGCTCCCGAGATTCGCGCTCGTTGCGGGTGCCCGCACTGTAAGCATGCCGATTCCTTTCTAGACGGCAGTCAAAAAGGTAGCGAACGATACCGACGATGGCTGTTGACGATCATCTCGAGAATCGAACCGGATCGACGGCCTCCCCGAGTCCGATCGGACGATTACTCCTCGTCGGTCGCGCCGAACGTGAACACGTCGTCGTCTTCGTCGTCCTCGTCGGCCCCGTCGCTTTCGTCAGTCTCGTCGCTCTCGAGGTCGTCGGCCGCAGGAGTCTCGTCGGCGGCCGATTCGTCGTCGGTCTCCGCATGGCCACCGTCGTCGACCGATCCGAGCGGTTGGGCGTCCGGTTCGTCACCGGCCGACTCGGCGATGTCTGCCGTGTCGTCCCCGCCGGATTTGGGGGTGTCGTCGGCAAGCGGGTCGGTCGGGCCGGTCGACTCGGTCGTATCCGTCGTCTCGTCACCGTCGGTTCCGAAGGCGTCGTCGGCGAGTGGATCGGTCGCGTCCGTCGTCTCGTCACCGTCGGCTCCGAAGGCGTCGTCGGCGAGTGGATCGGTCGCGTCCGTTGTCTCGTCACCGTCGGCTCCGAAGGCGTCGTCGGCGAGTGGATCGGTCGTATCCGTCGTCCCGTCGCTATCGGCTCCGACGGTGTCATCGGCGAGCGGATCGGTCGCGTCGGTCGACTCGGTCGCGTCGGTCGACTCGATCGCGTCGGACTCGTCGTCTTCGCTCCCCTCGATTCCGAGGATCTCTTCGGCACCGAGTTCCTCGGTCGCGTCGCCATCGGCTCCACTGCCGGTCGCCGAATCGTCACCGGCGTGATCGATCGGATCGTCGACCGACGCCTCGGAATCGAACGCGGTCTCCGTCGATCGGTCGGCATCGGCAGTGTCCGCGTCCGCGTCCTCCTCGAGTTCGTGGGCGTCCCCGTCCGCTTCGTCGAACGTGAGGGTCTCGTCGGAGTCGTCCTGCTCGCTTGCGGCGTCGAACGTGATGCCCTGACCCTCCTCGGCCGACTCGCCGTCGGCCGCAGCGTCGTCAATCGCCGCGGGCGCATCCAGTTCCGCGTCCACGTCGAACGTCGATTCGAAGTCGAGGTCGACGTGGTCGACATCAGTGTCGAACCGGTCGAGCGCTTCGGAAAGCTGCGAGGCCTGTTCGGAGAGGCTCGAGGCGGACTTCGTGACTTCGGTCAGTGCGGTGGTCTGTTCTTCGGCCGCGGCGGCGACGTTCTCGGCTTCCGCCGTCGTCTCCTCGGAGATCGTCGCGGCGTCGTCGACCATCGCGACGACCTCCTGCGTGGAGGCGGCCTGCTCTTCGGTCGCTGCGGAGATCTCCTGTACACCGATGTTGGTCTCCTGAGCGAGGTCGGCGATCTCCTCGAGCGCCTTGACCGCCTCCTCGACCCGATCGCTGGCGGTTTCGATGTCGCTACTCGTACCTTCGACTTCGGCAGCGGAGGTTTCCGTCCGCTTGCGGATCGCCTCGAGTCGGTCCTCGGCTTCGTCGGCCGCTTCGGCGACGTCCTCGGAGAGCGCCTTGACTTCCTTTGCGACGACGGAGAACCCTTCGTCGTCGCTGCCGCCCGCGGAGCGGGAGGCTTCGATGTTGGCGTTCAGCGCCAGCATGTTCGTCTGGTGGGCGATCTCGGAAATCGTGTTGATCAGTTCGTCGATCTGCTGGACCTCTTCCTCGAGACGACGGATCTCGGCGACGGCGTCGCCGGCCTCGGTCTCGATCTCGTCCATGGCAGTGATCGCCGCCTGAGCGGCTTCCTGCCCTTCCCGACCGGTGTCGACGGTCCGCTCCGCGATGTCGGCCACCTCGTTCGAGGACGCGGCGATCTCCTCGGTCGTCGTCGAGAGGCCGCTCATCTCCTGGTCGACCGACTGGAGGGAGTCGTTCTGTCGGTCCGCACCGTCGGAAATCTCCTGAATCGACTCGGTGACCTGCTGGGAGGCGGATCGAACCTCCTCGCTCGAGGCGGTCACCTGCTCGGAGGCGGTCGCGACGTCGGTCGCGAACCGGTTGAGTTCGGCGATGGTCTGCTCGATCTCGTCGAGCATCTCGTTGAAGTCCTCGCCGATCTGTTGCATCTGTTCGTTGTCGCTTTCGACGTCCGCACGGGCGGTGAGGTTCCCATCGGCGGCCTCACCCATGACCGCGCAGTATTCCGCGGCCTTGTCCTCGAGGTGATCGTTGATCTCCAAGACGCGTTCACGTTCGCGTTCGGCCTCCATGCGGGCGGCTTCGGCCTCTTCGATCTGTTCGCGCAAGGCATCACGCATCGAGCCGAACCCGTCGTAGAGCCGGCCGATGTTGTCGATCCGTTTGGTCTCGAAGTCGACGTTGAGGTTGCCGTCCTCCATCTCGCTGGCCTTGTCGGTGAGCCGATCGATCGAGACGGCAGTGTTTCGGCCCAGGACTGCACCGACCGCGCCGATCATGACGACCCCGAGAATCGTCGCCACGAGTCCCCACTGGTTGACGCTGTTGACGAACCCGAGTGCCTGGTCGGCGGGTTCGACGGTCAGGACGACCCAGTCGGTCCCGAACACGCGGGCGGAACTGGCGACGTACTCGTCGCTGTCCTCACCGAGGTCGTAATCGCCCAGCGAGAGCGACGAGCCGGCGACCTGCTGCGTGGTTGCGCCCTCGGTCCGTGCGCTCTTGGCGAGGCCGTTGCCGTCGTTGTAGGTGTAGCCGAACAGTTGGTGGTTCTCACCGTAGTCGGCGTTGTCAAGCATGACGTCGTTCTCACCGTCGAGGATCACCGTCGTGACACCCTCATCGTCCTGTAGTTGG
The DNA here is from genome assembly GCF_005890195.1 of Natrinema pallidum. NCBI lineage: Archaea > Methanobacteriati > Methanobacteriota > Halobacteria > Halobacteriales > Natrialbaceae > Natrinema > Natrinema pallidum. The sequence continues at coordinate 1,546,347 of NZ_CP040637.1, read as the reverse complement.
CTCGCGTACGCCTCGAGATCAGCAGTGTAGACGACCGCTCGGTTCTCGTTGTCGGCAGAGCGCTGGACGTACGTGAGGACGGTCGTGTTCTGGCCGAACTCCCCTTCGGCGATATAGGCGTCCGAGACCCACGGAACGGTTTTCGAGGCGTCCTCGTAGGCTTCGTTCGGGATGTTATCGATATCGGCCGCCGGTGTCCCGCGATAGGCCTCGTTCGTACTCGCGGTCACGGTTCGGTTGTCCAGATTGACGTAGGAGATATCGAACGTATCGGCGTCTAAGTGTTCTTGCCAGTCGAGGAAACGCCGTTCGATCGCAGCCGGGTCGTCGCTGGCGACGACGTCGGATCGGGCGATCATCCCGACCGTGTGCTCGTTTTGCTCGTTCCACATCTGCATGCTCTGGGCTTCCTGTCCGGCGGCGGAAGCGTGATCGCTTTGCACCCGATTCTCCACCTGATCGGCGATTGCCCCTGTCGCAACGAATCCGATCAGCCCGACAGACAATCCGAGAATGAGCAGCGCGATCCCGAACTTGACCGCGTATCTGCGTCGGATAGCTGTCGGTACCAACCGTCGAGCGAAATCCATGGATACGAAACGCCTGTTCTCGCCACTACATAAATTGTCAGCCGCGGTTATCGGTGCTGATAATTGGAGATTGTTCCGGACTCTGAGGGTATCTGCTGCCTTTCGTTTCTGGTGCTGTTGTATATTCGCCTCCTGTCTGAAATAAATCCCATAGGTCGAGACCAACTCCCGACGAATTTGAAATTTTCTTTTCCGGGCCTATCAGCGCGTCATACCGTCCCCAACAAGTGTTATTCTTCACAACCGTTAAGAAACAGAGGTCGAAACCATCGGCCAATGAACGACGGAGACCACGACCGGGCGAACGCGACGGGCCCCGCTCGTAGCGGACTGCGACGGAACCTCGACCGCCGTCGAGTGTTGCAAACGACTGCGGGTGGCGCGGCCGGCCTCTCCCTCGCCGGCTGTCTCGAGACGCCCGGATCGTTCGTCGGAAGCGACGAAACCGATCCGGTCACGGTCGGCGTCCTCGCACCCAACCCGGAGAGCGACGCGACGGGGCGCTCGATCGTTCGGGGTGCGCGGCTCGCCGTCAAGCAACTCAACGACGGCGACGGAATCCTCGGCCGTGATGTCGAGATGGTCGTCGGCGATACCAACGGCAGCCCACAGGAGGCGCGCCGTCAGTACCAGCGGCTCATTCTCCAGGAGGACGCCGACGTTACCGTCGGTGTTTCCACCAGTGAAGTCCTCGTGCCGTTGCTCGAGGAGATCGCCGAGCAAGAGACGGTGCACCTCACCGCCGGCTCCGCGACGACGGTGGCCAGCGATCGGGTCAAATCGTCGTACGACGACTACAAGTATCACTTCCGTGTCGGTCCGATTAACGGGACCAACCTCGCAGAGGCGCAACTCGACTTCCTGACCGAGAAGGGCAGTGATATCGGGTGGGACTCTATCGCGGTCCTCGCGGAGGACTACGCCTGGACCGATGGGTTGTGGGACTTCTATCGGAGTCGCCTCCCCGAGACCGATATCGAGGTGACGGCGTGGGAACGGTATCCGCCGGCGACCGACGACTTCTCGGAAATCTACACGCGAGTCGAGGAGTCGAACGCCGATGCGGCGTTCATTTCGACCGCACACACCGGCACCGCCGCACTGGCGGATTGGCGGCCCGAGGAACGGGACTTCGAGTTCGGCGGCATTCACGTTCCGATGCAACTCCCGTCGTACTACCGGCTGACCGGCGGCGACTGCGAGTACGCCGCGGGTTACGCCAGCGCGACCGATACCGCTGATCTCACGGACCGGACATCGGATTTCGTCGAGGCGTATCAAGGCGCAAACGACGGCAAAAGCCCGGTTTATACCGGCTATATCGCCTTCGACGCGGTCGAGGTGTTCGCCGACGCGGCCAAGCGAACCGACTCCCTCGAGTCGGAGGCCTTGGTCGGGTCGCTCGAGGAGACCGAGTTCAAGGGCACCACCGGTACGATCCAGTTCCACGGTCGCGACGACGAATACCCACACGACGTTATCTACGGCAAGGGCAACGTTCACCCGGTGTACTTCCAGTGGCAGGAAATCGACGGTGAAGGTCAGCAGACGGTCATCTGGCCCGACGAGTACGTGGCCGACGGTGCCGAGTACATGACGCCGGACTGGCTCTAGACCGGGTACGGGCCGTCAACGGCTCCTCCGTGTGAATCACGACCCAGTCGTCGGCGAGTCCTTGCCTTCCCGACGGGTCACACTCCCCGCCGGCCACTCACGGTGCCGCCTTTTTCCCCTCCGTTCGTCCGTCAGTAGTAACGCGACCACGAGCAAACCCGAAGCCGCGTCGTTGCGGCAGGGCCGCGACCAACCCGCGAACTGATTCCCCGCCCGAGTCCGTCGACTTCCGGCGGGTGCCCGAAACGATCAGGTGCGACGGTCGCAACACGATCGCAGTCGCTGAACGGCACTACACACCTGATCGGACGACTCTCGTTCCAACTATCCCGGTCCGATCCATGCTATTGGTACACTACCACAAACACTAAGCGAATTAAGACGAAACGAGTGTCAAGATGTCTGATGACACTGCGACGGGACTCGGTTCACGGGCCACGGCGAGTCCGGGCTCTCGAGGCGTGAACCGACGACGATTCCTGCAAACGACGGGTGGAGTCGCGGCGGGGACGGCGGGTGCCGGCTGTCTCGAGACGGCCGGCTCGGTCGTCGGGAAGAGCGACGGCACGACGCCGGTCAGAATCGGGCTGTTGGCACCGAATCCGGACAGCGACATGATCGGTCGGTCGATGTACCGGGCCGCAACGCTCGCGGTCAGCCATCTCAACGACGGCGACGGGATCCTCGGCCGTGATGTCGAACTCGTTTTGGGGGATACGAACTCGAGCCCGCTGGAGGCGCGCCGCCAGTACCAGCGGCTCATTCTCGAGGAAGACGTCGACGTAACGACCGGCGTGTTCGCGAGCGAGGCGTTGCTGGGTATCATCGACGACATCGCGGAACAGGAGACGATCCACCTGACCTCCGGCGCGGCGACGACCGAAGTCAGTCGGCTGGTCCACGAGCAGTACGACGAGTACAAGTACCATTTCCGCGCCGGACCGAACAGCGATATCGACTACGGCCGCATGCAGATCGACTTCCTGACCGACATGGCCGATGAACTCGGCTGGGACTCGATCGCGCTCCTCGCCGAGGACTACGAGTGGACGGAAAAACCGTGGCGCGTCTATCAGGACCGGATCGGGGAGACCGGCGTCGACGTCGCGCTCGAGGAGCGGTATCCGCCGTCGATAGACAGCTTCGAGAGCCGGTACGACGAGGTCGAAGCGGCGGATGCCGACGCGGTCTTCATCACGACTGCTCACACCGGAACCAGCGCCCTGATGGACTGGGGGGTTCCCGAACGCGAGTTCGACTTCGGCGGAATCCACGTCCCGATGCAGCTCCCGGCGTACTACGACCTGGTCGGCGGGGAGTGTCAGTACGCCATCGGTCAAAGCAGCGCCACGGCGAACAGTACGATAACTGACGCTACTCAACCCTTTGTCGAGTCATATCGGGACACGTTCGCGGGCTCGAACCCCGTGTATACCGGCTACCACACGTACGATGCGATCACGTTGTTCGCAGCGGCGGTCGAAGACGAGGAAACGTTCGATCACGAGGAACTGGTCCCCGCGCTCGAGGACATGTCCTTTACCGGGACCGCCGGCACGGTCGAGTTCTACGATCGGGAGGCCGAAGTCGCGGGCACTCCGGTCGCCCACGACCTCGTCTACAACAAGGCGGAGACGGTTTATTTCCAGTGGCAGGAGGGCGATGACGGCGATGGAAGACAAGAGGTCATCTGGCCGCCGGAACAGGCGACCGGCTCGGGCTACGTCACGCCGTCGTGGCTCGCTTGATAGCTTTCTCCGCCTGAAAGCGGAGACTCCCGAGCGGTGGGCGTTTCAGGTCTGCACCCATGGACGCCGCCACTTCACGGGCGTTCGCGTCTCCCCCAGCCGTCGTTCGAGTGCCAGTCGAGTCGCCGTCTCGAGTCGCTGGGAATCGGTTCGTACGGCCGTGTCGTCAGTCGTCCGCGTTCGCGTCGGCGGGGTGGCCTGCGTCGACGAACCGGTCGCGGCCGACGAGCAGCGCGACCGAGAGGAGGGCCCCGGCGAGCGCGAAGGTCGCGATCAGGGCGAAAAACGCCGTCAGCGAGGCCTCGCCGAGGACGACGCCGCCGACGGCGATACTCGCCGAGCCGAGTCCGAACTCCCCGAGATAGGTGTAGCCGTAGGAGAGCCCGCGCGTGTCCGGCGGCGTGTACACCGCGACCGCGTTCTGATAGAACGGTTGGATCGCAAAGAGGAAGAACCCGAAGGTGCCACAGAGGACGGTGATCCCGACCAGTCCCAGTTCGGTCCCGGGAACGAACGCGAGCGCGAGGACCGCGAGAACGGCGAAGAGTCCGATCAGCCCGCGTGCCGGCGGCACTCGATCGGTCAGCTTCCCGCCGACGTACTGTCCGCCCATCCCGACGACCAGTAGCCCGACGTAGATGTAATCGGCCGGCTCGATTCCCTCGAGACCGGCGGGAACGGCGAGTCCGCCGATCGCGTCGAGGCCGTGGAGGATCTCGGGGAGGTAGGTGAGCATGCCACGGTAGTACAGCCCCTCGACGGCGACGACGGCAAAGATGATCGCGAAGGCGCTCGCGAACAGCGCCCGGGAATCCGAGACGAGCGCCGATAGCGACAGCGCCTCGTCGGGGCCGGCGTCGACGCCGTCGTCGACGGCGGCGGTCGGATCGAACTCCGCACTGAGCCCGTAGAGAACGGCGAGGATGCCGGGCACGGCGAGGATCGCCGCGACGAGCGACCACTCGAGGAAGATCAGCAGCGTCGCGGCGACGAAGGGGCCGAGCGCGATACCGGCGTTGCCGGCGATGCCGTGCCAGGCGAAGACGGTCCCGCGCTCCGAGACGCCGGTACTGATGAGCGCGAGGCCGGCGGGGTGGTAAACGCTGGCCGCGACGCCCCAGAGGACGAGGCCGACGGCGATCGTGTATATCGACGCGGCCAACGAGAGCACGAGGAACGCGGCACTCATTCCCGCGAGACAGGTCACGACGAGCCGTTTCGGGCCGTATCGATCCGCGAGGATACCGCCGGGAAGCGCCCCCAGTCCGAAGGGCGCGTACCCGAGCGCGACCACGATTCCGAACGTCGCGACGCCCACGTCGAACTCGGTCAGCCAGACGACCAGAAAGATCGGGATCGAGGTCTCGAACCAGTGGACGAGCGCGTGGCCCGTCATGGTAAAGCCCGCGATCGCGCGATCGTTCGCGTTCAGCCCCATATCCGTTACCCGATTCCGGGCCCGCCGTGCACTTAGCCGCTTGGGAACCGGCGTCGTCCGCACCCGGGCCTCTACGAATCGAACCGGAGCGGGCCCTCGAGATCCGCCGGCAGGATCACGTCGAGCTCGCCGGCGGAGTGGTATTCGTGAACCGTCTCGACCGCCGTCTCGAAGGCGGCGAGGGTATCGCCCTCGAGTCGATGGAAAAACAGCGCGGTAATCCCGCGCATCGACGCCGTGCGCTCGATCGCCGTCCGGGCGCGCTCGGCGGTGGGTTCGCCGATCCGGGACGTCTGTTGCGGGTTCACGGCGTAGCCCTGCACCGGGCGGCCGCCCGCGAAGCCGAGGTCGTGATGCCGCTCGACGAGGGCGAGCGTCCGTTCGTCGTAGTCGCCGTGCGGATAGGCGAAGTACCGTGCCCCGTCCTCGAACCCTTCCGCCTCGAGCCAGTCCTTTCCCCTCTTGATTTCCGACTCCTGTGTTTTCGTCTCGAGGGTCGACAGGTGCGGGTGGGTGTAACAGTGGTTACCGATGACCCAACCGGCGTCGTGGAGTTCGTGAAGGTGATCGGCCGTGAGCCGAGGGAAGCCACCGGGGTCGTCGGCACCGCGCATCTCCGCTTCGATCCGACCCGGGTTGACGAACGAGACGGCGGGATAGCCGTACTCCTCGAGTGTCGGGAGCGCTTTCGTGTAGTCGGTGACGTGGGCGTCGTCGAACTGGAACATCACTTTCCCGGTGTCGGGCCGTGGCACGAGATGGAGGTCGTCGAGCCAGACGGTTTCCGCCGCTCCCTCGTTCGTCCTGACGAGGACGGAGAGTTTGCGGACCGCGGTCGGATCGAAATCCGCCGCGATCGCGTCGATCCCGAAGTTGTATCGGACGAGCGGAAGACCGCCCTTGATCCCGCGACGGTAGTCGATCTCGCGGCCGTCATCGTCGGTCAATCGGAGCCACGGGACGACGAGCCCCTTCGACGCGACGGCGAGACCTGGAACGACGTCGGCGAGGTCGCGGGGCTCGTCGAACGTCGCCGTGATTCCGCCGGTCCGCTCGGTCGCCGGAATCTCGAGGCGGGCGCTCCGGGTCCCGACGACTGACCGGGACGGGTCGGGCGAGAGCGTCGCGCCGAAGACCTCCCAGGAGTCGAGCGTCTCGAAGTCGTCGATCGTCCCGACCGGTCCCGGATCACCCGCCGGTGGCGGATCGCCGGTTTCGGGCCGTGGTGACGGATCGATGTCGCTCGCGTTCGAATCAGCCTCTGCCGGTGCCGAATCGACCCATCTCGAGGTGAGACAGCCGGCCAGACAAAGCGACGCCGTCGCTGCGAGATAGTGCCGCCGTTGCATTTACGACGACCCAGGTCGACAGCAGCTATTGTTACGAACTCGTTACTCTCGTCGGTTCCGAAGGTATGAGGCGGATACGCGAGGTGCCGTTCGGCTGCCGCTATCGTAGTAACTGACGGTCAGTGCACACCTGATCGCACGAGGGCGTTACGATCAGTGTGTCAATCGTTTCGGTTGCTATTAGCGGCTCGCGACCCGTCGGTCGCCGCATCACGACCGCCGACGACGAGTTCGCCGTCGTCGGTTTCGACGTAGACATCGTCGGCGAATCCGCCTTCGGCGTGGGGATGGTCGGGATTCTCGAGGCGTTCGGGCGTCGAGGGCGCTTCGGGGAGGCCCGCCGGCGGCGCGAACTGGCCCAGCGGCTCGGCGATCGTCACGTCCCAGCGGTCGAAGAAGTCGCCGTAGCGGTCGTAGTGGGCCTCGAGTTCGTCGGCGGGGAACTCCATCATCTCGGTCCAGCCGTGGTTGTAGAAGTCGAAGTTGGCCTGGATGTGCGTGATCTCGCGCGCCTCGGCTTCGGAGTAGCCCTCCTGTAGCGCACGCAGGTAGGCGTCCATCGTCGCGTCGAAGAGTCCATCGAGGTGGGCCGTGCGCTCCTCGGCGTGGGCGGGGTCGGCCTTCCCGGCGAAGATCTTGGTATGGAGCCTGACGAGACCCGAGTTGGCCACCGATCGGATGCCCGGCGTCTCGAGGGCCTTCCGATAGGCGAAGTGTTTCGCGTTCTGACGGAGTTTCATGTCTTCGCCTTGGGACGGAGTCCTAAAGAGCCGTTCGGACAACATTGTTAGGCCCGACGCCGGTTCGTCGACGCTCGAGCCCCGTTGCTACTCCGGGCGGGCAGGTCGATCGGCGGTGACGGACCGGCGTCGGAGATAGCGGCAACCCGTGCTCGCCCGAGAATTGGTATCGGAACCGTTGGGTCGGAGCTACTCTGGTGAATATATTCGGGGTTCAGTTTACGATCGTAGTGTCAACGCCCCCCGTACGGTAAAATGGACGAGATAGCAACCCACTTTAACCCGCATTACGAACGTTCCCGATATGACTCAGTACGTCATCATCGGTGACGGGATCTCGGGTAGTTCGGCCGCCGAGACCCTCCGGGAGGAAGACCCGGACGCGAAGATTACCGTCATCACCGATGAGGGGGAGCCACTGTACAACCGGATTCTCATCAAGGAACACGCGAAAGGCAAGCTCCCCGAAGCCCCCATTTCGATTCACGACGAGGACTGGTATCAGGAACGCGAGATCGATCTCTCGTTGAACACCCATGTCACGAGCGTCGATACCGACGCGAAGGTCGTCAACACCCACGATAGCGGCGAGATTCCGTACGATAAGCTGCTCGTCGCGACCGGCGGGACGCCGACACAACTGCCCGTCGAAAACAGCGATGCAGACGGGGTTCACCACTTCTGGACCTTCGAGGACGCCCGCGGTATCCGCGAGCACGCGGAAAACGCGGACAAGGGCGTCATCGTCGGTGCTGGACTCCTCGGGATCGACTTCGCCGCGGTCTGTGGTGCACAGGGAATCGAGGCCGAGTACCTGATGCGCGGCGACCGCTGGTGGCGATACGCCCTCTCCGGCGACGGTGCGGAGATCATGCACGAGGGCATGCGAGAGGTCGGCGTCGAACCGGTCTTCGATAGCGGCGTTGATCATTTCGAGACCGACGACGACGGACACGTTACCGCCGCCGTCGATCCGAACGGCGACCGCTACGAATGTGACTTCGTCGGGGCCGCTATCGGGTTGAACTTCAACACCGAGTTCCTCCGCGGGTCCGGCATCGAACGGGACAACGGGATCGTCGTCGACGAACACATGCAGACCAACGTCGACGACGTCTACGCCGCCGGCGATCTCACTCGGTTCTACGACGTCCTGCTCGGCGAGCAGGCCCAGAACGGCTCGTGGGGCTCGGCGAAGGAACAGGGCCGCGTCGCCGCGGTCAACATGGCCGCCGACGAGGAAGCCGAGGGGTTCCAGTGGGTCTCCTCGTACTCCATTACCCACTTCGACTTCCCGTTCCTCTCGTTCGGTCACCCGACGCTGGGCGACGAACACGCCGAACGGCGCTACAGCGACACCGAGTGGCGTCGCATCGCCTTCAAGGACGGCCGGATCGTCGGCGGCGTCCTCATCGGCGACCTCTCGCCCCAGAGCAAGTTCAAACAGCTCATGCGCGAACAGCGCGTCGTCGCCGACCAGGCCGACGTGCTCCTGGAACAGTCCGTCGATCTGGACGACCTCGCAGCGCCCCAGGAACAGTAGTCCGGTTCGCCCAACGGAGTCCGTTTTTTTTTTTTTCGCGTTCTCGAGTCGCCGAGCGCGCCGGCTCGGTGGCAGTCCGTTCGATCCCCGCCGCGTAGCAACTGGGACACGCAGTGTCGCCCGTGCCGTGACCAGTCGCTCCCCGCGCCGGAACTATTAAGTCAGTATCGTACATTTGGTATCAATGAACATGGCTGCCAGTGAACGCCGCCGTCGATCGGTACGGATCGAACACGCCGATGCTCGACTCGAGCAGGTCGAATCAGTCGCGGCGAGCGCAACAGTTCGCCACGTCGATCAGCTCGACACGGAGACGCTGGCGGCCGTCTATCGCGCCGTTTCGGAGGACCGACCGGTCTCGACCGCCGCGACGGACCTCGAACCGGGCGAGATACTGGTCTTCACGGACTACTACCGCGTCGCACGCGTTTGAGCCGACCCCGGTGCGTCGCGGCTCGGCCCGCTCGCCGGTGGGTGGTATCGAAGTCGTTTTCCCGCGTGCGCGCCTTCGGTGAGGCATGAACGGCGACAGCGATATGACACTGGCGTTCGAGCTCGAGGCGCTCAAGGAACTCGCCTCGCCCGAGCGCGTGTTCGAAGACGCCAGAGGGTGGACCGAGTACATCGGCGTCGTCTCGGAGAAACCGACCTACGTCGTGACGAACTTCACGCGGAAGAACCGCATCCGACAGGACTTCTTCTCCGGCCCCCGCGGGAAAGCGGAGAGCCTCGAGGGCGTCAAAGACCAGTTCGACACCGAACGCTACGTCTACGTCGGTGCAAACGACGACGACGAGCGACTGGCCGACGAGGTCGGCTGGGAGTACCTCGACGTCGAGGACGCCGCGGAGGCGGCCGACTGGATCGTGGCGAGCCACGCCGAAGACGAGGACGACGACGCGGAACAGGTCCGCGACGACTGGCCGTAGGCCACGCCGTTGGATCGACCGGGCGCTCCCACCGGTCCTGAAACCGTTTTGAAGTCACGAGGAGCGTGTCGTACTGAGGGTTCTCTGCTCCCTGCCCCCACAGTTGCGCGTCGACCGCGATTCCCTCGTCGCGGGCCGTCTCTCTCTCTCTCTCTCTCGAGCCGGCCTCGAACGCCGTCCGTGCGGGTATCCGTCGCCACCATAGCGGGGACGAAGACGGTCTACTGCGGCGCGCTCGAATCACCGTCTGAAGCGTCCCGCTGGACGCTCCGCCATCCCTTTCGACGACTCGGTCGCAAAAGCCGGGCCGCCGCCCGTTCTCCGCGAGTCGTCGCGCTTATGTCCGCGCCCGCCGAAGCGCTCACAATGGCAGATTCCGGCGCTCCGGGTTCCGACAGCGGTGATCGCCTCGAGTTCCCCTGCGGGGAGCGCGTCGATCCCCACGAGATCGATCTGGGCATGCGCGAGTACGCCTGTCCCTGCGGCGACGCTCACGCCGTCGTGACCGACGTACATCCGCCCTCGCGTTTCTTCCCGGAGTCGCTCGTCGCCGTCCTTCAGGAGACGATCGACACGGACGACGAGTTCGAGGAGTTCGGGACGCCACACCTGCTGGGCGTGGTTCTCGAGGAGTTCCCCGAGGAGGTCGTCGTCTACGACGCAAGCGACGACGGTGCCGTCGGCTACACGCTGTTGTGGCTAACCGACTTCGATGCCCGCCGCCTCCACGAGGTCGTCGTCGAACTCGTCGTCGAACTCATGGAGCACGCGATCAGTCACGCCGAGAACGACGACGCCGTGACCGAGTTCGAGTCCCAGATGCTCGAGTTCGACGTCGCGGAGTTCGTCGACCAGTACCGCCGCCAGCGCGAGTTCGAAAGCGAGCACGACCAGCCGCTCTGAGAGGCGGCCGCGGACATCTACAGCCCGGCGGAGTCGGTATCAGTTACTCCCCGAACGAAACGGCCAACCGAAGCCCGCCAGCCTCGCTCTCGTCGACGGAGATCGACCAGCCGTGGGCCTCGACGACCTCGGAGACGATCGCCAGCCCGAAACCGGTGCCGTCCGCGGCAGTACTGTAGCCGAACTCGAGGACGTCCTCGCGCTCGTGCGGCGGGATACCGGGGCCGTCGTCGCCGATCGCGAACCCGTCTTCGGTTGCCGTGACGGTAATCGTTACGTCTGGTCCGACGTGTTCACGCGCGTTTCGGAAGACGTTCTCGAAGAGCACGAGCAGTCGCTCCTCGTCCCCCTCGACCGTGGGTAACGTCCCCTCCCGAACGACGGTTACGTCGGCGTCGACCGTTCGATGCGCTCGCTCGACGACGGCATCGAGAGCGACCGGCTCCGTTTCCGTCAGTCGCTGTCCGCTTCGGGCCAGCGCGAGGACGTTCTCGATGAGGACGTCCATCCGTTCGAGCGCCCACTCGATCTCCGCGCGGTAGTGCTCGCCCTCGGCGTCGATGTGGGGTTCGAGGTTCTCGAGGTGGCCCGCCGCGAGCGTCAGTGGGGTCCGCAGGTCGTGGGAAACGGTGCTCGCGAAGGCATCCAGCCGGTCGTTCTGGCGCTCGAGTTCCGCGGTCCGCGCGGCGAGTTCGTCCTCGCGGCGGGCCCGCTCGAGGGCGGCTTCGACGTTGGCCGCGAGGATGCGTGCCAGCGTAACGGTCTCCGGTTCGAAGTCGTTCGTCGCCGTCGAACTGGCGATGAAGATTCCCTCATCGCCGAGCGGGATATGGATCTCGCTCCGGACCGGGGTCTCGGGGTTTCGGAGGTTCTCGGCGTAGCGAACGTCGCCGTGGACGATGGTCTCCCCGGCCTCGAAGGCGTCCCAGGCGATGCCGTTGCCCGCCTCGATCGTCGGGACCGTCCCGAGCAACGCTTTCGTCTCGTCGGTCATCGCGACCGGAACGAGCATGCCACGGTTCCCGTCGGCGTCGTCGCTCGCATCGGTGGCGGCGGATCTGTCGTCATCCCGTGGGGAGCTGTCCGCCCGTTCTTCGTACAGATGAATCGAATTCATCTCGAGCGACAGCGCGTCGTGGGCGATTTCGGTGGCGACGCGAGCGACCTCCTCGGTGCGCTCCGCGGCCATCAGTCGACGGGTCCCCTCGTGGAGACGGTGTATCCGTCGCTCCCGCTCCTTGTAGTCGCTGATATCTCGGATGACGCCGACGCTGCCGGTAAACGAGCCGCTGTCGTCGACCAGCGGCGCGACGTTGTTCTCGACGAGCACGGGGTCGCCGTCGACGGGTTCGAACTGCATCTCGTAGGTATCCCACGTCCGATCGTCGTCGGACAGGATTTCGCGGAGGGTCCGTTTCGCCCGCTCGATGTCCTCGTCGGGCATATAGTCGCCGGGATACTCGCCGACGAGTTCGGCACGCGACTTGCCGAGCACGTCCGCCATCGCGTCGTTGACCATCTCGATCCGTCCCTCGGCGTCGAGGACGAACATCGGATCGCCGACCGTATCGACGAGGGTCCGGTACTGCTCGAGTTCCCGTTCGCGACGCTTCCGCTCGCTGATGTCGGTATAGATCGCGTACTCGTAGATGTCGCCGTCGATCTCGGCCGCGAACCCGCGGAGGGAGAAGTGTTTGGGGCCGTCGACCGTCAGGCGCTCGACGACCGTGGTGACTACGTCACCGAGCCCAACCGTTCCCGCGATGCAGACCGGCTCGTCGTCGTCGGGGACGAGGACATCGTCGAGCGAGTCCCCCGAGACAGCATCGCGATCGTAGCCGAAAATCTCCTCGAACGCGGGGTTGACGTCGACGATTCGATTCGGATCGGCACGGCGCGTCACGATGATCGCGTCGGGGCTGTACTCGAAAAGCGTCGTGAAGTGATCCCAGTCGATATCTGGCGTTCGGGCCGACGGGGGCGGATCGACGGCCCGTGCGTCGCCCGACCGGCCCCGTCCGTCGACGACCGTCCGGAGTTGTGCGAGGAGTCGCTCCGTCGAATCCGCGACATCTCTCGGGACGTAGCCGGACAGGCCGGCCGTAATGGCGTCGCTCGCGAGCCGTTCGTCGCTATCGGCGGTGTAGAGTACGAACGGAATCTCGGCGGCCCCATTCCCCCGGATGCGGTCGTACAGCGACAGCGCGTCCGTTTCGGCGAACCGATATTCGGTGACGACACACGTCCGCTCGTCCGCGTCCACGAGCGCGCCGCGGAGCTCGGCCGGCGTCGCGACGGGATCGATCGCGAGTTCGTCCGCGGCCGACTCGAGTTCGTCGACGGTTCGACGGCGAGCCGCGGAGTCCGGGTCGGCGTAGATAACGGTAATCGAGTGCTGGAAGCGGGGAGTGCCGGACGCAGCCATCTAATTGATACGAAGAACGGAACGCGTCGTGATAAGGCGTGTGGCCGGGATTTTCGATTATAGCCGGCCGTACCACCACTCGGAGTACCCGTGACGGGAGCGGAAGACAGTCACACCCAACCACCGAACCCGCCGCGACCGTTGCGAACGCGGTCCGGGTCGAGGTGATATCGCCGATCGAATTCGAATTTCGAAAAGCCGTTTCGAGATTCGTATTGTATCGTGGGGCTTATTACGATGTGCGAACTCCGTTTCGACAAGACAAATGAGTACGGACACCGCCGCAGACGGCGAGACGGGGGACGGACGCACGATCCTGTTGATCGGGAGCGGCCCGATCCAGATCGGACAGGCCGCCGAGTTCGACTACTCGGGCGCACAGGCCTGTCGGGCGCTTCAGGAGGAAGGCGCTCGCGTCGTCCTCGTAAACTCGAACCCGGCGACGATCATGACCGATCCGGAGATGGCCGACGAGGTCTACATCGAACCGATCACGACCGACGCCATCGCCGAGATCATCCGGGCGGAAAACCCCGACGGCGTCATCGCCGGCCTGGGCGGGCAGACCGGCCTGAACGTCACCGCCGAACTCGCTGAGGTGGGCGTCTTAGAGGAGTACGATGTCGAGATCATGGGGACGCCGCTGGACACGATTTACGCCACCGAAGACCGCGATCTCTTCCGCCAGCGCATGGAGAAGATCGGGCAGCCGGTTCCCGCCTCGACGACCATCTCGCTCGACGAGGGCGAGACGGTCTCGGAACTGACCGAAGACGACCTCCACGAACGCGTCCAGGCCGCCGTCGACGAAGTCGGCGGCCTGCCGGTCATCGCCCGCACTACCTACACCCTCGGCGGGTCCGGGTCCGGCGTCGTCCACGAGATGGACGAACTCCTCCGCCGTGTCCGCAAGGGACTGCGCCTCTCCCGCAACAGCGAGGTCCTCATCACCGAGTCGATCGCCGGCTGGGTCGAGTACGAGTACGAGGTCATGCGCGACGCCGACGACTCCTGTATCATCATCTGTAACATGGAGAACATCGACCCGATGGGCATCCACACCGGGGAGTCGACGGTCGTCACGCCCTCCCAGATCGTCCCCGACGAGGGCCACCAGGAGATGCGTACCGCCGCGCTCGAGGTCATCCGCGAACTCGGCATTCAGGGCGGCTGTAACATCCAGTTCGCCTGGCACGACGACGGCACCCCCGGCGGCGAGTATCGCGTCGTCGAAGTCAACCCCCGCGTCTCCCGGTCCTCGGCGCTCGCGTCGAAGGCGACCGGCTACCCGATCGCCCGCGTCACCGCGAAGGTCGCCTTGGGTAAACGCCTCCACGAAATCGACAACGAGATCACGGGCGAGACCACCGCCGCCTTCGAGCCCGCGATCGACTACGTCGTCACCAAGGTCCCCCGGTGGCCCAAAGACAAGTTCGACGACGTCGACTTCGAACTGACGACGGCCATGAAGTCGACCGGCGAGGCGATGGCCATCGGCCGCACGTTCGAGGAGTCGCTGCTCAAAGCCTTACGCTCGAGCGAGTACGAACCAGACGTCGACTGGACTGCGGTCAGCGATGACGAACTCGAGGAGCGCTACCTCGAGCGCCCGTCGCCGGATCGCCCCTACGCGATGTTCGAGGCGTTCGAACGCGGCTACTCCGTCGCGGAGGTCCAGGAGCTGACGGGTATCTTCGAGTGGTACACCGAGCGCCTCAAGCGTATCGCAGACTCGACGCTGGCGGCCCAGGAGGGTGACTTCACCGAGGCCGCGATCGCTGGCCACACCAACGCGACGATCGCGTCCGCCGCCGGTGCGGACATCGATACCGTCGAAACCGAGGTTCCGGGTCGCACCTACAAGCAGGTCGATACCTGCGCCGGCGAGTTCGAGGCCGAGACGCCGTACTACTACTCCGCCCGCAAGTCGGAGTTCGAATCGGGACCGCTGCTGGGCGACGCCGCGGCCGGCGAACTCGAGGTCGACCGCGACCTCGAGAGCGTGATCGTCGTCGGCGGCGGCCCGATCCGTATCGGCCAGGGCGTCGAGTTCGACTACTGTTCGGTCCACGCGGTCCGCGCCCTGCGCGAACTGGGGATCGACGCCTACGTCGTGAACAACAACCCCGAAACGGTGTCGACGGACTACGACACCTCCGACGGGTTGTTCTTCGAACCCATCACCGCGGAGGAGGTCGCCGACGTCGCCGAAGCGACCGGTGCCGACGGCGTGATGGTCCAGTTCGGCGGTCAGACCTCCGTCAACATCGGCGAACCGCTCGAGGACGAACTGCAGCGCCGCGGGCTGGACTGTGAGGTCATGGGGACCTCCGTCGAGGCGATGGACCTCGCGGAGGACCGCGACCGATTCAACGCCCTGATGGCCGAACTGGGCATCTCGCAGCCGGACGGCGGGACCGCCTTTTCCGAGGAGGAAGCCCTCGAGCTGGCCCACGATATCGGCTATCCCGTCCTCGTGCGCCCCTCCTACGTGCTGGGCGGGCGCGCGATGGAGGTCGTCTACGATGACGAGGAACTCCGGACCTACATCGAGGAAGCCGTCCGCGTCGCCCCCGACAAGCCGATCCTCGTCGACGACTTCCTCGAGGACGCGATCGAACTCGACGTCGATGCCGTCTCGGACGGCCGCAACGTCATCATCGGCGGCATCATGGAACACGTCGAAACGGCGGGTGTCCACTCCGGCGACTCCGCGTGTATGATCCCGCCCCGGTCGCTCGAGGCGGACACCCTCGAACGCGTCCGCGAGGTCACCGAGGACATCGCCGAGGCGCTCAAGACCAAGGGCCTGCTAAACGTCCAGCTCGCGGTTCGTGACGGCGAGGTGTACGTGCTGGAGGCCAACCCGCGCTCCTCGCGGACCGTGCCCTTCGTCTCGAAGGCGACCGGCGTTCCGATCGCCAAACTCGCCGCGAAGGTCATGGCCGGCGAGACGCTGGCCAGTCTCGAGGCCGACGAGCGGATTCCCGACCACACCTCGATCAAGGAGGTCGTGTTGCCGTTCGACCGCCTGCCGGGCTCGGACCCGCGTCTCGGCCCGGAGATGAAGTCTACCGGCGAGGTCATGGGCACCGCAAGCGACTTCGGCACGGCGTACTGGAAGGCCCAGCAGGCCGCCGGCAACGCCGTCAGCGAGGGGACCGCCGTGGTCGACCTCGATGTCGACGGCTTCGAGAATCACTTCGACGTGGCCGAGCTCGACGACGTGCCGGCGGCTATCCGCGAGGGAGCGGTCGACTTCGTCGTCAGCCGCGACCGCGACTCGCTGGAGATGGCCGTCGAGGAGGAAATCCCCTACCTGTCGACCGAAGCGAGCGCCGAGGCCTACGTCGAAGCGCTCGAGAGCTTCGAGGGCGACCTCGAAGTCGCGTCGGTAACCGACCGCCCGACGCATGTCGCCGAGTGGGGTGCCGCGGAGTAACGACGCCTGCCCCGGCCGACTCCCGACACCATCTCCGGCGTGACACTGCCGTCGGACGGTGTCGACTCCGTCATGAGACGGTGTGTCGCCGCCCGTGCCGATCGATCGACGCCACGTTCGATTCCGTTAGCAATGCCTGTCTGCCATAGTTATAGGAAGATATATGCTTTTTAGTGGTGTGACGAACTACACTCGTAGTAAGATGCCGAAGCTAGCTGATGACTGTATGGAACACCTCGAGAAAGCATTACAGAGCGACGACCCGTCGGAGAAGAACTTCCATATTCGTCAAGTAATACAGGCCTACGGCGTAGATCATCTGCCGGACGAGATCGATTCGCAGTAACGCGTTCGATTCGGACCCGTCGCCGAAACGATTAGTAGTCTCAGTCGTCGTCTTCGCCGTCACGGAGCCTGTCCTGTCGCGTCGGTAGCCGCTGTCGATCGATGAAATCGTCGCCCGTTCGGCGTTCTCGAGCGCGGTTCGGGGCGAAACCGCGTGTACTGCCGGCCGGCGGGGATTGCTGCTCCGGTCACCGAGTCACTCGAGGTCGTACCAGTCGAACCGCTCGACCGCGTAGCGATAGGAGATCGGCGGGGCGAGTAAGCCGGCGATCAGGACGATCCACGCACCGGTCGTGATCGTGCGGGCGGATAGCGAGACCGCGGGGAGCGGCGTCCACGCGGTGACCGACCTGAGCAGGCCGGCGATCGCTTCGGGGGCCTCGAGGGACAACACGACGGCGGCGACCGCGGGGAGCGCGATCGCGAGCGTGTAGACGAGGAAGGCGGTCTTGCTCGGCATCACGGCCTCGCGGTTGGACGTGATGTTGACGCTCCCGAAGCGAGGGAACGCCGAGCCGATCCCGGCCGCCAGTGCCGGCGTCGCGATCGTCCCGACGACGGTGCCCCCGACCAGCGCGGCGGTGCGCTCGAGCGAGAGCGGGCTGACGATGCCCGTAACGACCGAGACGAGGAGCGCGAGCGGAACGCCGACGAGCGCGCCGGCGACGATTCGCCCGCGAATCGCCTGTCGGCCGGTGAGCGTCGACGTGACGACGGCGGGCAGCGCCGGCCCGAGATCGCCGAGGGGGTTGAGCGTGAACAGCGCGCCGGCGGCCCAGACGACGTACAGACAGAGCAGGACGGCCACGAATCGTGGCACGGTCCCGGCATCGATGATCTGTTGGGCGAACGCGACGCTGCCGAGCAGGGGGTACCCGGCGTACGTGAGTCGGATCGGGGAGCGCTTCGTACGCCGGATCGCGGTTACCGCGACCGTCCGAACCGGCCGCGAGAGCGTCCCGGAAAGGAGTTCGTCGAGCCGATCGTCGGACGTTTCCGAGCTGGGTTCCTCGTCGTCGGTTCGGGCCGGGTCCGCGAACCAGTGTGTCCGCGCGCCGGCGGTTCCGACCACGAAGGCGAGCCCGAGGACGACCACTGCGCCGACGGCTGCGCCGCCGAGTACGGGAGCCGACGGATCGACGCCGGGGACGCCGATCAGGAGGAGGTGACCGGGCCAGCCGAGCGGACTGCTCCGGAGTCGAATGAACAGCGTTTCCGCGATCACGTCGAATCTGCCGGTCGTGACCGCCCCGAGGTAGAGGACCCAGAACGCGGCGAACAGCAGGGTCCGGTATCGGGCGATCGGTTCGTAGGCGGTGATCAGGTGCCGTATCCAGATGCCCACGGCGAACCCGACGGGGAACGCGGTGAGCAGGCAACCTCCGACCCACAGCGGTGCCGCGAGTACCGGGAGCGGTGTTCCCGCTCCAGTGGCGAACGCCGCCGCGAGGAGCACCGTCGACGGCAGCAGCCAGACCGCAAAGCGGGCCGTTTCCGCGGCGACGACGCCGACGACGGTGTTCCGGACCGGGGTCGATAGCAGGAGAAAGGATGGCTGATCGATGTCGGCGACGGTCGTGATCGTCCGCATGACCGCTATGACGACCAGAAACACCCACGCGACCGCCGTGGCACCGGTGGCGTAGTCAGCCACCGTCGCCGCGTCGGCCGCGGAGACCGTTCCGTCGGCGGCGTGTTCTCCCAACTCCGGTAGCAAGAGGACGCCGACAGCCGTGATCGGACCGAGTGCGAACAGCGCGACCGCCGCCATCAGGATCAGTCTGGTCCGGTTACCGGTGACCGATCGAGTGGTCCGTCGGAACTCGGCCTTGGTGATCGACAGCGAGGCGGCGGCGAGCCCCATCAGCGAACACCTCGTTTCGGGGATGTGGCGAGCGAGCGATCGAGTCTCATAGTCGGAATCGTGTCGCGCTCCCAGTAAACCGTTTGGATTGCTGTCATTCCCGTCCGCTGTGCCATCGCATCTCGATCAGTGCCGTGAGCACCGGCCCGAGTCCCGATCAGTGTGCAGGCCAGCGACGAGACTCCTGTACGTTGTGATACACATTTAATTACACCGAGACTGAAGGACTCGTATGAACGCCGCCGACGCCCCCGCGATCGAAACCGAGGGACTGACCAAACGCTACGGCGAGACGGTCGCCGTCTCGGACCTGACGATGGCCGTTGAGCGCGGCACTGTCTATGGCTTTCTCGGTCCCAACGGCGCGGGGAAGACGACCACGATGCGGATGCTGACGACGCTGACGAAACCGACCGCCGGGACGGCAAGGGTTGCGGGCCACTCCATCGCCGATCGTGAATCGGTGACCCCCCACATCGGCTACCTGCCCGAGGAGCCGCCGATCTACGACGAACTCACCGGCCGGGAACAGCTCGAGTACGCCGCCGGTCTTCGTGACATGCCCGCGGACACGGCCGACGAGCGTATCGCGTCGTTGCTCGAGCGGTTCGACCTGCGCGCGGATGCGAACAAGCGAATCGAGGACTACTCGAAGGGAATGCGCCAGAAGGTCGGCGTCATTCAGGCGGTCCTCCACGAACCGGCGGTGGCCTTCCTCGACGAGCCGACGAGCGGACTCGATCCCCGCGCCGCCCGGACGATGCGGGATACGATCGCCGAACTCGCCGATCGGGAGATGACTGTCTTCCTCTCGACGCATATCCTGCCCGTCGTCGACGAACTGGCCGACGAGATCGGCGTGCTCCACGACGGCGAACTCGTCGCCGAGGGCGAACCCGAGCGGCTCAAGTCCCGTGCCGAGACCGGCGACGCCCGCAGTCTCGAGGACGCCTTCCTCGAGATCACCCGCGAACACGGCGAGGGCGGGCTGGGCAAGGAGCGGGCCGCGGAGTGACGCACCCGCCGAGCCGCCGTAATCACCCCGGACGGGTCGATCGAGGCGGACGACCCACCGATCGAGATCGGCGACCGACTCGAGTCGCTGTGGCTACCTGAGATCGACGGATGGCGGTGGAACTCCATTCTGCGCCAGTCGTTTCCATATGTTTTTAGTGAGGGGAGATCGTACGCCTCATCGAGAGGTGTGATCCGATGGGATGGAGAGACATCACCGGAGTCGATACGGGGTCGCGACTCGCCGAATACGCCTCGACGATCACCCGATACGATCTCCTGTTGGGGCTGATTCCGACGGCCTTCGCGGTCGCCGGTCTCGTCGGCCACTTCCTCGATCTCTCGGCTGAGACGACGCTTCTTGCCGGTGTTTCCATCGCCGGCATCGCCGTGCTCGACGGCCTGTTTTTCCGCCCGCCGACGAGACCGCGCGGAACGTGACCGCGTCCGACCCGCCGCTCGAGTCGATAATCGGACCGCTAGGCACTCGAGTCTCGTCTCCGCTCGGCCTCCGGTCTCGAGGCGGCCCGAACCGGACGGAACCTCAGTGCAGTTCGGTCCGGTCCACGGGCGTGAACGCTTCGATCGTGATCGCGATCGCATCGTCGCTCGGGACGTCGCGGACGGTGTAGGCCGTCGGATACGCGCCGGCCGTCGGATATAGCGTCGGCTGTGGGATCTCGTACCGATCGGTGCCGGTCACGGTCTCGAGATAGCGCTTCGTCACCATCGGTTCGACGAACGTGAGTTCACCGAACCCGTCACCGGTCGTCTCGTATGCCCCCCAGATGAGCGTGGCGGTGAACTCGCCGCCGGGACCCGCCGGCGATTCGGAGTCGACCAGATGCTCGCCCATGTCCGTGACGACTGCGAACTCACCTCCAAGACTCGGCTCGGGAACGCGGGTGTACCCCTCCGGAAGCCGCGGCTCCGGAATGGTGTACGATGCTGCGTTCAGCCCCGTAATGGCGTCTACTGTGGCCGCCTCGAGCATGTGGAAGTGAACGTCGATATGCGGAACGTCGTAGGTTCCCGGCGGCGGGTGGCCATCCGGGTTCCAGGTCAGGCCGAGGACGGTAAACGGTGTCGCCGCCGCCTCGGGAAACGGAACGAAGAACTCCTGTGACCACGCGTGATGGATCTCGAGGGCCGCGCCGGTCGGCCCGTATTTGTCCCCGGACTCGCCGCGTTCCGCCCGGGTTCGCAACGCCGCGGCCGACGGGAGACCGGTAAGCGCGTCGCGATCGAGGACGACGCCGTGGTACGTCGGGTCACCCGACGGTGCGACCGTGGTAAACGTCCGCAACTCGCCGTTGCCAAGCGAGACCGGTTCGCTCCACTCGGTGCGTTTTGGCGGCGGGAACTCCCGGCCCGTCACGCTCCCGGCGACAGTACCGGTCGCTGTGAGCGCCGTTCCGACGCACGGTACGGCGCGGAGGAACGTCCGTCGATGAGCGGTCCGTCGGTCGGTCGCGCGGTGGCCTCGCGGTGTCTCATCCATAGCCTGTCCCGGGACCTCCGGTTATCGACTTGCTGTCCACGTCCACCATCATATGCCCCTCTGTGACCGCTCGTGACCGTCTCGAAGCCGTATCTATCGGTCACTCGAACGGGTCGGAGGTCGACGAACGGATGAACAGGAATCGTCTCAGGGATCGAAGACGCCGCGTTCGAGCCCTTCGCGAACGGGCGCGTGCTCGGCGTCGGTCGGCGGCGGACTCGTCGTGAGCAGCGCCTCGAGCCGTTCGTCGTCGTCGGCTCGGATCCCCCGCTCGACATCGGCCTCGACGACGACCACGTCGTCGGGACCGACCGTGTGCTCGGTCTCGCCCTCTCGGACGACGCCGGTTCCAGAGCGGATGCAGATCGCGACGTCACTGCCGGGCGCGTGAACCGGAATGAACTGTCCCGGCTCGAAGTAGCCGAGCACGACCTTCATCCGGTCGCTCCGGAACACGGGTCGCGTGCTGAATCGATCCTCGTCGTACGTCCGTTCGCTGTCGAAGTCGGTTGCTGGCATGGGTGATTTCCGCCGGGCGATTCGGGCTCGCCGAAGACGTGTTCGAACCGATGTCCCTCGCCGGGGTCGGTCTTCTCCCGAACATATTGGCGAGCGGTAATCGACGCCCGATCCGTCAGCAGTCGCCGCCCCTGCCGGGAGAGCGACTCGAGCGAGTCCCGGAACGGAATACTCTAAAATGACCGGGCTCTCTGGATTCGTATGGAGTATCACGAGGCGGCGGATTTCCTCTTCGATCTGCGACGGTTCCGCCCGAAGCCGGGTACCGAGTCGACGGCCCGGCTGTTGGCCCACCTCGAGAACCCACACGAAACCGTCGACTTCGTTCAGATCGCCGGCTCCAACGGGAAAGGGAGCACGGCCCGAATGCTCGAGCGGACGCTGCGGGAGGCGGGCTACTCCGTCGGCCTCTACACCTCGCCACACCTCGAGGACCTCCGCGAGCGGGTCCGCGTCGACGGCCGGAAGATGTCGCGGACGGCCGTCTGTGACTACGTCGACGCCGTTCGTGAGTACGTCACCGAGCGCGGCGCTGACGGTGAGTCCCCGACCTTCTTCGAGACGATGACCGCCATGGCGATCTGGCAGTTCGGCCGCGAGGACGTCGATATCGCCGTTCTCGAGGTCGGTATCGGCGGCAAGTACGACGCCACGAGCGTCGTCGATCCAGTCGCCAGCGCGGTCACGAGCGTGACCCTCGAGCACACGGGCATCCTCGGCGACACCATCGCGGAGATCGCCCGCGACAAGGCTCACGTCGCCCCGGCCGACGCGCCGCTGGTCACGGGCGTCACCGGGAGCCCGCTCGACCCCATCCGCGATGTCGCCGACGCGGTCGTCACCGTCGGGTCGGCGACGGCGGCCGACGACGGCGACGACACCGCTTCGAACCCCGACGTTCGGGTCACATACGGCGGGCGAACGAACCACACCGAAGCCGCCGTTTCGATCGCCGGCGACGACTGGGACCTCGAGACGCGGATTCCGTTGCTGGGCGAGCACCAGGCCGAAAACGCCGGTATCGCCGCCACCCTCGCCAGACAGGTCGGCGACGTTTCGGCGGCGGAGATCGCACGTGGACTGCGAAGCGCTCACTGGCCGGGCCGGTTCGAGGTGCTCGATACGGAGCCGCTGACCGTCCTCGACGGCGCGCACAACCCGGGTGCCTGCGAGGGGCTCGCCCAGACGCTCGATACCTACGACTACGACGATCTCTACCTCGTTTTCGGCGCGATGCACGACAAGGACCACCGCGAGATGGCCGCCGCCTTGCCGACGCCCGACGCCGTCGTAACGACCGAACCGACCCTCGACCGGGCCGAGGATCGGGCCGTCCTCGCCGACGTCTTCGCCGACGCTGGCGTCGGGACCGTCCGTACCGAGACCGCCGTCCCGGACGCGCTCGCGACCGCCCTCGGCGACGCCGGGAGCGACGATTGCGTGCTCGTCACCGGCTCGCTGTACGCGGTCGCGGAGGCCCGGTCGCGGTGGACCCGAACCGATGTCCCGAAGCATATCCGTGACCTCTCGGACGCCCGCGACGCGCTCGCCGAGGCGAACGTCGCCGCGGGCGATGCCGAGCGACTGAACGGCGACGCCGTCCACCGGGTCGTCAGGACGGCGCTTCGGGACCGACAGGCGACCGTCCTCAAGGAGGAGCTGCTGCGGCTGGGCGGTGAATGCGCACTCTCGAGCCTCGAGCGCGACGATGAACCCGTCGACGCCGTGTTGATGGGCACGCTTGCCCAGTTCGAAGCGCTCGTCGAGGCCCTCGAGACGCGCTCGCGACCCCACGGTCTGACCGACGTCGCCCGAGAGCTGCGGGACACGCTCGAGGTCGACGCCGGACCCGATACCAGCGTCGCCGATGACACGGACCTCGACGGCGACGCGACGGTGCGGACTCGGGCCGCCGGCCGGCCTCGAACGCCCGATCGGCCGGCCGACGGCTCGACCGGTCCGGACTACCCCTGGACCGATCGAACGGCCGTGATGGGGATTCTGAACGTCACCCCGGACAGCTTCCACGACGGCGGCGAGTACGACGCCCTCGACGACGCCGTGGCCCGCGCCGAGGAGATGGCCGCGGCCGACGCCGACGTGATCGATATCGGCGGGGAGTCGACCCGGCCGGGCGCTGCTCCCGTGTCGGTCGAGGAGGAACTCGACCGGGTCGTGCCCGTGGTCGAACGGATCGCCGACCTCGATACCCTGCTCTCGGTCGACACCCGCAGAGCCGCCGTCGCCGACGCCGCGCTCGAGGCCGGTGCCGACATCATCAACGACGTGTCGGGGCTCGAGGACCCCGAGATGCGGTTCGTCGCCGCCGAACACGACGCGGGGCTGGTCGTGATGCACAGCATCGACGCGCCGGTCGTCCCCGACCGCGATATCGAGTACGACGACGTCGTCGCGGACGTGATCGATCAACTCTCCGAACGCATTTTGCTGGCCGAGAAGGCGGGGCTGGACCGGAACCAAATCATCGTCGACCCCGGGATCGGCTTCGGGAAGTCGGCCAGCGAGAACTTCGAGTTGCTCGACCGGATCGACGAGTTCCGCGCGCTCGGCTGTCCCGTCCTCTTCGGCCATTCCCATAAGTCCATGTTCGGCCAGGTCGGCCGCGAGGCCGGCGACCGACTCGAGGCGACCGTCGCGGCCAGTGCCCTCGCGGCCGACCGCGGAGCCGACCTCGTGCGCGTCCACGACGTGCCCGAGAACGTCGCCGCGGTTCGGACGGCCCTTGCCGCGCGTGATCCGGATCGCTTCGACTGGGAGTCGTAACCTCCCTCTGATCGGGGCGCGTTTCGAAGACACCGGTCAAGAGGACGGCACTCCCGGGCGGGGACTCATACCGCTCGACAGCCACGTCTGTTCACATGAGCGACCGAGCGGCAGCCTCGAAAACGCCGGCGATTCCGTGACGTTCCGACGCTGCTCAGTCGCCGCCCACGCCGTCGTTGTCGGGCGTGTATGCCGCTGGCCCACAGCCTAACGACCGATGTGGACAGTGTCGGCAGTGGTCTCCCGGCGTCGTCTCCGCGAACGACGGGTCGTCGACTGCCGCGAGCGTCTCGAGGACCGACTCCCACGCCGGGAGGTCGTCGCGTTCCATGAGGGCGACGCGATGGCCGTCGATATCGCCGACGTAGACGTAGCCGACGGCCGAGATCGGTTCGTCGAACCGGTCCTCGCAGGCCCGCAGATACAGCGCTAACTGGACGGCTTTCTCGGGCGCGATCCGCTCCGCGGTGGCCTTGTAGTCCAGCACCGCGAGCCCGCCGTCGGGATGTCGCCGGACCGAGTCCACGTAGCCGACGACGTCCCCCGTCACGCCGGCCACGTCCTCGAGCGAAAAGGGGAGTTCCGCGGCCAGGGGCTCCCAGTCGGCGATCGGCCGGTCGAAGGCCGGCGCGGTCGCGTCGAAGTAGCGGTCGATGCAGGCGAGGACCGCCTCGCGGTGTGCGAGCAGACCGCGGGCGGTGAGGTGTCGAACGGCGGCCTCGCGCCACGCCTCGCGGGTGCGGTACTCGCGATGGAACGCCTCCTCGGCGACGTCGTGGAAAACGGTGCCGACGAGTCGCGATGCGGGCTCGTCGGTCACTGCGGGCGACCCGCCGTTCGCCGCGGCCGCCTGCTCGTCCACCGTGGCCGCCGCGTGCGGGTCGTCGATCGCCCGGACGACGTGATCGAGGTAGTGTTTCCGGGCGCAGGTCTCGTGGGTATCCATCGCCGAGTAGCTGTGTCGCATCGCGACCGGAAGCGCCGTCGCTGTCGCGAGCGTCTCGACCGGGAACCGGACCGTCTCGGTCGTCAGCGCCGAGAGCCGCCGACCGCTCGGGACTCGCGGCGATGCATCCGTCGCCGCTCGGTCACCGCTGTCCGTCCCGATCGAGCCGTGGCTCGCTGCGTCGGCCGCCGACAACAGCGTCCCGTCGCGAAGCAGTCGACCCAGCCGGTGGACGGTCTCGATCGCCGCGCGGGTCTCGAGGGGTTCGACGGGGCGCTCACCGGAGTCGGCGTCGTAGGTGATCGTGCCCGGACTCTCGCCGGCCGAGGCGGCGATCTCATCGGTGCGATCGACCACGGTCTCGGGATAGATCTCCTGTACCCGCTCGAAGCTCTCGGTCAGCGACGCCCAGAGGTCCATCCGCTGGCCGGTCACGGACCACTCGATGTCGCTCGCCAGGCAGGCTTCGGCCGTCGATGCCGCCAGTTCGTCGTCGTCGCCGTCGTACTCGTAGTCGGAGCCGAACACGAACAGGTGTTCCGCGGCGCGAGTGAGCGCGACGTGGAGCACGCGCCACTCCTCGGCGACCCGCTCGGTTGCGAGATCGGCGAGCAGGGGCGAGTCGACCGCGTCGTCGAGGGTTGCGGCCAGCAGCCGGTAGCGGGCCCGCTCGACGTAGTCGCCGTCGACACACCATTCCTCGTCCGAGAGGTAGGGGACGAGGACGGTATCGAACTCGAGGCCCTTGGCCTGGTGGACCGTCATCACGTCGACGCAGTCCTCGGAGTGAGTGCCCCGTGTTCGGTCGCTTCCGCCGCTTTGGAGGGTCCGTGTCAGCGCGTCCACGAACGAGACCGACAGCGACTGGACGACGCCATCGGACTCGTAGGCCTCGACGAACCGCTCGAGGCGATCGAACCCGGCTCGCTCCTCGCTCGCACAGAACCACTCGATCCGGGTTAGTTCCCGGAACCGTCGAACGAACCCCGACAGCGGATAGACGTCCCGGAACCGCTCGAGTCGCTCGAGGTGGGCCCGGACCGTCTCGAGTCGGTCGGGCTGTTCGAGCGTGAGCGCCGACGGGTCGGCGTCCATCACGGCGTCGTACAGCGACCCGTCCCATCGCTGCAGCGTCGCGAGGTCGTCGGCAGTGACGCGGTAGCGATAGAGCAGCACACGACGGAGGTGGGCGTCCGCGTCCGGCTCGACGAGCACTCTGAGATACGACAGAACGGTCCGCATCCCGGGCGAGATGTCGCCGCGCGGCGAGCCGGAAATCTCGTAGGGGATCTGCAACTCCTGTAGCTCGTCGGCGACCGCCTGCGCGTGGCGGTTGGTTCGGACGATGACCGCGATATCGCCGAGCGACCGTCGTGGGACGGTCGCCGCCTCGCCGTTGAGCAGCCGTGAGACCGTCGTCGCGACCTGCTCGGGCGTCGACTGGGGCACGTCGTCGCTCTCGACTTTGACGACGCGGTCCGGCGGCTCGTCCTCGTCGTAGCTGCCGGCCGTTCGGCCGTTTTCCCGCAGCGTCTTCGAGGACTGCGGGCCGTAATCGCAGGCGTTGGTCAGGGCCAGGATCTCCTGTCGTGAGCGGAAGTTGAGTTCGAGTTCGATCGCCTCGTGGTCGTCGTAGGCGGCGGCCAGTCGATCGAGTCCCTCGCGGTCGGTCCCGCGCCAGCCGTAGATCGCCTGGTCCTTGTCCCCGATCGCGAGCAGGTCCGGCCGGTCGGGGCCGTCCGTGAGCTCGGTCAGCAGGGCAAACTGGGTCGCGTCGGTGTCCTGGAACTCGTCGCAGTAGACCTGGGACCACTGCCCCGTGATCTCGCTGGCAATGGCAGCATCGTCGAGCAACCCGGTCGCCGTCCGCACCAGTTCGTCGAAGTCCATCGCCCGCTCGGCCTCGAGCGCGTCGTGGTAGTCCGCGTAGACATCGGCGTAGTGGCGGGCCAGTCGGAGGAACTCGACGTAGTGTTTCAACCGGCCGAAGGGCGTCTGTTCGATCCGGCTCGTCGCTTGCCCCCAAATTCGGTTGCCGAACAACGCCCGCGGCAGGTGCTTCGTCGTCCGGTCGTCGAGCGAGAGCGTGTCGATCGTGTCGGTCACGCACTGCTGGAGCACCCGGAGATAGCGGTCGATGTCCCGTACCAGATCGTCCTCGCGGAACTCGTCGGGTGCCTCCGCGATCTTCTCCCGGCAGTAGGAGACGAGTTTGCCGTAGTCGACCAGCGACTCCCGGGCCGTCTCGAGGTGCGTGTCCCGATTGAAGTAGCGCAGCGCCTCGGACTCGAACGAGAGGTCCTCGCCGGCGGTCCGCTCGAGCCAGAGGACGAACTCGTTACACAGTTCGAGGGTCCGCACCGGCGGCAGTCCGGACTGCAGGTCGTCGGGCGTGATGTCCTCCTGGCTCATCGTCCGAATGAACCGGTCGATGGC
Organism: Natrinema pallidum; assembly: GCF_005890195.1. Taxonomy (NCBI): domain Archaea; kingdom Methanobacteriati; phylum Methanobacteriota; class Halobacteria; order Halobacteriales; family Natrialbaceae; genus Natrinema; species Natrinema pallidum. Next base: position 1,518,217 of record NZ_CP040637.1, on the reverse strand, counting down.
ATCGACGAGATCGGCCGGCGAGCCGTCGTTGCGCGTCGCGGCCGCGAAATCGTAGTCGTTGTCCGCGAGCAGGCGGCCGATGAGCCGGCGGCGGGTCCGTTCGGTGACGACGTCGAACTCCGGCGAGTAGCCCACATAGTAGGCGTACTCGCGGACCAGCCGATAACAGAAGGAGTGGTAGGTGTAGACGTCGATCGCCGCGGCGGCGTCGGGCTCGAGGCGGTCGCTGACCGCCGCCCGAATGCTCGCGGCCGCCTCGTTCGCGAACGTCAGTACGAGTACGTCGTCGGGATCGACATCGCCCCGCTCGATAGCACGCTCGATCCGGAGCAGCATCGTCGTCGTCTTCCCGGTGCCGGCACCCGCGTCGACCGAGGTACACGCCGCCCGGCTGTCGATGACCGCCTGCTGGTTTCCTTTGGGGTCGATATCCACCGGCCCCGATTCATCAGCCATCGAACCGCACCTCCCCTGCGATATACTCCTGACAGCAGACGGTGTACTCACAGTCCGGACAGGCGTGTTCCTCGATCCGTTCCCAGCGGTCGGACGGATCGAAGGGACCCGCGAGCAGGCTCGCGGCCACTGTCTCGAGGCGGTCGTCAACGGTCTCGTTTCGGTGATCGTGTGTCATGCCGTAGGTGTGGTGGTCGACGTACACGTCGGTGAGATCGGCGACTTCGAGGCTTGTCTCGACGGTGTTCTGAACCCAGTTTACCGTCGCTGCCGAGCGGTCGGCGAGGGGAATCTGGACGTACCGACAGGTTCGGTCGCCGAGTTCGAGGCGGTCACGGAGTTCGCGGAGCCCGTCGATGACCACGGCGGTTTCGAGGAGCGAGCCGACGGGGTCCGGTTCGAACGTGGACGACTCGTCGTCGAAGTGATCGGTGAAGAGATCGGCGACATCGCTCTCCCAGTCGGACCGGTAGCGAAGCCGGCCGAGCGGCGCGAGCGTCGGGACGAACCGGACGCCGACGATCGACGAGCCGTCGCCGTAGACGTAGTCCACCGTCGCGTCGATCCGCACTCGTTCGGCCGCGTGCGCCCCGTCGGCGACGTCGACCGCGCTCGAGAGCGGCAGCGCCGGCCCGATCAGTTCGCCGCGGGCCGCGTCGTCGTCCAGTCGCTCGATCCCGGCGGCGTGGTCCGTCCCGACGCGATCGAGGTACGCCGACAGCGTCGCCTCGAGCACCCGTCGCTCGTGGCGGCGTTGGGTACTGGAGTGAAACGGTTCGTCGTGGTCGGTCCACAGCGTCGAGAACCGATCGCTGGCGACGGCTTCGAGCGTCCCCCGATCGGTTTCGCCGCTCCGGAGTGCGTCACAGATGGCGGTCCGCAGCACGTCCACGCGGTCGGCGACCGCGTCGTCGTCGCTCCCCTCGAGCCCGTGGACGTGGGCGAACTCGTATCGCCGCGGACAGTGAAGCGCGGTACGGAGACCGTCGACGTCGAGCGTGGCGGTCGCAGCGTCGTCAGTCATCGCGGACCACCTCGCCCGCGGCGAACTCGAACTGCGAACGGACCGCCTCGGCGAGTTCGTCGTCGATATCGCCCTCCTCGAGCACGACCGCGATCTCCTCGAACAGCGACTCGGTCGCGCCGAGATCGGCCTCGCCGCCGGTGCTGGCTTCCCGGAGCACCCGCTCGAGCTCGCCGCGGGGCTGGTCGAGCAACGCCTCGACGGCGTTCGTTTCGCCGTGAATCGCCGCACCGGCCGCGGCATCGATATTCGCGAGCGCGAGCCCGGGCGTCGACTCGAGCAGTTTCAGGTAGCGCGACTCGTCGTGGGTCCGCTGGAGGCCGCCGGCACCGCGCTCGTAAGAGCACAGATAGAGGGCACGCTCGGCCGCGCGCGCACCGAGCGCGAGTCGCCTGCGGGACCGCTGGGCGTGGTAGGTCTCGAATGGGTCGCCGACCGCGGTCGCGTCGACCGGCTCGAACGTCGCCGCGGTCTCCGCGAGCGACGGGTCGGTGACTGCGGGATAGGCCGGCATGGTTCGAAGCCACGCCGACGGGAACAGTTGGGTGAGGAACTGCTCGCCCGGATAGGTCTCGTCGATCAGATCGAGCAGGAAAACCGCCTGCCGTGAATCGTACTTCAGGTCGTCGACGGCACAGACGGTGACGCCGCCGACCGGCGGCCGCGTCTCGACCGCGTGGACGTAGGGCGCGTCGTACCGGATCGTTCGCCGGAGCATTCGGCGCAGGCCCTGCCAGTCGGGTCCCACGAGATCCGTCTCCTCGACGAACCGGGCGATCTCGAGGACGCGTCTGATACCCTCGTACTGTTCGCGGGCGTCGATCCACGCTTCCTCACGGGCGATTCGCCCTTTCAGGTCCGTTCGACTGATCCAGCGCTCGAGCGAGCGGCGAACGCTCGCTCCATCGGTTTCGGCGAGCAGGCCGGTCGAGAACTCGGGGACGCGAGCTCGGAGGCGATTCAGCGAGACCTCCAGGGGCTCGCTCGACGCCGGGGACGGACCGCCATCGAGTCGTTCGAGCGCGTCGCTGTCGCCGTCGCGCTCGCACTGGCACGTGACGACCGCGTAGAGTTCGTTGACCGCGGGGTCCTCGGCCAGCGAGGGGGTACCGATCGTCGCCGTCGGGACGCCGGCGTCCCGGAGGCGGCGTCTGGTCTCCGGAACGCGTTCGATCCGCGGCACGGCGACGGCGAACTCGTCGTAGGACCAGCCGTGGCGGTCCGACAACGACTGGATTTCGGTGGCGACCGCCCGAACCTGTTCGCGGGCGGTCTCGGTGCGGATGCGTCGAGCCCGACCGACCGGTCGCCCCGCAGCGGGTCCGGCATCGGTATCGTTGCCTCCCTCCGGTCGGTCACCCGTCGCGAGGAACCGCGTGACGGGGTGATGTGGCGGTCCATCGGCAGTTTCGCCGGTGGAAACGGGCTCGAGCGGCTCGATATCGAGACCCGCGTCCCTCGCCACGTCCTCGATACAGCCCGGTTCGACCCGGGTTCGCTCGACGCTGGCGTGGCGCTCGCCGATGCAGACGAGGTCGGCGTCGTCGGACAGCGCCGCGAGGTACCGGCGATCGAGGCGGCGGTACTCCTCGAACTCGACGGCGAGGACGGCGTCGAAGGAGGCGGTCACCCGTGACCGAACGCCGTCCGCGTCCGCCTCGAGCAGGTCGACCGCCCGCGGGATCACGTCCGCCCGCTCGACGTACCCTCGGTCATCGAGTTCCGCGTGAAAGCGATCGTTCATCGCGTAGAGGAAGGCCAGACAGTCGTGAGGTGACTCAAGGTCGTCGAGATCGAGCCGCTGACGGGTCGCCGCGAGCAGCAGTTGTCCCACGTCGCGCGCGAAACTCTCGTGGTCGGCGGCACGCTCGAGGTAGTCGGGGACCGATCGGCTCGCACCGTCGATGACGAGCGAAATGAGTTCGATACGCTCCTCGTACTCGAGGCGGTCCAGCGTCGGATCGTACTCCTCGATCGTTTTCGAGGCGTGTTCCGGCAGCGACTCGAGCCGCGGTGAGCAGGGCCACCCGTCGTTCCGCCCGCGACCGGCGTCGGCCAGCGCCTCGGCCACCGACTCGAGACCAGCCGGCTGTCGTTTCAGGACCAGAACGTTCCGCGGTCCGTGCTCCGCGGCGAGGGCCGCGTACTCCGCGGCAACCGTCGCGAACACGTCGCTGCCCGGCGCGGGTGCGGGGAGGAGCTTACAGGTTCCGTCGAGTATGGGCGGCGTGGCCATCGGTCGTACGTCACCGAGTATGGCGGAATTCGTACTTAAATGTGGGCACGATTCGATCCCGATCGAGGCGTGCCTCGAACCCGACCGAGCGGACTCGAGGACTCCCGACGGGAGACGAGCGTGAGTTCGTCCACGTTCTACCGGCAGATGGTGTCAAAATACTGTATTAGTGTACTGATATGGTACTATATGACTGTGAAATGAACGGTGCCGATGGGGACTCAGCGACTACCCCGTATCGAGGCTCGAGAACTGGTCTTCCTCACATATGTGTTCGGCTCTCTTTCGGACTGATTCACTTTATGAATTTGCTCTTAATACCCGATTCCAGGCAGTTGAACGTGCAATACGCACATATCCTAGAATAGTTCTATATGTTTGTTCTCGTTCTTGTTTACCCATCTCTCGATGATCAAACACGTTCTCCAATGGCTCCTGTTGAGAATTGTGCCCGGCCCGGTTGACGGCCGGGTTCTCCCGCTCCGACGGAACCTGGTCGATCGCTAAACGACCGCCGCGGGACGGTCGGCCTCGCGCGTATCGCGGGCGGCGGCGTCCGATTCGGGCACGTCGTCGGGATCGAACAGTTCGTCGGCACTCCCCTCGGAGTACTCGAGGAGTCCGATCACGTATTCCGCGGCCTGCATCGCGCCCGCTCTTCGTCGGGGTCGGCGGGAATATCGACCCAGTACACACGCCATAGACGGGTCGGCGGTCGGTTCGTAGTCGTCTCGGGGCGTCCATGATCGCCGCCGACGGCGCTATCGAAACCGCTTTTCCCGCAGTCGTCGAACGGTCCCGCAGTGAACTGGTCATACAGGAATACTGTTCTCGTTCTCTGTACGTTCGCGTTCTTCGTGACGGTGACCGCGCGGCTGGTGATCAGCCCAGTCGTTCCCGACATCGTGGAGACGTTTTCGGTCAGCACCGGTTCGGTCGGGCTGGCGCTATCGGGGATGTGGGCCGCCTACGCGCTCTCACAATTTCCGAGCGGGCTGCTCGGCGACCGGTTCGGCGAACGGCGGATCATCCTGAGCGCGATCGGCGGGACGGCGGTCGCGAGCGCGCTACTCGCGCTGTCGCCGACGTACGTCGCCTTTTTGCTCTTCGCGATCGTCCTCGGCGGGACGGCCGGCCTCCACTACAGCGTGGCGACGACCTTGCTCACTCGCCTGTTCGATCAAACGGGCCGTGCGATCGGGCTGCACGTCTCCGGCGCACCGATCGCCGGCCTCGCCGCACCGGTACTCGCAGCCCTCGCCGCCGACCGGTACGGCTGGCGCGCCGCCATCGCCGTCGGGACGGCCGTCGGCGTTCCGATCGTTCTCGTCTTTTTCCTCCGAACCCGACCCACGGAGCCCCGCTACCCCGACCGACGGATGCGAGATCAGATCGATCCGTCCCTCCTCTTCCAGTTGCTGACCCGTCCCAGCGTGGCCTACACGACCGCACTCTGTGCGATGGGCGCGTTCACCTGGCAGGCCACGGCGTCGTTTCTCCCGACCTTTCTCGAGGTCGGCTACGAACTCCCGCGAACGACGGCGGGGCTCCTGTTCTCGCTGTACTTCCTCGTCAACGGGGGCGTTCAGCCGCTGATCGGCGCGCTGTCCGATCGCTACTCGCGCGACGCCGCGGCCGCGATCACGATGTCGTCGGGAGTGGTCGGCTACGCGGTGCTGGTCAGCGGTGAGGAGCTTCCGGCGGCCGTCGCCGGCGTCGTCTGCGTCGGCGTCGCGATGACCTGGGGAGCCCCGCTGCAGTCGCGGTTCATGGACGTCCTCTCCGACTCCGAGCGCGGCCTCGGCTTCGGGCTCGTTCGGACTGCCTACATGACCCTCGGCGCGACCGGCAGCGTCGCCGTCGGATCGGCCGCCGACTTCTTCGGCTGGACCGTCGCGTTCGGCCTGCTCTCGGCGCTCATGGCGATCTCGCTGGTAACCATCGCCACGAACGACGTCCTTTCGCTCGGCTACTGACTGTTGTGTAGGATTACCGTTCAACGGGTGTACAGGTGTGCGAGTTTTCGCCCCGGCTTGTCAACCAGTGTGCAGTGGCGCACGCTGTCGGCCGTCCGAGTGGTAGCGAGGACGGCCGACGATACCGTGCGAGGGATGAGCGACCGACTGACAGAAGGGAGCGAATCGGTTGGGGAGGGGGTGGCGATTCCGTGTTGCCAGCAGAAGCGGACCACTCCTTTTTGTTCTCACTCCTCCGCTTCCCCGTGCATTTACCAGCGTTCTCGTTCCCTGACAAGGCCACACCCGCGTCTTTGCCGGAACGATCCATCACTCACTCATCCAGTCGCTCGTCTGGGCTCGCTTGGGTCCGTCGGGATTTCGACCAGAACCGGCTCGTCCGCCGTGAGTGCGGTCTCGAGCGCCTCCCGGATCGCCTCGAGCGCCGATACCGCCTCGCGAGCGTCAGCGACGATACCGACGGCCGGATCGTAGCCGGTCCCGAGGCCGTCGGGCTCGAGCGTGACGTGAACGAGGGTCTCCGGCACGGTCACGGCGGGATCGTGCCCGATCGACAACGCTCGGCACGGCCGAAACTGACGGCCACGATCGGACGATTCGATCGGCCCGAAACCCACCACCCGGCGCGAATGTGCCGAGATACCGCCGTTTCAGTGCCAGATCACGACTGGCGTGTTTTGATCAGCGAGCCGTCGTATATCCAATCCGACACTCGCGGGTACCGTCTCGGGCGGATCAAGTTCGATAATCATTATACTGTGTCGCGAATACTATTCCGTATGGAGGATATTTTCGTGGCTCGAGTCATGTCCACGTCACTGCACACGGTGGCGTCGGACACGCTCGTCGAGGCGGCAGGACAGGTAATGCTCGAGAACGAGATCGGCTCGGTCGTCGTCACCGACGACGACAACCAGCTTCAGGGAATCTTGACCACGACGGACTTCGTCCGAATCGTCGCCGAACAGAAGCCGAAGGATCAGACGCCGGTCTCGAAGTACATGAGTGCTGACGTCGTGACGGCCTCGGCACAGGACAGCATTCGCGACGTCGCGGACGTAATGGTCACGCACGGCTTCCATCACGTTCCCGTCGTCGACGAGGACGAGGGCGTCATCGGGATGGTGACGACGTCCGATCTGGCGTCGTACCTCTCGAGCGAGGAGACGCCCTCTCCGACGTAATCTCCCAGGATCGGGCTGGTGACCCCCTTTGGAAGCGAGCGGGACGAGACCCGTGGTCTCGCACTCTAAACGGACGACGCCGCTCGAGACGGCTTCGCCGTCTCGTAGCTGTGCGAGCGAAGCCGACCCGTTCGCCCGCCGCCACCGTCACCATCTCCCTCGAGGACGACGGGTTCGCCGTTTCCGACGACGGTCCGGCGTTCTCGACACACGGCGGGAGTCCGTTTTCGACTTCGGGAACACGACTGGCGATGGCGGGATCGGTGGGACACACGTTTCCGTGACCGTCTCCGAACGTCTCGTCGGAAACCGAGCACCGCGGACGGAGAGTCGACCTAGCTCGAGTCGTGGGCAGCGTCGGCTTCGGACACCTCGTCTTCGGTCATCCACCGAACCGTCTCGTCGAGTCGATCTCGTAACGCGCGGCCCTCCGCCGGTGTCAGCTCGACATCCGCGTGGCCCGTGCCGTGGTCGCCCGCCATCGCATCGATACTCAGGACGAGCCGGTGACCGTCCGCCGACTCGGGTCGGACCGAAACGTTGGCGCGGTCGGGATAGTCCCGCGGCGGTCCCAGCTCGAGGCCGGTTTCCCCGCGGGTGACGCCGATCCGGACGCGCTCGGCGTGCTCGAGGTCGAACGAATCCGTCCGCGCCTCCTCGATCGGCGTCGGCTCCTCGGAGCAACTGTCGTGTTCTCCCATACACCATTCTTTTCCGCCGGTCCCCTTGGGCGTGTTCCCGGCCCGTTCCGCCGGAGCTCGATGAGCGAGTGAGGGTGTCGGCGACGGCCGTCATTCGCTCGAGGCTCGCGGGACGAACGGGCCGAAGTCGGCGGTTCGCGCGGCGATGGTCGCGATCCGGAGTGCGTGGCTCAGCAGGACCATGAACGGAAGGAAGACGAGTACGACGCCACCGGCTGCGATCGCCAGCAGGAGCCACAACCGTCGCCGTGGCGAGCAGGTTCAGGACGGCGGCCGTCGAGCATCAGCCAGCGCCTGATCGGCGACTCGGTTACCCGGTTACTTTCTGGTAGGTCAACTGGCTCTCCTCGCCGTCTGTGGTCGTGGATAGCTCCCGGTCGTGTGCGCTCATATCGGTCGGACAACGCCGCTGCCGAAAAGACCGGGCACGGCACCGACACGTATCGAACTGGACGGAAAACGCGATCGAACCGTTACTCGACGGCGAACACCTCCTCGTCCAACTGCCACCCGCCTGCCCAGCACTCGAGGGCGAACCACGCGAAGTATCCGAGCACGAAAACCGTGCCCGCGACGGTGAGCAGCCACGGGCCGCTGGCGACCTCGAACCCCCGGAGCTGTGAGAGACCGAACCCGCCAGCGCCGACCGCGAGGATTCCGATCCCGACTGCGGCGAGGCGGGGCCAGCCGACGGTTCGACTGCCGACGACGATCCGTTCTCGAGTGCCGGCGAGGAGTAACACGATCCCGACGGCGGTCAGCCACCCGGTCAGTGCCAATGTGGTCGAATTCCGAAAGCCGCCACTGATCACGAAGAGACTTGCGAGCAACAGCGTGGCGACGCCGCCACCGGTGAACCCGCGGCGAACGACCGTCTTCAATCCGCTCATCGCTCGCTCGGTTCTCCGGGATCGCAGTTAGTCGTTCTCACTTGCGGCGAGAAGCGGGACGGTCGTCGCCGTCACTCGAGCGAGACCGCGACTTCGTCGCCGACGCCACGGTACCAGTCAGTCGTCGCTCGAGGTCTCGATATCCGCCGACAGTCCCTGTGCCATCTCGATGTCCTTCGAGTTGTTCAGCGTCCAGGCGGTGCGCTCGGTGACGGCCTCGATGGCCTCACGCGCGCTCGGGTAGCCGTTCCCGGACTTCTTGACGCCGCCGAAGGGAAGCTGGACTTCCGCGCCGATACACGGCAGGTTCGCGTACGCGAGTCCGAGCTCCGCGTGATCGCGGAAGTGGTTGATCTGGCGGTAGTCCTCGGAGATGATCGCGCCGGCGAGTCCGTACGGCGTGTCGTTGTGGATCTCGACGGCAGCCTCGATGTCGCCCGAGTACTCGAGCAGGGCGACGTGCGGGCCGAAACACTCCTCGTTCACGCACTCGAGATCGGTCTCGTCGGTACCGACCTCGTAGACGAACGGCCCGACCCACTGCCCGTCCTCGTGGCCGTCCGGAATCTCCTCGGCCGCGAGGTCCTCCCGGTCGACGAGCACCTCAGCGCCCTCGTCACGTGCCAGCTGATTGTGTTCGCGAATCTTCTCGACGTGCTCGGCTTCGATGGCCGGCCCCATGAACGTCCCCTCTTCGAGGGGATCGCCGACCGTGACGCGTTCCGCGACGTCGACGAAGCGCTCCTTGAACTCGTCGTAGACGTCTTCGTGGACGATCAGGCGCTCGCTCGAGACGCAGCGCTGGCCGGTCGTCTTGAAGCTCGACATCACCGCGGAGTGGACGGCGATGTCCAGATCGGCTTCCTCGGTGATGACGATCCCGTTCTTGCCGCCCATCTCGCAGGCCGCGAGCTTGCCGGGCTGACCGCCGACCTTGCTGGCAATCTCGTGGCCGACTTCGGCGGAGCCGGTGAAGAGAACGGTATCGACCCGATCGTCCTCGCTAATGGCCGCGCCCGCGTCGCCGAAGCCCTGTACCATGTTGAAGACGCCGTCGGGGACGCCCGCGTCGTCCATCATCTCGGCGATGATCTGGGCGCACCACGGCGTCTGCTCCGCGGGTTTCCAGACGACGGTGTTGCCCTCGACCAGCGCGATGGCCATGTGCCAGAAGGGAATCGCGACCGGGAAGTTCCAGGGCGTGATACAGCCGACGACGCCGCGGGGTTTGCGCCGCATGGTGGCGTCTTTGCTGCCGATCTCGCTCGGAATTACGTCGCCGTGGGGATGCCGAGCGTTGCCCGCCGCCCACTCGACCATGTGGTAGGCCTCGATGACGTCCGCGCGGCCTTCGCTGATCTCCTTGCCACACTCCTTCGTGACGATCTCGGCGAGTTCGTCGGTCCGCTCGCGAAGCTCGTGATAGATGTCCCAGAGATACTCCGCACGGTCGATATAGGACAGTTCGCGCCACGCTTCGGCCGCATCCTCGGCGGCCGCGAGCGCTGTGTCGACATCGCGGTCCGTCCCCTGCTGGAATCGCGCGAGGGTCTCACCCGTCGCCGGGTTCTCGCTGGCGAACGTCTCGTCCCCGTCACCGTCGGTCCAGTCACCGTCGATGTGGTGGCCGTATACCTGCTCCGTGGTTCGCTGACTCATGGATGCTGATTGGGTCGTCGCCATCGAATAACGGGACCCGTCCATGGTCGGGCGGTGATTCGTGGCACGAGAACTACTTGCATGGCACGCACCTATATTTACCATGGCACGGAGTCGATCACCCCACGGAACGCGGATCACGCTCGAGTTGTGGCATCCGAACTGCTGGGCGATCGAGTCGACCGAACGCGTCGGCGGGGGCATTCTGGCACACGCGATTTACACCGCGCCGACGACTGAAGGCGAGTCGGTCAACGGCCTGTTCACTGCGTTCGGCCAGACCACCGACGAGGTCGAGACCTTGATCGAAGAGGTACGCGAGTCCCCGCTGGCCGGCGAAGTCCTCGAACTTCAGGAACGGTTCGGCCGACCGCAATCCTCGTCGCTTCCGGGGAACGTCGTCCGTGAGTTCTTCCTCGAGTACGATCCCGCGGACATGATCTGTCCGACGCTGCTCGAGCACGGCTTCGTCCACAGCGCTCCGGTTCGGATCGAAGGCGGTCAGGAGTACTGGGAAGTCGGGTTCGCCGGCGATCGGGACGAGATCGAAACCGCGATCGATCACGTCTGCGAGGATGGCGATGCCGACGTGTCAGTCGAAACCGTCACGAGCACGCCGACGGCTGAATCCGAGCGCAAACACCGCATGGACGCCCTCACCAACACCCAGCGAGACGTGTTCGAACTCGCACGCAAGCGGGGGTACTACCAGTGGCCCCGCGGCATCTCGACCCGCGAACTCGCCGAGGAACTCGATATTTCGAAAACGACGATGCTCGATCACCTGCGAAAAGCGGAATCGAAACTGCTAGATCCCGACGATATCGGCGTCGAGTGAGCTATCCCGTGAGGACCGCTCGAAGGGCAAACAGGGCGTTTTCCTTGCGTTCGCGGATGCGACGGTAGAAGTAGGACATCAATTTTGGTCCGTAGGGGGCGTACTGGTAGTCCCGTTCGCACCGTTGAGACACCGGGGCCGTTTTTCGGAACGAACGTTGTGCCACTGTCGTGCTCGTTTCTTACTGATCGTCCGTCGAGCAACGCCGAGAACGTAAGCAACGACAGGACGAGACGCAGCGCTCGAGGGCGGAGCGAACGACAATTGTCTCCAGTTGTCGGACGAATGGGACAGCGCCGACGAGTCGTGTAGTGGGACATCGATCTGCATCGGGGCGTCGGCTCCCCGATCGATCCGGTCCGCAGCTAATCGCGTGACGTCAGTCGGCTCCGGAGCACTCGCCCCAGCCACAGGACGGGCAGTGAAGCCGGCCGCTGCCGGCGACCAGTTCCGTCTCGCACTTGAGACACGTTGGTGCACTATCCAGCGATGTGTCAGCTTGCGTTTCGATTGAAGGTTGTTGATTCATGTGTATCGCGATCGTCCGAGCGCTCGGACATCGCTATCCAGTAGCTAGCGAGCGACGGTCCTATAGAGCGACCCGACCATGGAACCGTCGCTCGGTCGCGGCCGCAACCGTGCCGAACCCACCGTACCGGTCTCGGCCCGCCCGTTTTCGCCACCACTCGACCATGATTAGACATGTGTTAACACATTTTCAATTACTGTTGATAGTATGACGCGACTGCGAACAGCGGTCCCAGCGCCGATACGCCGAAACTACGCGCTCACATTCGGCATCGCGTTGCTGGTACTCGGCGTGTCTGTGGGGATTATCGGGTACAAGGGAACGGTTCTCATTCAGGCCGATATCGAGCAACGGGTCACGGAGGATTCGGGTACGGTCACAGCCCAGGAGGCGAAGAAACTCGAGACCTGGAACGAGAAGAACCGACTCACCGCGAACATGCTGTCTCGGTCCGGCCCGGTTGCAGGCGGTGACGAGGCGGTAATCGACGACGACCTCTCACAGTGAGTCCTCGAGTTGCCGATCGGCTCACAGGCGATCCACTACGTCGACGTCGAGGAGGGACGGATCGTCGCGAGTTCGGCCGACGGTGAGGACCGCAGTATCGCCGACAGCGCCAACGCGATCCTGCTCGAGCAGTACGACACTCCGGAGCCCCTCGACCGGGAAATCACGGACGGGTCCGGTGAGACGGTCACCTCGTTTCAGGAAGCGAAAGCGGCGCTGGCCGACGGCAGCCCCGAAGACAGCAACTACGACGGCGTCAGTGGCCCGCTCGTACTCGACGAGAACGGCGATCCGAAGGGGTTCTACCAGGTCTTCGAAGTCGTCCATCACGACTCCGAGTTCGGAGCGTACATCTCCGGCGAAGCTTCGAGAGGATCGCCCTGCTGCCGTCGAATAGACGTGATGACTTCCCCTCAGTCGTCGTCCATCGGTGCCGTCACGGGGTCGACGCGCTCGCCGCGTGGGCCCTCGAGATCCACTTTCGGAAGCAGATCTCGCAGGTAGCGACCGGTGTGAGAGTCCTCGAGTCGGGCGACGGCTTCCGGCGTCCCGGTCGCGACGACTTCGCCGCCGTTCTCGCCGCCTTCGGGACCGAGGTCGATGATGTGGTCGGCGTTCTTCACGAGGTCGAGTTCGTGTTCGATGACGACGACGGTGTTGCCGTTGTCGGTCAGCCGGTGGAGGACGTCGATGAGCTTGCGCTCGTCCGCCGAGTGCAGCCCGGTCGTCGGCTCGTCGAGCAGGTACAGCGTCTCCCCCGAGTCCTTCTTGCCGAGTTCCTCGGCGAGTTTGACCCGCTGGGCCTCCCCACCGGAGAGGGTGGTCGAGGGCTGTCCGAGCTTCATGTAGTCGAGGCCGACGTCCTTCAGCAGTTCGAGCCGGCGGCGGATCTGGCTCGAGGACTCGAAGAAGTCGTAGGCCTCTTCGACGCTCATCTCGAGGATGTCGGCGATGGTCTTGCCCTTGTAGGTGACGTCGAGCGTGGCGTCGTTGTAGCGCGCGCCGTCGCACTCTTCACAGGGGACGTAGACGTCGCTCAGGAAGTTCATCTCGATTTTTACCGTTCCCTGACCGCCACACTCCTCGCAGCGGCCGCCTTTGACGTTGAACGAGAACCGCCCCTTCTCGTAGCCCCGCTGCTTCGCGAGCTTCGTCGACGCGAACAGTTCCCGGATGTAGTCGAAGACGCTGGTGTAGGTCGCGGGGTTCGACCGCGGCGTGCGCCCGATCGGCGACTGGTCGATCAGGCGGACGGTCTCGATGTCATCGAGCCCCTCGAGCGCGTCGTGCTCGCCCGGAATGACCGACGTGTTGTCGTTCATCTGGCGAGCGAGCCCCTTGTAGAACACCTCGTGCATGAGGGTGGATTTCCCGGAGCCGGAGACGCCCGTAATGGCGGTGAAACAGCCGATCGGGATGTCGACGTCCAGATCCTTCAGGTTGTGCTGGCGCGCTCCGCGGATCGTCAGCGCGCCCTCCGGATCGCGGCGTTCGTCGGGCACCGGAATCTGGCGCTGGCCGGAGAGATAGTCGCCGGTGACTGATCCCTCGGTGTCCATGACCTCCTCGACGGAGCCGTTGGCGACGACCTCGCCGCCGCGCTTGCCGGGGCCGGGCCCCATGTCGATGACGTTGTCCGCGCGGCGCATCGTCTCCTCGTCGTGCTCGACGACGAGCAGGGTGTTCCCCAGATCGCGGAGTTCCTCGAGCGTGTCCAGCAGCCGGTCGTTGTCCCGCTGGTGGAGCCCGATCGAGGGCTCGTCGAGCACGTAGAGGACGCCGACGAGGCCGGACCCGATCTGCGTGGCGAGCCGAATGCGCTGGCTCTCGCCGCCCGAGAGCGTCGACGCCTCCCGATCGAGCGTGATGTAGTCGAGGCCGACCTCGCACATGAACCCGAGCCGCGCCCGGATCTCCTTGAGGATCTCCTCGGCGATGACCTTCTCGCGCTCGGTGAGGTCCGCTTCCATCGACTCGAAGTGGTCGCGAGCGTCGCCGATGCTCATCGCGTTGATCTCGGTGATCGAACTGTCGTCGACCAGCACCGCGCGGCTGGCGGGCTTCAGTCTGGTCCCGTCACAGGCCGGACACTCCGTGACGGACATGTAGTCCTCGATGTGCTCGCGGGTCGAGTCGGAGTCGGTCTCGATGTAGCGGCGCTCGAGGTTCGGAATGACCCCCTCGAATCGCTTTTGCTTCCGTCGAGTGCCGTTTTTCGTGCTTCGCTTGAATACTACTTCCCCGTCGGTGCCGTAGAGGAACGCCTGCTGGATGTCTTCCTCGAGATCCTCGAACGGTGTCGACAGCGAGACGCCGAAGTGTTCCGCGACGGCGTCGAGCCGGGTCTGGTAGTACGAGCGGTTGTAGCTCCAGGGTTCGAAGACGTGTTTGAGCGGCTTTGACTCGTCTTGCAGGACGAGGGCCTCGTCGACTTCCTTGGTCTCGCCCAGCCCCTCACACTCGGGACAGGCACCGTGGGGCGAGTTGAACGAAAAGGATCGGGTCTCGATCTCGGGGATGTCGATCCCGCAGTGCGTACAGGCGAGGTCCTTCGAGAACTCGACCACGAACCGGTCGTTCTCTTCGGTCTCCTCGCCGAGCGCGCCGGTCCGGCGGGCTTCCTCGCCGAGATCCGCGGCGACGTCTTCCGAGGCGTCCGGGAGGATGACTTTGAGGACCCCTTCGGCCTCGTCGAGCGCCGTCTCGACGCTGTCGATGATGCGAGGTCGGTCCTCGACGCTTACCTTCACGCGGTCGACGATCACGTCGATGGTGTGGTCGAAGTTCTCGTCGAGGTCGGGATCGTCGAGCGTGAGGTCGTGTTCCTCGCCGTCGATCTCGATCCGGGCGTACCCCTCGGAGACGAGTTCCTCGAAGAGGTCCTCGAAGGCACCCTTCTGGTCGCGGACCACGGGTGCGGCGAGTTTGGCCTTGGTACCCTCCGGGAGCTCGAGGATGCGCTCGACCATGTTTTGCGCACTCTGCTCGCCGACTTCGCGGCCGCAGTCCGGACAGTGGGGCGTGCCGACGCGGGCGTAGAGCAACCGCAGGTAGTCGTGCAGTTCCGTGACCGTCCCGACGGTCGAACGCGGGTTGTTCGCGGCGTTCTTCTGGTCGATCGAGATCGCCGGCGAGAGCCCCTCGACGGTCTCGACCTGGGGCTTGTCCATCTGGCCGAGGAAGTTCCGGGCGTAGGCCGAGAGGCTCTCGATGTACCGTCGCTGGCCCTCCGCGTAGACCGTCTCGAACGCCAACGAGGACTTGCCCGATCCCGAGAGGCCGGTGACGACCGTAAACGCCTCCCGTGGGATCGTGACATCGATGTCTTTGAGGTTGTGCTCCTCCGCACCGCGTACTTCGATGGAGTCCTTGCTCATCGTTCGATCGCAACTCGGGACTGGCTCTCCTGTCGACGCGGTTCCGGATTCATTGTATCTGAGTCAGTGGCCGCAAGGACTTAACGAGTCTGAAAGGCCAATAGCAAGGCACACGATACCACGACACATTCAGCCGTCCGCTGAACGCTCGCGTGGCTCCGAATCGGCCTCCCCGCGATCGTGCCACCACTGGCCGGCGATCGCCCCGGTCGCGACGGCCACCAGCCCGACCACGATGCTGACGTTTACCACCGGAATCAGATAGAGGACGTTGACCGTGATCGCGCCGACGGCGAGCGCGAGCCACAGGTTCGGTTTCGGTCCCCGGCCGACCCGCCGGAGCAGCCTCGAGCCGAAGACGATGACGCCGACGGTGTTGGCGACCGTCAGCCCGATCGGGAACGCAAGCGCCAGCGCCTCGAGTCCGGTACCGACCGGTGCCGGCGCACCGGCCGCGACGAGGAACGACGCGGTGGCGGTGACGACCGCGAGCGCGACGCCGCCGCCGACCAGGACGCCGATGCCGATCACGCCCGTGGGGACCGGCCGCTCGACGATCCGGGCCTCGAGTCGCCGGACCGACGACTGGGACACGGCGAGAACGACCGCCCCGATGGCGATCGTTCCGAGGACGTAGAGTCCGAACGCGAATGCCAGTTCCTCGGGCGTCGTAGGATTCGTGACGGCGGTCTCGAGGTCGCTCGGGCCGACGGCTGCGGGACCGTGCGACCGAAGGGTGGTCGGAGGTGTGAGCGTGTCTGGATGGAGCATCCCGTGTTACAGGTTACGTGTGGCGAGACCGATGCCTTCAATCGGTGGGTTCCCGCAGCCCCCACGATGCGGCACCGGGGCGCTTTCGGCGCACTGTGTCGACTGTCCCATCGAGACCGTGTTCCGACGCTGTTCGCATCCCCACTGCCTCCGAACGGCGACGGCCGGACCAAAGTGTCTTCGGCCGGCAGTCCCAACGACGACTATGAGCGACGACGCCGCGGACGCACTCGCGGTCGAGGACTGCGTCGAGTACTGTCGGACCCAGGCCGGCCTGCTTTCGGGCAGCGTCGAGACGATGAGCGACGAGGCCGACGCCCTCCTCGACGAGATCGATCAGGAGATGGCCGAGATTCGGTCGCGACTCGAGACGTTGCCCGACGAGGTGGCGGCGACCGAAACGCCCTCGACCGCGGACGTGCCCGACGCCAGCGAAGTCGATGTCGCGGCGATCGAGGACCTACAGGCGGAACTCGAGGAGAAGCAACTCCTCGTCGAGGCGAAACAGGCTCGCATGCAGGCGTTTCAGGAACTGGCCGCCGGCTACACCGAACTGGCCGAAGCGTTGTCTTCGACCGTCGACGACGGACAGGAGGCAGTAACCCGGATCATCGAGTTCGAGGCCGACACCGACGCACCGGTGTACTTCGACGAGCGGGAAACGATGGTCGAGACCGCAGCCGCGTCGGCCGATTCGGGGGCCGAATAGCCGAGCGAACGCACGGCCATAGCCGTCCGCGCTGCGCTGTGGGTTGTCCGCCCGGAACCTGTTCTACAGAACACATTTCCGAACGTTCATCTATGGTTATGTCGTACCGTCAACACATGACGATCGACTACGGCGAGCGCGAGAAGTCGTACGAACTCTATCGCAAGGGCAAGCGTGAGGGGACCTGGGACCCCGACGAGTACGATCTCGAAGGGGATCGAGACGACTGGAAGCGGTTCTCCGAGGCGGAGCGACAGCGGTTCCTCGCGACGTGCTCGGGGTTTTACGACGGCGAAGAGGACGTCACCCGGACGCTCGCGCCGTACATGATGGCGCTTGACGCGCTCCCCAGCGACGAGATGCCCTTCGATCCCGTCCAAGAGGAGATGTACCTTGCCCAGCAGGTCTACGAGGAGGCCAAACACACTGACTTCTTCAGCCGCTACTTCGAGGAGGTGTTCGGGACGCAGGAGACGACTTCCTATCGCGAGGACGGATATCAGGAACAGGGATACAGTACGGACGACCTCTACGACACCGCGGACGACCTGATGGCGGCGATCGACGGCGGCGACCGAACCGAACTCGTTTACGCGCTCGGCGAGGCCTACCTGAACTACATGGGCATCGTCGAGGCGCAACTCGCCCGCGGTGGCTACCTGAGTTTCGACCAGATGATCGAACTGAAAGCCGCAGAGATGGGCCGTGAGGCCGTCCTCGAGTCGTTCCAGGCGGCGATCGGCAAGGTCCGCCAAGACGAGACGCGCCACATCGAAAACGGACGCTGGATCTTACAGCAACTGGCCGTGGCCGAGCCCGATATCGTCGCGGACGTCTACGAACCGCGAATCGAGCAGTACGTCGAGAACCGACTGCTCGCCGACCCGATCTACGACGAGAACCCCTTCGACGGCTACGATCAGGAGAAAATCGGCAAGCAGCTCATCCAGTACCTGCAAGACACCGTCGACTACATCGGTACCGACCGGTTCGAACGGTACGACGACGTTCAGGCCGCCCTCCAGGAGCGCCACGCCGCCGACTGACGCCGCCTCGCCGACCGGCTTCGACCGCCCATCTCCCGCCTCGAGCAGTGCGTCCACGCCTCCCCGAACTATCGGACGCGGAGACCGACGTACGGACCGCATCCGGCGTCGGTCGCGGCCGGCTGACGGTCCTCGATCGCCGAGTCGCTCGAGGGGTCCCCTCGGAATCGGCAAGGGTCGCTACCGGTAGCCACTGCATGACCGCCTGCGAGTGCCGCCTCGTCGCGGGGAGGGACCGTCCCTCGCGGAAGTATATAACTGCCCACGATATACGGGGAATCGCCGAATCGGTTACCGTTCTCCGGGAACCATCGATCCTATTGAACGTACGTCTATCATACGACTACCTGAGGGGAAGAACGATGACCCAATCACAACTCAACCGACGGCACGTATTGCAGGCGATCGGGGCGACCGGCGCGTTAGCAGTCGCCGGCTGTCTCGGTAGCGACACACAGGGGAGCAGTACGGAAAGCGACGAGCCGGCGGCTGAGAGCGGGCTGCCGGCGGCCAAGTCCGTCGATGTCGACCGCATCGCGAGGGATCCGACCGACATCCCCGATCCGGTCGACTGGGACCAGCCCCGGGAACACGACGTCACGATCCGGACCGAGCGGGTTACCGCCGAGATCGAGCCGGGGGTCACTTTCGACTACATGACCTTCGAGGGGCAGGTGCCGGGGCCGATGCTCCGGGTTCGCCGGGGCGACCGGGTGAACCTCACGTTCGACGTGCCCGATGACCTGAACGTGGCGGCCCACAACATGGACTTCCACGCGGTCTACGGCCCCGGCGGCGGGGCCGACGCGACCACGATCGCGCCCGGGGACGACCCCACGCAGATCAGCTTCACCGCCGACTACGCGGGGGTGTTCATCTACCACTGCGCGATCCCGAACATGGACCAGCACATCAGTTCGGGTATGTTCGGCTCGATCCTCGTCGAACCCGAGGACGGCCTTCCCGAGGTCGACAACGAGTTCTACCTCGGCCAGCACGAGATCTACACGGACGGCGATCTCGGCGAGGAGGGCCACCACGGCTTCGACTTCGACGCCATGCTCAAAGAAGAGCCGACCTACGTGGTGTTCAACGGCCAGGCCTACGGCTTCACCCCCGACGGCGGCGTCCCCATGGCCGCCAACACCGGCGAGACCGCCCGCGTGTACTTCGCCAACGGCGGCCCGAACCTCCTGAGTTCCTGGCACGCCATCGGCAACGTCTGGAGTCGCTTCTACCGCGACGGCGACCTCCTGACCGACCCCGACCGCAACGTCGAAACCGCACCCGTCGCCCCCGGCACCACCGCCGCGGCCGAGATGGAGTTCCCCGTCCCCGGCCCCGTCAAGATCGTCGACCACGCCCTCACCCGCGCCGCTCGCCGCGGCGCGCTCGGCATCATCGACGTCAGCGGCGACCCCACCCGGGACATCTACGACGCGGACCCGTAACGGCACTCTCCCGCTCGAGTGGTCCCGCCCGGACTGGACCCGTCGGTGCCTTCCCGATCCCCGGAAACGGGACTGTATACTTATGCCGGTTCGCCCGCCAGTTGCATCCGATGGTGTTCGCCCCGATTCCGTCGATTACGTTCGATGCCAGTGATCCGGCCGCGACGGTCGCGATCGGACGGCTGTTCGCGTATCTCGCGATGGGCGTCGCAGCAGTGGTGTTGCTCTATTATGCGACGATCTACGTCCGGGACGTCCTCGCGGTCGAGGCGCGCGCCGAACAGTGGTACCTCCTGATCGGGATCGGTGCGGCGATCGTGTATGCCGTCGCCGGCGTCGCCTCGTTGCTGCTCGAGCCCGACTGGATTCGCCGGTTCGTCGACGGCGCGATCCTGTTTTTCATCCTCTTTCTCGCACTGGCGATTCGCGCGATGTACCACGACCAGCCGACCGGGGGCGATCGCTCTCGGTTGCTGCCCGTGTGGGCTGACTACGTCGTGATCGTCGGTTTCGTCGCCGCCTGGTGGGGAACGTTCCTCGTCGAGACGTCCTCGACTCGGCTGGTTGTCGCGGTCGGCTGGGTCGTCACCTCCGCGTGGGCGGTCCTCTACGGGGTTCGGGCCGTCCGCGTCCACGAGGGGACGACGTTCGCCGCGCTGACCCGGCACCTGCTGCCGGCGATCGTCTGCGTCGCGGCGATCGTGTTCGTCGACTTGGTGACGAGTTACGCAGCCGGGTACGGCGCGCTCGCCGACGCCACGTGGCTCGTCGGAACGTCGCTCGTCGCCGCTTTCCTGTTCAATACGGCCGTCGCGATCCGCCAGCAGGGTGGCGAACTCGAGCGCCTCTACGACTGGACGACCTGGCGCGAGCAGTCGTTCGACGACGGGTCCATCGAGTAGTACCGCGTTCGCCTCGGGGTTAGAGTTCGCCCCGCAGGACGACCTCGTCGTCGACCCGCTGGAGCATGTCCTCGGTGACGACGTAGTCCTCGTCGTCTTCGCCCTCCCAGCCGACGGCGGCGAGCACTTGCTCCGCCAGGCTGGGGTCGGGATCGACCGCGGCTGTCCCGTCTTCGACTTTCGTGACCAGACCCAACTCCTTTCCGTCGGCGTCGACCACGGTCTTGCCGACCGCGTCGTCGGTCAGTGGGGCTGCCATATCCGCTCTCTACTGCAACCAGTCGGGTAAGCGAACGGCCGTCCCGTGCCGGCGTCCCATCGGGACCGTCCCGTCCGATCCACGGCAGTCGGGTTCGGCTGTACGCGCGACCCGGGACTATTTGCCGCTAGCGGTCGATGATACAGCCGACGCGTTCGATCGTACTCCGGCCGCGTCGTGTTTTCACCCACCATGACACAGACACTCGAGATCAGCGACGACCTCAAGGATCGACTCGACAGCCACTGCGAGGACGGACAATCGACCGAGGAACTCATCGCGGAACTGGTCTCGATGTACGAGACCGAAGGGGCGTTCCTGCAGGAAGGGTACTCCGAATAAGAGATCATCGCCCGCGCGCTCGGTTGTGCGGCGTCGACGTATTCGGAGTGGCCTCCGCGACCCGTGAGGCGTCGGACCGCGAGGTGTGGCTGCGTTCGATCGCGACCGTCGTTCCGACGACCGACGCCGGTAACTGACGGCCGCCGCACGTCGGTCCCCGATATCCGCTCGTCGTTCCGCCGCCAGTCACTGGGCCGCCGAGTTCCGATCGACCGAATCTGTTTGATGATGACACTCAAGTGGATGCTCCCCGTAGCGGTCGATATGCACCTGCTGGTCGCGCTTGACGACTCGGAGCCGGGGTGGGCCGCGCTCGAGTTCGCGTGTTCCGAACACTCCGACGACACGCTCACGGCCGTCCACGCCGTCGATCCGACCAACAGCGGCTACGGTGAGGTGGCACACCTCGGCCCGGACGTGTTGCTCGAGCGCCAGCGGGAGGCCGCTCGGGAACTGCTCGCGGAAGCCGAGGACCGCGCGGCCGACGACGGCTGTGCGCTCGAGACGGAGACGATCGTCGGCCAGCCGTCCGTCGCCATCGTCGACTACGCGACGACCAACGACGTGGACCGAATCATCGTCGGCAGTCACGGCCGAACCGGAGTCTCGAGGGTGTTGCTCGGCAGCGTCGCGGAGCGGGTCGCGCGACGCGCCCCCGTTCCAGTGACGATCGTCCGTTAGAGATCGGCTCCGACGGAAAACATTTACCTGTGACTGAATAGTGTTTGAAACACTATATGTCCCCGTCACTGCGGCGCAGACAGGTACTCGGAGCGGTCGCTGCGACCGTTCCAGCGGTGATCGCCGGCTGCTCGGGCCACGGCCCACACATGGAGCTGCGGGAGACGGCCGACGATGCGCTCCTCTCGAGCGCGGTCAGGACGATCCCCGTCGATACCACGTCCGACAGACTCCGCCCGATCGTCGAAACGATCGAACGCGGAACCCACAAACGAAACAGCCCCTCCCCGGAGCCACACCCGAGGCCCGCGATACCGGCCGCCGGATCGTCGGTCGAACGGCCGCTCGAGTACGATGGAGCGTACTACACGCTCTCGCTGACCAACACGGTCGAACGGATGTTGACCAAAGCGGACATCCGGGTCAACGCGGCGACGATGGCGTCCGACGACGCGACGACCGCGGTCGAATACGAGACGCTGTCGGAGACAGACAGCGCAGCGCTTCGTGGCGCTCTTCCGCCGGAAACCGGGGACCGGGAGTACGAATCCACACACGAATACTACGACCAACAGGAACTGACCGCGTCAGTCCTCGTCCCGGAGATGGAAATCGATGCGGTCGTCCGGGACGGACAGCGCTATCCGGTCGAACTGGCGAGTACCGAGGAGATACAGGGGTACACCTACCACTACGAAGCCGAGCGCGTCGCGTCGACGGCCGACGACTTCCTGGCCTGGCTTCGCTCGAACTACCGGTTCGAACTGACCGGGCTTTCGGATGCCGAGGGAAAAATCGTCACCGAGGCGATCGAGGAGAGCAGGTACGCCGGTGATGAGGAGGACGACGCGTTTCGGTCGCTGTCCGATCGGTTTCTCTCGCACCCGGCGCTCGAGCGAGAGGAGGAAACCGGGGACTGGTTCGTCCGGTACGATGGCACCGAGTACGTCGCGGCACTCAGGCCACCACAAGCGTATGCGTGACCGGACTCGCGGCCGGTCGCAGCGTGTCCACTTGCTCGGACGGACCGTTCCGTTCGCGTCGGTCGCGTGACGCCTATCGCCTGCGACCGACGCTGTGGTCGGGGTTCGACGCGCTTTCGGTTCCAGGGCCGATGCGCAAGGAATTCCGCCACATACCGGCGACCGTAACAGGACAAACTAATTAAGGTCCACAACAGTCTGGATTACATGAACGACCGCTACGACGTAGTCATCGCCGGTGCCGGTCCCGCCGGCGCACAGTGTGCCCGCGATCTCGCCGCCAGAGGGTACGACGTCGTCGTCCTCGAGACCGAGGCCGAGGACGAGTTCCCGCGTCAGAGCAACAAGTCCACCGCGGGGACGTTCCACTCCATGATGGCCGCCTTCGGCATCCCCGACGACGTCGTAATGCAGTACACCGACAGCGTCGTCCTCGAGTCGCCGACCGAACACTACGTCCGCGACCAGACCGGTGCCGTACTGGAGTTCGCGGATTTCAAACGCTATCTGGTCAGTGACAGCCGCGACGATGGGGCGGAGTACCGATTCGACGCTCGCGTCACCGCGCCGATCATGGAGAACGGCGAGATCGTCGGCGTCACCTACAACGGCGACGAGGCGGTCTACGGCGATATCGTCATCGACGCGACGGGCCCGAGCGCCCCCCTCGCGAAGAAGCTCGGTATCGTCGATCTCAAACGCGAGAACCACGCTATCGGTATCGAGTACGAGTTCGAGGGTATCGACATCGATCGCCCCGGCTTCGCGGATCTGCGCGACGCCATGATGTTGCGGCTGGATCACGAGATCGCCCCCGGCGGCTACTCCTGGATCTTCCATACCGGCGACGACACCGCCAAGGTCGGCCTCTGTTACATCCAGAACGGCAGCCACGACCAGTACAGTCGCGACGATTTCACGATCGACGACTACCTCTCTCACTGGCTCGAGACGGACCCACGGTTCCGAAACGCCGAACCGATCGAGGGCAAACAACACCGCGGTTCGGCCCACATTCAGGAACCCGAGCAGTTCCACACCGATCGGTTCATGGCGATCGGCGACACCGTCCCGAGCCTCGACCCGCTCTGGGGCGAAGGGATCAACAAGTGCATGCAGTCCGGTCGCGCGGCCGCCGCCACCGCCGACAGCTGTCTCAAACACGACGGCGTCGAGCCGACCGCCGAGAACCTCGCGGTCTACGAGACGCTCTGGAACCGCGATGTCGCGCCAAACGCCAAGAACCGGCTGCTGATGACACAGCTCCTCTATCTCGCCCCGAACGACCGCTACGACGACCTCATGCGGGATCTCCAGCGACTCGACGACGACACGCTGGCAAAGGCAAACAAGGGCAACGCCCGCGCCATCGCGAAACTGCTCGAGCCCGGGGACGTACCGTTGCTCATCGATCTCGCGAAACAGCGACTGGATCTCGATCTCGGCTCTTTCCTCTAATCCGCCGCCGGTGAACACGACGTCGGTTCTCAGGCGAGAAACCGTGCTTCGAAGGACTGAACGCTCTCGTCGGTACCAGCGAGCACGACATCGTCGCCCTCCTCGAAGACGAACGTCGCCGGATCGAACTCGGAGATCGTCTCGCCGTCCCTGACGGCGGCGAGGACGGTACACCCCGTTCGCGATCGAACGTCGGCGTCGACGACCGTCCGATCGGCCAACCGCCCGGCGGGTAGTTTGACGACGTCGATCTCCCTGTCGACGGCCAGTACTTCTTCGTCATCGAAGACGGTCGAGGCGAGCATCCGTCCGCTGACCGTGGCCAGCGACTGGACGTAGTCGGCACCCGCCCGGTACAGCTTCTGGACGTTGTCGGCGTCGTTCGCACGGACGATGATATCGACGGACGGGTTCAACTCGCGGGCGACGAGCGTCGCGAAGACGGCCGTCGTATCGTCGTCGAGGGTCACGATCACGGCGGAGACGTCCTCGACACCGGCCTCACGGACCGCATTCGGATCGCGAGCGTCGCCGACGACGTCGACGTCGGCCCTGTCGTCGCTGTCGAGGACGGTCACCCGTGTGTGCGCATCGGCGAGCGCGTCGCTCGCCGCCGCACCCGCCTCGCCGTAGCCCGCGATGAGCACGTGCCGGGCCGAAACGGCGTGGACCGTCGACATCGCCTCCGCCCGCATGGTGTCGATGCGCTCCGGTTCGCCCGCGACGAGTAGCCGCATCCCCGTATCGAACTCGCGGTCCGGCGGGATCGGACTCTCGAATGCGCCGTCGATCCAGGCACCGATCCCGTCGACGCCGAACCGTTCGCGGGGTTGGATTTCGTCGACGGTCCGGCCGCAGAGGTCGCTTCCCTCGGCGATCGACAGCTCGACCAGTTCCAGATCGTCGCCGATTTCGATCCCATCGTCGACCGCGGTCGTCACGGCCGTTGGCACCCGATGGGAGAGGCTCTCGCCGAGCAACTGGCGCGGCGACAGCACCTCGTCGGCGCCCGCGATGTCGTGGTACTCCGCGAGGCGCTGGTCCTCGACCAGCGTCACGATTCGGATGTCCGGATTCGCCTCGCGCGCCGAGAGAACGATGCTCGCGTTCACGTCGTCGGTCGCGTCGGCCACGACCGCCCTCGCCCGTTCGATACCGGCGTTCTCGAGTACGTCGGTCGACTCCGGGTCCCCGTGGACGACCCGATAGTCCGCCTCGTGGAGGTCCATGGCCATCTCCTCGTCTCCCTCGACGACGACGTACGTCTGACCGCGGGACTCGAGTTCCTCGATGAACGCCTCGCCGCGAGGCGTATACTCGCAGATGACGACGTGGTCCTCGACATCGGGTGCGACCGTGGGAGCCGTCGTCGCGAGCGTGTTTCGAAGCCACGGGACGGCGAAGACATCGACCCCCGTGAGAATCAGGCCGATCCCCGTTAGCTGGAGGACGATCATCAACAGGTTCATCTGGAGCGTCGACCATCCCGCGTCCTCGCCGTACCCAGTCGTGGTATACGTCTGGGAGATGATCTGGAGCGATCGGTAGAGCGGCTGTGGATCGTTCTCCAACGTCCCCATCCCGTAGTTGTACACCAGCGTCGAAATCATGGTGGTCACGGCCACCAGGGCGAGATAGTAGCCGGTCCGGCGGGATCGCCACAGTGACATACACGCGTCATTGACCGGCCGACTGTTGACGGTACCGGTCGATGGGGACGGGGGTCTCCCGCGCCAGCGACCACCCCTTCATACGACGGGCACATTGCCATCGAAACGGCCAGAGACGCTGGCTCCGCCGCAGATTTATGCCCTCGGTTCCACGTTCCCGACGGATGGCACTCCTCGAGAACCTCGCGCTGGTGTTCGTTGCTGGGCTCATTACCGCGCTGGCGACCGGCCTCGGCGCGCTCCCGTTTTTCTTCTTCGAGGGCATCAGCGATCGTCGAAACGTAATTCTCTGGGGGCTCTCCTCCGGGATCATGCTCTCCGCCTCGCTGTTCGGGCTCGTCGAGGAGGGGCTGGCCGAGGGGACCCCCCTCGAGCTCGCGATCGGGATTGCGGCCGGCGTCGCGCTCGTCGTGATCGCCCACGACGTGTTGATGGACGTCGAGATCGATCCTCGGCAGTACGAGGAAGCCGACTTCAAGAAACTCGTGCTCATTCTGGGGATTCTAACCGTCCACAGTTTCCCCGAGGGCGTGGCCATCGGCGTCTCCTTTGCCGATCTCGGACTCGAGGGTGGGACCGAACTGCTCGGCTTGACCATCCCGGTCCTGGCCGTCTTCATGACGGTCGCGATCTCGATCCATAATATCCCGGAGGGAACCGCGATTTCGATCCCCCTGCGCTCGATGGATGTCGCGAACTGGAAACTCGTCTGGTGGGCCGTCTTCTCGAGCCTGCCCCAGCCGATCGGGGCCGTCCTCGCCTTTGGCTTCGTCCGCTACGCACGCGAGTTCCTTCCGTACGGCTTCGGCTTTGCCGCCGGTGCGATGATCTACCTCGTCCTCACGGAGTTCATTCCCGAGGCGTTGGCGATCGGCGAGCGATTACCCTACGGCGGCAAGGTTCGGCTTGCCGCCGGCATCGGTATCGGCGTGCTGGTGATGCTTCCGCTGACCGCTGTCTGAGCCCTCGCCCGTCCCGGCCGTGGCGCATCCGTCGTTCCGGCAGGAATTTCACGGCCCTGGTCGTACGACTGGGACGATGTTCGACACGATTTTGCTGCCGACGGACGGCAGCGACCACGCCGCGGCCGCCGCCGAAACCGGCATCGAACTCGCGACCACCCACGACGCGACGGTGCACGTCGTCTGCGTCGCCGACACCGGGCCGCTGGGTGATCTCCGGCTCCCCGGCGATGCCGCGAGCGCCGAGGACGCGATCCGCGGCCAGGCACAGTCGTACGTCGACGAGATCGTCGCCCGGGCCGAGGCGGCCGGGCTCGAGGTCACTGGAACGGTCCGCGAAGGGGCGGCGGCGGAGGCGCTCCTCGAGTACGCTCGAGAGATCGACGCCGACCTCATCGTTATCGGGTCCCGCGGTCGCGGCGGTGTTCACCGGCTGGCGATGGGCAGCGTCACGGACCACGTCATCCGGTTCGGTGACGTGCCGGTTTTCGTGGCGAACTCGGGCTCTGACGACGACTAAGTCCCCGGAGTGTGACGACGAATGTGGACGCGCCTCACGATACGATCTCGTTGATCGCTTCCGTTCGGCGGCCGATCGACCAGCCGATGCACGCGAGGCCGGCGTAGATCCCGAGCGCGGGGACGGCATAGACGCCGAGCAACCCGTCGAACGGGAGTCCGAACGCGTCGAAGGCGAGCAGGAGCAACATCGAGACGAGGAGGAACGCGATCCCGATGTCCGCGAACCGCATGTCGGGAAACTCCTGGTGTCGTGGCGCAGCCGTCAGCCGGCCGAGCGCGTAAAACGCGAGCGTATACGTTACCCACCCGACACCCACGGTCAGCACGGTCAACACCACGTCGTCGGGAACGTATCGCGGAACGAACCGCAGGTGAATCAGCAGAGTCGCGAGCAGTGCGCTCGCCAGTAACAGGACCAACAGCGGTCGCCGATCTCCGGTCATTACCTACGTTGACAGTCTCCCGAGCTATTATTATTGCGTCATCGACTCGTTCGTCCGACGGGATCGACGCTACGCGACCGTCCGTCCGTGCTCGTCGATCTCCCCCGTCACGATCCGCGTCGAGGAGATCCGCTCGCCGTCGTCGGCATAGACGTAGGGAGCGACGATTCCGGATACCGGGTCGAACCCGCGCTCGCGGCGACGGTCGTTGATCGCCTCGAGTTCGGGGGCCGTCTCGGGTGACACCACCAACGCGTCGATCGACGGCTCCTCGGTCGCGATCCCGTACTCGGTCTCGAGCGCCCGGAGTTCGACGTCGCGGTCCCACTCGTCGAGTTCGCGGAGCGTCTCCGTAACCGCCCGCGTTCGCTCCTCGAGCGGCGGAACGGGGCGGGGTTCGTGGCGCGTCTCGACCGCCAGTTCGTCGCTGGTGAGCGCGACGACGACGCCGTCCGTGCCGAACCGGAGCGCGTGCTCGAACAGGGTTCGGTGACCGTCGTGGAGGGGGCCGAACGTGCCGGCGACTGCGACTCGCATACCGACTCGAGGACGGGAACCCGGTTAAGTGTGGGGAGGACGTCACCGGTCGCAAGCGAGAGACACGAGTCGAGCGTCACGGCCGGGCGGGTCGGCTCAGGACTGCTTCGCGAGGACCGCGTCGGTCGTCACCACGTCGGCGAACTCGCCCTCGAGGTGGACCAGTGCGGTGTGGTGGACCGTCGCCGCGTCGACGGACTCGCCGTCGAACGTCCGGTCGAAGGTCGCCGTCGCATCCCTGACGAGAAGCGGGTCGAAGCCGAGGTTCTCCGCCATCCGCGTGCTCGTCGAGACGCAGTGGTCCGTCGTGAGTCCGGCGATCACGAGCGTTTCGAGTCCCCGTTCACGAAGCCACGCCTCGAGTTCCGTCCCGACGAACGCGCTGTTGACGGCCTTTTCCATCGTCGTCTCGCCCGCGAGCGGTGCCGTCTCCGGCTTGAACGCAAACCCGGGTTCGCCGCGTCGGAGCGGCGAATCGGGCTCCGTGGAGTCGTGTCGAACGTGGACGATCGGCCGGTCGGTTTCGCGCCAGCGCTCGAGCAGCCGCGCCGCGTTCGCTTCGGCGTCGGGGTTGGTACGGTTCCCCCACGAGGGGTCGTCGAATCCCTGCTGGAAGTCGATCAGGACGAGGGCAGCGGCCGCGAGTCGCTCGTCGTCCACCGCGGGGTCGTCCGTGGCGCTTCCGCCGTTCGTCATGGAAGCCTCGCGGCGGGTTTCGGATGCGTCCGGGTGATCGTAATCGGGCACGTCGACGGGGCGCGTGCGTCGTCCTCCGAGAGCATGTACTGTGGCCACTCCCGGTCGCCCTCGACGCCCCAGTCGCCGAGGTCGGCGTGGGGACAGACGCCGTCGTACTCCTCGAGTCGTCCCTGAATGATGTCTCGGGCGCGCTGGCCGGCCTCGGTGTCGGCCGTCACCGAGAGGGACTCGAACAGCGCCCGCGGCTGGAACGTGATCTCGAGGCCGATGGGACAGTACCGGCTCTTGCGCTGCTCGTAGAACGGGGCTCGACAGGTCGGGAACATGGGCTCGCCGCCGAGGCAGAACTCCCAATGGGGGTCGTCGGGGTCCGTCGGGATGGAGTCGGGCCACGGATCGGGGTCGTGGAGGTGCAGCGTTTGCAACACGTGCCACAACGTCCGATGGTACTCCCGCTCGGACAGCGGTTCGGCCGGCGGTTTGAAGAAGGTGACGAGGGAGGCCCGCCCGGAGTGGTCCTCGTAGACGTCGAGGTACTCGAGGATCCGATCGCGGAGCGTCAGCAGGGCGTCCGCGTCGCTCATCGACGGCACGGCGGTGTAGAGCGGGTCGCCGTCCCGGACCGATTCGGCCCCGAAGAAACACGGGAACGACGTTCCGTTTCGCTCGCCGAGCACCCCCTCGCGAAACGAGTGCCAGTGGTCGGCGACCCACTCGGGGGCCGCACCGGTTCGAACGCGCCGATCGAGCGTTTCCTGGTCCATCAGCGACTGGATGCCAGGTTCGTTCATCGTACGTCCCCGTTCGGGCTCGCGAACATGTAGGTTCCGCTCTTTCCGGTCGACCGGTAACGACCGCGCCTCGCGTTCGCCGCCGGCGCACACGACGCCGCCCGCGAGGATTCGGGCACGGCGGCCGCCATGATTGACCAGCGCCCCTCGGAACCCCGTTTCTCGAGGTGGAACTCGAGCGAGCTGTCGGCGGCGTCTTCGACCGCCTCGAGGGCGTCCGCTTCGATCAGCGTCGGGTCACTACCCTCGCGGTCGACTTACCCCCACCGCCGATTCCGCGACGACGCGATGTCGACGCCGCGGCTGTAGTAACAGACCGGCGTCCCCGCGGGCGCGTCGAACCCGTTGGCCTCGAAGAGCGTGTTTCGCTCGATCTCGGCCGTCGCCGCACGGAGCGTCCAGGGCTCGTGGTCGATGTCGGCGTAGCGAAGCGTGCCGTCTCGAGCCGTCGTGTAGTAGCGGTAGTGCTCGGTGAGAAACGCCGCGAGCGAGCCGGGGGCAGGTGTGAACGCGTCCCCGACCGGCTCGTAGGTGCCGGCGAATTCGGCGGGCGACGCACCCGGATGCCGGCGCTCGCTGGTAAACGCGATTCCGCGGTCGGTCGCGGCGATCTCGATGTCGGCGTAGTAGTAGGGCAGCCGGTGGAAGAGACGCGCGCCGACGACGCCGAGGGCACCCGCCGCGTCGAGGCTGAAGAAGTAGACGCCGGGCTCGCCGTCCCGGCTGACGTACGTCCGGAGGTTGAGTTCGGGCAGGTCGACGCCGACGCTCGCTGGAACGCCTCGGGGGCGAACGTCGACGTTCAGATACGGCACGACCGAGAGCCACGCCCGGCCGTCGTAGGGCTCGACAGTGAGGCTATCGGGGAGTCGCTCCGAGACGACTGCCGGATCGACGGGCCAGTTGGCGAAGAGCAGATGTCGCCAGCCCATCGCGATCGGGAGACTCATACCGGAATCAGGGGCCGACCGCACGAAAAGCCGTAGCCAAACAGCGTCGAGGGCTCACACCGTCTCGGGCAACCAGCCACCGTCGACCTCGAGGTTCTCGCCGCTGACGTACTCGCTGTCCGGATCGAGGAAGAAGTACAGCGGCGCGATCAGGTCCTCGAAGTTCGCGGGTCGACCCCGCGGTAACTCCGCGGGGAACTCGTCGGAGTTCTCGACGACGTACGGCGAAATCGCGTTGACCGTGATCCCGTCGTCCTGCGTGTCCGCCGCGAGCATGCGCGTAAACATCAGCACGCCCTTCTTCGCGACGAAATAGGGGAAGTTCTTGGGACTGACGAGCCCCTGCTCGCTCGAGGCGTAGCCGATGTTGACGATCCGTCCGTACTCGTGCTCGCGCATCCCGGGCAGGGCGCGCTTCGAGCAGAGGTAGGTGCCGTTGAGATTGGTCTCGAGGACGCGGGTCCAGGTCTCGAACTCGAGGTCGGCCCAGTGGGCTGGCGCGAAGTCGCCGACGTTGTTGACTAGCACGTCGACGGTCCCGAGTTCGTCCTCGATGGCGGCGAACAGTCCGTCGACGCTGTCGGGGTCGGTCACGTCGCCCTGGACCGTCATCGCCGCTTCCGCGCCGCGGTCGCGGGCGGCGTCGGCCACCTCGCGGGCGGCGTCGGCGCTCGTGTGGTAGTGAACCGCCGTCCGCGCGCCGCAATCGGCCGTCGAGAGCAGGAGTTCGCGACCGACGCCCGTTGCGCTGCCCGTAACGAGTACCGTCTGGCCTGCGAGATCGGGACCCTCCATGCAGTGTCGGTCGGCGACGACGGGCAAAAATCGTCCGGAACCCGGGTCTCGGCGACCGGCGGTGGGTGTCTGCACCCCGCGGATTTACGGCGGTGCGCGGTCAATACGTCACCGATGCTAGACACGGTCTTGCTCGCCGTCGGTCCCGGCGACGGCGACCGCAGCGATCAACTCGCCGAAGCGGTGATCGAAGTCGCGAACCCGGCCGACGCGACCGTCGTCCTCGCCCACGTGTTCACCAGCAGCGAGTACGACGACGTGCTCGACCGCCTCGAGTTCGACCCCGATGTCGACGAGATCGACCCCGATGCGGTGGCGACGCGCCACGCGACGATCCACGATCTGGAGGCCGTTCTCGACGAGCACGACGTCGACTACGCAGTCCGGGGTGCGGTCGGCGAACACGGTCCGACCATCGTCGATCTGGCAGCCAGCGTCGGCGCGGACCGCGTCGTCGTCGGCGGGCGGCGGCGATCACCGACCGGCAAAGCGGTTTTCGGCTCGACGGCACAGGAAGTGTTGCTGTCGGCTCCCTGTCCCGTCACGTTCGTTCGCCACGACGACGCGGACTGAGCCGTGCACTGCCTTCGTCCGCCGAGCCGTCGGGAGAGCGGCTTCACCGCCCCGGGAGCGCGGTTTCCGCAATACTGCAACGACGAGAATACTTAAGCGGATGGCACAACCACTGTGACGGTATGGCAATCGATACGGTACTTCTCGCCGTCGGACCGATGGACACAGTGCGTGCGCCGGAACTCGCCGAAACGACCCTCGAGATCGCCGCGCCGCTCGAGGCGACCGTCGTGATCGGGCACGCCTTCACGGAGGAGGAGTACGAGGACATCCACGACGACCTTGGATTCGATGCCCGTGTTGACGATGTCGATCCGAACGCGGTCGCCGCCCAGCGCGCGCCGGTTCCCGAACTGGCCGATCGCTTCGAGGAGGCCGGCGTCGAGTACGAGATCAAGGGCGCGCTCGGCGAAGTCAGCACGAAGGTCGTCGACATGGCGATCGACGTCGACGCGGACCGCATGATCGTCGGCGGTCGCCGACGCTCGCCCGCGGAAAAGGCTGTCCTCGGCTCCGTCTCACAGGAAATCATCCTGCAAGCGCCCTGCCCGGTCACGTACTTCCGCGACCTCGACGTGATGGACTAGCGCCGACCCGGTCGGTCCCTGCTTTCTCCGGCTCCCACGTCGTAGTTCTCTTACTCCCGTTCGTCGGCGCGTCGTTTCCACGTCCGCTCCTGTCGGCGCTCGCGGACGTGTCGCTCGCCATCGGCCAGATCCCGTCGGACTCGTCGCTCGAGCGATCGGGTCTCCGCGAGCAACGTCTCCTGAAAGTTCTCGACGACGTCGTAGGACCAGCGGTCCTCGTCGACGACGCCGTGGGGGAGCAGGTCGGTCCGAATCGCGTCCGCGAACTCGTCGTGCCCAGCCGCCCTGAGCAACTCCTCGGCCCGATAGAGGTGATCCATCCCGTGACCCGTCGCGTGGTGGAACTCGAGCAGACAGCCCTGTGCGCGCTGGACCCACTCGAGGCCGAGTTCGACCTCGTGGAGCGCGTTACGTTCCGCGTCGGACAGCGTCGGTTCCGGTTCGGCGGACGGCTCCGTGGTCGGTCGGGTGTCGTCGGTACCCATACGGCGAACTATGTCGCATGCTACCATACGTGTGTCGCCGACGGCTCGCTGCCGGCCGGTTCCCGACCCGTAACGTATCGAAATCGCAACTCGTTGTCGAGTACAATCTGGGTAGTTAAGTACGGCCGCAGTCGTCCCCTAGACAGCATGGTCTACTATGCGGGCGTCGATCTCGGCGCGACCAACGTCCGGGCCATCGTTGCCGAGGCCGACGGGACGACGATCGGCGTGAGTCGCCGATCCACGCCACGCGGGCCGACGGGTATCGACGTGACGGAAGGTGTCCTTCGAACGCTTCGCGAGGCGTGCGTCGACGCCGGGATCGCTCCCGAGCGCATCGCCGCGACCGGCATCGGTTCGATCGGTCCGTTCGACCTCGCGGAGGGAGCAGTGATCGATCCCGCCAACCTCCCCGACTCCATCGACCGGATCCCGCTGACGGGACCGATCGCGAAACTGATCGACAGCGAGGATGTCTATCTCCACAACGACACCACCGCGGGCGTCATCGGCGAGCGCTTTCACGCCGTCAGCAACCCGGATGACATGGCCTACATCACCATCTCCTCGGGGATCGGTGCCGGCGTCTGCTGTGACGGGGCGGTCATGAGCGGCTGGGACGGCAACGCCGGCGAGGTCGGCCACTACGTCGTCGACCCGCAGGGTCGCCTGACCTGTGGCTGCGGCCGCGACGGCCACTGGGAGGCCTACTGCTCCGGCAACGCCATCCCCGACTACGCTCGACTGCTCGCCGAGGACGATCCGACGATATCGACGGCCCTCCCGGTCGAGGGTCCCGACTTCACGGCGAAAGACGTCTTCGAACTGGCCGGCGAGGACGAACTGGCTGATTACGTCATCGAGCAACTCGCCCACTGGAACGCCATCGGCGTGACCAACGTCGTCCACGCCTTCGCCCCGATCGTGGTCTCCTTCGGCGGCGCGGTCGCACTGCACAACGAGGACCTCGTCGTCGATCCCATCCGCGAACGCGTCTCGGAGATGGTAATGACGAACGTCCCCGAGATCCGCGTCACGGACCACGGCGACGACGTCGTCCTCGAAGGCGCGCTGGCGAGCGCCCTGACCGAGGGAACCGGGGATCGACGGCGGCTGCGAGGCTGACCGTCCGGCACGCGCCGCGGGAGACGGGCGCGCCGCGAGTGACTACCTCTATGTGGCTGCGTCCGGCTGTGTTGCGTATGGAGCGGAGAGCGTTCCTCGAGCGGAGTGGAGCCGCCGGTCTCGCCCTGTCCCTGCCGGGCGGCCTCGCGGCGTCCCGTCCGAGCGCCGCCGTCACCCGACAGTCGGCCGGCTACGAACCGCTCGGCCGCGTTTCGATCGACAACGCCGCGGAGGCCGTCGTCGGCGACGACGGCGAGACCGCGTACGTCGCCGCGACGACCGGCTTCGTCACCGTCGATGTCAGCGATCCCGCCGAACCGACGGTGCTCGCCGAAGAACGCGGCGTCGAAATCGACGGGAGCCCGCTAACGAACCTCCTCGATCTGGCCGTCGATGGCGACCGACTAGTCGTCGCCGGCCCCGCCCAGTCCGTGAGCCCGGTCGGCTCGGACGACCAGTATCTGGGCGTTCGCTGCTACGACGTGAGCGATCCCGCCGCCCCCGTCCCGACCGGCGCGTACGAAACCGGCTACCACGTCCACAACTGCTATCTCGAGGACGAATTGCTGTTCGTCCCCGTCAACACGGTGGACCGGAACGCGCTCGTGATCCTCGACATCGGTGGTGACGAAATCACGCAACTCGGCTACTGGTCCCTGCTGGACCACGAACCCAGGTGGGGAGATATCGTCTGGCTCGCTCGCTACCTGCACGATATCTACGTCCACGACGACATCGCCTATCTCCCCTTCTGGAACGCCGGGACCTATCTGGTCGACATCAGCGACCCGACCGATCCCAGCTACGTTTCACACGTTCGAACGACCTCCCTCGCGGACCAACGCCAGATTGACGACCCGATCGAGCCCGTCTACGGGCTGCCCGGCAACGACCACTACGCGATGGTCGACGACGCGGGGGACCTGCTGGCGGTCGGCCGGGAGGCCTGGGCCACCGGTGGGTCGGACCCCGACCGACCGGGCGGGATCGACCTCTACGACGTGAGCGATCCCGCTCGCCCGACACGCCGGGGGTCGATCGATCCGCCGCGGACGATCGACGAGTCCCGCAGGGGCGGCATGTGGACCACCTCGCACAACTTCGAGCTTCGCGACGGACACCTCTACTCCTCGTGGTACCGAGCGGGGGTCAAGATACACGATGTCTCCGACCCGACCGCTCCCGAACGGATCGCCTGGTGGCGCGACCCCGAGCGGACGGGATTCTGGACCGCACGCGTCGTCGACCCCGGGGAAACGTTCCTCGCGAGCAGTACGGAAGCGATCCCGAACGCGTCGATCGACGGGGCACTCTACACGTTCCCGATCGAAGCCGGCGAACAGGCCGACCCCCCTTCGCTTCAGGCTCCCGAAGACTGGGGGGACGACGATACCGATGCGACCGGCAACGGAACCGATACCGGCGGCGACCGCGACTCCGGCGGGAACGGGACCGGGGACGCCGATGACTCGATCCCCGGCTTCACCGGCATCGCCGGCCTCGTCGGTGGCGGGGTCGCCCTCGAGCGGCTACGCCGCCGCGGAAACGTTCAGGATTAATTCGACGGTATTCGGACGTGTGACCCAACTTATTCCCCGCTCGAGCGTCTAGTACGACCTATGACTGATTCCGCGGACGACCCGTCCCTGAAGGAACGCGTCGAGCAGTGGATGGCCCGGGAAATGCCGATCATCCAGATGCACGGAGGGACCAGCGCGGTGCGGGCGGCCGACCCCGAAACCGGCGAGGTCATCATCGAACTCGGCGGCGGGTGCTCGGGCTGTTCGGTCAGCGACGTAACGACCGGCAACATCGAGGCCGAACTCATCACGTGGCCCGAGATCGACGAGGTCACCGTCCGAGTCCCCGACGCGCGCGACAGCCTCGGCGGACCCGATCAGCCCGAATCGATCATGGGCGTCGATCGGACCGAAGGCGGCCGCGGCGACTGGGGCTCGTCGAATCCGGGGAAGGATCACCTCTGAGTCCCACGCGTTGCATCGGTCCGGACGTCCCGATCCGCGTGGTCCTTGTTGACAGGGGCGGTTAGTTTTGGGAAGTCCTATATTCTTTTACGCGCCCACTACGGACATTAGATATCATGACGAGTAGACGCCTACAGGCGGGAGGTGTCGGCGATGGGTAACGCGCCGGAGTCCGGCGACGAGGACGACCCCGACGCCGAGACCGACGGCGGCCTCCGGGCCTATACCGTCCGGCTCGAACTCGTCGACGAACCCGGCGAGTTGCTCCGCGCGCTCGCCCCGATCGCCGACAACGGCGGGAACTTGTTGAGCATTCACCACGAGCGCGGCAATATCACGCCCCGCGGGCACATCCCCGTCGAGGTCGACCTCGAGTGTCCGCCGGATCGATTCGACGACGTGGTCGAGGGACTCCGCGACGCCGGTGTGAATATCATTCAGGCCGGCGCGGAGCACTACGGCGAAGCGATCAGCGTCGTGCTGGTCGGCAACCTCGTCGAAACCGACCTCTCGAATACCCTCTCGCGGATCGAGGACGAGGCCGACGCCGTCGTCCAGGACCTCTCCTTGGCCGCACCGGAGGGTACTAACGGAATCTCGAGTGCGCGTGCGCGACTCGCGATCGACTCCGGTCGCTCCGGGGACGTGCTCGCGGCCATCCGATCGATCGGCACCGACAAGGACCTGACCGTCGTCGAACCCCTGCTCGGAGGTGAGGCCTGATGCGACTCGCGATCCTCGGTGCCGGCGATGTCGGTCGTTCGGTCGCCGACCTCGCCGGCGAGTACGACCACGAGGTCGTCGCGCTCGCCGACTCCACGTCCGCCGCAGTCGATCCCGACGGGATCGCCGTCGACGATGTCCTCGAGCGCAAAGCCAGCGACGAGGCCCTCGGGACCGGCAGCCCCGACGACGTCTTCGACACCGACTACGACGTGCTCGTCGAGGCGACGCCGACGACGCTTGGCGACGCCGAACCCGGCTTCACGCACGTCGAGCGCGCACTCGAGGCCGACCGCCACGTCGTGCTAGCGAACAAGGGGCCGGTCGCCGAGCGCTACGAGGAACTCCGCGCGCTCGAGGCCGACAGTGCGGGTTCGATCCGCCTCGAGGCGACCGTCGGCGGTGCGATTCCGGTGCTCTCGACGATCGAGGACTGCACGCCACAGGCCGTCACCGCAGTCCGGGGCGTGCTCAACGGCACCGCGAACTTCATCCTCACTCGGATGGCGGCCGAGGGGCTGGACTACGACCACGTCCTCGGGGAGGCTCAGGACCTCGGCGTCGCCGAGGCCGATCCGACGTTCGACGTCGACGGCACCGACGCCGCGCTCAAGTTCGTCATCCTCGCGAACGTGCTCGCCGACGGCGGCTTTTCGCTCGCGGACGCGACGGTCGAGGGCATCCAGTCGATCCCCGGCAGCGCGCTCGATCTCGCCGCCGAAGACGGCCGGACGATCCGCCTCATCGGCGAGGCGACCCGCGACGGCGTCCGCGTCGGACCGCGGCTCGTCCCCGAAAGCGGCGCGCTGGCCGTGACCGGCACGCGGAACATCGTCCAGATCGAGACGCGACACGCCGGCTCGCTCCACTCGAGTGGCCGCGGTGCCGGTGGTCCGGAGACCGCGACGGCAGTGCTTTCGGATGTCGGTCGGCTGCCGCCGCTGTGAGATCGGTCGGGTGTCCGTGACGCGCGCCGATTTCCGTCTCGGTTGACTCCCTTTCTCGTCCATTTCACTGTCGTGTGGCCGACCGGTCCGGACCGATGTCGTCGAACCGCGGGTTTCCGTCGTCGCCCTCGCCGGGTGGAGACCATCGACGCGTGCGTGTCGGCATTTCGGTGCTCGTCGGCGAGTTCTCACCGCTTCTCGGGCCGGGTTCTCACCGGCGGTTGCCGTCTTTCGAACGTTCCGTGTCGTGTGAATGCTAGCCAAACCGCAAGACGGCGTCGGGATGGGGAGAATACGCTTTCGAAATGGTTTTAACCGCAACGAGCCAAAGGGACCGATATAAGCGCCTCTGCGCGTGAGCTACAACAATGAGCGACCAACACCAGAACCTGGCCATCATCGGTCACGTTGACCACGGGAAGAGTACGCTCGTGGGACGACTCCTCTACGAGACGGGGAGCGTACCCGAGCACGTCATCGAACAGCACCGCGAAGAAGCAGAAGAGAAGGGCAAGGGCGGCTTCGAGTTCGCCTACGTCATGGACAACCTCGCCGAGGAGCGAGAGCGTGGTGTCACCATCGACATCGCCCACCAGGAGTTCTCCACGGACGCCTACGACTTCACAATCGTCGACTGTCCGGGTCACCGCGACTTCGTGAAGAACATGATCACGGGCGCATCCCAGGCGGACAACGCCGTCCTCGTCGTCGCTGCTGACGACGGTGTCGCGCCCCAGACCCAGGAGCACGTCTTCCTGGCTCGAACCCTCGGTATCGACGAACTCATCATCGGCATCAACAAGATGGACATCGTCGACTACGAGGAGTCGACGTACGACGAGGTCGTCGAAGAGGTCAACCAGCTGCTCAAGCAGGTCCAGTTCAACACCGAGGACGCCTCGTTCATCCCGATCTCGGCGTTCGAAGGCGACAACATCGCCGAGGAGTCCGACAACACGCCGTGGTACGACGGCGAAATCCTGCTCGAGGCCCTGAACGACCTGCCCGAGCCGGAGCCACCGACGGACGCGCCGCTCCGACTGCCGATTCAGGACGTCTACACCATTTCCGGTATCGGTACCGTCCCCGTCGGACGTATCGAGACCGGTCTCCTGAACACCGGCGACAACGTCTCCTTCCAGCCCAGCGACGTGGGCGGCGAGGTCAAGACGATCGAGATGCACCACGAAGAGGTGCCCAAAGCAGAGCCCGGCGACAACGTCGGATTCAACGTCCGCGGCATCGGTAAGGACGACATCCGCCGCGGTGACGTCTGTGGCCCCGCCGACGATCCGCCAAGCGTCGCCGAGACGTTCCAGGCACAGATCGTCGTCATGCAACACCCCAGCGTGATCACGGCCGGCTACACGCCGGTCTTCCACGCCCACACGGCACAGGTCGCCTGTACGATCGAGTCCATCGACAAGAAGATGGACCCCTCGAGCGGCGAGGTCGCCGAGGAGAACCCCGACTTCATCCAGTCGGGTGACGCTGCTGTGGTCACCATCCGACCGCAAAAGCCCCTCAGCATCGAGCCGTCCAGCGAGATTCCCGAACTCGGGAGCTTCGCCATCCGCGACATGGGTCAGACCATCGCAGCTGGCAAGGTCCTCGACGTCCACGAGAAATAAATGCAGCAGGCACGCGTTCGACTCGCGGGCACGAGTCCAGACGACCTCGACGACATCTGCGACGACGTCCGCGAGATTGCGAACAACACCGGCGTCAACCTGAGCGGACCGATTCCGCTACCGACGAAGACTCTCGAGGTGCCGACCCGGAAGTCGCCTGACGGCGAGGGCACTGCGACGTGGGAGCACTGGGAGATGCGCGTCCACAAGCGCCTGATCGATCTGGACGCCGACGAACGCGCACTCCGACAGCTCATGCGCATTCAGGTGCCAAACGACGTTTCGATCGAAATCGTCCTCGAAGACTAAGCGCTCATCGAGGCCGGTTCGATCACGAGCCGAATTCGAGCTATTTCCCCGTTTTTGCGGCCGTCGAACGCATCCCAGTAGCGGTAGCTAAACGCATCGAACGGCCAGGGTGGTCACGGCTGCCTCGGCGTCACCAGGCTCCCCACACCCTTCGCATGCCGCCCGATCGCACCCCCGACCAGTAAGTGCCGGGACTTTTGTCGCTCGCCGTCGCAGCCACCCGTATGGCGAGACACTCGCGGTCACGGTCGGGGTCCTACGCGCGGTCCGATCCCGGACGGGACCGGTCGGACGCGAACTCGAGCAGCCCCGTACTCGAGGTGCTCGTCGCCTTCGTGGTCGTCTTCGCCTCCCAGGGGATCACCGCGTTCGCGGGTATGATGGGCACGTTTTTCGTCCTCGCACCGCCGCTGACGACGAACCCGTGGACGATCGTGACGAGCGTCTACGCCCACAGCGGGCTGGGTCATCTCGTCTCGAACGCCCTCGCGTTGCTCGTCTTCGGCTGGCCGGTCGCGCGGGCCACGACGCGGTGGCGCTTTCACGCCTTTTTCGCGGGTACGGGCGCGATTGCCGGTATTGCCCAGGTCGCTCTGACCGGCGTCTTCGCCTCGCTGCCGTTCGTTCCCGTCGCGCCGACGGCCGTCCTCGGGGCCAGCGGTGCCGTCTTCGCCCTGCTCGGCTATCTCGTCGCGTCGAACCGGCTCTCGACGGGGCTGGCCTCGTTCGTCGACGTGCCACAGTGGCTCGCTGTCCTCGTCTTTCTCGGGCTCGCGACTGCGGTCACCCTCGCGACCGCCTCACCCGGCGTTGCGCTGATCGCCCACTTCGCCGGCTTCCTGGTTGGGGCCGTCGGCGGACGCGCTCGCATCCTCGCGGTCGGCTCGAGCGCTCGGACGGACTCCATGGGCAGTTGAGACTCGACGACGAACGGCACCCGGTGAGCGCCACGGCATTGGACTCGGACACGACGCATTCGTGGCCGTTCGATCGACGGCTGGTGAGTGTCCGCCTCGAGTCCGGCCCCCGTGGTGTCGTGTCCCGCGCCGCCCTCGAAACACAAGCTACAAATAGAAACCGGGGTTAGGAACGGGCGAGGGCTCGTAGATCAGTGGTAGATCGCTTCCTTCGCAAGGAAGAGGCCTCGGGTTCAAATCCCGACGAGTCCATTCCGCTGTTTTGACACTTCGAACTATCCGCTAAGTCGCATCGTTAGCGCTCGGGAAAATAGTTTGCTCTCCGACCTCGGTCGGAAACAACCGGGCAAAAATCCGAGTGATTCCTCCGAAATCAAC
Source organism: Natrinema pallidum (assembly GCF_005890195.1). NCBI lineage: Archaea > Methanobacteriati > Methanobacteriota > Halobacteria > Halobacteriales > Natrialbaceae > Natrinema > Natrinema pallidum. Next base: position 1,477,209 of record NZ_CP040637.1, on the reverse strand, counting down.
CGGGCCGACGCCGTCCGGCGATTAGATCGAAGGAAATCGGGATGGTTCGCGTGAGTACCTTCCAGTCACCATCAGATGGTGGACCACTCGACTTCCTTACAGAACGCGACGGCGAGACGGAGTCGTGGGCTCGAGCGGACCCACGGGAGGCGCTGATCGAATCGTTCGGCCGGTTCGGCTACAAGGTCACGCTCAGAGACGGCGAGAGCGTTCACTACTGCGCGCTCGGGATCGAGGACGGCGAGTATATCGGTCGGTGCGACTGCAAGGGCTGGGAGTACCACGACGGCCCGTGCGCCCATCTCTGTACGCTCCGGAAGGCCGACTTCCTCGAGTTGATCGACGTGGTGTCGACCGACAGCAGTCCCGAGGACGACCACGAGATGCACCACGCGACCAACGAGGCACTCGAGGGTGAACCCCACGACGGGGCGATCGAACGGGCCTGCGTGGTCGATCTGCTCGGAGGAATCGACGAGGATGTACGCGTCGTCGATGTCCCGCACCTCGAGCTTGGAGCCCTTGAGCTGGTGTTTGACCGCGTCGACCTTACGGTCGTCCTGCTGGTCCGAGACGGAGTTTTTGATGTAGCTCGCGATCGTCGACTTCGGGTCGGAGACGACCTGAATGCTCTCGTCGGTCGGAGCCTGGTAGCCGAGCGCGACCCGAGTGTCTGCAGGGAGCGGGTTCCCGTCGGCATCGCGAAGCTTCGCGTAGATCGGGAGGCCGACCTTGCTCCCCATGTCGACGGCGTTGCGGATGAGAACACCTACGCCGTCCTTGGGCTCGATCGAGAGAATCGGCGTCAGCTGGTCGGGGATGTTCGTCTCCGTCTCGACGTACTTGCTTGAGTCGCCGAGGGCGGCGTAGAGCGAGAGGCTCATTTAGGCCAGTACCTCCTGAATCTGGTTTTCGAGGTTGAACCGAGCCGCTGCTTCTCGGACGACGAACGCGCCCGAGCCGAGGGTGAACGCACGGTTGTTGACGACCATCTCGCCGAGGGTCATTCCACCGAGACCGAAGACCTCCGGCGGGAGCATCGTCCCAGTCGCGGTGTCGACGAGGTACGGAGCGAGATAGCCGCCCGCGACGAAGCCGACATCCATCCACACGTCGCTGTCAGTCAGGGCCTGCGTGGCCTGATCGAAATTCATCGCCATGCGATCCGATCAACTGGCCGAATTCGGATATAAGAGCGCGTCAGGTCCGCAGTTAGCCGACGTAGCTGGTGGCGGTCCGCGGTAATCCGCAGTCAACCGCTGTCACGAGGGACCCGTTCTCCAAACCTCCCGTCTCGTATTTTGAGTGGGGCCGCCTCAGACACGAGTAATCAAATCGGTTTAAGTGCGGTATGATTAACAGGCCGGAGTTCGTGGTATAGTCAAATGCGGACTCGAGAACTTCCGGAAGGGGCTCCCGGCCACTATCGCGAGTCTCATCCACATCCATACTACATTCCGGACAAGCTCCCCCTCTTGACAGGGATCGATATCGACGACGAACTCACGGAGCGTATCGCCGACGCGTCCTTTCAACTCGGCCGGATCGACGGAATCAGTCCAACCGTCGATTTCTCGCCGGTCCTCTACACGTCACTTGTCCGCCTCGAGGCCGTCGAGACCGCCGAAATAGAAGGGGCCGATGTCGACGTGGACGAGGTATACGCCCATCACACGCGGACCAGCGGAGACGAGACCGTCGACGTGAGTCGGGACTTGCAGGAGGTCCTGAACGCCGAACACGCCCTTCAGAAGGGATTCAACGCGATCAAACAGGGCGAGCCGATAACGCTCGATCTCCTCCAGTCGCTCCACGAGTTGCTCCTCGAAAACGTCCGGAACGAGGGTGAGGTCGTCGGAGACTGGCGGACGACCGATGTCCACCTTCCCTCTCCGTACGCCAGTCAACCGCCGTTCGTTCCCCCGCCGCATCAATCGGTGCCCGAGCTGATGGACTCGCTGGAGACGTACATTCAGATGGGCGGCCAATATCACCCGCTCGTCGATCTCGCGATTACGCATTACCAGTTCGAGACGATTCACCCCTGTGAGGACGGAAACGGCCGACTTGGCCGCATTCTCATCGTCTTACAGCTCTGCGCTGAGGGCTATCTGAGCGAGCCGTATCTCTATCCGAGTGCCTACTTCAATCGCAACAAGCAGGAATACGTCGAGAAGATGCGCGCTGTGAGCGAAACCGGGGACTGGCGCGACTGGATCGCGTTCTTCCTCGAAGGGATCGAGGTGCAGGCACGAGACTCGTACGAGCGAACACAGCGGCTGATAGAACTTCGACGCGACTACGAGCAACGGTATCCGCACCAGAAAACGAGCCATCGCCTTGCGCGGGGCGTCTTCGACATGCCGTACTTCACCGCAAACGATGTCCAAGACGAGTTCGATGTCAGTCGACAGACCGCGTACAACGCCATCGAGGAGTTAGTATCGGACGGAGTCCTCGTCGAGACGACTGGCAAACAGCGGAATCAGGAGTACAAAGCGATCGATATCTTCGACATCCTCGAGAGACGGCCGGATCACTAATTCGGCGATCGCGGGCTCATTACCCGCTACGTTGGAGAAGGGAACCGCTACGGGTGTCCTCGAGGTCCTGCTCGTAGTCCGCCATTAAGGCCCCAACGACATCGGCCCGCGAAAGTTCGTGACCGCGCCGGTCCTCGAGGTGGTCTTGAATCCGTTCGAACTGGTCGGCCTTGCTCCCGCGGAGCGTGATGTCGGTTCGCATCGTGAGTTAGTCGTCGAAGGGGTGTTTGATCCGGACCCGATCGCTGCCGTAGTGGGTACTCTCGAGCGTCCAGTCGCGTGAATCGATGCGTCTAAGGGTGGTATCGTCCGAGTAGATCCACTCGGAGCCGATCGTGTTGCCCGCGTCGTCGCTGAACCGGCGAAGGGTGAGCGGTTCGCCGTCGACGAGCAACGCGTCGGGGAGCGTCCGCGGGCAAGTTTCGGCATCGGCCTTGTGGACATCGGCTGGATACTCGACGATCCCGCGGACCTTGTCGAGATCGTTGCCCGAGCCGAACCCGCCGAGCATCGAGGCCTGACACTGCGAGGCGATGTCCTCGTCGAGCTTCGCGAACCGTTGGGTGACCCACGCGACGCCCATCCCGTCGCCGTGCCACGTCGTTGCGAGCGTGTCGAACTCGTCGGGGTAGCCGTCCCGCTGTGGCGCGAGACGATGGGCCTCGTCCAGTCCCAGGAACGTGCGTTCCTCGAGCTGGGCGAGTGCGGCGATAGCGGTCGCGATCGCCTCGCGCCAGGCGTCGTCGGTCATGCCGTCGCGAGCGAGTTGCAGGCTGCCGTTGTCCTCGAAGATACGTCGCCACTCGGCCCGTGAGAGGTCGTCAGTTCCCGGTCTGAGCGGGAGTCGCTGCAGGAGCCCCGACTCGACGAGTCCGGTGTACTCGTCCTTGTAGTCGACGAGGACCGTCCGATCGTACTCGGGTGCGTTGCGCTCGGTGTAGGCCTGCAGGCCGTATGACTTGCCCCAGTTCGTCCGGGCACCGAACGCGAGGTTCATCGATCCTCCGAATCGACGGCGTCGGTTACATCGCGAATCCCATGCTCGGCCATCTCGAGGCCGCCAGCGAGTGCCTCCTCGAGGACAGCTTGCTGGCGCTCGTTCGGCCACTCGACGACGGCCTCGCGGAACGTCTCGAGGTCATCGACATCGAAGCGGGTCCGGATGTGGGCCGTGGCGAGTTCGTCGACGCCGCCCTCGACGCCCTGCTCGCGGTAGCGGTCGGCCCACGTCTCTTTGGTCGTCTGCCATTCTCCGTCGGAAAGGTCGGCGTACTGGGCGGCTTCTGCGGCGTTGTCGATATCGGTCGCTTCCTCGACGTACCACGAGGGGAGCGAGTCGTCGATCATCGCCAGCGCCATCGAGCGGATTTGCTCGACGCGGTCGTCGACCGACGGGAGCCCCTCCATGGGCTCGATGTCGTCATCGTCGACGGCCTTCTGGAGGTCGGCGACGGCTTCCATGATCCGGCGCTCGCGGTGGGCGACGATCGAGAGGAAGGCCTCGGCCTGCTGGCTCTGGAAGAACTTCGTCGCGAGGGCCTTCCGCGGATCGCCGCCGGTCGCGATCTCGCGGAGGTTCATGCCTCCACCTCCGCGGTGGCTCCGCCGATCGAGTCGATCGCGCCGTCGAGCATCTCCGTGTCCTCGACGAGGACCATCACGGCGAACAGCGAGGTCATCGCCACGAGCCCTTGACCGGGCCCGAGTTCCGAGCTGCCACTGAGGTTCTCCCGGTACCACTGGTCCATGTACTCGTCGAGGTCGAGTTCCTTCGCGAGGTCGGCGTACTCGTCGATCACCGCCGAGCGGTCGTCGACACCCGAGCCCATCCGGTCCTGGCTGATCGCCGCGCCGGCACCGAGGGCCCGACAGTAGACGTGGCCGACGGTCTTTCGATCACCCGTGGTGGCTTCGCCGGCGTCGTCGTTCGGTTCCTCCGCCGGGTCGTCGACGTCTACCTCGTCGTCGGGATCTTCGGCGTCGGCTTCCGCGACCTGTTCGGCGATCTCCGGATCGATCTCGGCGTACGCGTCTTCCTCGAGGGACTCTTCGGGCTCGGGTTCTGGATCGGGACTGTCCTCGAGGTCGGCGTCGTGGTCGTCAGTCAACGAGACCACCCCCGGCCTCACGGTCGATGCCGTTACCGCTCGAGTCGTCTTCGTCCGGTGTCGGGTCGGCCGAGTCAGCGTCGATCGACGAGGACCGACGGCGACGCCAGAGGAGGATCAGTACGACCACCGCGACGGCCGCCCCGATCAGGATGGCAGTGGCTCGGAGATTCAGACCGCTGCTCGAGGGGCTGCTCGGGCGAGAAGAGCCACCGCTCGAGGGCCCTTGAGGGGCCCCGTTTTGCTGGTCGGTTTGCTGCTCGTCTGGGTCCCACGGGTCGGTGCTATCTGCGGGTTTCACTTGCTCATCTCCTTGGTCATCGTTGCTCTCGTCGGTCGATCCACTGCTCGAGGGACTGGGTTGGCCCCCTTCGTTGCTGCTTGCTGCCTGCTCGTCTGGCTGCTCGTTGCTGCTCTCGGTCCCTTCGGGTTGCTGGTCGTCGCTGCTCTCGACCCCTTCGCCGTCTGTGCCTTCACTGCTGGTCGGGGCCTCCTTCCAGGTCCCTCGGTCCCTTGCTCGCTGATGGTCGTCGCCGCTCATCGCGTTGATGTGGCTCCTGACCGCCTCCCTCGAGGCAAAGGGAGGTTTCTCATCGTCCCATTCGTCGTCGTGTTTGTCGCACCCCTCGACGGGGCAGAAGTAGCCTGTCATGTGTCGCTCTCGAAGTCGTCACGTACTTTCGTGTCGCTGTGCCTGGCTCCGAACTGGCCGGGTCCCTCGGGTTCGTCGTCCGGGCCGTCATTGACTTGACGGTCGTTGGTTCGGAACCACCCACCTGGGATGCCGTCCGGATGGCGTTCCATCCACGAGACGGCCGACTCGAGGGCCTCGTCGCAGGTGGGGAACTCGCCGACTGCTCGTCGCTCGAGTTCGTCGAGGTTGCCGACGATATGCTCGACGCGACCGCGGTCGTTCCGAGCGATCGTGACGAGTAACTCGCCACCATCCATCCGGTCGCGCTTGAGTCGCCACGCGGGGCCGTCGTTGCTGGCCTCGTACTCCCACTGTCCGATATCGCGCTCGAAGCCGCCGGTCGTGTTCTGGCCCTTGAGGTCGGTTGCGTCAGGTGTTGCGGCGATTTCGTCGGTCGGGTCCCATACCAGCGGCCGCTGCAGGCGCTCGAGGTCACGAAACTCCTCGATCTCGTCTTGGCCGTGGGCTCGTCGGATGCCGTTGATCGCTCGTGCCGCTGCGACGGCGTGGTTGATCGCCTCGGTAGCCACCTCGAGGGCGGCCTCGAGCGTGTCCGTCGCGTTGTGGTAGCCGGTCCAAGTCCTCTCGAGTGCTCCGAGCCACTTATCGGAGATTTCGTCTTCAGGGATCTCCCCCTCGAGGTCGGACAAGAGCGACTGTACCTCATCCTTGTCGAAATCGCACTCGTCGACGAGGAAGTCGCAAGCATCGCTGTCACCCTCCTCGCAGTGAGTCACTGCATGGCCGCACTGTTCGTCTTGGACCCCCGCGACGGACGTGAGCTGGTCGTCGACCGCCGTTGCCTCGAGGACGTGGTCGGGAGCGCTCGAGGAGATCGCGACGGTTTTGAGCCGGCGATCGTCGTCGGTGCAGAGGTGGTCGGCGTACTCGTCGCGGAACTGGTCGGCCGCCGCTTTCGAGCCGAACTCGATTCGCTCGGTCATCAGTAGGCTCCGGTGATGTAACGGGCGAGCCGGCAGTTCTTGAGCGTCCGCGAGTGGCCGTCGTAGCCGCCTTCTGGGTCGGTCTGTTGGAGCGACGACCGCTCGAGGACATCCTCGAGGTCGGGCGTGACGTGCCAGGATTTCTGGCCAGTCGGGGTATCGACCCAGACGACGGGCCAGCCGTCATGCCAGTACCAGCCCGCAGTGTCCGGCCCCCAGGTGAGCCGGATCGCTCTCGCGAAGGCGATCGCGAGGAGATTCCGGTCGTGATAGACTTCGTCGATAGGCTTCTCGTCAGTCGGTGGCGGGTTGTCCGTCCCCATGCTTCGATGGGACTCTCGAGTGAGTGGTAGCGGTCGGGAATATCAGAGTCTCGTACTGGTGAGACCAATGTTTAAACAGACTCGGAGCGTTTTACGAAACGAGCGCTATGCCTATCCACAAGTTGGTTCAAGTTGGTAGAACGTCGGGCGGTGTTGTGCTTCCAAAGAGTGAACTTCGGGCACTCGGTTGCGTCGATGAGGATGGTAATGTGAAAGATCAACCAGTTCAAGTGACTCGAACAGAAGATCGAACATGGAAAATATCACTAATTGACTCAAATGACTTCCCTAAAGACATGTGACTGAATCCATCTTATAATATCTCATAACCGATTCTTTTACATGTATACTATAATGACTCTCTGTAAGTACTCTCATGCCAGGTGGCATTTCAATAGGATTTAATTTAATTACAATAACTCTATTTATACTTCCTGGGATAGCTGGCGTGAAATACGGATTATTGATCGCAGATCGTGCAGATTGGCTTAATAGGACAGATACTATTGCTTTGAGCTTCGGCTTAAGTCTCCTTTCAGCCACAATTGCTTACTTCTTATATAGTGGTATCTCGACAGAGATCTTGACCTATACTGACCTCTTGCCTATCTTGGATACCCCGTTAAATACACTCTCTGTATATTTCCATCTCATGATTATTTCACTTCTGATTGGGAATGTGCTAGGAATGTTTGAATTTGGTGGAGAGACCATCGCTAGCCGCCAAGGGCTTTGGTATGAGTTCTTTTCAAGAATTGAATCCGAATCTGAATCTGAGAAATATCAGGTCCGCGTTCGCATGCAATCTGGTGATGAGCTTTGGGGAAGGGTTGAGGATAAGGGTGAAATCAGTCTGGACCGAGATATTCTTTTAGAAGAACCTCGCCGCATTATTCGAGAGGAAAACGGAACAATCTCTGAGGATTATAATTACACGGGCTATGCATACCTCCACAATCAAGGGATATCTCACGTAGAATTTGACAGTATCTCCGATGCTGACAGGGCAGAAGCGATAAAGCAACAGAATGACAACGCAGACTCCCAGTCAACGGAGGAAGATGATCAGGAGATGGAAGAGTTAAAATCCATCGCCACGTCCGCCGAGTCGAGCGAAGAAAAAGAGGATAACAACTCGGATTAAGCCGCTTTCCCAACAGGGATATCAAGAACGCTATTTTCAGCCATTCCTGGATACTCCGCATAAACATACTCCAGTAAGTCCCAGAGATCCATTGAGTTATATTCTTCTTTCAGATCTTTCAAATTCTCTAATCCTTCTGGGAAAGCGTCCTCTGGTAACACCCTTGCCTGTTTGAGTGTTCTCTCCCCTTTCTCTGTCAAACGATATACTTGCTTATCGTTTCCTTTGGCTGTCGTTTGATCAATCCGTTCTATGAACCCTTCCTCTTCTAATTTATCTATATCGTCGTAGAGGTCCTTGGAGAAAGGGCCATACTGTCCGGGATTGTACTCGTAAATCTCTCTATCGAGATGCTCCTTCTGCGCAAGGAAAACCAGTTTCATGTATCTGGTAATCCCCTCAATTGGCTCTCCACCATCTGCTTCTAAGAGCACCAGTGGAAGGAGCTTTGAGTTCATCATGTTATTCTATAACTTCAGGCTATAGTATTCTTTTGGTGTATAGTGCTGTCCGAGAATCCCGTCTTCGCGGACAATTTACCCCGATATCGGGGCCGATTCCCGTACTGATAACCCCATTCTTCATGGTTTGTTGGGCTAAAACTGAGTATCGAGGACAGCGATGAGACTGAAGCCCTACCCGCAACGCGAAGGGAAGCGCGTGTGGTTGAGTGAAGACGAACTGCAGACCGTGATCGACGAAGCGGAGGACAATCGCCAAATGATCGCGTTCCTACTTGCCGGTCGATGTGGACTCCGCCGCTGTGAGATTGTCCAGATAACGCCCGCCGATGTCGTCGAGACGCCGACCGGGACGCACCTACGCGTCTGGGAGGACGTTGCGAAACAGGAACACTACCGCGAGCCGCCGGTTCCTGACCAACTGGCGACGTACATCGATGCCCACACCGACGCCGCCGGGATCGCACCGGACGAACCCATCGTCGACGTGACCGCTAAGACGGTCTACCGCTGGGTGCAGCGAGCTGCCGAACGACTGCAGGCTCAGAGCGGAGATCGTGGCTGGTCGTTCCTCGACGTCCACGATCTGCGGCGGACCTGGGGGACGAACCTACTCGAGCAGGGCGTCCTACCGTCGGTCGTGATGGACTGGGGTGGCTGGGAGGACTGGGAGACGTTTCGGAATCACTACCTCGGTGAGTTCTCGCCGGAAGCAATCCGACGGGAGCGTGGGAAGGTGACTTACCTCGAGGGCGATATCTCGAGAGAATCAGAGATCGTACATCCAGGGGCAACGACTGTCGGAACGAAGTAGTCCCTCAACAATCGACAATCAGTCCGCGAAGTCCAGCGTCGCCTGTTTGGCGTAGCCACCGATCTCTGTCCGTTTATCGCTGAATTCGTCTGGAGTCAGGGCACCACACCGAAGTTCGTAGATTCGTTTTCGGTCGGCCTCGGTGAGTTCGTCGCCGTAGATGCTCTCTCTGAGATAGTAGCCGAGAGCCTCACCGAGATACGGTGGCACTGCGTTACCGATCTGCTTTCGAATCGAGACGAGGCCGCCGTCGAAGCGGTACGTATCGGGGAACGTCTGGAGCCTCGCGCCCTCGCGAGGGGTGAGTCCGCGATCTTGGAACGGGTGGATACACCGTGCGCTCGAGGGCTTCGACATATTCGACGTGATCGCAACTGCGGGTTCGACCGAACTGAGACGAGAATAGGAGTTGTGATAGCCGGACGAGGGCTGTAGTTCGTCGGGAATGGCCGTTCGGTTCCCCCCATCGGGGATGTGAGAAATCATCTCGACCATGTCGTCCGAGTGGCTTGCAGCGATGTGAGCAGACAGTTCCTCGGTATCGTTTCTGAGATCCTGTTGGAGAAGCGTCTGGGGCTCTGCGTCATACTCCGTGATCTCTTCACCGGGGTCGACTTCCGGAAGGTCTCCGATTCCGTCCATTACGCCGGGCGTCTGCACCGGGTTCAACTCGAACCCGTCGAACGGATGCTCCTGGATATCCTTCTTTGTCGCGACCGCGACGAGTCGACGTCGGTGCTGAGGGACGCCGAAGTCAGACGCTTTGACGATCCTGTGAGTCACGTCGTAACCGATTAGATCGAACGACTCCTCGACGGCCTCGAGGAACTTCCCGCCGGCGGTGTTCTGGATTCCGCGGACGTTCTCGAAGAGCGCCGCGTCGGGCTCGAGTTCGTTCACCCAGCTGATGAAGTTTGTAAAGAGATGGTTCCGATCGTCGGAGCCATCGGGGCTCACGACTTCGGAGAATCCCTGACACGGTGGCCCACCGGCGACTAGATCGATCGTGTCCTGACCGACGAGGTCGACGATCTCCTGGTTGTCCACGTCGCGGATGTCTCCCGTGATATCGTCCGGCTCCATGCCGTCCCGGTTTCTCGCAAACGTGGACCTCGCGTCTTCGTCTACCTCGACGGCGTGTTCCAACTCAAAGCCGGCCCTCTCCAGTCCGATAGAGAGTCCTCCTGCACCGGCAAATAAATCAACGTAGGTAAGAGTCCGGTCACCCATCTAATGGAGACTGCCGCTTAACCGTATTTAATCATTCGCCCTCTCGATAGTTCTGACAAAAGTGGTATTTGGATGGAAAGTTCTTTAGCGGATGTATTATTGAAATACACATTACAACCGTAGCTCGTCTCCAAAGGGAGCGCTGGCGGCGAGTTCAGTGGTAGACCTCTCGAGGGGGAGATATTAGAAATGAGCGTGGATATCACGGCTGACGAAGAGGAAAAGATCGACGAGTTTCTCTCCGACTATTTCGACGTAGAGCGCGACCAGCGTCTTCTCGAGTATACTGAGCAAGACGACGATGAATCGTCGGTTGGCGAAGCCGACGAAATCGAAGAACTGGTCGATCGGACCAGGAATATCTACGACGAGCGCGGGAAAGGGTATCTCGGGCTGGCGCTCTCTTTCATCTTGTCCGTCGAGGATCTCTCGCAAGCGGACCCGTGGCTCGCAGACTTTCATCCCGATCTCGACTGGGAAGACGACATCCTCCCGCGGTACGAACAGAAAGGCGTCGACTATCGAACGGGCCAGAACATCGATACGCTCTCACTTCGGTACAACGATCACGAGGTCGGAATCCGAGGTCGGATCAACGACATCGGCGACTTCTTCCACCAGACGATGAGCCGGACGAACTTTCCGAACGCTCCGGGCCACTACACCGGGAACTGGCGCGATCACATCGAGGTTCTCGAGTCGGCGTTCATCCTCTCCGGGCCTGGACGTCGCGAAGCGGCGGAGCGAATCATCGAGCTGGGGCTCGATCGACTGCAGTCGAAGGACTACCCGAAGCGGGAGCCGGCGTTCTCGCAGCCGTTCCTCGAGGTCCTGAACGATTACGAGCGCAAAGACGACAACGAGATGGGCGGGCTGGCCTATCAGGCGATGGTGTACGGCTACGCGACGGCCGAGTGGCCGCACCTGTCGCTCCGTGCGAGCGGCGTCCGAACGGGGTCCTCGCGTCAGCATCGGTTCGGCGACATCGACGGCTACCACGGACCGGACCTCATGATCTCGGTCGAAGCGAAGGACCGAGTCATCGACGAGTCGAATATCGATACTGAACTCGGTACCATGATGAAATTAGCCGAGCGATCGACCACGATCTCGATCGCCGCCTGCCGAGAGGTCGAAGCCGATGCTCGAGAAACCTTGCAGGACGAGGGCGTGAAGGTCATCACCGACAAGGACCTCAGAATCCAGCTCCGAACGTGGGACTACCACAAGCAGAACGTCGCGCTTCAGGGGATGGTTCACTTCCTCGAGCACATCGAGGAGAATCCGACGGCAACGCGACGGCTGCTACGGTTCGTCGAAGATGTCGATCCGAATAATTCAGCGCTTGCTCATCTTGAGAAGTCAGCAGAAGATTAATCGCGAAGCAGTAGTACTACCGCTGGGTGCAGCGAACTGCCGAACAACTCTGAACATCGATAGATGAGTCTGGTGCGTCTTCACTCGTGTCGAGTTCCCCATCGAGATATGCTTCACCCCGTTCTGTAATCACATAGACACCGTTGCCGAGATGAGTAAGTAGTCCATGTTCTGCGAGTTTTCGAAGGCGACGAGAAATATGGGACTTTGAGACTCGAACGTATCCGCTGTCCTCGAGCTCCTTCGGCGAACCAGATTCTTCGTTTCGGATATACTCGAGAATCCGATCGTCCCAGATCGTCATCCATGATCCAGATTTTCGCATTCGTGTACCCTTTACACCGTTTAGTACCCTATTTGTCCCGGATAGTGCCATTTAGACACAGAGTTACATTTGTGCAACACCAGTTCATTGGTAGCGGATAAGGAGCTACCAATTCGGCTGAAGATGACTCTTGTTGGTATGTGAGACCGGGCGGCGCTGGCACGCCGCCCAGAAGGTAGCTCCGTCGATCAGAGTATGAACTCCGGAACTTCAGTGGGGCAGACACCCCACGCACGGCAAGAGGCATCGTCAGCCAAAAGGTCTAACGCTCGCTGCGCCTGCGGCGCTCGAGCGGAGTGCTACGACGCTCGATTCAACGAACCAGCCTGCCGATCGTGCGCGGCTATCCGCGCTGACGGCGGTCCCACTGTGGGCTCGCCCGAGGAACGACATCAGGTCGATACGCTCGAGACGATCGTGAGCGAGCTGCGGTACCAGAACGCTGTTCTCACCGAGGTTATCGCCACCCTCGACGTGATCCACGGCGAGGGAATGCGCTCGGCGACGGCGATCAACACGGCGATCGACGACCACCTGGCCACTCGAAACGAGCAGGGGGTGAGCCGATGAACGCCCGCAGTCCCTACACCTGCGATACGCCGGGCTGCACCAACTGGAAGGCAGTCTTCACGCCCGACGGCTACGTCTGCGAGGACTGCGCGGACGAACTCGCCGAGGACTACGACGCCGAGCCCGAACTAGTCGCCGACGGCGGCATCGCCTGGGGCGATCTCTCCGGGTTCCAGCGCGACATCCTCGAGGCGATCGCCGCCATCGAGTCCGTCGGCGAGGACCCCTACGGTCTCGCGATCAAGGAACGGCTCGAGCAGCACCACGACGAAGTCCTCCATGGGCGGCTGTACCAGAACCTCGACAGCCTGGTCGATGACGATCTCCTCGAGCGCGGCGAACTCGACGGGCGAACGAACAGCTACACGCTGCTGCCCGAAGCCGAGGCACTGCTCGAGGAGAGTGTCTACCGGCGCGCAGAGGCTTGCGGACTACAAGTTTCGGAGCCTGATGTGGCCACCGACGGCGGCGTTGCCGTCCCGGATGCGACGACGGTTGCCGACGAGCTGCCGACGCCCGATGACCCCGGTTCGATCCGGCTCCCGCACTCGTTCCTGGTCACTGCGTCGGGCCCGGTGACTCGCGTCTCCGAGCGAAGCGATGCCACAGTCGAGAAGCGACCGGTCACGATCTCGATCGAGCGCCGCCTCGAGACGCTGGCGGAGTTCGTCGACTTCTGGAAGCTCCGCGATCGCCGGAACTGGAAGCCTGCCGCGGTCGAGACGCTGCTCGAGAGCGAAGATCTCGAGACGAACTACGAACTCACTCGGAGCCACATCGAGGACTGGGATGTCGTCGCCGACGGCCGCGTCGAAGCGTTCGCCGGCCTCGGCCAGTTGATGGTCGACTACGACGGGGATCCAGAAGACACCGGCCTCCCGAAGACGATCGTCGACCGGCTCCATCTCGCCGGTGAGAGCCACCGTGGCGTCGACGAGATCGTGAGCCGGTTCGCCCACGAACTCCGCTCGTCGGAGCTGTGAACCGGCGTCGACCTGGCGTACATCAACGCGAAGCACGCCCAGCACGAGGACATCGAGAACGACCTCGAGCGCGTTCTCGAGGACCTGCAGGAGGGATCGGCATGACGGCCGTACCCGAGACGGTCACCTGCAGGACTTGCGGTGAACCCGCCCGACGGGTCGCGTGGGGATCAACGGATACGCCCTGCTACCGCTGTACCGAGTGTCACGCTGGCGGCCACATCGTCCACACCGAGGACGGTAGAGAACTCCGCCGAGGCGGTGTCTTCTGCCGGCTCAGTAACTACGCTACACGGAGGGTCAGCGCATGAGCGAGGACGACGCGATCTCGATTACGACCGAACTCACGCGCGGAACGTCGACCGACGATCGCGACAAGATCCGCGCGGAAGTCAGCGCCGAGTCCGTCGACGAACTCGATCACAAACTCGAGCGCGTCCGCCGGCAGCTCGAGGACTGGGCCGACCAAGTTCGGAACATCCAGCCGGAGAACTCTCGAGGCCGTCGCCAGCTCACCGACGATCAGTCCGAACTCGGGGAGGTCGAAGCATGAGCGACGATCTCGAGCCGCTGTCACCCGAGGAAGGCGTCGAGCGGTTCCTCCGCCATCGCGAGCCCAGTGTTCGGGAGTCGACGCTCCAGAACGCACGGACACGACTCAACTACTTCCTCGAGTGGTGTGACGAGCGCGACATCGACAACCTGAACGACCTCTCCGGTCGCGACATCGCCGATTTCGTCGCGTGGCGACGCGGGGATATCGCCGCGATCACGCTACAGAAACAGCTCAGTAGCATTCGGGTCGCGCTCCGCTGGTGGGCCGATATCGAAGCCGTCGAGGAAGGGCTCGCCGAGAAGGTCCACGCGCCGGAGCTGCCGGACGGGGCCGAGTCGAAAGACGTGTTCCTCTCCGCGGATCGTGCAGAGCGGGCACTGGCGTACTACAACCGGCACCAGTACGCGAGCCGCGCACACGCGTTGCTGACGCTCATGTGGGAGACAGGGATGCGCCGGAGCGCTGTTCACTCGCTCGACGTTGACGACCTCGAGTCAGACGAACACGCGATTCGGGTCGAGCATCGGATCGACGAGGGGACGAAACTCAAGAACGGCGAGGGCGGCGAGCGGTGGGTCTATCTGGGACTGCAGACGTTCCAGGTCCTCGAGGACTACGTCGACAACCCTGATCGAAAGGAAACCGTCGACGAGTACGGTCGCCGACCGCTGTTCACGACTCAGAAGGGAACCCGACCGAAGCCTGGTACGATCTATAACTGGGTCGTCCGGGCGTTGCACCCTTGCTCCTACTCAGACTGTCCACATGGACGTACTCAAGAGGAGTGTGATGCTCGAGGTCGCAACGCCTCACTCAGTAAGTGCCCATCGGCACGATCGCCGCACGCGGTTCGTCGCGGTGCGATCACGAATCACCTGAACAACGATACCCCACCTGAGACGGTGGGTGAGCGAATGGACGTCTCGCTCGATGTCCTGTATCGGCACTACGATGCACGGACTGACAAGGAGAAGATGCAGGTCCGCCGCAAGCACCTCAACAACTGAAAACATGCAATACAGAACCAGATACGTCGAAACGGAGTGGGCAACCATCCCGACGAGTCCACTATTCTGCGCCGCGGGCACATTCACGAGCGCTGCAAGTCGTCGTCGAAGGAGGGCGTTGAAGCCCGCTGAGTTACAGCCCTAAAGCGAGTAGCACGAGCGAGCGGAAACGTCTCAGTTCGGGGGGTTGTCACTCCGAGGCGGCTATCGAATCGGCCGCTTCTCGTGGCGAGGATGCGAGTCGTGGGTCGGGAGCGACGAGCGGGTTCGCGACGCGAGAGTATCGCTGTGAGACATATGATTGATAGTTAATTAGTAGGAGGAGAAACGGGGAGGTGTATGGAATCGAAGACGCTAGATCGAATCGGCCGTCCGCTGGCAGAAGAGAGATGAACGAACGGCTCAATCGGCGACTCAGTGCGGTCGTTGGTGCCTTTCTGATCCTCGTCGCCGGCGGGATCGCCGTTCTCGGGGGCGGGCTCCTCGAGACGCCGGTGTTGCTCGCGCAGGTGACGCTGATGGGGCTTGCCGGCGTCTGTGATATCGTCGCGGCGACCGATACCCGGCTGACTGCCCGTTGGGCATGGTACCGGTGGAGCGGTCTCGGAAACGTGTTGCTCGGATTCTCGCTCCCGCTGGGGTTCGTTGAAAGTGGGACTGGGCTGCTGTTCGTCGTGGTCGTCGCCATTGGCGGGCTGTCGCTGGGGTTGATGGGCGTCGATATGCTCGTCTATCACGGGAAGTATACCCGCGATGAGCGACTCGACCGCGACGGCACGTAAGCGAGTGGTGTGGACCGAACGGAGGGGGAACCGAAGGCACAGGTACGACGAGTCCTCCGGCTCTGACAGTTGCTCTCTCCGCACGCTCGAGCGAGCACGGACTGACCGCGTCCGAGAAGGGAAACGGAGTCGGTATGCTATGTACGATGCAGACGATCCGGGGACGATAATCAATGAGTTTCTCATTACGCTGTTCGTTCCGGGAATTACCATTTTCGCGTCTTTGTGGGCCGTGTTTCGGCTGTTTCTGAACGAGTTCTTGAGTTCCATTGGACTCGGCCCGCTTGTACCAGCGTATGGGGTGGGGGCAATCGAATCGGGGTACGGCAGGATGCTCCTGTTGATACTGCTCACGACTGGCATTCTGCTGCCGTACGGTGCGTTATCTCATCGGGTTCGTCGGGAACCGTTGCGAGAACGCGGAATCGTGGTGGCTACTAAAGCAAAAACCTAAGCTGAATTGGCCCCACAATAGCCATATGTTTAATTTTGACGACTATTATTTGGGGGCCTATGGCCAATAGTGAGGAGTGTACAAATCAAATACGAAAGCGCATACGGTAGGCAAGTGGGTGGAAAAAAGATGACGAGTCCGGCAAAGATTCCAAAGGGAAGTGTGTTAGAAATCCGTTCAGTGTTCCTTGAATAGTATTCGAATTTGAGCAATGGTAAGTGAACGACTCCAAGAATACCTCCAAGCAAGGCTCCGCTCGTTGTGAGCAGTATCGAAGATGGAAAGATAACGAGCGCGGACAGATTCGTACTAGTACTTGTGGATAGTAAGTAGGAGATGAAAATAAATAACGAAATAATAGTAATCATTCGGATTGGTATGGTACTCAGGTCCATATTTTCCAGGTCTGGTTCAATAGTAGTTTGTTGTTCTAGCACATAGAGTAATATGCCAACGACCGCAGCAATTACGCCAAGCGCAATCCCAACGAGAGTCTCACGGATAATTCCCAAGACAGCCATAGAGAGCCCGATCACACTCAGTGCAGCTGTAAGTAACCGAAATAACCGTTTGCTTTCCATACGTTATAATTTTCTACAGATTGTATAACTTCATTGGTATCTCTGTACGGTCGTATGATGAAGCCAGCCCCATCCCTTCCGCCGACGAACAATAGATATAAGTAACTAACAGTTAGAAATCAGAACGGAAGCTACGCTCCGCAAGCCGCAGGGGGTGTATATTAAAGCCCCGGGTGGTAGGACACCCGAGACGTAGCTTCCAAATCCCACCAGGGATTTGCAAGCAATGATTGCGTACATTCTACCGGGATATAAACGTCCCGCACGACAACGGAATCGCTCACTAGAACCGCCTGCAGTGGCCGGCTTTGAGACTGCCGTCGGCCTCGAGCGGGGGGTGCGATGACGAACGATGCCGAGAGCGGAGATGGTGCGCCTGCGGGCGAGCGGGCGGCGGACGACGGGGGTGTGTTGCCGCCCTGTCCGCGGTGTGGTGAGTCGATGGTGGCGACGACGGTCGACGGGCCGATGGAGGCCTACGCGACGCCCTGTGGCTGTCGCGTGTGGCCCGACGCGCTCTCGAGGCTGGACGATGAGTGATGACCGCCGTGGTGAGGGTCGCGGGTGCGGGTGGAGCGGGTCGCTCGCTCGAGTCGGTGCGACGGGGTCGGGTCCGGTGGCCGTTCTGTCGGTCGTCCGGACCGCCACCCACAAAACACATTGGGAGAACGTTGATTGTCGCCGCTCCGTATCCTTCACACGGCAGTATGACTGACTTCCAGAATCACGATGTCGACGGAGCCGATGGCGGAACCCCGTTCGTGACGGAACGGAAGTCCAGCGAGACGACCGTCCAGGCGATCCTTCGGGGTATCACGACGATAACCGGCGTCGACGAAACCGAACTCGACCCGCTCTACGACGCCGTGGCCGTCGAGGCGTTGACGGCGCTCGTCGAGCACGGCGACCGCCCGATTCGTGTGACGTTCGGCTACGAGGGTCACACTGTCGTCGTCGACGGGGACGGCTCCATACGGATCGTCGACGATCCGCCGCGGAACCCGCCGGCGGGCTCCGACTGAGCGCCGTCCGCGTCCGCACGCCGTCTCGGCCGTCGGCGACCGTCGCCGCTCGCTCGAGTCCGGCGACGGCGCGGCCACGGGTGTGATCGGCCCCATAGCCGCGAGCGCGCGAGTAGCCGGCTGCTACCGCTCGCCGCTCCCGACGCCCGATCGGTTGCGGGTCGTTACCGTCATCGCTCCGGGCGGGAATGGACGGAGTACCAAATAGGCTGCCTCTGGTTCCGTCGGACGATGGCACAGAAGACCGGCGGCAACCCTCGCTCGAGACTCCATCGCATCGGGTCGCTGTTCGCGAATCACGGACGCACCGCGCGAAACGAGGGGTCGACTCTCGAGGTGACCGTCGTCGACTCGATCCGCGACATCGGGCGAGCGCAGTGGAACGGGATCGTCGAGCGCTCGAGTCGCGGCAGCGTGTTCCACCGTTACGAGTGGCTCGAGGCGATCGAGACGGGACTCGGTTATACGCCCCGCCATCTCGAGGTCACCAAGGACGGCAACACGATCGGCGGGATGCCGAACTTCGTGGTCGAAATCGAGAAGACGCCGTTTACCCGCCTGTCGTCGTTGTACCCGGGCTTTGGCGGGCCGTTGCTCCCGACGGAGACGGCCGACTCCCTCGAGCGCGTGATCGGCACCGTCCCGGGCCTCTGTCGTGGCCGGACGGTCGTTCACCAGATTCGGGGGTTGGATTCGAGCTATCTCCGGTACAACGACGCGCTCCAGTCGCGGGGCTATCGCCCCTACCGGCGGGAGTGTCGGTTCCTGCTCGATCTCACGAAGGGACACGACGAACTCCTCGCGGACATGAGTCGGTCCCGGCGGCGGGGGATCGAACACGGACAAACTATCGACCACGAAATCGTCGAGGAGGAGATCACGGGCGAGACGCTCCGGCGGTTCTACCGGACCTACGAACGCGTCATGGATCGCGTCGGCGGGGCCGTGTACCCCGTCTCGTTCTTCGAGGCGTTGCAGGCGATGGACGACCGTCTCCTCTTGCTGACGCTCCGGATCGACGGCGAGTACGCGGGCGGGATGCTCGAGGTGCTCGACGACGAACGCGATGCGATTCACGGCTTTTTCGCCGCCGTTCCGCGGGAGTATTTCGACGATCACGCCTCGGAACTGCTCTACGATCACGTCTTCCGGTGGGGGATCGACCACGGCTACGAGACCTACGACTTCGGGAGCACGAACACGGACTTCGAGGACGGCGTCTTCAGATTCAAGGAAGGGTTCGGCGGACGGGCCGTCCCGGTTTTCGTCTGGGAGCGCGGCTGTAGCCCCCTCTGGCCGCTGGTGAAGGCCGGACGAGCGCTGTACTGGCCGTATTACACGTGAGTCGCCACGCCGGACGCCCCCCGGCCGTCGCGCCGTCTCGGCGGGTACCCGCCCGAACCCGACAGCGATCGACCGGCCGCCTCGCGGCACCGGTGAGAAGCGCCCCGGCCGCGGCGTGGCTCCCCTTCGAACTGTACGCTATTCCAATTCAATTAACCGATGAACGGACACAATAGTTTTCCGTTAGTGCCCGGTACGCCAGTCGCATGCGATGCGCGACGTTTGTTATCACGCCACCACGAGGCTACTTCGATCGGGGCGCGGAACGCCTCCGTGAGCGGGGCGTCACGTTCGAATCCGTTCGGAACGTCGATCCGCTCGACGACGGAACGATCGTCGCCCAACAGGTGATCCGTGGGGAGCGAGCGGCCGCCCGAAGCGCGCTCGAGGAGACGGGTCCGACCGTCGTCGACTATCACTTCACCGATGCCGCCGAGACGACGGTGCTCCAGTTGCACTATCGGCCCAGCGACCTCACGCGGGAACTCCTCGCGATCCATCACCGACACGCGGTGGTGTTGGAGTACCCCCTCGAGTATACCGGCGCGAGGAACCGGAGCCTTCGCGTCTCGGAGATCGGCCGCGGGGACGCGTTACGGCGGGTCATCGAGGAGACACGGGCGATCGTCGACGTCGAAATCGAGCGCCTGGTCGACTACGAGCCGTCCGCCCAACGCCTCATCGCCGACCTGACGGCCCGCCAGCGGGAGGTCCTGCGCGTCGCGGTCGACGAGGGGTACTACGAGGTACCCCGCCGGGTGACGTACGGCGACGTCGCCGCCCGACTCGAGTGTTCCGCCGGGACCGTCGGCCAACACCTCCGTCGGATCGAGGCCCGACTCATGCCGACGCTCGTCGGCGGCGACCGTCCGCGATCCGAGACCGATCGTGAACGCGACCGGCCTCCAACCGGTCCCTCCCGGTGAGCGGTTCCTACGGGTTAGCGGTCGCGAAATCGAACATGCGGCGGCCGGGGACCGGTGAAACGCGGATACTCGGCCGCGACCGATCATACGGCGAGTGAGCCCGCGCCGACCCGGCTCGAGACACCGGGGTGAGTTGTATCCGGGTGGCCCTCGTTGGGTCTCGTATGGCGACGGTAGCCGTCACGTTCCGAGACCGACTGCTCGTCTGTACAGGCGACGCGACCGACCCCGACGACTGGACGACGGAGACCCGACTCGAGGGCCGCGATCTCGAGTGCGTCGCGGCGGTCCACAACCGACCGGCCCGCTACTACGTCGGGACCGTCGCGGACGGCCTGTTTCGAAGCGCCGACGGCGGTGAGACGTTCGACCGCCTCGAGACCCGGTTTGCGGCCGGCGCGCGGACGCCGGCGGCCGACACTGAGCCCGATCGCGTGACGGCAGTGACGATCAGTCCGCACGACTCGCAGGTCGTCTACGCCGGGACCGAACCCAGCCGGGTCTCCCGGTCGCGCGACGGCGGCGACTCGTGGACCCGTCTGGAGGGCCTGACCGACCTCCCCTCGGCAAGTGAGTGGTCGTTCCCGCCGCGGCCCGACACCCACCACGTCCGCTGGCTCGAGGTCGACCCGTTCGATCCCGACCGACTGTACGTCGGGATCGAGGCGGGCGCGTTCGCGTACACGCCAGATGGCGGCGAAACCTGGCACGAGCGGCCGCCGGGAGCGCGCCGTGACAATCACAGTCTGGCTGCCCATCCCGACCGCGAGGGGCGGCTCTACGCCGCGGCCGGCGACGGCTACGCCGAGAGCGATGACGGCGGCGAGACGTGGCGATGCCCCCAGAATGGACTCGAACACACCTACTGCTGGAGCGTCGTCCCCGCTCCCGACGATCCCGACCGCGTGCTCGTCTCGAGTGCGCGCGGTGCGTCGACGGCCCATACGGCGAGTCGCGCGGCGTCGTACGTCTACCGGCGCGAGGACCAGCGGGCCTGGGAGCGACTCGACGGCCGCGGTCTGCCGACCGGCGAGGGCGTCGTCCGAGCGGTGTTCGCGACGACGGGCCGACCGGAAACCGTCTACGCCGTGACCAACCGCGGCCTCTTCGTCACGCGCGACTTCGGCGACTCGTGGGCCGCGATCGACATCGACTGGCCGGCCAGTCTCGAGTCGCAAACGCCGCGAGGACTGGTCGCCCTCTCGTAAGCCGGGTCGACCGCCGACCGCCACCGTCCGACCGGGTCCGTCGATAACCGCGTTCCCTGAGGCGGGTGGGCCGCTTCGAAATCCTTTTAGGCGCTACACGGGGATAGTAAGGTAACTGAGTGATATCATGGACGTCGACATCATCTCCGAAACGGAGAACCCCATGTTGCATCGAACGGACGTGACCTTCGAACTCGTCCACGAGGACGCCACGCCCTCCCGCCTGCAGGTCCGCGACAGCCTCGCGGCGAAGTTGAACAAGGACGCCGACGAGGTCGTCATCCGCAAACTCGACACCAAGTTCGGGATGCGCAAGACCGTCGGGCAGGCGAAGGTCTACGAGACCGACGACTACGCCCGCGAGGTCGAGCAGGACCACATGCTCGAGCGAAACAAGATCGGTGTGGACGAAGAAGCCGACGCGGAGGAAGCATAACATGGCGCGACACGAACTCTACAACGACGACGGCAGCACCAACGGCGAGCTGTGTCCCCGCTGTGGTGACGTCTTCCTCGCCGACCACGGCGACCGCAAGCACTGCGGGAAGTGCAGCTACACCGAGTGGGAGTAACACCCGACTGATGGGCGACGTGCCGACGACGACCGTGGCACGTCGAACGCCGCTATCCGCCGTTTTCATCCGTGACTGACACCCCCCGTATCCTCGGGATCGAAGGCACTGCCTGGGCCGCCAGCGCAGCGGTCTTCGATGCCGAACGCGACGAAATCGTCATCGAGAGCGACGCCTACCAGCCCGAGAGCGGCGGCATCCACCCCCGCGAAGCCGCCGAGCACATGCACGACGCCGTGCCGCGCGTCGTCGAACAGGCGCTCGAGCACGCCCGCGAGACTCACGACGGTCCGGCGGACGACCCGCCGGTCGATGCGGTCGCGTTCTCCCGCGGACCTGGACTCGGCCCCTGTCTCCGGATCGTCGGCACGGCTGCCCGAGCGCTGAGCCAGGCCATAGACGTCCCGCTGGTCGGTGTCAATCACATGGTGGCCCACCTCGAGATCGGTCGCCACACCGCCGACTTCGACGCGCCGGTCTGTCTCAATGCCAGCGGCGCGAACGCACACCTGCTGGCCTACCGCAACGGGCGCTATCGCGTGCTCGGCGAGACGATGGACACCGGCGTCGGCAACGCGATCGACAAGTTCACCCGTCACGTCGGCTGGTCCCACCCGGGCGGGCCGAAGGTCGAGGCGGCGGCGAAAGACGGCGAGTACGTCGAGCTCCCCTACGTCGTCAAGGGGATGGACTTCTCGTTTTCGGGCATTATGAGCGCTGCAAAGGATGCCTACAACGACGACGTGCCGGTCGCGGACATCTGCTATTCCCTGCAGGAGAACATCTTCGGCATGCTAACCGAAGTGTCCGAGCGCGCGCTCTCGTTGACCGGGAGCGATGAACTCGTCCTCGGCGGCGGCGTCGGCCAGAACGACCGCCTGCGCGAGATGTTAGGCGAGATGTGTGCCCAGCGCGGAGCGGCGTTCCACGCACCCGAACCTCGTTTCCTGCGGGACAACGCGGGGATGATCGCCGTCCTCGGCGCGAAGATGTACGCCGCCGGCGACACGCTCGCGCTCGCGGACTCGCGCGTCGACCCCGATTTCCGACCCGACCAAGTGCCGGTTACCTGGCGGGCCGACGAACCCGAACTCGCTGCCGGCCGCGGCACAGTGACGGAGGGTGACCGGCAGGTCCGCGGTGCCGAAGCGGTCGTCGACCTCGAGCCCGCCGCCGGCCGCGTCACGAAGCGCCGCCGGGCCAAGACCTACCGCCATCCCGCCCTCGACGAGCGCCTCCGCACGGAGCGGACGACGCTCGAGGCCCGGCTCACGAGCCTGGCTCGCCGCGAGGGCGTTCCGACGCCGGTCCTCTCCGATGTCGATCCCCGCGAGGCACGGCTGGAACTCGAGTACGTCGGCGACCATGACCTCCAGGCGGGGCTGTCGCCCGCACGGGTTCGTGCCGTCGGCCGGCACCTCGCACGGCTCCACCGCGCGGGGGTCGTCCACGGTGATCCGACGACTCGGAACGTGAGAGTCGACGACGAGCGGACGTATCTCATCGACTTCGGACTCGGCTATCACACCGACCACGTCGAGGACTACGCGATGGATCTGCACGTGTTCGATCAGAGCCTCGTCGGCACCGCCGACGACCCCGCGCCGCTCCGCGAGGCGGTCCGGGAGGGGTACCGCGCGGTCGGCGCGGAGCGCGTGCTCGAGCGCCTGCGTGACATCGAAGGGCGCGGGCGCTACCAGTCGTAAGGCCGGTTCGACCGGACCGCGATCGCCCGATTGCAACGATCGTCACAGCACACAATACTCTTATCAGGGGAGGACGTATCACCGGCCATGGCAGACAAGCCGACTTCCGGTGAGATTCTTGGGGTCCCGTACAACTTCGAACGACCGAGCATCAGCCGCATGCTCTCGTCGTACTGGCAGCCCGGGGAGGGGATGCTCGTCGAGAAGCCCTTCGGCGTCGGCTACACCCTGAACCTCGCCAACTGGCGCTCGTGGATCGTCGTCGCCGTCGCCGGGGCGCTCCTCTGGCAACAGGAACAGGGGGCCACCGCGGCAAGCGACGAGACCGCCGACGAGCCGGTCGAAGTCATCGTCGACGAGAGCGACGACTGACCGCCGGACTGCGTTTTCGAGCGCGATCGCGGCGCTGCGAGCCGCCGCTCCCGAGCGGCGCTCAGCGGTCGACTTCGCCCATGATACAGTCGAGGCTCCCGATCGCCGCGATCAGATCGGCGACGTACTCGCCGCGAGCGATCTCGGGCAGCGCGGAGAGGTTCGAGAAACAGGGGCTGCGGATCTTGAACCGCGCCGGCGTGTCGGTCCCGTCCGCGCGGATGTAGATCCCGAGTTCGCCTTTCGCCCCCTCGACGGCGCGGTAGGTCTCGGTTCCGGCGTCCGGCTTGAGCGTCCGGGGAACGTTGCTCCGAAGGGTCCGTTCGTCCTCGGGCCAGTCGGCGAGCAGGTCGAGACATTGCGCGACGATCTTCGCGGACTCCTCGATCTCCCGTAGTCGAACGAGCAGCCGCGCGAAGTTGTCGCCGTCGGGTTCGGTGACGACGTCCCACTCGAGGTGCGGATAGTAGCCGTAGGGGTCGTCCCGGCGGCGGTCGTAGTCGATGCCGGAGCCGCGGGCGACGGGGCCGGTACAGCCGTACTGTTTTGCGGTATCGGGCTCCAAGACGCCGGTGTCGACACAGCGGCGCTGGAAGATCTCGTTGGTGACCAGCAGGTCGTGATACTCCTCGAGTTTCGCGGGGAAGCCGTCGAGGATGTCCCGAACGTCCGCGATGAACTCCCCGCGGGGGTCGGGCAGGTCCCAGGCGACCCCGCCCAGCCGGAAGTAGTTGAACATCATCCGCTGGCCGGTCAACTCCTCGAGACAGTCGAGGACGAGTTCGCGGTCCCGGATGGCATATTGGAAGGCGGCACAGAACTCGCCGACGATGTCAAGCGCGTAGGTACCGACGGCGATGAAGTGCGAGGCCAGCCGCGAGAGTTCGGCACCCATCGTCCGGATCACCTGCGCGTAGTCGGGCACCGCGATGTCGGCCAGGTCCTCCGCGGCCCGGGCGTAGGCCCACTCGTTCAGGAGCCCCGCGGACACCCAGTCCCAGCGGTCCGGATAGGGCATGATCTGGTGACGGTACGTGCTCTGCTGACACAGCTGTTCCTCGCACCGGTGGATGTAGCCGATGTCGGGATCGACGTCGACGACCGTCTCGCCGTCCAACACGGCCTTTACGTGGAGGACGCCGTGTGTCGAGGGATGGTGCGGGCCGATGTTGAGGAACATCGTCTCCGAGGCGGCGTCGTGTTCGTCGCCCGCGATCGGGTTCGCGTGTTCCGAGAGGGTGACGATCTGTGACTGTTCCTGATCGTAGTCCAGCGAGAGCGGATGGCCCTGCCACGTCTCGGGGAGGAGAATCCGTCGCAGGTCCGGGTGGCCCTCGTACTCGATGCCGATGAGGTCGTAGGCCTCGCGCTCGTGCCAGTCGGCCGTCTCGAAGACCGGCGTTGCCGACTCGCTTCTCGGCTCGTCGGCCGGCGTCGGGACCACGACGCTCACCTCCCGCGTCGGGTCGGCGTAGGATTGCAGGTGATAGATCGTCTCGAACCGGTCCGGGTACTCCTGGGCGGTGACACAGGCGCAGTGATCGAAGCCCGCCTCGTCCCGGAGCGTCGCGAGCACCGTCTGTACCTCGTCCGGCCGGATCACGACCGCGGGCGCGTTCTCGTGGTCGTCCCGACCGAGGACCGCGTCGCCGAGCAGGCCCTCGAGTTCCGCGGCCCCGATCGAAGCGGCGCTCTCGGTCGGTCGTGACTCGAGCGTCGAGTCCGATGTCATGGCTGCCGCTTCGGACGCGGGAGCCGAGTCGATTCTGCGTCACTGGCTAGGCTATTTATATATGCAGACCGGACCCTCCGGCCGTGAAGACGGTTCGACTCACGCTGCGTTACGACGCTGCGACGATCCATCCGATGCATCGCTTCGTCGCCGAAAGCGACGCGTTCGATGCCTATCGGATGGTTCACGGCAACTTCGCGGGGGACGACGACAACGTCTTTATTTTCCACGTCGTCGGCGATCCGGATGTCTACGAGGCCGCGCTCGCGGATACCGGCCGGGTGAGCGACTACGAACTCACGCGGACCGGCGACCGGACGTTCACCGTCTACGTCCGCGATCTGCCCGCCGAGGTGGACGCCCGACTCCTCGATCTGTTCACCGAGCGCAGTCTGGTCGTTTTACCGCCGGTGGAGTACCGGTCGGACTGGACGGTCCGGTTTTCCGTCGTCGGCGACTCGGACGACCTCCGGCGCGTGCTCGAGGGCATCCCCGACGGCATCGAGACGACCGTCGACCGGGTCGGCGAGTACGACGGGGGTGACGCCGCGGTCGGCACGCTGACGGCGCGCCAGCGGGAGACGCTGCGGGTCGCCCGCGAGCTGGGGTACTTCGACGTTCCCCGCTCGGCGGGCGTCGAAGACGTCGCCGCCGAACTCGACTGTGCGCCCGGGACGGCCGCCGAACACCTCCGGAAGGCGGAGGCGGCCGTGATGGAGGCCCTCGAGCTGTAGCGAGGAGCCGCCGCGAACGCGGTCGCTACTCTGACGTGTCCGCCCCGAGCGGCGGTGCGAACGCGTCGACGACGCGACACGGCTCGAGGGCTCGCACGCCGTGGACCGTTCCCGGCGGGACGACGTACGAATCGCCCGCCTCGAGGGGCGGCGAGCGCTCGCCGCCCGGGAGGGCATCGATCCGGTCGGGATCGTCCCACTCGGTGACGTTCATACGTCGTGTTCTCCGTCCATCCTGTTTGCTGCTTTCGCGGACCGGGATTCGAGGGGCGAACGGGCAACCGACGCCTATTTTCCGTCCGCGGACGCCGCCTCGTACATGGCCATTCGATTCGTGACCGGCAACGCGGGGAAGGTTCGCGAGGCGCGGGACTACCTCGCGGGGATCGAGCCCGTCGAACAGATCGAGTACGACTACACCGAGGTCCAGAGCGACTCGCTCGAGGAGATCGCCGCCCACGGTGCCCGGGAGGCGTTCGAGCAGTTGGGGGGCGACGAGCCGGTACTGGTCGATGACGCGGGGCTGTTCGTCGACGCGCTGGGCGGCTTTCCGGGGCCGTACTCGGCGTACGTCGAGGACACCGTCGGTGTCGAGCGGCTCTGGCGACTCGCGGAGGTGGAGGAAAACCGCCGCGCGACGTTCCGGACCGTCCTCGCGTACGCCGACGAGGACGGGACCGAGACGTTCGCGGGCTCGGTCGCGGGCACCCTCGTCGCGCCCCGCGGCGAGGGCGGATTCGGCTACGATCCCATCTTCGAGTACAACGGGACGACGATGGCCGAGATGAGCACTGTGGAGAAGAACGCGATTTCACACCGCGGCCGCGCGCTGGCGACGTTCGCGGAGTGGTACGCCGGCCGCGACGAGTAACGCGCCGGGTCTCGATCGGCGGTCAGTCGTCTCCCTCTGCGGCGGTCTCGACCGCCTCGTCGTCCGCCTCGAGCTGTGCTTCGGTGACCGTCTTCGCTTCGCTATCGACGCTGACGCCCTCCCAGTCCTGATCCGCGTGGTACCCCTCGCGCTCCTTCGCGCTGGGGGCGACGCGGATGAATTCGGCGTGTCGGCGAGCCGCGGGGATCGTCTCCCCGCCGCAGTAGGAGAGTCCGGACTGCATGCCTGCACAGAACTCGTCGGCGACGTCGCCGACCGGCCCCTTGTACGGCGTCAGGGCCTCGACGCCCTCGTCGGCGCGAACGTCGGCGTCCTTGTCGTCACGGTTCTCGGCGGCCGTGGTGGTCGCCATGCCCCGCGAGCGCTTGTACCGAGCGCCGTCGACTTCCACGACCGCGCCGGGTGCTTCCTCGGTTCCGGCCAGTAGACTTCCCAGCATCACCGTGTCGGCTCCCGCCATCAGGGCCTTGACGGCGTCGCCGGACGTTCGAATCCCGCCGTCGGCACAGATCGTCACGTCCAACTCCTCGGCCGCCGTCGCACAGTCGTCGACGGCGGTCAGTTGCGGGACGCCCGCGCCGGCGACCTTTCGGGTGGTGCAGTGGGAGCCGGGGCCGATGCCGACTTTCACGCAGTCCGCGCCGGCGGCCGCGAGGTCCTCGACACCCGCCGGCGTCGCGACGTTGCCGGCGACGAGGTCCGTGTCCGGGAACGCCGCCCGGAGCGTCTCGACGGCCTCGAGCGACCGCTCGAGGTGGCCGTGGGCTACGTCGACGACGAGCGCGTCGACGCCGGCGTCGATCAGTGCGGCGCTGCGGCCGACGTAGTCCTCGTTGATCCCCACCGCGGCGGCCACCTGCTCGTCGGCGGCCGTTACCCGTTCGACCTGTTCGGCCTGCTCGTCCGGCGTGAGAAAGCGGTGAACGACGCCGATCCCGCCGGCGCGTGAGAGTTCGATCGCTAGTTCGGCCTCCGTGACGGTATCCATCGCGGCGGAGACGAGCGGCGCGTCCAGTTCGACGGTCGGCGTGAGCCGCGTCGAGAGGTCGACATCGCTGCGGCTATCGACTGGCGAGCGGTTCGGGACGAGGAGCACGTCACCGTAGCTCAACCCGGTTCGTAGATCGTTCATTACCCCTCACTACTGATGCGCCCCTGGCAAATAAGGGTCCCGAACTGCGGTGGCTTCGCGAGGATGCAGCGGGCCGATATCGCGTCGCCGCGACCGCCGTCAGGCTCGTGGGTCCCGGTCCGGTCCCGGGTACTCGCCGTCCGCGACGACCGCGTACAGGCTCGCGGGGTCGAACAGGCGGGCGAACGCGTCCGGCGGGCGGATGCTGACGGAGACGCGGGGCTGCAGGGTGAGCCCGGCCGTCGCCGATCGAAGCCGGTCGTCGTTCGAGAGCAGGTGCGCCGCGTTCCCCTGATAGGCCGACGCCAGTCCGGGATGGTCCCCCGCGGGCTGGTCGACCGCGATGCGCTCTGCCTCGAGCCGGTCGCGGTGATCCGCGGCGAGGTCGGCGTCGGCCAGCGCCGTCACGAGCCGTTCCGTCTGCTTGAGCAGCGGGTCGCTGGCGACGAGGTCGATCCAGGAGTGGCGGCGGACGTGATCCAGCGCCTCGCGCGCGTCGCCGCCGACGAGCAGGTCCGCCGCGAGCACGTCGGCGTCGGCGACGACGCGGGCGGGGTTCGGTTCGTCGCGGTCAGGCATCGCCGTCCTCCCGGATCGCCGCGAGTGCGTCCCGAATCGCCTCGTGATCGCCGTCGTACTCCGCGCCGCGGTCGAAGAGATCGGCCCAGCTCGCGCTCATCGGTGGCGGTTGGGGCTCGGGCATCAAAGGTCGTCCGGCTCGCCGACGCCGCTTGCGCCCCACGCCGACCGCGAGACGAGCCGAAAGCCGACGCTGCCGAGGACGAACGCGACGCCGACGTTGCCGGCGAAACCGGCGACTCCGACGGCGGCGACCACCGCGAGCGATCGACGATCGGCGACGGCCGCGACCGCCGCGCGAGCCAACTCGAGCGCCACGACGACGAGCAACACGCCCAGAACTGCCATCGGGAAGGCGGCGAGTACGGCCCCGGCGGCGACCGGCGCGAGCGCGAGGTAGCCGATGCCGAGCAGGACGTTCGCGCCGCCGGTTCGCGCGCCGAAGGCGTACTTGCCGGCGAGGCCGCCGCTGCCGTGACACATCGGGACGCCGCCCAGCGGGATCGCCGCGAGGCAGGTCACGCCCATGCTCGTCGAGAGCGCGTCCGCCGAGACCTCCCGGTCGTAGAGGTCGCCACAGAGCAGGGCAGTCGCGATCGCGGCGTTGCCGACCGTCATTCCCAACTGGGCGACGGTCCCCTCGACGGCGGCCCCGGTGAACGACGGCGATCCGGCTGGAAACACCGCGAGTTCCGGCAGCGTCGGCGTCGGAACGCCGGCCGCCGCGACGGCCGCGACCGCTCCGAGCCCGAGTACGACCAGCACGCTCGCCTGCCGGTAGCCGACGAGCGCCAGCAGGCCGACCACGGCGAGCCCGCCCACCGCCATCGGCGGATCACCGATCGAGAGGTCGACCGCCGCCTCGAGCAGGAGCAAGGCCACGGCGAGTTGCACGCCGCGGATGACCGGCTCGCCGACCACCCGCTGGAGCCGACCGACGAGTCCGAGTCTCCCGACGGCGAGGAGAACCCCGCCGGCGAGCAGTCCGGCCGCGGCCAGTTCGGCGTATGAAAGCGCGCCGACGACCGCCAGCCCGAGCAGCGCCTTCATCGGTTCGACGGACAGCGGCAGGCCGTAGTAGAGCCCCCAGACGATCTGAAAGACGCCGAACCCGACCAGCACGTGGGGCAGCGAGACGCTCGTCGTCGCCCCGAGCGCGACCAGCAGCGGCAGGACCGTAACCGAATCCCCTAGCGCACCCGTGAGTTCGCTCGCGGAGAACTCGAGGTCGTGATCGGTCCGCGACCCGAAGGAATACGCCATCCATCCCCGATAATCCAGGGATGGCCTTGACTCTTGTCTGTAACCTTTGGACCTTTCGAGAGGAGGTAAACGAAACCAATAGACGTTATCGGACGACGGTTCGGAACGTGGCCGCGAGCCGATGGCCGCTGTCGGTCGGGTCGTCGCTATCGAGACGCGGTGCCGCCGTCGCCGGTCGTCTCCGGCGTCGCGTCGGCCGTCGAGACGGCCTCCGGATCGACGTCGTCGGCGATCCGTGGCTCCGGCAGGTCGTAGCCGCTCTCGGTGTCGTAGGCCACGAGCTGTGCGTTCAACTCGCCGGCCTGTTCGGTCAGGACGGTCGCGCTCCGGGCGACGTGGGAGAGCGCCTCCGCCTGGGCCGACGCCCGGCGGGCCGCTCGCGCCGAAGTCGCTGCCGTCGTCGCGCTCGTCTCGGCGGCGTCCTCGACCAGCACGACGACCTGCTGGGTCGTCGACGCCTGCTGTTGGGTCGCCGCCGAGATTTCCTGAACGCCGTCGTTGGTCTCCTCGGCGAGCCCGGCGACCTCCTCGAGCGCGGTCGCGGCGTCCTCGACGTCAGCGACGCTGTCCTCGATCCGACTGCGGCTGGTCCGGACCTCGTCGGCGGCGGCCATCGCCCGCTCCTTGAGCCCCTCGAGGCGCTTTTCGACGGTCTGGACCGAGTCGTAGACCTCCTCGGAGAGGGTCTGAATCTCGTCGGCGACCGCGCCGAAGCCTTCGCCGCCGGTCCCGTCCGAACGGGTCGCCTCGATGTTGGCGTTCAGCGCCAGCATGTTGGTCTGCTCGGCGATCTCGCTGATCGACTCGATCAGTTCGTCGATCCGTTCGGCCTCGGCCTCGAGCCCCTCGATCTCCTCGAGGGTTCGTTCGGTCTCGGTGTCGATCACGTCCATGCCGGTGATCGCATCGCCCGCGGCCTCGCTCCCCTGCCGGCCGACGCGTGCGGTCCGGTCGGCGGTATCGGCGACCTCGGAGGCGGTCGCAGCGATCTCCTCGACCGTCGTCGAGAAGTTCTCCATCTCGGCCGTAACGGTCCGCAGCTGCTCGTTTTGTTCCCTGTTGTCCGCGACGACCTCGGTCAGCGCCTCGCTCGTGCGTTCGCCTTCCGTCTGCACCGTCTCCATGCTGGTCGTGAGTTCGCGGCTGTACGTGACGACCTCGCCGGAAAAGGACTTCAGCGTCCCGAAAGTGTCCTCGATCTCCGCGAGCATCGCGTTGGAGTTGTCGGCCAACTCGTCGAGCGACTCGTGGGTACCCGGGCGCTCGAACCGCCGGGTGAGATCGCCCGCGGCGACCGCTCGCGTCGTCTCCGCATGGGTCTGGACGGTCCGCTCGAGTTCGTCGAGCGATCGGTCCGTCCGGTCGCGTTCGGCCAACTGACGACGAATCCCGGCCAGCGACGACTCGAGGCCCGCGAACTCGTCGTCGCGGTCGCCGTCGAAGCAGTCGTCGTACTCGCCGGCCTCGAGGCGGCCGGCGCGCTCGGTCACGTCGGCGATCCCCTCGCGCAGTCGGTCGCGCTGGCGCGGCGCGGTTCGGGCGTTCGAGGCCGCGGCGATCCCGGCCGCGGTGCCGCCCGTCGCGACGACGCCGGCGACGCCGGCCCCGAGGACGGCCGCGGTCGGGCCGCCGAGTGCGATCGCCGCGACGGCGACGACGACCAGTCCCGCCGCGGCGGCCGCGAGGCCGAAGCCGCCCGGCCGGTCCGACTGTATCGCCCTGGGGAGCGGCGACGAGTCATTCGTCCCGCCCGCCTCGAGGGACTCAGTCATTCGTCTCCCCGCTGTGTACGTTGGCCGTGCCCGTCTCGGCGGGCGCTCGCCGCCGAATGTCGAAGACGCAGGCGTCGTCGCCCTCATGCATGCAGGTCCGTTCCTCGGCGACGAGGTCCTCGTCGAAGCGGTCGGAGACGCCCTGGATCGCGCCGCGAGCCACGTCACAGAGTTTCCGATCCGAATCGTAGGTGATCCGGACGCGGTTCCCGTCGACCCGCTCCGACCGAATGCGCGGGGTCGTCAGCGTCGTCATGTCTCGAGTCCGTAGCGAGGTGTGAAACTGCTGAATGTTCGCGATGAGTTCGAGCCCCTCCCAGTCGTCATCGATATGGAGGTCGTAGGTCTCGAGCAACGCGGGGACGACCCACTGCCCGTACTGGGTGAGGATCGTCCGCGGGCTCTGATCGGTGAGGTCGCCGGCAGTGCGGGCGATTTCGTAGACATCGCCGTCCGGATAGACCGTGACCGGGACGTAGACCCGTTTTTCGATGTCGGCTTCCTCCTGAATCGACAGCCAGGCGTCCTCGCCGTAGGTATCGACGACGAACGACTGGAGCGTCTGCAGAATTATGCCGTGCATTCCGTCTTCCCCCGTCTCGCGGACCCGCCGGTCACCGAGCCGAACATATCAGGTATCATGAGTAGTATCCCTTCTTATGAGCGTATCCGATTAGTCTTTCACCCTGCACTGTTTGGTAGTGAAATACGTCGTGCGGGTCCCTCACTCGGACCGAATCGGCGGGAGGTATCGAAACCGGTGCCGCCGCCTGATGCCGATTACGGGGGCGAACCAGTACGCATAAGTCGTCTGACTGGTATCGGTCAGCCGTGAGCGACCTCGGAAAAATCGACCGCGCGTTCTTCGACCGGCACATCGCGCCGAACCTCGGTGCCGACCGTGATGACGTTTCCCTCGGGCCGACCCACGGCGTCGACTTCGGCGTCCTCGATATCGGCGAGCGGGCGCTGGTCACCGCGACCGACCCCCTCTCGATCCTTCCCGCCCTCGGCCTCGAGCGAGCGGCGCGCTTCGCCCTCGATCTCGTCCTCGCGGACGTGGCCGTCAGCGGCGTCCCACCGTCGCATCTCTCGATCTGTTTTACGCTCCCGGAGACGATGACCGACGCCGAGTTCGCGACGGTCTGGGAGACGATCCACGCGGAGTGTGCGGATCTCGGGGTCGCCGTCGTAACGGGGCATACGGCGCGCTACGCCGATCCGTCGCATCCGTGGGTCGGGGCTGCCACCGCGATGGGTGTCGGCGAGCACGCCGACATCGTTCGGCCCGACGGGGCCCGCCCCGGCGATCGACTCCTCTTGACGAACGGCCCCGCCGTCGAAGCCGTCGGTCTGCTGAGTACGCTCTTCGGCGACCAGCTTGCGCTCCCGGACGGCGTAATCGCGGACGCACAGGACCGCCTCGAGGAGGTCTATGCCGTTCGGGACGCCCTCACGGCGGCCGCCGCGGGGCCGGTCCGGGCGATGCACGACGTGACCGAGGGCGGGCTCGCCGGTGCATTGAACGAGATGGCCAACGGGGCCGACGCCCGGTTCGCGATCGACCGCGACGCCGTCCCGCTGCGCCCCGGCGTCCGCGAGGTTTGTTCGGCGCTCGAGATCGATCCCTGGGCGGCGACCAGCTGTGGCTCGCTACTGATCGCGGTCGACCCCGACGGCGTCGCCGACGTCCGCGAGGCGCTCGCGGATCGGGGGACGCCGGTCGCCGAGATCGGCCGCGTCGAGTCCCTCGAGGGCGACGGCGGCGCGGTGCTGGTCGACGGTGACCCGCTCGCGCACCCGAACGCCGACCCGTCGTGGGACGCCTACGCGGAGCTGGCCGCCGCGGCGAGCGACGGCTCGTAATTACGAGAGGACGATCAGTTCGGCGGTATCGGCCCCGGTACCGCGGACGTTCGTCGTTACGAACAGCTTCGAGTCGGCGGCGGTGACGAAGCCGACCGCGCCAGTGGGCTCGTACTCGAATCGCAGATGGCGGGCTCGGTACGAGCGAACCCCGATCCCGCCGTCGATATCGGTCGCGCGGAGCCGATCGCCGCCGACGTAGACCGTGTCGCCGACGATAATCGGTGGATTGCTCGCGCTCTCGCCGAGATCGAGCCGCCAGCGAACGTTTCCGTCGGCCGGATCGAGCGCGAACACCCGCGATCCCGACCGCGCGAGTACCGTCCCGTGGGCGATGGCGATGCCGTCGTCGCCGAACCCGCCGAGTTCGGCTTCCCACCTCCGCGCTCCGTCCGGCCCGAAGTACACGACCGTTCCGTCGCCGCCGACGACGGCGATGCCCCACTCGGACCCGCCGTGGTCCAGTGACCGCACCGCCGGGCCGCTCCGGATGCCGGCCTCCACGGTTCGCCGCCACTGGACGGTTCCCCACTCGTCGACGGCGTACAACTCGCCGCCGTCGGTCACGACGTAGACGTAGTCGGTGTACTTGGCGAGCGAGTACTCCGGCGTTCCCAGTAGCTCCTGTTCCCACAGTCGCTCGCCGGTCCCGGCGTCGAGCGCGTGCAGGGCGTTGCCGCCGGCGGTGAAGACGCGGCCGTTATCCCCGTCGTCGGTGACCAGTAGCGATCCCCGCCCGATGGTCGCCTCGAACGCCTCGCTCCACTCGATCTCGCCGCTCTCGAGGTCGCGAGCGACCACCGTGTTCACCTCCGAGAGGTATGCCAACTCCTTGTACACCGTCGGTGCCCCGCGGTAGGTGTGGGCCTCGTTGTCCGGGTCGATCGACCAGCGCCGGTCCCCGCTCGCCCGATCGAACGCGACCACGTCGGTTCCGGTCGTCGCGAGGACGGTCCCGTCGGTCACGACCGGGTCGGCGGCCGCGGCCGCTGACTCGAGGTCGACGCGCCAGTCGACGGTGGGGTCCTCGCGCGGCGCGACGCCGTCGGGGATCGCTCTCGAGTTCCGCCGGTCCGCACCGCCCGTCGGCCACGCGTACGACTCGTCCGTTCCGGGATCGACCGACGGACCGCCAAGGCAGCCCGCGGCGGCCGCGATACCCGTCGCTCCGAGAGCAGCCAGTAGCTCGCGTCTGGAGGGCATTCGACGATAGTTGGTTCTTCGGAACGAATGTATTTTATGGAGTACCCAGGCGAACGGTCCGTGCCGCCGCGAGAGACGCCGTTCAGACCTCGCGCAAGCCGAGGCTGTACTCGAGCGCGGTGTCGACCTCGTCCATCCGATCGGCCGGCACCGATCCGACGATGTCCGTGATCCGGTCGTCGATCGAGACGGTTCGAACCTGACTACAGAGCGCGACCGAGTCCTCGCGGAGGGCACACTCGTCGGCGGGGATCAGCACTTCGAACGGATAGCGTTCGCCCCCGTAGGACGTGGTAAAGGGGACGACGATCGTCGTCGGGGCGTTTTCGTTGCCGACGTCGTTCTGGACGACGAGACAGGGTCCGGTTCCCCGCTGTTCGGAGCCGCGCGTCGGATCGAGTTCGACGACGACGATGTCGCCCCGCCGGACGTGCATCGTTACTCCTCCCAGCCGGGCGCGTCGCCGAGTGAGGCGTTCGCTTCCCGCGAGGATCCGGCCATCTCGTCCGCGAGTTCGCGGTGGTGTTCGGCGCGGCGTCGATACCCCTCCGCGAGATCCGCCCGCGACGTCGGTTTCTCGATGACGATCTTGTCACCCGCTTCGCGGATCGTCACCTCGTCACCACCGTGGATATCG
The DNA here is from genome assembly GCF_005890195.1 of Natrinema pallidum. Taxonomy (NCBI): domain Archaea; kingdom Methanobacteriati; phylum Methanobacteriota; class Halobacteria; order Halobacteriales; family Natrialbaceae; genus Natrinema; species Natrinema pallidum. Next base: position 1,441,353 of record NZ_CP040637.1, on the reverse strand, counting down.
AACGCCTCTCGAAGACGCTTCGGCAGCGTTACCTGCCCGCGATCGCCGACTTTCCGTGTTTCGGACTCGGCCATACATATTCATATCATATCCATACTCATAACGCTGCCGTCCGGACCGCGTGTCGTCGTTCGAAACCGATCTCGATGGGACTCGCTGGCCCCTCGTCCGCCGACGGGTCAGTCTCGAGCGACCGCGGGCAAGGCGTCCCGTCTCGAGGTCGTATCCCGCCGTGACCGACTGGCGACCTCGAACGGGAGAAGGCGGCGATCGTCGACGAACTCGAGGGGGAACGATACACGCACAAGGCTCTCAGAGAGCGGTCGCGGACCGACACGACTGCAGCGAGGCGGCCGTCAGTTGCGCGATTTCGCCGCTCCACGACGCGGGCGTGATCGAACACAAACAGGGGTTCGTCGAACTCACCGACGACTGATGGCGGGCGGTTCTCAACGACCGGACGTCCTCGAGGCGTCGATCACACCGCGGACGACCCTCACCGTCGCTGACCATCACCGCTTAGTATAAGCCGGGAATACGATCCCGTATGCGAACACCAGCACCCGACAGCCGGCCGGTCGCGCTGACGATCGCCGGCAGCGACTCCGGCGGCGGCGCGGGAATTCAAGCTGACCTCGCGACGATGGCCGCCCACGGTGTCTTCGGCACGTCGGCGATCACCGCCGTCACCGCCCAGAACACCCGCGGCGTCTCGTCCTCGCACGTCCTCCCGACCGACGAGATCGACGCCCAACTCGAGGCCGTCACCGACGACTTCGCGATCGGCGCGGCGAAGACGGGCATGCTCGCGACGACCGACGTGATCGAAACCGTCGCCGAGCACGCACGGACGTTCCCGTTCCCGCTGGTCGTCGATCCCGTGATGGTCGCAACCTCCGGCGATCGACTGCTCGAGCCCGACGCGGAACGCGCCTACGAGGAACTGCTCGGCCGGGCGACGCTGGCCACGCCCAACACCGACGAGGCCGAAGTGCTGACGGACATCGCGGTCACCGACGACGAGAGCGCAGTGGCAGCCGGCGAGGCGATCCTCGAGACGGGCGTCGATGCCGTCCTCGTCAAGGGCGGCCACCTCCCCGGCGAGACGGTTCGGGACATCCTCGTCACCGACGAGACCGTCCGCACGTTCGAGCACCCGCGGGTCGGCACCGAGGCCACCCACGGCTCGGGCTGTACGCTTGGTTCGGCGATCGCGGCCCGCCTCGCCACGGGCGACCCGCTCGAGACGGCCGTTGAGGGCGCGACGGAGTTCCTCGAGCGTGCGGTGCGCTACTACTACGACGTCGGCGAGGGCCACGGCGCGGTCAACCACATGGTCGCGCTGCGAAACGAGGCCGCCAGGGAGCGAACCGCCGAGGACGTCCAGGCGATCGTCGACCGGTTCGTCGAGGCGGACGTATCGACGCTGGTCCCCGAGGTCGGGATGAACGTCGTCGGGGCGACGCCGTATGCCGACTCCGTCGCCGAGACCGCCGCCGTCGAGGGCCGGATCACGCGGACGCTGTCGGGTGTCCAGCCCAACCGCGGGGTTCGGTTCGGTGCCTCGAGTCACGTCGCTCGCTTCCTCCTCTCGGCGCGGGAGTTCGTCCCCGACCTGCGGTTCGCTGTCAACTGTCGGTTCGACGCGGCCGTCGAGGACGCGCTCGAGGCCCTCGCGTGGCCGGTCGCCGAGTACGACCGCGACCGACAGCCGGCGGAGATCAGGGAGACGGCGGACAGCACGATGGGATGGGGTGCCCGGCAGGCCTTCGCCGATCGCGACGAGCCCCCCGTCGCCGTCATCGACCGCGGTGCGGTCGGCAAGGAGGCGCTCGTCAAACTCGTCGCGGGCGATCCGGAGACACTCGCCGATCGAACGCTGGCGCTCGACCGAGAGGTTGCCGAATGAGCGCCGACGAATCGGGGTCCACGACCGACCACGATGTCGGCCTCATCCTGCCGCAGTACGGCACCGACATCGGAACGGTTCGGGAGACCGCACTCGAGGCCGAATCGCTCGGTTACGACGCGGTCTGGCTCGAGGATCACTTCCAGTCGTGGATCGGCGACCCGCGACGCGGTGTCCACGAGCCCTGGACGACGCTGAGCGCGCTCGCCGAGGCGACGGCGCAGGTACGACTCGGCACGCTCGTCACGAGCCAGTCCTACCGCCATCCCGCGTTGCTGGCGAAGATGGCGGCGCAGGTCGACCACATCAGCGACGGCCGCCTCGAGCTCGGCCTCGGCGGCGGCTGGTACGCCGCGGAGTACGACCGCTTCGGCTACGAGTTCCGGGAGCCGCCGGCCGAACGGCTCCGCCGGCTCGCCGAGACCGTCACGATCCTGCAGGGGCTCTGGACGAACGAGACGTACAGCCACGAGGGCGAGCACCTCGAGATCGATATCGACGAGGCGTTCTGTGAGCCCCAGCCGGTGCAAGAGCCCCATCCGCCGATCTGGATCGGCGGCGGTGGCGAGTCGTTTACGCTGCGTTACACCGCCGCCTTGGCCGACGGCTGGAACTACGGCACCCTCGAGCCCGAGGGCTTCGCGGCGAAACTCGCAGTCTTACGCGAGCACTGCGAGAGCGAGGCCCGATACGACGAAATCCGAAAATCCGCCGAACTGTTCGTCTTCGTCGGCGAGACGACCGAAGCCGCCGAAAACAAGCGCGAGGCCGTCCGCAGCGAGTTCCTGCCCGACGACGGACCGAGCGAGCCCCGCGAGTTCTTCCTCGCCGGCTACCTCGAGACGGCCCCGACGGGGACGCCGGCGGAGATACGCGAGCGGCTCGCCGACTATGCCGACGCCGGCATCGAGGAGGTCATGCTCGCGGTTCCGGACGCAGCCGCCGACGGTGACGAGAGCCTCCGGCTTCTGGCCGACGAACTCACCGGGTAGACGACCGGACGATCCGGGTCGGTGCCCGAGCCGGTCGATCCCAGTCACCACCATTCGACAGCAGAGCTATAGGGCAGGCGCGAGACGCCCCCGATATGAGTGATCCGTCGTCGGCCGGTGGGACCAACGTCGCGGGAGAGTCACCACGGGTCGAGCCGACGATCGAAACCGATGAGGTGACGATCACCGACGACGCCGAACTCGAGCGAACGATCGGGCTCACCGGCGGCCTCGCTATCGGGATCGGGACGATGATCGGGGCCGGTATCTTCGTCTTTCCGGGGCTGGCTGCCGGCCGGGCCGGGCCCGCGGCGGCTGGGTCGTTCGCGATCGGCGCGTTCGTCGCCCTCCTGGTCGCGCTGCCGGCGTCCGAACTCGCAACGGCGATGCCCAAAAGCGGCGGCGGCTACTACTACATCTCGCGCGGTTTAGGAACGCTTCCCGGGGCCGTCGTCGGGCTGTCACTGTGGTTCGGACTGGTGTTCGCGACGGCGTTTTACCTCGTCGGCTTCGGCTACTACGCCGTCGACACGCTCGCGGAACTCGGCGTCCCGGTGGGCGACGGCCTCGTCATCCCGCTGGCGCTGCTGTTCGGCGCTGGCGTGACCGTGCTGAACGTCACGGGGACGGAAAACGCGGCGAAGCTGCAAAACGGGATCGTTGCGTTGCTGCTGTCGATCCTGATCGTGTTTCTCAGCTACGGCGGGCTCGACACGCTGGGGCTCATCGGGGAGCCGTCCGCTCCCGAACAGTTCGCGCCGTTCGGAACGACGCCCGTGTTGACGACCGCGGCGCTCGTGTTCACCTCGTATCTCGGCTTCGCGCAGGTGGCGACCGTCGCCGGCGAGATACGCGATCCCGGACGGAACCTGCCCCTCGCGATGGTCGGCTCCGTCCTCGTCGTCGGCGTCCTCTACGTCGCGGCGATCTTCGTCGCGACCGGTGCGTTCGGGAGCGATCGGCTCTCGACGTTCGGCGAAACGGCGATGGTCGAGGTCGGCCGCCACTACTTCGGTCCGGCCGGTGCGGTCGCGATCGTCTTCGGCGGACTGCTCGCGACGATGTCAAGCGCCAACGCATCGGTGCTCAGCACGTCTCGAGCCATCTACGCGGTCTCGAAGGACGCCCTGTTACCGCAGCGCGCGAGCCATATCAACCTCCGATACGGCACGCCACATGTCGCGCTGGGGATGGCCGGCGGGCCGATCCTCGTGCTGGTCGCGACCGGCCGCGTGGAACTGCTCGCGGAGGTCGCGTCGTTCCTCCATCTCGTCACGTACGGGCTGCTCTGCGTGGCCCTGCTCGCACTGCGGCGAGCCGACCCGTCGTGGTACGACCCCGACTTCCGGGTACCCGGCTATCCCGTGATCCCGATACTCGGCGCGCTCGCGAGTTTCGCCCTGATCGGGTTCATGCAACGGACATCACAACTCGTCGGCATCGGGATCATGCTCGCAACCGCCGGCTGGTACGCCTACTATGGCCGTGACGTGACGCTGAAGGGGGTGGTCGAATGACGCGCGTGCTGGTTCCGCTGGCGATTCTCGAGGGCGAGTCGGTTTCGACCGGCCTCCCGACGCTGCTCGCAACGATGGACGTGACCGTGCTCGGCTACCACGTCCTCCCGGAGCAGACGCCGCCGGACCAGGCTCGTCTCCAGTACGAGGACCGTGCAAACGCCGCCCTCACCGATCTCGTCGAGGCCTTCGAAGCGGCCGGCGGGAGCGCCGACCATCGCCTCGTGTTCACCCACGATCGGGAGCGAACCGTCGATCGGGTCGCCGACGAGGCCGCCGCCGACGCCTACGCCATCACGGGGGCGACCGGATCGGTCGATCGTCTCCTCGTGTCGTTGACCGGCGACGTCGCCGTCGACCGGATCACCGCGTTCGTCGCCGAACTGGTCGGCGACCGCGAGATCGGCGTCACGCTCTTTCTGGCAACCGACGACGAACCCGGCGGTCGGGAATCGATCGCGGCGGCTGCCGACTCCCTCGCCGAACGCGGACTCGATGTCGAGACCACCCTCGCGGTCGACGAACCGCCACTCGAGGCGCTCGTCGAGGCTGCGACGAGCCACGATGCGATCGTCATGGGCGAACGGTCCCCGTCGCTTCGGTCGTTCCTCCTCGGCGAGGAGGCCGAGCGCATCGCTGCCGAGGCGGTCGGGCCGGTGATCGTCGTCCGCGAGGAGAGCGACGACGCGGCAGCGACTCGTGAGCAGGGGATGGACGCCGATCGCGCGTCGCAACCTGAGGACTGAGGTTCTGGGGGCCGGTCGGCCGGTCAGTCCCCTCGCCCCCGCGAGACGGCCGGTCAGTTCGGTCCCGGTTGTGAGCCGCCGGCCGTGTCCCCGCCGTCTGCCGGCTCGAGGTACTCGCCGCGAATCACCAACACCGGATCGACCGTCCGCCGGGCCAGTCGTTTGGCGCGGTCCCGGAAGATGACTCGACGGATGGACGGGCGACTCTCACCGGCTACCAGGAGGTCGTGGTCGGCCGCCGCCTCGACGATCGCGTCCGTGGGCGAATCGTCGACGACGACCGCGCTATCGATCCGGCCGCCGTCGACCCCCGCAGCGATCAGTTCCGACCGGGCCGTCTCGAGCAGTTCCGTTCCCGCCGCCCGCTTCGATTCGTCCGGCGCAACGTGAAAGAGCGTGAGTTCGAGGGTCGTGCCGTCGAGGATCGTCGCGAGCAACCGGGCGATATGCTCGACGTTGACCTCGCTTCGAACCGCGACGAGTATCGTCTCGAGGACGGGTGCCGGATTGAGCACCAGGACAGCGTCACAGGAGTCGTCGACGGCGACCCGTTCGAACGTTTCCAGCCGGTCGTGGGTGAAGGCCAGTCGCGACGTCACGTCACAGCCCGCCTCCTCGAAGACCGTCCGCAACTCCTCGAGTTCGGCCCGGGCGCGGTCGCCGTACTGCGTGCGTGCCTGATCCGTTCCGGTCTGATCGGGGAGTTCGCGATAGCCGAGCAGGACGACCGGAATCGACGCGAGCGCGTCGACGATCGTCTGCGGGACGCTTTCCCCCTCGAAGATGGCGACCGGAATCAACACGCAATGGTCGCGGTCTGACATGGCTGACGAGTCGTCCTCCCACGGGCAGCGTAATATATCCCGGACTACGGACGCAGGAACTGCTCTCGAGGCAGAGCGCGGGTGCGGCCGCGCGTTTTTGTAGCTCGGTCACTTAAACCAGCACTGTGACGGCGCGAGGAAACAGCGGGCCGACGAACGGACCGGATGCCGTGGCCATGTACAGTGAGAAAGCAGGCGCGACTCCCGACGACGACGCGGTGGGGACCGGTCGGGTGAGCGGGACGGCGCGGCCGCCGGTCGAGACGCGCCCGGACAGCAGCGAGCCGTCGGCGACGGACGACCGCGACATCGCCGTCTCCGTCACCGGACTGTCCAAGCGGTTCGGAGACGGCGAGACGGCGGTTACCGCAGTCGACGACGTCGGCTTCGACATCGAGACCGGCTCGATCGTGGGCCTGTTGGGGCCCAACGGTGCCGGCAAGACGACCCTCATCAAGTCGCTCCTCGGGATGGTCGTGCCGGACGCGGGCAGCGTCCGGATCCGCGGTATCGACCTCCGGGAGCGACCGCGGGCGGCCTACAGCGCCGTCGACGCGATGCTCGAGGGGGCGCGAAACGATTACTGGCGGTTGACCGTCCGGGAGAACCTCCGCTATTTCGCCACGATCAGCGGCGTCGACCCGAACTCGGTCCGCGACCGCCACGGCCGACTGCTGGCTCAACTCGACCTCGAGGCGAAGGCGAACGTTCCGGTCCGCGATCTCTCCCGGGGGATGAAACAGAAGGTGTCGCTGGCGAGCGTCCTCGCCGGTGGTGCCGAGGTCGTCTTCCTCGACGAACCCACGCTCGGGTTGGACATCGAGAGTTCCCGGACGCTCCAGCGGGAACTGCGACGCCTCGCCGAAGAGGAGGACCTCACCGTCGTCCTCAGCAGCCACGATATGGATGTCGTCGAGACGGTCTGTGATCGCGTCCTCATCATGTCCGACGGGGCGATCATCGCGGACGACACCGTCGACGCCTTGCTTTCCGACACGGACCGCCACTGCGTTCGGATCACGAGCGCCGACATCGACGCCGCGCTCGTTTCGCGGCTCCGACGGCGCTTCGAGGCGATCGAGGCCGAGCGACGCGACGCCGGCCACCGGATCGAGGTCGTGACCGACAGCGACGGCCTCTACGAGCTGCTGGCGACACTCCGCAGCGACGGCGTGACCCTCGAGCGCGTCCGGACGGTCGAGCCCGACCTCGAGGACGTCTTCGTCGAACTGACGAGCGGCGACCGAGGTGACCGATGAGCGCGGGTGCGGGTCGACAGGACGCGACCGAAACGCCGCGACCGGCCGGCTACCGACATCTCGCGCGGGCCGTCCTCTACCGCGAGTACCTGATCTTCGTTCGCTATCCCGCAAACGCCATCGGCGGACTCGTCGCCTCGGTGTTCTTCTTTGGGCTGTTGTTTTACGGCGGTCGGGCGATCGCCGGACAGGCGCTGACCGACTCCATCGAGGGGATCATCGTCGGCTACTTCCTGTGGTCGCTCTCTGTCGGGGCGTACTCCTCGATCGCGAACGACATCGGGAGCGAGGTCCAGTGGGGGACCCTCGAGCGACACGTGATGTCGCCGTTTGGCTTCGCGCCCGTGGCGCTGTTGAAGGGCCTCGCCAAGATCGTCCGGTCGTTCGTCACCTCGTCGGTACTGCTTGCGATAATGCTCCTCCTCACCGGGCGGAGTCTCGAGTTAAACGTGGGGACGATCGTCGTCGTCGCGACGTGCAGCATCGTCTCGGTGCTGGGGCTCGGGCTGGCCGCCGGCGGCGTGACCGTCCTCTACAAGCGGGTCGGCAACTGGCTCAACCTGCTCCAGTTCGGCTTTATCGTGTTGATCTCCGCACCCGCGTTCGACCTCGGCTGGCTGCGGTTCCTCCCGCTCGCCCAGGGCAGCGCGCTCCTCCAGCGGACGATGATCGATAACGTTCGCCTCTGGGAGTTCCCGGCGGCCGATCTCGCGGTCCTGCTCGCGGTCGCCGTCGGGTACCTCGCGCTCGGCTACGCGGTCTTCCGGTACGCGACCCGCCGGGCGAGACGGCTCGGCGTCCTCGGGGACTACTGACCTGTCTCCGGGTCGCGCGGCCCGGCGGCAGCCGGAGCCGCTGCCCCCGCCAGACTCACCCCCTCGGCACCCGTTCGTCCGGTATGGCCCACGATAGAATCCACGCGCGGAAACCGACACACGACCTCGAGCGATGGTCGGTCGGAACGATCGCCGCCGTCTCCGAGCGGGACGGCCACGCCGTCTTCGAGGTGACGGCCGAGGACGGCGAGTCGATCGAACTCGTCGTGACCCTCGCGATTCGGGACCTCGTCCTGCGGCGACTCGACCTCGCGGCCGACGAGTCGCCGGTCGGTGCCCGCGTCTGGTACCGCACCCGCGGCGGCTGACGGCCGCGGATCGACACCTAGTTTTCGGTGGCAACGGTACCGCGGAGCATGGTCGAGAGCCCGTTCGATGTCGAGATCGAGGTGGGGGAAATACTCGAGGCCGAACCGTTCCCCGAAGCCGAGAAGCCGAAGATGACCAAGCTGTGGATCGACCTCGGCGACGAGGAGATCCAGTCCGCGGCACAGTTGGATCACCACTACGACGCCGCCGACCTCGAGGGTCGACAGGTACTCTGTGCGACGAATCTCGGCTCCGTGCGGATCGCGGGGTTCAAATCGGAGGCGCTGACCGTCGGCGTTCCCAGTGAGGAGGGGTATCCCATGCTGGTGTCGCCCGACGATGACGTACCGCTGGGCGGGACGCTGTACTGATCGCGCTCGGTAGCGTCGCCGACCGTCCACTTTCACCGCGGATCCCGCAGGGTTTTTGCGGTGGAGGGATAGTCCCCGGATATGACCGAGGCGACGGGGATCGTCGGAGAGTTTTTCTCCCTCAAAGAGGGCACCGACGCCGATTTACTGGCGATGCAGTGTGGCGACTTCTACGAGTTCTTCGGCGAGGACGCCGAACTCGTCAGCGAGGAACTCGACCTCAAGGTGTCACAGAAGTCCTCTCACGGCTCGTCCTATCCCATGGCCGGCGTGCCGCTCGACGACCTGACGCCCTATCTCAAGGCCCTCGTCGAGCGAGGCTATCGCGTCGCCGTCGCCGACCAGTACGAGACCGAGTCCGGCCACGCCCGCGAGATCGTCCGCGTCGTGACCCCCGGGACGCTCCTCGAGACCAGCGACGCCGACGCCCAGTACCTCGCGGCGGTCGTCGACGGCGGGAGCGCCGATGGCTCGAGCGGCGGTGAATCCGGGTACGGACTCGCCGTCGCCGACGTGACGACGGGGCGATTCCTCGTCGCGGACGCCGACGACGCCGACGACGCGCTGACGGAACTCTATCGGTTCGATCCGGTCGAGGTCCTGCCGGGACCGGCCGTGCGAACCGACGACGAACTGCTGACGACCGTTCGCGAGCGCATCGACGCTACCCTGACCCTCCACGAGACCGAATCGTTCGCGCCCAAGCGGGCGGCCCACACGGTTCGCGAGCAGTTCGGCACCGAGACCGTCGACCGACTCTCGGTCGGCGAACCGACAATCGCGGCGGCCGGCGCGATCCTCTCCTACGTCGCGGAGACCGGCGCGGGCGTGCTCGCTTCCATGACCCGCATTCAGGCCCACCACGGCGACGACCACGTCACGCTCGATGCGACCACCCAGCGCAACCTCGAGTTGACCGAGACGATGCAAGGCGAGCGCGACGGCTCGCTGTTCGCGACGATCGACCACACCGAGACCAGCGCCGGCGGCCGCCTGTTGAAGGAGTGGCTCCAGCGCCCGCGGCGCTCGCTCGCGACGCTCGAGGACCGTCAGGAGAGCGTGGCCGCGCTCTCGACGGCGGCGCTCGCCCGCGACGAGGTTCAGGAGACGCTCGGCGAGGCTTACGATCTGGCTCGCCTCGCCTCGAAGGCGACCCACGGCAGCGCCGACGCGCGGGATCTCCTCGCGGTCCGGGAGACGCTGGCAGTGCTGCCCGCGCTGGCCGACTCGATCGAGTCGAACCCGGAGCTGGCCGACTCGCCGCTCTCCGAGATCGTCGACCGACCGGATCGAGATGCCGCCCGGCAACTCCGGGACACGCTCGCGGACGCTATCGCCGAGGACCCGCCATCGACGGTGACGCAGGGGGAACTCCTTCAGCAGGGGTACGACGACGAACTCGACGAGGTGATCGAGCGCCACGAGGCGATCAGGGAGTGGCTCGACACGCTCGCCGATCGCGAGAAGCGCCAGTACGGACTCTCACACGTCACGGTCGACCGGAACAAGACCGACGGCTACTACATTCAGGTCGGCAAATCCGCCGCCGACGGCGTCCCCGACCACTACGAGGAGATCAAGACGCTGAAGAACTCGAAGCGCTTTACCACCGACGAACTCGAGGAGAAGGAACGCGAAATCCTCCGGCTCGAGGACCGGCGCGGCGACCTCGAGTACGAACTCTTCGCGGACCTCCGCGAGGAAGTCGCCGCGCGGGCCGAACTGCTGCAAGACGTCGGCCGGGCGCTGGCGACGGTCGACGCGCTCGCGAGCCTGGCGACACACGCCGCCGAAAACCGCTGGGTACAGCCCGACCTCCATCGAGGCGACCGCCTCGAGATCGACCAGGGCCGTCACCCGGTCGTCGAGCAGACGACGGAGTTCGTTCCCAACGACGTGCGGCTGGACGAGGATCGCGGCTTCCTCGTGGTTACCGGGCCCAACATGTCCGGGAAATCGACCTATATGCGCCAGGTCGCCTGTATCGTTCTCCTGGCACAGGCCGGCAGTTTCGTCCCCGCCGAGGGGGCCGAGATCGGGCTGGTCGACGGCATCTTCACCCGCGTCGGCGCGTTGGACGAACTCGCACAGGGCCGCTCGACGTTTATGGTCGAGATGAGCGAACTCTCGAACATCCTCCACACCGCGACCGAGGAGTCGCTGGTCATTTTGGACGAGGTAGGCCGCGGAACGGCGACCTACGACGGCATTTCGATCGCCTGGGCCGCGACCGAGTACCTCCACAACGAGGTCAAAGCGAAGACGCTCTTTGCCACTCACTACCACGAACTGACCGGGCTCGCCGACACCCTCCCGCGCGTGGCCAACGTCCACGTCGCCGCGGACGAACGCGACGGCGAGGTCACCTTCCTCCGGACCGTTCGCGACGGCCCGACGGATCGCAGCTACGGGATTCACGTCGCCGACCTCGCCGGCGTTCCCGATCCCGTCGTCGACCGCTCGAGGGACGTCTTGGAGCGGCTACGCGAGGAAAAAGCCATCGAGGCGAAGGGCGGCGGATCGAGCGAACCCGTTCAGGCCACGTTCGATCTGGGCAGCGGAACGATGCGGACGCAAACGGTTGCCCAGGGACAGGCCCCGTCTCGGTCGGCGTCGACCGACGGCGGCCCGCCGGAGGCCGCGTCCGAGACGCGATCGATCGATCCCGAGACCGAAGCCGTTCTCGAGGAACTCGAGTCGCTCGATGTGAACACGACGCCGCCGATCGAACTCGTCTCGACGGTCCAGAAACTCCAGGAGCGACTCGAGGAGTGACTGCATGCGAGGGCGGTGCGCCGCTCGAACCCGCTGCAGTGCGAGTCAGTGCCGTCATCGGCGCGGCGTCCTGGATAGGGATGTCGGCGTCGGACGGTCTCCCCGACACCGTAGCTACCCAGTGACACACCACGTTTCCGGTGAACGCTGACTGCTGATGCCGGAAGCGTCGGCCGCCCTGCCGCTCGTCGGCCTGCGGTTTCGGTGCGTCAGTCGTGGGCTCCGCCCGCCCCGGACCACGGATTCGACGGCGGCCTCCGTGCTCCCACTGCGCTAGACTCGTCGTTTCGGTCGAGCCGTACGGGTCTTCGGGACGGCGCTCGCGAGGAATGGCCGTGAACCGAGGGATCTCGTCGGCGAACCGCGGTTCAGTTCTGTGGCGCGACTCGTGGCGGTCGGTCTCGAGTCCACAGTCGGCCAACGGGACGTTAGCACAGTTCGCCCAGATCGCGCCAGTCGTAACAATCGCGGAGATCGACTTCGAGCTCGAGCCCGCAGCCCTCGCAGTAAAAGGCGACCATCCGGTATCCGGGCTGAAATTCCTCCCATTCACCGTGGTCGTTGCATTCGATTCGAATCCCTCGTTCTCCCCTCTCGGGAACGTCGACGGTGTAGTTGTGCATGGTGATGGAACACTCCGTCTCCGAACTCGACGGGGGTATCGACCATCGGAGTGCCCTTAGACCTTTCACCGATCCGCGGACCGAGCCCAGCACCACGGGTAGGACCGGCCGACGCCGTCGCTGCCCGGGTACCCGCCCGGCCGCTCCCGTCCGTCAGGCTCGAGGGTCGCCTCCAGGTGCTCGTCGAGCACGGCGGTTCCCACCATCGGTAGAATTTTGAGACGCTGGGACACCCGTTAGCACGATGCACGAGCCAGACTTCGACGTGGCGGGACGGACCGCGATCGTCACCGGTGCGAGTCAGGGAATCGGCCAAGCGATCGCGGAGACGCTCGCAGCGAGCGGCGCGAACGTGTCGATCTGCTCCCGGTCGATGGACCGCGTGGGGCCGGTCGCCGAGGGAATCAACGCGGCCACGGACACGGGTGAGGCCATCGCCGTCGAGTGTAACGTCCGCGAGCGCGAACAGGTCCGGACTCTCGTCGACGACACCGTCGACGAGTTCGGCGACGTCGACATCCTCGTGAACAACGCCGGCGGGGAGTTCGTCGCGCCGTTCGAGGACATCTCGGCCAACGGCTGGAAGACCATCGTTGACCTCAACCTCAACAGCACCGTCCACTGTACGCAACTCGCCGGCAAGGTCATGCGCGAGGGCTCCGGCGGCGTCATCATCAACCTCTCGAGCGTGAACGGCCAGCACGCCGCGCCCGGCGAGAGCCACTACGGCGCGTCGAAGGCCGCGATCATCAGCCTGACCGAAACCCTCGCCACGGAGTGGGCCGAGGACGGCATCCGCGTCAACTGCATCGCACCCGGCCTGATCCAGACGCCCGGCGTCGCCGACACGCTCGGCATCGACAGCGAGGCCATGCCGCCCCGCGAGGAACCCGATCGCCGCATCGGTCACGCCGCGGAAATCGCCGATGTCGTCCAGTTTCTTGCCAGCCCGGCCGCCTCCTTCATGACCGGAGAGACGGTGACGGTGAAAGGCGTTCCCCGCGCCGGCAATTCGATGTCCCAGGACCTCGGTCTCGAGGACTGACGACCGGACGGGACTGCCCAGGACGTAAGACCTAACCACACGCCGTCTGTACCTGTAGCCGACACAGCAGGCGCGTCGGAGCGATCCCCATACCGACGCCGACTCACCATGAGTGACGAGCACACCCCCCCGCAGGACGCCACCGAGATCCACGAGTTAGACGAGGATACCGTCGCCCGCATCGCCGCCGGCGAGGTCGTCGAGCGCCCCGCCAGCGCGGTGAAGGAACTCGTCGAGAACAGCTTAGATGCCGACGCCTCGAGCGTCGACGTCACCGTCGAGGAGGGCGGCACCGAACTGATCCGGGTCGCCGACGACGGCCACGGGATGACCGAGGCCGCCCTCCGGACGGCCGTCCGCGAGCACACGACCAGCAAGATCGACGGCCTTGAGGACTTGGAATCCGGCGTCGCCACGCTTGGTTTCCGCGGCGAGGCGTTGCACACCATCGGCTCGGTGTCGCGCATGACCGTTCGGTCGCGGCCCCGCGGCGGGGACGGTGCGGGGACGGAACTCGTCTACGAGGGCGGCGACGTGACCAGCGTCGAGCCGACGGGCTGTCCCGCGGGGACGACGGTCGAGATCGAGGACCTGTTCTACAACACGCCGGCCCGCCGGAAGTTCCTCAAGACGACCGCGACGGAGTTCGCCCACGTCAACCGCGTCGTCACCCGCTACGCCCTCGCGAACCCGGACGTGGCGGTCACGCTGACCCACGACGGTCGCGAGGTGTTTTCGACGACGGGCCAGGGCGACCTGCAGGCCGCCGTACTGGCGGTCTACGGCCGCGAGGTTGCCTCGTCGATGATCCCCGTCGACGCCGACGGCGACGACCTCCCGCCGGGCCCTCTCGAGTCCGTTTCCGGCCTCGTTTCCCACCCCGAAACGAATCGCTCGAGTCGAGACTATCTCGCAACGTACGTCAACGGTCGCGCCGTGACCGCTGACGCCGTCCGCGAGGGGATCATGGGGGCGTACGGCACGCAACTGGGCGGCGACCGGTACCCCTTCGTCACCCTCTTCCTCGCGGTGCCCGGCGACGCGGTCGACGTGAACGTCCACCCGCGCAAACGGGAGGTCCGCTTCGACGACGACGACGCGGTCCGCCGGCAGGTCGACGCCGCGGTCGAGAGTGCCCTGCTCGAACACGGCCTCCTTCGGTCCCGCGCACCCCGCGGCCGGTCGGCACCGGGCGAGGCACGAGTCGATCCCGGTGATCGCGGGACCACGGATACGGCGTCCGGGAAACCCGACGGTGAATCCGCGACCCTCGAAACCGGTCTCGAGACGGCGTCGACCGCTGCGGAAGCGACCGACAGCGGAACCGAATCGACAGCCTCGGACGGGGAGGCAGACCCGGACATCCAGCCACCGTCCGGTGAGCCCGCGACCGTAGGGTCCGGGAGCGACTCGAGCGACTCGGACGATCCCGGCGACGGACGCTCCGCGGACCCGCACGCTGCCTCGAGTCACACGGACACCCCAGCGACGAACGCGACGGCGGCAAGCGCCGAGTCGGGATCGGAAACGGACGGCGACGTTGCAGCCGAGTCGAGCGGAACGGGAGACGGCTCGAGTCGGTCCGATGCGGAGCGAAACGCCGAGTTGACCGGGGATCGAGACCGGGAACGCGATTCGCGTCCGGCGCGCAAGTTCGACGCTACGACCGACCAGCGGACGCTAACCGGCGAGACTGCGACGGGCGAGGCGACCGCGTTCGACTCGCTGCCCACCCTGCGAGTGCTCGGTCAACTCCGCGACACCTATCTGGTCTGTGAAGCCCCCGACGGCCTCGTCCTGATCGACCAGCACGCCGCCGACGAACGGGTCAACTACGAACGCCTGCAGGCCGCGTTCGCGGACGACCCGACTGCGCAGGCGCTTGCCGAACCGGTCGAACTCGAGTTGACCGCGGCCGAAGCGGAAGCCTTCGACCATTACAACGAGGCGCTCTCCCGACTCGGCTTCTACGCCGACCGGATCGACGACCGCACGGTCGCCGTAACGACCGTGCCCGCAGTGCTCGCGGAGACGCTCGAGCCAGAGCGGTTGCGTGACGTGCTCGCCTCGTTCGTCGACGGCGACCGCGAGGCCGGTGCCGAGACGGTCGACGCGATGGCCGACGAGTTCCTCGGCGATCTGGCCTGCTACCCGTCGCTCACCGGGAACACGTCGTTGACGGAGGGGTCGATCGTCGACCTATTGGACGCGTTAGACGACTGCGAGAACCCCTATTCCTGCCCCCACGGACGACCGGTACTCGTCCGGTTCGACGACCGCGAACTCGAGGACCGGTTCGAGCGGGACTATCCGGGTCATCAGTAGTAGCACCCGTCAAATCGGGCAGTTTCCGATGCACTCGAGTTCTCCGATGACCCGAACCGAACTTGCTGCGAGGGTTCGCGACCAGTAGCAAGCGCAGCCGTTGTGAGCGTACTAGTCCCGTCGATGCCACCTTTCAATGATCTCGATCTGGGAGCGCACGATACTTATTTTAATCCCAATATAAATACTTAAAAATAATATAATGCATTGTGTTTATTACAGAGATCGATAATTAATGTCTGATCGAGGGTCCAACTCAGGTATGCAGAGCCGAAGAGCGGTCCTGAAAAAGAGCGCGATCGGCACGAGTATCGGTATCAGTGGGTTAATTGGGCCAGTTAGCGCTGAATCAGTCGACGAGGACGAAGTCAAGAAACTCGAAGAACATCCCCACGTCCAGCAGATACTGTCGGAAATTGATCAACAGTCGTTACCGAACGCAGAGTACATCGAAAAGCGACGGATCGGGGAAGACGGCGAACTGTCGATGCTGAAAGCGGAGTACGGCTTCGGTACCCTCGTCATCGCGAAATATGGCGGCGAAGTCGGTGCGATGTTCGCATTCGACGTTGATCAGCGGTCGCAACTTCCGAAGAACTATCCGTCAGTCCCCGGTGGTGCTGGCTCGCT
Organism: Natrinema pallidum; assembly: GCF_005890195.1. Lineage (NCBI taxonomy): Archaea > Methanobacteriati > Methanobacteriota > Halobacteria > Halobacteriales > Natrialbaceae > Natrinema > Natrinema pallidum. Next base: position 1,425,192 of record NZ_CP040637.1, on the reverse strand, counting down.
ACTCGGGAGCGACGAGGGAGTTATATTCAGACGGCCTGCGACCGGTCGAGAGGAAGAGTTGGTGCTGTCAGCCCTCGACGTTGACGGTGAGATCGCGAGCGCTCAGGTATTCACTGGGACCAATGTCGATGGATTTCATGCGAACGTCGGTATCGAAGCCGCGGAAACGAGTGACACGGGGGTCCGGAGTTTCCGCATCATGGTCGATCAGGGGTCGTTTGATTCGAAACGACAGGAACTCACTCCTGGGTTTGAATCTCGGTTTTCCGTCGAACCTGTCGACGAAGTCGAGGTTGCCGCCGTCGGCTCGACTATTAAACGGATCATCATTGATTGGGCTGAAGGGTTCCTCGCGAAGGAGCTGTCGGAACTCGTTGGTCCATGCGGACCGTCGTGTACCAGCTGTGCAGATTGGATCATCAGTTTGGCACTGGACTGCAGGACCTGTGGGCCCGTTTGTACGACTAGCACGAGCGGCGTTGGGGCGTTCGTGTGTGTCCTCTGTGTCTATGCGTTCTGTAACAACGTTCTCGATATGACGGATTGTGCTCGTTGTGCCGTCTGCCTTAAGGATGGGGAAGCCCCAGCCGACCCGAGAGAAGGTATCTGGGACGAACTTCCCTCACCGCCCTCTCTCCCCTTCTGATCGGACCGACCGATCACTTCGGCGGTCCGCGAGTTTGCTCGTCGTACGGAACGCGTGCATGTTGACTGATCTCATTGTCTCCGGGTCGTTATTCTGCCGGGGCAAGCCGGCCCGATCGATAGTAGCCATTGCGAGTCACCGCATACCCGATCGCACGATGGTTGTGCGATCGGTCTGGAACTCGTATCACCACTTTCGGATGGATAGAGCGATCCCGCGGATTGCCGTGCGTAGGCTCCGTCTGTGGTGGCGACTCCGTAAGTTCACTCGTGAGAGAACGTCACTGGCGTCGAAGCTCTATCAGCTGATATACACCAATTACGGTGAGAAAGATGCCGATGATGATGCCATTTCCTTTCACCGACAGAAGAGTCGGTTCAAACATCACTACGAACGTGATAATACCGACACCCACGACGATCCAAAACAGTCCATTGACCCAAGAGCTAGCTGACGTGAGTTCTCCGATATCGGGGTCCCAATAGACGAACAATCCACAAAGGACGAAGAAAGTACTGACCGCGATTCCGGTACTCTTGTTAGAACCGCCGGACGGACCAACGGCAAAAATACCAATACCCGCAATACCGAGGAGTATGATAGTGATACCAGTCGATCGATGGTTTTCATCCATACCTTTCACCTCTATTCCGGTATACTCTCCCCTATTTTAAAATAAATGGGTTCGAATCCATGTTTTTGATCTGTGTAGAGTACTTCGACGCTGATAATTGGAAACCCCCGTCGTTGTAACGAACCTCTTTGAAACGGCTACCACAGCCACAGGTATTTTACAGCCGGTTTACGGATACTCGGCTCGAATGAACAGTTGCCCACCGGCCCACGAGCGACACGAACCGACGTCGGCACTAGTAGGTGACTTGAGACCCAATCCCCGCACATGACGACCTCTCGCGAACTCGACGGCTCGAGCGCCGGCGGCCAGTTTCTCCGAACGGCGCTCGCGCTGTCGGTCCTGGAGAACGAGCCGGTTCGACTCGAGCACGTTCGCGGCGACCGGCCGACGCCCGGGCTTCGCCACCAGCATCTGGCTGTCCTCGAGACGATGGCCGAACTCTGTGAGGCTGACGTCGCGGGTGCCGAACTGGGTGCGGAGACGATCGCGTTCGATCCGGGTCTCGAGGCCGCTGATGGTTCCGGGCACGGCGGACTCGAGGGCGGAACGTACGCCGTCGACATCGGAACCGCCGGCAGCGCGACGCTGCTGTGCAACGCCCTCCTGCCGCTGGCGACGATCCTCGAGTCCCCGCTCTCGGTGACGGTTACCGGCGGGACGGACGTGGCGTGGTCGCCGCCGCTCGACTATTTCCGCTACGTCAAACTCCCCTTGATCCGCCGGTTCGGCGTCGAAGCCGCCTGCGAGGTCGACCGGCGCGGGTTCTATCCCGACGGCGGCGGCGAGGTCACGCTCCGACTCGTGCCCTCGCGCCTCGAGCCGATCACCCTCACCGAACGGGGGCCGCTCGAGGGGCTTCGCATCTCCTCGATCGAGTCGGAATCGCTGGCCGACCGCGATGTCGCGTCCCGGCAGGCCGAAGGCGCGCTCGAGCGACTGGACTCGGCGGCCGGTCTCGAACTGACGACGCGCTGTGAGACGACGACGGCGAGTCCCTCGCCCGGCTCCGCGCTGGTGCTCCGCATCGACCATGGGACCGGCGTCGCCGGCTTCTCCGCCCTCGGGGAGCGCGGGAAACCAGCCGAGCGCGTCGGCGAAGAGGCCGCCGACGCCGCGAACCGCTTTCTCGAGGGGGCGGCACCGGTCGATCGACACATGGCCGACCAGTTGCTCGTCTGTCTCGCGCTCGCGGGCGGACGGATGCGGATTCCCGCCGTGACCGACCACGTCGAGACGCGGTGTACGCTGCTCGAGGCGTTCGGGGTCGACGTGGGACTCGAGCGGGAGGACGGGACGGCGGTGGTGTCGGTCACGTCGTCGCTGGACGTGGGTCCGTAGTTCGTCGGTTCTGGGGTTACTGCCGTTCTCGGTTCAGCAGTCCCGCCAGGACAACCAGCAGGAAAATCACGAGGATACCGCCTCCCGTGACCGCGAGCGCGAACGTCGGGTCTGCGAGCGGAAGCGTCCCCAGATACGCCACGAGTCGGCTGCTCACTGCTATGACACAGACAAACACGATAGCGAGCCCCATGAAGAGGAGTTGGTAGTCGAACCACGTTTTGAGTCCGTCTGACGACACCATCCGTGAACGTGTTAGAGCAGCGATGGTATAGCCTTTCGGTCGGCCCGGCATCCGTCCGCGCGAGTCCTCGGAAGGGACGGGCGGTGAAACAATGCCCCCTCGTGTGGGACACGTTACTCGATAACCGCCACAACTTATACCATCGCCGACCGTCGCCTCGAGTATGGCCGACGGAGACGCTGCCGTTCACTGCCGATCGATCCGGGGGGAAGAGCCGTGAGCGAGACCGATATCGTTACGTTCGGCGAGACGATGCTCCGACTGTCGCCGCCGGGCGACGAACGACTCGAGAACGCGGACGAGTTCGAGGTCCGCGCCGCCGGGGCCGAGAGCAACGTCGCCATCGCGGCGAGTCGGCTGGGCGCATCGGCGACCTGGCTGTCGAAAGTGCCCGAGACGGCGCTCGGCCGACGGGTCGTCGGCGAACTCCGCGGCCACGGGATCGAGACCGACGTCGTCTGGAGCCACCGTGGCCGGCAAGGGACCTACTACCTCGAGCACGCGGGCAAACCCCGCGGCACGAACGTGATCTACGACCGGAAGAACACCGCCGTCTCGACGGCGGAGGCCCGCGAGTTCGATCTCGATCGAATCCGGGACGCGCAGGTCTTCTTTACGACCGGGATCACGCCCGCGCTTTCCTCGACGCTGCGAGACACGACGCTCAACCTGCTCAAAGCGGCTCGGAAAGGCGGGACGACGACCGCCTTCGATTTCAACTATCGGCGCAAGCTCTGGTCACCCGACGAGGCCAAGGAGACGCTGACGCGGCTGTTCCCGGGGATCGATGTCCTCATCATCGCCGCCCGCGACGCGCGAACGGTCCTCGGGTTCGAGGGCGACCCGCGACAGTTGGCACACAAACTCGGCTCGCAGTACGATTTCACGACCGTCGTCGTCACCCGCGGCTCCGAGGGGGCGGTCGGCTGGCACGACAGCGTCGTCCACGACCACGACGCCTACGACACCGAGACCGTCGATCCGATCGGCACCGGCGACGCCTTCGCCGGCGCGTTCATCGCGCGTCGTCTCAACGGCGACGACGTGCCGACCGCCCTCGAGTACGCCGCGGCGACCGCGTCGCTCAAGCGGACGATCCCCGGCGATGTCGCGCTCGTCACCGCCGAGGAGGTCGAGACCGTCGTCAAAAATCAGGGCGAGGACATTTCGCGGTAGGTCGCTCGGGCCGTGCGACGGCGACGACAGCGTCCCCGGACGCGGTCTCGGTGGTCCCGTACGGCCCGCCGGTCGGTGGAGCCGCTCGAGGCCACGTGGAACACGTCTGTCGGGCTCGAATTCATCGCGCAGCGACCGTAACGGATCGCGTGGGGTCGGGCCCCGCTTTTTACCGACCGCCGTGCTACCCCCGGACGTGAGTCGAGACGTCCGCCCGGCGACGGTCGACGACGTCTGGGCCGTCCATCGGGTCGCACGCCAGAGTTGGCACGCCGCCTACGACGACGTCATCGGTCCCGAAACGGTCGCTGATGTCGTCGACGAGTGGTACGCGATCGGCGATCTCGAGTCGTCGATCGCGACGGCGACGGACCGCGACGACGCCGCGTTTCTCGTCGCGACGGACCCGCCGGCCGCCAGCCCCGCGTTCGAGCCCGACTACTACGGGTTCGCACACGCCGTCCCCTGGCCGGAGGATGTGTCGGTCGCGTTTCTCGCTCGTCTCTACATCCGGCCGGCCAACTGGGGCGAGGGGATCGGAACCGCGTTGCTCGAGGCCCTCGAGCGGGCGTTCGCCGCGGAGTTCGACCGCCTCCGGGTAGCCGTCCTCGCGGCCAACGATATCGGCATCTCGTTCTACGAATCTCGGGGGTTCGAACGCGTCGCGACCCGAAAGTCCGATCTGGCGGCGGGGCTCGAGGAACACGTCTACGAGAAATCGGTGTCGGTTGATGAGTAGCCCGCTCGAGCGGGGCCTCTCAATCGGAAGGTGGCAGTCAGCCACCGTACCGCCTGCCTGCCAGCGCCGCGCTCACAACGTTTTCTCGGCTTCGCTCTCGTCGACGACTTCGATCCCGCGGTTGTTGACCGCCATCGGATCGAGGCCGACCTCCTGCAGGAAGTCCTTGTACTCGCGCTCACATTGCTCGGCGTCTTTCTGCTTGTCGCTGGCGCGATCGCAGAGTTCGATCAGGTTCTCGGGAACGTCGTTCTGGTAGACGATCCAGTGGTTGATCAGGTCGCTGAGCCGGCGGATGGGGCTCGTGAAGTGGCCGTAGATCTCGAAGTTCAGCGCGTGGTGGCCGCCGAAGGGGTCGTTCATGTACCGCGCTCGGGGCATGACCTTCATCACCGCCCACTGGATCTTGTCCAGTTGGCGGCCCGGCGCTTCCTCGAGCGTCGCGTTGACGGCCTTTCGGGGGTCGTCCCAGGTACTGCCGGGGATCGAAACCCCGTCGAGGTCCTGAATCTCGCGCAGCGCCTCGGACCATTCGTCGGGGCTGGGCTGGGGGTGGACGCGATACATGGCCTCGACGCCGCGGTTCCACATGAGTTCGTGCGTGACGGCCTTGTTGGCCTTTAGCATGCACTCCTCGATGATGGTGTGGGCTCGGTCGCGGCTCGGGTTCAGGACGAGCGACCCGTCCTCCTTGCGCTGTTCGTGCATCTGCTCGGCGAGATCGTAGACCAGTTTGTTCTCCTCGTGGAGCGGCGCGTCCGGGTCTTCGAGACGGCTTTCGGCCTCCGCGTAGGTGAGCCGTTCGTCGGACTGGATGACGGACTTGTAGATCTCGATGTTCTCGTAGCTCAAATGCTCCTTGTCGAGGTGCATCTCGACGGTGTGGGCGAGTCGGTCCTCGTTGGCGACCAGCGAACAGACCGTCTCGGCGAGCACCGGCGGCAGCATGTGGACCGTGTACCCGGGGAGATAGACCGTGTTGCCCCGTTCGACGGCTTCGTCCCACATCGCCGTGTCCGGGTTGACGTAGTGGGTCACGTCGGCGATGTGGACCCAGAGGACGTACTCGTCGTCGCGTTCCTCGATCGAAAGCGCGTCGTCGAAGTCCTGGGCGTCGATCGGGTCCGTCGTCCACGTCGTCAGATCGCGCAGGTCCTTCCGCTCGTCGATCTCGTCGCTTATTTCGGCCGTCACACCCTCCGTTCGGGCTTCGGCCTCCTCTAGAACCTCGGGCGGGAACTCGTCGCGGAGTTCGAACTTCTCGAACAGTTCCTCGCGCTTGTTCTCGAGATGGCGCGCGAGATCCTCCGAGACCTCGACGGGACCCTGGCCTTCCACCGTTCCGGCGTCGGCCTGTGCGTCGTCACTCATGACGAGGGCTACGCGCGTAAGAGTGAAAGTCGTGTCGGGATGCGAATCCGCCCGCCCACACGCGTCCGACCCGCCGAGACCGCGGCTCGATGCGTCTTCGACCGGAATATATATTTTATATCCAACATACTGTTGGAGTAAATGTCTGCGATAGCCCTCCAAAACGTTACCAAGCGCTTCGGCGACGTTCACGCCCTCCGCGGTATCGATATGACCGTCGAGTCCGGCGAAGTGTTCGGCTTCCTGGGGCCGAACGGTGCCGGCAAGTCGACAACGATCGACATCCTGCTCCACTACACGCATCCCTCGAGCGGCTCGGTCGACGTGCTCGGTCACGATGTCACCGAAGCCCCGGTCGCCGTCCGGGAACGCGTCGGTATCCTGCCCGAGGGCTTCGCACCGTTCGAGACGATGACCGGTCGCCAGCACCTCGCGTACGCGATCGAGGCGGCCGACGCCGACGACGAGCCGGGGGCCCTGCTCGAGCGGGTCGGTCTCGCCGACGCCGCAGACCGGTCCGCCGCGGCGTACTCGACGGGGATGACACAGCGCCTCGCGCTCGCGATGGCATTGGTCGGGTCGCCCGACGTGTTGATCTTGGACGAACCGTCGACCGGACTCGACCCCCACGGCGTCCGACGCATGCGCGAAATCGTCCGCACGGAACGCGACCGCGGCACTACCGTCTTCTTCTCGAGTCATATCCTGGCACAGGTCGAGGCGGTCGCCGACCGCGTCGCCATCCTCCGCGCGGGCGACCTCGTCGCCGTCGACACGATCGACGGGCTCCGCGAGACGGCCGACGCCGGCTCGGAGCTGATCGTCGACCTGACTGGCGAGCCGGCCGCCGTCGCGCCCGCCGTCGCGTCCCTCGATGGAGTATCGACGGTCGACGAACGCGACGACACCCTCGTCGTCGGCTGTACCGCCGACGCGAAACTCCGGGTGCTCGACGAGATCCGGGCCGCCGGAGCGACGATCCGCGACTTTTCGACCGGTGAGACGTCGCTCGAGGAGCTGTTCGTCTCCTACACGGAGGGGGCGACATGAACTGGCTGCTGATCGCTCGGAAGGAACTCGGCGACGCGATCCGAAACCGGCAGTTGTACGCGCTCGCCGCGACCTTCGCGCTGATCTTTGCCGTCCTCGCCGAACTCCACGTCAGGCAGGTCGACCGAGGATACGCCGGTTCCAGCAACCTCATCGACTACTTTGCGCTTCCCAGCGTGCTCCTCGTGCCGGTGGCCGGGCTGCTGCTCGCCTCGAGCGCGATCGTCAGGCGGCGTTCGAACGGCCAGCTGACGCTTTTGCTCGGGCTGCCACACGACCGACGCGATATCGTCCTCGGGACGTACGTCGGCCGATACGCGATCTTGGTCGTGTCCCTGCTCGCGGGCGTCTTCGCCGGCCTCGCCGTCGTCTTCGTCACCGGACACACGATCCCGACGACCGCCGTTCTCGGCTATCTCCTCGCCAGCGCCGGTCTGGGGCTCGCGTACCTCGCCATCGCGATCGGCATCTCGGCGACGGTTCGCACCCAGACGTGGGCGACGTTCGCCGTCTTCGGCGCGTTGCTTCTCCTCCTGTTCGTTTGGCGGTTCGTGCCCGACGGGCTTGCCTATGCCGCGGCCGGCTTCGAAGAACCAGTGACCCAACCGTGGTGGACGTCCTACGTCGGCGCGCTCTCTCCAAGTCTCGCCTACGAACGGCTGCTGGTGCCCGTGCTCGAGTCGGACGCCGATCGCTCCATGGTCTGGTTCAGCGCCGCCGTCCTATTGGGGTGGGCAGTGCTCGCTCCCCTCATCGGCTACCGGCGGTTCGTCGCGACCGACCTCTAGCGATTACCGCTCCCGCTCCTCGAGCGTGCCGTACCGTTCCTCGACCGTCGCGAGATAGCGCGTCAGAAAGGCGGCCCGGTCTCGTTCGCCGGCCTCAAGGTCGACCAGTAGCGCCTCGAGTTCGTCGCGAGGGTGATGACAGAGGTCACCGTGACAGGACTTACAGAGGTGTTCGAAGGTTTTGCCGTCGCGATCCCAGCGGTCACCGTGCTTGTCGTACTCACGGGCCTCGTCGCGGGGCCGCTCGGTCCCACAGGCGAGACAGGTGACCGTCTCCGTCCGGGTCTTGGAGGGCCACATGCGTGAGCCGACGGCATGCGGGTACTTATCGATTATCACACGCTCACCCTGTACTGGCCGCCAGGGGTCCCGATTCGCGGCCGGCGACCGGTCCCCGGAACGCGCCTTTTAACTCCGGACCGCGCGTTGCTCCGGACATGCAAGTCAAGTCCCGACATCACCTCCGTAGCGATGCGGTGTCCGATCTCGAGGACGTTCTCGAGGAGCAACTCGGCGTCTCGCCCGAGGGCGACGCCTACGAGCGCGTCGAGTTCGAGGACACCGACTGGGAGGTCGTCCTCATCGACGGCGAGCCACAGGTCGCAGAGTTCGGCGACGATCTCTTTCTGACGGTCCGCGGGGCGAACGCCTACGAACCCGAGAAACGGCTTGTTACCGTCGACGCGGGAGCCGTTTCGTTCGTCAGCGACGGGGCCGACGTGATGCGGCCGGGGATCACCGAGGCGACTGCGGACATCTCGCCGGACGATCTGGTCGTCATCGCCGAGGAGTCCCACGGAAAGGTGCTCGCCGTCGGCCGCGCCCGCGTCGACGGCGCGGAGATGGCCGGGAATGAGGGGAAGGTCGTCGACTCGCTACACCACGTCGGCGACGAACTCTACGAGTTCACCGGGTAGGCCGTGCCGCGGCAGCGAGCGGAACGAATGCCAAAAACTGGTCGTTGACTGCAGCTACGTGCCTTGAATGTCGGAGTAACCACTGTTCCACCTCTTGTCACTGCTAGGAATACTAGCACCTAAGAGACGTTTGTCCACTAGGCCTATGTAGTGGTTCGTGGTACCACGAGACCGTGATGATCGAGACGACAGTCGAATCGGTCGACCTCCGTTCGCCGCCGCCGATCGCCCCTGAAACGCCCGTGACCGAGGCAGCCCGCACCCTCCGTCGGCCACCGGTGTCCGCGCTCCCCGTCCTCGAGGACGAGTCGGTCGTCGGCATCGTCACCGAATCGGATATCGTCGCACTGGTCGCGGAAACGGCCGAACGCCCGGCGACTCGAGTGATCATGTCGTCGCCGGTGACGACGGTTTCGCCGACTGCGACGATCGCCGACGCCGCCGAAACGATGCGCACGAACGGCGTCAAACACCTCCCCGTTGTCAGCGACGGCGTCTACCGCGGCCTGCTTTCGGTTCACACCTTGGCTCCGTACCTGCCGCGTCACCGCCTCACAATCGAGTGGCAGGACGAGCCGATGCGCTTGGGCGCAACTGAGGGGCAGACACTCACTGTGGTCGACTGAGTCGGGGTGTCACTCCGAGACTTCGTCGAGCGACCCCGCGGTAAACGCACCCTCGTACCGTTCGAGGGTGTCCCTGTAGCCCCGTTCCGCGAGGTCGTAGGTCTCCCGGAGAGCCGCGATCGGCGTCTCGGTCGCGTCGAGTCGCAGATCGTTGTACGGCGGCTCGACGGCGTGTGACTCCGTCGTCTCGACGACCACCGCCGCGCTCTGGACCGACAGTTCCTCGCGTTTGTCCCCGCCCTCGAGGTCGCCGGCCGCCAACGCGTCGATCAGCCGCTTCGCGAGCGGGTCGGTCTCGACATCCGCCGTGACGGCGCGCGGACCGGTCGCGCGGTCCGTCGCGTCGTGGACCGCGTTGGCCGCGTAGGCCTCGGCGGTCGCCTCGAGAACGGCGTCGCCGGTCAGCATGTTCCCCGCGACGGTGAAGTGGTCGCCCTCGCGGTGGCCGTACTCGTCGACGCACTCGCGCCCGGAAAAGGCGAATGTCGTCTCGCCGTCGACGCCGTGGAGTTGGCGCTGTGGCGCGCTGTCGTCGGCGTTGAGCAGGGCCTGAAGGGCGTCGTCGACGGCCAATCCGTCGTCGATGTACTCGATGCCGCGCGCGCCGAGATCGACGTTGACGAGAATTTGGGTGGCGACGGCACCGCTGTCGCTGACGAACGGACACAGCGTCCCCACGCCGGGCAACCGCGTCGTGACCGCGACGCCGAAGCGGCGGTGGCGGTCACCGCGCTCGGTCTCGTACTCCTCGCGGACGCAGATGCTGAACGTCATAATTTGCGCGTGGCGTCTGCGGCTGAAAAAGCTATGGACGACCAGTATCGTCTCGGACGACGGGACGCTTTCGGTCGGCTCCTCGCCGCCACGGAGACGTGGGCGATCCGTCGCCCGCACGGACAGTCCCGCCGCCGGGACCGTGTCTGACGTAAGAACTATACTGACGGCGGCGGTGGATACCGCCAATGGGACTCATGAGCAAAATTCTCGGCGGCAGCCAGTCTCGGTCCGTCGAGGACTACTCGGAACTGAACCTCGAGGACATCTCGACGGGCTCCGCCGAGGCGGCGATGCAGGTACACATCGCGGAGGTCGGCAGTCAGGCCGATGCGATCGATATCAAAGACGCCGTCTACGATGGCGACATCGTCATCGCGGACATCACGCGCTTGCGGACCGAGGATAGTACCGTCGAACACATCGTCGACGAACTCCGACAGGTCGCCGAGGAAGTCGACGGCGACATTGTCCGGAAGGGCGAGGATCAGATGATCATTACGCCCACGGGCGTCCATATCAGCCGCGAAAAGCTGGGCCAAAAGCTCTAACCGCGGTCCTCGACTGGCGTTTCTCACGACCGTTCTCTCTTCGGTGTCGCGTTCGCCGCTTTGGGACTGGTCTCGGCGAGCCGAGCGGTGACGCCGCTCGTGGATGACTGCGTCGCATAAAATCAACAGGTACTGTCTCGTCACCGGGGGCGACGCGTTCTTCTGAATTTACGTGCGCGTGACGTTCGTCGCGCGCGGCCCCTTGGGGGCCTGTTCGATATCGAATTCGATGTCTGTGCCTTCTTCGAGATCCGGACCGCCAACATCTTCCATGTGGAAGAATACGTCGTCGTCCGCGTCGTCCGTCTCAATGAAACCGTAGCCGCCTGTGTCGTTGAAGAAATCAACGCTTCCTTTCGCCATTACAAACAAACGTAGGATCGATCGGGGAATAAGACTTCCGAGGGTCACGGTATCACGACCGTCGACCCGGTCCCCGATCGCTGTGACGGGTCGGTCGGCTGCGGCACCGAAGCGAGCGATGCTCGCCGGCCGTCCGCGGGTGTGTGGAATTTTCACCCGGCGGGAATTCCCGTCTCCAGTTATGCCGCATGCGGCCGTCCAAACCAGTATGTCGGGCTTTCGTGCAACGGTCGTCGTCGACGAACCGGCGGACTGTCCGGTGGCCGATGTCTCCGCCTCCCTCGAGGACCCGGTCGAATCGGTTTCCCGGTCGTCGCAGACGACGACCGAGGGAACGGTCGTCGAGGAGTTCGGCGTCGACGCGGACGCCTCGCTCGAGGGGGAGTACGACGTCGAACTGACACCGGTCCAGTCCAACGACCGAGAAGCGATCTATCGGTTCGAGCGCGACAGCGCCGCCGACTGTGCCTGTGAGGTCATCGAGGGAACGGGAACGCCGGTCTCGTCGGTTCGCGCCCAGAACGGGGCGTTGCTCCTCTCCTTTCGGACCCTCGAGTTGGCCGAGATCGCCGATATCGTCGACCAACTGCGCGCGTATTTCGACGGCGTCGTCGTCGAGGAACTCACGCAGGACCACGAGGACGTTTCCGCCGACCCGGTCGTCGTCGACCGCGAGAAACTCACGACCAGACAGCGGGAGATCATCGAAACGGCCCACGAGATGGGCTACTTCGACTATCCGAAGGGCGCGAACGCGACGGACGTCGCCGAAGAACTCGGCGTCGCGCGGTCGACGTTCACCGAGCACCTGGCAGCGGCCCAGACGAAGCTAATGGACGCCATTCTCGAGGCAGAGGGGTGTTGACGGTGACCGACCGCGCCGTTCCAGTGCTCCGGTGACGGCTCCGTTTCTGCGTGGGGCATGCCAGAGCCGTCGGACGAACGCCGACGAGTCTGCGGGGCGGGCGCGCCGTGACTCGGCTCCGTCTCGGATCTTTCGGCCGTGGCGGGGTCCGCGGCGGCCGTCTCCGACCGATCCGGATGCGGCTCCGTTCCCCTATCCTAACGAAAAACAATTATAGTCGTTCGGCCGGTCATCGACTGACTGTCTGTTCGTTCGATCACGAAACGAGCGTTCGTCCGTAGTCGTAAAACCGGCAAACCCGATCATCACCGGTATCGATCGCCGGCACCGGGCAAACGATAATGCTTTTCCATTGGCGTCCGAAATTCCTGACTATGTCTGACGACCTCAAGAAAGGGCTCGAGGGTGTGTTGGTTGCCGAATCGGAGCTCAGTTCGATCGACGGCGATGCCGGTCGGCTGATCTACCGCGGCTACACGATCGAGGACCTCGCTCGCGGCGCGAGCTACGAGGAAGTCCTCTATCTGCTCTGGAACGGTCACCTCCCGACCGAGGACGAACTCGAGCCGTTTACCGACGCGCTCATGGACGAACGCGAGGTCGACGCCGACGTCCTCGCGACGATGGAGAAACTCGCCGACGCCGACGAACAGCCGATGGCCGCGCTCCGGACCGCAGTCTCGATGTTCTCGGCCTACGAACCCGAAGACGACGCCGATCCCGAGGACCTCGAGGCGACGCTCCGGAAGGGGCGTCGAATCACGGCCAAGATTCCGACCGCGCTCGCGGCCTTCGAGCGCTACCGCCTCGGCGAGGACCCCGTCGATCCTCACCCCGATCTGGGTCTCGCCGCGAACTTCCTCTATATGCTGACCGGCGAGGAGCCCGACGAGATCGCCGCCGAAACCTTCGATCAGGCGCTGATCCTCCACGCCGACCACGGGCTGAACGCCTCGACGTTTACCTCGATGGTCATCGGCTCGACGATGGCCGACATCTACAGTGCCGTCACCGGCGGCATCAGCGCCCTTTCGGGACCGCTTCACGGCGGCGCGAATCAGGACGTCATGGAGGTCTTGATCGAGATCGACGAGAGCGACCTCGACCACCGCGCGTGGGTCGAGCAGGCGACCGAAGAGGGCCGTCGTATCCCCGGGTTCGGCCACCGTGTCTACAACGTCAAGGACCCTCGCGCGAAAATCCTCCAGGAACGCAGCAAGGAACTCGCCGAAAACGGCGAGGACAAGTGGTACAACTACACCACCACCATCGAACAGTACCTCTCCGAGGAGAAGGGCCTCACCGAGAAGGGGATCGCCCCGAACGTCGACTTCTACTCCGGCTCCGTCTACTATCAACTCGGCATCCCGATCGACATGTACACGCCCATCTTCGCCATGAGCCGCGCCGGCGGCTGGATCGCCCACGTCCTCGAGTACCAGGACAGCAACCGTCTCATTCGTCCGCGCGCCCGCTACACCGGTCCACAGGACCAGGAGTTCGTTCCCCTCGAGGAGCGATAAACCTGCCCCCGGTTTCTTCGCTGCCCTTTCCGTACCGACACGTCAGTCTCACCGCTGCGATCGGTCCCATCGCCTCCCGTCGACGACGCCGAACGCGACCGGGCCGTTCCGGGGCCGTGTAAGAGGGTGCGTTTCGGGGCCGATTTCTCGATCCGACCCCTCGAATGACGCCCGTCTGTCCCGCGTCTGACGACGACATCTTCCCGACGCCTGCTTGCGGTTTCACTTCCGCTCCGGGTGCATGAGTTTTATATGGTCACGGTGCGCTTCTCTATTCGCACGTCACACGCCGTGCATTCCCTGTATTCCCTGTCGTGTCATCCAGGTCGATGGCACATCCCTGTGCGGATCGGCGGGCCGTCGCCGGACCGCTGATCCCCGACAGTAATCCTTACACCCCACGCCGAGTAGACAGGCATATGCTGCAACTCGACGACATTCTCGAGGCACGCGAGCGGGTCCGGGAGACATCTCGACACACGCCGCTCGAGCACTCCCATACCTATTCATCGATGACCGGGGCGGATATCCACCTCAAACTGGAGAACTTCCAGCGTACGGGCTCGTTCAAGATCCGTGGGGCGACCAACCGGATCGCGACGCTCTCCGAGGCACAGACGGACGCGGGCGTGGTCACCGCGAGCGCGGGCAACCACGCACAGGGCGTCGCGCTCGCGGCCACGCGGTCCGGCGTCGACTCGAAGATCGTCATGCCCGAGCACGCGCCGATCTCGAAGGTCAAGGCAACCAAGAACTACGGGGCGGAGGTCGTCCTCTCCGGACAGGACTACAACGAAGCCGCCGAACGCGCCCACGAGATCGAACGCGCGGAGGACCGAACGTACGTCCACGCGTTCGACGACGAGTACGTCATGGCCGGGCAGGGGACGATCGGCCTCGAGATCCTAGAGGACTGCCCCGATGTCGATACGGTCGTCGTTCCCATCGGCGGCGGCGGGCTCATCAGCGGCATCGCAACCGCGATCAAGGAACAGAAACCCGAGACACGCGTCATCGGCGTCCAGGCCGATGGTGCCTCGAGCGTCGCGAAGTCGCTCGAGAAAGGCGAGCCTATCGCCCTCGACGGCGTCGACACCATCGCCGACGGCATCGCGACCCGTAGCGTCGGCGAGCGGACGTTCCCGCACATCCAGGAGTACGTCGACGAGGTCGTCACCGTCTCCGATCCCGAGATCGCCGTCGCCCTGGTCTACCTGCTCGAGCGGTCGAAGACCGTCGTCGAAGGGGCCGGCGCGGTCCCGCTCGCCGCCGTTCTCTTCGAGAAGTTCCAGTACGACGCGGACGAGACGATCGTCCCCGCGCTCTGTGGCGGGAACATCGACCTCAACACGCTGACGAACGTCATCGTTCGCGGTCTCGTCGAGACGGGCCGCTACCTGAAGATCCGGACCGTGCTGAAGGATCAGCCGGGCGCGCTCGAGGACCTCCTGGACGTCTTTACCGCCCACCAGGCCAACATCTACGCGATCCACCACGACCGGACCTCGCGAGAGGTCGAGATGAACGACACCGAAGTCGAGATCGAACTCGAGATGCGCGGCCCCGATCACGTCGATAACTTCCTTGCCGATCTGCGGGATTCGGGGTACCCGGTCGACGTGCTCGCCTGAGTGTGGCTGGGTGGCGACACGTCCCGTTTTCCGACCGGCGGGAATGTGACTTCGCCCGCTTTTATGCCACCTCGGTGTGAAGCTCCGAGTATGAAACGAATCATCGAAACTGACGATGCTCCTGCTGCAGTCGGTGCGTACAGTCAGGCGACCAGTAACGACTCGCTTGTCTTCACCGCCGGTCAGATTCCCATGACCGCCGACGGCGAGTTGCTCGACGACGAACCGATCGCAACCCAGACCGAGCAGGCCCTCTACAACCTCGACGCCGTCCTCGACGAAGCGGGTGCGAGCTACGAGGACGTTCTCAAAGTGACCGTCTTCCTCGGCGATATCGACGACTTCGAGGCGATGAACGAGGCCTACGCCGACTACTTCGATGACCAGCCGCCGGCCCGCAGCGCCGTCGAGGTCGCCGCGCTCCCGAAGGGCGTCGGCGTCGAGATCGAAGCCATCGCGTCCGTCGAAGACGAGTGAGGGCGACGTGAGCGGCTATCCCGCCGGGAAGATGGGACTCGATCCCCGGACCAAATCCGTCGCCCTATGGGGCGTCATCGGCTGCCTGTCGTTTCTGGTGCTCGTCCAGGGCTACGCCCTGCTCGTCGAGCCGCTCGTGACGATCACGCGAGCGCTGGGGCTCGCACTGCTGGTCGGCTTCGGTGCGGGAACCGGGGCGTACCTGATCGAGCCGCGACTCGCCGCGTGGGCAGCCGACCGCGGGACGGGAAACGAATCTCGTAAGGGTTAAACGACAGACGCGGTTAGGACAATCCGAGCCAGGATGGCCGAACGGTAAGGCGCACGCCTGGAAAGCGTGTTCCCTTTGGGATTCAGGGTTCAAATCCCTGTCCTGGCGTTTTCGTGATTTTATTTGCTACGAGCGACGCGTAGCGTCGCGAGTAATCAAAACCCACGAAACGACACACGGGATTCGAACACGCGAGTCGCAGCGGCCGAACGGAGTGAGGCCGATCGTCTCGCAACTGTTCAAATCCCTGTCCTGGCGTTTTTCGTCGCGAACAGCGTCGTGAGCGACAGGTCGCCGATCGCGTTCGAAGGGGAAGGTACGGAAGAGCGTGTTACCGCTCGCGGTCGACAGGGGGGTCGGCCGCGATCCAGCAGCGGGGGCCATCCGGATCGCCGAGTTTCGGCCGGCCGTAGTGACACACCACCAGTTCGTACCGGTCGTCCACGATGACCCCGACGGGAACGTCACCTGGATCGGGTATCGTAACGAGGTCCGTACCGGTCGCTCGACTCGAGGTAAGCGCGTCATACTACTGTGTGTGGGTGTCGTCCGAACCGGTATTTCGCGTGGGCGAGCGATGGGTCTCCTCGAGCCGTCGGCAGCCCCGGCCGGTCCGGACGACCGCGACCGGACGTTCCTTTGTGCTGGCCGCCCGACGGTCGAGTATGTGCGGACGCTATACGCTCGTCGCCGAGGAGGACGCCCTCGAGGCGCGGTTCGACGCCCGGTTTCGGGACGCGGAGTTCACGACGCGGTACAACATGGCTCCGGGACAGGACCTTCCGGTGATCACGGACGCGGAGCCGGCGACGTTCCAGCGACTCGAGTGGGGGCTGGTCCCGTCGTGGGCCGACGACGACAGCGGCGGGCTGATCAATGCGCGGGCCGAGTCCGTCGACGAGAAGCCGAGCTTTCGGGAGGCCTATGAGGGACGGCGGTGTACTCGCGAGTCGAACGAGCGAGCGCTCGACACGCCTTCGGCGGGTCGGTGTCTCGTTCCCGCGGACGGGTTCTACGAGTGGGTCGAGACTGACGATGGGAAACGTCCCTATCGGGTCACCTTCGAGGACGAACGGGTGTTCGCGATGGCAGGATTGTGGGAGCGCTGGGAACCGGAGACGACCCAGACGGGACTCGACGCCTTCGGGGGCGGCGTCGACGACGGGAGCGAACGCGGCCCACTCGAGACGTTTACGATCATCACGACCGAGCCCAACACCCTCATTTCGGACCTCCATCATCGGATGGCAGTGATCCTCGACCCCGACGCCGAACGGCGGTGGCTATCGGGCGAGGCCGGCCGGGCGGTCCTCGAGCCGTATCCGGCCGACGAGATGCGGGCGTATCCGGTCTCGACGGCGGTCAACGATCCGGCAACGGACGAGCCATCGCTGATCGACCCGCTCGAGACTGCCTGACCGTCCCGTTCCAACGCATATATGGTTTAGGTCTGCCTAATCCGTCCACATGGAACTGACGAGGCGAGACGCGGTCGCCGCGCTGTCTGCGCTCGGCCTCGGGGGGACGTTGGCGGGCTGTGTCGCCCCGCCCGGCTCGGAGCCGGTCGATACCGATCGGCTCCGCGAGACGCTGGTCGCGGCCGCCGAAGTCGTCTACCCGAGCGAGGTGTCCGGGATCGAACCGTTCGTCGCGGCCTTCCTCGAGGGACGGCTCGCGGACCGGGCCCACGTCGCGGGGCTCGAAGAGGCGGTGGCGGAACTGGACGGAAACGCACGAGTCTGGTACGACGCCGAGTTCGCGGCGCTGTCGGTCGGCGACCGCGAACAGGTACTGCGGAACGTGGGGGCCGACGACGCCGACGAGGACCCGTCGGGAACGGCGAGCGAACGGGTCCGGTACTACGTCGTCAACGATCTCCTGCTGGCGCTGTACGCGTCGCCGACCGGCGGCGAACTGGTCGGCCTCGAGAACCCGCAGGGCCACGCGGGCGGGATCGGGACCTATCAGCGGGGGCCGAACGCGTGAGTTGGGACCGTCCGCCGGCCGGTTCGGCGTCGCCGGTGACCGACGACGTCGACCGAACGCCGGTCGAAGACGCCGACGTCTGTGTTATCGGTGCGGGGCCGGCGGGCGGGATCGTCGCGGACCGCCTCGCCGGGGCCGGCCGTGAGGTCGTCGTTCTCGAGGCCGGGCCGCGGTTCGATCCCGACGATCGGCTCGCCAGACAGGAACGTGCGATCCGGCCCGCCTACGACCGCCCGGACGTCTGGGATGGCGATCCGGAGCGGGATGCCTACGAGTCCACCGGCGAGCGCTTCTACCCGCTGAACCACGCCCGCGCCCGCGGCGTCGGCGGCTCGACACTGCACTGGCAGGGGATGGTGATGCGGCTCCACGAGGCCGACTTCAACTCCGCCAGCGCCCGCGGCGTCGGGGCCGACTGGCCGATCGACTACACGGACCTGCGGCCCTACTACGCCGCGGCCGAGCTGGAACTGGGCGTCGCCGGCGCGGCCGACAACCCCTTCGCGCCGCCCCGGGAGGAGCCCCATCCGATGCCGGCCTTCCCACCCTCCTACAGCGATTCGCTGTTCGCCGAGGCCTGCGACGACCTCGAGATCGCGATGCACTCGGTGCCCAACGCCCGCAATTCGGAGGGCTACGACGGTCGCAGTGCCTGCGTCGGCTACGGGACCTGCCAACCGGTCTGTCCGTCCGGTGCGAAGTACGACGCGACCGTCCACGTCGACCGCGCCGAGCGGAAGGGCGCGACGGTGATCGACCGCGCGCCGGTCCAGCGGCTCGAGCACGGCCCCGACGCGCTCGAGGCGGCCGTCTACGCGACGCCCGACGGCGACCGCTACCGTCAGTCGGCCGACGCCTTCGTCATCGCCTGCGGCGGCGTCGAGACGCCCCGACTGCTCTTGCTTTCGGAGTCGAGCCACTACCCCGACGGGCTGGCCAACTCGAGCGGGCTCGTCGGACGGTACTTCATGGACCACCTCTTCGCGGGCACCGGCGGGGTCCTCGATGAACCCACCCGGCAGAACCACGTCGGCTTCCTGACCAGCGAGTCCCACCAGTTCTACGACGAGGCCGACGCCGAGCGGGCCCCGTTCAAGCTCGAGTTCTTCAACTACGACGGCCCCTCGCCCGTTGAGTTGGCGCTGACCGGCGACGACTGGGGCGACGACCTGCTCGCGCGGCTCCGCTCGGACTATGGCACCCACATCGGGATGGGCGGGCTCGTCGAACAGCTCCCCCGCGAGGACAGCTACGTCGGGCTCGATCCCTCGACGACCGACGATCACGGGAACCCGGTGCCCGACGTCCACTGGACCGTGGGCGACCGCGCGCTCGAGACGATCGAGCGCGTCAACGAGATTCAGGAACGAATCCTCGACGAACTCGGTGCGGGGATCACCTGGCAGGTCGGCCCCGAGGGGACGGGGCCGGCCTATCACCACATGGGGACGACCCGGATGGGGTCGGAGCCGACCGAGAGCGTCGTCGGCCCCGACCTGCGAACGCACGACCTCGAGAACTGCTGGATCGCCTCGAGCAGCGTCTTCCCGACCGGCGGGGCGATGAACCCGACGCTGACGATCGCGGCGCTGGCGCTGAAGGCCGCCGACCACGTCCTCGAGGTCGCGTAACGGCGGCGAGCGTGCCCCCTCCCCGGATTCCCGAACCCGGTCCACACCACAGCTTCTTTTGAGCGGCATCCGATGGGGGAGCTATGAATCGGGTACGGTTCGCGGGAGTCGGGTTGGCTGCCCTCGGTGTCGCCGGCTACGTCGTCGGGACCGCCGTCGCGTATTTCGGTCGTGCGTTCTCCCTGACGGCGGTCATGGTCGGGATCGCGCTCATCGCGATTGCAGAGTCGTCGGGGACCGGAGGCGAGACATGACTCTCCGCGCCATGGTCTACTCCGACGACGGTATCGAGCGGTACGACGATCCGGCGGCCGCGATCGCCGCGCCGGGGGAAACGTGGGTCCATGCCGCCGATATCGAATCGAGCGAACTGCAGGCACTCGAGGATCGGCTCGGAATCCACCGGCTGGCCGTCGACGACGTTGTCGACGACCAGACGCGACCGAAGACCGCCGAATACGAAACGCACACGTTCGTTCTCCTCAAGACCGTCAGCCTCAGCCAGCGCGACGAGGTCGCGCTGCAAAAGGAGATTCAGACCCACTCCATCGGCTTTTTCGTCGGCAAGGGATGGCTCGTGACGATGTCGACGACCGACATCGACGTCGTTGACCAGTCGGCCCCACAGTGGGCGAAAAACGAACGTCGAGTCGCGGACCGTGGGACGGACTTCCTCGCGTATCGGCTCATGGATGCCATCGTCGACGACTACTTCGATGTCCTCGACGAGATCGAAGACGACATCGAAGCGGTCGAGGAGCGCGTTCTCGACGAACCGGAGCCGCAGATACTGGAGGACTTGAACGACGTCCGCCGGGACCTCCTCGCGTTCCGGAAAGTCGCCTGGCCGGCCAGAGAGGCGATCTCGTCGCTCTCTCGCGGCGACATTCCGGAGGTCGCCGACGAAAACGAGAAGTACTTCCGCGATGTCTACCACCACCTCGTCCAGGTCGTCGATCTCATCGAGACGTACCGCGACCTCACCGGCGGCTCACGCGACATCTATCTCAACGCCGTCTCGCAGTCCACCAACGACGTGATGAAGACGCTGACGGTCGTCGCGACCATCTTCATCCCCCTGACGTTTGTCGCCGGGATCTACGGGATGAACTTCGCGGAGACGCCGCTTGCCATGCCCGAACTCTACTGGACGTATGGCTATCCGGCGACCCTGCTCGGAATGATGCTGGTAGCCGGACTGATGCTCGTCTACTTCCGTAGCCAGGACTGGCTCTGATTCGCGAAACCGTGACTTTTAGGCAAACCTAAACACATAAATACGGCGCACAGAGAGTACCGTCAATGAGTAGTGGGACCCAGCCCTCGACGCCTGACGGTTCGGACGAGGAGTACACTTTCGAGGACGTCAGCGTCGTCATGGGCACCTATAACGAGGAGGAAGCGATCGGCAAAGTACTGACCGACATCGACGAGGTCACCGACGGGAAGGCGGAGGTCGTCTGCGTCGACGGCTCGTCGGATCGAACCCCAGAAATCGCCCGCGACCACGGCGCGACGGTCATCGAGCAGGAACCACAGGGATACGGCGTCGCCGTGCGCGCGGCAATCTTAGAGCCCGATCGTCCGATCGTCGTCACGACCGACTGCGACGACACCTACCCGATGGAGCAACTGCCCGAGTTCCTCGCCCTGATCAACGACGGCCACGATGTCGTCAGCGGCGATCGACTCTACCACGGAGCGGACGCGATGCCCGGATTCAATCGCTTCGGCAATCAGGTCTTCGCGGCGGTCGCAAGCGTTCTGATGGGCACTCGCGTCCACGACACGACGACCGGCATGCGGGCCTACCGTCGCGACGTCGTCGAGTCGATCGAGTGGACCGAGAATACCGGCCTCTCCGCCGAACTCCTTATCCGCCCGCTGCTGCGGGGCTACGACGTTCGCGAACACCCCATCGAGTACCGCGAACGCGCCGGTCAGACGAAGCTCGATCCGCTGCAGGGCGGGATCGAGATCGCACGCTCGATCGTCAAGGTCTCGCTCGAGGAGCGACTCCGCGAACTGCCACACCGACCGGCGCAGTAGTCACGGCCGGTTCCTCCGTCCCGAAGCGCGGCGTCGCGCCACAGCCACTCGACCTGGGAACCCGGGCCGCGGTCGACACACGCCTCAGTCTCGGTTGCGATCCAGCGCGATGAGGTCGGTCCGAACGAACGTGCCGTCCGGCGCGCTCTCGGGAAGATACGCCGCTTCGCCACCGCACTCTCGAATCGCGCTACACCGTTCCACGCTGGGCGTCAGCGCCCGCACCGTCCCGTCTTCCGTCTGTACCGGCAGCTCGAGGTCATAGCTGTAACTGTTTCCGGGTCCGCGGTCGACGAAGACGGTCAGTGCGATGTCGTCTCGCGCCCCGACGGGAACCGTGCTGTTGGTGTCCCAGCCCGTCCCGCGCAATCGCACCGCGTCGGCAGTGACGAGCAGTTGCGCCTCGGACGCGGTCGAGACGGTGTCGGCGGCGTAGGTCTCGCTGGCCTCGTCGGTGGTGACGGTCGCAGTGACGCTGTCGGCCGCCTCCGGGACGCCAACGCTCACGTTCAGCGCGACCGTCTCGCCGGCGACCCGATCGACCCGCTGGAGACGGGCACCCTGCGGCGATCCGGCGTGGGGTGCCCAGGTCCCCCGGTACGCGAGTCGGTACAGCGAGCGGTCGGGATACGCGTCGGCCACGTCGAACGGTCGCTCGTCGAGGGCGTAGACGCGCTCCCCGTCGAACCCGGGGTCGTTACGAAGCACCTGTAACGGGTGGGCGAGCCAGTCGCCGTACGGCGTCGGCAGGTAGACGACCGCCGGCTCCTCGATCGTCCCGTCATCGAGCGGGTCGTAGACCCGATCGTAGGTCTCGGTGACGGCCTCGTTTCGCTCGAGTGTCCCGTCGAGGGTGGTTGCGGTCACCCCGCCGACCGCGAGCGCGCTTACGAGCACTACTGCGACGACGGCTGTCCGCGCGCCCTGCGGTGAGAGGGATCGGTCGGCACGTCGGCGGACGGCGTCGAACAGCGCCAGCGCGCCGACGGCGGCGAAAGCCGCGACCGGGAGCAGGAGATCGAAGTGGTAGTAGGGACCGTGAGTGGCGATCAGCCCGGTTCCGGCGCGGTCGATGTCGCCGAGGATGTTGAAGTTCCCCCAGAAGTAGACGTTGCCGCCGGTGATCGTGAGCACCTGGCCGGCGAGGATCGCCGCGCGTGCTGAGAGGCCGCGGCGGACTGCGACGCCGATTCCGACCGCGGCCAGCGCCGCGCCCAGCAGTCCGCCGACGAGCCACTCGGTGACAAACGACCGCAGTACCAGCGCGTTCGACCGGAGCGCGAGTCCGACGGTATACTCGATCTCGTGCTCGAGGATCCGCCGCCGACCGAATCCAAGCCCGTCGAGCGGGGCGAACGCCTCGTAGGGAAACAACAGCGGCGACCCAGTCACGACGGCGTTATAGCTCAGCGCCAGTCCGACGCCGCCAAGTCCGAGTACCGCCGTCGTGGCCTGCCTGGGGAGCACACCCCGGAAATCACGGGACAGGGACCAGCACGCGTGGCCGATGAAGGGGACGGCGAACAGGATGGCGGTGTACGGTCGCGCGAAGAAGGCCGCGCCGATCGCGGCACCGGCGGCACCGGCAAATCGCAGGTCGTCCGTCCGGTCGGCCCTGAGATAGGCGTAGGCGAAGGTCAAGTTGAGCATCGCCGTCGGCGCGTACGGCAGGAACACCGCCGTCTCGATCAGGAACAGCGGCGAACACAACACTGCGACGGCGGCGACGAGGCCGGTCCGTCGATCGAAGACCTCGCGACCGACCAGCGCCACGAGCGCGAGAATAGCGGCGGCGAGTCCCGGGAGCACGAGCCGGGAGCCACCCGCGAGCTTGCCGATCGCGAAGATCGCCGCGGGAACCGGCGAGTACTTGGGGTAGAGCCGGTCGCCGTCCTCGACGAAGAACCAGGGACGGAAGGCGTCCTCGACGGGCGGCCGGACGAACAGTCGGCCCTCGAGCAACATCGACGCCTGCTGGAGGTAGACCCCTTCGTCGTGGTTGAGCGAGTGGTACGGAAAGGTCCGCGTCGCGATCAGCCAGACGGCGACGGCACCGGTGATCGCGACGAGGGCAACCGCGGCCTGCCACCGTCGCTTTCTCACCGTGGTCACCGCCCGTCGGATTACCGGTGTCACGTTCGTCATCGTCCGTCCTGTGCGAGCATGACGGCCATCGACAGCCCCGAGATGGCAACCAACACGAGCGCCGGGACCGCCGCCTGTCCGTAGAGACCCGCTTCCTTAACCCGCCAGATGTACGTCACCAGCGTCTCGAAGCCCAGCGGACGCAACATCAGCGTCGCCGGCAGTTCCTTCATCGTGGTCAGAAAGACCAGTGCGGCCCCAGCGGCCACGCCCGGGAGGATCAGCGGGAGGGTCACCGTTCGGAAGGCGTTCAAGCGCGATCGGCCGAGGGTTCGGGCCGCTTCGACTAACTTCTGGTCGACCTGCAGCGTCGACGTCCGGATCGATCCGATCGCCTGGGGCATGAATCGGACGACGTAGGCGAAGATCAGCAGCGGGACCGTCTTGTAGATCGACGGTCGCACGTCGAGGCTGAAACTGAGCAACGCGATCGCCAGCACGATTCCCGGCGTCGCGTAGCCGACGTAGGGGGCTCGATCGGCCAGCGTGGCTATCCGCGAGTCGGTGGTCGCCGATCCGATCGCGATCGGCAGCGCCACGAGGATAGAGACCGCGGCAGCCAGCAAAGCGACGTACGCCGAGTTGAACCCGTATTCCCAGTCGAAGCTCAGGCGGCCGACCTGATAGCCGGGGCCGCCCGTGTTCAGCCACATCCAGAAGATGGCGATCGGGAGCACGATCGCGAGCAGGGCGATCACGACCGGCAACAGCAGAGCCGGATATCGCCACGCGCCGAGTTCGAGGTCGGCGGTGCCGCGATCGCCGCTGCTCTCGTACGCGCCCGATTCGTCGACCCCGATCCGTGACTCGATCGCGAGGATGATCGCGGTCACCGTCAACAGCTGCAGCGACAGCAACGCGGCGTAGTCGCGGGCGAAGGCGTTGTATCTGGCATAGATGAACTGCGTGAACACCTCGACGCGCATGATGTTCGGCGTCCCGAAGTCAGCGAGGGCGTACAGCGCTACGAGCAAGGCACCGGCCGCGACTCCCGGCAGGATTTGGGGAAGGGTGATCCGACGGAACGCCTCCCAGCGGCCCGAGTTGAGCGTGCGAGCGGCCTCCACGAGCGAGCCGTCCATCGAAAGCAGGGAGGCACGCGTCGTCAGGAACACGTAGGGATAGGTATACAGCGTCAGTACGAACGCGGCACCGGCGAAGCCGTAGACCGAGGGGAGCGAATCGACGCCTAGCGGCTCGAGGAAGCCGACGAGTTCGCCCTGCGGACCGAACGCCGAGACGAACGCGAACGCGCCGAGATAGCTCGGGACGGCCAGCGGGAGCGCGATGAGGACGGTCCAGAACCGGGGGAACGGAATCTCCCCCTGGACCGTCAACACCGCGAGCGGCACGCCGATGACGATACTCGCCCCCGTCACGATCGCGACGAGGGCGACGCTCCGGCCCAGTACTTCGAGCGTCCGGGGGTCGACGGAGAGTTCGAACGCTCGCGTGCCGAGTCCGACGGCATCGACCACCAGCCAGAGCAACGGGAACACGAGAACGGCTGCGATAGCTGCGGCGAGGAAGGTGAGTCCGACGCCGGCGGCACCGCTATCGCCGTCACCCGCTCGTTCGACTGCTCTCGCAACGCGTTCCCGACCGCTCATCCCGAGACGCCGGCGTCGTCCATCAACTCGAGGGTCGGCTCGATGTTCGCCAGTTCCGCGAGATCGATTTCAGGCGGGCTCAGGTCGCCGATCGACGGGAGGCCGCCGACCGGATCGACGCCGTCGATCATCGGGTAGGCGAAACTGATCGTTGCGAAGAACTCCTGTGCCTCC
Source organism: Natrinema pallidum (assembly GCF_005890195.1). Classification (NCBI taxonomy): domain Archaea; kingdom Methanobacteriati; phylum Methanobacteriota; class Halobacteria; order Halobacteriales; family Natrialbaceae; genus Natrinema; species Natrinema pallidum. The sequence goes on along the minus strand of NZ_CP040637.1, from coordinate 1,399,610 downwards.
GCCGACAGCAGGTGACGGACGAAGTCGTCCACCAGGTCGCCGCGCTGGGTGCCCTGTACCTTCAGTGCGCCGGCGACGTTGATCAATGCCCCGGCGTCGCCTTCGGTGAAGGCCAGATCGATCGGGGCGTCCGGCCGCTTGTTCTTGACCCGCATGGCGTAGTAGTGGTTGGCGAAGCCGGCCGACTGGGAACCGTTGGCGACCGCCTGAGAGACGGCGTACTCGTCGCTGTATCGTTCAGCCCCGGCATCTTTCATACTGCGCAGCCAGTTGCGGGTCTCGTCGTCGCCGCGGAGCAGCCGCATAGCCGTCACGAACGATTTGAACGCACCGTAGGTCGGAGCCCAGCCCATCGAGTCCTGTAGCGCGCTCGTGTTGGGGAAGTCCTGAACGGTGTTCGGAACGTCCGATTCGCTCAATTGGTTCGTGTTGTACGGGACGGCACGTGCGCGCCCGGCGACGCCGGCCCACGCGTTGTCGTCGCCGACGAACTGGCTGTTCCCGACCGCGTCGACCGCCTCGTCCGACAGCGGTTCGTAGGCGTCGTTTGCCGCGACGAACCCGAGCGAACTGGCGTCGATCGACCAGAACACGTCGGCCTGCGACGCGCCGGAGTCGGCCTCCTCGACGATGGTCTGGGCCAGCGATGCCGAGTTGTTATCGGTCGGATAGACCTCGAAGTCAGGGTAAATATCCTGGAGCATCTCCACGAACTCGTAGTAGATTCCCCCTTCGCCGCCGCCGATGTAAAGCGCGAGCTCCCCCGAGAGCTCCGGTAACTCCTCGATAGAGGTCCCGCCCGGTGCCGGTCGACCGTCGACCAGCGATCCGGAGCCCCGAAACTCCGAAAGCGACGGGATGTCCGCCCCCTCGTCGTCGCCGAAAATCCCGAGACAGCCCGCAAGCGACGCAGCGCCGAACGCGGAGCCGACCTGTAACGCTCGGCGACGCGAAACCCCCTGATCATCCTGCTCGTCGTTCATACTCGGTTTAGGTTAGCCTAAAAACTTATAGTTGACGATTCAGTCGTCCGCGACGACGCGCTCGCGGCCGGCCGCGAGACCGGACGCCGGGCGCAGCGTCGCCAGACAGTCGAGCCAGTCGCGCATGTGTTCGCCGACGTAATTGAAGAACGCACCGTTGTTGTACGCCTCCCAATCTCCATCGGCGAGTTCGTCCGCCATGGCCTCGAAGACACCGGCATAGGAGTCCGCGTCGCCGCCGACGTCGTCGATCACGCGCCAGAGGTGTTCGTTGAGTTCGAGACCCGGTACTTCGTTGTTGAGATCGTCGAAGGTGCTCCGGGGAGCCTTGTTGTGCTCACACAGCGGCGCGCCGTTGTAAATCCGCGTGCCGAGCACGTCGCAGGCGCGCTTGAGGAAGACGCCCGACCAGATGTCGTCGAACCGGCCCACGTCCCACTCGTTGTCGTCCATCGGGAGCTGGTAAAACGCGGGGATGACCTCGCGGCGAAAGGCGAGGTTCATCGAGCAGACGGTGAGGTAGTTGCCCCGATCGGCGACGAAATCGTCGCCGAAGTCGTCGCTCGAGGTCCGAGTCTGGGCCTGCCCCTCGAGGTCGCCGTCCATGAGGATGCGGACGGCGTCTAAGTCGGGGACGTTGGTCCACAGGCCCTGCGAGGCGACGACCTCGCCGCCGCCGATCTCGGTCGTGTCGGTCTCGACGGTCTCGCCCATCGCCGAGTAGGGGTAGCCACGCGGGTAGAGCCCGTGAACGTCCGCGTTCTGGTAGAGAACGTTGACCCACTGCTCGTCGGAGGAAACCGACTCGATCTCGCCCTCGAAAGCGAGGTTCGCCATGTGAGTGCCGAAGAAATCCTCGTCGGGATGGGGGAGCGTGTCGTCGTCGATGAAGAAGCCGTAGTCGAACTCGTCGTGAGTCCACATGTAGAGCAGGCCGAAACTCGTCTCGGCGTGGCTCGCCGCCGGGACGACGTGGCCGTACTCGGAGACGCCGTGCTCGGCGTACCACTCCTCGCGGCGGCTGCCGTCGAAGACCTCGCCGGAGACGCCTTCGTCCTCGAGCATGGCCGCCATCTCGTCGGTCTCACAGAAGTCCTCGGTAACGAGGACGACGTGCAATCGGTCGAGATCGAAACCGTGGTTGCGGGCGTTCGCGAAGTACGAGCGCATACACTCGTACTCCCGGATCGTCGGGACGACGACGCAGATATCCTGGCTCATTGCTCCGCAATCTTTTAGGCTCGCCTAAAAGCTTGTCGGTCTCCCGCGTCGCCCCCGTCCGCCGTCGCCTCCGAGACGGAGAGTCCCAGCGAGGCGACCGCACCGCCCCCGCCGACCAGCGTCACACCGTTTTTCAGCGCGTGATCGACGATCGCCGCGGCCAGCGCCGTGCTCGCCCCGATCGGGGTGAGCCCGACCACGAGCGCCGTGAACGCGGCCTCGTAAAGCCCGACGCCGCCCTGTGACAGCGGGAGGACCTTCGCGAGGTTTCCCACGCTGACCGCCAGCGTCCCGACGGCCAGCAGGGGCCAGGTCGCCAGCCCGCTGCCCAGCGCCGCGAGCACGAGCACCGCCGTGAGAACGTCGAGTATCCACACCACCAGGCTTCCGACGCCGATCGCCGCGACCGCTTTCGGCTGACGGGCGACTATCTGTACGTCGCCCGCGAATCGGAGTCCGGCCTCGAGCGCCCCCGCGAGACGCGGCCGGCCGTCCGCTCGCGTCCGGAGCCACGCACTAAGACCGTGATCGGCTCGAGCGGACGTGACGACGACGATGCCGACGCCGACGGTCGCCGTGCTCACGGCCGCCGCGGCGACGAGAGCGGTCCGCGCACCGCCGGCCGCCGCGACGATCTCGAGCGGTCCGGTCCCGCCACCCAGCGCGAGCCAGCCGGTCGCCAGCCCCGCGAGCGCGGCGATCGTGGCCAGATCGAACATCCGTTCGACGGCCAGCGACGCGAACCCGGCGGCGTAGGGGATATCGCGGCGGGTCCGCATCACGTACGCGCGAACCGCATCGCCGGCCCGCGCGGGAATCGCGAGGTTCGCCGTCTGACTGACGAAGACGGCCAGCGTCGGTCCGACCGTCCCCACCTGATACCCCATCGCGGCGAGCACGTCGCCGTACCGGCGACCTCGTAGCGGCCACGAGGCAGCGTAGACGGCGACTGCGACCCCGATCACGAACGGATCGGCGCTCGATATTTCGGCCACAACGGTCCGGAGATCGATCCCTCGGAGGGCGACGAGCAGGCCCACGAGGACGAGCACCGTTCCCACGATCGTCAGCCGACGGCGAGTCAGCGCCGTAGCGAGCCGCTTGCTCGCTGCTCGTCCGCACCCTCCCCGCGACCCGCGGTCGGCGTCTCGCGAGTCCGGTCCTTCGCCCCCGTCGTTCATGCCCGGGACCTTCGAGTCCAGATATTTAAGCCCACCTAAAACACCGCCTGGCGGGGGATAACATCACTCTCGAGTATGTTTTTCGGAGCAGGGAACGATGGCAGCCGGTCGGTGAAGCGTGGGGCCTCTCGGCTTACTGCAGTTCGTCGCTGATCTCGCGGGTCGCCCGTCGCACCGCCTCGTCGCTCGAGCGGCGGGGCTCCCAGCCAAGCGCGGCGAGTTTCTCGATCGAGAGGCGCATCTTCGGCACGTCGCCCGTCCAGCCCCGTTCGCCGCCGGTGTACTCGCGGTCGGGGTCGACGCCCAACTCCTCGGCGACGATGGTCGCGATCCGGTCGACCGAGGTCGTCGTCCGCGTGCCGAGATTGTAGGTGTTCATCGGCCGATCGGCGTGTTCGATCACATGACAGATCGCATCGAGACAGTCCTCGACGTGCAGATAGGACTTCTCCTGTCGCCCGTCGCCGAGAATCGTCAGGTGCTCGGGGTCGTCCTGTAGCTTCTCGATGAAATCCGGGATGACCGCCCCGCGGAGACGCGGGCCGACCACGTTCGCAAAGCGGAAGTTCCAGACGGTGAGGTCGTGGCTGTGGGCCCGCGCCGAGAGTAACCCCTCGTCCGCGAGTTTGCTCGCCCCGTAGGCGCTGATCGGCTCGAGGGGGGCGTAGTCCTCCGGCGTCGGCCGGGGAGCCTCGCCGTAGACCGTCGAGGAAGAGGTGTACGCGATCTCCGTGACCCCCGCGTCGGCCATCGCCTCGAGGATGTTGCGCGTCATCCGCGTATTGGCATCGAACTGGGCGTGGGGCCGGTCCGTGTCGACGTGTTTCGATGCCGCGAGATGGACGACGAGATCGATATCGTCGAGATGGCCGTCGAGGGCGTCGGGGTCGGTGAGGTCGGCCGCGATGAAGTCGGCGGCTTCGGGGACTCGGCTTCGGTCGCCGTTCGAGCAGTCGTCGACGACCGTGACGGTCGCGCCGTCGGCGAGCAGGCGTTCGGTCAGGTGGGAACCGATGAACCCGGCTCCGCCCGTGACGAGTACGGCTCGGCGTGAGAGGGACATGGTCGATGGTTCATTGGCGTGATGTTAATCCTGTTGTCTTTCACGCGGCTCATCCGAGCGGTTCAAGGACTTATGTGACACAAGCTGAGATCTAGATTACCAGTGACTTTCCCTGACGACGTTGATACGAGTACGGTTCTGTCCGGGTACAGTGATCCGTTCGGGTCGGACGCGGCGGCAACGCTTTCGCGCCACCCGTTAGAATCGATCGAAACCGAGTTCCCGCATTTCGTTCGCTCGGTCGACTCGCCGGCTGGGGTCGAGCGACCGACGGAGCAACATCCGGTGTTTTACGGCTGCTACGACTGGCACTCGGCGGTACACAGCCATTGGTCGCTCGTTCGTCAGCTTCGGCTGTTCGACGACCATCCCGCACGATCCGAAATCGTCGCGAGTCTCGATGCTCGGTTTACCGCCGACAACATCGCCCGCGAAGTCGACTTCTTCGACGCGAACGCGTCCTTCGAGAAACCGTACGGCTGGGCGTGGCTCTTACACCTCGCATCGGAGCTCTATCTCTGGGACGACGACCGCGCGGACGAATGGAAATCGGTCCTCGAGCCTCTAGAGCGGACGATCGTCTCACTGGTCGAATCCGACTTCCTGTCGCAGGACCGCCCCTTTAGAGTTGGTACCCACCAAAATTCGGCGTTTGCTCTGCACTGCATCCTCGACTACGCGAGGACGGTTGACGACGAGTCGCTGGAGGCGGCCGTTATCGAGACGGCACTCGAGTTCTTCGCCGACGACCGTGACGCACCCGTCGAGTACGAACCGCTCGGCTGGGACTTCCTGTCGCCGTCGCTGACGGAAGCGGACCTCATGCGACGCATCTACGACCGGGACGAGTTCGCGGTCTGGATCGACGGGTTCCTGCCGGACGTGACCGCCTCGCCGTACGATTCGATTCTCGAGCCCGTTCGTGTCGAGTCCGATCCCGACACGGACGTCGCGTACCACCTTCTCGGGTTGAACGTCTCGAAAGCGTGGTGTCTGGCGGGACTTGCATCGACCCTCGGCGAGCACCGATACGCTGACCTGTTCGAACGCAGCGCCGAGCGACACGTCGAGAGCGGCCTGCGTCGGGCATTTACCGATCACTACGCCGGCTCACACTGGCTCTCGTCGTTCGTGCTGTATCTCTTAACGAGAAACGACGGCGGTATCGCGCCAGCGGCGACTCCCCGCGAGTAACGTCGGCTGGATGGCCATCGTCCCGACCGGCCGAGACCACCCGTTTAGAAGCCGTCGCCGTGGCGAGTTACGTGAGAGACCGGAACCGCTTAGACGCCCGTCGAGTACCGAAGCAGACCGGCGAACCCGCCAAATGCGTTGAGGAGCTGTTCGCCCTTCTCGAAGTCCGTCGAGATGAACTTGGTCTCGGTGCCGCGCTGTTCGGCGATGTCGATGAGGTGGTCGATCGCGTCCTCGCGGTCGTCATCGGACCCTTCGACCTCGGTGCCACAGTCGGTACAGGTGTGGGTCGGCGTCGACTTGCGACGGTCGACCACTTCGCGCTCGGTGGTGCCACACTCAGGACACTCGTAGGTGATAACGTCCTTCCGGAGGTCCTCGCTGATCAGGAGCCGGTCGACCGACCCCATCATGAGGTTGCGGCGGGTCTGCTCGAAGCCGTACGTCGCCAGATCGCCGGCGTTGAGTTCCTCGAAGAACTCCTCCATCACCTTCTTGTCCTTCATCACCTCGGCGTCGGCCAGCGCGTCTTCGGCGTTGTCGACGAGGTCTTTCAGGCCGGACTCGTCCGTGTAGGCGACGTCGAACTTGCCCAATACTTCGTCCTGCAGTTCGTGGTGGAGGTAGTCGCCGTCGAGGAACTCGTCTTTGGTCGGCGAGGGACCGCCGACGAGGATGCCGTCGATCTCGTGGCGCTTCGGGACGAACAGGTCGTTTGCCATCCCCGCGACCTCCTGATAGAAGTTGTCGATGGCCTCGAGTCGCAGGCGAGCGAATCGCTGGGCGGACTGGCCACCTTTGCGCTGCTTGCCGGGAACAAGCGAGGATGCTGACTTGACCGGCTCGATGCGCTTGCCCTTCAGCCAGCCGACGTTGGCCTCGCGGCGGTCGAGGACGATCAGGCCGTAGAGGCCCTTGTCGGCGAGCATCTCCTCGAGCGGCTCGGTCAGGAAGTCCGAGTCACAGTGATAGCGGAAGGACTCGATGGGCTGGGGCGGGCTCTCGAGGACCTTGGTGACCATGTCGGTCCGGCCGCCGCCCGAATCGACGGCACCCGAAAAGAGAACGATGCCGTTGTCCGGCGGGAAGGTGTCGTAGTATCGCAGCCGGTCTTTGATGCTCGTCAGCGCGTCCTGGACCGCCGTTCGGGTCTGTTTGGACTTGATGTTGGCCGCTTCGCTGTGTTCCTGTGTGACGTGCTGGACGACGTCACTGATCTGTCTGTCGTCGGGGATGTAGATCGTCACGAGCTGCGTTCCGGAGCCGTCGTAGTCCTTGAGGTCCTCGATGACCTTCCGGAACTCGTACTTTTTCCGGTCGGATTGCTCCTGCTCGCCCTCCTGGCTCATTAGCCGTATAAAACGGGGCTGTGGGTAAGAATCCTTTGACACACCCGTCGGATGCCAATGGCTGCCGGTGGAGCGGCCGATGCGGTCGTGATCGCCCCGGTGGCGTGCCGGCCGGTCGCCGCGAGCCGGGAGGTCACGATTTAAGGTGATGCCGTTCCACAGTCCGGACAGTATCTACGTATGTCCCACGAGACGGTCTATGCCATCGCGAGCGGGAAAGGCGGTGTCGGGAAGACGACGACGACGGTCAATCTCGGCACGGCGCTGGCCGAGGCGGGCGAGCGCGTCGCGATCGTCGACACCGACCTCGGCATGGCGAACCTTGCCGGCTTCGTCAGCCTCACCCCCGACTCGACCACCCTACACGACGTATTAGCCGGAGACGCATCGATCGACGACGCCACCTATCGACTGGCGGATAACATCGTCGCCGTTCCGAGCGGGACGAACCTCGACGAGTACGCCGAAACCTCCCCCGAAGGCCTGCGTGACGCGGTCGAAGAGCTACGGTCCCAGTTCGACTACGTCTTTCTCGATGTCGGTGCCGGTATCAGCCACGAGACCGTCCTGCCGCTGGGACTGGCCGACGCCGTCATCCTCGTCTCGACGCCCGAACCCGCTGCGGTCCACGACACGAAAAAGACCATCGAGTTGACCGACCGGTCCGGCGGCAGCGTCGCCGGCCTCGTCCTCACCCGCACCCATCCGGACGGCGACATTTCCCACGACGACATCGCCGATCGACTCGAGGTACCCCTGCTCGGGACGATCCCCGAAGACCCGGCGGCCCGCGACAGCGTCTACGCCGGGACGCCGCTCGTCGTCTTCGAGCCCGAAGGTCCCGCAGCGATTGCCTATCGCCGGCTCGCGACGACGGTGACCGGCGTCGAGGTTCCGGTCCCGGCGGACGGCGACGGGGACGATGAGACCGACACCGAGTCGACCGCCACCGTGGCCGGGGCCGCGAGCGACGATGACGGTCGGGAAGCGGCTCACGACGACGTCTCGAGTGCGATCACGGAAGCCGAATCCGACCCCTGAGCCGAGTGGGCCACCGACGGCCGGCCGTCGGTAATCGATTCTTTCCGCCCCCGAAGCGGCCTTCGTTCGGACTCGATGGGCCGAATGCAGTGATTACCACCGAGACGTGACTGTCATTGCCGACTGACAGTCACGCGGTCCGTCTCGACGCGAGTGGCCCGACACGGTCGCGTTTCGATCCGTTTGTCGCTCCCTTCCGATGTCGATGCGGCGGGTCGCAGTTCACGACATCGCCGTTCTCGACGAGCGAACACGTAACGAACTGATTACTAATCATGACGGTTCCCGATGGGTCGGCCATGGAGCGACGAAAAATCCTCCTCGGCAGTGGCGCAGCGCTCGCAACCGTGCTCGCCGGTTGTTCCAGCGACGAGACCGACGACGATTCCAAGTCGGACTCCGACGGCGACGAACCGCTCGATGACGACGACGGTGGCGATGAGACCGACGGGACCAACGACGGAACCGACGACGGAACCGAAATCCCCGGTCTCGACAGTGACAAACTGACCATCGATAGCACCAAGATTTCGATCAAGGACGTGAACAAGGACGGCGACGAAATCGATATCATCGCGACGACGACGACGACCGACCCCGAGACGCTGTCCGCGGAACTGGAGTCGCTCGGAAGCACACTCTCCGCGGCGATCACCGACGCCGAGAAGCTCGCGGCCGCGATCAACAGCATCACCTGGGTGATCGAGAAGGACGGCGCGAAGGTAATGTCATTCTACGTCGACGTCAAGTGGGCCCTCGCGTATCTCAACAACGAGATGGGTGAGGACGAGTTCGTCGAGAGCGTCCTCGATACGACCGACGAGACGTACTAACGGCCCGTGTTGATCGGCGGTGTTCTTTCGGCCGCACCGACGACCAGCCGCCGGGTCGTCGCGCCTACATCGACCGCGGCGCGGCCACGCCCAGGATCGAGAGGGCGTTCGCGACCGCGTGTTTCGAGGCCGCGACCAGGGCCAGTCGCGCCTCGCGGACCGCGGGGTCGACGTCGTCGGCCAGGACGGGGCACTCGCGATAGAAGCCGTTGAATCGGTCGGCGAACTCGCGGGTGTAGGTCGCGATCTGGTGTGGCTCGAGGTCGTCGGCGGCCTCGTCGACGACCGCCGGGAACCGCGCGATCGTCTCGAGGAGGTCCCGCTCGGCCTCGGTCTCGAGCAGGTCGGCGTCGACGGCGGTCTCGACCTCGGCCAGTCCGGTCTCGGGATCGATGCCGGCCTCTTCCAGAATGCCACAACAGCGCGCGTGGACGTACTGGACGTAGGGAGCGGACTGGGCCTCGAAGTCGAGCGCGCGGTCCCACTCGAAGGTGATCGCCTTCGTCGGCTGTTTCGAGACGATATCGTAGCGGACCGCGCCGATGCCGACCTGGTGGGCGATGCGATCGATGTCGCCTTCGTCCAGATCGTCGTCCCGGATGCGGTCATCCAGTCGGTCCTCGACTTCGTCGCGGGCGCGGTCGATCGCCTCGTCGAGCAGGTCGTCGAGATCGACGCCGGTCCCCTGGCGCGTGCTCATCTTCCCTTCGGGGAGGTTGACGTACGAATAGAGGACCTGCCGGAGCTGGTCGGTCTCGTTGCCGAGCAACTCGAGGGTCGTCCGGACCTGCTTGGCCTGGAGCTTGTGATCCTCGCCGAGTACCGTCACCGCGCGGTCGTACTCGTCGAACTTCCACTCGTGGTGGGCCAGGTCGCGGGTCGCGTACAGCGAGGTCCCGTCCGACCGCAGGAAGACGAGGTTCTTGTCGATGCCGTGGTCCTCGAGTTCGAGTTGCCAGGCGTCGTCCTCGTAGACCGCCTCGTCGAGGTTCTGCAGGCGGTCGACGAGGTCGTCGGTTGCCCCGTTTCGCATGAACCGCGTCTCCTTGACGAACTCGTCGAACTCAGCGGGCAGGCGGGCGAGACACTCCGTCATGCCGCCGAGTACCTGATCGACGACCTCGCTGACCCGTTCGTAGGCCTCGTCGTCGCCGGCCTCGAGCCCCTGCATGATCGCTTCGATCTCGGCCTCGGCCGCTTCGGCCTCGGCTTCGGGCGCATTCTCGAGGTAGGCGTTGCCTTTGCGGTAGTAGCGCACGAGGTCGTACTCGATACGGTCGCGCTCGGGGTCGTCCTCGAGAGCAGTCTCGTCGAAGGTCTCGTAGGCCCAGGTGAAGACGGCCATCTGCCGGCCGGCGTCGTTGACGTAGTAGTGGCGGTCGACGTCGTATCCCGCAAAATCGAGCAGGTTCGCGACGGCATCGCCGATGATCGGGTTCCGGGCGCGGCCGACGTGGACCGGCCCCGTCGGATTCGCGCTCGTGTGTTCGACGACGACCGACTCCTCGCGGTCCGACAGGTGTCCGTACGTCTCGTCGGTCGCTTCGGCGAGCGTGTCGGCGAGATAGGCGTCGCTCGGCAGGAAGTTGAGATACGGCCCCTGCGGTTGCACGTCGGCGACGTAGGTCAGTTCGTCGGCGTCGATCTCGTCGGCGATCCGCCCGGCGACCTGCGGCGGCGGTGCACCGGCCTCGCCGGCCAGTCGGAACGCCACGCTCGAGGCGAGGACGCTCGCGACGTCGTCCGGCGGTTCTTCGATCCCGAGATCGTCCGTCGGGAAGTCGAGTTCGGCGAGCGCCCGCTCGAGGGCGTCCTCGACCTCCGCGCGTAGGGAGAGGAACATACCCGCCCGTATTCAGGGCTCGAGTAAAGGAATGTCGGGTTTGGTCTCGTACCGTCGCGCCGGAACCGGGGCCGTCAGTCGAGCGCCTGGCCGTTGACCGACAGTTCGCGGTCGACGCCGGGCCGGGCCGACTCGTCCGGCAGTTCGGCCTGCACCTTCTCGATCAGGAGGTCCATCGCCATCCGGTTTGCGCCTTCGGGAATGATCACGTCCGCTTGCTTTTTCGTCGGGGCGACGAACTGCTCGTGCATCGGCTTAACCGTCTCGAGGTACTGGTCGATGACGCCCTTGAGGTCGCGTCCGCGCTCGATGACGTCGCGTTCGATCCGCCGCAGGATGCGAACGTCCGCGTCGGTCATCACGTACACTCGCAGATCGAGTAGGTCGCGGATCTCCTCGTCGTACAGGGACAGGATGCCTTCGAGAACGAGTATCTCCGAGGGTTCGACGGTGACGCGGTCGTCAGTACGGTTGTGGGCTTCGAAGTCGTACTGTGGCATCTCGATCGACCGGCCCGCCAGCAGCGCCTCGAGTTGCTCCCGAAGCAGGTCCCACTCGAAGGCCGATGGATGGTCGTAGTTGACCTGTTCGCGTTCCTCGAACGCGAGATGTGAGAGGTCCTTGTAGTAGTTGTCGAGCGGGATTCGCGTGACGGCCTCGCCGACGGTCTCCGACACCGTGCGCGCGACCGTCGTCTTTCCGGCACCCGTCCCGCCGGCGATCCCGATAGCGAACGACGGTGAACTCATCGTCCGAATCTGGGATGGGGCGCTAATGAATCCCCTGATCCCGCGGCGGCCGCGCCGCCCGCGCGTCGCGGTCGCTGCCGCTCACTCGAGCACCGCGGCGGCCTCGCGAAACCGGGCCTCGTGGACCGGTCGAAACGTCTCGCCCGAGGCGTCGAACGCCGACGGGGTCCAGAACCGCGCGGCCACAGCGTCGCTGCCCGCCTCCGGGTCTCCCGCGGCGTCGGCGCGGTCGGCCACGTAGTGGACCGTCACGACGTGTTTCCCCTCGCGAGGTGGCATCGTCGACGCGCTGAGAATCTCGAGGGCGGCGGGATCGACGGCGACGCCGGTCTCCTCGCGGAGTTCGCGCGCGGCCGCTGCGGGCGGCTCCTCGTCGATTTCCATGTGGCCGCCGGGAAGCGTCCACTCACCGACCCCCGGCGGGACGCCGCGTTCGACGCAGAGCACGGCCGACTCCGGCCCCGATCGGTCGACGACCGCGACGCCGGCACACGGGACCGGATTGTGCCAGACGATCGCGTCGCAGGGCGGACAGCGCATGCGCTCACGACCGTCGAACCTGATCGACTCGAGGCGAGTGCCGCAGTCAGGGCAGAACGTCGGCGGTCGGCTAACCATCTACCGACGGTTCAGTACCGAACCGTCATAGGGTTTTCAGTCCGCTACCGGTCAACGGCACGACGACGTCGTCGTCGGCGTCGATGACGCCGTCATCGCGGTACTGCTCGAGGGCCGCCGGTGCGACCGCGCAGGTCGGCTCGACGTAAAAGCCGTTGCGGTGGAGCCGGTCCAGCGCGGTTTCGATCGCATCCCCGCCGATCGCGATCGCGTCGCCGTCGGTCGCCTCGATGGCGTCGACGATCTCGGTGCCGCGGGCGGGTTCGGTGATCTGGATGCCGTCAGCGATGCTCGTCCGTTCGCCCTCCGCGTCGGTGGTATCGCCGCCGAGCGCGGCGACGATCGGCGCGTAGCCGGCCGCCTGTGCGCCGAGCAGGCGCGGCATGCCGTCGACGATGCCGGCCTCGTTGAGGAGGGAAAAGCCCCGATACGCGCCGAGGAAGAGCGTGCCGTGACCGAGCGGGAGGACGACGGCGTCGGGGACCGTCCACCCCTGCTGGGCGGCCACCTCGAACGCGAACGTCATCGTCCCGGCGTAGAACGCGGGATTCCAAGCGTGGCTGGCGTACCAGCCCTCGCCGGTCTGATACGGGGCTCCGCTCTCGTCACCCGTCGGATCGCCGTCGTTCGCGTCGCCTTCGACGGCCTCGAGACAGGCCGCGGTCACGTCCTCTCGGGCTCCTTCGATGCGAACCGGGCGGGCGTCGGCCCGCTGGATCGTCATCAGCTTGGACTGTTTGACATCCGACGGGACGTAGATGTCCGCGTCGACGCCCGCGCGGGCCGCGTAAGTCGCGATCGACGCGCCCGCGTTGCCGGAGGAATCCTCGAGCACCTTCTCAACGCCGAGTTCGACCGCCCGCGAGAGGGTCGTCGTCGCGCCGCGGTCCTTGAACGAACCCGTCGGGAAGACGTACTCGAGTTTGAACCGCGCGTCCCAGTCGGGGGCCTCGACCGTCGGCGTAAAGCCCTCGTAGAACGTGACGTGCTGTTCGATCGGGAGGAACTCGAAGAACGTCCACAGTCCCTCGCTGGTATCGAGGCTGTGTAGTGGCAGCGGATTGCCCTGCGGATGTGGCCGTTCGGTGAACTCCAGGGCACGGCCACAGCCACAGCGCCACGGTTCGTCCGGTCCGGCCTCGTAGACGGTCCCGCAGTCGGGGCAGGTGAGATCGGAGGCCATCTCAGTACTCACCAACATCGGTGCCGATCGAACAGACGTACTCGCCGGTCGCGACCTGCGGGAGCCGCCGGGCCCGCCAGAGGATGCCGCTCCCGTCGGCCGTCACCTCGGCCTTCGGTTCCCCGAAGGGAGTCGTCACTTCGAACACCGTCTCGCCGGCACGGACTCGGTCGCCGAGGTCCTTGTGCATGGTCACGAGTCCGCCCGCCGGGGCCCCGTACTGTTCGAACCCCCTGGCGCGGGTCTGGGTCTCGAGCGGCTGGTCGCCGTCGAGGAAGTCGTAGTAGCGGAGGACGTTGAACACGCCGTCGACGCCCGTTCGAATGCTGTCCTCGTCCCAGCCGACGGCCCCGCCGAGTTCGGGATCGACGGTCGGTATTCCGTCGTCGGGAGCCGCGCGGGCCAGTTGGCCGTCCGGCCCCTTCTGGTCGAGCACGTACCCGCAGCCGAAGGCTTTCGCGAGCTCGAGACACTGGTCGTGGAGCCGGTGGCGCTTCCCGCAGCGAACGCGGACTTCGTCCAGCATCCGACTGGTCGATCCCTGGTGGAGATCGAGGATCAGGTCCGCGTCGGTCGCGATGTCGAACGTCGCGGCCGCGATCCGCTCGCTCGAGGTACCGCCCTCGTTGCCGGGATAGGCACGATTCATCTTCGTGTCGTCGATCGGGTTGCGGTGTTCGGCGACCTGGAACGCGTGGTAGTTGACGATCCCGACGATGAGTATCGTCCCCGAGATCTCGGCCGGATCGAGCCGCGGTACGACGCGCTGGACGACGCCGATACCGTTGAGTTCGTCGCCGTCACTGGCCGCCTGCATGTAGAGGGTCTTCCCCGCAGTCGCGCCGTTTACAACGGCAACCGGCAGTCCGAACGGGCTCCCGTCCCGCGTCTCGCCGATCTCGAGACGGCCCGTATCGATCTCGCCGGGCCCCGCGCTTGCGGTTCCGAGCGTCGTCGTCATATGTCCACCACGATGGAGCCGTTTGCCTTTATACTATCCTTTGATCCCGACCGGCGGGCACCGGACGCGAGCCGGCCGGATCGATCGCGGTGGGTCGTCGCTCGAGATCGGGACGCGATCGCGCGCTCCGCCCGTGGGTCGTCTGGCTCTCGGACGACCGATAGCCACGCTGCCATCGCCTACCGGGCGTGAGGCTGCGACGGTAGCAATACCGTCCGGCCGTCTCAGCCGGTGAGTACGGCACGAAGTGCGAACCGGAGGTTCTGCCGCCGTTCCATGACCCGCCGATAAAAGTAGGATTTCCAGCGGTCGCCGTAGGGGACATACTGCCAGACCTCGTCCTCCCGTGCCAGTTCGTACTGGGCGTCCTCGCGCACGCCCATGAGCATCTGTATTTCGAAGTCCGTTCCGTAGCGCTCGTGGAGCGCTTTCGCGTGTTCGATCATCGCCGGATCGTGGCTTCCCACCCCGATACCGCCGTCGTAGCGTTCGAACGCCAACTCGAGCAGGTCCCGGTACTCCCGATCGACCCGCGCGGAATCGGTGTAGGAAACGTCGGCCGGCGGGTCGTAGGCACCCTTGACCAGGCGGACTTTACCGGGGACGTCGGCCAGTCGCCTTATGTCCGCTCGCGTCCGGCGGAGGTTGGCCTGAACGCAAACACCGACGCCGCCCCCGTGGTTCCGTGCGAGGGCTTCGAACGCGTCCAGCGTCGCGTCGGTCGTCGTGTGATCCTCCATGTCGATCCAGACGAAGACGTCCCGTTCGGCCGCCGCGTCGACGACGGCGGCTAGCGTCGTCCGGAAGACATCCTCGTCGAGGTCAAGCCCCAGTTGCGAGGGCTTGACCGAGACGGCAGCCGCGAGCCGCGAGCCCGCAATATCGGCGACGAGGCGTCGGTATTCGGCGGCGTCGGCGTCGACGGTCTCGCGGTCGCCGTGGTGCTCGCCGAGGAGATTGACGATCGCCTTCACGTCGCGCTCGTTCAACCGACGGACGTGCTCGAGCGCTTCTGCGGGGGACTCCCCCGCGACGAACCGGTTCGCGATGGGCGGGAGCATATCGGTGCCCTGGGGAGCCACGCGTAAGGGTGTTCCTCCGGTTCTCGGCGACGGTCACGGGCGGTCACACGAGTTCGGGGGCGAACGGATAGCGCCACGCCTCGCCGAAGATGGCTTTCGCCATCGCGACGATCCAGATGACGGCGCTAAGCAGGCCGAGGGACATCGCGGCGAACACCAGGACGAAGACGGGAAGCAAGACGGCGGCTTCGAGGGGACCCGGCACCGTGACGTACTCGAACAGCGTGTCCAGCCCGATCAGGAGCGCGAACGTCGCGAGAACCGATCCGATGACGAACAGGTGCCAGTCGAGCGCGTTCCGAGCGTTCGCTCGCGTGAACTCGTGGCTCGAGGCCAGATAAATGACGACGGTGGCGATCGGGCCGATAAACGGCAGTATCGCGATGAAATGGACGAAGATACCCAGGAGCGTCCGCTCCGCGAGGATCGACGGGCCGGGTTCGGTCGTAGGCGATTCGGTCGGTGATGAGTTCGTTGACATCGTTTTGAACGTGCGGGGAGAGTCGGCGGCCGTTACTTCGGACCGGACCTGTTCGGCGTCGGCACGGCTCCACTGACGCCGTCGTCGCGGACAGCTCGAGCGAGGCGTTCGGCACCGAGCAAGACCAGACAGACAACGAAGAGGTTGCCGGCGGCACCCAACAGCCCGTGGCTGGCTTCGACGGGGGCGTCTATCGACAGCACGATCAGCCCGACGCCGACGGAGAACAGTACCAGACTGAGTTGCAAGCCCGCCAACACCAACGTCCTGATGCCGGCCGGGTTCCGGAGTCGAAGGAAGTCGGCGAGCGACAGCGTCTCGAGGGGTGAATCGTGATCGAGCGCGCGTTGCCCGGCCGGTGAGAGCGGCCACGGTGATTCCGGGTGGTTGATGTAGTACAGCGTGATCGTCTCCGGATAGGTCTCCGCGGCGACGACATCGATCTCGCGGAGTTCGTCGAGCCGGTTCCGAACGGTCTCTTTGCTGACGGTCGGACTGACGCGCGAGCGAAGTTGCTGGACCGAAAAGAACGGGCGGTCGGATTCGACCATGACCTCGACGACGTGTCGCTGCGTGAGTTTCTTGTCGAGCGTCGGATCGAGCCGTTCGTCGATCCACGTTGGGAGCGTCGCCATCGTTAGCAGAGCAATCAGCGGGGGAGAAATTAAACCCCCAGATGGATTTGGCGGGCACCAAACGCGATGTTGCGCCCGCAAACCCGATCAATAACCGGGTGCGACGCCCGCTGGGTGCGGGCGCGAGTCAGGACCGATCCCGTCGCGAGCGGACCCGTCGCGCGGTGCGCTCGGCGAATCGGAGCACGACACAGAGCAGGAGCAGGTTCAGTGCGGCGGTCCAGAGTCCGTGGTCGCTGTGGACCGGTGCCTCCAGTCCGACGGCGGTCAGGACGGTCCCGAGGAGGAACAACACCAGGCTGAGCTGATAGCCCGCGAGGACGAGCGTCCCGATCGCGTCCGGTTCGCGAAGCAACAGGAAGTCCCTCGCCGAGAGCCGATCGAGCGGGTTCGCGGCCGACCGCGTCGGCGTCTCGCCTGCGGGGTACGAGTCGGTCGCTCCGGGGTGATCGATATAGTAGAGGGTCGTCGCCGCCGGATACGTCTCGACGGCGACAACGCCGCGCTCGCGGAGTTCCGCGAGCCGCTCCCGGAGCTGGTCCTCGCCGACATCCGGCCCGAGCCGCGCGCCGAGTTGGGAGACCGAGAAAGAACGGCCGGTCCGCTGTCAGCATCACCTCGGCGACGCGGCGTTGTGTGAGCGCACGGCTCGGCCTCGAGTCGATCCGATCTTCGATCCATGGCGGCAGCGTCGACATGCGTCGGTCCCGCTCCACCCGGTGTCGCATAAATTCCCGACCGGATTTGACGGACGCCGACCGCCGCTCGAGGGACGCCGGCCGTGCTCTCGCGTCGAGTATCGTCTTCACCGGGACCGTCTTCCGTCACTCCTCGTCCGTCGATCGGTCCCCGGACGGACCCAACGGCGACTCCGTGTGTCGCTGCGGGTGCGTTGAGTCACCGAAGCCCCCGCTCAACACGCGCGCGAGCGCCTCCTCGACGGAGTCGTCGGTTTCGATGATCCGGTCAGCATCGGCTTCCACGACGAAGCCCGAGGAGACGTTCGGTGACGTGGGAACGAACAGCACTACCCGTCCGTCGCTGGTGGTGTGGCCGGTCTTGAACGCCGGCATCTGCGTGCCGTCCCAGCTTCGGACTTTGACCGGTTCCTGCAGGGCCTGTTCCTCGCCGAGCGTGGTCTCGGCCGCGACTTTTGACGCGTTGTAGACGACGCGCAGCCCCGGGACGCGGTTCGCGATTCCGTCGACGCTTCGCGTGAAGACGTCGCCGACGGTCGTTCGGGTCAGGATACCGATCGCGATCGCGATCAGCACGACGGAACTCAGCGAGACGACGAGTTGGAATACGCGGATGATCAGTACGCGGGTCGGCTCGTTGCCGATGAAGCCGGCCAGTATTTCCGGCTCGAGCGTGCCCGCCGGCGTGAACCCGATCGCGAGCGCGTAGGCCCGGTAGACGACGTACAGCGTGACGAGTATCGGTCCGATGAGAATCAGCCCGCTCGCGAAGACCCGCTTCCACGGCGTCATTAGTAGACCATACGACTGCTCGGACATGAGCCCTTTCATTCGTCCCGTCGCACCCGGCGAGAAATCCGTTGGACCGTCCGGCGGTCCCGCGGCCGATCGGAACCGGCTACGGCCAGAGCCCTCTGGTCTCTTTCGCCTCCGCGATGCGGGAGAGCGCGACGACGTAGGCGGCGTCGCGCCACGTCAGCCCCTTCTCATCTACCTCCGTACGGACGTCCTTCCAGGCCTCGAGCATGTGGTCTTCGAGTTCCTCGGTAACTCGCTCGAGGGACCACTGGCGGCGGTTGATGTCCTGAAGCCACTCGAAGTAGCTGACGGTGACGCCGCCCGCGTTCGCGAGGATGTCCGGGATCACGTGGACACCGCGTTCCTCGAGGATGGTGTCGGCGGCGAACGTGGTCGGGCCGTTCGCGCCCTCGACAACGATGTCGGCGGCGATCGCGTCGGCGTTATCCGCGGTGATGACGTTGCCGACGGCCGCGGGAACGAGGACATCGACGTCGAGTTCGAGGAGGTCGCTGTTCGAGATGCGGGAGACGTCGTCGCCCTCGTCGAGGTCGGTCGCGAACCGCGTGACCGCTTCGGGCTCCTCGTCGTGGGAGGGAATCGCCGAGACGTCGATCCCGTCGGGATCGTATACCCCGCCGTTGACGTCGCTGACCGCCACGATCGTCGCTCCCCACTCCTCGAGCAGGCGGGCGGCGTTCGCGCCGACGCTTCCGAAGCCCTGGACGGCGATGGTGGTGTCCGAGACCTCGCGGCCGTAGTACTGGACGGCTTCGCGTGCGGCGATCGCCGTCGACCGACCGGGGGCCTCCTCACGGCCGTAGGAGCCGCCGATGACCGGCGGCTTGCCCGTGACGA
This sequence comes from Natrinema pallidum, assembly GCF_005890195.1. NCBI lineage: Archaea > Methanobacteriati > Methanobacteriota > Halobacteria > Halobacteriales > Natrialbaceae > Natrinema > Natrinema pallidum. The sequence continues at coordinate 1,380,839 of NZ_CP040637.1, read as the reverse complement.
CGCCGGGGATCGTCTCCCCCTGTTGCATGCTGTAGGCGTCCATGAACCAGGCCATCGTCTGGGCGTCGGTCCCCATGTCGGGCGCGGCGACGTCTTTCGTCGGCCCGACCGCATCGCGCAGTTCCTCGGCGAACCGACGGGTGAGCCGTTCGGTCTCGTCCTCGGTCAGCGCTTTGGGATCGACGGCGATGCCACCCTTTCCGCCGCCGAAGGGAAGGTCCATCACGGCACACTTCCAGGTCATCCACATCGAGAGACCGGTACACTCCTCGGCGCTGACTTCGGGGTGGTAGCGCAGGCCGCCCTTGTACGGGCCGCGAACGTCGTCGTGCTGGGCCCGATAGCCGGTAAAGACGTCGACGGAACCGTCCTCGCGCTCGAGCGGTACCGATACCTGTTGAACCCGTGTCGGGTGTTTCAGCCGCTCGACGACGCCGGGATCGACGTCGACGTGGGTGGCGGCTCGCTCGAGCTGTCGGCGGGCGGTGACCAGCGCCGAATCGGGTTCGGCTGCCGATTCGTCTTCGGTCGCAGGAGGTTGTGTCGTCATCAGTTGGAAGTCTCGTTGCTGGTACTAGTATCCCGGTTATCCACTACTCCGTGTGAGTCATGTTACGTTGTGAATCTTTCTCTCGGAACGACGGGTGGCGTCTCCGCGCCGTCGCTCACGAGGCGGCTCCACCGAACCACCGCCCGTTAAGACACGTCAGTTCGTCCCGGCCGATATGGCACTCCTCGAGACTATCGCGATCGCGTTCTGGGCGATGTTGCCCGCCTACGTCCCCAACAATGCTGCCGTGTTGGCCGGCGGCGGCCGACCGATCGACGGCGGCCGGACGTGGGGTGACAGGCGCGTGTTAGGTGACGGAAAGACCTGGCGCGGCACGGCGATGGGGACCGCGGCGGGACTCGCGCTCGCGGCCGGCCTCACGTTCATCGCGCCCGATGTCGGCGACGTGCTGGGATTCGATGTCCCCGAATTCACCCCGCTTGCGGCGCTCGGTCTCGCCGGCGGCGCGATGCTCGGCGACATTCTCGCCTCGTTTCTCAAACGCCGAAGCGGCCGCCAGCGCGGGGCGATGTTCCCCGGCCTCGATCAGTTGGACTTCGTCGTCGTCTCCCTGCCACTGACCGCGCTACTGGCGACCGACTGGTTCCGTGCGTGGTTCTCGCTCGAGGTCATCCTCGTCGTCGTCGTGCTCACGCCGATCCTCCACGTGACGACGAACGTGATCGCGTACAAACTCGGACTGAAAAACGAGCCCTGGTAGGTGTCGTTCGATCGGTTCTCTCCGCACCGGACCGACGAAACCGGCGACCGTCCGTTCTCGGAGACACCGATCTACTCGAGCGTCGCGTGCAGATCCGCGACGGCGGCCTCGTGGGCCTCGTGAGCACGCTCCAGCGCGACCGGCTCGGAAATCATGCCGAAGAAGCCGTGGATCATGTCGTCGTAGTTGTGGTACGCGACGGGGACGCCGGCCGCCTCGAGTCGGTCGGCGTAGTTCGCACCGACATCGCGCAAGGGGTCGAAGCCGGCGGTGATGACCGTCGCGGGCGGCAACTCCGAGAGGTCGTCCGCGAGCAGGGGACACGCGTAGACGTTGCCCATGTCGATCTCGGTTTCGAAGTAGTGGTCGCGGAACCACGCCATGTCGTCCGCCGTGAGGAAGTACCCCTGGCTGTTCTCCTTGTAGGCCTCCGTCACAGTCGCATCGCCGACGCTGGGGTAGATCAGCAGTTGATACGCGATTGCTGGCCCACCCCGATCCCTGACGAGCAGCGACAGCCCCGCCGCGAGACCGCCGCCGGCGCTGTCACCCGCCACGACGAGTCGGTCCGGGTCCGCGTCCAGTTCGGCGGCCGTCTCCGCCACCCACTCGAAGGCGGCATAACAGTCCTCGAGCCCCTCCGGGAAGGGGTGTTCGGGCGCGAGTCCGTAGTCGACGCTGACAACCGGATACCCGGTGTCAGCCGCGAGTTTGCGGCACGTGCCGTCGTGGGTGTCGACGTTCCCGATGACCCAGCCGCCGCCGTGGAAGTACAGGAGCAGCGGCCGGGCCGTCCCCTCGGTTCCGGGATCGTAGACCCTGAGCGGCACCTCGCCGTGCGGGCCGCCGATCGTTCGGTCCTCGACCGACTCGAGTTCGATCTCGGGCTCCCCGGCGACGCGCAACTGATCGAACAGTTCGCGAGCCTCCTCAGCCGAGAGCTCGTTGAACGACGGCATGTCGAGCGATTCGTAGCGCTCGAGAAACGCCTGCAGGTCCGGATGGAGCGCGTCTGCACTCGTTGCTGTCATCACATGACACACATATCGTCGGAGACAAAAAGTTATCTGCAGCGGCAGCCGCTCGCGGCGTCGCGATCGGCCGATAGCGCTCTGATCCCGACCACACCGATCCGATTGCGTCCGCGTCCCGTTCCACACCGCTTATTTCGGTCGGGCGCGCCTTGTCGAGCAATGACGAATCAGGACCTCATCGACGCCCTTCGCGCGGCCGACGCCGTCCAGTTCGGCGAGTTCGAACTCTCCCACGGGGGAACCAGCGAGTACTACGTCGACAAGTACCTCTTCGAGACCGATCCCGACTGTCTCGAGGCCATCGCCGCGGCCTTCGCCGAACGGGTCGACGAGGACGACAAACTCGGCGGCGTCGCGCTCGGCGGCGTGCCGCTGGCCGCCGCGACGAGCGTCGCCGCCGGCGTCCCCTACGTCATCGCGCGCAAGCAGCGCAAGGAGTACGGCACCGGTAATCTGATCGAGGGGCGACTCGAGGCGGGCGAGGAGGTCGTCGTCGTCGAGGACATCGTGACGACGGGGACGAGCCTCGTGGAAGCCGTCGAGGCGCTCCGGGAGGCGGGTGCGACCGTCGAGCGCGCGTTGGTTGTCGTCGACCGCGAAGAAGGCGGCCGCGAGACCGTCGAAGACGCCGGCGTCGAGATGGACTCGCTGGTGACGGCAAGCGAGTTGCTCGAGAGCAAGTAGCCGGGCCGCCGCTGGGCTCCGTAACGGCCAGCGATCAGCTCTCGACGGCTTGCTTCAGGAACTGTGGCGTCGAGATCGCATCGAAGACGGCGATGCCCAACACGAGGAGTTGCATCGTTCCCTCCAGAAAGAGGAGTGCGATCGCGGCGACGAGTACGCCAGTGGTGAGGCCGATTCCCCATCGGACGGTCGGATCTCGCAGGTCCATATCCGCCCTACTATCGATTCGACTAAGAAGGTGTCTATTCGTAGACACCAGGAGTCGGAAGCGGTGGCCGTACGATGTCGGGCCGTCTCCTCCGTGGATTCGATCCACCGGTCAGATCGCCCCATCAGGTCTACGCCGTTCGGACACGAGTGCGACGCGTCCGGCGACGGCGTCATCGTCGCGCCCCATCACAATGCTTTTATCCCGCTCGAGAGTACTCGTAGCCACGATGGTAGGTGTCCGCTTTACAGGGGCGTTTGCCCGTTTCTAATTCCCACCTACCGCGTATTGTGTCGGCACGAGTCGGCCAGTGTGCGGGACGTGATGCGGACACGCCACCGGAATTTTCACCACACCCACAGCCATGTCAGAATCAGACTCACAGGAGCAGGTAGCGGTCGTACTGCCGGACGGATCAGCACTCGAAGTCAACGCGGACGCCACGGTCGAGGACTGCGCCTACGAGATCGGCCCCGGCCTCGGCAGCGATACCGTCGCCGGCAAACTCGACGGCGACCTCGTCGCCAAGGAGCAGCCGGTCTACGACGGCGCGGAACTCGAGATCATCACGGAGCAGTCCGACGAGTATCTCGACGTCATGCGCCACTCCGCGGCCCACTGTCTCGCACAGGCGGTCGAGCGCCTGTACGACGAGGGCGCGGTCAAACTCGCCATTGGCCCGCCGACGGACGAGGGCTTTTACTACGACTTCGACAACCTCGACATCGACGCGGAGGACCTCGCCGACCTCGAGGACGAAATCGCGGCCATCATCGAGGCCGACTACGAAATCGAGCGTGAGGTCGTCTCGATCGACGACGCGGAAGCGCGCCTGGCCGACGAACCCTACAAGCTCGAACTGCTCGAGGAACTCGCCGAGGAGGAAGACACCGTCACGTTCTACAGTCAGGGCGAGTGGGAAGACCTCTGTGCCGGCCCCCACGTCGACTCGACGGGCGAGATCGGCGTCGTCGAACTGCTCGAGATAGCCGGTGCCTACTGGCGCGGCGACGAGGACAACACGATGCAGACGCGCATCTACGGCACCGCCTTCGAAGACGAGGGCGATCTCGAGGATTTCTTGGAACGAAAACAGGAAGCCGAGAAGCGCGATCACCGCCGGATCGGCAACGAGATGGACCTCTTTTCGATCCAGGATGTGACGGGGCCGGGGCTGCCGCTCTATCACCCCGCCGGGAAGACCGTCCTCAAGGAACTCGAGGACTTCGTCGAGGACCTCAACAAGGATGCAGGGTACGACTACGTCGAGACGCCCCACGTCTTCAAGACGGATCTGTGGCATCGGTCGGGTCACTACGAGAACTATCAGGACGACATGTTCATCTTCGACGTCGGCGACGACGAGTTCGGCCTGAAGCCGATGAACTGTCCCGGCCACGCCGCCATCTTCCAGGACCACTCCTGGAGCTACCGGGACCTGCCGATCCGCTACGCCGAGAACGGGAAAGTCTACCGCAAAGAACAACGCGGCGAACTCTCCGGACTCTCGCGGGTCTGGGCGTTTACCATCGACGACGGCCACCTGTTCGTCCGCCCCGAGCAGATCAAGTCGGAAGTCGAGGCGATCATGGACATGATCACGGACGTCCTGGAGACGTTCGACCTCGAGTACGAGATGGCCCTGGCCACCCGGCCCGAGAAGTCGGTCGGGAGCGACGAAATCTGGACGCGCGCCGAGGAGCAACTCGAGAGCGTTCTCGACTCCCACGGTCACGAGTACGACATCGAGGAAGGCGACGGTGCCTTCTACGGCCCGAAGATCGACTTCGCCTTCGAGGACGCCATCGGCCGCTCGTGGGACGGTCCAACCGTGCAACTGGACTTCAACATGCCCGAGCGGTTCGACCTGAACTACGTCGGTGAGGACAACGAGGAACACCGCCCGGTGATGATCCACCGCGCGCTCTACGGCAGCTACGAGCGGTTCTTCATGATGCTCATCGAGCACTACGAGGGTCGGTTCCCGCTGTGGCTCGCACCGGAACAGGTCCGCGTGCTGCCGATTTCCGACGACAACCTCGGCTACGCCCACCGGGTCGCAAACGAGTTCGACGACTTCCGCGTCGAGGTCGACGGCCGCGACTCCACCCTCGAGCGGAAGATCCGTGCGGCCCACGACGATCGGGTCCCCTACCAGATCATCGTCGGCGACAACGAGGAAGCCGACGGCAACATTTCGGTACGGGACCGGTTCGAGGACCAGGAGTACGACGTCGAGATCGAGGCGTTCAAGACGCATCTCGAGGACGAAATCGAGGACCAGCGGACGGAACCGGACTTCCTGCAGGACGAGTAGCGTCGCAGGCTGTACTGTAGCGTCGACTTCGGCGTTTCTGAATCTATTCGCGGACGATCAGTCACAGCTGGGTACTAATTCTCGATACGTCATCTCCCGCTCGGCTCCATAGTACAGATTGATCCGCCGGAGAACACCCGGATGCAGTGGACATTCAGGGTCGGCAGGAACAGAGACGACACCGTTCGCACCGTCGTCGGTTCGGTACTCGACAGTACGACCCTCATCAGGTTTGCGGGCGGTCGACGTGTTGCGGACGCTGAAGGAGATGCGAACCTACGACGAACCGGCCGAACGATGGGGCTACCGGCGGGCGACCTCTGTCGATACGTCAATGGACACGTCTTGCCGGACACTGATCGTGCGCGAGGTCGGAGCGATTATCGAGGAACAGCGGACGGCACCCGACTCGATCGGCGCATCCGTCGTCGGATTCGAAATGGGCGCGTACAGTCCGAAACGGAGCAACTCGACGAGAATACCCTTTCGAGCAGCCCGGCGCTGCCGATAACGGGATTTGCGAGCGCGGGAACCGGACCAACGACCACACCGCATTCGAACCAGGCCTGCTCGAGGACGAGACGGATGCGGTCGCTTCCGGAACGGGTGGTTCGGAGTGACAGTCTTCGTGATCGGAAGCCGTGTAGTGCGCCGAGACAGCGGATACGCGGGCGAATCCCGCCGACCCGCGATCGTCGCCCCACACGGCTGTGGCTATCTCGGCCGTCCCCGCCGATCGAAACCCCCATACTTGCAGGATCGTGCATACCAACTATGAACAGAGCCGAGAAGGCAGCCCTGCAGTTGCGGGCTGTCGACGTACTGCGGATGTTGAAGGAGACGCGGACCTACGACGAACTCGCCGAGACGACGGGGCTTCCGGCGGGCGATCTCAATCGGTACGTCAACGGGCACGTCCTCCCGGGAACCGAGCGCGCACGCGAGGTCGTCGAGGATCTCGGCCGGGAGGCGCTCGCCGAGGAACTCGCCGCCCGCATCCGCGTCGACGACGAGGGGTACGTCGACAATAGCGCGACCGTCTTCGACCAGCCGTTCCTCGATCTGGCCGCGCCGGTCGTCGCCAACGGGTTCGACTTCGAGCGGCCCGATGTCGTCCTCACTGCCGCGACCGACGGGATCACGCTCGCGGCCGCGCTCGCGAGCTACTACGGTGTCCGCTGTGCCTACGCGAAAAAGAGCAAGGAAACCGCCGTCGAGGAGTTCATCGAAGCCCGCCAGCGCCTGCAGTCCGGCATCGAACTCACCTACTATCTGCCCGCCTCGGCCATCGGCCCGGGTGAATCGGTGCTCGTCGTTGACGATCTCATTCGATCGGGCGAAACCCAGGAACTCCTGTTGGACATCGTTCGGACCGCCGACGCCGATGTCGCCGGCGTCTTCGCGCTCATCGCGGCCGGCGAGGACGGAATCCAACGCGCCCGCGAACGCACCGACGCATCGGTCGGCGCGCTGACGACCGTCTGACCACCTGCCTCGAGTCGTGCTCAGTGACACGACGATCGGGCGGGCACCGTCCAGTTAGCTCGGTTTGAGAAGTGAGCAGGTCGTTGAGTAACTCGCCTAGAGATGCTCGCAGACCTGCTCACATCTCAAACTGACTCAACTAGACAGTGCCATCATGCTGATTCTGATATATGACGGAGTTGTCGTGCCTGCTACCGCAGCGGCGACTAGTAACTGTCTGCCCCCATGACTTGGTAGCCGACAAGGGCGGTTCCAGCGATGAGTAGCAACATCCCAAAGAGTGGGACTGGTGAGTTATCGCCGACCCAGTTGGTCAAGAATAATCCGACAATCGACAGTTGGATGCCTGCGAGTCCAGCTTTCATTGTAGTTGTACTGTAAGTTACTTGTTGACGTCACTTCGACGCTTCCAGTACTGGGCGTTGGGACCAGTACTGACAGAGAGGATACCGAGCGAGATCGAGAAGGTGACTCCACTGGGCAAACTGAATGGATTCCACGTGTGGGCATATGTGCCGTACACGTTGTGCTTGCCGGACTGTTTTTTCCTCAGATCCACTTTCATCCAACTTGAACGCCGAGAGAGCGAGGGAACTTTCGGACGGATACCGCCGTTACAGCCAGTCACTGGGACGTACTCGGGGTCGTCAAACTTGCCGATGACGCCTTCTGTTTTTCGGTCGTCGAAGGTCGTATTCGAACCGAACCGCCAACTATCGTTCACTGGTTCCCAGTACGCCCCGGAAAATCCAACCGAGACACCGTCTTTCGGGCCGGCCGAATCGACGCATGCGTTCACGATCTCACCTTCGTATTCCAGCACCCACGAGATCGTCGACCGATAGATGCTTCCAGAGACGAGGCGGACCGTCTGTACCAACTGGGAGTTCGACTTGTTGTATTCGGCCTGTGTCGAAATGCCATCGTCCTCCCCCCCATTGTCCTCCCCTGGCTTTTGGTTCAAAACGAGCGGCATTCCGACGGCGGTCTGGTCGTATTCGACACCCTTCTTGTCCATCAACTGTGCGGCTTTCTCTGGATTCCGATTCCGGAGGAGTTGTTGTACGGGCTTTTGGATGCCAGCATCCTCCGTCCCGGTCGGGTTCTTTTCGGCTCCGACCGAGACGGATGCCGCCGTGATTCCCGTTGAGGCGAGGCCTGCTGAGGCTCCCATTTTCAGCACTCCACGTCGGCCTATCAAGCTTCTACTCTGATTGTTATTACCTTCCACCACTGTTGATAGTACGAATCACCCATTATTCGTAATACGGATAAATTCTTCGGATATTTAATCAGATTCTATATACATTCATGTATGACGCTTCTCGCCCGGACAGCGGTCGATCACCTCGAGACACAGACGTCCGTCACCCGCGCGTTCGTTGATTCACTTGGGAAGATGACCGGTGCCGCCCTCCGATCCGTCCTCGAGGCGCTTCCCTGCGGCCCCGATAAGGTCGCTCAAACGCTACCGACTACTGGCATCCGTCGCGAACTCCGCAAAGCGATCACTGGCAAGACGATACACGATGTCGAAGACGCCGTGTTTCTCGTCGATGGCGCACAGCATCTCCAGACAGCACTCCGTCGACACGGACTCCGCTTTCGATACGAAGAACACGGAAATCGGAATGCTGTCGAGCGTATCTTTAGAGAGATAAAACGCCGTACCTCGTCGTTCTCAAACTGTTTTAGTCACGCTAACCCATCAACCGCAGAATCGTGGCTCCAAGCCTTCGCCGTCTGGCAGACTGCTACAAACTAAACACGACCCGTGCGAACGCCCATAAATTATTAATCATTAGGTTTATTGTGGTCCCCGCAGTGTGTGGTGGTACGCACATGACGCAGACAGTCATCCTCGGCGTGATCGGGTCCGACGCTCACGTCGTCGGGATTACCATCCTGGAACAGGCGCTGGAGGCAGCCGGATTCGACGTGGTCAACCTGGGGGTCCAGAGTTCCCAGGAGGAGTTCGTCGAAACCGCATCCGCCAACGACGCCGAGGCTGTACTCGTCTCCTCGCTCTACGGCCACGCCAAGCAGGACTGTGAGGGTTTCCACCGGCGGATCGCCGAGGCCGACCTCGACGTGACGACCTACATCGGCGGCAACCTCGCCGTCGGACAGGACGACTTCGAGGAAACGCGCGCGTTCTTCCGCGAAATGGGATTCGATCGGGTCTTCGACTCCGAGACCGATCCCGAGGAGGCCATCGATGCGCTGATGACCGATCTCGACATGCGCACGACCGAGAGCGAGCGGGAAAGCCAAGTCGTTTCGGCCTGAGCCGGTCGACCGGTTTCGTTTTACACGCCGTCGGTCCGTGGCCGTCGCGTTCGGGTCCGCAGCCGCCGTGCCACGGCCCCGCTAGCGAACGATCGTCACCGGCACCGGCGACCGCCGAGCAACCGTCTCCGCGACGCTCCCGAGGAGAATCCGACTCGCGCCCGTCCGGCCGTGACTGCCGACGACGATGTGATCGACCTCGTGTTCGGCAGCGTAGTCGACGATCGATCGCGAGACGCCGCCGATGACGTACTCCGTCTCGAGGTCGATACCGTGCTCGGCCGCCTGCTCGCGCGCCCCATCCAGAACGTCCGCAGCCCGATCCTGGTGGCGGCCTTCTATCTCATCGTAGTTTGCCACGGCGGTCCCCTCGACGCCGCTGACCGCGTAGAAATCGCCCGGATCGAGGACGTAGAGCGCGGTCATCGTCGCGTCCGGATACTCCGTACAGGCGAACTCGAGTGCCTCCGTCGACTGCGTCGAGTCGTCGACCGCGACGAGAACGTGGTTTGCCATGTCTCCCGATACGTCGGCCCCCGAAATAAGTCCACCTCCGAGTCCCACGGATCGGGGAGTTCCCCATCGCACGCGCGTTCGATCCCTCATGGACGACCAGCAACCGGTCTCTCGGCGGACTCGCAGCGATGGTCGTCGTCGTATCGGACTCGAGCGACCGGCAGTGCGTCCGCTCTCGAGCGGCATCGCGAAAAAATCGGCGTGAATCGGCTGCGGTGACGACGCGCTACTTCGCGCCGCTCTGGCCGCCCGAATTGGACGGTCGGACCTTCTCAGCGCCCTTGCCGCGGTTGTTGAGGCCACGGTTGGCCTTGCCGGCGTTGGTGAGGCCGCGGAACGCGCGGTTCGTGTGGTCGTCGTCGCAGATCCAACTGAGATCGTCGTCGTTCTCGATCGCGGGGTGGTTCGGATCGACGAGGATCGCTTCGAACCACTTCTGGGACCCGTCTTCACCGACCCAGTAGCTGTTGAGCACCCGCATGTTGGGGTACTTCCGGGAGACGCGTTCTTCGCCGATGCGCTGGATGTTCTTGCGCCGCCCGATGCGGTTGACACCCTGGCGCTTCGAGCGCCGACCGGCTTTGAAACGTTCCTTCCGGGCGGTCCCTTTGCGGACCGAAACCCGCACGACGACGATGCCCTGTTTGGCCTTGTAGCCGAGTTCGCGTGCCTTGTCGAGACGCGTCGGGCGATCGATCCGTTCGATCGCACCCTGGTCGCGCCACTCCTGTTTGCGCTGCCACTGCAGCTCCCCGAGCTTGCCGTCGTCGGGGTCCTTCCATGCGTCCTTGATGTGGGAATAGAAGCTTTCTGCCATCTGTATTCACCCGCGGGCGTTTCGTGGTTCAATCCCGACCGGAGCGCGTGCCCCGCGGATCACATCCCGACCTGTGACCGACCGTCGGACAGGTGCCCGCTGATGCCCGCGAACCAGCGAGTCTACTCACACTTCCCAACTCTCGAGTATAAGGGCTTCGAACTCCGAGAACGCCCGTGCCAGCGAGTCACGCGACTGTTCGATCGTCCGCGCTGGCGACCACCGGGTCATCGTATCGCGGCGAAATCGCGCACGCCGCGTGGCGTGATCCCGTTGACCGTCGCGAAGACGGCACCCAACACCAGTCCGTAGACGAGGTGACCGAGGCCGAACACGAGCGCGCTGACCAGTTCTCCGGTGGTTCCCGAGATCGGGAGGAACGGAACCGGAAGCGCCGCCACGTCGGCTCGCTCCATCGCAAGCGGGAACAGGACGCCGCCGGCGAAGAGTCCGAGGACCGACCCGAAGGCGAGTCCCATGATGACGTAATCGCTGAAGTCGTCTACCTGTTGCTGAACCGCCTCTCTCGAGGAGATGGCGGCGAACAGGAGCCCGAACGCGATGCTCAACATGAGGTGGATCGTCCACCCGACGCCGACCGCCGTGCCGGGATCGGTCGCGAGGCCGCCGAGGAGTTCGATCTGGTTACCGCCGAGGTGGAGGACAAGCCCCATCGCGATTCCGGCGATGAGTCCGCCGGTAACGCCGCCGCCCCAGACACCGACGCCGTCGAGTCTGTGCGTGTTGTTACCACTCATATAACGGGGTACGAACGCAAGGCGGATTAATTCCACCATCCGTCGGCCGCCGCGACAGTCTCCGGGGCAGAACGACAATCTTTAGGCTGGCCTAAATGATATGGTGGCAGGGGCGACGATGAGTGAGCACCACCTGTCGGCACCGACGACACAGGAGAGCGGTCGGTCGACGACCGAGGCCATCGAGGGAGCGGCGTTTCTCGCGCGGTCGGAACACAGGGTCCGCGTCCTCGGACTCCTCGCGGACGGACCACACACGCGCGAAGAACTCCTTACGGGAACCGACGTCACGCGAGTGACGCTCAGCCGGACGCTCGGCGATCTGGCCGACCGGGGCTGGATCGACCGACACCACGACGACGGGCGCTACGCGATCACGGACACAGGGGCGGCGGTGTACGACGATTTCAGTCGTCTCCTCGAGACGATCACCGTTGGGCAACGGTATCCGGACGTGATCGACGCGCTTCCGACGGACTGGTTCGATTTCGAACTCAGATGCCTCGCCGACAGTGATGTCGTCGCGACCGACGGCGCTGACCCGCTCGCTGGGATGCGGGTCGTGGCGAACGCGGTCGGCCGTGCGACGACCGTCCGCGCCATCGTCAGTTCGTTCACCACGCTTCCGATGTACGCCCACGCCGAATCCCTCCATACCGGGGATGCGCCCGACGCCACGGTCGTTTTCGACCGCGGCGCGACCGACGTCAGCCTCGAGAACCCGGACCTCGTCGACCGGTGGCAGATGATCGAGGCCGCGACGGAGCGACCCGTCTACTACAGCGCCGATCAACGGTTCCCGTGTAACGTCGATCTCATCGACGACGAGACGGTCTTCCTCTCGGTCAGCAACGGGGCGACCGGCGGCTTTCACGTCGTCAGGAGTACGCGTCCCGCAGTCGTCGACTGGGCGCGGGAACTGGCCACAGAGAAACGGGCGGAGGCGATCCCGCTCGAGCGACGACAGTCCGAAACCGAACCCGTGGGTCCGCGCACGTAGCAGCGCGGCCGGCTGGGCCGTTCGTTCGGTCGCTTTTTGTCGGCTGCGGCGTAGGGAGACGACCGGTTACGTTCTACCACACAACGACCGCGTCCGTTACAACCCGCGTTACGCGTAACACGGCGTGTAACGAGGAACGCACGAAATCACTAATGTGTTCTTAGGCGTACCTAAAAGCATGCCACGGAGACGAACGGTACTCGCCAGCGGTGCGAGTCTCGTTGCGGCGACCGTCGCAGGGTGTACAGGCGATCCAACCGCTGATAACGACGATTCGGGGACGGATACCGAGTCGTATACCGTGACCGTCGAACCGAACTTTCGACATACGTTCGATTCGGTGCCGGAATCGTACACCGCGATTCCGAGCGTCTGGCTCGATATCGGGATGGCGTTCGGTATCGAGCCCGCCGCCGTCGCGAGTTTCGACCGGGCTCCGTTGAAGTACTACGAGTTGCTGCCCGACGTCTCCCTTGATACGGACGCGGTCACGCTGCTCGCGGGCGGTGCCGAAGAGGGCTACGACAAAGAGAACTTCTACGCCGCCGATGCCGACGTCAACCTCATCGACCCGCGGGCGCTGAAGTTCTACGCCGACTGGAGCGACGACGACATCGCGGAGATCGAATCGGCAACCGGCCCGTTCCTCGGGACGACGATCCGGTTCCAGTCCGATTCCCTGACCGACGGCGAGGAGCCGCCCTACGATCTCTACGGTGCGTTCGAGCAGGCCGCACGGATCTTCCAGCGGCAGGCTCAGTTCGACGCGTGGCAGTCGTTCTACGATGACTTCATCGAGGGGATTCGATCGGAACTGCCACCCGAAGACGAGCGCCCGTCGGTCGCCGCGATCTGGCGCGGCGTCAACCCCGAGTCCGGGCAGTTCCGCATCGCCGAAATCGATGCGATGGCGAACAACACCAGAACGTACCGCGAACTCGGCCTTCGGGACGCCTTCCAGGGACGGATTCCCGACGGCCCCATCGGCTACGAGGAACTCCTCGATGTCGACCCCGACTACATCGGTGCTGTCGGTGGACTCACGTCCCTGACACACGAGGAGTTCGTCTCGACGGCCGTCGAACCGTTCGAGAACGATTCGAACGGACAGCAGTTGACCGCCGTTCAGAACGGAAACCTGGTCCGAACCGGTGGGCAGTACATGGGCCCGATCGTCGACCTCTATTCGACCGAGGCCCTCGCGAAGCAAGTCTTCCCCGACCGGTTCGGTGCGTGGCCAGGTGCGGTCGCCGACGTGCCCGAGGACGAACGGCTCTTCGACCGCGAGTCCCTCGCGGCCATCATTAACGGGGAGTTCTGACGGCTGATGGCAGGCTCATCGGCGACTCACGACACCGAATCCGACCGCTCGAGCGCCGCGTGGATCGATCCCGGACTGGTCTCGGTGATCCTCGGAAGTCTCGGCGTCCTCCTCGCCGCCACGCTCCTGCAAGTGAGCTTCGGCGCGTACCCGCTGACATTAGGCGAGGCGTGGCGAACCGTGTTCGATCCACAGGTCGTCTTCCACCTCGGCGTCTGGCGAGCGTTCCTCCTCGGTGGTGAGATCCCCGACTGGCTCACGACCCGCCAACTCATCGTCTGGAATATCCGCCTCCCGCGGATCCTCGTGGGGATTCTCGTCGGTGCGAACCTCGCGATTTCGGGTGCGATCTTCCAGATCGTGACCCGAAACGAACTCGCAAGCCCCTATATCCTGGGGATCAGCGACGGAGCCGGCCTCGTCGTCCTGCTGACGTTGACGGCCTTCTCGGGACTTCTGCCGTGGCTCCCGGTGCTGGCGGCCATGGGCGGAGCCGGTGCCTTTCTCATCGTGTACGTCATCGCGTGGAAAAACGGCACCAGTCCGGTCCGGCTCGTCCTCGCCGGCGTGATCGTCGGCTCCGTGTTCGGCTCCGTCCAGCGCGCCCTGTTCTTCTTTATCGACGATCTCGGGATCGCGATGGCGGCTCAGACGTGGCTCTCGGGATCGCTGCTTGGAACCGACTGGGAGCAGGTACGGATCGCGCTTCCGTTTACGATACTCGCGCTCGTGTTGGCCCTCGCGGTCACCCGCCAGCTCGATATCCTCCTGCTCGGGGAGCAGACCGCCAAATCGCTCGGCATGTCGGTCGAACGAGTCCGCTTTCTCGTCGCCGGCATCGCGATCCTGGCGACGGCCGCCGCGATCGCCGTCGCCGGCCTCGTTAGCTTCGTCGGCCTGATCGTCCCACACATGGTCCGAAACATCGTTGGCGGGGACACCAAACGACTCCTCGTCGGCTGCCTGTTCGTCGGCCCGGCCCTGCTCGTCGGTGCGGACGTGGGCGCGCGCCTCGCGTTGAATCCCGTCCAGTTACCGGTCGGGATCATCACCGGTCTCCTCGGCGGCCCGTACTTCCTCTATCTGATGCGCAAACGGGAGCACATCGGCGAGATCTAGGGTCTCGAGCGATCGCTGCTCTCGTCGCCGCCCCCTCGCTCCTCTCGCGGTCCCGTCCGTGCCGGAACCGGTCCGTCACGAGTATCGCATCAGGTCCGTTCCACTGGTCCCGGTGCTCAGTCACTCTGCCCTATCCAGGCGGTGACTCTCGATACCGAATCGATGAACCACTGCTGATCGGCCCTTCTCTATCACGGGACTGCAGTTCACTCACCGCGGCAACGCCCCGATAGAGTGAAGCCCAGGGGAGAGCACTGCGTTGGTAGCACCGAGTCCTGTTTTGATATAGCAATAATTGATTTATTTTATATGATCGACCGATCAGTCGGCCGAGATCGGGACAGCTACCGTACCAGGCGAACCGCTCGCCGTAGAGAACCGGCTCAAAACACCACCAAATCGAGCCCCTACCGACTCGAGCGGGCCTGCCCTCACACGTAGCGCTCGAGCGACTCGAACGCCTCGTTCTCGATGGCCCGGGCGAGAGCGTCGCTCGCGAGGGCGTCGGGGACGTGCTGGGGGTACTTCCGCCGGAAGTAGCCCACGATGTTTGTCAGATCACGGCGCAGGAACTCGCTGGCGTTCTCGTGATCCGTCGGCACGGCTTGGGGCCAGTCAAAGATCGTCACTCCCGCCTCGTTGACGAAGACGTTGTACTCGCTCATGTCCGCGTGGACGTACCCGTCCGCGTACGCGTGTGCGATCTCGGAAACTAACAATTCGAGGACGCCGAGCACCTGCTCGTCCTCGAGGCGGGTCCGGGAGAGTTCGACGCCGTCCATCTTCTCCATGACGATGGCGTGGCGGTTCTGGCCGATCGGCTGGGGGACCGCGACGTCAGGATAGAGTTCCTTGAGGATGTCGTGCTCGCGTTCGGCGGCCTTCCGTGCGGTGTACATCCAGGAGACGTGGTCGTTGTCCGAAGTGTAATCGCGTTCCTTGTGGACCTCCCGGAAGTTCGTATACCCCTCGCGGTGATACTTCAGCGCGAGTGGTTTGTAGGATTTGACCTCGTAGACGTCGCTTTCCTTCCCGACGCCCAGCGGCGAACCGAACTCGGAGATCGTATCCTGCTCGACGAGCGCTCGCAAGGCGAGAACGTCGTACCCCTCGAACTGGAGGGTGTAGCCCTCGTACTGGATCGTCTTCTTCTCGACTAACCCGCGTTTGAGACAGCGCTCGAGTCGGTAGTCGACCTCCTCCTCGGTCAAGTTGGCGAATTTCGGGAGCTTCTCGCGTTGGACCCACTCGGAGAATCGCATCCCCTGTTCGACCCCCGAGAGGAGATAGAAGTCTTCCTCGTCGAGGTCCGGGAGCAATCCGGCGACGTTTCGCACCATAGGGGTAGTAGCCGGCGGGTACGTAAAAACGGCGTGACGAACGGTCATCAGGACGTCGAACGCGGAAAACACGTGCCGTCCGTGGCCTGTGATGCCGAAGTCGTCATTCCCCGACTGTACGACTGAAAGGGATAAATCCCATGCCGATATATACATTGTGCCGTGGTGTGGCAGTAGACGACCTACTTTCGTTTGCGGCACGTGACGGTCCGACTCGCGGTCGACGAACTCAGAGCTCCAGCGTGTAAATACGGGTCGGATACGAATCGCCACCGAGTTCGTAGCTACTAGTATCCGTTTTCTCGAACCCACGAGCCTCGTAAAAGCGCTTGCCGACCTCGTTGTCGGACAGAACCTCGAGCCGAAGCCGTGTGATCTGATCCGGGAGCGTCTCGAGTCCCTGCTCGAGGAGCGCGGTCCCCGTTCCTCGTCCCCAGTAGTCCGGGTCGACGTAAATCGCTTTCAACTCGGCGTCGTTTGTCTCCACGAACGGTTTCGTCACCGATGCCCCCCATCGGAAATCCGCGAACCCTCGGACGACGTCGTCCGTATCCACTGCAATCACGACCCCGTCACGATTGTCCCAGAGTCGTTCGACCCACCGATCGACTTCCTCATCGGTCGGGTCGACTGTCTGTGCCTGTAATACGTGCTCCGGGAGCAGTCCCGCGTACGCTTCACGCCATGACAATCCGTGGGCTCTAATCACGCCCCTGACCTCCACTCGAGAGTCTACCCTTCTAATATCCATAACGAGATCTATTATAACCAATAAAAATAATATTTGTATTGAATTATTATCCGTGTTTAGTTAAGCGTGAAGTTTTAATGTACGCTACCCGACGAGCGGTCACTCTCGCCGAGACAGTGATAATTATCGTTAGTCAACATCTCAGCTTATGTCGGCATCGCGGAAGCGGTAGTATCCAACAACGAGTGGAACGATGATCCATCCACAGAGAATGACGGGCATAAATTCCGCTTGAACATAGAACGGGGCGTCAGCAGGAGGTGGTGTAGTTGATGATCCTTCGATATTGAACACACTTAAGCCCCGCATGAGGGCCTGGCTCGGTACTAAATGTGATATGAACTGATAGAGAACAGGCGCTTCTGCGAAGCCAAGCAGATCAGCATGAAGTGCCCGAACAATGGAACCAGGCGACCTAAGGAGCGATAGAATGTTCATGACGAAATACAGTCCAAATCCAACCGCTGCTGCACGTGCTTTCGTGGAGACTGATGCGGAAACTCCAATAGCAACTGCCACGTAGGCGACAGCATAGAGGGACAGCAGACCGAACATCACGAGGTACGGAGTAATTGGGAAAACAGGATAGAAAACCAGTAGAAATCCAGCGACGACGACGAACGCACCAACGATACCAGACACAATCACGAGACCTCGGCTGAGGAACTTCCCAAGGATGACATCCAACCGTGTGTTCGGCAACCCAAGTAAGAACTTGGCACTCCCCATCTCCATCTCACCCGCAATAGAAAGATACGCTGCAACAAGCGCAACCAATGGAACGAGCAATCCGCCAACAAATACAACTGATCCCAGTGTTTGAATCACTCCTTTGCGAACCGTATCATAATATTCCCACTGATCCGTGTTACTATACATCACCAGCCCAGCAAATCCAGAATAGATGAACAGGACGAGCCAGATGACCTTCGACCGACGAACATCAAGGAAGTCCTTTCGAGCAACTTCGACGGTGTTCATTGAGCCACCTCCGCAGTCGGATGCCCATCATCGGCCGTCAGATTATCCGTGTATTTGTTGAACAATACTTCTAGCGATGATTTCTCGGAAATAATGTCTGAGATTGTCGCACGCTGATCAATATGCCGAACCACATCAGCCTTCACAGTAGCATTATGACAATCGACGCGGATCTCCGTTCCATCAACTGTAACTTTTCGAACACCGTCAACATGTCGGAGGCCAATATTATCCGGGACCTCCTCGAGGGTAAGGACGATACGTGCTGTGTCCCGAACCTGGTCTCGAAGTGTATCAATACTGTCAAGGGCAACTAATTGACCGTCAGACATAATTCCCACGCGGTCACAGACCGCTTCAACCTCGGGAAGCACATGACTCGAAAAGACGACCGTCGTCCCGTTTGCGGCCGCTTTGCGAATCGTGTTTCGCATCTCTTGAATTCCTGCTGGATCAAGGCCGGACGATGGTTCGTCCAATACGAGAAGATCAGGGTCGCCAACGAGTGCCATTCCAAACGCGAGCCGTTGACGCATACCCTTCGAGAAACCACCGACACGACGATCCGCTACGTCATTAATACCAACTCGTTCAAGGATACTGTGGGGAGTTGTCTCTCCATTCTTTGTCCGGATGACCCACTCGATGTGTTCACGGGCAGTCAATCGGTCATAGAGGCTATATCCTTCCGGAAGAATACCGATCCGGTTTCGGGTTGATGCGAAGTCTCGTTGAACGTCTTGATCAAGAACGGTGGCATGGCCAGCCGAAGGAGTGACAAACCCAAGGAGAATATTAATTACTGTGGATTTCCCAGCACCATTCGGGCCAAGAAGTCCGAATATTTCCCCTTCATTAATACTGAAGCTGAGATCATCAACCGCGACGATTCCACCCGAAAACTCTTTTCGAAGGTTTTGTGTCTCAACGACTTCCATATCACGTATAGAATGTTAGTAGTAAAAAATTCCCGGTTGATAACCATCTAACCACCATTATGTAGGTTATTTTAGACAGGTTGCATTTCGCGCGAATCAAATATAAAATAAATCATCAGTGAGTGGGTTACTACGTAGGCACCCTCTCACTTTCTGGATAGCATCTGTAAAACAGCACCTGCCTTTGGTATGAGTGATTGATCGTGTTTTGAATTACTTCTCGTAAATTAATTAATTTTTAGTGGTTAATGCAAAGAAACAATCCCCCGTTTGATTAGATGGTGTTTCAAACACTATGAATGGGAACTCCAACGAAAACGAAAATAATGAGTACCTCAACGCGGCGAATTCTCGCCGCGGCATGCTCAAACTCAGTGGCACTACCCTTGCAACTACCATCGGTCTTTCTGGTGTCGGTTCAGTCGGTGCAAGTGAAGATTCCCTCAATACTTCGTTCAATGCAGACGATCGTCAGGCTGCAATCCGGTTCGGACAGAAACTCTACGATCTTGACGAGCCAATGCCTGTCTGGGACTCGCTCTCGGATGCACAGCAGAAAACCCTCGCTGATTTGATGACAGATATCACAGTCGAGCATCAAGTGTTCCGTGAGCCTACGGTTGAGACGGAAACGATTACCCCTTCTCATTCCAACAGGCAGACGAAATCACGGGGAAAGCAGTCGGCAAAAGTGCGATTGGAACGGAATATACTTTCAGCCACACTGTTTCCTGGGCATACGACGAGAGTGCAGGCGAGTACAAAGATATTTCGTCAACGACTGACCACACTACGGGAGGACTCTTCGCAAACTTCGAAGGCAAGAGTTTCGATCTAGACAAGTACGATACGTACTTCGTCAAGACTGCTTACGGTGATTTCGTCCTCGAACCTGGGATTGAGGTTAATCACGTCACCGCAAAAGTCGCCATCAAAGGTAATACGGATGGCACTGGGAGCGTCTACGACAAGGACGCGCCGACGTAGTCGAAATCAAAGTATCCGTGGCTTTTTTTAGGTTTGGAACCCTACTGTACATAGGAGGTCTGAATAAAAGTGCTTCTATCAGTACGTTGTCATCAATTCTTGGTCCTTGCTTTTGCTGGTCTTCTAATTGCCTGTGCAGGGTGTTCTGGAATCATATTAAACGAGCCTGATAGTAGCCGACTCGACATTCAAGTACATGACCCTGAAAACTCGTACAAAATTAATGTCGTAGTATCACACTCTTCGAATGATGAATCGGCGTACCAGAACGAGTTCACAGTCGGTGGATCTGAAGGTGTGACGAAAATCGCGATCGTTGACTCCGGGAACTATACTTATAAGGTGACATCTGTCTCTGGAAATCAGTCTAGAACCACGCTAACAAGTTCCGGCAAATGGATCGTCTCAGACGATACCACAGACACGCTTCATATCAATATTACAGAAACCGGTAATCTGTCGGTCTCAACAGCACGCTGACAGTCCCATTTGCTCGTTACGATCTTAATTAAGTGTTCTTGGAAGAAAGCGACGTTTCGGCTGTTATTACTCCTATAGTGGTGTGAATAGGTAGTGTTCAGATAAGCTGATTCCATGCGAAGTTGAACGATCTGAGCCAGTCGTCGGCAGTTTCTGCTTCGGCATTGCTAAAGCAGTTTGAGAAACAGAAAGTTCGTCGCTTTATCTCTCTAAAGACACGTTCGACAGCATTCCGATTTCCGTGTTTTTCGTATCGAAATCGGAGTCCGTGTCGACGGAGCGCTGTCTGGAGATGCTGTGCGCCATCGACGAGAAACACAGCGTCTTCGACATCGTATTTCTCCGTGAGTTCTTGCAGAAACCGTTCAGTCAACGCGATCGTAGTCGTCAAGAACAGCCGTATATGGAGGATCTTGTTCGTTTCAGGATCGACTGCAGCGTACAGCCAATATTGGTGCTCGTCAATCCGAATCACGGTTTCGTCAATCGCAACGTGATTCGGAGTCACGTCAGTTGCTGGCTGTAGATTGGCTTTCTGTACCCAATCGTGCACAGCCTTGCGCGATCGCTCGACACCGAACTTCTCGAGTTCTCGAACGGTATTCGAAAGCAATAATCCTGCAAGATGGAGTCGAATACCGACCTCCATCAGCCGATGCGGTGTCCGTTCTCGCTCCACAACAGTCAAATTAATCCAGTCGCTACAACCTTAACTAGACACGGCCCGAGCGAACGGCGAACGTCCTAGCAGGCGTCGCCGTCCGCCTCCATCAGACTTATTGTTGAGAGTAGAATACAGTAGAAGAATCAATGCGGTCAGATTGTTTTTTACCACAATGTCGTGGTGTCTTTGGTATCCCATCCTCAGATGTATAACAGAACCATTTTCCCCCTCATCGGTGTGTACTCAATCATGACCGTCATTACCGATCAACATTGGCGGCTGATTCGAGACGATGCCCGCGATGGAGCGATGCAGATGGCGCTCGAGGAGATCGCCGCTCGAGCGGCGCTCGAGGACGGCGTTCGAACCGTCCGCACGTACGCTTGGGAGCCGAGCACGCTCTCGCTGGGGTATCGCCAGGACGCCGACACGGTCAACTGGGAGTTCTGCGAACGGGAGGGGATCGACGTCACGCGCCGACAGACCGGCGGTGGCGGAATCTATCACGACCGCCACGCCGATATTTCGTATACGATCGTCGCGCCCGCCGACGAGGTCCCGGGGGACCTGATGGACTGTTACGAACTGTTCTGCGAGCCGATTCTCGAGGCGTTCGACCGGATGGGCGTTGACGCCGCCTTCGCGTCGGCCGAGCAGGACGCCATCTACCGGCCGTCATGCTATCTGCGGGATATCAATCCGGCCCATGACATCGTCGCGCCGGCGGACGCGGGCGCTGACGCCGAGAAGATCAGCGGCAACGCGCAGTATCGCCAGCGCGATGTCGTTATCCAGCACGGATCGATCAGTTACGCCCTCGAGCCGCGGACACACGTCGGCGTCTTCGACGCGGATATAGACGAATCGACGTTCACCGATCGAGTGACCAGTATCCGCGGGGAGGCGGGGATCGACCGCGAGGAGGCGGTCGAGACGATCGCGGGAGCGCTCCGGGACTGGTGTGGTGCGGACGACGCGACGTGGCGGGACGATGAACTCGAGGCCGCTCGCGACCTTGCCGACCGTAAGTACGGGTCCGACGCCTGGGTTCGGAATCGGGAGGTGCTCGAGGCCGGCGACCACTGAGGTCAGTCCGAGCGACCGTCGACGATTCGAACGATCTCGCGGAGGGTTGCTCCCTCGTAGGTCGGGGTCACCGAAAGGGACGCGTCGCGACAGTGTGCTCGCCGAACGAACGCCGAATCGATCCCTGCTCGGTCGGCCGCGATCACGTCGCTTTCGCTATCGCCGACGTAGAGCGCCGATTCGGCGTCGAGATCGGCCAGGGCCCGCTCGAGATAGTGCGGGTTCGGTTTCTTCAGGCGGAGGCTTTCGACGGTCTTCTCGCGGCCGTAGTACGTGGCAAACAGCGGGCGAAGTCCGAAGAACTCCAGCACGAACGCGACCGTGCTGTGGTGGTTGTTGCTGACGACGCCACAGGGTTGGGAGAGATCGGTAATGCAGGCGACGTCGTCGTAGCAGCCTCGCGCTCCCGATTCGAACGCCTCGAGTTGCGAGCGTTCGTCGAGACGTTCGCGCGCTTCCCAGAACGGCTCCGGATCGAGCCCGCAGGCGTTGCAGAGTGCCTCGAGCTCGTCGACGGTCACGCCGGCGACGATCGCGTTCAGGTACTGCTCGTCGATATCGGCAACTCCCACCTCTCGGAACGCGGCCCGCGTCGCTTCGCGTTGTGTCTCGGCTGCGGGCGGAGCGACGAGGATGCCGTCATTGTCGAAGAGAACGGCCTCGTATTCCGTCACGTGGTTCACGTACTCCGGACAGTCAGTTGATTATTCCGGTCGGCGGCCGATCCGCTCCGGTATATCTATCACGGCCCGGTACTGACGAAAATCTATGACGATGAAGGTCGGTGCACACGTTTCGATCTCCGGGTCGCGCGTCTCGTCCGACGAGGAAACACCGCCGTACGACGACCTCCGTAACGCGGTTCATCGCCAACTCGCTTTCGGCGGCAACTGCGGGCAAATATTCACTACCTCGCCGCAGGTCTGGGCCCAGCCCGAGATCAGCGACGAGGCCGCGGCGGGCTTTCGCGAGGAGAGCGACGCGAAACTCGAGGGGCCGTGGGTCATCCACTCGGCCTATCTCGTCAATCTCTGTACGCCGAAAGACGACCTCCGTCGGAAGTCCAAGGAAAGCATGCAGGCCGAACTCGACGCCGCCGCCAAACTCGGTATACCATACGTGAACGTCCACCTGGGCGCACACACGGGCGCGGGCGTGGAAGGCGGACTGGACAACGCCGCGAGCCTGATCGACGAACTCGAGGTGCCCGACGACGTGCAGCTCCTCATCGAGTCCGACGCGGGCAGCGGGACGAAGCTCGGCGGCGAGTTCGCACATCTCGGCGGGATCATCGACCGTACCGAGACCGAGATCGGCATCTGTATCGACACCGCTCACACGCTCGTCGCGGGCAACGATCTCACGACGCCCGAGGCGGTCGACGAGACGGTCGGCCGCTTCGACGACGAGGTCGGGCTGGAGCACCTGAAATACATCCATCTCAACGACTCGAAACACGATGTCGGGACCCACAAGGACGAACACGCCCACATCGGTGAGGGATACATCGGCGAGGACGGCATGAAAGCGATCGTCAACCACCCCGACCTGCGGGACCTACCGTTCGCGCTCGAGACGCCGACCGAGGATGGCCGGGGCTTCGCGTGGAACATCGAGACGGTCACCGACCTCCGGCAGGCGGAGCCGGTGCAACCGTAACGAGGGGCGGTACGGCGACGCTGCCGTTTGCGACGCCCACACAGGAACGCGGGCACTGACTCGCGCCGTCTCGAGGCGCGAAACCGACCCGTTTTTACTCGATTCGGTCGTACGGCCGACCGTGCGCGAGTTTTCCGAATCCTACCTCAGTCGGACCCGCGAGGGAATGTGGGCCGACTCCCGCGCGGCGCTCGAGCCGCTGGCCCTCGACGCCCACGACCGGATTCTGGACGTGGGTTGCGGGACCGGCGAGTTGAGCCGCGTCCTCGCCGCGGAGTCGTCGGGCGAGGTGATCGGCTGCGATGCCGATCCCGACCTGCTCGCGGCCGCGGGCGAGCATGTCCCGGTCGTCGCCGGCGACGCCTTTCAACTCCCTTTCCCGGACGACGCCTTCGATCTCGTCGTCTGTCAGGCGTTACTGATCAACCTGCCCGAGCCCGCGGCCGCCGTTTCCGAGTTCGCGCGCGTCTCCACGGACCTCGTGGCGGCCGTCGAACCCGACAACGCCGCGGTCGAGATCGACTCGAGCGTCGACGCGGAAGGCCGCCTCGAGCGCCGCGCGCGGCGGGCCTATCTCGACGGCGTCCCGACGGACGTCGCGCTCGGGGCCGACGCTCGCGAGGCGTTCGAGGCGGCGGGTCTCGAGGTAAGCGAGACCCGTCGGTACGACCATGTCCGGACGATCGAACCGCCCTACGGCGAGCCGGCGCTGGTCGCGGCCCGTCGGAAGGCGACCGGTGCGGGCTTGGCCGACGATCGGGAGACGATGCTTTCGGGGCCGCTAACTGAGGCGGAGTACGACGACCTCCGCGGATCGTGGCGGGAGATGGGACGGACGGTCATCGAGCAGATGGAAGCCGGGGAGTATCGCCGCACCGAAGCGGTGCCGTTCTTCGTCACCGTCGGCCGCCGTCCTTAGTTCGGACGAGCGCGACCGCGTTTCGCCGGTCGGAACGCGTCGACCCGTCACCACGGGCGAAGCAACCGGAGTCCGCTGCCGATCAGACCGCCGATGAGTCCATCGACGGCGGTCAGCAGCGAGAAGACGATGGCCAGCAACACGACGCTCGGGAGACCGAGTCCGGAGAGCCCCGGACTGAGCGGCCCGATCGAGGCGAACACGAACAGCGGCGGTTCGGTGTACAGTCCGAAGAGGGAACCGACAAACGTCATGAAGAAGCCCGCGAGGCCGCCCGCGAGCGCGCTCGCGGTCACCGCGTACGCGAGGCCGGTCGCCATCCGGCCGGCGGCGTACGCGGCGATACCCCCGGCGACGACGCCGCCGCCGATCCGCGCAAAAAGCGGCACCAGAACCGAGGAGAGTGAAATAAACGCCCCGACGGCGGCGGCTCGGAGGACGAGCCCCGTGTCGACCGTCGCGACGGGTTGCCGTGTCTCCTCGTGGTCACTCATGGCTCGAGTGCCCGTTCGTCATTGGTCACGTCGCGAGTCGCTCGCTCGCGCGCCGGCGTCTCGGTGTCGCCGGTCTCGCCGGTGTCGTCGGTATTCGACGGGGTCGTGGGTTCCGCCCGGTCACTGTCGGGATTCGAGTGCTCGCTCTCGGAGTCGTTCGACGGGGAGTCGCCGACCGAGTCACCTGGGGAACTGTCGTGTTCGCTATCCGGATGGTCGCCATCGCTTTCGTTGCCCTGCCGATCGTTCTCCCCGGGTCGGTGATCGGTTTCATTACCTTGGTTGTCGGTTTCGTTACCTTGGTTGTCAGTCTCGTTACCGCCCTGGCCGTCGCTTTCGTACGGTGGATCGAACGGGACGGGTGTGGGGATATCGCGTTGCGGGCCGACCTCGACGCCGTACCCGGTGACGGCGAGGTTGCGCAACTCGACCGAGCGGACATCGACAACGACATCAGTTCGTTGAGCTGTGAAACACTCCTCGGCCGCCGCGAGGTCGTTGAGCGTCTCGTTTCGCCGATCGGTCCGTAACACGATGGTTCCCGCTGCGGACCGTGTCTCCTCGAGTTCGACGCGTCCGGTTTCGTCGAGGTAGATCGTGACGTTCTCGCCCCCACTTCGGACGACGACGCGGTTGGTATCCGGCGTGGGTTGCTGAACGCAGACGGTCGCCCCATCGATCCCGTCGAGGTCGACCGTGAGGGCTCGCTCGTCGGTCTGACCGGCAACGTGGATCGGTCCGACCACGGCCCCACCGAGAGCAACCGCCAACACGACGGCGAGCGTACCGGTCCGGATCATACGTTGGGGCAGTCCGTCGGTCGCGTTCTTCCTGACCTCACTCGTCGGCCCCCCGCCGCTTGATGCGTTCGAGGCCCGCGCGACAGCCCAGGATGACCGTGCCGACGAGGCGAGCGAACCCCGCGTTGATCCGGGCCGCCGCTTTGTCGATCACGCTCGGCTCGGAGACGGCCTCGTCGACGGCGTCGTCCCTTGGCTTCCAGGCGATACAGAGGTTCCCTCCGACGATGCCGAGCAGCATGCCGACCAGCAACCCGCCGAGCGAGCCGAACAGCGAGAAGATCGACAGGATGATCCCGACGACGCCGGCTCCATGGGCTCGAGCGGGCCTCGACAGCGCGTAGAGTCCCGACAGAAAGACGAACACGCCGAAGAGAGCACCGATCGCGAGAAAGCCGGTCATCTCTCCGCCGATGAAGGCGATATCCGGCAGGATTCGCATCGGCACCCACGTGATGAGGAGGCCGGCCAGGCACAGCAGGAGGCCACCGAAGAACGGCCGTCCCCTCCGCCAGGCGTTGAACCGACTCCATCGGGAACCGATCCACCGGCGAACCCGTGCGGGAAGCGTCTCGGACTCGTTCTGGCCGCTTTCGGACGACATGGACGATCACCCGTCGGGGTGGTACTCCACGTCGACGTCGAGACCGGGGAGTGTGATCTCGTTGGAGGCGAGGTACACCGCATCCATTTCGACGTCTTTTTGCACCATTCCGGGACTGTCGGCGGAGATGTCCGTGAGGTAGCCGTCCTCGGGATCGGCGTTCTCGCCGGCGGTCTGCTGGAACTGCTTTTCCGGATTGTCGCTCGCTTGAGCGTTGACGACCTGTCCGTTGAACGTCGCCTCCTCGGCTTGCAAGTTGGTCATTTTGATGTACTGCTCGTCGGCCTTGACCGTCTCGTCGGCGGCGAACGAGATCTCCATCGAACCGTCGATCAGGGGAATGGACTTCTCCCCGCTCAGTACCATGCCGTCGATCTCGACGCCGCGCTGTTCGACGACGGCGACCGGCGTCGTCCCCTCGGTGTTCTCCCCGACGCTGGGATAGAGGAGGAACTCGTCCGACCTGATCTCGTCGGCCGTGACGGTAAAGCCGCCGCCCTCAGCGGTGGCCATCGCCGTCGCGTAGGCCGTCCCCGACGAGAGGACGACGAGACCGACCATGGCGACGACCAGAAACGAGGCGCAGGTCCCGACCGCGAGTCGCTTTCGGCGGTACATACTAAACCCACCCCCGGACGATCGGTTCGGCCGCTTTCGTCCTATTCGCCGATTTCACGCCGTGTCCGCTTCGATATTGCGGAGTCATTTCGAACGTCACAAGTGCACACCCAACACGACCTCGGATCATTTTTCCTCCTTGTATACGGGGGCATTTATAACCGACCGTGGGGAAATATTACGGGGGGAATAGATGAGGTTCGATCGGGAAGCCACGACAGTCGCTCGAGGGGGTAGTGAACGGATCGCCATCCCAACTGGTATAAAGAGTCGTGGAAACGCGGGGGAACGCCTATTGCGAAGAACGGTTCGTGTCGGAGCATGCGAACGAAGCGGACAGGAACCGACAGGAGCATGGTCTGCTGTACCGAGATCGTACGTTCCTGTCGGACAAATATATGGTGAACGATACTGAAAAATACGCGTACGATGTCGTGACTGTCGGACAATGAGATACGCGAAATGCGTTATTATCCCCGACGACGAGGGACTGCACCCGCTCGATCGGCGGATCGCGGACCATCCCGATGTGACGCGTGAACTCCTCCATAACGTCAACCTCCTCGCCGACGAGACGATCGTCGTACTCTACCGGTTCTCGGGGAAGCGAACCGTGCTCGAGTCGATTCTGTCGGAGTCGCCGATGGTCAACCAGTTCCAACTCTCGAGCGCCGATGGCGAGCACCACGCCTACGTCCATCTCGAGGCTCACGAGCGCCTCGTCGGGCTGTTGAGCATGCTGAGGGAGTTCGAATTTATCTACGATACCCCTCTCGAGTTCACGCGCCGTGGCGGCCTGCGGGTCACGATGATCGGTGACGTGAAGAGCTTTCAGGCGGCCGTTCCGGACGTTCCCGACGGGATCAGGCTCAAACTTCTCAAGACGGGGCGATACGAACCGAGCACGGGCCGGCTGTTCTCCCAGCTCACCGCCCGCCAACAGGAGATCCTCCGGACCGCCGTCGATATGGGGTACTACGACGTTCCGCGAGCGGTGACCCACGACGACATCGGCGAAGAACTGGGCTGTACCGGGGGGACGGTCGGCGGCCACCTGCGAAAGATCGAGTCGACGATCCTTACTCAGATCGTCCCGTAACGGGTCCGAGTCGGCGCGAACTGAGAGTCGACTGCGTCCGTCCGGTTCGAGCAGAGGACGGTGGATCGACGCCCGGTTACATACGGCCGGCCGTCGACGGGGTCGGTATGGCAGCGATCGAACTCGAGGGGCTCACCAAGGATTATGGCGAGGTGCGCGCCAACGACGGCGTCACGTTCGCCGTCGAGCGCGGCGAGGTCTTCGGCTACCTCGGCCCGAACGGCGCGGGGAAGACGACGACGATCCGGACGGTACTCGGACTGCTCTCCCCGACCGCCGGAACGATCCGGCTGCTCGGCCGGGACGTGACCGACGAGGCGCAACTACTCGAGGCCAAACGCCGACTCGGCTACCTCCCTGACGATCCGGCGTTCGACGAGACGGCGACCGGTCGCGAGATCCTCGACCTGCACGCGTCGCTCAAGGGCGACGAGCGCAGCGCGGAGTTGCTCGCGCTGTTCGACCCACCGCTCGACCGCGAGATCAGGGAGTATTCGCGGGGAAACGTACAGAAACTGGGACTGGTGACGACGTTCATGCACGATCCCGACCTGGTGATCTTGGACGAACCGACCGGCGGGCTCGACCCCTTGCTCCAACAGCGGTTCAACGAGTTCGTCCGAGCCGAACGGAACGCAGAGGTGACGGTGTTTTTCTCCTCGCACATCCTGAGCGAGGTCCGCAAACTGTGTGACCGCGTCGGGATCATTCGTGACGGACGGTTGGTCACGGTCGAACCCGTCGAATCGCTGTTGGACAGGAGCGGCAAGTTCGTCCGACTCCACGCCGACGAGCCGATTCCGATTCGCTCGCTCGAGGTCGACGGCGTTCACGGGCTCGAGTCCAACGGCGGGGCCGGCCCGAGCGACGGGGCCGAATACGTCTTTACGTTCACCGGCGACATCAACGCCCTGCTCGCGGCCATCCGGGAGTACCGACTGGTCGACCTCTCGATCGAGGAAGCGCCGCTCGAGGACGTGTTCATGCGGTTTTACGGCGGTGATGCCACCGATTCACCGGCCGCGACCGAGCAGGCGGCGGCCGGTACCGACCGGGGTGGGAGCGGCGATGTTTGAACTGACATGGTACGACGGCCGACGCCGCGTTCGCGGAAGCATCGCTCTCTCGGTCGGGCTGTCCGCGCTCGCCGCGATGGTCATCTGGGTCTACCCGTCGTTCGAGGCCGAAGTCGACCTCGACCAGTTGCTTGCCGCCTATCCCGACCCGATTCTACAGGTGATGGGCGTCCAAACGATGACGAGTCTGGGTGGGTTCCTCTCGTTCGAGCTGTACACCTTCGGATGGGTCATCATGCTCGGCCTGTATCTGGCCTACAGTACGGCAGGCACGATCGCCGACGATGTCGATCGCGGTCGGATGGACGTCCTGCTTTCGATGCCGCTCTCCCGGCGGCGGCTGGTCGCCGAGCGGTTCGCCGCGATTGCGGTGCCGATCCTCGGTGCGAACCTCCTGCCGCCGGTCGTCGTCGTCGTCGGTGCGCGACTGATCGACCACCCCCTCGCCGTCGCGGACGTGCTCGCGGTCCACGTGCTGTCGATCCCCTATTTGTTCGCCTGCGCCGGGATCGGCTTGCTCGCGTCGGTCGTCTTCGATCGCGCGGCGATCGCTCAGCGGGTTGCGCTCGGGGTCACGTTCGTACTCTTCCTGTCCGAGTCGCTGCTCACCGGCACCGACGCCGAGACGATCGGTGCGATCGCGCCGATGCGCTACTACGACCCGAACGCGGTGTTGCTCGAGGGACGCTACGATCTCGCCGGGGCGGGGATTCTCGTCGCGATGACGCTCGCTTTCCTCGTCGCGAGCCAACTGTGGTTCGGCCGGACCGATATCCACTGAGGAGTCCACGACAGCGGCACGGGTATGGATCAGCCGTCGACTCCGACGGCAATCTTAGACGACGTCTCCACGAACCGTTACGCCGTCTTGTCGGTCGCGCCAGGCGTGGAGTTCGCGGGCCGCCGTCTCGGCCTCGTCGTCGTCCAGCCCGAGCATCTCGAGGGCCGCCGACAGCGTCGGCAGCGCCAAGTCGCCCGCTCGGAGCTTCCGAAACGCCTCGTCGCTTCTGGTCCCCTCGGCCCAGAGACAGACTCCGCGCGGATCGAGCAACTGGGTGTAGTCCTCGCGCAGTTGTGCACCCCGCAGCCGCTGTGTAACGTTGTCCTCGAACGACGAGTTACAGACCTCGAGATGGACCGGTTCGTCGTCCGTGAGGAGGTGTGCGGCGAGACACCGTTCGGGCGCGGCGTGGCCGTTCGCATTGGCCCGGAGATAGTCGGGAAACTCGGTCGCCCAGTCCGCCCGTACGGACTTTCCGACGCCCTCGATGCCGTGGGACTCGCGGAACCGGGCATTCGGGTCCCGTTCGTCCGACTCGTCCCCGTCGGCGCTCGCGTCGGTCGGTTCGCTGTCGTCGCGCAGCAGGACGTCCTTGGTCACGTAGACGTCCAGGCGCTCGACGGGATCGAGACCGAGCGCGACATCGCCGACGGCCCACACCTCGCGGACCGGGACCGGCATCCGCTCGGTCGCGACGGTTTCGACGATCCGCGCGAGGCGATCGACCGCGTCACTGCGGGCCAATCCGGTCATTGGGCTCCCTTGGGCGTCGACGCGCAAAGACGTTTCCCAGTGCCGATCGCGACATGCGTCAGCGGTTCCGCGGCGTCGTGCCCGCGGCAGTCGCGGTCGCACTGCCACGACGCCGCGACCGTCTCGAGCGCCGCAGTAAGAGATCAGGTTTTTTATCGGTTCCCGATGAACGGAATCCTATGCGACACCGGATCTTCAACGCGGACGGCGACGAGGATCTCGTCTTCGTCATGGGCTGGGGCAACCGCTGGACTCACGAAAACGTCAGCTGGCTCATCGGACAGTTGACCGATGCCGGCTACCGCGTACACGCGTTCGAACTCCCCACGAATATCGACGATTTCAAAGCCGACTGGCTCGAGCCCGTCGCCGAGTACGTCCGCGATCTCGGGACGTACCAGCTGCTGGGCCACAGCGCGGGGGCGCTCGTCGCGCAGGCTTTGGACGGCGCGGACAACCACGTCTACCTGAGCCCGTGGTGGGGATACGGCGAGAACTTCCCGGAGTCGCTGTTGGATGCGGTGTCGCCCCTCCCGACGACGTTCCCGTGTCTCCCGATCGGTGACCTCGACGAGGATGCGCTGGGCGAGCGGACGACGGACCACCAGATCGAGACGACGCCGTCGTGGGTCTCGCCGGCGTTCGTCCGTGAGACCCGTCGCGCACAGGACGAACTCCTGACAATCGACCACGACGCGGTCGTCTTCTGTTCGCTGCGCGATCCCGTCGTCAGCCTCCGGCCGATCGGCGAGCGGGTGCCCGCCGAACACGTCGTCCTCTACAACGGCGGCCACGAACTGTTCTCCTCGGCCGCTCGCGACCACTACGTCGATCGCCTGCTTGCCGCCCTCGAGAACGGCTCCGCGGCCGTCGAGGAGCGGGAATCGGCTCCCGCTTGAACCCGCTCGCCCGGGTCCGTCCGACACCAGCCTCGCTCGGCGCGTTGACTGCGGCCAACCGCACCGCAGACCCTGTCGGACGCCGTCGGTCGTCTCCGCCAGACGAAACCGTGATTGGCGGCGACCGACAACGAACCGCTAATGGACTGTAACCGCTGTGACGAGGAGGCGGTCATGCACGCCGCCTACTCCGGGGCACACCTCTGTGCGGATCACTTCCGCGAATCGGTCGAAAAGCGGGTGCGCCGTCGAGTCCGCCGGGACGATCTCGTTCCCCACGACGCGACGCCCGAAACCCCCCAAACCTGGGTGATCGGCCTCTCGGGTGGCAAGGACAGCGTCGTCCTCACGCGGATCCTCCACGACACGTTCGCAGAGGACCCCCGCATCGAACTCGTCGGGCTGACGATTCACGAGGGGATCGAAGGCTACCGCGACAAGTCCGTCGAGGCTTGTGTGGAACTCTGCGAGGCCCTCGAGATCCGCCACGAACTCGTCAGCTACGAGGAGGAGTTCGGCGTCCGGATGGACGATGTCGTCGAGGACGACCCCGAGAACATGGCCGCCTGTGCCTACTGCGGAGTCTTCCGGCGGGACCTTCTCTCGAAATACGCCGAGGAACTCGAGGCCGATCTCCTTCTCACCGGGCACAATCTCGACGACGAGGCCCAGACCGCGCTGATGAACGTGCTCGAAGGTGACGTCGAACAGATGGCGAAACACTTCGATGCCAGCCTCGGCCCCCTCTCCGAGCGCGAGGAGCAAGACGAGTTCGTCCCGCGGGCGAAACCGCTGCGGGACGTCCCGGAAAAGGAGGTCGCCCTCTACGCTCACCTCAACGATCTGCCCGCTCACATCACCGAATGTCCCCACGCCAGCGAGGCGTACCGCGGCGAGATCCAGCAACTCCTCTACGACCTGGAGGAGAACCATCCCGGCACTCGCCATTCGATCCTCTCCGGGTACGAGGAACTCGCGACGATCGCCGCCGAGAAGTACGCCGGCGACGACGGGGCCGACCTACAGAACTGCGTCGAGTGCGGGTCGACGACCACGCGAGACGTGTGCCGGAAGTGCTCGCTGCTCGAGGCCCTGGTCTGACGCCACTCCCGTTCTCGTCCTGTTCTCGCCTCCATTCGTCGATGCTCTCGAGTCCGGCCCCGGTAATCCGTCAGTCGCGGCCGAGCGAGTGCCTCGACGTATGCGTTCCCTTAGCCGTATACGGTCGTAAACGGCCGGTTCGGCGAACGATACGCTGAAAACCGGATACGACACCTTCTCGGTATCGGTGGCCCGGCTCGGGGTCCGAGCCAAGCGTCACCACTGCCGAGTCGGGCGTCGACAAAACGCGATCGTGAACTCGAGAGGTGACCGGCACGACGGTGGTGTGTCGGTCGTGTGGTCGTGCCGGGACCGTCCGGTCGATCGTGATTACCGGATCACGTCG
The DNA here is from genome assembly GCF_005890195.1 of Natrinema pallidum. NCBI lineage: Archaea > Methanobacteriati > Methanobacteriota > Halobacteria > Halobacteriales > Natrialbaceae > Natrinema > Natrinema pallidum. The sequence goes on along the minus strand of NZ_CP040637.1, from coordinate 1,347,644 downwards.
ACGCCGTTCTGTCGCTCGACCTCGTCGCGGCCGCCGTCGCTCTGTGCGCCGAACTCGGGGCTGCCGGTCTCGACGTTCTTGCTCGCGTCGAAGTCGGCCTCGGTCACGCCCTCGATACTCTGGCGGGACTTGTCGGCCTGCTTCTGGGTCGTCGGACCAAGCACCTGTGCGCTCTGAACGCCGGTCATGATGGCCATGACACGCACCTTACCCTTGTACGACTCCTGAATACGGGCGCCCCAGATGACGTTCGCCGAGGCCTCGAGGCGCTCGGTGATGTTGTCGGCGATGCCCTCGGCCTCTTTCAGCGTGAGGTCGGGACCGCCGGTGATGTGGACGAGGCCACCCGACGCGCCGCGGTAGTCGACATCGAGCAGCGGGTGGTTCATCGCGTCCTTGACGACTTCGTCGGTCTTGTTCTTGTCCTGGGTCTCGCCGACGAGCATCACCGCGACGCCGCCCTGGTTCATGATCGTGGACATGTCGGCGTAGTCCAGATTGATCAGGGACGGCTGTGTGATCGTCTCCGAGATGCCCTTGACCGTCTCGGCGATGATCTGGTCCATCACCGAGAACGCTTTCCCGATCGGCAGGTTCGGGACGTAATCGAGCAGTCGGTTGTTGTCCAGTACGATGATCGAGTCGGCCTGATCACGCAACTTCTCCAAGCCTTCCTCGGCTTTGACCGTGCGGGCGCGCTCGACGTTGAACGGCGTCGAGACCATCCCGACGACGATCGCACCCTGCTCTTTGGCGATTTTCGAGACGACGGGGGCGGCACCCGTGCCGGTCCCGCCGCCCATCCCCGCGGTCACGAAGACGAGATCCGCGTCGCCCAGCACTTCCTTGATCGTTCCCTGGGCCATCTCGGTCGCGCGTTCGCCCATCGACGGGTCGCCGCCGGCTCCGAGCCCGTTCGTGAGCGATTTACCGACGAGGATCTTCGTGTCGGCCTCGATCATCTTGAGGTGCTGTTTGTCCGTGTTGATCGCCACGGTGTCGGCACCGTCGACGCCGATGTTGTACAACCGGTTGATGGTGTTGTTACCGGCACCGCCACAGCCGACGATGACGATTCGTGGCTCCCCGAACTCGTCGTCGTCCATCGGGGCGTCCATCTCCCGGGCCTCTTCCTCCGCGTTCTCTAAGGCGTCCTGAACGATATCCTGCATCGTTACACCTTGGCCCAGTTGCGTTTACCGGACTGTTCGCTGGGTCCGTCCTGTTGCTCGTTGATCATCTCACGGACGGCCGACCGGATCGCTTCGCTCCGGTTCGGGAACTCGCCCGAGTCGACCAGTTGCTCTACTTCCTCGATCTGCTGTTTCGGGATTCGCAGTGTCACACGCTCCATGGTTGTATTCCCCGTTGGGTAAGACGGTGGCGCGCCCCTGTCAGACGCGGCGTGTCTTACGACGGAACTGCCCGACATCGGGCGATTTTCCGTCTTTTCGACGGGTGTAAGACAATCCGTCTTACGCGAATAATTGGATGTCCGGCTTGGATAATAAAACTTTCGCCGAGTCTGACTTTCAGTGTCTTACACCGGTCAGTACTGGTGATTGTCGGACTCGAGAACGTCCGCCGCCGGCGTCCGACGACCGCACCCGGGACAAAACGACCAGTCCGAACGGACCTCGTCGCCGCAGTCACAGAACAACCGCCGCGAGGCCTTTTCGCCGCAGTTGGGACAGTATACGTGGTTCCCCTCGAGTTGGTCGCCACACTGGTTACACTGAACGTCACCGTCGCCGGGCGGTGTGTCCGACGGCTCGTGAGTCCGCGCCCGCTCTCCGTCGTCGGTCGGCTGAGTCACTACCGTCTCGCGCGTGCGCCCGCGATCGGCGCGTTCGTCGGACCGCGGTTCCCCCTCGAGCGAGACGGTAACGGTAACAGCTTGTGGATCCGTCGACGGTGTTCGTGCGTCCACACGTTCGAGTCCGAGTTCACGCAATCGGGCCTCGAGTCGTTCGTCGACCCGTTTCCGAACCAGTTCGTCGATTGCGCCCTCCGTGTCGCAGTTCCGATCCCCACCGCTCCGCGCCGTTCCGTCGGACTCGAGATACGAGCGCAGCGCCTCCCGCATCGCTTCACTCTTGGAGCGGTCCAGCTCCTCGAGTTGCTCGACGAGATCGTCGTCGGCGCGGAACGTGATCTTGCTCATTGGCGAGTTGCTCCCGTGTTATCACGCCTGCTATATCAATCATGCTGCTGATCACGGTCGCTGACACGTTCCCCCTCGTCCCGAATAATAACCCTTATGTGTACCACGGCGGCTACGTTTGAGTGCGCCCGCCCTTAGCTCAGACTGGTAGAGCAGTCGACTGTAGATCGACTTGCCCCCCGTTCAAATCGGGGAGGGCGGACTTCCTTCCTCGTCGACGTACAGTAGATACCGAATAGCCCGCCGTCTTGCGATTTCACCCCGCTCGAGACGGCCGCGAATTCTGAGTGGAACAAGGATCTTGTTGGGGGTCCGCGCCGTCTTGCGAATCCCATAGCTGAGAGGTGGGTCGCGTGAGCCGGCACTGTCCCCACTGCGGTGGGCGTATGACAACCCAGACCTCGGCCGGCGGCCTCCCCCGTCGCGTAACCCACTGACGAGGAGTCAGTCGACTTCCTCGAACTGATCGACGTGAAGGCGACCGACGGCAGCCCCGACGACGAGGTGCTCCGCATACTCGTCTCGGAATTGGGTGGCCGCCGCTTTCGATCCGAACTCGATTCACTCGGTCATTCGTAGGCACCGGTGATGTGGCGGGCCAGCCGGCAGTCCTTGCGTGTCCGAGAGTGGCCGCCGTAGCCGCCCTCTGGTCAGTCTGTTGGATCGATGACCGCTCGAGGACATCCTCGAGGTCGGGCGTGACGTGCCACGACTTCTGGCCGGCTGGGGTGTCGACCCAGACGACCGGCCAGTCGTCGTGGCGGTACCAGCCCGCGGTGTCCGGTCCCCAGGTGAGTCGCATCGCCCTCGCGAAGGCGATCGCGAGCAGATTTCGGTCGTGGTAGACATCGTCGAGAGTCTTCTCGTCAGTCGGTGGCGGGTTGTCTGCACCCATGCTCAGATGGGTCGCTCGAGCGAGTGATAGCGGTCGGGAATATCATAGTCTCGTACTGGTGAGACCAATGTTTAAACAGATTCAGGACCAGTTCAAAACGTAGCCATGCCGATCCATCAGTTGACACAAGTTGGTCGTACGTCGGGCGGTGTTGTACTCCCGAAGAGCGAACTTCGGGCGCTTGGATTGGTTGATGAGAATGGTCATGTAAAGGACCAACCAGTCAGGATAACGCAAACAGATGTCGGTACGTGGAAAGTATCTGTGGTAGATCCAGATGATTATCCGAAATCAGAGCAGATGAAATAATAGGGAGATCACTCGCTATTTAGCGCTTCGATGCCATCGCGCACGTAAAAAGATCAGGCAGTACGAGTGACACGGATTGATACAGGGACATAGGTAGTGTCTGTACTTAAACTGAATGGTTATTTGGGGAAACAAATAGGAATCAAAGCAGAATATACTACGATTATGGAAGGTCATATATTAGAAGTCATCAAGTTGTCTTTGCTGAACCATAATCTTAGTCTTTTTGTACATATATGAGAAGTGTTTTTCACACAGTAGCCAAAACTGAGGGTGATTATTACCTGTAGTGTGTGATAAATCACCGACTCCCCGTTCAGTTTCCAATTCCCAAGTCGCATATTTTGCGTAGCTACCACAAAACGCACAAAGATCCGAATTATCTGCTCTTTGCCGTAATTTGATGACACATCTATTACACAAGTGGAAGTATCTGTCATCATCCCCTATAAAGCAGAAAATCTGATTTTGGACGGTCCCAGACCCACAATTGGCACATGCTTTGTCTCTCATCACCTCCCAAATATTATTAGTCTTCATTAAAATCAGATAGTGTATAATTATCGCCTGGACTTTTCTCCGCTATTACTACCCCAGTTTCTTCCCTATAATTTAGGAAGCCTGCTTCTTCCAGTTCACTAAGTCTATACTCTAATTGGGAGGAGCTAGTTTTGACCATTCTACTTAGTACATCTATTTCGATCTTCCCTCGCTCTTGTACAATACTTATGACAGCCTGTTGTTTCGACCATCGGTTTTGCCACTTCTGTTCATCTCTACGATCATCGAGATCAGAGGCAATAGCATCTATTGATGCTTCAATACTTTCAGCACTGGTCGCGAGAGAGGTTAGTGGATCTGAATCCCAAATTTCGTTAGATTCTTCTCGTTTAGTAATAACATCAAAGTTAACACTTCCTGAAAACGATCGAGGGATATCAAATTGGTCTTTGCATCGAATTTCATACTCTATCTCAGAGGAAGCATTATTTTCGTCAAGATAATCTTTCACCGCCTGTGTCTGGAGTTTCCATCTTCCATCTTCCCCAATTACTATTGGGAAGGCTGCAGTAGCTCCAGGAGCAAGGCTTGATTTTTCCCATGTTCTTGTTTTATCTGCGATAGTCCATTCAGCTTCAATACCATATGCATAATCTGATCCAGTATTTCGTACTACAAATTGTGTAGTAACAGGACTTCTGCTTTCAACTTCTCCACTCAAATGTGGTTGATACTGTTGCTCCAATATTTTTGTCTGCCTCCCGTAAAGAACCAGAAGACCAAATGATAGTGCAATCGACCCAAACGCACCGACAAGTTGGGTGATTCGCAGAAGTTCGCTGTTGCCCTGCACGGGCACGAGGTTAATGTCTCCCCGTAGTTCGAGGAGGGTAAATCCCAATGCTGCAATAAGAACAAAATATCCTAACAGGACTCCTTTTCGACTCCAAAAGTAGTGCCAGTATCGTTTTGACCGATGTCGCATTCCCCCTATTCTCATGAGAGAACAAACATCAAACCCCATGACTCTTTTCGGTCAATCTCGATAGAGTCCACATGCAGCTCACTCTGATTACGAACTTAGCGTAGCATACAGAGAGAGAGAGAGAGATCTGTCCGAGAAGTAGAGTACCATCGGACTCTTTGCCCTACCAAGCTAGCGGGCCGGTCAATTTATGTGTTCAACAGGTTATCAGGAAATTATGACTGATAATCCCAATGAGGATGGCGGAGCGTCTGAAATGGAGTTCCCAGAACTTGAACCTCCGACTCTAATAGACGATGGTCAGTTCACCATCCCAGAGGGCTGGGAGGAAATCGAATTCGAACAAGGTGTGTACGGTCCCGATCAAAAGGAAGGCGTTCAGGCGCGGTTTGAGGCAGGATCTGACACAATAGAGGTTATCCCAGTTGAGTTTGAGAGAATGGGTAATAGCGAATTCGTTCAGGGTCTCAATTCGGATATGAGAAAACGAGAGAGCAGCCCTGAGATCGATGAGAAGCCGGATATTGGTCCGCAGACATCCTTTGCGGTTCACCTCAGGTATGATACTTTCAGTTCGTGGGATTCTGAATACTATACTATCACCAGCAGTGGTGATGATGCACTCGCAGTTGCTTGTTGGCTGGCGAACGCGGATGTTGCAGGTAGTACAGCTGAATTGGATGAAATCGTCGATATCCACAATGGGGAGACGATGGACTATCGGGACCGGTCGGACAAGGACCGACTCGAGGACTCATTCGCCGAAGATCCAGGTCGGTGCCTAATTAGTGGCTCTCCAACTCAGAGCCACGAGGTTTCAATCCCGTTCCGATATGCACCCCTGCTTGAAGGCTACCCAACTACCTACCAAGATGTGCCGGCGATTCCAGAAACAGTCGGTAGCTTCCGAGCAGCCGTCTCACACACGGAATGGACTGATCACGAACTCGACGAGGATGCGTTCCAGTCTCAAGTTGAACGAACAGCGGAAGGCGAATATACACTCGATGAGGATGTGATCGATCTAGTGGAAGGGTTCCCAGCTGAGGATGTTACTCTGGTCACTCTCGGGGAAGAGTAGTCTGCACGGTCTTGGTTACAAACTTATCATGGCACGCTGAGTCATGTCCGAGAACTCATACAGAGTCGGACAAACAATGATTCACACATGGGAAAAGCAATAAAAGTGGAGAAGAGATAGCGCCCTAAGATGGAGGGTGGAAACTATTTCTTTTCGTCATTAGCTCAGGTGGTTGCTACTGCTATTGGGTTCATACTCGCTTTTTCTGGGGTTATATATACAATTCAGAAGAACCGAGCGAGAGAAGAAATCGGTAGAATGATCGAGGAAACAGCTCCAGTTTATAAAAAATATGGAGATATCACATCTACCGTTACTGACGAACTTTGGGAAGAGGGGGATTTCGCTGCGCCGTTCAAAGGCCTAACACATATGTTTATGAAAGATCCCGATCTTGAATCTTGGGCTGAAAAACAGGATGATCAAACCACTGCCCTCCTCTGGGCTCACCTCCGGCAAATAAACACAAAATTACTATTAATATCATCTACATCGAATGCAGGAAATGTAACTGCCGAGTTTGACTCGTTAGAAGAACACATCAGAGAAGCAAAAGATTTGACAGAGGATGATGAAGCGGTCACCGACATTCACTCTGAATTAGGCGATAGCACCTCTAATTGTAGAAACCAAAGAGTATTCGACATCTCCGAAGAGTCGCCTGACCCATTCTATATGCAAGATCGATCTCAGGACTATAGCATCAAAACTATTGATGATTTGAATACAATACTTACTGAACTTGATAGTACACTTCATGGGATTCGAGCCCGGTATACTCCTGAGAGGGTTGAATATTATGATGAACCACCAATGGCGATTTTTCGCCAAGTTGTACTTCTGTTTATTTCTGGAGTGTTAATTCCTGTAGGGTTCTTAATTCGATACCCGGATAGTCTAAATCAGGCTATTTTTTCTCTCTTTGGCCATACCGTCTCTGAATATCTTTTTCTCCTCATTCAACTATCGCTCATAGTTTTCATCTCTTGGATGCTGTTTAGATCCCTCCTGACTATTTGGAACTATATGAATTTTGCTGATGTTGGGGGTGTAGTAATCGAAGAAAAATAGCCCTCAATAGATTATTTTTCACAGTATCGTACTCTCCTCTGGTTTGCGTCACTTCGATCTCGGGCGTATCTACTTGCAGAACGTTATTGGTTAAGGAGAGCTGTAACGAACCCACCAACGACAAAGAGGATTAGTCCGAATGCTGAGGTGGGAGTGATACACTGCACAAGGTTTTTGATATTATTCGTCGTTTCAGTAGTGCTTGTATCTTCAATATTCCCATCAGGGCTGTGAGCGAGAACGCAGAACATAGTGGGCAGTTGCGTGATTAGGAGGATGGCCATCAATACTGAGATGATAGTCCCCTGCATGTTCATTTTCGTCTGCGTATTCAATCTCTGGATATTTAACTCTCTTTCTACCGGAGTGAAACGCCATCCAATTATTCGACAATGTATACCGTGTGAGGTCCATCCTCTGGAACCACACCGTTCTATTCGTATACGCATTTACTGTGACCGTTGTGTCCGAGAAGTTCACCAGAGTCGGACAGAATCGACCCGATCTCCCCCTCGAGCCCCACCGAAAAAACTAGATTCCCCGCGGTTCTTGTCCGGAATGCAGGCAACCCGGACGCCATGAACCTGCAACAGCACGAGAACCGCGACGACATGAAGGTCTGGCTCAGCCAGAACGAAGTAGCACAGTTGCTCGAGGCGGCCGATGATACCCAACAACGGATTGCGTTCGCACTCGGAGCGCGGTGCGGCCTCCGCTCACACGAAGTCCTCGACGTTGCGCCGGAGGACATCGTCGATACCAATGCCGGACGATGCTCCGCGCCTAGGATTCTTCTATTTGATTGATCCCTGAAGCCGATTGTGGTCCCGATTGGAACGGTTTAGACACCGACTGGACGCTGCTGTGCCGATGGGACGTGTATTGACCTTCACTGGCATTAGAGGGCCCGTAGCACGTGTGCCGTGGCAGAGACAGGAGCGCGTCTCTCCGAGTGAGACCTACTCCGGTCCGACGACCTCGAGCTTAATACCGTCGGGCCCCTCGCAGTAGAGCGCATAATAGCCGCCTGCATAGGGATGTTGTTCGTCGTAAAGAACGGTAGCGTCATCCCTCTCACGGACACGTGCAGTCAGTTTATCGACCTGATCACGGGATTCGGCATGGAACGCGATGTGATTCAGTCCTGCTGCCCGTCTGTCAAACGGATGGTCGGAGTTCGGCGCTCGTTTGAGGACGAGATACGTCGGCCCCTTGCTCCAAGAGCAGCCATCCTGCCACTCGTTTTTCGGTTCGTAACCGAGTTCGGCGAGTATCCAGCCCCAAAAGTCACGTGACGTTTCCAGATCGGACGCACACAGTTCAAGATGGTGAACGTGTCCAGCTTGGTCAGGGTCGCCATCGGTCTCGCCCATACGGGGTGATGACGGTGATCTGGTAAAAACGTCTCTCCATAATACACTCAATACGTACCATGAGTGCCGTGTCCACGAATGCGTGGCATCCGGACGCCCATGTGACGTGATCTCCGTTCGTCCTCAGTCGCGCCGCTCGAGGCGCGCCTGCTCCCGGCACAATCGCGACGCGAGTACGACGTACGGAATCCCGAACGGACTGGACCGACTCTCAGCCGTGTCGGGAGGCGATCGTATCGCTCCGATGTGCACCATCGGATTTCATGACCGTCCTGAACGGAGACCGTGTCCCGATCGCGGCACAGCGATGCGCGACCGCGTGCCGCTGCCCCATAGATGGTTCGAGGCCAGCCACGACGCCGGCCGAACACAGTCACCGTCACTGATCTGTACGGCTCCGTTTCGACGGGGATGGTCGGACAGCCCATCCCTACCGGCCGGTGTCGTCGGTCGACGGCGTCCGGACCCGCGTCGGCACCCAACGGACCGGACAGCCCCTTCACGCGCGTGGTCTCGAGTCCGTTGTCTCCAGGCAACGGTCTGTAGCGCCCGTCTGACAGGGGTAACCGGGTCGAAACAATGAGCCGCCGGCTCGTCCGCTGGGAGTGAGATCGTTGCGAATGTCCAAGCAATCAGTACGCGGTTCGCGATCGTCGGCGAGGGATCGGGCGGACGAACGCGAATCGGCGACGGCCGTCCGCCTCGAGGGAGTCACCCACGAGTACGGGTCGACTGGCGGCCGGTTTCGCTCGGGCAACGAGCGGACGGTGACCGCACTCCGTGACGTCGCCCTCGACGTCCCGACCGGGTCGATCGTCGGACTCGAGGGGCCGAGCGGGAGCGGGAAGTCGACGGTGTTACACGCGGTCGCGGGGCTGTTGGTCCCGACGGCGGGCAGCGTCGAGCTTCGGGGAACCGACATCGCGGCGCTGTCCGACGCGGAGCGAACGCGGTTGCGGCGACGCCATGTCGGCATCGTGTTTCAGCGATTCCACCTTCTCCCGTCGCTCTCCGCTCGTGCGAACGTCGCGTTGCCGCTCGTCCAGTCGGGCGTTCCGCGGGCCGCCCGCCGGGACCGTGCGACGACGTTGCTCGAGGCGGTCGGGCTCGGCGACCGAACGACCCATCTCCCGAGCGAACTCAGCGGCGGCGAGCGCCAGCGCGTCGCGATCGCGCGGGCGCTGTCGACGGACCCGGACGTGATCGTCGCCGACGAGCCGACGGGCGAACTCGATACGGCGACGGGCCAGGATGTCCTCGAGTTGCTGACCGATGTCGGACGCGAGCGGGCGGTGCTGGTCGCCTCACACGACGAGGCCACGCTCGCGGTCGCGGATCGGGTCGTCACCCTGTGTGACGGACGGGTGGACGATGTCCGATGAGACCGCGGACCCTCCCGTGGACGCAGAGCCGCGGCGTCGGACGCGCTGGCGAGGGGTCATCGGGCTGACGCTCTCGAGATGGTGGCGACGTGCGACACGAACGACGAGGGGCCGGATCGCGTCGACGGTCGCTGCCGTCGCGCTGACGATCGCGTTTCTGGTCGTCGTGACGGGCATCGCGCTGGCGCTCGCTGACGGCGGCATGGCGACCGCGGACGACGCGGACGTCCGGATCACGCCCGAGGAGAGCGGGACGCTGTCGTCGGTCGACGGCGTCGAGGGGCCGCGACTCGGCGCGACCAACGAGCGAGCCGCGGCGATCCGCTCGCGAGACGGCGTCGAGCACGCCTCGCCGGTGTTAGTCGAGACGGCACGACTCGAGTCGACGGACGGCGACCCACGAACTGTTCGACTGATCGGCTTCGTACCGGACGGGGAGTCCCGAACCGTCGCGGGGCTGCCGACCACGGCTCTCGAGCCCGGTGATCCGCACTATGCCAACGGGAGCTACGACGGACCGCGGAATCGGGAGCTCGTCCTCTCACCGACTGCCGCGGAGCGACTCGACGCCACCGCGGGCGACGAGTTGTCCGTCTCGATGGGCGGGGCGGAGCGAGCCGGTGGGGCGACGGCCTCGGTGACGGTGACGGCCGTCGCGGACGGGGGGGCGGGCGGTAGCGGTGCGCCGATCGCACTGGTTCACCTGAGCGAACTCCAGTCGTTCTCGGGCGCGGAGACCGGGGAACTCGCCGATCGGCTGCTGCTCTGGGGCGAGGCCGACGCGGCGCGGTCGGCCGCCACCGACGCCTACCCCGCTGCGGCGGTCGAGGTAGCCGGCGGCACCGATCCGTCGACGCTGTTCGAGGACGGGCTGGCGTTCGCGACGAGCGTGATCGCGCTGCTGGTCGGCGTGACCGTCTGTGCGTCGTTCGTCGCGACGACTATGGGAATGACCGTCGACGAGGATCGGCGCACCCTCGCGGTCCTCGAGTCGGTCGGCTTCCTGACCCGCAGCCGGCTCGCCGTCGTCGCGGTGTCGATGGGGATCACGACGGTGGTGGGTTCGATCGTCGGCATCGGCCTCGGCGCGGCGGGCATCGTTGCCGTCAACGCCGTCGCCGGTGCGACCGTCGCGCCGGGGACGGTCGCTCACTTCCATCCGGTGTTCGTCCCGTACGCGATCGGCGTCGCGCTCGTTGCGGGGCTGGTCGCCGTTCCCTACCCGCTGGCTGTGGCCGCGCGGACGGCCGTTCTCGAGGAGGTGGCTCGATAATGCTGCGACGCGCGATCGTCAGAACGCGCGCCGTCGTCGGGCTCGCGATCGCACAGCTTCGGCGGTCGCCCGGTCGAACGGCGCTGACCGTTCTCGCCGTCACGCTGGCCGTGCTCTCGGTGACGGTCCTGGCGAGCCTCGGCGTCGGCGTCGTGGAAAAGGGCGAGAAGGGACTGGACCGGGCCAACAGGGACATCTGGGTCTCGAGCGATCCGGTCGATCCGGCCGCCAGCGGGACCGAGAACCCGCTCGTGGGAGCCCACGGGATGGCCGCCGAAATGACCGCCCGGGATGACGTTCGGACCGCGTCTCCGATCGCGATGTACGATGTCTACGTCGGACCGAACGCCTCGGAACTGGAACGCAGGCCCGCAGTCGGGGTCCAGAAAACCCACGAGGGGTTCGATTTCCGGGCGGGGAGCGGGTTCGCTGTCGACGAGGAGGCTGCCGCCGGTCCCCCGCCCGACGAGCCGACGACCAACGAGATCGTGATCGACCCGCGCGTCGCCGACGCGATGAACGTCTCCGTCGGGGAGACGATCGCCGTCGGGACGAGCAGACAAACGGCTGCGGCCCACGAGTTCACCGTCGTCGGGACCGCGGACTACTATTCGCGGTATCTGAGTTCGCCGACGGTGACGATGCCGCTGGGTGACTTACAGGCGATCGCCGGCACGTCGGGGACCGACCGAGCGACGTTCATTACCGCGGACGTGGCGGACAATGCCGACCGGGACGCCGTCGCGAGCGACCTCAGCGAGGCGTACCCCGAGTACGACGTACGAACTAGCGACGAACAGGTCGCGTCGATGATCGAAGAGCGGACGGTCGTCCTTGCGAGCGGCGCGACGCTGGTCGGGCTCGCCGTCGTCGGCGGCGTCGTCCTGACGGCGAACCTGTTCGCGCTCGTGGCCCACCAGCAACGCGAGCAACTCGCGGCGCTCCGGGCGATCGGCCTGTCTCGACGCGTCCTCGCCGGCACGATCGGCGCACAGGGGCTCGTCATCGGCTTGGTCGGCGGGATCGTCGGTCTCGCGGCGACGCCGCTTGCCGTGCTCGGACTGAACCGGTTCTCGGCGTCGGTCCTCGGTTTCGAGAACCTCCTGCAGACGCCGCTCGAGGTCTATCTCAGCGGCTTCGCGCTGGCGCTCGTCGTCGGCACGGTCGTCGCGATCGTCGCCGGCTGGCGAGCGGGCCGCTACGCCCGGATCGACCATCTCGAGGCCTGACTGCGAGCCGGTCGCCTCGGGGGCCGTGACCGGTGTCGACTTTCGCACCCGGAACCCACTTGCCCGCCGGGCCCGTACGTGTCGTGATGCGACCTCGAACACCCGCCGACGAGCGGTTGAACGCGGCGTCCGGACCGAAATCGACGGCTGCCGCTCCGTCCTGGCGGCGTCTCGGCGGCCATCTCCTCACGGCGGTCGGGCTGCTCGCGTTCACCTACGCCGTCTTACGAGTCCTGGGACCGCGGGACGACGTGCCCGTCCAGTCGGTCGCCGACGTGCGGGACGAGATGGAGGGCACCGTCCCCGCTGCACTCCGGGACCGAGCCACCGACACCGTACCGGACGAGCGATCGATCGACACCCTCCGGAATCGAGCCGGGGCTACCGTTTCCGACGATCTCACGGACATCACGATCGACGGTCCCGAAAGCGGGACCTCGGAGACCGCTCCCGATGTCGAGCCCACCGGCGACGTGGACGCCGACGACGCCGAGTCCGAGGAGTGACGCCGCCGGACGCGACAGCGGTCGTCGGAATCCGGTTCCGACTCGAGTGAGGCCCTCGAGATGCCGGAAACGTGGCGCTTATCCGCCGGTCGTGCTTAGCGCGTTCCGATGACTGACGGGGACGTCGCGGCGTTTACGCACCTCGGAGCGACGGTTCGTGGCGCGCTCTCCGAACGCGGGTTTTCCCGACCGACGGCACCGCAACGACTGGCGATTCCGCCGCTGTCGGCCGGCGAAAACACGCTGGTGATCGCGCCCACCGGGAGCGGCAAGACCGAGACGGCGATGTTGCCCGTCTTCGATCACCTGGTTGCCGGCGACGGTCCGCCGGAGGGATTCGGCGCGCTCTATATCACCCCGCTGCGGGCCCTGAACCGCGACATGCGCGACCGCCTCGAGTGGTGGGGCGAGTACCTCGACCTCGCGGTCGATGTCCGCCACGGCGACACCACGGACTACCAGCGGAGCAAGCAAGCCGAGGATCCGCCGGACGTGTTGATCACGACGCCCGAGACCGTGCAGGCGATGCTGACGGGCGAGCGCCTTCGGGAGGCGCTCGCGGACGTTTCTCACGTCGTGATCGACGAAGTCCACGAACTCGCCGCTTCGAAACGTGGCGCGCAGTTGGCGATCGCCCTCGAGCGGCTCCGGGACCTCGCCGGCCCGGTCCAACGGATCGGCCTCTCGGCGACCGTCGGCGACCCGGCGGAAGTCGGGCAGTTCCTCACGGGCGGCCGCCCCTGTGAGATCCGCGAGATCGACGTCGGAAGCAACGTCGACGTGACGGTGCGCGAACCCGAGGTCACGGCCGAAGACGAGCGGTTGGCGGGGGAACTGCTGACCGAAGCGGACACGGCCAGCCACGTCCGAGTGATCCGTGACCTGGTCGCCGAGCACGAGTCGACACTGATTTTCGTTAACACGAGACAGACTGCCGAGGCGCTGGGCTCGCGGTTCAAGGAACTCGAGTTACCGATCGGGGTTCACCACGGCTCGCTCTCGAAGGAGGCCCGGATCGACGTCGAGGACCGGTTCAAGGCCGGCGAGATCGACGGGCTGCTGTGTACGTCCTCGATGGAGCTCGGGATCGATGTCGGACAGGTCGATCACGTGATCCAGTACAAGAGCCCGCGGCAGGTCACGCGACTCCTCCAGCGGATCGGGCGGGCGGGCCACCGACAGGACGCGGTCTCGAGCGGGACGATCGTCACGACGCGGCCGGACGACACCTTCGAGGCGCTATCGATCGCCCGCCGGGCCCGCGATGGCGAGGTCGAGCCGGCGGCGATCCACGAGGGCAGTCTGGACGTGGTCGCCAACCAGTTGCCGGCGATCGTCCAGAGCCGCGGGGACACCCCCGTCGACGAGGCCGTCGAGACCGTCACGCGGTCGTATCCGTTCCGGAACGTGCCCGAAGCGACGATCCGCGAGATCATCGGGGAACTCGATCGCAACCGCATCCTGTGGTTCGACGAGGGCGAGGACCGCATCGAGACCACCGGCGGCACCTGGCAGTACGTCTACGCGAACCTCTCGATGATTCCCGACGAGGAGACCTACGAGGTCCACGACATCGCCTCGGGAGGCCAGATCGGAACCTTAGACGAGCGGTTCGTCGTCAATTTCGCCCAGCCCGGCGCGGTGTTCATCCAGCGAGGCGAGATGTGGCGGATCGCCGAGATCGACGACGAGGAGGCTCGAGTCAAGGTCAGCCCGATCGAAGACCCCGCCGGCGAGGTCCCCTCTTGGATCGGGCAGGAGATCCCCGTTCCCGCCGCGGTGGCGGGCGAGGTCGGCGAGATTCGCGCCGTCGCGGAACCGCAGTTGGCCGCCGGGGCCGACGCCGCCGCGGTCGGTCGGGAACTCGCGGGCCGCTATCCCGCCGACGAGTACACCATGACCGAGGCCTGCGCCCAACTTGAGCGACAGATCGAGGGCGAATCGCCGATGCCGACGGCCGAGCGGTTGGTCCTCGAGCGACAGGGGCGGACGATCGTCCTCAACGCGCCCTTCGGCCACGCGGCCAACGAGACGCTCGGGCGGATGCTGTCGGCGCTGCTGGGCCAGCGGGCCGGTTCCTCGGTTGGTCTCGAGACCGATCCCTACCGGATCGAACTCGAGGTCCCGCACTCGATCGCGACCAGCGAGGTCATCGAGGTGCTCGAGGAGACCGATCCGGACCACGTCGAGACGATCGTCGAACTCGGGCTCAAGAACTCCGACGCCCTCGCGTTCCGGCTGACGCAGGTGTCCGCGAAGTTCGGCGCACTCAAGCGCTGGCAAGCGAAGGGCTCGGGCCGGCTCTCGAACGATCGGTTGCTCTCGGCGCTCGAGGACACGCCGATGTACGAGGAGGCGATCCGGGAAGTGTTCCACGAGGACCTCGATATCGAGCGCGCGAGTGCGGTACTCGAGGGGGTCCAATCGGAGGCGCTCGAGGTGGTGACCCACCGTGGCCGGACGCCGGTCGGACTGGGGGGTCGGTCCTCGGGCGGCAAGGAACTGCTCGCGCCGGAAAACGCCGATGCGAGCGTCATCCAGACGGTCAAAGAGCGGCTTCGGAACGACCGCGTCATCCTGCTGTGTACTCACTGCACGGAGTGGAAGGTGAAAACGACGGTCAAGCGAGTGGCCGACCAACCCGAGTGTCCCGACTGTGGCTCGACGCGGATCGCCTCGCTGAACCCGTGGGCCGACGAGGTCGTGCAGGCGGTCAGGTCCCAGGCAAAAGACGCGGAGCAGCGGGAGCTGACCGAACGCGCGTTCCGAGCGGCGAGTCTCGTACAGAGCCACGGGAAACAGGCCGTGATCGCCATGGCCGCCCGCGGGGTCGGCCCCCACAACGCCGCCCAGATCATCAACAAGCTCCGCGAGGACGAAGCCGAGTTCTACCGCGACATCCTCTCGAAGGAACGGGAGTACGCCCGAACGCAGTCGTTCTGGGACTGAGATTGGCGGGACACACCGTCCCTGGGTGCCCGACGACGCGCTCCCGACACTTCCGCGTTCACTGCGCCGGCGACGGCTCGAGCGGCGGGACGAGGCAGTCAGTGGCCGACCGTGTCCTCGATATCCGACGGGCGGATCACCTCGAGTTCGCCGGCCGATTCGAGCTCGGCGAGGTAGGCGACCGTCTCCGCGAGCACGGACTCGGCGTCGTCGTCGAGTTTACCGAAGGCGAGCGACGTGATGCCGCCTCGGTCGGCGGTGAGGTCGAGTATCGAACGCGCCTCGTCGGCGTCGGGAGCGGTGACCCGCGAACAGAGGTGCGGGTTCACGGCGGCCCCCTGGGACGGGTAGCGACCGGCGAACGCGAGGTCGTGGTGCGCCGTGACGGCCTCGAGCGTGTCCTCGTCGTACCGACCGTACGGGTACGAGAAGTACCGCGCGCCCGACTCGAACCCCGCGTCCTCGAGCCACGCCACGGCGTCGCTGACCTCCGTTTCGGGGTCGCGATCCGACGAGAGGTCGGTGAGGTCAGCCCCGTGTGCCGAGTGGCTCCCGATCGTCCAGCCGGCATCGGCGAGTGCCGCCACCTGATCGCGAACGAGGTGCTCGCCCTCGTCGCTGTCGGCCTCGCGGATTCGCCCCGTCGTGAGGAACGATACCGCCGGGTAGTCGTACTCCTCGAGAATCGGAAGTGCGCGGGTGTAGTCCGTCTCGTAGCCGCCGTCGAACTGGAGCATGACCTGCCCGGTCTCCGGCGCGTCGACGAACCGGAGGTCGTCGACCCACACCGCCCCTTTGTCGTCCTCGCCCGTCCAGCGGATGATTTGAACCTCGCTCACGGCGCTCCAGTCCGGGTCGCCGTCGATAGTGTCGATTCCGAAGTTGCACTGTACGAGCGGCGTATCAGTGTGGATGCGCTGCCGGAAGTCGATCCGGTCGCCGTCCTCGTCGAGCAACTGGACGACGATATCGGCCTGCTCCTCCGTCGCCAGCGCCAGCGCGGGACGGGTCCCCGAGAGATCGCGGGGCGTTGCGAGGTCCCGAACGAGTCTGACCTGATCGTCCCCGTCGCCCGACTCGATCCGCGCGGATTGGGACCCGGTGTACGATCGATCGGCGTCCGCCGAGAGGGTCCCGATCGGAGCGTTCCACTCGCTGATGTCCTCGAAGTCGTCGAACGCGTTGACCTCCGCCCCGTCGTCGGACGCCGTTCCGTCCTCGGCGGACCCGTCGTCCGCGGTCTCGTTCTCTGCCTCTTCGGTGCTCGAACAGCCGGCGAGCGCGACCGCCGCGGCCGCGCCGAGATACGTTCGTCGTTGCATCACTGGCGATCGCTTGCGACACGAAGCGGCCCATTGTTATGCTCGGTCACCAGCGGCCACGGCGGCTCTGTAGCGGCGGGAAAACCCGATCCGCGGCGACCGCATCGCCGCGGGATGCGACCGTCCCCGTGCCCGGGTCGGTCGCTCGAGCCCGCTGCTCGTTCGGCAATCGGCCCGCGACGGCGGAAGACGCGGGCTATCGGGAGGTACGGCCGGCCTACAGTCGCCGCTGCAACGAGTCCGCGGTGATCGACGGCCCTCGGGCGAGCAGGTGACGGCGAGTCAGCGGCCACGGTCGCCGCGCCGGTCGACGAACGATCGCCAGCCGTGGGATCGGTCCCCGGGTTCCGCGCCGCCGGACTGCACGCGGTCGACGTGCGAGCGACGCTGAATGACCGTTCCGTAACGGCCATACGATTCGATCCCGTCGATTCGTTCATGAACTTCGCGCCGGGGGCCTGGAAGTACGCCATCCTTCCCCTGCTCGCTGCCCCGTTCGCCATCTTCGTCAGCGTCACGGCGAGCCTCGTCGCGCTCGCGGTCGGTGCCGGGACGCTCGCGTTCTTTCGCGACCCCGAGCGCACCCCGCCGCCGACGGGCGTCGTCTCGCCGGCCGACGGCACCGTCTCCGTCCTCCGCGAGGAGGGCGACCGGGTCCGGCTCGGCGTGTTCATGAACGTCTGGCACGTCCACGTCGTCCGCGCCCCGTTCGCCGGCCGCGTCACCGACGTCGAACATATCGCCGGCGCGAACCGCCCCGCATTCTCGAAGGAGTCCGATCGCAACGAACGCGTCCACGTCCGCCTCGAGACCGACTCCCCGAACCTGCCGGCGACCGGCGGGGAGTCGGCGACGGCCGCGGACGGCGACGGAGAGTCGGAGGCGGCGGAGACGCCGACCGCCAGCCCCGCCGAACCGGATTCGGACGCCGAGGTAACGCTGATCGCCGGGGCGTTCGCCCGTCGTATTCATCCCTACGCCGAGCGCGGCGACGGCCTCGAGCGCGGCGATCGGATCGGCCACATCGCCTTCGGCAGCCGCGTCGACCTGCTGTTTCCGCCCGCAGTCGACATCGAGGACATCGCGGTCGAGACGGGCGATTCGATGACCGCCGGCGAAACCGTGGTGCTCGAGTCGCCGGCCGGGACCGGTCTCGACGACGGCCGTACGTAGCGGTCGAGTGCTCGCCGTTTTCTCACCCAGTTGATCGAGCGCGGGTGCGGCGCTCGCTCGAGGCGAGCGATAACTTCCCCGCCGGAAACAGTAGGTATACGTAACAACAGAACAACCATTAATGCGGAGGCCACGTCTCCGAGAGGGGTGTACGAAAACGCCCCGGGTGTAGTAGCACCCGAGACGGGCTTCCAAATCTCACAGGAGGGATTCCGGAAGCATGATTCCGTTCATTCTACCGAGATATAAACATCCCGCACGACCTTGCTGCGAAAGCCGAATCGCCGGCTCCGGTCGGCCCTCGCGCTGCCCGTAGCAGTCTCCGCGCCGTCTTCGACTCGAGGGAGGAACACAATGGGCGATGGGTCCGACGCGAGTGACGGAACTGACGGAGGCGACGACCGTGCTGCGAACGACGACAGTTCGTGGATTCCGGCGGCATCGAACGGGTGTGCCTGTGCGGGGACCACTCTCGAGGAAGCGAGGCCGCCGCACGGAGATTCCGCCTGGAGAAAGCCATCGACCGGGGACCGACTCCTCGTCCAGCAGCCTCGAACTGAGCGATAAATTCCCCGCCGGAAACAGTAGGTATAAGTAACAACAGACCAACCATTAACGCGGAGGCCACGTCTCCGAGAGGGGCGTACGAAAACGCCCCGGGTGCTAGGACACCCGAGACGGGCTTCCAAATCCCACACGAGGGATTTCGGAAGCATGATTCCGTTCATTCTACCGGGATATAAACATCCCGCACGACAGCCGAATCGCCACCTCCGACTAGCCCCTGCGCTGCCCGCAGCAGTCGCCGCGGGGGCCGCGGCGGTGTCCGCGCCGTTCCCAGCCCGCTCCGTGCCGGTCCCAGCGGCCGTCGCGTCGCCGTCGGGCTCGAGGGGTGAGCGCGATGGGTGACGCGTCCGATGGGAGTGACGCCCTCGACGGGAGCGGCGGCTCCGACGGGAGCGACGAGCCCGATACGAGCGACGACGGCTCGTGGTCGCGTCCAGAGTGTCCCAGTTGTGGCGAGCCCGTGACGTTCGTGACCGCCAGCGGCCCCCACACGGGAACGGTCAGCCCCTGTGGCTGCTCGGTCCCGCCCGGGCTGGTCTCGCGCGCCCGCGGTGTGTCCGAGCACGGCGGGCCGAACGAATGACCGCCCCTGCTGACGAGCCCTCGCGGCGGTGTCTCGAGTGCGGCGCGGAGATCGCCCGGCGCGACCCGCTCGTCGGCTGGTGGCTCTGTGACGACTGCGAACTCGCGTTCGACGACGACGGCGAGCGACTCACCTGACTGGCCCCCGTCGCGGGCGCTTTCCCCTCCCGACGACGACCTCGCGGCCGAGCGGCCGCGGGTAGCGAGGGAAACATCTCGTTTCCCACGGGAAAGCTCCCGTTCACACCGCCCGACTGCGGGCCGCTCGTGAGACGGCCCGAAACGGTGGGGCCGATATTTGCGTCGTCGCCGGCACGGGTGAGCCGCTACGTTCGATGCCGAGCCCGCGCCCGTCCCAACAGCGGTCCGGCGAGTCGGGTCCGACGAGCGACCGCCGCGACGACGACCACGGCGCGCTCGAGCGCGCCGTGCCGGGGCTCGCGTCCCCGATTCGCGCCGCGGGGTTCTGGACGGCGGTCGCTCTGCCGGTGCTGTACCTCCCCCTGCTCGCGACCGGGCTGTCGTCCTCGCTCGACTGCGTGCTGTTCCTCGGCTTGCTGGTCACCAACCTCCTCGCGCTCTACGTCGGCCACGCACATCGCCGGTAGCGGCGCAGCCCGTCGGCGGCCGCCCGATCACCCGCACCGGACCGACCGGCGTGGCCCGTCCCCGGCGGCTCACTCGCTCGAGCTACGCGACCGGACGGTGCCGGCTTCCCGCCGAATCGCTCGCCGCTTGACGAGGAGGAAGCCGACGGCGATGAGGGCAAACCCGGTAAGCGTCGCGGTATCGACGACTTCGTCCAGGTAGAGCCAGCCGACGACCGCGGTGACGATCGGTGCGACGTAGGAGACCATGTTGATCTCGACGGCACCCAGTCGCTCGAGCAGGTCGAAGTAGATGAGGAAACCGACCGCGCTCGCGCCCACCGACAGGTACGCGAGCGCGCCGATCGCCTCGGGACTGGTCCACGCCGCGGGCTCGATCGGCTCGCCGATCGCGACGCTGACGAGGTGCATGACGAGGGCACCCCCGAGCATCGACCAGGCTTCCATCGTCTCGATCGGCAGTGAGGCGTCGAGCCGGCGAGTGAGGACGCTGCCCAGGGCGAACGCGGCCGCGGCACAGAAGACGAGTCCCTTCGCCACCGAGCCGGTAGCCAGGAGGTTGGCCGGGTCGGGCTGGACGATGACGCCGACCCCGACCAGACCGATGACGACGCCGACGATGCCGACCGACGAGAGCGCGTCCGAGGGCACCAACAGCCGCGCGAACCCGGTGCTCAGGACCGGCGAAAGGCTCACCAGGATCGCCGCCGCCGCGGCCGTCGTGTTCTGCTGCCCGACGAACAGGAACGCGTGATAGGCCGCGATCAAGAGCACGGCCCCGACGGCGACCTGCGCCCACTCGAGTCGGCCACGGGGCAGCCAATGCTCGACGGCGTAGACCGCGTAGCCGAGCATCAGGAGGCCGGCGATATCGTAGCGCAGCGCCGCGAACAGGACCGGCGGAATGTAGGAGAGGCCGGCGCTGATCGCGACGAAGGCCGATCCCCACAACGTTGCGAGTATCAGGAAAAGTAACAGGTTTCGATAGCGGCTCACGAAGGCTATCTCGATAGGGACCCCCTATGCGTTACGGTTCAGAACGAACTTGCCGGCACGCGGCTCTCTATGGCACCGGACGGGAGACGAACGACGGCGGTCGGGTCCGGCCGACCGGGGGCGGCTCAGAGCGGGGGTCGCTCCCGGAGTTCGGGTTCGGCTTCGGTCTGTCTGAACTGCTCGAGCAGCGGCTTGATGTCCTCGAACCCCTCCGCCAGCACGATATCGCCGCTCCGCAGGTCGTACTCGATGATGTCGTAGTCCTCGAGCCGCGGCAGGTGGTTATGAACCAGTGAGACGTAGACGCGCTGTCGCACTTCCTTGTCGATCGCGTCGGCGCGCGCGTCGAGTTCCCAGGCCGCGACCTGGACGATGAGGTCCTCGAGGTTCGCGGAGCCCTCGTCCGCGAGCTGGTAGAGGAGAAACCGGCGTTCTGACTCCGCGAGAAGGGAACAGGCCGCTTCCATCCGACTGGCGTTCGTCTGGTTCATAGGTCGATTTAGCACCCAGTGGTATTACTCCTGCTGCCAACACAGATTGGGTCCGGATCGCCCGGACGAAACGCGCACCTGTGTCGGGTCCCATAGTCGGCGGATAGAGCCCGTCTCTGTGCTGTTTACCGAACTTCGGTTAGCCACGATGATGCTTTGTTTCCGGTGACTGATTGTTGAACGGGACTGTCCCACACTGAGCGCTCACCAGGGCTACATTGTCATTTGTTATCTCGGACGACATAATTAAGTAGATAACCGGCCTACGGCTTCCTATGGCCGCTCACGGCCGGCCCGCACTGCGGGATCTGTTCGACGAGTCGCCCACGCCCCACATCGCCCATCCCCCTCGGACCCATCACCGTGACTTCTACGTCGCTACTGACGGGTCCTTCCGCGGTTCGGGCGGTGGGCTGGGTGCCGTTATCGAAACGCGCGACGGCACTCGCGTCGCACGCGTCGCGACCGCGGACACGCCGCCGGACAACAACGTCGCCGAGTACCGCGCCCTCCACCTCGGACTCGACGTCCTCGCCGCGCGAGCGCCGCGGGACGCCGCCGTCGGCGTCCTCATCGACCACGATGCGCTCGCCAGTAACGTCAACAGCGCCATCCTCGCGACGCGGCATCCCGATGGGAAGTCGCCGCGTCCCGTCTCCATCCCGACCGCGACACGGTATCACTGGCGCGGGATTCGGGCCCGTCTCAACGGGTTCGACGAGGTGCGGGCCGCACGGATCGACAGCGACCAAAACCCCGCCCATCCGCTCGCGAACGCGCCGACCCAGTACCGGCACGTCAATCGCGAACCCGACCGCTGTGTCCTCCCCGAAGCCCCGGAGCCCAGCGCCGGCGAGTTCCCGCCGCCGTCCCGAGCCGATCGCAACAGCGGCGGCGGCGGTCGCGCCTCCGACTGATCGCCGACGGCACCGTCCCGACCGCGGTCGGGCGGAACCGTCATCGTTTTCTCACCGCTCGAGGAAGTCGACTCCGATGAGCCTCCGCGTCGCGGTCGCCGCCCCGTTCATCCAGAACGGTACCCGTCGCCTCAAGGAAAACGAGTTCGTCGTCGCCCTCTCGCTCGATCGGGACTGGTTTTCCCCCGATCAGGCCACGCGGCTGATCGACGTCGCCACCGGCGAGGGACTCCTCGAGCGCGGCGACGACGGGCTCGCGGTCACGTTCGATCCCGGCGAGGTGACGGTGCCGGAGGACTTCGCCCCCGACGAGGACCTCCTGCGGGAACGCTCGGCGTTCGAACGCGTCCTCGATTCGCTGGTCGCCGAGGGCACGGCAAAACAGGAGGCGGTCGGCGCGATCAACACCCTCCAGCAGGAACTCGGGCTGACCATCGAGGCAGCCGCGGTCGTCTACGCCCGCCGCGAGGGGGTCGATGTCGACGAGCTGGCCCCGGTCGCCCGAGACGCCGTCCTCGACACCGAAGACGGTTAGTCTCGCCGTCCCGACCGGCAGGTATGGTCGAGGAACGGATCACCGACGGTCGCCGGATCGCCGAACTCCTCTCGAGCGAGGTCGACGGCCGCGAGGACGGAGAACTCGCAGAGTACGCCGTCACCAACGCCGATCGGGACGTCGAGCCGACGGCCGACGGCGCGCGCGCCTACGACGTGACTCGCCGCGACGAACGAATTGCTCGCGTCTTCGTCCACGATGACAGAGCCCACCTCGAGTTCGAGGCGGGACAGGACATCGCGGCAGCGGCGGCAGCCGATGCCGACCTCAGGGTACGGCCGAAGGCAACGCAGCCGCCGAAAACGCTCGTCTTCGTCGAGAGCGGGGCCGCGGTCAAGCGAGCGACGGACGTGTTACAGACCGTGAGCCGTCGGCTCGAGGAACGCGACGCGTAGCCTCTGGATCGCGAGCGGTGGCGCGTGCCGGTTCGTGGCGGCTAGCACGTCAGTCGAGCGCTGCGACGATCTCCGGCAGCGTCGCCGCGATGTCCGCCTGCTCGACGTGGGCGCTGGCGCGGGGATCGGGGTCGGGACCGTCCGCGAGCAGCACTTGAATCGCCCGCAACCCGGCCTCGGTCGCACCCCGCACGTCGGCTTCGACCTCGTCGCCGACGTAGACCGCATCGCCGGGCGCGACGCCCAATTCGTCGGTAATCGCCTCGAACGCTCGCGGGTCGGGTTTGCCGGCCTCGAGTTCACCCGTTACGAGCGCGGCGTCGAAGGCGTCCTCCCAGCCCAGCGTCTCGAGTTTGTGCCGCTGGGCGCGGACCGGGCCGTTGGTGAGCAGTCCGACCCGGTACGCGCCGCGGAACTCCGCAAGCATCGCGTCGACGTCCGGCAGCGGCTCGAGGGCGTCGGCGATCGTCTCGCGGTAGGCCGTCGCGACGGCGGCCGGGTCGGCGTCGCTCTCGCTGTCCGCGAGCAGGTCGGCGAAGATCGGCTCGCGCGTCTCGCTGGTGAGGTTTCGGCGGTGAGCCTCGAGGTACGACTGCCGGGTGAGCGACGGCGCGCCCGTCGCGGCCGTGGCTTCCTCGAGAAGGGTCGCCCGATCCCGTCGCGGGACGGCGAGCGTGTAATCGAGATCGAAGACGACCGCTCGTGGCATGGGTATGACAGGGGGCTCGAGCCGGTTGAAGCTGTCCCTTCCGCCCGCTCGGTCGTCGCCCGCGGGCGTGTCGGTCCCGCTCGGGCGACGAGACGGCGACGGGCTACTCCGCCAGTCCCTCGATGAGGAACTCCGCGGACGCGAGGTTCGTCGCGAGCGCCGTGTCGTGGACGTCGCAGATCCGGAGCAGTGCCGAGATATCGGGCTCGTGGGGCTGGGCTCGCAGCGGGTCGCGGAGGAAGACGACGCCGTCGAGGCTCCCCTCCGCGACCTCGGACCCGATCATCAGGTCGCCGCCGAGCGGCCCCGACTCCTTGCGTTCTATCTCGAGGCCGGTCTCGTCTATCAGCCGCTGTCCCGTGGTCCCGGTCGCGATCAGGTCGTACGCTCGTAGCTGTGCCTCGTGTGTCCGTGCGAAGTCGATGAGGTCCGCTTTCTTCTCGTCGTGGGCGATGAGCGCGACGCGCGTCATACCCGTCCCTCATTCTCGGGGGAGATAACAGTTGTTGGTAATACGATTTCTTTATCCAGACGAATCACTGTATTTTTCCCGCCCGATTCATCCTGCTTCTGGTGTTCCATTGGTGGCCTGTTAGTCGTTACCTCTCCAATTACAGGTACTTTTCGCCGAGGGGCTTCAGCCGCAGTTCGCCGAAGCCGTATCGGGAGTGAGACCCGATCCGCTGGAGGCCGTTCTTCGCGGTCTCCACCGGGCGGTCTCCGAGGTACTTCACGACCTGTCCGTGATCGACCGTCTCCAGCCGGAAGACCTCACGCTGTTCGAGGATCTTCTCCTCACGGAGCCGCAGGTCCTCGCGGTTCTCGGCCCACCACCACGGGATAGTGCGGTCGTTCGTCTCTGGATACTCAGTCGCCAGGACGAACGGCGTCACGAGTTCGATCAGGAACGTCTCCGCGCCTTCGAGCCGCGAGTAGTCCAGTTCATCGAGGTCAACCATCTGAGTGTCCTTCAGCTGAACCTCGCCGTAGCCGTAGTTCCGCTTGCCGCCGAACTGGAGGCCCTCCAGCACATCCTCATCGAGCGGGAGCACCGCCGGGTCATCAGCGTGCAGGTAGGCGTGGACGTACCACTTCGTCGTCTGCTGCTGTTTTCGCTGGTCTTCCCGGCGGCCCATGATGGTCTTGTGAGCGAGCGCCGGGTGGCCGCCGTGGACGCGGAGATCATGCGTGTTCAGCGCGTCCCGAGCGCGGGTGTCCAGCAGCCACGGATGCATCGCCCCCCGCTGGAGGAACAGGTCGTCGTAGGCCTCGACATCGGGCAGGCCGCTCCCAAGGTACGGGCGGATACCCGACTGCGTGTGTTCCTCGGGGAACGTCCCGAACTGGCCGGGCACGAAGACGCCGTGACTGGCCGACACCGCCGTGTGGGTCTCGGGATCGAGGTGCTGACCGAGGGCGTGCAGGATGGCGTTCCCGCTCACGTAGTACGGGTGGCCGATGTAGTCCATCCGTAGCTCCCACAGGACTTGCTGAATCGCTGTCATCGGTCGGGCCTCCATTCAGCGTAGTCCTCGATGTATTGGAGTGCCGTACTCCACGACTGAACCCGCCGCAGGTTCGCATCGAGCGTCATGTCGTACTTGTCCCGGTCGGTATCGAGCGGGTGCGCAGTCAGGCGGTTCCACGCCGATGCCCACGACCGCCACGGGCGACTCCCGAGGCGAGCGAAGGGTCGTCCATCGGCCTCGACATCAATGCGGAACGCGAACCGCTCGCCGTCGAAGACGGTGCGGAACGGAACGACCTCGCCCGCCGAACCGACGATGAGCCGGAGATCGGCGAACTCGTTTCCGGCGCGGTAGTTGTCCAGCAGCGCCGCCACGAGCAGTGTGTGGTACTTCAGACTCGTGTACGGGTGGTAGACCGACTCGTTGAACCCGGCGGCGACATCCGACACCAACCACCGCTCGTAGGCCGTCTGTGCGTCCTCGATGCCGACGAGGTCCGCCACCTCGCTCTCGATGGTCGCCCGCGAGAACTCGCGGGGATCGTAGGCCGTCTCACCGGTCAGCAGCGAGAGCCGGTAGTGGTCGTCGTGTGTCGGGACCGTTTGCTCTTGCTTCTGCTGAGGCCGCGAGAGCGCCGCTGCATCGCCGTCTGCGCCCTCGGGCACCGACTGGTTCACGGGAACCCCAGCGAATTCCTCGCGGGCGTCCTCGTGGCTCTCGCCGGTGAACTTGTGTGCGTCGTGCCGGAGCGCGGCCAGCATCACGTCGCTCATACGTCTATCACGCGCTCTGCGAGCGCCTCTTGGAACGTCGGCAGGTACTTTTCCTCCCACGTTTCGTCCTTCTCCTCCATCTTCTGCGTCTTGCCCTTGCCCCGGTCGAAGACGCGGCGGAGTTCGTGTTCCTCGTAGAGCGGGTTCACGAGGTTGCAGTCCACGATCCCGCCGCCGAAGTTCCGAGCGCCACCGAGCTGGTGCATGAAGTCCGTCTGATGCTTATCGAGGAAGTCGATGGCCTCGGCGAGCAAGGCGACGAACTCGGGCTTCGTTTCCCGGAAGGAGAGGTGCCAGCAGCCGTCAAGGTTCCCGACGGCGTCCAGTTCGGCGTTCCTAAGCGGCTCCCGGTTGTCTTCCTCGTTTCGGGAGACGACGTTCCGATTGATGCGGCGGTAGTGGCCTTCTGCCTGCCCGCGCGTGTAGTCCACGCTGGAACGGACCGGCGAGAACTGGATCGGGCGGCGCATCACCTTTCCCGGGCGATTCTCGAAGCCGCCGAAGAGGTCAAGAATCACGCAGCCGTCGTCGTCATCATCGTCGAGGCACGCACCCTTCTCGTGGTAGCCAGCGTCGAGGTCGCGGTTGTAGACGCCGTCCTTGCGGAAGTTGGCGTTCGGTTCGCCGGGGTGACAGGCAGTACCGTCGCGCTCCTGGACGACCTTCTCCATCCCGTGGCGAAGCCAGCCCGAAAGGCTGAACGCCGGGATAATGCCGCCGATCTGGTTCTGCGGGTCGTTGTCCTCGTAGTTGCCATTCGAGGCGTGGTGTCTGTCGGTCATGATGCTGTCCCCGACTACCAGCAGGTCGGTCTGAATCCGTACGAACACGTCGCGGTCGATGTCTTCAGTCATGGGTTGAACTTGTTCTTGAGCACTGTTTTGAGCGCGCCGGGACTACTGTATGTAACGTCACCAACGCAATACCCGGTGTACACCTCACCGTCGATAGCTTGAATCGTGCGCGTAGTGCTACGGCCGTTCACGCGTCACTCTCCTCTCGAACCTCGGGCTGCTCGCGCCGTCCAGTTAGTGAATCAGTTTTACCCTCACGTACGGAATCGGCGTACAATTCGAGCAATTGGGCAACTGCTTCACGCTTCGGCTCAGTATCCACTGCCGAGAGACCGTCTTCGACGGCCGAACGGAGTGAGGCCAACTCGTCGGTGTTCACTAACTCTGCGGCGCTCTCGCCGCTAGTGGCCGTGCCGTTAGTCTCGATTGGAACAGAGTACTGCTTGCGGTCACGTTGAGCGACCTCGGCCCGTTGTTCGGCGGTTAGGTTGTCCCACTGGACACCCGTATCCCACGGATTCCAACCGAATAGCGCGGTCACTTCGTCAAGCCGCTGCTTGACTTCATCGAGATGGAACCGAGCCTCCGCGATGCCGTTTTGGTTGGGTGTCTCTCCGCATTCCAGTGCAGTTACAATAGACGCGATGCACTCTGAGGCACGAGCAACATCACTATTTGCACTTTCGCAGGGATGGCGAAGCGTGGT
The DNA here is from genome assembly GCF_005890195.1 of Natrinema pallidum. Classification (NCBI taxonomy): domain Archaea; kingdom Methanobacteriati; phylum Methanobacteriota; class Halobacteria; order Halobacteriales; family Natrialbaceae; genus Natrinema; species Natrinema pallidum. Next base: position 1,319,868 of record NZ_CP040637.1, on the reverse strand, counting down.
CACAAGTCGCTCACGCGCGATTCGCTGGGCAACCTCAGTATCGAAGTTCTCCGTCATTGATCTTGCCCCTCGCACTGCCGTCGGAGAAACGTCTGGCAATCATGGTTGTCAATCTGTTCAGAGAGACCAATGGCTCCACAGTCGAGGCATTCCCGAAGGTAGTGATCCAATTGGTTGTGAGTCTGTTCGACAGATTCTTGCGGCCGTCGGTTTGATTTCTTCATGCTTCGTCTGGTTGGCGAAGCGCGGTCGCCTGCGGCAACAGGCGGCCACTTTCTGTGGCCATTGGACCGCGCTTCTCAGTCATACCTATGCACTCTTCCCTACTTTAACCTTCGCACTGATGCATAGCAATGCACTAGTGCATAGATTAATGTAGGCACATATGCATAGATTGAACCGGAGGGTACAAGATAGGCTAAACGAGATGGGACGCTACCGCGCTATCATGACAGAAACGGATCGTGAACACATCTCCGGAAAGAGTAATCCCACCCAACAGCAGAAGGACCAAGCGGTGTACCGGGTTCGACAACGGATAAGTGAGGAGCTCCCCAATGACATTGAAGTATTAAAAGAACACCGGCCGGATGTGCTTGAAGAACTACAGTCAGTTGTCTGCGAGGAAGATGACTGACCCTTCGATTGAAGAAGTCACATTATTGATGTTTGGTACACGTAGTTCTACACGAACCTCCACCCAGAAGAGGTGCCGCCAGAAGAGTTGGGTGATTCGTACCGGCGTCGGTGGGGCATTGAAACGGACTTCCGCGTAATCAAGGAGGGGTTCTTTGCCAAGTGTGGGTCTTGAAAACTGGCGCTTCGGGGGACGACCCGCGCGACCTTCGGCTTCCGACCGAACCACCAGAGATCAGGCAAGTATTTGGAGATATAGCCGATTCTGAGTAGGACTCGTCAGACACCGATTGATCAACACTATACTGGGATTTATTCGTAAGGGATGATACGCTGAGTTATGGTCGATTCATACCTCGTACGTTCCTTGAAACGTATTCATGATCAGGCTGCTGAGACACTGGAAGTAAAGGAACACACCTCTTCGGAGTCGATAGCTGAACAGTTTAACCAAATCCTCGAAGACTTCCAAGAAGAGTATCCAGATAACGAACGTTTGAACCAAATTGGGGCTGTAGAAGGCACAACAGCATCAATGCGGCGTATGCACACAGTTGAGGCCGCTAATGAGGATTTACGGAAAATCAAACTTCAGACGGAGCAAATTGCGGATCTATTTGATTTAGATGTTACCGATTTTGAGCAGGTCGACGAAGTCACAGAGTTGCGCCCTGTCATCATCCAGCAGAATACCGATATAACTCAGGAAACAGAGGTATCACAATCACTAGAGTACACTCAGATCATCGATCAAGTAGACAATGCAATGCTCGACGATGAGGAGGCTGAGAACTTGAAAAAGCTGATTAATGAATTCCAGAATGAAATCGAAGACACGAATACGGATGAATCCCGTCTCCGAGATCTCGTTGGGCGAGCAAAACAGTATGGTGCTGGTATCGGTACACAGGTTGGTGCGAAACTAACTATGGCAGGACTGCAAGCTGGTTATGACCTTATTCCCTGACTTGCCACTACGGAGAATGGGCAATCTCAGTACAAACTGAGGACTATTGCGCGAGGTCGCCACCTGCACTGTCTGTAAGTTCAGTAGTTACGTCTACTGTTGTAGAATAAATTCGCTTGTTATCTTCAACGGTGAAATCAAACGAGAAGAGAGCACGCTCTCCACCCTGCATCATACGTCCCAACTCGCTCTTCTGTAATATGAACGGGAGAATTGCTATTAGCTCATCCCCACGCCCGGAAATGATCTGCCCACCGTAGTCAGTTCTCTGCTGAATTGATAGTCTGGTAGTTTCTCCATCCGGATTGAAGTGCTCCAATTCGATGTTATGAAGTCCTGGTTGAGGGTTTTGAACCACCGTTCTTTCACCATCTGAATTCCATATGATCACTTCTCTTAACTCTACGCCGCCGATGATCGGTAGTGTTCAGATAAGCTGATTCCATACGAAGCTGAACGATCTGAGCCAGTCATCGGCAGTTTCTGCTTCGGCATTGCTAAAGCAGTTTGAGAAACAGAGAGTTCGTCGTTTTATCTCTCGAAAGACACGTTCAACAGCATTCCGATTTCCATGTTTCTCGTATCTGAAATCGAAGCCGTGACGTTGACATGCATCTTGTAATGAGTGCGATCCATCGACGAGAAACACGGCGTCGGAGACGTCGTGTTTCTCGGAGAGTTCCGTAAGAAACGAATGAGCGAGAACCTTTGTTGTTGTCGGTTCAAGCTTCGTATGGAGCAATTCGTTTGTCTCGGGATCAACTGCAGCGTACAGCCAGTACTGCTCATTATTCAGTTGGATCACAGTCTCGTCAACCGCAACGTGATCCGGACACCGATCAGATTCGGGCTGTAGATCGGCCTTGTGAACCCAATTGTGAACGGTTGATCGAGCGCGTTCGACACCGAATACCTCAAGAATAGATACAGTATTTGAAAGCGAGAGTCCAGCAAGATGCAGCTGAATACTGAGTTTCATCAGCAATCGCGGTGTCGCTTCTCGTTCAACAAACTCTAAGTTGATCTCTTCTAAACAACCATTGAGGCGGTCGTTTTCGGGCATAGATCACTCAGAAAACGAACCGCCTCATCCTTCATCCTTATCTGAACACCGCCGACTGAGGACTGGGTATGACAGACCCGACCGAATCCGGAGAGCAATCGGCGAGACACGTCTGGTCGGCCGGTCGCTATCCCGCGATGGCACCGAACATGCTGCCCGCCATCGCACGGCTGATCAACGTCGCCGGTATCGATCCGGGCAACCGCGTCCTCGACGTCGGTTGCGGGACGGGCAACGCCGCGTTGACTGCTCGCCGAGCGGGCGCAGCAGTCGTCGGCCTCGACCTCGCCCACGACATGCTCGACCTCGCCCGCGAAAACGCGAGCCTCGCGGGCTACGACGACATTACCTGGCTTGCCGGCGACGCCGAAACGCTGCCCGTTCCCGACGACGCGTTCGACGTCGTCCTCTCGAACTTCGGTCACGTGTTCGCGCCGGACTCGACCCGCGCCGGGGCGGAGCTTCGCCGCGTGACCAAACCCGGCGGTCGGGTCTGTTTCACTGCGTGGTCGCCCACCGGCGTCGTCGGGGACCTCACCGAAGTCCTGACCGATCACGTCGCCGACTCGCCGAGCGACCCGTGGTCCCACCTCGAGTGGGGCGACCCCGATTTCGTCCGCGAGCAGTTCGCCGGGGCGGCCGACTGCTCGTTCCAGCGGCGGCTGCTCGAGTTCCGGTATGCCACGCCCCATCACTTCTGGCGCGAGTTCGCCGAGGAGTCCGGGCCGCTCTCACCCGTCCTCCGGCGGATGGACGACGACGACGCGCGGGCCGCGCTCCGCCGGGACGCCGTCGCCGCGCTCGAGGATTGGTTCGGGGACAACGCCGTCCGCGTCGAGTACCTCCAGGTCCGGGCCGTCGTCGAGTGAGCGGAGGGGCGATACGGCCGCCATCGCCGACCGCGGGCGGCGCAGCCGGAAGCGTTTTTCCGGCGCGCTCGTACCACGGAGTAATGACGGCTCTCAGCGCACACCACGTCGGTCTCACCGTCGCCGACCTCGAGGAGACGCTTGCGTTCTACCGGGACGTGCTCGACCTCTCGGTCACCGATCGGTTCAGCGTCGGCGGTGAGGCCTTCGCCGACGCCGTGGACGTCGACGGTGCCAGCGCCGAGTTCGCGCATCTCGAGGCGGACGGTATCAAGATCGAACTCGTCGAGTACGACCCCGAAGCGCGGGGCTCCCCGGCGGCGGGGCTCAATCAACCGGGCGCGTCACACGTCGGCTTCGCGGTCGACGATCTCGCGTCCGTCGCCGAGCGCCTTCCCGAGGACGTGCCGACGATCAGCGAGCCGCGGACGACCGAGAGCGGCACCACGATCATGTTTCTGCGCGACCCCGAGGGAAACCTGATCGAAATTCTCGAGGCGTAACGCGGCTCGAGCCGTCGGCGGTATCGGATACCGTCTCCGTGTCCGTCGGCCCCGGTGCGTCCGTCAGCGTCGACCGAAGCCGACGCGAGCACGCCGCCGAGCCGATCGGGGCCGTCGACGGGGTACCCGTGCGGTCGGCCGAGCGGATAGCAACCTTTTCGACCGTCGCGGGGCCAGTCCCGCCATGAACTTCTTCGACCGACTGCACGACCGCATTCGAACGGTCGACAGCGTCGTCTCCGTCGGACTCGACCCCGACCCGTCGCGCATTCCCGACCACCTGCAGGAACACGACCTCCCGCGGTGGGCGTTCAACCGCCGTATTATCGACGCGACGCACGACCACGCCGCCGTCTTCAAGCCGAACGCGGCCTTCTACGAGGACCCGGACGGCTGGGCCGCTTTGGAGGAGACGATCGAGTACGCCCACGGCAAGGACGTGCCGGTCCTGTTGGACGCCAAGCGGGCCGACATCGGCAACACGACCCGCCAGTACGCCCAACTGCTTGCGAAAGCCGATGCGATCACCGTCAACCCCTACATGGGCCGGGACTCGCTCCAGCCGTTCCTGGCGAACGAGGAAGCCGGCGTTTTCGTCCTCTGTCGGACTTCCAACCCGGGCGGAGCCGACATTCAGGACCTCGAACTCGAGACCGGCGAACCGGTCTACGAGCGGGTCGCGGCGCTGGCCGATCTCTGGAACGAGAACGACAACGTCGGACTCGTCGTCGGCGCGACCCAGCCGGCGGAACTCGAGGAATTGCGCGAGCAGGTGCCCGACCTCCCCTTCCTCGTCCCCGGCATCGGGGCGCAGGGCGGCGATGCCGAGGCAGCCGTCGAGTACGGGCTGGCCGACGGCGTCGGGTTAGTCAACTCCTCGCGGGGGATCATTTTCGCGGGGGAAGATAACGAGGCGCGAAGCACCTCGGACAGTCGAGCGGCGGAGCCGCGAGACGACGGCGAGGAGTTCGCGAGAGCGAGCGGGCAGGCCGCGAAGCGACTGAAGAAGCGGCTCAATCAGTACCGAGAGTAGTACCGATAGTAGCTGGTGCGCTCGAGGCGATCGCACTGATCTCGAGTCAGTGATCGTCGTCGGTACAGCGGTGGTCGGCGCACTCCTCGCGCCGGCGAAACACCTACAAAGATGAATTCACTATGAATTCATATGAGCCGAACGTCTATTCCGGTCGATTCGGCCACTAAAGAACGGCTGGACCAATTGAAGCGAGACGGCGAAACCTGGGACGAATTCTTAGAACGAGTCACCGCTACTGAAGAACCGATCGAAGCCGGGGCATGGTCGGATGAGCAAGCAGAACGGGCAAAGGAGTCGATCAGGCAGTCTCGGGAGAACTGGCGATGACGTTTCTCGACAGTTCGACCATCATCGAATATCTGCGGAACGACCGAACTGTCATCGAGTATCTCGATGAGCGACAGCCGTGGTGGACGTCGACGATTTGCGTGTTCGAGGTCCTGAACGGGCCTTCGGGATCGCAAGACTTCGACCCGACCGAAGAACGGCAGAAATTCAGCGGTGTGCAGGCGCTCGAGTTCAACGAACAGCTGGCTTTGGAAGCCTCACGGTTACAGAATGAGGCTATCGAGGACGGAAGCGAACTGTCCCACCGAGACGCCATGATCGCCGCAACTGCACGTTCGACCGGGGACGAATACGTGGTTGCCGATAGTGACTTCGAGATCCGGCCGCTCGAGGACGTGATGGACGTTACGAACCTTCACAACGAAGAGTGAGCGACCGATCAGTACGGTAGACGACGAAAGCCGACCGTGTCGTTCGAGACGTATCCTTCGTCGAACATGGGCCACTGTCTATCGCTTCGATCGTTCCACTGTCCGTATTCGACTCGAGTGACTGGGACGATCTCGAGGCCGTCCTCGAGCAGTATCGGGGTCGCTACAGTCCGAAGGCACAGCAACGAGAACGGCAAAAAGTTACGCGTTTCGAGGACCGGACTCGACCACCCGTCCCGCGATCCGCCCGCCGACGACTCGACCGACGATCTCGACCGTCACCGGCTCCGTCGGTGGTCGTTCCTCGAGCCGGTCCAGTCCCTCGACGACGGCGATGTCCATCGGACTCGCATCGTTCGGGTGGGCGGCGACGAGGAGGCCGTCGCGCTCCTCGAGTCGGAGGCGATACGTCTCGCCGACGCCGAGCGCGTCGCCCAGCAGGTCACGGATCGAGGTCACGTTCAGAACCGGTTGATTCCCACGTCGTCGTTCCCGGGATCCGGCCGGGCCTGCGAGGCGCAGTCAGCACACAGGCCCGTTGACTCCTCGAAGTGTCCCTCGCACGCGAGCGTGCCGCAGTTGGAACACCGCTCCTTGGCGGGACGGGATTCACAGATCTGACAGAGGCCGCTGACGCTCATATCGCCCGTAGGACCTCGAGCGTCTTGAAACCGGCCCCGGAATGCGTCCCTGGTGGGTATTCCACCGCCGACGCGAGTTCAATTCTCGGCGATTCGACGGCCAGCCCCGTCGGCGAGTCGCCGCTTCCGTATCGACGCGTAGCACCCCCATGATACATATTGTCAATGTACGGGAAGGCTTTTGCCATGTGATCTACTACCAGCGGATATGAGCCGTGACCGGGCCCTCCTCGAGCGGGCCCTGGACCGTGGCGAACAGGACGGTGGCAACGTCGAATTCAAAGAGCGATTGTCACGAGACGTCCACCTCGAGGGTGGACGGCGGGAGAGCCTGGCCGCGCAACTCCGACATCGACTCCTTTCGGGCGACGGCGAGGCGACGTACGTGGTTGGCGTCACCGACGACGGCGGTCTCGCCGGTATCGATCCCGAGACGTTTTCCGAGACGATGGACGTCCTCTCGCTGCTCGCCGAGGAGGCCGACGCACACATCGAGGACGTCCAGACCTGGGGGATCAACGAGGGTCTGGTCGGCGTCGCACAGGTCCGGGAGGGCGGCGTCCTCGAGACGGACGACGAACACGTCGTCGTCGGAACGGCCGGCCACGTCGACCACGGAAAGAGTACGCTCGTCGGCTCGCTGGTGACGGGCAAACCCGATGACGGGGACGGTGCGACCCGCGCGTTCCTCGACGTTCAGCCCCACGAGGTCGAGCGCGGCCTCTCCGCCGACCTGTCCTACGCGGTCTACGGCTTCGACGACGAGGGACCGGTTCGAGTCCGGAACCCCGATCGGAAGGCCGACCGCGCCGCGGTCGTTCAGGAGGCCGATCGGCTCGTCTCCTTCGTCGATACCGTCGGCCACGAGCCGTGGCTTCGGACGACGATCCGCGGACTCGTGGGCCAGAAACTCGATTACGGGCTGTTGGTCGTCGCCGCCGACGACGGACCGACCAGAACGACCCGGGAACACCTCGGCGTATTGCTCGCGACCGACCTCCCGACGATCGTCGCGATCACGAAGACCGACACCGTCGACGAGGACCGCGTCGAGGAGGTCGAACGCGAGGTCGAGCGCCTGCTCCGGGAAGTCGACAAATCACCGCTTCGGGTCAGCCGTCACGGCGTCAACGCCGCGCTCGAGGAGATCAGCGAGCGGGTCGTCCCGATCGTCGAAACCAGCGCGATCACGATGGAGGGGTTGGAGACGCTGGATGAACTGTTCGATCGGCTCCCCAAGACCGCCCAGGACACCGGCGAGTTCCGGATGTACGTCGACCGGAGCTACTCGGTGACCGGCGTTGGTGCGGTCGCCTCCGGCACCGTCATGGCCGGCGAAGTCGAGGCCGGCGACGAACTCCTGATCGGCCCGATGTCCGACGGCCGCTTCCAGGAGGTCGAGGTCCGCTCGATCGAGATGCACTACCACCGGGTCGATGCGGCACAAGCCGGCCGGATCGTCGGGATCGCGCTCAAAGGGATCAAAGAAAGCGCCATCGAACGCGGCATGGTCTTGCTTCCCCGGGACGCCGATCCCGACCCAGTTCGGGAGTTCGAAGCCGAGGTCATGGTGCTCAACCACCCGACACGGATCGGCGAGGGGTACGAGCCCGTCGTCCACCTCGAGACGATCGGCGAGGCCGCGGCCTTCTACCCCGAAGACGGCCGACTCCTGCCGGGCGATACGGGCAAGAGCACCGTCCGGTTCAAGTTCCGTCCGTATCTCATCGAGGAGGGACAGAAGTTCGTCTTCCGGGAGGGCCGAAGCAAGGGCGTCGGGACGGTCACCGACGTGTCTCCGATGGAGTAACCGCCCCGAAGCGAGGAACGACTCCGGCTTCCGGACCGAGCGGACCGTACGCCCGCTCTTCGTTCGGCGCGCCGATCGCTGCCCGCCAGCTGTTTGATCCATAATACGTATACATTAGACGGGGCTAACACGGAGTATGATCGGTGGCGTCACTGACCGACATCGCTCCGTCATCGTGTTCGACGCATGACTGGCTGGCTCGAAGTTCTCGTCGCCGCGTTCGTCCTGCAGTTGTCGGTGCTCCCCGGTGAGAAGGGTCAGTTCATCATCGCGGGGCTGTCGACTCGGTACGATCCCCGGATCGTGGTCGCCGCTGCGGCGAGTGCGTTCGCCGGCTGGACGGCCCTCGAAATCGGCTTCGGTGCGGCGATTCAAGGCGTCCTCCCACGGGTCTATCTCGATGCGATCACGGCGGGGCTGTTCCTGCTCTTTGCGGTCCTGCTCGTTCGATCGGCACCCGAGGGCAGCCGGCGACCGGCCGTAACGAACGGCGGTGCGGCGACGGCCGCGGAGATCGACGTTTCGATCCGCGGCTACGACCTGCCGCCGTATCTCCGCGGGTTCGTGCCGATCTTCGCCCTGATGGCCGTCGGGGAGTTCGGCGACAAGACCCAACTCGTCACGATCGGGCTCGCCGTTCAGTACGGTGCTCACCCCGCGATCTGGGCCGGCGAAATGCTCGCAATCGTTCCCGTGAGCGCGGTCAACGCCTACTTCTTCCACAGGTTCTCTCACCGCTTCGATGCCAGGCTTGCCCACCTCGCCGGCGCAGGACTGTTCCTCTTTTTCGGGCTCGATACGGTGTTGCAGATCGGGACGGGTATCTCGGTCTGGGAAACGATCGTCGACGCGATCACGTCCGTCATCCTCGGGTTCACGTAAGAAGGCGTCGAGTATCGCCGTACCGTCCGTCCGCCTCGCGCCGCCCTCTCGACGGGTCGGGTCACGGAATCGACGGTAGATGGGGCGTCTCGCCGCGTTTCTACTGCAACCCGGACGGACGGCTCGACGCCGCCGGACCGATCGAAACCAAAGTTGGTATGTTCGCCTCGGTTCCTGAACTAAGACAAGATGGTACAGACGAGCGTTATCGGTTGCGGAAACATGGGGAGCGCCCTGATCAAGGGGCTCTGGCGGGCCGGGAATCACACGGTAGTCGCGTGTGATCTCGATCCCGACGCCCTCGAGTCGGTCGCCGACTACGTCGACCGCACGACATCGGACGTCTCGGAAGCGGCCGAGTCGGATGTGGTTATCGTCGCGGTGAAACCGGACATCGTCGGCGCAGTGCTAGACGATCTCGATCTCACCCCGGAGCAGACGCTGCTCTCCATCGCTGCGGGCGTTTCTACCGACTACGTCGATGCGCGGACCGACGCGAACGTCGTCCGGATCATGCCGAACCTGGCCGCCGAGACGCGCGATATGGCGGCGGCCGTGACCGCCGAAGGCGTCACCGACGAGGTGCGGACGCTGCTCGATGACGTCGGCGAGTTCGCCGAAATCGACGAGCGCCAGATGGACATCGCGACTGCGGTCAACGGGAGCGGTCCCGCCTTCGTCTTCTATCTCATTCAGGCGATGGCGGAGGCGGGCGTCGAGGGTGGCCTCGACGAAGCCCACGCCGAGACGCTGGCCGCACAGACGTTCAAAGGTGCGGCCGAGACCGTCCTCCGATCGGACCGAGACATCGAGGACCTGATCGACGCCGTCTGTTCGCCAAACGGAACGACCATCGAGGGGATGGACGTCCTCTGGGACAGCGACGCCAAAGCGAACGTCGCCGAGGCGGTGGCGGCGGCCGAAGAACGGTCGGCGGAACTGGCGGCCGAATTCAACGATGAGTAAGGGACTCGAGGAGGCGACCGTCACGGAGGCGCGACGGCTCGCGGCCGACGCCGACCGCGTGATCGTCAAGGCCGGGACCAATTCCCTGACCGACGAGGATTCGAACCTCGACGACGGGAAACTCGACAAACTCGTCGACGACATCGAGGCCCTCCTCTCGCGGGACACGGAAGTCATCCTCGTCTCGTCGGGTGCCATCGGCGCGGGGACGGGCCGGATCGAGCAGTCGAGCGGGACCGTCGAGGAGTCCCAGGCGCTCTCGACGGTCGGCCAGAGCCACCTCATGCACCGCTATACCGAGAGCTTCGACCGGTACGACCGGAAAGTGGCCCAACTCCTGCTCACCCAGCACGATCTCGAGAACCCCGAACGGTTCACGAACCTCCGGAACACCGTCGAGACGTTGCTGGACTGGGGCGTCGTCCCGATCATCAACGAGAACGACGCCGTCGCGACCGAGGAGATCCGGATCGGCGACAACGACATGCTCTCGTCGGCGGCGACCATGGGCGTCGACGCCGACCTGCTTGTCACGCTCACCGATGTCGGCGGCGTCTACACGGGCAACCCGAAGGAAGACGACGACGCCGAGCGCATCGAGGCGGTCGGCACCAACTACGACGAGGTCCAGCGAATTATCGGCGAGACCACGTCCGACGGCTTCGGCGGCATCCAGACGAAAGTCGAAGGCGCACGCGATGTCAGCGAACACGGGATTCCGGCCATCATCGCGAAGTCCACCGAGCCCGACGTACTCGAGCAGATCGCTACTGCAAAGCCCGTGGGGACCATATTCGTCCCCATCAACGGTGTGAGCGATGACTGAAACCGACATCGAAGCCGACGTCGAGGAGGCACAGCACGCGGCCCTCGAGCTGGCGATGCTCTCCGACGAGGAGCGGAAGGCGGCGCTTCACGCCATCGCCGACGCGATCGAAGCCCGCACCGACGAAATCCTCGCCGAAAACGAGACCGATGTCGAGGCAGGCAATCGGCTGCTCGAGGACGGCGAGTACACGCAGGCGCTGGTCGACCGGCTGACGCTCTCCGAGTCGAAGATCGAGAACATCGCCGAGATGGTCCGCAGCGTCGCCGAACAGAACGATCCGCTGGGCCGGACGCTCTCGGCCAGGGAACTCGACGACGACCTCGAACTCTACAAGGTCGCCGTCCCGATCGGCGTCGTCGGAACGGTCTTCGAGTCTCGCCCCGACGCGCTCGTCCAGATCGCCGCGCTCGGTCTGAAGTCGGGGAACGCGGTCATCCTCAAGGGCGGCAGCGAGGCGCTGCATTCGAACCGGATCCTCTTCGACATCATCGAGGACGCCGCGGCCGACGCCGGCATCCCGGACGGTTGGGCCCAACACATCGAGGCCCGTGAGGACGTCGATGCGCTGCTCGAGATGGACGAGTCGATCGACCTCCTCATGCCGCGGGGGAGCTCCGAGTTCGTCAGCTACATTCAGGACAACACGAGCATCCCCGTACTGGGCCACACGGAGGGGATCTGTCACGTCTACGTCGACGACGCGGCCGACCTCTCGATGGCCGAGGACATCGCCTACGATGCCAAGGTCCAGTACCCCGCGGTCTGTAACGCCGTCGAGACCCTGCTGGTCCACGAGGACGTCGCCGAGGAGTTCCTGCCGACGATCACCGACCGCTACGAGACCGCCGATGTCGAGATCCGCGGCGACGAACGCACCCGCGAGATCGTCGATGTCGCGGCCGCGACCGCGGCCGACTGGGACACCGAGTACGGTGATCTAATCGTCTCGATCAAGGTGATCGACTCGCTCGAGGCAGCGATCGATCACGTCACGACCCACGGCTCGAAGCACACGGAATCGATCGTTACCGAGGACGCCGACCGCGCGAGCACGTTCATGCGCAGCATCGACTCCGCGAGCGTCTTCCACAACGCCTCGACCCGCTTCGCCGACGGCTACCGGTTCGGGCTCGGCGCGGAGGTCGGCATCAGCACCGGCAAGATCCACGCCCGCGGCCCCGTCGGACTCGAGGGGCTGACGACGTACAAGTACCATCTCGAAGGCGACGGACAACTCGTCGCGACCTACGCCGGCGAGGACGCCAAGCCATACACCCACGACGAGTTCGACGGTGACTGGGTTCCCGGCCGCCTGTCCGAGGAGTAATCGATTCCGTCGAGGGCACTTCATCGCGTCGTTGGGACCGCCGCCTCGCGTTCCGCTCCCGTCGTTGGTTTTATATGCACAGAATGGCACGGGACGTGATAGGTTGCGCGGTTGGTGCGAAAACGAACCCGATAGGGATCGGTGGTCCGAACCTGAATGGCTGGTTTCACCCACGAGATGGAACCGTCTTTCTATCTACGGGCTCTGCAGTAATAGTGGCCTGGTAACCGGCTCGTAACCCGGTTTCTACTGGGATACTGTATACTCGGTAACACATCATTCAGATACCCTTTTTCACTTCGTCGGTGTCTGTCGTACTGTACGGAGCAGTCGCTCCGTGCAGTGAACACAATGTATAAGATCACAGACGTACTCCGGCTCGCGCTTATCGCCGCGATCGGTATCGGACTCATCGTGGGGATGGCCGGACCGGTGACTGCACAGGACGACGGAGATGACACGGGCGACGACAATGGCGTGGACACAGCCAATGGCGTCGATTTCGAAGAGAACGGCGTCGAACTCGATGCCACATCCGATAGTATCGAGTTCGAAGACAACGACGGTACCGATCTCGAGGTCGATTCGGACGGTAATATCGACTTAGAGACGCCTGAGGGTGTCGATCTCGAAACGACCGACGACGGCTACGAACTCGACGGTGCTGGTCTCGATTACGAGGGCGAAGGCGACGCTGATATCGAGACCGAGACCAACGACGGTGAGGATGTCGACTTCGAATTCAGCGACGGGTCGGTCGAAGACTTCACCGTCGGAGACACGGAGATGGAGGTCTCCGACGACTCCTTGGAGTACGAAACCAACAACGTCGACCTCGAAGTCCAAGACGGGACGGTCGAACTCGAGACCGAGTCTACCGATCTCGAAGAGGAACTGTAACCCGACCCCTCCCTTTTCCTTTCGACTGTCGGCGGCTGTTCGCAGGGAGTCGGGAGTACTGTTTCCGCAGACATGGATTATTTACGCCCATCATACTGGTATTTATAACCAGTCTTTTGGAGTGTCCGATCGTATATATCCAGGATTCTACATCGCCGTGGAGTCCGCGTTACTGCCGGTATTGGCGCGGCCAACTCGGAGTTACGGGAGTCGTTTTCGCTGACCTCTATCCGGAGCGAATTGACGGAGACAAGGGCTAATACACTCCCCTGTTGATCGAGCGGTCGGGGACGATATTCGCGAGTTGCCGTTTCGAGAACGGAGTCGTCCGGATACCAACGTCCCTTGATAGGTAACTATGAGAGAAAACCTCCGACGGATGATCGATCAGCATAGTGATGAGCCCTGGTGTCCGGTGACGGCTACGATCCAGATAATGGGAAACAAATGGGACCCGGTGGTCATCTATCGGTTGTTGGAACACGGCTCCCTCCGGTTCAGTGATCTGAAGAAGTCGACCAGCGGCATCTCGAGCAAGTCGCTCTCGAAGTCGCTCAAGACCCTCGAGGAGAATCACCTGATCGAACGGACGGTCGTCAGCGAACGGCCCCATCATGTCACGTACAGATTGACCGATCACGGCGAGGCGATCGAGCCAGTCATTCGCGCGATGGAGGAGTGGGGCGACGAGTACCTCTGCTCGATGATCAAAGAGGCGAAACACGGCCAGGAACCGACGGAGCGTGACCCCTGACGCGGGCCGGGGACGTGGCGTTTCGTCGCAGCAATCGGACACCCGTATCGCTTCGGGCATTTTGTCCCCTCGAGAGACCACCGCGGCTCACGTCTCGGATGCCCGTGTCGACCGGTATCCGGCCCCGTCTCGCTCGGCCAGATCGAACACCACGGCCCACCCGAGGAGCCGTTCGATCCGTTCGCGTCGGTGCTCCGTGGCGCGACTCGGTCGCGTTCGGCCGTCGGCCCGCCGTTGCTCCCCAACCGCATCGACGACCTCCTCGACCGTCCGTGGGCCGTCGGCCCGCTCGAGTACGGTCAGCACCGGTTCGGCCCCGTAGACGCGGTCGCGAAACGCCCGCCCGAGTTCCTCCCGATCGTGGTCGTCCGGGGTGCCCGAACCCGCGTCGCGACGGCGAAAGCCCGCCGGGTCCTCGCTCGCGATCTCGAGCGCGCGCAGGAAGGTGAGCCACGTCGCTGCGGCCTCGCGGGTCTCGAGTGGCGTCTCATCGACGAGTCGCTGACAACAGTCGTCGACATCCCCGGCGGTCGCGGGGAGGGCTCGCCGGACCGTCGCGAGGAGCGTGCGGTCCGCGGGCAGTTCTGGAACTGGCTTGAACTGCACGACTACAGCCCGAAGGAGTCGACGAGGAGGTCCTCGTCCGTCTCGCCGTGGACGTACGTCGGACCGCCGACCACGTCGACCGTCACCGAGGCGGGCGCGAAGAGATCCGAGGGCACCTCCGAAAAGTCCCAGTCGAGGTCGTCGAAGACCGCACCGAACGGGCGGCCGTGGTCCGCGGCGGCCGTGGACGGAACCGAGTCGAAGTGGTCGCTGTCCTCCCGGACGGTGAGATGCGCTCGCCCGCCGTAGGCGATCGCGTCGTTCGTCCGGGCGATGGCCGTCCGTTCGTCGTCCGCGACGGGTGCGACCGGCGCGCGACCGGTCGCAGAGATGATGTCGAGGGGGTCGTAGCCGAGCTCGGAGAGTCGGAACGTCGCGAGTTCGGCGGCACGGGCGGCGTTCGTGATGCTGCCGGCGAGGCTCGCGGTTGGATAGGCGAGCAGGAAGACGCTGCTCGTCTCGACCTCGGCGCGCTCGGCGACGTGTTCGGCGACAGATTCGGTCGGGTCCGCTTCCGTCTCGATCGCCAGTGCTGTCAGGTCGAAGGCGTCGGTGTAGCCGATACGGCGGAACTCCTCTTCTTCGGCCACCAGCGCCCGGGCGGGACCGCTGCCGAGCCCCTCGAAGTCCTCGGTCAGCACCTCCCAGCCGGCCTTCTGGGAACAGAGCAGCGAGAGCGCCGGCTGGTCCGTCGATAGCTCGACGTAGGGAACCGAGGCGTCGCCGAGTTCGCCGAGTTCGTAGCTCGGCGTCGCCATTCCCGCGGTCTGTATCTCGGTCAACAGCAGCCCCGATTCGATCCCGCCGTCGAACTCGAGCCCGAAGTCGAGGACCGTCGCGTCGTTCTCGAGGTCGTAGCCGCCGATATTCAACTCCTCGGCGTAGTCGAGGGCCTCGTCGACCAGCTCGATCGCCATGCGATTGAGACTTTCCATGCCCCGTGGTTCAGCCTCCGTGGTAAAACCGTTTGTCCGTTGGCGTCTGACCGGCGTCTGACATAAGGTAGCTCCCTGTGCGCGACGGTACGGCCCGCGTCTTCGAACGCCCCCGTCGGTGACGCCACCACGCCCGTCGCGGACGACCGCCCAGCGAGGCTAGCAGCGAGTCCGTCCGCACCTGCGGTTAGGCGTCGCGATTGGTGGCCGGCCGCCCGAGGTGCTCTTCGACGACCGTGACCTTCTCCGAGGCGTCGATGTCTCGCGTCCGTTTGTCGTCGATCTTCAGGACCGTGCTCACTCGATCACCATCGACGGCGTCGTGGGCCGCCTGCGCGGCCGCGAAGAGTTCATCGGTCGTTTCGGCTTCGATCACCGTCCCCATCGGATTCGTCTCGTAGGAGACATCGAACCCCTCGAGCGCCTCGACTGCCTTCGCGACCTCGCCGGCCATGCTGTCCTCGATTACCGGTGCCACGCTCAGTAGTGCGACGACCGTCATAGTGAGTGTTGCGGGACGACAGGACGTAAAACCGTCTCATACGGACCGCGGTCCCCACGGTGGTCGCACAGTTCGTCGGGTCGCATCGCTCGTGGGCCGTGAACCGGTCGGTGGAAAACGATCAGGGTGACTGCGTGCGGGAGGTGACTGACGCGGTGTCAGTTCGTCGTCGGCGTTCCGGGCGTTTCCGCGGGCGGGTAGATGATGACGTCGCCGTTCGCGTAGACGTACACCTCGTGTTCCAGGGCGGTGAAGGCGATGTGCCCCCCCGTTCGTTCCGTTCCGTCGGCTTTCTTGCTGAAGATGCGGTCGAGCGCGTCCGGATCGACGCTGTCGTACAGGGAAAACTCCCCCTGGGAGACGTCGGTGTCCGCGATCGACGAGAGTGCGTGGACGATCGTCGTCGTAATCGTCGCGGTGCCGTCGGTATCGTGGTGGAAGACGTAGCGGTCGTTGGGCTGGTCGTACTGGAGATCGTCGGTGCCGTCCGCGGTTGTAAGTTCAGTCTGCATTGCTATGTCTGATCGCTCAATCGTGTATTGTATCGTAGTTACTCGCGGTATAAAAGCTACTCGACACCGGAAAAAGACAGTATCTGTGAAATTAGAGTTGCCGTGAATTCAGCCGGCAACCACCCGTTGCGAAGTCTATCACGATCGATCCCGTCGGTGGCGGTCGGAATAACACGGGCTTTTGTGACGAAATCAGCTGTTTCCATCTCGTTGGCCGACGCTTTCGGCCGGTTCGTCTCGAGGCAGCGCGAACCGAACGGTCGACCGCTTGCTACGGCCGCCCACGTGCTTATTCGCGCACGCGCCAAATCAAATAATGTGAGACGTAATACTCGGTCGGAATTCGAGGCGCTCGAGAACGACCTCCCCGCGACGGTCGATGAGGCGGCGATCAAGCGCATGCGCGTCGTCGCGCACACCCTCGACGAGGGGTTCCGCGTGCCGGGCACGGACAGCAGGATCGGTATCGACCCGATCGTCGGCATCCTTCCCGGGGCAGGCGACGCCGCTGCAGCGGCCGTCTCGCTGTATCTCGCCGCCGAATCCGCCCGACTGGGCGTTTCCCAGTCGACGCTGCTTCGCATGCTCGTGAACATCGGCATCGACACCGTCATCGGTTCCGTTCCCGTCCTCGGCGTCGCCTTCGACGCCGTCTGGAAGGCCAACAAGCGAAACCTGAAACTCGCCCTTCGGGACCTCGCCGACGAAAGTGGCGGAGCGGAGCACGGGCCGGATACCGTTCCTCTCGAGTAGCGCAGGGACTCGAGGGACACCGCGTCGGTCCCGTTCCGGGGACCCTCGCTCACAGAAATTCAGTCGGGGACGGGCCACTGCTCCGCCGTCCGCGCTCGAACCCAGTTTGACTGCCTGCACGTCTCCTTGCGACACGCTATCGCAGTGGCTCGTGAACTTGTTTTCGGAGAAGTGCGCTGGCTGGGATTTGAACCCAGGTTGTGACCATGGCAAGGTCACGTGATACCACTACACTACCAGCGCGCTCGATCGGCACCGCGCCGTCGGACACTCCGTCTCGAGTGTATCAGAACGGTCGTGCCACCGCTATTTATATATAACGAACCTCGAACGAGCGCCTCCCTGTGGTACCCGTTCACGAGCCGACTTCCACCGTTCCGGGCGAAGTGACGGCGGGCGGACGATAGCCGACCTTCGACCGCCGGTTTGGGATACACCGAGACGAGAAACTGAGAGACGACGAAACGGTAGTAAGCGCATACGCAGCGCTCGGTTAGGGTAATCGTCGGAGAAGTGCGCTGGCTGGGATTTGAACCCAGGTTGTGACCATGGCAAGGTCACGTGATACCACTACACTACCAGCGCCCTGTTGCATTCATACCTACTGCCGGATAGATGTATAAGGGTTGCGAATCAACCCGGCATCGGCATGCCGCAGCATGCCGGTTTTCGAGTTTCGGACCGACGAACTACGACGTACAGCGGCAATAGCATCCACATCGATCGGAGACGATCGTGATCAGTCACCTTGAGTGAGTGTGTGTCCGTTCGGCACGAATTCGTGGGTGAGAGGCGTTGACAGCCGGAATCGAATCCGCTATTCTTTTAAGACCCTCTCCGCAATACATCGCTACAGTCTAGTGACGCGGCGCCGAAGCGTATCGGCATGACTGTCAGCGTACTCGTGCCGTCGTCGCTCAGCCGGGAAGCCGAAGACAAACGCGAGGCAACTCGTAAACTCGGATACGTCGCCCGCGCGGCGACGATCTTCCGGGCTGATCGCCTGGTCGTCTATCCCGATCGGGATGGGGAAACCGGGCAGTTCGACGGCGGGTTCGTACAAACCGTGTTGCGGTACGCCGCAACGCCCCCATACCTCCGCAACGAGGCATGGGGGA
This sequence comes from Natrinema pallidum, assembly GCF_005890195.1. Lineage (NCBI taxonomy): Archaea > Methanobacteriati > Methanobacteriota > Halobacteria > Halobacteriales > Natrialbaceae > Natrinema > Natrinema pallidum. Next base: position 1,301,540 of record NZ_CP040637.1, on the reverse strand, counting down.
TGCGGGACGAACTGGAGTACGCGGGCGTCTTGCCGCCGCTCCGCGCCATGTCACAGACCGGCTCCGAATCTACCGGTTCGGGGTCGTCAAGACAAGGAATCGTGACCGAGGTCGGACCTGAAGGGCGCGTCCGGGTCAATTGCGGACTGCAACACCCGATCTCCCTCAACGTACCGCCGAAAATGGCGGTCGAAGAGGGGGAGCGCGTGACCGTCAGGATCTCTTCGCGACGACCGGTCCGAGCGAAGCTCGTCGACGAGCCCCTCCCGGGGCTTTCGATCGAGCAGACGGACCTGCAGGCAGCACTCGGCCGTGAGGATGCCGGCGTCCGCATCGCAGCCTCCCGATTCGGTGATGAACTCACCGTCGGACGGCTCGAGACGCTGGCCGGACGCGTCCAGCGCGACGGGATGACCGTCGCCTTCGGCGCGCCCGAGAGAGGGCTGCCGGCTATCCTCGGAATCGAGGAATCGGCCATCGAAGCGTCGTCCGGACAAGACGACGCGATCGAACCGTCGTCCAACCGGGACGACGCAGCCGATAACGGAGTCGAACCCACCGCCGATCCGGGGTTCGACCTCTGGCTAAACACGGTTCCGGATCAGGGAAGCGAGGTCGTGCGAACGGAGGAGGCTCTGTTCGCGACGCTCGCTCCCCTCTCACTGAGAGAGTGATAGAATGCCACAAGCAAATACACCACGCAAAGGCTCACTCGGGTTCGGTCCACGACAGCGTGCGACCAGCGAGGTCCCACGTTTCAACTCGTGGCCGGACGACGACGGACAGCCGACGCTCCAGGGCTTCGCGGGCTACAAGGCCGGCATGACCCACGTCGTCATGGTCGACGATAAAGCGAACTCGCCGACCGAAGGGATGGAAGAGACCGTCCCCGTGACGATCGTGGAGACGCCGCCGATGCGCGCCGTCGCGCTGCGAGCGTACGAAGACACGCCGTACGGTATGAAGCCGATAACCGAGGTCTGGACCGACGAGTTCGTTCCCGAACTCGATCGCGTCCTGGACCTTCCCGGTGACGAGTACGACACCGACGCCGCCACGGACGAGCTCCGTGGCCTCCAGGAGGAGGGTCGCGTCGACGACGTTCGCGTCATCACCCACACGGTCCCGGGGGACGTCCCCTCGGTTCCGAAGAAGAAACCGGACGTGATGGAAACGCGCGTCGGCGGCGGTTCCGTCGACGACCGCGTCGACTTCGCCCTCGAGATCATCGAGGACGGCGGCGAACACGTCATGAACGACGTGTTCCGGGCCGGCGAGTACGTCGACGCAAGCGGCGTCACGAAAGGGAAAGGGACGCAGGGCCCCGTCAAGCGATGGGGCGTCCAGAAGCGCAAGGGCAAACACGCCCGCCAGGGCTGGCGTCGCCGCATCGGCAACCTCGGCCCCTGGAACCCGTCCCGCGTCCGCTCGACGGTCCCTCAGCAGGGGCAGACCGGCTACCACCAGCGGACGGAACTGAACAAGCGCCTCGTCGACATCGGCGACGGCGCGGACGCGACGGTCGACGGCGGCTTCGTCAACTACGGCGAAGTCGACGGCCCGCACGCGTTGATCAAGGGCTCGCTCCCCGGGCCACAGCAGCGTCTCGTACGCTTCCGCCCGGCGATCCGACCCGGAGACCAGCCGCGCCTCGATCCCGAGGTGCGCTACGTCTCCACCGCATCCAACCAGGGATAACATATGGACGCAACAGTACGAAACCTGGACGGCTCGGACGCGGACACGATCGAGCTCCCGGCGGTCTTCGAGACCCAGTACCGCCCGGACCTGATCGCTCGTGCCGTTCGCGCCGCCCAAGCAAACCGAAAACAGGACTACGGTGCCGACGAGTTCGCCGGCCTTCGAACGCCGGCCGAATCGTTCGGTAGCGGCCGCGGGATGGCCCACGTTCCACGACAGGAGGGTCGCGCTCGGCGCGTCCCCCAGGCCGTCAAAGGACGAAAGGCACACCCGCCGAAAGCCGAGAAGGACCAGTCCGCATCGATCAACACGAAAGCAAAGAAACTGGCCGTTCGCAGCGCCGTCGCTGCGACGACCGACGCCGAACTCGTCGCCGAGCGTGGCCACGAGTTCGACGAGGACGCCGAGATTCCCGTCGTCGTCGACGACGAGTTCGAGGACCTCCAGAAGACCCGCGAGGTCGTCGACTTCCTCGAGGCAGCCGGCCTCGCGGACGACATCGAACGCGCCGACGAGGGTCGCAGCGTCCGCTCCGGTCAGGGGAAAGCCCGTGGCCGCAAGTACAAGACGCCGACGTCGATCCTCTTCGTCACCTCCAGCGAGACCGGCCCATCCCGTGCGGCTCGAAACCTCGCCGGTGCCGACGTGACGACGGCCGCTGAGGTCAACGCGGAGGATCTCGCGCCCGGCGCACAGCCGGGACGACTCACCGTCTGGACCGAAAGCGCGCTCGAGGAGGTGGCTGACCGATGAGCTCGGTCATCGAACACCCCCTCGTCACCGAGAAGGCGATGAACGACATGGACTTCGAGAACAAGCTCCAGTTCGTCGTCAACACGGACGCGACCAAGCCCGAAATCCGGGACGAGGTCGAGGAGCGGTTCGAAATCTCGGTCCGGAACGTCAACACACAGGTAACGATGAAGGGCAAAAAGAAAGCCATCGTCCGCCTCTCCGAGGAGGACGACGCACAGGAAGTCGCTTCGCGAATCGGGGTGTTCTGAGAATGGGACGACGCATTCAAGGACAACGACGCGGTCGCGGGACCTCCACGTTCCGTGCCCCGTCGCACCGATACAAGGCGGACCTCGAGCACAAGAAAGAGGAGGACGACGACATCGTCCGCGGGACGGTCGTCGACATCGAACACGACCCGGCCCGATCCGCGCCGATCGCCGCCGTCGAGTTCGAGGACGGCGACCAGCGTCTGATCCTCGCACCGGAAGGCATCACCGTCGGCGAGGAACTGCAGGTCGGCGTCTCCGCCGAGATCAAGCCCGGCAACACGCTTCCGCTCGCGGAGATTCCCGAAGGTGTGCCGGTCTGTAACGTCGAGTCGAACCCGGGCGACGGCGGCCGATTCGCCCGCGCCTCGGGGACGAACGCGGACCTGATCACCCACGACCGCAACGCGGCGGTCATCCAGCTTCCCAGCGGCGAGGTCAAGCGCCTCGACCCGCAGTGTCGAGCGACCATCGGCGTCGTTGCCGGTGGCGGTCGAACGGAGAAGCCGATGGTCAAGGCAGGTAACAAGTATCACAAGATGAAGGCCCGGGGCACCAAGTGGCCTCGCGTCCGCGGTGTCGCGATGAACGCCGTCGACCACCCGTTCGGTGGCGGCGGCCGCCAACACCCCGGCAAACCCAAGTCCGTCTCGCGGGACGCCCCGCCGGGACGGAAAGTCGGTGACATCGCCTCCCGGAGCACCGGTCGAGGTGGCAACAAATGAGTCAGGAGTACCGAACCGGCCGTGAAGGTGAGTTCACCTACCGCGGCCACACGCTCGAGGAGCTGCAGGACATGGAGCTCGACGAAGTCGTGGAACTGCTCCCCGCACGACAGCGGCGAAGTATCCAGCGCGGTCTCTCCGTCGAGAAGGAGAAGCTTCTCGAGGAGGCCCGCGAGAAGGGCGAAGAAGAGACGGCGAACGATCCGATTCGAACGCACCTGCGGGATATGCCGATCCTGCCGGCGTTCGTTGGAATGACCTTCGAGGTCTACAACGGACAGGCGTTCGAACGCGTTCGCGTCGAACCCGAAATGATCGGCCACTACCTCGGCGAGTTCCAGCTGACGCGGACCTCGGTCGAGCACGGACAGGCCGGTATCGGCGCGACCCGATCGTCGAAGTTCGTCCCACTGAAGTGATCCACGTATGGGAATCAACTACTCAGTCGACGCCGATCCCGACGCGACGGCGAAAGCCATGCTTCGGGAGCGTCATATGAGCAACAAGCACAGCAAGGAGGTCGCACGCGAGATCAAGGGCCGAACCGTCGCCGAGGCCCAGGCGTACCTTCAGGACGTAATCGACGAGACCCAGTCGGTGCCGTTCAAGTCTCACAACGCCGGTGCCGGACACCGCTCCGACATCGACGGCTGGGACGCCGGCAAGTACCCGGAGAAGGTCTCCAAGGAGTTCCTCGATCTGCTCGAGAACGTCGAAGCCAACGCGGATCATCAGGGCTTCGACGGCGAATCCATGGAAATCGTCCACGTCGCCGCCCACAAGGTCGGCGAGTCCGTGGGCCGCAAGCCCCGCGCGATGGGGCGTGCCTCCTCGTGGAACACGCCGCAGGTCGACGTCGAGATCGTCGTCGAAGAAGTCGACGAGGACGAAGCAGGTGATAGCTAATGGCTGACGAACACCAATTCATCGAGAACGGCCTGCAGCGGTCCCAGATCGACGAGTTCTTCCAGGAAGAACTCGGCCGTGCGGGCTACGGTGGTATGGACGTCGCCAAGACGCCGATGGGAACCCAGATCGTCCTCAAGGCCGAGAAGCCGGGGATGGTCATCGGCAAAGGCGGCGAGAACATTCGGAAGGTCACGACGGCTCTCGAGGATCGATTCAACCTCGAGGACCCCCAGATCGACGTCCAGGAGGTCGAAGAACCCGACCTCAACGCACGGATCGTCGCGGACCGGCTGGCCAACGCACTCGAGCGCGGCTGGTACTTCCGGAAGGCCGGTCACACGACGATCGACCGGATCATGGAAGCCGGCGCGCTCGGCGCGGAGATCGTCCTGTCCGGGAAGGTCACCGGCGCACGATCGCGTGTCGAGAAGTTCAACCGCGGCTACATCAAGCACAACGGCGAGCCCGCGGAGGAGGTCGTCGACCACGGCCAGGGCGTCGCGGTCATGAAACTCGGCACCATCGGTGTCGACGTGAAGATCATCCCGCCGGGTGCCGAGTTGCCCGACGACTTCGAGGTCAGCGAAGACATGGATCCGGAGGAAGTCGTTCCGGACGCCGTCGAAGTCAACGAGGCCGAGGGCGTCGAGGAACTCCTCGAGGGCGAACCCGAGGAGGCCGACGCGGATGCCGAGACCGAGGCTGCGGCCGAAGAGGTCGCCGACGCCGATACCGAGACCGACCTCGACGAGGACGTCGTCGAGGAGGTCATCGAGGAAGAGGTCGACGCCGACGAGGAGTTCGACGAGGTCGAGGTCCCCGGCGGCGACGAAGATGTCGAGGAAGAACTCGAGGAACTCGAGGAAGACGTCGAAGCGGAGGCCGAGGAACTCGTCGAGGAGATGGAAGACGAGGACGCAGACGAGGGAGGTGACGCCTGATGGCGATCCTCCACGTCGAGGAGATCCGCGATATGACGCCCGCAGAGCGGGCGGAAGAACTCGAGGAACTCGAGACGGAACTGCTGAACGCGAAGTCCGTTCTCGCGGCCGGTGGGGCCCCGGAGAACCCGGGCCGTATCGGCGAGTTGGGTCGTACAATCGCGCGAATCAAGACGATTCAGCGCGAAGAGGGCGACCTCGACGACGAAGTCGAAGCGGACGCCGAATAACAGAACGACACCAATGGCACTGACACCCGAGACCCTGCCGCGACACGAACTCAACGGCCTCCCCGTCCGCGTCGTCGAGAGCGACGACGCCTCGCGGGTGGGGCTTGCAGGGCGCGTCGTCATCGAGACGACGAAGACCCTCTCCATAGAGGTTCGACGCGACGGCGAGTCTCGGGTCGTGATGGTGCCGAAATCGGGCTCGACGTTCGAGTTCGCGCTCACAGATGACGCCGCCGACGACCGTCGAGGGACCCTCGACGGCTTTCCGGACGAGGTCCGGGAACCCGAGAAGGGGTCGGGGACTGCGTCCAAACTGGCCAACACTGAACCCGCCGGGGATTCCGAGGATCGATCCTCGTCCGCGGCGGACCGAGCCGGCGGCGAGGCCGCCGGCTGTCGCGACGATGTCCCCTCACGGGATCACCGTCGCGCTGCTGGCGAGGATGTAGCCTACGTTACGGTCGATGGATCGCGGCTGCTCTCACGACCCGCCCGACGCACGGAAACGAATGGTGACTCACCATGGCAATAGGACTAGACGTTGACACCCCTCCGGAACCAGAGAACCCGGAGGAATACGACTACGAGAAGTGTCCGTTCTACGGCGAACTCTCCGTTCGAGGGCAGATCCTCGAAGGGACGGTCGTCTCGACGGACATGGACAAGACCGTAGTCGTCGAGCGAGAGTACGATGTGGCGGTCCCGAAGTACGACCGACACATGAAACGACGCTCGCGCATCCCGGCACACGTACCGGGCGTGCTCGAGCCGCTCTCGGTCGGTGACACGGTCAAGATCGCAGAGACCCGACCACTGTCGAAGACGAAATCGCACGTGGTCGTCGAAGTAACCGACGAAGCAACCGCGGAGGACCTCGCAGAGCTGACGAGCCAGGCCGAGCCTGAGCCGGCGCTCTCCGACGAGGACCTCGCCGCGGCTGCAGACGAGGGTGATCAGTGATGGAGGCGATGAAGGCCGACGTCACGCAGGGCCTGAAGAAGGGCTCGCTGGTCACGTGTGCCGACAACACCGGCGCGCGTGAACTGAAGGTCATCAGCGTCGCGGGCTACCACGGCACCAAGAACCGCCAGCCGAAGGCGGGAATCGGTGACAAAGTGACCGTCTCGGTCACCAAGGGTACCCCCGAGATGCGCCGACAGGTCCTCGAGGCCGTCGTCGTCCGCCAGCGGAAATCGATCCGCCGGCCCGACGGTACGCGGCTCAAGTTCGAGGACAACGCGGCGGTCATCATCGACGAGAACGAGGAGCCCCGCGGTACGGAGATCAAGGGGCCGATCGCCCGCGAAGTCGCAGAGCGCTTCGGAGCAATCGCCAGTACGGCGACGATGATCGTATAGATATGACTGAACAACCACACAAACAGCGAACGCAGACGCGAAACGCGCCGCTGCACGAGCGACAGAAGCAGCTGCACGCGACGCTGTCCGACGAGCTCCGCGAGGAGTACGACACCCGTCGAACCCGCGTCAACGCGGGCGACACGGTCGAGGTCATGCGCGGCGACCACGCCGGCGAGGAAGGCGAGGTCATGCGCGCGATCCTCGAGGACGGAACCGTCCACGTCGAGGACGTGACCGTTGAGACGGCCGACGGCGAGGAAGTGCCGCGGCCGCTCGACCCCTCGAACGTCCGGATCACGGAGCTCGATCTCGAGGACGAGCGTCGCGAGGCGCGTCTCGAAGGTGATAGCGAATGACGAAACACCAGAAACGACTCTCGGTACCGAAGTCCTGGCCGGTCGAGCGAAAGACCGAGACCTTCACGGTCAAGGCCGACGCCGGTCCCCACGGCGAAGACGGCGTGCCGCTCGTCGTCCTCCTGCGGGACGTGCTCGGCTACGTGGACTCGCGGAAGGAAGCACGGTATGCCCTCTCGGAGGACTCGATCCTCATCAACGGGGTTCCGATCAACGACGAACAGCGCCCGATCGGCATGTTCGACATCGTTGCGTTCCCCGGGCGGGACGAGTACTACCGCGTCTTCCCCGACGAGGGCGGTCGGCTCGCGCTGACCGAGATCGACGAGGAATCGGCCCAGAGCCGCCTCGGCAAGATCGTGAACAAGCAGCAAGTGTCGGGTGGCGACACCCAACTGACGCTGCACGACGGCACGAACGTCATCGTCGACGACGAGTACGATCCGAAGGACTCGATCGTCATCGACAACGACGACAAGTCCGTCGTCGCGCACTTCCCCTACGAGGAAGGCGCACTCGTGACGGCCGTCCGTGGCAACCACGGCGGCAAGGTCGGCGAGATCGACACGATCGATATCACGCCGGGCAGCGGTTCGAACAGTGTCGGCGTTTCGACTGACGACGGCGGCTTCGAAACCGTCGAAGAGTACGTCGTCGTCATCGACGAGAACTTCACGGGTGAAGACGATGAGTGAAGCCGACTCCGGTGAGTTCCACGAGATGCGCGAACCGCGCGTCGAAAAGGTCGTCGTCCACATGGGCGTCGGACAGGGCGGTCGCGAACTCGGCAAAGCCGAGGACATCATCGAGGAGGTCACGGGTCAGGACAGCGTCCGGACCCAGGCCAAGCGAACCGAACCCGACTTCGGAATTCGGCAGGGCGATCCGATCGGCGCGAAGGTGACCCTCCGCGACGACGACGCCTACGAGTTCCTCGAGAAGTCGCTGCCGCTGACGGAGCTGTCGACGGCCCAGTTCGACGACACGGGCAACTTCAGCTTCGGCGTCGAGGAGCACACCGACTTCCCGAGCCAGGAGTACGATCCGAGCATCGGGATCTACGGACTAGACGTCACCGTTAACCTGGTGCGTCCGGGTTACCGCATCGCCAAACGCGACAAGGCAACCCGGTCGATCCCGTCGAAGCACCGACTGACTCCCGAGGACGCCATCGGCTTCCTCGAGGCGAACTTCGACGTGAGCGTGGAGGACACGGACGATGAGTGAAAGCGAAACCGAAGAGAACGACCGCACGGGCGAGCACGCCGCGAAGCGAACGGGACAGATCGAGTCCTGTCAGCGCTGTGGCCGCGAGCAGGGGCTTGTCGGGAAGTACGACATCAACCTCTGCCGGCAGTGCTTCCGCGAGATCGCCCGCGACATGGGATTCAGGAAGTACCGATAACATGACCGGAAACGATCCACTCAGCAACGCGCTCTCGGGACTCGACAACGCCGAGAGCGTGGGTCATCTTACCCACGAGGTAACGCCCGCCTCGAACGAGATTGGCAGCGTACTCGAGGTCTTCTACGACCGCGGGTACATCGACGGCTTCGAGTACGTCGACGACGGCAAAGCCGGTCAGTTCGAGGTCGAATTGAAAGGAGCGATCAACGAGTGCGGCCCCATCAAGCCCCGCTACGCCGTTGGTTCCGAGGACTTCGAGAAGTGGGAGAAGCGCTATCTCCCCGCTCGGGACTTCGGTGCCCTCGTCGTTACGACGAGCAGTGGCATCATGAGCCACTACGAGGCGCGCGAGAAGGGTATTGGGGGCCAGGTGATCGCATACGTCTACTAATCATGCGAGTCGAACTGGAAATCCCCGAGAACGTAACCGTCGAGGTCGATCGGTTCGACGTCACCGTCGAGGGTCCGGAAGGCGCCGTAACCCGGCGTCTCTGGTATCCCGACGTGACCGTCGAGACTGACGACGACCAGGTGGTAATCGAAAGCGGTGCCGAGGACGCGAAGACGAATTCGACCGTCGGCACCTTCGAGAGCCACATCACCAACGCCATCCACGGTGTGACCGAGGGCTGGGAGTACGAGATGGAGGTCTTCTACTCTCACTTCCCGATGCAGGTCCGCGTGGAGGGCGACGAGGTCGTCATCGAGAACTTCCTCGGCGAAAAGGCACCGCGACGAACGACTATCCACGGTGACACCGAGGTCTCCGTCGACGACGAGCAACTCGTCCTGTCCGGCCCCAGCAAGGAGGATGTCGGACAGACGGCGGCGGACATCGAGCAGCTGACGAAGGTCAGCGGCAAGGACACCCGCGTCTTCCAGGACGGGGTCTACATCACCAACAAACCCGCCAAAGGAGGTGCCTGATAGATGGCAGACGACCAATCGAACGACGAACCCCAGGAGCTCGAGGACATCAGCGGCGTCGGTGCGAGCAAGGCAGACGCACTGCGTGACGCCGGCTTCGAGTCCATCCAGGACGTCAAGGAAGCCGATCAGGACGACCTCGCCGAAGCCGACGGCGTCGGGAACGCACTCGCCGCCCGTATCAAGGCCGACGTCGGTGACCTCGAAGTCACCGAGGAAACCGAAGCCGAGATCGAAGACGAGGGTGCCGAGGCCGAGGCGGAAGCCGACGAAGACGTCGAGACCGAACTGCAGGCTCGCGGGTTGACCGAGAAGACGCCCGACCTCTCCGAGAACGAGGAGCGACTCCTCAACCGCCGACGGAGCGAAGGGAAACCGCAGTTCAATCGACAGGACTACCACAAGAAAAAGCGGACGCCGGAGTCCTGGCGTCGACCCCGCGGGACGCTGTCCAAGCAGCGCCGCGGCGTCAAGGGCAAGGGCCCGAAAGTTCAGGCCGGCTACCGCACGCCGAAAGCAGTCCGCGGGAAACACCCCAGCGGCTTCGAGGAAGTCTACGTCGAGAACACGGACGACCTCGAGGGCGTTGACGGCTCCCGTGAGGCGGTTCGAATCGCATCCGCCGTCGGTGCGCGCAAGCGCGAGCGGATCGAAGAGATCGCCGAAGAACAGGGCATTCGTGTCCTGAACCCGACCTACGAGGAAGTCGAGGTGGAATCCGATGACTGATCTCACAGCACAGAAGCGACTCGCCGCTGACGTCTTGGACGTCGGCGAGAACCGCGTCTGGCTCGACCCCGATGCGCAGGGCGACATCGCCGAAGCGATCACGCGCGACGAGATCCGCGAACTCGTCGACGAGGGTCGCATTCAGGCCGACGACCCCTCGGGCAACTCCCGCGGCCGCGCTCGTGAGCGCAACGCAAAGCGCGCCTACGGCCACCAGAACGGGCAGGGCAAGCGCCGCGGCAAGAAGGGCGCACGCCAGAACGAGAAAGACGAATGGCAGAACAAGATTCGCGCACAGCGACGGAAGCTGCGCGAACTCCGCGACAAGGGCGAACTCACGCCCACGCAGTACCGCGAGCTCTACAAGAAGGCTGGCGGCGGGGAGTTCCGTAGCGTCCGGTACCTGTTGAACTATATCGACGAAACCTACGGTGACCAATAATGGCGACAGGACCACGATACAAAGTACCGATGCGGCGTCGCCGTGAGGTCCGGACGGACTACCACCAGAGGTTGCGCCTGCTGAAATCGGGCAAGCCACGCCTGGTTGCTCGCAAGAGCAACAAGCATACTACGGCGCAGCTGATCACTCCCGGACCTCAGGGAGACGAGACGCTTGCGAGTGCACACTCGAGCGATCTGGCGGAGTACGGCTGGGACGCACCCACGGGCAACATTTCCGCGGCGTATCTGACCGGCCTCCTGGCCGGCAAACGAGCCGTCGAGGCAGGTCTCGAGGAAGCAGTCCTCGACATCGGTCTCAACACGGCGACGCCCGGCAACAAGGTGTTCGCGGTACAGGAGGGCGCGATCGACGCCGGCCTCGAGATTCCGCACAACGACAGCGTGATCGCGGACTGGTCGCGTACGCGCGGCGAGCATATCGCCGAGTACGCCGAACAGTTGGACGAGCCGCTGTACAGCGGCGATTTCGACGCGACTGATCTCCCCGAACACTTCGACGACGTACGAGAGGCGATTCTCGAATGAGTGGAAACAACTACAACGACGGCGGTTGGCAGCCAGTCACCCGTCTCGGCCGGAAGGTCCAGGAGGGCGACATCGAGACGATGGAGGATGCCCTCAACTCTGGCCTCCCGCTGAAGGAACCCGAACTCGTCGACCAACTCCTCCCCGGACTGGAAGACGAAGTGCTGGACATCAACATGGTCCAGCGGATGACCGACTCCGGACGACGCGTGAAGTTCCGCTGTGTCGTTGCCGTCGGCAACCGCGACGGGTTCATCGGCTACGCCGAAGGCCGAGACGATCAGGTCGGCTCTGCCATCCAGAAGGCGATCGGTATCGCGAAGCTGAACATGATCCAGGTCCCGCGCGGATCGGGCTCCTGGGAGGACCGCTCGGATCGGCCACATTCGCTGACCCGACGGACGACCGGCAAAGCCGGCTCCGTCGAGGTCGAGGTCATTCCCGCCCCCGAAGGGCTGGGACTGGCCGCCAGCGACACCGTCCGTCACGTCCTCGAGCTGGCCGGCATCGAGAACGCCTGGACCAAGAGCCACGGCAACACTCGAACGACGGTCAACCTCGCGAAGGCGACCTACAACGCACTCGAGAACGCCTCGCAGTCGCGGCACCCGCGCCGTCGACCAAACCGTGAGGAAGTCGAGGTGAGCGAGTGATGAAGGCAATCGTCCAGATTCGCGGCGAAGTGAACCGACAGGACGACGTTCAGGATACCCTGTCGATGCTCAACATCCACAACGTCAACCACTGTACGCTCGTCCCCGAGACTGACGCCTACGAGGGCATGATCGCGAAGGTCAACGACTACGTCGCCGTCGGCGAGCCCGACGCGGACGTCCTCGAGACCCTGCTCGCGAAGCGAGCTGAACCCCTCGAAGGGGATCAGTCCGACGTCGACGAGGAGTGGCTGGCGGACAACACCGAATACAGCGACTTCGGTGAACTGGCCGACGCGCTCCTGGCGGAGGAGACGACGCTTCGTGACGAGGGACTGTCACCGACGCTTCGACTCCACCCACCGCGGGGGGGTCACGACGGTATCAAAAAGCCGACCGTTGAGGGCGGCCAACTCGGAAAGCATACAACAGGGGAGATTAACGACCTCCTAGAATCGATGCGATAACCATGACGAGTAAAAAACGACGCCAGCGCGGATCGCGAACCCACAGCGGCGGTTCCCACAAGAACCGACGCGGTGCGGGCCACCGTGGTGGCCGCGGCCGTGCCGGGCGCAGCAAACACGAGTTCCACAACTACGAACCGAAGGGCAAACACGGCTTCAAGCGACCCCACGACATCCGCGAGGATGTCGCGGAGATCGACGTCCAGAAGCTAGACGAGGACGCGATCCTCTACGTCGCTGACGATCTCGCCGAGGAGACCGACGACGGCTACCGACTCGACGCACGCGACATCGTCGAGGACGGCCACGAGGTCGACACGGTGAAAGTCCTCGGGTCCGGACAGGTCCGGAACACGCTCGAGATAACGGCGGACGCGTTCTCCGATGCGGCCGCGGAGAAGCTCGAGGCTGCCGGCGGCGAGGCAGTCATCTCGGAGCGAGCACAGGAGGACGACGACGCCGAAGCCGACGCTGAACAGGACAAGGAATAACATATGGGATGGAAGGAAGCCGCTGAACCGGTCCTCACGCGGATGCCAGCAGTGCGCCGTCCGGAGGGGCACGTCCCCTTCAAGCGCAAGCTGATGTGGACGGCCGGTATCCTGATGTTGTACTTCTTCCTGACGAGCATCACGCTGCTCGGGTACCAGACCGGCGGGTCGGGCGATCTCTTCGGTGAGTTCCGTGCGATCCTCGCCGGGGCACACGGATCAGTTCTGCAGGTCGGTATCGGTCCGATCGTCACCGCGAGCATCGTCTTACAACTGCTCGGCGGGGCGAACCTGCTCGGGCTCGACACGGACGACCCACGGGACCAGGTCCTCTATCAGGGGCTCCAGAAGCTGCTGGTCATCCTGATGGTTATTCTGACCGGGCTCCCGATGGTGTTCTCCGGTCCGCCGGGAGGGGGCTTCCTGCCAGCCAAGACGTCGATGCAACTCGGTGGGATGGCGCTCACCGCGACGCAGATCCAGGTCCTGATGTTCGCCCAGATATTCGTTGGCGGGATCCTCATCCTCTACATGGACGAGGTCGTCAGCAAGTGGGGCATCGGCAGCGGGATCGGTCTGTTCATCATCGCCGGCGTGAGCCAGCGTCTGGTCAACGGTTTCATCCAGCCCAACTCGCAAGGGTTCTTCTACAGCTGGTACCAGATTCTGACCGGGCAGATCGAGATCGGCTCGATCGCGTCCGGCGAGGGGCTCTACGCCCTGTTGGTCACCGAAGGTAACCTCATCGGGCTGATCACGACGCTGCTGATCTTCGGGATCGTCGTCTACGCGGAGTCGGTTCGCGTCGAGATCCCGCTCAGCCACGCTCGAGTGAAGGGTGCGCGTGGACGCTTCCCCGTGAAGCTCATCTACGCGAGCGTCCTGCCCATGATCCTCGTTCGTGCAGTGCAAGCGAACGTCCAGTTCATGGGACAGATCCTGAACAGCCAGTGGGGGAACATGCCCGCCTGGATCGGAACCTACTCACAGCAGGGCCAGCCCGTCAGTGGGTTCTTCTACTACGTGGCCCCGATCTACTCCCGACAGGGCTGGATGTGGTGGACGGCGAACGTCTCCCAGGAGTGGTGGCAAGTGATGATCCGGATCGGCATCGACGTCACCTTCATGATCGTCGGTGGCGCGGTCTTTGCCATCTTCTGGGTCGAAACCACTGACATGGGGCCCGAATCGACGGCAAAGCAGATCCAGAACTCCGGGATGCAGATCCCCGGCTTCCGACAGAACGTCGGCGTCATCGAGAAGGTCATGGAGCGGTACATCCCGCAGGTGACCGTCATCGGCGGCGCGCTGGTCGGCCTGCTGGCCGTCTGTGCGAACATGCTCGGGACCATCGGTGGCATCAGCGGAACCGGACTGCTGCTGGCCGTCTCCATCACGTACAAACTGTACGAGGAGATCGCCGAGGAGCAGATGATGGAGATGCATCCGATGATGCGCCAGATGTTCGGCAGCGAATAACGACCCGCGCTCGTTTTCTTTCGTTCGTCGACTTGCTCACGTGATCGTCGGCGCTGCTCACGACGCGACGTGAGTCGTCCGACCGCGAAACGCCTGAGCCGAGTCGGCGGAGCCCCGACTCTCGTTTTGCCCAGGGACCACTCGATCCGACGCCGCGGATGACAGCCGTACTCGAGGAGGAGAATGGAGACGCGGTCGGCTGGAACGACATCCGGCCCACTGCAGGAAAACGCGCGGACCTCGTCCTGGCCTGGTGTCGGTGCCTCGATACTGCCCTGGCACGACTGTGACGGAGCGGTCACGCGAGACGGCGGTGCGGAACCGACGAGCAGTGGCTCGGGCTCTCGGCCGTAGCCGGCGGACTCGTCTGGTTTCGTTGCCGATATGGACGGCACGTCGCCCTCTCAGCCGACCGTCGTGGTCGGACGACGGAGGGGACGTTCCACTCGCCTTCTTCGTGAGGGGCGTCTCTGGCCGTCCGGTGAGCACTGAGCGAGGCGAGTATCTCGAAATGTAGCGGACTACAGGGGTACCGGCGCTGTGCGGTGACGGAAAACGGCGAGAAACGTGTAGATGTACCCCGCGGAACGGGTGACGGTTCGAAACGAATTACTGGATGGAGTAGCCTGCGGCGAGGGTCAACAGGAGCACCATGAACAACGCAGTGAGCATCATGTAGGTGACCGACCGCGGTTCATCCTTCAGGTGCTGGAAGTAACCGGCGATCAGCGAGACCTTGATGACCGCCAACACCATCGTCCCGGCAATCGCAACCTGTTCGTTAAATATCTCCGGGAAGTGGAAAAAAGCGAATTTCCCCGTAGCCAGCAGTAGCAGTGCCACGTAAATCAGGCTGTACGTCCGAATGCTCGCCATTGGTGGTGAATGTGGGTGACGGATACTTATACCTTCCTCATATGACCCCGAACGGAACGTGATCCCACTGCGTATCCACCGCTCGTCGCGGACGGTACTCGGGAACTGGAAACGACACGTAGATGCACGACCAGTCCGAACGGCCGGCAATGAGTGGACGGTCGGTAGTCGTCCGCCGATGCGGTATCGGCCTCGCGGTCGCGTTCGTTGCGCTGGCTATCGGTGCCGGCGTCGCCGCCGCCAGTAACGTCGCTGCCGGTCTCAGCGGTGGCAGCAGTGACGTAAGCGTCCCGACGTGGCTTTACCTCGCGACCGGCGGCGGTACCGTCGGTGCTTCGGCCCTGTTGACAATGCTCGTCACCGACCGCGACGTGATCGGGGCCTATCACGACCACGCGCTCGAGCAGTCCCTCGACCGACTGCTGACCGCGGGATCGCTCCTGTTGGGTGTGCTCGGGCTCCTCGGGCTCGTGCTCGTCTTCGTGGCCGGCATCGGCGGGCCGAACATCGGACTGGTCAGCGCGACCGTCCTGGTGACGTTCGTCGGCGGGCGTGCGTTGTTGACGATCGTCGCCTACACCGTCGGTAACCCGTGGCCGGCACTCAACCCCTGGCGGCGGATCGCCGAGGCGCTCCCGAACGGCCACGAATCGTACCCCTCCTCGTACGACTCTTGGCCTGCTGTCGTCGCACTGTTGACGTTCGTCTGGCTCGAGGTCGTCGCACCCCTGACGACCACGGCCCGGGCGCTGGTAGCCATCCTCGTGATGTACTCGCTGTTTACGATTTCGGGTGCGGTCGTCTTTTCGCCGGGGACGTGGTTTCGACGCGGCGACCCCCTCTCGCTGTGGTTTCGCCTCTACGGGGCCGTGGCACCGATTCAGCGAACCGATGACGGGCTCGAACTCCGATATCCCGGGTCGCGGTTGAGCGAGCCGGATCTCATCACTGACACGTCGCTCGTAGCATTCGTGCTCGCGCTGGTCTGGGAACTGACCTACAGCGGCTTTATCGTTACGCCGGCTGGCGTCTGGACCATCGAAGCGCTGGTCGGGATCGGACTCCCGCCGGTACTTGTCTATCTCCTCTTGCTCGTTGGTGGCTTCGCCCTGTTCTGGAAGGTCTACTGGGTCGCCATCGACCGGACTCGCGAGCGAGCCGAGACGTACCTCTCGCGGCGATACCTCGGTTACAGACTCGCCGCGCCGCTGCTTGCCATCGCCGCCGGCTACCACCTCGCACACTACGTCGGGTTCGGACTCTCGCTGTGGCCGTCGCTGCTCGATGCTTTGGCGATGCCGTTGAACCCGCCGCCGAACCCGACCCGGTACGCGTTGCCGGGCTGGTTCGGCTACGTCGAGATCGCCGGCATCCTGTTGGGGCACGTCCTCGCGGTGTGGGTCGCCCACACCGTTTCCTTCGAGTTGTTCCCCGGGAAGCTCCAGGCGATCAGGAGCCAGTATCCGCTCATCGTCGTCATGGTTTTCTTTACGATGGTGAGTCTCTATCTCGTTTCGCAGGGGACGATGAGCCCGCCCTACGTTCCGGGCTGACGGAGCCCGTCTCGGCAGCCGAACCGGCAAACACTTGCTCGCGACACCACAAGCATCGACCGAATGGCGACCGACCGAGCGCTCGAGCGCGAGTACGATGTCCCCGCGGACGAGACGCCAGCTGGAACCTGTCCGTACTGCGGCCGGCCGTTTCGCGCCGAACGATACGTGACGTTCCACATCGGCGTCGATCACGCCGAGGAGTGTTCCGACGCCGAACGCGAGGTCTTCGACGAGGAGCGCGACGACGAGGAGTACGACCTGTTCACGTTCCACTTCAAGGCAGCCATCTCCGTGTTTCTCGTCTACTTCCTGTTTACGTTCATTTACGCGCTGGTCTGGGCGGGCTGAGCGACCGATCTGACGGCTCGAGAGGGCGTATACTCGCGACCATCCCACCGTCTACGGACGTGGATCGTTCAGAATCCCTTTATTTCATCGCGACATAGTAAGTGTATCATGCCGTCAGTCCGCTCGGGAACGGCTCCCGTACTCACCCTCGTCGTCGCCTGGCTCCTGCTGACGTCCGGTGTCGGTCCGGGTGTACTCGGTTCGGACAGCGCCGCCGATGCACTGGAATCCGATGACGACCCGATCGTCGTCGATGCTGACCTCCCTACGGACGGACCGACGGTCGAGGCCGTGATCCGACTCGAGGAGCCCGATATCCCCGCCGGAATCAGCGCGGACGAGACCGAACGACGGCTCGAGACTCATGCCGAGTCGACACAGGAGCCGCTCCTCGAGTACGCACGGGGGAGAGACGGGCTCCACGTCAAAGAGACGTTCTGGCTCACCAACGCCGTGTTGCTCGAGGTCGATACCGACGCCGTCGACTACGGGACCTTCGACCGGTTCGGTGCGGTCGAAGCCGTCCACGAGAACGTCGAGGTGTCGGTTCCCGAGCGGCCGGATCGCGTGAACGCGACGGCGTCGGGAGCGGCCGCGTTAGCGGGCGGCGAACGACGAACCACGGCCGGGCTCGCGCAAGTCAATGCCACCGACGCCTGGGACGCCTACGATACCCGCGGGGAGGGCGTTCGCGTCGCGGTCCTCGATACCGGCGTCGATACCGGCCACCCCGATATCGACCTCGCGACGGACGATCCGTCCGATCCGACCTATCCCGGCGGATGGGCGGAGTTCGACGCGACAGGCGGGCGCGTCGCGGGGTCGACGCCACACGATACGGGAACGCACGGAACGCACGTGAGCGGGACGGTAGCCGGTGGAGCGACGACCGGAACCGCGATCGGCGTCGCCCCCGAGACGGAGTTGCTTCACGGGCTCGTGATGACCGACACGAACGGGTCGTTCGCGCAGGTCGTCGCCGGGATGGAGTGGGCCGTCCGGCAGGACGCCGACGTGATCAGTCTGAGTTTCGGTGCGACCGGGAAACACGCGCCGTTTATCGATCCGGTCCGGAACGCGCGGGAAAGCGGTGCGGTCGTCGTCGGTGCGACCGGCAACGACGGACCGGAGACATCCGGCTCCCCCGGAAACGTCTACGAGACGATCAGCGTGGGCGCAGTCGATCGGAACGGCGCTGTCCCCTCGTTCTCCAGCGGACAGCGGATCGATCGGACCGAGTGGGCGGCAGCGCCGCCGGACTGGACGGCCCCACCGTCGTACGTCGTCCCCGATGTCGTCGCCCCTGGTGTCGCGGTCACGAGCGCCGCTCCGGGCGGCGGGTACCGATCGATGCCGGGAACGTCGATGGCAGCCCCGCACGTCTCCGGAACGGCCGCGTTACTCCTGTCGATCGAGCCCGACGCGACGCCCGACGAGATCACGACGGCGATAACCGAAACGGCTCGCATGCCCGCGGCCGGCACAGTCACTGGCGACACGACGACGGCCAATGGCACGGAACCGCTCGAGACCCGCTACGGGCACGGCATCGTCGATGCCAAAGCCGCCGCTGACGCGCTCGTCGCCGTCCGCCGGCCGTCCGATGACTCGGTCGCCGGCAACGCGAGCGATTCAAACCCGAGTGAGGGGGCACGTTCTCCCTCGAGTCCCGTTTTCATCGCCGGCGTTCTCATCGTGGTCAGTTTGACCCTCGCCGTTCTGGTACGGTACCGAGTCGGGAGGCGGTGACGGCCGGTCCGACTCGACGGCGATGTTGACGACTCACTAGTTCCGGCTTCGGCTGACGGCGCTCGGACCCGTGGCCGGACACACCGAGAGTCGACCCGGCACTGACAGCTCGACCGTCGAACGCGAGTAGCCGTCCGGCGCTACGCGGCGACGAGAGCGCTGTCGGTCCGACGACGTCTCGCAGACGCGTCGGCCCCTCGTCGTACTGACGGTGCTCAGTATCGTAGTGCTCGAGAGTACTGCGGCCGTTGCGATCCGCTGCTCTCGCTTGCCGAGCAGAACACAAACCGAAGAAAACGAATCCCGTGTAGCGACGGATCGCTACATCAGGTAGAACAGTGGGAACAGGAAGACCCACACGATGTCGACGAAGTGCCAGTAGAGACCGAAGTACTCCACGGGCATGTGATCCTCGAGATAAGCGTCGATCGAGATGACGCGGTAGATCATGAACAGGGCGATCAGGAGCCCGAGGATGACGTGCAGCGCGTGCAGGCCGGTCGTCACGAAGTACAGCGAGTACTCGATGCCGCTGAACCAGTAGTGACCGTCCGCGAACTTGCTGCTGTACTCGAAGGCTTTGACGCCCATGAACACGAGTCCGAGCAGAACCGTCGCACTCAGCGCACCGAGCAGTCCTTTCTTGTTCTCACGCTCGGCCATCACGTGCGCGAGGATGACGGTGAAACTCGAGGTCAACAGCACGTACGTGTTGAACAGACCGGCCTCGGTGATCGAGTCGAGATGCCAGTCGTGCCAACCCATGTGGATCCGCATGAACACGTATGCACCGATCGCGGCACCGAAGACGACGACGTCGGAGGCCAGGAAGACCCAGACGCCCAGCTTCTCGTTGCTGATGCCGCCGAACGGCCAGCGTTCGGCGACGGCCATCTCGGGTGCAGTGAACTGCTCGCGACCGAACTGGAACAGCGTGACCGCGAGCATCGCCAGTCCGAGCACCATGAGGGCCGGGTAGACGATGTTCTGTGCGGGTGCCGAATCGAGGGTGACGAAGTTCCCGACCCCGCTGTGGATGTGTGACTCGACGAACGAGAAGAAATACGGCGTGATGCCGCTGAGCCCGAGGAAGAACGTAAACGTCGCGATACCGATGCCGAGCGGCCAGATGCTGGCGTGATCGGCGTGCTCTTCTTCGTGCGTCGCGGCTGCCGTGCCGGTCGCTTCCTGTGCGACGCCGCCGTCGGTCGCGGCCGCGGTATCGTCAACGAACTCGAGTTTCCCGCTGGCGTAGCTCGGCCGGTCGGGCCAGTTCTCGAGCGGTGGCGGCGATGGAATCGCCCACTCGGCGGTCCGGGAGTACGTCCACGGGTTGTCGGGGGCCTTGGGGCCCGAGACCAGGCTCTTCCCGAGGGTGAAGAACATGATCAGGAAGGAGGCACCGAAGACGAACGCCCCCACGGTTGCCAGTTGATGATAGATCTGGGCACCGCTACCGTAGTGGAAGACACGCCGTGGCGTCTCCCAGGCCATGAACATCGGGAAATACAGCAGGTTGAAGCCGATGAAGTAGACCGCGAAGTTGAGCTTTCCGAGCCGTTCGGAGTACATCTTCCCGGTGAGCTTCGGCCACCAGTAGTAGATGCCGCCCATCAGTGCTGTCACTCCCGAGACCATCACGTAGTGGAAGTGCGCGACGACCCAGTAGGTGCCGCGGAACTCGTAGTCGAGGACGACGGCACCCAGGAAGACGCCGGTGATGCCTCCCAGGATGAACAACACGAGCGCACCCAGCGAGAACAGGAACGGCGTGGTAAATCGAACGCGCCCTTTGACCATCGTATAGATCAGCGCGAAGACCATCAGGTCGAAGGGCAGCGAAATCCCGATCGTCGTCGCCATGAACAGCGTCTTGATCGGGAGGTTGATCGTCGACAGGAACATGTGGTGCATCCAGACGAGGAACGACTGGACCGCGACGAGGACCATCGCGATGATAACCCACTTGCGGCCGACCAGTCGTCGTCCGGTGAACGTCTGGAACGTCTCGAACATGATCCCCAAGGCGGGGAAGAAGACGATGTACACCTCCGGATGGCCGAAGAACCAGAAGATGTGCGCCCACAGCAGGCTCGAGCCCTGATCGGTCGCGAAGTACTGCGTGAGGAACAGCCGATCGACCGAGAGTAACAGCACGGCTGCCAGCAGCGCCGCGAACGCGAACAGCATCATCCAGGCGGTCAGCAGCCACGACCACGAGAACATCGGCATGTTCCACAGACCGAGTCCCTCAGCACGGGATCGGTGCATCGTGGTCAGGAAGTTTACCGTCCCCATCGTGATGGAGATACAGAACAGGACCAAAGCGAGAACCATCGAGTTCCCGCCGGTCATCGCCTGCATCGCCGGAGTATACGTCGGCACGTTCAGCGGGGCGTACATCGTCCAGCCGCCGGAGAACGAGCCGCCCTGGAAGAACGAGATCGCCATCAGGATGCCCGAGAACAGGTAGAACCAGTAACTCAGGGCGTTCAGACGGGGGAACGCGAGGTCCTTCGCCCCGATCTGGAGCGGGACGAAATAGTTCGCAAATCCGCTGGCGATCGGCGACAGGAACCAGAAAACCATGATGAGTCCGTGCCCGGAAACCGACTGGTAGAACTGGTCGTTGGTGAGCAGCCCCGTCCCGCCGGATTGCCAGAGGTGGGTCCGGAACAGCAGTGCCAGGGTCCCACCGAAAAGCAGGAAGAACATCGACGTCGCCATATAGAGGATGCCGACGTCCTTGTGGTTGGTCGTGACCAGCCAGCGCTTGATCGACCGCTTCGGTGGCAGATCACTCATCAGGCGCTACCTCCGTCGTTCGTTTCGCTTTCGTTAGCAGTACGTTCCGTCGCGTTCATCTCGAGTGTGTAGGTTTCCTCGACCGGGCCGGTCATGTCGAACTGGTTTTCGACCCGTTCGAACTGGCCGTCGGTCGGTTCGATCGTCACGTTGTATTTGCCCGCTTGCTCGATGTCGGACACTTCGATGGTACCGTTGTCGAATTCGTCGGCCGTGTAGCTCCCTTCGAAGTCGGATTCCTGACTCTCGAGCGTGAGTTCATAGCCCTCGGTCACGCGGGATCCGTTTTGATCTTCGATCGTGAACGCCATCGTCAACTGCTCGTCCATCCACTGATCGAACTCGTCGGCGTCCATGATCTGTAGCGTTCCGACCATCGAGGTGTGGTACTCGCCACAGAGTTCGAAGCACTTGATTTCCTGTTGTTGGCCGGCTTCGGATTCGTCGGCCTGGAACCACGTCTCGTCGTATTCGCCCGGAATCGCGTCGGCTTTTACCCGTTGATCGGGTATGCCGAACGCGTGCCAGACGTCACCCGATGTCGCCTCCACCCAGACCCGCTCGCCGGCGGGGACACGAAGGGTGCTCGTCGATTCGATGCCGTTCTCGTACTCGAAGAACCAGGCGAAGCTATCGCCGGTGACTTCGACGTTGAGCGCGTCCTCCTGTGCGCTCTTGGCACCGTCGCCGGGATCTTCGACGTACAGGAGCGCCGCGTACGTCCAGATCACCAGCGAAATGACAATAACGGCGCTGATTCCGAACGAGAGGAACAGCTTCTTCCCGCCCTGTCCGCCTGTCGGTAACTCCCCGAGGGATGGCAGATCGTCACCCTCGTCGGCCTCGCCGGTGTCGCGGTATTTGTACGCGTTATACAATGTATACGCGATCACGATGATTCCGACGAGTGCACCGAGTCCGAGGAAGACCAGAAAGATCTGCTCGAACACGTCGGCACGTGTCCTCTGCATCGGGGTCGTCAGTAGGTTGATGATTGTATTCACCTCTTTTGAACTCCGGTTATATGTCGGAGATTGATTGCTGAGGGCACTTATCTATTTGGAAACCGCCCGGGTGACGCCGTCTATCGGTCGCCGGGACGGCGGATCGTTGCCGTGTCGCTCGAGCCGACTGATCTCCGCCTCGTCGATCCATCACTGTTCTATTGGGGCCGATACTCTTTTTTCTGTCGCTGCCAGGGTTCGTGTCCACGGACGACCACCGACACTCCCGGCCGGTAACACCTCATCACGCCGAATATATTCGTCCACGATCGGCTCGAGAGGGTGTTTCCCCGGATCCGGTCTCGCTTACGCGTCGACCAGCCGGTCGGTCGTACGCCACCTGCTCGACAAAACCCGGTCCCGACTGATCGTCCTCCCTCTCGTGGTCGGTTGGAGGCGTTTCGATCGGACGCCAGTCAGATATCGACGACCCAGACGCGAAACGCCGCCGGCAGGTCGTATACCTCGAGAAACACCTGGTCGATGAACTGGGCGATCCGGTTTGCGTCCGCCTTTGCGCTGATCCGTACGTTCACTCCCTCGGCTTCCTCGGGGCGGATCAGGTCGTCGATTTTGAACGCGGGAAACGACTCGAGGAGGGCTTTCAGCGCATCCAACTCCTCATCGGTACAGTCGAGGTTGATCGTCCCGTCGCCGAACTGGACCCATGGAACGCTCGGATCGGTTGGTCCGTCCGATTCGCCGGCATTGGGACCGCGTTCGGAGGCCGTCTCGCCGTTCGCCTCGAGTGCGTTCCCGTCTGCTTCGACGGTCAGGAACGCGCTCTCGCGCTCGCGGTGGGCAGTGATCGCGTCGACGTACAGTTTCCGTCGCTCGGCGGACTCGGCGGCAGCGAAGCGCGTCATAATCGGATGATCGTGCCCGATTCTTTAAGCCTTTATGTGCCGCCGCTGAACCGTGCCCTATGGCTCAGCCACGAATCCTGATTCTCGGTGCCCCCGGGGCAGGAAAGGGAACGCAGAGTGCAAAGATCATCGAGGAGTTCGATGTCGATCATATCACTACCGGCGACGCTCTGCGGAACAATAAGGAGATGGACATCTCCGACATGGATACCGAGTACGACACCCCCGGCGAATACATGGATCAGGGCGAACTCGTTCCCGACGAAGTCGTCAACGCCATCGTCGACGAGGCACTCAGTCAGGCCGATGGCTTCGTTCTCGATGGCTATCCCCGGAACCTAGAACAGGCCGAAGAACTCGAGGACATGACCGACCTCGACGTCGTTCTTTACCTCGATGTCGGCGAGGAAGAACTCGTCCACCGGCTGACGGGTCGGCGGCTGGACCCCGAAACGGGCGACATCTACCACGTCGAGTACAACCCGCCCGCGGACCCGGACGTCGAAGCGCGCCTCGTCCAGCGGGACGACGACACCGAAGACACGGTCAGAGAGCGACTCTCGGTCTTCCACGAGAACACCGAACCCGTGGTCGAGCATTACGAGGAGCAGGGCGACCTCGAGCGCATCGACGGCGAGCAGGCTCCGGACGACGTGTGGGAAGCGGTGAAGGAAACGATCGAAGACGCGGCGTAACCGACTCAGTTGTTTTCGACGTCGATTTCGTGCACTGCGATCGAGAGATACGTCAGTCGAGGCGGTAAGACGCCGTGTCGAACGTCCGGTTCGAAGCCGGTCAGCGACGTGTCGTGTTCGATTTCGAAATTGTTGTCGACGTACATCGGTCCTGCGATGATAGTGCCGAATATCTGGGCCTTCCCGCCACCGCCGGCGATACAGACGTCCGGTTCCGTTCCGTTCACATCGTGGCTACAGTGATCGATCCCCTCCGACTCGGCGTATCCTTCGTCACGTGGCGCATACAGGATGCCTTCGAATTTCGAGTTCCCGGTCCCGACGTGGACGAGCATCGACGAGGTCCCGTAGATCTGCAGGGATTTGGCATCGCCGGAACCGTAGTCGCAGCTTCCGACACACACGTCCTGGTTATCAATGGCCATATCCCCCGTCGAGAACACCTGAAACGAGGTATTGTCCGCGGCCCCGGTTGGATCAACCGTGAGATCGCTATTAGTAAATTTCATATCACCGTCGACGATGAGCGTCACGTTCCCATCGTCCAAGTCCGCGGTCACGTCGTTCTGTAGATCGAACCCGTCCGGATCGTAGTACGTCTTGCCGCCCTCGAGGGTCGTCTTGTTCTCGCCGAGGTCGATCGGTTCACCGTCTCCCCGTTCAGCGCCGTCGACTTTCGACTGAATCACGCTATCGAACGACGGAATCGACTGCTGGTTGCCCTCCGTTTCGGTTCCGGTGACATCACCCGAGCCGTGGATTTCGCCGTCGGTCGTAACGTTCCCGTCGATTTCGGCATGGTGATGGCCGAGTTCGATCCCGCCGCCACCGGCGTACACCGCCTGGCTGAAGTCGCCTTCGACCTCCGTTCGACCAAGTTCCACGATCATCGTGTTATCGTTCCCACACCGTTCCGTGATCGCTTGCCCTTCCGCGTTTGCGGTCTGACCGTCGAAGTACGCCTCCCAGCCGACACAGTATTCGCTCGTAATTTCGACCGTCACAGTACTCTGTTCGACATAGGTCACGTTCGTGTATGCAGTTGTGTCCGCATGGGACATTCGTACATCACCCGAGCCGAGTTGCGTATCGTCGTTCATCTCGGTGATCGGGAACGAGAACGTGTTATCCTTATTGTCGTAGTATACCGGCGGCGCGGAGACGACCCGCGTTTCGTTGCCGGTTTCGCGGAAGACGCCTCCCGCTTGATAGGAGATACGAGTACCATCGTCCCCCTCGTACTCGACGGCACCGATCGGAATCGAAATGGTCTCGTTGAGATCCGGACCGGAAATATTGATCGTTCCGGTCTCCGTCTTGACAAGTGCACCACGTTCGCCGGCGTCGAACTCCATCGTCCGCGAGATATCGGTATTCGATGAGACCGTGGCCATCTGCTGGCTCATCTCGACGAACGATTGTTCGACTCGCTCGTTTTCCGAACGCTGTTCCGCGTCGTTCATCGTGTCCCCCGCGATGAGAAGGATACCGACGCTAACGGTTGCGACCAGCCCGATCAACAACACGAGGCCGATCACCGCAGTTACCCCCCTTTTCGACGGACTAACTGCCCCGCCACCACGTCGTGAACCCATCTCTATCGACCAAGCGTTCGGGGTTCCGAATAATAAACCGTTCGACCGATCAAACAGTTCATATCGGACTGATAGTCCGGAATACTACGGGACTGCTCGCTATCGCGTCTGCGTGCTCACCACGGTGCCTCGGGGGTATCCGAGCGGCAGCGGACAGGTTACGGGCCGGACACGGCGACACGGACTGCGATTCCGTCTGTCTCATCGATGCCATCCGTCCCCGCCGGTCGAACGACACATCGCCGAGTGTTCCGAAACCGCTGGGAGTACCGAAGAAAAACACTTGTATACCGGACGACGCCTAGGACAAGCAGATGACGCGTACAGCCGAGAAGATCGACGCCCTCGTGCGCGAGGACTCCTCGATGGCGACCGCTCTCGAGGCGATCCGCGAGGAGGCCGACAGGAACGGCGGCGAGGTCCAATGGGCCGACGTCAGCGACGAGTTGACGAGCGGCCAGTGGGGGCGATTGATCGAAAAAGGAGTGTTAGTCGACGGCGATCAGGGGTTCGAAATCGCCGACCGCGAAGCCTTCGACCGGGCCCTCGACGGTGACGGCGGGAGCAGCGCCGCTGCCGACGTCGACATCGACGAGGACGAATCGAGCTGGTCGCAGTGGGACAAGCTCGCGGGCGTTGGCGCGCTCCTGTTGATGCCCGGCTACTGGTTCGATTCGATCCAGAACGTCGTCGGGAGGACGGTCAACGCCGTCCTCGGTCCGCTCGATGCGGCGCTCCCGTTCTACGCCGTGATCCTCTCGGTCGCGCTGATTACCGGCCTCTACTCGTCGCTGCTCCAGGCGAACCTGATGAACACGGAGGTCATGGGCAAGTACCAAGAGCGGATGCAGGCCGTCCAGGAGGAGCAAAAGGAACTCCGCCAAGAAAAGAAAGACGCCGAAGAGCGGGGCGCAAGCGAGGCGGAAATCGAACGCCTCGAGAACGAGATCGAGCGCGCCCGCGAGGAGCAGATGGAGGCCATGGCGGACAACCTCGGCATGTTCAAAGAGCAGTTCCGTCCGATGGTCTGGATCATGCTGTTGACGATCCCGCTGTTCCTCTGGATGTACTGGTCGATCCGAACGGGCAGCATCGGCGACGCAGAGCGGACCGTCGTGATGCCTCTCATCGGTGAAATCGAGTGGCAAGAGGGCGCACTCGGTCCGATGCAGGCCTGGATCGTCTGGTACTTCCTGTGCTCGATGGGGTTCTCCCAGCTGTTGCGCAAGTCGCTGAACATCGATATGTCGCCCGCGAGCACCTGAGGGGGACTCGCCGCCGCTCCGTGCTCGCCTCGCGCCCGGACGTCCGCCCCGAGAAGGCATCGCCTCCGCTCCCCGATTCAAAACCCATTTTACCGGCCCCCTCACAGAGGGAGTATGTTACTCACCGTCTCCGGCCCGCCGGGAAGCGGGAAGAGCACGACTGCGGAGTTACTCGCCGACGCCTTCGATCTCGACCACGTCAGCGGCGGTGACATCTTTCGAGAGCTGGCCGACGAACGCGGCTATACCCCGCTCGAGTTCAACAAACTCGCCGAGGAGAACGACGAGATCGATCGCGACCTCGATCGACGGCTGCGCGAGATCGCCGTTGCGGAGGACGATCTGGTTCTCGAGTCCAGACTCGCGGGCTGGCTGGCCGGCGAGCAGGCGGACTTCCGCTTCTGGCTCGATGCACCGGCGCGGGTGCGCGGCGAGCGCATCGCCGAGCGCGAGGACAAGGTCCCCGCGCGTGCGACTGAAGAGACGAAAGCCCGCGAGGCAAGCGAGGCTCAGCGGTACGATGAGTACTACGGCATCGACATTCGTGACCTGACGATCTACGATCTCTCGGTGAACACGGCCCGCTGGGAGCCCGACGCCGTCCTCGACATGCTCGTCACGGCCGTCGAGCGCTACGACGACGCCGGCGACGAAGGAAAAGCACTCGTCGACCTCGAGACCGACTTCTGATGACGCTCCGTGGCCCACCGGCGGCTCGCTCGCCCGCCGAGTTGCTCACCTTCGGTGTCGTCAACCTCGACAAACCCCCCGGCCCCTCCTCCCATCAGGTCAGCGGCTGGCTTCGGGACGCCGTCGTCGAGACGCTGGCCGAGCGCGGCGTCGCGTCGACGATCGATCGTGCCGCCCACGCCGGGACGCTCGATCCGAAAGTGACCGGCTGTCTCCCGGTTATGCTCGGCGACGCGACCCGACTCGCGCAGGTCTTCCTCGAGGGCGGGAAGGAGTACGTCGCCGTCCTCGAGTGTCACGCGCCGGTCCCGGCCGACGCCGAATCGGTCGTCGCAGAGTTCGAGGGCCCGATCTACCAGAAGCCCCCGCGCAAGAGCGCGGTCTCGCGCCGACTCCGCGTCCGCGAACTCTACGATCTCGAGGTGCTCGAGGTCGAGGACCGCCGCCTCCTCCTGCGAATCCGCTGTGAAAGCGGCACCTACGTCCGCAAACTGTGTCACGACCTCGGGCTGGCGCTCGGTACCGGGGCGCACATGGGGCACCTGCGCAGAACGGCGACGGAGCCGTTCGATGACCGCACGCTCCACAGCGCCCACGACTTCCTCGACGCCCTCGGCTTCTGGCTCGAGGACGACGACCCCGAACCGCTGTACGACATCGTCGATCCCGCCGAGCGGATTCTCGAGGGGATTCCGAGCATCGTCATCGCCGAGAACGCGGCCCGCGAGGTGGCCAACGGCGCACCCGTCTACGCACCGGGCGTGCTCGAGGCCGATGACGGGATCGACCACGGATCGCTGGTCGCCTGTTACACGCCCGACGGTGCAGCGGTGTGTCTCGGCGAGCGGGTCGGTGCCGCGGACGCTGACAGCGGTCTCGTGGTCGCCCTCGAGCGCGTACTCGTCTGAGCGGCCTCGATCGGTTGGGTACGAAACACGGTGACGCACCGGCTTCGAAACGACACCCTTAAGCGGCAGACGGCCATCGGTTCACGTGTGGGACCGTGGGGTAGTGGTATCCTCTGCGGATGGGGTCCGTAGGACCCGAGTTCAATTCTCGGCGGTCCCATTTCACGTTTTCCTGGATGAAAATTACTGCAGGGAGAGCACCCTGTAGTTCCAACGTTCACTTAGGGCCATCATGGAATAAACACCTCTCTTTAAGTAAGAGGTGGTCGGCATGAGTTCCGAGACAGAGGAACTCCCGCCAGCGGTTCATGTCTGTCGCTTCTGCGGGTTCGAAATGACTCAAGATTCATTTTCGATGCTGCAGTTTTCGGGCGACAAGGCACCGATTCAGCCTTGCGTTCAATCAGTTGGCCGAGAAATACGATCTCTCTAACATCGAATTCCTCGTTGATGATAGTGGTTATCTGACCGCATTTCTCGGCCAGGATTACACAGTAAATTCAATTTTATTAATTAAAGTTAAGCCAAAAATAACACATATTTAAGGTTTTCATTGTCCGTTCCACAATTCGAGAATGGGCAGTTGGGCAGTGTTAGAATGTCGGTTGAGCAGTCCGAACACGACTACGATACCCAACGGCCGCATCAATAGTTCAACGACAAACGTCAGCGAGGGTTCTAAAATACTCACTGTCTCGAACGAATACAACCACCTACGATTTTTTGCGACCGATACAGTGTTTCCACTGAATAAACGAATATCCTAAAAATGAAAATCCGACGGAAGCGTTAGCTCCAGTCGAGATCGTAGTCTTTGCTAGCGACCTGCGTTGTCGTCTCGTCTTCAGTGATTACGGCAACGACAGTCACTGTTCCTGTATCCGCGTTTTGATTCATTTCAACATCTGCACCTGAGCTGGTCGCACCGAAGGTGACTGATTCACCAACACCAAGTTCAGACATGGTGTCTTTGGCTGGATCTGTACCATCCCAGGTCCCAGCGTATGCTCCGTTACCAGCGGTGTCATCGTTGTCGCCTTCATCTCGAACATCACCAGTAATATTGATGTGATCGGAGTTCCCGAGTGACGTTACCTCGACGGTGATTTTATTCGTCTCCTCGTTTACGTCAACCGTCACACCTGCCTGTGCCTCTTGGCCGACACTCCCTCCAAGATCAAGCACGAAGGCAGCGATCACGGCCGCGAGAATGACCGTGATTGCCACCATCAGGATAACACCAATAACCGGCGACACAGCACGCTGTTCATCGTCACCAACGATTTTCCGCCTATAGTTTTTCAAATCCATTGTATTACTATGGATTTGTTAATTAAAGTCCCATTCTTCGCTTCCAACCTGCGTTTCCGTTTCGCTCTCGTTAATGACGGCAACAGCAGACATTTGACCACTTGTCTGAATGTCATCTCCTTCAGTATACGTGACGGCATCACCAACCTTCATATAGGTTGCATTACTCGTCGATGAGGTCGAGTCAAAGCTACTATCCCAGTCACTACTCGTCAGGTTCACGTGATCTGCGTTCCCGAGCGATGTGACTTCTACTTGCACCTGACTATTCGAGTTGTCAACTTCCATCGAGACACCAGCCTGTGCTTCCTGCCCAACACTCCCACCGAGGTCAAGCACGAAGGCGGCGATAACGGCCGCGAGAATGACCGTGATTGCCACCATCAGAATCACGCCGATAACGGGTGATACTGCTCGTTCATTTTCGCTGCCAACCAGTTTGTTGCGGTATGATTTCAAATCCATATTTCTTACCCATCGGCTGTGAACGGTGAGAAAGCTTATCTTCCGTCTCGGCAAAGCGAGACGTGCGGACCAAGGGGATTTGGAACCAACCTCGCGTCCCCGCTTTCTCGAGTCGTCACCGATGCTAATAGCACCGAGGCGGCCAGATGTATATATAGGTAAGGGATAGTGAAGGTCCGTAAACGATGAAAGGCTTTCAGAACTGAGAATCAGGGGAGACTATCGGAGTTCCAGTGTGCCCTTGAAGCGACGCTGTCGTGCTATTCCGAGAATACTACAGGAACTAGCAGATGTCTGTCACTTCGAGAAGGGCGTTAGGCTGTCACATGGCGAGCGGTGTCGCTCGAGCACGCGGTCCCGACCGTATGCGGTTGGAGGAAGGGGCGGCACGCGAAGACTCGAGTTCGCGTCTCGTGGCGCGCACGGTCGTGTCGACGAGTCGGGGGTGCTCGAGGGAACGGCGGCGACCAGGGAGGCCGGCAGTTCGCCTGCGGCCGAGCCACGCGGGTCGGCAGTCGCCAGCGGACGGGTGTCGTGGGTCGAGTACGGCTCACTCGTCGTCGGAAACGAACGATGTCGCGGGCGTGAACATGTGGTCGTCGATGTATGCCCAGTCGTCGAATTCGTTGAAGAAGCCGCCCGCGGAGAACCCGTAGTAATCGCGCGGCGAATTGTAGTTCATGACGCTCGTGTAGCTGGCGAAACTGTACTGGTCGGTGTCAATACCCTCGAAGTCCCCGTTCGAGAGGCCGAGCGAGTGGCCCAGTTCGTGCATCACGGTCGACCCCGTCTCCCCGGGGCCCGGCTGCGCTTCGACCATCATCGTTCCCAGCCCGGCTTTGCCGATGACGGTCCCGCGGCTCCGGTCTTCGGCGATGTCCTCGACGATGATCAGATAGTGATACCCCATTCCCTCCCGATCGAAGTAGCGCGACCGATACCGGCTCAGATCGCCGGTGTCGGTCGACGGCTCTCGCGGGACCGTCTCGTTGAACTGCATGTGCAAGTCGCCCCCGGTCGATCCGTCGGGATTGTCCAGCGGAGCCGCATCGAATGCGGCGGCGATCCGGTCGGCCTCGCTTCGCTCGAGGGCGACGCCGTCCATGGTGTCGATTTCGACGTAAATATCGGTGCTGAGCGGGTCGGCGTCGGGATACAGGTTCCGCCGGTTGAGCTCCGCCTCGTCCGCAAGTCCGTCGCCGTCGGTATCGGAATCCGTCGGCTCGGTGCCGTGTTCGTGGACTTCCGCACCGTCGGTGAGGCCGTCACCGTCCGTATCCGGTGTTTGTGGATCGGTTCCGTGCGCCTCGAGTTCGTCGGCATCGTCGAGCCCGTCGCCGTCCGTGTCCGTCGTGGTGGGATCGGTGCCGTGATCGCGAACTTCCGCGCCGTCGGTGAGGCCGTCGCCGTCCGTATCCGCCTCGAGCGGGTCCGTTCCGCGTTCGCGGACTTCCGACCCGTCGGGGAGGCCGTCTCCATCCGTATCCCTGCGAGTTGGGTCGGTTCCGTATCGCTTCTCCGCCCCGTCGTCGAGCCCGTCCCCGTCGGTATCGCCGTCGAAGACCGCAGTGCCGTCGCGAAGTTCGTCCAGCGGCGAGACATCGTCCCCGTCGGGATCGACGATCGTCGTTCCCCCGACGAGCCCCACTGTGAGGAGCGCGACGAGCAAAACGACGACGGCAATACTGAGGGACCGCGCCGATAGCATTTCTTGAATGTCAACAACGATGGGATAACTGTATTGTGGTCGGAACCGGGACGCGACTCGAGGCGGGCATCCACCGACCGATCGCCACTCGACCGGTGACTTCGCCGTTCACTTTCACCCCGCTGTCCAAACCCTCTTACACGCCGGCCACCGAGACGCCGGTAATGGACGGGAGCGAGCCCCTCGCGTTGCCGGTCGACGACGATGATCTCCCCTTCGACCCGGCCGACGTAGCCATCGAGGACGCCGACGTGTTCGAGTTGCTCGAGCCCGCGGTACAGGAGTGGTGGCTCGAGGAGTTCGGCGAGTTCGTCCCCGAAAACGAGGGCTTCTTTACGCCGCCACAGCAGGGAGCCATCCCGAAGATTCACGACGGGACGAACACGCTGGTCTGTGCGCCGACCGGGAGCGGAAAGTGCGTGAAGCCGGATACGCCGATGGTCATCCAAGATGATGGGGATGCAACAGTCGTTCGGGCGGAAGACCTTCTCGAACGCCGACATAGAAAAGTTACAGATGTTGACGAGGACGGCGAACTGTACACGAGTTCGATCGAAGCGTACTCGCTCGACGAAGACGAACTCTCGCTCCGTGAGTCGATGGTGTACTCGGAATCCTACGACGGACCGATGCATCGGATTCAAACGTCGTACGGAAGAGAGGTCGAGGTTACACCGAATCATCCGCTTCTCGTTGAGACGTCATCCGGTCCCGAGTGGCGACCGGCAAGTGAGATCGAGGACGGTGACCGGATCGGAATTCCAACGCACATCGATCTTCCCGAGCGTGACATCGAGCTCAACGTGGGTGCAGCGCTCGATCGGCTTCGATCGGAATTCCCGCTGGTTGCGACCGAGGCGGAGTCAGACCGGATCGTCGCTCGTCTCGAGGAAGAAGTCCCCATTTCGGCGTTCGACGAGTACGAACGGCGACTCGCACTCGCACTCGCGGACCTCACCTACGCAGACGTAGCGGATCGACTGTCCATCGGCCTCGCATCCGTCTCAAAGCTCGTCAACGGTACGAGCGAGTACTGCTCCGAGGAATTTCTTGAGTTACTTCGAGAAGCGTATACGCGGCTTCCTCCCGGCGAGGTACTCGTCAAAACGGACAACGGTCGCGTTTCCCGATTTCGCTATCCAACCACGCTCGACTCTGATCTCGCAGAACTGGCTGCGTTCGTTCTCGGAGAGGGACTCATCGGAGAGTACGAACGGAACCGATTTGTGATGATTACGCAGAAAAATCGGACCGAGATTCTCGAACGCGCAATGGAGACGATGTGGGATCAGTTCGGTATCGAATTCGAACAAAAGTCGGAAATCGACTACGTTATTTCCGACGCGGCGTTTTCCGTGTTCTTTGCAGAACTACTGGATATCGAACCCGGCCCGGGCCGTGACGTGTCGCTTCCGAACTGGGTCTTGAATGCGTCACAACCGATCAAACAGTCGTTTCTGTCGACGTTTCTGTCGTTAGAGGCGGAGGTTCGATCCAACGAGGTTCGTCTCGTACAGGCCAACGAGTTGAAAATAGAGCAGTTGACATACCTCTTGCTCTCGTTCGGAATTCTCCCGGCCCGCGGTCGCCAGGAGAAGTACGCGACGAATACGGACGAACAAACGCAGCGAACGTATCATTCGCTCACAATCCGCGGAATCGAGAACCTGTCGACGCTCCTGTCAGCGTGTTCGATCGTCCATCCGAACGTCGACCAGTTGGAAGCACACACCACCGGACAGCGTTCCGGAAACCACATCGGACGGCACGTCTTCGACTATCGGGACATTCGTGCGCTGTCGAAGTACTTCGAGAACGATCGGGAATTCAATGCCGAGCTCGGCAACATCTACGAGGTGGCCAGACGAAGCGGATATCTTACGGAACAAGCACTGGACGCGCTGTCTACGAAACTTCAGTCGCTGCCGTCTGACGAAACGACACAAGAACTCGCCGCGAAGATCGACAGTATTCGCAGCCGAAACATCGCTTGGGTAACCGTAGAATCGAACGAGACATCCCCCTACAACGGTACGATCGTCGATCTCAGTGTTCCGGACACGCACAACTTCGTCGGTGGGCGCGGTGGATTGTATCTTCATAATACACTCGCATCCTTCACATCGATCATTAACGAGCTCTACAAGCGTGATCGCGACACCGAAGACGGCCTCGAGAACTCGGTCTACTGCCTCTACGTCTCGCCGCTGAAGTCCCTCGCGAACGACATTCACCGCAATCTCGAGGTCCCTCTCGATGGAATCGAAAATATCGTCGACGAACGAGACGGCGGCGCGGAATCGACAGGTGAGATCCGGCACGCGATCCGCCACGGCGACACGTCCTCGAGCGACCGCCAGCGGATGCTCGATGAGACGCCCCACATCCTCAACACGACTCCCGAGACGCTGGCGATCCTGCTGAACTCGCCGAAGTTCCGCGAGAAACTCCGGACCGTGGAGTACGTCATCGTCGACGAGATCCACTCGCTGGCCGCGGGCAAACGAGGCACCCACCTCGCGGTCAGCCTCGAGCGACTCGAGGCGATGTCCGAGGGGGATCTGACGCGGATCGGCTGCTCGGCGACGATCGAGCCCCTTTCGCGGGTGGCGGAGTTCCTCGTCGGCCGCGAGGAGCCGGGTGGCGATCCACGCGACTACGAGATCGTCGACGCTCGCTTCGCCCGCGAGTTCGACATGCGACTCGAGTGTCCGACCGACGACCTGATCAACACGCCCCGCGAGGTCGTCCAGGAGCGGTTCTATCGGATGCTCCACGAGCACGTCCAGGACCACACGAACACGCTGGTGTTTACGAACACGCGTTCCGGGGCCGAACGGGTGCTTCACAACCTTCGCGAGCGGTTCGACGCCTACGACGAGGCCAACTCCGGCTGTCACCACGGCAGCCTCTCGAAGGACGTCCGACAGGGGATCGAAGCCCGATTGAAAGACGGCGAACTCGACGTGGTCACCACCTCGACGAGCCTCGAGTTGGGCATCGATATGCCCCACGTCGATCTCGTCGTCCAAGTCGGCTCGCCGAAGTCCGTCGCCGCCCTGCTCCAGCGGATCGGCCGCGCGGGCCATCGGGTCGGCCAGACCGTTACCGGGCGCGTGATCGCTCTCGACCGGGACGAACTCCTCG
This sequence comes from Natrinema pallidum, assembly GCF_005890195.1. Lineage (NCBI taxonomy): Archaea > Methanobacteriati > Methanobacteriota > Halobacteria > Halobacteriales > Natrialbaceae > Natrinema > Natrinema pallidum. The sequence goes on along the minus strand of NZ_CP040637.1, from coordinate 1,266,181 downwards.
AGTGTGCGGTCATGCTCAAGAAAGCCACCGAGGGGTTCGTCGACTCGGTGTCGATCCCCGAGAACGCCCAGGACGTAGCGGCCCAGCACGTCTACGGGATGGCGATCGCCGAGATTCGCCCCGAGGCCGAACTGACCGCCATCCTCCGTCGGGCCGACCCCTATCGAAACTACGGCGAGGACGAGTACGAGTCGCTGATGCGATATCTCACCGCCGAGTACGCCGGGCTCGAGGAGCGAAACGTCTACGCGAAGGTCTGGCGCGACGAGAACGACCCGCCCGACGGCCAACATCACCACGAGGAATTCCCCGTCGGCGAACCGCTGGTCGGGAAACGGGGCCGACTCGCGCGGGTCATCTATATGACAAATATCGGGACGATCCCGGACTCGTTCACGTGTGACGTGTACACGCGTGCGAGCGACGAGTGGGTCGGCCAGTTGGACGAGCAGTACCTCGACACGCTGGAGACAGGCGACGTCTTCGTGCTCGGCGGGAGCAACTTCGAGTACCGCTACCGGCGGGGCTCGAAAGTCTACGTCGATCGCACGAGCGCCCGCCCGACCGTCCCCTCGTGGTACTCCGAGCGACTGCCGCTCTCGTCCGATCTCGGTCGCGAGATCCTCGCGTTTCAGGACGCCCTCCTCGAGCGCTACGAGGCCGGCGGGCCGCCGCGGGTCCGCGCGTGGCTCCGGGAGTTCCCCCTCGACGACGACAGCGTGCGGGCCATCGCCCGCCTGTTCGACCACCAGTGTCGATACGCCGGCACGGAGAGCGTGAGCACGCCCGACCGCCTCGCCGTCGAGGTCGTCCGGGACCGAGCGGAGTACGACCGTCACTACTACGTCCACTCGGCGTACGGTCGCCGGGTCAACGACGGCCTGTCGCGGCTGTTGGCCTACCGCTGTGCACAGGAGGCGACCGCGAACGTCCGTGTAGCCGTCGCGGACAACGGCTTCGTCCTCTCGATGCCGCTCAACCGGAAAGTCGACATCGACGGGATCATCGCCGATCTCGAGGCCGAGCAGGTCCGGACGGACCTGCGGGCGTCGCTCTCGGAGACGGACCTGCTCCAGCGGTACTTCCGGATCAACGCGACGCGCTCGCTGATGATCCTCAAACGCTACAAGGGCTACGAGAAGTCCGCGAGCGAACAGCAGGTCTCGAGCGAGATGCTGCTCGGCTTCGCGGATGAACTCGAGGAGTTCGCGGTGATCGAGGAGACCTACCGCGAAATTCTCGAGGACAAACTGAACGTCCGCGAGATCGAGGACATCGTCGGGGCGATCGACGCCGGCGACCTCACCGTTTCGCGGCGGCAACTCGACTCGCCGACGCCGCGGGCGTTCGGTCTCGCCACGCTGTCGGCCAGCGATGTCGTCCTCGCCGAAGACGAGAGCGCCGCCCTCCAGTCGTTCCACGAGCGCGTTTTGGAGGAGATCGGCGACGAATCGCTGGCGGGACTGACGGGGGGCACGGACGACGAATAACCGCACGGGATCAGGGCCACCCGGCCGAGTCACTCCCGCCGGCATCCATCGGTCGGGCTGCTCGCGTTCCCTGTCCCGTTCTGTCGGGCGAGATGGTTAACATCGGTAACATTCCCCAAAACAGACTTCATGTTGGAAACTGAACTAGCGGTGTGACACCAATGGTGAGACGGGACTGCTCCCCACGAACCGGCCGTCGACGCGCGCATCGGCAGTGGACCGACGTGGCTCGTCGTTCGACGGGTGGCGCGGCGAACGGAGGGCGCTGAATGGTCGATCACGTAACCTGGTCCGAACAGCAGTCGTCGACGACGGTTTCGGTGGACGGCCACGACCTCGCGGTCGCCTACCACGAAGACGGCTCCGACGAAAGCACGGGGCCGCCGGTCGTCTTCCTCCACGGTATCCCGACCTGGTCGTTCCTCTGGCGCGATATCGTGCCGGCAGTCGCCGACGACCGCCGGACGATCGCGCCCGACATGGTCGGCTACGGTCACTCCGCGATGAGCGACGATTTCGACCGCTCGATCCGCGCTCAAGAGACGGCCCTCGAAGCCCTCCTCGACGACCTCGGTATCGAGGAGGTCGCGCTCGTCGCCCACGACATCGGCGGCGGCGTCGCGCTGCGCTTCGCTGCACACAACCCCGACCGGGTCGCCCAACTCGTCCTCTCGAACGCAGTCTGTTACGACTCCTGGCCGGTCGAGTTCGTCTCGACGCTGGGCCTCCCCTCGACCGCTGACCTCGAGCGCGCGGCACTCGAGGAGCGACTCGATGCGGCGTTCGTCGACGGGACCTACGGCGAAGCCGACCCCGCGTTCGTCGACGGCATGAAAGCGCCGTGGCTGACCGACGCGGGACACGTCTCGCTCGTCCGCAACGCCGTCTCGACGAACACGAACCACACGACCGAGATCGATTACGGCGCGATTACGGCCGAAACGCTGCTGTTGTGGGGCGAAGACGACGTAATGCAGCCCTACGACTACGCCGAGCGACTGGCCACGGACATCACGGATGCCACGCTCGAACCGCTGTCGGACGCCTATCACTGGGTGCCGGCGGATCGACCGGCTGCCTACGCCGACCACCTTCGTGCGTTCCTTGCTGGAGCGCAAGCGTAACATCATACCGCCACGACTGTCACGATAGCATGAGCGACGAATCACCTGACTGGGAGTTCAAAGACCGCGACATCGCGATCCTCAGCGAACTCTCGAACGATCCACAGTTGTCTTCACGGGAACTCACCCAGGTCCTCGAGTCGGAGTACGGGATCGATGTCTCCCACGTCACCGTCAGCGAGTCGATTCGGCGGATGCGCGACGAGGGCGTCTTCCGCGAGGCGATCATCCCCAACGAGGAGTACTACATCTTCGCGCTGTTCGAATTCAAGTTCAACCCCGAACACTTCGCCGACAACTGGCGCGAGGCGATGGAGCACATCAAGACGGACAAACACACCCTGTTTTTCTTCCTCTCGGACGGGGAGTACCAGTGGAAGACGGTGATGATGTTCCGCGACCGCCAGGAGATCTCCCGATGGATTCACGACTGTTATCGGGACTACGGGGAGGTCATTTCGAACATTCGAAACTCGGCGGTCCACAACGTCCTCAAGTTTCAGACCGATCCGCGAATCTTCGGGGAACTCGGCGAGGAACGTAACGACCGGTGACCGCTCCCCGCCGGTGACCGGTCGCCGATCGGTCGCCGCTCACGCGAGGGCGCGGCCGCCCTCGAAAGCACTGACTCGAACCGACCGATCAGTCGTCGTCGATTCCGTCGCGGAACAGTCGGTAGGTGGTCCGACCGACGGCAGCCTCGCCGTCGGCCCCCTCGACGGTCACGTCGGTGACGCCGGTCGACCCGCCGGCCCGGAGCACGTCCGCGACGGCGCGCAGGTCGCCGGTCGCCGGCCGCAGATACGAGACGTTGAGGTCCGTCGTCGTGAGAGCAGCGTCGCGACGATGCCGCCGTGGACCGGATCGTGTCCGTCGGTTCCGACCGGGTTCTCGAAGTCCTCGTCCGGTTCGATCGCCAGGACCGCGCGGCCGCTCTCGAGGTCGAACACCTCGAGATTCAGCCACGGCAGGTAGCCGTGACGGCGGACGAACGACTCCCATTCGGGCCAGCCTGATTCCGCGGCCGGTCCGACGGACATGCGTTACTTGCCCTCGAATTCGGGTTCGCGGTCCTCGGCGAACGCGGTGGTCCCCTCCAGTACGTCGTCGGTGCTCGAGAGGAGGCCGAAGCCTTGACTCTCCATGGCGAGTGCGGCGTCGAGGCTGGCGTCCTGGCCCTCGTTCATGACTTTCTTGGCGACTTTGAGGCCGATCGGCGGACCCGAACGCAGGTCATCGAGGAACTCCGCGACGGTGTCGTCGAAGTCCTCGCGCTCGACCGAGCGGTTGATCAGTCCCCAGTCCGCGGCGCGGTCGGCGTCGATGTGGTTGCCGCGGAAGACCAGTTCCTTCGCGCGGGTTTCGCCGAGGATGCGGGTGAGTCGCTGGGTGCCGCCGCCACCGGGGATCAGGCCGAGGCCGATCTCGGGCGCGCCGAACGACGACCGATCGGTCGCGATCCGCAGGTCGCAGGCCAACGCGAGTTCGAGGCCGCCGCCGAGACAGAACCCGTCGATCTTCGCGAGAACGGGCCGCGGGAAGTCGTTGACCGTCTCGAAGCCGGGCGAGACGTCCATCAGGTCCGTCGGGTTCGCATCGGTGAACCCGGAGATATCCGCGCCGGCGCTGAACGCGCGATCGCCGCTCCCTTCGATCGTCGCGACCCGAACCTCGTCGGTGTCGACCGAGGAGAACAGGTCGTCGATCTCGGAGAGCAAGTCCTCGGACAACGCGTTCATCCGGGACGGCCGGTCGAGTTCGACCTGCAGGACGCCGTTCTCGAGATCGTAGTTCAGGTCGTGGTAGGGACCGAGGCTGTCGTCGTCGTAGTTGTAGAAGCCCTCGCCGGCGTCCTCGCCGGTCTTGCCCTCCGCGACGAGTTCCTTGAGATAGGGATGGGGCTCGAAGCGGTCTTCGCCCGTCTCCTCGAAGAGCGTCTCGAGTTTCTCGAGCACGCTGTCGAGCCCGATCTTGTCGCCGCGTCGGCAGATTCCCTCGGGGAAGCCCAGCCCGAGCTGGACGCCGGTGTCGACTTCTTCGGGGGTCGCGACGTCCTCGCCGACGAGGAAGGCCGCGCGGTTGATCATGCGGGCCTCGACGCGGAGCCAGTCGAAGTCGCCCGCGTCCTCGGGTTCGTAGTCGGCCCCGTCACCGTCCTCGTAGTCGTAGAAGCCTGTTCCGGTTTTCTGGCCGAGATCGCCAGCGTCGACCTTCTCCTCCGTGATCGGCGGGATCGGATCGCCGCCCTCCTTGCGGACGTGGTAGCCGACGTCGATCCCGGTGAGGTCGCCGAGTTCGAACGGTCCCATCGGATACCCTCGCTCGTGGACCATCGTCGCGTCGGCCTCGCGGATCGTCGCTTCGCCGTTCGAGACCATGAACGCGGGTTCGCCGCCGAAGGGGCCGACGATGGTGTTGACGACGAAGCCCCGGACGTCCTTGCGGACGTAGATCGGCGTCTTGCCGATCGACTCGACCCACTCGTAGCCGGCCTCGGCGGCCTCGTCGCTGGTGTCCTCGCCGTAGATGACCTCGACCAGGTCCATCTTGACCGGCGGGTTGAAGAAGTGCAGGCCGAGGACACGCTCCGAGGAGTCGACTGCTTCTGCGATGTCCGAGATCGGCAGACTCGAGGTGTTCGTCGCCAGTAGCGTGTCGCCGCTGGTGTACTCCTCGAGATCGGTGAAGATGTCGTGTTTCAGGTCGAGGTCCTCGGGTGCGGCCTCGATGACGAGGTCGGCGTCGGCGACGGCCGCTTCGAGGTCCGTCGTCGTCTCGATTCGCGAGAGGACCTCGTCGGCCGATTCGTCGATCAGTTCCTTTTCCTCGAGTTTCTGCAGGCTCCACTCGATGGACTCGTAGCCGTCCTCGACGAACTCGTCTTTGATGTCGCGCATCGTGACGTCGTAGCCGGCCAGCGCCGTTACTTCGGTGATCCCGTGTCCCATGTTCCCCGCGCCGAGAACGGCAACGCGGTCAATGCGTTCAAGTGACATGGTCGTGTGCTCTATCGGGACGGTCTTAATACCACCGAACCGGATTAGCAATGTTAAGCCCGTTTTCGAGCGTTGTACAGCGCGTACGTCGATCCGAGTTTGAGCCGAACGTCGGTAACGGTTGGTCGCTCGAGCGGCCGGATCGGTGTCAGTTACCGATCCGGGTCGCTCACCGTCACCTCGTCGGAGTCGGGACCGATCACGACGCGGGAGCCCGCGTACTCGAACCGGACAGTGACGTCCGCGTCCGACTCGAGGACGGCGGCCAGCGCCTCGGGATCGATCGCGTCGTATAGCGGTGGCAACGCCGCTCGGTCACAGCCCTTACGGGCCGCGATACGATCGAGAGCCGTTGTGAGTGCTGAATGCATCGTGATTCTCGGGGAGTTCGACGACGGTCAGTGCGAACGCTGCCTCGCAGTCCGGACACGTTGCCGGGGCGGCAGTCGTCGTTGTGTGGACATCGGTACCGCAGTCGCAGTGGATCGTGACGTTCGAAACCATGTGTAGCTCCGTGTACAGGCCCCGACGGAGCGGAACACAATCCAGCGAGAGACGCAGCGACGGCTACGACTGGGTCGGCGGTACGTCGGCAGGTCTTTATTTCGCCAACGCCAATGGTGGATTGCTCCCGCTACGCGGGGGCGAGTGGGTGAGCCGGAGTGGGGCTCCAACCTAGCACTCCGGCTCTTGCGCACTTTCGTGCGCGTCTGTGTGTTACGCAATCTATCCTAAAGAACGTTAGGATACTGATCGGTTGGGCGGTTCGGATACGACCGACCAGCGATGCCCCAACGGGGGCAGGACAAGTGTGCAGTCAGTATCAGCGGCGTATCAATACAGGGTGCGTGGTTATGCTCCCGCTTGCGACTGCCACCGATCGAACACGGACTCGCTGTCCTACCTGGGCGAGTCCGCATCCGCTCCGAAGCCGCCCCCGTACGTTTCGAGCACTTCCGTAACGGTGACTTCGTACGCGTCATACCACTCGGTCCACCGCTGTTTCGCCCGTTTGTGGTCCGCATCCGCCCCGAACGACTCGAGTGCGTCCAGTGACTCCCAGTAGTAGACGACGAGAACCGATTCGCGACGATCATGAACTCTACAACCAGCGCTCGCTCTGTGGAATCGTGGACTCGGTGAGCGAACACTCAGACGACTCTCCCGTCCGAGCGCGTACATGGTATCGTCAATTCCGTACAATTCCTCTCGCAGTTGCAGCCTACAACGTCGACCAGCCGTCAAACAATGCGTTCCGTCGCCCCCTGTGGATTCAATAGAGTCCCTTGGAACACGATTCCTGACAATTACAACCCGAAAAATAAAACACTCATTGGAAAGTAATGTAAAAATATAAGCTATATATCAAACCGACTATAGAAGTAGTTTCTGGAATGATAGCACTGTATATTGGCATATCAATTAAATATCCAGAACATTCAGTTGCACTGGATTCTGTCAAAGAATTAGTCGTTATATTTCTATATATTGTTGGTGTTTATATTGTCATGTATGGATTGTTCACTGGAATTGACGTTGAAATCACTGGTGGAAATGAATGATTGACAAGAAATTCAATCCGAGAGATCGTGTTTCTCACGGAGCCGATACAGAAACGCAACCGTCAGATCGGTGTCGTACCGACAAAACAACACAGCGTCATGGATCAACGGTGTCTCAATATTTCTTGCAGCGTACAACTAAGACCATCTACCGCTGAACTTGGTAGTGGTCTCATCAACTGCGACATATGACAGTATTGCCGTCTACTTGTTCTCCCAGATTCGTTTAAATCCGTCCCATACCTCTCGCTGAGCAGGTATGTGAGCATCTTAGCCGATTCGCTCAGCGACCTGCTCATTTCTCAAACTGGCTCAACTAGACCGTGCCAGTATAATCAGCCACATTGGACAGTGAAATCTGTAGTGGCTGTCGGGTCAACGTAGAATACCTCATTAGAACGTTTAGATTCTACAGTGGATATCCAAAGGCCGTTTCTATTGGTGTATGTGTCCTTGATATGCCAAGCATTACCGTGCTCAGCCTGCTTGCCGGTGAACGCTAACAGGCTATCACTTATAATCGGCTCCTCGAAGAAGGCCATGCTTTCCTTACCATTTGCGGTCAGAAACATGGTACATCCCGGTATCAGGCCCACGTAATCGGGATAACCACCCTGTGCGCTTACAGTTCCTGTGACTGCCAACCCGGTAACGGCTGCGACGCCTGCGCTCCCCATTCGGAGCACGTTTCGACGCGCCATCTTGTCATTTTTATCGGACATTGCAATAACATATATTCCGATGCAGTATTTAAATCTTCACATTTTGTTATACGTATATACAAGGGGCTAAACCATATTAATAAGTGAACGTAGCTTCAGTAATGGGCACGTGATTCAATCGGATCGTTCGCTGCTAGGAGACTTACACTGACTAGTTAGGACCCTCACGCGGCACCGAAAACATCATAAAATCAACAGCATGTGGGATAGTATCGTGCTACAGCGGTTCGTCGCCCTCGATGATCCGCTTTGCCCGCGCGGCCAGCGCCGGCACGCGGTCTTCCATCTTCGGATACATCGGGTCGTCGCTGTTGCCCTCGAGATAGCGCCGGAAGAACATCTCGCCGAGGCCGGCGAGTTTGTAGACCGCGAGCGCGCGGTAGAACCGCTCGTGGGCGAACTCGTAGCCGGTTCGATCCTCCCAGCGGGCGACCAGTTCGCGGCGGGTCGGATACCCGTCCCGCTCCATAAAGCGGGTCACCAGTTCCGGAAGCTCCGGGGCGGGGTCTTTCGCGTCGCGCCAGTAGGAGAGCATCCAGCCCAGGTCCGCACGCGGATCGCCCAGCGTCGCCATCTCCCAGTCGAAGACGCCGACGAGTGCCGGCGGCGTGCCGGGTGCGAACATGACGTTATCGAGCTTGTAGTCGCCGTGAACCAGCGTGTGCGGGTGTGTCTCCGGAACGTTGTCGCGGAGCCACTCGCCGACCTCGCGGAGGGTCGGCACCTCGCGTTCGTCCTCGGTGACCTCGAACGCCCACGTGAGTTGTTTCCCCCAGCGATCGACCTGTCGCTGGGTATACCCCTCGGGGCGGCCGAACTCGCCGAGTCCGAGGTCCTCGTACTCGAGGTCGTGAATCGTTGCCAGGGTGTCGACGAGTTCTTCGCCGATGCGCGCGCGGTGTGCCGGCGCGGCGAAGCGCTCGGGTTCGGCCTCGCGCAGGACGTCGCCCTCGAGATGCTCCATCACGTAGAAGTCGCTGCCGATGACGTCGTGGTCCTCGCAGGCGAGCACCGGGGTCGGGACCGGCACGTCGGTGTCGGCGATCGCGTTCGTCACGCGGTACTCGCGGAGCACGTCGTGTGCCGTGTCGGCCGTTTCGCCCGGCGGCGGCCGCCGAATGACGAGTTCCCGGTCACCCCAGGTGACGAACAGCGTCTCGTTCGAGTGGCCTTCCTGGTGGCGTTCGATCTCGTAGGCATCGACGCCGCCGAGATGGGCCGACAGATACGCGACCAGCGCGTCCTCGTCGACGAGGCGCTCGTAGTAGGGATCGCTCATGACGTTCGATGGGCTGCATCGCCCGTGGGGACGATCGATACGGTGGCTGCCGTTGCATCGCGATGCGCGCTCGACATGGGATACGGTAGCATAACTGCGCTGCCTAACGAAAATAGTTACGCTGTCTTTCTTATTTTACAATGTTCAGGGTGGCGGCGCGGGTTCCGAGCCGGCTCTACGGAGTGTCGTCCGGTCAGTCCGATCGCTCCCGGTTCCCGTCGACGATCTCGAGCACGTCCTCGGGCGTTTCGATCCGATACGAGACTGCCGGCCCCGCCTCGGCCCCGAACGCGACGCCGTGTATTCCCATGTCGGCGGCCCCCTTGATATCGTGCTCGTAGCGGTCGCCGATCAGCAGGGATCGCTCGGGGGCGACGTCGGCCGTCTCGAGCGCCGTCTCGAACATGGCCGGATCGGGCTTCGTGCGCCCGACTGCCTCGGAGGTCGTGATCGAGTCGAAGTGATCGCGGACGCCGAAGCGCTCGAGCATCGCGCGACCCGCCGTGTCGTCGACGTCGCTGATAACGCCGACGTGGAGGTCGCGATCGGCGAGTCGCGCGATCGTCTCCGGAGCGCCCGGAACCGGCTCGATCGACGAGCGGACGATCTCGTCGAACCGCGGTTGCCACTCCGCGCACGGGACTGTCGTCCCGACGATCGCCTCGACGGCCAGGTGATAGCCGTCGCGCGCGGACCGAAACTCGGTGCCGTCGCGCTCGCGGAAGTAGTCCCCGACGGTCGTCCGCCACGTATCGATCGCCTCCTCGACCGTCGCGTCGACCGCGTGACGATCGCACAGGTCCGCGACGAACTCGGCGTGGGCGCTCTGCACCGACTCTAACGAGAGAATGACGCCGCCGATATCCCAGAAGACGGCGGCCCAGTCGTCGGGCTCGTCGGCATCGCTCACCGGTCGGCCCTCCCAATTGTCGGATTCGGACTCATGCCGCCCGCGACGGAGCCGGCCGTCCCCTCGCCGACCGTCTCGTGGGCGCGTTTCTCGAGGGCGTCGTCGGAGACTGGGGAGGCGGGAGGACCGTCCGCGAGTCTCCCGCCGGTCGCGGCCGCCGGCTGTCGATCCGATCCGTCGTCGGTGGTGTCCTGATTCATGGCTCTGTTCGCGGTAATGGCCGTCACGCGGCCAGGGCCGTTTCCCCGCCGATGACTCCCACCCGCTTAACGGTACGATATCTATGCCCATCTTTATTAACAGTTGCTGTGAATGGTCAAACGGAGCTAACAATGGTAAGGAAAACGGAACGCGTTGCGGTCATCGGTGATCGCACATGAGTACCGACCAGTTCAGCGTCGACGGCGATGTCGCTATCGTTACGGGGTCCTCGAGCGGCATCGGGAAGTCGATCGCGGAACGGTTCGCCGCGGACGGCGTCGACGTGGTCGTCTGTTCGCGCGAGCAGGACAACGTCGATCCGGTCGCCGAGGGGATCAATGAGGGCGACAGCCCCGGCGAGGCGCTGGCGGTCGAATGCGACGTGACGGACCGTGACGCCGTCGAGGCGCTCGTCGAGGCCACCGTCGAGACGTTCGGCGGGCTCGACGTGCTGGTCAACAACGCCGGCGCGTCGTTCATGGCCGACTTCGACGACATCTCCCCGAACGGCTGGAAGACGATCATGGATATCAACGTCAACGGCACCTATCACTGTACCCACGCCGCCGCGGAGCATCTCAAGGACGGCGGCGGTGCGGTGATCAACCTCGCCAGCGTCGCCGGCCAGCGGGGGTCGCCGCTGATGAGTCCCTACGGCGCGGCCAAGGCCGCGGTCATCAACCTGACGACGACGCTGTCCTACGAGTGGGCCGACGACGACGTGCGCGTCAACTGCATCGCGCCGGGCTTCGTCGCGACGCCGGGCGTCGAGAGTCAGATGGGCGTCTCCGCGGACACCATCGACCGCGAGGAAGTCGCCCGCCGTATCGGCACCGTCGAGGAGATCGCCGACGTGACGCAGTTCCTCGCCAGTCCCGCGTCCTCGTACGTGGTCGGCGAGACCATCACCGTCCAGGGCGTCCCGCAGATCGAGGAAGACCACGACGTGTAGTCCCCCTGTTTTCACACCGCAGCTCGCTTCACGACGCGGTTACGCCGCTTCCTCGAGCGTTTGCCGGCCGCCGGTTCCCGTTCCGGGCCACCCATGGGAGTGACGGTTCAACTCGGGAGCCGGCCCCGCCGCTCGAGGACGACGAGGACCACGACCGACGCCCCGAGGAGGAGGGCCGCGCTGCTGAACACCGTGTCGTAGGTGTAGCCTTGCTCGAGAAAGAGGCCCACGGCGGACGAACCGAGCGCTTGGGTGAGCATCCAGGCGGAACTGAACACGGCGTATGCGCTGCCCCGCGTCGAATCCGGCAGCGTATCGAGGAGGTACGTATCCGTGGCCGGAAACAGCGCGTGCACGACGAACCCCACGATCGCGGTGATGACGACCAGCGCAACCAGGCTGTCGACCGCCGTCAATGCGAGGAGGCTCGCGGCGAACGCGCCGACGATGCCGAGCAAGTACGGGACTTTGGGGAACCTGTCGGCCAGGTCCCCGCCGAAGTAAAACGCGGGAACGCCGGCGGCGAACACGATCGTGAGCGCCATTCCAGCCGCGCGATCGGAGAGCCCCTTCGACTGCATGTACAGTTCGTAGAAGTTGAACAGGCCCTGCCAGACGAATACGGGTGCGCCAACGATCGCCAGCGCCGTCACGATGAGACGCCACTCCGAGAGCGCGCCGGCGACGAAGTCGCGATCGGCCCGTCCCGCAGTCGGCATCTCGGTATTGCTCGCGATGAGCCACGTGGCGACCGTTACCACTGCCGCACCGACGGCGATCGCCCACAGCGAGAGCCGCCAGTCGACGAGGAGCGTCAGCGCGACGAACGGCGCGGCGATCACCGCGGCGATCTGGCTGGCAGCCCCGTGAATCCCCATGACGCGGCCGACCCGCGATGGGAACAGTTCGCTCAGCAGCGGATTCGCCGAGACGAAGTAGACGCCGGAGGCGATACCCATGAGGAAGGCCCCGCTCATGAGCCGCGGGACCGTCGTAGCGGTCGCAGCGATCGCCGAGGACGCCGCGAGGATCAGGCCAGACCCGATCACGATGTGATGTCTCGGGACTTTGGTGAGCAGCCACCCGGTCGGCAACCGAAGGGACGAACTCCCGACCCACGCGAGCGTCACGATGAGACCAGCAGTCGCCTCCCCGATCGCGAATTCGCCGATGAACACGTCCAGCAGCGGTGCGAAGATGACTCTGGCCAGATTGAGGAAAAAGACGAGGCCACAGAGGGAGGCGAAGAGTCGTGTCCGGGTCACAGTCACTCATTCCAACAGCGGGTCTCAAACGTTCCGGAACCGGCCGGTGCCAAAGCGGTGTGACATCCGTTCCGGACCGGCATGCGTCCCTCGGAGTCCCGTCGGTAAACGATCGGCCTCGGACTCCCGGTTCCCATACACCCAAAAGGCCCCGCTCCGTCTGTGTCCGACGATGACTGACAGAGAGGTCCACCTGCCGGTGGCCGCACAACCGACGATCGACTCGATCGTCGACTACGCACAGACCGCCGAGGACGGCGGCTACGACTGCGCCTGGCTCCCCGAGACATGGGGCCGCGACGGCGTCACCGTCCTGTCTGCGATGGCCGAGCGCACCGCGGAGATCGATATCGGCTCGAGCATTCTCAACACCTACTCGCGGTCGCCGGCCCTGTTGGGGCAGACGGCGGCGACGCTGCAGGAACTCTCCGAGGGCCGGTTTCGGCTGGGACTCGGTCCGAGCGGCCCCGTCGTGATCGAGAACTGGCACGGCGTGGAGTACGGCAATCCGCTCAGGCGCACCCGGGAAACGGTCGAGATCGTCCGGCAGGTGCTTTCCGGCGAGACCGTCGACTACGACGGCGAGAAGTTCGACCTCTCGGGCTTTCGCCTGCGCTGTGACCCGCCGGAGACGACGCCGCCGATCGAGGTGACCGGAATGGGGCCGAAGGCGGTCGAACTCGCGGGCCGCTTCGCCGACGGCTGGCACGGCATCATGCTCACTCCCGACGGGACGCGAGACCGACTCGAGGATATCGAACGCGGTGCCGAACTCGGCGACCGCGACCCCGACGACGTTCAGGTCACCACGGGCGTCACCTGCTGTGCGCTGGACGACCCCGCCGAAGCCCGTCGCCTTGCCCGCCAGCACATCGGCTTCTACATCGGCGGCATGGGCACGTTCTACCGCGACGCCCTCGAGCGACAGGGGTACGACGAGGCCGCCGAAATCCACGACGCCTGGCAGGACGGCGACCGCGAACACGCACTCGAACTGGTCGACGAAACCATCCTCGACGATCTCTGTGCGGCCGGCGATCCCGAAACCGCCCGCGAGAAACTCGAGGCTTACGAGGCCGTCGACGGCCTCGACGCCATCGCGGTCAGCTTCCCGCGCGGTGCGAGCGAAGCGCAGGTCCGGCGGACGATGAACGCGGTCGCGCCCGACGCCTGAGCGGAGTCCGAAACGGGGCGTTCGGCGCTCCGTTGGCTGCCGAATCGCTATCGTGTTCGCATGAACGCGTCGATTTCTGCGGAGAGTACGTCCGGTGCGTCGGCGGGACCGCTGTGGCTCACGCCGTCGAATTCGACGAGACGACTGTGCGGGAGCACGTCGTGGGTTGCACGGGCGCTCTCCCGGAGAAATCCGGGGCCGTCGGTGCCGGTCAATACGAGTACAGGGGCGGTAACGTCCAGGCTGTTCGGAAGGCGGTATTGCTCGACGGCGCGGTTCATCCGGACGACCTCTTCGGCGAGGTCCGTACACGCCGGCCAGACTGGCCACGCTGCGAGCCACGCGTCGAGGTCGTCGATCCCGTCGGGGTGGAGGACCTGTTCGATGTACCGCTTCACTGCCGCACGCCGTTTCCCCGCCTCGATGAGCGTCTGCATCCGGTCCGCGAGGTCGGCATCCGATCGGTAATCGTCGGGAAGGATCGCGGGTTCATACGCGACGACTGCCGTCACTGCTGCGTTCGTCGCAGTTTCGATCGCGGTGAGTGCGCCGTAGGAGTGACCCAAGAGGACCGGTTCCTCATCGAGCGCATCAACGAGTGCTCGGACGTATTCGACCTCCCGATTCAGCACGTCGTCGGCGCTGGTCTCGGCTCGATCGTCGAGACACGTTCCGAATCCCGGGCGTTGTGGGACGATCGCGGTGTATCCGTCCAGGTGTGGAATAACGGGCTGCCAGTATTCTTTGGGAGCCATGCCGCCGTGAAGGAGAATCAGTGGCGGGCCATCACCGTGGCGCTCGTACGTTACCTCGATTCCAGCGTCCGTCTGTATCGTCTGCATGCATCACCGCATTCGAGGCGGCTCAGGCTAACCGATTCTCTCAGTGATGGGGCATTTTAAATGGGGGTGGGCGGAAGGAGAGCGGATCATCTTTCGATACGTCCATTTGCACAGGGGAAAACGACGCGGTATGGGGCTCGTCGCGGAGTTCGATATCCACTGTCCTGCGCTTCCGCTCGTCGGGGTTGCGAGAGCAGCGCCTGAAGCGACGATCGTTCTCGCGCTTCAATTCAACCACGGTGACCGGCCACTGTTTATCACCACTGTGACGGACGGTTCACGGACGGCAGTCGAGGCGGCCTTGACTGACGCCGACGATGTCGACGAATGGACGGTGATCGGAACGGCTGACTCCACGCGACGATATCAGGCGGTCCCCGCGCTCAGTTTAGCGGACCAACTCGGTGACCACATCGACGACCTTGCCGGACTCAAGGCGCTTGCCACCACTGAAGCCACTATCGAACGGATCGAAGTGACCCCCGACGGGTGGTGTCAGTCCGGGTGGTTTGCTACTCGAGCGGCGTTCGACGAATTCTCGTCGTTCTGGCAACAGAACGCCGGGTTTCGATTGTCCCGTCTCACTCACGACGGTGCATCCGAACCGCCCGGCGATGGCCTCTCCGATCGCCAACGTGAGGCACTCAGAACGGCCTACGAGATGGGGTATTTCGACGTTCCTCGGCAGACGTCTCTGAAAGCGATCGGGACGGAGTTGGACATCTCTGCGTCCGCGGTCTCGGAGCGACTTCGCCGCGCGCAAACGTCCCTCATCGAGGAAACGGTCGCAACGACGTGGCCGCCCCTTCCCGACTAGCGGACTCCTGACGGCCCCTCTGTCTCGGCAGTCGCTTTCCCGCGGAGCGTACGGGGGTCCCGTTCCGGTCGCTGCTCTCTCGGTGCGCACCGGCGTCCGTGATCGAACCGGTTCGCATGCCAGCCTTTCGGACGGCTCTCCTCGAGCGGCGAGTGCTCCGACAGCTACAAACCGTGCATCGTCCCAGTTCGTGGTATGCCCGGGAAGGTGAGTCCGGACGATCTGCTGACCCACGTCTTCGAGCGGACGGGGGCAGCCGAGAGCGATGAGACGGTTGTGCAGGGCCCCGCGGACGGCGAGGACGCCGCCGCGATCGACTGGCCCGACGGCGAGGGCACGCTCGTAGTCAGCTCCGATCCGATCTCGCTGGCCGCCGAGGGGGTCGGCGAACTCGGCGTCTACGTCGCCACCAACGACGTGGCCGTCTCCGGGGCGGACCCGCGCTGGCTGACGGCCGTCGTCTTGCTCCCGAGCGCCGACAACGACGCGGCCGAGGCCGATGACACCGCCGCCAGCACCGACTCCGGTCGCTCCCCGCTCGAGGAGATCTCCCACGATCTCGATGCGGCCGCCCGCGAGGTCGGCGCGTCGATCGTCGGCGGCCACTCGGAGTACGTCGATCAACTCGAGCGGCCGCTGCTCTCGCTGACGGCGATGGGGGCAACCGATCGGTTCGTTCCGACCGGCGGCGCAGCGCCCGGCGATGCCGTGCTCCTCACCAAAGCGGCGGGGATCGAAGGGACAGCCATCCTCGCGGCCGACTTCGGCGACGAACTCGACATCGACCCCGAAGTCCGCGAGCGCGCCGCGGCGTTCCTCGACCAAATCAGCGTCGTCCCGGAGGCCCGGATCGTCCGCGAGTACGCGACTGCGATGCACGACCCCACCGAAGGCGGCGTCGCGGCCGGCCTGCTCGAGGTCGCCCGCGCCTCGAACGTTCGGCTCGCGGTGGACCGCGATGCCGTCCCGATCCGCGAGGCGACCGCAACGCTGTGCGAGGCGGCCGGTGTCGATCCGCTCCGGATCTTCGGCTCCGGCGCGCTGCTCGCGACGGTCCCCCAAGACGCGGTCGACAACTGTCTCGCGGCGCTCGCGGATGCGGGACTCCAGGCCACGCCGATCGGAACCGTCCGGGCGCTCGAGGGCGGCGACCCCGACCTCCGTCTCGACGGGGAATCGATCACCGAGCCGATCGAAGACGATCTGTATCCGCTCTGGGAGCGAGCCGACAGCGAGGACTGACCGCTCCAGTCGATCCGTCCCGCTCGATTCGCCGCGTGGATTCTCGCGACGAGAGCCTCGGATCGGGCGAGCGGTGGCTCACGCCCGCCGGGACTCGAGGCCGTCGACCTCGAGGCGGCCGACGGCGGCCGGTGCGAGGAGTATGCCCCCGACGAGAACCGCATAGAGGGCGACGAGCGCGGCGTCGGAAGACGCGACGACGGCTTCGACCGCCGTGACGACGGCGACGAACCCGACGCCGACACCGACGAGCACGACGCCCTCGCGTCGGGACCGCAACACTGGCAGGGCCACGAGCCGTCGGGAGGCGACCAGCCCGCCGATCGAGCCGCCCAGTCCGAGCAGCGAGTCGGTCGTCCCCACGACGGCGGTGGCGGGAACGGCGAGGATGAGCGCGATCGCGAACCCGATCGTCGGGTCGCCGCGCGTGAGGCGATTCATCACCGCGACGAAGGCGACGCCGAGCGCCGCGCCGACGATGACATCGCCGAGGTAGTGAACCCCGAGGACGACTCGAGACAGCGAGACGGCGACGATCATCGTTCCAGCAGCCGTGACCGCGCGCCAGTCACCGAGCCGGTCGGACGCCGAGACGAGCCCCCCATAGACGACGGCCGCCGCGAACGCGTGGCCGCTCGGAAAGCCGTATCCGTCCCGCTCGCCCTCGAGCGCGACGAGCATGGCATCCGACGGCGGTCGCGGCAGCCCGAACAGCGTCTTGAGCGAGAGCACCAGCGCCAGTCCGGCGACTGCGTAACTGATCACGAGCGCGTTTCGCCGGCGCTCACCACACCAGAACAGCACCGCGAGCAGTAGCATGAGGACCGTCGTTCCGCCGAGTTCGGTGATCCACACGACGAACTCCGCGTACTCGGTCGGAACGGCGTTGCGAACGGTCGCGCTTGCCCCCTCGAGTCGCATGTCATCGGTCGGTACGTTCAGCGGAGAATAAATGCCGGCGGTATCGGTCGGTACGATACCGCATCGACCGAATGATGAACCCGCTATCGGCCGGCTGTGCGGGCTCGCTCCCGTGGACCGAGTGACGCCTCCTCCGTGTTCGAGAGGTATCGGTTCGACGGCACGGCGCTCGTCGGTCGGTTCCCCGTCGTCTCCCGGAGCGACTGGAGACGTACGTCGCCGCGTCCATGTGCGGGCCGAAACATCGGACGGGTGGACCTCGCAGTGGGTCCCGGAACGCGTCCACGGTGGCGTGAGAAACGTCGCGGTCCGTCGCGGCCGGTCACATCACCGGCGCGCCCACTCGAGCATCCGTTCGTAGACCGGGTCGGACCCAAGCGCCGCCGCGTCGCCGACCAGCACCAGCGCGCGCTTGGGGCGGGTCAGTGCGACGTTGATCCGGCGGTAGTCCTCGAAGATCGGCCCCTCGAGCGAGCCGGTCGCGGTAAAGGAGACGATAATGACCTCCTGACTCGAACCCTGGAAGCGGTCGACGGTATCGACGGCGACATCGTCGGGAACGTGTGCCGAGATCTCCGAGACCTGGGCGCGGAAGGGCGCGATGACGCCGATGTCGGCGCGGTCGAGACCGGCGTCCTCGTAGGTCTCGATCAGGGCTGCGATCCGCGCGGCCTCCTCGCTGTCGGTGTACCGTCCTCGGTCGCCCTCGACGTCGACGAAGGAGACGGGGTCTCGAAGCGGTTCGGGGAGCGCGTCCCGGGAAACACCCGCGAGGTCGTCCAGGGTCCGCGCCGCGACCGTGGGTGTTGCGGGTCGAAGCTGACCGTCGTAGAACTCGGTCGAGGCGAAGGCCTGGATGCGCTGATTCATCCGATACTGGCGGTCCAGCATGACGCCCGCCTCGGGGTAGCGCCCGACGAGCCGTTCGAACAGCGACTCGGTGAGGTCGTTTTCGGCGCGAACGACCGGCGGCAGCTGTTCGTGGTCGCCGACGAGGACGAACCGCTCGGCCAAGTTGATCGCCGCACAGGTTCCTGGTTCGGTGAGCTGTGCGGCCTCGTCGACCAGCGCGACATCGAACGCCTGCTCTTTCATCACCCGCGAGCCACAGGTCGACGTCGTCGCCGCCACCACCTGCGCGTTCCGCAGTTCGGCGGCGCGGTCCTCGGGATCGCCCGCTCGCTCGAGACGGTACGGCTCCATGTCATTGCGGATACCGCTCTCGGAGCCGACGCGGACGACCCGCTCTTCGTCGATCACGCCCGCCAGTTGGTCGAGCAGGGCCTCGAGCGCGTTGTCGACGGCGCGATTGGTGAAGGCCGACAGCAGGACGCGCTCGCCGCGCTCGACCATCGCACGAATGGCGCGGGCGATGGTGTAGGTCTTCCCGGTCCCCGGCGGCCCGTGGATCAGCGCACAGTCCCTCGCGCCGACGGCTTTCGTTACGGCCTCGTTCTGGCGCTCGTTGTTGTCGATGAAGGTCTCCTCGGGGTCCTCGAACGCGGGCTCGGCTCGGCCGAACAGGACGTCCTTGCGTCGCTCGTCGCCTTTCAGGAGCGCGTCGTGCATCGCGACGAGCAGCCGGTCGGTCGTCAGTTCGGAGGGATAGACATCTAGCCGCGTGACTTCGACCGGCTCGTCGGCCGTGATTACGACTTCGTCGTCGAGTCGTTCGATGCGCGCCAGTTCGGACTCGCCTCGAACCGGATCGCCGTCGCTCGCGAGCACCAGGTCGCCCTCGCGGAGTTTCGAGTTCGCGCCGCCGGGTCGCCGCGCTCGCAGTTCCCACCGGCCACCCTCGAGCGGGCGCTTCTCGAGGAACTCGAGGTCGATCAGCGCGCGGTCGTCGTCGGCCCGCTCCTCGGCGCTTTGCTCCCAGAGCTTGGCGTACTCGCGGTGAACCTCCCGGCGCTCCTCCTCGATCGCCCGGTAGAAACGGTCGAAGTACTCGCGTTCCTCGTCGGGCAGCGATTGCCCGATCTGGCCGGCCTTGGATTCCTGCTCTAGCCGGCCGGAGACGACCATGCAGGTGTCCTGTTCGAAGCAGTACTCACACTTCGCGTCGGCCTCGTATCCCGTCGGGATATCGCCCGCCATCTCCATGGCTGCGATCTCGTTTCGGAGACGAACGACGTATTTCAGGAGGCCCTCGCCCATCGTGAACTCCTTTGCCGGATTGAGGTCCCCGGTTTCCTCGTTGCGATCCAACACCGAGTTCTTCGTATAGAGCAGCGTTCCGATATCGACGTCGCCGCCGTGTTCCTCGAGCAAGAGGGCGTAACAGGCGGCCTGCACCTTGTCCTTGAACCGCGGTTCCTTCTTGAGGTTCTTGCCGGTCTTGAGTTCGACCGGGGCCCCGCGGCGAACGGCGTCGGCCCGGCCGCGGATGCCGAACGTCTCGCTGATGAGCAACTGCTCCGAGCGCCACCCGTCTTCCGACTCGTCTAACCGGCCCTGCTGGAGCCACCCTTCGATCGCCGTCGCGTTCTCTCGGACGTCCTCGGCGACGGCGTCGGCCGTCTCGCCGAGCAATCCCAGTTGCAGTCCCCGTTCCTCGACGCGGGCCGCGATCGAGTCCTCGAGATCACGCCCTCGCAACAGGTCGCCGAAGACCTCGTGGACCAGCGTCCCTTTCACCACGGGATAGTTCAGCGGCACTCCGGAGAGTTTGTTCAGGTAGTACAGCCGGGGGCACTCGACCCAGTTGCGGATCGACGTTACGCTCACGAGGAAGGAGGGTTCGACGACGACGTAGGAGTCCCCCGTCGTCGCGTACTGGGTCTCGCCGTCGTATTCCTCTTCTTTGGCGTTCGTCACGAGCACATCCATCCCGGGCTCGAGCAGGTCGGCCGATTCGGTCCATTTGTTCCAGAGCGTCACCGTCGTCGTCTCGCGGCCGTCCGCGAGCGTCGCCGTTCCACCGTCGCCTCGAGTGCGGGATGCGTCGCCGGGCGGCGCGTCGTCGCCCCGCCGAAGCGGGACTTCGGCGAGATCGCTCTCGCCGTAGTTCGTGGT
Organism: Natrinema pallidum; assembly: GCF_005890195.1. NCBI lineage: Archaea > Methanobacteriati > Methanobacteriota > Halobacteria > Halobacteriales > Natrialbaceae > Natrinema > Natrinema pallidum. The sequence goes on along the minus strand of NZ_CP040637.1, from coordinate 1,245,669 downwards.
CACCGACCGCACGTCGACCTCGCCCGCGACGGTTCCGCGTACGTGCACAGCTATCGTCACGAGCGAGCGATCAAAAACGCTATCGGTCGTCGCGGCCCGCGCGGTCGCCGCCGGTCCGGCCGCTCCGACCCGAGCAGACGAGCGACACACCGAGTCGGTAAACCGGGTTTACCGACGGTTTCGGTTCCCCTCGAGTCACCACAACGATTGGAACGGACGGGGTGCTTTTGAGACCGCGAGTCGTACGCTCGATGCCATGAGTGACCCGAACGGCGACGATCGTCGGACGAGCGACGAGTCCGCGGCCGATCTCGGGACTGGGCCGAACGATGGGCCGACGAACCGGCCGGAAGAGGCGACCGCCGACATCGATTCCGGGACCGGCGCGGGCGACGGGACGCGTGCCGGTGGCCGCGATCCGCGCGACGAACCGATGCAGGTCGCAACCGCGGAACGGCGGCGCAAAACGTCGGTTATCAGCCTGCTCGTCGCCGTCCTCGGCGCGTGGGTCGCGCTCTCCGTGTTCGTCTTTCGGACGGCTCCGGCACCGCTGTGGAACGACGTACTGGTCGGACTCGTCGTCTTCGTTGCCGCCGGCTACAACTACTACCGCGTGACCAACGACGTCCCGATAAGTACCGGGATCGCGTCGTTGATCGCCGTCCTCGGGGTCTGGCTGATCGTTTCGGCTGCCCTCCTCGGGATGGTCGGCGGACTGTTCTGGAGCACCCTCGCGACCGGGCTCGTGATCGCCGGACTGGCTGGCTACAACGCCTACGAGGCCCGCGAGGCCAGAGCCGTCGCGACCGAGACCGGACCGGGCGCTTAGATTCCCCCCGGACCGTACTCGGTCTCGAGCCGTCGGACGCGGTACTCGGCGGCGTGGTGGCCCATCGCGACGACGGCGAACCCGAGCATGACGACGGCGAACATGATCGAGACGGCCGGCGAGACGCCGTTGACGTAACTATTGCATAACTGGCCGAGCGCCAGCGTGACCGGTGCAAGCGTCAGCAGCGCGCTCTTGGCCGGAGTCGCGCGAAACAGTTCGACGAACGAGAGTGAGTGGCGGACGGACATAGGGAAAGCGTCGGTTACGTTTCCTGACGGGGGAGCAGTGGTATTCCTTTTGGTTCGAATCGGTCGTTTCCCCGACCAACAGAATCGCTGTGGCGTCTTTCGTCGCAATCGATACGTTCTTTCTGCCGGCGGCCGAACCGTCGGGCATGCGGATTCGCGAGTGGCAGGACGTACTCGAAGACGTCACTGAACGGAACGTCGATCCGGAGAACTGGCGCGCAGTCGCCGGTGACCGCGCCGGCGGCGTCGGCGAAGACATGTACCTCGCGCATCCCCGGGCCGGCGTCTTCTTCCTGAAAACGTACGCGAAGAACCCCTTCGAGGTACGGGGCGTCGGCACGCGAGTCGCCCGCAGTCTCGACGACGAGATCGGCGCGTTCATGCCCGAACGCGATTCCGGCGGGCGCTTTGCGGTCCAGTCACCGCCCGACGACGAGGAGCAAGCCGAAACGGTCGGCAAGCGCCTCGAGACCGTCCTCGAGACGCACGCGGACGCACCGACCCGCCCGCAGGACCTCTTCGACGACGTGATGGCGGCCATGGAGAGCCCCGCGTTCGGCCCCATGGAGTACGATCAGTACGACCGACCCGACGAACTCGAGGACCTCTCCGAGCGGTTCGAGGAGGCCGACGACCTGCTGAACGCGGAACTCGAGGACCTGATCGAGACCGACGAGGTCGACCGCGGCTTCATGTGAACGGGCGGGTCCGCCGGCAATATCGCCCGTCTCGCCTCGCGCCTGCGTCTGCGTCCGATGACTCTTTGGGAGCGGGCTTCGAGGGTTGACCCATGCCACCGAGCGCGAGCGCCGAGGCCGTCGTCCGCGGCTACTCCGACGCACTCCGCGACGGCGACCCGGTTACGCCCGCCTTTTCGGACGCCGATTCGATCGTCACGTTCGGCATCAGTGAGTCCCTGTTCGGCGGTGCCGACATCGCCGCGGCCCGCGAGAAACAGACCGAGACGGCCGAGAAGTGGGTCGTCGAAAGCCAGGGGCTCGCCGTCACCGACCGCGACGAGTGCGCGACGTTCGCCGATGGGGAGACGATGGCCTGGACGGCGACCGGCGACCGCCATCGGTTCGACAGCCGTTGGAGCGGAACGCTGGTGGAACGGAACGGGGTCGACGACCCGCGCGCGAACGCCTGGCGGTTCGTCACGATGCACGTCAGTGCGCCCCGCGCGCTATGAGTCGAGATCGCGGTCCGGGACGCGACGCTGCGCGCTCGAGCGGTTCGACTGCGGGGGCCAGCCAACTCAAGGCCGTCTTCGTTCTGTTGGTCGGACTCTCCGGCGGCCTGGTCGCCCTCCAGGGCGACGCCGCCCTGCCGGTGGTCGGCGCGGCGATACTCGGCGGTCTCGTCGCCGGCGGGGCGTTGCTCTGGTATCTGCTCCGGATTACGACCTGACTGACTGCGGTGGGACGACCAGTGGTTCAGCGGACGAGCGACCGCCTTCGCGGGCAAAACAGACACCGGGTCAGGAACGAGCCGAGTTCGCTCAGCGGTCGACGCGCCGAATCCACGCCCCGGGCGCGTCGAGTTCGTCGTGACTGGGGAGGTTCTCGGGCCCCTCCCAGACCAGACTCGCCGTCTCGAGGTCGCGGACGGCGACGACGTGCTCGAAGAAGTTCTTCCCGCGTTCGTACTGACGTTCCTTGAGTCCGAGGCCGAGCAGGCGACGGAACAGTTTCTGGAGCGGCCCTCGGCCCTGCCGGCGCTCGTCGAGTTTCCGCCGGAGGTCCTCGTACTCGTCGTCGAAGGCGTGATCCATCAGGAGTTCGGCGTACCCCTCGACGACGGTCATCGCGGCGTCGAGGTCGCGGAAGGCGTCCCGGTCGAACGCCCCCTCCGAGAGCGTCGCGATGCCGTCTTGCATCCGGCTCTCGAGGTGGTCGGAGAGCCACGGCGCGGCCCCGAACTCGGCGGCGTGGGTGACCTCGTGGAAGGCGATCCAGCGGCGGAACCGGTCCGCATCCACGTCGAGCGTGGCGGCCGCGTTGAGGATGTTCGGGCGGACGAAGTACAACGCGTGGTCGTCGGTGGGGGCATCGGCCAGGAGGAGCGGATCGTACTGGCCGAGGACGTTCCGCCCGAGGAAGGAGAGCAGGACGGTCATCGTTCCCGTATTGATCGTCCGGGCGACGCCGGGGAACGTCCCGGTGTGGGTCTCGAGCGTTCCCATGACGCGCTCGAAGGTGGCGACGTTGGCGTCGATCCAGTGGTGGCGGTTCTGGATTTCGATGGTCTCGGGGACGTCGAAGTCGACGCCCGAGACCGTTCGTACGGCCGTCCGGGCGTCTCGAACATCGCGGGCGTAGGCCTCGCGCTCCCCGGACTCGAGGTCGAGCGAGCCGGGGTCCGTCGCAGCCTTGGCAGCATCGGCGGCCGACCGCCAGTCGATCGCATCGTCACCGGATGCCCCGGCGACCGCCCGGGCGCTACGATAGAGATTCACGGGTATCGGTATGGGGAGGACGCGCAAAAGCGTTCGGCTCGTCCCGCGATCGAACGGACCGCCGGCGGGCGGTTAGTTGACGATGACGTCGGGCTCTTCCTCGGCCTCGAGTTCCCGCTCTTCGTCACCACCGCGGAACTTCTTGGCGGCGGCAGCGATGCCGACGAGGACGACGAGCGCGACCAGCGCGCCGACGGCGCTCTTGCCGGTGCCGCCCGACTCGTCGGTCGCGTCTTCGTCCGTCTCGGTCTCCAGGCCGTGATCCGTCTCGGCTGTCGATTCGGTACTGCCGATCGGCAGCGCCTTGCCGATCGAGCCCAGCCCGAACTGCGTCTCGCCGTCGATGTGCAACTCTACGAGGGTGAATTTCTTGTCGCCCATGGGCGGACGCTCAACGAGTGTCCACTTAGCCGTTTGGTTAGGTCTCCACTATCGTCCCACCTGAAACGGATTACACACCGATCGCACAGGCGTCGTGCGATCAGATGTACAGTGACGTTCAGTGGTCTCCTATCGTGAGCGATGTACGAACTGATTACGGGAGTCCCGTCCCGGTCGACTCGGCATTTCGGGCCGCAAAATCGCGGGACTGCGGTCCCGGCCCGTGCTGCTATCGGCCACGGTGTGCGGTACCAGCCATACCCCGCCAAAACCGGACTCCGGACCGGTACGATTAAGTGTCCGTCACCTGCGGTGTTGCGTATGAGTGGACGACCGCTGGACGTCCTCGAGGCGTCACTCGGCGACCGCGTGACAGTACGACTCAAGAGTGGCGACGAGTACGTCGGCGACCTCGCCGGCTACGATCAACACATGAACCTGGTGCTCGAGGACGTGACGATCCCCGTCGAGGGCAACGTCGAGGAGGAGCCGCCGGCCGAAGACACAACCATTATACGCGGCGATAACGTCGTCTCGATCACTCCATGACTGGTGCAGGAACCCCGAGCCAAGGAAAGAAGAACAAGACGACCCACACGAAGTGTCGTCGCTGCGGTGAGAAATCGTACCACACGAAGAAGAAAGAGTGCTCGTCGTGTGGCTTCGGCAAGTCCGCCAAACGACGCGGCTACGAGTGGCAGTCGAAGACCGGCGACAACTGATCTCTCCGTTCTCCCGTCCGATTCTGTCGGGCTTTCGACTCACGGCGTAGCGACCGCTGCTCTCGATGTCGCGGTCGACACGCGCTACCCACGCGTCGGAGTCGCGGTGCCGATGGACAACCCTTAGTTCGACGCCCCGAAGGGTCGCGTATGGAACCGACAGACGCCTTCGTCGGGCTCGAGTGTGTCGACTGCGGGGCGACCGTCGACGCCGCCGTGTCCCATCACTGTCCGGACTGTGGCGGCGCGCTCGATCCGCGCTACGACGACGACGCGATCGACCTCGACCGCGAGACGCTCGCCGACCGACCGTTCGACTCGCAGTGGCGCTACGCGGAACTGCTCCCCGTTGCCCGCGAGTCGGCGGTGACGACGAACGAGGGGGCGACGGCGCTGGTCGACTGTCCCGACCTGGCCGCCGAACTCGGCGTCGAGCGCGTGCTGATCAAAGACGAGGGACGGAACCCGACGGGGTCGGTCGCGGACCGCGGCGCGGCAGTGGCCGTCAGCGCGGCCGTTCAACACGGCGCAAGCGACGTCGCGCTTCCCTCGCCGGGTAACGGCGGTCAGGCCGTCGCGGCTTACGCGGCCCGCGCGGGGCTCGACACCCACGCTTACCTCCCCTCTCGGTCCGGCTTTACCAACAAGGCCATGGTCAACGTCCATGGCGGGGACATGAACGTCGTCGGCGGCCGCTACGGCGATGCCGTCGACGCGTTCGCCGACGGGATCGCGGAACACGACGACTGGTACTCGCTCCGCTCGTTCGAGACGCCGTACCGCCACGAAGGCGCGAAGACGCTGTTCTACGAACTCGTCGAACAACTCGAGTGGACGGTTCCCGACGTCATCGCGTACCCGACGGGGGCCGGGACCGGGCTCGTCGGACTCGCCAAAGCCGCACAGGAGTTCCGCGACCTCGGACTCACCGACGACCTTCCCGCACTCTACGCCGCGCAGGCGGCCGGCTGTGCGCCGATCGTCGAGGCGGTCGACGAGGACCGCGACGAACACCGCTCCGTCGACCACCCCGACACGATCTGTGGCGAACTCGAGATCGCCGATCCGGCGGCGAGCCCGCGCGTGCTCGAGGCGATCCGCGAGACCGACGGCGGCGCGGTCGCGACCGAGGACCCGGACATCCTCGAGTCCGCCGCGCGGGTGGCTCAGGCGGAAGGGCTCGAACTGATCCCGAGCGCGGCGGCGGCCGCCAGCGGGGCGTGGGAACTCGCGGAGCGCGGCGCGTTCGACGGCTCGGAGACGGTCGTCATCGTCAACACCGGCGCGGGCAACAAGGAGGCCGACGTGTTGCGGAGCCATCTGATGAGCCAGGGGATCTAGGCCCCGATCGAAGCCGTCGGCGACCGGTTCGGGGAGCGGCCGTCCAACCGCGATCCGATTCCCGAACCGACCGCGGGGACCGAACGCCTTCACCGACAGAGCCTTGACGCCGAGACGAGTAGACGAACCGAGTTCAAATGTGTGAACATTCACCAGAGTGTTCGAACGGGGGTACGTGCCAGCTCGTCCTCGAGAACGGACGGACCGGCCTCGAGACCGCCGAGTACTACTGTAAGGCACACCTCGTGCTCCGGATCTGGGAAGTCGAGAACGATAGCTCGATGCGAGCCGTCAGCGCCGAGCAACTGTAGGCGCGCCATCGGACACCGACACCGGTCCACGCCGGGGGACGCCGACCCGTCGCGCGCTGGCCGCGCGGTCGCCACTCGACGAGAACCGAAATCGGCCACCGCCGGCTCCCGTTCGGGGTGGAAACCACCGGCGGGCCGAGGCGTGGCCGGACGCGACGCGTGATCCGCGGGACGGGGGCGTTTCGTAGCGCTTTTGCTGGTTGTCGGGAAACGACGCGGTATGACTACCCCCTGGGACGACTGGAACCACATTCTCAAGATCGACCCGGACAAGGAGCTCCCCGAGGGCGTGACCTACGGCGATCTCTGTGCGACCGGCACCGACGCGATCGAAGTCGGCGGGACCATGGGCATCACCGAGGAGAACATGGGCGCGGTCATCGAGGCCTGCGCCGAACACGACGTTGCGCTCTATCAGGAACCCTCGAACCCCGAGGTCGTTCTCGAGGACGACGCGCTGGACGGCTATCTCATTCCGACCGTCTTCAACGCCGGCTCACCGTTCTGGATCACCGAGGCTCACAAGGAGTGGGTTCGACTCGAGGGCGAACTCGACTGGGAGCGGACGACGACGGAAGCCTACATCGTCATGAACCCCGAGGCCGACGTCGCGGAGTTGACCGAGGCCAACTGCGACCTCGATGCCGACGATGTCGGCGCGTACGCGACAGTCGCCGAGCACATGTTCGGCCAGGAGATCATCTACGTCGAGTACTCCGGCACCCTCGGCGATGAGGCCGTCGTCGAGGCCGCCGCCGAGGCGACCGACGAATCGACGCTGTTCTACGGCGGCGGAATCCATGACTACGACTCCGCGTACACGATGGCCCAGTACGCCGATGTCGTCGTCGTCGGCGATCTCGCACACGACGAGGGGATCGAAGCGGTTCGGGACACCGTCGACGCGGCCAACGACGCGTAGTCCGCGATCCGGTCCGACCGGCCGACAGACGTGAACGTGGCCTCAACTGTTTTGTCGTTTCGCGGCGCATGAACGGGCATGAGCCTCCTCGCCGCGTTCGAAGCGTCGTCGCCGGCGCTGACACTCGGGCCGACCCTCGAGGCGCTGCCGTCGATCGAGATCGAACTCGAGCGCCAATACGCCCTCGATCCCGCTCGCCCCATCGCGTTCTGTCGAATACAGTATCGTGACCGCGAGGGACTCGCCCGAACGCTTGCCGACGACGACACGATCGACGAGTTCGACCGACTCGGCGAGATCGAGCGCGGGAGCCTGTACCGACTGCAGCGCAGCGAGACGGACGTCATCGACGCGTACCGCGAGTGGGTCGACGCCGGCGGCGAGTTGCTCGCGTGTCACGGCTCCGACGGCAGTTGGGCGGTCGAAATGCGGTTTCCGGATCGCGACTCGTTCGGGCGCTATCACGAGTTTCTCGCGGGCGAAGGCGTCTCGATCGAGTTACAGCGCCTCGCCGACGGCGACGACGGGCGACGCCGCGGGTCCCGAGCCGTGCTGACCGACGCCCAGCGGGAGGCACTCACGCTGGCTCACGAGCACGGCTTCTTCGAGGTGCCCCGCGAGACGGGCCTGTCGGAGATCGCCGCCGAACTCGGAATCTCGAACCAAGCCGTCAGCGAGCGGCTGCGGCGCGGTCAGGCACAGTTGATCGACGACCGACTCGGCGAGTGACCGCGCCGCGACGCGGTGTCTCACGCTGTGGTCAGATCCCGCAGCCGCGGAAGCACCGCCGTCACGTCCTCGCGAAGCACGGTCTCGGCGATCCCGTCACACGGCGTCGGCTCGAGGTTCACGATGGCGACCGTCGCGCCGGTCGACGCGGCGAGTCGCGGGAGCGAGGCCGCGGGTTCGACGACGAGCGAGGACCCGATCGCGAGGAACACGTCGCTCTCGCGAGCGAGCGATCGGGCCCGCTGAAGGACGGCGTCCGGAAGCCGGTCGCCGAAGAGAACGACATCCGGCCTGAAGACGCCCCCACACTCGCACGTCGGCGGCAGTTCGCCCGCTGCTGCGCGCTCGACGATCGGGTCGCCGTCCCGGCGGTTTCCGCAGTCGGTACAGCGGACCCACCGCGAGTTGCCGTGAAGTTCGAGGACGGTCGTTTCGGTCTCGGCCGCGACATCGGGTTCGCCGTCGTTCGTCCGCTCGCCGCCCGCCCCCGCGGCGTCGCCGTGTAACCCGTCGGTATTCTGGGTGAGGATCGCCTCGAGATTCCCGTCCCATCCCATCGCAGCCAGCGCTTCGTGGCCCGCGTTCGGCTCGTACTCCTCGTCGAACATCGCTCGGTGGAGGGCGACCCGATCCGTCCAGAACCCCGCGGGATCGCGCCGGAACCGGTCGGAAGTGAACTGCCGCTCGTCGAATCGGTCCCAGATGCCGTCGTCGCCGCGGAAGGTCGGAACGCCCGAGGGAGCCGAGAGTCCAGCGCCAGTGACGGCGACGGCCGTGTCTGCACGTCGGATCGCGCCAGCGAGTCGCTCGAGGTCGTCCATACACCGGTACTCGGCGCGCTCGGCAAAACGGTTTCCCGCCGTCGAGGGGTCGGTATCGAGAGTCGCCGAGACGGTGTCCCGCGGATCGCACGCGCGGTGAGAATCGGCGGGAGCCGCTCGGCGTGAACGACTGCGCTTAAGTTCCGCCTGCGTGAATCGGGTGGTATGCAGGATAGAACCTACACTGCCGACGCCGAGCCGGGCGACGACGTGACGGTCGCCGGATGGGTCCACGAGATCCGCGACCTCGGGGGCATCGCGTTCCTGATCCTCCGGGATACCGCCGGCAAGATCCAGATCAAGTTCGAGAAAGACGAGATGGACGACGACTTAGTCGAGACGGGACTCGGCGTCTCTCGCGAGAGCGTCGTTACGGTCTCCGGCGCGGTCGAGGAGGAACCGCGCGCGCCGACGGGCGTCGAAGTCACGCCGGAGTCCGTCGAGGTCGTCGCGCCCGCCGACCCCGAACTGCCGCTCGATCCGTCCGGGAAGGTCGATGCCGACCTCTCGACGCGACTGGACAACCGCACCCTCGACCTGCGCAAGGACGAGGTCCAGACGGTCTTCGAGATCCGTTCGGACGTATTGCGTGCGGTCCGCGACCAGTTCCGCGACTACGACTGTACGGAGATCAACACGCCGAAGATCGTCGCGACGGGGACCGAGGGCGGGACGGAACTGTTCCCGATCACCTACTTCGGCGAGGAGGCCTTCATGAACCAGTCGCCACAGCTGTTCAAGCAACTGGTCGCGGGCTCGAACGTCGAGCGGGTCTTCGAGATCGGCCCGATCTTCCGCGCGGAGGAACACAACACGCCGCGGCACCTGAACGAGGCCACCTCGATCGACTTCGAGGGCGCGTTCTGTGACCATACCGACGCCATGGACGTCGCCGAGGGCATCGTCAAAGCCGCCTACGAGTCCGTGCAGGAGAACTTCGGCGACCAGCTCGAGGACCTCGACCTCGCCGAGGAGTTCGAAGTCCCCGAGGGCGACTTCCCGCGTATCAGCTACGAGGATGCCATCGAGCGCATCAACGCCACGGGCGAACTCGACGAGCAACTCGTCTGGGGTGACGACCTCTCGACGCCGGCCGAGGAGGCCCTCGGGCAGGACGTCGGCGGTCACTACTTCATCACGGACTGGCCCAGCGAGATCAAGCCGTTCTACATCAAGGATCACGACGACGATCCGGAGCTCTCGACCGGCTTCGACCTGATGCACCCGCGCATGGAACTGGTCTCGGGCGGTCAGCGCGAACACCGCCACGAGAAGCTCATCGAGGGCTTCGAACAGCAGGGGCTCGATCCCGACCAGTTCGAGTACTACACCAAGATGTTCAAGTACGGCATGCCGCCCCACGCCGGCTTCGGCCTCGGCGGCGAGCGCTTGATCATGACGATTCTCGGACTGGACAACATCCGAGAAGCCGTGCTCTTCCCGCGAGATCGCCAGCGGCTGAGCCCGTAAGCACTCTCCGGGAGTCGGCGAGTCGGACGAAAGAGCACGACCCGTGCAGGACTTTCTCGAGTGCGGGGAACGCCCGCTCGCGCCTCACTCGCAGCCGCCGGTGGTGATCGCGTCGGCGAGGTCTGAACCGACCGCGTCGTCTCCCAGATACTCGAGGTGGCTGCCGACGCTGCCGGTTACGTCGACATCGCTGTAGTTCGAGGCGGGGGAACAGCCGGCCCCGTCCGTCCCGAGTGCGGTATCACCGATACCGCCGTACGCCGAGCCGACCATCGAGTCGTTTTGCGAGTGGTAGTTACGGACCTCGCAGGCGGTGCCGAGGCCGGCGTTCCACGGCTCGCCACAGATTTCGGACCCGTGGGCGGCCGTACCCAGTCCCGCGACGGTCTCGATTCCGGAATCGCTGCCGAGTTTGGTCGCCGTCCAGTAGACACAGCGGCCGCCGAGCGAATGACCGACGAGGCGGACGTTGCCGCCGCCGGCGTCGTCGAAGTCTTCGACGAGGTCGGCGACGACCGCGCCGACGTCCTCGGTATCGGACTCCGCGCCGAGGTAGTTGACGTTGGTTGCGGGCCACTCGATCGCGACGGATTCGGTCGGCGTATAGCCGCCTGATTCGAGGGCGTTCTGAACGGTCGACGCCTGACTCGAGACGGTGGTGTCGCCGAACCAGCCGTGGATGAAGACGAATAGTTCGTCCGTGACGGGGAGGCTGCCGTCGGCGCTCCAGCCGAAGAATCCGTCGTTGACCTCGATCACATCGGGGGTATCCACCTGTGCGGACGCCGCTCCCGTCGTGGCAGCCAGTCCTCCGCCGCCGATGAGCGTCGTGCCCGCGGCCCGCAGGAGGGGTCGTCGAGCTGTCCTCGCGTCGCGTCCCGACCGTTCGCCTGTGTTGTCATTGGCAGCCATGATGCGACCCATTCTTCCGCCCCGTTCGGATTGCGCTTTCCGCTTCTATATCGAGTCCATTGAAGAGGGGGACTCGAGCGAGCGACGTACTGAAGCGGGTGCGGCGTATTCGATCGGATCGACGGAACCACCTGGTCCCACCTGGAACGGCCGAACGCGTCACGGGGAACCTTCAACGTTATATCGCTCGGGCCGAAACGGGGGGCGTAATGCGCGAGGAGGCGACGGCGTTCGTCCCCGGTCACGTGACGGGATTTTTCAGCGCTCACCCGGACGAGGACCCGACGAAAGCCGGCTCACGGGGAGCGGGATTGACGCTCACAGACGGTGTGGAGGTATCGGTCGAACCGGCGACGGAATCAAAAGTCGTCCTCGACGGGACGGAAGCCGAGGTCGAACCGGTGACAACCGTTCTCGAGACGCTCGATGCGAGCGCCCGCGTCGAGGCCGCCGCCGATCTTCCGATCGGGGCCGGCTTCGGCGTTTCGGGAGCGATGGCGCTCGGGACGGCACTCGCGGCGAACCGCGTCTTCGAGCGCAAACTCTCCGCGAACGAACTCGTCACGATCGCCCACGGTGCCGAGGTGCAGGCCGGGACGGGGCTCGGTGACGTGGTCGCACAAGCACACGGCGGCGTTCCGATCCGCCTCGAGCCGGGTGGCCCACAGGACAACAAACTCGACGCGATTCCGTCGCGGGCGCGCGTCGAGTACGTCTCGTTCGGCGAACTCTCGACGGCGGACGTGCTCTCGGGCGACACCGAGGAGCTGACGGCTGCCGGGAAGGAGGCGCTCGCTCGCGTCGTCGAGGAGCCGACGCTGCTGTCGTTCATGTACGCCTCGCGGCTGTTCGCACGCGACGCCGGCCTGCTCACCGAACGGGTGACGGAGACGATCGCCGAGGTCTCTGAGGCGGGCGGACAGGCGTCGATGGCCATGCTCGGCGAGACGGTCTTCGCGCTCGGAACGGGGCTCTCCGACGCCGGCTACGAGCCGTCGGTCTGTGCGACACATCCCGCCGGTGCGGTGTTGAAGTAAGGCGGACGCCGCTTCTCGGGTTCCGCTCGGCTTTTCGTGCCATCGCAGGTACGGGCCATGCGAGCGGTCGGCGGGAGCGGTGGGTTGCGCGTCGAGCGATCGGGTCGTTTTTCATCGACTACCACCAGTAATCGCTCGTGAGCGACTACGACAGCGTCTCCGCCGATGTCGAGACGGAGGAGGAGATTCCGGAAGATCATCCCAGATATCAGGACCTGCTGACCCGCCACCGGATCGAGGCGGGCGTCGAGAAGGGGATCACGCACCTCCAGGGGATGCACGCCGAGGGACGAGGCAGCGCCTTCGACTACTTACTGGGCGAGGAGACGATTCCGAGCGCCGACGAGGCGGAGCGGGCCGCCGCCGCCCATCTCCTGCTCGCCGACCGCCCCGTGCTCTCGATCAACGGCAACGTCGCCGCGCTGGTCCCCGGCGAAATGACCGCCCTCGCCGACGCCGTCGATGCCGACCTCGAGGTCAACCTCTTCAACCGTACGCCCGACCGGATCGAAGCCATCGCCGAGCACCTCCGCGAGCACGGCGCGGACGACGTGAAGGGGCTCGAGGCCGACGCCCGAATTCCGAACCTCGATCACAAGCGGGCCAAGGTCGACGCCGACGGTATCTACGAGGCCGACGTCGTGCTCGTGCCCCTCGAGGACGGCGACCGGGCCGAGGCATTAGATGAGATGGGCAAGACCGAAATCGTGATCGACCTCAACCCGTTGTCGCGCTCGCCGCAGGTGGCGGACGTGCCGGTCGTCGACAACATCATTCGTGCCGTGCCGACCATCACCGAGCACGCCCGCGAACTCGCGGACGCAGACGAGACTGCGCTTCGGGCGATCGTCGAGGACTTCGACCGGGAGCGCGCGCTCGAGGCGGCCGAAGAACGGATTCGATCGGGTGACTTGTAGCCACCCCGAACGCGTCGTCGATGCCGAGTATCGGGCGGTGGATTCTCGGGCGGGGTGCGTGTCCGCCGATGGGACCAACGCTCAGTTATCAGCTCTCCGGACCAGCTGCGTATACCATTACTCGAGCCGCCGTGTCTCCGATCGGGACACGCCTCCCGCAGTGCGGCCGAGGGAGCGACACTCGGCGGCAAAGTCGGCGGCGTGGCCGGTCCGGCCGGCGGTGCCGTCGGGGCCATCGGTGCACGGACGGACCGAAACGTGTCGACGCTCGAGGCGATGACGGACGAGACAGCCGGACGAACGCCTTTCAGGAGGTATAAATTCCTCCTCCGGTTCCTGTCACATATGGACGCCTACGAGTTATTGACGCGAAACGCCGAGGAGGTCGTCACCGACGAGGAAGTCCGCGACCTCGCGGAGGACGCCGCGGGAAAGCGGGCCTACGTCGGCTACGAGCCCTCCGGCGTGCTTCACCTGGGACACCTCCTCACCGCGAACAAACTCATCGATCTGCAGGAGGCGGGCATGGAGGTCGTCATCCTCCTGGCGGACGTCCACGCCTACCTCAACGAGAAGGGGTCCTTCGAGGACATCCGGGAGACCGCCGAACAGATGAAAGCCCAGTTCCTCGCTTACGGCCTCGACGAGGAGCTAACGGAGTTCGTCTACGGCTCCGAGTTCCAACTCGAGGACGACTACACCCTCGACCTCCACCACCTCGAGCGCGAGACGACGATGAACCGCGCCCAGCGCGCGATGGCGGAGATTCAGGGCGATGAGACGGCGAAGGTGAGCCATCTCGTCTACCCGCTGATGCAGACGCTGGACATCGAGTACCTCGACCTCGATCTGGCGGTTGGCGGCTTAGACCAGCGGAAGGTTCACATGCTCGCTCGCGAGAAGTTGCCCGAACTCGACTACGAGGTTCGCCCGGCGATCCACACCCCGATCGTCGCCAACCTCACCGACGGCGAGGGGAAGATGTCCTCGAGCGAGGGGATCACCATCTCGATGGAGGACTCGACCGACGAACTCGAGGACAAGGTCAACTCGGCGTACTGTCCGCCGACGCGGGACCCGGAGCCGAGCGAGGACGGCACCGAGCGCGAAAACCCCGTTCTCGAACTGTTCGAGTACCACGTCTTCCCGCGGTTCGACGAAATCGTCGTCGAGCGTCCCGAAAAGTACGGCGGCGATCTGACCTACGACGACTACGAGGACCTGGCCGCCGACCTCGAGTCGGGCGACCTTCACCCCGCCGACGCGAAGGGGACGCTCGCGACCTACCTCGATGAACTGATCGCGCCGGGCCGCGAGAAACTGTACGAACTGCGCGATTAATCCCGTCGGACAACGCGGGTGACAGCCCGATCGGACTCGAGAGACGGTACGGTGATACGGTTCGGACACGAACTACGACGACGACACGGGGCAGTCACCCAGTTGATTCGGAGCGACAGGAGCCAACGAAGCAGGGTGGCGCTCCGGTCTAAACGAGAGCGTTCGACGCGAGGCCTGGGTCTCGAACTCGAGCCACCACTGTCGTCCCGCATCCCGTGGAACTCCCTGCTGGGTCCTCAGCGCCGGATGCCCCCGGTCGGGTCTCGCATACTGGTTCCCCTTCCGGACGTGTGTTTCCAAGACCGTACGGTGACCACCGGCCGCCGCGACCCTTCCGAGCGTGTCACGCGCTAGAGTCGCGACTGAACGTCACTGTGAGTGGCTCGACTGACATCGCTCGATCCAGCCGATTGAAGTACGAGCGGGTCCCGTGCGGAGGCATGAACGAAACACGACGGGCGATCATCGCGGCGCTCGCGGACGGGCCGGTGTCCGGACCCGAACTGGCCGAGTCGCTCGAGGTCTCGCGGGCGGCCGTCTGGAAACACATCGAGGGGCTTCGCGAGGCCGATTTCGAGATCGAGAGCGGACCGACCGGCTACGAACTCGTCGCCGTCAATGCGTACAATGCGCCGGCGGTCGAATTCGAACTCGAGGCCCCGTTTTCGATCGAGTATCACGACTCCGTGGGGAGTACGAACGACCGAGCGCGCGAGTTGGCCGGCGAGGGTGCGACCGACATCGCCGTCCTCGCGAACGAACAGATCGGCGGGCGCGGTCGTCTCGACCGCGAGTGGGCCGCGCCCGCGGGCGGCGTCTGGGTGAGCGTCGTGACGCGGCCGGCGATCACGCCAGCGCAGGCACCGCTGTACACGCTCGCAGCGTCGGTCGCGACGGCGACTGCCGCCCGCGAAGCCGGCGTCGACGCCCGGATCAAGTGGCCCAACGACGTGGTCGTCCCGGTCGGCGACGACGGCGACTACCGGAAGCTCGCGGGGATTCTCACGGAGATGGAGGGCCAGACGGACCGCGTGGACTGGCTCGTTGCCGGGATCGGCGTCAACGCGAACCTCGACGCCGACGCGCTGCCCGAGGGAGCGACCAGCGTCCGCGCCGAGGCCGGCGACGTGGACCGCAGGCGCTTCGTCCAGCGCCTGCTCGAGGGGTTCGATCGGTACCGGCGCGATCTCGAGGCGGTCGTTCCCGCATGGCGCGAGTTGGCGCTGACGCTCGGCCAGCGCGTGCGGGTCGATCGTCCCGCGGGCGAGATCGTCGGGGAGGCGATCGACGTGACGGAGTCGGGGGCGCTCGTGGTCGAGACCGACGACGAGCGAGTGACGGTCTCGGCCGGCGACTGTGAGCACCTGCGTCCCGTCTGACGGCCACGTTTCGACGGCGCGGAGCGCTCGGCGATCACACGCCGAGCAGAATCGAGCAGGCGGCCGCGGCGACGACCCAGCCCGCACCCGTCCACGACACGACGAAAAACGCCTCCCGAGCGCTGGCTTCGGTCCAGCCGGCGCTCACGTCGAGGTGGGCTTTCATGCCCTCGATGGTTTGCCCGAGACCGACTGCGGTCGACCACGCGGTGACGCCGAACCCGAGCACGAGCGCGCCGAGCGCGAACGCCGTATCGGTCGCGGCTCGCGGCGACCAGACGACCAGCAGCGCCAGCGAGACGGCCGCGCCGAGCGCGGCCCCGATCGCCACCCAACGAGCGGCGGCAATAATGAGCCGACGCATGCGCTCGACGCGGCTCCTCGAGACGGGGACGGCGGAATCAGTCGACGGCATCTCGCATGCGGGGATCTAAGGCATCCCGCATCCCGTCGCCGAGGAGGTTGAATCCGAGCACGGTAAGCGCGAGGAACAGGCCGGGGAAGAACGACCACCACCACGCGCCGGAGAACAGTCCCTTTTCGACGCCATTGGCGAGCATCATCCCCCACGACGGGTCGCCGGGGTTCGCGCCGAACCCGAGGAACGACAGCGCCGCGATATCGATGATGGCCAGCCCGTAGTTCAGCGTCGATTGGACCGTGATGGGGGCCAGACAGTTCGGCAGGACGTGACGGATCAACAGCCGCGGATCGGTCGCACCGAGCGCACGCGTCGCCTCGATGTACTCGTCCTCGAGGACTTTCAGCGCTGCGCCGCGGACGACGCGGGCGAACCGCGGCGTGTAAACGAGCGTGAGCGCGGCGACTGCACGCCACAGGCCCAGCGACTCGGGGAAGATGGTGACGAGCGCGAGCGCCAGCAGCAGCGACGGGAACGACAGGAGAACGTCCATCGTCCGCATGATCACGTTGTCGGTGAGGTCACCGTAGTACGCCGCGACGATGCCGGCAGTGATGCCGAGGACCGTCGACGCGAGGACGGTTGCGGTTCCGAACTTCAGCGCGTACCACGCGCCGTACAGGACCCGCGGGAAGATGTCGCGGGCCTGTCCGTCGGTTCCGAACCAGAACTGGGCGCTCGGGGCTGCCTCACTCGGGTTCGAGCCGAAACTGGTCGCGACGATGGCGTCGAGATCGTACACGAGTCGAGCGTAGATGGCGACGGCGAACAGCCCGACGATGAGGCTGAGACCCGCGACGGCGATGCGGTTCGATAGCAGTTCCGTCAGGAACGGACTCGCGCGGATGCGATCGACGATACTGCGTTCGACGTCGGAGGAGTGGGTTTTCGTACTCATTGATCGATCCGTGGGTCAAGGACGGAGTAGGTGATGTCGACGAGGAGATTCACGATCGTGTACATGAACGCGAACACGAGGACGGTCGCTTGTACCACCGGGTAGTCGCTCTTGTTGATCGCCTCCACGAGCAGCGTCCCGATCCCGTTGATCTCGAAGACGGTCTCGGTCAGCACGGAACCGCCGAGCATCGACCCGAACTGGATCCCGATGATGGTAATGACGGGGATGAACGCGTTCCGGAGTCCGTGTTTCATGACGGTCGTTTTCGCGCCTTGCCCTTTCGCGCGGGCCGTCCGCATGTAGTCCTGCCGGACGACTTCCAGCATCGACGAGCGCATCATTCGAGAGATGAACGCCATCGAGTACACGCCGAGGACGATAACGGGCATGACCAGATGCCGGGCCGCGGACTGGAACGCCGCGAGGTTGCCGGCGATCAGGGTGTCGATCAGGATGAACCCCGTCTTCGAGTCGATGAAATAGGTGGAGCCGATACGGCCGCTCGTCGGGAGAATACCCAGCACCTGTGCGAACAGCAGGATGAGAAGCGGTCCGCTCCAGTAGATCGGGACGCTGATTCCCGTGAGTGCACCGACTCGAGAGAAGTGGTCGGTCAGCGTGTCTTGCTTGACGGCGCTCAGGATTCCGAGCGGCAGCCCGAACAGGAGCCCCGCTATCTGTCCGAGAACGGCAAGTTCGATCGTGATCGGGAGCCGATCGGCGAGGATATCGCCGACGGCGGTCCCGCGTCGGACCTGGTAGGACTCTCCGAAGTCGAACGTCGCAGTATTTCGGAGGAAACGAACGTACTGCTCCCACAGCGGATCGGTGAGTCCGAGATCCGAGCGGACCTGTTCGACGAACTCCTGGCTCGCGCGTTCGCCCGCGATCGCGATCGCGGGGTCTCCGGGCGAGAGATGGAGAATAGCGAAGACTACTGTCGCCACTCCGAACAGCACCGGACCGAGCAACAGCAGTCGTTTGGCGATGAACCGCTTTGATACCATTATGCGGAGGGATGAGTGTGAATGTTTAAAATGTTTCCTGTCAACAACCGCGTTACTCGACGTCGACGAGATGGAGGTGTGGGCCACCGATGGCCGACACCTGGTAGTTGTTGACGGTGTTGCGGACGCCACGAATCTCGTCGGCGTAGTCGATGTATACCCACGGTGCTTCGTCGTAGGCGATCTGGGCGGCGTCGTGGTAGAGTTCGGCGCGCTCGTCTTTGGCTGACGTCTGCTGGGCCTCCTCGATGAGGTCCATGAAGTCCTGGTTTGCCCATGCGGTTCGGTTGGACGTGTTGTACCCCTCCGTGTCCCAGTCAACCCAGTCCTGTCCGTCGGGGGACTCGACCTGCGGGTGGAGAAGGACGTAGTAGAAGTTGTCAGGGTCGGCGTTGTCCGTATACCAACCGGCCAGCGACGCATCGTGTTTCCCTTCTGAGGTGTAGGTGAGGTAGTCCGAGAACTGTCGATCGTCGATGGTGACATCGATACCGATGTTCCCGAGGTCCGTCCGGATCGACTCCGCCGTCGAAATCGGTGCCGGATTGTAGCCGCGGGCGTTCTGGAAGGTCGTCAACTCGAATGAGAAGCCGTCACCGTAGCCGGCGTCTTCCAGGAGCGACTGTGCTTTCTCGGGATCGTTGGGATACGGGCTGAGATCGTCGTTGTGGCCGAAAAGCGCCGGCGGACACGGCTGGTCGGCCTGTTCGGCGATGTCGGAATAGATCTCGGAGACGATGGATTCGGTATTGATGGCGTAACTGATGGCCCGGCGGACCTGCGGGTCACGGAACGCTTCCACGCGGGACTGGTTGAACGACATGTACCCGATGTTGATGCCTTCACCCGACTGGACTTCGGCGGCATCGGAGTCTCTGACCTGCCCGATGTTGTTCGGCCCGAGATTGTCGATGATCTCGAGTTCGCCTTTGGTGAGGGCCTGCGTTCGCGTGGAGTTCTGTCCGCGTTCGATGAACAGGAGTTGGTCCACGTTCGGCCCGTCGCCCCAGTAGTTGTCGTTGGGGATGAGTTTGATTCGACCGTTCGAATTGTCGAGTTCGTCGAGTTTGAACGGGCCGGTACCGTTGGCGTCCGTAGCGAAGTCGAAATCGCCTTCGATCGCGTCCTGCGGGAGGACGACGGCAGCGAACATCGCGAGGTTACGCAGGAACGGCGCGTACGGATCCGTAAGCGTGATGTTCAGCGTATAGTCGCCGTCGGCTTCGACGGAGTCGATCCAGTTTCCGAGCGTGAACGGCCCGTACGAGGACAGATCCCCGACGTGGTACTCGTACTCCTCGTCGACGAACCGCCGGTAGGTCGCGATGAAGTCGTCGGCGGTGAAGTCGGTCCCGTCGTCGAACTGGGCGTCCTCACGCAGTTGGAGCGTGACGTCCGTCCCCTCCATCGACCAGTCGACCGCGAGGCTCTTGGTAATCGCTGCCTCGCCGGGCTGAAAGTCGATGAGCCCGTCGTAAATCTGGTTCGTGACCTTCGACACTTCGCCGCTGGTCGTATCCTGCGGATCGAGGGTTTTCGAGTGTGCACTGCGACCGTATCGAAGCGTCCCACCGCCACTGCCATTGCCGCCGAGACAGCCGGAAACGGAACTCGCAGCCGTCGCGACGACCGTGGCGCTCCCGGCGGACTTCATGAAACGACGCCGAGAGACCTGGTTGTTATCACCTGGCATAAGCGTAGTGCTTGTATCTACATATATAATGCTATCGATCAAGATAGTGAAAACCACACCCAACGACACAATCGGTGCGGCTGAGACGTTATTTTAACTAAATATAATGAAAAACGTGTGCGTTTTCGGGCGCACATATTGAATCGGCGTCGCCGGAACGGTCACTCGCGGTCGCGCCGTCCGGCGGTGAGACGGTGGCCCCGCGGCCCTCGCTACTCGGCGTCGGGACTGAGATGACAGGCGGCCGGATGCTCGCCGTCACCGAGCGAGGGATCGCTGTGCTCACAGACGCTCTCGAACGCGTCCGCGAGGACGGCCTCGGCGGCCGCCCAGTCGCCGTCGTCGAGGTGCCGGTAGGACTCGTCGACCGCCTCGCGGGCCCGACCCGACAGCGGTCCATCGAAGAACTGCGCGTCGAGTGCGGCGGCGAGATCACTGCCGCCGTCCGCGACGGCGCGGGGCGTTTCCGTCTCGGCGATGACCTCCTCCCGGGCGGCCTCGAGATCGATGTCTCGGGATTCCACGCGCTGTCGATAGAACATGACCTCGCGGTAGCGGTCCTGCTCGATGTCCAGGTCCTCAGGTGGGATGATCGCCGGACACCGCGTCCGGAAGTGACAGCCGGACGGCGGGTCGATGGGCGAGGGAACGTCACCCGTGAGGATGGTCCGATCGTCGGTCTCCGCCAGCGGATCCGGTTCGGGTATCGCCGAGAGCAACGCGTTCGTATACGGGTGCTTCGGGTTCGCGAACAGTTCGTCGGTCGTCGCGATTTCGACGACCTCACCGAGATACATCACTGCTACCCGGTCGGAGATGTGGCGGACGACGGAGAGGTCGTGTGCGATAAACAGGTAGGTCAACCCGAACTCCTCCTGGAGATCCTCCATGAGGTTGATGATCTGGGCCTGTACGGACACGTCCAGAGCCGAGACCGGTTCGTCGGCGACGATGAAGTCCGGACCCACCGCGAGGGCGCGAGCGATGCCGACGCGCTGGCGCTGTCCGCCGGAGAGTTCGTGGGGGTAGCGGCCGTACTGACTCGTGTCGAGGCCGACTTCCTCGAGAAGCTCGAGGACGCGGCGGCGGCGGAGCGTGCGCTTTGAGTCCCCTGCAGACACGTCCACCTGGACGCTCGTGATGCGGCCGTCCTCGCGCGTAATGTCCGTCGTCACGTCGAGTGCCCCCTCGACGTCCACGGTAACGTCGCCGTTTTCGACAGCGACCTCCACGGGGACGACGACCTCCCCGTCGGTACTCTCGAGTAACGCGTCCACGTTGTCCGCGACGTCGACGGACACCGCAGCCGCCGAGATGCCCGTCGTCGAGACAGCGGCGCGCGTCTCCACGTCGGGATCGATCTCCGGGAGACCGTGGATCTTCAGCGGCTCCATGATGGTCTGCCCGACGGTCATCCGCGGATCGAGACTCGACATCGGGTCCTGGAACACCATCTGCATGTCCTTGCGCTTCTCCCGGAGTTCCGACTTCGAGAGGTCTCCAAGCTCTTCACCGGCGTAGACGACCGTGCCGTCCGTCGGCGGATTGAGGTGCAGGATGGCTCGCCCCGCAGTCGATTTTCCACAGCCGGACTCGCCGACCAACCCGAGGGTTTCTCCCTCGTACACGTCCAAACTCACGCCGTCGACGGCCTTGACGCTCGGCTGCTCGCCGACGAACCGATCGAGGAGCCCGTCCTCCTGTTGGTAGTACTTCCGCATCTCCCTGAGTTCGACGATCGGCTCGCCGATGTCGGATTCGGTCGTCGATGCCGCGCCGTCCGCGCCGTACTCGCTCTCGTCGAACTCCTCGAGGACGCACTTCGACCGGTGATCGACGTCGTCGGGTCCGTGCTGGAGGAACGGGATTTCGCCGTCGCGACACTCGAGCGTGGCCCACGGACACCGATCGGCGAAGTGACACCCCTCGGGCATGTCGATGAGGTCGGGAACGTTCCCTTCGATGGGCGTCAGGCGGTCTTTCTCCTCCGTCGGGATGGACTCGAGAAGCGTGTACGTATACGGGTGACTCGGATCGTTGAAAATCTCCTCGACGGGGCCTTCCTCGACGATTTCGCCGGCGTACATCACGGCGACCCGATCGCAGGTCTCCGCGACGACGCCGAGATCGTGCGTGATCATCAGCACTGACATGCCGAACTCCGCCTGCAGGTCGTCGATGAGGTCGAGGATCTGCGCCTGAATCGTCACGTCGAGGGCGGTCGTCGGCTCGTCGGCGATGAGGAGGCTCGGCTGACACGCGAGTGCGATCGCGATGAGGACGCGCTGGCGCATGCCGCCGGAGAACTCGTGGGGGTACTCCTCGAGACGCGTCGTCGCCTCCGGGATGCCGACCTCCGTGAGAATCTCGACGACGTCGGCCATGACCTCCTCGTCGTGTTCTTTGCCGCCGATTCTCGGGAGGATCTCTCGGATGGCGTTCAGCCACGTGTCCCGTTTCCGTTCACCGTACTGGTGGAGTCGCAGGGACTCGGCGACCTGTTCGCCAACGGTCACCGCGGGGTTCAGCGAGGTCATCGGGTCCTGGAAGATCATGCCCATCTCGCTGCCGCGGACCTTCCGCATCGCTTCCTCGGGCGCGTCCGTCAGGTCGACGACGCCCTCTTCGACCGTGATCGTCCCAACGTCCGCACCGCGATCGAACTGCTCGCGTGCCGCCTCGTCCAGATAGACGAACCCGTCGTCGGCGTCATCGATGGCGTCGGCGAGGGCGTCCGCGACTCCGGACGGCGTCGCCTGGTCCTCGAGTCGGTCGGCGGCGTCCCGAAGGGCGGCTGCGAGCGCCGCGGGATCGTCGTGATCGGAGAGGTCGGCGGCCATGCCACGCAGCTCCGACGACGCCGAGTCGCGCCCGTCGCCGACGCGGAGGTCCGCGATGACGGCTCGGACTGCGTCCACGAGTTCGAAGGGGTACGGGACGACGGCATCGTCGAATTCGGCGGCGATGTCCGCGGCGAGTGTCGCGTCCCGGAAGGACACGCGCCCGGCCACGACATCGCCGGGGTCGTCCACGAGGTCCATTGCTGAGAGTGCGGTCACGCTCTTGCCGGAGCCGGACTCGCCGACGAGGCCGACGGTTTCTCCCTCCTCGATGGTGAGGTCGATGCCGTTGACGGCTTTTACTGCCCCGCGTTTGGTGTCGAACTGCGTGCGAAGTCCGGAGAGGGATAGGAGGTCGGTCACTGCCAGCAGTTCTCTTGGCAGTCATCAAATAGTTTGCGGGACTTGGGAACGCTTATCCCCCGTGATGCACGCGGTGCAGACATGAGCGAGCATCCGGCGGACGAGACCCCTGAGACCGGCCAGGCGCAGTCCGGTTGGCAGTCCGTCATCGAGGATATGGCGGCGATCGCCGACGAGTACCGTGACCGCGGTTGGACGGCCCTCGAGCTCCACCCGGGGGATTCCGTCCTCGTGGACGCCGAAACGCGAACCGGCCTCGACGTGGTCTTGCCGGGGCCCGAATACGAGGAC
Organism: Natrinema pallidum; assembly: GCF_005890195.1. Lineage (NCBI taxonomy): Archaea > Methanobacteriati > Methanobacteriota > Halobacteria > Halobacteriales > Natrialbaceae > Natrinema > Natrinema pallidum. The sequence continues at coordinate 1,222,332 of NZ_CP040637.1, read as the reverse complement.
CTCGAGGCGCTGACGGACGACTGTACGTTCACCGCGGTCGACGTGTTTCGAGCCGAACACGGCGGGATGCTCTACCTGCTCGTCGTCGAGCAGGCACCGGACGACGAGACGGCTATACTCGTCCCCGCCTACTACGACCCCGGGTCCGGACAGACGAAACTCGAGCAGATCCGGGCGGACGGCGAACTCCGACTGTTCTGCAGGCGGCTGAACGACGACTACGTCGAGTTCGTCCACGACGACGTGACGCCGTTCCTTCCGGAAGCGCTGTAACCGCCGCGAACGTGTCCCCGTTCGAGATCGGCCCTCGAGCGCGACGGGTCGGACGCGATCGGACGCCGTAGTGCGTAGAAGTCAGCAGGCGATCCCGTGTCCCGCCATCGAATTTGCGAGAACGGTTACTCGGCGGCGAGTCGCGGCTCTTCTGGCCGATCGTCGATATCGTCGGGGTCGACTCGGACCGTCAACACCGGGACCGACGCCCGACGGACGACCCGTTCCGTGACGCTGCCGAGTAACAGTCGATCGATCCCGCCCCGACCGTGGGTGCCCATCACGATCAGATCGCACTCCGCGGAGTCGGCCTCCTCGACGATGACTCGACTCGGGGCTCCCTCGAGCACCGTCGTCTCGACCGTGACAGCCGCCGGGGCGAGTTCCTCGACCCGGCCGACTGCCGCCCGCCCCTCCTCGTGAAGCGCGTCGCTGACGCCCTCGAGTGCGGTCTCCATGGGCAATCCCCCGTAGCCCGCCGCGTTGACGACGTACAACGCTCGAATCGTCGCCTCGTGCGTACGCGCGAACTCGACGGCGTACTCGAGTGCGTGTTCGACCTCGCGCGAGCCGTCGGTCGGGACGAGAATGTAGTCGTACATTGCGATACATGGTACCATACGACAAAGGCATACATTAACGTTATCGCGGCGTCCGTGACCCTCACTCGAGGCGATAGCTCGCACGGCGACCGATTCGCCGTCCGCACCGCCGTCGGGTCGTGGAACGCGGCGGGAGGGAAAACGCTGATACAGTCGCCGATCCAACCGGAGGCCATGAGCGACAACCCGTGGACGGACCGGATCGTCGGCGAACGTATGGCCGTCGATCAGGAGTTCTCGGCGCAGATCGAGGCGTCGCAGTTTTCCAACCAGCAGTGGAGTCTGATCATGACCGCCACGGAGTTCGAGATCGAACGCCCCGACGATCCCGATCAAGCGCGGATCGTCGCCAACACGGACAAACTCGACGGTGTCATCCCCGAACTCGACAACGTCCAGACCGGGATGGGAGCGATGGCCGGCGGTCAAGCCGCCGACGGCTCGAGCTCGTCGAGCGGTGGCGTCCTCGACTCGATCATGGGCGCGCTCGGCGTCGGGGGCAACAGCGGCCCATCCGAGGCCGACCAACGGAAGGCGGCCGAACGGCTCACCCAGGAGTACGCGGCGCAACTCCAGTCACACCTCGAGTCAAAGGGGAAGTGGGAGACGATCCGGCAGCAGGTCGCCGACGCCCAATAGACCGTCCTTCCCTCGCACAGTCGTCCCGATCGCGACGCGACCGCCGTCAGTCACCAGCGTGAAAGAGCGTGTATTCGCTTGTTTCGTAGATGTTGATGAGTTCGGTGACGAGTTCGTCGTATGACTCGTCGTCGACGCGCAGTGCCTCCAGTCGGTCGATCGTCTCCTCCTCGAGTTCGACGGATGGCATAGTTGGCGGTCCGACGCCGAGAAGCAAAAAGACCACGGCACGTCGCGTCCCGGCGCGGGACGGTCACGACGGCTCTCGGCTGCAAGCCACAGCATCTTTACGGGCGGTTCCCGACCGTAGCTATATGAGCGACGACGTTCAGACAACGACGTTCTCGATCAGTTCCGACGACGGCGCAACCGACGAAATCACCGTCCCGTCCGGTCTCGTCGACCTCGTGGCCGAGGGTGACCAGAGCGACGCCGAAACCGTCGGCGACGTCATGCTGTTGTCCTTTGCCAGCCGCGCCCACCACATCGTCCACCATGGGGAAGACGCCGACGAGGACCTCGAGGCCCAGGAGGCCCGCGTGATGGATCTCTTCGAGGAGCGGTTCGGTGTCACGTTCGGCGAAGCGACCGGACATCAGCACTGACGGCCGCGACGCACCGATCAGCACCGCACGATCCCCGACCCGTCTTTTTTGCAGCCACCGCAACCGGGAGACACGAGTGCGGACGCAAAGCGATGGCAGACGCGAGGCGTCGTGTTCCGCTTAGCTAGCTGTTTCTTCGGTTGCAGCGGTTTCCTCCGTGGCTTCCCCGCTTGCGTTGCCCGGCGTCTCGACCGGACCGGAGTCCTGGTCGCCAGTCGGTTCCGTCCCGTCGGACGGCCCCACACCCTCGGATGGTTCCTCGTCAGAAGGTCCCGCGTCATCAGATGGTCCCTCGTCAGGAGGTCCTGTATCGCCAGGTGGCGTCTCGGGGCCGCCGCCCGGTTCCGCGTCACCGTTCGTTCCCTCGGACTCCGTTGTGGCCGCCTCGATCGTCACCGACTCCTGATCGTCGTCGGTCGTGATCGTATGTGTCGACGTTCCCTCCGGCAACGCCGACGAGAACGGGATCTCGGCCGTCTGTCCGGCTGCGAGCGTCACGGTTGACTCGCCGACGGGCTGGCCGTTGACGCTGTAGACCACCGTCTGTGTTCCCTCGAGGTCACCCTGATTCTCGACCGTCGCCGTCACCGTCACGTCTTCGCCGGCAACACCGCTGTCGGGTGCGGACACGTCGCTCACGGCGAACGTGGCCGGCGTGCCGCTCTCCGCGACGGTCACCGTCGTCTCGGCGGTCTCGTTGTCGGTCGACACCGCGAGCGGGTAGTCGCCGGGCTCGAGGTCGTCCGTCTCGACGGTAAACGAGACAGTCCGGCTTTCGCCGGGCTCGAGCGAGACCGATCGCGAGTCGACCGCGGTCTCGCCGATCGCGAGCGTGACGTTCTGCGTGCCCGCCTCGCCGCCGACGTGCTGGAGGGTGGCTTCGACCGTGAGCTGGTCGCCCCGTTCGATCGGACTGGTGACCGACGCGATGGAGACACCGAACGCAGCGGGCTCGGACGGCTGGATTTCACCGGCGGGCGGTGTCGCCGCCGTCACCGGGTCGTCGTACCCGTAGTTCGCGAAGTCCATCGCCCAGACGAGCCGTTCGTCGTCGCTCTCGGGCGTCCACTCGACAGTGAACGACCCCGAACCGGCAGCCAGTTCGGACGGCGGGTCGTCGGTCGTGGTCCCTTCGACGAACTGGCTGTTCCCGGCGATCGTCGCGTCGTTCGGGTTCTCGTAGCCGAACGTCACGTCGATGGCGTTCCCGTCCTCGGCGGGCGTCGTCTCCGCGACGGACAGCGCCGGCAGTGCCGGTCGCGCGTCCTCGTCGCAGTCCCTCGCCGAGGGGTTCGGGAAATCGATCGACGCGAAGGGGACCGCCTCCGGTGAACTGATACCGGAGATGTAGGTCCCGAAGGTGCCGTAATCGGGTACTTCGACGAGTACCTCGTCACCCGCGGTCGTCACGTCGCGTTCGTCGCCGATCTCGAAGACGATCGTTCCGGTAAACGGTGCCTCGATCTCGTCACCGGCGGTAACCGCGTCCTCGATGATCGTGTTCCCGAAGCCGGCGGAATCGTAAAAGCCCGTGCTCGCGGCGACCTGATCGCCCTCTTCGAGCGATGCAGTAACGACCGCGCGCGAGCAACTCGTGAACTCGACGTCGAACTCCTCGAGTTCGCTATCGACCGTGTACTCGACGGCATCCGATACGATGGGGGTCCCGTCCGCTGCCGCGACGACCGCGACCTCGAGCGTCGTGTTCTCCTCGAGTGGCGGCTCCAGATCGAACTCGGTTGGCCCGATCGTTTCGTTGGCAGCGAACGTGTCGCTCTCGGCGAGTCGGGTCCCGGTCTCGTCGGTGACCGTGACCGCGTACTCGACCGATGCGTTGGCTGCGGTGATGGTAAGCGTCTCGCCGTCACCCGTCTGATCGGCCACCGTGAGGTTCGCCGTCGGCTCCGTCGGATCGGGTTCGGCGACCGCGTACTCGATGGAGTCGGTTGCCAGTACCGCATCGTCCGCCGCGGCGCGAATCGAGACGTCGACGGTCGCGTTCTCCTCGAGGGGCGGCTCCAGATCGAGAGTCCGCTCCGCGACCGTTTCGTTGGCCTCGAAGGGGTCACTATCGACTCGCTGGCCATCGTACTCGGCCGTAATGACGTACGGCACGGACGCGCTCGCCGCGTCGATCTCGAGGGTCTCGCCGTCGCCCTCCTGGTCGTCGACCGAAAGCGTCGCCTCGCGCTCGTCGGGTTCGTCCGCGATGGTGTACTCGATGGAGTCCGTCGCCAGCACCGCGTCGTCCGCCGCGGCGCGAACCGAGACGTCGACGGTCGCGTTCTCCTCGAGGGGCGGCTCCAGGTCGAGGGAACGGTTCGTGATCGCCTCGCCGGCCGCGAACGTGTCGCTTGCGGCGGTTTCACTGTCGTACGTCGCGGTCACGGTGTAGGGGACGGAGGCGTTCGCCGCCGCGACCGTGAGGGTTTCACCGTCGCCCGTCTGGTCGTCGACCGAAAGCGTCGCGTTCGCCTCGGCCGGGTCGTCCGTGACCGTCACGAACGCGCCGTCGAGCACCAGCGTCCCGCCCTCGGTGACATAGGGCACGTCCGTCTCGCCGTCGGACTCGGCGTACTGGAACGTCCCGTCGTCGTTCGTGTCCTGGTGGACGACCGCCACGAGCGCATCGCTCTCCGCGAGCGGCTCGTCGAGTTCGATCGTGACGTTCTCGTGCTCGCCGGCCGCGAGTTCGCTCGAGACGCCGACGATATCGTCGGGATCGGCGTCGACGGCGACGCCTTCGTAGACGGCTACGAAGCCACCCTCCGAAAGCGACACGTCCTCGATCCTGACTGTCTCGCCGTCGGTCTCCTGGTCGGGGAAGTCGATCGCGGCCGTCCCCTCGATCCGGTCGATCGTCTCGATTCGCTGTACGACTTCGACCTCGACGTGCTGGGTAATTCGCGTCACGTCATCGGTCTCCACCTGCACTGCGTACGCGGTCGCGTCGGCCGCCGTCTCCCGAGTGAGCGTCTGGAGTTGCGTGACGCTGATCCGCTGGGACTGGACGACCCGCGCCGTCTCCTCACAGGCGACTCTCGCCGCCGTCTGGATCTGCGTGACCGACGCCGCCTGCGTCTGGACGAGCGCACCGCTTGCGCCGCCGCGAGCGAGACGCTGGACCTGCGTCACATCGACGACCTGCGTCTGGCTCATTGCCCCCTCGCTGGCACCGACGGCGGCGGCCTGTACCTGCTCGACGGTCACCTCCTGGCGCTGTCTCGCACCGGTCACCGCACCCTCCGCGGCACCGCTCGCAGCCGACTGAATCTGCGTGACCGACACCGTCTGGCGCTGGACGAGCGCACCGCCCGCACCGCCGTCAGCGGCCGCCTGAATCTGTTCGACGGTCGCCTCCTGACTCTGGGAGATCGCCCCCGTCGCTGCACCGTAGGACGCCTCCTGTACCTGCGTGATTGAGACGCGCTGGCGCTGCTCGAGACGCGTGGACTGGACTCGTTTCAGCGATCCCCGACTCGCGCCGCGGGCCGCCGCCTGCGTCTGCTCGACCGACACCGACTGGCGCTGGACGAGCGCACCCTTCGCCGCCCCGGCGGCGGCCTTCTGTATCTGCTTGATCGTCACCCGCTGGCGTTGCTCGGCGTCGACGCGTTGGGCCTGTGCGATCGCCGCGCGCGTACTGCCCTCGAGCGAACCGGCAGCCCCGCCGGCCGCGGCGTGTTGTACGTGCTCGAGTGTTACCTGCTGGCGCTGCTCGACCGATATCGACTGATACTGCGTCAGCACGCCGTAAGCGGCTCCTTGTGCGGCTTCCTGTATCTTCGGCACCTCGCCGATGTCTTTCGCGCCCGCCTCGCTCGCGGCACCTGCGGCCGCACCGCGGGTCGCGACCTGCAGCTGCTCGCCGCTCACGCGCTGGCGCTGCGCGATCCCGCCGTGGGCCGCCCCCCAGGTCGCGCTCTGTAACTGGGTAGCGTTGACCGACTGGGACTGAGCGAGCCCGCCGGCGATCGCACCGCCGACCGCCTGCTGGAGCTGGGTCGCGTTCACCGACTGATTCTGAATCAGCGCGCCGTGGACTGCGCCCGTCGTCGCCGCTTGGACCTGCTCGGCCTCGGCGCGCTGATACTGGGCGACCGAGCCGAGAGCGCCCTCGAGCGCCGCCGTTCGCTGTTCCTGAGTCACCGCAACGCCCTGGGCCTGGACGATCGCGATCCCCTCGCTGACGCCCGACGCCACGATGTCCTCGCGCTCCTGCTGAATCGATGCTTGTGCGTTCGCGCCGCCATCCGCGGGAGGCGGATCGCCGTCGGTCGCGGACGGCCCCATCGTCACCGGCTCGAACTCGAGCCCGGTCGCCGATGGTGCGCTCGCCCGGTCGCTCCCGTTCTGGAGCGCCGCCTGTCGCTCGGCTCCGACCGGCGACTCGACGGCCGCGTCGGTCGCGGCGTCCGGCGCGCCCCGCTCGAGGCCGCTCCCGAGTGCTGGCAGTGCGACGATGCTGCCGATCATCGCGGTCGTGAGCAAAACGACGGCGATGGGTCGCAGTCGTCTCATCGACCGAGTCCTCCCGTCGCGTCATGCGTTCCCGTCGGTTCGACCGCGCCGTTTCGGCCGCGACTCCCGTGATCGCTGCGACTGTGTCCGCTTCGAGACCGCCCGCCCACTCCGTCGTCGATTCGTCCGGCACCCACTGTCGCGGCGTTCGTCGTCCGATCGACGGTCCTCGTACTACCGGTTCGCATTTTTCCACCACGGCGCGGAACGCGTGCATAAGGCCGCCGGTCGTTCCGGTTCGCGAGGCGAGACAATCGGATATTACCCGTTCCGATCGAGCGTGTGGTCGGCACGGACGGCCACGTGACGCCCGCTGACCGGGCCACCCAGAATCGGACAGCGACGGCAACCGTCACCGCTGCTGGGAGGAAGCCCGCTGTTTCGCTCCCGGATCGACTCCCACTCGTCGCGAAATCGGCTCGAGAAAACGTGTCAGTCCGTTTCCCGATAATCTCGGAAACCGAAGTCTTGATCCCGGTTTACGAAAGAGCGAGGGTATGGCAACGAATCAGACTTCGGTGGAACGCGTCGACGATGCCGTCGTCCGGTCGTTCGCGCGGGCGGCCGTTCTCGCGGCGCTGATGGGGGCGGCCGCCGTGGTGGGATCGATTCCGATCCCGTTCTCGCCGATCCCGGTGTCGTTGGGGGTCCTCGTCATCTATCTCATGGGACTCTACCTCGGCCCGGTCTGGGGGCCGGCCTCGGCCGGACTGTACCTGACCGCGGGGGCCGTGGGGCTCCCGGTGTTCGCCAACGGCGCGAGCGGCATCGGGGTTCTGGTCGGTGATAGCGCGGGATACCTCTGGTCGTACCCGATCGCCGCGGCGCTGATCGGTCTCATCGTCCACCGCGGAACGGCGTTGCGCGATCTGCGAAGCGTTCGACTCCCGATTCTCGTCGGCGCGCTCCTCGCCGGGACGATCGTCATCTACGCGATGGGGACGGCCTACATGGCGTGGCTCCTCGAGATGGAGGCCTGGGAGGCCATCGCGGCCGGGGCACTCCCCTTTATCCCGGGCGAACTCCTCAAGATCGCCGCGGCAGTCGCTATCGTCAGGGCCGGCAGAATCACATCGGTTCGCCCGTGACGACGCGATGATCGAATTCCAGTCGGTCACCCATGCGTTCGACGATGTCCTCGTCCTCGAGGACGTCTCGCTGTCGATCGACGACGGCGAGTTCGTCCTGTTGGCAGGGGCCAATGGCAGCGGGAAAACGACGCTGCTGCGCCACTGCAACGGCCTGTTGACACCCGATTCCGGCACGGTCCGCGTCGACGGGACACCGGTCGAAGACGACCTGATCGCCGCCCGCTCGAGCGTCGGGATGGTCTTCCAGCACCCACGGGACCAGTTCGTCTCGGCGACCGTGGGCGCGGATGTCGCCTTCGGCCCGGAGAACCTCGGCCTCGAGCGCGACGAGATCGATCGCCGCGTCGCGGCCGCGCTCGAGGCGGTCAACATGGCGGGCCGAGAGGACGACCGGATCGACGCGCTCTCCGGCGGCGAGCACTCTCGCGTGGCGATCGCGGGCGCGCTCGCGATGAACCCGAGCCACCTCGTCCTCGACGAACCCTTCACCGGGCTCGACGAACCCGCCCGCCGATCGGTGCTCGAGCGACTCGAGTCGCTGGCGGCCGACGGCACCGGCGTCCTGCTGGCGACCCACGATCTCAGGGACGTCTGCGAACTCGCCGACCGCGTGATCGCCATGCGCGACGGCCGCATCGTCGTCGACGGCCCGCCCGCGAACGCGCTCGGCGACCTCGACGGGCTCGACGTTCGCGTTCCGAGCGAATGACGGTGTGGGTCCGGCCGCCAACCGCGACAGCCGACTCGAGGCTCCCGACACAGCGAGTACGGAGGTACCAATGCTGACCTACGAACCCGACGACACGTTCGCACATCGGCTCGATCCGCGGACCAAGCTAGCGGTTCAGATCGGGTTCGCTGCGACCGCTCTGGCACATCCGACCCCGCGGGCGTTATTCGTGCTCTCGGCGCTGGCGGGACTCGTGATGGCCGGTGCCGGGGTGTCGCTGCGCCGGACCCTCGTCGCCTACCGGTTCGCGCTGTTCGTCCTCGCGCTCGCGCCCGTCCTCTCGGGGGTGACACTCGGCGCGCCCTGGTTCGATCGGGCGGCCGCAACAGCGTCGGGGTTGGCGAGCTATCGCGTCCTGCTCGTTCTGCTCGTCAGTGCGGCCTACGTCCGTTCGACCCCGGTTCGGGACTCTCGAGCAGCGATTCAGCGAACGATTCCCGGAAAGCCGGGGCAACTACTCGGCATCGGTGTCGCGCTCGTCTTCCGGTTCCTTCCCGTGCTTCGGGGTGACCTCCGGACGATCCGTGAGGCGATGGCCGCCCGACTGGGGACCGAACGCGGGGCCGTTGACCGCGCCAGCACGATCGGCATGCTCGGACTGTCGCGGGCCTTCGACCGTGCCGACCGACTTTCGCTCGCCCTGCAAGCGCGGTGTTTCGCGTGGAACCCTACCCTCCCGCCGCTCGCCTTCTCGCGGGCTGACTATCCCATGCTCGTTGTTGCGGTCGTCCTCGCGTGCTCCGCGTTCATCTGAGGACACGCGGACCGCACCCGCCTCGAACTCGGGTCCATCGGTGGTCCAGGCCGATGGACGGGACTCTGTTGTCGCTCGAGTCCATAGCCGGGACGGCAAAAGCACCATCACGTGCGCGATACACGCACTCTGCCGCCGTCTCGTATTCCGCTTCTCACGACGATCGTCACCCCACTTCCGGTATCCCTGGGGTCAATACTGCTCTCGATCAGCATCCCCGTTTGTCTCTGAGTGCCGCGATCGGCTGTAATCGCATTGGTGGACCCGTCCGAGAAATTTTGATATATCGATATGTGTTTTATGACTGCAGTGATCGACCGTCGCTCCCTCTTTTGCGACCTTCGACGAAGACCCCGAGACGTGCGAGGCGGCAGCGTGGAACGGTACGTCTCAGTGTCCGGGTCAGTTAGTCCGCACGCGCTTCGTCATGGATAGTCACTGCGGCTCGGAACGCGGGCCAGCCGAAGGACGTGACCGGGGAGCGGGTGAATATGACGGGGAGGGTACTGGATAAGCACTACGACAAGGGAACATAGGACGAGAAAACAGAAAGGAGGCGTGAGTATATCAGAGACATCTAAATCTCTGTATCGACTCTCTTATTCTTCCCACGGCGGCTCTGGAGGTTCTGGTTTGTGTGCATCATCAACTGGATAGTTCGACAGGTCGTCCATCGAATCTAAATATTTTATATTGTCTACTTTTTCGGTAACTGAATGCTCTCCCGGAGGTAGAGCGAATCGGCTTATTACTCGTCCTTGGTTATCTTCGTAATAGCCAATGCACACCGTACTCCCGTCACTGCGGTCAACTGTTGGTCCATCAATAGTTATCGTCTTTGTATCCTCACTATTCTTATCAATATCAGACATATCAACGTCGTCATGATGTGGACCAAGTATCTCGTATTCTCGTTGTATGGTACCGAATTCGACCTTCCCAATATTTTCAGAGAGATTTCGATTCAACAGCGGCACAGAGAATTGAGTGGCTTCAGCACGAATTTTTGCGGTTATTCTAACTCTGGAACTCCAGAATACTTTCACTTCTTCAGGGTCCAATTCTATGATAAAATTAAGTTTTCTTCCATACGATTTTGATGGTAATGAGAAAGTCGTGAATTTGTAACTCTTTGGTGGAGTCCCACCAAAATTGTGAGGTACTGATTCGACGGTATATCCTGTGTCGAATTCATCAGGTGCATCGAAGTGTTCCTTTGGAGTATTAACAAAAAGACCCGTGGCTACCTCTAAATCAATCTCAACGTCAAATTCGTCAGAATTAGCGACTGCTACGCCGAACATCAATTTCCCATCATATAGTTGTAACTGAGTACAAGCTATTGACTCTGAATCAACGAAATTCTCCCTTCCTAAAGTGATTCCTAAATCGACAGACGGAGTATGTCGCCATGAAATATACCGGGAGATAATACGGTCATAGTTCACAAAGAGAAAAGCCAAGAGAGAGATAGCGGAAAGAAAAAGTCCCCCTATTACAATCGGATTCACGCTCATATTTCTCTAACAATTTGGACTGACAGATAATAATCTGATGGTGAACAGAGTTCCGAAGAATGCGTGCCATAGCAGAGGCCGTCAGTAGATGGAGAAAATTTGGAAATGATAGGCTTGGATAATTTAGGAGAACAACGAGAACGCGGCGGCACAGTCCCTCAGAGCAATAATTAGCCCTGAATCGAACCGGCAAAACCGTCCGTGTAGCGGGGGCTAATTACTCACTTCGTAGCAGGATAACCTAAGTAAGCGGGTCGCTGTCTGTCTATTTGGCCTATTCCGAAGGAAAGAGCCGGTGGAGGGATTTGAACCCTCGACCTAATCCTTACGAAGGATTCGCTCTGCCAGTCTGAGCTACACCGGCGCGCTCGTTCGCGTTTATTCGTAGGGACGATATCCTGCATAAGGGTTGCGAATCGATCCGGTCGTGTGACGGAGTTACGCGTCCGGATGCCTACGGCCGAACGTTTCGTTATCGCTCGAGTCGAACGTCCAGACAGACGTTCAGCTCGTGTGGGGCGTACGATCGGACCGTGTGACGGGTTTCGACGGTGACCTCGTACGCCGGTTCCGCGGCCGCACGGATCGCGCGTTCGCCCGGTCCGAAGGGGTCGTCCTCGTGTTGAATGTCGTAATAGTGGAGCGTACAGTCCCCGCTTGCCAGGGTTACGGCCGACTCGAGGAACGCGTCGGCGCTGTGGGGGAGGTTCATCACGAGTCGGTCGGCCCAGCCGTCGTACTCGGCGGCGACGGTACGGACGTCGTCGTTGATCGCTGTCACCTGGTCCTCGACGCCGTTCCGGCGGGCGTTCTCGCGGAGGTAGTCGATCGCGTCCGCGTTGATATCGACGCCGACACACTCCGCGCCGCGTTTCGCGAACGGAATCACGAACGGACCGACGCCGGCGAACATATCGAAGGCATGCTCGTCCGCAGCGACTTGCTCGGCTACGCGGTGTCGCTCGGTCGCGAGCCGCGGCGAGAAGTACACCGCGGCGAGATCAAGCAGGAACTCACAGCCGTATTCGCGGTGGACCACTTCCGTGTTCTCGCCCGCAAGCAACTCCCAGTCCCGAACCCGAGTCTCGCCTTTGACCTTCGAGGCCTTGTTCAGTACCGTCTCGACAGGGAGATCCGACTCGAGGACCGCATCCGCGATTGCCCGCGCACGGTCGGCGTCGTCCTCGTCGATGAGGGCAGCCCGTCCGAGGCGTTCGTAGGAGGGGGCGACCTCGAGGAGATCCGCGGGCATGGTCTGCTGGTCGCGGGCCGATACCGTCCGCGAAACGACCTCGACATCGTCGGCGAGCGTCGCCCGGGCAGCGTCGGGATCGACAACTGGAACGTAGAGCCAGCCGTCGTCGACGGCGATCTCGTACTCGTCGTCGATCAGATCCGCGTCGGCGAGCGTCGAACGCGTCGCTTCTCCGGCTTCGGGAGCGACGCGAACGCACGGGACATCCATACCCGAACTGACCGGCGAGTCGCCGTAACGCTGACGTTTGCGCCGGCACTGTGGGAGCACACTCCGCTGCATAAATCGATTACCGCGATACCAAACTGGATCGCGGCCGCCGGCGATCAGTGTCCCAGTGTGGCTGTGCCCTTCCGGCCAGGATCGTCGATGTGGTCGCGATGCGGGAATCCCCGCTGCGAGGGTCCGTATTAGGTTAGCCTAAAATCGGAACGATTTTCTTGTTTAGGTTGGCCTAAAGTAATACGATGAACGAAATCGGGGACATCGACACACCGACTGGTCGACACCACCGACAATACGACACGCCGATCGTCCGCAGCGTGTCGCTCTCGAGATGTTTGGCGTCCCCCGGAGACCATGGGGCGATAAACGGAAGACGGGACCGGGTTTCGCACACGATCCCAGTCGAACCGCTCGATGAGGGTCCTCGATGAGCGGGGAACGCTCACGAATCGAGACGGATCGGACCGCGACATCGACGCGAAACGAGACACGGGTCGGTTGGCTCTTCGATCCGGCACTCCTCACGGTGGTACTCGGTAGCCTCGCTATCGTCGTCGCTGGCGGACTGATCCAGGTGAGTTTCGGTGCGTACTCGATGACGTTCCTCGAGGCGTGGCGTGCGGTATTCAACCCGAATGTCGTGTTCAATCCGCAGGCTTGGGACGCCTTCTTGCTGGGAGAGGCGATGCCAGAGATGAGTCAGGAAAGCCTCATCGTCTGGAACATTCGGCTTCCCCGGGTCTTGGTTGGGGCCCTCGTCGGAATGAACCTCGGCGTTTCCGGGGCAATTTTCCAGGCCGTAACTCGGAACGAACTCGCGAGCCCGTTCATTCTCGGTGTCTCTTCCGGTGCGGGATTGATGATCTTGCTAACGCTTGTCGTATTCGGGAGTCTGACGGCGTTTCTTCCGTTGATCGCCGCTCTGGGAGGTGCCGGTGCCTTTTTCATCGTCTACGTGATCGCTTGGAAGAACGGAACGTCCCCGGTTCGGCTGGTCCTCGCAGGGGTGATCGTCGGGACGGTCTTCGGCTCGCTTCAGACGGCGCTGTTTTTCTTCGCGGACGATATCGGCATCGTCCAGTCGGCCATCGCGTGGACCACTGGTTCGCTCACTGGGTCGGACTGGGAACAGGTCCGACTCGTGCTTCCGTGGACGGTCGTGGTCGTCTTGCTCTCCATCGCGGGGTCGCGCCAGATGAACGTCCTCCTCCTCGGCGAACGGACGGCGAAATCGCTGGGGATGTCGATCGAGAAGGTCCGGTTCGCGCTGTCCGGCGTCGCGGTCCTCGCGGCGGCGGCGAGCATCGCGGTCGCCGGCATCGTCGGATTCGTCGGTCTTATCGTCCCGCACATGGTCCGAAACCTCGTCGGGAGCGACTCGAAGAAGCTGATCGTCGGCTGTCTGTTCGTCGGGCCGGCGCTGATGGTCGGTGCCGACGTGGGCGCGCGACTCGCGCTGAGTCCGACCCAGGTCCCCGTCGGCATCGTCACCGGCCTCCTCGGTGGTCCGTACTTCCTCTATCTGATGCGAAAACAGGAAAACATGGGTAAAATCTGACGGTGAACGGATGTCGGGCGAGCAGCACCAACGGATCGCCTGGCCGAGGCTTCCCTTCGAACCCCGCCGGCCGGACGACGCTGGTACGTGCCCAAAACGTGCGAACTGTCCGGAAAGTCGACACGGTCGTTTCGCTGGCAGACGGACGGGTCATCGAGCGAAACACCACACTGCTCGCGGCGTAGGGCCGTCTGCCACACTGTAGAGCGCACAGCTGTCGAGATTATCGACCCGTTCTCGTGGAGTGGTCGATTGCGAACCACTGTTTTAGGACATCCTAAAACAGAGGGCTTATTAGTTTTTAGGTGAGCCTAAATCCTAATGGGAGACGAAACGAGACGCGGGCCACCGACGCGCAGAGATACACTAAAATACGGCATGACGATCACAGCCGGTGTCACCCTCTCTGGATGTTCGGACCTAGCCGGTCAGGGCAAGGGGGACGGGACCGCGGGACCGTCCAGCAGCGGTTCGTATTCGGTCACGATGGCTCCGATGGGAGCCGTCGAGTTCGACTCGCCGCCAGTGAGCATATTCACGCGACTGACCCATCTGGCGGGAATGGCGTTCGCCCTCGGACGTGGGGACGACGTGAACGCGATGCACGCGCCCGAGTACTACGATCAGTTGTGGGCCCAATTCACTGACCGACTACCCGGTGTGACGGTGGATTGGAGCGGGTTGTACTCGTCCTGGGACCCGGACAAGGAGACTCTCTACCAGCTCGACAGCGATGTTCATCTCGCCGACCCGGCGAGCGTGGACGCCCTCGATAGCTGGGACACCGAGGACATCGCTGAGGTACGAGACCGCATTTCACCGTGGTTCGGTAACAAATTCAGCGATAGACGTGACCAGCCGCCAGCCGACTGGGTCGATCGCTACCAGTATTACACCCTCTGGGAGATGTTCGAGAAGGTCGCAACAGTATTCCGGGAGGAGTCGCGGTACGAGGCGCTCTCGACGATCCACACGAACCTGCTGGAGACGATCGAAGAAAACCTTCCCCCGGAACGCGACCGGCCGACCGCGGTGCTGGCTGGGTTCAGCGATATCGAGAGTCCGTACGTTTACACTGTTGATACGCCCGGCTTCCTGACCGCACATGTCCGTCCGCTCGCGCCGACCGATGGCTTCGGTGACGAGGTTTCTTCCGGTGACGCAGTCGACATGGAGATGCTACTCGAGGCGGATCCGGACGTCATCTTCGTACTGGGCGGGATGCACCCAGAAACGAAGATGCCCAGGATTCGAGCAGGGTTACGGACCCACGCTGTCGGACGGCAACTCTCCGCGGTCGACGCCGGTCGAGTCTACGCCCAGGGGGCGCGGTATCAAGGGCCGATCCTGAACCTGTTCCAACTCGAGATGACGGCCAAACAGCTCTATCCCGAGCACTTCGGCGAGTGGCCGGCCTATACCGAGGGGCCGTATCCAGAGATTCCCGCGGATGAACAGTTGTTCGATCGACAAGCGGTTGCCGATATCATCACTGGAGGCAGCAACGCATGACCGACGAAAACGAGAGCACGACCGCGGCACCGACGCGCAGAGACGCACTACAATACGGCGGGGCGCTCGTGACCGGCGTTTCCCTTGCGGGCTGTTCGGACCTCGTTGGCCAGAGCGAACAGCCTGACCCATCCACGAACGGCTCACACTCGGTGACGATGGAACCGATGGGCGAGGTGACGTTCGAATCCGTCCCGACGAAATGGGTTCCGTACGGCGGGGATTACGCCGATATGGGCGTTGCGCTGGGGCAGGCGGACGGAATGACCGGGATCGGTCAGGCCGGTGAGTACGATACAGATATCTATGACGAACTCCCGGGTGTGAGCGTCGATCGCGAGCGGATCGGGACGAACGACTTGGTCGAGGCGGGGATGGACAAAGAACTGTTCTACGAGATGGACAACGATGTCCACGTCATCGACACTGGAATGCTACGCAACTGGTTCGACTGGGAGCAATCCGATATCGACGAAGTCAGCGAAGCCGTCGGCCCGTTCGTCGGGAACATGATTTTCAGACAGTCCGACAGTTGGCACGAATACCGATACTACACGCTGTACCAGGCGTTCAAAAAGATGGCGACACTGTTCCAGGAAAGAGAGCGGTTCGAGGCTCTCAAACGACTCCACGACGAGTTTATCGCCGACGTTCAGTCGCGACTTCCGCCCGCGGACGAGCGCCCGACCGTCCTTCTGACGTACGAAGGAACGGACGAACCCGAAACGTTCTCGCCCTACCGACTCGATGATACGGGAACGAGCAAAAAGCAGTGGAACGACCTCGGCGTTACGGACGCGCTCACCGGGACCGGCATCGAGAATCTCAGCACCGAGAACCGCAGCGAGCTCGATTACGAGACCCTTCTCGAGATCGATCCCGATGTCCTCCTCGTTCGCGGGCACGAACAAAAGTCGGCGTCGGCGTTCCGCGAAACGGTCCTCGAGTACATGCGAGACCACCCCATCGCTACTGAACTGACAGCCGTCAGGAACGGCCGTGTCTATCGGGGCGGGTATCTCCGTCAGGGACCGATCCACAATCTCTTCCTGACCGAACGCGGGGCGAAACAACTCTACCCGGACACGTTCGGCGACATCACCAGTGGGAACGACCTGTTCGACCGCCAAGCGGTCGCGGATATCATCACGGGGGCACAGTGAATGCGCGCTCGAGAGTGGGCGATTACAGGGGCCGTCTGCGAGCCGAAAGAGTCGTTTCGAGCCCGCACGCGTTCGGACTCGCGGGTCCTCTCGGACGGAAAGAGGGGCAACCGTTCCGCCTCCGTGGGGCCACACGGGGGTTCGAGTACCAGCGGGACGGACATCGGTAATGGAGAGAGCGATCTATGAGAGAGACCGACGACACGACTGCGGGGCCGACGCGCAGAGATGCACTGGAATACGGCGGCACCGTCCTCGGCGGCGGACTGCTTGCCGGCTGTACGGGCGATCCGGGAACAGAGTCACCCGCGGACACGGACGGCTCGTACTCGGTGACGATGGAGCCCGTCGGTACCGTCGAGTTCGACGCGGTTCCCGAAACGTGGGTCCCCTACACGGGTGATTACGCGGACATGGGCGTCGCACTCGGCCAGGGCGATGGACTGGCAGCCATCGGCGTCCACGCTCGGTTCGCATCACACGTCTACGAAGAGCTACCGGGCGTCTCCGTCGACGAGAACGACCTCATCGAACTCTATCGGGACGGCACTGGCAAGGAGATTTTCTACGAACTCGGGGCCGACGTCCACCTCATCGACCCGAACTTCAT
Organism: Natrinema pallidum; assembly: GCF_005890195.1. NCBI lineage: Archaea > Methanobacteriati > Methanobacteriota > Halobacteria > Halobacteriales > Natrialbaceae > Natrinema > Natrinema pallidum. The sequence goes on along the minus strand of NZ_CP040637.1, from coordinate 1,205,277 downwards.
GGTAAACCGCCTCCAGTGGAGTCAAACCGACGTTGACGAGATCCGAGAGACAGTCGCGCCGTTCGTCGGTAACACGATCTTCTCTCGCGCCTACGACTGGCACGACTACACGGCGTACACGATGTACGAGGCGTTCGAAACGGTCGCAGACGTGTTCCAAGAGCAGGCACGGTACGAGTCCTTCAAGCAGTATCACGACAACGTGCTCGCGGCCGTTCGAGCACGGATTCCGGATGAAACGCCGAACATCGCGGTTCTCTACCCGGCCGAGGTGCCGCCGGAATCGTTCTACCCGTACCTGATCGGCTCCGGGACGCAGTCCAAACACTGGAACGACCTGAACGTCGGAGACAGTCTCGCTCGGAACGGCATCACGGACGCGCAGGCTGGCGGGGGCATCATCGACTACGAAACGCTGTTGGAGATCGATCCGGACGCCATCGCGATCAGGATGCAAGGCGAAATTACGCAGGCGTACTTCGACGACGAGATCGTCTCACACCTCCGGAACCACGACGTCGCGAGCGAGTTGCGGGCGGTCCAAAACGACCGCGTCATTTACGGCGGCCTGACCTACCAAGGGCCGATCATCCACCTCTTCCAGCTCGAGCGAGCGGCTCGTGACCTCTACCCCGAGGAGTTCGGGAACGAACGGCTGTTCGACCGCCAACGGGTCGCGGATATCGTCACCGGAGCGTTCGAACGATGAGGTCGTCGGAGACAGGCCACCGCGAGGAGGCGTTCGATCACGATGTCGTCGTGGTCGGCGGCGGTCCCGCGGGCTGTGCAGCCGGCGTCTTCACCGCCCGATACGGCCTGGACACGGTCGTCTTCGACCGCGGGCGGTCCTCGATTCGGCGCTGCGCCTACCTCGAGAACTATCTCGGCTTCCCGGCGGGGATCGACATCGAGACGCTGTCCGGACTGATACACGACCACGCCGAGCAAGCGGGGTGTGAGATCGTCGCCGACCTCGTCGAGTCACTCGAGCGCGCCGAGGATCAGCAGGGGTTCCGCGTTCGCACGCAGGACGGGGACCGGGTCACCGCTTGGCGGGTGATCGCGGCGACGCGCTACGACGGCGAGTACATGCGCGGGCTCGACGACGAGACGGCGATGTTCGAGACGTTCGAGTACGACGGCGAGGAACGCGAGCACTTCGACAAGAGCTACGCCGAGCGCGACGGGACCACGCCGGTCGACGGGCTCTTCGTCGCATCACCGTACGGAGAGACCGGCTACCAGGCGAGTATGGCCGCCGGACGCGGCACGCGCGTGGGCATCACCGTCGTCGAGGCCGTTCGGCGAGAGCGGGGCTACCCCGACCCGATAGCGAACCACTACGATTGGATGCGTCGAGCGGCGGAACTCGACGACGAGCGGAGCGACCGCGAGCAGTTGGGCGAGCGCTTCGACGAGCGATTGCCCGACGATCACGACCTCGAGGCGGCGCGACTCGCCGAACTCCGTGATCGGGAAGTCGACCGCAGGCTCGCGACGCATCTCTCGGCGGACGAGATCGAGCGCCGGACCGAACGCGGGCAGAAACGACTGCTCGAGCACATCGACGACGACCTGATCCGGCAGGCGGCACGGGAAATCGAGGGCGAGTGAGCGATCGGATCCGGGTCGTCGTGGTGTGTCGCCGGGACCGTTTTCTATTGGACGCCCGTACTGTTCGCTCGAGATGAACGACCGGACGCGACTCACGACCGTCGAGACGGTCTACGAGAACCGATCGTGGCTGTTTACGGTTCGGGATCAGTACGGCGAACCCGACGAAGCGATCCTCGTCCCCTGCGAGGGCAGCGACGGGCGCGGCTCCACGAGTAGTCAGTCAGGGGCTGATGACGGTGTCAAAGCGTGGATCAACCGCTGTACGCACGAGGCGCAGCGGTTCGATACGGGTCGCGGGGTCGCAATGCGCGACGGCCAGCTCATCTGTCCGAAACACGGCTCGATGTTTGACTCCTGCTCGGGCTACTGCGACAACGGCGAGGCGGCCGACACGACGCTGCCGTCGATCGAGATCACCGTCGACGACGGGATCGTCTATCTGACCGACGGCGACGTGAGCTTCGCTCACGAGGGTGGCATCGACGACGGAGACGATGACGACGATCCCGCGTCGACATCGCATATCGGGTTCTGATCGGATCGATACCAACGGCTCAAGCGGTACCGTCGGCGTCAAACAGGGCTTTTCACTCACTGCGGGCTGGTTCGACGTATGGACAAACGAACTGTCTCGAGCGGCACCGAGTGGGAACCACAGGTCGGATACTCCCGTGCCGTCCGCGCCGGCTCGCAGGTCCACGTCTCAGGGACGACGGCGACCGACAAGGACGGAGCCGTCGTCGCACCCGGCGATCCGTACGCCCAGACCGTCCGAGCGCTCGAGATCGTCGAGGATGCGCTCGAAGAGGCGGGCGCGACGCTCGAGGACGTGGTCCGCACGCGGCTCTTCGTGACGGACATCGACGACTGGGAAGCGATCGGCGAGGCCCACGGCGAGTTCTTCGCCGACGGTCGTCCCGCCTGCAGCATGGTCGAGGTCCAGCGGTTGATCGAGCCGGAGCACGCGGTCGAGATCGAGGCGGTGGCAGTCGTCGACGAGCAACGGGACGGGTAGGTCGGCACCGGTCTGACCGTCGTCTCGAAAGGGTATTCCGGGCGCTGGCAGTACGACCGCCTATGCTCACCTTCATCGGTCTCGGACTCTACGACGAGCGCTCGATCACCGTCGAGGGCCGGGAGGCACTTCAGGCGGCCGACCGCGTCTACGCCGAGTTCTACACGAGTAAACTGATCGGGACGACGATCGACGACCTCGAGTCCGTCCACGACATCGAGATCGAAGTCCGGGACCGCGCTGGCGTCGAACAACATCCGGACGACATGCTCGAGGCGGCCGAGCGCGACGACGTCGCGTTCCTCACCGCGGGCGACACGATGATCTCGACGACTCACGTCGACCTCCGCCTGCGGGCTCACGACCGCGGCATCGAGACCCGCGTGATCCACGGCGTCACCGCCCAGACGGCCACCAGCGCGCTGACTGGCCTGCAGAACTACCGCTTCGGAAAAGCGACGACGCTGCCCTTCCCCTACGCCCACGGGGCCGATGGTCTCCCCGCGAGCGTGACGGAGACGATCGACGACAACCGGGCCGACGGCCTGCACACGGTCGTCTATCTGGATATCAAGACGGAACGGGAGGAGTACATGACCGCCGACACGGGTGCAACACTGCTCGCCGAGGAGTATCCAGACCTCGTGGGCGTCGTCGTCGCCCGTGCTGGCAGCCCCGATCCGCTCGTCGAGGCCGGGACGATGTCCGAGCTGGCGGCTCGGGAGTTCGGCGAGCCGCTGCATCTACTCGTCGTGCCAGGCGAGTGTCACCTGCTCGAGGCCGACGCACTGGTCGAACTGGCGGGGGCCGACCGGGACGCCCTGGAGATCGCCTGAGACCGACTCCGTCCGGACGGCGGTGGTTCGATCGGGATCGGAGGCGGTTATTTACCATCGGAGTGAAAAACGATGGCCGATGAATAGTCGGGACGACGGGGAGCCCGATCCCAACGGATCGACGATGACGGGGGATGACCTCGACCGAGAGACCCTCGAACTGGCCCGCGAGGAACTTCGAATCACGTTCGACTATCAGGTCGAGCGCATCCAAGAGATCGACGAGAAGGCGATCGAGATCCTGAAGGCGAACCTCCTGTTGATCGGGCTGGTCGTCACGGGCGGTTCGATCGTCGTCCAGACGCAACTCGACGTCGATCCCTTCATCAACCCCTTTACGATCGCCAGCGCGCTCCTCCTGCTGGCGTCGACGGGACTCGCCGGCGTGACGTACACCGCCTCGAACCTCCGGGGCGGCATCGACGGCGATGCGGTCGACGTCGCGCTCGCGACGGCTCGAGCCGATCCCGCGGCCGACGCGGATCGGTTCGAAGTGCGACTGCTCCGCAGCTACGGGCGCTGGATCGAGTACAACGCCCGGGTGACGGCCGTCAACGACATGTTCGCGACGATCACCGTCCTCATGGTGATCGCCGCGTTCGTCTACGTCGTCGCCGGCATCGCGGTCGGCGCGGTCGGACCGTCCCCGATCGGCTCGGGGATCGCCTTCCTCGTACTCACGGCCGTCCTCCTGTGGCTCGGTGCGTTCGCGTACTACATGGACCATCTCGGCGCGAGCGACAGCCGCTGGGAGGGGACGTTCGACGGCGTCAGAATCTCGAAAGGGGTGACCCGAAAAGGCGGCCTGTCGACGCTGCGATCGATGCGCAGTGAGGGAGCGACCGACGAAGCGGAAGCGGAAACGGAACGGGACGCGACTGCGGCGCGAAACGCCCGACCGTAGCGCCGGACGGCACGTCCGAACGCGGGCGGGTCCATGTCCCCCTCAGCCGTGTAGGACGGCCTCGAGCCGATCCATGAAGTCGCCGGGGACCTCGAGCTGCGGCGTGTGCCCCGTGTTGCCGAAGACGACCTCCTCGAACTCGCCGCCGCGATCCGCGTAGGTCTCGAGGACGGCGCGGGTCTGGTCGACCATGGGCTGGGGCGGGAAGACGTCCTCGCCGGGCCAGTCCGGGAGCTCCCCCATTCGGCCGAGCGTCCCGAGATCGAACAGGGAGGCGTTCGAGACGATTTGGTCGGAATCGCCGCGGATCCACAGCACGGACGGTTTCTCGTCGGGATCGATCTCGGTGATCGCCTCGAGATCGCAGTATTTGGGCGAGATGGCATTGTTCACGCCGATCTCGCCCGGTGCGATGCCGGGCCAGTTGTCGCTTGGCTCCCACGAGCCCGGATAGTGCCCGTCACCGGTCGCCGTGTCGAGCATCCCTGTCAGATACGATTCCTCCCGGTCGTCGTCGAACTCGTGGGTCGGATCGACGTAGTAGGTTCGTAGTACTTTCCGCGGCACGGTCCGCCCCTCCTCGCTCCGGTCGCGGTTCGCCAGCCCCGCGACGAATCCGTCGTTCGCGAGTCCACCGCCGGAGCCGGCGTAATCGTCGAAACACGGTGTTCCCTCGGTCCCCTTCGTCCCGCCGAAACCGTACGGCGAGAGCGGATTGACGAGTACGAGTTCGGCGACGTCATCGGGGTGGTCGATCGCGTACCGCATGGCGGCCCCGCCGCCGTTGGACCAGCCGACGAGGACGAGGGGGCTCTCGAGGCCGAGTTCGACGACCAGCGCACGAACGTCGGCCTCGAAGTCGCCGAGCCCGTTCGTCGCGTCGATCGGTTTCGGCTCCGAATTACCGAACCCTCGTAGATCGGGCGCGATCGCACGGTGACGCCCCGGAAGCGCCGCCAGTACGTCCTCGAAGAACCGCGAGGACGAGACGTTGCCGTGGAGAAAGACGATCGTCCGGCCGCCGTCGGTGGCTCGATCGGTCCCACCCGACGCAAGGAAATGAGTGTCAAGGCGGCCGGTGTCGACGGTTCGCGAGTCGACCCCGGCGAGGGTGTCGTCTCGAGGCATGGCCGCCGGTACTACGGCTCCCCTGATAACTCCCGGGCCGAGACTCGGTCGCTGAGCCGTTCGGTCGACCCGACTGCGCCGGTTCAATCGTCCGCGGTGACGCCGTCTCGAGGCCGCCGAGGGGAGCGGCGACGGAGCGTCCCGCCGATAACGGCGGCGATCACGGCGCAGGCGGCGACGACGACGAACAGCGCCGTCGGCGTCGACCGCGTCAGAATCAGACCCGCGAGCGACGACCCGAGCGCACCGACCCCAAAGATCGCGGTGTACGTGTAGCCGAAGGAGAGACCCCTCGCATCGGCCGGCGTGTACGTCGAGATCGCTTCCTGGTTGATCGGTGCGATCATGAACGTGAGGAATCCGAGGACGCCCGCGACGACCAACAGCGGGGCCAGCCCCGCCTTCGTCGACGGCACGAACGCGAGCGCGACGGCGGCCAGGGCGACGTAGCCGCCCACGAGGACGGTCTCGAGTCGCGCGCGGTCGACGAGTTTGCCACCGACGTACTGGCCGAACCCGCCGACGAGCAAGAGCCCCGAGTAGACGTACTGGCTGGGTTCGAACGAGCGGCCGACGAACGTGATCGGGTCGAGCAGCGGCAGGGTCGCCAGGATGTCCGGCAGGAAGGTAAACGTCGCCCGGTAGGAGACGCCGTAGAGGATACCGATCGCGAAGACGAGGCCGAAGCCGACGGTAAACAGCCGCCGCGAACCCGTGAGGAAGGCCGCGAGGCCGTGCGGCCCCTCGCCAGCCGTGGCATCGTCCGCGCCGCGAGCCGAGGTACCGGCGGTCTCGTCGAACTCCAGTCGCGCCCCGACGACCGCCGCGAGGAGGGCCGGCACCAGGAGCAGGGCGGTGACGGTCCGCCAGTCGACGAACGCCAGCAGAACCGCCGCGAGCAACGGCCCGGTCGCGACGCCGACGTTGCCCGCAACGCCGTGGTACGCGAATGCGGTGCCCCGTTCTTTCGTTCCGCGGCTGAGCAGCGCCAGGCCCGCCGGATGATAGAGGCTCGCCGCCGCGCCCCACACCAGCAATCCGACCGTCAGAACGCCGATAGTCGGGGCGGCAGCAACGAGCCCGAAGGCACCGCCCATCCCGAGCAGACAGGCGAGGATGAGCCGCTTGGAACGAACCCGATCTGCCAGCAGCCCCGTCGGGAGCGCGCCGACGCCGATCAGGGCGTAGCTCGCGCCGACTATGACGCCGAGAAACGCCGGCGTCGTCGAGAACGCCTCGAGCCAGCTGACGACGAAGATCGGGATCACCAGCTCGTAGGTGTGGAAGACGGCGTGGCCGAGCATGGCAAAGGCGGTTACCGCCCTGTCGTTCCGATCCATACTCGCTTCGGCGGTGGCGGGCCACTAAAAAACGGCGAGCGAGCCGTCGCTTACAGCCGGTCGATGATCGCTGCAGTCACGTCCGCGGTCGAGGCGTCGCCGCCCAGATCCGGCGTCCGCGGTCCGTTCTCGAGCGTCGCCTCGACGGCCTCGTGGACGGCCGCGCTCTTCTCGTCGTAGCCGAGGTACTCGAGCAGCATGGCGGCGGAAACGATCGTCGCGGCAGGGTTCGCGATCCCCTGTCCGGCGATGTCGGGGGCGGTGCCGTGGACGGGTTCGAACAGAGCGCGATCGGGGCCGACGTTGGCACTGGGCAGGAGGCCGAGGCCGCCGACGAGGCCGGCCGCGAGGTCCGAAAGGACATCACCCGCGAGGTTCGGGCAGACGACCACGTCGAACTGGTCGGGATCGAGACAGACCCGTGTCGCGAAGGCGTCCATCAGGACCTGATCGGTCTCGACGCCGTGCTCATCGGCGACCGAGACGACGGTATCGCGGAAGAGGCCGTCCGTTTCGCGCATGACGTTCGCCTTGTGAACGATCGAGAAGCCGTCGTGGTCGTCGCCGTCGACGTACTCGCAGGCGAACTCGGCGAGCCGTTCCGAGGCCGACTCCGTGACGACGCGGGTGAGCGTCGAGACGTCCTGCGTCAGGCGGTCCTCGTGGCCCGCGTAGACGCCCTCGGTGTTCTCTCGGAGGAAGACCAGGTCTGTCTCGGGACGCACCGCGTCGATACCGGGATAGGCCTTTGCGGGGCGGATGTTGACGAACGAGTCGACCGCCGTGCGGAGCGGCAGGATGACGTCCGCTGCGGTGTCACCGGCCGCGCCGAACAGCGTCGCGTCCGCCGACGCCGCGAGGTCGTAGGTCTCCTGGGGCAGCGCCTCGCCGGTCTCCTCCCGTACCGCGTCGCCCGCGTCGGCCTCGACGAACTCGAAGTCGATCTCGAGGGCCTCGAGCACGTCGACCGCGGCGGGTGTCACTTCCCGTCCGATCCCGTCGCCCGGAATGACGGCGATTTCGTGAGTCATACTCACTCATCGATGGGGAGCCGAAAAGAGGGTATCGATACCGACGGCGAGACGTGTACGTCGCTCGCGTCCGCAGTCTCGTTCACAGCAAATCACGTAACGAATCGAGCCCGATCGAATGCGAACTCTATGGTGAGACCCCCGTCACGGATGGTTTCGATTACTCTTGACTATTTCTGCCGGTTGGGGTATAGTAAGTCGTCATATCTGTCCGTCCGAGTGATGCAATATATTTTATCTATATATTGGGAAAATATAAGTGTCCGGATTCATGATGTAGTATCGAAGATGATTAATAACCCACAGAAAGGGCGACGGCGATTCCTTAAATCGGCCTCACTTGGAGCTGCTGCGATTCTTGGTGGTTCCACCGCAATCAGCACCGTTACCGCATACTCCGATCAATCATGGCCACTCCGAGATCGTGAGTCCACATGGGAGGACGGATACGACGAACGATATCGGAGTATCTCGAATTTGAATCTCGACTACTACATCAGCTGGAGTTCCGACGGACATTTCGAGCACAATCCGGTTATAACGACCGCACATGAAGCAAACCGCCAGACTGGCAGGGATTCACGCGGAGATCCAGTCTATACAACGGAAGGCTGGATCACAGAGTCCGAATTGAACGTGAAAACGATTTCTGATGGCTGGTTGCTTTCGGATCGGGAAAATGAGTATCTCGAGTGTTGTCCTGGGGTCGCAAGCGACGCAAACGAGAGCCCGAATGAATTTTTCACGTGGGGCGTCGACTTCCTGGTAGGCAACACTCCCGGTGTCGGAACCCTCAAAGATCTATTCGACGGCGGAAGCGCGCTCGTTCAGACGTTATACGATCAAAAGGATCCCGGATACACGACGACGTACAAGTGGGACTACGATAACGACAACTCCGGAAATCTCCGTGACGGCGAGTCGTACCCCTATACGGATTCACAGACGTTCAAACCACTCGAGAAGGTAAACCACGACGGACACAATAACCGGTCCGCCGAAGCTGTCTTCCGAACGACATGGAGACATAAGGGGGGTGGTGGTGCTCCGGACGCACCTGTCGCCGGTTTCGAGATCGAAGTCCCCACCCCGGATACTCGGCTTGATGAGATGAGTTCGTCGGAAAAAGACGATTGGGGAGTTAAGACGGCGGACGACTCGAGGTTTCCGCTATCCGGTACGACTGACGACGACCTCATTGCCACTGATCCCCCAGCAGAAATCACATTCCTAAGTAACTCATAAGTCGCGCTTTCGGCGATCTCCTGTCGGCGCAGGTGTGTCACTACGACTGCACGCCGCCGATCGCGGGGGACATGAAAGCCGAACGAAACGTCCGATGGCGGTTACCGGCGACCACGGCGTCGGAAAACACCCCGCTCCTACTCGGCGTCGGGGATCGCCGCGTCGTCGACGTAGGGCAGTTCACGAGCCGTCTCACGAACGGCCGCCGCGTTGGACTTCATCAGCGCCGTCGTGTCCCAGACGCCCTCGACGAGGGCCTTCCGCTGGGCGTCGTCGACGGTGACGGCGATCGTCTCGTCCCCGTAGGTCACTTCCTCGGCCTCGATGTCGATCTCGAGTTCGCCGTCGGGGTTCGCGTCGACCCAGTCCTGGAGGTCCGCGATGGTCTCGCTGTCGGCCGTGACGGTCGGAATCCCGAGGGCCAGACAGTTGCCCGCGAAGATTTCGGCGAAGCTCTCGCCGATGATCGCGTCGATCCCCCAGCGCAGCAGCGCCTGCGGGGCGTGCTCGCGCGAGGAACCACAGCCGAAGTTGCTGTTGACGACCAGCACCGAGGAGTCCTGATAGCGGGCCTCGTTGAACGGGTGGTCCTTCTGGTTATCGTCGTCGTCGAATCGCAGATCGAAGAACGCGAACTCGCCCAGCCCGTCGAAGGTGACGACCTTCATGAACCGGGCGGGAATGATCTGGTCGGTGTCGATGTCGTTGCCCCGAATCGGGACACCCGAACCGGACACGTGGTTGACTTCCGGAATCTCGACGTCATCCGTCATGCGAGGTTCACCTCCTTCAGATCGCGCACGTCAGAGACTTCGCCGGTAATCGCTGCGGCCGCGACCATTCTGGGGCTCATCAGCACGGTCCGCCCATCCTTCGATCCCTGCCGGCCGACGAAGTTCCGGTTCGAGGAGGAGGCGCAAGCCTCGTCGCCCTCGAGTTGGTCCTCGTTCATGCCCAGACACATCGAACAGCCGGCGTTGCGCCACTCGAAGCCGGCCTCCTCGAAGGTGTCCTTGAGGCCTTCCTCCTCGGCGGCCTCCTGGACGCGCTGGCTGCCGGGGACGACCATCGCGCGGACGTCGTCGGCGACCTCGCGGCCCTCGATGATCCGGGCCGCGCGTCGCAGGTCCGGCAGGCGGGCGTTCGTACAGGAACCGAGGAAGGCCACGTCGATGTCGTAGCCTTCCATCGTGTCGCCGGGTTCGACGCGCATGTGCTCTTGGGCGCGTCGAGCGGTGTCTTGCTTCTCCGCTGGCAGCGACTCCGGTTCCGGAATCGGATCGGAGATGCCGATCCCCTGCCCGGGCGTGGTCCCCCAGGTGACGACCGGCTCGAGTTCGTTCGCGTCGATATGGACGACGTCGTCGTACTCGGCGTCCGCGTCGGAGCGAATGGACTCCCAGTATGGCTTGAGGTCCTCGAACCGCTCGGGGTTTTCCTGGAAGTAATCGGTCCGTTTCAGCCACTCGTAGGTGGTCTCGTCGGGGTTGACGTAGCCCGCGCGAGCGCCGCCCTCGATGGACATGTTACAGATGGACATCCGACCTTCCATCCCGAGGCTCTCGATGGCCTCGCCGGCGTACTCGTAGACGTAGCCGACGCCGCCCTCGGTACCGAGTCGGCGGATGATCTCGAGGATGATGTCCTTGGCTTCGACACCCTCGCCGAGTTCGCCGTCGACCTGGATCTTGCGGACCTTCTGTTTCTCCATGGCGACGGTCCCCGTCGCGAGGACGTCGCGGATCTGGGAGGTCCCGATGCCGAACGCGAGCGCGCCGAAGGCACCGTGGGTCGAGGTGTGGGAGTCCCCACAGACGATCGTCTTGCCGGGCTGGGTCAGTCCCTGCTCCGGTCCGATGACGTGGACGATCCCCTGATCGCCCGTGGTCGGGTCCGAGAACTCGATGCCCGCGTTGCGGACGTTGTCCTCGAGTTCGGCCATCATCTCCTCGGCCGCGTCCTCCTCGTAGGGGCGGGACTGGTCCGCCGTCGGCACGATGTGGTCGACCGTCGCGTGGGTCAGGTCCGGAAACGCGACCTCGAGGTCGCGCTCGCGGAGCATGCCGAAGGCCTGCGGGCTCGTGACCTCGTGGATGAGGTGGAGGCCGACGAACAGTTGGTCCTGACCGGTCGGGAGGGTAGTGACCTTGTGGCGATCCCAGACCTTGTCGTACAGCGTCTCCGCGCTCATTCCTCGTCCTCTACGGTGTCGCCGTGCTCGACGCCGCGCTCGAAGACGCGGTTCGCGTCGTCGGCACTGTTCGGCGGCGTGTGGTCGACGTCGCGCATTTTCGTTCGTTGCTCCGCCCGTTCGTCCTCCTCGTCAGTCTCGATCGGGGTCGATTCGGGCTCGCCACCGTCCGCTGCGACGGTCGGTCCGCGGCTGAACAGCTGGCCGGCCGTCCGCCCAGTGTAGGGGTTCGTGTGGCTGACAGTAGCCATCGTCTCTGTCGTGTCGTCTGTTTCGTTCATGGTCGTTCGGGGATCGTTGTTAGTCGTCCGCCTGCACCGGGACGGACTCGTCGTCGGTTTCGGTCGGTTCGTCCTCGGCCCACGCGAACAGATCGCGCAGGCGCTCGCCCACCGCCTCGATCTCGTGGTTCTTCTCCGCCTCCCGAAGCTGGTTGTAGCTCGGGCGGCCGGCCTGGTTCTCGAGGATCCACTCGCGGGTGAACTCGCCGTTTTGAATCTCCTCGAGGGTCTCCTCCATGTTCTCACGAACGTTCTCGTCGACGATCCGGTCGCCGCGGGAGAGGCCGCCGTACTCGGCGGTGTCGGAGACGGAATCCCACATCTCGGCGTGGCCACCCTCGTACATCAGATCGACGATCAGTTTGAGTTCGTTGAGACACTCGAAGTAGGCGATCTCCGGCGAGTAGCCGGCGTCGACCAGCGTCTCGTAGCCGTGTTTGACCAGCGAGGTGACACCGCCACAGAGGACGGCCTGCTCGCCGAAGAGGTCGGATTCGACTTCCTCCCGGAACGTCGTCTCGATGACGCCCGCTCGCGTACAGCCGATGCCTTTCGCGTACGCCAGCGCGCGCTCATCGGCGTCGCCGGTCGTGTCCTGATAGACCGCCAGCAGGCCGGGCGTCCCCTCGTCGTTCTCGTAGTTGCGCCGGACGAGATGACCCGGGCTCTTTGGCGCGACCATCGTCACGTCGACGTCTTCCGGCGGCTCGATCTGGTTGTAGTGGATGTTCAGCCCGTGGGCGAACTGGAGCGTGTCACCCGCCTCGAGGTTCGGCGCGATGGCGTTCTCGTACACGTCCGCCTGCACAGTGTCGGGCACCAGCACGGAGACGTAGGACGCCTGAGAGACCGCCTCGGCAGGCGTCTCGACCGTCAGCCCGTCCGCTTCGGCGGCCGATCGCGAGGACGAGCCCTCGCGCAGCCCGACGACCACGTCGACCCCGCTCTCGTGGAGGTTCAGCGCGTGGGCATGGCCCTGGCTACCGTAGCCGAGCACGGCCACGGTGTCGTCGTCGAGAGTCGATACGGCTGCGTCATCGTCGTAATACATGTCGGTGGTGAATTCGTCAGTCATCGTCTGCTGTCTGGTATGTCTCGTTGTGGGTCGCCTCGTCGGCGGGCTGTGCTGTCGTTTCGGGGGCCGCGGTCCGGTCCGTGCCGCGTGCCAGCGCCGTCGTCCCCGTTCGGGAAATCTCTCGAATCCCGAACTGGCTGAACGTCTCGACCGCGGCCTCGATCTTCTGTCGCGAGCCCGTGATCTCGAAGGTGGCAGTCTCGGGACTCGAGTCGACGGCCGTCGCGTCGTACATGTCCGCGACGGCGCTGACCGCCGCGGGGTCCGCGGCGGCGACTTTCACGAGCGCCAGTTCGCGCCGCATCGCGTCGGGCTCGAGTTCGCGCACGGCGATGACCGGCACGAGCTTTCGCAGTTGTTTCTCGACCTGATCGATTCCCGGGTCGGGCTCCTCGACGACGATCGTGATTCGCGCGCGATCCTCGTCTTCGGTCGGGCCGACGGTCAGGCTCTCGATGTTGAACTGCCGCCTCGAGAACAGTCCCGAGACGTCCGAGAGCACGCCGGGCTCGTGTTCGACCAGCGCGGAGATGACGGTGCGTCGGGGCTCGTGGGTCGCTTCGACCTCGGGGTCGATACGAATGCCCTGTTTGTTGCGCCGTCCCGCGGGGGTTGGCCGTTCCTCCGGCGGCGGCCCCTCGAGTCCGCGCTTCATAGCTGCTCCTCCGCCAGTGCGAACTGGCCGTTGTCGCCGCCGCTCGGAACCATCGGGTAGACGTTCGCGTCGGGATCGATGTGGACGTCGATCACTGAGGGGCCGTCGTAGGCGATCGCGGCGTCGATCGTGTCGGCGACGTCGTCGTAGTCGTCGATCCGGAACCCTTCAGCGCCGAACGCCTCGGCGAGTTTATCGAACTCGGGCATCCAGCCGTAGTCCGACGCGGAATGGCGGCCGTCGAAGAAGGCGTCCTGCCACTGTCGAACCATGCCGATGTACTCGTTGTTGAGCACGGCGACGGTGATGTCGAGGTCCTCGCGGACGGCGACGGACAGACCCTGCAGCGTCATCAGGAACGAGCCGTCGCCGTCGATACAGACGACCTCCTGATCGTCGTCGGCCGCGAGTCGCGCGCCGATCGCCGAGGGGAGTCCGTACCCCATCGCGCCCAGCCCGTGACTCGAGACCCAGGTTCGTGGCTCGGTGTAGGTCCAGTACTGGCAGGCCCACATCTGGTGTTGGCCGACGCCGGTGGTGACGATCGCGCGGTCGCCCGTTGCCTCGTCTAAGGCCTCGACGACGAACTCCGGCTGGACCGGCTTGTCCTCCGGCGCGTCGTAGGCCATCGAGTAGTCGGATTGCCACTGCTGGCACTGGGCGCGCCATTTCGTGGCTTCGGGCGACTCGTCGACGGCTGCGGCCAACTGCTCGACGACCGTTTCGGCGTCGCCGACCAGCGGATAGTCGGCGTAGATGTTCTTCGAGATTTCGGCGGGGTCGATGTCGACGTGGATGACCTCCGCGTCGGGCGCGAAGGTCTCGATGCCGCCGGTCAGGCGGTCGTCGAACCGGGTGCCGATCCCGAGCAGCGTGTCACAGTGGGTGATCGCCATGTTGGCGTAGCCGGTGCCGTGCATGCCCGCCATCTCGAGGGAGAGTTCGTGATCCTCCGGGAACGCGCCGATGCCGGGCATCGTGGTGATGACCGGGATCTCGTGTTCGATGGCGAACTCGCGGCAGGCATCGGTGGCTTCACCTTTGATGACGCCGCCGCCGAGCAGCATGACCGGACGGGACGCGTTTTCGATGCGTTCGGCCGCCGCGGCGACGAGGTCCGACTCCGCCCGCTCCTGGACCTGATAGGTATCCGGAACGGTCGGGGCGTCGGGCTCGCGGTCGGTCTCGCCGTTCGTGACGTCTTTCGGCAGGTCGACCAAGGTCGGTCCCGGGCGTCCCTCGCGGGCGAGGGCGAACGCCTCGCTGACGTCGCTGCCGACGCGGTCCGAATCGCTCGCGAAGGTGTTGTCCTTCGTGACCGGGGTCGTGACGCCGGTAGTATCGGTCTCCTGAAAGGCGTCGTTGCCGACGAATTCCGTCGGGACCTGGCCCGTCAGCGCGAGCATCGGGTCCGAGTCCATGTCGGCGTCGGCGATGCCGGTCACGAGGTTGGTCGCGCCGGGTCCAGACGTCGCGAGACAGACGCCCGGCTCGCCCGAGACGATGCCGTAGGCGTCGGCCGCGTGGGCCGCGCCCTGTTCGTGGGCCATCGTCACGTGGTAGATGTCCGAATCGTACAGCGCGTCGTAGACGGGCATGATCGCCCCGCCCTGCACGCCGAAGGCGTACTCGACGCCCGCGTTCTCCAACGCGCGGACGACGGCCTCGGCACCCGAGGTGACGGGGTCGGTCGTCGTCTCGGCGTCGTCGGTCTCGGCGACCGCGTCGGGCGCGGCGCTGTCGGTGATCGGGTCGTCGTCCTGTTCCTCTTCCGCTGGCGGCACCTTTGCTGCGCGTTCGCTCATCGGTTGCCTCCCGCCGTTGGCCGGCGATCGGGTGGTGTACGGTAGTGTGTCATCTGGGGGATTGCTGGTCGCTCGGAGAACGATGCGGCGAATTCGGGTCTGAAGCGACGAAGTACTAGATGAGGGGCTATAGTGCCCCTACAATACGAATCGGGGCGAACGCGCTGCTGTCGACCGCGTGGGCGGACGCCGACAGGGAAGCGCGGACCGTCATTACTGTCTACGTAGCTTCCTCGAGGGATATAACCCTTACGAGTCTCCCGGCACCGATCGCTCGAACGCGAGAGCCAGGGCTCGTGGACGGTGGCAAACGGGGGGGACATCGCTCAGACGCGCACCTCCTCCTGGGACTGACGGTCGATGCCAGCCTCCTCGGCGAAGCGCTCGAGGTCGTCGACGGTGACGCGGCGCTTCTCGGCCCCGTAATCCTTGACGCGACGAGTGACCGCTCGGACCTGGTCGTCGGTGGGCTCGAAGCCGCGCTCGACGAGTCGTTCGCGGACCGAGTGGGTCCCCGTGTGTTTCCCCATGACCAGTCGGCGCTCGGCACCGACCATCTCGGGGGTCATGACGCCGGGTTCGAACGTATCGGAGTTTTCGATGACGCCGGCGGCGTGGATGCCGCTCTCGTGGGAGAAGGCGTTATCGCCGACGACCGGCTTGTTGCCGGGCGTATCCATGCCGCTTTTCTCCTCGACGATCTCCGAGAGTTCGGCGATGCGCGTCGTGTCGATCCCGGTATCACACTGGTAGAGCGACTCGACGGCCATCACGTACTCCTCGTAGGCGGCGTTGCCGGCCCGCTCGCCGATCGAGTTGACCGAGACCTGCGCCTGCGCCGCGCCCGCTTCGATGCCGGCCAGGGCGTTCGCGGTGGCCAGCCCGAAGTCGTCGTGGGCGTGAACGTCGACCCGCGCGTCGGTGTGGGCACAGATCTTTTCGATCATGGCCCGGAACCGTCCCGGCGTGGCGACGCCGCAGGTGTCGGGAACGTTGATCCAGTCGGTACCCGCCTCGGTGACCGCTTCGATCACCTCGAGCAGGTACTCCTCGTCGGTTCGAGTCGCATCCATCGGCGAGAACATACAGGTTACGCCCGCCTCGGTGATGCGTTCGACCGACTCGACTGCGCGCTGTACGACTTCCTCCCGGGTGGCGTGCATCGAATCCTCGATCTGGACGTCGCTGGTGCTGACGAACGTGTGTACCATCTCGACGCCGGAATCGAGTGCCGCTTCGATGTCACCGTCGACGACGCGGGCTAGCCCGCAGGTCGTCGAACTCGTTGCCGAAGCGATATCACGAACGGCTTCGAACTCCGCGTCGGAGTTGACGGGAAACCCGGCCTCGATGACGTGGGTCCCCATCTCGTCCAGAACGGACGCGATCTGCCGTTTATCGTCGTATGAGAACGAAGTGCCGGGCGACTGTTCGCCGTCCCGGAGGGTCGTATCGAAGACACGTGCTGACTCTATTTCGTCAGTTGAATCTAACGTGCCCTGGAAGAACTCGACCCCCCTGATTGGTATCAGAGGATGGGCTGTCTTGTGAAGACATTGTGTCTCAACCCGAGGTGCGACGATGTATATAAAACTACCGCTGCGACCAACGATGCTCGGCGGGCGGATAACGCATAATCAACCGTGATGGTTTCAAAACCGCACGACTGCGTCGGCCTATTATCTGACCGTATCTCCTAGTACTGTTTAGATGGACTCCGCCGTTCGGCTCGATTCCCACGGATTCACCGCGAATTATACTCCGCTCCGCCGCGACCGGCACCCGAAAGCGCTGGCGCGCGGCCGTCGATAGACGTTCGGTCATCCTCACCCCCACCCCAGCTTGATGAATGGACCTCTCCGTGAGTTGTAGGCCATATAACTGGTCATTCGTCCAGCCACTGGTATCGATCCGATCCGCACCGGAACGAACGGTAGTGGTCCCGTCACCTCGAGTGACGACAGAACCCGTAAACGCCCTCCGTCGGCGGGGCGGACGAACCGGCCCGCGTGTGAGTGTTTTATAACTGGTCGTGGTAGGACGGCGTCCATGACGACCGACGAGATCACCGACCTGCTGACGGGGGCGTACATCGACGAGTTCGAGACCGTGATGAACTACCAGACCAACGCGATCGTCCTCGACGGCATCCACGCCGAGGAGGTCAAGACGAGCTTAGAGGAGGACATTCGGGAGGAACTCGACCACGCACGGCTGCTCGGCGACCGGCTGAAACAACTCGACGAGTCGCCGCCCGGTTCGGAATCGTTCGCAGCCGACCAACACAGCCTCCAGCCGCCCGCGGATACGACCGACGTGCAGTCGGTCATCGAGGGCGTCCTTGCGGCCGAGGAGTCCGCCATCGAGACCTACCGGTCGCTGATCGAGGCCGCGACCGAGGCGAACGACCCCGTCACGGAGGACGTGGCGGTGACGATCCTGGCCGACGAGGAGGCCCACCGCACCGAGTTCCGCGGCTTCCAGAAGGAGTTCCCCATGGACTGATCGGTCCGCACTTGATAGCCACCCCGACCGAGCGACGCGAGTGAGCCAGCACAAACGGGTGGAGGCGAACGTTTTTCTCGCCCCGGTTCGACCCACCCCGTATGAGCGATTTCGACCTCGATCTTCGGGCCGTCGAGGAACACATCGACGACGAACTCGATCTCGAGGGCAGCCTCGTCCTCGGCGTCCTCGACGGGGAGACGCCGGCCGACGAATGGCTCGAGACGATTTCGAACGGCAACGTTCTCATCCTGAACGTCGACGGCGATGTCAACGAGTTGGCTGCCGGGTTCGCACGGGACATCAAGGAATCGGGCGGCGAACTCGTCCACTTCCGTGGCTTTCTGATCGTCACGCCGCCGGGCGTCGACGTGAGTACGGAGCGGCTCTAATCGCGATCCGACCGGTCGCCGGTCCGAGACAGTTCCGAGTCGGCTCGCATCGGGTCCCGCCGACCCCCGTCGGAGCCGTCGGTCGATCGACCGGCGACGAACCCGCCCGAAACGGCGGCGGTAACGATTCCGAACCCGACGAGAACGGTAAGCGCGACCTCCTGAGTCGGACCGAGCGTTTCGGGCGCGGCCGGAGTGAGGCCGATCCGTAGCCACTCGCTGCGATAGCCGATTCGGCCGACCATCCCGGTACTTGCCAGGTACACCAGGGTCATCCACGGGATCGCGGCGAGCGCGCCGACCGTCCCACCCGCGACCGCTCCCGCGTTCGGGCCATCCGTCCGACTGGCAGCGATCCAGCCACCAAGGGCGGCTCCGATCCCGGTGGGCGCAGTGAGCACGGCGACGAGACTGCCGGACACGACAGCCACGCCGCGAGCGGGCACCGACATGGTTGCCACGAGGGGGTGAGACTGTAAAGTCCTCACTCGGGAGTTTCAGAGCGTGAAGTCGCACCGGGACCCGGTCGCGCCGTTGCCGGCCGCTCACGCCGACGTGAACGTCAGGAAATGACCGTCGGGATCGCGCACGACGACCGCGTCGTCGCTCGCTCGCTCGAGCGAGCGAACGCGATCGGCCACCGAGTCGAGTGCCGCTTCGGGAGCGGCGGTTTCGAATCCGAGATCGACGTGGACGCCGCCGCGGGCATCGGCGATCCCGAGGTGCGGTTCCCAGAGTTCCAGCGCCATCGGCCCGCGCAATCGCACGCGCTTGCGGTCGTCGCCCGCGTCGACCGCCTCGAAGCCCAGGTCCTCGTAGAACTCCCGCGCACGCTCGAGGCGCTCGACCTCGAGAACGACTTCGAAGATCCCGTCGATGCCCGGGCCAGTCACGTCCCGCTGGCCGAGTTCGACGCAGTTCCCGTCGGGATCGTACAGGTACAGCGACCGTGCGGAGCCGAACTGGGCCTCCTCGAGATCGTACGCCGCGGCCAGCCGAGCCCACCAGTCGTCGTACTCGCCGTCGGGAATCGAGAACGCGTAGTGAGTGTGCAACCCGCCCCGCGGGAGCGCATCGGGGCGACGACACACGAGGTCGGTTTCTCCCGCCGCGAAGACGAGTTCGTCCGGTCGCTGCTCGCGGATGGCCAGTCCAAGCCGCTCCGCGTAGAACTCCCGTGCCGACTCGAGGTCCTTCGCCTCGAGCGCCAGCCAGTCCAGCCCGGATAACATGGGCGGCTGTACGCGGCGGGCGTGCATAGAAGCGTCGCCCGACGCGACTGCACCGAGCCGCGAGCGATCATCGAGGCACCGCTCCGAGTCGACAACGGCGACTGCATGACGTACCGTTTACCCACGTTTATGCACTGAGCGACCGTACCCGTCGACATGAGCTTTCGTGCCGACGAGCGTGCGACCGACTTTCGCGAGATCGACCGCTTCGACAGCGGCGTCGGCTGGATCGCCCATCCCGACGAACGGATGCAACGGGCCAGCCACGCGATCGCGGTGGACGGCGAAGTCTGGCTCGTCGACCCCGTCGACGCCGAGGGGATCGACGAACTCGTCGCCGAGTTCGGCGACGTAGCCGGCGTCGTGGTCGGACTCGACCGGCACAAACGCGACGCCGCCGCGATCGCGAACCGCCACAACGTCCCCGTCTATCTCCCCGACTTCTTCGAGGGCGTCACCGACGAGATCGACGCCGCCGTCGCCCGGTTCGACGACGAACTCTCCGATACCGGTATCCGTGCGATCCCGGTGATCGACAGCCGCTTCTGGCAGGAGGTCGCCCTCTATAACCCCGCCGACGGGACGTTCGTCGTTCCCGAATCCGTCGGGGCGGTCGACTACTTCCTGACCGGCGACGAGCAACTCGGCGTCCATCCGATGTTGCGACTGACCCCCCCTCGGAGGGCCCTCCGCGGCGTCGCACCCGAACGCGTGCTCGTCGGCCACGGTGCCGGCGTCATGGACGACGCTGCGCGCGTTCTCGAGGCGGCGCTCTCCCGATCCCGCAAGCGAGCGCCCCAGTTGTACGCGAAAACGGCGTGGGAGATGCTTCCGATCTGAGGTCCCGGTGTCGGTCGCTCGTCCCGAGCCGCCGCCAATGGGCATACATCTAACTACCGGCCACTCATAGCACACCCGTGGTCTACGTAACCCGCGGGCTCGTCGATATCCTGCTGGCGCTCGCCAGCGACGCCGATCCCGACGACGTGACGACCGGCGTCTCGGTGATCCCCGCGAGCGAACTCGACGGTGCAGACGGGCTGCCACCCGACACGCCGGTCTTCACCGATTTCTTCCTCCCCGACCCCGGCAACCCGGTCAACGCCGTCTTCGGGGTCGATCTCTCGACGCCCGCCCGGCAGGCACAGGGCCGGTTCGTCTCTCACCCTGTCGGCGAACTCGAGGTGACGCGGCGGGACGATCTCGCGGAGGTCATCTTCGTGGCCGTGCCACCCTGGGACGTCGACGACCGGTCGTTCGGCGCGTTCGACCGCGGCGGCGAGCGCCAGCCCCTCGAGATCATCGACGCCTCGCCGCCGGGACAGTCGCTGACCGACTGAAACGACGCCGCGTCCTCGAGCTATCGTAGCAACTGAAACGATGCACATACTGATCGCAACACCGTCCTGCGATCAGGTGTGCAGTGACGTTCAGTTGCTACTATCTGACCCCGTCACGAGAGCGCCTACTCGAGATAGCCCAGTCCGCGGAGTTGCTCGGTGATCTCTTCGAACTCCGCTTCGGTGAGTTCGCCTTCTTTCTGGTGCTGGATGACGATGCTGCGCAACAGGAACCGGACGAGATCGCTCGTGCTCTGAAAGCTCGTCCCTTCGATGGTCTCCTCGACCCGATCCGCGAGGTCCTTCGGGATCGACACTGTGGTGTACTCGGTCATATCCCATACTCCGGCGCGGTGCCCAAAGGAGTGTCGACAGGGTGGCGACGACGCTCGACAGTCGGACGGGTCGGTGCCGACTACGGCGACCGCCGTCCCTCGCCGGTCGCGTCCAAGCCATTTTTATAGTCGGCTCCGTAGCGAGACGTACAGGCATGGGAGTTCGGCCACCATCGAGCGGAGACAACGAGGAACCCGACAGTATCGAGTTCGGCATCGCTGCCGTCGACGCTCATCTCAGGGATGCCGACCTGTCCTTTCCGGCCACGAAAGACGACATCGAGGCCGAACTCGGCCACGAGCGCATCCCCTACGACGTACACGGGAACGACGTGCCGTTGAGCGAGATGCTCGCCGAAGTACCGACGGCGGAGTTCGACTCCCGGCAGGAACTGTTGAACCAACTCCACAAACCGTTCGAGGCGTACCGCCGGAACAACTCGGGCGGCGTCGTCGCGCAGGTCCGCTCCCTGCTCCCGTTCTGAGGACGAGTTCGCGCGCCCGCTCGGTCGGGACGCCGTCGTCACGTTTCTGCGTTTCCGAGCGCCCGCGCACTCACTCGTCGCGCTCGTTGCGAGCGATTCGCTCGAGGCGTCGGCGTTGTTCGCGATGTAAGGTCACGAGCATGTCCGAGAGGACGCCGAACATGAGCAGTTGGACGCCCAGTAGAATCGCGGCGGCCGAGACGAGCGCCATGATCTCGTGGCCCTGCTGGTAGCGGAGCCACTCCCAGAGGACGTAGACCGCGATGAAGCCGCCGGAGACGATCCCGGCCATCCCGAGGCTCCCGAAGTAGAACAGGGGGTTGTTGATCTTCGCCAGCGAGTACAGCGCCAGGAGGATCGTCCCGCCGTCTTTGACCGGGTGCAGGTTGGTCTCGGACTCGTCCGGGCGGGCGCTGTAACTGATCGGCACGACCGTCGTCTCGACGCCGTGTTTGACACACTCGACGGCGAGTTCGGTTTCGATCGTGAACCCGTCCGAATCGAGCGAGAGTCGCCTGAACGAGTCGACGGTAAACGCCCGATAGCCCGAGAGAATATCCTCGTAGTTAGCCCCGTGGACGAACCCGAACGCGCGATTTATCAGCCGATTCCCGACGCCGTTTAGCGCCCGCATCGCGTCGTCGTCCATATCGGCGAATCGGTTCCCGATAACGTGTTCGTAGCCCCGTGCGAGTGGCTCGAGCATCGTATCGGCGTCGGCCGGATCGTACGTGCCGTCGCCGTCGAGCATCACCACGTACGGGACGGTGATGTACTCGAGGGCCTCGCGGACGGCCTGGCCCTTTCCGTCACCGGACTGGACCACCACCTCCGCACCGTGCTCGCGGGCGATCTCACGGGTGCCGTCGCTCGAGTCGCCGTCGACGACGACGACGTTCGTGTACCCCTGATCGTAGAAGCCCTCGATCACGTCCGCGATCGTGGCGGCCTCGTTGAGCGTCGGAATGAGAACGCAGACCTCCTCGGGTGAGATCTCGGTCGCCACCTCCGTGGCGGCAACCGTCTCGCCGCCGTTCGAGTTGACGCTCACGCCCGTGTCGACCGCGTCGTCTTCCATCGGGGAGTAATTCCCCTATCGAACTGCAAAAGGTTACTGATTGCCCACTGTCGGGTTTTTACGGGCAGTACGAGCCGAATTCGCGGGGGGTGGCCCCGAAGCGGGTTACCACGTCAGCCCTTCGTAGACGTCGAGAGCGTCCTCGTCGACATCGATCCGACGCCCGTCGACGACGACCGTGCGGGCCATTCCGTCGAACGAGAGGTCGTCGAACTCCGGCCAATCGGTCGCGATGACGGCACCGTCTACGCCCGCGAGTGCACGCTCGGCCGTGTCGGCGTACTCGATGTCGGGGTAGTCGGGCCGAACGTTCTCGATTGCCACGGGGTCGTACGCGACGACGTCCGCACCGCGCTCGGTCAACTCCGCGATCACGTCGAGCGCACGGGACTTGCGGACGTCGTCGGTACCGGGCTTGAACGACAGCCCTAGCACCGCGATTCGGGCCCCCGACAGGGAGACGTGGTCCGCGAGCAACCCGACGAGCCGTCGCGGTTGCTCGTCGTTGACCGCGACGACCGCATCGAGAAGTTCGGGGTCATACCCCTGCTCGCGAGCGCCGGCCCGCAGGGCGTTGACGTCCTTGGGGAAACAGGAGCCGCCCCAGCCCAGTCCCGACCGCATGAATCGCTCCGAGATCCGCTCGTCGAGCCCGACCGCTTCGAGCACCTCGTAGGCGTCCGCGCCGTACTCCCTGGCGATGTTTCCCAGTTCGTTGACCAGCGAGACCTTCGACGCGAGGAAGGCGTTGTTCGCGTACTTGATGAGTTCGGCCTCGCGGATATCGGTCTCGACGAGGTCCGTCTCGGTTCGCTCGAGGATCGGCGCGTAGAGCTCTCGCAGCGTCGCGGCGGCCTCGTCGTCGGCCGTACCGAAGACGACCTTGTCCGGTTCGAGGAAGTCCCGAACCGCCGTTCCCATCCGGAGGAACTCGGGATTCATCGCGAGCGTGATCCCGTCGCCGATCTCGGTTCCGGACTCCCGCTCGAGGACGGGCCCGACGATGTCTTCGGTCGTCCCGGGGAGAACCGTGCTCTTGACGACGACGAGGTGATCGTCGTCCGTCGCGGCGAGTGCGCGACCGAGCGACTCCGCGCCGGCCTCCATGATCGCGAGGTCGAGACTGCCGTCGGCCGTCTGCGGCGTGGGCAGACAGAGGAACGTGACCTCCGTCTCGCGAACCGCGTCGTACTCCGTCGTCGCGCGGAGCGTCGTTCCCGCGTGTTCCGCGATCCGTTCCGCGAGTCCCGACTCGTGGATCGGGGCCTCGCCGGCGTTTATCGTCTCGACGATCCCCTCGTCGATCTCGACGTTGACGACATCGTGACCGAGATCCGCGAGACAGGCGGCGACGGTGGTACCGACGTAGCCGCTCCCGATGATGGAGACGTTCATGTGGCGTGAGAGGACGGGCGGTGATTAGTCGCTTTTGGGTCGTCCCGAGTCGGTGCTCGACGCGAGGACGAACCCGTCGCTCGAGCGGGAGACGGGGCTTACTGCCCGATCGGTTCGGCTTCCTGCTCCGTGATCCGTTCGTCGGCACGGTCCCGGTCGTCGGGGTAGCCGACATCGATACGCCAGCCGTCCATCCGGATGGCGTCGATGGTCCGGCCGGACTGGATGAGCAAGTCGATCGCGTCCGGCAGTTCGTACTCCCCGCGGTCCGAGGGTTGGACGAGATGACACGCGTGGAAGATCTCGGGCGTGAACGTGTAGAAGCCCGTCATGACGAGGTTCGACGGCGGGTCCTCCGGTTTCTCCATTACCTCGACGATCTCCCCGTACTCGTTGGTGTCGAGCACGCCGTATCTCGAGGCCTCCTCGTAGGGGACCTCCTCGACCAGGAACGCGGCGTCGGCTCGTTCTTCCCGCTGGCGGTTGATCACGTCGCCGAGGTTCGCCCGGAAGACGTTGTCACCGAGCATCAGCATGAAGTCGTCGTCGACGTGCGGTTCGGCCTGGAGGATGGCGTGGGCGAGGCCGTTCTGTTCGCGCTGGTGAGCGTACGTGATCGGAACGCCTTCGTACTCGTCACCGTAGCGCTCGATGATCTTCTCTTTCATGTAACCCACGACGAGGACGAACTCAGTTGCGCCGACCTCGATGAGGTTGTCCATGACGTCCTCGATGAGCGGCTTGCCGTCGACTTCGACGAGGACCTTCGGCTTGTCCTCGGTGAGCGGCCGGAGGCGGGTTCCCTTCCCGGCGGCTAACACGACTGCTTGCATGTGCCAACCGATTACACTTGAACAGTATATGTCTTCGGGGTCGTACCTCCTCACGCTGACCGGTCCGGGCAGTTAGTGATCTGCGGCTCGGGGCCACGACGGCGGCGATTCGTCAAGACTGCATCGACGAATCTATGAGCTGGTCGATCGGTATACGACCGGTCGTTCAAACTACCGTATGTAGCCGAGATCGCTCAGTCGCTGTTCGATCGAATCCGAAACCTGCTGCTGCCCGGAAACGACGGCGGCCGACTCGAGCGAGGCGATGGTTTCCTCGACACGCGTCCGATCGGCGCGGCCGACGACGGACCGCTCTCGGGCGTTCGGAATCGTCATCTGTGCATCGTACTCGCCGTGAAGGGCGTCCTTTCGGACGACTCCGTCCTGGGTCCCATACGTCGCGTGCCACGGTCCGAAGTACGGAGCCCGGTCGGTGTCCTCGAGCGGGAGTTCGGTACCCGGTTCTTGGATGCGGTACGTCGTGGTGAGGACCGGCTCATCGCGTTTGAACGTCCGCTGACATCCCTCGCGTTGTGCGCGTACGACATCGGGGAACTGAGCCAGCGAGACCGGTTCGTCGATCGTCCGACTCCGGTCGCAACCGGGGTGGCTCACGATGAGCGGAACGTGCGTTAACTGCTCGTTGAGTCCGAAGTTATGATCGATCAGTCGGACCGGAGTTCCGAGTTCACACGGCTCTCCGAACCCCTCACCGTGATCGGACGTAATGACGAGTAACGTCTCCGAGAGTGCGTCCCGAGCGCGCAACGCGTCGAGTAACTCACCGACGAGCGCATCGGCCTGACGAATACAGCCGTCGTACAACGATTCGAACGCGCGCAGTTGCCACCACGGTCGGTCACCCAGAAATTCGCGTAGCAGCGGCTCGCTGATCTCCTCGTGCAGTCCGCGGAGCCGTGATCCGCCCCATCGGTCGTAGCGCGGCGCTGGAAGGTACGGATAGTGGGCGTCCATGAGGTTGAGGCACGCTGCCCACGGCTGCGTCTGCTCGTCCGTCCACTCGAGAAACGAGTCGATATGGCGGCGGCTTTCGTCGTGATCGACTGTCGGTCCGCGAATTCGTCTCACTTGATCGCTGACGCCATTTGCTAGCGAGCGAATCGGGCTGTCGCTACCGAGTGCGGCCCTGAGAAACTCCTGCTTCCCAGTCTCGCCGCTCAGCTCGTCGGGCGACAGCGCGTCGGGAAACGGATACGTCGAGGACGAGGGGCCGTCCACATCGTCGAACGAGCGGGCAAGCGAGGATGCTTCGGCGACGACACTATTCGACGTGAACAGCCCCGTCCGGTATCCCGTCTCAGAGAGTTCCTCCCAGATGGTCGTTCCCGGCTCGAGTGCCGCCGCGTGGTCGACTGCGCGGTGTTCGGCGACCTCGTATCCGGTGAACAGGCTGACGTGGCTCGCGATGCTGTGGATGCCGGGCGATCGGGCCTGCGTGTACACCGTCGCCGTCGAGCCGAACGCCTCGAGCGTCGGCGTCGTCTCATTGTGGTGACCATGCAGGCTCGTGTTCGCCGCTCGGACGCTGTCGAGAACGACGAGAAGAACGTTGGGCGAGGGCATGCGAACCTCTCGTTGGGCGGTTGCCATAACGCTACTGGAGCTACCGGTTCGGCGTCGACCCGGATTTGATCATCGGCCATGCGCGGTCACCTCATTCCGTGAGTTGCTCCAGTACAGTTCGCAAGACGTTCAGATCGACGTCGATATCGATCCCGTCGGAGGGACATTCGAGCGATCGATACTCGTGGCCACACAGGTCCGCAAGCCGATAGAACGTCGTGTTCTTCTTTGGTCCGAACAGTTCGACGACGGAGAGATCGCTGCCGAAGAGAACGTTCGTAAGTCCTGCACCGTGTGGTGCAAGGACGATTTCGGCCTCGGAGAACAATTCGATCTGTTCGGTAACCGTGAGCTCTCCGAGGACGTACGATTCGAACCCGAACTCCTCAAGGAGCGGGTCCAATCGAGCGCGATTGCTCACACGCCGTCTGGTCGCGTCCGTCCGCGAAATGAAAATCCGCCGCGAGCTCGAGTCATCGTCCCGGTCGACGGCCTCGAGTCCGCGGTCCCGAAGCCACGTACAGTCCGCTGGAATCGGTTCGGGGTGAGACGTGACGACTAACTGCTCCGCTTCGATGACCTCGTTCGAGAGCGGTTCGACGTCCGCCTCCCAGCCGAGAATCGAGAGCCACTCGCGCATCCAGCCGGACGCTTCCGACGGGATGAAGACGGTCGGTCTCGTTCCCGTCTCGGCCGCGTACTGTTCGAGCGAACGGAGTCGGGGGAGACACTCGACCGTCCAGTGGTAGTAGTTGTTCCAGAGAGGAAGGATCGCACTCGCCCGTTCGACCCGCCGCGTTGGGGCGGGGCCGGAACCGAACAGCGCCGACCGGGTCCGACGAACGCCGTTTTCGGCCGCGAGGGTCCCGATTCCGATCGGGAGCCGACGGGTCGTATTCTCCGGTCGTGCGATCGTATCCGCGATCAGGGCCCCGTTCTCGGTCGTCCCGAGTCCGACCGGGCCGAGCAGTCGACCGTTGGGAAACGACGCGACGAGCGGTGCGGTAAGTGCTTTCATCTCCTTGTTCGCGAACGGCTCACCGATGTGTAAACTCCCTTTTTCGACGATATCCGAGTCCGGCGGCGTCGGATCGACCGTCCACTCGGCTCGGTCGCGAAGTGCTGGCCTCGTGAGTAGCCGTCCCTCCGTCTCGAGCCGGTCGAACCAGCGTTCGACGAACAGATCGGACAGGATCTGATCACGATAGATGAGCGTCTGTGCCTCCGAGATGACCGGCTCGATGCCCGACATCCGGTACTTCCGAAACGCGCGTCGCAGCAGGTTCACGCTGGGGACATCCGGCGACGGTGAGTAATATGTATCGGACTGTGTCTTACCACGGTGTGTCCACGGGGAGGTTTCGGCCGACCGTCGTCCGAAACTGCCTCGAGATGCCGATCAGCGTCAGGAAGTAGACGGCGGCCCCGATCGCAACGAGACAGATCGTTCCGACGGCCGTCCCGAACGGGATCGCCCCCTCGAGTGCAGCAATTGTTGGTTCAGTGATGTGAATGACAACGCCCATCGTGATCGCCGCCAGCCACTGGCGGCCGATTTCCGTAACTGGGACGGAGAACGTAACGAGTCGGGAAAGAAGGAGAAACGACGCACACGTCGCGACGGACACGGTGAGCAACGTCGCGTACGCCGCCCCGATCCAGCCGAACCAGGTGACAAAAGCGACGTTGAGTACGACGTTACTCGCGACGAAAACCGCGTTGACGCGGAACGCCAGATCGGGACGATCGAGCGCATTGAACGTCGTCAGGAGCTGCCGCTGGTAACCGTTGACCAGACAGGCTGCGATCAGGATTCCGAGAACTGCCGTTCCGGTGACGTATTTCGCCCCGTACAGTCGTATCACCCGATCGCCGATGAGTAGCCCACCGATAAATCCGGGGATCAGCATCAGTCCCGCATACGAGAGTGCGTCTTCGATCAAGTGGGTCGTCGAATCGATACCATCGTCCGTCGATAGCTTACTGATTTCCGGAAAGATGGATCGACTGACTGATACGCCGAAGGTATTGAGAAAGGCCGCGACGTTCCACGCGACGGAGTAGGACCCGACGAGTGCGCTGGAGACGAAGACGTTTAGGATGAGGATATCGATCCAGTTGAACGTCCGCGATTGGACCGATCCGAGCCACGAGTACTTCGCGAAGGAACCGATGTTTTCGAAGTGCCGCCTGGCCGGTCGCCGGAACCGGAGCGCCAGCACGGTCGCTCCCAGGACGGCGGCCACGAGGACGCCGGTAGCGAATCCGACGAGCATGCCGACGAGTTCGAACCCAGCGATTACCAACAGAATCTGCAAGAGGCTTCTGCCGCCGACTTTCACCGGGAAGAGCAGTCCGGAGACGTGGACCAGTTGTCTGCCCTCGAGCACGGCCTGGACGATCGAATAGCTGAGGCCAGCAAACAGGAGGAAGACGAGATATTCGGTCACGTCGGCCCCGATGTACGCCGTGACGTGCCCACGAAAGACGAACAACAGGGCTGCCGTAATGACGAACAACGCTCCGATGACGATGACGCCGGCCGTGACGTGTTCGTCGGCATCGGTTCCCTCGCTGACCCGTTTTTTGATCGCCGACGAAATCCCCATGTTTCCGGGCAGCTGTAACCAGGAGAGGAGTCCGATGACGACGTAGTAGATGCCGAGCGTACTCGGATCGACGAGCCGGGCGAAATAGACGACTGCCAGGAAGGAGACGACGTACGCGGCGTTCTTCGCGAGGAAATAGACGAACGACTGTTGACCGAGCCGCATACTGACTCACCTCACCTCCCGCTCGCCGCCGGTCCGAGCTGTGTTCACTGTCATGGGTTATCTGTACCCGAGTTCTTCGAGACGGGTTTCGACGTCGTCCGAGAGGTCGCGTTCGCCGGCCACGACGTTCACTCGCTCGAGCGCGTCGATCGTCGATTCGATCGAATCGCCCGGCGGATCTCGTGACCGCTTGTAGGACGATCGCGGATCGGGGGAGTGAACGGTCATCTCGGTCCCTCGATGATGGACATCCGTCTCGACGCCGTGCTCGACCGGCCGATAGCGGGCGTGCCAGGGACCGAGGTACGGTTCTTGCTCTGCCCGCGGGATCGACAGCGATTCGTCGGGCTTTTCGAGCCGATAACACGTCGTCAGGACCGGCTCGTCGGACACGAACGAGGGAACGCTCTCCCCCTCGAGCGTTCGCTCGACGACCGACGGAAACGCGGCAAGTGAGACGGGGTCAGTGATCGTTTCACCCTTTCGCTGGTTCGGCTGCTTAACGACCAGCGGGACGTGCGTTATTACGTCGTCGATCCCCCAGTTGTGGTCGACGAGTCGCGCGCTCGGCGAGACGACGCTCGGTTCGCCGAACCCTTCACCGTGATCGGCCGTCACGACGACGAGCGTATCGTCGAACGCGCCGCGCTCGCGAAGCCCGGTCAGTAACTCACCGACATGCGCATCGGCCTGTCTGATACAGCCGTCGTACATCGTCTCGAGGACCGCGAGTTGCCACCATGGTCTGTCCTCGAAAAAGCCGGCATTGACCAGCGGACCGTCGGGAACGTCGTCTCGAATCGCCCGGAGTTTCCGACCCCCCCAGCGATCGTACTCGTCGGCCGGAACGTATGGGTAGTGTGCGTCCATCAGGTTGAGACACGCTGCCCACGGCCCGGTCCGATCGTCGACCCACTCGAGCAGTTCGTCCGCGTAGATACCGCCGTGTTCTTTCGAGGGGGCGTGTGCGAGCGACCCGGATTCGGTCAGCCGAGCGAGTCCGTTCCAGATCGACCGGAGCGGCCGGTCGTCACGAAGGCACTCCGCAACGTATTCGACGTAGGACGGGTCTCCCGAGATATCCTGTGGCGAGATCGCCTCGGGGAACGCTTCGATCCGGCGTTTCGGGCCGACGGAATAGTCGAAAAAGTCGGCAAGGTTCGACGATTCACAAACGATCGAGTTCGGGGTGAAGAGTCCGGTTTCGTAGCCGTACTGCTCGGCCAGCGTCTCCCAGATCGTGTGACCCGACTCGAGCGAGACGCCGTGATCGGTCGCTTGGTGTTGTGCGACGGCGTAACCGGTGAACAGACTGACGTGACTGGTGATACTATGTACCCCGGGTGCGCGAGCCTGTGTATACCACGTCGCCCCCTCCGCAAAACGGTCCAGAACAGGCGTCGTCTCGCGGTGATACCCGTGAAGACTGGTGTTCCGGGCACGAACGCTATCGAGAACGATCAAGAGCACGTTCGGAGGGGACATATAGCGGTAAGCATCCTGTTCGACGGGAAAGTATGTATCGGTTCGACGCGTAGCGAGACCCACGAAACCGGCCGAATTGACCTCCGGTGAGTCGTCCACGGTCACTTCGGGGTCGAACGTTCCCGATAGTCCACGGACCGTACTCGGCGTCGTCCCGCCTTCCGGCGACCCTTAGTAACGATGACTTTTTCCGACCATTCACGCGACTAACTCGTATGGCTTCCGTATCGCCCGATCTCTCGGTGATCGTTCCCGTCTACAACGATCCCAGCGGGATCGCGACGACGATCGCGTCATTGCGGTCCCAGTCCCTGCCCGAGGACGAGTACGAACTCTTGATCGTTGACAACGGTTCGTCGGACCGGACGCGAGCGGTCATCACGGACCGCCTCGACGGTGCCGACAACGCGCGGGCGCTGGTCGAGGCCCAGCGACAGGGATCATACGCCGCTCGAAACACCGGCATTCGAGCGTCAGACGGTGATATACTCGCGTTCGTCGACGCGGACATGACCGTTCCGGAGGAGTGGCTCGAGCACGCACTCGAGGCGTTCGACACGGCTGCTACTGATTATATGGGGTGCAACGTCGAACTGACCCTCCCTGACAGCCCGACACTCGCATCACGATACGATCACCACACTGGATTTCCCGTTCCCCAGTACCTCGAGCACCAGCAGTTCGTCCCCACGTGTTGTCTGTTCGTCCGCCGCGAAGTGTTTGCGGATGTCGGACTCTTCGATCACCGACTCGTTTCCGGCGGCGACAAGGAGTTCGGGAACCGGGTTCACGACGCGGGATACGACACGGCGTTTGCCGAGGGCGTCTCGATGGTTCATCCAACGCGAAACTCGCTGTGCGAACTCGTCAGAAAGGACCTGCGCGTGGGTCGTGGTCTCTGTCAACTCCAACGCTATCACCCGGATCGATACGGGACACCCGGCGTTCCGCCACGACCGAGCGGCGTTAAGGCTCCCGACCGGAATCTCCCGCGGACCGATCGCATCGCTTTCAGTGCGCTCTCGACTCTGCTCACCGCCGTTCGCGGAATTGGGTACTATCGGGAATACCTCGCCGACGACCGGGAGAGCAGCCGCGAGCGCGGGCTGCCGACATTCGAAGAGTGACCGGAGGCGTGACGATTGCCCGTGTCTCTCGGTTCAGGCCGTGTTCTCCCGTCCGGAACGCAGACGTGAACGATCGACATCGAACAGTCCGTAGAGGTAGCCGAAGCCGACCGCAGCGGTGAACACGAAGATGGTCACGAGCTGTTGGACCTTCGCACTGGACGGGCGTCGAACGAGATCCGACAGCCGACTCGGGACGAACTCGAGCAGAAGCCGTTGCAGGTATTCGTTTTTGTCTCCCGACGCCTCGGGTAACAACAGGTCCATGATCCGTTTCGAATACCCCTGCCAGAACGAGCGGAACACGAGCCACCGGAAGTCGCCGCGGTAGTCGAACAGCTTGTGGTGAACAACCGCGTCGGTGTTGTAGATCACGCCTTTCCCGTATTGATTCGCCATTCGGATGCACACTGGCGCTTCGTGGGCCTGGATATGGCGGTCTCCCTTGCGACCCGTGTTCTCGTCGTAGCCGCCGACGTTCAGGAACACGTCTCGCCGGAATGAGATGTTCGAGCCGTACGTGTTCCGCAGTTCTTCCATGTGCTCGCCCATGCCGCGCTCGTCACACCCGACGAGCCAGTAGAACTCCGCGGGAAAGAAATCGGGCTTTTCGGTCACCCAGTCGGCGGCGACGTGGCCGCCGACCGCGATCGCGTCCGTCTCGTCGTAGCCGCGAGCCAACTCCGCCACCCAGTCGTCCTCGGCGACGGCGTCGTCGTCGATGAACGCGACGACGTCCCCGGTCGCGATCTTCGCGCCTCGCGTTCGACTGTAGGAAATCCCGTGGTTCTCGTCGTTACAGTGCAGGACGACGTCATCGAGGTCGCCGTAGTCGTCCCGAACGCGCTCGAAAACCGCCTCGTTCCCGTCGACGACTAGGACGATCTCGAGCGGCTCGTAGGTTTGAGCGAGAACGCTGTCGACACACGCCGAAAAGACATCGTAGCGGTCCATCGCGTAGGTACAGACGACGACGGAAACCTTCATTGCCGTCGGATTTCGGTGAGTCGCGAATAAGCTTTTTCGTTCGAACGGGGTCGCCGTGACGGCCACGCCCGGGTGAGACGCGCGATCGAGACGGCTCGAGACCGGAGCTCCAACGGCCGCGTGTATATAATAAGACTTATTCTTGGGTTCGGTCTGGTGCAAGCTAATGAGTACCGACACCGAACGCGTCGAGGACGGGACCGAAACGACCCTCCTCGAGTCGTTCCGAGACTGGTATCACTTCCCCGTTCTGGGGGTCGTGATGCTGTTTATGGTCTGGTTGCGAACCCAGTCGTACGGCCGGTTCGTCACCGAGGACGGAACGCCCGCGCTGGCGGGCATCGACTCGTGGTATCACTGGCGGACGATCAATTGGACGGCCGAGAACTATCCGCACACGATGCCGTACGAGGCCTGGACCGGGTTCCCGACCGGCACCTACGTCGGCCAGTTCGGGACGCTGTTCGACCAACTCATCGTCACCGTGGCGATGATCGTCGGGCTCGGAGATCCGTCGGCTGAAACGCTGTATACGGTCTCACTGC
The DNA here is from genome assembly GCF_005890195.1 of Natrinema pallidum. NCBI lineage: Archaea > Methanobacteriati > Methanobacteriota > Halobacteria > Halobacteriales > Natrialbaceae > Natrinema > Natrinema pallidum. Next base: position 1,172,057 of record NZ_CP040637.1, on the reverse strand, counting down.
TTTCGATTCCGGTCATGGCCGCGCTCGTCGCGATTCCGGTCTTCTACGCCGGGCGCCGACTCGGTGGGACGATCGGCGGAATCGTCTCCGTGCTGATCCTTGCCCTTTCGCGGGGCCAGTTCCTGAGTCGGTCGACGGTCGGACAACTCGACCACCACGTCGCCGAGGTCCTGTTCATGGGACTCGCGATCCTCGCGATGATGGTCGCGGTCACCGTCGCCGAACGCGAAAAACCGATCTACGAACTCGTCGCCGATCGAGACTGGACCACGCTCCGAACGCCCGCCATCTACAGCGGGCTGGCGGGACTCGCGCTCACGCTCTACATCTGGATCTGGCCGTCCGCGGTCCTACTGATCGGGATCCTCGCGGTGTTCTTTACCGTCCAGCTCTCCCTCGATTACCTCCGCGGGGTCTCGCCGGATCACGTCGCCTTCGTCGGTGCGGTGAGTCTCGGCGTGACCGCCGTGTTGACCGCACTGCTCATCGAAGCACCGGGGAGTACCGGCTCGACGAGTTTCGGTCTCCTCCAGCCCTTGACCGCCGTCCTCGTGGCAGCCGGCTGTGTCTTCATGGCCTGGCTCGCCCGACAGTGGAACGATCGGAACCTCGAGCGACGGTACTATCCCGTCGCGGTCGGTGGGCTCATCGCCGCGACGTTTCTGGTGATGTGGCTCGCCCTTCCCGACCTGTTCGATGCGATTATCGGTAACGCGACGCGGCGGATGGTTCCCTTCGGCGAGGCAACTACCGACACCACCATTCAGGAAGCGTCCCCGCCGGAGAACTTCCTGCCACACACCTTCGCCGAGTTCGGGAGCGCGTTCGTCACGATGGTTGCCGGACTGGCGTTTCTCCTGCTTCGTCCCCTTCTGGGCCGCAAGTTCCGCGCCGAACACACGCTCGTCGTCGTCTGGTCGGTGTTCCTGATCAGCATGGCGGCGACCCAGATCCGCTTCTCGTACTACCTCCTGCTCGCGGTCGCGATCGTCAACGCCGCGTTCGTCGCTGAACTCATCCGGCTCTTCAGTCTGGACCTGACGGGCGGTCTCGAGTCGCTGCGATCGGTCGAGACCTATCAGGTCATCACTATCGCACTGGTCGTCTTGCTCCTGTTTGCCCCGTTGTTGCCGCCGCTGGCAACCGCAACGGCCTGGGGGCAGGCGGAACAGACCGGGCCGCAGTCGAGTTCGATGAAGTGGGAGGGATCGAACGAGTGGCTACAGGAGAACACGCCCGCGGTCGGCAACTACGGCGGTGCGGACAACGCGAGTCAGATCGATTACTACGGCACGTACACCCCTGAAGACGGGGACTACGACTATCCCGAGGGGTCGTACGGGGTCATGTCCTGGTGGGACTACGGCCACCTGGTGACGACCCAGGCCGAACGGATTCCCCACTCGAACCCGTTCCAGCAGAACGCGAAATCGTCGTCAGCGTATCTGACCGCCCAGTCGGAGGAACGAGCGGAACTGATCCTCGACGGGATCGCCGCCGGCGGCTCCGTCGCGGATAAGTCGTCCGCGGAGCTCGAGGCGATCACCGATGGCAACGAGACCGACGAGGAGATTCGGTACGTCATGATCGACGACGAGATGGCCGGCGGGAAGTTCGGGGCGATCACGCAGTGGTCGGGTCCGGATTACGGCACGTACGTCGAGAACCAACCGTTCCAGGTCGGTAACGAAACGGTAGAGGCACCGAGCGTAAACGACAACTACGACAACACGACGATGGCGTCGCTGTACCTCCAAGACGCCGCGCGGATGGAACACTACCGACTCGTTCACGAGAGCGACGAGTATTCCGTCGTCGGTGGGATGCGGGGACGCGGCGGTCTGTTGCCCCGGAACTCGGTCTCGCTCAGAGGCTCCGGCTGGAGTAACCAGACCCAATCGCTCCAGACGCAACTCGCCGCAGCCCGCAGTAACGATCAGGTGTATCAGGGCCTCGGAACCCCGATGTGGGACGCCCACGTCGTCTCGTCGGTGAAGACCTTCGAGCGCGTCGAGGGTGCAACCATCACGGGGAGCATCGACGGCGCGAGCGGAATCGACACCGAGAACGCGACGGTCAGAGCCGGAGTCGAACTCCAGACCGACACCGGCCGAACGTTCACGTACACGCAGCAGGCCGACCCCGCTGCGGACGGGCGCTTCGAACTGACCGTTCCGTACGCGACCGACGACGCACTCGGCGTCGACGACGGCTACACCAACAGCAGCGTCGAAGCCACCGGCAACTACACCATCGGCGCGGTGGTATCGGGCGACGACGGCATGACGCGGTATACCGGCGAGGCGACCGTCTCCGAAACCGCCGTCATCGACGGCGACACGGTCGACGTCAGTCTCGAGGAAGTCGAGACCGCGGAACAGCCCGATGGCAACGAGAGCAACGAAACGTCCGGCAACGAAACCGCCGACGACGGGACCGCGGACTCGAGCGACGCCGGAGCGGCGGACGACGGAACGGCCGAGAACGGAACGGCCGAATCGATCTCCGCGGTTGCGGTCGAGCCAGCCCACTAAGCCGTCGCGAACGGCGCTCGTCGCGACCCGGCGGTCGGTGGGCAACGCACGCGGACGTTCACGAACGCTCGCTCGGTCTCGAGCGAGTCAAGCCCTGTCGTCGCGTCGATCGGTAGCGGCTCCGCAGTGGGGAGACGACGATCTCGTGTATTCTCGAGTCGCCGCTCGGTCGAGTGGCGACATCGTTCCGAGCTGGGGATGGACATCGTCGGGTCACGAATCGAACGCCGTCCGTGCGTGTCGACGTGAGACGGACCGGCGCGATGTCCGATAGTGATCGGTACCGTCGTCCGGCGTTGCGCCGACGAGTTCTCGGTGTGAAATCGTTTCGGTAGCGACCACAGCCACTTCGGTGGCGCTTTTTGGACCACAGGGAGTGGTGTGTTCGGAGAGCGGTACCGACTCGCTCGCCGGGAGACCGTAACGTCGGACCCGATGAGCCATCCCCCGTAGTCGAGGCCCGGCGTGTGACCGGAGTCACCGTCCTGTATCGGATCTCACTTCTGCTATAATAATTCATATAGGTAAGTATTAGATAAATTTATTTCCAACGGCCACAACTGTTGGAATGCAATGTCCGCGAAAGACAGCATGAAGGACTATCTCGCACAGAACCCACGAATGATCGGCGCGCTGTTCACCATGTTCGTCCTGCTCAGCCAGGCCGGAACGGTGGTCGCAGGAAGTTCGTCCCAAATCGGGCCGTAATCAGTCGATTCATCAAAAAGCGTTCGCCGAACGACGCGATACCGACCCGTTTCCTGTTCTTCTGCGATTGATCACTCGAAGATCGGTGACCCGATGCCGTCGTTCCACTGTAGGTCGCTGTCGACCCGAATCGGAACCTCGTTCCAAATAAGATACTCCCTGACAGCGTCCCGATCTGCCCGCGAGAACGACGTTCGACCGGGACTCAAGTGACGGTCCGCGACGGTCGGGAGCGTCGATTCCGTCGCCGTTCCCAGTTTGAACTCCTTGGTCGAATACGATTGGACGGCGAAGTCGAACGGTTCGTCCCCGTCGCGTTCGAGGTCCACGATCATGGGCGCACCGCCGTCGGACTGTGCGATATCCGCCGATCCGTCCCCGACGATCAGGTACTGCTTCCCGAGCGACGAGTGGGTCCGCGCGATTTCGAGCGCGGCCCGGAGCGGGAACCCTCGATTGAGCAACCGAGCCATGGTCTCTCCGGCCTCGACGGCCCGGTCGTTGACGATGTCCGCGTACGTACTGACGCCGCCGAACGCACCCCGACGGGTGAGCGCGAGCCCCTGTTCGTACGACCGACAGGCGTTCAGGAAGAAGACGCCGAGGTCGACCGACTCGAGGGATCGCACGTCGAGTTCACCGTCGGGGCAGCGAAGTCCGTCCTCGGTCGCGTGCCCGATGTAATGGAAGAAGTCGTAGCTGCCATCGGTGAGCAGGTCCGCGAGACGGTCCGTATCGACGCCGAATTCCGAGTGGATCTCGAACGGCAGGGTCTCGCGGTTCCCGTAGACGTCCCCGAGCGCATCGTGTTCGCCGAGCATCCGCGCATCGTTACAGACGAGCAGGATTTCGGTCGACTCGTTTCTGGCGTCGCGTGCGAGCTGATTGCGGTACGCCTCGAGGGTTGCCTTCGAGGCCTGCTGGGGAATGTCGTCGCCGAACCAGGCGTGCTCGACCGATTCGTCCGTGATGTCGGGGACGACGAACGACCGGTCGGGTCGTGACGTCCGTGACGAGTCGCGGGTTCGACTCACGGAACGGACGAGTCCCGCCGCGTTGCCGGGGTCGGGGACCGTTTTGGGCGGCTTTCCACCCACGTCGCGAACGACGCCGAGTTCGTTGACGATGAACGGTAACAGTTCGATGGTGTCCGGCTCCGCCGGGACGTGTGCGGTCAGCGGCCAGCGTGGCATGTGCGACGCCAGTTGGTCGTAGGGAATGTCGAGATACCGGTCGAGTCGCTCCGGGAGGTCCGCCGTGTACATCTCGGCGAGATCGTACGGCAGTTCATCCTCGAGCAGCCGCCGTTCGTGGAGTTCGTACCGGTAGAACCCTTCAGTTCGCGTCAGGCAGTCGAGGAAGAAGAAGCGTTTCAGCAGTCTGGCAACCGCGTCTTCGAACGAGTGCTCGGCCGTCAATGGGTGTTCGAACCGCGGCGTCTCGAGTGTCGGCTCCCGGCCCGGTCGAATCGTTGCCCCGAGGAAGAATCCCAGCGGGGCCGCCTGATAGAGGGCACTGCGTTCGGGTGGCACCGTGAGAATCATGTCGTCGTCCGGTCGATCGACGGTGTCCGGGATCCGGAGTCGATCCCCGAGTTCGATCAGCGGCGGATGGCCACGCAGCGTCGGCCACGTCCGCTCGGGCGATGTCGTCTTCAAAGCGGACGGCAGCGCCGACACGGCCGCCATCATCGATTCGATGTCCGGCGGCGTCGTGATCGTCGCTGCCGGCCGATCGTGCGGCGACCGGGCACCGACTTCGACTTCGGTCGCCTCGTCGAACGTGATCCGGATCGACGTGAGTCCGATATCGATGGTGCCGGCGGCATCGATCCGGCAGTACAGTCTGATCGGGCCGCTCAGCCCGACGAACTGGGTCCGTTCCTCGAGCCGAACCGTCTCTCCGGCGTCGAGGCTCGTTTCGGTTTGCCCGGTGCTGTTGTGAACGGTAACGGAGTACGATTGGTCGAAGACGAGCGCATCCGTTTCGATAGCACACTTCTTGTCGATCGGGAAACGGAACCGATCGGGTTCGAGTACGGCCGGGGAGACGGGCGAGGGCGTCCCGATGCGAAGGCGGCGTTGTTCAATCGAGTCGTATACCTCGAGCCCGGTCTCGTCCGCCGTCTCAGTGAACTCGATCGTCATACCCGGTTATCACTATCGTTATCGGGGGCCGACAAAATAGATTGCCCATCCGCCGAGACTCCGCCTCGCGCTCGCTGATGGGGGTCGCTCACAGCGATTCCAGCCCGATCGGGCTCAATGCTCGGAACGCGATCGTCGGAAACCGGACCGCGACCGTGCTCGGCCGGCGACCGCTACCGTTGTTGGCCGTCGAGAGCGGGAGCCGTTCGATGACGCCACGGTCGGCGAGTTCGTAGAGGAACCGCTTGACCGTCCCGGTGGTCAGCGACGACCGATCCGCGATCGCGGTCGCGATCTCGCGAATCGACCGCTCGCCCGGTCCGATATCGACCAGTTCTATCAGCACTCGCTGGCGGGTCTTGGAAAGCGCGAGCGCTCGGCTCACGTGGACGCCGTCGTCGGGCACGTCGGCCCACGCTCGCTCGAGATGGGCCGGCTCGATCCGGTCCGCATCGGTTTCGCTCGCGAGGACGGCCGCCCCGAACAGGGCCGCGAGCGCGTCGTGTGCGTTCCCGTCGGCCCAACCGGCGAGTTCCCGAACGGCATCGTGATCGAGCACGCCGGCGGCCAGCCCCGTCGAGGCACGGTCGGTCACGATGTCGACGAGTTCGTGGTCGCGGTAGGTGGGAACGGTGACCGTGGGGCCTCGATGGTCGTCGGGCGCTCGCTGTCCGACCGCGACGGTGGCGGTACAGTCCTCGACCGGTGCCAGCAGTTCGTGGACGCGCTCGGCGCTGAGCGTCTCCGGTTCGTCGTGGTGGTCGATCGCGACGATTGCGCGACGATCGGTGCGGGCGAGCCTGTCGGACAGACGCTCGCGCAAGTCGTCGGTCCCGACGCCGCTCTCGGGGACCCGCTCGTTCGAGATTCCCGACAGGACGGCCCGATAGAACGCGAACGGGCTCTCGACGTGGCGGCCGTCGACGGTGACGAACCACGTAACCGGCTCGGTGCTCCCGCCCCGCGTCGTCGTGGCAATCGTCCGGTCCGAGCCGCCGAACTGCTGGTTCAACGCGTCGAACAGCGCCGTCACGATCGCGGAGGTGCCCGCTCCCGACGGCCCGACTACCGCGACTGGCGGCGGGAGTTCGCCGTCGAAGACCGCCTCGAGCGCGTCGAGGAGTTGCTCTAGGACGGGGCCGCGACCGACCGGCTCCGGCCGGTGGACGACCGGGCTGAGTTGGTCGCGGTCGACGACGACGCGCGAGCCCCGTCGCGCCGACCGCCGACGAGCGATACGCTCCTGTAAATCCATTACTGTGCGGCCGCCTCCGTCCGGTCCCCGACGAGCGCCGCCTCGAGCACTTCGAGGGTGTGTGAGATCTCGTAGCCGGTTCCGTGTTCCATCTGCATCGAACAGGTCGGACACTCCGTGAGTCCCGTGTTCGCCTCCGACTCTTCCATGTGGTCGAACATTTCCTCCCCGATTTTCATGGAGGTTTCGTAATTCTCCGCCTTCCAGCCATACGTGCCGGAAATACCCGAACAGGAGTCGCCGACGTCGTGGGCTGCGACGCCGTCGATAGGGGCCAACACTTCCGTCGTCTGGCCGTCGAGCCCCTGATTGCGGGCGTGACACGGCGCGTGGTAGGCGAAGTCGTCGAACTCGTCGACCGAGGTTCCCTCGAGTTCGCCTTCGAGGTCCTCGTGAACCCGGAGATACTCGACGGCGTCCCAGGTGTTTTCCGCGACCGCCTCGGTCCCCTCGAAGTCGAACAGTTCGGGATACTCCTGGCGCAGCGACATCGAACAGGAGCTACAGGAGGCGACGATATCCGCGCCGTCCTCGAGCGCCGCGGCGAGTTCCCGCACGTTCGTCTCGGCCGACCGGCGTGCGTCCTCGAGCATCCCGTTGGCGAACATCGGCGTCCCCGAGCAGTGCTGGTCGGGGACCATGATCTCGTAGCCGAAGTGTTCGTAGACGCGGACCAGCGCCTTGGCTACCTCGGGGGTGTTGTAGTTCGAATAGCAGCCGTGGAAGTACGCGATCCGCTTGTCGGGATTGTCGACGTTTGCACCGCCGCGCTTCGTCCACCACTCGCGGAACGTTTCGGTCGCGAACTCGGGGAACTCCCGCTCGCCGGTAATGCCGAGGAGTTTCTCGCCGAGCCACTGGGTCGCCGACAGTCCCATCACGAAGTTCGTCGTCCGCGGGAACATCGATCCCAGCGGGGCGAGCCGGCGGTAGTTCGCGAGGATGCGATTGCGGACGTACTCCCGCGAGAACTTGTTCATCTGTTCCTCGACATACTCCCCTCGAGCGGTGTTGTGCATCTGCGACAGGGGGACGTCGGAGGGACAGGCGCTGTCACAGCGCATGCAGTTCGAGCACTTCATCACGGAGTCGTCGATATCCTGGTCGTCCTGACGTTTGAGTCGCCACTGCTCGGGTCCCTGGAACTTCGGGCCGGGGAACTCGTCGTCGACCTCTGCGACCGGACAGTTGGTGTCGCAGGTCGAACACTTGTAGCAGTTGTCCGCGCCCGGCCGGAGGTCCATCTCCTCGGCTTCAGGGAAGACCTGAATCGGTTCGAACTCGTCGTCGCCCGGTACGCCGTCGTCGGTCGGTTGTTCTGCGTCACTCATGGAATCACGTCGATCGCTCCGTCGCCGTCGCTTGTGTGGGTCGTTCGATGGTCGATGCCACTCCGCGTGCGGGCCGGTCGGCGGTCATCGACATCCCTCCGCGGCGCGTCGGCCGGCGACGTAGCCCGTCGCGAGCGAGACGCCGCTGCCGGATTTCTCGGCCGCGAAGTCGTACCCGCCCAGCACCGCACCGGCCGCGCGCAGGTTCGAAAACTCCGGGTCGTCGCCGGCGTCGAGCGGCCTGAGGTCGCGGTCGACCGGCAGGCCGAACCGCGCGTACGGCTGGTCGCCAAAGACATCGTCGACGAACCAGTCGTAGCGGTCCGCCGGCTGGGGGACGTGACAGTCGAAGAGCGGCTCGAACACCCCGTCGCGCTCCGACTGCACCCCCTTCCCGACCAGCCCCCCCGTCGCGAGGACGTACTGGGTCGCACGATGGGGGACCTCGGCCCCGTTGCGATCGACGACGACGCGGTCGATCCGTTCGGGGTCGGTCGCGTTCGTCCCCTCGCCGTCGGTCTCGTAGTCGACGACCGGTACGCCGGTCGTTACCCGGACGCCCGCCGCCTCGAGCGCCTCGTAGAGCAGGTCTTCGAGGCGGATGCCGGGCAGGCTCGGCGGCCCCATCGGGACCTCGAAGACGTCGACGCCGAGCCGGTCGCCGAGGTCGGCCCTGACCGCGTCGGCGCGGTCGTCACCGAGCACGGCGGGGAAGCCGACGCGGGCCTCCCCCTCGAGATGCGTGCGGACGGTTTCGGCGAGCGCCTCGCGAGCGGTGGTCTCGCCGGCCGGCGTCTCGACGGTTTCGTCGTGATCGAGGAGGTGTGCGTACCGCGTGACCTTCGCGTCGTCCCGGACGATACCGGGAAACCGAACCGTGACGCCACGGGCGGTAAAGGGCGCGCCGGCCGCCTCGAGATGTGATGCCGCGAGCGGGGCCTCGAAGTCGGGCAGCGTCTCGAAGCCGACGAGCAGTGCGTCGCGGTCGTCGCTCGCCAGGCCGGCCGCCGTCGAGGTCGGATACCGCGCGGTCGGCTTGACGGTGCCGCCGTGGGTCGGGACGAGCGCGTTCGCGTCCGTGTGCGCGCCGGCGTAGGCGTCGCCGACGATCCCGTCGAAGAACGCGAGGGCCTCGCGGACCGCCTCGCTGCCGACGCGTTCGTAGGGATGGCCCGTGGGGAGGTCGTCGAGGGCCTCGAAGGGGTCCACGAGCGGGCCGTCACCGGCCGGCGTGTAGCCCAGGATGTCGATCAGTCCGCTGGCGTTGCGAAGCGTGCTCTGTCTGTACGAGACGAGTCGAACCTGTACGTCCCGCTCCGCGGCGGCGAGCGCGGCGGTCGTTCCGGCGAGTCCGCCGCCGACAACGAGGACATCGTCCTCGATCGCCATTCAATCGGCCCCCTGGGTCCCGTCGACCCGATCGCTCGCCGCCCGGCCGCCGTCGAATGCCGCGAAGTCGACGTCTCCCGTCGCGCTTGCGGGATCGTGATCGCGGTTCATCGTCGTCGCGTGGAGCGCGTAGTTGAGCATCGCTTGCGAGAGCTGTTCGCCCCACAGCGCGTGACGCTCGCCCTTCCAGCGCTCCTGAAAGAGTTCGTCGAGCGCCTCGCGAACCGTCTCCTCGTCGTACGTCGGATGGAGTTCGTTCGCCATGTTCTGGCAGCAGAAGCCGCCCTGGCAGTTGCCCATCGAGGCCCGCGTCCGGATGCGAACCGCGTTCAGGTCCGATCCAGACTGCGAGATCGCGTCCCGAATCTCCGCGCGGGTCACGCCCTCACACTGGCAGATCACCGGGTTCGGTTCGTCCGTCTCGAGCACCTCGCTTGCCCGGCTCCCCAACCGTTGCGTGCTCCGGCGGGCCACCGGGGAGCGCAGCCCGAAGTCGTCCATCCCCGCCTCGAGCGTCTCGATGTTCTCGCTGCCCGGCAGGGGCTCGTCCGCGGTCGAACACGAGGCGGTCACCCCGAGTTTGTCACAGACGTGGTCGGCGATCTCCTCGGCCATCGCCCGGTAGGTGGTGAACTTGCCGCCGACGATGCTGGACATCCCCGCCACGCCGTCGCGGTCGGCGTGATCGAGCAGGAAGAAGTCCCGCGTGATGTCGGTCGGGTCCTGCGTGCCGGTTCCCGGCGGCTCGTAGAGCGGGCGGACGCCCCAGAACGAGCGGATGGTACGGGCCTCCTCGAGGATCGGCACCAGTTCCGAGAGCGTGTCGATCATCTGGTCGACCTCCCACTGCTCCTCGGGGTAGTCGTCGGGGTCGGGGACTTCTTCGTCGGTCGTCCCGAGGATCGCCGTCGTCTCGTGGGGGACGATGATGTCGGCGTCGCCCTTCGGCCGGCAGCGGTTGATGACGGTGTCGACCTGCCGGACGTTCATGATCGTCATGACGCCCTTCGAAGGGCGAACCTCGATCTCGAGGTCGGCCATCGCGCCGATCTGTCCGGCCCACGCGCCGGTCGCGTTGACCACGTAGTCCGCGGTGATCTCCTCGGTGGTGCCGGGCGAAGCGTGCGTGCGCTTGCCGGGACCGGACTCGTGTCGCACCTCGACGCCGTAGATGTCGTCGCCGTCGCGCAGGAGGTCGACCACCTCGGCGTGGGTCTCGACCCGCGCGCCGTGGTTCTCGGCGTCGATGGCGTTCGCGACGCAGAGCCGGAACGGGTCGACCGCGCCGTCGGGGACCTCGATCGCGCGCGCCACGTCGTCCGCGAGGTACGGTTCGACCTCGCGGGCTTCCCTCCCGGAGAGCACGCGGGCGGGAATTCCACACTCCCGGCAGCCCTCGAGTTTCTCCTGAAAGTATTCGTCCGAGTCCTCGGGTCGCTGGACGAACAGCCCGCCGGTTTCCTCGACGCAGTGGCCGGCGATATCCCGAAGGATTTCGTTTTCCTCGATACATTCCGTCGCGCTGGCCTGGTCGGAGACGGCGTACCGCCCGCCGCTGTGCAACAGGCCGTGCATCCGACCGGTCGTTCCGTCCGTGAGGTTCCCCCGCTCGACGAGCGTGACTTCGAGGCCGCGCATCGCCAGGTCGCGGGCGATGCCACAGCCGGTCGAGCCACCGCCGAGAACGAGGACCTCGGTATCCCGTGGCATTCTGTCACTACCCTCTACGGACACCTCCATCTTTATTTTATCGGCGATCCGATAACGGCCATAACAATTGATGAGTTTCGAACGGCGCGCGTTTCGATCGGGGGGTCGAACGCCCGACTGCGCTGCGGCCGATGTCGTAAATTCGTCGAAAACGGCTATTTCAGATAGTCTGGAAGACGATTGCCACTCCCCCTTATGAAACATAACTTATGGATTTGAAAACATTTATAATGATCGTAGGAGTTGTTTACCAGTAGCACGCTTCCACCAGTAAATCGGCCCGTGGGAGTATGGGTGACCACCTATGACAGCTAATACCTATGTCGGTGCGGTTGACCAGGGAACGACCGGCACGCGCTTCATCGTGTTCGATCACGAGGGGCAAGTCGTCGCGAACGCGTACGAGAAACACGAACAGATCTATCCGGAACCCGGCTGGGTCGAGCACGACCCGACCGAAATCTGGGAGAACACCAAAGACGTCATTCGACGGGCGCTCGGACAGGCGGGCGTTAGCCCCGACCAACTCGAGGCCATCGGGGTGACCAATCAGCGGGAGACGACGTTGCTGTGGGACGCCGACTCCGGTCGGCCGGTCCACAACGCCATCGTCTGGCAGGACCGTCGAACGACCGACCGCGTCGAACAACTCGAGGCGGACGGCTTCGTCGAGACCATCCGCGAGAAGACCGGGCTCGAGGCCGACGCCTACTTCTCGGCGACGAAAGCCGAGTGGCTGCTCGACAACGCCGACCCGATCAAACTCGAGCGCTCCCGGCCGGAGGACATCCGCGACCGCGCGGAGAAAGGCGAGGTTCTCTTCGGGACCATCGACACGTGGCTGATCTACAACCTCACGGGTGAGCACATCACCGAAGTCACGAACGCCTCGCGGACGATGCTGTACAACATCCATGATCTCGAGTGGGACGACGACCTCCTCGCGGAGTTCGACGTTCCCGAGGAGATGCTTCCGGAGGTCCGCCCCTCGAGCGACGACGAGACCTACGGCTCGACCGATCCGGATGGGTTCCTCGAAGCCGAGGTCCCGGTCGCGGGCGCGCTCGGCGATCAACAGGCGGCCCTGTTCGGCCAGACCTGTTTCGACGCCGGCGACGCGAAGAATACCTACGGCACCGGCTCGTTCTTCCTGATGAACACCGGCGACGAGGCCGTCGAGTCCGATCACGGCCTGCTGACGACGATCGGCTTCCAGCGCTCGGGAGAAGACGTCCAGTACGCACTCGAGGGATCGATCTTCATCACCGGCGCGGCGATCGAGTGGCTCGAGGACATGTCGCTGATCGATAACCCCGCCCAGACGGCGGAGCTCGCCCGTAGCGTCGACTCGACGGACGGCGTCTACGTCGTCCCCGCCTTCACCGGACTGGGCGCACCCCACTGGGACCAGCGCGCACGCGGCACCATCGTCGGGATGACCCGCGGTACCCGGAAGGAACACGTCGTTCGCGCGACTCTCGAGTCGATCGCCTACCAGACCCGGGACGTGGCCGAGGCCATGGAAGCCGACTCGGGTATCGAGATGACTTCGCTGAAGGTCGACGGCGGCGCGGTCAAGAACAACTTCCTCTGTCAACTGCAGTCCGACATCATCGGCTCGGAGATCGTCCGCCCGGTCGTCGACGAGACGACGGCGCTCGGCTCCGCGTACGCGGCCGGCCTCGCCGTCGGGTACTGGAGCGATCCCGACGAGTTGCGGAGCAACTGGCAGGTCGACGCGGAGTTCGAACCGAAGATGGATCCGGCGGTCGCGGACCAGCGGTACGATCGGTGGTCGGACGCCGTCGAACGATCGCGTGACTGGGCGCGGGACGGGGAGGAGTAACCATGATAGAGGTGCTACTGCAGGTTCCCGTCATCGGCATGGAGTTCGAGCAGTTCGCCGTGCTGTTCATCGCCGCCCTCGCCGGCGGCGCGTTCGGCGCGGCCCTCGGCGCGCTGCCCTCGTTCGTCTTCACGGGGTTCGTGGTCTTCCTCGGCGAAGGGATCGCCATTCTGCAACGAGAGATCGGTAGTAGCCTCGATGTCGCCGGAGCAGGGAATATCGCCACCGGTGTTACCGGGACGATCGGCTTCGGCGCGGTCACCGGTCCGCACATCGCCTTCGCCGGCGGCGTCGCCGCGACGGCCTACGCCGGCCGGAAGTATCCCGAGATGGAACCCGACGACTGGGACTACCACTTCGGGAAGGACATCCTGTACGCGTTCGGCACCAAACCCGATATCCTCGCGGTCGGTGCGATCTTCGGCGTCGTCGGGATGTTCGTCACCCAGGTGATGGACGGCCTGGGATTCCCGACGGATAACATCGCACTCTCGGTCGTCGCCACGGCGTTCCTCGCCCGCATCGTGTTCGGCTACCCGATCGTCGGCAAGGCCGGCGGCTCGAGCCTCCTTGACATGTCGCCGTTCGAGCGCGAAGAAATGCGCGTGGCGGCCGACGGCGGTACCGAGACCGATCGATTGGCGACCGAACCCTGGCTGCCACACCAGTACAAGTGGTCCGGCGTGACCGCGATCGGTCTCGTCGGCGGTATCCTCGGCGGCTTCATCTGGCTCAAGACGGGGAGCATCTTCATGGGCTATGCGATTTCCGCGATGAGCCTGCTGTTCCTCAACCTCGGGGTGGAGAAGATTCCGGTCACCCATCATATCACGCTGCTGGGCGCTGTCGGTGCGGTGATCGCGATGCCGGCCATCGGCAGCGAGCCGGCCGCCCTGCTCGTCGCCGGTGCGTTCGGCGCGATCAGCGGTCTCATCGGCGAACTGAGTCAGCGCGTGTTCTACTCCCACTCCGGGACGCACGTCGACCCGCCGGCGATGGCCATCGCGGCGTTCATGTTCGTGCTCGGACTCCTGTATCTGGCCGGGCTGTTGCCCAACGCGGGCTACCTCGGCCTGTGATGTCGGTTTCGTCCCACAGCTAACATCGTGGGATTTCGCCTCGCCACCGCTGTAACGGGGATACTTGTAGCCGCTGCAAGCCACGACGTACCTGATCGCACAGCCGTCGTGTGAGCAGTGTCTCGATCGGTCCAGTTGTTCCGATAGCGGCCGTGCTCACCGGGGCGGTGTTTTCGCACCCTGAATACGCTGAGATGACTTTACGGGGTTCGTCCCCACTGCGGTAAGCACGGGGATAGTCGATGGATGAAGCGACCCAGGAGGAAGTCAACGAGGCGATTCGACGACTCGAAGCAGACGCGGATTCCGACGAGATCGTCATCGCGGATGGATAGCTGTGTCACCAGGGGATAGCGCCGCAAACTCACAGCGCCCCGTACGCCACCGGCGCAGTTCTCCGGTTGACACACCGCACTCGAGAGGGGATAACGGGGACGACGCAGATCGATGAAACGCCGTTGAACGCGTAACCGACTTCTGCAACGGTATCAACACGAAAGCCGTGTGAGCCCCGCGACGGTCCGAAGTGAGACACGAGTCAGTCGGCTCTCCGTTTTTGACCGGCTTCTGACATCGTTCGGAACGCTCGAGCAGGTAGCGGTGGTACGAGATCTGGTATGATTATACACCTGTTTTTTACTCACCTTCAACGCAGTGGGTACGGTCGCGTCCGTACAGCGGTACGGAAACATCGCTCGTCGGATCAGGGTATGGTGATCGGTATCTGCCACCGGGACGATATCCCGCTACAGTCAAATCGAGCACCGCCGGTCGGTTCCAGCGTCGGTCTCGAGTCATCGACCGGACCGATCCCGTCGGACGGTGGGGCGGCAGTCCGAGCAGCCTCACTCGGTCGTCGCGTCCGAGTCGTCCCCCATCCGATCGCTGTAGTCCCAACTGTAGATCGCTCGTGGCTCAATCCGGATCGCGACCTCCTCGCGGTCCTCGGCGAGCAACCACTCGGCGAGCGGGGAGTCCGTGTCCCCGAGGTAGCGCTCGACGAGGTCCCGCAGGACCGGCTTCCCGTCGGGTTCGATTTCGGCGGTCCCGGTCCCCCTGATCCCGCGGTAGGGGATGTCGTTCGTCGAGACATCGAGCCCGATCTCCGGGTCGTTCCGGAGGAATCGAACCACGTCCGCGTTCGCCTGCGTCGCACATTCGAGTACGCCGTCGCGATAGCGAACCCACAGGGTGACGAGCCACAGCGATCCGTCCGGCCGCCGAGTGCCGAGCCGAATCGGGATCGTCGTCTCCCGGAGGAAAGTCTCGACGTCGGCTTCGGTCCAGGCGCCGCGGAAGTCGGTCATATCGGGGACGTTCGGAACGCAGTCTAAAAAAGCTCGACCCAACGGCTGCCCCGTCGCTGGATCGGCGCTCTCTGTCCGTCCTCCGGAACCGAACGGCCAGCCGACGACGTGAACGGAAACCCGAAACACATCGGCAGCAAATCGAATATGAGTAGCTATTTTCCGTCCCCGTCCGACGAGGTCGGTAGAGCAGCCGCTCGAGCGATCATGAATATCGACGACTTCGTCAGTACCAACGAGCCGACGGACGACGGCGAACAGTTCCAACTCGAGAACGACAAGCTACTCGATGTCGCGCTCGACGGATCGGTGATCGCGAAGGCCGGTTCGATGATCGCCCACGACGGCGACATCTCCTTCGAGGGGCAGTCCTCCGCCGAAGGCGGCATCACCGGCTTCCTCAAGGAGGCGACGACGGGAGAGGGAACGCCCGTGATGGAAGCCACCGGGACAGGTCACCTCTATCTCGCGGATCAGGAGAAAAAGATCCAACTCCTCGAACTCGAGGCTGGCCAGTCGGTTTCGGTCAACGGGAACGACGTGCTCGCGTTCGAGTCGAGCGTGACCTACGAGATCCGGACCGTCGAGAGCATCGCCGGCTTCTCGGCCGGCGGCATGACCAACGTCTTCCTCGAGGGGCCGGGAACCATCGCGATTACGACCCACGGCGAGCCGCTGGTCCTGCGCCCACCGGTCAGAACCGACCCCAGTGCGACCGTCGCCTGGAGCGGGACGACACCCGACAGCCACGTCGACAGCGTGCTCTCGAATCTGATCGGACAGTCGTCCGACGAGACCTATCAGCTCGAGTTTACGGGCTCGGATGGGTTCGTCGTCGTTCAGCCGTACGAGGAGACCACTCCACAGCAGTAGCAGGCAGCATCGACATCGCACCGTACCACGTATGCCCGCTCGACCAGTACGCGTTCCTAGACGATTTCCATGAGACGACGAGCGCTCGGCGCGATATCGGCCGCAGTCGCACTGACGGTCCCCTGGCTCGCCATCGTGGGAGCGACCGACGGTCTCCCCTGGCTCGCGGCGGCCGCGGGACTCGAGTATCAAGCACCGGCTGCACTCCGGACGGTGTCGACGCTCTGGACGGTTCTCCTGACCGGGCTCACAGTCCTCGGCGCTTCGTTTCTGCTCGCATGGGCCGCTGAGACCGCCGAGAAAGACGTTCCGCAAGCGTTCGCGATCGCGGTACTTGCCGTGTTAGCGGTCGCACCCGAGTATGCGGTCGACGCGCTCTACGCCTGGAACGCGGGCGTGTTCGCGGGCACCGAACGCGGGGTCGAGGCTGGCAACCTGGCCGTCGCCAACATGACCGGTGCGAACCGGATTCTTATCGGCATCGGCTGGGCCGGTGTCGCGCTCTTTACCGTCTTCCGTCGGGGGTCGTCGACCGATCCCTCCGTCGAGAACCGACCGGGCTTCCTCTCGGACGTCGTGATCCTGGACCGGGAGATCGGTCTCGAGATCGTGTTCCTGTTGCTCGCGACGCTCTGGGCGTTCCTCGTCCCGCTCAACGGCGGGATCGACGTCCTCGACATGCTGTTTCTGGTCGGGCTCTACGTCTGTTACATCGCGGTGATCCTCCGGGACGAGGTCGAACCCGAGACGGACCACGTCGGCGTCCCGGCGTCCCTCCAGCGCTTTTCGAAGCCGGGCCGGATCGCCACCGTCCTCGTGCTCTTTGCCTACTCCGGCGCGATGATCTTCACCGCCGTCGAACCCTTCGCTCACGGGCTCGAACACCTCGGCGAGAGCGCCGGCATTCCCTCCTTTTTCATGATCCAGTGGATCGCGCCGCTGGCCTCCGAAGCGCCGGAGCTCATCGTCGTCATCTACCTGGTGAACAAGGCGCGCTCGACCGCCGGCTTCAACGCCCTGATCTCCTCGAAGCTCAACCAGTGGACGCTGCTGATCGGGACGTTGGTCATCGTCCACTCGCTCGCGCTGGGAGAGTACGGCGTGCTCGCGTTCGATTTCAAGCAGTCGGCGGAGATCTGGCTGACCGCCGCCCAGTCCTTCTTCGCCATCGCCCTCCTGATCAGGTTCGAAATCTCCGTCGGGGAGGCGGGTACGCTGCTCGGCCTATTCCTCTCGCAGGTCTTCCTCGAGTTCGCCATCATCCGTGACCTCGTCGCATTGCCGATCTCGAGCACCGACCTCCTGCTCGTCTACACCGGGATTTACGTCGTCCTCGGAACGGCGCTGTTCGTCAGTCGTCGCCGGGCGTTCGGCCGGCTCCTCCGACGAACCGCGGGGACGATCGGTGACGCGATGTCGGCCGGTGGCGAACACTCCCACGGCGCTGACGACTGAATCGGCCGGCCACAGGCCTACGTTCGTGACCGTGGTACCATCGGTATCGATGCTCTCGAGCGATCTCCTTCGGCCCGATACGGTGGCCATCCACGTCGCCGTGATCGTCCTCGCAGCGGTCCCCCTCGTTGCCGGCCGGCTCGGGGTCGGTGGCCGAGTTCCACGGAGCCGATGGCTGTCGCTGGCCGGCGGCGTCTCGGTCGCGTACGTGTTCGTCCACCTCCTGCCCGATATCGGAGCGGCCGCGGCGACGCTCGCGGAACGGGGAGATCCGGCCGTCTTCGCCGACCACCACGGCTACCTGATCGCCCTGTTCGGCTTCGTCAGCTACTACGGGCTCGAGCAGTTCGTCGGGCGGGCGACCGACAGTGACGGTGAACCGACCGGACTCGGCGTGTTCTGGGTTCACATCGGCTCCTTCGCCGCGTACAATGCGATCATCGGCTACCTCCTGTGGGATCGCGAACTCGGCAGCGTACTCCTGTTTACCGTCGCGATGGCGCTTCACTTCCTCGTCACCGACGACGGCCTCCGAACTGACCACGGCGCGGCGTACCACCACCGCGGTCGATGGGTCCTTTCGGCGGCCGTACTCGTCGGGTTCGGCGGAGGCTACGTTCTCGAGGACACCGAACTCCTCATCGCGGTGTTCGTGCCGTTCCTCTCCGGGGGGATCATCCTCAACGTGATCAAGGAAGAGCTGCCGTCCGACCGCGAGAGCCGGTTCTGGGCGTTCGCTGTGGGCGCAGCGGGATACGCCGCGCTGTTGCTCCTCGTGTGAGCATCGCTCGCCCGACTCGAAGATCGATCGAACGGGAGCGTTTTGTTGTTTCGTTACAATCGTTCGCTATGAAACTTCGACGGCCGCGCCGGCCGCGTGATTTCCGGCTCGCGGACTCGGCCCAGCAGATCGTCGGCGGCTTCCTGCTGGCGGGTCCGTTCGTCGTCACCGAAGAGGTCTGGACCCTCGCGGGAAACATGCACATCCTGCAGGCGCTGTCGATCGTCGCCATCGTCTTCGCGATCGGCTATGCGGCGCTGTACAAGGCGGACACGACCAGGGATATCGACGACGAACAGGAGGTCGCCGGCGTTCCGGTCCGTTTTATCTCACTCATGTGCGTCACCTTCGGCTCGGTGACCGTGCTCGCGCTCCTGTTCGGTGCGCCCGAAACGTTCCTCAAGGACGCCACGACCGCCTGCGATCCCGTCTCCCTGGCTCGCGCCCCCGGACCGTTCCTCGAGAACGCCGCGGCCTCGTGTGGACTCGTGTTGACAACATTCAAGGCAGTGACCGTCGGTTCGGTTTTCAGCGTCGTCGGCGCAGCGACGGCCGACAGCATCTTCGCGAAGTGACGGCCGCTCGGTCCGAGTCGAGGGCACCGCCGCGGACAGAGGGTACGACTGGGCGTGGAAACGGCGAGACTAGAGGTACGAGTCGTCGTACGATTGCTCGGAGCGCTCGGCGTGAGCGTTCCCACACTCGGCACACTCGAGCCGTTCCATGTCGCCCATCGAAACGTCGAGCGAACCGCAGTTCGAACAGTAGAAGCCGTACTGGTTCGCGTGGGCCGCGTCCTCGTAGGTGACGAAAAACGACGCCGCGGTCCCCGACTCCGCCTCGTCGCGGGCGACGTACACCGTTTCGTCGCCGTCGGTCACCGTCAACTGTCCGTCCGTCGTCTCCGTGTCGGGGAACGCTTCGCCCGCCGCGTCCGCCTCGCGGTCCGACTCCGCCGTTCCCGACTCCGTGGGCAGGTCC
Organism: Natrinema pallidum; assembly: GCF_005890195.1. Taxonomy (NCBI): domain Archaea; kingdom Methanobacteriati; phylum Methanobacteriota; class Halobacteria; order Halobacteriales; family Natrialbaceae; genus Natrinema; species Natrinema pallidum. The sequence continues at coordinate 1,152,661 of NZ_CP040637.1, read as the reverse complement.
ACGTCGGTATCAGCGTCCGCGTAGACGTACTTCACGAGGGACTCCTCGGCGACCTCGATCCGCCGGTCGCCGTCGTGCTCAAGGCCGAACCGGTCGACGAACCCATGGCCTTCAGTGTTCGCCTCGAGAACAGTGACACAGACGTGGGAAGCGCCACGCTCGCGGAGGGCGTCGCTCGCGGTCTCGTACAGTGTCGTTCCGATCCCCCGGCCGCGGTGTTCGGGATCGACGAACAACCAGTTCACCTCGCCCCACTCGTCCGCGAGGCGGCCTTCGACGAAGCCGGCGATGGCCGTCCCCTCGATTCCGTCGCCGGTTTCGACGACGTACAGCAGGGTGTTCTCGTCGTCGATCTTCGCGGCGATGGCGTCATCGGCGAACTCCTCGTCGGTGATGCCGTCGATCTGTGCCGGACTCAGCCTGAACGAGGCCGTCATCGAACTGTCCACGACCGTTCGAATCCGCTCGGCCTCGTCCGCGTCCGCTTCCCGGATCTCCATATCGGGTAGTCGCCGTCAACCCGGATAAGATGGGTGCCGGCGGGAACAAGTATTCACATGTAGTCGTCCTATCCAAAATATTTGAAGCCAAGTATGGAAGTCACGGACAAGAGTACAGAAACCCCATTATTGCATAAGACAGATAGGCGTCAGCAGGAATGAGAAGGTGTTCAATAGAGTTAAAAATGAGGAACAGTCCCACCAACGAGAAGACCACTTTATACTCCGACCCCACAATTTTATTTATATTTTAGGATCGGGAATAGATTCAGTTCTACGTCACTCTCCAATATGTTAGCCTACCCGTTCAGGTCGTGTTTAGGTAAGCGTGAAAAGTGAGGCAGCACGATTTTCTGGTTCCTATGCCAAAAATCGACCGCCTCAGCGGGTGTAGCGACTAGATCGATTTGAGTGCTGTGGAGCGAGAACGGACACCGCGTCAGCTACTGGAACTCGGTATTCGACTTTATCCTGCAGTATTATCATTTTCGAATGCCATTCTAGAGCTTGAGAAGTTCGGTGTCGAGCGATCGCGCAAGGCTGTGTACGGTTGGGTACAGAAAGCCGATCTACAGCCAGCAACTGACGTGACTCCGAATCACGTTGCGCTCGACGAGACCGTGATTCAAATCGATGATCACCGATATTGGCTGTACACTGCAGTCGATCCTGAAACGAACGAGATCCCCCATATACGGCTGCTCTCGACGACTACGACCGCGTTGACTGAACGGTTTCTGCAAGAACTCACGGAGAAACACGATGTCGAAGACGCTGTGTTTCTCGTCGATGGCGCACAGCATCTCCAGACAGCACTCCGTCGACACGGACTCCGATTTCGATACGAAAAACACGGAAATCGGAATGCTGTTGAGCGTATCTTTAGAGAGATAAAACGCCGCACCTCTTCGTTCCCGAACCGTTTTGGTCACGCTAACCCATCAACCGCAGAATCGTGGCTTCAAGCCTTCGCCGTCTGGTAGAATATTACAAACTAAACACGACCGTACGCCCTGAGAAGAGCATAGGCATGACTTCAGTTGAACTCGAGTACTGCGTACCCTGTGAATTACTTGACCTCGCAATTGACACGCAGACCCGACTCCTGAACGAATTGGGACAAGAGCTGGGCAGTGTCACCCTGACCCCCAACCATTGAGGTGCATTCATTGTGACCGCTGACAGCGAGACCATCTGGGAGAAAGGGGGACACGGTGCTGACCCTGACTTGGAGTTCGTCACACCTCGAAACCTACGGTACAGAGTGGGTTTCAGGTGCCAGTCGCCACTGGCACCTGCTGATGCTGGCCGACAGCCTCCTCGAGTTCGGTGCTGCAGATAGCGCCCGTGGACCGATCCTCGAACGAGCAACTGCGCTCCGCAACGACATCAAACGCTCCGTCCGCGAACGCGTTCAAAACCTTCTGACTTGAGCGCTCAACAGCCCAAACCGTAGCACAGACGAGCTGTTGCACTGAATCGAAGGCATGGTCATCTCACGTGCGACGCCAAGGAACTAGACCGTGCCTATCTAGTCGCCACTTCCACCGGTGACGACCACCGGCCGGTCGGAGCCGAGAATGATCCCCTGAGTAGTACTGCCGAAGATCGCCTTCCCGACGGGCGATCGTTTCCGGCCGCCGAGGACGATCGAATCGACATCGCGGGCCTCGGCCTCGTCGAGAATGTCGTCTTCGGTGTCGCCGCTGTCCTCGAGCACCGTTACCTCGATGCCGGCCTCCTCGAGTGACTCCTGTGCCCGGCGAACGGAGGCGATCCGCGACGCGGACTTGAACTTCTCGAACTCCTGTGGGAGCTCATTGCTGTGGCCGGTGAAGACGAACATAAGGTAGGCTTCGACCGACTCGGCGGCGTTCGGGAGCGATTTGACGTAGTCGGCCTGGGCCAGCGCGCGGTCCTCGTTGGTATCGACGGGTATCAGTACGCGGTACATGGACCCGCATTTGCATGGGTGGGTAATAAAACCGACTCCGAATGCCAGCCTCACGGCGGTCTCCGGGCGGGGAACGATAGCTGTCGATCGCCGCGGCTCACTCCTCGCCGGGTCGGTCGCGCTCTCGCAGGGCGCGACGACGGATCTTGCCGGTCGTCGTGGTCGGCAGCCGCTCGACGAACTCGATGTGTTGGGGGTACTCGTACTCGGCCAGTCGGTCGCGAACCAGGGTCCGAATCTCCGCGCGGAGTCCGTCGGGGTCGTAGTCGTCGGTCGTGGGCTTGACGAAGGCCTTGATCGCCTCGCCGCGGGTGTCGTCCGGAACGCCGACGACGCCCGCCTGTTCGACGGCCCGGTGCGTGAGAATCGCGTCCTCGACCTCCATGGGGCCGACGCGATACCCGCTGGTGAGGATTACGTCGTCGGCCCGCGAATGGAACCAGACGTAGCCGTCCGCGTCACGCTCGACGAGATCGTCGGTCAGGAACCACCCATCCTCGGTCCGCTTGTTCGCCGTCTTCTCCGGCAGGCCATGGTACTCGTCGAAGAAGACCCGCCGATCGCCCGGCTTCACCGCGAGTTCGCCGACCGCACCGCGCTCGAGTCGCTCGCCGGTCTCGGGGTCGAGCACCGCGATCTCGTAGCCGGGGAACGGTTTGCCCATGCTCCCCGGCTGCGTGTCGAACCAGCGCTCGGCGTTGCCGACGACGAGGTTGAGTTCGGTCTGCCCGTAGAATTCGTTGATCGCGACGTCTTCGAACGCCGCGTCGACCCAGTCGACGACCTCAGACGTGAGCGGCTCGCCGGCCGAGGCAATGGTCTCGAGCGAAAGATCGTACCGCGCGTCTGGGTCGTCGACGCCCATCAGCATCCGGAGCGCGGTCGGCGGCATGAAGGTCGCGGTCACGTCGTGACGCTCGAGCAGGGCGTAGACCTCGTCGGGGTCGAACCCGTCGCGGGGCCAGCCGACGACCGGACAGCCGTGGTGCCACGCCGCGAATAGCGTGCCGCCCAGCGCCGCGCCCCACGCCCAGTCCGCCGGGGTCCACAGCGTCGACTCGCCCGCTCGCAGCCCCTGGTCGAAGTAGTTGTACGCCGCCGCGGCCCGCCCGAGCCAGAGCGCGTGGCTATGGCGGACGCCCTTCGGCGGCCCGGTCGAGCCGCTTGTGTACATGATCGCCGTCGGCGTCTCGGGCGTCGAGTCGTAGACGTCGATCCCGGGCTCGTGGGCCGCGAGGAGTTCATCGAACGCGTGGGCCCCGCTCCGGACCGACTCACCGTCGCCGAGTTCGATCACGTGCTCGAGTGCGGGACACGCCGCGCGGATCTCGTCGACGGTCTCCCGGACGCTCGGGTCGACGACGGCGACGGTCGCCTCGCTGTCTTCGAGACGGTACTGGAGCGCATCGCGACCGAAGAGGACGGTCAGCGGTACTGAGACCGCACCGAGCTTCCAGTTCGCGAGATGAGTCAGCGGGTTCTGTGGTTTCTGCGGGATCACGACGCCCACCCGATCGCCGGCCGCGACGCCGAGGTCGGCGAGCGCGGCCGCGAGGCGATCCGATCGCTCGTCAAGGTCGTCGAACGAGTAGGTCTCGAGCCCGGCGTCGGGGGACTCATACTGCAGGGCCGTCCGACTCGTGTCCTCGTGTTTGCGGAGGAAATCGACGGCGGGATTGTACTCGTCGGGGAGGTCCCACGCGAACGCCGCACGGGCGGTCTCGTAGTCGTCGTAGGTCGGCATCACCGTCCAGGCCATGCGGTGGCGTACCGGGGCCAGCACATAGCGTTTTTCGACACGCGCGAAAATCACACCCGGTCGGGCCGGGTACTCCCGATCAGTCCTCTTCGGTCGTCTCCGGTTCGTCCGTCGCGTCCATGTCGGGGTCGCCGTCCGCTTCCGTTTCGCCCGCGACCTCGATCTCCGCTTCGACCTCGATCGAGAGCCCATCGGCCTCGAGTTCGCCCTCGAACTCGCGTTCGTCGCCGACTTCGATCTCGAGTTCGTTCGAGTCCACTTCGACTTCAACCTCCACGTCGACGGTAACGTCGTCGTCCATATCGCCCCTTTCCGGCGGCCGCTATAAAGGAATGTCGCGCGTTTTCGCGGACCGAATCCGCTCGCCCGCGTCCGCATACCCGGACCCTCGGTCCGGAACGCATTTTTAGGCTGGCCGAAAACGAAGGGTATGAGCGATTCCGTGCGAGTGACCCTCGAGAGCACCGACGAATCGAGGGCCGTTCGCATCTACGACGACGAGGGAGACGTGTCGACCGGCGACGCGACGTTTCGATTCAGCGTCGACGGCGGAACCGACGGGGAGTCGGACGATGCGGTCGGCGCTGCGGGGGCCAGTGGCGACGACGACCCCCGCCGTATCGCCCCGCTGGCGGCCGTCCCGACGAACGGGACGCTCCGGTGTGAAGCCCGGCGCGACCGTCGCGGGACGGAACTAATCCTTCGGCGAGAGGGCAGCGAGGTCGCAGCGTGGCGGAACTCGTGTCCGCACAAGCCCGACGTCCGCCTCGATCCGGGGCCGGGGGCGATCGTCCGCGACGATCAGTTGGTGTGTCACGAACACGGCGCGCGCTTCGAGTGCGACGACGGCGTCTGTACGGCGGGACCCTGCCGGGGCGACGCGCTCGACTCGATCGCGGTCGCCGTTCGCGACGGGACCGTCTACCTGACCGACGATCGTTTCGATTCCTGTCGCCGGTTGGACGAGTAGCGCGTCCCCCGCCGTCGCGTCCCCGGCTCGCGACTACGACTCGAGCCACTCGGGCAGGTCGTTTACCGACTCGAGGACGGCAGCCGCACCCTCGCGCTCGTACTTTCGCCGTCCCTCCTCGCCGGTCAGCCCGCCGGTCAGGACGCCGATTCCGCGGTACTCGCGATCGGGGTCTGCCTCGCCGGCGTTACCCGCCGTCCGAACGTCGTCCAGCGTGTCGCCGACGAAGACGACCGCATCGGCCTCGAACCGCTCCGCGAGGGTCGTTAGCGCGTGCGGATGGGGTTTCCCTTCCTCCCAGTCGTCCATCGTGAAGCGGTGCTCGACCGGAACCGCGTCGTCGAGACCGACCCGATCGAGGGCGATCTCGGCCTCGGCTTCCGGCCGGCCGGTCAGGACGCCCACGTCGTAGTCCGCGAGCAGCCGATCGCGGACCGAGCGCTCGATCACCACCGGCTCGTCGTGGATGAATCCCGGCGTATCGCGCTCGAGATCCGGCTCGCCGCCCTCGAGTCCGCGATAGAGTTCGTCGCCCAGGTACAGTTGCTGGAACACGTCGCGCAGTCGGTCGCGGTTCCAGCGGTCGGTCACGCGCTGGGTCGCCCGCGCGCCGATCGCCCCTCGGACGACATCCTCGGCCGCCTCGAGCCCGCCGCCAGCAGCGGCGATCTCGTCGGTAAACGCCTCGAGCGACTCGCCGTACCCTTCTTCGACCGCGAGGATGTAGAGCGCGGCGGCGTGGGTGAGCTCCCAGTCGTTGTTGAACCCGCCCGCGTCCTTGAACTCCTGAATGTCGTCCGCACGAATCGTCCGGCCGTAGACCGCGTCGACGGATTCGACGATCGCCCGCCGGTAGGAGTCGGCGACGTCGACGAGCACGCCGTCGATATCCAGGACGACTGCGTCTGCGTTCATACTCGTGGGAACGGGCCGGCGAGGATAAAGGCGACCGGTATTCGACCGTGGGCGTGCGACGATCAGCGGAACGGCACCGGACCGCCCACGAGCAGGAGCGCCGCGCTTCCCAGTCCGAACGCGTAGAACGCGTCGTCCCACACCCACGAGACGAACGGTGCGACGCCGATGAGGACCAGGTCCCGAAGCGGACGGGCCGTCACCCCGGCGGCCCGCGAGCGACGTACAGCGTCCCCGCTTCAATCGTCACCCGTTCGACCGGCACTGCGGGCTGATCGCCGCCCAACGTCGTAAAGAGGAAGTCGGCGTCAGCCGCTCGAGCAGCCGCCAGCGCCGGCCGGTGGAGTTCCGGCGGCAGATTCCGCGCGTACACCGCGTCCGCGCCGGCATAGACCGACGGATCGGGATCGACGATGTCGTCGCGGACGAACGCCACGCCGTCCGGAACGTCGCGGTCGTGGACATCCGTCGAGGTGACCGACACCCCGCGTTCGGCGAGCGCTCGAGCGAGATCGGCCCGATGGCCGATCCCGACCTCGACGACCTGATCGTACTCGTCAATGTAATCGATCATTGCATCGGGATTCCGGCGCGAGTGGGCCACGGCGGGACGTTTATGACACCCGCGGTCATAGCCCTTGCTATGCTCGTCGATATCGTGCCGGTCGGCAACGTCCCCGCCGAGGTCAAGCGGGCGGCCTCCACCGCGTTGCGATCGGTCTACGACTGCGACGTGTCGGTCAACGACTCGCAGTCGATCCCGAACGGAGCCTACGACTCCGATCGGAACCAGTACTCCGCGGAAACGTTCATCCAACTCGCCGAACGGGTCGGCCGCGGCGAGAAGAATATCGCGATTACGCCACAGGATCTCTTCTACCGGCGACGGAACTACGTCTTCGGGCTCGCCTACCTCGACGGCAGCGGGAGCGTCGTCTCGACGTACCGGCTCCAGACCTCGAGCGACGGCGGCTTCTCGAACCAAAGCGCCGCCGACATCTTCGAGGACCGCGTCCGCAAGGAGATCGTCCACGAGATCGGGCACACCTACGGCCTCGAGCACTGCGATAACAACCGCTGTGTCATGAACTTCTCGCCGACCGTCCGCGAGGTCGACATCAAAGAGGAACACCTCTGTGGCAGCTGTCAGCGCCTGATTAGTTAATCATCGGCGTTCCGCCCGCCGCGATTGCAACGGTTACGACTCGAGTCGACGACCTACGGCGCGTAGTAGTACTCGCCGTCGCTTTTCTGCTGGCGATCCAACTGAGACTCGGGCTTGTTGATCCGCGGTCGGGACGTGCGCTCGTCCCGGCGGAACGTGACCTCGAGGTTCGCGAGGAACTCGTTCATGCCGTCGCGCATGGGCTGGGGCTGGCCGGCGCGACCGTGGACGGCCGGTTCGCCGTCGAAGACCATCAGCCGGTCGGCGAGCAGGTCCATCATGTAGATGTCGTGGTCGATGACCAACACGGTGGCATCCTGCTGTTCGGCGTAGCGGCGGATCGCCTTGGTGGCCTGCACCCGCTGTTCGACGTCGAGGTGTGCGGAGGGCTCGTCGAGCAGGTAGAGGTCGGCCGAATCGGAGAGGCAGGCCGCGATGGCGACTCGCTGGCGCTCGCCGCCGGAGAGATCGGAGAGGTTCTGCTCCATGATCCGCTCGAGTTGGAGTGGCTGTGCAATCTCCGTGTTCCAGTACGAGGAGCCGAACTGGTCGGTGATCGACGAGAGGAACGCGTCGACGCGCATGTGCTGGTCGATGGTGACGTACTGGGGTTTGTACGAGATATCCAGATCGAGATCGGTGTCACCCGCGTCGGACTCGAGGTTGCCGGTCAGCAGTTTCGCGAACGTCGACTTCCCGATCCCGTTGGGACCGACGATGCCCAGCACCTCGTTTTCCCGGATCGTCCCGCCCTCGATATCGAGGCTGAACTCGCCGTCGCCGTAGCTCTTCGTGAGGTCGGGGTACTCCACGAGCGCATCGGCGTGGGTCGCGCTTCGGGGCGCGTGCTCCTCGAACTCGATCGGGTCCGGCCGGATCCGCATGTTCTCGTTCTCGAGATAGCCCGAGAGGTACTCGTTGATCCCGTTGCGGACGGACTTGGGCGAGGTGATCACACCGTAGGCACCCGGCTCACCGTAGGCGACGTGGAGCGTGTCGGCGAGCAGGTCGAGAATCGCGAGGTCGTGTTCGACGACCAGCACCGACTTGTCCGCCTCCTCGGCGAGTTCGCGGATCAGCCGCGCCGCGGTCACGCGCTGTCCGATGTCGAGATACGGCGTCACCTCGTCGAGGAAGTAGAAGTCCGTATCGCGGGCCAGCGTGGCCGCGATGGCGACCCGCTGGAGTTCCCCGCCCGAGAGGTCGTCGATCGATTGCTCCATGACGGGGCCGAGCGAGAGTCGCTCGACGAGGTCGTCGAGCACGCCGCGCTCGTCGGTCCGCTCGAGCAGTTGTCGGGTGTTGCCGTCGAAGCTGTTCGGGATCTGATCGACGTACTGTGGCTTCCGTGCGATCGTGATATCGCCGTCGCGGACGTCGGCGATGTAATCCTGCAGTTCGGTCCCGCGATAGGCTTCGAGGACCTCGTCCCATCCCGGTTCTTCGTCGTGGCGACCGAGGTTGGGCTCGAGTTCGCCGGCCAGGATACGGACGGCGGTCGTCTTCCCGATCCCGTTTGGCCCTAAAATGCCGGTGACCTGCCCCTCCTGTGGTGCCGGGAGCCCGTACAGCGAGAAGGCGTTCTCGCCGTAGCGGTGGACCGGCTCGTCCTGCAGCTCCTGTGGGAGGTTGATGATTTCGATGGCGTCGAAGGGGCACTTCTCGACGCAGATGCCACAGCTCTCGCCCAGACAGATCTCCTCGGAGATGTGGATCTGTTCGGGCTGGCCCTCGTTGGCCTCCTCGCCCCGGAGGGTGATACACTCCTTGCCGGTGCGGTTCGGCGGACAGTAGTTCTTGCACTCGTAGCCACACCGATCCGGCTGGCACCGGTCTAGGTCTACGACGGCGATGCTGTCGTCGGCCATGCTACCCCGTGACCTCCGCGGTCAGCAGGATGCCCCACGTCACGAACCACAGGGAAAAAGTCATGAACGCGATGAACAGGTAGTGTTTCGCCCCGAACTCGTCCTCGCCGTAGATCCCCGAGAGGTTGATGAGGACGTATTGGACGAGGATCGCCCCGAGAACGAACGCGAGCGCCTGCGTGTCCTGTGCCGCCGCCTTTGACAGGCCGACCCAGGTTGCGGATGCCAGCGCTGCACCGACACCCAGTAGCGCGGATAACGCCGTCACGCTGACCGAGCGGATGTGCTCGCGCCGGTCGCTGATCGATTCGGTCGACATAGTCCGAACTCTGTTGTCAGTGGTGAAAAGGGGTTCGCATCGTCGGACACGAATCGCACCCGGGAACCGTTCGCTCGAGCGTTCCGCGCTCGGTATGGACCGTCGCGCGGCACGGCTTCAGCACTCGTCGACCACGGAGCCGGCGGCGAAATCGCCGTTGAACCTGACGTCGCACCCGACGTAGACCGTTCCCTCGGCCGTGACGTCGTCGTTGAACGTCACGGAGTCACCGACGTAGACGTCGCCGCCCGCATCCAGTTCGCCGTCGATTTTGGACCCGCTACCGATATGGATGTCCCCACCGGCACTGATCTCGTCCTGAATCTTCGATCCCGACCCGACGGTGATATCCTCGCTCGCGGTGAGTTCGCCGTTCGCGGTGTAACCGTCCCCAGTGGAGATGCTGCCACCGGCAGTGACCTCCCCGTTGGTTTTGCCGCCGTCGCCGATCGAGACATCGCCACCCGCCTCGACTTCGTCGTTTATCTTGGCGTTGGTCCCGGTCGAGATATCGCCCCTGGCGGAGAGTTCACCGTTTGCGGTGTAGTCGTCGCCGGTGACGATGTCGCCGCCCGCCTCGACTTCGTCGTTCGTTTTTCCACCGGTGCCGATCGAGACGTCGCCGTCTGCCTTGACCTCGTCGTTCGCCTTGCCGTTGTCGCCGATCCAGACAGTCCCCTCGCTGTCGATTTCGTCGTTGGATTTGCCGCCGGCTTCGATGACGGTGTCGTCGTCGCTCGGCTGTCCTGGGGGCGTTCCGGGTTTGCCGCCAGTGCACTCGTAGTCGACCGTGACCGGGAGAGTCGCCTCCCGAACGGTGATCGAACCGTCGTCGCTGATCGCTTCGGCTACGGTGATGATTCCCGAATCAGTGCCGCTCGTCCCCCCGCCGTCGCACGAAACCGTCGCCTGGAGGCTCTCCCCTGCCGCGAGCGTGCCCGACAACTGCCCGTTGACCTGCAAGTCCGGTCCCGTCGTATCCTCGGCCTCGAGAGCGAGTCGCCGTCCCGCATTGTTCTCGATCGAGACCGTCGCTTCGTCACCTGGCCCGTCGAGCGTGAGGTGCGTCGCATCGACACCGATCAACGCGTCACTCCCGCCGACTGCAACGTCGGCTCCCCGATTCGCCGCTAGTGAGCTAAACCCGAACACCGGTCCGGCCAGTAGCACCGCTCCGATGAAGAGGAAAACGACTGCGAGTTTGGTGAACGCGTTCATGAGTTACGGTGGCCGCTCCATCTCACCGAGCCGCAGCCGTCGGTTTTGGATCACGTGGACGACCGCGGAGGCGGCGAAAAGCCCGACCACCAGCGTGGCCCAGCCGAGTTCCGGGACCGTTTCGGTCGGAATCACCTCGAGCCACAACCCACCCATCACGACCGACCCGACCGCAGCCAGCCCCAGATAGTAGGTCCCCCAGGGGATCGAGTCGCCGGGCACGATGTCGAGGTAGACGTCCAACTCGGCCGCCTCGTCCGTGAGTTCGATCGTCCGATCGTCGAACGCGATCACGTCGGCGCGATCGAGGGTGGGCAAGTGCGACTGTTGTAACGACGTGTAGACCCGCTTTCGTTCGGCGGACGTGACCTCCGCGACATCCTTCTCGAGTTCCCAGGCAGCGACGTGTTCGGCGAGGTCACCGATCGGAACCGGCTCGTCCTCGCGCTTACAGTAGTGGATGACGTACCGGCGACGCTGATTGCTCAGCAGGTCGAAGATTTCACCCGCCGATAATTGGTCGTCTTGACCCGTCCCGTCCGGCGCATTCGGGTTGCTTTCGCTGGTCGTTGCCATCCCCTGTTCAGTATGAATATCGGCGCTGTTGATACATAACGCTTGTTGCTACACCTGCGCTGACTGTCACTAGTACCAATTTATGACAGATCATCTATCGTGGACATCCCCACCCAAGACGCGGATAGCGAACGTCTCCCGCCTGAACGATCGTTCAGTTGGATTCCTATTTCGAACCACTGAGTTATAACAGTAGTAATAATACCGGGCAAAAGGATTACTATTGGTGTCCGAACCAGCCGTCTCACCGCCGGCGGTCGTTAGCCGATGATGATCTTGTCCGTATCGACCTCGACGCCGGAGTCGAATCCGGATTGATCACTGGAGTCGTTATCCGACTCCCCGCGTCCGACATCGACGATCTCCCCGCCCTCGCCGACGGGTATTGGGGAGACGATATCTTCAGTCGGAATCTCGTCGACTTCGACGAGGACGATCACGTCGTTGAAGTTCGGGTCCCCCGGTGTGTCGGTTTCCTCGGCTTCGTTCCAGAACTCCTCGGGGTCCTTGTTGGCCGGCGCTTCCTCGGTGAGTTCGTACATGAAGACGAACTCCTGTCCTTTTTCGAGGTCGAGATATCCCGTTCCGTTCTCGAGTTTGCCACCGAACAGGTCCTTCTCTCCGCGTTCGAGCACTTCGTCAGCACTCTCCTGGCGCTGATGTCCCGCCCGTAGCTCCGGCACCGTGTTGTTTTCACTGCTCCTGACACGGACGTTTGCCTTGTTCGAGTCGGTCGTTGCGTCCACCTCGAGCGACTTCCCGTACATATTCGCACAGTCGTAGTGGTCCCAGTAGCCGTTACCGTCGTATTTCGACCACGTGTCGTGATACGGGTAATACTCACCGTCGGTATACAGATCGGTGTTCGTCTTCCGGTAATTGCTACAGCTGTACAACGTCGAACTCAGCGTGAGGCTGATTCGATCCTCCGTCGTGAAGTTGTACTTCCAGATCTTGTCTCTCGTATCGTGGGTGTTGAGGTTCTGGTCTTCCGGCGATCGGTACGACTCGTAGTTCTCGCTTCCCCAACTCTCCGGCTGGATCGTGTTCGACTCGCCGATCGACTGTCCGTTTTCGTCGACCGGTTGCGTGATGATCTCCGTCGTCACCGGTGCCCATCGCTTGTTGTAGACGCGGTGTTGTTCCCACGACCCTGCCCCGTTCCAGGACCAGTCGCCGTATCTGCTCTTGGTCCACTCGAGGTCCCAGCCGCCATCGTCGTCCCACCAGATCTCCGTCGGCTCGTCGCAATAGTAGCTGCACCGCAAATCTCCATCGGACCTCCACCCGCCGTTCGCATTCCAACCCTGATTGGTGAAGCCCCATTCACCTCGACCGCTCTTTTTCCACTTTCCGTTTGCTTTATCGCCGTCAACGAGTTGTGCTCGTTCCTCACGAGTTGGCCGTTCTGCCGACACTTCGGTCCCCATAACCGAGACGTTGACCTCGTTCCCGGCGTCCAGAACGAGTTCCGTGTCGCTCGGATCGACGCCCGAGTTGAGGGTGAACGTCCTCGTGACCGACGTGTCGTCGTCGGTGGTAATGCTGTATTCGTAGTCCCCTCGGATCATCCGGCTCGCGTTGATGGTCCATTCGACGGTCGTCGTCGCACCGTACGAGCCGTTGACGGTATTCGGACTGATTCGTTTATACGCATCCGGGGTCTCGTCGTCGAGATACTCGAGTTCGAGGTCCGCGCTCGCGTTCTCGAGGTCCGCGCTCGCGTTCTCGACGCCGATGTTCTGTACGTCCGCGGTGATCGTCACGTTCTCGTCGATTTCGTGGCTGGCATTCGAGACGTTAAAGTACGGGTCCGGCGTGCCGACGTAGAACGTACCGGGCGTATCGGTCCGGTCGTCTTCGGTTTCGATGATGTACTTGTACGTCTCACCGTGGTCGAGTTTCTTTTTCGCGGCCGCATCGAGTTCGAACTTGAGTTCCGGATGGCCGATGGTCCGTTCCCCGCCGTTTTTGGGAACTGAGAGATCGGGATGGGTGGTCGTCAACAGCTTCTTGTTGAGTTCGTCATCCCAGATCGTTGCAGTGATATCTTGGCTTTCGTCTCGCTGCCCGACGTTCTTGATCGTCGTTTTAATACTGAAGACGTCATTGCCGCCTTTTCCGCCGCCGTTCCCCGTTCCGGCGAGAGAGCGTGCGAGTCGTTGGTCCTCCGCCAGCGCCTTGCCACCGGGACCCCGAAGACCGTGGTCCTCTTTGACGATGAACTTCGCAGGGTCGAACGGCTCTCTGACATCGGTGAGTTTCACTGTCACCGCATTTCCGTCTCGGGTCACGTTCGCTTCCGTTCCGAACTCCGAGTCGAGGTACTGATACCATCCCTCGTGATAGGAGCTTTCGATCGTGAATTTGACGCTCGTCCCGTTCGGACAGTTCTGGGCGACGTCATTGATCTCCTCGGTCAGATCCGTCGCCTTGCTGTGGTCGGCTTTCGCCACCGCTTCGGAGGCACCGAAATCGCCCTCCTCGAGTTGGAGGATTTGGAGTCGTAACGTCTCACCGTCGTACCCGATCTGGGGCTCCGAAACGACCGTGGTCCGCCCGTTTGCCTTCTTCCAGACGCCGCCACCCTGATGGGCGATCGTCCGGTCATCGAGGTCGAACTCGAGCGTGCGGAGACTCTTCTCGCCGGTCGAGCAACTCGGCCCCGTTTCGTTGTACCACGTGACGTTGATCGACCCATCGTCCGTGATCATCGGTTTTTCCGCCTGCATCTCGTCGATCGGCAGCGGCTGGTTCTTGCCCGTCGTCGCGGCCGTCATGATCCCCTGGTCCGTTTCTTCGACGAACTTCTGTGTCTGTTCGGAGTTCACTTGTGTCTGGATCGCATCGAACATCGCCGACCCGGCGACGAACACCACTGCTGCCCCCAGTATAACGAGTGTAAACAGCAACAGGATCCCGATTATCGAACTTGCCCCTCGCTCCCCAGGGTCGTTTTCCCGACTCTGGGATGGACGTTGTGTACCCACCATTAGCTCTATTCAGGCTACCCGGAAGAAACATATAAAAATACGCGAGATAGTTCTATTATCATAACTGAGAACGGCCGTCTCAAGTACCACTTGATCGAGCCCCCACCCGGTCACTCCGACCGCTGAACGCGGAAAGACGAGCGCTGATCGGCCAAATCGGCGTTCGTCCCCGCCCGACTCGTGTGCTGTCGGCAATCGAACGTCCCACACGGCGGCTGCTATCACGTCGTCTCGCTTCGCCCGCGGCAGTGTTTCAGGCGGCACTTGTTCGTATCGAGGCCCGGGAGAACGCGTTCAAGACCGCCTTGAACGGCTGTATGGCCGGTCTTTCGCCGGTTCCGGGTACTCAATACAAAGTGGGTAGGGGTCGTGGTCGTGAATAGGAACTGCGTTCCAGCACCCCCCGACGATCGGTGCTTGGACGTAGCACGGAGATATCAACCATGAACATGAATCGACGAAATGTGTTAGTCGGACTGGGAACGATCGTTGCGGGTGGCGGGGCTGCGCTCGGAACGGGCGCGTTTAGTAGCGTCGAGGCGGACCGGACCGTCTCCGTCGCCGTCGCCGGAGACGAATCCAGTGCGCTCGCGTTCGATACCAGTGATGCGGATGGCAACGAATATACAGAAGCGTCATCGATTACGAACGGGACGCTCGAGTTGGCGTTCGACAACTTGGGGAACAGTTCCGGCATAAACGTCGGCGCACAGACGACGTTCAGTCCGCTGTTCCGGACGATCAACAACGGTTCGAACAGCGTCAACCTGAGTGTGTACTCGAAGGACGGGACCATCCAGACGTCGCCGACGATTCTGGATAGTTACGATGCCGTGATCGAAAACACGATCACCGACGGGAATAGTAACTCGCTCACGATCGAGTACGCGTTCACCGACGAAAACGATAACTCGATCGTCGGCGACGGAACGAACGGCTTTTCGGTCTCCCTGGATGCGACGGGCGGATCCGACCCGAACGAGGAGGTCTCGTTGGTCATCGGTGTTGCGAATCCGGGCTCGAGCTTCGATCCGAGCACGAGTATCAGCGGGTACCTCTCGGAAGTGACCGTCGTGGCCAGTTCCGCATAACCTGGTCGTACTGGACTGACAGTTGCGAGCCGCGTATCGGTGGCCGATCGAGTCCGGTTCTGCTATATGAAATCGTACTACTATCTACTCGTGGCCACGCTGCTGATCTCGCTCATCGTGCCAACGGCGGCACTGACGATGAGTGCGGACAACGCTACTGAGGACGTTATTCTCGAGTCCGGGGACGCTGCCAACGGACAGTACGCGGCCGTCGAGAACGGTGAACTCGAACTCGACCTCGAAGCCCTGAACGACCGCTCGGTCACGCGTGCGAACGACGTGTTCAGGATCGCCGTCACCGATGACGCGGTCAAGCGGATCTGGATCGACCACGACATCCCCGGGCTCACGTTCTATCGGAACGACCAGCCGACGGCGACGGTCAGCGAGGCACGCCCGCTCGAGCCGTCGGCCGGAACCGTCGCGCGTATCGGCGTCGCGGTCGATACGCACATCGCGCGGTCCGGGACGGAGACGTTTACGATCACGGTCCAATACGCGGACGGCGAAACAATGCCAGGGGGGTCCACAGGGGGCTCGAGCGGATCGCCCCCAACCGAATCGACGGCCGTTGGCGGCTCGGGGTTCGAGCTGTCACCCACGACGGTGGAGGCGGACGAGACGGTGACGGTGGCGGCGACGTATCGAAACGACGGCGAAACGACGACTTCGGTGACCGCGGCCCTGACCGTCGACGGGACCGTGGTCGATCGGCGGACGATTACCCTCGAGCCCGGCGAATCCCAGCACGTCACGTTCGAGCGGTCGATGGAGTGGCCCGGGACGTACGATGTCGGTATCGAGGGGGTGGGGAGCGCGTCGGTGACCGTCGACGGGCCGGCGGCCGACATCGTCAACGCGACCGTCGTCGATCCCGACATCACCGTCGGCGAGTCGACGACGATCGAAGCGACGGTCGAAAACCCAACCGACGAGCGAGCCACGCGCACGCTCGAGGTTGCGGTCGACGGAATCGTCGTCGATAGTCGGGCCGTTTCGATTCCGGCGAACGGCGAGCGGACGGTGACCTTCGAGCGCCGGTTCGACGAGCCCGGAACGTACGAGACCGCCATCAGCGGCGTGTCCGCGGGCACGGTATCCGTCGAGCGCGCGGCGTTTTCGATCCGGGATCGGGAACTCTCGCCGGCGACGACGGCGGCGCTCGCTCCGCCGGCGACGGCGGGACTGTTGATCCTGGTGATCGCTGCGAACCGCCGGTGGGCGTTCCTCCGCTAGCACGCGGTCGGAGGGCGGTCCGTACCTTGTGACGGTGGTGGATCGCGCTTTGCGCTCGCGAATCGTCGCGACTCGGGTCGTACTCTCGCGACCTTTATGCTGCTGGATCCGAAAGAAACAGTACTTGAACAGTCAGCCGACCATGACCGTGTCACCAACTGATTCATGACCGCCGTCGGACTCGCAAAGCGAGGGCTCGGTCTCGTCCTCGTGCTGGCCGTCCTCCTGCTGATAGTCGGCCAACTGCTCGGTCAGCCGATCCTGCTCGGGTACGTCGCGACCGGGAGCATGGAGCCGACGATCGACACGGGCGACGGGTTCGTGGCGATTCCGAGCCTCGTTGCCGGTGATGTCGAGGAGGGTGATATCGTCGTCTACCAGGCTCGAACCCTCCACGACGGCGGGCTGACGACCCACCGCGTCGTCGGCGAAACCGAGGAAGGGTACGTTACGAAAGGCGACGCGAACCCGTTTACCGATCAGGACGGCGGCGAACCCCACGTCACGGAGGGCCAGATCGTCGCCGAAGTCTGGCAGCCGGGGGGGACCGTGGTAACGATCCCACAACTCGGGACCGCGGTGGTGGGGATTCAGGGGGTCGCAGCGTCGGCCGCCGGCGTCGTCGCGTCGGTGTTCGGCCTGGCGACGATGTCCGCGAACGGCCTCGGTGCGCTCATGGTCGCGCTCGGCGTCGCACTGCTCGGCTTCGGAACGCTTTTCGAGCGGCTCGGCCCATCCCAGCGCGACACGAGGCGATCGCGATCGCGCGAGAACGTGATCGCCTTCTGGACCGCGCTCGGGCTCGTCTTGCTCGTGTTCGTCACGTTTGCGACCGCGGCGATGGTCGTTCCCTCGGGGACGACCGAGTACGAACTCATCAGTTCGGAGTCGCCGGACGACAATCCACAGATCGTCGCCCCCGGCGAGACGGCGACGCTCACCCGCACCGTCGACAACTCGGGGTATCTGCCGATCGCGGTCGTTCACGAGGCCGAAAGCCGCAGTATCAGTGCGGACCCGGCACGGCAGACCGTCGGTATCCGCGACAGTGGCGAGACGACGATCTCACTGTCAGCCCCCGCGGAGACGGGCGAGTATACGCGTCACCTCGGCGAGTACCGTTATCTCGCCGTGTTGCCGCCGTCCGTCCTGTTCTGGCTCCACGATCTCCATCCGCTCGTCGCGATCGCGGTGGTAAACGGCGTCGTCGTCGGGCTCGCCGTCGGAATCGTGCTCGTGATCTTCGGCAGTAACGACATCCGGTTTCGCTCCGCTGGTGATCACATCCCGTTGTCGACACGGCTCCACCGAAAGCTTCGCAAGTGGCGCAGAAACCGGGACTAGCACCGCGAGGCCGCTACGCTTATAGTGGTTCATTTCCTTCACTCACGTATGAATTGTCTCGGTGACCGACCAGTTCGAAAGTGGACGGTTCGGCCACCGAATGCGCTCGGACATGGGGTCCGAACCCGGGGGACAACGAATGCTCGATAACCCGCGTCTCGAGTTGCTGCTGGCCAAACAGGGCCGGACGATCACGATCGCGCTGCTCGCGGTGGGGCTGCTCGCGATCGGCGCGACCGGCTGGGCCGTCGCGAACCCGGAAACGACGACCGCACCCCAGTTCGGCGAGGAACGGGTCGCGGTTGACGCCGACACGAGCGCCGTCGTCACCGAGAGCGGGACGCTCTGGACCGAGGGCGAGGAACTCACCGATAGCTCGGTGTACTTTCTGAACGCCACACCGGAGCTCACCGTCGAACCGAGGACGACGCTCCGAAACGAAACCAGCGGGACGCCGATCGAGGAGGGGGAAGTCACCCACGAACTGCGACTTCGGTTCGAAGCGAAGCGCGACAGCACTCCGTTCTGGAACGAAACCCATCAGGTGCTCCGCGAGTCGCCCTCGGTCGACAACGGCGTCGCGACGTCGCAAGCGACGATCGACCTCGAGTCCTACCGGCAGCGCCAGCGCCAACTCGAGCGCGAGATCAGCGGCGTCGGCTCGGTCGACCTCCAGATGGTGCTCCGCGTCGAGTACGAGACGGGACGCCATCAGGGGACCCTCACGAGCACGACGCCGGTGACGATCACGGAAGACGCCTACTGGCTCGAGGGGGAGCTCTCCGACTCCGCCTCGAACAGCCATCGGAGCGGAACGGTCCGTACGACGGAGTCCCGGAGCCCGGCGCTCGTCGGCGGGCTGTCGGTGCTCGGGACGCTCTCGCTGGCCGGGGCGGCGATCGTCGCCCGACGTTCGCCGACCGATGTCGAGGGCGCTCGCCGCGCGGTCCACGAACAGCGCTACGCCGAGTGGATCTCCCGGGGCTCGATCCCGATGTGGATCGGCGATTATCACGTTTCGCTCGACACGCTCGAGGACGTCGTCGACGTCGCGATCGACACCAACGAGCGGGTCGTCCACGACACCCAGCGGGGGCTGTTCGCGGTCGTCAACGACGGCGTCGTCTACTACTACAGCGATCGCGGTCTCTGGGAGGAAACCGCCTGGCCGGAGATGGACCTCGAGAAGCAACCGGACGTGATCGACGGCGACCGGGACCTGTCCACCGAGGAGATTCTGGAACTCGATCCGAGCGACGAGTTCGCCGCGCCCGACGATCCGGACGGGTTCGAGGACGACGAAGACGTCTGGAAACAGCTGTAGCGTCCTGTTCTCACCGCGGCGGCTGCCGCCGACGCGAGTCGTCGATAGCCCGGCGTCTCCTCGAGGGACGAAACGCGCCGCCGACGGTCCGCGTCGATAATCTGCCTGATCGATGATAAACGAAATCACTATACGATCCATATCCGAATGCGTCTCCGTATGGAAACGCCACTCATTGTCACGGACTTCCTTGAGCAGGCACGGGACCACTACGGGGAGCAGGAGGCGGTCGTGGGGGCCGATGGCGACCGGTTTACGTACGCGGAGTTCGGCGAGCGCGCGGATCGCTTCGCCGCGGCGCTCCAGGAGCGCGGTATCGAGAAGGGTGACCGCGTGGCCGTCCTCGACCCGAACACGCATTACCACCTCGAGGCGGCCTTCGGCGCGATGCAGATCGGGGCCGTGCATACGCCGCTGAACTACCGGCTCGAGCCGGACGATTACGAGTACATCCTGTCGGATGCGGGCGTCGACGCGATCTTTGCCGACTACGAGTACGCCCACAAGATCGAGGCGATTCGCGACGAGGTGCCGACGGAAACGTTCATCACGAACGATATCGACGCCGTTGGGGACGGCGACGCCGAGCGAGCCGCGTCGGACGCGTCCGACGGAACGTGGGAGGACTTCGACGCCGTCGTGTCGGCGGCCGGAACGGAGTTCGACCGGCCCGAGATGGCCGAGGACGAGATCATCACGATCAACTACACCTCGGGGACGACGGGCGATCCGAAGGGGGTCTGTCGTACGCATCGGACCGAGACGATCCACGCCTATCTGATGTCGATCTATCACGAGATCACAGACGACGACACCTACCTGTGGACGCTTCCGATGTTCCACGTCAACGGCTGGGGACACATCTACGCAGTGACGGGCATGGGTGCGACCCACGTCTGTACGCGCGGGGTCAACCCCGACGAGGTCGTCTCATCGATCCGTGAGGAAGACGTGTCCTTCCTCTGTGCCGCTCCCGCGGTGCTCAACCAGCTGATCGACTACTACGAGAGCGAGGGCGAGCCGGCGATGACCGGCGAGAGCCGGGTCCGAGTCACGACCGCCGGCAGCGCGCCGCCGGAGGCGACGATTCGGGCCGTCGAGGACCGCTTTGGCTGGTACCTGAAACACCTCTACGGCGCGACCGAGACGGGGCCGCTGATCACGATCTCCGACGCGAAGCGGCTCATGACCGACGACAACCGCTTCGAGATCAAGAAGCGCCAGGGGATGGGCGTTCTCGGGACCGACGTTCGGGTCGTCGACGAAGACGGGACCGACGTCCCCCGCGACGATCAGACCCTCGGCGAGATCGTCGTCCGGGGCAACCAGATCATGGATCGGTACTGGAACAAGCCCGACGCGACCGAGGAAGCGTTCAACGACCGCGTCGAAGGCTACTATCACACGGGTGACCTCGCAACCATCGACGAGCACGGCATGATCGCGATCCGCGATCGCAAGAAGGACATCATCATCTCCGGCGGCGAGAACATCTCGAGCATCGAACTCGAGGACACGCTGTTCGACCACGAGGCGGTCGCGGACGCGGCGGTGATCCCGGCACCGAGCGACGAGTGGGGCGAGACGCCGAAGGCCTTCGTCGTGCCGTCGAACGGCGATCCGGCCGATCCGCCGGTGTCGGCCGACGAGTTGACGGCGTTCACTCGTGAACAGCTCGCGAGCTACAAGGTCGTTCGTCGGGTCGAATACGTGTCAGAGTTACCCAAGACCGCGACCGGGAAGACACAGAAGTACGAACTCCGCCAGCGGGAGTGGGCCGATGAGGACCGGATGATCGGCGAGGGGTAATCGGGGAGCGGCCGGACCGACGGGTGAGGACTCGACGGCGCTCGCACATCCCGTCGTCGAACGGATCACGCTCGCCGACTCTCGTCGGACTCGACATCTTCGTTTCGTTCGGCGATGAGACGACTATCCTGACCCTCAGCGCCTTATTCGGCACTTTACTCGTTAGAACATGTTGCAATCTATCGTCGTTCCCGATCGGTAAGGCTCAACTTTTATACTTCTGGGGCCTTTCGAATCGTAATATGGCAGAGACCGACGGGGAGGAGATCGAAGACTTGCCACCGAGCGCGAAACTCGTCTTCAAGGTCCTCGAGTACGACGGGCCGCTGACGCAGAAACAGATCGTCGAGGAATCCATGCTCTCGGCTCGGACGGTACGATACGCCCTCGAGCGCCTCGAAGAGATCGGGATCGTCGACGAGGACATCTACTTCGCGGATGCCCGGCAGAGCCTCTATCGGCTCGAGGAGCCGGTCGCGGCCGACGGAAACGGGGGCGTCGAGGAGTCCCCGAAGAAAGACGCCTGCTGTGCCGAATAACGGCGAGAACGTCAGGGTTATTTTCTCGGGGAGTGCGGATTCGATATGGACAAAGAGCGGCTCCCGCGGTGGGGATGGCTGCTGATCGGCCTGTTTCTGGCAGCACTCGGTGCGAATCTGCTCAACCTACTCGTTCTGGTACCGACGGTGCTCCCCGAGGCGTATCGGTCGGTCACGGTCATCGCGATCATGTCGCCGGTACTGATCTACGTTGGCATCTGGTACGACGAGGAGCGCCAGTCTTACTGGGACCATTCGCGTGCGCGGGTCGTCGGGGATATCCTCTTCGTCGTGGCCGGCGCGGCGCTGGGTTCGGCGGTCGCGCTCGCGGCCATCATCGATCTGGGACTGTCCTCGTTCCTGCAGGACGTCCTCGCGATGGCCGCCGGATTCCTGCTGGCGTGGGGGCTGTTCTGGTGGCGTAACCCGGACATGTACGCCATTGAAACGGATCGGTGAGGCCGTCCCATCGGAGTCGCCTCCGCCACGAGCGACGCGGTGTCCCGCCCGCAAACCGCCACCGTTACTCGAGAGCGTCCGTTCGGTCGCCGGCGCGGCCATCGTCGCGGCCGCAGAGCCCCGGCGTCGGCGGGGTCGTCCGTTTGTGGGCGGTAGCGGCGTGCAGGGCTGCGATCTCGGCGGCCGTTTCGCGGTCGATTCGCAGGTCGGCGACGGCCTCCTCGAGGGAGTGTTCCGCGTCGACGAGTCGGTACAGGAGCGGATCGATGACCGCGTAGCGCGCGCCGAGGTCGTCGGCGTCGGTCTGCGTGGCCGAGAACCCAGCCGTCGGCTCCTTGGAAATGATCCGTCGCGGGAGCCCGATGTGTCTCGCGAGTGCGCGGACCTCCGTCTTGTAGCAGTCGCCGATCGGATAGGCGTCGGCCCCGCCGTCTCCATACTTCGTGAAGTAGCCCAGCAACCGCTCGGAACGGTTCGCAGTGCCGAGGACGAGCCGTGACTGGCGGTTCGCCGCGTAGTACGCGGTGACCATCCGCAGCCGCGCGACGGCGTTGCCGACCTCGGTGGTGCGTTCGTCGGGCTGCCCGCGCTCGTTCGCTACCGACTCGAGTTCGTCCGCGACCGTTCCATCGAACGCCTCGAGGAGCGGCCGCAACTGAATCTCTTCGTAATCGATTCCCAGTCCCTCGGCGAGCGTCCGGGCATCGCTGACGTGAGCCCCGTCCGTCTTGTGACAGGGCAGCCCCAGTCCGAGCACGTTCTCGTTGCCCACGGCTTCGACCGCGAGCGCTGTCGTCAGCGTCGAATCCAGGCCGCCGCTCATCGCCACGACGACGCCGGTCGCCCCCGCGTCGGCGACCCGGGTTCGAACGTCGGCGACGATCCGTTCGCGTATCGCCTCGAGCGAGCGGCGATCCGTGACGAACGCCTCGTTCGTCCGCTCCGCGTCCGAGAAGACGAACGTCGTCCTATCTACGCTCATACGTTGGAATCACTCCGTTGATCACGTTATGTCTGAACGATCATTCCACATATGAAGCTAATCCTTAAACACCTAGTTGTTCTTCCCGTGTCGAAGCTGCACACGGTCCGGTGTCTGCGACGTGTCCTGATCATATGCCCACGTTCACGCCACCGACGCTGTCCTTCCGTACGGGTGCAGCCTTTCCGTCGGCGGGGTCGGTCGTCACCGGGTTCGTCCGGTCGCTCGCTCGAGTTCCGCTGCGATGATACGCGAGGAATCCCGATCGTCGCTTACGCCGAGGAGAGGTATCGGCCGGCGGCGTAGACGACGCAGGAACTGATCGCTGCCGCGGCACCGACGGCGATCACGGGGACCGGGATACCGGTCCGTCCGTAGGGATCTCGTGGCGCGGATTCGACGATGGCGGTGACGGTCTCGACGCCGGCGTGGCCGAGCAGGAAGAAGCCGACCGTAATCAGGATCGCGAAGCCGCCGGTCGCCAGTCCGAACATCGACGCGACGTCCTCGAGGTTTAGTAGCGTGTGTACCTGTGACTCCGAGAGGGAGGGCTCGTACCGCTGACGCGCGATCGCTACCGCGACGAGACAGGTTGCAGTCCCCACTTCGATGCCGCCGGCGTAGACCCCCACCCAGAGGACGAGCGGCGACGACCACAGCGGAGCGCCGCCCGGGAACGTCGCTTGTACTGACGACGGATAGGTGGCGACGATCGGAACGACGAGCGCGAGCACGAGCAGCAGGCCGCTCTGGTAGACGAGTTTTTGTGGAATGCGGCGCTTGATCAGCGCGTATCGCTCCACTCTGAGTCGTTCGTACGTCGATTCGCCGAGGAGTGCGTCCGCAATCGGATCGTTCGGATCAGTCGAGGTCATCGGTTGTGGAGGGAGCGTTGTGATCGGGCTATCCGACCGAACACAGAACGCCCCAAAATACGCTGCGGTTTCATCTTCCACGTCAAACTTCTGGACATACACGCTACAATGAGGGTTATTTTCGTTAGGGTCAAGCAATATGTGTTGCGCTGCTCTAGCACCACCCATGGCCGCAACAGTTGGCCCAGAATCCATTTGGCTATGGATCGGCACGATCGGCATGACCCTCGGAACCCTGTACTTCGTCGGTCGCGGACGTGGCGTTCGTGATCGGAAAATGCAGGAGTTCTATATCATCACGATCTTCATCACAACCATCGCCGCTGCCATGTACTTCGCGATGGCGACCGGCTTCGGCGTCACCGAAGTCATGGTCGGCGACGAGGCGCTCACGATCTACTGGGCGCGCTACGCCGACTGGCTGTTCACGACGCCGCTACTGTTGCTCGACCTCTCGCTGCTAGCCGGGGCGAACCGAAACACGATCGCGACGCTGATCGGCCTCGACGTTTTCATGATCGGGACCGGCGCGATCGCAGCGCTCTCGTCCACCCCGGGTACCCGGATCGCCTGGTGGGCGATCAGCACCGGTGCTCTGCTCGCCCTGCTGTACGTCCTCGTCGGGACGCTCTCCGAGAACGCGCGCAACCGGGCCCCCGAGGTCGCATCGCTGTTCGGGAGACTCCGCAACCTGGTTATCGCGCTGTGGTTCCTCTACCCGGTGGTCTGGATCCTCGGCACGGAAGGGACGTTCGGCATCCTTCCGCTGTACTGGGAAACCGCGGCGTTCATGGTGCTCGACCTCTCGGCAAAGGTCGGATTCGGCGTGATCCTGCTCCAGAGCCGCTCCGTCCTGGAGCGGGTCGCGACGCCGACGGCTGCCCCGACCTGAGGTCGCTGCATCGACTCCCGACGGACGGTGCCGGCGATCGACGCGATAGCAGAGACCCGGACGCTGTTCCGGTACTGCTCGTGTGCAGCCGGCCCGGGACGGCCACTCGTTTATGTGTCGCTCTGGTGAAGAGATCCGGGCCGAGCGGACTGTGGCACCAGTACACCCGGACTCGCTCCGGCCGACGACTGACCGAACCGATCTATATCGCGTGTCCCGATCGTTCCGAACCAGTATGGATATGGCGCTATCCGGCTCCCGTCCGTACTGCCGTTCACAGCGGTTCCGGTTTCCGCCCGTACACCGATGGCGAACGTCGATCCGCCCATGACCGACCAGTTCACGTACTTCGGCATCCATCTCGCCTTCCTGCTGCCGCCAATCCTGATTCAGGGATGGCTCGCGATCCGGCGC
Organism: Natrinema pallidum; assembly: GCF_005890195.1. NCBI lineage: Archaea > Methanobacteriati > Methanobacteriota > Halobacteria > Halobacteriales > Natrialbaceae > Natrinema > Natrinema pallidum. Next base: position 1,127,459 of record NZ_CP040637.1, on the reverse strand, counting down.
GACCGCACCTGGTGGGGTGTTTGCCCCCTCTCGGGACTCGGCATCATGATCGTCCTCGCCATCGTCTACACGACGCCGTTTACGAACCGCCTCATCCCCGTCGGCGTCTGGTGGTACGGAGAGGGGACCGTCCTCGCGACCGTCTGGCACACGCCACTCGAGGAGTACCTCTTTTTCGTCCTCCAGCCGATACTGACCGCGCTCTGGCTGTTTCAGGTACGACCGTCCGCCGATCGGTCGCTGGCGATTCCTCGAACACACCGACTGCTCGGCGTCGCCAGCGGGCTGGCGATCGCCGTCGTCGGCTGGGTACTCCTCGGCGACACCGCCACGTACTATCTGGGCTGGCTGTTCCTCTGGGCCGGGCCGGTCCTCGCTCTCCAGTGGGGGTTCGGGTCGACGTACCTGTGGGCCATCCGCCGGTCGCTGCTGGTCGCGATCGCCGTCCCGACGCTGTACCTCTGGCTCGTCGACCGGATCGCGATCGAACTCGGCGTCTGGGTCATCTCCGACACGTACACCACCGGTCACGCGCTCTTCGGTCTCCCGATCGAGGAGGCGCTGTTCTTCCTCGTGACCAATCTCTTCATCGTTCAGGGGATCACCATGTACGTTTGGGTGCTCGATCGAATCGGCAGCGGTTCGGCGTGGACGAGCACAGCACCGCGGGTGCCGACGAGTTCCGATGACCGGTGACGCGATCGGCCGGCGCGCCGACGCGCGAGCGAGCGCCGAGAGTCGATCGCGCGCCGCTCGGCTGGCCTTTGGCTTCGGCTCGCTGCTCGCCGTCGCTGCCGGGGCGACGATCGCGTTCGGGTCGCCGCCGCTCGTCTACCAGTACGTGCCGCTAGCGCTCAGCGTCGTCGTTCTCGGACTCCCCCACGGTGCCGTCGACCACCTCGTGTTACCGCGGGTCCGGGGCGACCCGGTTACGCCGCGATCGCTCGCCTTCGTCGGCGTCCTCTACCTCCTCCTCGGCTCCGCCTACGCGCTCGTCTGGGTCCTCGCACCCGTCGCGGCGTTCATCCTGTTCATTCTCGTTACGCTCGTCCACTGGGGACAGGGCGATGTCTACGCGCTCCTCGAGTTCGTCGGCGCGGACCACCTCGAGACGCGAGCCAGTCGGCTACTCGCCCTCCTCGTCAGGGGCGGCCTCCCGATGCTCGTCCCGCTGGTCGCCTTTCCCGGGCAGTACGCGTTCGTCGCCGAGACGCTCATCGGAGTGTTCGATCCCGGCGCGGCGACCGCGCTCGATCCCCTCTTCGAACCGACGGGTCGGGCGGCCGTGATGATCGGGTTCGGATCGCTGATCGCGCTCTCGCTCCTCCGCGGGGGCTGTCGAACGAGCCCCGGCGAGCGGTGGCCGTGGCTCGTCGACGCCGCCGAGACGCTGGGTCTGGTCGGCTACTTCGCCACCGTGCCGCCGATCCTCGCGATCGGCCTCTACTTCTGTTGCTGGCACTCGCTCCGGCACGTCCTCAGAACGATGCTCGTGGACCCCGTCGCGAGCGCGGCCCTCGAGCGCGGGGCGATTCGGACTGCCGTGTCCCGGTTCGCCCGTGACGCAGCGCCGTTGACCCTCGCCGCGTTGGCCGTCCTCGTCGGAATCTGGCTCGCCGTCCCGCGAACGCCCGCCACCGTCGCCGACATCATCGCGGTCTATCTGGTCGGGATCGCCGTGCTGACCCTCCCACACGTCGTCGTGGTCACGCTGCTCGATCGGGAAGACGGGATCTGGTCGCCCTGAGTCGTGGGAGCGGCCGCTCGCGTACCACCCCTCAAAAATCTGCACGAAAAAGCTCGCTCACGTCGCTCGCTCGCGGATCGATCGTCTACGATGGAACGACCGTCACCGGGTCCTTGCGGTCGATCGCTCGCTCGAGTTCCTCCGCGATCGCGCTCCCTCGAGACACCTGGATCTCGCCACCGCGGCTCACCGTCGCGGTGAAGAGGTACTCGCCGCCGGCTTGCACCTCGACGGTCTCGCCGTGGTTACCGTCGACGGGGATAACGATGTGTCGCGAGGTGATCTCGGGCTGGACCATCTGGCCGGCCTGAGAACCGCCGCTTCCGCCGTTCGCACTCGCACCGCCGGAGCCGCCGCCTGCGCCATAGTTGGGGTTCTCGTCGTGGGTCCGGACGTCGATATCGATCCCAAGCCGGTTCTCGATGTCGGTGATTCGGCCACCGCCCTTGCCGATGACGCTCGAGATGTCGTCCTCCTCGACGTAGACGACGGCCGTGTCCTGGCTTTTGAGTTCGACGTCGACGTAGCCGTGGGCGATCGATCGGATCTCCCGTTCGATCTCCTGTTTGGCGATCCGGTCGACGCCGGACTCGGTGCCGGGGCCGCCGTCCTCGTCGGTGAGCGGGACGGTGACGACCTGGCGGTTGAAGGTGTAGATTTCGTACTCCGGCTCACCCGTCTGGAAGTTCGTGACTTGAATGACCGGGCGAGCGAGGTCCTCTTCCGTGAGCCCGGCAGGGACCTTGACTTCCGTCTTGACGTCGTAGACGGTCTCGACCTCACCGGCTTCGATGTAGACGACGGTGTCGACGACCTGCGGGATCATCCCGAGTTCGACCCGGCCGACCAGTCGCTGGAGCGAGTCGATCGGCCGCGTCGCGTGGACGACGCCGATCATGCCGACGCCGGCCAGGCGCATGTCCGCGAAGACCTCGAAGTCGTCGGTCTTGCGGACCTCGTCGTAGATGGTGTAGTCCGGCCGGACCATCAACAGGGCGTCGGCGGTCTTGGCCATCTCGCCGCCCAGTTCCGTGTACTGGGTGATGTCGGGACCGACCTGCAGGTCCCGCGGCTTCTCCATGGTCTTGACCGAGTAATCGTGATCCGAGATATACCGGGCGACCGCCTGCGCGAACGTCGACTTCCCGGCCCCGGGCGCACCCGAAATCAGGACGCCACGCTGGCGCTCGAGCAGTCGCTCTTTGAGTTCGTCGGCGTGTTCGTAGTCCTCGATATCGGTCTGGGCGATCGGCCGGACGGCGGTGATCTCGATCCCGTCGGAGAAGGGTGGTCGGCCGATCGCGATCCGGTAGTCCCGGAACTGGACGATCTTCATGCCCGGCTCCGAGAGTTCGATGAAGCCGTCGGGAGTCTCCTTCGCGCCGTCGACGACTTCGCGGGCGTACTCGTCCATGGTCGCCTCGTCGAGCGGTTCGTCGGCGATCTCCTCGTAGGCCATCGCGCCGAGGTCGCCGCGTTTGGCCCTCGGGACGGCATCGGTCTTGAGATGGACGCTCATCGTCTCCTCGTCGAAGAACTCCTCGATGGCCAGCGTCCCGACCTCCCGTACCTCGGGGGATACGCGTTCGACGTCGAGTCCTTTCGCCTGGGCGACCTCGGCCTGAACGATGTCGCTGGTGACGAAGGTCGCATCGAACTCCTCCGCGAGATCGCGGATCAGCGCGTCGATCTCGCCCTCGGAGGCGTGGCCCCGCTCGATCGCGTTGGGCCGCTCCCCGACGTAGCGGAGGTCGATGACCCCGTCGTCGGCCAGGTCGGCCAGCCGCTGGAGTTCCTCGAGACCGTCCCAGCCGCTGTCGATCCCGTCGTTGGCCTGCGCCTCGAGTTCCGCGACGACCGCCTCGGGGACGCAGATCGTCGCTCCCTCGAACTGCCCGTCTTCGATTGTCGCCGAGACGCGGCCGTCGATGACCACGCTCGTATCCGGCACGACGTTCATACGTAAACTGATCGACGTACGCCTATAAGGGTGTCCACAGCATCGCCCCGTCTCGCGGACGTATTTTTCGAGAGTTAGGTCCCGTGAATTCGTGTCGGGTGTTCCTATTCGGCGGGAACAGTAATGAACAGTTAACGGACCGACCGAACACGTTTCCCGCATGCAACCCCAGGAGACGTTCGGGCGCGGCGGACTCAATGGTTTTCTCGATGTCGACGATCTCGTCGACCGGATCGAACTCGACGAAGACGAAATCGCGTGGCGAAAGGCGTTCATCGGGTTCGATGAGACCGACGAACAGCGCCTGGCCGCTCTCGAGCCGCTCTTGCAGGCCAACGCGGAGGCGATCGCGGACGACTTCTACGAGAACGTCTTGCACTACGAGCAGACGCGGGCGATCGTCGACCGCTCCCCGAAAAACGTCGACGCGCTCAAGCGGACACAGCAGGCGTACCTCGTCTCGCTCGCGACCGGGGACTACGATCAGGCGTTCTTCAAGAACCGGGCCCGGATCGGCAAACTCCACGAACTGCTCGACATGCCCCTGAAACAGTACGTGGGACAGTACGGCGTCTACTACGACCTGATCATGTCTCGACTCAACGAGCGGGTCCAGCAACAGGTCGTCGACGCTATCGAGGAGTGGGCCGCGGAGCGTGACACCGAGGACGACGGCGGTCTCGACCGATTCGTCGGCGCGCTCGGCCTCGGCGGCAGCGCCGAAGACGAGAACGACGGTCTCGAGGAGTCGCTCGAGGAAACGGTCAGAGACGCCATCGACGACGGGATGATGGATGTCCTCTCGCTGCTGCGGATCATCAACCTCGACATGCAGGTCGCGGTCGACACGTACGTCGACTCCTATGCACAGCGACTCGAGGACTCGATCGAACGGCGCGAACGGCTCGCACGAGAGGTCGAAACCGACGTCGAGGCACCGATCGCCGAACTCCACGACTCGAGCGAGGTCGTCGCTCAGCGCGCCGAGGCGATCAGCGAGCAGACGGACTCGCAGGCGACGGGCATCACGCGGGCGGCGGGGGAACTCAACGAGATGAGCGCGGCCATCGAGGAGGTTGCAAGCGTCGCCGACGAGGTCAGCGAGGAGAGCGATCGAACCGAAACGCTCGCCGCGCAGGGCGTCGAGGCGGCCGACGACGCGCTGGACGAGCTCGCGGCGATCGAAGACGCGACCGACCGCGTCGCCGACGCGGTCGACACGCTCGCGAACCGAACCGAGGAGATCGACGAGATCGTCGACCGACTCGACGAGTTGGCCGAACGGACGACGGTGCTGGCGGCGAACGCGAAGATCGAGTCCTCGCGGGACGACGCGGGCGGCAGCGAGACGATGGGTGTCATCGCGAGCGAGGTCCGTTCGTTCGCCGAACAGACGAAGTCCGATCTCGCCGAGATCGAGGACGCCGTCGAAGCCGTCCGGCAGGACGCCGCGGCGACCGTCGAAACCACCGAGGAGACCGTTACCCGCGTCGATACCGGAACCGACCGCGTTCGGGAGACGGTCGACTCGCTCGAGGAGATCCACGAGTCGGCACGGACGACGGCGGCCGGCATGGAAGACGTCGCGGCCGCGACCGATCAGCAGGCTCGGGGCGTCGAGGTGACGGCGGAGACGCTCGAGGATCTCTCGGAGTCGGCCGACACCGTCGCAAGCGCCGCGGAGTCGGTCGCGGCGGCGAGCCAACAGCAAACGGCCAGTCTGCGAGAGGTCCGCGAGTCGGTTGCGCGGCTGACGGAGGCCGACACTGACGATGAGCCGCCGGTGTACGAACGGTACGAGTAAGTATCGAACGCCCCGGCAGGGCGACCGCTCTCCAGGCTGCTGTCCCGATGTCGGGAGTCGGTGCACTGAACAGCACAGCCCCCGAGACATTGCGTATGACTCTCGTCGAGTTGACGCGCGATCTCGTGTCGATCCCGAGCCACGAAGACGAGGCCGCCGCCGGTGACTTCCTCGAGTCGTGGCTGCGCCGCGAGACCGACGCCGACGTGACTCGGGACGCCGTCGGTAACGTGATCGCCCGAAAAGGGACGGGACCAGAGACGCTCGCACTGGTCGGACACCACGATGTCGTCGAGCCGGCCGCGTCGCAGGTCGCGGACGCGGACGGGACCGTCGACGACGCGAGCGAGTACGTCGTCGACGAGCGGGACGGCCGCCTGTACGGTCGCGGGGCGGCGGACATGAAAGGGGCGCTCGCGGCCGCGCTGCTGGCCTTCCGCGATGCCGACCCCGCCGGCGAACTCGTCGTCGCGACCTTCGTCGGCGAGGAGGTCGGCGGCGTCGGCGCACAGTACGCGATCGACGACGGGTTTGCCCCCGAGTACGCCGTCGTCGGCGAGGGGTCGACGAACTACTCCGGCCCGAACGTCACCGACGTGGCCGTCGCCCACAAGGGCCGTCGCGGGAGTACGATCACCGCTCACGGCACCGCCGCACACGCCAGCGAAGCCAATGCCGGCGAGAACGCCATCTATCGCGCCACCGCGGCCGTCGATCGCGTTCGCGACCTCGAGCCCCCGTCGGTCGACGTGGCGGGCGAATCGATCGCAGGTCGGCTCACCGTCACGGAGATCGAGGGTGGGTCGGCGATGAACGTCGTCCCCGCTCGGTGTGCGGTCACGGTCGACGAACGGACGGTGCCAGGCGAACGCGCGGCCCTCGAGCGGGTCACCGATCTCGACGGCGTCGAGTGGACGGTCGACCAGGACTTGCCGCCGATGCGCTGTGACGACGATGCGTTCGCCGAGACGGTTCTCGAGGCCGCTGACGGCGTGCAAGCGGCAGACCCCGAGTTGGTGACGAAACCCCACGCGACCGACGCGGGGTGGCTCTCGCGGGCAGGTACCGAGTGCGTGATCTGCGGGCCGTCGGAACCCGGCGAGGCCCACACCGACGACGAGAGCGTCTCGATCGCCGTCCTCGAGCGCTGTCTCGAGACCTATCGGCGGGTCGCCGATCGGTGGCCGTCGGCGCAGTGAGCAGTGACTGGTGGGCCGTCGATGCGAGTTACGATATACTCTAGCCGTGGTGAACCGGCGGTGTTCAGATAAGCACTGAAAAGTGAGGAACGGCATTTTTGAAGTGTCTATGCCCAAAAGCGCCGTCCTCAACGGTTGTTTGGACGAGATCGAGTTAGGTTTTGTGGAGCGCGAAGCAACACCGCGACTGTTGATGAAGCTCAGTATTCAGCTACATCTTGCTGGATTATCGCTTTCTGATACTGTCTCTATTCTCGAACTGTTTGGCGTTAACCGCGTCAAGTCGACCGTCCACAACTGGGTTCGCAAGGCCGACCTACAGCCCGAAGACGGTCAGTCACCGGATCACGTTGCGGTCGACGAGACCGTGATCCGACTCAATACTGAACAGTACTGGCTGTACGCTGCCGTCGATCCAGAAACCAACGAACTGCTGCATACAACGCTCGAACCGACCAGAACGAACGTCTTAGCACATGCGTTCTTTACGGAACTACGCGAGAAGCACGACATCGACGACGCCGTGTTCCTCGTCGACGGCGCGACGCCGCTGAAAGACGCCTGCACGCGTCACGGGCTCGATTTCCGCTACGAACGTCACGAAAATCGCAACAGCGTCGACCGTGTCTTTCAAGAGGTAAAACGCAGAACTACCGTTTTCTCGAACTGTTTCGGTCACGCAAGTGCAGAAACTGCTGATGAATGGCTCAAATCGTTCGCCTTCGCATGGAATCAGCTAATCTGAACGCGACCACCCTCCTGCGGGAACGTTTTTTAAGCCCCAACTCGAAGGGCAAGTGATGGAACTCGACGATCATGCCGAGGATCTCGCCTCCGACCTCGGTGTTGACAAAGAGGAGGTCAAAGACGACCTGCAGAACCTCGTGGAGTACAGCGTCCCGATCGACGAGGCCACACAGAGCCTCCGACGGAAGTACGGCGACGGGTCCAGCGGCGGTGGCGGCACGCCGTCAGCGAAGGACATCGCCGAGATCACGCCCGACGAGAGCACCGTCACCGTGACGGGCGTCGTCCTGACGGCGGGCGAGCGATCGATCCGGTATCAGGGCTCCGATCACGTCATCGTCGAAGGCCGACTGGCCGACGAGACCGGCGTCATCGACTACACCGCGTGGGAGGACTTCGATCTCGAGCCCGGCGACACGATCACCGCGGGCAACGCGGGCGTCCGCGAGTGGGACGGCGACCCCGAACTCAACCTCGGCGAGAGCACCTCGCTGTCGTTCGAGGGTGACGCGCTCGAGGTCCCCTACGAAGTCGGCGGCGACGCACACCTGGCCGACCTCGAGACCGGCGATCGCGCGGTCACTATCGAGGTCACCGTCCTCGAGTGCGAGCGCAAGACGATCGACGGTCGCGACGGCGAAACGGACATTTTGAGCGGTGTCGTCGGCGACGAGAGCGGGCGGCTCCCCTTCACGAACTGGGAACCGGCTCCCGAGATCGAGGACGGCGGCACGGTTCGCATCGAGAACGCCTACGTTCAGGAGTTCCGGGGCGTCCCCGAGATCAACGTCTCGGAGTTTTCGACGGTCACCGCGCTCGACCGGGCGATCGACGTCGGCAGTAACACGTCGACGATGGACATCGGCGACGCCGTCGCCACCGGCGGCATCTACGACGTCGAAGTCGTCGGTAACCTGCTCGCGGTCCGTGACGGCTCCGGGCTCATCCAGCGCTGTCCGGAGTGTTACCGTGTCATCCAGAAGGGACAGTGCCGGACCCACGGCGATGTCGACGGGATCGACGACATGCGCGTCAAGGCGATCCTCGACGACGGCACCGGGACCGTCACCGTCGTCCTCGACGACGAACTCACCGAGCGAGTCTACGGCGGTAGCTTAGAGGACGCCCTCGAGCAGGCCCGCGAGGCCATGGATCAAGAGGTCGTCGCGGACCGGATCCGCGAGCGAATCGTCGGTCGTGAATACCGCATCCGCGGTCACCTCTCGGTCGACGAGTACGGCGCGAACCTTGACGCCGAGCGCTTCGAGGAGAGCGACGACGATCCGGTCGCCCGTGCGGCGGCCGTTCTAGAGGAGGTGGACGCATGAGCACGACCGAAAGCGACGACGATATTCCGGGCCGGGAAATCGCGTACCGACTCTTCGCGGCCGAGTACGACGATGCCTCGCTTTCCTACGCCGAGAGCGACGAGGAGCGGGCACCAAACTACGTGATCACGCCCACCGGCGCGCGGCTCAACCGCGTCTTCGTCGTCGGCACCCTCACCGAAGTCACGTCGGTCAACGACGAGATGGTCCGCGCCCGGGTGGTCGATCCGACCGGCGCGTTCGTCGTCTACGCCGGCCAGTACCAGCCCGACGAACTGGCGTTCTTAGAGCAGACGGAGCCGCCCGCGTTCGTCGCAGTGACGGGCAAAGCCCGGACCTTCCAACCCGACGACTCGGACCAGGTCTACACCTCGATCCGCCCCGAAAGCATCGCGGCGGTCGACGCCGATACCCGGGACCGCTGGGTCGTCAGCGCGGCCGAACGAACGATCGACCGTATCGGGACCTACGCCGGAGCCGCCGCACTCGCGGCACGGACGGAGCACCCAGATGCAGGCGAGGAAGCGGTGACCGACGCCCTGCTCGAGGCCGGCGTCGACGCCGGTCTGGCGGCGGGAATCCCGCTTGCGCAGGACCACTACGGAACGACGCCGTCGTACCTCGCGGCGCTCCGGAACTGTGCGCTCGAGGCCTGCGAAGTCGTCGCGGGCGATCGCGATCAGGTGAACGGGCTCGAGATCGCGCCGGACGCGACGAGTCCCGAGTTCGACGCGACGGTCGCTTCGCTCGCCGATCTCGACGGCGTCGATATCGAGTCGCTCGGCGCTGCCGCCGCCGAGTCCGGGGCCGACGCCGACGCAGCACCGATGGAACCGGTCGCGGCGGGCGAGGGCGGCGCGGCGACCGACCCCGAGGACGCCCACTCGGGCTCTGCAGCCGGAACGGCGACCAGCGACGGGACCGAAACTGCCGCGGTCGATGTCGAATCCGAGCCTGACCCCGACGCGCTCGAGCCCGGCGAGGCGGACGGGAGCGGTGCCGACGAGCCGACCGTCACCGACGAGACCGACGAGCCGGAGACCGCTGCCGGCGCGGCCGAAATGGCGGCCGACGAGCCAGCGGTCGACTCCGACCCGGACGGTGATGAGGTGGACTCCGACGACGCGCTCGAGGCCGCGCCCGCAGCGACGACGGGCGACGACGGCGGTGCAGCCGACGATGTCGCCGAGTCGGTGTCCGACGACGGCGACGACGAACTCGGCGATTTCGACGCCGGTGACGTCGACGACAGTATGTACGAGATGGACGAGGAGGAGCGCGAACAACTCGAGGAGGAGTTCGGTGCGGAGTTCACGACCGGCACTGAGGTCGAGGACCCCGGCGAGGCAGATATCGACGTTCCCGAGCCGGAGGATGTCGACGGCGACGAACCGGCGACCGAATCAAAACCGGACGCGGACGAGCCCGCGGGGGACGACGGGTCCGGTGAGGCCGTCACCGGAGCGGCCGACGATCCCGGCGCGCCGCCCGAGTCCGGACTCGAGACCGAGGGCGAGCCGGCGTCGGACCCGGATGCCGGCGACGACGCCGAAACCGAGGCGACCGCCGACATCGATCTCGAGGCGTACGTCGTCGAGACGATGTCGGAACTCGACGACGGCGACGGTGCCGAGCGGACGGCGGTGATCGAGCGGGTCGCCGCTGACACCGGGGCCTCCGCCGACGATGTCGAGAACGCAATCCAAGACGCTCTGATGGGTGGCCAGTGTTATGAGCCCGACGACGAGACGCTGAAAGCGATCTAATCGGGCGGCAATGCGAGACGACCCCCGACGTGCCGCGGCCGGATCGGCGTCGCCGACTCGAGTCGAGCCCGTTCCGGGCGAACCGGCCGCGACTGCCGCGATCGGGCCGGAGCGTGCCCTGCTCGTGGCCGACTATCACGCCGGCTACGAGTCCGGGCTGCGGGACGAGCGCGGCGTCGACGTTCCCAGCCGGGCCCCCGACCGCCGCGAGCGACTTTCGGCGCTGCTCGAGCGTACCGACCCCGACCGACTGGTCGTGCTCGGCGACCTCATGCACTCGATCGGCGACCCGGGCGGGGCCGAGCGCGGCGAACTCGAGGTGCTGTTCGAATCGTTCGCGAGCGACCTCACGGTCACGGTCGTCAAAGGGAACCACGACGGTCGGATCGAGACCTGGCTCGCGGAGCGCGACGCTGTCGAGGCGACCGTCGACATCGTTCCCGGCGAGGGTGTCGCACTCGGCGACGTTGGCATCTGTCACGGCCACACGTGGCCCTCGCGGGCCGCCCTCGAGAGCGATGTCCTCTGTCTGGGCCACGAACACCCGTGCGTGCGACTTGAGGACGCGGTCGGCGGCAGCCGCGTCGAACGCGCGTGGCTTCGAGGGCGGCTCGACCCGGCCGCGTTCCGCGACCGGCCCGAATACGAGGGCGTCTCGTGGCTCGAGCGTGCCGACCAATCGCCACCGGCGGCAATCGTCGTGCCGGCGTTCAACGACCTCGTCGGGGGGACCTGGATCAACGTGACCGGACAGTCGTTTCTCTCCCCGTTTCTTCCGTCGGGACTAGCCGGCGGCGAGGCCTATCTGTTGGACGGGACGCGGCTCGGTCCCTACGAGGGAGTCTGAGCCCGGGTGCGCTCTAGCTGGTCTCCAGTCGATCGTCCGGTCCAAGCGACGGCGTTCGGTGCTCGTTTCGACAGCGGTACCGCCGTGGCCGACCGAAAACGCTTCAATTGTAGGACCAGAATCATGAAAGACGCCCAACGAGAGATGTCCCTCCGGAACCCATCGGCTGCGTTCTTTTCGATCGTCCTCGGCGGATACGTCGGGGGACTCACGCTGTGTGCGGCCAGTCGCGTCCTCGGCGCAGCGTACACGGCGCTGTGGCCCGTCGCGATCGGTGCGTGTGCCGGGCTGGTCGCGGCCAGCCAGTGTTATACCCGACCTACGCCTGCGGCGACCCTCGTCCGAACGCGGTTGCACGCCCTCCCGTTCGCGGTGGTCGTCCTCGGGGCCGTCGTCTGGGTCCTCACGACGATCGGAGTGCGCGGCGTCGAGCCGTGGCTACGAACGTGGGTCGTGGAAATCGTCGTCTTCAGTTTCGGCGGTGCAGTCGTCTATCTAATCAGCATAAATCGCCACGTCACCGCGCTCCACGAACGGGAACCAGTGGTAGCCGAGTGGCGCACCCGACCGGGTCGCGGACGCGCTCGGACGGGTCCTCGAGTCCGCATCAGCGGCCGACTGACGACCCTCCGCCGTCGCGCGCGGGACCGCCGCCTACCGTCGGATCGTCTCCGACTTGATCTCGTCGCCCTCGCGCCACTGATAGTAGTAGTACGTGGTACCGGCGATTTCGGTCGCCGAGACGCTCGCCCGCTCGGGGACGCCGTCGGGATACGTGACCAGCTCGCCGTCGTCAGGAGAGCGTGCGTCTTCCCCCTCTTTCCACGCCGCCAGCGTTTCGAGGTACTCGCTCGCCGCACGGAGCGCCGCCGGCTCCCGGGTGGCGAGTTCGTCGAGTGCCTCGTGGCCAACGCGGTCTAGCTCCGCCGGTGGGCTCGGTCGTTCGTCCGCGGTCATACTCGCTGCTGGGAATTGCTGGTCCCTAAAACTCGTTGTTCGGCCCGAATCGGGCTGCGGACCCGCACAGGTGTGCGGTATCATGGACCATATCATGTCCTAGTATCCATTGGTATCCAACTTACGTGTGGATTTATATACACGAACGAGGTGGCTAGTGCTGACAATGAATTCACAAGAGCACCGTCCCGCGACGCAGCTCGAGCCGGTTCCCGACGACCTCGAATCGGCCCGTGCAAAGCTAGTGTACATCTATCTCGACGTTACCGAGGGGGCGACGGTCGACGAACTGGGGGAGATTCTGGCGATGAAGAAGATCAACGTCCTGAGCGTCCTGCGTTCGCTCTCGAGCGACGGCCACGTGGAACGAACGGGATCGGAGTACGTCGCGAACTGATCCGACGGCGGTGCCGACACGAGAGCCGAATCGCCGTTCGAAGTTCTCTCAGAATGTTTCGAGGTAGCGGTCGAGTTCCCACTGGGAGACGTCGACGAGGTAGTCCTGGAACTCCTGTTGTTTGGCTTCGACGAACTTCGGCGCGACGTGGTCGCCCAGCGCGTCGTAGATGACCTCGTCCGATTCGAGGGCCGCGACTGCTTCGCCGAGATTCGACGGCAGCGTGTCGATTCCGTACTCCTCGCGCTTTTGCTCGTCGAACTCGTAGATGTTCTCCCGGACCGGATCCGGGCACTCGAGGTCGTTTTCGATCCCCTCGAGCCCGGCGTGGATCATGGCCGCTAGGGCGAGGTAGGGGTTACAAGAGGGGTCCGGCGAGCGCAACTCGACGCGTGAGGCTGCGGGCGTCCGCGCCGCCGGTTTGCGGATCAGTGCCGAGCGGTTGCGATCGGACCAGGCGACGTAGACGGGTGCCTCGTAGCCGGGCACCAGTCGCTTGTAGCTGTTGACCGTCGGGTTCGCGATCGCCGTAATCGCCGGCGCGTGCTCGAGGATGCCGGCGGTGAAGGCGTGGGCCTCCTCGCTCAGGTTGAACTCGTCGTCCTCGTCGTGGAAGGCGTTCTCGCCGTCCGCGGTGAACAGCGAGAGGTGGGTGTGCATTCCCGAGCCGTTGATGCGCGGGATCGGTTTGGGCATGAACGTCGCGTGCAGGTCGTGTTGAGCGGCGATGGCGCGGACGACCGTTCGGAATGTCCCGACGTTGTCGGCCGTCGAGAGCGCGTCGTCGTAGGTGAAGTTGATCTCGTGTTGGCCCTCGGCGACCTCGTGGTGGCTGGCCTCGACCTCGAAGCCCATCTCCTCGAGTCCGTAGATGATGTCCCGGCGAACGTCGCTCGCGAGGTCCTTCGGCGCGAGGTCGAAGTAGCCGCCGGCGTCGTTCGTCATGGTCGTGGCGCGGCCGTCGTCGTCCTCCTCGAACAGGAAGAACTCCGGCTCCGGGGCGGCGTTGACCTTGTACCCCATCTCGTCGGCGCGCTCGAGCGCGTTCTTGAGCACGCGGCGCGGATCGCCCTCGAAGGGGTCGCCGGTCGAGGTATCGATGACGTCACAGATCATCCGGGCGGACGCCCCGTCCTCGCGGTTCTGCCATGGCAGTACCGCGAACGTCTCGGGGTCGGGCTTGAGGCGCATGTCCGACTCCTGAATGCGAACGAAGCCTTCGATCGAGGAGCCGTCGAAGTAGATGCCTTCGGTAAACGCTTTCTCGGCCTGTCTGGCCGGCACGGAGACGTTCTTGACCGTTCCCAGAATGTCGGTGAATTGCAGCCGAAGGAAGTCGATGTCTTCCGCCTCGATTTCGTCCAGTACCTCCTCTTCCGCAGCGGTTAGGTTCCCGTTCGTCATCTTCTACTCGAGTATGCAAACGGATTCTACTATTAAAGCTCTACTGTTGTTGGCGAATATCCGCAAATGTCATTAGCAGTGTCCAAATGTGTTTTACGATCCGGCATATGCGGCCGAAGACTGATATCGGACGAAATCGGCGACGAAAGTGAAAGCACGTTTCGGAAGCTCCGGAATCACCGTCAGTAATTTTCCCAACGGTCGGGGACAGATGCCGTTCGACGAATCGGCTACGGATCGGGGTATCCTCGGATACCGGTGGTCGCCCCGACGCCGACGAACGCGGCCAGACTCGAGAACCCGACATCGACGCTCGCCCGCCAGACCATCGTCGACGCGTGGATCGTTCGCTGCCACGCCGCCAGCGGTCCCGTCGCTGCCCGGTCGCGTGACGACCCGGTCGACCGCGGTCGCTTCGTGAGCGTCGTCCCACATTCGGGACAGACGTACGCGACGCACTGATCGCGGGGGTCCACCAGCCAGTTGCCGTCGACCGGACTCGAGTGGTCACACTCCCAGCAAAACAGCGTCGCTTTCCGCTGGACCGACACACCGTCGTCGCGGTCAGTTGCGGGTGGAGTCATCGAGCGTGGGTACAGAATCCAGCTATAAAGTCACACTCCGTGTCCCCGTCACACAATACAGCCGACCGATGACTCCTCGATGCGATACCGTCATCCAAATCGGAACGTGCGAGACCGACCCGTGATTCGAATTCCCGAGCACGAGGCCGGGCTGACGAGAGTTCCGGGCTCGAGGCCTGCTGCGTCCGTCAGGGGTTTCTATCGCGGACGCGTAGCCGATCCTATGGCCGTGACCAGCAAACCGAGTCGATTCGAGACCGGCGACGAACTCGACGAGTTCGTGGCGAACCACGACGTCGCGCTCGTGGAGTTCTACACCAGCGGCTGTGCGCTGTGTCAGGCGATGGAACCGGTACTGGGTAACGTCGCCCGCGCAACGGATGTCGCGATCGGAATGGTCAATCCCGGCGACGACATCGACCTCGTCGATCGCTTCGACATTCGGTCGGTCCCGACGCTGATCCTGTTCGAGGACGGAACGGAGACCGCGCGGCTGGCGGAGGGGTTCCAGGGCGGCGACGCAGTGACCGACTTCCTCGAAAGCCACGTTCCGAACGCCGCCGACGCCGACTAAAGCGGAGAACACGGCACGGCGAGCGAACGGCTACACCCTTCGTGTCGCCCACTCGTCTCTGCGATGTCCGAAGGCCGTGCGGAACCGGTAGCTCTCCGCTGTGACGCCGTCGCGCTCGCGACGAGCTCGACCACCCGTCTCGACCTCGTACCGCTACTCGTCGGGCTCGAGTTCGCTCGGATCGAGGTCGCCCGCGAGATACTGCTCGCCCGCGTCGGTGAGTTCGTAGACACCGGGCATGTGACGCTTCAGGAGGCCGTACTTGGACAGTTCCCGACAGCGATAGGCCGCGAACCTCCCCGGACAGATCCCCTCTTCTTCGAACTGCTGCGGCTCGAAGACGTCTTCCGACTGCATGACCTCGAGGATGCGCCCGTCGGCGGCATCCATCCACTTGGCGTCGATTTCCGATCCGGCGTCGGAATAGATCGGGGCACCAGCCTTCGTTTCGACGGCGTGTCCGCCTTCCGTGTGGCTGTGAGCCTTCGTTTCGACCGTAACGTCGGTGTCTGCCTCGACACCGGTGTCGCTCTCCGCGTCGGCGTCGGGTGTGTGGTCGTCCATGTGGTGACGTTAGGTCCCCGTCCGGGAGTATGTTTACGTCTCGGATCGCCGGGAGCGCCCGGCGCGCTCGTCCGGTCGGGAGCGGTCGCTCGGGTCTCGACCGGCGAACCACGCCGTGACGAGACCGTCTCGGTCGACTACGACTGCGATCGTTCCGGCGTGCCGTAATCGACGTGGACGTTCGGGGTCGTCGCCGGCGTCCGGCCGGTGATCCCGCGATCGACGAACGTCACGTCGGTCAACTCGCCGCTGAAGCGGACCGTTACCGTGCCGTCCTCGACCGTTCCCTCCACCGTCGTCCCCGAGAGGACGGTCACATTGCTCGTTCCGTCCTCGCCGGCCGGTTCGATCTCGCCGTCGACAGTGAGTTCGACGCTCGAGGGGACCCCCTGTCCGATGATCGTCAGCGTGTTCGGGAGGGCACCGCCAGCGTCCGCTCCCGCCCGCGTCGCTGCGATGGTCGCCGTCGCGGTCGGTTCGGTGCTGAGCGGTGACGCGTCCTCGGCCTCGTCGTCGGCTGTACCGGCTCCGGTGTCGGGAGCCGCTGGCGCTTTCTCGCGTGCCATATGGTGGGTAGAGTCGGGTATGACAGCATAAGCCTTCTCACTGAACCAACGGTCCGATTCGGTGAAATATAACCTCTCGAGCGGAACATCGGTGAAATTTTGAACGCAATCGCCGGATCGCTCTCCCATCGAGAGAGGCATCGACGGCTCGCTCGTCGACAGGTTCCGTGAAGACTTCGGTCGGTAATCGAGGTGTGCAACCGATACGAGGGTGTGCATCCGGTCTGCTGTCCCGCTTGTCCGGCGGACCGACGTCCGGGCGGGTGCAGCGGTCCGAACCGACAGTGGCCGTCTCAGTCGTCGTCCTCGAGGAGGCCGAGTTCGGTGGCGACCAGATCCGCGATGCGGTCGGCGACATCGGGATCGACTTCGGCGACGTCGTCGCCGTCGTGGAGTTGGTCGTTGTGCCGTTCGACGGCGTCGGCGACATCCGAGAGGGGAACGCGGGAAGTCGTTTCACAGTCAGGACAGACGACCGGAACGCGCGGTGCATCCCCGTCCGACTCGCTTGTGTTCGTCATTTGTCGGCTATCTCGCGCCAACCGATAAAACCTGATTGGTTCGGACGACCGGCGGTCCCGCGTAGCCGTTCGGTCCGCGTCTCGAGGCCGCAGTATAATAGCATACCGCACATATCGTGGAAATCTTCCGTCCGTTTTCGCCGGTTTGCCCGTGAATTGGCCAGCAGTATTATTGTGTTTCGAGCGAACAGTCAGGTAGACGGGGGGTACGACAGTCTGTCGGTGGGGAGGTCCACCCGATCCGTCCGCCCCGTCATGACGTGCGAGGAGCTCCATGGTTCCCGGCTACATCCGTAGCCGTTCCCTGTCTTTCGGGCCGAGTCAGTTCCCGCCGAGTGACGACGCCGTTGCGGCGGTCGTCGTCGGGCCGGGTTCGGAGCCGGATCGATACCGTCTCCGGACCGCCTTATCCGCGGTTGCGGTGGCGAGCGATGACGGCGACCGACAGCGCGACGAGGGCCGCGAGCGCGCCGAACCCGGGCATCGGGTTCCCGTCCTCGGCCTCGTCGTCGTCGGGCTCCTGATCGGTCCCGCTCGTGGAGCCGCTCGAGCCGTTCCCGTCGGGATCGGACGGGCTCACGGAGCCGCCCGGCGCTGCATCGAGCTGTAGGATGACACTGACCTGTGCGTGAGTGGCCTCCGGTTCGTAGGTCCAGCTGCCGCCGACTTCCTCGTAGGGCTCCGCGGCGGCGACCGGATCGATATCCGAGTCCCAGCCGTCGCCTTCGGGGACCTGTTGGATGTACCCCACGACGTCGATCTTGTCGGCGTGTTCGCCGCTGATCTCCGCTTCGCCGTACTCGATGGTCGCGTCTTCGGGCTGTCCGTGCATCTCGATACAGTGGGAATCCAGGTAGCCGTCGCCCTGGGACATCTCCGGGCTCGTTCCGAACTCATCGCCGTCGAGCGGCCGGTCGTAGTGGTCGGTCATGGGGAACTTGACGGTCATCGGATTCGCCTTGGAGTGCCAGCTCGTCACGTTGTTCGTCGGAATCGTAACGGACGTGTTCGG
Source organism: Natrinema pallidum (assembly GCF_005890195.1). Lineage (NCBI taxonomy): Archaea > Methanobacteriati > Methanobacteriota > Halobacteria > Halobacteriales > Natrialbaceae > Natrinema > Natrinema pallidum. Next base: position 1,109,482 of record NZ_CP040637.1, on the reverse strand, counting down.
GACCGACTCGCCGACGACGGGATCGCCGTTTTCGTTGAGCAGCGTGACACAGATCTTTCCGGAGCCCTCGCCGAGGTACGGGCTGCGATACTCGTCCCGCGGGTTCTCGTAGCTGATCCAGCTACCGTCTTCCGCTGCCGCTTCGAAGTAGGGGTCGCCCGGTTCGGGCGTGGACTCGACGTATTCCGCTTCCGAGACGGACCCGTTCGACTCCGGATCGACGAGGCTCGCGGACGCTCCGGCACCCGTCGCGACGAGACTGCCGATCACCGCCAGCCCGAGCGCCAGCGCGAGCAACCGCCGACAACCGTTCGGGAGCGGACCCCGTGAGCCGCGTGCGCCGGACATGGTCACGCGTCCGTCCCCATTCCGATACCGAGTGGGTCGATCGGACGACTGTACTGCGACGATGACTGTCGTGTGAGAGTACTAGTCATCGATCCGAGATACCGGATGTCCCGTTCTATATATGAGCAGCGTACCGCGAAGTAGCAGGTCGTTACGCTGAGTAGGCAGCGTTTGGGCGACCGGTCCGAATCGAAATGCTACTGCAGACAGTCCCCCGACTCGTCGGCGGCCGAACTGACCCGACCGTTCGAGGACGCCGCTCGTCCGGGTGCGACTCACCCCACGCAGCGACCGTCCGTCTCGTATCGCCACGGCCGTCCGTCATCGCGGCCGCACGTCGGGGCCGGCCGTTCCCCGGTCGTCGCGTCTCGCCCGAACGCCGTGCTGTCGGGCGGATTGTGATAGCAGAACGGATTTACGTTCGCGTCACCTGCTTTCGCGTATGGATTACGAATCGAGTCTCGACCGAGCGATGGAGGACGTCCCCGATATCGGGGGCGACGAACAGCGACTGCAGATTCCCGATCCGGAGCCACAGAAAGACGGCGCGTTCACGCGAGTGACGAACCTCGACGAGATCGCCGACGTGCTCTCGCGCGATACCGAACATCTCCACCGGTTCATCCAGCGCGAACTGGGGACCAGCGGCAAACTCGAGGACGGCCGTGGGCGGTACAACGGGACCTTCTCACAGACGGATCTCGACGCGGCGATCGACGCCTACGTCGACGAGTACGTCCTCTGTTCGGAGTGTGGCCTGCCGGACACCCGTCTCGTCCGCGAGGACCGAACACCGATGCTGCGCTGTGACGCCTGCGGTGCGTTCCGGCCCGTCACTAAGCGCTCGACCAGCAGCCAGCAGCAACAACAGCAAGACGCCGTCGAGGAGGGCCAGACCTACACGGTCGAGATCACCGGCACCGGACGCAAGGGCGACGGCGTCGCCGAAAAGGGCAGTTACACGATCTTCGTCCCCGGTGCCGAGGAGGGCGACGTCGTGGACATCTACATCAAGAACATCTCGGGCAACCTGGCGTTCGCCCGCCTCGACTGATCGCGATTCGATTCGATTCGTGCGGCGTGTCGGACGATCCGCGAAGGAGCGCGGCGACGCGACCGTCAGCGCGCTGTTTCGGGGATCGCATCCGGCAAACAGACCACGTTCTCCCGACCGACCCGATAGCGGTCGATGACATCGCGCTCCTCGAGCTCCGAGAGGAGGCGGCTGAGCGTGGCGTGTGCCCAGCCGTAGCGCTCGGCGAACCGCCGTTGTTTGATCCGGCCGCCGTGTTCGATGAGGACGGCGCGAACGTACTCCTCGGGCGTGAGACCGTACTCGAGGAGTTCGCTCCTGGTCGTGGGACCGCTGTCGGGATCGACGAGGTCGTCCGTGATCGACCGGTCCTCGTCCGACCCCGTTGCCGACGCGTCACCGGGTAGATCGTCGGCCGATCGAGCCCTGCACTGCCCGTGGTGGCCGATCGTCGACCCCTCGGCACGTCGGTTCGCGCTGCTCGAGTCCACCGGGGCGACACGGGTTCGAACCGTTCGTATGACAGCAGTTACGAGCCCGGAATCGATCGCACTCCGTCGTCCGTGCATTGTAGTCCGTCCTGGTGGCCATGTGAACAAAGGGGTATGCACAAAACCGTCCAAACAACCCCCCACCCGGATACCGCGAAATTAAAGGTAGGTTGTGCTAGTCACACTGGTGTGGGAGTATCGTTCGACCTCTTCGGGACGCTGGTGACCGCCGACCGGCCGGACGATCCGGCCGACGCCGTCGCGACGGAACTCGCGAAGCGAGACGTCGCGGTCCCCGACGACTGGGCCACGGCCTACGCGGAGCCACACGTCGACGCACCGGAGGGCGCGGAGGTGCCACTTCCGGCCCACGTCTCGCGCGCGCTCTCGAGTCGCGGCGTGGACGCCGAACACAACGCGGCCAGACGGGCCGTCGTCGCGGCGTTCGACCCGACCGTCGAGACGAGACCCGGCGCGCTCGAGGCGGTCGCCGCCGCCCGAAAGCGGGGTCCGGTGGCGATCTGTTCGAACTGCAGCGTCCCGGAACTGGTCGGGCGCACGCTCGTCAGATCGGCGTTCGAGCGCGACGATTTCGACGCGATCGTCACGAGCGTCGGCTGTGGCTGGCGCAAACCGGCCCCCGAAATCTTCGACCGGACCGCCGCCGAACTCGGCGTCGCTACCGCCGATCTCGTCCACGTCGGCGACGATCCCCGGACCGACGGCGGGATCGAAGCCGCGGGTGGCACGGCAGTGCTACTCGAGGACCTGTCGCTCGCGGCCGTGCCGGCGCGACTGGCAGCGTCGACGCCCGACGAACACAGCAGTAATGACTGAGCGGCCTCATTCGGACGACAGTATGGAGGCGAGGGCGGCGTGTTGAGGACGCTCGCGGTCGTCGGGCTGGCGTTCAGCCTCGACTTACTGCTCGGCGAACTGCCGACTGCGGCGCATCCGGTCGCGTGGTTCGGCCGCCTCGTCGGCGCGGTCGATCGGCCGTGGAGCGACGACGAGCGCCGCCAGCGCCTTGCCGGCGTCGTGATCGCCGTGCTCGCGCCGCTCGGTCCCGCCGCCGTCGTTGGCGGGGGCGTCCTCGCGGCGAGTTCGTTCGGACCGATGGCCGGCGGTATCGCTGCCGCGTTCGCTCTCTTCCTGACGACCAGTCTGCGGTCGCTGCTCGACCTGACCGCGGATGTCGTCGGGGCGACGGCCGGCGATCTCGAGCGAGCCCGCGACCGGGTCCGCGGGTTGGTCGGGCGAGAGACCGCGACGCTCTCGGCCGGTGCGCTCCGCAGCGCGGCCGTCGAGAGCGCGGCCGAGAACCTCGCGGACGGGCTGGTCGCGACCCTGATCCCGTTCGCGATACTCGCACCGATCTCGCTTCCGGCCGCGGCGGCCGCCGCCGCGTGGGTCAAGGGGGTCAACACGCTCGACTCGATGCTTGGCTACCCCTCGAAACCGATCGGCACCGCGAGCGCACGGCTGGACGATCTCGTCATGTATCTGCCCGCCCGACTCGCTGCCGGGGCGATCGCCGTCGCCGCGGTCGATCCGGGCGCGATCGTGCGTGCCCGGCAGTGGGCTCGCGCGCCGCCGTCGCCCAACTCCGGGTGGCCGATGGCGACGCTCGCCTGCGCCCTCGGCGTTCGCCTCGAGAAGGAGAACGTCTACGTCCTCAATCCCGATGCCGACCGCCCGACGCTGGCCGAAGGCGAGCGGGCCGTCAGCCTCGTCGGGCGAGCGGCCGTCGTTTCGATCCTCGTTGCCATTGTGCTGGCGAGTGCCGTTCCGGAGCTTGCAGGTGGCTTCGAGACGTACTGGCAGTCGATGATCGCCTCGAGTACGGGTTCGATCGCGGGGGTGCAAGCGGAATGACCGTGATCGGCCGCTGGGTCGGGGCTGTTCGCGGCGCGCTCGGGTTTCTGACGCGGCTTCCGGTCGGGCACCGCGACGGCGATTGGGACGCGTTCCGCGCGACGCCGGCCGCGTTCCCCGTCGTCGGCCTCGTGGCGGGATCGCTGGCGGCGATCCCGCTGCTCGCTGCCGACACGCTGACCGCGCCGACCGTCGCGCTTGGCTACCTGCTTTCGGTCTACGCCGTGACTGGAATCCACCATCTCGACGGGATCGCCGATTTGGGCGACGCGCTGGTCGTCCACGGCGACGTCGAGCGCCGCCGCGAGGTGCTGAAGGACACGACGACCGGCGTCGGCGCGTTGCTCGCGGTGGCGATCATCGTCGCCGCGCTGGCACTGGGCGGGCTTGGACTGGCCGACCTGCCGGTCCTCGCGGCGGTCGGCATCGCGATCGGGGCCGAAGTGGGGACGAAACTCGGGATGGCCGCGATGGCCTGCTTCGGGCGTGCCGCCTACGAGGGAATGGGCGAGCAGTTCACCGACGTGAGCACTGCCGGGGCGTTTCTCGTGCCCGCAACGATCGTTCTCGCGGCAGCCGTGTTCGTCTGGCCTCACCCGGGTGTGATCGCCCTCTCCGGTGCCGTCGCCGGCATCGGGCTCCCGTGGTACTGGGCGGATCGCGAGCTGGGGGGCATCAACGGCGACATCTTCGGGGCAGCCAACGAGATCGGCCGCGTCGCCGGCGTTCACGTGGGGGTGATCGCGTGGACGCTCTCGTGATGTGCGGCGGGAAAGGCACCCGCCTCGAGAGCCCTCACGAGAAGCCCCTGCACCCGATCGACGGGACCGCGATGGTCGACCACGTCCGTGCGGCGCTCGAGGCGAGCCGGGTCGAGACGATCACCGCCGCCGTTTCGCCGAACGCACCGGCGACGCGGTCCCATCTCGAGGAGCGCGACGGCGTCGTGACGATCGAGACGGCCGGTGAGGGCTACGTGACCGATCTGCTGGCCGCCCTCGAGCGGCCCGCACTCTCGCCGCCGCTCCTGACCGTCGCTGCGGACCTGCCGCTGCTCGAGGCGGCGGTCGTCGACCGGATACTCGCGGCCCACGGCGACGCCGAGACCTCGCGCACCGTCTGCGTTCCCGCGGCGCTCAAACGGCGGCTCGGCGTCAGCATCGAGACGCGACTCGAGCCCGACGACCACCTCGCGCCGACCGGGGTCAACGTGGTCGGCACCACGGACGAATCCACGACGATGACCGACGTACACTACGATCCACGACTTGCGGTGAACGTGAACCGACGCGAAGACGCCCGTCTCGCAGCCGACATGCTGTGCGACCGCACCGCGGAGGAGCGCTGAGATGCGCGTCGTCCTTCCCGCTGGAACGACCGAGACCGCGCTGATCGACGGCATCAGCGCCGCCGGGGCCGCACCGGAGCTGATGGAACACACGCCCTCGGCGGACGTCGAAATCGTCGAACACGGCGCACCGATCATGTCGCCGGTGACGCCAGTGAGCCCGAACGGCTGTCCGACCCCGGCTGCCGTGACCCGTGCGGTCAGAGAGGTCGTCGGCTTCGACGTGTCGGTGATCGACGCGGGGCTCACGCAGTCGACGGCCGCGCCGACGGTCGATCTCGGCGGCGACCCCGGGAACGACGTTCGCGAAGCGGTCGCCGTGCCCGACGCGGCGGCGGCCTTCGATCGGGCGTTCGACTACGGCGCGAGGTTGCTCGACGACGAACTGCTGATCGGCGAGACGGTTCCCGGCGGGACGACGACCGCACTGGGCGTCCTGACCGCGCTCGGCGAGCCGGCCGGCGTCTCCTCGTCGCTCCCGGAGAACCCGATCGAGCGCAAACGGCGCGTCGTCGACGAGGCGCTGGCCGCGAGCGACCTCGAGCCGGGCGACTGCGAGGGGACGCCGCTCGCGGCGATCGAAGCGGTCGGCGATCCCGTCCAGCCGACGGTCGCCGGGATCGCGGCCGGGGCGCTCGAGTCCGGCACCGCCGTGACGCTCGCCGGCGGAACCCAGATGCTCGCCGTTGCCGCCGTGTTGCGTCACGCGGGCATCGACGCGCCGCTGTCGGTCGCGACGACCTCGTTCGTGGCCGACGAACAGGGCGATCGGCTCGCCGACGCCTGCGAGCGGTTCGACTGCGAACTGACCGTCACCGACCCCGGCTTCGACGAGCGTGACCATGTCGCGATGGACCGCTACTGCGCCGGCGAGGCCAAAGAGGGCGTCGGGATGGGCGGCGCGCTCTCGCTCGTCCCCGACGGCGAGATGGCGGCGGTCAGGGATCGACTCGAGACGGTCTGTCGCCGGCTCGGAATCGAGGGCGACGCCGACCCGAGCGCCGAGGACGGTGCGGACACCGACGCCCGGACGGAGGGCGGTCGTGGACCCTGACGCGATCAGCGCCGGCGACCGGGTTCCCCACGGTGGCGAGACCGACCGCGACCTGCTCGACTTCTCGGCCAACACGAACCCAAGAACCCCCACGGGCGTCGACGACGCGTACGCGGCCGCACTCGAGGAATCCCGGCGCTACCCCGACGACGGCTATCCGGCCTTTCGCGCCGCCGCCGCCGACTTCGTCGGCTGCGGGCCGGAACGGGTGGTTCCGACCCCCGGCGGACTGGCCGCGATTCGACTCGCGATGGAGACCGCCCTCGAGCCGGGCGACGAGGCGCTCGTCCCATACCCCAGTTTCGGGGAGTACGCCCGCGAAGTCGAATTACAGGGGGCGACGCCGCGGTTCGTTCGCTACGACGACCTGACCGAACTCGGCCCGACCGTGCTCGAGCCGTGTGCGCTCGCCGTGTGCTGTACGCCGAACAACCCGACTGGCGACGCGATCGATCCGGACGCACTCGCGTCGTTCGCCGCCCGCTGTGCGGACGCTGAGACGACGTTGCTCGTCGACGAAGCGTTCCTGGGGTTTACCGATCGCCCGTCGATGGCGACCCTGGACCGCGAACACGTCGTCGTCGCGCGCTCGCTGACCAAACTGTTCGGGCTGCCGGGGCTTCGGGCCGGCTTCGCGGTCGCGACCGGCGAACGCCGGGCCGCGCTCGAGACGGCTCGCCGTGCGTGGTCGCTCGGGACGCCGGCCGCTCGGGTCGGCACACACTGCCTGCGACGGGAGACGTTCGTCCGCGAAACGCGTACCCGTGTCGCCAGCGAGCGCGAGCGGTTGCGCGAGGCGCTCGAGGAACGGTTCGACGTCCACGACTCGGACGCACCGTACCTCCTCTGTGATGTCGGCGACCGGGACGTGGCGACGGTGATCGACGACGCGCGTGCGGCCGGCGTCGCGATCCGCGACGCGACGACGTTCCGGACGCTCGATTCCCACGTCCGCGTCGCGGTCAAGGATCGAACGGCCAACGACCGGCTGCTCGCCGCGCTGGGCGTTCGCGAGCGCGCGGACGACGATCCGGAAACGGAGCGATGACGGACTCGGACTACGACGCGATCCGGCGGGCGGGCGTGCTTCGCGTTCGCCGACCGGACACCGAATGGCTCTCGACCGGCTGGAACGGCGGCCGCCGGACGGCCGACTGCGCCTACAACATCTCGGTCCCGGAAGGATGGGAGCGGACGGAACTCGGACCCTACGTCGGCGACCGGCTCGAGCGGGCGGGATTCGGGACGCCCGCCGGGGACGCGGCCGGCCCGGCGTTGCTGACCGGCGTCGACATCGCGGACGCTCGCGGCGCTCGGTGCGGGTCCGTGACGGCCTACGCGACAGCCGGCATCTCGAACCCCGCCGCGTTACCGATGGAGCCGACTCCCACCGACCCGTCGGAGTCGACTGCGGTCGAAGCCGACGATGCGGGACCCGGGCAGGGGCGCGGGACCGTCAACGTCATCGTCGGAACGACGCGCGCGCTCGCCGCGGGCGCGCTCGAGAACCTGATCGCGCTCGCCGCGGAGGCGAAGGCGGCGACGCTGCTCGCCGAGACCGGGTTCCCGGGGACGACGACGGACGCGATCATCGTCGGCCACGACCCGTCGGGGTCGCCGGCGGCGTTCTCGGGCAGCGGCACCCAACTCGGCGCGGCGGCGCGTGCCTGCGTCCGGGAGGCCGTCCGGGCGTCGCTTAGCGCCCACTACGCGACCGCCGACGCGGAGCTGCCGGCAGCGGTCGACGATGCGACGTACGGTGTTTCGACCGCCCGTCGCGCCGACGTTTTTCAGCCGCCGCTCGCGAGCGAGCGCTCCCAACCCGACAGTTAATCCGTTGCGAGTCCAACCGTCGACCGATGGTCGAGGACGACCCGTCAGCCATTCGGTCGATCGCGCTCTCCCCGGCGGACGCCGTCGACGCCTACGTCTACGGGCGGGAAAACCCGGGGGAGGCTGTCCTCCGGGTAACGCCGCCGTTTCACGGCCGGATGCGGGCCCGCATCCACGTCTACCACGTCGACGACGCCGAACTAACCGGTGCGGTACACCTTTCCCCCGCAACCGTCATCGCGGACGATGTCCTCGCGGCGTACCCGGACCTCGAGTCGGCGCTGGCGGAGGCGGACGACGACCCGGCCGCGGACGACCGGCTCCGCGACCGCCACGCCGATGCCATCGCCGAGTGGCGAACGCGGGCACGCGACGCGATCGTCGATTCGATCGTGCTCGAGACCGACGACGGAACGCACCGCGTCGAACTCAAGACGCTCGGCTAGCGAGGCCTGCGATCGGCCGGAGCCGGGACGCCGACAACCCGATACCACGACTCGCTCGGACTCGAGACCCCCGCTAATGAAACTCGCGCGGAGCACAACGGGCGACGGCCGCGAACGCGCTACAGCAACCCCACCACCGCCCAGCACCCCCACCAACCCACCGCCGGGCGGGACTGAAAGCGTGGACGAAACGTCGACTCGAGCTACGTCCACAAAGTCGGGGTAGAAAGGCACTTCACGGCGACCGCCCACCGACGACACGTGAGCGCCGACACCCGACGCGTCGAGGTATACCCCGACCGCGAGGTCGTCGTCGAGTTCGATCCCGACCTCACCTTCGAGTGCGTCGACGACTGCACGTGGTGCTGTCACCACGGCGTGTTACTGTACGATCGGGACCTCCTCGAGCTGGCCCAGCGGGCAAACCTCGCGGAGACGACGACCGACTTCCGCGGCGAGAAGTTCGTCACTCGAGAGGCGAAAGACCGCGAGGATCACGTCGCCGAGGACGGCCACGCGTGTGCCTTTCTGCGCGAGGACGGCCTCTGTTCGCTGCACTTGGACGCGGACTGGAAACCCACCCGGTGTTCGGTCTTTCCGCTCGCCGTCTGGCTCGAGGACGGCGACCTCCACGTCGATATCCGCGACTCGGCTCACGACCACTGCGAAGGGCTGAACGTCAGCGAGCGGTCGGTCATCGACAACCTCGAGGCCTTTCTGCCCGAACTGCTGTGGGACCTCGAGAATCCGGAGTCGGACCGCGAACTCTAGACCGCAGTAGCGATCAGTCGGGTGACGATGAATGTCAGCCGGAATGATCAGTTGGGATACAGATCGGCGATACTATGTTGTGGGATACCACGTCTTTCCAAGCGTTTAAACGTCTGCCGCACATAGTTAAGTTGTGACAGAAGACTCCGGGCGACGGAACCTCCGTATGCCCAACAGCGATGAAGTATTCGCCGTCGTAACCGAACACCTCGGAGGCAACCACGTGCGCCTCCGCTGTGAGGACGGCGAGGAGCGACTCGGCCGCATCCCGGGTCGCATGAAATACCGGACCTGGATCGAGCAAGACGATATCGTCGTCGCCGAACCGTGGGACTGGCAAGACGAGAAGGCCACTATCGAGTGGCGCTACACCGGCCAGGACGCAGATCAACTGCGTCGCGAAGGCCATATCGATTGATCCTCGGTAGCGGTTCCGATACTTACTAGATTTCTCCCGCCGATAGGTCGCCCGTAGCGGTCGCGCTGGCGCTCGTATTCGGTCGCTCGCCGATAGCCCGGTGACAGGACGGCAAAACGAGGTGCGTTCGCAGAAGTATACCAGTCGGTATGGTCACGTGAGCACGTGACCGTGCACTCGCCAAGCGCCGCGCTCGATTGCCGCACTTTTACCTCCGTCTCCCATCGGGCCGATGCGAGACGGTGCTTACGCGAGCGGTCGCTCCGTTTGGCGTCCGAAGAACCGGTCGCATCGACCGTATCGAACCGCGAACGGCCGTTCCTCTCAATAGTCGATCCGCGCGCTGATGCACATCCCGACGTAGCGATCCGCCCAGGTCCGGGACTGCAGTCGGAGCGACTCGAGGCACTCAAGTACTCGACTACCGCAGTAACCGACTTCTCGAGCGTTATCGCGTCGCTTGCTTCCACTCGCGTAGTCCGACGACCGCCCCGTCGACGGCCGTTGGCTCCGCTTCGGTCGCCGCCCAGACGAACATCGGGGCGACGGCGTCCGGGTCGCGGCCGGCCTCCCCCGACAGCCCCGTGGCGACGACCCCCGGGTCCAGACAGCCCACGACGTAGTCGGTGTCGGCGGCGAACCCGCGAGTTACCGCCTCCGCCGTCGCCTTCGAGATCGCATAGGAGCCGTAGCCCGACTGCCCGTCTCGAGCGACCGAGCCCGTCGGCACGAGCACCCGCGCGCCGTCGTTTAAGTGCGGCAGCGACTCGCGGATCGTCGCGTACACGCCGCGTCCGTTCGTCCGCCAGTGGTCGTCGAACGCGGCATACGATTCGTCGTCGGTCGGCGTCGCTCCAGCCTCGCCGTGATACACGCCCGCCGCGGGAACGACGACATCGATACCGGCTGTCTCGCCCGCCCGCGAGGCGGTCTCCGTCAGCCGCTCCACGTCGTACTCGTCCCGAACGTCGGTTCTGAGCCCCGCCGCGGTGGTCCCCGCGTCTTCGAGCGCGTCGACGGTCGCGTCGACTTCGTCCGCGTCTCGAGCACCGACGACGACGGTCGCACCATCCGCACCGAACGCCTCGGCGACGGCAGCACCGATACCGCGTGTTCCACCGGTCACGATGACTGTCTGGCCGTCCATACGCACCGTACGGGCGCGATCCACAGGAACCTACCGGACGTGGGGAACGACCGCCGAGTTCGAGGCGACCCCGACCCCGCCCGCCGCGCCGACGACCGGCCGGATTCCCTATCTATGTATGAGACACGTTTAACAGCGGTCCGATACTCACGGTCGACCATGCAATCGCTGGCCGGTGAGTCGATCGTCGTGATCGGGAGCGGCATCGGTGGGCTCTCGACGGCCTGTTACCTCGCCGACGCGGGTGCCGACGTTCGTGTCATCGAAAAGAACGAACAGCTCGGTGGCCGAGCGAGCCGCCTCGAGAGGGACGGCTTCAGGTTCGACATGGGACCCTCGTGGTATCTGATGCCCGATGTCTTCGAGCGGTTCTTCGCCGACTTCGATCGGACGCCGAGCGACTACTACGACCTCGAACACCTCGATCCCCACTACCGAATCTTCTTCAAGGACGGGGACCGGGTCGACGTCACGCCCGACCTGGAGCGGACGAAAGCCGTCTTCGAGGAGTACGAGTCGGGTGCGGGTGAGGCCCTAGAGCGGTACCTCGAGAAGTCGAAAGAAAACTACGAGGTGGGGATGAAACACTTCGTCTACGAGGATCGCGAGCGCCTGCGGGACTACCTCGATCTCGACGTGGCGCGACAGGCGCGGGGCCTCTCGCTGCTTGGCTCGATGCAGGGGCACGTGGCCGGCTACTTCGACCATCCGAAGCTCCAGCAGATCATGCAGTACACGCTGGTGTTTCTCGGCGGGTCGCCGACTAACACGCCGGCGCTCTACAACCTGATGAGCCACGTCGATTTCAACCTCGGTGTCTGGTACCCCGACGGCGGGATCGGCGCGGTCATCGACGGCGTCGCGGAACTGGGCGCGGAACTCGGCGTCGAGTACGACACCGATCGCCCGGCAACGGAGATCAAAGGCCGCACGGGCGGATTCGAGGTCGAAACGCCGGCCGGCCCCCTGCAGTCGGATCTGGTCGTGAGCAACGCCGATTACGCCCATACCGAACAGGAACTGCTGACCCCCGAACGGCGCGGCCACGACGCCGACTACTGGGACGACCGGACCTACGCGCCCTCCGCGTTCCTCCTCTATCTCGGCGTCAAGGGCGATGTCGACGACCTCGCCCACCACACGCTCGTGCTGCCGACCGACTGGCAGGCCCACTTCGATCAGATCTTCGAGGACCCCCAGTGGCCGGACGACCCGGCCTACTACCTGTGTGTCCCCTCCACGACTGACGACGACGTTGCCCCCGAGGGCCACAGCGCCCTGTTCGTCCTCGTGCCCGTCGCACCCGGTCTCGAGGACACGCCCGAAATCCGCGACGAGTATCGGGACGTGATCCTCGACGATATCGCCGAAAACACGGGGACGGATCTCCGGGACCGGATCGTCCTCGAGGAGCGGTTCTCCGTCGCGGACTTTGCGGGCCGGTACAACAGCTACGGCGGGACGGCGCTGGGATTGGCCCACACCCTCCGCCAGACGGCACTCTTCCGCCCGCCACACCGGTCGGCGGAAGTCGACGGACTCTACTTCGTGGGCGGTGATACCACACCCGGAATCGGCGTCCCGATGTGTCTCATCAGCGGCGACCTGACGGCGGAGAAAGTGCTCGAGGATCACGGACGCGGGGGCTGACCGTGCCGGAACCCCGAGGGACGGATCGGGACGCGCAACTGAGCCGACCCGCTTACAGAACCGAAGTGATCGTCCGCATCCGACCGCCCGCGCGCTCGAGACGCCAGCGATGAAGAGGGAGCCGACGGCGGGAAGCGAGGGCAGCGTCGGCGAACAGCTGTCGTACCTGCTGACGCTCTCGCGGCCGCGGTTCTGGCTCTATCTGGCCGGGCCGGTCCTCGTCGGCGTCGCCTACGCCGCGGGGTCGGTCGCGGACCTGATCACGCCGGCGACGGCCGTCCTGTTCGCGTACTTCCTCCTCCCCGCGAACGTCTTCCTCTATGGCATCAACGATATCTACGACCGGGAGATCGACGCGGCGAATCCGAAAAAGGACGATCGGGAGGCGCGCTATCGGGGACAGCGATCCGTTCCCGTCGCCGTCGCCTTCTGTGCGGCCCTGCCGCTACTGTTCGCGCCGCTGCTTGCGGCGGCCGCGATCCCGTGGCTCGTCGCCTTTCTCGCCCTCGGTGCGGCCTACAGCGCCCCACCGGCCCGATTCAAGACGACGCCGGCGCTGGATTCGGTCTCCAACGGGCTCTACATCACGCCGGGCGTGGCCGCGTACGCCGCCGTCGCCGGCTCCCAGCCGCCCGTGCTGGCGATCGTCGGCGGCTGGCTGTGGGCTATGGGAATGCACACGTTCTCGGCGATCCCCGACATCGAGCCCGACCGCGAAACCGGGACCCGGACGACGGCGACGATGCTCGGGGAGCGACGGACCTACGCCTACTGCGGCGCGTGCTGGCTGGCGAGCGCGGTCGCCTTCGGCGCGCTCGACGGGCGACTGGGCGCACTCATGCTCGTGTATCCGGGGCTCGTCGCCGCGATCGCGACCGCGAGTGTCATCGTCGATCGGGCCTACTGGTGGTTCCCGGCGATCAACACCGTCGTCGGCGCGCTCCTGACCATGGGCGGCCTCTGGAGGCTCCTCTATGGATAGCGGCGAGTCGGCGGGCCCGCCATCCAATCCGACCGCGGGAGTGAGCAGCGGGACGGCACGGGAGACGGTACAGCGGCGACTCGAGGCGCTCATCCGGGAGAACCGATTTACCGTCGCGGTGGTTTTCCCGGTCATCGGCGCGGTGACGCTGGTCGGCAGCGCCGAAGGGATGCTTCCGGCACCGCTCGCGTACAATCCGTTGTTGATCCTGTTCGGAACGCTGGTGATGCGGTCGCCGCTGGTCGTCGCCTTGCTGCCGACGATCGATCGACGGGCGGTCGCGGTCCTGGCCGTGTTGACGGGCTACACCTACGCCATCGAACTCGTCGGCGTTCGGACCGGCTGGCCCTACGGCACGTTCGAGTACGGGATTCGGCTCGGGCCGATGCTGGGCGGCGACGTGCCCCTGGCCCTGCCGCTGTTTTTCGTCCCGCTGGTGCTCAACGCCACCCTGCTGACGTTGCTGGTGCTTCGCGACCGAGCCGCGCGCGTCGGTCCCCGACTGCTCGCGGCAATCGCCGCCGTCGTCGCGGTCGATCTGGTCCTCGACCCCGGAGCCGTCGCCATCGGGTTTTGGGAGTACGTTCCGCCGGGCGGCTACTACGGCGTACCCCGCTCGAACTACTGGGGGTGGCTCCTCTCGGGGACCGTCGCCGTCGTCCTCGTCGATCGCGCGTTCGATCGCGCGGTCCTGCTCGAGCGGGTCCGGACCTGCGAGTTCGCGCTCGACGATCTGGTGAGTTTCGTCCTGTTGTGGGGTGCGATCAACGTGCTCTATGGCAACTGGCTGGCGGCCGGGGTCGCCGGCCTGTTCTGTCTCGGCCTGTTCCGGACCGACCGCTACGACCTCGCAATGCTTTCGACGGCGCTCCCCGGGCGGTGGCGCGGTCGCTGACCGACGGCATTCGGTTCCCTGCGAGGTGCGGGACGAACATGCCGGCACGTCACTTTTGCTCGTGACCGCCCTGCCATTGCTATGGCAACGCGTAACTCGATCGAGTGCCCCGTCTGCCGGGAACCCCCGGCCACCAACCAGCAACTCGAGGAGCACCTGGTTACCACGCACACGAAACGAAAACTCGCGAAATTCATCGTCGCGGAAACGACCGTGCAAACGAACGAAGACGTTTCCGAGTAGCGACCCGCGGTGAAAACTCACGGCCGGTCCGCTCAGACGAACAGGCTCGAGATGGCGTCGCCGAACACGACCAACAGGATCGCGGCGGCGATGATCAGCGCGAGCCAGACGCCGAGTCCGATCGCGGTCGTTCGGCCCATCTGACGCTCTTCGTCGACGATATCGGAGGTCGCCTCTGTGGGCATACACTGGGCTTCGAACGCGATGGCTACGAAAGTCGGGCCACTATATCGTGGGATTTGATAAACGGCCGGTCAGGTGCGTGTCGGCACGCCGTCTCCGTGTTCCGGGTGGCGATGGTCGTGGTCGGTCGTCGGCACCGCCGAGACGCGCTGGAACACTGCTTCGGGGTCCCGATTCCAGTGCCAGTGCCAGCGTGTCTTCGCCAGACACCACAGCTTTCGGGTCGTCGATAGCGACGGCTCCCGCGAGAGCACGTCGTACCCCTGATTGCGGATGACGGTGTGGTGTTCCGCGTAGAGAACCGCCGCCAACAGGACCGGAAGCTGGCAGTCCTCGGGCAGGTATCTGATGCCGGCCACGCCCTCGCGATAGAGTTCCTCCGTGCGCTGGAGTTCGGCGGCCATCGCCCTCGCGAACGACTCGGAGTACTCGAGTCGCTCGATCTGTGCCGGATCGACCCCGTGGTCCCGAAGCGTCTCCTGTGGCACGTAGATCCGGTCGCGCTCGCGGATGTCCTCGCGAACGTCCCGCAGGAAGTTCGTCATCTGGAACGCTTCGCCGAGTTTGACGGCGTGGGGGATGGCGACGTCTTCGGCGTCGGGTTCCATGATCGCGGTCATCATCACGCCGACCGACGCGGCCGACCCGCGCATGTAGGACTCGAGGTCCTCGTAGGTCTCGTACCGGCTGGTCTCGATGTCGGTCGCCATCGCGTCGATGAACGTGTCGATCTCCTCGTCGTCGATCCCGTACCGCTCTCTGAGCTCCCCGAACGCCTCGAGCACCGGATCGTCGGGCGCTTGCTCGCCCAGCGCCTGCGCCCGGAGCGACTCGAGTTGGGCCCGCTGTGTCGCCGGGTCGACGTCGTCGGCGTCGTCGACCACTTCGTCCGCGATGCGGAAGAACGCATAGAGGACGTGGGTCGCATGTCGCACTCGCTCGGGGAGAAACCGCGTCGCGAGATAGAACGTCTTCCCGGTTCGCTTCTGTATCGCCTTGCCTGCGTCGATGTGTTCCTGTTGCATTCTCTGTCCCGTAGACCCGCCGACGGTGATCGGATGTCTCCACTACGACAGATGTATATAAAATAACCCCCCCTCACTATGTTCAGTCGGGCCGGAGACGGGTCGCCGGCGAGGGTCTCACTCGAGGAGTTCGTCGAGCAACTTCCGCTGGGCGGTTCGCAGGTGCTGGTGAAACGTCGACCGCGAAATGCCCATCGACTCGGCTAACTCCTCGCCCGACACGTCGCGGGGCCACTCGAAGTAGTTCGCATAGTAGGCCTTCCGGAGCGCCGTGAACTGGCGGTCGGTCAGCGACGACTCGAGGCGTGTCGTGATGCTCTCTCGAGTGGGCGTCGGCTCGTCGGTCTCGTGGTAGCTGACGAGTTCGACGCGCTCGTATCGACGCTCGAGCAGGTCGTACGCCGAGCGAGCGGAGCGACCGTTCGGAAGTTCGACGGTGAGGTCGGCGACCGTCTCGGCGACCGTTAGTTCCTGAATCACCGCCCCGTACTCGCTCAGGGCCGTCACCAGCCCGTCGTCGGTGGTGATCTCGAGAATGGTCCGCCCGTCGGTTTTCGAGAGGATCGTCACGTCGCCGCCGTTCGGGGACGCGTCGTGGATGTCTTCAGGGGCGATCGCCCGATCGGCATGGAGGTAGAGATGCGGCGTTCCGTCCCCGTCGTAGGTCACGCCCCGGTAGCTGATCGCGGCCTCGAGCGTCGCCGACAGCGCCGTGACGAACAGCGACGGGTCCTCGATGGCGACCTCGACCGAGACGACGGTCTCGGTCGTGAGCATGCGCCTGACTTCGAGGGCGTTCATCGCGGTCGCGATCGTGCCGGCGAGCGACTCAAGCACGAGGAGTTCCCGATCGTCGAAGGCGTCGGCGTCCGCGGCGAAAACGACGAGGACGCCGTAGGTGACCTCGCCGTACGAAAGCGGCAAGGCGGTGACCGATCGGACGGCATCGCCGGCCCCGGTCGGCCACCACCGGTCGGCGTCCGCGACCGACTCGAGGTTCTGGACGACCGCTGGCTCCCCATCCACGAACGCCCGAACGGCCGGGTGCTCCTCGTCGGTCCCGATGACGAGTTCGTCGTCCTCCAGAGGGATGTCACCCTGACTGGCCCATTCGTGGGGTGAGAGCCGCTGTGCCGTGACGTCCGCGCGGCCGATCCAGGCGAGGACATAGGGGTCCGTCTCGGCGAGACACGCACAGACCTCGTGTTCGATCTCCGCTCTGGTCCCCGCGCCGACGGCGGCGTCGGTGACGTTCCGGACGAGTCCGTCAACGCGCTCGAGGACGTGTTCCAGTGCCTCGCGTTCGTTGCGTACCTGACGGGCGTTCTCCTCGGCGGCGATCTCGGCCAGTTTCCGCTCGGTGATCTCGAGGTGAACGAGCGAGACCAGCCGCTGGCCGTCGTCGGTAAAGGGACTGACACGCATCATGAACCAGCGTTTCTTGTCCGCCGAGTGACACGGATACTCCATCTCGAAGGAGTCGCGCTCGCCCGCGAGAACGGCCTCGATTCCCGCGGTCGCCCGACGGGCGTGTTCGTCGTCCGCAGTCGCGGCGGTCGCGACGTAATCCGCGCCGACGTGGTCGTCGGGGTCCGGGCCGAAGTCGCGCCAGGATCGATTCGTCAGAAGGATTTCACCCTCGTCGTCGATGACAGCGATGGTAACGGGGAGCGTCTCGAGCGTCGCTGCGGCGAGGTCGTGCCGGGGAACCATCGCTCGGACGTACGGTCTGCTGTGGCTTAACACGATTGGCACGACGGGTGGTGCGGTGTGACCGAATCGTCACGTCCACGCTCACCACTGTCGCCGATGGCGTGCCCGCGACCGATCCTCCCGTTGCGATCGGTCGCACGACCCGTTGGCACTCGTGACGCTCTCTGCCGGCTGAACAAACGACTATGTAACCCTATCGCATATGTCGAGACATGGGTAGCGACCAGATGACACACGAACGGTCACGGTGTCGGAACTGCGGCTTCGAAGCGCCCGGTGGGGACGACGAGTGGCGGCGGATCGAGGTCCCGAAACTGGGGCGGATGACCCAGTGTCCCGACTGCGAGAGCACGGATATCATTACCAGCCGGTGACTGCGACGCCCGGGCACCGATATCGGCGCGGCCGTGTTCGGTCGACGCCGCCGGACTCGGCGACCGCGCAGACAGACTCTTGAGTGTCTCCCCCCTACGAGCGCCCATGAGCGACGAGTCGGATCACGTCCCGACGAGCGACGAGGAGTGGCGCGAACGATTGAGCGACGAGGAGTATCGAATCCTCCGGGAAGCAGGCACCGAGACGCCGTTCAGCGGCGAGTATGTCGACCACAAGGCGGACGGCTCCTACGCCTGCGCCGGCTGCGGGGCCGAACTGTTCGATTCGGAGACCAAGTTCGACTCCGGCTGTGGCTGGCCGAGTTTCTACGACGCCGACGACGATCGGATCGAAACCCGAACCGACACCAGCCACGGCATGCGCCGCACCGAAGTCGTCTGTGCGAACTGTGGCGGCCATCTCGGTCACGTCTTCGAGGACGGCCCCGAACCGACCGGCAAGCGATACTGCATCAACTCCGTCGCCCTCGAGTTCGACGAGTAACGCCGGCGTTCGGAGCGGGGGCACGCGGCGAAGCGACGCCCGTCCGAGCCCGCGGGTGCAGGCGACACGGTTTTGAAGCACCCCCGATCACCGCCAGTCATGGCCGCCGAACGACCGACCGCCGAGGAACTCCGACAGGGAATGACCGTCGAGATCGGCCAGGAGAACGCGGACCCCCACTCCGAGGACACGGAGCCGCTCATCGGCGAGATCGGAGTGGGTTACGGTGACGAACCCGACGGACCCCACGTGAAGCTGAAAAGCGGCGTCGTCGGTCACGTTCGCTCGGTCGTACCGGACGAGTAGACCGCTCGAGCGCACCGACTCGAAACCGAAGCGGGGTCGGTTGCGAGCGCTCGATCGAAATCCATCCGAGTCGATCGGTGGCTCACAGTCGTCGAACTCCGACCGCCACCGACACGCAGTTTAGAAAATATAGAAATATGTCGGTTACAGTTTAATATCTAATCACATATTCGGGGCGTATCGATACATTCATAGTCGACAGAGTATTATTCCCGAGTATGGTGCCCGAAGCAGAGTCGATCGGAAGCCGATCGAGCGATACAGCCGATGTCGTCGCGGCGGTCGACGAGATCGACGGGACCCCGCACCTCGTTGTCGCCGATATCGCACGGGACGAGCGCTGGGTCGCCATGCCCGAACCCGACGTAGCCGCGCTCGACGAGTGGCGGTAATCGCTTCGGAACCGTGCTGACCGCTACCCGCGCTTTCCTTCTGCCATCGTATCCACGGTCGCGGACGATATCGTGACGTATCGTCATCCGCATCTCCTCGGTCCCGTCGCGTGAGGTCCGTAACAATCGGATCAATGTCGCCGCGTCTCGCGTTCGACGCCGACCGCAACGCGGCCACGTATCACTGCGCTCGAGCAGTGACCGGGCGTTGCCGCAGCGATCGCAATCGGACCGATGGGTTCTATCCGCAGGCGGTCCTATCGGGGACGAATGGCTTCCGCACGCCCGCTCGACGACGCCCGGCTCCTCGTCGTCGCACCGCCCGATCGGAGAGCCGCCGGCCTGTCGGACGCGCTGGCGGACGAAACGCGCGACGTGACCGCAGTCGCGACCGCGGCCGCTGCGCTCGAGCACCTCGAGCACCGCCCCGTCGACTGTCTCCTGACCGCCCATTCCCTGCCGGAGGCAGCGACGACCGGACTCGACCTTCTCGAGACGGTTCGCGAGCGCGATCCCGATCTCCCGGTCGTGCTCGCACCGGTCGACGGTGACGAGTCGCTGGCCAGCGCGGCGATCGCCGCGGATGTCACGGCGTACGTGCCGTGCGACGACCCCGGCAGTGATTCGATCGCGGACTGCCGCGCGGCGATCGAACGGGCGCTGTCGACGGGCCGCGAGCGACGCCGCCGACGGGAGCGCGCTCGCCGGTTCGACGCGATCTTCGAGGCCCCCGAGACCTACTCGTGGGTGCTCGAGACGGACGGCACCGTTCGACGGGCCAGCGAGTCCGCGCTCGAGGCGATCGACGCGACCGCGAGCGACGTTCGCGGCCGGCCGTTACGGGACCTGCCCTGGTGGCGGTGTACCGCCGACGGGGGCACCGCGATCGGGGACGCGATCGAACGGGCGGCGGCCGGCGAGGTCGCACACCGCGAACTGACACGGGTCCGCGCCGACGGCGCTGGGTCCGCCGATTCGGACATGACCGCCCCGTCGAGCGAGGGAGCAGACGCGACCGAGACCCACACGTTCGAGGTAACCGTCCGGCCGATCCGGGACGAGTCCGGCGACATCGTCTCGCTGCTCGCACGGGCGACCGACATCACCGACCGCGCCCGCCTCGAGCGGGAGTTACGCGAGTCCGAGGAACTCCACCGGGTGACGCTGAATAACATGACGGATACCGTCCTCATCACCGACGACGACGGCGCGTTCACCTACGTCTGTCCGAATGTCCACTTCATTTTCGGCTACTCGGACGACGAGATTCACGACCTCAGGACGATCGACGAGTTGCTCGGACCG
Source organism: Natrinema pallidum (assembly GCF_005890195.1). Classification (NCBI taxonomy): domain Archaea; kingdom Methanobacteriati; phylum Methanobacteriota; class Halobacteria; order Halobacteriales; family Natrialbaceae; genus Natrinema; species Natrinema pallidum. Next base: position 1,089,145 of record NZ_CP040637.1, on the reverse strand, counting down.
GACCTCTTCGACCGCGAAGCCCTCGAGCGGGAGGGCGTGCTCACGAACATCGAGTGTACGACGACCGATCGGGCGGGCCGCGAACACACGCTGCTGGTCAACGTACGCGAGGTGTCGATTCAGGGCGGGACGACCCTCTACAGCTGTCGAGACGTGACGAAGCGAAAGCGCCGCGAGGAGGCGCTGACGGCGCTCCACCGAACTGCTCGCGAGTTGCTGTACGCCGAAACCGATCGCGAAATCGCCGCCCTCGCCGTCGACGACGCGACGGCCGTCCTCGACTGCGAGGCGAGCGCCGTGTATCTGTTCGATACGGACGAGAACGTGTTACGGCCCGCCGCGTCTTCCGCGGGCATGAAGCGCTTACACGGGCCGACCCGCGACCACCGAGCGGCGACCGACAGCATCCCGGGACACGTCTTCGTCGACGGCGAGAGTCGGTTCTTCGCCGATGTACACGACTCCCCGAGCCTCTCGAATCCCGGGACCGACCTGCGAAGCGCCGCGTACGTCCCGCTCGGTGATCACGGCGTCTTCGTCGTCGGCTCGACGGAGTCGAACGCGTTCGACGAGGTGTCCCGAGAACTGACCGACCTGTTGGCGGCGACCGCCGAAGCCGCGCTCGACCGGGTCGAGCGCGAGCGGACGCTTCGCGAACGGGATCGGGAACTCGAGCGCCGGAATCGACAGCTCACCCGCCTCAACGACATCAACGAGATCATCAGGGATCTCGATCAGGCGCTGGTTCGCGCGGAGACCCGTGAGGAGATCGAACGCGCCGTCTGCGATCGGCTCACGGCCGCCGACCGGTTCTCGTTCGCGTGGATCGGTCGGGCCGACATCGGCGGCGACCGTCTCGAGTCGCGCGCTCACGGTGGCCCGGCGGAGGGAGCGGCGTATCTCGACACCGTCTCGCTTTCACTTTCCGACTCGAGCGAACCCGCCGTCAGGACGGCGACGGACCGGGCGGTGACCGTCGTCTCGAACGTCGCCGACGGGCTCCGCGACGAACCGTGGCGATCGGCGGCGCTCGCCCGGGAGTACCAGTCCGCGGTGAGCGTCCCGCTGGCCTACGACGAGTTTGCCTACGGGGCGTTGACCGTCTACGCCGATCGGCCGGACGCGTTCGACGACATGATCCGCGCCGTCCTCGCGGAACTCGGGGAGACGATCGCCTCGGCGATCGCCGCCGTCGAGCGCAAGCGCGCACTGGTCGCCGACGCGCGGACGCGACTCGAGTTCGAGGTGGCCGACGACTCGTTCGTCTTCGCCCGACTCGCCCGACGGGTCGACTGCGTGCTCTCCTTCGATGGCGGCGTTCGCCAGCACGAGCACGGGACGACGGTGTTCGCGACCGTCGAGGGTGCGTCGCCGGACGCCGTCGTGACTGCGGCCGACGCACTCGTCGACGTCGAGCGCGCACAGGTCGTCAGTACCGGCGGAGTCAGCCGTGGAAGCGAGGGCGGGGCGACCGACGACGCTAGTGACGATGCCGACCTCGGTGGGGCGGTCCTCTTGGACCTCTCACGGCCGGTTCTCGCCCAGCAATTCGCGGATCACGGCGTGGTGTTGCGGGGTCTCGAGGCGACCGCCTCGAGCACTCGGCTCGTGGTCGACGTACCGCGATCCGCCGACGCGAGAGGGAGCGCCGATCTCATCTCGACGGCGTTCTCGGACGTCGAACTGCGCTCCAAACGGACCGTCGAGCGGACGACACCACGGGACTTCCGGTCGGAACTGCGCGAGCGACTGACCGACCGCCAGCTCGAGGTGGTCCAGCTCGCGTACTACGGCGGCTACTTCGAATCACCGCGCGAGAATTCGGGGGAAGATATCGCCGAGACGCTCGATATCTCGCCGGCTGCGTTCTATCGCCATATTCGGACCGTCCAGCGGACGCTCTTCGATGTCGTGTTCGACGAGATCGGAGTCCCGGCAAAAGCGTCGGCGGGGGTTGAATAATGAAGGGGGCTTGCTTGGTACCGCTAGTTATCTGACGGATAGGTTCATCCTAATATCCCTAGTATTCCTCAGTGCGCAATCACTACGAGCACGACCGCTCGTTGTCTCTCCAATGAACCAGAAAGACGCGGAATTCGATCCGCAGGCGGAATCGACCTACGAATGCTTCGACTGTGGAACCGTCGTCCGTGCGACAGCGCCGGACGCCTGTCCCGAGTGCGGTGCCGAGATGCGGAATCGACGCACACCGATCGAATAATCATGGCCTCTCAGCACCGTTCGACGACGACACGGGAAGCGACGGCCGCATCGGCCGCGTCGGAGACCGCACTCGAGACCGCGCGCCGACAGCTCGACCGCGTCGCCGCACAGCTAGACATCGACGATGCCGTCATCGAACGCCTCTCTCACCCGCGGGCGGTCCACGAAGTGACGGTGCCCCTCGAGCGCGACGACGGCAGCGTGGAAGTGTTTACCGGCTACAGGGCCCAGCACGACAGCGTCCGCGGGCCCTACAAGGGCGGGCTCAGATACCATCCCGACGTGACCCGTGACGAGTGCGTCGGTCTCTCGATGTGGATGACCTGGAAGTGTGCCGTGATGGACCTCCCCTTCGGCGGCGCGAAAGGCGGCATCGTCGTCGATCCGAAGTCGTTGAGCGACGGCGAGACGGAACGGCTCACCCGCCGGTTCGCACAGGAGATCCGCGACGTGATCGGGCCGAACACGGACATCCCGGCCCCCGACATGGGGACCGACCCGCAGGCGATGGCCTGGCTGATGGACGCCTACAGCATGCAGGAGGGCGAGACGATCCCCGGCGTCGTCACGGGGAAGCCGCCCGTCATCGGCGGCTCCTACGGCCGCGAGGAAGCGCCGGGCCGGAGCGTCGCCATCGTTACCCGGGAGTCCTGTGACTACTACGACTACCCGCTCGCCGAGACGACCGTCGCCGTCCAGGGCTTCGGAAGCGTCGGCGCGAACGCCGCCCGCCTGCTCGAGGAGTGGGGAGCGACGATCGTGGCGGTCAGCGACGTCAACGGCGGGGTATACGATCCCGACGGGATCGACGTCTCGGCGATTCCCTCCCACGACGAGGAGCCCGAAGCGGTCACGCGGTTCGCGACCGACCTCGACGAGGGCGACGACGTCTCCCGCATCTCGAACAGCGACCTCCTCGAACTCGACGTCGACGTCCTCGTTCCCGCGGCCGTCGGCAACGTCATCACTGCGGACAACGCCGACGCGATCGCCGCCGACATCGTCGTCGAGGGCGCGAACGGCCCGACCACGTTCGCCGCCGACACCATCCTCGAGGAACGCGGCGTCCACGTGATCCCGGATATCCTCGCGAACGCGGGCGGCGTCACCGTCAGCTACTTCGAGTGGCTTCAGGACATCAACCGCCGCCAGTGGTCCCTCGAGCGGGTCAACGAGGAACTCGACGCCGAAATGAAGACGGCCTGGAACGCGCTCAAGAACCACGTCGAACGCCGGGACGTGACGTGGCGCGACGCCGCGTATGCGGTCGCGCTCGACCGCATCGGTGACTCCCACGAGATGCGCGGGCTCTGGCCGTAAGGGAGCGGGTGCGTCGGCTCTCAGGGTCGGACGGATCGACTCGGACGCACGGCTCAGGGTTCTGAGTCGAGGTACTCGAGGGCCTCCTCGTCGCTCACCTGGTCGAAAGTCCGGTAGAACTGGCCGACGGCACGGAAGTCCGCGGGCGTCTGCAGGGCGATCACCGCGTCGGCTTCCCGCTCGAGGGCGTCGACCGCCCGCGGTGAGCCCACTGGCACGGCCAGACCGACCCAGTCGGCTCCGGCTTCCCGGACCTGGCGGAGGCAGGCCGTCGCGGTCGCACCGGTCGCGACGCCGTCGTCGACGAGCAGGACTCGCTCGCCTCGACGGTCCGGCACGCCGCCCGATTCGCGGTAGCGGTCCGCCTTTTTACGCGCGTTCTCGGCTTCCGTCGCTCGGACCTCCTCGAGGTACTCCTTGGAGGGGTGCAGCCGATCGATCAGGTCGTCGTTGTACCAGACGCTGCCGTCGCTGGCGACCGCGCCGAGCGCTACCTCCGGGTTCTGCGGTGCCCCCATCTTGCGCGCGACGACGACATCGAGGTCGGCATCGAGCGCGTCGGCGACGGGCCGCGCGACGGGCAGGGCTCCGCGGGGAATTCCGAGAACGATGTCGACCGTGAGGTCGCGGGCCTCGAGTTCTGCGGCAAGGCGGTCGCCCGCATCGGTTCTGTCGTCGAACATGGTTCCGTCCGGGCGTACGACGGCGGCGCACTATGTGTTTGCGTCGCACACGCCGGGCGGACGCGAACCGACCCGGAACGCGCCCACCAACGGCTCACAGTGAGGTCCGGAACGCGGCCCCGCCGGTCGCTGCGACACTTACGGGTCCCGCCGGCGTCGAAGCCGCCCGCGAACGATCGGCGTCACCGGAAACACCCCGACATCGACCCGCTCTATCTCGAGGACGTCGAACGCGTCGTGTCCGACGAACCGCTCGACGGTCTCCCGGGTCAACTGGCAACCGCCTGCGGCGCGTTCCCAGATCGGATTCAGCCGGTCCTGCGCCCGCGCGCGCCAGCCGTCGTTGCGGACGTGCTCGAGGAATCGCAGTTCGCCGCCGGGCGTCAGGACGCGAGCGACCTCCTCGATCGCCGCGTCGGGGTCGTCGATGGTACAGAAGACCAGACTCGAGAGCACGGTCTCGAAGGCGTCGTCGACGTAGGGCAACGACTCGGCGCGAGCGTCCCGGAGGGAGACCTGGAGGTCGGTGCCCGCCGCCTTGCGAGCGGCCCGGCGTCGCATGTGCGGGTCCGGTTCGATCGCGTGGTACTCGAGGTCGTCGCTGGCGTCGACCGCGTAGGGTATCATCGCGCCGGTTCCCGCACCGATATCGAGAGCGCGTCCGGAGAGGTCGGCCGCGAGATACTCGCGGTGGGGGCCGATCAGAAACCGATCCGGCACGAACCGATCGTACAGCGCGGCGAACGCGGGGTGGGAGATCGTCCGCTCGCCCGCGGCACACCGTGGGGTCCTGTCTACCATCGTCTCACCCGACCCAACTGACGGCAACCCGTGTGAAACCCGTTTCCCCGTCGACGCGTACACCCCCCGACACGCGGCGTCGGACCGCACCCACTCGTCGCCGGTCGCTTCTCAGGGCCGCGGTGCGGCCTTCTGCAGCGCCGTTTCGGCGATGTTCCCGCCGTAGTCGGCGCTCCGGGAGAGCGAGTCGACGATCAGCCCCAGCGACTGGGCCTGCACCGGTTCGAGGTCCCGGAGCATGTCGTCGATCTGGCGCGTGTGTTCGTCGATCTCGAGGACGGCCTCGCGGGCGTCGTGGCCCAGTCGGTTCGCCTCCTCGGTCCCGTCGGCAAACAGCGCGTCCATGGCCTTCTCCAACACCGTCGCGGCGTCGGTTCGCAACTCCTCGAGCCCCTCGGCGACCGGCTCGGGGATCTCCGCGAGCTTGAGCGCGAGGTTACTGATCTTGGCGGCGTGGTCGGCGACGCGCTCGAGTTGGCGGGCACTCGAGTGGAAGTCGAAGCAATCCTCGCGCGGAACGCCGAGTTCCTCGGCGGCCTTTGGCGATCGCAGGGTGGCACGGAAGATCCGCGAGACGACCAACCAGAGCCGGTCGACGTCGTCGTCGCGCTCGATCACGTCGTGGGCGATGTCGTCGTCGTTCTCGGTCAGCGCCGTCACCGCGTCCTCGAGCATCGACTGGGCGATCAGGCGCATGCGCGTGACGGCGTTGACGATCGACAGCTCCGAGGAGTCGAGCAGATCTTGAATGACCACGCTGTCGGTCGTCTCCTCGAGCACCTCGACGCCGACCAACCCCTGGGTGGCGTCACGGATCGCCCGCCGCTGGTCGGTCGTGATCCGACCGGCCTCGAGCCTGATGATGTCGAAGCCGCTGACGTACATCGTCATCACGGCCCGGGTCAGGCGTTCGCCCTCGAGACTCGAGATGTCGAGGGTGCCTTCCTGCCGGTCCGTTTCGTTCTTGGGCGTCAACAAGAGCGCGTCGTCCTCGGGATAGAACTCGACGGTCGTTCCGGCGCTGACGTCATTGTCGGTCGCCCACGTTTTGGGGAGCGAGACGGTGTATGTCGATCCGCCCGTCACCTGGACCTTGCGCGTCTCCATGTGGCGGTGTTTCGACCGGTCGAATATAAATACAGGTGGAACTATAGAGCAGCCTCTGTAGATGCGTATACGCCACCTACTGACTCGTTTCTGACCGATTTCAGGTGGGAGTAATGCATAGGAATACTGTAATTGGTTGTGTGATATATAGACATTCGTAGCTGGAGGAGGGACTCGATTTTCGACTACGACCCGATACGTCCCGGTACTGTCGGCCGGCATATCGGACGGTCCGCAGTCGGAACGCAATCGCCGAACTCTGACGACTCCCGTCTCGTCTCGACCGGCTAGCGGAGTGGTTCGGTGCTGGTAATTCGAACGATACTGCCCACACTCGATGTCCAGACGGTCGTTTCGAGGGAACGGTGCTGCTCGAGTCCGTCGAGCCACCTTCGAATGTTCTCCGGCCGACGGCACCGATTCCAGTTGCCATCGCCGCCGCATCGATTGTGCTATATAGACATATGTGGACACTGATCGATATATATGGCTCATAGCATCCCTTTTTTATACCCCATCGAATCAATCACGTGATGGCAGACAACCAGTTCGGACGCGACGCAGTATCGCGACGGAAGTTCATCGCCGGGACGGGTGCCGCCAGTGTCGCAGCCATCGCAGGCTGCAGCGAGACGAGCGATGGGAACGGTGACGGGGATGAGCTCTCCGGAGAGGTCATCGTCAAGGGATCGAGTACCGTCTTCCCCATCTCGGACGAGATGGCCCAGCGATTCATGAACGACCATCCGAAGGTCAACGTCACGGTCGACCCGACCGGGAGCGGCGGTGGCTTCGAGAATCACTTCTGCCCCGGGAACGCCGACATCAACGGCGCATCGCGGCCGATCAAGCAGGAGGAGACGAATCACTGCGCCGAAAACGATGTCTCGCCGATCGAGATGCACATCGCGGGCGACGCCCTCACGGTCGCGGTCAGTCCCGAGAACGACTGGGTCGATAGCATGACCTTCGACGAACTGGCCCAGATTTGGGGCGACGACAGCGCTACCATGTGGTCCGACGTTAATTCCGACTGGCCAGACGAAGAGCTCGAGCTCTACGGCCCCGACACGACCTCAGGGACCTACGACTGGTTCACCGAGAACGTCAACGGCGGCAGCCACCGGACCGAGTACGAGGGCACGGAAGACGACAACACCATCATTCAGGGCCTCGAGAACAGCCCGTACGCGATGGGATACTTCGGCTACGCGTACTACTCCGAAAACGAGGACCGCGTCAAAGCCCTCAAGATCGCAGAGAGCGAAGGCGACGACCCCTCTGCTCCGAGTCTGCAGGCGGCCAGTGAGGGAACGTATCCGCTGGCCCGACCGCTGTTCATCTACCCCGCCGAAGGCGCTCTCCAGCGTGAGCCAGTCTACGATTTCGTCAACTACTACCTTGAGAACTCGAGCGCCGATTGGATCGCCGACGAGGTCGGCTACGTCCCCGCGAATCAGGACATGGTCGACGAGAACATGAACAAACTCGAGAGCGCAGCGGGCGAGTAACACGGGCAACAGATTCGATTTTCCGGAGGAAACCGAATAGAGAATGAGTGACACATCAATAGAAGCCGATCTCACGCGATCGGCGAACGGACGGATCGCAAAGGAACGGTTGTACCACGGGCTGTTGTTCTGTTGTGCGGCAGTAACAGTCTTCGTGACGATTAGCATCGTCGCCACGCTGGCGATCGACGCCCTCGAGTTCTTCGGCCGTGTCGACCCGTACGCGTTCTTCACCGGTACGGAGTGGGTGCTGCGTAGCGATAACCCGATTCTCGGTATTCTGCCACTGGTAACCGCCACACTCATCGTGACGATCGTTTCGGCGCTCGTCGCGATCCCAGTCGGGACGGCGGCCGCAGTCTATCTGAGCGAATATGCGAGCGATCGGATGCGGTCGGTGTTGAAACCGGCGCTCGAGATCCTCGCGGGGATTCCAACTGTCGTGTACGGGTTCTTCGCGCTGGTATATCTGACGCCCTGGCTTCAGGGATTAGGCCTCGATGTGAGCCTGTTCAACCTGTTGTCCGCGTCGGTCATGGTCGGCATCATGATCATCCCGATGGTCTCCTCGATCAGCGAGGACGCCATGAGTGCCGTTCCGGACTCGCTTCGACAGGCGGGGTACGGTCTCGGTGCCACGAAGTTCGAGGTTTCGACGAAGATCGTCATCCCCGCGTCGATCTCGGGAATCTTCTCCTCGTATATCCTGGCGCTCTCGCGTGCGATCGGCGAGACGATGATCGTCGTCGTGGCCGGCGGCAGCCGAGCCCGAATGTTCGATCCGTCCGAACCGTTCGCGAATCTCCTCAACTCCGGGCAGACGATGACCGCTGCCATGGTACAGGCGGTGACGACGGACCTGTCCGGCGGAACCGCCGGGTACTATTCGATGTTTGCGATCGGACTGACGTTGTTCGCCATCACCTTCAGTATGAACCTGCTCAGCAACCGGATCGCCGCTCGGTATCGGGAGGAGTACCAATGACCCGGACCACCGTCACCGTCGCGTTCACAACGGAGGTTGGTCGCTGATGGCCACGACCGACGAACCGACGAGCACCTGGTTCGGCTCGGACGGACAGGTGAGCCAGCTCCGTGGACTGCTGTTCAAAGCCGGCTGCCTCGGCGCGACACTGCTCGCGCTGTTTCTCGTGTTCGTCTTTCTCGTCTACGTGGCGATCGACGCGATCGAACCCGGAACGGCCGATCCGGCATGGTGGGCGACAGTCGCGACGACCGTCGCGGGTCCGGCAGTCGCTCTCTCGATCTACTACTATCGTTTCGCTCCCCGGGCGGGTGAAGTCGCGTACACGGCGCTTGGATTACCCGTCGCCGCGACGCTACTCGCTGGCGGCGTTAGTATCGTTTTCAGACACATCGTGAGCCCACACGAGTGGCTCACCCTCGTCGTCGCTTCGCTCGTGGCGTACGGCGCACTCGAGGTCCACGATCGGGCTCGGGAAGCCGGGGTACTCGAGCGAGTCGTAGTCGGCGCGGCCGTGATCGGACTCACGATCGTCGGAGTCCCCGGACTGGTTCCCAGTCTCCGGACGCTGCTCCTCTCGCTTCCGGTCCTCCCGATGGCCTCGCTGTCGCTTCTGGGAACGTTCGTGGTTCCGATCGGGGTGGGAGCCGGCTGGTCCGTCCGTCGCGCCCGCGAAAGCGATCGTGCGGGTCTGATCGCCGGCGGCGTGACGGTCGCCGCGGCCGCCATCGGTGCCGTCGCCGGACCGGTCGTCGGCGTCTCCTGGACGACGTGGCTCGTTCTGACAACGGTCGTCGGTGTTCCCGTTGGACTGTACGTCGAGCGGGTTCACAGAGGTGGGAACGGCGTTTCCGGACTCGCGCTCCCGGTCGTACTCGCGGCCGGCGTCGTCGTCTGCGCTGTCATCGTCGAAACGGCCGGGTTCGCCGGACCTGATGTCTGGATCGACTGGGAGTTCCTGACCAGCGCTCACAATCGGACGCCGCGGGAGGCCGGCATCTATCCCGCGCTCGTCGGGTCGGTGATGATGATCATCGTCGTCGCACTCGCGGCGTTTCCGGTCGGCGTCGGTGCCGCGATCTATCTCGAGGAGTACGCGCCGACGGGCGGATTGAGCGGATCGATCGTCCAACTTATCGAGATCAACATCGCGAATCTCGCCGGCGTCCCGTCGGTCGTCTACGGACTACTCGGCCTGGCGCTGTTCGTCAAGGTGGGCGAGTTGCGGCCCGGAATCGTCATCGTTGGGGGGCTAACCGTCTCGTTGCTCATTCTGCCGATCATCATTATCTCCGCACAGGAGGCGATCAGGGCGGTGCCCGACTCCCAGCGGCGGGCAGCCTACGGGATCGGTGCGACACGATGGCAGACAGTGCGGACCGTCGTCTTGCCGCGAGCAATGCCCGGCATCATGACCGGAACCATTCTCGCGCTCGGCCGGGCGATCGGCGAGACGGCACCGCTGTTGATGGTCGGTGTCGCGGCAGTCGTCCGGATTTCCCCGAGGTCGTTCTTCGGACTGTTCAGTGCGATGCCCCGACAGCTCTACTCGTGGGCACAACTGGCCAAACCGGAGTTCTATCACGGGGTCCTCGCGGCCGGCGTCCTCGTCTTGCTCGTCGTCCTCCTGATGATGAACGGCACCGCGATCCTGCTTCGCAACAAGTACCAGAGACGTGACTAAGATGACTCGAAACGACACACGGAAAGCCGACGACAGCGACGAACAGCGAACTGACGGCAGCGGATCGGCCGTCTCCGAACCGACTACACGACCCGACGCAACGAGCGACTCGCTGCTTGACGACTCGTTCGACGTCACCAGCGGGACGCTGTCCGCGGACGCCGACCCAGTGATCGAGACGCGGAATCTCGACGTCTTCTATGACGGCGTCCAGGCTCTACAGGACGTCACTATCGGGATTCCGGAAAACGGCGTCACGGCGCTCATCGGCCCCTCTGGCTGCGGGAAATCGACGTTCCTCCGGTGTATCAACCGGATGAACGACCTCATCGATGCTGCGCGCGTCGAGGGCGAACTCCGGTTCGAGGGGAAAAACGTCTACGACGACGACGTCGATCCGGTCGCTCTGCGCCGGAAGATCGGCATGGTCTTTCAGTCACCCAACCCCTTCCCGAAGAGCATCCGCGACAACGTCGCGTTCGGACTGGAGGTGCAGGACAAAGCGGGCGATGTCGACGAAACGGTGCATCGAGCGCTCGAGCGGGCGGCGTTGCTCGATGAAGTCGAAGACCAACTGGACTCGAGCGGGCTTGACCTTTCGGGTGGGCAACAACAGCGTCTCTGTATCGCCCGGGCGATTGCGCCGGATCCGGACGTGCTCCTGATGGACGAGCCAGCCTCCGCGCTCGATCCGATCGCGACCTCGAAGATCGAGGACCTGATCGAGGATCTCGCCGAGGAGTACACAGTGATCATCGTCACCCACAACATGCAACAGGCGGCACGGATCTCGGATAAGACGGCGGTCTTCCTGACCGGCGGCGAACTCGTCGAATTCGACGACACCGACAAAATCTTCGAGAACCCCGAACACGATCGCGTCGAGGACTACATCACCGGCAAGTTCGGGTAATGACCCGCGAGGACTATCGGGCGCGCCTCGAGCGGCTTCGCGACGCAGTCGTCGCGATAGGCGACCGGGTCCATGCGCAACTCGACGACGCCGTTACCGCGTTGTTTACCGACGACAGTGCGCTCGCACGGGCAGTGATCACGGGCGACGACGCCGTCAACGACCGATCCCTCGAACTCGAGCGGGAGTGTCTCGACCTGCTCGCACTCCACCAACCCGTCGCCGGCGACCTTCGGTTCGTCGTCGCCGCGTTCAAGATCGTCACCGATTTCGAACGGATCGGCGATCTTGCAACCAATCTGGCGACATACACACTGGATTCGACCGGGTCATCTCCACCGCTCCCCGATGTCGATTTCGAACGGCTCGCCGCGCTCGCCCTCGAGCAGGTCGAACGGGCACTCGAGGCGTTCGTCGCGGACGATGTGGAGGCCTGTTTCGGTATTGCCGACCGCGACGACGAACTGGACGGGCGCTGTGCCAGCGTCACCGAGCGTATCGTGCGGACGCTCATCGAGCGGGGCGTCGAAGACGGTGGAAGAAACGGCTGCCGGCCCCGAAATGGAGACAGTCGGTCACCGGTCGAGGACGTGATCGCGGATGTCTCGCGGACGTTCGTGATCGTTCGCGACCTCGAGCGGGTCGGCGACCACGCCGTAAACGTGGCTGCACGCACGGTGTACGCCCTCGATAACAACGAGGAGTTGCTGGTTTGACGGCTGCTTTGGGTTCTCGGTGGAAGCACATCCCGTTGAGTCGGCGGCATGGGCACCCAAACAGCGGATCGACTCGATCTCCGGAGTACGATACCTCGCCATCGATTCCTCGTCGTCCCGTCTTTTCACGTTCAGTACCTGAAGCCCCTCGTTTCAGTGACCTGGCCGATCGACATCTTCCTCCGAAGAACGAGTAACGCGATCCGAACCGCGTCAACGGCGCGGGGACAGGTCTGTCTCGGGAAGCGCGTTTCGTCCCTGGTAACGGACTGGCTACTCGAGGGTCTCGAGTAGCAGTGTGCCCCCGAACGAACGTGGCGTCGCGTAGTCGGCCGTCTGTGGTACGGCGACCAGGTCTATATATGTCGCCGTTATTCCGATCGCAATTGGTCTGGAATGTTTTCCGTTCTCGAAGGTCAAATAAACGGAACGGTATCTATTGGCATATGTACGCGTTCCATGGACAGCTGTCGGTACTCACCGTATCGCCATCAGCTCCGCCAGGTGGTATATAGCACTATATAGGTATCATAGTAGTATACTTATCCGCTCTGTGGCTTCGATTCGGTGATGTCGAGAGATTCCACGGCGTCTTTGCCGGCCGGACTCGGTCGGCGTGATTTTCTCGCCGCGGCAAGTGTTGGCCTCTCCGGCGGGTTGGCCGGTTGTACCGGCGTCTTCGCCGCGGAGGGCAACAACGTAAACATCGCGGGGAGCAGTACCGTCTTCCCCGTGACCGAGGCGATCGCCTCCTCGTTTTCCGAACAGAATCCCACCGTCAACCTCTCGCTCAGCAAGACCGGAACCGGTGGTGGGTTCGGGAACTTCTTCTGTGCGGGCCGGACCGACATTAACAACGCGAGTCGGTCGATCGCCGACGCCGAAATCGAACAGTGCGGGAACAACGATATCACGCCGATCGAACTCCAGGTCGCGACCGACGCGCTGACGGTCGTCGTCAATCCCGACGCCGATTGGATCGACTGTCTCACTGTCGAACAGCTCCGGGAGATCTGGCGCGCCGGCGGCGCGACCCACTGGAGCGATATCAACGAGGAGTGGCCCGACGAACCGTTCGAACTGTACGGGGCCGCGACGACCTCGGGGACGTTCGACTACTTCAACGAGGCCATCATCGGTGAGGAAGAAAACCACCGGAGCGATTACCACGCGACCGAGCGCGACCGAACGATCGTTCAGGGAGTACAGGGCTCGGAGTACGCGATGGGCTACTTCGGCTTCTCGTACTACAGCGAGAACCCGGACTCGATCAAGGCGATCTCGGTCGACGACGGCGACGGCTGCGTCGAGCCGTCGATCCAGACGGCGATGAACGGCGAGTACACGCCCCTCTCGCGACCCCTGTTCATCTACGTCGCCAAGGAGTCGCTCGAGAAGGCGGCCGTCCGCGACTTCGCCCGGTTCTACATGAAGCGGGCCGCGACGGACCTCGTCTCGGAGGTCGGCTACGTGCCGATCACCGAGGACAAACGCGACGAGAACATAGAGAAACTCAAGGCCGCGATCGAGGAGGTGACGGCATGAGCCAGCCGGACTTCTCCCACGACGGGATCCGCACGGCGCGGGGCACCGCCTTCCGCTATCTCTTCATGCTGTGTGCGCTCCTGTCGATCCTGACGACCGTCGCGATCATCCTGACGCTGCTGATCGACGCGGTCGATTTCTTCGCGCAGGTTTCGCTCGTCGACTTCCTCACCGGTACGCGCTGGAGTCCGACGAACGAGCCGATCGCCTTCGGCGTCCTCCCGCTGATCTCGGGGACGCTGGTCATCACGATCGGATCGGCGCTGGTCGCGCTCCCGATCGGACTGCTAACTGCCATCTATCTCAGCGAGTACGCCTCCGATCGACGGCGGGCGTACCTCAAGCCTGCGCTCGAGGTACTCGCCGGCGTCCCGACGGTCGTCTACGGCTACTTCGCGCTGGTCTACGTCACGCCGGCGATCGACGCGATCCTGCCGGTCGATCTCTCGACGTTCAACGCGCTGTCGGCCTCGATCATGGTCGGCATCATGATCATCCCGATGGTGTCCTCGATCAGCGAGGACGCCATGAGCGCCGTCCCGGACTCGCTGCGACAGGCCAGTTACGGGCTCGGCGCGACGAAATTCACCGTCTCGACGTCGGTCGTCGTACCGGCGGCGCTGTCGGGAATCTTCTCCTCCTTTATCCTCGCGCTCTCGCGGGCGATCGGCGAGACGATGATCGTCGCCATCGCCGCGGGCCAGACGCCGCGGATGATCGACCTGACCGACCCGGCGGGGATGTTCCTCGATTCGATTCAGCCCATGACCTCCGCGATGGTCCAGATCGGCACCGGCGACATCGTCGGGCAGGGCCCGGCGTACAAGAGCCTCTTCGCGGTCGGGCTGACCCTGTTCGTCATCACCTTCGTCATGAACCTGATCAGTGAACTCGTCGCGTCGCGGTACCGGGAGGTGTATCGCTGATGGCGGCCGACACCGGAGAGACGCCTGCCGACGGCTTCGGGCGCGTCAGTCGGACGAAAGACGTCGCGTTCCGCCTGCTCGCGCTCGCGGCGACGCTGGTCGGCATCGTGTCGCTTGCGGCGTTGCTGCTGAACGTCGCCGTCGACGCCGTCGGCTGGCTCGACTGGCAGTTCCTCACGAACCCGCCACACCCCAACCCCTACGAGGCCGGGTTCCTGCCCGCGCTCGTCGGCTCGATCGCGATCATGCTGATGATCGCGCTCGTTACCTTCCCGCTCGGCGTCGGGGCCGCGGTCTACCTCGAGGAGTACGCCAACGACGGCTATCTCACGCGATTCATCCAACTCAATATCGCGAACCTCGCGGGGGTCCCCTCAGTCGTCTACGGCCTGTTGGGCCTGGGTCTGTTCGTGGGCCTGTTCAACATCGGCTACGGGTCGGTACTGGCGGCCGCGTTTACCATCGCCTTGCTCATCCTGCCGATCGTGATTATCTCCGCACAGGAGGCGATTCGGGCCGTCCCCGACTCCCAGCGGCAGGCGTCGTACGGGATGGGCGCGACGAAGTGGCAGACGATCCGCAACGTCGTGTTGCCCCGCGCGATGCCCGGCATCATGACCGGGACGATCCTCGCGCTGGGGCGAGCAATCGGCGAGACGGCACCGCTGATCATGATCGCCGCGCCGACGACGGTCTTCGGGCTGCCCAACAGCTTCTTCAGCAAAGTCAGCGCCATGCCACTCCAGATTTACAACTGGGCGTCCTATCCCCAGACGGAGTTCCAGTACGGCGTCGTCGCCG
Source organism: Natrinema pallidum (assembly GCF_005890195.1). Taxonomy (NCBI): domain Archaea; kingdom Methanobacteriati; phylum Methanobacteriota; class Halobacteria; order Halobacteriales; family Natrialbaceae; genus Natrinema; species Natrinema pallidum. Next base: position 1,073,930 of record NZ_CP040637.1, on the reverse strand, counting down.
CCGGCGTCGTCACGCTACTCGTCGTCTTGCTTACGATCAACTCGATCGCGATCGTCATCCGGAACCGGTATCAACAGCGCACCTGACAATGACTAACGAACAGATGACTCCCTCGGAAACGGAACCGACCGACAACCAGACCGCCCCGACGCCGGGCACCGACGGCCTCGCCGATACCGCCGATTTCGACGGGGAAACGATGACCGATCGAACGCTGCTCGAGGCGCGGGACCTGAGCGTCTACTACGGGGAGGAGCAAGCGCTCTCCGATGTCGACATCGAGATCCCCGAAAAGCAAGTCACGGCGGTCATCGGCCCGTCGGGCTGTGGGAAATCCACGTTCCTCCGGTGTATCAACCGGATGAACGACCTCGTCGACAGCGCCCGCGTCGAGGGCGAACTGCGCTTCGACGGGAAGAACGTCTACGATGACGATGTCGACCCCGTCGCCCTGCGCCGGAAGATCGGCATGGTCTTCCAGTCGCCCAATCCCTTCCCGAAGAGCATCCGCGACAACGTCGCCTACGGGCTCAAAGTCCAGGGGAAAAAGGACAACGTCGACGAGAAAGTACACACCGCCCTCAAGCGGGCGGCGTTGCTCGATGAGGTCGAAGACCAACTGGACTCGAGCGGGCTGGACCTTTCCGGTGGCCAACAACAACGGCTGTGTATCGCCCGCGCGATCGCGCCGGACCCGGACGTGATCCTGATGGACGAGCCGGCCTCGGCGCTGGACCCGGTCGCGACCTCGAAAATCGAGGATCTGATCGAGGACCTCGCCGAGGAGTATACCGTCGTCATCGTCACCCACAACATGCAACAGGCGGCCCGGATCTCGGATAAGACGGCGGTCTTCCTGACCGGCGGCGAACTCGTCGAGTTCGACGACACCAACAAAATCTTCGAGAACCCCGAACACGACCGCGTCGAGGACTACATCACCGGCAAGTTCGGATAACTCCGGTCGTCGCGTGCCGTCCGGTTGCGGTTTCGACGAATCATCGTCGCGTTCCTCCCATATGAGAGTGGAAGTCTCCCGACGGAGACCCTCGGGCGGTCGACTACTTGTTTTTGGCTGACCATGCCGCTTATTATCGGGTATCGCATGGTCTCGAGACCCATGGTCGCCACCGGGGTTCACATCCTGCTCAGTCTAGCACTGATTTCAGTCCTCCGTCGGTCCGGACGGCCCGAGCCGTACCTCGTCGGGGCACTCGCCGCCGCCGTCCCCGATAGCGACACGTTCGTGTTTCGGCCGCTGGTCGAAATCGGCTACGCCGGGGGTGTCCTGTGGGGCCATCGGGGGCTCACACACTCGCTGCTCGGAGGGGTCGTCGTGATCGTCCTCCTCTCGTTCGTCGGTCCGTGGCGGGCCGCTGCCATCGGGTTCGGTTCCCACGTCGTCTTCGATTTCCTGTCCGGTGGCGTCCGACTGCTCGCCCCCCTCGATCGAACGCTGTACGGACTGTCGTTCGATTGGGTACTCCTGAACGCGCTGACATCGGTGTTCGCTGTCACCGTACTTCTCGGCGACCTGCTCGGCAGGAAATACGGCCTCGAGACCCGAACCGAGTCGTATACCGCGGAGCCGATCCTCGAGTGGCTCCGCTAACAGTTATTGGCCTCGTTTAGGCCGTGTTTCGGTAAGCGTGAACAGTGAGGCGGTACGATTTTGTGGTTCTTATGCCAAAAACCGACCGCCTCAGCGGGTGTAGCGACTGGATCGATTTGAGTGGTGTGGACCGAGAGCGGACACCGCGGCAGCTGATGGAGTTCGGTATTCGACTCCACCTTGCTGGACTGTCGCTTTCGAATACCGTTCGAGAGCTCGAGAAGTTCGGTGTCAAGCGATCGCGAAAGGCCGTTGACGATTGGGTACAGAAAGCCGATCTACAGCCAGCAACTGATGCGAATCCAAATCATGTTGCGATCGGCGAAACCGTGATTCGGATCGAGGAGCAGCAATAGTGGCTGTACGCTGCAGTCGTTCCTGAAACGAACAGAATCCTCCATAGACGGCTGTTCTCCACGACGACGACCGCGTTGACTGAACTCGTTTTACGAGAACTAACCGAGAACCATGACATCGAAGATGCTGTGTTTCTCGTTGATGACGCACAGCATCTTCAGACAGCACTTCGCCGACATGGGCTCCGGTTTCGATATGAAAAACAGGGAAATCGGACTGCTGTTGAACGTGTTTTTAGGGAGATACGGCGACGTTCCTCCTCGGTCTCAAACTGTTTCAGTCATGTCTGCCGACCAATCACAAACTCATGGCTCCAAGCCGTCGCTGTCTGGCAGACTGCTACAAACTAAACACGACCGCCACCGATGGACCCGCCGATCGGGACCACCGGAGACGCCGACCGCGAGTCTCGAGGGGACGGCGACCGAGGTGAGATCGCACGCAGTCTTTATCAAGGATGGGCAGGTTTCAACCAGTATGGCCAGACAATCCTACCAGGAAAAGCTCACGGAACTCCGTGAGGACGTCCTTTACATGAGTGAGGTCGTCATGGAACGGCTTCGAATGGGCATGGATGCCCTCGAGCAGAAAGACGAGGACCTCGCCCGCGAAGTGATCGAGGGCGACGGCGAGATCAACCGGATGTATCTCGATCTCGAACAGGACTGTATCGACCTGCTCGCCCTCCAGCAGCCGGTCGCGAGCGACCTGCGGTTCATCGCCGCCTCGTTCAAGATCATCACCGACCTCGAGCGGATCGCCGATCTGGCGACCAACCTCGGCGAGTACACGATGGACGCCGAGCGGGACCTGTTCCCCGACGTCGACGTCCAGGAGATGGGCGAGTTGACGCTCGACATGCTCGAGGACGCGATGCTCGCCTACGACACCGAGGATACCGACAGCTGTCGAGCACTCGCCGCCCGCGACGATGAACTCGACCAGTTCGCCGAACGGGCCAGCGAGATCGTCGTCCGAGACCTCATCGAGCGCGAACTCGAGTCGACCGAAGAGGTCGAGCGGATTCTACAGGACGTTTCGCGGCTCCTGTTGACGATCCGTGACTTGGAACGCGTCGGCGATCACACCGTCAACATCGCCGCGCGGACCCTGTACATGGTCGAGAACGACGACGAACTCATCTACTGAGGGAGCCGCGGACGGCGTCCCACCGGATGCCGACCGGTCTCACTCGCTCGTTTCGTTGCCGCTTTCGTTGCCGTCGGACTCGTTGCCGTTAGTCTCGTTGCCGCTGGTTTCGTTCTCGGCGGTTTCGTTACCGCTGGTCTCGTTATCAGCGGTTTCGTTGCCGCCACCGCCGCCGGTGCCGCCCGCAATCTCCAGATCGCCGCGCATCTGGGCCTCGTGGGGCTGACAGACGTACTGGTACATATCGCTACTCGCCGTGATATCGAGCATCTGACTCTCGTCAGGCTCGGACACCACTTCGGTCGAGAGATCACCGATCACTTCGTCGTTTTCGTTCCGGATTTCCATGTTGTGTGGCTGCCCGTTGCCTTCCGACCAGCCGATCGTGTAGTCTTCGCCCTCCTGTAGGATGAGCGTCGGGTTCTCCTCGCCCTCGATGGCGGACGGGGCGAGTCCTTCCCAGTGGCTGGTCTCGCCACTGAAATCGATCGTCGTGCCGGGTTCGATCTCGTACCCGCCGCTGCCACCGCCGTTACCGCCGCCACCGCCGTTTCCGTTACCGTTCCCATTGCCGTTGCCACCACCGCCACAGCCTGCGATGAACGCCGTCGACGCCGCAACACCGGTCAACTGAAGCATTCGCCGTCGGGATAACCGATCGTCTCGTGCCATCGAGTTGACTTTGCGCTCAACAGGAATAGTCGAATACCCGTCTACTGCGTGGGAGTCAAGTACGGGCCGGTTTGCGGCGGTCTTCCGCCGGTTTCAGATTGCGATCGGCGTCGCGCCGCCCGGGAGAACAGGGGTGGTCCTCAGTCGGGAGCCGACCGCCGATGTCGCCCCGGAACGCGGGTCAGCAACTGGGCCGTATCGACGATGTTGCGCGTCTCGAGCAGGAGTTCGGCCGCCTCGCGGACCGTAAACTCGGCCTCGAGAGCCACGCCGTGACAACGCGTGTAACACTCGAGCCAGCGGTTCATCGCATCCTCGAGTGCGGCGAGTTCGGATCGCGCGAACGGAACCATGCGACCGCCGGTCCGAGCCTGGACGTAGAGCCAGATGGCCGGCCCGACACCCTCGCGAAGGTAGCGCTCGGCGTCAGCGGGGTCTGGAACCCGGGCCGCCGACTCGTCGGGGCCGCGGTCGTCGAACGCCGCCCGCTCGCGCTCTGCCCGGCGGGCGAGTGCGGCGATGCGGGGGCCGTACCGGCTCATTCTACCCCTCGCGATACTCGACGCCCTTACCGCCGCGGGGGTGTTCCCACTCGGTGTCGGCGACGATCGCGCAGGTCCCACACTCGACACAGGGCTGGGTGTCGAGACTGACCAGCGTCTCCTCGGTCCCGTTGGTCTTGACCGCCTCCGTGCGGTAGCAGCCGCCGCCGAAGTCCCGCGCACTGACCGGGCAGGCGGTGACCGCCGCGCCGCTGGCCTCGGCCGACTCGTCTCTGAGTTCGATGTGGGGATTGCCGACATCGGTATCGTAGGTGAGGTCGCCGATGCGCTCCTCGAGCGTCGGCGGTTCGATGTCGCTCTCCCAGTGGATCGTCTTGCCGTGTGCCTCGGCGATCAGCGTCGGCAGGGAGACGTAGCCGGTTTTCGTATCCGGCAGCATCGAGACCAGGAACGGCGAGTTGTACGCTCGCTGCAGCAGGCGGTCCGCGATCGGGTTCCCGACCGCGAGCGGGCCGATCGGCGAGGCGAGCACTCGCTCGACGGCGTTTGTCACGGCGTCGCGCTCGCCGATGGTTCGGGCGAGATCGTACCGGCGAGGCCGGAGTTTGGCCATCGTACCGGAGTCGTCGAGCAGTTCGGTGTATCGCCGTCCGGGGGCCGCCGGGTCGGCGTTGCCGCGGGTGGCGGCGAAGGCGTCGGCCGCGAGCGCGCCGGCGGTGACGGCGTGGTTCATCCCCTTGATGATCGGCCCCTGAGCCTGCATCTGGCCGGCGGCGTCGCCGACGAGGACGAGGCGGTCGCGGTAGGGCCGGCGGTGGGCGACCTTCTTCGAGTCGGGAACGAGCTTCGCCGCGTACTCGCGCTCGTGATACTCGTTTTTGAACCAGCCGGCGAGCAGCGGGTGGGTCAGCAGGGCGTCGAGCAGTTCGTGGGGTTCGGCCGCCTGCTCGACGAGACTATCGAGATGGAAGACGGTCCCGATAGACAGCGAGTCAGCGTTGGTATAGAGGAACCCGCCGCCGCGGACACCCTCGAAGAGGTCGCCCGAGAACAGGTGGGCGGTCCCCTCCTCGGGGCCGATGTCGAACCGGTCGTCGATCGCGTCGGGGGCCATATCCACGACGGCCTTGACCCCCTGAAACCACTCCTCGGGCTCCGCCCAGTCCATCAGTCCGGCGTCGCGGGCGAGTTCGGAGTTGACGCCGTCGGCCGCGACGATCAGGTCCGCCTCGATCGGCTCGAGTTCGTCACAGGTAACGCCGACGATCTCGCCGTGTTCGCGGAGCAAGCCGTTCACTCGCACGCTCGTCAGGACACCGCCACCGGTCTCGCTCGTCTGCTCGTGGACCCGCGTCTCGAGCCAGGCGTCCATGTCACGCCGAAGCACGGCATCACACCAGTCGGTGTCGTGCTCGTGAAGATCGGTCAGGTCGTAGGTCTTGACCGAGTTACCGGCCACGTTGTGGATGTAGTAGTCCGTGATGGGACGTTCGGTCGCCGCCTCCCGGAAGCCGTCGAAGAGGTCGTCGAGCGTGTACGGCGCGGATTCCTCGGCGTAAATCAGTCCGCCGGAGACGTTCTTCGAGCCTGCTTCGGGACCCCGCTCCAGGACGAGCGTTTCGACGCCGTGATCGGCGAGCCGCGCGGCCGCTGCGGCCCCGCCGGGTCCACAACCGACGACGACGGCCTCGTAGTGTTCGCGGTCGTCAGTCATCGTCCTCACCCCCGTCGGCGACGGCCTCGGCCTCGAGATCCGTCTCGCCCGCTTCGATCGCCTCGGTCAGCCGCGGCAGGACCTCGAAGAGATCCCCTTCGACGAAGTAATCGCTGAAGTCCCTGATGCGGGCGTCGGGATCGGTGTTGATCGCGACGATCGTGTCCGACTCGTCCATGCCGACCTTGTGCTGGACCGCGCCGGAGACGCCGGCGGCGATGTAGACGTCCGGCGCGACGACCTGGCCGGTCTCGCCGATCTGGCGTTCCTCCGCCGAGTACGCCTCGACGTGTCCCTCGAACTGGTAGGAGGAGGTGACGATCCCACGCGTGATGCCGAGGGCGGCGTCCTCGAACGCGTCCACGAGGTCGAGACCCAGTTCCATCCCCGCGGTGGGATCGTCGGCGATCCCGCGGCCGAGACAGACGATCACGTCGTGACCCGTGAGGTCGATTCCGGCCTCGAGCCGGTCGTGATCGGTGATGCCGACGCGGAACCAGTCGTCGGCCAGTGCCATGTCGTGTTCGACGACCAGCCCGTCGCGGTCGGCGTCCGGCTCCATCGGGTCGAAGCTGCCCGGGATGACCGAACACCCCTGCGGGTGGAAGTCCCGGGTCGGGTTGTCGAGACAGAGGATCGTCGAGTACTCGAAGCCCGAGAAGTCGGGTCGCTTCATGTGCAGGACCTTCTCGACGGTCTTCTTGACGCCCGGCTCGCCGGTTTTGACTGGATTCGAAATTTCGTTTTCCTCGATGAACAGGTCCGAACAGTCCGAGGCCAGTCCGGAGTCGAGTTCGGCCTGCACCATCGCCGAGAGGTCGCGGCCGTTGTTCGTCGCCGGGAACAGGATATAGCGCGGCTCGTCGTACTCGCGCCAGTCGGTACTCTCAACGGTTCCGTCTCCCCGAGCCATGTGAGCCGCGATCTCGGTGTAGGGGTCGTGCAGGAACCGCCCGAGGCGCTCGTCCTCGTGGTAGACCGCGACGTCGGCCCCGTAGGCGATGCACTCCTCGGCGAGGGCCTCGCAGTCGTCGCCCATCAGGAACGCGACGACCGCCTCCTGATCGCCGTAGTCCGCCTCGAACTGATCCATCAGTTCACGGCCTTTGCCCAGCATCTCCCGCGAGACATCGAGTAACTCCCCGCCCTGCGTCTCACAGAAGATCCACATGTCCGCGTAGTCGCCGTCCTCGAGCGCCCGGACGTGTTTCTTGTCGCGGGTGGGGTGAGAGAGGGCGTCGTCCTCCCCCGGGTCTTCCCCGTCTGCCTCGCCCGGCTCGGCCTCCGCGTCGTCGGCTTCGCTGTCGTCCCCATCCGTGCTTTCGGCGTCGTCGCCCACGTCGGCGTTCGTCTCCTCGGACGCGCCTTCGGTTTCGGCGTCTGCTTCCACGCCGTCACTCTCGGCGTCCGACGCGGTACCGACCTCCTCGAGCCGCCGGTGGACCGCCTCGCGAGCCGTTGCGCGGTCCTGACCGGCCCGCTCCGCCTCGAGAATCGACTGCAGGTCGTCCGTGTCGTCGATCGTCTCGAGTGCCGTGGTCAGTTCGTCGACAGTGTAGTCGTTCGGATCGAGTTCCGTCATGTTACTCACCTGCCTCGGCGGCGTACGGTTGCATCGTCTCGAGCACGTCACTCATACCCTCGTCGTGGGGATCGATCATCGTCGCCTCCCGTTCGGAGGGCGCTTTGGGGATCGGGTCGACCGAGGAGACGATCGTCGGCGAGCCATCGAGCCCGATATAGTCGGGATCGAGGTTCAGATCGGTGTGGTCCCACGTCGTCAGGTGGTCGTCGTGCTCGGCGGCCCGCTCTTCGGTCTCCGCTCGGAGCGCTTTGTGCGTCAGCCGGTGGGACGCCGTCCGATAGGTCGGCTCGAACTCCGGATCGGTGACGACGAAACAGGGCAAGGGTGCCTCGACCGTCTCGATTTCGTCGAGATCGCCTTCGACGAGCCGTTTCGCGCGCAGGGTCCGTTCGTCGGGGTCGACGTCGAGCGCGATGACGTGCGTGACGATCGGCCACTCCATCGCCCAGCACGTCTGCGGGCCGGTCTGACCTGTCTCGCCGTCCGCCGTCTTGAACCCTGCAAAGACGAGGTCGATGTCGGCGACTGTTTCCTGGTACGTCTCGAGGCCGGCGCTCAACGTGATCGCCGTCGCCCACGTGTCGGAGGCGGCGAGTTCACGATCCGAAAGCAGGTAGCTGTCGTCGGTGTAGACCGACGCCATCGCCTCCTGCAGGACCTCGCCGTACCCCGGCGGCCCCATGCTCATGCCGCTGACGTGGCCGCCGTGGCGGACCGTCGTCTGGAGCGCGGCCTGCAGCGCGAACTCGTCGTTCGGATTCATCACTGTCGGCGTCTTCCCTCGCTCCAGGTGGCCGTCCTCGTCGAACGAGACGGCCCCCTCGGAGAAGTCCGGGACGCCTTTCGTCAGGACGATCGATCGCATGACTCCTCCCGTGGATGTATGTCTATATTTAGCATGCCTGTCGCACCCTATCAGATTATCAGTATTAAGAATAGGGGTCAAAATCGCCGATAGATAGCGGCGGCGTCGTGACTGCCGCGTTCGGTTCGGACGAACGGAGCCGACTGCGCCGTCGCAGCGTCGTACCTCGGCGGAGTCGGCCCAGGCTCGAGCGCGGCGAAACCGGCCGCTCGAACCGCTGTGTCGAGAGAATCCGCCGGAGCGAATCGGACCGCGTTACTCGCGCTCGCGTTCGGTCGTCCGCATCGTGATCTCGCCGTCCGCCCGGATCGTGCCGTCGACCTCCGCGTCGGGGCCGAGTTCGAGGTCCGCACAGGAGACGTCACCGAGGATGCGGGCGTCGTGGTCGATGACGACGTCGCCGTTGCGGGTCGTCACGTCGCCGTGGATGCGGGTGTCTCCGCCCACGGAAACGTCGCCGCGCGCCCGGAGGCTCCCGAAGATGTTGCAGTCCGCACCGATGTCGATCGTCTCGGCCCGGACGTTCCCGTGGAGTCGGCAGTCGTCGCCGATCGTCGCGGGCGTCGAGACGCGCCAGGCGTCGTCGCCGACGGTCGCGTTCCGAGGGATGACCAGCGGCTCCGTATCGGGTTCGCCGTCCTCCTCGTCGACGAGTTCGGAAATGAGCCGCTGGGCGGCGTCTTCCTCGCCGAGCAAGAGGAGGTGCTTGAGGTAGACGAACAGGAAGACGATCGTCGGCATCGGGTTCCGGATGACGATCCAGCCGTTGGCTTCGAACCCGTCCTCGATCTCGACGTCGTCGCCGATGTCGAGATCGCCGGCGACTTTCAGTCGGCCGCCGATGTGGACGCGTTCGCCGATGTACGCGTCCTCGCCGACCAGCACGGTCTCGGCTACGTCACACCACATGTCGAGCCGACAGTCGCCCTCGGCCTCGATCCCGCCGCCGAACTCGGCCGATTCGCCGGCCAGCACGTTCCGACCGCGGACGCCGAACTCGACGCTCGAGCGCCCGCCGACGAGGATATCCCCGTCGGTAACGAGGTCGCGCTCTTGGGCTTCCGTGCCGTCGGGGACGACGAGTTCGTCGAGCGGATCCCTGCTGAAGGCCACACTCGGGCTCAAAGGGAGTAGCGCCTAATAAACCTCGCGCGTCGTCAGTCGTCCGTCAGACGCTCGTCCGCCGCCGTCGGCGTTCCCATCGCATCAGTCACCGATCACAGTCGCCTCGCTTTTAGCATCCCACTGCGTACGTCCGACCATGACAACGCTCGCATTCGACGACGACGGCGTCGATGTCGTCTACGAAGGCACCGAGTTCCGCCTCGAGCAGGACCTCATCGAAGACGCGACCGAAAAGTCCTACTACGACGTGACCGACCACGAGGTTCTCCAGATCGTCGCCGAACAGCCGAACCTGCAGGGCGAACCCCGACGGATCGGTGACATCCTCGACTGAGCCGTCCTGTGGGGTCCGAGACGGTCGCCGTTCGGGGTTCGGGCGACCGGCTCAGTAGACGACGTGCAGGAGAACGAACACGACGATCCCGAGCGAAAAGGAGAGCAGCCACAGCGTCGCCGCGACGCGGCCGACGCGGGCGTGGCCCGTTTCGGGTAGCTCCGCGATCGGGCGGGAGAGCGCGAGCAAGAGCACGTAGTAGAGCAGGGGAATACAGACGATCGCGAGGAAGATGTGGATCGCCAGCAGCGGCAGGTAGACGAACTGATAGACCGAGTCGGGGCCGGGGAACGGCTGTGGACCGCCGGTCACGGTCAGCCGGTAAAGATAGAGCGCGAGGAAGGCCACGAACAGCCCGAACGAGGCGACCATCGCGACGCGGTGGCGTTCGATATCGTCGCGACGGATCGCCCGCCAGCCGAGCGTGATCGTGCCGATCGCGGCCGCGCTGAGCACGGCGTTGACGAGCGGGATCGTCTCGATAACCCACGCCGGAGCTGCCGGCACGCTCGAGGAGGGGATCCGGCCGCCCGCGGCCGCGAAGACGACTGCCAGCGACACGACGCTCAGGACGCTGGTGAGCAGGCGCACGCGCTCTCGAGGAACGTATTCCATGGCTGTTCGTTCGGGTGCAACGGGAAAGGGATTACCGTCTCTGACCGACTCTCGAGAGCGATCGGGTGAAGCCGTTTTGTAATCGCCACAGCTACTGGCTTCTCATCAGATCGGAATCATCTGGCGTTCTATTCGCTTCCGGCTGATGCAGCCGCCGTCCGTCGCTCCGTCGGCGAACTTGGCTTCCGTCTCACCGCGAACTCGAAACGATCGTCGACGCCCACGCCCTCGCCGACGCCATGGACCTCGTTTTCGCGGCAGTCGAGTTCCGACTCGAGCGCCTCGAGACGGGTGACTATCGGACGTGTATCGCCGTCGATGACGATGCCCGTCAACAGGTCGTAAGGTGCCTGTTTTATTGTCAGCAGAAACCACAGGGACGGGATAGTGTACGAGCAACGGGGCTATCGCTCGTCGGTAGTAGCATCGGAAAGGATTATGCGTGGGTGATGTCCTCGGAGGGAGATCACCTGCATCGTAGTGGTGGACATCGTCCACCGATGCGATGCGTGGGACCGGATTCGAACCGGCGGACCCCTACGGGACAGCGCCCTCAACGCTGCGCCGTTGGCCTGGCTTGGCTACCCACGCTCGCGGTCTCTGTCTGCACTCATTCGTATCCAGTGTGATTATAAAAGCCCTTTCCTTTAGGTCGGCGACTGCGGTCGGGTCCCACGGGAACCGGACCCGCGAGTGACGGCCACTCGCGCCACTCGCCTGCCGGTGGGCAACGGACGCTGGCCCCCCGTGGCACTCCACCGACCCGTTCGAGCGGCCGCTAACTCGCGGGAGACACAAAAGCTTCAATACTCGAGGGGAATCGTCGGTTGATGTCGCTGTGGTCGGTTCGAACGCGCGCGCTCGCTGGGGCGATCGTGGCCAGCGGCGCGGTCGCCGCGGGCGTGCTCGTCTCGCCGTCGACGATCGTCGGGACCGTCGACGCCGTCGCGGCGGACCCGATCCTGTTCGGCCTCCTCGTTACTGGACTCTACCTCGTGCGCCCCCTCCTCGCGTGGCCGACGACGCCGCTCGCGGCCGTCGTCGGCTACGGCTTCGGCGTCCCCGTCGGCGTCCCCATCGCGCTCTGTGGCGTCGTGGTGACCGTCTTCCCCGTCTTCGTCGCGGCGCGCTGGCTGGCCGCCGGGGCGTCCGACGAGGACGCCGACGCGGCCCTCCTCGAGCGAGCCGGCGACACCGTCGCACGCTACTACGAGACGGCGGGCCCGCTGCGCGGCGTTACCGCCTCCCGGCTGGCACCGATCCCCTCGGACGTCGCGACGTGTGCCGCGGCGGTCAGCGGTGTCGGGTGTCGCCAGTTGGTGCTCGGGACGGTGGTCGGCGAACTCCCGTGGACGGTCGCCGCAGTAGTCGTCGGTGCCTCGGCGGCGACGGTCACCGCGGGCGGGCTCGAGGGGGTCGGCGTGGCGCTCTCGCTGGCCTGTGCCGCCGCTGCCGTCCTCCTCCTTGCTGGACCCGCGTACCGCCGGATTCGGACGGGGAGCCGGTCGCCGACGGACGGGACGGGGCGATCGACGGACAGCTAAGGAAGCCGGATACTCGTCGCCCCCACCCGCTCGGACGGGACTCGAGAGCGGACGCTCAGCGGAAGGGATCGCTACAATCGATGATGACCCCGTGCTGGGGACAGACGTACTTGCAGTGGCGCTTGTACATCGCCGCATCACAGTGTGGACAGCGCGGGCCGGCGTCCGTCCGGTCGCTCGAGCCGTCCGTCTCGACGCCACCGTCCGCTCCCCGCCCGCCGTCGGCAGTCATACGACGGCGTTCGCGCCGACCGATGCTAAGTGTGGCGTCTCAGCGGTCGTCGCGTGCGATCCGAACGAAAACACGACCGGGAAAAGCGGCGTCGAAACGGCCTCAGTCAGCGCTCAGCACTCGCTCCAGCCACAGGACTCGCACGTCTTGCAGCCTTCGGAGAAGTACAACGTCATCGAGCCGCAGTCGGGACACTCCGGCGACTCGCCGGCGTCGATGAGGTCCTGGGTCGTATCGTCGGCGTCAGCGGGCGCACCGCCCTGTGTGGCGGACGCGCCGCCGTCGGTCTGGGGACCGTCGTAGTCGGCGATTTCGGCGTCGGCCGACTCCTCGAGCGTCTGCTGTTTCGGGTAGGGTTTGTCGATCTCGCCGTCGAGGTAGCGGCGCATCGCGGTGCCGATGGCGTCCGGGATGGACTGAATCTGCTCGCCCTTGTCCCAGGCGACTTTCGGCGATCGGGTTCCGCAGAGTTCGTCGACGATCTCCTCGGGATCGACGCCCGAGCGCAGCGAGGTCGAGATGACCTTCGCCAGCGCCTCGGTAAAGGAGTTCGTGAAGCCGCCCGAGTGGCCGATGTTCGCGAACAGTTCGAACGGCTGGCCGGTCTCGGGGTCCTCGTTGATCGTCACGTATATCTTCCCGTAGCCGGTGTCGATGCGCTGGCTGACGCCCTGTAAGGCGTCCGGTCGCTCGCGCTTTTCGGTGAAGTCGATCTCGACCGGCTGGCGATCGTCGTCGGCCAGCGAGCCGACGTCCGCTTCGAGAACGTCCCGGACCTCGTCGCTCTCGAGGAAGGCCTCGAGACCGCCGAAAATCTCGTCGATCTGCTCGACCAGGGCCTGCGCGGCTTCGGTTTCGTCGGCGAAGTCGGCGTTGTCCGCGCGGGTCGTCAGCACCTGCTTGCTGCGGGTGCCATCGCGGTAGTAGGTGACGCCCTTGCCGCCGTTCTCGTAGACCCACTCGAAGACCTCCTTTGCGTCCTCGAGCGTGGAGTCGTTTGGCGCGTTGACCGTCTTCGAAATGGCGGAGTCGACGCCCTTCTGGCAGGCACACTGCACTGCCGCGTGCTGTTTCGCCGAGAGGTCCGACGTGATGACGAACAGTTCACCGATCGCGTCCGGCACGGTCGAGAGGCCCTCGACGCCGTCGAACTGGTTCGTCGCCATCTGTTCTTGGGCCTCCTCCTTGACCGCGTCGACATCGATGTCGTTGGCCTCGAGCGTCCGGAGGAAGTAGTCGTCGAACTCGACGAGCATCTCGTCGCCCTGCACGTCGTCGGTGACGTTCTTGTAGTAGGCGACGTTGTAGATGGGTTCACAGCCGCCCGTCGTGTTGCCGACCATCGAGGTCGTGCCGGTCGGGGCGATGGTCGTGACGTTGTGGTTGCGGATCGGGAAGCCGTCCGCCCAGTCGTCGGCGTCCTCGCCGGTCTGGCGCTCGAACCACTCGCGGTACGCGGTCGGGTCCGCGTACTTCGACTCGTCCCAGTCGTTGAACGAGCCGCGCTCTTCGGCGAGTTCGTGGCTCTTTGCCTTCGCGCCGTGGTTGATGTGGGTCATCAGCTGGCGGGCGACTTCGTTCCCTTCGTCGCTGCCGTACTTGATCCCGAGCTGGACGTACAGCTGGGCTAGCCCCATGACGCCGAGGCCGATCTTGCGCATGTCACGGACCTTCTCCTCGATCTCCTCGACCGGGAAATCCGACATCGTGACGACGTTCTCGAGGAAGCGCGTGCCGTACTCGATGCGCTCGTCGAACTCCTCGAAGTCGATGGCCTCCTCGAGGAAGGCCGCGACGGCCGCTTCCTGCGAGTCGTACTCGTCGCCGTGCTCGTCGGCCCAGACGCGCCAGTCGGGGGCGTCCAGGTCGGCCAGCGTCGAGAGGTTGATGTGGCCGAGGTTACAGGCCTCGTACTCCTCCAAGGGCTGCTCGCCGCAGGGGTTGGTCGCGAGCATCCGGTGGTCGTCCTGTTCCTCGATGTCGAAGGAGTGTTCCTTGTTGACTCGCTCGAGGTAGATCACGCCGGGTTCGCCGTTCTCGTGGGCACCCTGAACGATGCGCTCCCAGACGAGTTCGGCGGGGACCGAGAGCGGTTCGCCGACCTCGACGTGCTCGCCGAGGTCGTAGCGGCTGTACATCTCTTTGGTCTCCTCGGTGGCGATGTGGGGTTCTTCGGTCCGCGGGTTGGTGAAGGTGTACTCCTCGCCGTTCCGGACGGCCTCCATGAAGTCGTCGGTGACGCCGACGGAGATGTTGAAGTTCGAGAGATGGCCCTCGACGGCGTTGCGCAGGTGTTTGGGCACGCGGCCGTCCTCGTCGATCAGGTCCCGGGCTTCCTCGAGTGCTTCCGAGAAGGTGGTGTAGGTGTAGTCGTCCGGGTCGTTCAGTCGCAGCGTGTGGGCCAGCGAGACGTCCTTGTTCTTGGCGTGGATGAACTCGATGACATCGGGATGGGAGACGCGCATGATGCCCATCTGTGCACCCCGGCGGGTCCCGCCCTGGGCGATGGTCTCACAGAGCTGGTCGTAGGTCCGCATGAAGGTGATCGGCCCGGAGGCGATGCCGCCGGTCGAGCCGACCGAGTCGCCGTAGGGACGCAGCTGCCAGAAGCCGTAGCCGACGCCGCCGCCGGACTGGAAGACTTCCGCGGCCTTCTTGGCGGTCTCGTGGATGTCCGAGAGGTCGTCGTCGGGCGACATAACGAAACAGGCCGAGAGCTGCTGCAGTTCGTCGCCCGCGTTCATCAGGGTCGGCGAGTTCGGCATAAAGGAAAGCGACTCCATCCCGTCGGTAAAGGTGTCGGCGACGTCCTCGACGTGGTCGCGTACTTCGGCGGGGAGTTCGGGGACGACGGTTTCGTAGGCGAACTTGTTGACGTTGCGCTCGGTGAGCGTCGTCTCGGCGTCGTCGTCGGCCGTGACGCCCTCGCCGAAGACGTCCGCAGCAAGTTCGTCCCGGCGCGGGTGGTCGGGCTTGAGCTGGTCGGGCGTGACCGTGATCTCGCGGTCCTGCTTGTCGGCTTCGTAGACGGCTTCCGCGAGGGCGATGTTCTTCCCTACGCGATCGAAGAGGTCCTCCTGTGTCTCGATTAGTTCGCCGTCTGCGTCCTTCCGGAGATAGCGGGCCGGGAGAATGTTGTTGTACGCGTTGTCGGTCAACCGCTCCTCGAGAGTCTCCCCGTCGGAGCGTTTGATCGGGAGAGTGAGATCCGCCGCGGAAAGCTCGGCATCGCTCATGTGCGGGTCACCCCGTCGCTATACCGCTTCCGCGCGTCGATTCTGGCGTGGCTCGGGTTCCGTGCGCTCATCATTCGTGACGAAGGTTCGGTATTCATGCATCCATCATAAAACGTGGTGTTGTTGTCCTACTTTTCTTGTAGTAGTACAAATAGGGTTGTAGAGATGTCTCTGTAACCTATCGTGATCCATTCTCCCACGACCGCCGAAACGGCCGCCTGTGTGGTCAACGATAGCTACGTCGCGGACCGTCTTAACGATTTTCAGACCGGACTGAAAGTGACTGTAACCGACGAGATGGGGTCGCAACCTCCTGATTTTTTTGTTCGCCAATAGTTTCTCGAGAGTCAGTCGTCGCTGCGGATCAGTCACGATATCCAGAAAGGTTACGTCCCTGGGGCGTGGGAACTGGCGTATGTTCGATGTACTAACGTCGGCACCACCGATCCTGCTGGTGTTGGCCCTACTCGCCGCCTTCGCGGTCGCCGTCATCGCGCTCCGAATCGCGATCAAACTCGCCGTTCGAGTCGGTATCGTCGCTGCAGTCGTTCTCGCGGCTCTCTACGCGGTCGGGCAACTCGAGTTGCTCCCCGGCGTCTAACGAGACCGGCGCGGCCGGTGACCGGCTACCGGCGCGGGGTCGGACCCCGCGCGGACCCGCTGTTTTTCGCTCCCCGTCTCGATGACGATCCGAGGTGGGGTCACATCAGACCCGCGAAAGGAAGTTCTCGATCACGTCGTGGCCGTTCGCCGTGAGGACGCTCTCGGGATGGAACTGTACGCACTCGAGGGGAAACGTCTCGTGGCGGACGCCCATGACGAGCGTCTCCTCCCCGTGTTCGGCGGTCGCCGAGACCGTGAAACAGTCCGGGACCGCGGTCGCGACGAGCGAGTGATAGCGGCCCGCCCGAAAGCCCTGCTCGAGGCCCGCGAAGACTCCCTCGCCGTCGTGATCGACCGCGGAGGCCTTCCCGTGGATCGGGTCCGGCGCGCGGCCGACGGTCCCGCCGTACTCGTAGACGGCGGCCTCGAGACCGAGACAGATCCCGAGCGTCGGTATCTCTGGCGAGCAGTCCCGCAGTACGGCCATCGTCACGCCGACATCGCGGTCGTTCTTCGGGTGACCGGGACCGGGGCTGATGACGATCGCATCGGGGTCGACGGCGCGGACGTCCGCGAGCGAGGCAGTGTTTTTCAGCACCGCGGTCTCGGTGCCGGCCTGCTGACTGACGTACTCGACGAGGTTGTACGTGAACGAGTCGTAGTTGTCGATGAACAGGACCGTGATCGGGTCCACATCGCTGCGATCCGCCGCCGCGTCCGTATCGCGCTCGGTCCCCGTAGTGCTCATCGGCTCACCTCCGCCGTCGCGTCTGGGTCGTCGTCGGTCGGCTGCTCCGCTGCCGGGCGGTCGATCTCCTCGAGGGCCGCGAGGACGCCTCCCATCTTCTGCTCGGTCTCCTCGTACTCCGCGGTGGGGTCGCTGTCCGCGACCAGCCCCGCACCGGCCCGGACCGTGATTCGATCCCACGAGCCTTCGTCCTCAACGGTTGCAGTCCGAATGACGATCGCGAAATCCGTATCGCCGGTCCACGAGTAGTAGCCCACGCCGCCACCGTAGAGCCCTCGCGGTTCGGACTCCAGGTCGTCGATGATCTCCATCGCCCGGATCTTCGGGGCTCCCGAGAGCGTTCCCGCGGGGAAGGCGGCTCGAGTCGCGTCGAACCCGTCCGAGTCGTCGGCCAACGTTCCGGTCACGGTCGACTCGATGTGCTGAACGTGGCTGTACTTGAGGACGTTCATGAACTCGTCGACGCGGACCGATCCCGGCTCCGAGACGCGCCGAACATCGTTGCGCGCGAGATCGACCAGCATCGTGTGTTCGGCGCGCTCCTTTCCGTCCGCCAGCATCTCGCCCGCCAATCGACGGTCCTCGACGGGACTCGAGCCCCGGTCACAGGTGCCCGCGATCGGGTTCGACATGACTTCGCGCCCGCGCACCGAGATCAGGGTCTCGGGGCTGGCCCCGACGACGGTGAGATCGTCGTGGTCGAGCAGGTACATGTACGGCGACGGGTTCACGTCCCGCATCGCCTCGTAGAAGCCCATGGGATCGATGTCGCCGGAGAGCTCTCGCGTTCTGGAGACGACGCCCTGGTAGATGTCCCCATCGAGGACGTGTTCTTTGGCCCGCCGGACGCTCTCCTCGTACTCCGCTTTGGGTCCGGCACGCTCGCCGTCGCGGGTGAAGCCGTTGGTCCGTGGCTCGTCGGCCTCGCGCAGCGTCGCCGCGACGGCGGCGGCTTCCGTTTCGAGCGCGTCGTACACCTCGTCCGGGTCGTCGTCGGCCTCGATGACCGGCGTACAGACCAGCGAGACCGTCCCATCGCGCTCGTCGAAGGTGAGCGTCTTCGTCGTCAGTAGGAACTGCGCGTCGGGGAACTGCGAGTCGGGCCGCTCGCAGCCGACTTCCTCGAGCCAGAGATCGTAGACGGCGTCGTAGGCGAGGAAGCCGACGAGTCCGCCGTCCAGCTGCTGGCGGTCGTGATCGGGCGCGTTCTCGAGGCGCACGTCCGGCATCGCGGCCCGAAGCGCGTCGACGGTGTCGCCCTCGGCGTCCGTCCGAATCGACTCGAGGGGCGCGTCGTCTGACAGCGCGTCGACGGTGGCCGTGCCGGATTCGACCGTCACGACGGCCTCGGGGTCGTACCCGACGTAGGAGTATCGCGCGTGCCGTTCGGTCCCCGCAGCGCTGGGTCGGAACGCTCCATCCGGGTCGCTCGAGGCGGTCTTCTCCGCGCTCTCGAGCAGGAAGGCGTACGGCGACCGTTCGCGATCGATCGCCTCGGAGCGACCGGTGAGCGCGGCGTAGGCGGCCAGCGGCGTCGTCTCGATCTCGAGCGTCGCGACGGTGTGGACGACGGCGGGTCGATCCGCCCGGTCCGCGCTCGTGCCCGCGTAGTCGCGGAAGGTTTCCCGATCGACGTCGAACGCGGGCCGGTCGGCCGGCACCGAGTCGGAGTCGTGTTCGGTCACGGTTACGGCTCCGCCGGTCTGCGGGCGTTCTTGGCGCGATCGACGAACGATCGGACGGCGTCGGCGTCTTTGACCCCGCCGCGTTTTTCCACGCCGCTCGCGACGTCGACCGCGAAGGGATCGACGGTGCGGACCGCATCGCCGACGTTGTCGGGCGTCAAGCCGCCCGCGAGGATCAGCGGCGACTCGAGGTCGGCAGCGGCCAGTCGGGTCCGGTCCCAGTCGTGGGTTCGTCCGGTGCCGCCGCCCCCGCCCTCGCCCGGCGTGTCGACGATAAGGCCGTCGACGATGTCGTCGTAGGTCTCCGCGGTCGCCGCGTCGTCGGCGTCGACCGCGAGCAGGAGGTCCGTCTCGAGGTTCGCGCGCAGGTACGCGAGGTCGCTGGTCCGGATGTCGCTGTGAATCTGAATCGCGTCGGGTTCGATCGTCTCGACCAGTTCGATCGCTTCCTCGGGGCCGGCCGGCATCGTCACGAGGACGCTCGTCACGAACGGCGGGGTGGCCGCCGCGAGCGCCGCGGCCCGTTCGATCGAGACCTCACGGGGCGTGTCGACCGAGACGTCACAAATGAGCCCGATCGCGTCCGCGCCCGCATCGATCGCGGCCTCGAGATCGGCCTCGCTGGTCAGTCCGCAGATCTTGACCCGCGTCATTGTCCCCCCGCCCGTGCCGTCGCGCCGCGGAGTCGCTCGAGCTTTCGGGCCGCCGCGCCGGAGTCGATCGCCTCCCGGGCCGCGTCGACTCCGGCCTCGAGCGAGCGGGCCTCGCCGGCGACGTAGATCGCCGCGCCGGCGTTCGCGAGGATGACCTCGCGTTTCGCGCCGGTCACGTCACCCGCGACGATGCCGCGCATGTCGTCGGCGTTGTCCGCCGGCGAGCCGCCGGAAATGGCCGCGATGTCGTGTTCCGCGAGACCGAGTGCGGCCGGCTCGAGCGCGTATTCGGTGACGGTATCGCCGTCGACCTCCGCGACGACCGTCTCGCCGTGAATTGCGATCTCGTCGGTTCCCGCGCCGTGGACGACCAGCGCGCGCTCGATGGCCATGCGAGAGAGGGCATCCGCGAGCACGGGGACGAGGTCCGGGTCGTAGACGCCGACGACCTGTGCGTCCGCCCCGGCGGGGTTCGTGAGCGGTCCGAGGACGTTGAAGATCGTCCGCATGCCCAGTTCCTTGCGCGGGCCGATGACGGCCTTCATCGCCGGGTGAAACACCGGCGCGAGCATGAACCCGATGCCGTCGTCCTCGATGGCCTCCTCGACGGCCGGCGGTTCAGCTTCGACGGTGACGCCGACTTCCTCCAAGACGTCCGCACTGCCCGACGAGGAGGAAACGGAGTAGTTGCCGTGCTTGGCGACCGGGACACCCGCACCGGCCGCGACGATCGCGCTCGTCGTCGAGACGTTGATCGTATCGTAATCGTCACCGCCGGTGCCGCAGGTATCGACCAACGGCTCCCGGTCGGGCGTGATCGTTCTGGCCGCGTCGCGCATCCCTTCGGCAAAGCCCGCGATCTCGGCTTCCGTCTCTCCTTTCGCGCGCAGTGCCGCCAGCAGCGCGCCGATCTGTGCCTCCGTCGCGCCCTCGAAAACGGCCGTCGAAGCCGCTCGAGCGTCCGATTGCGTGAGATCCTCCCCGTCCGTGACTCGTTCGACGTATTCCTGCATAGTGCACACCAATGTACGTAGTTGTCTTGTAATGCCCAAATCAGTACATCGTCTTAAGCGTGTCGACCGGGTGCGTGGTTCCGACTCCCGCACGGCGGCCGATTCGAAACCTTCAATTGGTGTGGGGAGCAACGAACGAGTGCAGTCAGAAAGCGTGGCGACGCGAGCCACGGACGAAAGCCAAACCAGGGTTGGTGGTCTAGTCTGGTTACGACACCTCCTTGACATGGAGGAGGCCGGCAGTTCAAATCTGCTCCAACCCACTTCTTCCGAACTAACGCGACGAGCGGAGCGATGTGTCCGTTTGTAGCACTCGTCCCCTCTCCGATCGCGAGCGAGATCGTGAGTTGCAGGACCGACTGTGGACGGGTTCGAACGGGGCCAGCCGTGCTGTGACCGCAACCGATGTTACTCGTGACTCACGAGGCTCCCGAGGACGAGGGACACCGCGATGAGCATGACAAGGACGAGGACGAGTTCCGAGAGGACTCGTATCGGCCACGGCCCGACGTTGCCGAGCCGAATGAACCCGGCCGCGAGCACCACAATATTCGTCCCGAGAAGCAGGTTCGTCGTCTGCCGACGCCCGGCCCACTCACGTGTGTCGTCCGACGACATTGCGTACTATTGATCAATACGGTATCATCACTGTTCCGATGAACGGACTCGGGACCACCCTCCCTCGGATCGGTTCCACGGCCCGAGCGGTGTCGAGCCGAGACAGCGGCCGCATCGGGCCAGTTATCTCGAGAAGAATCGCGCGAGCCGACCGAGTAGTCCGGGACTATCGGCCTCGTCGTCGGTCGTCTCGGTGCCTCCATCCCGGTCGACCGTGCCGGCGAGCGGGCCGGCATCGTCGGGCATCGCTCTCCCGGTCTCGGTCCCGCTGCGGTGGCTCGTCTCGAGGTCGTCCATCGAGAGGTCGACGTCGTCGATCTCGGGCGTCGAGTCTCGACCGTCGCCGGCTTCGGACGCGCGGACGTCCGCCCCGGTGACCGTTCCGTCTTCGACGCGAGCGGCGAGGTCCGCGAGCGAGGCGTCGTCGGGGGGCGACGACGCGGCCGCGTCGACCGTCGCGGCGTCGGTGGCGTTCGCTCCCTCGTCCGCCCCGTCGTCGTCGGGTTCCGTTTCGGCGGTCGGCTCCGGCGTCGGTTGCCCGTCGTCGTCGGTCGCGGTAGTGACCGGCTCGCTCGAGACGCTCGTCGTGACGGTCGCATCGGTCGACGCCGCCGATTCCGATGGCGTCGACTCCAGCGACTCGAGGATATCGTCGACGCTCTCCTCGGAGACGACGCGCTGGGGACCGCCGCCGGGGTCGGAACTACCCGTCGACTCGGTCTCGTCGGCCGCATCGGCGTCGTCGGTCGCAGTGGAGGTCGATTGCTCGTCGCTCATCGTGATGCTCTGTCGCTGCTGGGGACATAATCCTTCTC
This sequence comes from Natrinema pallidum, assembly GCF_005890195.1. Taxonomy (NCBI): domain Archaea; kingdom Methanobacteriati; phylum Methanobacteriota; class Halobacteria; order Halobacteriales; family Natrialbaceae; genus Natrinema; species Natrinema pallidum. Next base: position 1,052,252 of record NZ_CP040637.1, on the reverse strand, counting down.
CCAGGGCGCGACGGACCGAGACGGCGTCGTCCCCGAGGCCGCGTTAGTCGGCGAGCGACGGCTGGGCGCGGACGACGTTGAGAACGGCACCGACGAGAATGATGATGCCGGCGAAGTACAGCCAGGTGACGAACAGGAGAACGGCCCCGACGGCCCCGTAGGCCTCGTACTGGGCGGCGTTCGACGCGTACAGCTGGAATCCGAACTGGAGGATCGTCCAGCCGACCGCCGCGAAGAGCGCGCCCGGGAGCGCCTCGCCGAGGCTGACTGGAATCGGCGGGAGGACGTAGTAGATCGGAAGGAAGACGAAGACGAGCCCCGCAAGTAGCGCGACCCAGCCGAGCAGGCCGGCGAGCGGTACGGTTCCGGGGAGGAGCCGGAGTGCCGCGCCGATCCCGATCATGAGGGCGAGTGCGACTGCACCGGCGACGATCACGGTGAGGCCGTCCCTGATCTGATCGACGAGGGTGTCCTCGGCGATTTCGTCGTAGACGTTGTCGAACGCGAGGCTCAAGCCGCGAAAGACCTTGAGCGCACCCCAGGTAGCGACGAGGAACGCGACGACGGTCGCCTCGGCACGGCCCGATTCGGTCGTCAACGCGTTGGTGACTAACTGTTCGCCCGACGCCGGGAGGAAATCACCGGCGGCGGTGATCAGCCGCTGGGCCGCTTGCTCGCCGCCGACCACCGATCCGACCACGAGCGCGAGCAAGACGAGCGGGATCAGCGAAACGAACGCGTAGTAGGCGAAGCCGGCAGCGAGAAAGCTTATATCGCGGTCGCTCGCCGTCCGATAGATCGCCGTGAGTGTCTCCGGAAACGCCATACGGTCCATACGACGGTCAGGGCTAAGAACGTGTACGTGTTTGCCGTGCCGACGGTCGTTTATTTTCCACGTTCGCGCTGCTTCCGTCACTGCTCGAGGCGGTGTGTCCGACCGATGGTCACCACTCGCGACAGAAGTTCTGGCCCGCGTAGACGGAGCCGTCCGCGGCGATGTAGACGCCGACACCCGCGCGATCCCAGCGGGGCGTCTCGCCCGCTTCGAGGATCGCGTGCCGGTGGTCCGTGGAGTTCATCCACTGATTGACCAGCCCGTTCGCGAGGGCCTCGGCAGTCTGATAGCGGACGACATCGTTGCTGTCGGGCCGCTGGACGCGCCGATCGACCCACGTCATGGCGATATTCTCGCCGTACCCGCGACAGTAGCTGTCGACGTCCTCGAACCGGTCGTAGGGTCCTTCGCCGTCGGGATTCGTGTGTTCGAAGTACTCGTTTTGGGCCATATCATACGCGTGGGCGCGGGCGACGGACGCGACCGTCCCGTCCCACTCGAGAGGGGGGAGATCGTGCTCGGCCCGACGCTCGTTGATTTCGGCGTGGACGAAGTCCTCGACGGTGGGGGACCTGATCGTCTCGATATCGGTCTCGTAACTCGAGTTCCCGGGATCGTCCGAGTCGGTCACCGCGGGGGTGCGTTCGCCGGCCGGCGGCGGTTCGGAACTGGGCGAGGGTCCGTCCTCGAATCCGAGGCCGTCGATGAAAGTGGGCGCGAACAGCGCCGTTCCGAGCGCGAGCGAGCAGACGAGGGCGACGGCGACGAGAATCGTCGCGACGCCCCGAAGCAGCGCACGGTCAGTGCTCTCCGCCGTATCGGTTGCCGTCGCCGCGAGCCGCGGACCGTCCATTAGGTTACGTATCGATCTCCCGGTACAAGACAGTCGCGATCGCTTACATGAAGTGAGACAGGGTGTCCACGTAGCGAGGCGAACAGGACCCGTTGAAAACGGAAACCGGGCCTCTCAGCAGTTCGCGGCTCCGTCGCCGAAGATCGTCTCGTGAATCCCGATGACGAGTCCGGGGACGACCGCCATGAACAGGTGTTCCTCGAGCGGGATGCCGGCGATGTCGATGCCCGTCCGGAGTTTGATGTCGAAGACGCCCACGGCAAGGGTGTACCGGTCCCAGACGTAGGCGATCGGGTAGAGCGCGAGGACGGTCACCGCCGCCTTCCGAAGCGCGTTCGCGCGACGTAACAGGAGGGCGGCGACGGTACCCCAGACCACCTCCGTGAGGAGGTAGGTGTAGCGACCGAAGACGCTGATATCGAGCATCGGCCGCCGATTCAACGGCTAGTACAAAAACCCCCTGGGTGCTCCCCCATCGATAAAACGGGCAGTACCTTAAATACCTCTGCGACAGTAGCTACTCCTAGAAGGATGAATATCGCTGATATCGCCACCACGGAGTACATCGAAGTCGACGTCGGAACACGCATGGGGAAGGTCCGTTCGATGTTCGAGAACGGCAACCCCAAGGGAATCATCGTCACCGACGACGGGGAGTACGAGGGCGTCATCAGCGAGCGGGAGATCCTCCAATCCCACGTCGAGGACGACGCCAAGGTCGCGGCACTCACCAAACCGAGCCGAAGCACGCCGTCGCCCAAGGTCGACCGGCAGGAAGACGTCAGAGAGACCGCACGCGTGCTCGTCGAGAGCAACGCCAAGGTCGCGCCGGTTTTCGAGCACGGCGACCTCTGGGGTGTCATTACCGACGACGCCATTCTCGAGGCGGTTCTGGAGAACCTCGATACGCTGACCGTCGAGGACATCTACACCGCCGATCCGGTCACGCTCACCGAGGACGACGGGATCGGGAAGGCGATCAACCACCTGCGCGAGCACGGCATCTCCCGGCTGCCGATCATGAACGAAAACGGCTACCTCTCCGGGGTCGTGACGACCCACGATATCGCCGACTTCGTCATCCGGGAGAACCACACGACGACGACCGGCGATCGGGTCGGCGACACCCAGCGCCTGCTCGACGTGCCGGTCTACGACATCATGACGAGCCCCGTCGAGACGACGACGCTCGACGCCACCGCCAAGGACGCCGTCGAGACGATGCTCGAGAACGATTTCGCGGGACTGATGGTCACGCCGGCGGACGACGACCGCGTCGTCACCGGCGTCATCACCAAGACGGACGTCCTGCGCGCGCTGACGTTCACCGAGGAGGAGCACATGGACGTCCAGATCACGAACATCTCGATGCTCGATACCATCACCCGGGAGTCGATCGTCCAGAGCATCGAAGACGTCGCGGACAAGTACGCCGACATGCAGGTGATGCACGCTCACGTCCGCTTCCACGAGCACAACGAGAAGCTCCGCGGGACGCCGCTCGTGCAGTGTCAGATCCGCCTGCGGACGAACAAGGATCAGGTCGCCGGCACCGGCGAAGGCTACGGCGCGGAGAACTCGTTCCGGGTCGCGCTCGACAAACTCGAGCGCAACGTCTTGGAACTCAAAGGCGTCACCAGCGACGAGGAGTACCGCGGCCAGCTCCTGCGGAAGCTCAACCAGATCTAAGGCGGCGCACACCGCGCGCGAACTCGCGGCTCTCCCGGCGGTCGCGCCTTTTTTTCGAGAGACGACCCGGAAACCGGGTCGTAGCGACTGGGGTCCGGTAGGTCGTCGCACTCGCCGATCGGTTCCGGAACGTGGACGAACTGCCATCCGACCACGGACCGCGGCAAACGAACGCGGTCGGGACGGGCCGAACCGTGTGTCAGCCCCGTCGCGTGTCGTCTTCACCCTCGAGTCCGGTTTCGGTGATCCGGAACTGTGCCGATTCTCCGGCGGGCTTCGAGCGGTGTTTCTCCAGTGTCGCGCGTCGCTTCCCGGCGCGGAAGCGCTCGAGGCGGACGACCGTTCCGGTCCAGTGTTCCAGGGTGTTGCCGCCGAGTCCCTTGGTCCGATCCGAATCGGGATCGGCGAAGACCTGGTTGGTCAGGACGACCGCGAGATCGTGTTTTCGGGCCAGCGAGAGCAAATGCGTCACCTGCCGGGTGACGCTCCGGAGCGCCTCGCCCTCGTCACCGTCTGCGGTGCGCTCGAGGCGGTAGAAGCCGGTCGCGCTGTCCACCACGATCAGGTCCGCGCGCTCGGCGAACTCCTCGGCGTCGCGGACGGCTTCGGCCTGTTCCTCGAAGTCCAGTACGTCCTCGATGACGATTCGCGAGGCGACGGCCTCGATGTCGTCCGGCTCGGCCCCGTCTCGAGACGACTGGCCGGTGGTTGCCTCGAGCAACTGCTGGAAGCGGTCGACGGACACCCCCTCGGTGTCGATATAGACCGCAGTCCCGCCGTCGACGGCCGTTTCCACGGCCGCCGACAGCGCGAGGTTCGTCTTTCCGGCGGCCGGCGGGCCGTACAACTGCGTGACGGTGCCGCGTTCGAACCCCCCACCGAGCAACTCGTCGATCGGGCCACAGCCGGTCGGAATCGCCTCGTCGATCACGGTTCGAGTTGGGATGGGATGCGCAAAAAGGCCCCGGAACGGGCGGCCGCTCGCGGGTTGGGTACGTTTATTCTCCCCCGGCGCGAAGTCCGAGCCGTGATCGTCGTCGCTACGACGGACTTCGAGGTCTACCACGGCGTCGTCAACGAACTCCGCGACCGCGGAACCACGTTTACGACTATCGAGCCCGACACGGCGCTTCCCGAGCAGGCAACCGTCGTCGTCACCGGCGCGGATAACGCCGACGCCTTCGCGGACGTACCGACGATCGTCGCCGACCCCGACGACCCTCGGCGGACTGTCGACCGGGCGCTGGCGGCGGTTCGCGGCAACGGCGGCCGGACGGTCATCGGCGTCGATCCGGGAAAGGAACCCGGGATCGCCGTCCTGACCGGCGAGACCATCGTCGCGACGTTTCAGGTCCCCCTCGGCGACGCGGTCGACGTGATCCAGCGCGAGGCCGCCGAGGCCCCGTCGCCCCTCGTCCGGATCGGCGACGGCTCCCGCCTCGAGAGCGCGAAACTGGTCAACGAACTCGATACCGTGCAGGTCGAACTCGTCGACGAGACGGGGACGACCCCCTATCTCGGCACGGGCGCGCGGGGCATGGGCGACGTGCTGGCGGCGGTCAACATCGCCCGGCTCGAGGGGGAGGTCGTCGACGCACGCGAGATCGAACCGACGGAGGGGGAACTGCAGGTCATCAAGGACCGCTCGCGCGAGCGAAGCGAACACAACCGGGCGATCGACGAGGTGCTCGCCCGGCGTGTCGCCGCCGGTGACCTGACCGTCGACGAAGCCCTCGCCGAACATCGAGACGACGGGGACGGATCGGCACCACCGGACGACCCGGACGAGTCGTAGTCGGGTCCCGTCCCGGCTGCGCGGCCGTTCTCGATGATAGACTCGCATCCGTCGCACGACGGGACGCGCCGCTCGATGACGTCGGGTGAGGTCGAAAGAAACGAAGGTCGTCGGTCACGGTGGCCGAACGTCGGCCGTGTGACGGACTGGAATGCGTTACGCGCCGGCCCAGACGTTCGTCGACGCGACGGACGTGAGCTGGACGTTCTCGTTCTCCTGCAGGCTGATCTGTGAGCTACCGGCACTGCCGCCGTCTTCGGCGACCGCGACGGCGGTGTGTTGCTCGTTGAGGTTCTCCTGCGTGATGAGTTGGCTCTGCACGATCGCCGCGCTCGCGGTCTGCTCGGCGTCGTTCGTCTGGTTCGCGGTACCGGCGTAGTCGTACGACGCGCCGGGGATAGCCTCGCCCGCGTTGCCGTCGACCGTCACGGTCGTACTCGAGGTCCGGGTAACGTCGTCGGTGACGTAGCCGGGGCTCGCGTAGACGTTGATGGCGTCGGCGTAGCCGACCTGTGCGTTGTAGTTTTGCTGGTAGGCCAGCTGAATCGCGGTGGATTCGCTACCGTTCTGTGCGATGGCCAGTGCGGTGTTTTGCAGGTTGATGTTTCGCTGTTCGACCGCCTGCTCCTGAGCGACGCCGGCGGTCGCGACCTGTTCGCCGTCGATCCCGTCTTTCTTGTCCTCCTTGTCCGGTTCGCCGACGTCGGTCTCGGTCGAGAGGATGTCACCGCTGACATTGCCCGCGGTCGCGACGTTCATTCCGGTGGCCGTTGCCATCAGGTTCGAGGCGTCGACGCTTCCGATCTGTTCGTTGAGGTTGCTCTGGTCGGTGAACTGGATCGCCGTGGCGGTACTGTTCTCGCCGATGGCGATGGCGACCGCACCGCCCTGTTCGTTGACGTTCTCCTGGACGACGTCCTGTGACTGCTCGAGCAGCGCGTCGGCGTCCTGGCCCGTGCTCGAGCCAGCGCCGTGGTCACCCGACTTGTCCTTCTTGTGCCCGACTTTGCCGTCACCGAGGTAGACGTTCGAGGCGTTGGCCATCCCCTCCTGGAGGTTCTCGTTTCGCTGGTAGGACTGCTGGAGCGCGGTCGCATCGCTGTCGTCCATCGCGAAGGCGAAGGCGGTGCTCTGGTTGTTGTAGTTGACCTGCCCGACCGTCTGGGACTGGGCAACGCTGGCAACCGCTTCCTGTGTGATCGTCTCATCGCCCTTCTTGTCCTTGACCCCCCAGCCATCGAACTGCTGGTCGCCGCCGTTGCCGATAATGATGTTGACATCGCCGACGTTCTCGAACTGGGTTGTCGCGGTCTCTACGCTCCCGCTCTTGGAGATCGCCTCGCCGCTCTGGACGTTATCGTTCTCCTGGTTCGATTCCTGGATGGCGGTTGCCTCGCCGCCGTCGATCGCGATCGACACCGCAGAGCCTTGCTCGTTGATGTTGACCTGATCGACGTCCTGGTATTGAACGATCTCGGTATCGGCATTACTCGAGTCGTCCGCGTGTTCGTCGACGTACTCCTCGAGCGACTGGTCGCTCAAATCGGCACCGAACACGAGATAGAGTTCCTCACCCTCCTCGAGTGCGTGTACCGTTCCGGCATCCAACTCACCCTCTCCGCCTGCGGTCGCAGCCGGCACGCCGGCCGCGACCATCGACAGGGCGATCATACAGGACAGAAAGAGTGTCGTAGTTCGTGAGCGTCTCGTTGTAGTGGTTGTCATTGATCGTGTGATCTGTATCGTGATGGTCGTTTGTTTCTGAATCTCTGCGATGCAAACCATCCTATCCGCATGAGTCCCTTTGTTATCGACAGGTTGGCGGCAGTATGAAGCGGCCTATGGATTCGAAGGCCGCTGCTTATCCGTGGAAATCGGCGGCTTCTCGATCGGATACCGGCCCACGGTTCCGCAACCGAAAGCATCTTATCGCAAACGAAGGCGGTCGTAACCGTGCCGAATCAAACCGAAGCGAACGCTCACGATACGTGGACCGTTTCGGCCGCCGAATTCGAATATTAGCGCACAAGAGTCGCGTACCGATCATTTCACAGGGAGTGATCTCGGTCCCGAGGCGGTCGAACGCGACGGAGAGGAGACACACCCGATAACGTCCTCGAAACGAGGACAAGTACTCGACTGCCGGCCGCTGAACGGTCCACCTGAGACGATAGCCACCCCAATCAGGTGCTCTAATGCCGCTATTCGGTCCGAAACCGTTTGCCGGGTTCAAATGGGTCCCTGTGATGAGTAGCGACCGGGCAACGCGCCATATCGGGACGCTACCGGGAGAAGGCTGCCTGTTCGCGACCAGCGACAGCGCCGCCTGACGAGGAGTGTCCTCCCGTATGGATGCGCTCCGGTGTGGTTAGACGCGTGGTGCCCGACTGCACAGCGGTGACCGCAATCCACTATGAAACGCACACTCACGCTCGCACTGACGGTAGCACTGATCGGCGGCCTCGCTTTCATGGGGTTCGCCGGAACAGCAGCGGCACAGCCGGAGTTCAATCAAGACGTTAATTCCTCCGTGGATATCGATCAGGACTCGGACGCGACGACGACCATAAACAACGATCAGAGTAACAGCAACTCACAGACCCAGATCGCAGCATCGTTCGCCAGTTCGGACGAAAGCTACTCGAAGACTGTTGCGCTCCAGAACCAAGACGTCGACCAGAACAACGTCAACGTCGTTGACGACGTGTACACGATCTCCGCGAACCAGGCCAACGACAACGACGCCAATGCGACCGGGATCGACGTCGACGTTGACTTCCCGGCAAATCTCATCACTTAAGGATAGCAGCCCACGTTAGCAACAGCGTACGCTTTTATTTTTGGAGTCTAGCGGAGAGACTACTGTTGTCCACCTCGAGAGAGCGAAGAGCGAAGATATCGGCGGCGAGCTGCGGCGTCGATCGCCACTGGGTGTTACGGGCGACGACTGCGCGTTCGCCGTGCAACCCGTCTCGAACCGACCACCCACCGTCGTACGACGCGCTTCTGCAGTCGCCCTCGTCGACCGCCCTGCCCGCGATCGTCACGGTGCTCGTACTCGCCGCCTTGATCTCGAGTGCATCAGATCGCTCACCGTTCCGGTCTCCTCGGTCCGTATTTGGGTGACGGGCTCTCGAGTCGCGACCTGGTGACCGCCTCGAGTGGTCTATCGGAGCCACTGCACACCCGATTGCACGACAGTTGTGCAGTGACTCCGATAGTTCCGTGGCGGCTTGTTTAGACGCGGAACAACAATGCGTTCCACGCACTTGACCCGACGAATCGGTCTGTCGGGTTAATTGGATTACCGGCGCAGGAATCACCGCGCTTATTGAATTCTCAACAAGACTGCTAACTATGGAGACTATCGTGAGAGGGGCGATCTCGGTCGTGCTTGCGTTGTTTGTCGGGGTTTCAATCTCATTCATGCTGAGTCCGGACCCGACGGGAATCACTCCGATACTCCTCGGACTGGGTCTGACAGGTGTTCTGATTCCAGCCTGCTATTTCGTACTCTACAGAACGGTTACAGATCAGCAGGCTTCGTCTTGATCGGTTCAGTCGATGCTAACCGAAATCAGGAAGGCGGTTCGATATTCCTCACAGCCGCTTTTAGAATACGGTCCGGAACTGTCCGAACCATGTCCGAGACCGGAGCGTGTCACTGTCCCGCTGCTTGAGCGCAACGAAGACGGCCTCAACTACTGCTCGGTGATGATGGGTGACATCATTATGCCGACCGTTGTCCGCCAAATCAAGTGGATGACACTCACGGTGGTTGATCAGTAGCCGAACGCCGGCTTCCCGAAGTTCTTCACGCAAATCGTCCAGTCATATCCGTTGTCAGCGGTACCGGTCCGTAATCGGTTGCGATTCCGCGTGAGTCCCCTGCCGCCCAACTCGGGTATCGTGAGGCTGCTTCATCGAACAGTACATATCCAGGGTCGTACTGGTTTCCGTTCCGTGGTGTTCTGACGGGTTGTACCGTTGATCTCGAACAGCAGTAGTGAGATGCTATTCGCCGGTGGCGAATATGGCCGGCAAGTACGTTGTGCTCAAATTCGGACGCAGAGACAGGTTATATCCGTCTCTGCCCCCATCGGATTGGGGACAACGAGTTGATATTCCGTATCGGCTACTAAAAAACAGCTACTGGCAGTAGTTTCGGAGAACGCTCGAGCGGTACACTGTAGGGCAGGAGTAGGGTTCTGAACGGTATTCAGCCTTCATATGGAACACTGCGGTCGGGATCGACCAGGTGACGCATCGTGATACGCGGGCATTCGCAGTCAAAGAACGACGGAGTGGTGGAGTGATCGAAACGATCCGTGTCCTATCGAAGGGCCCGCTTGTACACGGTGCGCTCGCCCAGACGAACACAGCAACCTAACTATGAGACGAACATCCACGGTACTACTGACGCTCGCGTTAATTGGAAGCCTGGCGGTCATGGGCTTTGCAGGAACGGCAGCTGCAGGTGGTGAGCATCACGACGACGACGACGACAAGCGGATCGGTGACCTGGGGATCGCAGAGACGAACATCGAGCAGGGACAAGACGTTTCCCAGGTGAACCAGATCGAACAGAACGCGCTCCAGTTCGCCGATCAGAACGCGACCGGGGTCGACGTTGACTTCAACGAGCGCGTGATGGATGGCGGCGATAACGGTGCTGACGGGACCCAGCCGGGTATTCAGACCGTCACGTTCACCCAATCGGAAGGACCGAACCCAGTCGCCGTGTTCGAATGGGACGGAGACGAGTTCGTCCTTATCGACTCCATCCAGTCGGTCGAAGTGGGTGATATCACCGTGACCGCGACTGCGTTCAACGAGCAGGGAGAACCGATCGAAGCGACGTATACCCTCAACGATGGGCTGCCGCCTGGACAGGCCCCGACCACTGCAACTGTCGCGTCGAACGGGCAGACGTGTGACTTCACTGTCCCTGAGGTGACCGGTGCACCTGATCTCCCCGTTAGCGGAACGGTGTCCGTGTGTTCGACCGACGGCAACGGCGATAACGGTGGCACTGGTGGCGTCACCATCGACGGCTCTACCGGCGACCAAACGATCAATCAGACGCTGGAACAGTCGGTCGACGCGTCCAACAATAACGGGCAGACCGCCAACGGGTCCGCATTCAGCGGCAATCTGGCCGCACTCATCGCTGGCTGAGAGGGTCGCTCTCCGGCCGATTCCACGTTCGCTTTTTTATACGTTGTGCTCGAGTCGATTAGGCGACCGTATCGACCAGACGACTGGCCCGACTCGAGGCCGAGTGACGGCGACTCCGGATGCCATGTTCGCGGTCACGGAGTCGCATCGAGCCCTGCCGCTCGAGGCGGTATCCTTACGGGGCGTTAACAGTAGATATAAGTGACAACCCATCAAACTGAAAACCGGAAGCCGGTCTCCAGCGGCAAGGGGGCGTATCGAAATGCCCCGGGTGGTCATAGCACCCGAGACTCGCTTCCAAACCCGCGAGGGTTCCGAAGCATGATTACGTTGATTCTACCGGGATATAAACGTCCCGCACGACGGCAGAACCGCCCGACGCGACCAGTGTCGACGCCGCGTTCGATCGGGAGGTGCGTTCGCGATGTGTAGCGAGGGGACGGGAGATGGCGACGACGGCCGAATGGACGACTCGGCGCTGCTCTCGTGTCCCAGTTGCGGGCAGCCCATTACCGCGCTGACATCGACCGGCCCCCATACTGGCGTCGTCAGGCCCTGTGGCTGTTCGGTCGCACCTGGGCTGCTCCACCGCGAGACTGACAGCGGCAGCCACCGCGAGACCGACCGCAGCGACGAGTAATCGGGGCTCGGCGCTCGAGTCCAGTCGTCTCCGATCGGCACACCGTCCTCCACGGCGGAACCAGCAGTGGATCGCGTGGCGAACTGCCAGCGTCTCGAGCGTGGTGTGTAACTGGGACTGACGGGAGCGAAGCGTCCGACCCTCGGGGCAGGGAGTGACCGCGTCCTTCCCCTTCCCAGCCGATTCGCTCGCTCAGCCACCGCCGGAGCACGCGCTGCCAACGCCTCGCACGCTGTCGTCGACTGCCCTCGGTCTCCCCCGGGTAGTCGACAACGCGCGCCACCGCGTGCCACCAGTCGGGAGTGATTCGTAGACCCCCTGTACAGAGCGGTTCGATGACGCCGATCTCACGAATCGGAGCGCTGGTGGCCCCAGCCCGGCCGCCAGGACACTCGAAGCGGTCGCTCCTACCGAACGGTCGCGGCCGTCGGTAGGCACACCGCGATCCCAGTCCGCCACCGGTCCGCCCCGGGAGTAGACCGGCCGACGAAACGGAAGGTCGTCGTTAGGGACTGTCGGTAGTAGGTCGGCGTTCGGCTCGCCGCGATCGACCAGCGGGTCCCGATGGCGACGGCGAGACGACGATTTTCGTCTCGAGCCCTCGCTTCGAATCGGTCGAAAACCGTAACAACGGCGGCCGTTGCCGGGGTACGTGGTCGTTCCGTCGGGAGCCGTCCGATCGGCAAGCGACCGACTCGCTCTCCGCCTTCCTGAATTATGATATTCGTGATATGATCGGCGAAGCTGATACGAGCGCTGTAATTCGGTCGCAGCGGTATATCAGCCCCCTAACTCCGTTCTACAATACCGATTCTTACACGTTGAAACGATTTAGTTTCGCCGATTTTATACAATCTTCTCAGACACACAATTTAGATATCGACTATCAGTTTGAACGGTGTTTCGCCTTCATATGGCCGTACACGGTCGATTTCGACGGGTGATCCGCATGGAAAAGCGAGTCACGGCCGACGCGCGATGCGGTGAGCCGTGACAACCCGTGTCCCATCGGGCAGCGTTCGACTCCGTGTGTGATCATCCGAGCTTCAGGAAACTATGAAACGGATATTCACTGCACTGTTGACAGTCGCCCTCGTCGGAAGCATGATGGTTGCAGGTGTTGCCGGCACGGCAACCGCAGGCCAGAACGAAAACACCGACGCGGACGCGATCGACTCCATCACGTTTTACAACGACGATGGCGATCTCGAGCAGTTCGCCAAGGCGACGTGGACCGGCGACGAGTTCGTGATCGAAAAACTGGACGGCAACGACGATGTCTCCCTGATCCCCACGGAGTACACCGACGACGGCCCGGTCGAAGTCGAGTGGACGTACGAAGGGTACGTCGGCAGCGACCACCCGGATCTGGTCCGCGTCACCGCCGGCGGTGAGACGTGCGACTACGCGGTCGACTCGAGCACCTATCCGTTCACCGGCACGGCGACGGCGTGTGACTTCGCCGATGATGACGGCGATAGCGAGGACGGCGATGGCGAGGACGGCGAAGACGACAACGCTGACGACGGTGAGGAAACTGATGGCGACGACGAGTACGAGGTCCCCGACGACGAGACGATCGACGAGGCTGTCGACGGAATCGTCGACTCGACGACCGACTCGGAAACTCAGACGTCGTCCGCGATTGCTGACCTGGTCGGACTCCTCCTCGGCTGAGGAGCCCCTCCATCGCGATATCGCTTTTTCGACCGCCGACGAGACGAGTCGGTCGGCCCGCGCTCGACGGCCGCTTCCGTGCTCTCGATCGGCAGGCTCGCAGATACCCGTCACGAGTGGCCGAGCCGTGGCTTCTGCATCGGTACAGCTACGTCCCGTGTGCCCGCGTCCGCGACCGTCCCGTCCGTTCAGCACCTCGGGGAATGCGTCATCGAGGGTGGTCTCGAGGGCAAGGGGTCGGCACCGGCGTCGAGAAACCCGGCGATGAGCATGTCGCCGCTGGTACCCATTCGACCGTCGAAAGCGAGGAGTCGTGTGTCGCTCCGTTCGCGAAGACCCAAAAGCCACTCTCCCCGTCGCATTCGGCCGGTCCCGAAAGGGCCAAAACCAACCGAGGCCGGTACATCTTTGTAACGTCCGGTCCTACCTGTGTGTGATAGCTACTAGCACAGGAAATGACTCACACTAGCAAAAAGCCTATCCGCGCACGAATCGGAGTCATTGACATCGCCGTCCCTAAAATATGAACGAAGTTCAACTGGAGGTTGCGAAGGCGTACCCGAACGACTCGGGTCGTGGTATCGCCCGACTCGACCCGGACACGCTGTTGCATCTGAAGCTGAGTCCGGGCGACATCATCGAGATCGAGGGTGCAGATACGACTGCTGCGAAAGTCTGGCGTGCAGACCGGCAGGACTGGAACACGGACACCGTCCGTATCGACGGGTTCACCCGACAAAACGCCGATGTCGGTATCGGCGAACGGGTGACCATCCGGAAGGCGGAAGCGACGAAAGCCGACAAACTGGTGCTCGCACCGCCCGAGGAGGCGTCGGTGCAGTTCGGTTCCGACGCCGCCGGCATGGTGAAACGGCAGATCCTCAAGCGGCCGGTCGTCGGTCGCGACATCGTTCCGGTGATGTCCTCGACGAACCATCCGTTCATGCGGTCGCCGGGCCAGGCGATCCCGCTGATCGCCGTCGAGACCGAACCCGAGGGAGTGGTCCTCATCACTGAAGATACCGACGTCGAACTCCGCGAGGAGCCCATCTCGGGCTTCGAGAAGACCGGCGGCGGCATCACCTACGAGGACATCGGCGGCCTCCAAAACGAGATCCAACGGGTCAGGGAGATGGTGGAGCTCCCGATGAAACACCCGCAGATCTTCAAGAAGCTCGGCATCGAGCCGCCACAGGGCGTGCTCCTCCACGGGCCGCCGGGCACCGGGAAGACCCTGCTGGCCAAAGCGGTCGCCAACGAGACCTCCGCCAGTTTCTTCTCTATCGCCGGGCCGGAGATCATCTCGAAGTACTACGGCGAGTCCGAACAGCAACTCCGGGAGATCTTCGAGGACGCCACCGAGGAGTCGCCGTCGATCATCTTCATCGACGAACTCGACTCCATCGCGCCGAAACGCGAAGACGTCACCGGCGAGGTCGAGCGACGGGTCGTCGCCCAGCTGCTGACGATGATGGACGGCCTCGAGTCCCGGGGCCAGGTCATCGTCATCGCGGCGACCAACCGCGTCGACAGCGTCGATCCGGCGCTGCGCCGTCCCGGCCGCTTCGACCGCGAGATCGAGATCGGCGTCCCCGACGAAACGGGCCGCGAGGAGATCCTCCAGATCCACACCCGCGGCATGCCCCTCTCGGACGATGTCAGTCTCGGCCACCTCGCCGACGAGACCCACGGCTTCGTCGGGGCCGACATCGAGAGCCTCACCAAGGAGGCCGCGATGAAGGCGCTCCGGCGCTACCTCCCCGAAATCGATCTCGACGAGGAGGATATCCCGCCGAGCCTGATCGACCGGATGATCGTCAAACGCGAGGACTTCCGGGGCGCGCTCAACGAGGTCGAACCGAGCGCGATGCGGGAGGTGCTGGTCGAACTCCCGAAGATCTCGTGGGACGACGTCGGCGGACTCCAGGACGCCAAGGATCAGGTCCAGGAATCCGTCGAGTGGCCCCTCTCGAGCCCCGAGCGGTTCGACCGGCTGGGCGTCGATCCGCCGGCCGGAGTGTTGCTGTACGGCCCGCCGGGGACCGGGAAGACGCTGATGGCGAAAGCCGTCGCCAACGAGACCAACGCGAACTTCATCTCGGTGCGCGGCCCGCAGCTCCTCAGCAAGTGGGTCGGCGAGTCGGAGAAAGCCATCCGCCAGACCTTCCGCAAGGCCCGCCAGGTCTCGCCGACGGTGATCTTCTTCGACGAACTCGACGCGCTCGCGCCGGGCCGGGGCGGTGAAACCGGTTCGAACGTCTCCGAACGGGTCGTCAACCAGCTCCTGACCGAACTCGACGGGTTAGAGGAGATGGGCGACGTGATGGTCATCGGCGCGACCAACCGCCCAGACATGATCGACCCCGCACTACTGCGCTCGGGGCGCTTCGATCGACTCGTCATGATCGGCGAACCCGACGTCGACGGCCGCGAACGCATCCTCGAGATCCACACCGAGAACACGCCGCTGGCCGCGGACGTCACGCTGCGCGAGATCGCCGAGATCACGGACGGCTACGTCGGCAGCGACCTCGAGTCGATCGCCCGCGAGGCGGCGATCGAAGCCCTGCGCGAGGACGAGGAGGCCGATATCGTCGAGATGCGTCACTTCCGGCAGGCTATGGAGAACGTCCGGCCGACGATCACCGACGATATCCTCGACTACTACGAGCAGATCGAAGAGGAGTTCCAGGGCGGCACGAGCGGCCCCGATCCGACGGGTCGTCGCGGGAGTCGCATCGGATTCCAGTAGTCGCAGTCGTCGACCACCCCGGCCCTGGGTGGTGCGTTTCGTTTTCGGCGGGGACTTCTCTTGAGCGCCGATAGCCAGCGATCCGCGTCCGACTCGGTAGCGTCACGATCGTCAGCGACGGCGGCCACTGTGTTCGCTGGCCAAGCCGAGTCGATCACCCTCGGCTGAGCGTTCGCGTGGCGTCCAACGGACGTCCTCGCAGCAGTTGGTGTCACGGGAACGTGATCGGTTCTTCGACGCCGATCCGGTCGCCCACCATCCACCACCGGCTTATACTGTGTCCATTTCCTCCCGCGCGGCCTCGAGGTGCCGGCGGTCGACGACGACCTCCGACGCCCGTTCGTTCGCCGCCTCGGGTCCGTACTCGTCGGCGACCTCGCGGATCGCTCGCATCGAGGCGTTCCTGACCAGCGCCTCGAGATCGGCACCGGTGTACCCCTCGAGTTCGGCCGCGAGATCGCCGAGATCGATGTCGTCGGCCAGCGGTTTCCCTTCGGTGTGGACCCCGATGATCTTCTCTCGAGCCTCGAGATCGGGCTCGCCGACGAAGACGTGGGTGTCGAGCCGGCCGGGGCGCAACAGGGCGGGATCGATCTGGTCCTTGCGGTTGGTCGCGGCCAGCACGACGAGGTTGGGGTTTTCCCGCATCCCGTCGAGTTCGGTCAACAGCTGTGAGACGACGCGTTCGGTGACCTCTTGGCCCTCGCCGCGGGCGGCCGTGATCGCGTCGATCTCGTCGAAGAAGACGATCGACGGGGCCGACTGGCGGGCGCGTTCGAACACCTCGCGGATCGCCTTTTCCGACTCGCCGACGTAGCGATCGACGATCTCGGGACCGTCGACGCGGACGAAGTTGACGTCCGTTTCGCCCGCCAGCGCGCGGGCGAGCAGCGTCTTGCCGGTCCCCGGCGGGCCGTACAGCAGGACGCCGGAGGGCGGCTCGGTGTTGGTCTCTTCGAAGAGTCGGTCGTAGGTCAGCGGCCACTCGACGGACTCCCGGAGCGTCTGTTTCGCCTCCGAAAGCCCGCCGACATCGGAGAAGTCGGTGGTCGGCGACTCGGCGACGTACTCGCGCATCGCGGACGGCTCGACGGACGCGAGCGCGGCATCGAAGTGCGTTTTCCGGACCGTCGGGTTCCGGCTCCAGTCACGACGCTCGTCGGTCTCGGTCGGCCGGTCGCGGATCGCGGCCATCGCGGCCTCGCTCGCGACGGCGTCCAGGTCCGCACCGACGAAGCCGTGAGTCCGTCGCGCGATCGTATCGACATCGACGTCGTCGGCGAGGGGCATGCCGCGGGTGTGGACCTCGAGGATCTCGCGGCGACCGTCCTCGTCGGGGACGCCGATCTGGATCTCGCGGTCGAAGCGGCCGCCCCGACGGAGCGCGGGGTCGATCGTATCGACGCGATTGGTCGCGCCGATGACGATCACCTCGCCGCGAGCGTCGAGGCCGTCCATCAGGGTCAACAGCTGGCCGACGATCCGATTTTCGGCGTCGCCATCGTCGTCGCGCGTGCCGGCGATCGAGTCGATCTCGTCGAAGAAGACGATCGTCGGTGCGTTCGCCTCGGCGGTCTCGAACACGTCGCGGAGCCGCTCCTCGCTTTCGCCTTTGTACTTCGACATGATCTCCGGCCCGGAGATCGTCTCGAAATTGGCGTCGACCTCGTTGGCCACCGCGCGGGCGATCAGCGTCTTGCCAGTCCCAGGCGGGCCGTACAGCAGGACGCCCGACGGGGGCTCGACGCCGAGCCGGCGGAACAGGTCCGGCTCGGACAGCGGAAGCTCGATCATCTCGCGGACGAGTTCGAGTTCCTCGTCCAATCCGCCGATGTCCTCGTAGGTGACGCCGGAACTCGGCCCGGGGCCGTCGATGCCGCCCTCGGAACCGGCGTCGGCGGTGACTGCCGTCCCCGACGAATCGGTCGAGCCGCGACCGCGATCGATCGTCCCGGAGCCGCTCGAACTCGCGATGCCGCCCGGTCCCGCCTCGGCATCGACGATCCGAACCGTCGTCGCGGTCGTGATTCGAACGTCGCCGTCGGGATCGGTGTCGGTGACCCTGAACGGCTGTTGGTCGATCCCTTCGATCCGTACCTGTTCACCGGCACGGACCGGTCGGTTTCGTAGTTTTTCCGTCGCTTCGTTCTCGGCGGCTCGTCGTTGGCGGTCGGGCAGTCCCGGTGGCGCGATCAGCGTGACCCGGTCGGCGTCGGTAATGGTCGACTTGTCCTTCGCACGGACGGCAACCGTGTCCCCGACGTGGACGCCGGCGTTCGCACGCGTGTCCCCGTCGATCTGGATGGCGGTCTCGGGGACCGACTGGTCGGCGGGCCACATCTTTGCGACCGTCGTCTCCGCGCCCTCGATCACGACGGTGTCGCCGCTCAGGATACCGAGCTGGCGACGCGTCGGTTCGGGAATCCGTGCGACTCCCCGGCCGGCGTCACCTTTCTCCGCAGCGCGGACCGACAGCGTCACGCCGTCCGATTCCGACGAACTCATACGCGTTCCTTTCGGGCCAGTCGCCTTGAGAATTGCCCTCTCCGGCAGTTTCCCGTCGCCGCCCGTTCGGGACAGGAACCGGCCACGGGTTACAGGGCGTTCTCGAGTAAGCGATCGATCCCGCGTCGCAATCGCTCGGAGGCCGACGGTGCCGAAATACCGAGTCGATCGCCGACGACTTCGGTCGAGGCCTCCCGCGGGACCGCGAAGTAGCCCGCTTCGTGGGCCGTGACGAGCGCCTCGTACTGTTCGTCGGTGAGACCGAACGGCGGGTCATCGGTCGACGACTCGCGGGTGAGTCGCTCGAGTTTGAACGTCCCGCCGCGGTCCGTACAGAACGCGCGATACTCCGCGAGCGCGTCCCGGTCGGGAAACCGGGCCCGCCCCCACCAACCGTCGACAGTAACGATGCCTCCCAGCGGGGTAGTCCCCAGTTCGACGTACTTCCGGTAGATCGGGAGCGGCGGGTTCCGCAATTTGATGCGGTACATCGCACTTCCCTCCCCGTTACCGTCGTCTATCGTCGTGTACGTGTCGACCGTCGGGTCCGCCGCGAGCGCCTCGAGAAACCCGTCGTCGGCCTCGACCGCACGGCAGAGGACGACCGGTCGATCGGGATCGATGACGAGTATCCGCTCGATGTAGAGCGTGACGTCCGGGACGGCCGCTACCGCGTCCGTCAACGGGAGGTCGGGGGAGTTGAGCTGAAACTCGGCGATGAGTCCCATAGCGGTCCTTCGATGGGAGAGTATATAAAGGCCCTACTGGATGAGATATAAGCTCATCGGACTGCGACGCATATGTTCGGGTGAGTATGGCCGTCAACGACCACCCCGCGATGCAACTCGATACGACGATTCGATCGCACAACTACTACCGAAACGCGGTCGAGAAACACTGGGACCCCCACGAGATCGATCTCGAGGCGGATCTCGAGGGCGTCGCCGAGCTCCCCGATTCCGCTTTCACGGGCCTCAAGCAGTCGCTCGCGCTGTTCGGTGCGGGCGAGCAGTCGGTGACCGAGGACCTCGCGCCGCTGGCGATCGTGCTGGGGGACATCGACGATCAGATGTTCATCACGACCCAGCTCTACGAGGAGTCGAAACACACCGACTTCTTCGATCGCTACTGGCGCGACGTGATCCACGCCGAAGAGGACCGACGCGGGCAGGAACGCTCCTCGCCGACCGACGAGCGGTGGTTCAACGAACCCTACGACGAACTGTTCGAGCGCAACGAGCGGGCGATGGCACGGCTGCTCGAGGAGGATACGGCCGAAACTCGAGCGCGCGCATACTGTCACTATCACCTGACGATCGAGGGGATTCTGGCCCAGACCGGCTACTACGGGCTCACCCTCGCCTACGGTGAGAACGAGCCCGACCTGCCCGATCTGCCGGGGCTGGTCGAGGGGCTCAAACTGATTCGCAGCGACGAGGGCCGTCACGTCGGCTTCGGGATGGCGAAACTCAAGGGACTCGTCAGCGACGGCGCGGTCGAGCCGGCCCTCCTCCGCGAGACGATCGACGAACTGGTGCCGCTCGTCCAAGAGAGTATCGCGGGCGACGAGGGGGCCAGTTCCGAGGACGGCCCCGGCCCGAACCCCGCCGATCTGGCCGACTACGCGTACACGAAACACGAACAGCGAATGCAACAGATCACCTCCGCGAGCGAGCAGATCCCGGCCGTCGAAGAGCTCACCGAACTCGACGCCTGATCGCGAGCGGTCCGGGCCGACGCCCCGACCGACGGCGACGGTGCCCGGAGAAACGCCTGTTCTCGTCCGTATCCACCGTCTCCCATGGTTGTCCAGACGGAGCACGACGACACCACCTGGGACGAGTTGTGAAACCTGCCGGCGTCTCTTCGACGAGCAGTCCGATGCTGCGGCACACGAAAAGCGGTGTGACGGCTCCGGTCCGACGGACATCCGGCAGCGGTTACTCGAGTCGGTCGCGGTGCTCGGCCGCGAGTTCGCCGGCCTCCTCGAGCGTGTGGGTCTCCGTCCAGCGGACGCGGTCGCCGTCCCCATAGGCTAGCGCGCTCTTGAGTTCGTCCCGGAGGACGCCGTGATCGATCGCCAGTACCGTCCCCGACCCGTCGCCGAGTTCGTAGACGCCGGGCCGATCCGGCGCGGCGGCGACCGTTTCTCGCTCGAGGTCACGCCAGGGTTTTTGCAGCGGCATTAGTCCGTCCCCTCGACGAGTTCGTAGGCGTGTTCGCTCATCTCGTCCTCGGCGAAGACGAACACCCGCCCGTCGACGACCGAGCGGTCGGCGTCGACGCGGATCGAATACGCCTCCGTCGCGACGGTGATGCCCGGGAACAGTTCCGTCTCGTCGTCGCGGTCGAGCATGACGCGACCGACGCCGGTCGTCTCGAGGATGTCGTCGTGCGTGTTCCGGTCGTTAACGTAGGTCATGACGCCCTCGACGCCGTCGGGATCGGTGACGAGGACGTGGACCTCCTTCCCCGGGGGGGTCGTTAGCGGCCCCTCGACGGGTTCGGGAGGGCCGTGGTAGAACACCTCTCGACCGTCGTGGTACTCGACGACCACGCCACCGTCGACGAAATCGACGCCGATCGTGCTGGGGGCGACGTCGTTGCGTGCACTCATACCGACTCGTTGGATCGGATCGGGGAAAAGCAGTGTGCTCTCCCGATCCGTCATCTCGAGTCACACTGCTCTCGTTTCGAACGCGAAATATCGAACACGTCGGCCGGACGCGGGAGCCGTCGCCTACATCTTCGAGGACATCGACGCCTCGATGCGTATCATGGAGCAACTCGACTTTCACGCCGGTCGCGACGGACTGGGCAGCGCCTTGCTCGGCCAGTGGCCGGATTCCGAAGCGGAGCGCTACCGACCGGTCGCCGCGTAGTCACGAGACCGTCAGCCGTAAGTACGCGCTCTGAGAGTGTCCGGGTATGGATGGCCGTGCTGTCGCCCCCGCAGCCGGGACGGTACTCAACGCGCTTGCGACCGGCACCGGGTCGGCGTTCGCGATCGATCTCGAGACGACCGCGACCGTCGAACTCACCGAGGACGGCGAGGTCGTCGGCGAGGTCGCCGGCCAACCCGAGGCCGAGACGACGCTCATCGAACGCTGTGTGGCGATGGCGATCGGTGAGTACGCCGAGCAGGCCGGGCTGGACGACTCGATGGTCGGCGCTCGAGTCCGCACCGAAAGCGAGGTACCCATGGCCGCCGGGCTGAAGAGTTCCAGCGCCGCCGCCAACGCGACGGTGCTCGCGACGCTGGACGCCCTCGCAGTCGCCGACGCGGTCGAGCGGATCGACGCCTGCCGACTGGGCGTTCGGGCCGCCCGCGACGCCGGCGTGACGGCGACCGGGGCGTTCGACGACGCCAGTGCGAGCATGCTCGGCGGCGTGACGGTGACCGACAACACGGCCGACGCGCTCCTCGCTCGCGAGGAGGTCGATTGGAACGCGCTGGTCTACACGCCGCCCGAACAGGCCTACAGCGCCGACGCCGACGTATCGGCCTGCGAACGCGTCGCCCCGATGGCCGCCCTCGTCGAAGAACTCGCGCTCGACGGCCGCTACGGCGAGGCGATGACCGTCAACGGCTTCGCCTTCTCGGCTGCACTCGAGTTCCCGACGGGGCCGATGATCGACGCCTTGCCTGACGTGACCGGCGTTTCGCTGTCGGGCACCGGCCCGAGCTACGTCGCCGTCGGGGAGCGGGACGCGCTCGAGACGGTTCAGGAACGGTGGAGCGAGCGGGACGGAACGACACGGTTACTGCGAACGCGAACGGACGGCACACGACGGATATGACTCGAGACCCAACTGATGCGGCGACGGACGGCGGAATCGACGAAGCGGAACGGACCCCCGAGGAGATGGACCTCGACGAACTGCGCGCGGAGATCCGGACGATCGACCGGGAACTCGTCGAGTTGATCGCCCAGCGAACCTACGTCGCGGATACCATCGCCGCGGTCAAAGACGAACAGGGGTTGCCGACGACCGACGAAACACAGGAACAGCAGGTCATGGAGCGTGCGGGGGAGAACGCCGAACGGTTCGACGTCGACGCGAACCTCGTCAAGGCGATTTTCCGACTCCTGATCGAACTGAACAAGGTAGAACAAAGACAAAACCGGTAAATCGCCGGACGGCGCGGTGATTTCGATTCGTGGAGAATACTCTTTAAGTAGGACATAAATCAACGAGACAGACAGCCAATATAATTGGATGTTCGGCTTTGTTAAACCACTCGGGAAGTGACAGGTGGTGCGTGCTGAATATAGAGCATGAATGCAGCACGTTGACTGTGTTCGACTCGGGAGTAGGCTGGATCAACTGCGAGGAACGCGTGTGTTTCTTGTAATCTGAAAGGCCACGATCGTGAATCGTGATCACCAACGGGAACGAACAGAAAGGCATTAATCGATGAGTACTCACCGGCCACGTAACGGGTTCTCCACCTCGTATGTCATCTGTCATTGGAATCGTAGCTATCGCACTCGGCACGTCGCTATTCATGGCGTTTACCGTCGGAGCGAACAGCAACTCCGCACCCATTGCGCCTGCTGTCGGCGCGAACGCGATCTCGACCCTCAAGGGAGCGTTAGTGGTCGGTATCGTCGCCGGTCTCGGGGCCGTCGCACAGGGCGGCAGTATCTCGAAGACTATCGGGCATGGGCTGATTACAGGGGTCACGATCACACCCCTCGCCGCTGCCGCGACGTTGCTCACGGCAGCCACGCTCATCACGATCGGCAATACCTACGGCTATCCGATCCCCTCCGCGTTCACCGTGAGCGGGGCCGCCGTCGGCGCGGGCCTCGCACTCGGCGGTGGCCTCGCGGTCGGAACGTACCTCCAGATTCTCGGGTTCTGGTTCGCAATCCCGGTCGTTGAGGGGGTACTCGCCTACGGTCTTGCACGACTCTTGCTTGGCGACCGGATTCCCGACACGATCTCCATCCCGTTGCTGGTCGCCGGTGTCGGGTACGCGCTGGCCAACGTCCAGCTCTCGTTCGTCTCGACGCCACGCGGTGAGCAGGGTTCGATCGCCGGCTTCCTTGCTCATCACCTGGCGGGGCAGTTTGGGCTCTTCGGGATCGACGGACTCGTGGTCGTCCTCGTCAGCGTCGTCGTGGCACTCGCCGCGGTCGGGGTGACCTACAGACAGTTGGACAAGGACGTGACGACGGGGATCAATCGCATCCTGATTGCGCTCGCCCTCGTCGTCGTGTTTACGAGCGGCGGGACGCAGGTCGGCCTCGCAACCGGGCCGCTGGAGCCTGTCTTCTCGTCCGCACTCGGACTGCCGGGGCTGTACTTGCTCGCGCTCGGCGGCCTCGGTATCCTGTTGGGCGGCTGGATTCGGTCGCCGCGACTCATTCAGGCTGTGTCCCGCGAGTACGCGTCTCTTGGGCCCAAGCGGTCGATTGCCGCGTTCATCCCTGCGTTCCTCGTCGCGCAGACCGCGATCGTCCTCGGCTTCCCTATCTCGTTCAACAAGGTGATGATTTCGAGTATCGTCGGGGCCGGTCTCGTCGGTGGGTCGTCCGAGTCAGGTGGCGTATCTGCCAAGAAGACGGGCTATACAGTCGGTGCGTGGATCGGTTCGATGGTCGGCGGTGCAGCGATCAGTTTCGCGCTGTACCACGCCCTCGCCGCTGTTGTCGGTTCAGGGTAATCAGACGTGAGTCAGTGTGATGAGGTCTGCCACGGCGGAGCTTTCTTTCATTTCTGACCACCTCTCGAAATCGGTCGTCCGTTCCACAAAGTCGTTGCGCTCATTGGCAGACAGTCGTCGGATGCCAGCGATAGAATCACGCTCGCAGGGGCTAGCTTGGCAAAACGCGTCGAATGATTCAAACTCGGTATGGCGCTGGATAAACGAGTCCGCAAAGAACGCATCCGCGTCGTACGAATTGCGCGTCTCCGGTGCGATAGCCTGTTCAATTACCGCCCTGACACGGGTGGAAACCGGGTCGTCTGTCTTGACCTGAAGGTCAAGAACCATACGGATGTGTTCGTCTGAAATCCATTAAATCTGGTACGGGGCACCCGAACACGAGGAGCAGGCGACCGCACCCGAGGTTGTCGTGGATGCTGTCGATGGCGTATCGAATCTCGAGTATGAGACGACCGTTGATTCTTTCTGAGTCTGTCCTGAACGATCCCGACGCCTACGTTCTCGCGCCGGATCGTGCGAGACTCGCGACGTGTATGCAGCACAAATCCTGAAACATATCACCGACCGAGGGATTCAACAAGGGCCTCATATCACCATCGTTGTTTCTTTATATAGGGTTGTGGTTCGAGGTCTCTGACGACTGATATCGGCGACCTCGAATGCATAACAGCTCTATTTTCCACGAGAATCCATGGTGGGTTTCAGCGACCTGAACAAAGTTGAGCAACGGGAGAGTCGGTAGCGAGTAGGATAGCCCGGCATTCGCTCGCCCCGGACACTCCCGTCTCTTTTTTCGGCAGAAAGAGAACACGAAGACCGATGATCTCGAAGGAGAAGATGCTGAACGGAGACCTCTACGACGCCGACGACCTTCGACTGCGTCGTCTTGGACGTGTGCCGGGTGGACATCGGGAAGAACTGCCAACTCGGACCGGGCGTCCACATCTACACGGCGACTCATCCGCTCGATGCAACTGAGCGAATCAAGGGGCCGGAGTACGGAAAACCGGTCACGGTCGGTGACAACGTCTGGATTGGTGGCCAGGCGATTCTCAACCCCGGCGTGACGGTTGGAGATGACGCCGTCATCGCGTCCGGCGAAGTCGTAACCGAGGACGTTCCTGACGAGGTCGTCGTTCAAGGGAATCCTGCGGCGGTGGTTAAAGAACTAAAGACGAACTGAACCCGTCGGTACGGGGGCAGAAAGAGGCAAACTGAGCGAAATTTGTAACGCGAGTTATTGACCTGAACAAGGTCGAACAACGGGACAAGAGATAGCACAACGGGAATATCGGAGGGCGTGTACCGGTCTGTTCGGTTGGGACGTTTCCGATTGCTGTTCAGCTGGTTCTTCGATCACAGTTCACTATCGCGGATGACCATCACTTTCACTCGGCGCACCCCGTCGAAATCACGTAGTCGATACGTGAGTTCGCGCACCCGTTCGGCGGAACCGCGACAGAACAGCGATTCGAGACACCACTCGCCTTGATGCGTGTGGCTCGTATTGAGGATCACGTCCTGATACTCGTGTTGGACGCCGTGGAGTTCCTGAATCACGTCGTGATGACGGTAGTCGAATCCCACGAGCGCGACGATCTCACCGATCGTATCCTCGAGTCGAGCGTGGGCTTCGATGAACTCCAGCATCGCTTCTCTGACGGCTCGGGACCGATTCTCGAGCCCCTCGTCCTTCCACACCCGGTCGAACTCCTCGATCACTTCGTCGGGGATGTTGAAACTCGTTCGCATCGAGTTCAACTGACTCGCGCAGATACAAGAGGGTCGTTATGACGAATCCCCCGATCCGGTATTAACAATCCCTAAGCTTGCTGGTTTCTGCGTGTCGAGTGAGTCGATGGTTCCACACGAGATACTTGGTCCGCTCGTCGGTGCTGTCGTGCTCGGTGCGATCCATGGGATCGAACCGGGCCACGGCTGGCCGGTCGCCGCCTCGTACGCGCTCGATCAAACGAACAAATGGGTGTACGGGCTTGCGGCGAGTCTGCTCATCGGAATCGGCCATCTCATCAGCAGCCTCGCAATGGTGGCCGTCTTCTTCTACGCGACGGACTACTTCGACCTCACACGACTCAATGACCCACTCACGGTTTTCGGCGACGTCCAAATCGGCGGCCCTGTGAGTCTCGTCGCCGGGCTACTGCTTCTCGCACTCGGGATTCGCGAATACACCCACGGCCACTCGCACGGAGAGGCCGGACACATCCACGGCGACCACAGCCACGATCACTCCCCCGCAGAGCACGGCCACGAGCACGACATCGGTTCGTCGGATGGGGGACTGGCTCGGCTGAAGCGACGCCTCCCGTTCGGAGGAGATCCCTCACACACTCATTCGCACGATGAACCCGACGATACCGCTGCCCGTGGCCTTCTCGGAATCGCATGGTTTGCGTTCGTCCTCGGGTTCGCTCACGAGGAGGAGTTCGAGATTATCGCGCTGTGCGCCGGCTCGAATTACTGTCTCGAACTGATGGGCGCATACGCCATCACGGTCGTCATCGGTATCGTCGGGCTGACGCTGCTACTGATCGCAGGCTATCAAAACTTCGAACACGAACTCGAGCAGTACACACCGTATCTCCCGGCATTTTCGGCGTCGGTCCTCATCCTCATGGGACTCGGATTCATTACGGGACTCTTTTAATCAGTTTTAGCGCGACTCGTTCCGCCTCGAGGACTTCGTGGGCCATCTCGGCTGAACGTCGTCATCCCCGAACTGGGGTCGGTGACGATCGGTAGAACGATCTGTCGCCGTTCTGTATTCCCGTCCGGGAACGAACACGTCGCAAAGCACGTCTCGCCCCGGCTCGGGCCGTCTAGTACTTCCCGGTCAGTGAGCGAACCGACGCCCGCCACTGCACGTCATCGAGTGGACCGAATCGCCGCTCGAGGCGATCCCAGACGACGATCGTCGAGGGAAGGAGGAGGATCGACGTGAGGTAGGCATAGAAGACCCCCAACGCGAGCAGGAGTCCGAACTCCATGATCAGGGGGATCAAGGCGAGATACAACACGCCGAGTCCGCAGACGGTCGTGAGCATGCTGCCCGTCAGGGCACCGCCGGTTCCGCGAACGGTAACCGCCAGCGCCTCGTGGACGTCGGCCCCGGCCTCGTACTCGTCGACGAATCGGTGCATGAAGTGGACCGTGTAGTCGACGCCCAGTCCGATCGAGACCGAAAGGATGGGTGCATTAAACGGCGACAGCGGGACATCGAACAGCCGCATCGACGCCGCGAGCATCGCGACCGTCACGAGGACCGGCACGAGGTTGATCACACCGTAGATCATCCGGCTCTCGAGCCACCAGTAGGACAGCATCAGGAAGCCCGCGGTGAGGATGAACGCGACGATGAGGCTCCTGATCGCCGAGTCGCTGATGCGGTCGATGACGGCCTGATTGACCACCAGACTCCCCGTGGCCGTCGCGTCCATGGACATGTTGGCGGCGACCGCCTCGGCGGCGTTCGTCGCATCGGTCTGATCGGCATCGACGTCCACCTGGTAGACGATCCGGGTCGCGCTCCGGTCGCTCGTGACGTACTGGTGAGCGGCGTCCGACTCGAGCAGTTCGTCGTAGACGTGATCGACGTTTCGGTTCGGCAGTTCGTCGCCGTTCGAATCGGCTCGCGTGACCGTCGCTGCGAACTCGGGATCGGTCGATTGCCGTTCTTTAAGAGCGCTTACGAGACTGTCCGCTTCTGCCCGCCGGTCGGTTTCGACGAACGCGTCGGGCGGCTCCGTGACTGCACGGTCGACCTCGCGGAATGCGGCGGCCGATCTGACGTCGGGGTCGTCGACGTAGACGGTAACCGAGCCCACGAACCCCTGATCGAAGTCCTCCTCGAGGTAGTCGAGGACGGTCATGAACGTATACTCGCCGGGTGCAAACGGCTCGGGAAGCCGTTCGTACTGGGCGATCCGCTCCTCGTCCGGGAAGAACGCCTCCTGTGAGAACTCCGTGTCGACGCCCGTCCCGTAGCCGGCCGCTGCCGCACCGAAGACGAGCGCGCTCACGAGGACGATGACGGGAGCGATCCGTGCCGCTTTCGTTCCCACGGGGAGAACGCGTCCGAGGATCGAGTCCTCGCTTCCGAGGGGTCTCGTTCCGAAACTCGGCATACGGGTCCCCTCACGGAGTCCGTCCAGGCCGACCTTCCCGGCCGGCAGGAAGAAACCGAAGATGAGGAAGGTGAAGCTAATACCGACGGCGGCGACGATACCGAAATCACGAAGTTGGGAGAGCGAACTCGTCAGGTTCGCGGCGAACCCGATGACGGTCGTGAGCGTGACGATCAAGAATGCACCCGAGAGCTGTCGCGACGTGATGGCCATTGCGTCGCCGATCTCCGCTCCCGCCGCCCGCTCTTCGCGATACCGGTTGATGATGTGGATTCCGAAGTCGATCCCGACGGCGAGCAACAGCGGAAAGACCGTGATCAGCGAGTCCGAGAACGGGATGTTCGCATAGCCCATGAATCCGAACGTCCAGATCAACGTCATGACCAGCGCGACCAATCCGAGCGCGAGATCGATCGGGTCGCGGTACGCGACCAACAGGAAAAACATGATCAACACCAGCGCCGCCGGGAACACGACGATCGCGGTGTCGCCGAGCAACTGCAGCGTCTCTTCCTGAATGATTGCGTCACCGAACACCTCGACGTTTTCACCCGTCTCGTAGCCCTCGATCTCGTTCGCTAACTCGACGGTCCCAGTCTGTAATTCGGCTCTGTCGTCCGAATCGGCCTTCGGGGGCGTCTCGTACGTGACCGCGATCTGCGCGACGTCGGCCTGTGCCGACTCCCGGGTGAAGTCCGTACTCACCGGCAACCCCGCGGCTTCGTCGGCATCCGCGATCGCCGCTTCCAGGTCCCGTTGGGTAGCCCGCTCGACGGCACGTCGCTGTTCCTCGCGTGTTTCAGCGTCCGGATCGAGTTGGCGAGCGACCAACGAGGCCGGACTCGTCGTCGATGCGATCCTGAGTCCGTCCGCGTGTTCCGCACGCTCCTGGAACACGAGCATCCGACGGAGACTCGACTTCGAGAGGGTGTTTCGCTCGTCGGTGATGAAGAG
Source organism: Natrinema pallidum (assembly GCF_005890195.1). Taxonomy (NCBI): domain Archaea; kingdom Methanobacteriati; phylum Methanobacteriota; class Halobacteria; order Halobacteriales; family Natrialbaceae; genus Natrinema; species Natrinema pallidum. Next base: position 1,023,552 of record NZ_CP040637.1, on the reverse strand, counting down.
GTTCGCGCTCGAGTTGCCGCTCTCGCGGCCCTCGGCCTGGAAATCGTCCTGCATGTCCTCGAGCGCCTCCTGTTCTTCGAGCCCGTCGGTAAACTGGTCGGTTCCGGCCTGTTGTTCGCCACCGCCACCCATACCACCGACGAACAGCACGGTAACGATGACGAACGCGAGAACGACCTGCCAGGGTCGGTCGGTGATCACTGCATTGACCCGCCGTCCGAGCGACGACTCGTGCTCCGTTGAGTCGGTCCCGCCGCGGATTTCATCGAGGTCCGGCATCGGTCAGTCCCGTCGCAACCAGAGGCCGATCCCGATTCCGGTCACGGCGAGGACACCGAGCATGCCGACGATCAGCGACGGGAACCCGCCACCGCCGTCTGTACCGGGTTCGACGTCGATCGGGTGGGTATAAACGTCCGAGAGGACCGTCTCACCGCGTGCGGTGTCGTACTCGAAGTCGAGTTCGACCGGATGCGTCTCGACGGTCGCAGCCATCGACGCCGAGATATCGAACGGAATCGTGGCCGACTCCCCGGGCTCGAGTTCCTTGACGAAGGCTTCGTCGTCCGACGTGTCGAGATCCCCTTCGGTGTAGAGTCTGGCGTCGATGTTCGTCACCGTCTCCGGGCGCTGATTCGTGATCTCGAGGACGAGATCGCTCGTCTCGCCCTGCCGGACCGACGCGTTGTCGTCGCCGATCGAGAACTCGTCGGTCCGGTCGTCGACCACGACCCGCTCGGAGATCGGGCCGTCCCGCAGGGTCGCGTCCCCGCTGCCGGTGTATTCGACGGTAAATCGGAGCTGCCGGGCACCCGGGTCGGCCTGGCCGCTTACTTCCATCGGGTAGGTAAACGTCGCGGCCTCACCCGACTTCAGTTCGGGGAGCGCGTAGCGGGTGTCTTCGACGAACAGCGAGTCGCTCATCGGTTCGACGACCAACACCGCGTCGTCGACCGGTCGCGGGCCGTCGTTGACGATCTCACCCGTCACGGTTCCCTCGTAGCCGACCGAGAGGGACCCCTCGAGCGTTCGCAGCGAGAACGTCTGCTCGCCTGCGGGCGCGAACGTCGACCGAACGGGCGTCGATGTCCGTTCGACACCCGATCGATCCTCGTACGTAACTGTTGCCTCGATCGACTTGGCCGCCGCGCTGGTGGAATTCGCGATCGCCGCCTCAACCGTCGTGGTCGTCGTCTCCCCCGGCTCGAGGTCGCCGACGGCGGTCTCGCTCGTCCCACCGTCGATCGTCACGCCGCCGAATCCGGTCACGGCGACGCGCGTCGCGGTTGCGGCCTCGGTTCCGGTGTTTTCGATCTCGAGCGTCATGTCGCCGCTCCCGCCCGGTGCGACGTCCGTATTGACGTTCGAGATCGAAAACCGGGGCTCGTCGGGAACCGTGACCGTCATCTCGAGCGTTTCGGTCTTCGTGAAGCGTTTCTGTAACTCCGACGCGTCGGAAACCCATGCCGTATACGCGTATTCGACCTCGATTTCGATCTCGTACTCGCCGGGATCGGTGTTTTCGGGGATCGTTAGATCGAGCGGGGCGGTTGCGATCTCGCCGTCCCGGATCGGACCGACGCCGACTTCGCCGGATTCGGACTCGAAGGGGCCGGCGTCGTCGATCCTCGCGGTCACACCGCGGGCGGTCAGGACGCGATCGCTCTGGGCACCGGTCCCCAGTTGCCCCTCGTTTTTGAGTTGGACCTCGAGCGTGGTTTCCGTCCCGGGCGTCACGTCGGGGTTGGAATCGACGACTTCGAGGATCGGCTCACCGCTCGTCTCCTCACCGGTGGCCTGCTGAGCCAGTGCTGCCGGGCCGGCGAGCGACAGCAACAATCCGAGACTCGTCACAATGGCAAGTACGAGGGCTGCAGCGCGGCGATCCCTCACGGCATCCACCTCGAGCGAGCCCCGAGCGTGACCGTCGGTCCGATCGCCATCGGGGCCACGTGATCGACGCGTCCAGCGGGCGGACTGTCACACATTATTCGATGACGCGAAGGCGATCGTTATAACTTTTCTTACGTCGAAATCGAATCAAACCGGTTATGCCGGCGCGACGCGCTCCATTCGAGTATGAACGTGCCCGATCAGAATTCGTCCGGACTCATCGCGGAGACGGCACCACGACCGGCTCGTGATCGAGGTGAGTCGCCGTGAGCAGCGATGTCTTCGAAAACCCGGTCAATACCCGCGAAGAAATCCTCGCGGCGACCTATCGAACGCTCAGGGATCGCGGCTACGCCGATCTGACGATGCAGGCGATCGGCGAGGAACTCGACCAAAGCCCCTCGTTGGTCTACCACCACTACGAGGACAAGGACGCACTGGTGCGTGCGTGTCTCGAGTACCTCCTCGAGCACTTTCGGGACGAGTACAGCTACGAGACGATCGACGATCCGCGCGAGCGACTCGAGGAGGTGGTCAACTGGTGTTTCGGAACGGCCGATGCCGACGACGATCGGCAACCGTTCGTCAGGACGGTGCTCGAACTCCGCGTACAGGCGATTCACGATCCGGCCTACCGGGCCCACTTCACGCGGAGCGATCGGGTGTTCACCGAGACGATCGCAGCGATCATCCGCGTGGGCATCGAAACAGGCGACTTCCGGGACTGTGACCCGAATGCGGTCGCCGAGACGCTACAGACGGTCTTCTTCGGGATGATCAGTCGCCTGTTCAGTACCGATGCTGATGCGTGGGCCGACGCCGTCTCAAATGAAGTCGAATACTATCTTGATTCGCGCGTGTACGCGGAATAGAATTTCTCGATCGGCCGAGTATGGTGAGCGACCGAAAACAGTTCTTCCCCGTTGGGATGCAGTGATCTCGATTTCCCTCCTGCGGTAAAATTTAATTACCAGCCCGAGACGAGGGACGAGGTCGAAACGAACTCCAGGGATAGTATTACCGGAGTACGGGTGTGGCCCGCGAGTCGAATCGAAGTCCCGGACGGGGACGTCATCGCTCGAGACCGGATTCGGCGGACGACGCGATCCGGTAATATACTATAAATCAGACCTATTTTTCCGATCAATTATAGCGAAATACCGGGGGTGGACAACAAAGCATATATGGTGAGCCTCGCAACGGTTGTACTGTACCCCTACCCATGGTCATGCAAGCAAGTAGGATCGACGGCCGAGTCGGGGTCGGATGTAATATCCGATTACCGAGCGCCCGATCGGAACGCAAGCGTGGCCGTGCAGAACACACGACTACGATATAATATGACAACAGACAACATAACCTATCGCGAGAAGGGACGCGCAGTGCTCCTGACCGCGATGATGGTACTCTCTGTCGTTGCGATGTCCGCGGCGTTCGTGGGCGGAGCAGCGGCGGTGAACGAGCGGTACGATAATCCAGACAGTCCAGTTGTATCGGAAGACACGCTCTTCCAGGGCGAAGATGACTTCGTCCTTGAGGGCGGTGACTTCGAAAATACGCCTTCCCTCGAAGGTGTGAGCGGTAACGCTGAGGGCGAACTCCTTGATCTCCAGACCTCGATTCCGGAAGATCAGACTCCGGGTCGCTATTCCAAGGGTGGAGACTCCAAAGCTGACTACGTGTACGTTCAGACCGCCCGCGTTACGGATCTGACCGTCAACAACCTCGACGAGAACGGGGAAGTCATCTCCGACGTTGACGGCTCCAGCATCTCGACCGATGACGCAGGCGAAATGGAAGTCGTCGTCGACTACAACTTCGATAAGGCCGAACTCCTCGAAGTCGTCGTTGAGGACGAGGACGGTTCCGACATCACGAACCAGGTCCTTCAGGACGGGGAATCCGACACGATCGACGACTCCGGTGACAGTGTCCTGATCGACCTTTCGGATGAGGACGCTGGCGAATACACGATCACCGCGCAGGGTTCGGAAAACCTCGACTTCGGTGATGCCGTCAAAACTACGACGGTTGAACTGACCACCGATGACGATGTTGGTCTCGAACTGAGCGACGACTCCGCAACTCGCGGTGACAATGTTCAGTACACCGTCACCGGTGGGACCGACGGCGCATACCACCTCGTCGTGATCGAGGAGTCCGAATTCCGTGACAACCTCGACAAGGAAAACGCTAAGGGAATCTTCCGAAACGTTGACGATACGAACGCAGTTGGATACGAGGAAGGCGAGTTCGCCTGGGCTGAAGTCGAGATGGACGGCACCACTGCTGTCGGCTCGATCGAGACCCAGTACCTCGATGACTCCTCGATCGACATCGACGTGTACGAGTCGTACACTGCTGGTGACAGCCGCACTGATCAGATAGCTGATATCGTCAGCGGCGACGCAGAGAGTGTGGACGATGTCTCCCTCGATGTGGAAACGGGTGACATCACGATCGAGAGTCCGGACGGCACCTACGTCGTTGGCTCTGAAATCGACGTGAACGGTACTGCGACCGGCTCCGACGAAGTCGCAATCTTCGCTCGCGACAACAGTGACTGGGAACTAGTCGCAGAGAACATCAACGTTGACTCGGACGACACGTTCGAGGAAGAAGACATCACGCTCTCTGATACGGAGTACGAGGGTTCGGACGTCTTCAGTCTCCCCGGCACCTACCGCTTCGGTGTCATTGACCAGTCCGATGCCGACGAAGTGCGGAACGAGGCCGGCATCGATGAAGGGAACTTCTACACCATCGGCACTTCGGACTTCAACCAGGGAACCAGTACCAGTTCCTCGCTCCGAGTCGTCGAAGGTGACCTGACCGCTGAGTTCGTTACGATCAACGGCGAGATCGCCGAGGACGTCGACGGAGACATCGACGTGAACGGTGCTGCACGCGGTGAAGATGAAGTCGTCATCGCGTTCGTCGACGACCGTGGCCGCACGTATGCGACCACGGCCACTGTCGACAGTGACGACTACACGTTCGATGAAGAGGACATCTCGCTTGGTGACCTCTCGCAGGGTACCGTCTCCGCACACGTTCTCTCCGATGGACGTGACGAGACGTGGGGCAACGGCGATATCGAAGACATGGTCAACTGGTTCGATACCCGTAGCTCCTCCCTGAGCGGCGAACAGATCCGCAGTCAGCTCGCTGACAAGACGGTCGACGAGTCGGCAAGTGACGACCGTATGGTCACGGAAACGTTCCGCTACACTGACGCTTCGACCACGATCGAGTCGATCTACCCCAAGGGGCATGAGGCCGACGGCATCAACCCCGTTTCGGACGACGGCACGATCATCGTCGAAGGTTCGACCAACCTCCAGCCGGACGACAACACGATCACGGTAGAGGCTCTGGACGAGAACGACGAATCGAAAGAAATCAATAACACGGACGAGTGGGACACTGACGGCCAGTGGACCGTCGAGGTCAGCACTGACAACCTCGATGTCGGCTCCTACACGATCGAGTCCGACGACGGTGAAACTACCGACCGTGCGGACATCGAAATCGTTGACGAGATCGATACGGGCGGCGAGGACCCCGGAGAGGGTGACTCCGACGACAACTCCGACGACAACTCCGACGACAACTCCGACGACAACTCCGACGACAACTCCGACGACAATTCGGACGACAACTCCGACGACAATTCGGATGAGAACTCCGACGAGAACTCCGACGAGAACTCCGACGAGAACTCCGACGAAGACGACAGCACGCCCGGCTTCGGTGTCGGTGTCGCGCTGGTCGCACTGCTCGGCGCTGCGCTGGTCGCACTCCGACGCGACAACTAAGCACTGAGCGGTAACCGGTAACTGGGCCTTCACCCAGTTCTTGCCGAACGTTCCTTTCTTTTGCAATGCTGACCGGATAGTGACGACGCTGCCTGTTCATCGGACCGCAGCGAATATCCGGTTGCCAGCGACCGAATCTGATCGTCCTGGCGAGTGACGCGAACAGTACTGGTGGGCGATCACCGACTTCCACGCCCTCGAGACGGCCACTAGTGATCAGGCGTTTCGATACTGCACCCGTATTCGGGCGTGTCCGACTCGTTAATTCAGATGCATACTGTGCCGTATTTCAAAATTGATCGCCCTACTATCGACTGGTGGCCTCATCCTGTGTTGGCGTTGTGAAGCGAGTCTCGCATAATGACACCGAACGAGAAACTGTCCAGAAAGTACTTACCGGAAGAAAAGAAGTAGTCTACAACTACTATGACGCATCGTACGCTGCTATGGACAACAACCGCCGTGCTCTCTCTCTGTCTGCTTCTCTCGATATCAGTCGTGGGTGCCGGGTCCGGAACCGAGGTCGATACCGGGGCCGAGATCGGGCCCCAACCGGTCGACGGGACCGTCGAATTTGCCGATTCGAACGTCGTCGAGCAACGGGGGAACGTCGCGACGATCCAGCTCGAGCTGGCAAACACCGACGAGGCAAGTCTCTTGGTTCGGTCCGCACAACGGGACTTCAAAGCGGACCTCCGGGTTCGGGACGAGGACGGTGACGGGACGGTCCGCGTCCGATTCAATACGTTTTACGGAGTCGAGCAGCAGGGTCGACCGGCCTTCACTGCCGGTGGGGACGACAGCGTGACCGTTCGCACGCACGCGACGACCCAATCACTGCCGATGCTCGAGGCCGGTCGGTACAATATGATCGCAGCGACCGAGACGTCCCGTATCGCGGGCGTGTTACAGATCGAAGAGCCAACGGTCGGTGAGAGTCGAAGCAGGGCGATCGCACCCGGAACTGATGTAAAGACCGTCGCTGCCAGTGGGGTCGATATGCACGCCACTGCGGAGAAAACGACGGTCGCAAAGGGTGATATCGGCCGCGCCGAGTTCGACGTTGGAGGTATCGAAGGACTACTACAGGACCGGACAGCACGTGACCAGCTAGTAACTGCAACCGATAGTCGGCCGGGAGCCCAAACGACGCATCGCCTCCAACAGACCCCCGATCGGGATATCGAGGACGTGGACACGATATCGATCGACTACGATGAAGCGGGCGGCGTCGCCCCGAACATTCAAAGCCTCTCCTGGAACGATATCGAAATCCTCGGCGTCGATACGGACAACGACGGACACATCGACCGGTCCGTGACGGGGTCCGTGTCGGGCGTTCGGACGACATCCGCCGGTGAGATTACGATTCGGTTCGACGATCCGGTGTCGATTGCCGAGTCCGAAACGTTCGTTGCGGCGTATGCGGCGACGAATCCGAGCAGGACCGGGACCGCTGACGTTCGTGTTCGCTTCGGAGCGGATCAATACGTCGAGACGGGCGACATCTCCTATGGGGTGGAGAGTCTCGGAACGCTCACCCACGGCGTCGATCTACGCCTCCAATCCGCAGACGACCGATCACGGATCGGGGCACCACTCCGGTCGCTGACGACCACGTATAACTCGACGACGGACACGCTCGTTGCCGATGTCGATACTACCCACCTCGAGCCCGGAACGTACACTGTCAGGTTCCAGATCTACGACGACGCTCCCGTTTCCGACGACGGGAGCGTCGTGACCGAACGGTTCGTTGTCGTTCCCCAGTCCACGAGCGTGTCGGAGCCAACGCTGATGAACGAATCGACGCTCGTCGTGAACGCAACGACGAACCTCGCCCCGGGGAACGATGTCGCGATGCGAGTGCAAACGGATCCGTTACGAAAAGGATACCTGCTCGAGTGTAACACGACCGTCGAAAGAGATGGGACGGTGACATGCGAATACGAGTTGCCGGATACCGAATCGCCGCTGAACGTCACGATTAGACGAGACGGGACGCAACTCGCGGAGCCGGTACAGTACGAACTGCCGGACGCAACGAACCGCTAGTTCGTCGCGGTCCACACTACTCCGAACCACCGTTCGCTCGTCACGCAGTCTGCGAACACCCCGACGTGGGGACTCTCGTTTCGAGAGCACGGGTCTCGAGTCCGAAGCGGTCAACCGAGAGCGGCGGGTCCACAGTCGTTCAAAACCCGATCGACGATGGTCACAGCGCGAAATCGGCACGTGATTTCGCGGCCGGCCGGAGGGTATCTCGGCGACGCGTTGCGATAGCACCACCCGGAACGAGTGACATACTCATCGCACAGCCGTCGTGCGAGCAGGTGTGCGGGTCCTTTCTGTGCGACGATAGCTGCGGCGATTCCGTGCCCCAACAGTCGTCATGGCCGTCGGAACGTGGCCCTGACGTGTGATGGGCACGGCTCCACACATGCGCACGTGACGCTCGTGTATCGAGGCGCGAGAGGTTATTCGACCGGACCGTCGACATCGAGGGCCGTAATCTCGAGAGACCCACGTGTCGTCTATCTGGGCAGCCACGTACTGAGTCGAGATGCGCGAAGAGAGACGACGAAGGGGCAACCGTGTGACTGACTCGGACCGCCTTACCGTCCGACCGTCCGCGAGTCGAAACCGGGCGTTCGATGGAGAGGCGGTCAGTGACGGATGCCGACCGCAGTGGTCACGCGGTGCCACAACGATGGGGATTCGTTATAGCTGGCCCAGAGGAGCATCGCGGGTGGAAGTGCGACGATCGCCGTCACAAACGAGTAGACGACGCTCAGCGCCATTAGCAGGCCGAAGTCACCCAATACGGGGGTAATCGCGAGTGCGAGTGCACCCGTTCCGAGAGCCGTCGTGAGCATGCTCCCCATGAGCGCGCCGCCGGTTCCCGAGAGCGTCGTCATGAGCGCGGTGAACGCGTCAGCCGATTTGAACTCGTCGATGAACCGGTGCGTGGCGTGGACCGAGTACGCGATCCCGAGCCCGATAGAGATCGATAGGATCGTCCCCGTCAGCGCGTTCAGCGACATGCCGAGGGACCGCATTGTGGCAATCAAGAGCGCGATCGCGATCAGGATCGGGAACACGTTGACGATCCCGAGTAACGGCTTTCGCTCGAGTGCGGCGTACGTGATGACGAGGAACACGGCGGTCAAGCCGATTGCGAGGATCAGCCCTTGGACCGACGACGAGAAGATCAGGTCGGTCACCGCTGCGAAGACGACGATATTCCCCGTTGCCGTCGCTTCGTAGCGGAAGTCGGTGGCGAACTCGGCGGCGTCCGCGGCCACCGCCTGCTGGGACGCATCGCCATCGATGGCGTACTCGACCTGGGCCTTGCGTCGGTCTTCGGTCAGATACTGTTCCGCCTGCGAGCCGGCCGACGACGCGAACAGTTCGTCGTAGATCAGATCGAGGTTCCGATCGGGGATGTCGTTGTCGTTCCGATCGTTCCGATCGACGAGCGCGGCGAACTCGGGATCCTCGGCGGCGTGGGCCTGGATGACCGTGATGATGCTCCGTGCCTCCGCTTCGCCGCCGGAGCCGACTGCGAGGTTGCTCGGTGGATCGTCGTTCGGGTCGGCCAGAGCCTCGAGCGCGTGGTCCTCCTCGAACGATCCTTCCACGTATATCTTGACGGATTCGTCTTGGTCCGTCGCGAACTTGTCTTCGAGGAGGTTGATCGTTTCCGTTACCGTGTACTCGTTGGGGGCGAGCGGGGCCGGGACGTATGAGACGTACGCGGGTTGCTCTTCGGGAGGCAGGAAGTCCTCAGTGTCGAACGAGGTATCAACTCCCGCCCCGTACCCGGCCGCCGCGCCGCCTATGACGATGAGCACGATGACGAACACGAGCGGTGCGTGGCGACTCGCCCTGGCGGGCATCGCAAGGAGGCGTCCGAGGGACGAGTCCTCGGATGCGATCGGGTCCGAGCCGAACTCGGGGACGCCGAACCGCTCGCGAAGTTGGTCGACCTCCAGCTTGGCTGCCGGAAGGAAGATTCCGAAGATGAAGAACGTGAAGATGATCCCGACACTCGAGGCGATTCCCATGTTCCGGATGGGGCCGAGGTCCGAGATCACGTTCGCCCCGAACCCGAAGACGGTCGTCACCGTGACGATGACGAACGCGATCATAAGCTGATTGTTCGCGGTCCGCATCGCCTCGAGCGGTTCGTACCCCTGGACGGTTTCCTCACGATACCGGTTGACGATGTGAATCCCGAAGTCGACCCCGACGGCCAACAACAAGACGGGAACGGAGACCATCTGCTGGTTGAACGGAATCCCGGAGTATCCGAGGAAACCGAACGTCCAGATGACCGTCATCAACAGCGCCAGGAGCCCCAGCGCGAGGTCGATCGGGTCCCGGTACGAGATCGCAAGGAAGGCAAGCAACAGGAGGACGACTACGGGCATGACGAGCGTCATCGAGTCACCGATGACGTTCGCGGTCTCCGCGTCGGTGATACCGCTCCCGAACGCACGAATGTCGCCCGGCTGGTCGCTCGCGATCGACTTGATCGACAGCTGAATGTCGGTCAAGTCGTCGTCGGTGAACTCGTTCGGGATGTCGTGGGAGATCACCGTGATCGAGGCCGACGCCGACGCCGCCGTCGGGTTGAAATCCGTGGACAGGGTACGCTTAAACGTGGGATCGTCGCTCTGCTCCCGGATCGCCTGTCGAATCTCGGTAGTCGTCGCGGATTCGATCACCCGCCGCTGTTCGGCCGGTGTGGTCGCCGTCGGATCGATGGCCTGAGCGATAAGCGGTGCGGGTCCGTTCGCCGACTCCATGCGGAGGTCCTCGCGCTGTTCGACGCGTTCGAGGACCAGCAGACTCCGGATGAGGCCTTCCTTGGTCAGAACGTTATCTCCGGTATGGACGAGCTGTGTCGTCTCGTCCGAGGTCTGGAACGGGCCCTCGAACTCCTCGTTGACGGAGTCAAGCGCGTCCTGCTCCGGGAGGTCTTCGGTAAACGAGTCCGTCGAATCCGTATCGGTGGTGACCAGTCCGAATCCACCGGCGAAGACGACGGTGAGGACCAGAAACCCGATCACGACTGTTCGTGATCGGGCGATGATCACGTCATTGAGGGTTTCGGTCGCAGTCTCGATTCGCTCGCCCGCTGTCATCGATTAGTCCCTCCGATACCAGAACACGCCGACCGCGCCGATGAGAAGCGAGCCCGTGATGAGGACCAGCGATAGCGGGAAGCCGCCGTCGTCGGTCGTAACGGACATCGGCACGCGAATCGTGTTCGAAAGCTGGCTCTTGTTCCGTTCGTCGTCGTATCGGAAGTCAAAGGAGACCGGGTACGTCTTTTCTGTCGCCGACTCCGACGCGCTCAGTTCGAACGTCATGGTGACCGACTCGCCGGGCTCGAGCGACTCGACGTAACCCGTGTCGTCGTCACCGGTGTCGAGCGGGTCGTCGGCGAAGATACGCGCCTCGACGTCGGTCACGGTCTGATTGAGTTCGTTCGTGACCGAGACGGTGATCGCTTGCTCGCCGCCGGCCGTGATCGTCGACTCCTGTATATCGACATCGAACTGATCACGTTCGCGAGCGATATCGGCGGTCACATCGAGTTTGGTGTACTGACGAATCTCCGCCTCGGAGTTCCGATAGCGGACGGCGAAGTCCAGCGATTTCGCTCCGGCTTCGGCCTCGCTACTCATTTCGATCGGCAGTCGGAACGACGCCGAGTCACCGGGCTCGAGGGCCCCGACGGCGACGGACCGCTCGATGGGAATCACGTTCGGCGAACCCTCGTCGGCGAACCGGACGACGGTGCTGTTGACCCGTTTCGGACCCGTGTTGGTGACGGTTCCCGAGATGCTCCCGTCCTCGCCGACCCGCAGCGTCGAGGAGACGTTCTCGAGGGCGAACGACTGTTCGGCGGCAGTCGGGACGCCGGCCTCCAACGGGGGTGACGTTCGCTCGATACCGTCGCTATCGGTGTATCCGACGGACAGACCGAGCGAGTAGCCGCGGTGTGGGGCATCGTCCGACAATGCGACGCTGTAGGTGACCGTTTTCGTCTCCTCGGGTTTCCACTCGCCGACGTAGCCCGTCGACGTCTCCGGACCGGCACCGAAGGACATTTCCGCCGTCTTGGACTGTGCGGTCACGCTCGCGTCACGTGCCGTCTTGGTTCCCGTGTTCCGGAGCGTCACCGAGACGTCGTTTCGATCGCCGACTTGGGCGTTCGATTCGACATCGACGACTTCGAACTGCGGTTTGTCTTCGACTTCGATCGTCAGCGTCGCCGTCCGCGTCCGCGTCAGGTCGTTGTACTCCGCGCTCGCTTGATTGAATTCGACGACGCGCGTGTACGAGTACTCGTATTCGACCGGGAGTTCGTAACTTCCCGGCTCGAGGTGGTCGGGAATCGTGACCCGAACCGGCGAGACGCCTCTCGTCCCCGTCGGAACGTTGCCGACGGAGATCGGCCCGCTATCCACATCGATCGGCGAGTTCTCGTCCTGGAAATCGAGCGACAGGCCGCGTGCCGTCGTGACCCGTTGCTCGTACTGTGACGGGCCGGCGCGGTCGATCTGCCCGCGGTTCGTGATCGAAAGCGGGAGTTCGACCGACGTCCCGGGGGTCAGCTCACCGGCCGACGATTCGATGGTGATATCCGGCTGTCCGACGACTTGGCCCGACCGTTGCCCCGACTGGGCGAGTGCGGGACCGATACCCGCGGTGGTGACCAAGACGACGACGAGGAGGCAGCCGAGTGTGCGACCCGCCCTCATTGGTCTGCCCGTCTCGAGTACGGAATTCGGTTCCCGTCCTGTCCGCTATGTCGACGTACTAAGCGGTCTTGAATACTCATTCAAGAGAGAATACAGTGATCGTCTCATATAGGGGTATTGGTTTCTCACCGTGTCCCGACAGTGTGCTCGCTGGATAGGGGGCTATCGAGCGCGCTGTCGTTTCGACGACGGACCGCGAGCGAGACCACACGGGAACCGGACGGCGATCGGCAGAACGGAGGAGGAGCCGAAACCGAAGGGAATCAGTTCGTACGGTGACGGATAATAGTCGACGACTGCGCCGAGCGGACCCGCCCTCAGTCGTCCGCCGCGGCCGGCTCGACTTCTTCCCCACTCGAGTCGGCTCGCTCGAGGTCGTCGAGGTACTCGTCGGCGTCGAGGGCCGCCTTCGAGCCCATGCCGGCGGCGGTCACAGCCTGCTGGTAGTGGTAGTCGACGACATCGCCCGCGCCGAAGATACCGGAGACGTCGGTTTCGGTCTGGTTGCCGCCGTCGCCGCCGTTGGTCTTCAGGTATCCGTCGTCGTCGGTTTCGACGCCGGTGTCCTCGAGATAGTCGGTGTTCGGCGTGTGTCCGATCGCGAAGAAGACCGCCCCAACGTCGAAGTCGAACTCCTCGGTCCCGGGGTCGTCGAGGCGGTCGGTGGGATGACCTTTGTCGTTCTCGACGAGAGTGACGTGATCGACGCCGTCCTCCTGGGAGCCGTGGATCTCGGTCAGTTCGGTGTTTTTCATGATTTCGATCTCACCGTCCTCGACCTTCTCGTGGACGCGATCGACCCAGTAGTCCTCGGCGCGGAACTCCTCGCGGCGGTGGGCGATGTAGACGGTGTCGGCGAACTTCGTCAGGAAGGTCGCTTCCTCCATGGCGGCATCGCCGCCGCCGACGACCAGCATATCCTCGCCGCGGAAGAACGCGCCGTCACAGGTCGCACACGTCGAGAGGCCGTAGCCCATGAGCTCGTCTTCCCCGGGAATACCGAGCGTGCGGGCGCTCGCACCCGAGGCGGCGATGACGGCGTCGGCGGTGTAGACATCGCCGTCTTTCATCTCGACGCGGAACGGTCGGCTCGAGTCATCGACGGATTCGATGATCCCGTTTTTCAATTCGGCCCCGAACTGTGTGGCCTGCTCTTTCATGTTGTTGACGAGTTCCGGACCGCCGATCCCCTCGGGGAAGCCGGGGTAGTTGGCGACATCGGTAGTCAGGGTGAGTTGGCCACCGGGCTCATCGCCCTCGATAACGAGCGGCTCGTTGTTCGAGCGCCCGGCGTAGATGGCGGCGGTGAGGCCGGCGATGCCGGTACCGGCGATGACGAGTTTGCGGTGTTCGACGATCCCATCGTCGTTGTCCTCGGCGATGCCCAGCTTTTCGTCGAGTTCGCCGGTCTCGTTGAGCGCGCTGGTGTCGTCCCAGCCGCCGATGAGTTCGTCGTCGATGAACACTTCGGGGGCCGTCTTGCGGCCGTTCGCACGCTCGACCATCTCCTCGAAGCGGTCGTCGTCGTCGGTGACGTTGTAGGTCTCGTACTCGATGCCTTTGCTATCGAAGAGGTCCGTGGCCTTCTCACAGTATGGACAGTCCGTCTTGGTATAAATCTCGACGCGTGGCTGGTCGCTCATGTCCCTTATTTCGGATAGAGCGCCTAAACGCCTTGCGCTCTCAGCAATCTCTCCCCCTTACTGTGCCGGGCCGATCGCCACCGACGCCGACGCACTTACGGGGCAGAGCGACGAGAGTCGACCATGGCTGCCGATCTCGAGGAGAAGACGAACCGCTATGGCGAACTGCTCACTGACGCGCTCGAGGCGGCGACGATCGCGCCGCCCGAGGGGACCCCGATGGCGGACGCTGCCGCCGACTGCTACGAGATGGCGGCGTCCTATCTGGAGGACGGCAATCACTTCCGGGAGCAGGACGATCCCGTCAATGCACTCGCATCGTTTTCGTACGGGCACGCGTGGCTCGACGCCGGGGCCCGCATCGGGTTGTTCGACGTACCGAAGGATGGCCACCTCTTTACCGTCGAGTAGCGCGGCCCGTTCGCCGGGAAAGGGCCGACCTCTCACTGCACTATTGCAAACGATTAATGAGTATATAACCGGAACCTATATAACAGAAAATTCGGGCAATTTATAAAGTAGCCGAAACCTTTATATGCCTTACGGCCTTACCCTATGTTAGGCGAGGCGACCGGGTTTCTTCTGGTTACCCCACCCGGGAGCCCCGAGTAACCCACCCGATACACTATGACAGACACAAGCATCCGAACCTATACGAACGAGCGGGAGACCGAAATCGAGGAGGAAAACACGGCGGTATCCGACGAACAGGAACACTGCCCCGAATGTGGCGGACGCCTGATCTCGGACGATGAACACGCGGAGACGGTCTGTACGGACTGTGGTCTCGTCGTCGAGGAAGACGAGATCGACCGCGGCCCCGAGTGGCGTGCGTTCGACGCCGCCGAGAAAGACGAGAAGTCCCGCGTCGGTGCACCGACGACGAACATGATGCACGACCAGGGACTCTCGACGAACATCGGCTGGCAGGACAAGGACGCCTACGGCCGGTCGCTCTCGAGTCGCCAGCGCCAGAAGATGCAGCGCCTACGCACGTGGAACGAGCGCTTCCGCACTCGCGACTCCAAGGAACGGAACCTGAAGCAAGCGCTCGGCGAGATCGATCGGATGGCCAGCGCGCTCGGTCTCCCGGAGAACGTCCGCGAGACCGCGTCGGTCATCTATCGACGCGCACTCGAGGAGGACTTGCTTCCGGGGCGCTCGATCGAGGGCGTCGCGACGTCCTCGTTGTACGCCGCCGCTCGCCAGGCCGGGACGCCGCGCAGTCTCGACGAAATCTCCGCGGTTTCCCGCGTCGAGAAGATGGAACTGACCCGTACGTACCGCTATATCATCCGGGAACTCGGTCTCGAGGTTAAACCGGCCGATCCCGAACACTACGTACCGCGGTTCGTCAGCGATCTCGACCTCTCCGACGAGACCGAGCGCATGGCCCGCGAACTGCTCGAATCGGCCCGTCAGGAGGGCGTCCACAGCGGGAAGTCCCCGGTCGGCCTCGCCGCAGCAGCGGTGTACGCCGCCGCCCTGCTGACCAACGAGAAGGTTACCCAAAACGAGGTCAGCGAGGTCGCGAGCATCTCCGAAGTGACCATCCGGAACCGGTACAAGGAACTGCTCGAGGCCTCGGACACGGCCGCACCTGCCTAAATCGGCCGAGTCTGCGGTCGTGTCTGTCGCGTCGCGATGACGCGGGTGGTCTTTTTCGGTTGTATGGAACCGCGGCAACGTTTTTCACCACTCATGTGAAAGAATGTGACATGGATAGAACGACCGTCCAACTGTTGTGTCCCGAGTGTACGAAGGACTGGCGGACGTCTCCGGACGACCTCCCTGCGGCCGCCGAGATGTTTCACTGTCCGAACTGTCATGCCTCCCGTCGGACCGCTGAGTTCATGCGAACCGACCGTGATCTACAGACGCTGAAACAGCTCGGGTAGTGTCGAAATCACCCCCGATCTGATACCTAACAGATATTTTCACACCGTCGTTCCAGTAGTAGCCACGGTTTAACTCTCCGAACGCAGCGTATCGGAAGCTGGAGAGAAAGAAAATATTACACACATAAATAGAGTTATAACCCCACGGAGTCCCGTGGTTTCACTCCTTTAGGGACGGCATTCGAATCTTCTTCACGGATGACACACCACACATATGACATTGTATGTGTGTTAACGCGACTCAAGATAATAATATAACCCTGCAGTGGATAGGACGAGATGGTTATGAAGAAGCAGGAGCTCATTCACCTTCACGGCCTTCTCGCGGAGGTATCCAATCAGTGTGCAGCGTGGGAAGACTGTCAGATCGATCTCGAAGAGTACGAGTCGCGGGGTATTCGGCCGACATCGATCCATAAATCGAAAACCGACCACAAAGCCGCTGTTTTTGCACTCGCCGGGGGAATTACGAAGAACATGCGGGAAGGGGAGCAGGAAGCAGTCGCCGCAACTGCAGACTGAGCAACTCGTCGCATCCTCCGATAGATCGCTATACTGACCAGTGAGACGTATCGCCGTCACTCGTCCAGCCGTCTCGGTTGGCGGCGACCGCCGACCACGACGAGCCGACGCTATCGACCGGGGGCACCGTACTCGCCGTTCAGTAGGTGGCTGCTACGAGGCGTCAGAACTCGTTCGGACGGGCCGACTATCCGATCGACGGGGCTGACGGGCGGACTTACTCGACGAGGTCCTCGAACTCGGGAAGGATCTCCTCGTCGTCTTCCCCGTCGGCGTCCGAGGCACCGGCCGCGTCGACTTGCTCGTCCGCGTGCTCGGCGTCCCCCGTCTCCGACGCCTCGTCGCCGTCCTCGTCTTCCAGGACATCGACCCGTTCGACCTCGAGCGGGATATTCTCGAGGAGCTGGCCGATCTCTTTCCGGGCAATACGCGAGGCGTGTTCCTCGCGCTCGACGTTGAAGACGGTCATCTCCAGTTCGAGCGCGACGAGCGCTTCGTCGGCCGCGATGAACGCGGGCGGCAGTTCCTCGCCCGACGGCGAGGTCCGCTCGCCCATGTTGATCTCGACGTAATTGAGGTCAGGGTTCAGCATCTCGCCCGTCTTCGAGATGGCGATACGGATCGCCTCGTCCTCCGTTTCAACGTCGAATACCGGCACGGCAGCTTCGACGACGACCCTGCAATTCATGTATAGACGTTGTATCGCATACAGTAAGAAGGTTCGCCTCGTGGCGGCCGGGCCGTCGCTACGGGCCGTCTCCGTTCGGCGGCTGCCCCACGGCGGATCGCTTCGAAAGGCAAAGGACCCACACGCCCGAAGGGGCGTCCGAATGGAGACGGGGACCATCCCGATCGACGATCTCGGTGGCGGACTCGACCTGTATCGAACGCTCGAGAGCGGCCAGAGCTACCTCTGGCGGCGCGGGGACGGCGAGATGTATACCGACACGCCGGCCCCCGGCGCGTGGTACGCGACGGTCGTCGACGGCGAGGTGATCCGCGTTCGGACCCGCGACGGTCGCCTCGAGTGGGAATCGACGGCCGACGCCGAGCCGACCGTGCGTCGCCTATTGCGCCTCGAGGACGATCTCGAGGCGATCGCCGCGGCCGGGCCGGACGATCCGTTGCTTCGGGAGGCCTACGAGGCCCATCCCGGAATGCGACTCGTTCGGGACCCGCCGTTTGGCTGTCTGATCTCGTTTATCTGCTCGGCACAAATGCGGGTCGGCCGCATTCATACCATGGTCACGGCGCTGGCTCGGGAATACGGCAGTCCGATCACGTTCGACGGGGCGACCTATCACGCGTTTCCGACGCCGGACCAGCTCGCGACTGCGACCGAGGCCGAACTCCGCGACCTCGGGTTGGGGTATCGTGCTCCCTACGTCGTCCGGACCGCCGAGATGGTCGCGGGCGGCAAAGCCCATCCGGCCGACGCCCGCGACCTCGAGTACGAAGCCGCGCGGGAGTTCCTGACGCAGTTCGTCGGGGTCGGCGACAAGGTAGCCGACTGCGTGCTCCTGTTCTCGCTGGGGTTCGACGAGGCCGTCCCGCTGGATACGTGGATCAAGTCGGCGGTCGAGGAGTACTATCCCGAGTGCGATCGCGGCTCCTACGCCGAGACCTCGCGGGCGCTTCGCGACCGCCTCGGCGGTGAGTACGCCGGCTACGCACAGACGTACGTCTTTCACCACCTCAGAACGGGTACATAACACGGGACGGCGAGGGGCCGTCGTTACCGCCCTGGATCACTTATCGATTCCACTGGCGATAGCCGAGGAACGAGATCCCACCGAGGCCGAGAAGGACGATTACCGCCCCGAACACCGATCCCGCGCCCGACGCGCCGGCGGCGATAATCGACTGTCCGCCGATGGAAGCGATATCGGACTCGGTCGCAGTCGCGCCGGTGATTTCGATCGTCCGGGTCGACCGATTCCTGCGGTCGTCGATCGTGTACGCCGCCTCGATCTCAGCAGTCCCGGTCAGCGCCTCGTCGATGGGAATGGACACCGTTTCGGCCGAAGCGGCGTCGACGGTCTCGATCGTCGCGCCCGGCAACTGCTCGCTATCCGTTTGTCCCGAGATGCTTACGTCGTCGATCGGAGCGTTCCCCCGGTTGGTGACGCGATACTGCAGCACCGTCGATTCGTTGCGCTCGAGAACCGAGGCGTACAGATCGACGTCCTCACGCAGCGGTTCGACTCGAATCGGTTGGACGGCTTCCACTCGGTTGCCATCGTCGTATTCCAATGCGGCTTCGAGGCGGTCTGGACCGGGTTCATCGGCTCGGAACCGGAAATCGAAGGTCGTCATGTTCCCACCCTCGAGCGTCGGGTGGATTCGAGTCGGTTCTTCGACGGCCCCCTCGCTGTCGAGGTGTGCGACGAGGTCGGTCAGGGCCTCGTCATCGCCGTTCGAAACCGTGACCGTCACCGGGACCTCGGTGCCGGCGACTGCGCGGTCGGCATCGATCCGGAGCCGCGGGTCCGTCGTCGAGTCCGATGACGGTTCGGAGACGCTGACGTACACGGGCCGCTCGATGACACCGACCTGCTCGGTGTTCCCGTCGGCGTCTTCCTTGATGCCGCGTACTTTGACGATGAGTCGTTTTTCGCCCGCCGTGTCGAACGTCGTCTGGAGGGGCACGTCGATGGTCTCCCCGGAGGCGATCGAGCCGAGATCGTCGGCTTCGTCGACCTTGCCTCGGTCGGGAGCCTCGAGAACGACCTGTGTGACCTGGAACCCGCCGTCGTGTCCGCTCGAGTGTCGAATCGTCGGTGTGACCGTGATGGCATCGTCAGTCGTCGGCTCGTCGTCCGAGACGGCGATGTCCGACACGGTGACGTAGACGTTCGAGGAGGAGGCGGTGACGGCTCCCGCCCCGCCGAGCAGCGAACAGCAGAGCAGTCCAGCAACGAGCAGCGTCAGTAATCGGGTCGAACCGCTTCGTTTCGATCGTGGCATACGACTTTTAGGCCCACCTAAAACTACTTATGTCTTACTATTTAGGCCAGCCTAAAAGACGGCGCGTCCGTCTTTTGCGACGGGTCAACTCCCGAGCGGACGAGACTCGTCGGACCCTCGCATCCGGATTCTGAGGGGCCGAGACGGGAGTGAGCACAAAGACGAGGAACTCCCGTCGACCGTATCGGTCGAAACAATCCCCTCACGATGCCGTCCAGCTACCGAAATGGGCGGTCGAGTCATCGCCGTTACTTCCGCCATGTAGTGATCGGAAGCGGCTTTTTTACGGTCGCGGTCAATGCCACTCATATGGCGACACGAACCCGTGCACACGTTTTCGTTTCGGGGACGGTACAGGGCGTCTACTACCGCGCGAACACCCGCGATACGGCCGCGGAGATGGGCGTCGACGGCTGGGTAAAGAACCTGGACGACGGACGGGTGGAGGCGATCTTCGAGGGGCCGAAGGATGCCGTCGAAGGGATGGTCGAGTGGTGTTACACGGGCAGTCCCGCGGCCGACGTCGACGATGTCACGGTCGAGTACGAGGACCCCCGGGGTGAGGACGGGTTCGAGATCAGGTACTGAGTCAGCCGTCGCTCGGGACGACCGTCGTCACCTCGGCGGAACAACCACCTGAGGCCGATGTCGACGGCAATCGGAAACGAGGTGGTCGGCGTTTCCACGGCGATTTCGGGTTCGGGCGGGCTATCCAACTATCGGACCGGCCGCTGTGGCATGCATCGAGGGATCGGTGCCCCCGCGCACGGCCGTGATCGGGCGAGAAACCGTGGGTGTGGGTGGCTCTCACTCGTGCTCCGGAAGCAAGGCCTCGAGCCACGGCGGTTCGTCGGTGTATTTCCACTCGGCCCAGTCGGCCTTCTCGCCGGCGTAGTAGGCGCGGTAGGCGGCCACGGGGTCGTCGGCCTGCCTGTACTCGTCGGGCATCGCCTGCGGACGGGGTGTCGGCTCGTCGGCGGGAAACGAAATCGCGGCGGGGTCGATACGCTCGATCACCTGCCAGGAGGCGTGGTCGTCGTCTTTCCCGTAGCGCTCGACGAACTCCTCGTTCAGCGCCGCGGCGTGCTCCCGCAGGCGGAGCCAGTTCGCGCTGGATTCGGTGGCCCACCTCGTGACGGGGTGGTCGACGTGGGTCGCTCGATAGAGGAAGTCGGCCTCGTAGCCGTTCTCCCGGGCCGCGGTACAGAGGACCTGCGCGGCCTCGAGCAACAGTTTGTTGACGTGCTGGTCGCAGTGATAGCGCGCGGCGAGTCGCGGGTCCTCGTCGAGCCAGAAGACGTTCATACCGGAGCGCGGGCTCCGAAAGGGATTGAGTCTGCTGCCTACCGATGTTTGCCGGTGGTGTCCGCAACGTTGAACGGACGGCCCGTCGAACCCCCAGCCATGATCACAGGCGAGCGAATGGCCGCCGTCGACGCGAACGCCGCGGCGCTGGGTGTGCCGCGAAAGCAGTTGATGGAGTCGAGCGGGCACGCGGTAGCTCGAGCGATCCGTGCGAGCGCCGATCCCGGCGCTCGGGTCGTTATCGTCGCGGGTCGTGGAAACAACGGCGGCGACGCCTTCGTTGCGGCCCGCTTTCTGGACGACTACGACGTGACGACGCTGCTGCTCGGCCGCGCGGAACTGATCGGAACCGAGATCGCTCGCGAGAACTGGGCTGCCCTCGAGCGAGCCGGCTACGACACCCGGGAAACCACCGACTCGAGCGGCTTCGATCTCCCCGACTGCGATGTCGTCGTCGACGCGATGTTGGGGACGGGGATCAGCGGTGACCTCCGAGAGCCAGCGGCGACCGCGGCCGCGGAAATCAACGCGGCCGACGCGACCGTCGTGGCAGTCGACGTCCCTTCCGGCTTCGACGCCGACGGGGGCGACCACGCGGCCAACGGCGTCGAGGCGGACCGCGTCGTCACTTTCCACGACGCGAAACCGGGACTCGAGGACCTCGACGCGGACGTTACCGTCGCGGACATCGGCATCCCGGCCGCGGCGGAGCGGTTCGTCGGGCCCGGCGATATCGCCCTCGCGCGGCCCGACGGTCGCGAGGGGCGGCCGTACGTCATCGGCGGCGGTCCCTACACCGGCGCGCCGGCGTTGGCCGCCCAGGCTGCGCTGCGTGCCAGCGCGGAACTCGCCTTCGTCGCCGCACCCGACGCCGTCGCCGGCGAGATCCAGGGCTACGGCGAGGACCTGATCGTCCAGCCCTACGAGAGCGACGTGCTCACGCCCGCGGTGGCCGACGACCTCCTCGAGACCGCCGAGCGCTACGACGACGTCGTCGTCATCGGCCCCGGACTCGGCACCGCCGACGAGACCCGCCAGGCCGTCCGGCAGTTCCTCGCCTCGTACACGGGGCGGGCAGTCGTCGACGCGGACGCCCTCGAGATCGTGCCGTCGGTCGAAACCGACGCGACGCTGGTCTGTACGCCCAACCGGGCCGAACTGGCGCGGATGGGCGGCCCGGACGCGGACGATCTGGCCGGGGCGGCCGACGAGATCGCGTCGTTTGCGGCCGAGTTGGGCCACGTCGTCCTCGCGAAGGGCGCAAACGACGTCATTACCGACGGGGAGCGGACGCGAATCAGCCGGTCCGGAACTCCCGGGATGGCAGTCGGGGGGACCGGCGATACGCTCGCCGGCGTCGTCGCGGCGCTGCTGGAACACGCCGAACCGCTCGACGCCGCCGCGGCGGGCGCACAGGTCAACGGTATCGCGGGCGAACGCCTCGCGGAGACCCAGGAGTTCGGGTTCCTCGCGTCGGAGGTCACCGAGGAACTGCCGGCGGCCCTCTGGGGTGATCGCGATGCGTGAGGAATCCGAGGACGAGTCGGCGACCGCCGACGAACTGACCCATACCACGTCCGACGGCGACGTCCAGATGGTCGATGTCGGCGACAAACCGGACAGCGAACGCCGTGCCGTCGCCGTCGGGGAGATTCACCTCCGACCGTCGACGATCGAAGCGATCCGGGACGATCGGGTGGGCAAGGGCGACGTACTCGCGACCGCCCGCGTCGGCGCGATTCAGGCGGTCAAGCACACCTGGGAGACGATCCCGATGTGTCACCAGATCCCGATCACGAACGTCGACACCGACTTCTCGCTGGCCGAGGACTGGATCGAACTCCGCGTCGCCGTCGAGACCACCGGCAAAACGGGCTGCGAGATGGAGGCTCTCGAGGGCGTGACGACCGGCCTGAACGTCGTCTGGGACATGGTGAAGGCCATCGAGAAGGACGACGACGGGCAGTATCCGGATACGGGGATCGAGAACGTCCGCGTCCTCGAGAAGGAGAAGCGACGGGCCTGATCCGTCGGCAACGATGACGCTGCAGACCCCACTCTCCGAACTGCTCGAGATCGAGTATCCAATCGTCCAGGCACCGATCGGGAGCGCGACGACTCCCGAACTCGCGGCCGCCGTCTCGAACGCCGGCGGCCTCGGCCACCTCGCGGTCACGTGGCGGGACACGGTGGAAACGCGCGCAGCGATCCGCGCCACGCGCGAACTGACCGACGAGCCGTTCGCGGTCAACCTCGTGCTGGACGACGCGACGGCCGTCGTGGACACCGCAGCCCACCTCGAGACGATCCTCGAAGCCGGTGTCGATGTCGTCAGCCTCTCGTTCGGTGATGCCGCCCCCTACGTCGACCGGGTTCACGAGGCGGGCGCGCTCGTCGCACAGACCGTCGGCAGCGCCGAGGCGGCCCGCGTGGCGGTCGACGCGGGCGTCGACATCGTAGTCACGCAGGGGCTCGAGGCCGGCGGCCACGTCCAGAGCGAAGTCGCGACGACGGCGCTGGTTCCCCGCGTCGCCGACGCCGTCGAGGACGACGTCCCGATCGTCGCGGCTGGTGGGATCGCCGACGGCCGGGGAATCGCGGCCGCGCTCGCGCTCGGTGCCGACGGCGCGTGGCTGGGAACGCGGTTCGTGGCGACCGAGGAAGCGGCCGTCCACGACACCTACCAGCGCCGTCTCCGTGAGAGCAACGAGACCGACACCGAGTACACGACCCTCTTCGACAAGGGCTGGCCCGACACGCCGCATCGCGTCCTGCGAAACGAGACGCTCGAGCGGTGGGACGGGGACGGCCGTCCGCCCGCGGGAGAGCGGCCGGGCGAGACCGACATCGTCGCGACCACCGGGGCCGGCGACCGAATCGAGCGCTACGACGAGGCGCTCGCGACGCCGGACATCGACGGCGATATCGAGGCGATGGCGCTGTTTGCGGGCCAGAGCGTCGGACTGACCGAGGCCGTCCGCCCCGCCGATAGCGTCGTCGCGACGCTCGCCGCGGAAACGCGGGACGCGATCGATGCATTCCCCGGTCGGGGACGGGAGGACAGCTAAGTCGATACCTGCAGGATAGCCGGTGTCCACTGGGCGTTGGGTTCCGTTTTCCTCCTGCGCTCGCCGGTCCGGCCTACGCGGTGTCCAGGGCGCGACTCCACGCGTGACGAGCCGCCCGCACGGCTCGAACGCCGACTCGACGCGTTCGGAATCGGCGGCACCGCCGCGCCGTCAGTCACGGCTGTCGTCGGGCCGCGAGAGACGCGCTAGCGACGGACGCCGCCGATTGAGACACAAGACTCATAAGCCTCGGTTACTCTCAGTCTCGCTATGACGATCCGTTCTGCGGTAGTTCTCGCGGCGGGAGAGGGGGCCCGCCTCCGCCCGCTGACGAAGTATCGGCCGAAGCCGATGCTTCCCGCAGCGACCAAGCCCATCATCGAATACGTCTTCGATGCGCTCGTCGAGGCCGGCATCACGGAGCTCACCGTCGTCGTCGGCTACGGACGGACGCACGTCCAGTCCCATTTCGGATCGACGTACCGCGACGCGAGCCTCGAGTACGTCGGACAGGACAAGCAACTCGGCAGCGGGCACGCCCTGTTGGCGGCCGAGTCCGACGTCTCGGAGCCGCGACTCGTCCTCAACGGCGATCAGCTCGTGGCCCCGCGAATCGTCGAGGACGTCCGCACTGCTCACGACGACGGCGATGCGGTCGCCACGCTCGGACTCATTCGGGACGAGAACGTCGCCGAGTACGGCGGCGTGATCTGTGAGGACGACGGCCACGTCGCCGAGATCGTCGAGCATCCCCACGACGACCGCACCTATCAACTCAACGCGGGCGTCTACGCGTTCGAGCCGGCCATGTTCGAGTACCTCCGCGGCCCGGAACCGCAGTTGCGCGAGTACTCGCTCGTCGACGGCATCGCGAACGCGATCGACGCCGGGGCGACCGTCCGCGGCGTCACCTCCGACGGCATCTGGATCGATGCGACGTACCCGTGGGACCTCCTCGAGGTGACGGCGACGCTCCTCGAGCACGCGGACGGCGTCGAGAGTTCGGTCTCGGCGGATGCGCGGGTCCACGAGTCGGCGACGATCGTCGACCCGGTCGCGATCTCGGCGGACTGCGTCGTCGGCCCCGGCTCCGTCGTCGGCCCGAACGTCGCACTCGGCGAGAACGCGACGGTCGGTGCGAACGCCGTCGTCGAGGACAGCGTCGTCGACGCCGATACGCGCGTAGGGTCGGGAGCGACGCTCGTCGACTGCGTTACCGGTCGCAACGTTCGGGTCGGCCCCGGCTCGACCGTCGTCGGCGGGCCTGGAGACGTCCGCGTCGGTGACCGCGTCCACGAAGCCGAGCGACTGGGCGCGTTGCTCGCCGACCGCGTTCGCGACGGCGGCGGCGTGACCTACGCGCCGGGAACGGTCGTCGGCTCCGATGCCGTCGTCAACGCCGGAACGACCGTTCGGGGGACGATCGAAACCGGGACCGAGGTGCAGTAACGATGTGCGGAATCGTCGGCTACGTCGGCACGACCGACGGACACGACGCCATCGATATCGTCCTCGACGGGCTCTCGGCGCTCGAGTATCGCGGTTACGATTCCGCCGGCGTGGCCATCCCAACCCCCGAGATGGCGGTCTCCAAGGCCGCCGGCGAACTGTCGGCACTCGAGGAAACGGTATCGCGGGACGAACTCGCGGGCGAATCCGTCGGGATCGGGCATACGCGCTGGAGCACGCACGGCGCGCCGTCGGACGGCAACGCCCATCCCCACTGTGACGAGGCGGGTCGGGTCGCCGTCGTCCACAACGGGATCATCGAGAACTACCAGCGACTGCACGACGATCTCGTCGACGCGGGTGTCACGTTCCGCAGCGAAACCGACACCGAAGTCGTCCCCCACCTGATCGGGCGCTATCTCGATCGCGGCGCGGACCCCGAGGAGGCGTTCCGGCTGGCGGTCGATCATCTCGAGGGGAGTTACGCGATCGCCGCGGTTATCGAGGGGTCGGAGACGGTGTACGCGGCGCGCCAGGACTCCCCGCTCGTCGTCGGCCTCGGCGACCGCGGGACGTATCTCGCGAGCGACGTCCCCGCGTTCGTCGAGCACACCGACCGGGTCCGCTACCTGGAGGACGGCGACATCGCCCGGCTGAGTGCCGATTCAGCGGTCGTCACCGACATCGAGGGCCGTCCCGTCGATCGGCCGACGGAAACGGTCGCGTGGGATGCCGAAGACGCGGAGAAAAGCGGCTACGACCACTACATGCTCAAGGAGATCCACGAGCAGCCGTCCGCCCTGCGTCAGTGTCTCCGCGGTCGGATCGACGAACTCGAGGGGACGGTCGATCTCCCGGAACTCGAGGCCATCGATCACGACGGTCCGATGCAGTTCGTCGCGTGTGGAACGTCGTATCACGCGGCGCTGTTCGGGGCGGAGCGACTGCGAAGCGGCGGTGTGGACGCACACGCGTTTCTCGCAAGCGAGTACGCGAGCGATCGCGTCCCGGTCGACGAGGACACGCTCGTCGTCGGCGTCACCCAGAGCGGCGAGACCGCCGACACGCTGCGTGCACTGCGCGAGGCCGACCGCGCCGGCGCGACGACGCTCGCAGTGACGAACACCGTCGCGAGTTCCGCCGCACGGGAGTGTGACCACACCCTCTACATCCGCGCCGGCCCCGAAATCGGCGTCGCGGCGACGAAGACGTTCGCGAGCCAGCAACTCGCCCTCGCGCTGCTGGCGTTCGAACTCGGCGACGAGCCGACGCGGGGGGAACTCGAGGCGCTTCGGGACATCCCCGGCCAGGTCCAGACGGTCCTCGAGACGACGGACGCCCGGGCGATCGCCGAGACGTTCGTCGACGCGGACGCCTACTTCTTCATCGGTCGGGGCTATCACTATCCGGTCGCGCTCGAGGGCGCGCTGAAGATGAAGGAGATCACCTATCGGCACGCGGAAGGGTTCGCCGCCGGGGAACTGAAACACGGGCCGCTCGCGCTCGTAACCGAGCAGACGCCCGTGTTCGCCGTCGTCACCGGCAATGGCGAGACCGCGCGGAAGACGATCGGGAACGTCAAGGAGGTCGAGGCTCGCGACGCGCCCGTCGTGGCGATTACCGACGGCGCGTCCGACGTTGCGCGGTACGCGGACCACGTCCTCGAACTCCCGGCCGTCGACGACCTCGGGGCGTCGGTGCTCGCGAACGTCCAACTCCAACTCGTCGCCTACTGGGTCGCGAACCTGCTCGGCCGCTCGATCGACAAACCGCGGAATCTGGCGAAGAGCGTCACCGTCGAGTGAACCGTGCGAGCGTGTGGTCGCCGAGCCCCACGTCGAATGAGTCCGATTTATGTAGTCGCGTTCTCCCACTTCCACCAGTGACCCGCGCGGAGTTCGTCGTCGCGATACTCGCCGGCATCGTCCAGGGAATCGTCGAGTGGCTTCCCGTCTCGAGCCAGGGGAACCTCTCGCTGTTTCTGACGCTCGCGGGAACCGACCCCGCGAACGCGGTGCAGTTGGCGCTGTTCCTGCAAGTCGGGACGACGCTCTCGGCGACGCTCTACTACCGGGACGATATCGCGACGGCCCTCCGAGCGGTGCCCGGTTGGCGGCCCGGGACGGCCTACCAGGGGGACAACGCCATCCCCTCGTACGTCGTCGTGGCGTCGTTCATGACGGGACTAGTCGGTATCCCGTTGTACCTGACCGCGGTCGATCTGGCCGGCCGGGTCTCGGGCGGCGTCTTCATCGCGCTCATCGGCGTCCTGCTAATCCTCACGGGCCTCCTCCAACTGGTTTCGAAGTCGGTCTCGATGGGCGGCCGGGACGCCCCGACGCTGCTCGACTCGATCCTGGTCGGGGCCGTCCAGGGCGTCGCGATCCTGCCGGGAATCTCCCGCTCGGGGACGACGACGAGCGCGTTGCTGTTCCGGAGCTACGATCCGCCGGCGGCGTTCCGGCTCTCCTTCCTGTTGTCGATCCCCGCAACCCTCGGCGCGGCCGCGCTGACCGTCGCGGAAGCCGGCGGCCTGCCGGGCATTTCACCGGGGGCAGCCCTCGTAGCGCTCGGCGTCAGTTCGGTCGTCGGCTACTGGACGATCGACGCCCTCATGCGGGTCGTCGACCGGGTTCCCTTCTGGGTCGTCTGTTTCGGTCTCGGCGGACTCGCGATCGTCGGCGGCGGTGTCGTCTCCGCGTTCGTCTGAGGACCGGCCCGTAACCGGCGACGGATCGAGGGGCCGTCCGATCCGTCGGTCGGCCGTTCGGAGAGAGCGTAACTATCATGGCCTCCTGCCCGAATTTGACTGCCAATGGCCGAGGACAGCGACTCGGGAGCGATCGCCGACGCGACGACATCCTTCTTGGCGGACCGGGAAGACGGTGACCGCGTGCTCGAGACCGTCCTCGCGACCGACGGCGAACACGCCACCTGGACGTTCGACGACATCGAACTTGACTCGGGGACGTTCGGCGAACTCGTTTCGAGTGGCATCGTCGAAAACGCCGACGGCGAGTATCGCGTTGCGGACCCGGCAGTCGTCGAGGCAGCCCTGACGGGGGACGACCTCGAGACGGACCACGAGACGGAGTCGGCCGACCGCGCGGGCGGACTCGAGCGGGTTCGAAGGGGCGTCGATCCGCGAGCGCTGATCGCGCTGCTCGGGGCGCTGATCGTCGTCGCCGGTGCCAGATCGACGGCGGTTCGGGCCGTTTTTCGGCACGGACGCGTCGTCTCACCCGGCAACGATCCCTACTACTTCCGCTACTGGATGGAAACGCTGGTCGGGGACGCCTCGGGACCGCTGGACTACGGCGTCCTCGTGGATACGCCGGCCGGTGTCTTCGGAACGCGCCCCTTCGCACACGCGACGAACTGGGTCGTCGCCGAGTTGCTCGGCGGCGGGCAGGGAGCGACCGCGACCGTCGCGGCGTGGCTCCCCGTCGTCGCGTCGGTCGCGCTCGGAGTCGCGATCTACGCGTGTGCCGTCTCGCTGACTCGAGACGCGCGCGTCGGGGTCGCATCCGTCCTCGTCTTCGCCGTCACGCCGATCAACGCGGTGTACACGGGGCTTGGCTTTCTCGATCACCAGTTCCACCAGTACTTCTGGCTCGGCATCACGCTCCTGACGCTGACGCGACTCGCCGTCGATCTCCAGCGGCGACTCGAGACCGGCGGTGACGGGCGGGCGGCCGTTCGCGCCCATCTCAGGGCACCCGCGACGTGGCTCGTCGCCGCGGCCTTCGGGCTCTCGGTGACCGCCGGGGTACACGCCTGGGGCGGCTCACCGCTCCTGTTGGTCCCGCTCGCGGGCTACGTCGCGTTACGGGTCGCGATGGACGCTCGAGCCGGTCTGTCACCGATGCGCGCGAACCTACCGCTGTTCGCCGGCCTGGCCATCGGGAGCGCCCTCTCGCTTGCCCTGCACCACCGCTGGGGCTGGCACGCGGAGTTCGTCGCAACGACGCCCGCGCTGGTGCTCGCCGGCTCGATCGCCGTGGCCGCGCTCGGTGAACTGTGGCAGCGGCTATCCGTTCATCTCGGCGGGTTGCTCGCCCTCGAAGGGGGCGTCGCCGCCGCGGGGCTGCTCGCGTTCCGACAGCTACAGCCGGCCGACTGGGCGGCAGCGATGGCTCGCGCTCAGGACCTGTTCGCCCGCGAGGGCGCGACCGAGACGGCCTCGCTGTTCTCGACGGAGTATTTCGTCATCTTCGGGCCGCTCTACCAACTCGGAATGGGGTTTTACATCGCGCTGGCGGTGCTCGGCTGGGTCGCGTGGCTCGTCTCCCGGCGGTACGAACCCGGCTGGTTGCTCGTCGGCACCTACGCGGGGTCCCTCCTCGTACTCGCGGGCATCCAAGTGCGGTTCGCCGGCCAGCTCGCGATTCCGCTGGCCGTCCTCACCGGCCTGGGACTCGTTCGACTGCTCGCCGTCGTCGACCTAGCCAGGCCGCCCGTCTCGGTTCGCGATCCGGAACCCGCTCGGCCGGGACGCGCCGACGACGAAGCGGCCATGGCCGCCGATGGCGGCCTCGAGCCGGCGATCGCGATGCCGGACGGCCGACGGCTCGCCTACCTGCTCGGCATCGGCCTGCTCGTCTTTGGGCTGAGCCTCGTCTACGTCCCCAGTCTGACGGCGGACGTGACCTACAGCGAGGCCCAGCTCGAGGCGGTCGACGCGATCGACGACCACGCCGAGGCCGCGAACCGCACCTATCCGGACACCTACGTCCTGAGCGAGTGGGGTGACAACCGGATGTACAACCACTTCATCAACGGCGAGTCACGGAGCTACGGGTACGCCAAGAACAACTACGAGGCGTTCGTCACCAGTCCCGATCCGGACGACTGGTACGACACGTTCAATGGGCGGGTCGGCTACGTCGTCGTAACCGAGTTCGACGACAGGGACATCCCGGACGACAGCGCGCAGGCGCGATTGCTCGAGAACCAGGGCGCAGGCGGGGCCGACACCGACGGACTCGCCCACTACCAGGCGCTCTCCGTCGCCGACGACGTCGCAGCGTTCGCCGTAGTCCCCGGGGCGACGCTCACGGTGCCCGGTGAGCCGGGGACGACCGTGACCGTCGAGACGGATGTCTCCGTCTCGGGCGACACGATCGCGTACGAACGGCGGGCGACGGTCGGCGACGACGGGCAGGCGACGGTGACGGTCCCGTACGCCGGCGAGTACGCGGTCGGCGACCGAACGGCGACCGTCACCGAGGCCGACGTACTGGACGGGCGCTCGGTCGCAGTTGGAGCGTAAGCAACCCGCTTTCTCACTCGCCGTCGTCGGACTCGGAGCGTTCCCGTCGCTGCTCGAACGCGTCCGGCTCGGGTCCGCGCTGGGAGACCGTCTCCGGTCCCCGATCGACGACCATCGGCACGGTTTCGTTCTCCGGCCGCGGCTCGACGGGTACCAGCACGCGCACCGCATCGGCCTCGGCCCTGATCTCACGCACGTGGCGCTTGCAGCGCTTCGTCGCCTCGTCGCCGAGGTCGTCGTCCCGCTCGAGGGAGGCGAGTAAGCCGCTCACCAGGCGATCGATCCGGGTAAGCGCCATGCGGTAGCGGGCCGCGCGGTCCTCGGAGCGGTTGGTCCGATCCGAGGGAGTGCTATTTTGTGACGATGCGGACAATCGGTCGGGGTTTTCAAGGTCCCGTGGATCGTTATCACACATAGCTTCCGTGGATGAGGACGGGAGCTACCGCGGGCACGGTGGGGGAACACCGGCCCGCTCGTTTTATCGTCCCCGTAGCGGCGGCACGATATCGCTCCCGTAGCCATCCCTACATGTCTCTATTACTTATATTTCTAGCACATATGGACCAGATATGAGGTATCTACTCCAAGCAGGTATCGATCCGGTGCAGTTAATCGTCGAACCGTCGATTTCAGCGGTATGCGGGCCCGCGTCTCGTGGATGAACGAGGTTGACGACGCGATTCTGGAGTACCTGCGGGAATTAGAGACGGAAGCGGGCCACCGAATTTCGCTGCCACCGACTGCCGTCTGGTACAACCTAGTCGAGGAACTCGAGGTCCTGGACCGAAGCCAGAATACGGTGTCCCGTCGGATGAACATCCTCGATCAGGCGTCTTTGCTCGAGAAAACTGACGAAGACCGCGGATACTACAGGATCACCAGCAAAGGAATCGCATACCTCGATGGAGAGTTGGACGCGAGTGATCTAGAGTTCGAAGAAGAATAAGATCGAGATACCCATCTCAAACACGAATAACGTTTCCCAGAGTCATGGGCTAGAAAATCAGCACGCTAATAAAGATTGATTCTATATATCGCGGCAGATGGGAAACAGTAAAGAAGATATAAACACAATAGCCAGATTCATACAGGATTTTGGATTTTACACGGTAGCTGAGTTTGTTCCAGCTGCACTTGGTCTAGTTGCACTCGTATTTTATACTCGTGTGTTTGATACTGCCGCATATGGTCAATACTCGCTGACCATTGTTTTTGTCACTGTTCTTTCCACAGGTTTGTTTGGATGGCTTGAACAAGCTGTATTACGATTTGAATCCACTTCAGAGGAGATAGTACCGACGGCGATACTCACACTCTGCTTAATATCAGCTATCGGGATTGCGATCGGCACAATAAGCTTCGTACTCCTCGGAGACCACCTCGGCCAGTACCGGATTTTCTATATGGCTGCAGTCGTGGCTACTGTTAGTACTGGATCGTTCCGTGTGTTCAAATCGATATTTCAATCACAATTGAAGTCAAAGCAAGTAAGTATATACTCCCTGATAAGGGCAGTTCTTAAACTTAGTGTCGGTATTTCGCTTTCAGTATTCGTTTTCGACAGTATAGTTGGATGGGTGTGGGGTGCTGCAATTGGGAGTGCTGTGGGTGTTCTTAGCATGTTTGTTCGTCTCAATATCTATCAAGTGTCTTTTGATAAAAATACTGTCCGTCAGTTACTCTGGTATGGAGTTCCAATGATTGGATGGTTATTTGGACTGACACTACTTACATTTGCGGACCGTATTCTTATAGAAATGCTATCATCTACATCCGAAGTAGGTATTTATTCATCAAATTACATGCTTGTACAAAC
The DNA here is from genome assembly GCF_005890195.1 of Natrinema pallidum. NCBI lineage: Archaea > Methanobacteriati > Methanobacteriota > Halobacteria > Halobacteriales > Natrialbaceae > Natrinema > Natrinema pallidum. The sequence goes on along the minus strand of NZ_CP040637.1, from coordinate 991,125 downwards.
CGGACTTCCATTAGTACTTTCGCCGATTATCCAAACACTCCACCCAATCATCATGAATGAATGGGATGAAAACAGTCATAAAAAAGCAGAATCACTAATATCAGAATATAGCAGATATTACATCATATTGGGGACATGTGCTACAATATTTGCTGCGATCATTAGTCGACCACTCAGTACACTTGTTCTCGGCAACTCTTTCCACTCTGGGTTTGTTATAATTCCTATAATAGCTCTATCTTTGTTTTTCTGGAACTTTTCCATGATCGGTCATAAAGGATTAGAGCTGTATGAGGCAACTGGGATCATGACTTGTGGCGTTGGGTTTGCTGTAGTTACAAATATATTCCTGAACTTTCTCTTGATTCCTCCATATAGTTATATTGGTGCCGCGTTTGCCACACTGTTAAGTTCCGCAGTATATGTTATATTCGCGTATCTGATGTCGTGGAAAACTGTTCGTTGGACGATCCCACGAGAAACTCTTGTACATGTTTCCGTGGCAGGTTGTGGGATGGCTATTACTGGACTATTTGGATATGCTATAGACATGACGCTTCCATTATTGGTGTTTGATGGCATTATTGGTATATTAGTCTACTTTCTTACTTTATTTGCTTTTGGCGAGTTTCGAAGCGGTGAAGTGGTCTGGATGAGAAAGGTAATCAACACGATCATTTAGTATGGCTACTATTCTAGTAATACATCCGACATTAATGGCGAAGGGTGGTGGAGAATCAGTCTGTATGAATGTGATTGAAGCTCTCCAAGAAGAGCATGAAATAACGATTCTATCTGTCGATGAACCCGATTTTGGAGAGTTGAATGAATATTACGACACATCTGTTACGAATGTTGATGTCCACTTAATCGATGGAATAAGCGCACTTTCCCATCGTTTACCGAATAATCGATTCGGAAAATTAAAAATGTCTCTTCTAGAATCATATATATTAGACAATGAATTGGAGGAAGAATATGATCTGCTCTTTAGCACATATAATGAATTACATGTACCATGTAAATCAATTCAGTATATACACTTCCCGTATTCTGACAGAAGTGTCCATCCAAACGCGGATGAATTTTCTTCGGTTATCTATTCCACATATGATTGGTTTTGTGACAAAGCGTCACCGAATATAAATTGTAGCCACAAGGATACTAAATACCTATCCAATTCCGATTGGACTGGGTCTAAAGTAAAAAAAGCATTAGGAACGAATACTAAAACTATTTACCCACCAGTAGACTCGTCTGATTTTAGCCCACAAAATTGGGAAGATAGAGAGAACGGCTTCGTAACTGTAGGACGGTTAAGTCCCGAGAAGAACATATTAAGAAATATAGACATTGTTGCTAACCTCTACGAACAAGGGAAAGACATTCATTACCATATAATTGGCCCTACAATGGATCGTTTTACATTGCCGTGGACAGAGAGTTACCGTGAAAAAGTCATATCTAAATGCGAAAAATATGATTTTGTTCATCTCGAAGGGGAGGTAGATCGAGAGAAATTGATTGAACTAATTACGACACATAAATATGGGCTCCATGGAATGAACTATGAACATTTTGGCATCGCTGTTGCTGAATTAATCGCTGGCGGAACTATACCGTTTGTACCTCAAGGGGGTGGACAACAGGAAGTCGTTGGTGATTGTGAAAGAGTGATGTATAATTCGACTAACGATGCAGTCAGTAAAATTAGCAGTGTTTTAGAAAATGAAAGACTTCAAGAGACTCTTCGGAGTGAGCTCCCGGATATTGAATATAGATTCGGGCAATCTAGGTTTCAAGACGAAATTCGCCAAGTTACTAATGAGGTAATTTTATGATGAGACTAAACGCTCTGAAAAATATAAAAACATTTGATACAGATCTAAGTGCGGAGCGAGACGCATATACATTAGGACTCGTTCTTATAGTTGGATTGATGGTGTTAACGCCAATTCTGTCATTAATAACTCCAATTTCATCCCTTGTTTGGGTAGCTATTATTTGTCTGGTTTATGGAATAGCAGCAATAGCAATTGGAAGAATAACAATTGGAGTGTATGTTTCACTACTCGTATCCCTAATGTTCGCTGCCGATATCCCACTAGCTTCAAGCGAATATCTTTTGAGTATGACAAGAGATATTGGCCCAAGTATCTGGTTTGCTCATATTCCTCTTTTCGGATTCCTAGGTATGCTCTACTTCCAAGATAAAAAGCAATTTCTCCATATTACTAAGGAAGAAATATTCCTCGGAGCATTCATTATATGGACGATCTTCGCAGCTGCTATAACGGACCCTGTGCGTCTTGACGCCCCTATCTATTTTGCATTATTCATATTATGGGGTGGATTGATTTTTGCAGCGGTTAGACGTGCCCATCGGATTCTTCCCATTTCGGGAAGAACAACGATGAGCATTATATTTACTGCCGTTTTAGCAAACGCACTATTTGCTCTCACTGAAATTCTTCATGGTGATTCCTATGGCCTCACCACACTTGGAGAGTTATCTCCTGAATATACTGATCAAATCGCAGGAATAATTGTTGGCCCAATTACACTGCCTGTGGGAACCTTCGTCTCTGGGTTTTCCGGAATGTCATTTATTCTTGCCAGTATAATTATACTTGTTGCACCGTTTTCACTATCGTTATTATTCGAACATTCTCCATATATCAAACTGGCCGGCGTATTATCGACTCTAATTTTAGTCGTCGTACTCCGGTTTACAGCAAGTGACGCTGCACGAGGAGGACTCTTACTTGCCATAGGAATTATTTTTGCATATATTATAGTGATGTGGTTAAGAGATAATCGTACCATAGATCATCGTACTTTGGTAATTATCCTCACTATGGCTATTCTATGTACTGGGATTGTTCTTTTCCCATCAACTATGTCCGGAACACCAGGTGAACAGTCGATTCAGCAAGGTCCTGAGACTCCGGAAGAGCAACATACTCAAAAAGATACGACAGAAAGTAACTCACCTGTAGATGAATCTGAGGTTTCAGTTCCCTTATTTGACTTATCGAACCTTGGACCGCGTCTTCAACAGTATACTATAGGTGTCTCATTATTCACTGAACAGCCAATATTTGGGATTGGTGGCGGAAATTTTGCAGAGATCAGCCAAGAATACAATCTACACGAACAAAAGCCGATACACAATGTCTACATTTCTCTACTTGCTGAAACCGGAATTATCGGCTTTATTCTCTATACCGGATTCTTAGTCACGGTCCTTCGACGTGGGGTACAAGGAATGACCGCAGCAGCGGATACAATACCACTTCAACTCGTTATTTTAGCAGGGGTGATTGGGTACCTCGGGTTTATGTTCTGGGATCATCTTCTTTTTAACTCTATTGTTGGCTCATTCACATTCTACGCTGTTTGTGCGACATTAGTATCCAGGAAACAGGATAATAATAACCTACGGCTATCCAGAGAATCACGAACTGGTTCCCAATCACCCTAGGAGAGATAAAATTCAAAACCTATGAAAATGAATATATTGCAAGTCAATAAGTATTATTACCCACAGATTGGAGGAATCGAACAAGTTGTGAAGAATATTGCCGAAGGGCTCCCCGACACATATAGAACACGTGTTCTGGCAGCACGTCCGCGAGGGGTCGGCAGTTCTGAAGAGTATAATGGTGTAGCGGTAACGAAGGCATCAAGCTTAGGGGCGGTTCAATCGGTACCCCTTGCCCCATCGTTTCCCTTCCGTCTGCGATCGGAAATGCGTGATGCCGATATCGTTCATCATCATCTTCCGAATCCTCTTTCAACTGTTTCACACCTAACTCTCGGAACGAAGGATAAGCCAGTCGTCGCAACATATCACAGTGATATTGTTCGTCAAAAAACGGCGCTTCAAATATACCAGCCTGTTCTTAAGAGATTCCTTGAGAGGGTCGACCGAATTCTCGTTACCTCTCAGCGATTGCTGGAGCACTCTACAATGCTTCAGCCTTACAAAAGAAAATGCGAGGTCGTTCCTCTCTCGGTCGACCTTGATGCGATTGATGACGAAAACTCCGAAGATCTAGGCGTCAAGGGTCGAACGATACTATTTGTTGGACGGTTAAATTATTACAAGGGCGTTGAATATCTAATTGACGCGATGAAATCCATCGATGCGACATTGCTGATCGTCGGGGACGGCGAACGACGGTCGGAGCTTGAACAGCGTGCCAAAAAGCGAGGAATCGAGGATCGAATCCGATTTCTTGGACGTGTTTCAGACGAGCATCTCGCAAGCGCATATCGTTCTTCAGACCTCTTTGTCCTCCCGTCCGTAGCACCGAGCGAAGCGTTCGGAATCGTTCAACTCGAAGCAATGGCGCGGGGTACTCCGGTCGTAAATACGGACCTCCCAACGGGAGTTCCGTGGGTAAGCCAAGACGGTGAAACCGGTCTTACGGTACCTCCGTGTGACGCTTCAGCACTAGCTCAAGCAATAAACACGCTTATCAAAGACGACGATCGCCGTCAGCGGTACGGTGAACAAGCACGGGAACGCGTAGAAAACTTATTCACTCGCAAGAAGATGCTAAACGACGTGCAAGAGATATACGATCAACTAGTCGCGTAATAGCAAACGGACGGGGCAAATATCTATTCGGCGGAACGGAGAATCGTTTCTAATCCATCTTCAATCGATACAGACGGCTCGAATCCGAGACTCGACTCTGATTTGGCAATACGGGCACAACTCCGATCGATGTCGCCAGAACGGGCTTCAGTGTGTGTGATTTCGGGTGTTGAATCGGAAAGGTCCTGAACAGTTTCGGCGAGCTCGAGAATGGAGATGCTCTCACCGGTTCCGACGTTGAAGACACCCGTTTGCTCGGCACGTGCGGCCAGCAGGTTCGCCTGGACGACATCGTCGATGTGGACGAAGTCACGCGTCTGCGAGCCGTCCCCCTCCACGGTGATCGGGTCGCCGGCCGCCGCCTGGTCGACGAAGACGCTGATGACGGCGCTGTAATCCCCGTCCAGTTGCCCGGGACCGTAGACGTTGAAGTAACGAAGCGCGACCGCCGACAGGTCGTAGAGATCGGCGTACAGCCGTACGTACCGCTCGGCGGCGAGCTTCGAGAGCCCGTACGGTGATGTCGGCTCGAGAGGTGCATCTTCGGAAATCGGCACCGTGTCCGGGTTGCCGTACACGGCCGCGCTCGAGGCGAACACGAACCGCGCGGCTTCGTCGCGGGCGCGCTCGAGCAGCTTCACGGTCCCGGTAACGTTGATGTCGTGGGTCCGTTCGGGGTCGCGGATGGATGCTTCGACGCTGATCAGTGCCGCGTGGTGAAAGATGATGTCGATGTCGGCGGTGGCTCGGTCGAGCGCGTCGTCGTCTCTGATATCGCCCTCGATCAGCGTCGCACCCTCGGGGACGGTCGAGCGGGAGCCGGTCGAGAGATCATCGAGAATGCGGACCTCGTTGTCGGCGACGAGGGCGCGCGCGATGTTGCGTCCGATAAATCCGGCCCCGCCGGTAACGAGAATGCGCTGTCCGGAAATCGACGGCAAATCGGCCTGGGAGTTCATTCGTCAGAAGCGAACTCCCTGAGATCGGATAATACTTTCCAGACCTGGCGGATGACGATCCGTACGTCGAACCAGAACGACTGATGGCGGACGTACTCGAGGTCGTACCGCAGTTTCTTCGCCGGTTCGTGGCCGGTGACGTCGTTGATCTGGGCGAGGCCGGTCAGTCCGGGTTTGACGAACCAGCGTTTCTCCCAGTCGATGCCGTCGTCTTGGATTTCCGAATCCAGTTCGGGCCGCTCGGGACGAGGGCCGACGACGCTCATGTCCCCGACCAAGATCGACCACAACTGGGGAATCTCGTCGAGGTGTGTCTTTCGTAAGGCGCGCCCGACGCGGGTCACGCGCGGGTCGACACTGCCGGCGTCTTCCGCGCTGATCGTTGCACCGGTTTCGGACTCCGCGTTTTCGATCATGCTCCGGAACTTGTAGACCGGAAACGACTCGCCGAACACGGCGGTCCGATCTTGCGTGTACAGGATGGAGCCGCCGTCATCGAGCTTGATCGCGACGACGATCGCAAGGAGGATCGGTGTAAGAGCGAGCAACCCGATGCCGGCAAACGCCACGTCGAACAGTCGCTTGAACAGGTGATCCAGCGGGTCCCACGGCTCGAGATCGACGTCGACGAGCGCGCCGACGTCGCCCGCCGACACCAGCACGCTGTCGGCGTACTTGCGGTGAACTTTGGCGTCCACGCCGTGTTCGTGGCACGCGTCCAGCGCGCCGAAGAACTCGGCGCGGTCGGCGTGGCGAAACGCCAGCACGACCGTGTCGATATCGTGGTCCACTAGCGCGTCCTCGAGTCGGGAGAGACCGCCGAGGCGCGTCATCGAGTCGAGAACGGTCGACTCGACCGCGTCGTGTGCGAACGCGGAGTCGTCGTGGCGGAGTTCGACTCCGCCGTCGGCGATCGGCTCTTCGGGACTGTCCGCGGTCGTCTCCGATGCCGCAAACCGGGCGACCGTCGGACAGAGGTAGCCGATGATGGGTGCGTCAACGGTCGGCGTGACCCGCGCGATCTGTGCGGGGTCGTCGCCGACGATCACCATTCGGCCGTCGTCGTCGGTCGGGCTGGCGCGAATCAACAGGAACCAGGCGGGGAGGACGACCGCCACCAGGCCGACGGTCATCACGAGCGTCGCCCGGGGGAGTCGGTGAGACCACTTGAAATAGCCGAGCGTCGCTAGCGCGAAGCCGCCGACGAGGACCCGCTTTTGGACGAGCACGACCGTATCGAGGATTCGTCGGGGGCGGGGTTTGTAGAGGGGCCACGCCGCGCCCCCGATCGCGAGGACGCTCAACGCGATGGCCCGCCGCAGCGACGGGCCGTCGAGGACTTCCGGATCCAACCGATCGAAGAGGGGAACGACCGTCGTGAACGCGGTCTGAGAGATCGGGTGGTTCGCGACGAGCACCGCGATGACGACGAACGCCGCCGTCCCGGTCGCGCTTGCGAGCCGATACCGCCAGCCGGTAAGCATCTGGTAACTGAAAGGGAACTACACGGACATATACCCTTTGGAACTGCTGTTGAGCCGACGATCGACTATCTATTGATTGTGGCCCCCGCGGCGACGATAGCCGCCGTCTCCGGAGCGACGCGAGTGGTAGCTGTCGTGGCGCGGTCGCCGGCGGACGGACGGCGGCCCGGCTAGAGGTCCATCCCGCCGTTGACGTCGATCACTTCACCGGTGACGTACGACGAGTCCTTGCTCGCGAGGAACCGGACGACCGCGGCGATGTCCTCGACTTCCGCCAGCCGCTCGAGCGGGATGCCCGAGATGATCCGATCGAGTACCTTGTCGGGGACGCTCTCGAGCATGTCGGTGGCGGTGAAACCGGGCGCGACGCAGTTGGCCGTCGAGCCGCCCTTGGCGAGTTCGAGGGCGATGGTTCGGGTGAAACCGAACATGCCGCTTTTCGCGGCGGCGTAGTTGGCCTGGCCGTAGTTGCCCTGTTTCCCGACGACGCTCGAGATGTTGATCAGCCGGCCCTCCTCGGCGTTCCAGATGTCGTCGTAGAACAGTTGGGTGCAGTTGAACATGCCGCCGAGGTTGACGTCCATCACGCGGTCCCACTCCTCGCGGGACATTTCGGTGAACTGTTTGTCGGCGGTGATACCGGCGTTGTTCACGAGGACGTCCGCCGGACCGAAGGAGTCGTGGCAGACTTCGACCATCCGCTCGACATCGGCACGGTCGGAGATGTCCGCCTGTGCGGCGACGGCCGAGCCGCCGGCGGACTCGATGGTGTCGACGGCGTCGTGGGCGGCACCCTCGGAGGTCCGATAGTTAATGACGACGTTTGCCCCTTCTTCGCCGAGGTACTCGGCGATTCCGCGACCGATACCCTTCGCCGAGCCCGTGATAACGCAAGTACGACCATCCATGGACATAGTTCACACATTCAACGGCCGATGATAAATAACGACCTGTTAGTTATCCATCCTGTCCGAGCGAGACGAACCCGCGGTCCCGAGCCCGAAGCCGACGGTCGGCTCCACTACCGGTCCCGTGCCTGCTCGATCCAGTCCTCGAGTCGGCTCGGCGAGATGTCGGTCTCGGTGGCGAGATCGGCGGCGTCGGCCGCGGCGAGCTGGTCGATCGTCTCGATCCCGGCCGCGGTGAGGGTTTCGGCGTACGCCTGCCCGACGCCCCGTAGCTCGGTGAGATCGTCGGTCTCGGTGTCGATCTCGGATGCGGCCGCCTCGTCGACGACGTCCTCGACGATCTCTTCGTCGACGGTCATCTCGCCCGGGTCCGCGGGTTCCGCCTGGATGTCGCCCTCGCCGCGCTCGGCGAGTTCCGCGTCCGAGCGGTCGGTCGTCTCGCTGTCGAGGTCGGGGCTCGAGTCCGGTTCAACGCTCGAGGTGCCGTCGGCGGGGTTCGTGGTGCCGTTCGAGCGCTCCTCGAACCACGCACAGACCTGCGGCCAGAGTTCCTCGTGGCTGCGCGAGGAGACGGACATCCCGATGTGGCCCGTCGCGAACTCGAGGATTTCGGTGTCCTCGGAGGCGATCGCGTCGTTGAACGGTTTCGAGGCCATCGGCGGGATGAGGTGGTCGTACTCGGCGACGATCTGGAGGACGGGCATGTCGATGTTGCTGATGTCGACGTGGTCCCCGTTCAGGGTGAGCTCGTTCTCGTAGAGTTTGTTGTCCTGATAGATGTCGCGGATGAACTCCTCGTAGGCTTCGCCGGCCATGTCGATCCCCTCGTCGAGCCAACGCTCCATGCGCGCGAAGTTCTCGACGAAGTCCTCGTCCTCCATGTTGTCGTAAAAGCGGACGTACTTCGTCACGTTGTTCGCGACGGGGTCCATCAACGCGAAGCCGACGTCCAAGAACCCGGCGGGGACGTTGTCGAACGTCTCGGTGACGACTTCGGGGTCGTAGTACTCCTCGCCGCCCCAGAGTTCGAGGACGCCGCCGTCGCCGGCGAAGCACAGTCCCGAGGCCATCAGTGCCAGATTCTCGACGTTGTCGGGGTGCAGCGAGGCGTACATGGCCGACATCGTGCCGCCCATACAGTAGCCGAGGATGTTGATCGAGTCCCGCCCGGACCGCTCCCGAACCACGTCGACGCAGTTGTCGATGTACCGGTTGACGTAGTCGCCGATCGACAGCGAGCGGTCCAGTGTGGACGGCTCGCCCCAGTCGATCAGGTAGACGTCGAAGCCGGCCTCGAGCAGCGTCTGGACCACCGAGCGGTCGGGTTGCAGATCGAGGATGTACGGCTTGTTGATCAGCGCGTAGACGATGAGGATCGGGACGTCGTGTTGCTCCTCCGTCATCGGCTCGTAGTGGAGGAGTTCGAGCTTGTTCTCCTCGTAGACGACTTCGCTGGGCGTCTGCCCCACGGCGACGTTCTCGACGGTGTCGGTTCGGTCGGGGGCGATCCGGGTTTTCTCGGCCAGGTCGGCGGTCGCCTCCCAGGCCTGTCGTTGCATGGTCAGTGCGGTTGCGAAGGGGTTGTTCATTGCTCGTCTAGGTGCTCGAGAACGCGGTCGAGTTTCTGTTCGACGGCGTGTTGGCGGCGTTCGAGTTCGACGAGGCGGTCACCGATCTCGACGACGTCGTCCTGCGTCGCGAAGCCAAGCGAGCGCAGCGTCTCCTGGGCTGCCTCGTCGGCCTGCTGTTGCATCTCGAGGACGTCGCCGACTGTTTCGCCGGTCATCTTGGCGAACGCGGTCGTCGACATGACGTCCTTGAACGCCTCGTTGGCGGTGTTGAGCCAGATGTCGCGGAACTCCTCGATGTCGACGTCCTCGCCTTCGAGTTGGTCGTTCATCCGATCGACCATCTGCTGGGAGGCGTTCATCCACGTCTCGTAGGCGCGGGCGTACCCCTCGACGCCGTCGGAGAATTCGGCCTCCTCGCTAACCTCGCCGACGGTTTCGGACCAACTCTCGACGAACTGCGCCTGCGCTTCCATATTGTCCTCGAGCGCGTCGAGGAACTGTTCGTTCCACTGTTCGGCGAACGCGTTCCAGTCTCCCATCGGAGGTTGTGAATCTGACATAGGTGAAAATTGACGGTGGACGATAAAAAGCTGAGCCCGAATTTACGCCGAGACGTCGAACTCGTCGGCGGCCTCTTCGACGTTTTCGGCGACGGTACTGACGTTCTCCGTGACCTGCTCGTGGGCTTCCAGTGCCGCGTCGAAAGAGGTATCGACGACCTCGGAGTAGCTGGCGGCGAACTCCTCGTAGGCGACTTCCGACTCCTCGAGCGCGTCGAGATAGGCGTCGATCGACTGCGACTGGGCCTCGGTGGCCGAGTCGAAACCGTCGTCGACGAGGTCGCGGAGTTCGCCGAAGTCCGCGGCCTCCTCGGGCATGGACGCCTCGAGCGCGTCGAAGGAGGCGTGGATTGCGCCCTTGGTCATCTCGGCATTGGATTCGGCCAGCGAACTCGAGGTTTCGACGGCGTCGGCGAAGGCGCTGATCGAGGTCTGCTGGGCCTCGAGAGCGTCGTGGGTCAGGCGCTGGGACTGTTCGAGTGCGGTGCGCTGTGCGTCGAGTACTGCGGTGAATGGGTTCTGCGTCATGAGTGATCCTCTCGGTTGCGTTTGACGGGGACGACGATCGTCTGGACGATATCGCCCTCCTCGATGTCGAGGGCCTCCCGTTCGGGACCGGGAATGCTGATCCGACCGCCGCTCTGGACGCGGGCCTTGAACGTGGCCGTGCCCATGTTCATCGGCCCGAAAGCCGACGTGTTCTCGAGCGGGTTCGCCGACGTGGCCTGCAGCAACTGTTTCATCATCTCCTGCTGGGATTCGGCGACCTGCTCGCCCGCTTCCTGCATCTGTTGCGTGAACATCGCAGGCGGGAACCAGGTCGACCGGTCGGAGTCGTCCGTCATCATCAGGACGTTGGTTCGCGGACACAATAAGCGTTTCCTCTAGATACCATCTAAAACCACAAGATGGCATGAAATGGAGCGGGCCGCATACCGGGGTCGATCGGACGACGGCCGAGACTGACTGCCGGACGTGACAGTTCAGTTTTAGATACGAACGGGGACGGAAGAGAGGCCCTAATACAGTATTACTGGCTCTGTCGTGCGGTAAAACGCTCTTGAGCGAGCCAAAGAAGTCATATACGCACCACGCCTAGCCGCTCGTAGATGTCCCACCAGAACGCTGGCGAAGACAACCTCGCCGCCATGACGAACGCGTGGTCGGCTATGACGCGAGGGTTTCTTCGAACTGCGACCGCGGCGAACCGTGCCGCCGTCTCCGCGATGCTTCCGCCGACCGACGGCGAGTCCAGCGCGGAGGCCGACCGGATCGCCCCGCCGATCCCGTCGGTCGACTACTCCGATCTCGACTGGCAGTTCGACCGTACCGTCGACGATCCGGACGGGATCAGCGTCGGCGATACAGTCACCTTCGAGAAGGTCCTCAGCGACGACGACGTCCGGGCGTTCGCCGCGGTCAGCGGCGACACGAACCGACTCCATCTCAACGAGGAGTTCGCATCCGAGACCCGCTTTGGCGAGCGCATCGTCCACGGGACCCTCGTCTCCGGTCTCATCAGCGCCGCGCTGGCTCGGCTTCCCGGACTCACCATCTACCTCTCCCAGGACCTCGAGTTCAGCGGCCCCGTCGGGATCGGTGACCGCGTCTCCGCCCGCGTGGAGATCGTCGAGGATCTGGGCAACGACCAGTATCGACTCGAGACGCTCGTCCGCGACGAGGACGATGACGCGACCGTGATCGACGGCGAGGCCGTCGTTCTGATCGACGACCTGCCCGCCGAGTAGCCGTCGCATCGGGACTCCCGTTTTGCCCCGCAAGCGGCGAGTGCAATATCGCTAAGTGGCTCCTCCCGGAACGGACGGCTATGACACTCTTTGGGACTGCAGGAATCCGTGGCCCGGTCGAGGAGGTTTCGCCGTCGCTGGCGCTTGCCGTCGGCCAGGCAGCGGGCGACCCCGGGGAAACGTTCGTCGTCGGTCGTGACGGCAGGGAGACCGGGCCGGCACTCGCGGCGGCGATGGAAGCCGGCCTCGAGAGCGCCGGCGCGGACGTTCGCCGCATCGGCCAGGTACCGACGCCGGCGCTTGCCTTCGCCTCACAGGGGCGACGGGGCGTGATGCTCACCGCGAGTCACAACCCCCCCGAGGACAACGGCATCAAACTCTTCGCGGACGGCGTCGAGTACGACAGCGACGCCGAAGGGGCCATCGACGACCACGTGGCGCGCGATGACGACGGCCTCGCCCGCTGGGACCAGTGGGGCGACGCACAGGAACTCTCGGTACTCGATCAGTACCGGTCCGCCGTCGGCGACTACGTCCGAAACCAGTTCGGCGAGCGGCCCGGGACCGACGCGGACGCTGCCGCGAGTGCCCCTCTCGACGGGCTTCGGATCGCCGTCGACTGCGGGAACGGTGTCGGCGCGCTCGCGACGCCGCAGGTCCTCGAGCGCCTCGGCGCAACGGTCGTCGCGGTCAACGCCTCGGTCGACGGCCACTTCCCCGGCCGCGGGAGCAAGCCCACGCCGGAGACGCTCGCGGCGTTTACCGACTTCCTCGCGGACGGAACCGAGCCCGCGACCGGCGACTTCGATCTCGGGCTGGCCCACGACGGCGACGCGGACCGACTCGTCGTCCTCGGTCCCGACGGCGAGGTAATTCACGAGGATACCGTTCTCGCGGTCGTCGCGGCCCACTATACGGCGGCGAGCGACGCCGACGATCCCGTGGTCGTCACGACCCCCAACGCCTCCGCCCGTATCGACGAGCAGGTCCGTGCGGCGGGCGGTCGCGTCGAACGCGTCCGACTTGGCGCGCTCCACGAGGGGATCGCCCGCGAACGCGCCGCCGGAGCCGACGGGACGGAGGTCGTCTTCGCCGCCGAACCCTGGAAACACATCCACACCGCCTTCGGCGGCTGGATCGACGGCGTCGCCAGCGCCGCGGTCGTCGCCGCCCTCGTCGCCGACGCCGGCGACACCGATCAGCTCCGCGCGCCGGTCACCGAGCGCCCCTACCGAAAGGTCAGCGTCGAATGTCCGGACGCCGCCAAAGCTGACGCGATGGCCACCCTCGAGTCGGCGCTCCCCGAGGCGTTCCCGGACGCGGCGGTCGACACGGACTACGGCGTCCGCCTCGAGTTCGACGATGCGTCGTGGCTGCTGGTTCGGCCCAGCGGCACCGAACCCTACGTGCGCCTCTACGCGGAGAGCGACGCCGTCGACGAACTCGTCGCCGATGCGCGAGCCGTCATCGAGACGACGATTACTGAAACGGCGTAAGCGATAGGGCAGCGGTTGGCGGTCGCCGATTGAACGCCCGGAGGGCGGATCGCCAGCCACGGGGTCGACTTCTACTGTTTCGACGGGTATATATCGACACCCTACGCTAGCCCGCCTCATGACGCGAAATCGACGACGGTTTCTCGAGGGTGCAAGCGCAGTCGGACTCGCCGGCATCGCCGGCTGCGTTGGCGGGTTCGGCGACGATGGCAGCGCGGAGTATCGAGTCGGAATGGTGTACGCGACCGGCGGGACCGGCGACGACTCCTTCAACGACATGGCCAAGCAGGGACTCACAAATGCGCTCGAGGAGTTCGATCTCTCGTACGAAAAGACCGAGCCGGACAACGAAGGCGAGTTCTCGAGCGCACAGCGGACCTTCGCCGAGTCCGGCGACTACGACCTGATCAACTGCGTCGGCTACGCGCAGGCGGACGCCCTACGGGAAAACGCCCCCGAGTATCCCGATCAGAACTTCATCATCGTCGATGAGGTCGTCGATGTGGACAACGTCCGGAGCTACACCTTCGACGAGCCGGAGGGCTCGTTTCAAGTCGGTCACCTGGCCGGCCTGCTGACCGATCGCGAGTTCGCCGCCGGTGCCGGCGAAACGAACCCCGACGCCAGCACCGTCGGCTTCGTGGGTGGGACCAGAACGCCCCTGATCGAGTCGTTCGAGGCCGGCTTTCGCGCCGGCGTCGAGTACGCGAACGACGACGCCGAGGTCGTCTCGTCGTACGTCGGGAACTTCAACGACACGGGCCGCGGGCAGTCGACCGCCCGATCGATGTACCAGAACAACGACGCGGACATCGTCTTCCACGCGGCCGGCCGCACCGGTGTCGGCGTCTTCCAGGCCGCCCAGGACGAGGGCCGATTCGCGATCGGCGTCGACGACGACCAGTCGATATCCAACGCGGACTTCGCCGATGTCATCCTCGCGAGCATGGTCAAGAGCGTCGATACCGCCGTCTACAACGCCATCGAATCCGTCGTCAACGGGACGTTCGAGGGCGGCGAAACCGAGGCTCTCGGACTCGAGCAGGACGGGGTCGGTGCCGTCTACGGCGACGAGCTCGGTGCCGACATTCCCCAGGAGATCAAGGACGCCCTCGCGGAGTCCAAACAAGCGCTTATCGACGGCGAGATAGACGTCCCAAGCGAACTGTAATCGCATGAGTGAGCCCGAATCGGGAACGACTGATGGGACGGGACCGACCGCAGCGGTGGAGACGAATACTGCTGATCTCAACGGGACGAACAGTGACCTCGCCGTCCACCTCGACGGCATCACCAAGCGCTTCCCCGGCGTCGTCGCGAACGACGACGTCGATCTCCGCGTCGAGCGCGGAACCGTACACGCCTTACTCGGGGAGAACGGTGCCGGCAAGACGACGCTGATGAACGTCCTCTACGGGCTCTACCGGCCCGACGAGGGACGGGTCGTTATCGACGGCGAGGAGCGCGCGTTCGACTCGCCCAGAGACGCCATCGACGCCGGTATCGGGATGATCCACCAGCACTTCATGCTGGTCGATTCCATGACGGTCGCCGAGAACATCGCACTCGGGAACGAACCGACGAAGTGGTTCGGGATGGCGGTCGATCGGGACCGTATCGACCGCGAGATTCGCGACCTCTGTGACCGATACGGCTTCGAGGTCGATCCGGACGCCACCGTCGAAGACGTGAGCGTCGGCGTCCAGCAACGCGTCGAGATCCTCAAGGCGCTGTTCCGCGGTGCGGACGTGCTCATTCTCGACGAGCCGACCGCCGTCCTCACTCCCCAGGAGGTCGAGGGTCTCTACGACGTCCTCGAGGAACTCACCGACCAGGGGAAGACGATCATCTTCATCACGCACAAACTCGAGGAGGCGACCCACGCCGCGGACGCGATCACCGTCCTCCGGGACGGGGTGTCCGTCGGTACGGTCGATCCCGACCGAACGGACCGGGAGGCGCTGGCCGAGCGCATGGTCGGCCGGGAGGTCATCCTCGAGGCCGACTCCGACCCCGTCGAGACGGGCGACACCGTCCTTTCGACCCGAAACGTCACCGTCGAGGACGACCGCGGGGTCGAGGTCGTCTCCGGTATCGACCTCGACGTACGCGCCGGCGAGATCCTCGGCATCGCGGGCGTCGACGGCAACGGGCAGGCCGAACTGATCGAGGCGATCACCGGCCTCAGAATCCCCGACGAGGGAACGATCGACTACGCGGGGGACGACATCACGGCGTGGTCTCGCCGCCGCCGCATCGAGAACGGGATGGCCTACATCCCGGAAGACCGACAGAAGCGCGGGCTCGTTATGCCCTTCGATCTCGTCGAAAACGGCGTCCTCGGGAGCCAGCGATCGGGGCGATTCACCAGTGGCGGCCGCATCGACTGGCCCGGCGTTCGCGACCACGCCGAGGAGATCATCGAGACCTACGACGTTCGGCCCCCGGACGCGAACGCAGCCGCGCAGTCGTTCTCGGGCGGCAACCAGCAGAAGTTCATCGTCGGCCGCGAGTTCGAGCGCGACCCCTCGCTCGTCGTCGCGACCCATCCGACCCGCGGCGTCGACATCGGTTCGACCGAGTTCATCCACGACCGCCTGCTCGAGCTTCGGCGCGAGGGCGTCGCCGTGCTGCTCGTCTCCTCGAACCTCGACGAAATCCAATCGCTGTCGGACCGACTGGCGGTCATGTACGAGGGCGAGTTCATCGACGTCACCGAGCCCGACGCCGTCACCGAGGAGGAACTCGGACTGCGCATGGCCGGCCAGCGGCCGGCCGGAGAGGCCGACGGCCAACCCAACCCGGGTGAGTCACGATGAGGGACCGACTCGAGTCGATCGCCGAGCGCCTCGCTCGGGCGTCAGTCGTCGACCGACTCGTCATCAGCCTCGCAGCGCTGGTGACCGCCGTCCTCATCGGCGGCGTCCTCGTCTTCGTCTCCGGGGCGTTCGCGTCCTGCCGGACCGGCCTCGAGATGGGCGGCGCAACGTTCTGTTACAACCCGATGCAGGTCTACTACGAACTGTTCCTCGGGGCCTTGGGCCACCCCCTCGAAGGTGGCTGGACGCTCACTAATTACAGCCTCGCGACGACGCTGCAGCGGACGACGCTGCTGATTTTCTCGGGGCTGTCGGTCGCCGTTGCGTTCCGCGCCGGCCTGCTCAACATCGGGACGCAAGGGCAGTTGGTCGTCGGCGGCCTCGCGACGGCCGTGACGGTCGTCTACGCGGCGGCAGTCGTTCCCTCCGGGTTCATCGGGACCGTCGTCCTCATTCCGCTCGGCGTCCTCGCGGGCGCGCTCGCCGGCGGGGTGTACGGTGCGGTTCCGGGCGCGCTCAAAGCCTACGCCGACGCCAACGAGGTCATCACGACGATCATGCTCAACATCATCGCGGTCGGTATCACGTCGACATTGCTCTCCTGGCAGTTCCAGGACCCCAACAGTCCCAACCCGCAGACGGCACCGGTCCCGGAGTACGCCGAGATACCGACCGTCCCGGTCGTCGGCTTCGGCGGTCGGATGGACTTCTCCCTGCTCGCGCTGGCGTTCGCCGTCGCGCTCATGATCGGTATCGCGTGGCTGTTCGCTCGGACGTCGTTCGGCTACGAACTCCGGACGAGCGGCATTCAGCCGGGAGCGGCCGCCTACGGCGGCGTCGACGAGAAGCGGATGACCGTTGCCAGCATGACCCTGTCGGGAGCGCTCGGCGGGATCGGCGGTGCCTTCTGGGTGTTGATGGTCCACGGCCGCTGGATCGAGAACGTGCCGTCGCTCGGGTTCGACGGCATCGCCGTCTCGGTGCTGGCCGGCAACAGTCCGATCGGCGTGGGCGCGGCGGCGTTCCTGTTCGGCATCTTCGATAGCGGCGGGAACGCGATCGGGACCGCGACGGACGTTCCGCCGGAACTGGTCGGGATCCTGACCGGACTCATCATCCTCTTCGTCGCGATGCCGGAGTTCTTCCGCATGCTCGGACGGCGGTACGTCACCGTCGACTCGGCGAGCCCCGCACGGACCGACGGCGGTGACGCGGGGGCCAACGACGGAGGTGATGCCGATGCGTAACTCGGTCCATCGAGCGCGAACGGCCCTCGAACAGCGCCCGCTTGCGGCGGCCGTCGGCGGTGTTGCCGCCTTCCTGCTCGTCCTCTGGGCGACGCCGGCGAGTTGGCAGACATCGACGCTCCGATTCGCCGTCCCGATCGCGCTCGCGGCGATCGGCGGCATCTTCGCCGAGAAGAGCGGCGTCATCAACATCGGCATCGAAGGACTGCTCATCGTCTCGGCGTTCAGCGCGATCGTCGTCGTCAACCGGCTCGGCGACGGCGGTGCGACGGCCGGCCTGCCGAACCTGTGGTGGGGCATGCTGATCGGCGTCCTCGTCAGCGTCCTCTTCGCGCTGCTGTTTGCGATCGTCTGCCTCGAGTTCGAGGCCGACCAGATCATCGCCGGCCTCGCGGTCTGGCTCATTTCGCTCGGCCTCGCGCCGTTTGCCTCGCGAATCCTCTTCGACAGCCCCAACACCGCGAACATCACTCGGTTCGAGAACGTGACCGTCCCGGTGCTGTCGGAGATCCCGTTCGTCGGCTACCTCCTGTTCGACACCGAACCGCAGGTGTACCTCATGCTCGCCGGGGCCATCGCGGGCTGGTATCTCCTCACCCGGACGACCTTCGGACGGTGGGTCGTCGCCAGCGGCGAGAACCCGAAGGCGCTGGATACGGCCGGCGTCGACGTTCGGAAGGTCCGGTACGCCGCGGTCCTCCTCTCGGGCGTCTTCGCCGGACTCGGCGGCGCAGGGTTCGGCCTCGGAACCCTCGGGACGTTCGCCGGCACCGGCGACACCGTGATCAACGGTCGCGGGTTCATCGCGATCGCGACCTACCTGCTCGCGAACTACCACCCGATCGGTGCCCTCCTCGGGTCGTTCCTCTTTGCGGGGCTCAACTCGATGCAAAACGGGCTACAGGCGGCGGGGTACGCCATCCCGACGGAGCTCATCCGGACGCTCCCGCACATGACCGTCATCGTCGTCCTCGTGTTCGTCGGGCGCACCCGCCTGCCCGACGCCGCCGGCGACCACTACGAGTCCGGCGAGGACTGACCCCCGCCGTCGAGACCGACCGGTCGATGGCTTCTTGCACTCGCTCGAGGAACCACCGCTCGTGACCGACCACGATCTCATCGACGCCGCCCGCGACGTCCAGGACAGCGCACACGTGCCCTACTCCGAGTACCGGGTCGGCGCGGCACTCGAGACCACCGACGGCGCGGTCTTCGTCGGCTGCAATCTCGAGAACGCCAACTTCAGCAACAGCCTCCACGCCGAGGAGGTCGCGGTGGCGGAGGCGGTCAAGAACGGTCACCGCGAGTTCACACGGCTCGCGGTCAGTTCGGACCGCCGCGACGGCGTCACCCCCTGTGGGATGTGCCGACAGACGCTCACGGAGTTCTGCGACGGCGATCTCGTCGTGCTCTGTGACGAGGGCGACGCGGTGACCGAGTACACGCTCGACGAACTGTTGCCGAACACGATCAGTCAGGAGACGCTCGAGTGAGGCCGCGGTCGATCCGTCCCGCAGACGAACCGACAGCGAGCGCCGTCAGGACTCGGCTCCCTCGAGCGCCGCCCTGAGAATCGTCCGATGACAGCGTTTCGTCTCCGTATTCTCGACACAGACGAGCACGAGCGACTCGCCGGCGGCCACCCTGTCGTCCAGCGCCGCGAGCGCGTCTCGCGCATCGGCGTCCGTCTCGAGGTGCGTTCGATAGGCCTCGCCGACCCCAACCCGCTCCCACGCGGCGTTATGAGCCCCCTCGTCGCAGAGCCCCTGCAGTCTCATCTCCGCCGCGGCGTCACGCATCGACGCGAGCAGATCGTCGGGCAGTCCCAGTTCCGGCATGGTCTCGTCGACGACCGCACGGGCCCGAGACGGCGGCCGTCGCAGTACGCCGATACGCGTCGCGTCCGCCGGCAAGTCGGCCAACCCGTGTCGGATCGCCCTGACGGAGGCGTCCGTAATCGTCCCGCGTGCCATGTGTTCTCGTACGGCCGTCCAGCATTTATATACCGTGCCGACCCGAACCGCCGCTCGTCGATGACCCGCGACAGCGAAGACCCGAACGCCGACCGACAGTATCACCTCGAGATCGACTCGGCGGACGTCGCCGACACCGTATTGCTCCCCGGCAACCCCGAGCGCCTCGAGAAGATCGCCGCCTTCTGGGACGACCACGAGATTCGAGCCCACCATCGCGAGTACCGGACGGCGACGGGATCGTACGAGGGAACGCCGATCTCGGTCACGTCGACCGGCATCGGCAGTCCCTCCGCTGCGATCGCCGTCGAGGAACTGGCCCGCGTCGGCGTCGACACGTTCGTTCGTGTCGGCTCCTGTGGCGCGATCCAGCCCGAGATGGACGTCGGCGACTTGGTCATCACCACCGGTGCGGTCCGACAGGAGGGAACCAGCGACGAATACGTCCGCGAGGACTACCCCGCAACAGCGGACCACGAGGTCGTCTCGGCGCTGATCGCCGCCGCCGAACGACTCGGCTACGACTACCACACCGGCGTGACGATGAGTGCCGATTCGTTTTACGCCGGCCAGGGGCGGCCCGGCGTCGACGGCTTCGAAGCCGCCGGCGCAGACGACCTGGTCGACGAACTCAAAGCGGCGAACGTCAAAAACATCGAGATGGAGGCCAGCGCCATCCTGACGCTCGCGAACCTGTACGGGCTTCGGGGGGGCGCGGTCTGTACCGTCTACGCCAACCGCGAGACCGGCGAGTTCCGCACCGACGGCGAGTCCCGCGCCGCCGAGACCGCGACGCTCGCGACCCATCTCCTCGCGAAGATGGACGCCGTCAAACGCGAGGCCGGCGTCGACCGCTGGCACGCCGGCTTGTCGCTCGAGTAGCCCGCGGCCGCGTCAGTCCCGCATTCGGACGACGCCGTCCTCGAAGACCTTCCGGTTCGGAACGATGTACTCCTCGGAGTCGTCCTCGATTTTCGTGACGAACAGGTCGACCTCCTGGACGATCCCCGTCTGGTCGTCGACCCTGATCTCGTCGCCGATCCCGTATGGCTGGTTGAGCAACAGGTAGATGCCGGCGGCGCTCGAGACGAGGAAGTCCTTGAACGCGACGGTGCCGACGATGACGACGCCGACGGCGTAGACCGTCAGCAGGATCAGCAACGCGAGGACGTGAACCCCGACCTGTCCGAGCGCGATAATGAAGGTGACGTAGAGAACGGAGTACTTGACGAGTTTCGGGATGACGGATACTTCGGGGAGTTTGACGCCCCGGAGATACTCGCCGACGACCAGTTCGGACTTGTCGGCGATGACGAAGCCGAGGATGAGCACGAGGACGGCGATGAACAGTTGTGGGATGAACTCCGTGACACGCAGCCAGAACGCGTCCGTGTCGAGCAACTGCGCGATGTGGATCGCGGTCAACACCGCGATCCCGTAGATGAACCACGAACTCAGCCGCGCGACGATCTCGACCGTCGAGGTCCCGATCGACTGGGCCGTCCGTTCGAAGGGGGTGCCCTCGACGGTTTCCGGGACGCCCGAGGCCGAGAGCAACTCCTCGTTGAGCCGGCCGACCAGATAGCCGACGACGAGGCCGAGCGCCAGGACCGCCGCCGCGATGACGGCCGGTTCGTCGAGGAGTGGCTGCCACGCTACCATATCAGTACGCCTCCGGATCGACCTCCAGGATGAGTTCACCGGCCTTGAACGCCCGGACGAGCCCGTCGCTCTCCGAGAGCACGATCGAGATCGCGTTGGTATCACGCGTGATCGCAGCGCCGGACATGTGTCGCGCACCCAGCCCTTTCGGAATGTCGATCCCCTCGGCGGACGGCTCGAGGTAGCGATACGCCGAGACGATCTTGCCCGCGTCGGAGATGATGAACGCGCCGTCGAGCCGCGAGAACTCCTTTAACATGACGTTCACGATGGGGTCGCCGACGTGGACGTGGGATTTCTCGAAGGGGTTGTACGAGAGCGGCCGCGACTTGTTCATCACCTTCCCCGCGTCGCCGACGACGAACAGCGCACCGACGGGCTTGCCCTTCTGGCCCTTCTTGCCGAGTTCGATCGCCACCTCGAGGACCGACTTCACGACTTCCGGGTCCGCCCGGGATTTGACGAACAGGTCGTAGATTCCCGTCTGCGTCTCCGCGTCCGCCCGGACGCGCGAGACCGTATCGATCTCGTCGCTGAAGACGCTCGTCGCACACGCGAGGTCGTCCCCGTCCTCGACGACGCCCTGCTCGAGGGCACCCTCGAGACCGAAGCGAATCCGGTCGGTGATGGCCGCGAACTCGAGGGGGAGTTCGACGAACGTCTCCGCGCCGACATCGTTTTCGGTTCCGACGACGACGATGTCGAGATCGTCGACGGCCATGAACTGCTCGTAGTACGAGCCGCTGGGTGAAAAGAGCACGACCGCGTCCACATTCGCAAAGAGGTCCCCGAACACGTCGTCTAACCCGGCCATTGATACTACAACCCGGCCCTGCGCGAATAAGCGTTATGGAGCGTCTGACGCGCGTCTGTCGTTTTGCTCCGCGGCTATCGCTCGAAACGATCGGTGGCGGCAGTCGGCTTACTGCTCGTCGGCGTCGTCGTGGGTGCGTTGGAACGCCATCGGGTCGGGACCGTGGACGACGGTGCCCCCGCCGCCGCTGGTCCGGATCATCGGCACGGTCCCGTCGTCCGAGTCGGTCGTCACGCCCTCGTGGACGGGGCGTCCCGCCAGCGCTCGACGGGCGAACACGGCTTCGGCGCGGATTTCCCGCAGGTGTCGGACCGCGTCCCGTCGCCACTCCTGCTCGCAGTCGTCGGCGTCGGCCGTCGCCTCGACCGCCGCCAGCAGGTCGCGACTGAGCGCCTCGATCGCCCCGAGGCGTTCGCCGTACCCCGCAAGCGACGTTCGTGCGTCGGTTTCGGTCGATTCGTCCGGTCGGTCGGGGGCGTCGGACCCCCGCGAGTCGTCGGTTGGCATGGATCGTCGTGGGAACGATGACGGACCGTCGTTCTCACTGACTGGCCGGTCAGCGACACGGTCGCGTCACTCCCGTACTCGATACTGTATTGTCTACTAACAAAAAACTGTGCCTTACATATTTACAAAGATTAGATATATCTCGAAGGAGAGCCGTTCATTGCCCATAACAACGTTCCAGCGTACATTGATGGAGTACTGCTTAGCATAGCTCTACCAATGCGAAAGCGCGCTGAGTGGATGACGCGGGCAGACGACGAAATCCTCGAGTATCTAGGAGCGCAGGGCGCTGGGACTCCCAAATCGATCGCCGACGAAATCGACCGAAACAACAACTACATCGGCGTTCGCTGCCGAAAACTCGCCTCGTACGGCCTCGTCGAGCGGCCGTCGCGCGGGTTCTACGTGATTACCGACGCGGGGACGGCGTATCTCGAGGGGGAGTTAGACGCGAGTACGGTATCGGACGACGAGTAGCAAGACCGGAAGCGGCTTCTATCGACCAGTATCGATGCCGTTTGCCTCGAGTCCATCGAGTACGTGCTTGATATCGTAGCCGATTCCCAACCCACTGTTCGCGTTTTCCAGAAGTATTTCTATCGCGTCTTGGATTTCTTGGACGGTGTTGAGGGTGAGTTCCTCGAGTTCGACATCGTTCACAGTCGTCGAGTACACGCGTTGCACCCGCAGGAGTTGGTTTTCGATCTGTCGTAGGTCCTGCGTTATTTCGTCCAGTTTTCGGTCTTGATATAGCTCACGTTCAGTGATCATCCCGACGACCCGGCCGGTCGCTGCGCTTACGATCGGGCCGCCGGAATTCCCCCAGTTTACCGAGCCATCGAGATAAAACCCGTTCTCGTGTTCGCCGGAAACCATGGCCGAGTGAACCAGTACCTCGTTCAGTTCGAACGGATAGCCGGCGAAGAGTACGTCGTCACCACGAGTTAGCGAGTCGAAACAGGGCTGTAGGGGTTCCGTTTCCGACGGGAACCCCTCGCTCGCCGCTAAAATGGCGTAATCGTGGCCACCGGCTTCCGGCTCGGGCGAATAATCGACGAGTTCCAACTCGACCGTCGCCGTTCCCGTGTTCGCTCGGACGGGGACTCCTTCCCGGATGGTCGGTTCGACGACGTGGGCGTTCGTCAGTACCGTCTCGCCGTCGAGAAACCGAAATCCCGTTCCCAGAGGCGTCCCTTCGATCTCGATTCGAACCGCGGCAGCTGCTATCTCAGCAACCGACATGCAGTCACACCCGTTTGCGACCGAATTTGGTTATCTCCGCCCGTCGCCATGGGGAGCGCTCGATAAACGATTGCACGTCGGCCCATCCTTTGGACTTGCAGTAGAAGAGATTGTAATCGATCGTCTCCGGATCGTACTCGAGCGACTCGAGAAGGTCGGATCGGGTGACTTCCGGCTTGGTTACGTTCTTCCGCTCCGACTCTTTCAGTTCTCGGAGGATTTCCTCCTGGACGGTCGAATCCATGGGTGTCTCCACGCCGAATTCCTCCGCTTCGTCGATCTCTTTGGTGGTGATTCGGCGCGCTTTCCCACGGTGCCGAAAATACCCCTCCTCAGTCATGAGTTTCCACACGTATTCGACATCGTTCTCGGAGACATCGTCCCCCAATTCGCCGGTTACGTCTCGAAGCAGCCCGTCTTTGAAAACGATATCCGAAAACGGATTGGAATCCTGTAACCAATCAGTGACGGCGGTCGTGATGATGGCTTCGCGGATTTCCGATTCCTGATCGCCCATGGCGGAGCATACGTAACGGACTCCTTTAGTCTATCCCGATACCGCCCGAACGGAGTGCTGAACGACGGTCTTTCACGTTCACACTGTGCGGGACCGGATTCGAACCGGAGGAAGACGATTGCTGTCGCTCGCGAGTTTGCTCGCGACAGCAATGCGCGGGACCGGATTCGAACCGGCGGACCCCTACGGGACAGCGTCCTAAGCGCTGCGCCGTTGGCCTAGCTTGGCTACCCGCGCTCACGTCCGACTTTTCACGAATCGAGTAAGTACCTGTCGGTCCGCGCTAACCGCGCGCCGGCCGTCGAATCGTCCCGCCCGCCCCTCGAGCGGCGCTAGCAGTGTTTCACCGACTCCTCCGGCGACCAGTCCGGGGGAACGATGAACGTCACGTGCTCGGCGTCCCGTAGCTGGTGGAGTTCCGCGGCCTGTTCGGCCAGCGACCGCTCCCGGTACGGCATCTCGAGTCCGCACCCGGTACAGACGAGTTTGCAGGTTGGGTCTTTCATGGACAGGTACGACCGCCCCGGCGACCGGCGTTCCGCCCTTGGGCCGAGGGCTGGTTTAGTAGTCGTCGCCTAGTGAAATCGGCCGAGAACGGCCGTCTGGCCGAGATATTCGTACCTGAACGTTGCCAGTCGTAGTACAGCGTTGGCGAGCCAATCCGACGCGACCGCCGCCGAACGCGCCGACGGTGGTGACCGTAGGTTTATGCCGTCCGACCCGATATCCGGCAGTATGCACAGCGCCCGGGATCGCATCGAGTACGAACCGTGGCTCGAGGACCTCGAGACCGTCGCCGAGCGCCTGGAGCTCTCGACGGAGGCGCGATCGTGTGCGGTCGACCTCTTTCTGACTGACGTGCCGGCGTCCGATCGCTCGAAACGGGCGGTCCTGGCCGCTAGCCTCTATGCCGGGTCGCTCGTCGCCGGCGACGGCCGCACACAGGGCGCGGTCGCGGAGGCCGCGGACGTCTCCCGACTCTCGATCCAGTCCCGCTGGAAGGAGTTGCTCGAGGCGGCCGGGCTCGAGCCGCCGCGCTGGTAACACCACCATACACCCACTCGGTCGCCGCTCAGTGGCGGCCTGACTCGGGATAAGTATACGATACGAGAACGGACGCCGCACCCTGACTCCAGTGGAACGCGCCGAGTTGGTGGGGCAGTCGCTGGGAACCGCGGTCGTCTCAGTCGTCGTCGATGACCGTTCCGTGTTCGTCGATTTCGCCCTTGACGATTCGCGTACTCGAGATGATGTCGCCGTCGTCGGCGAGGAGGTGTGGCACGACGACCACGTCGAGGGTATCGTGGCCGCGCTCGCGGCGGAGTTCGTTGATCCGTGCACCACCCTCGCGGGTCTCCGGCGAGACGACGAGATAGTCGTACTGCGGTTCCGTTGCGATCCCCGTCGGCGACTCGAGTGTCCGCACCTCGAACGTGCGGTCGTAGTCGGCCGCGATCGACTCGAGTTCGGTCTCGAGGTCCGCTTTCCGGTCGTCGAACGATCGGACTCGTCGGTCGACATCTCGTGTCTTCGGCGCGAGTTCGTCGCTGGTCAACCCGACCGTCACGTCTCCGAGTTCGAACGCCCGTTCGAACAGCCGTCGATGGCCATCATGAACGGGGTCGAAGGTCCCACCAAGCGCGACGTCCATATCCCAGGTCAGTCTCGCGGTGCGTATAAAACGGTCGAATTATCATCTTTTCTCACGGAACGTCGCATCCCGTTATACGCGGGGTCTTCGACACACGTCGAAACTACCCTTCGCATTGTTTTTAGTAGTCCCCTGCAGTGTCCCCGATATGGGACTAGACGAGGACGCACTGGAGTACCACCGGACCGATCCGCCCGGAAAGATCGAGATATCGACAACGAAACCGACGAACACGCAGCGGGACCTCTCGCTCGCGTACTCGCCCGGCGTCGCCGCGCCGTGTCTCGAGATCGACGAGGACGAAACCGACGCCTACAGCTACACGGCGAAGGGGAACCTCGTCGGCGTCGTCTCGAACGGCTCGGCCGTGCTCGGCCTCGGCGACATCGGCGCACAGGCCTCCAAACCGGTCATGGAGGGGAAAGGCGTCCTGTTCAAGCGCTTTGCCGACATCGACGTCTTCGACCTCGAACTCGACGACTCGGACCCCCACAAGCTCGTCGAGGCCATCAAAATGATGGAGCCGACGTTCGGCGGCATCAATCTCGAGGACATCAAAGCACCCGAGTGTTTCACCGTCGAGGAACGACTGCGCGAGGAGATCGACATTCCGGTCTTCCACGACGACCAACACGGCACCGCGATCATTTCGGGTGCCGCACTGCTCAACGCCGCCGACATCGCCGGCAAGAGCCTCGATGAACTCGAGGTCGTCTTCTCGGGGGCGGGGGCAAGCGCCATCGCGACGGCGCGGTTCTACGTCTCGCTTGGCGTCCGGAAGGAGAACATCACGATGTGTGATTCCACGGGGATCATCACCGCGGACCGCGCCGCGGCGGGCGAGGTCAACGAGTACAAACAGCAGTTCGCTCGCGACGTGCCCGAGGGTGGGCTCGCGGACGCGATGGAGGGAGCCGACGTCTTCGTCGGGCTCTCGATCGGCGGCATCGTCTCGCAGGAGATGGTCCAGTCGATGGCCGCCGATCCGATCGTCTTCGCGATGGCCAACCCCGATCCCGAGATCGGCTACGAGGAGGCCAAGGCGGCCCGCGACGACACCGTCATCATGGCCACCGGCCGCTCGGACTACCCGAATCAGGTCAACAACGTCCTCGGGTTCCCGTTCATCTTCCGCGGGGCACTCGACGTGCGCGCCACCGAGATCAACGAGGACATGAAGGTCGCCTGCGCCGAGGCGCTGGCCGAACTCGCCCGCCAAGACGTTCCCGACGCGGTTGTCAAGGCCTACGGCGACGAGCCGATTCAGTACGGCCCCGACTACATCATTCCCAAGCCCGTCGATCCACGGGTGCTCTTCCGCGTCGCGCCGGCGATCGCCCAGGCCGCGATGGAGTCCGGTGCCGCCCGCACCGAGATCGATCTCGAGGCCTACGAGGAGGAACTCGAGGCCCGCCTCGGCAAGTCCCGGGAGATGATGCGGGTCGTCCTCAACAAGGCCAAGAGCGACCCCAAGACGGTCGCGCTCGCGGAGGGAGAGAACGAGAAGATGATCCGCGCGGCCTACCAGATTCAGGAGCAGGGGATCGCCCTGCCGGTCCTGATCGGCGACGAGGACGAGATCAGGGGGACGGCCGCCAACCTCGGGCTGGACTTCGATCCGACGGTCGCCGATCCGTCCGTCGGCGACTACGAGGAGTACGCCGACCGGCTTCACGAACTCCGCGCCCGGAAGGGGATCACGCGCAGCGAAGCCGGCGAACTCATCGAGCGTGACTCGAACTACTTCGGGAGCGTGATGGTCGAACAGGGCGACGCCGACGCCTTACTGACCGGCCTCTCCCATCACTACCCCTCGGCGCTGCGACCGCCGCTGCAGGTCGTCGGCACCGACGAGGACGTCGACTACGCTGCCGGCGTCTACATGCTGACGTTCAAGAACCGCGTGATCTTCGTCGCCGACGCGACGGTCAACCAGGACCCCAACGAGGAGGTCCTCGCGGAGGTCACGAAACAGACCGGCAAACTGGCACGCCGGTTCAACATCGAACCCCGTGCGGCCCTGCTCTCGTACTCGAACTTCGGGAGCGTCGACAACGAGGGGACCCGCAAACCGCGCACGGCAGCGCAGATGCTGCAGGACGACCCCGACGTCGACTTCACGGTCGACGGCGAGATGCAGGCCGACACCGCCGTCGTCGAGGACATCCTCGAGGGCACGTACGGCTTCTCCGACCTCGAGGAGCCCGCGAACGTGCTGGTCTTCCCGAACCTCGAGTCGGGGAACATCGGCTACAAACTGCTCCAGCGGCTGGGCGGGGCCGACGCCATCGGCCCGATGCTGGTCGGCATGGACGAACCGGTCCACGTCCTTCAGCGGGGCGACGAGGTCAAGGACATCGTCAACCTGGCCGGCGTCGCGGTCGTCGACGCCCAGCAGGAGTAAACGCGTGAGCGAGCACGCCGCCCCTCGGGACGGTGACACCGACCGGGACGCCGACGACGCGGAGGTCGATCGGGCCCGCTCCGAAGCCGGCGGTGCTCGAGTATCGCGACGGACGCTTCTCGGGACCGCGGCGACTGCCGGGGCCGTCGGTCTCGCGGGCTGTACCGCCCGCCAGTACCGGTCACCGCCGGACTGCGGGGCCGTCGCGAGCGCCGCGGATGCCGCCGACGGCTACGTCCCGCTGCCGGCGGACGACGACCGCTCGATGTTCCGCCGCGGACTGCGCCGGTACGGCTACTATCCCGACGCGACCGTCCCCGAGACCGTCCGGAAAGCGTGGTCGATCCCGGTCAACCGCATCGGACACACCGCGGCCAAGTCGACGCCGCGGCCGACGCCCGACGGCGAGACGATTCTGGTCGCCGGCGACACCGGAACGATCCATGCCGTCGCGCCGACCGGCGAGCGCCGCTGGACCCTCGAGACCGGTGCCGGCCGGAGCCTCGGCTTCCACGGAACGCCGGCGATCGTCGGCGACACCGCCTACATCGGCGGCTACGACGGCGAACTCTACGCCGTGGACGTTCCGACCGGGGATATCGTCTGGCACACCCGGACTCGCGACTTCGGTGACGCGATCGCGATCGGCTCGAGCCCCGCGTACGTCGACGGCTCGCTCTATCTCCTGACCGAGCACAAGAACCCCGCCAGCGGCGCGCTCTGGGAGATCGACGCCGCTACCGGGAACCCGACCTGGAGCGATGACCGTCTCTGGGGGATGCCCCATCCCTCGCCCGCGATCGACTGTGAGACCGGCCGGCTCGTCACGGGCTCGAACGACGGCGTCGTCTACTGCTGGGAGTTCCCCTCGCTCGAGTTCGCCTGGTCGTTCCAGGCGGGCGGCGAGGGCGGTCCCGACGGCGAACCGATGGCCGGCGGCCGGTTCGATCTCGGCGCGCAGATCAAGGGGACGATCCCGGTCTACGACGGCGCGGCGTTCGCCGGCTCCTGGGACGGCCACTTCTACCGGCTCGACCTCGCCGACGGGAGCGAGGAGTGGTCGTTCGATACCGGCGAGGTCGTCATGTCGAATCCGGCGATCGATCCGAAGCAGGGGATCGTCTACGTCGGGAGCGACGACCATCACGTGTACGCGCTCGATACCGAGACGGGCGACGAGCTGTGGTCGACGGACGTCGGCGGCCGGGTCATCGGCTCGATAACCGCCACCGCGGAGACGATTCTCGTCGGGTCCTACGATACGCACCTGTACGCCCTCGACAGGGAAACCGGCGACCGGCGCTGGCGAGTCGAAAACCGTGGCCACGTGACCAGCGGCGCGATCCCGCGGGGCAACAGGATCTACTACGCCGAGCGCGGCGACTTCTCGCACTACTACGACGATGACGAGGAGACGGTGCTCGAGGAGCCCGGCCACGCGTACTGTCTGGTTCCGGACGACTGAGTGCGGGCCACTGACACTCACCGCGAGCGACCGCAGGGAGCGAGCGGGCCGACGATCGATGTAGAGGGCCACGAAGCGGCCCGGAACGGAGGGAGGAGTGCTTTTGATCGAAATTTCACCGAGAGCGCGGCCAAGCCGCGCCCGCAGAGTGAAATTTCGTAGCAGTGCATTCAAGTATACGCCCGGATTTTTATCGGGTATGCAAGATCAGGGACGCTCTACGCGCAAGCGAACCGGTGGTCGACTGAAGAACGTGCGAAAGCGCCGCAAGAACGAACTCGGTCGCCTCCCGACGGAGACCGAGGTCGGCGAGCCGCGGTTCCGAACCGTCGACGTTCGGGGGAACGGATCGAAGACCCGCGCACTCGCGACGAACGTCGCAAGCGTCAACAAGGGCAGCGAAACGGTCTCCGCGGAGATCGAGGACGTCGTCGAGAACGACGCCAACCCGAACTACGTCCGCCGGAACATCATCACGAAGGGGGCCGTCATCGAAACCTCGGAAGGACAGGCCCGCGTCACGTCCCGTCCCGGCCAGACCGGGCAGGTCAACGCCGTTCTCGTCGAGTAACGAATTTTCGACCGCAGTTTCCTACTGCTCGGGTTCCGGCTCCCCGAGCGCGACGATATTGCCGTAGTCGTCGCCGTAGACGAGCACGCCGTCAGTCACTGCGACCGACCGCGAGATTTCGTAGTCGGCGTCGTACGTCCAGCGGGGTGACCCGTCCGCGATATCGAGCGCGTGAACGACCGCGTCCCACGTCCCGACGTAGAGGACCCCGTCCGCGACGGTCGGCGAGCCGCCGATACGACCGACATCCGCCTGCC
Source organism: Natrinema pallidum (assembly GCF_005890195.1). Classification (NCBI taxonomy): domain Archaea; kingdom Methanobacteriati; phylum Methanobacteriota; class Halobacteria; order Halobacteriales; family Natrialbaceae; genus Natrinema; species Natrinema pallidum. The sequence goes on along the minus strand of NZ_CP040637.1, from coordinate 960,664 downwards.
AGCGGCGGGTACCAGTCGTCGAATCGAAGGCGCGACTCAGGCTGCTCGTGTGGAGACGGTGTCTCAAACGACGGCCGGCGTTCGGACGGTTCCGGTAGCCGTCGCGGTCCACCGTTCGTCCCCGCTCGCCGCCTCGAGCGCGTAGAGCGTCCCGTTGGTATCTCCCACGGACACCGTGCCGTCGACCACCGTCGGCGCGTTCGACCCGCCGCCGTTCTCGACCCGGACCGTCCAGCGCTCGGATCAATCGGCGATATCGATCGCGTGGACGTAGTCGTCGTGACTCTGGATGTAGACCGTCCCGTCGGCGACCGTCGGTCCCCCGGCGACCGGCCCCGCCGTTCGGAACGACCACAGTTCGGACCCGTCGGTCGGCGACCGCGCGTACAGGCGGTCGTCGCCACAGCCGACGTACAGCGTCCCGTCGGCGATCACGGGACCCGCTCGAACCGGTGCGGGGAGTTCGATCGTCCACGAGGGCTCGCCGCTGGCCGCGTCGAGCGCGGCCAGGGAACCAGCACCGTTGCCGACGACGACCGTCTCGTCGACGACGGCCGGTGGCGTCGAGATGCCACTGCCGGTGTCGACGGCCCACTCGAGGTTCCCGTCGGCAAGCGAGAGCGCGTAGAGGCTGCCGTCCCAACTGCCGGCGTTGCGACGCCGTCGGCGATTGCCGGCTCGGCACCGATCCGGTCCTCGGCTGTGTGTGAGCCACGGAGCGTCGCGGTATTGCGCGGACCGACGCCGGTGCCGGCCGTGCCCGTGTTCGCGGCATCGTACTGCGGCGTCGGCCAGTCGGTGATGGTCCCGTCAGCGTCGGACTGCCCGGTGTCGCTGCTGTCCGATTCGTCGCCGTCAGAGTCGCTTCCGGCAGCACGGTCGTCGGTGCCGGGCAGTGTCGTACAGCCAGCCGCTGCTGTCGTCACGCTTCCCGTAACGAGTCCGAGTACGGCTCCTCGTGCGGTCGATAGTCACAGCGGCCGTCTACAGCGGACGTACTTCAGGTTACCTGTGCGTTCGGCACCCCGTCACGGGCGCGGCGCGGCCTTCTGTAGCGCCGTTTCGGCGACGTTCCCGCCGTAGTCGGCGCTCCGGGACAGCGAGTCGACGATCAGCCCGAGGGACTGGGCCTGTGCCGGCTCGAGATCTCGAAGCATGTCGTCGATCTGGCGGGTGTGCTCGTCGATCTCGACGACGGCAGCGAGGGCGTCGTGGCCCAGTCGGTTGGCCTCGTCGGCGTCGTCGGCGAACAGCGCGTCCATCGACTGTTCGAAGACGGTCGCGGCTTCGGCGTGGAGCCCGTGGATCGCGTCGGCCACGTCGGCGGGGAGGTCGTCGAGTTTGAGCGCGATGTCGCTCATCTTGACGGCGTGGTCGGCGATCCGCTCGAGTTGGCGGGCGCTCGAGTGATAATCGAAACAGTCCTCGCGGGAGACGCCGAGTTCCTCGACCGCGCGCGGCGAGCGCAGCGTCGCGCGGAAGATCCGCGAGACGACCAGCCAGAGGCGGTCGACGTCGTCGTCGCGCTCGATCACGTCGTGGGCGATGTCGTCGTCGTTCTCGATCAGCGCCGTCACCGCGTCCTCGAGCATCGACTGGGCGATCAGGCGCATGCGCGTGACGGCGTTGACGATCGACAGCTCCGAGGAGTCGAGCAGGTCCTGAATGACCACGCTGTCGCTGGTCTCCTCGAGCACCTCGACGCCGACGAGTCGCTGGGTCGCGTCGCGGATCGCGCTGCGCTGCTCGGTCGTGATTCGGCCCGCCTCGAGCGAGATGACGTCGAAGCCACTGACGTACATCATCATCACGGCCCGCATCAACTCCTCGTCCTCGAGACCCGAGACGTCTAGCGTCCCTTCCTGGCGTCGCGTTTCGCGTTCGGGCGTCAAAAGGAGTTCGTCCCCTTCGGGGTAGAATTCGACCGTGGTGCCGCTGCTGACGTCGTTGTCGGTCGCCCAGGTCTTCGGCAACGAAACGGTGAACGTCGACCCACCTGTGACCTGAACCTTGCGCGTTTCCATACGCTCCGCTTCCGATTACAACAATATAAATCCACCCGTCTATAGAGAGGTTATTCTAGACCAGATCAACTAGTAGAGGCCATATCTATGGTTTTTTCTCCCTATACTGATTAGTATCCATACATCGATAATGATTGGCATATATAGAAATATATAGCAGATGGTGCAGTCGGGCGACTGAACCGTCCGATCGAACCGAACGGAAACATCGGTGCGCGACCCACCGCGAGAGATCGCGTCGGCTATCGGACGTCGTCGAGGTCGACGATGGCCCGAGCGTCCGCCGAAAGCCACGTCGTCATCCGGTCCGAATCCGGACACTCCCGCGGCGTGATCGTCCACCGATCGGGCCGGTCCTCGTATCGGACGACGATCGACTCGAGGTCAGTCTCGTCGGTCGAGTACTGCGTAGCCGTAGCTAGCCGCTGCCGAGGCGACCGATCGCCGTAACCGCTGGTAGGTTCGGTCATACGTCTCGTGCGTACCCGAACCGAGCGACGACACGTACAAAGCGGCTGCTAATTGTGCTATTGTGCACTCCATACGGGTATAGCGGCCGGCGTCGGTTTCGTCGCCGACCGACCGGCCTCGTCCGTCGAAAACGGGTCCGCATCCCTCGAGTGGCAGCAACGGAACGGACTGCAAGCCGCCGTCGAGTACTCGCGCAACTGCTGGCGGTCGACGGCCGAGAGTTCGTCGTAGTCGACGATGTGACTCCCCGCGTCGGCCAGCGCCGGGCGACTCTCCTCGCGATAACACACCGCCTGACGCTCGAACAGCGGCCGGGCCGTCTCGAGGGCCGCCGCCCACTGCTCGTCGGGCGTGTCCGTGTCGCTCCCGTCGAGGAATGCCCGAACCGAAAACGCCGCGTCGTCGCTCGACATCCCCTCGAGCGGCGGATCGTCCGTCGGCGCTCATAGCGGCGTATAGTCGAACTGCGCCGGAGTGGCCGCCGATGTCGGGCTCCCGACGATCACTGACGGGCGTTCTCGTCGGGACCCCATCCGACGGCAAACAGGTACCTCTCTGTCGGAGCGTGTTCGTCCCACGAGGCGCGACCACCTGGGGTGACTCGAGCGGCCGGAGTCACGAGAGGGGAGCGTTCTTCACCGTCGCACCCGCAAGCGGTGGTATGCACGTCGTGGTCAACGCCGCCATGAGCGCCGACGGGAAACTCTCCTCGCGACGTCGGGAGCAACTCGCGATCAGCGGCGACGAGGACTTCGCGCGCGTCGATCGGCTCCGGGCGAAAAGCGACGCCATCGTCGTCGGCGTCGGGACGGTCCTCGCGGACGACCCGCATCTGACCGTCAAAGACGACGCGCTCCGGGAGCGTCGCCGCGACGACGGCCGACCGGCGTCTCCCGCACGGGTCGTCGTCGACTCGAGCGGGCGGACGCCGACGGACGCGGCGGTCCTCGACGACGCAGCCACGACCTACCTCTGTCTGAGCGAGGCCGCACCCGTCGACCGGCGGCTGGCACTCGCCGAGCACGCCGAGTTGCTCACCGCGGGTGACGACCGCGTCGACCTCCTTCGAGCGTTCGGGGCGCTGCAAGAACAGGGCCTCGAGCGGATCATGGTCGAGGGGGGCGGCGAACTCATCTTCTCGCTGTTCGAGGCCGGGCTAGTCGACGAACTCCGGACGTTCGTCGGACCGACACTTATCGGCGGTCGCGACGCGCCGACCCTCGCCGACGGCGAGGGGTTCGTCGCGGCGTTTCCGACGCTCGAGTTAGACGCCGTCGACCGACTCGACGGCGGCGTGTTGCTGACCTGGAAGACCAACGACCGCTGAACTCGCGCAGCCGTCTCGGAGCCGTTCGATCGCTGGGGCTCGGGCACAGTACGATACTACTAGGTCGCCCGTTGGCAGCCCCTACTCGGCCGGGATCGCCGGGCCCACCGGGTAGCGTCACCGTAGCCGCCGAAGGTGTTTTGACCGGTACTGTCGACGTTTGGCCGGGTGTCCGAAACATGACAAACCGGATCGGTGGAAACGAAGGCGACGGGAACACGTCGGGGCCGAGCGATCCGCCGGGAGTCAGGCGACGCGCGTTGCTGGCGAGCGCCGGCACGGCCGCCGGTGCGCTCGGCATCGGCACGCTCCCCGTCGCGGCGAGTGACGCATGGTCGACTCCCGACGTCCGCGGGGTCGGGTGTGCGCACCCGCAGTTCACGTGTGGGCGGCAGGTGACCGCGGCCGACGGCATGGTCTCGAGCGTCGATCCGATCGCCTCCGGCGTCGCCGCGGGCGTGCTGCGCGATGGTGGCACTGCCGTCGATGCCGCCGTGGCGTTGCAGTACGTCCTGACGGTCACCCAGCCCCACGGCTCGGGGATCGGCGGCGGCGGGTTCATGGTGATCTACGATGCCGACGCGGACGCGGTCGACGTCATCGACAGCCGCGAGCGCGCACCGCGGGGTGCAACCGCGGACATGTTCCTCGACGAGGACGGCGATCCGATCCCCTTCGCGGACCGAATCCGGTTGGGTGAGGCCGTGGGCGTTCCGGGGACCGTGATGGGACTGGAAACCGCACTGGATCGACACGGGACTCGACCCCGCCAGCGGCTGCTCACCCCCGCGATCGATCTCGCGTCCGACGGCTTCCCGATCGATGGGGTCTTCGCCGCACAGATCGCGGACAACTGGGAGAAGCTCAACGACGCGGCGACGGCGGCCTACTCGGACGCGAACGGACGGCCCCTCACGGAGGGCGACACGCACGTCAATCCCGACCTCGCCGAGACGCTCGAGGCGATCGAGCGAGACGGGCCAGCGGCCTTCTACGAGGGCGACATCGCGGCTGATCTCGCCGCGACGGTTCGGGACGCCGGCGGCAGCATGACCACCGACGACCTCGCGGCCTACGACGTCACGATCGACGACCCGGTTCGCGCCGAGTGGAACGGCGTCGAGATCGTCGGCCAACCGCTCCCGAGTTCGGGGCCGAGCACCGTGGCCTCGATCCTGAAACTGCTCGACTGCCTCGACATCGGACGGTATGACCGACGGTCGCCGGCGATGTATCACCTGGTCGGCGAGGCAACGAGCCTGGCCTGGGCCGATCGGAACGAATACATGGGCGATCCCGAGTTCGTGGACGTTCCGAGCGACGCCCTGCTCTCCGACGCGTATCTCGAGGAGCGTGCGGCACTCGTCCGCGCCGGAGAAACACTCGCGGACTACGAGGCGGGGGAGTGCGTCGCTCCCGGGGCCCCGTCCGGCGTCGAACCTGTCCGGGGGCCGTCACCCGATCCGAAGCGCGGCTCGACGACTCACTTCTCCGTCGTCGACGCCGACAGAAACGCCGTCTCGTACACCTCGACCATCGAGCAGCTCATGGGCTCGGGACTGATGGTCCCCGGCCGCGGCTTCATGCTCAACAACGAACTGACGGATTTCGACGCCGTCCCCGAGGGGCCGAACAAGGTCGCGCCGTGGAAGCGGCCGCTGAGCAGCATGAGCCCCATTCTCGTCCTGCGCGACGGCGTCCCCGAATTCACCGTGGGCTCGCCGGGCGGCTGGACGATCATCACTTCGGTCGCACAGACGCTCCTCCACCGCTACGTCTACGGGCTCGAGCCGCTCGCGGCGCTCTCCGAACCGACCGTGTTCACCACGGAGTGTCCGCCGATTATGTGGGAAGACGGCGTCCCGGCGCGCGCTCGCGAGGCGACGAGCCGGTTCGGACAGGTCTGGAGCGACACGTCCAGCGGTGACATCGGTAACGTCCAGGTCATCGAAATCGGGGACGACGAACTGCGCGGCGCGGCCGATCCGACGCGCGACGGGCGGGCCGTCGGAGTCGACCGCGGTCGGCCCCAGTGACACGGGCGGCGCGGTTGAGAGGGCGCAGGGCGCGGACGGCGGAGCCAGCGGGATTCCCGTCACATCTTTCCTCGGTCGCGCCGTAAGACGGGGTATGGAACGTGCCACGTTCGGCGGCGGTTGTTTCTGGTGTACGGAAGCGGCGATGAAGGAACTCGAGGGCGTGGAGTCGGTCACGTCCGGCTACGCGGGTGGACACATCGAGGAGCCGACCTATCGCGAGGTCTGTTCGGGCGAGACCGGCCACGCGGAGGTCGTCCAGGTCGAGTACGACCCCGCGGAGATCGGCTACGACGACCTGCTCGAGGTGTTCTTCGCCACCCACGATCCGACCCAACTCAATCGGCAAGGGCCGGACGTGGGCACTCAATACCGCTCGATCGTCCTGTATCACGACGCGGCCCAGCAAACCCAGGCCGAGGCCTACATCGAGGCGCTCGACGAGGAGTACGACGACGACGTCGTGACCGAACTCGAGCCACTCGAGACTTTCTACCGCGCCGAGGAGAAGCATCAAGACTACTTCGAGAAGAACCCGAACGACGCCTACTGTACGATGCATGCGGCCCCGAAAGTCGAGAAAGTCCGCGAACGGTTCGCCGACAAGGTGGCCGCGAAACGGTAATCTCGGTTCTATCGGGCTGCGGTCTCCCGGCCGGTCGTTTCGTGTCCGAGCGGACGAATCGGGGACGAGGTGTTGCTCGATTGGTGAGTCGTTGACGGATCGCTCGAGGGGTTTCTCGCCAGCAGCAGCCCGTCCCCCTTTTATATGTGCTGGTCTCGGCACAGTCTACCGTGGGCATGTCGCGTACGAAATACTCGATACGGAGTGTTCGCAACGGCCTCCGAGAGCCACGGCTCGTCTGGACGGAGCTCTGCAAGTACTTCTGGTCGGCCCACCGGGAACTCTTCGAACGCCGACACGGAAGCGGTATCGACGTCATGGCCGAAGACTGGGACACGCTCCTCGTCCTCGACGCCTGCCGATACGATTTCTTCGCCGAACTGAACTGGATCGATGGCTCCCTCGAGTCCCGGCTGTCCGCCGGCTCCAGCAGCCCGGGGTGGATCGACGCGAATTTCACGGGGAGAACGCACCACGACACCGTCTACGTCAGCGGCAACGCCTTCACGGCCGATATCGGCGACGACGTGTTTCACGCGATCTATCCGGTGTCGCCGGAGCCGGTCGCGGAGTCGGCGGCCGTCGACGCGGCCGACGTCTTCGACGCCCGTCTCCTAGCGGACAGTTACGTGATCGACCCGGAAACCGTCGTCGAGACGGCGCTCGAGGCCCACGAGCGACATCCCACCAAGCGGCTGATCGTCCACTTCCTACAACCGCACGTTCCGCTCATCGGCGAGACCGGACTCGAGATTTACCAGCGGATCGCGTCCCGGCGGGACCTCTCGTCGGTGTCCCGCGGCGGGCGCGGGGATCGCTTCGGCGCGCTGAACGTGCAACTCTACGAGATCGTCGAGGACGACGCGTTCGACATCGGCGTCGACGATCTGCGGCGTGCGTACGCGGAAACCCTGGAGATCGTCCTCCCCTACGCCGACCGATTGATCCGTGAGTTGGACGGGAAAGCCGTCATCACCGCGGATCACGGCGAACTCCTCGGCGAACGGCTGCTGCCCTTGACCGGCCGCAAGTACGGGCACTTCGAGTATCTGGCGGCCGAGTCGCTGCGACGCGTTCCCTGGCACGTCGTCGACGGGGACGATCGGAGACGGATCGTCGAGGAAGCGCCGGTCGAGTCCGTTCGCATGGACGAGGACGAGGTAACGGAGAAGCTCCGGGTACTCGGCTATCGGTAGGATCACGCGTCGAGCCGGCTTCCGGCTGCTTCGGGTGCGGTCGGTTTCGTGTGAAAGGCGCGACTTGAATAGTCGGCTCGGAGTCGATCGAACCGACGTATGTCCATTGGTAAACTCGGCCCCCAGGCTGTCGTCACGACGAGTCCGGACAGTCGACTCGAGGAGATCACGGCGACGCTCGAGTCCGAAAACGTCGGATCGATCGTCGTCACCGAAGACGACGAACCGGTCGGGATGATCACCGACCGCGACGCGGCGCTCGCGATCCACGACCACGACGACGTCGGGTCGGTCTCGGTCGCGGACGTGATGACCGAACGGCCGGTAACGGTTCACGAGGACGACGATCCGGTCGCAGTTTCGAAGGCGATCCGCGACAATAACGTCCGTCGGTTCCCGATCGTCGACGACGACGGCGAGTTAGCGGGCATCGCCACGCTGGACGATCTGGTCGCGACGATCGGCGAGGAACTCGAGAACGTCGCCGCGACGATCGAAGCCCAGTCGCCGGAGTACAGCCCGTAACGCACGGCGCAGTCCCACAACCCGATCCCGACACGGCCGCGATCCCGACCCGTGACTCCCGTTTTCGGCGACGCGACGCCGCCCACCGACCGCCACGGTGAAAGGTACGTCCGTCTGGGAGCCATTGCTCGAGTATGGATAGCCGAACGGATGCCCTCGTGATTGGGGGTGGTGCCACCGGGACGGGAATCGCCAGGGACCTCGCACGGCGCGGTGTCGATGTGACGCTGGTCGAGCGGGACGGGCTCTCGTCGGGGACCTCGGGCCGGTCACACGGCTTGCTTCACAGCGGGGCGCGCTACGCCGAGGCCGACGGCCCGGAAGCCAGAGCGTGTCTCGAGGAAAACCGCATCCTGCGCCGCATCGGCGGCGCGTGCGTTCGGGAGACCCGCGGGCTGTTCGTCCAACTCGCGGACGACGATCCGGCGTACTTCGAGGCGAAGCGCGATGCCTGCGAGGACGTGGGAATCGAGACCGAGGTCGTCGGCGGGGACGCGGCTCGCGGGGCGGTTCCGGACCTCGCCGCTGACGTCGATCGAGCGATGTGGGTACCCGACGGCGTCGTTCTCCCCTCGCGGCTGAGCGCCGCCAACGCGGCCGACGCCCGCGAGCACGGCGCGCGAATCCGTACGCACGCGCCGGTCACGGACGTGACCGTCGAGGACGGACGGGTGACGAGCGTCGCCCTCGGCGGCGACGCCGACGAAACGGTGCGGCCGACCTACGTCGTGAACGCGACCGGCCCTCACGCCGGCCGGATCGCGGACATGCTGGGGGCGACCGTCGCGATGCGTCCGACACGCGGCGTCATGGTCTCGGTCGACTACGACGGCCTCGAGCCGGTGCTCAACCGGTGTCGCGAGCCCGCCGACGGTGACATAATCGTGCCCCACGACGGCGAGGTCGTCCTCGGCACGACGAGCGTGTCGGTTGACGATCCCGACGGCTACGAGCAAGCCGAGTGGGAGATCGTGGAGACGGTTCGGGAGTGTGCGGCGATGCTGCCGCCGGTCGCTACCGCGCCCCGTGTTCGGACGTGGTGGGGCGTCCGCCCGCTGTACGAACCCGAGGAGGCCGCTCGCGGCGGCCGCGGGATTTCGCGGGGCTTTCACCTGCTCGATCACACCGACGACGGCGTCACGAACTGTTGTAGCATCGTCGGCGGAAAGCTGACGACGTTCCGCCGAATGGCCGAGGCGACCGCTGATCTCGTCTGCGACCGGCTCGGGGTGACCGCCGACTGTTCCACCGCTGAAGAGCGACTGCCGGGGGCGTCGGAACCGGCACGACTCGATGCGTTCGTTCGGGAGTTCGACGGACAGGGACCGACGGACGCCGATCTCATCGGGACCGAGAACGGTCACTGACTGTCATCCCCCGATCGCGTGACGGGTGTGCGACCAGCGTCGAAACCGTTGTCGCGGCCGCGGTCGGCGGCCGCGACTCGAGCCGATCGAGGGACCGCCCTCAGAGCTCCCGCTGGAGCTCCGACCAGATGCCAAACGCCGTGGAGCGCTCGATGTCGATACACAGCTCGTTGTCGTCGTCGAGGCCGATCGAAATCGCCTCGAGATTGGCGACGTACCGGGATTTCCGGTGGCGGCCCTCGCGGACCCCGACGGCCTCCTCGGCGAGTCCCGCCTCGGTCAGGCAGTCGAGTTTGCGGTAGGTCGTCGAGAGCGGCCGGTCCGTCGCCTCGGCGATGGCGTCGACCGTCATCGGTTCCTCGAGTACTGCGATGATCTCCCGACACGCCTCGTCGTCGAGCGCGGCGATGATGCACTCGACGCCGGGAGCGTCGCCGGACGAGGAGCACTCGAGGGACATGGGATGCCGTCAGGTTAGGAGCGAGGCCTAAAGACACGTTTGGTTAGGGGTGTTACCGAGCGGGAGCGAGACCGGGACGGTCGGAAGCGACGGATCGATGGGGCAACTACATGTGCAACCGGTCCGACGGCACGGGTATGAGCGACGATCGGACCCCCGAGTCCGCGGTCGAGAACACGCCGGGGCAGGGACGAACGCCCGAGGCCGAACGGATCGAACCGGCCGTTCCAGAGGAATTCGGCCTCGTTCAGGTCTGGTGGGGCGACGGAAAGGGGAAGACGACCGCCACGCTAGGCATGGGAATGCGCGCCGCCGGCCACGGCTACCGCGTCCACATGCTCCAGTTCATGAAAGGCGGGGCCTCGAGCGTCGATGCCGTTCGCGGCGAGTACAACGCCATGGCCGCCCTGCCGGGCATCAGTTACGAGAACCTCGGCCACTACGGCTGGCACGGGATGGCAGACGGGAGCGACGAGGCCGACCACGAGGCCGAGGCACAGGCCGGCCTCGAACGCGCCCGCGAGTTGCTCGCGGCCGCCGAAGACGCCGATCTCGGCGAGTCGATCGATCTCGATGCACCGCCCGAGGCGGGCATGCACATGCTGATCCTCGACGAAGTGCTCTACGCCGCGGATCGGGGGCTGCTCTCGGAAGGGGACGTCCACGACCTCATCGACGCGAAGCCGGCCGCCCTCGAGTTGGTGTTATCGGGGAGTCATACCGAGCCCGACTACCTCGCCGATCGTGCGGACCTGATCACGAACGTCCGAAAAGTGAAACATCCGATCGACGACGGCCAGCGGGCGCGACGGGGAACCGAGTTCTGACCGGCTCGCTGCGAACGCGCCATCGCAGGTACCCACCGGCAGCACTCCGTGCCGACCAACACAATTATTATCAGATACTGAGAAAGACTGGCAAGCCAATGGGTGTGATTCGAGTTGCCGGACTGCGAAAGACATACGGAACTGTCAACGCAGTGGATGGAATGGCGTTCGACGTCGACCGGGGCGAGGTGTACGGCTTTCTCGGTCCGAACGGTGCCGGGAAGACCACCACGATTCGGGTCCTGACCGGACAGATCGAGCCGGACGCGGGCGACGTGAGCGTTCTCGGAACCGATCCGGTCGCCGACCCGATCGAGACGCGCCGACAGGTCGGTATCCTACCGGAACAGGAATCCCCACCGAGCTTTCTTACGCCCCGCGAATACCTCGCGTTCGTCGGCGAGGTGCGCGGTCTCGATCCCGACCGGGTCGCCGAACGGACCGACGCGTGGGCCGAGCGGCTCGGGTTCGAGAGCAAACTCGACACGCTGCATACGGACCTCTCCCGGGGGCAACAACAGAAAGTGATGATCGCACAGGCGTTCGTCCACGAACCCGACGTGGTCTTCATCGACGAGCCGCTGGCGAACCTCGACCCGCTCGTCCAGGAACAGGTCAAGCGCTTTCTCGTCTCCTATGCGGCCGACGACAACGCCGTCTTCGTCTCGACGCACAACATCGACGTCGCCGAGGAAATCTGCACCCGCGTCGGCATCGTCGCCGACGGCCAGCTCGTGGCCGAACGCTCCCTGGCCGACGACGCGACCGACGAGTCGCTGCTCGACCTCTTCCTCGACCGCGTCGAGGGCGAAGACGCCCGAGACACGCCGGCGCTCGAGCAACTGCAGACATGAGCGGGCCGAAAACGACCGACCGCGCAATCGGGGCGGACGCGGACCGCTCCGACGCCGGACTTTCGACCCCGCGGCTGCTCGCGATACTCTTTCGAGAGGAATGGCGGCTCCACACGCAACTGTTCGGCGGCTGGCGGTTCGCGCTCTTTCCGTTCGTGATCGCGCTGTTGACCGTGAGCGCGACCGTGGCGCTCGTCGAGACCGGCACCGCACCCGGGACGGTCGTCGGTGGCCTACACGTCCTCGCCGTCGGCTTCGGGCTCTACAGCGGAACCGCGGGCTTTGCCGGATCGGACATGCTCGAGAACGTCTTCGGGCGGCTGTCGCTGTTGCTCTCGTCATCAAAGACGTTGCCGCTCTCGCGGCGGCGGCTGCTGGGTGCGTTCCTCCTGAAGGACGGGCTGTTCTACGCGATCGCGTTCGTATTGCCCATGTCGCTGGGGGGGCTTGCGGTCGACGGACTGTCGACGCCGCCGCTCTCGATCGGCCTGTTCTGGCTTTCGCTCTCCCTCGTCTTCGCCGTCGGAATGGCCACCACCGTCGCACTGATCGCCGTCCGCACGCGGGGCGTTCCGTCCTGGGTCATCGGACTGGGGATCGGACTCGCCGTCATCGGCGGCTGGGCGACCGGCCGACTGGGACCGGTTCGGTCGGTCCTGGTCCCGATCGACGGCCCCCCGGCCGCCGCCGGCGGACTGGCCGTCGGAACTCTCGCCGTCGCGGCGGGTTCGCTCGCGGTCTACGATCCGACCTACGGGCGGCCCTCGCGGACCGCGAGCGATCGCTTCGCCCGGATCAGTGACGCGCTGCCACTCGCGGACGCCCCGCTGGTCACGAAGTCGCTGCTCGACCTCGCGCGCTCCTCGGGCGGCGTCTGGAAGCCGTTCGTCTCCGCCAGCATCCTGCTGGCGCTCGTGGCCGCGCTCGTCGGCGTCGTCGACTCGATCACCGGCGTCGCGCCCGCGCCGGGGGTTTTCTTCGGCGGCGTGCTCGGCCTCTCGGCGTTTACGACGTACAACTGGCTGACCCAGTTCGATTCGCTCGAGGCCTACCTCACCTACCCCATCTCGATCGCCGATGTCTTCCGTGCGAAGCGGATCGCGTTCGTCTTGGTGGGTGCGCCGGCGGTCGCGGTGCCCTACCTCGCCGCCGTCGTCTGGTTCGACGCGACGCTCGTCGACGCCGTCGTCGGAGCCGTTCTCCTGGCGGGCTACGCGCTGTACTACTACGGCCTCACGGTCTACATCGCGGGCTTCGATCCCAACGAGTTCCTCTTCGACGCTGTCCGGTTCGCGACGTTCACCGTCGGCGTCGCCGTCCCGCTGGTGCCGACGCTGGTCGCCGGCTTCGTCGTCGTCCCGCCATCGGCGACACTCGCCGTCGCGCTCGCCCTCGGCGGGATCGTCGTGGGACTCGTCGGACTCGTCCTCTCGAGTCGCGCCGGACCGCGCTGGGACGCGCGATACCGGACGGAATAGCTGGTCACCTCCATCCCGCTATTCCGCCGAGGCTGGGTATGCCGGTCGCGAGACGCCGGCGGCAGGCCGCCGATCGAGGCGATCGTTCGGTCCCGAAGCCGGCCCTCCCCGAAGAACCGATAGGACGATACGCCCGGCTCCCTGACTACCGCTCAACGCGGATGACACGAACGCTTCTCGTCGCCGGAACCGCGAGCCACGTCGGCAAGTCGACGGTCGCCGCCGGCCTCTGTCGGTTGCTCGCCGACCGCGGGATCGACGTGGCCCCGTTCAAGGGCCAGAACATGAGCAACAACGCTCGGGTCGTCGCTCGGCCGACCGCGGCCGACTGGGAGCGCACCGACTCCGACGGGACCACCGGCGGCCAGTGGGGCGAAATCGGCGTTTCGCAGTTCGTGCAGGCTCGCGCGGCCCGGATCACGCCGACGACGGACTGTAATCCCGTTCTCCTCAAGCCCCGTGGCGACGGCGAGAGCCAGCTGGTGGTGCACGGAACGGCCCACGACCACGTCCCCGCCGGCACCTACTACGAGGACTTCTGGGAGCGAGCGCGTGAGGCCGCCGAAGCGTCCTATCGCAGGCTGGCCGCCGACAACGACGTGATCGTCGCCGAAGGCGCGGGCAGCATCGGCGAGATCAACCTCCACGATCGGGACCTCGCGAACGTTGAGACCGCCGCGTTCGCGGACGCCGACGTCCTCCTGCTGGTCGATATCGAACGCGGCGGTGCCTTCGCCAGCCTCTACGGCACGATCGAGCTCGTCCCCCCGAACATCCGCGACCGGATCGTCGGCGCGGTGATTACGAAGTTTCGGGGTGATCCGTCGCTGCTCGAGCCCGGGATCGAGGAACTCGAGTCGAGGACCGGCGTTCCGATCCTCGGCGTGATACCCTACGACGACCCGGGGCTCCCCGAGGAGGACAGCGTCGGCCTCCCCGGGACGGACGAACGCGGCGTCGTCGGCGGGGACGACGGCGTGCCCGCCGACCGCCGGATTCGGATCGCCGTCCCCCGACTGCCCAGAATCTCGAACGCGACCGATCTCGAGGCGCTGGCGGACGAGCCCGGCGTTTCGGTGGTGTACGTGCCGGTCGACGACGGCGACGCTGCTCCCCTCGCTGGTATCGACGCCGATGCGGTCGTCGTTCCGGGGACGAAGAACACGGTCGACGATCTGCTGGCGCTCCGGGAGGCCGGCTTCGACGACGCGCTCGCGGCCTTCGACGGGCCGATCGTCGGCGTCTGTGGCGGCTACCAGTTGCTCGGCGACCGGATCACCAACGCCGCACTCGAGGGGACGGGCGCGGACGATGTCGTGGACGGACTGGGGCTGTTACCCGTCGAAACCCGCTTCGAGGGGGACAAGCGCCTCGAGCGGACGACGGTTCCCGTCGACGGGACCGCTTCGCCGCTGCTGTCGGGCGTCGACGGGACCGCGTCGGGCTATGAGATCCACGCGGGGCGAACGACGGCCGTCGGCGACGTGACCCGTCCGCTCGGCGACTCGAGCGCGGCCCGCGGACGGATACTCGGAACCTACCTGCACGGCCTGTTCGACAACGAATCGGTCCGAACGGCGTTTCTCGAGCACGTCGCGGCGACGGCCGGCATCGACCGGCCGGCGCGTGCGACAGCCACGGCGGCGGCCGAGGCGGACGTGACTGGCGCGACACCGTACGATCGTGCGGCGCGGCTCGTCGGCGAGAACGTCGATCTGGCCGCGCTCGGCGACCCGTTCGAGCCGAACTGACGAACCCGATGGAAACGATCGCGGAAAAAAACGTCCAGCACGGTTCGGCGCGGGGCGACGTACGCGACCGAAGCGATTGGCCGGTCGGTTTAGCCCGACTCGCCTCGGTAGGTGCCGAGCAGTTCCTCGAGAATGATACACTCTTGATCGGTCTCGTCGTAGTGGGTGTCGATGAACCGTTCGGCGGCTTCGTAGTTGCCGCGCAGACCGTGTTTTCGAACGTTGATAACCGCGTCGAGGAAGAACGTGCCACCGTCGGCCCCGAGCGCTTTGGCGTGGTCTTCCTCGCTAATATCGAGTTCGGACTTGATCTCGTCGAAGTTGAACGTCTTCACTTCGTGGTCGGAGTCGATCAGGGCGAGCACGTACTCCGCGGAGAAGCGATAGAACTCGGATTTACTCTCGAACATACCGTCTTCGACGAGCGCGTCGATCTCTTCGACCACGTCGTCGGGGTATCTGACGGTATCCTTCGCCATACCCGGACACTGGTCGCCGCTGACTAATTATTGTTTCTACTGTTCAGCGCCGTTTCGAAGCCGAGGCGCTCGAGTCGACGGAGCCGAGGGCTCTGCTCGAGTCGGGGAGCAGACCGGTCCGAGCCTCCTACGGCCGCGCGTACCGCAGTTCGGAGACGGCAAGCCACCTGCACTCTTATCCGCTTCGGAGCCGAACCGTGGTACTTGATGACAGACGAAGCCAAACTCCGCGCGCAACTGGTCGACGCGTTCAAGGGTGCTGAGTACCCGGTCGCGGGGCCGATGGAACTGGTTCCAGCGCTTCCGGACGGGCCCGGAACAACGTTCGAATCCGGCGAGTTCTCGATGACCGTGATGGAACTACAGGCGAAGACGTCCGGCGGCGACTTTCCGTACGACGACGTCGAGTCGCTCGTCGACGACCTGTTCGCGGAGCTTCGGGACCGAGGTATGATGAACGCGTGATGGTACCGAGATCGGTGACGAAATCACGCGGGGAGTCGTCTAGCGGGTGCTAAACGACCAGTAAGCTTTTATTCCACAACATGTCTTGGTAGAATAGAGTCTCGTTGGCTGAATCCGTCCGCATTCATACGGGACAGGGAGGAGATAGGATGACCGCTACACATCGACCCGGGCCGATCGTCGTCGTAACGGACGTTCGAGAACAGGGAAGCGATCTCCGCTCGCGACTCGAGCGGGCAACCGAACACGAGGTTCGAACGCGCCCCGCGACAGGGGACCTCGAGGACATCTTGGGGACGGACGCTACCGATCCGCCCGATGCGGACGGTGAAACGGCGGCGACCGTCCCGAGCGGCGTCGTCCTCGAACTCGACTGTCCCGGCGAAATACAGACCATTCTGCAGCGCGTTCACGCTCGGCTGGCGACCGTCCCGACGATCGTCGCACCCCCAAAGGGAAGCGAGCGGCTCGCGACCGTCGCCCTCAGGGCCGACGCGACCGACTACGTGCCGACGGCTGGTGACGAGGACCCGATCGATCGGATCGTCGCGACGGTCCAATCCCAGCCCCAGTCGCCGTCGGCCGACGACGGCCGCTATCACCGCATCCTCGCAAACGAGTTGCCCGACGAAGCGTTCGTCATCGGCGAGAACGGCACCTATCTCGAGGCGAAGGCCCGGCCCGATTCGGCCGACCTGTACTCGACGGCGGCCGACGACCTCCCGGGGTCACAACTCGAGGATGCCTTCCCCGATCAGGTCGCCACGAAGCTACAGGACTGCATCGATCGGGCGATCCGAACCGACGATGTCCAGTCGGTCGAGTACGACGCGGAAACGACCGAGGGCCCCCGCCGATTCGAGGCCCGCGTCGTTCCGATCGACCAGCGTATTCAGGGACGACGCGCCGTCGTCTGGCTGGCTCGGGATATCACCGAGCGGGTACAGCGCGAACGGCAACTCCGATCGCGACAGGACCAACTCGAGACGCTCAATCGGATCAATGCGGTCGTCCGGCAGGTGATCGAAACGCTCGTCGAGGCACCGGCCCGGGATGCCATCGAACGCGAGGTCTGCGAGCAACTCGTCGATTCCGACCTCTACTGCGGGTCGTGGATCGCCGAACGGGCCGGCGACGGGCAGCTGTCCTATCGGACCGGGGCGGGGGAGGCCGAGACCTATCTCGACGGCGTCCGGGATCTCACGGTCGATCAGGAGCGGCCGGTCACGCGGGCGGTCCAGACCGGCGAGATCCGAACGACGAACCGGATTCGCGAGGACGGGAGGGTTCCCGAACCGCTGCAGGAGGCCGCCCGCGAGGACGATGTCAGATCCGCGATCGCCGTCCCGATCACCCACGAGGACGCGATCTACGGCGTTCTCACCGTCCTCGCGAGCCGGGACGACGCCTTCAGCGAGCGCGAGCGAGCCGGGTTCAGGCTGCTCGGCGAGACGATCGGCTTTACCATCATGGCGGTGAAGAACCGTCAACTGCTCTTTTCCGACACCGTCGTCGAACTCGAGTTCCGGATCAACGGCGGCGAGACGTTCTCGTTTGACCTCTCCGAAGCGTACGACTGCACCTGCTCGCTCGAGTGGGCAGGCACCACGGCCAACGGCCGGACCTTCCAGTACGTGACGGTCGACGGACTGGACGGCGAGACGGTTCTCGAAAAAGCGCGGGACCACGAGTCCATCGAGCAGTGTCGACTCATTCACGACGGCGAGGAAAGCTGTACGCTCGAGATGCAGTTGGCGAAATCCGGCGTCCGGACGCTCGCGAACCACGGGGCGACGATCCGAGACGTAACGGTCGAGTCGGGGATCGGAACCTGTCTCGTCGAGGTATCCCAAGACGCCGATGTCCGCGAAATCGCGGAGGCGCTGACCGTCATCTACGAGAACACCGAACTCGTCGCCAGACGCGAAGTCGATCGGCCGGTCCGGACGGCGGCCCAGCGCCGAAGCTGAATCCTCGACCGACTCACCGATCGTCAGCTCACGACGTTACGCCTCGCATACTACGGCGGGTTCTTCGACTGGCCCCGCGAAAGTACCGGTGAAGAGATCGCGGAGGCAATGGATATCTCACCGCCGACGATGCACCAACACCTTCGAAAGGGACTCAAAGCGATTCTCGAGGAGTTCTTCGAGAACGGCGGTCACAACTAACCGTGGGGGAGCGGTCGCCGTCGCCGGCCGTCGAGGGCGGGCTCCGTCGTCCCGTAGCGACTCCGCCCTCGGCCAGCCGTAGCCGATCCGTTCGATTCCGGCGTGGTAGTCGGGTTCGTCTGACAGTCACGATTGCTTCAAAGAGTGCCATATGAACCCCAGCACCGATCGGTCGGAGGCGCATCGATCGAAGGGAAATGACGACGACCGTTCGGAAACCGGGACTGCATGCCACCCTGCGAGTGGCGGAGGGACGTATTCGTGCCACTTTTTGACACTGTCTTCGAAGGAACCGACGGGCGGTACGTCACCGACTGGCAGATCGAACGGCGGCTTCGAGCCGGGGTGTGGACGCTCTGTCTGCGACAGCGGGCCCCCGAGAAGGTAGTGGTCGAAACCCGGGACGGGGCGTTGCTCTTGCTCGCGGCGATCGAGCCGGCCGAGTTGCCCGCCGGCGTCGAAATTCGCGTCACCGACGACCGCGCTCGAGTCGTCGATACTCGAGCGGGGCCGTCACGGACAGCCCCGTACACACCGCCGGCCGACGGTGAGCGAAGCGGTGTAACCGGACACGAGGGGTAGCCCGTCTATGTCCACCCACAACGAGGGGACGGCAGTACGATGACACGAAAGACGCGTCGCGTGGTCCTCGGAGCACTCGGTTCGATGGTCTCGCTCGGGACGCTGGCGGAGGCGTCGCGCGAGCCACCCGAAACGCTCTCCGTTCGGGTCTGGCTCTCGGAGCAGGCCGCGACCTACGAGGGGGTTACCGACCGCATCCGCGAGTACCTCACGGCGATCCGCTCCCTCGAGCACTGGACGGTGGAACTCTCTTTCGGCGGGACCGTTGCGGTCTCGACCGAGGATGCCGCCCGGCTCATGACCCGCGGAGAGTGGCCGACGGCCGTCGTGGCGGGCGGCCTCGGCCGACGCGATCTCGACCCGGTGGCGGACGTCAACTTGCTGGTTACCGACGGACGGATGGAGGACGCACCGACCGGATACGGGGTGGCACACATCGCATCGGTCGGCGGGGCGCGACATATCGCCGACCTCGAGCCGTTCGACGAGTCGCTCGTCGACGGCACGCGGTGGATCGTCCCGAACACGGCACCGACGCGAACGATGCAGGTCCTCGTGCACGAGATCGGACACGCACTCGGGCTGGACCACGAACACGGCGTGGCGATCCGCGACGGCGAAGCCGTGATCGCGACGCCGATGCTCAGTAGCTACGCGTGGGACCCGTCGTACCAGGCCGATCACGATCGTTGCGGGTCGGCGATTCCGCCGGCGCAGGACGGACTCGAGAAACGGCTCAGCTTCGCCTTCTCGCCGTGTGCCCGCCGCGAACTCGCGACGTACGACGGCGGACTCTTCTCGGAACCCATCCGAACGGATCGAGACCCGATCAGGATCGGATAGTTGCCACTCCGGCCGAAAATGAACGGCCGACGGCGAAACCGAACGTCCGTGCCGTTACTCGTCGGTTTCGTCGTCGTTCTCACCGCGGGCGAAACTGGCCTGGGACTCTCCGTTCTGGTCCGTGGCGGCGTTTGGCCCTTCGATGAGCGCCTCGAAGTCGTCGACTTCGTCGTACTGGTCTCGGTACACCAGCGCCGCCTTCCCCGTCGAGGAAATCTCGTAGAGACCGGATCGCTCGGCAGGACCGATCTTTCGGACGAGCCCGTAATCCTCGAGCACCGGCAGTCTGGTGTTGATGTTCTTTCGGCTCTTTCCCGTGTGTGCAGCCAGATTCGTTGCGACGTTTCGTCCCTTGTCCTCGAGCGCCTCGAGAATCAGGAAATCAGTTGGTTGGCGGAGTTTCACTCTCGTTCACTCTCGTACCGGTCTATATTTCCAGTGGTAACTAATACTTTCGGCTCGAGACGAGTTGTTTTCTTCGGTTATTACCATCGGTTTCCTTAAGTACTGGGCGTTCATACGATCCTGGTGGGTGGGCCGAGCGATCGCGGACGGTTCCCCCGACCGTCAGTGCCAGACCGAGCAGAGCCCCGGTACGCCGCTCCCCCATACCGGACTCGGTCCCGACTTGCCCATACTCGGCTCCCACCCGCCCCACTCTAGCCGTTCCCGTTTTCCTCGCGATCCATGCGTGCGCACGAGTCGCCATCGAGCGCCGATTCGCGTCCTCATTGCCGTACTCGTTCGCCGCGTTCGTTCTGGACCGTTTCGAGCCACGAGAGAAACGACGCGACATCAGCGGGTGATGCGACCCGATAGGACGCGCTCGAGGGTTCGTCGTCGCCGACTCGGATGGTGATTCCGTCGGGTTCGACGGCACGGAACGCCGATTCGTCGGTAACGTCGTCCCCGACGTAGACGACGGCCGTTCCGGGGGGCTCGGCGGCGGCGATCAACTCGACCGCGTTGCCCTTGCCCCACGGCAAGTCGGGTCCGATCTCGAGGATGCGTTTCCCGGTCGAAATCTCGAGGGCGTCACCGCCGACGCGATCGACGAGATCGTGGGTGATCCGACGGACGGTCGCCTCGGCGGCCGGCGGAACGGATCTGAGATGGACCGTGCCGGTCAGGCGCTTGTTCTCGACCCGACAGTTCGGGACGGACGCCAGCACGGTCTCGAGCATCGCACAGAGCCGCTCGACTCGTATCGCGTGCTTGCGTGCGACCGGATGGACGGCGATCGACCCGTTTCGATCGAGTTCCAGCCCGTGATTGCCGGCGTAGATCGTCGGCCCGTCGATCCGCTCGCGGACGTTCGTCAGCGCGCGCCCGCTGACGATCGCCGTCGTCACGCCCGGCGTCTCCGCGAGCGCGGTCACTGCCCGCTGATTCGACTCGGTCGGGACCGCCGCGTCCGGATCGTCGACGATCGGTGCGAGCGTCCCGTCGAAATCCAGACAGACCAGCAATCCGGCGGCGTCCGCGAGCGTCGTTCGGATCCGCGACAACCGTTCCCAGAGCGGCCGTGGCGGTGTCTCGGTCGCAGGCATCGCTACACTGGCGGTGTCCGCTCCCGGGACTCGGAGTCGGTGTCGGTGTCGGTGTCGGTGTCGGTGTCGGTGTCGGTGTCGGTGTCGGTGTCGGTGTTCGTTTCGCTGCGCTCACGATCGCCGTGTACCCGCCGGATCCAGTCGAACTGAGTCGCCATCCACGACTCGAGGTCGTCGTCGAATACGCGCTGACGGAGCGTGTTCATCCGCCGTCGTCGTTCGTACGGCGACATCGAGAGCGCGTGCTCGAGTTGCGCCGCGAACCCGTCGGTATCGGTCGGATCGATCGTCAGCGCGTGCGACCCGAGGCGCTCGTGTGCTCCGGTCCGATCGCTCAACACCAGTGCGTCGTCGCCGTCGACGCTCGCGGCGACGTACTCCTGTGCGACGAGGTTCATGCCGTCGATCAGCGGACTGACCACCATCACGTCCGCGCGGCGGTAGAGCGCGCAGATGTCCGCCTGGGACAGCATGTCCTCGGTGTAGACGATCGGCCGCCAGTCGTCGGTTTCGAAGCGGCGGTTGATCCGTCGGACCTCGCCGCGGACGAGTTCGCCGTATCGCTCGTAGGTTTCGATGTCGGTCCGGGAGGGTGTCGCCTTCTGGACGAAAGTGAACGCGCCGCGCCACTCCGGATTCCGCTCGAGGAGTCGCTCGAGGGCCGCCAGCCGTTCGGGGATCCCTTTCGTGTAGTCGAGCCGATCCAACCCCAGCCCGATCGTCGTCCCCTGGGGAATCCCATACTCCGCGAACAGGTCCGAAAGCCGGTCGGGATCGCTCGCCCGGGCGTCCCGCTCGTACGCATCGGCGTCGACGCCCATCGGCGTCGCCACGACGCGAGTCGTGTGCCCGTCGTAGCGAACCGTTCCATGGGAGTGGTCGACGGCCGCGGTCGGGAGGAAGCGATCGACGCAGTGCAGGAACTGCTCGGCGTACCGATCGACGTGGAAGCCGATCAGGTCGTTTCCCAGCAGTCCCTCGAGAACGCGGCCGGCGACGGAGCACTGCCGGAACGTCGCCGGCGACGGCCACGGGATATGCCAGAAGTGCGCGATGATCGCCCCGGCGGGCACCGAGTCCCGGATCATCCGCGGCGCGAGCGCGAGGTGGTAGTCCTGTATCCAGACGACGGAGTCGGCCGTCGCATGGTCGGCCACCGCCTCGGCGAAGCGCTCGTTGACCGTGCGGTACCAGTCGAAGTCGGTCGGCCGGTCCTCGATCAGGGCGGGAAAGCCGTGACAGAGCGGCCAGAGCACGCGATTGCTGAACCCGTAGTAGTAGGAGTCGACGGCTTCGTCCGAGAGGTCCAGTCGGCGGAGCGTATAGGCACCCGCATCCGGCGGGACGGCCACGCAGTTCCGCTCGTCGGTTACGTCGAAGTCCGCGTCGCCGTCGCCCCAGGCGATCCAGGTCCCGTCGGTTCGTTGCATAACGGGATCGAGACCGGCGGTCAGACCGCCGGTCGGCTCGTCGACCGCGATCGGTCGTGTCTCGGCCGTGGAACGGCCACCGCCGTCCGTTCCCGTCCGCGGGGGACCCGTTCCGTCGGGACTCGTCGCGCCGTCATCCGACGGCGCGGTGGCGTCCTCGTCTCGGTACTCGTGACGATACGGTTGCCGGTTCGAAACAACGATCAGCGAACCGGGACAGCTGGGCCCGTCGGACGCGGGCTCCGCGTTCGTTCGGCCGCGACCGTCGGCCCGTCGCTGTCTATTTCGTACAGTCGTCGACGACAACCGCTCGGGAACTCGCATTCGCTGAACTACCACAGCATCCCGACGGGTTGCTTCGCCGCTTGCGGTCGCCAGGGGGTTAATACGTTCCTGTTAGCACTCGCGGCGTCCCGACTGTTCGACCACCGGGACAGTCGTCGCTCGAGACCGGTCTCGGACGCGCCGGGACGCGAGGCGTGTGCCGCGGTGATGGAAAGGGATGCGAGCACCACACTCGACTGGCCGAGACGGGAACGACGCACCCAACTGGCGAAGCGACCGGTGCTTGGTGGCAGCCGGGGGCCGACGACACCCCACGCCGATGTCGCCAGAACCAAACGTTGATTTCTCGCTCGAGCGAATCCCCGCCCATGCAACCCCCGTTCGAGCGCCGGATCGCGGCCTGCCAGCGCCGACTCGAGGACACGGCGGCCGACCTGGCCGTCTGCTTCCCGAGTCCGAATCTGACCTATCTGACCGGGTTCGAGGAGACGCCGTCCGAACGACACCTCTTGCTGTTCGTTCCCGAGCACGGCGATCCCGCCCTCGTCGCGCCGGCGATGTACGAGGACCAACTCTCCGACCTCCCCATTCCGGCCTTACAGCTGCGGCCGTGGACCGACGCGGACGACCCGCTCGAGGAGATCGCGACCGTGCTCGAGGAATATGCCCTCGACGGCTCCGATCCGGCGACCGTCCTCGTCGACGATCGACTGTGGGCGACGTTCACCCAGGACCTCCGAGAACTGTGTCCGGACGCCGAGTTCGGGCTCGCCAGTACCGCCCTCGAGCCGCTGCGAATCCGGAAAGACGACGTCGAACTCGACGCGCTCCGGCGGGCCGGCGCGATCGCGGACCGGGTCTCGCTCGAGATACGTGACCGCGGCGACGACCTCGTCGGGACGACCGAATCGGAGCTGGCAGCGGAGATCGACCGCCTGCTCGCCGCTCACGGGGGCGAGGAGCCCGCCTTCGAAACGATCGTCGCCGCCGGCCCGAACGGAGCCCGGCCACACCACCACAGCGGCTCGCGGCCGATCGAGGCCGGCGACCCGATCGTTCTGGATTTCGGCGCGTTCGTCGCGGCCGATCTCGAGGGTGGAACGGGACGGTATCCGGGCGATCAAACGCGAACGATCGTCGTCGGCGATCCGCCCGCGACATACGAGCACGTCCACGAAACCGTCAGGGAGGCACAGGAAGCCGCGATCGACGCCGTCGAACCCGGCGTCGAAGCCGGTGCGATCGATCGCGCCGCCCGGTCGGTCATCGAAGCGGCCGGCTACGGCGACGCCTTCGTCCACCGAACCGGTCACGGGGTCGGGCTCGAGGTCCACGAACCGCCCTACATCGTCGCCGGCAACGACCGCGAACTCGAGCCTGGCATGGTCTTCAGCGTCGAACCGGGGATCTACCTCGATGGGCAGTTCGGCGTCAGAATCGAGGATCTCGTCGTCGTGACCGACGACGGTGCCGAGCGATTGAACGATACGCCGCGGGGCTGGGAAAGCGGCCGCTGAGTTCCGCTCGAATCGGCCGATGGCTCGGCCGCGTCGAACGGGGACACCGGGTTTCCGGTGAAATCCGATCGGTCGCCGGACACGAGGCTAGGGCCGGGACGGGGTCACACACCGGGTTTCCGGTGAACGGCTTTCGGCGACTCCGATCGGAGTCCGGGATGTCGGCACACCGGATTTCCGGTGAATTTACCGACCGGCTGCGCCTCTGGAATAGTCGGACCGGCTGGGCGGATCAAAGCAGTGTGAACTGCTCTCACCCACACCGTGTTTCCGGTGAAGCGACGCCGAGTTGTGGACCGATGTCGACCGGGATGGCGAACTCGAAAACCCCGATCCGTGGCTGGCTCAGGCCGACCGATTCAGGGCCGTTCCTGCGTCGATCGGCACTCGTCTCCGTGGGTAGAGAACGAATAGAGACGGACACGAGACGACAGCGTGTGGCAACGATAGCGTGGCAACAGCAGCGCAGGGTGACACCAAGCGAGATGCCGCTTCCGACCGAGTTCGAGTATGGGCTCGGCCACCGGTCCGAACGGCAGCCGGCACTCGTTCGGACACACACCGCGTTTCCGGTGAAAGTGCTCGGAAAGAGGTTCGTTCGATCACGCCGTGTTACGCTGCGCGATTACATCCAGTCTCCGGATTGTTCGATTCTGTTGGATTATCCGATCCGGATTATTTGATCGTACTACTCGAGTTATTCGATTAAGGCAACTAGTCGACACGGGACGGAACAAATCGATACGAGAGACCTCAGCACGACATCCGACTGCGAACTGACGGACCTTCCCTCGCTCTGTACTCGCTCTATAGTAATATATAAATAGTGAATATGAGAAAAGCTCGCCAAGTGAATCGGACTTTTTCTCACCGGTGATCGGAGAGTGCGAGCGGCGAGACGATGCTTGCTCCCGTCACTGGTGCCGGTCGGTATCGCTCGTCGATACCGGTGATTTCCGCACGGGTGGCATCCGATACCGGATTTCCGCCGCACCGCAACCCCCGTTTCAACTGGACACGATCCACGACGTTCTCCCGTTTCACCGGAAACACGGTGTGTGTTCGCGATCGATTTTGCACGGCTCGTTTTAACGAACGAAACGGTTCTGACCGGCACGTCGAACCTGTAGTCGCCACACAATCGGTCCACAACCGTCATACGACCGGTCTACTGGACTGTGTCACCGCGTCGAGTTCCCCGCTCGGGTCGCCGGTGGCAAACGGAAGGGCTATTTCACCGGAAACACGGTGTTCGACTATGTCGAGTTCCGGCGACGACCTGTTCACGCGCGACGACCCGATCTTCGAGAACAAGGAACTCCTCGAGATCAATCATCTCCCGGCGGAGGGCCGGATCGTCGGTCGAGACGACGAGATTTCGGAACTCGCGAACGCGGTCAACCCCGCTATTTTCGGGCAAAGTCCGAGTAACCTCCTCATTTATGGGAAGACGGGGACGGGCAAATCCCTCTGTGCGAAGTACATCTCGGAACGGGCCGTCCGCGTCGCGGGGGACGAAGACGTCACCTCCGCGTTCGCCTACGTTGATTGTGCTCAGGACAATACGGAGACGCAGGCCGTCCAGACGATCGCTCACTCGCTGAACGAGCCGGCGATCACTGACATCAGAATCCCGGACAAGGGGCTCAGCACCTCGACGTACTACAAGCGCCTCTGGACGGTGCTCGACACCCAGTACGATGTCGTCCTCGTGATCCTCGACGAAGTCGACAAACTCGACGACGACGATATTCTCATGCAACTCTCGCGCGCGGGCGAGGCCGGCAAACTCGAGTCGTGCAAGATCGGCGTCATCGGGATCAGTAACAAGATCAAGTACAAGGACCGACTGGACGAGCGAGTCAAGTCGAGCCTCTGTGAACGCGAGTTCGTCTTTCCGCCGTACGACGCGAACCAACTTCGGGACATCATGCAGGCCCGCAGCGATGCGTTCAAGGACGGCGTCCTCGAGCCGTCAGTCATTCCGCGGGCCGCAGCCCTCGCGGCCCGCGAACACGGCGACGCGCGGAAGGCGATCGACATCCTCCGATACGCCGGGGAAATCGCCCAATCGAAGGGCAACGAGACGGTTCGGGAAGAGTTCGTCGTCCAGGCGCGCGAGCGGGCCGAAACCGACCGGTTCCGGGAACTCATCCGCGGATCGACGCCCCACTCCCGGTACGTCCTACAGGCCCTCGCCGTCCTCTCGCTCAATGCGGCCGACGAGGACGGGTTCCGAACGACGAAGATCTACGACGTCTACGAGGAGATCTGCCGCCAGGAACGCTCCGATCCCCTCTCGCTCCGGCGCGTTCGCGACCTGCTGAAAGAACACGCGTTCCTCGATATTCTAGAGCAGACCCGTCGGAGCGGCGGGAGCGCCGAGGGGAGCTACACGGAACACCAGTTGCTCGAGGATCCGGACGTCGTCCGGACGGTGCTCGTCGAAACCGACGAGTCGTAGCCGTCCGCCACCGCTGACGCGGACCGGCTGCTCGAGGAGCACGCGCCAATCGCAACGCGCCGACATTTCACCGGAAACCCGGTGTGGGTGTCATTCCGGAAGATAACAGCCGAGGATGGGGACCGGAACAGTCGAGGGAGAGACGGGATCACGGATGTTTCAGCGGCCGCGACGCTCGCGCTCGTAACCAATCCCGTGCGCCGGTCGGTCCACCGACCGGTCGGTTCGGCAGTCGGCGTCGACGTTCGATGGCAGTCTGTGGCGCACTCGACAGCCAGTTCGACAGTCGCGGTCGGTATCAGTAGTAGTAGAGGTCGAGTTCGTGACCGCAGTTCCGACACCGGGTCTCCGTTCCCCGGAGCGGGTTCGAATCGCTCTCCGGGTGGATACCCGGTCCCGGCGGAACGGTGGCGCTGACCGTCGTCTCGCATTCCGGGCAGCCGATCCGCATCTCCGCGTGACCTGTCCGGGACATCGCTCGAGCGTATTCGACGCTCCCCGATAGTTATCGGAGCCGTACGCGACCGCTGTCGCCCCTTTCCGGCCGATCGAGCGCCGTAGCAGGCGATTTACGTCGCGAAGCGACCGGAGCTACTGCGACGGCTCCATCGATCGCCCGTCCGCCGGTTCGACTCGATTGGAGGAACTGTTTCCGCTCCGAAAGCCGTTCTTTCCGGCCTGAATCGGTGAGCCGGCTCCCACGACCGTCCGCATTCGCTCACCACACGGGATTCCGGCGGCGACACTGCCACTCCCGACAGTGTCCGACTGCCGATGCTCGCAGCTCGAGTGTCACCCTCGAACACGCCGGCACGCACCGACTCCCGGGCCGGACGACGCGACTCACGGTCCGGACGCCGTCTGGACGATTAGATAGTGTACGTGATCTCGTCGAACTCGAAAAACGCCGTCTCGTAGCCGTCGTGGCGGGACACCTGCGGAGGCGAATCGACGGTAATCGTCACCCGATCGCCCGCCACGAACTCGTCGAATTCGAGCCCGTAATGATGGCCGATCTCGCCGTCGAGCGTTTCCACGAGTTCCCCTTCACGGACGACCTCTCCGTCACGTTCGACGGCGACGGACAAAGCGGTAAGCGGGAGGATGATGTCATTGTACGGCGTTCTCGGGCAGACCGCCAGGTAGGTGCCGCCGTCGGTGAACCGGTCGGCGTCGGACACGAACGCGGTAATCGCCGCGTCGCCGCTGCGCTGGGTCCCGAGCGAGTCGCCGGGGATGTCCGCGATCCGTGGCTCCCGTCCCGTCGGCGGCGGGCCGAGATTACCGCCGTGAGACCCGCTGCCGTCGCCGTGGTCCATCAGCGACAAGGCATCACGGTTACCCCATTTGTCCTCGTCGAGCGTCTCGAACGAGAGCTCGTTGATGTCGGAGCGATCGTACTCGAAGTCGACCTCGAGCGAGGCTGCGGTGTCCAGTCGTCCCTCGACCGCGCCGGTTCGCTCGAGCGTGACGGGACCGGCCCGGATGCGGGCCGTATACTCGCCTTCGCCGGGGAGCCCGACGTTGTCGCCGTAGTGAAAGCCCATCCGCTGGGAGAGCATCGGCCACGGTGACGAGATGCCTGCGTCGACTGGCGAGCCGTCCTGCAGGAGTTCGAGTCGCATGTCCACCGGCAGGACGGTTCGCGTTTCGCGATCCCAGAGGGTGGTCATGAGATGGAGGGTATCGTCCGTTTCGACCGCGACGCGTTGCTTCCCGTCGCTGGTCGCCTCGACGGTCCAGAACCGGTGTGGAAAGGTATAGGAAAGTGACACTGCGTAGTCGCCGTCGGCCGCCATTCCGTAGGTCCGCATCTCCTCGCGCGAGGACGGGAGGTAGACGGCGTCAGGACGGTTTTCGACGAGCGGCGGGTTCGCCCACGCGGACTCTTCTTCGAACCCCAGCCCCTCGAGACAGCCGGCGGTGCCGACGGTTCCGACGGCTCCGATCGTGGCTGTTCCGCGGAGAAAGCCCCGGCGATTCATTGGGCGGTCCTTCGCCGCCGGCGATAAAACGCCTGTTGGTTCGCCGATCGAACGCGCTGCGAGGGGTGCGGTCCGTGCCCGGACCGCAGACAGCCGCCCCACGCCTTTCGCTCACCTCATCGATGAACGTTCGATCTTCGTGAACCGAACCAATGAACCTTTGATCGGGCGTTCCCTCGAGTCAGACATGGACCGGCGGACATACCTCGGCACGGTCGGAATGACGGGACTCGCAAGCGTTGCCGGTTGTCTTGGTGACACGCTCGGTGGCGGCACAAGCGATACCGTGCTCGAGCCGCCAGAACAGCAACGCGGAGACCCCTTGTATCCGATTCACGGCGACGACTTTCCGGAGTTTTCCGTTCGGGACCCGCTCGCCGACGAGATGCTGTCGCTCGAGGACGTCATCGACGAACGCCCGTTCGTCATCACGTACTTTTACGCGTCCTGTCCCGACGGGATGTGTCAACAACTGCTCCAGCACCTCCGTCGGATACAGGCGGATGCCCTCGAGAGCGGTTACGAGGACGATCTCGCGTTGCTCGCGTTTACGTTCGATCCCGACCGCGATACGGCCGACGCCCTTCGTACGCACGGCGAGCGAATGGGCATCGATGTCGATGCGGGACACTGGCACTTCCTTCGACCGGAAGACAACGAGACGGCCAAGACGATGCTCGAGGAGACGTTCGGGCTGCCGCTCAGACGGAACGACGGTGAGTCGACCGCCACATCGGACAACGAGTCGACGGACGCCGACAGTGCGTACACGTTCACGCACTCGGCGCTCGTCCAACTCGTCAACGAGCGCGGCATCGTCGAGCGGGCGTATCCGAAAGCGGCGACCCAGCGCGATGCGGTCAACACGCAGGTGATGGTCGACGACACGAGAACGGTCGTGGGGGTGGACGAGTAGCGATGCGTCGCCGCGACCTCCTCGCTGGACTCGGCAGTGCGGGCGTGATTGCCGGCGGCGGTGCGGTCGCTGCGTTCGGTATCCCGTCACCGGCCGCCGTCACCGAGCAGGAGGACGATGGCGACGACTCGTCCGGTATCGTGGGGAAACAACACGACCCCTACGAGATCGAAACCGTCGACGCCCCGGGTAGCGAGGCCGGCACTGTCCGCGTTCCGACGCCGGATCGACCGACGTTCGTCGACTTCTTTGCGACGTGGTGTTCCCCCTGTATCAAACAGATGGACGCGCTCGCGACGGCACACGAGCGCGTCAGCGACGAGGTCGTCTTCCTATCCGTGACGACCGAGTCGATCAGCGACGCCGAACTCAGGGACTGGTGGGCGGAACACGACGGCAACTGGACGATCGGTCTCGATCCGACCGCGGAACTCACGTCCCGGTACTGGGGAACGCCCTACCCGTCCGCCGTGTCGATCGACGCTTCGGGGACGGTTCGATGGTCCGACTCCGGCGTCAAGACCGCGGACGAACTCGTCGCCGGAATCGAACGCGCACTCGAGGCGAGCGAACCAGCGAACGGGGCCGAATAGGATGGTCGACTCGACGCTCGTCATGTCCCTCACGTTCGGGCTGATCTCCGGCATCGGGACCTTTTTCTCTCCGTGTTCGTTCCCGCTTCTGCCGGGCTATGTCGGCTTCTACGTCAGTCAGACCGACGGCGAGCGGGCGTCACTCGGCGGTGCCTTGAGTCGGGGACTGCTCGCCGGACTCGGCGTCCTCGTCACGTTCAGCGCCCTGCTCGGGGCGACGTTCTGGGTCGGTCACGCGACGCTGTCGACGGTCAAGTGGTTCGAAGTCGTCGCCGGAGTCGTCCTGATCGCGTTCGGTCTGCTGGTGGTCTTCGAGCGAGCGCCGACGCTGTCGATCACGCTCCCCAAGCGACGCTCGAGCGTGCTCGGGTTCGCGATCTTCGGGGTCGGCTACGCGCTGGCGGCGGCAGGGTGTGTCGCGCCGATATTCATCGGCGTGGTCACCCGGGCACTGTCGCTGCCGACGACCGAGGCGGCGATTCTCCTCGGAACGTACGTGGGTAGTTTCGTGGCCCTCATGGTTTCGTTGACCGTCGCGACGGGGATGGGACTCGTCGCGAGCGCCGGCCGACTCGCGGCCTATACTGGACTCCTAAAGCGCGTTGCGGGGGCCGTAATGATCGTCGCCGGAGTCGGACAGCTCTATCTCGCGATCGTCGTGCTCGACGTGTTCGGCGTCTTCTGAGGCGAAGCGGTGCCGCTCGACGGAGCGGCCCGTGCATCCCGGAGCGACGGGCCATCCCCGTGGTCGCGTCCGAGCGGCCGTCGAACGGAACCCGGCAGGCAACGGCAGGTCCGAAACCTATCCTCCCGTCTCCCGAACGGGAGACAAACGATGTATCAGGAACTGTTGCTTGCGACGGACGGCAGCGACGCTGCCCATCGAGCGACCGATCACGCCGTCGAACTCGCGCGGGAACTCGACGCCACGCTCCACGTCCTGTCGGTCTCCGAGGACGGCCCCCATGCCGCTGAGAAACAGGACCGGTTGCGGTCCGATCCGGAGGCCGAAGCCGTTTCGGCCGCCGAACGTGCAACGGAGACGGCGGACCGTGAGGGCGTCGCTGTCACAACTGACATCCGCCACGGCGTTCCGCAGGAACGGATCGTCGACTTCGTGGAGACGAACCCGGTCGATATGGTCATCGTCGGGACGGCCGGCCGGTCCGGACTCGACCACCTGATCTCGGGCAGCGTCGCCGAGGAAATCGTTCGGAACGCACCGGTTCCGGTTCTCACCGTTCGCGACACACCCTGACAACGCAGTTCCAGTGACCCGGACACCTCCTCCCGTGCTACGCGTCGATACGAACTCGACATGTATTATGCGGAATGGTGACGAGTACCTCACGATACCCGCTCGTCCGCTCGTCCGCGAGGGTGCTGCCGGATGAGCGACGGCACCGCCACCGTCGTCCACGATACGCTCCGTGTCCTAGTCGTCGGTAACTCCAACTCCGCCGACGACGCCATGACCACGCTCGCTGCGGCGTTCGATAACGGGGCACTGTTCAGAGCCCGCACGCTCGAGGGGGCGCTCGAGCGATTCGCCGCTCGAGCGATCCACTGCCTGGTCTGTCCGTTCGCGAGTGCGGACGGCGGATCGCCCTCATCCGACGCGCCTCTCGAGGAACTGGCGGCCCGAACCGGCGAGCGGCCGATCGTGGCCCTCGTCGACGACGGCGACGCCGCTCGAGCGCTCGCGGCCGGCGCAAGCGATGTCGTCGAGCCGACCGCGTCCGACGCGGTCCTGACTGCCCGCGTCAGGACCGCCGCCGAGCGGGAGCGGTACCGGCTGGCCGCGGCAGCCGCAGATGCGCGCCCTCGGTCGATCCTCGAGCACGCCGCGGCGGTCGTCTGGGTGCTCGATGCCGACGGCGGGATCGAGTACGCGAGCCCGGCCGTCGAGTCCCGGTTGGGGTATACGCCGACGGAACTCGAGCGAACCACGATCACGCGGCTCGTCCGGCCGGCCGATCGCGAAGCGGTTCGTGAGACGCTCGCCGCCGTCGCTGCCGCCCCGATCGGGACGACCGAACGGCTCACCTGCCGACTGGGTCACGCCGACGGCACCTGGCAGGTCGCGACACTGACCTGTACGAACCGACTCGAGGACCCGGCCGTCGAGGGGATCGTCGTCACGCGGACGGACGCCCCGGGAGTCGAAACGGCCGTCAACGACGAGCTACGAGCGGGGCTCGATCGGCTCGGAGACGCGTTTTTCACCCTCGGTCCGCGGCGCGAGGTTCGGTATGCCAACGAAGCGGCGCTGGAACTGTTTACGGCTGGCGACCGATCGGACGGTGACGTCGTCCCGACGGGAACGGTCGTCTGGGACCTACTCCCCGATCGACTCGGTGACCGACTCGCCGACCGGCTCCGCGAGGCCGACACGACGGGCGAGTCCGTCGAGTTCGAGACCGCACTCCCCGATCGCGAGCGCCGGCTCTCCGTCACCGTCCACCCCGGCGACGACGGTGTCTCCGTCTCCGTGAGGGAACGGCCCGCCGAGACCGCCGTCCCAGCCGCGTCGGACCGGGATCGCCGCGCGCTCCTCGAGAGGATCGTCGACGCGATGGATGACGGTATCGCCGTGCTCGAGGGAACGACGGTTCGGCTGGCCAACACGGCACTGTTGGAACTCGCGGAGGCGGATGCGCTCGTCGGCCGCGAGCTCGAGGACGTGTTCGACGACGATCTCGCTGCGACGGTCCGAGAGCGGGCGCGGTCGCCCATCGTCAGGTGGATGGAGCCCGTGACGGGCGAACTCGCGACCGATGTGGGCCAGCCCCGGCCGGTCGCCGTCTCCGTCGTACCGCTGCCGGAGTCCGACCGAACGCTCTGTGTGATCCGCGACAGGCGCGGCTCGCGGGCCGCCGCGTTATCGACGGTCCGGGCAACCGTCGCGACCCTCCGCCGTGCCGGCTCACCGGGTCCCGTTCGCGACGCCGTCACCGATGCCGTTCGCGAGTGTACCGACGCCGACATCGCCATCTGGTATCTCGTCGATGACCGCCTCCGTCCGGCAGCGGTGGCGACGGAACGAACGCCCGAACGCGACTGGGACGCGATCGAACCGCCGGCGATCGATCCCGGCGACGCCCCGCTGGCCGACGCCCTCGAGAGTGACGAGCCGACCGTCTACGAGGGCGGGAGTCTCGATGACACCCTCGCTCGGCCCGGATCCCGGGCCGAACGGCTCTTGGCCGTCCCGATCGGGGACCGGGGGCTCGTTCTCGCGACCAGCACGGAGCCGATGGCGTTCGACCGGCTGGACACGGCCCCGATCGAAACCCTGGCCGACGCGGCCGTACTGACGCTCGAGGGGCTCGAGCGCGTCGCTGCTCTTGACGGGTGTCAGCGCGACCGGGAGCGACTACGGACCCGCACGGCACGCGCGGAACGGGTCCGGGAGGCGACGCGATCGCTGCTGGACGCGCCGACCCGGGAGGCGGTGGAACGACGGCTCTGTGAGGCCGTCGTCGCCCTGCCGTCCGTCGAGTCCGCCGGCGGGATCGAACTCGCCTGGGTCGGCCACACCGACGACGGTGGCCGGCGGATCGTTC
Source organism: Natrinema pallidum (assembly GCF_005890195.1). Lineage (NCBI taxonomy): Archaea > Methanobacteriati > Methanobacteriota > Halobacteria > Halobacteriales > Natrialbaceae > Natrinema > Natrinema pallidum. Next base: position 926,877 of record NZ_CP040637.1, on the reverse strand, counting down.
CCGGGACGTGGGCCGGCCGCGACGCCGCGTTTCTCGAGGAGGTTCGAATCTCGCTCGACCGACACGCCGGGTCGCCGACGGCGGACGCCGCGTCGACCCGCGAACCGGTCGTTCTCGAGACGCTCGAGGCCGCCGAAACCGGCCGGACGAACGGAGACGGCACGGCGCGAGCGTGGCGGCAACCGCTCCTCGAGCGAGGGGTTCGGTCCGCAATGAGCGTCCCGCTCGAGTCGGGCGCGCTCCGGTACGGAACGCTCACCGCGTACGCCACGCGGCCGTCGGCGTTCGGCGACGCCACTAGCCGGGCCTGCGAACACCTCGCGGCGGTGGCCGGCGATGCGATCGCCGCGATCGAGACGAGACGCGCGCTCCTCGCCGATCGCGTCACCGAACTCGAGGTCGTTCTTCGGGACGAGTCGGAACCGCTCTCGTCGATCGCGGACCGACTCGACCGTCGGATCGACGTTTGGGCCGTGATTCCGCGGTCGTCCGGTGGTTCGACGGTGTTCTGTTCGGTCCGCGACTCCGACGCGGAGACGATCCCCGAGGTCGTCGGCTCGCTGCCGGCGGTCGACTCGGTTTCGATCGTCGGCCGCGGGAACGGCGACCCCGTCGTCGAGATCCGACTGACCGAGGCAACCGAGCCGTCCATCGCGCGAACGGTCGCGGATCACGGCGGCGTCCTCCGATCGGTGACGCCGATCGACGATCGGACCAGCGTCGTGATCGATCTCGGGGACCCGATCGATGTCCGCTCGTTCCTCCGCGCGCTCGAGGCGGCTCACTCGGAGACGGAACTGGCCGCTCGCCGGGAGCGCGAGCGGCCGCCGCGTTCGACCCGGCCGTTCGAGACGCTGGCCGAGTCCCTCTCGGAGCGACAGCGACGGACGCTCGAGGCGGCCTATCACGGCGGGTTCTTCGAGTGGCCCCGCGAGCATACCGGCGAGGAGGTCGCCGAGTCGCTCGGCGTCTCGCAGCCGACGTTCAGCCGGCATCTCCGGATCGCACAGCGCAAACTGTTCGCCTCGCTGTTCGACGAGACCGAGGACTGAGACAGTACCGGCGGCCGACCGATCTCGAACGGTAGTACGTGTTTACCGCCGCGTTTCGGCCCAGTAACACACGCTTTCCGCGCCGTCGAGAGACCATAGCGAACTGACCGATGAATCAGTATTGAGGCCGAACTCGAGCCGGTGTCCGTGTATAGCGTCCACGATCATGTACTCGGCTCCTAATGAGCCATTCAATGAGCGCGTTCGAGGTAAGTCGTACTTACGACGGTCGTCCCTCCGGACGGGGGATGGCCCGATGAGCACCGATATCACCGATTCCGAGGACGCGACCGACACCGGGAGCGTCTCGAAGGACGGAGTGGCCGGTGCCGATACCGAGGCCGCCCCCGGTCCGGGTTCCGAGGGCGAGCAGCCGGGGATTCGATCCCAGGCCGAGGGCGGCATCGTCGCCCAACTCCGCCTCGACCACGCGGCCCTGTTCCTGCGACCGACCCTGCGGGACGCGCCGGCGGTCACCGTCGAACCGGCGTACTGGACCACCATCGAACCCGGCCGGACGGTCGTCTTCGTCACCGTCTACGGACGTGACTTCGACCCCTTCGAAACCGCTCTCACAGCCGACCCGACCGTCACCGATCCGGTGCTTGTCGATCGCTACTCCGACAGCCGAGTCTACCGCGTGACGCTTACCGACCGCGCAGTGACCGTTACCGCGGAAACCGCCGCGCTCGGTGGTCGCCTGCTCGATCTCTCGAGTTCCCGCGACGGCTGGCTCGTCCAACTTCGCTTTCCCGACCGCGAGCGACTCGTCGCGTTCAACGACTACTGTCGTGAGCACGAGATCTCAGTCACGGTCGATCACCTTCGGGTCTCCGACGACGAGAGCGAGGGGGTCGTCGCCCTGACCGACAAACAACAGGCACTCCTCACCGTCGCCCACGAAGAGGGGTACTTCGACGTGCCGCGGGGCATCTCCCAGGACGAACTCGCGGAGCGGCTCGACGTTTCGAAGTCGGCGGTCTCCCAGCGGCTCCGGCGGGCGATCGGCGAACTGTGCGCCGCGGCGCTCCCCTGACCGCACGTCCCGGCCGGTGACCGCAAGCGGTGTTCAGCAGTGGCAGCGCCGTCCGAGTTCGCGCGCGAGAAAAAGCGACTCGTCGATCGTCTCGAACCGTGTCCGCTCGAGGGTGACCGATTCCGGCCCCATCGATCCCGTTCCGGGGCGGTCCTTACTCCTCGTCGTCGTCCTTCATCGATCCGAGCTGGTCGACCAGCTCGTCCGTCGAGACGTCGGACTCGAACGACATTTCGCCTTGATGGTCGTTTTCGTGGACGTTGACCGCTTCTACGTCCTCATCGTCCGTCGTCTGCTCTTGTTGTTCGGATTCGTCGTAGCTACCAAAACCCATATGCACGCGTCCCGCCCCACCGCAAAAGGTGTGGCGGTTCGTTCTATCACCGGCGCTCGACCGGCGGTGGCCCGCCGCGCTGCGCGGCCGAAGGCCGTCCGCTCGCGGGCGTCCCGAGTCGTGCCGCTCGTTTCCCCTCCCTACCGATCGTTGGGGGCTGATACCGGTCGTTCGATGCCCCGTACACGAGCGTCGGTCGGCTGTTCGGGTATCATACTTTTCGGACATCCGCCCTCGACCCGAAACAACGCCGTGAGCGGCGCTGAAACGGCCGTATTGTGGAACCCACTCGCAGAAGGGACGGTCAGGATGCGATACTCGAAACGCCGGTCATCGACAGTCAGCCAAGGAGTACCTGCGGACTACGGGATTTAGTAGTCCGTCTATAGTAATGGGTTCGGGAGGGATGAATTCCGCTCATGGTTGCGTACCGTCTACCATCTCGATCGCTTGCGATGGATCGGCAGGATATCACGTCACCGCTCCTGCTGTCGTCGGTCGGGGACCGAGCCGACGACGCGTCGTCCATAGAAACTGACACCGTGTCCGGGCCACACGAGCATCCCCACCGGCCCGACGATCGGTGAACAGCCGATGTGTGGAATCATCGGCCGCGTCGGCGACGGCAACGCGCTCGAGCCGTTACTGACGGGACTCGAGAACCTCGAGTATCGTGGCTACGACTCGGCCGGCGTCGCCGTCCAGAACGGCTCGGGAATCAACGTGGCAAAACGCTCCGGGCGGGTCGAGGAACTCAAGGAGTCGATCGGGGACCCCATTCAGGGGACGGTCGGGATCGGCCACACGCGTTGGAGCACGCACGGGCCGCCGACCGACGCGAACGCCCATCCCCATACCGACGAGAGCGAAGACGTCGCCGTCGTCCACAACGGGATCATCGAGAACTACGCCGCGCTCAGGGACCGACTGGCGGCCACCGGCTACGAGTTCACGAGCGACACCGACACCGAGGTCATTCCGCACCTCGTCCAGTACTACCTCGACGGCGGCTTCGACAGCGAGGCGGCGTTTCGCCGGGCCATCGCCGAACTCGAGGGTAGTTACGCCGTCACCGCGATGGTCTCCGGCGAGCACGTCCTCTACGCCGCACGACAGGGCTCGCCGCTCGTCGTCGGCATGGAGGACGGCGAGTACTTCCTCGCGAGCGACGTGCCGGCCTTTCTCGAGTACACCGACAGCGTGGTCTATCTCGAGGACGGCGATGTCGTCATCGTCGATCAAGACGGTGTCGAGTTCACGGATCTCGACGGGAATCCGGTTACGCGGCCGTCCGAGACCGTCGAGTGGGACCCCGAGCAGGCGGGCAAGGGTGAGTACGATCACTTCATGCTCAAGGAGATTACCGAGCAACCGACCTCGTTGGCCCAGGCGATCGAGGGGCGGGTCGATCCGACGAACGGACGGATCGCCCTGTCCGATTTCGGACCGGGCACGTTCGACGATATCGATAGCATCCAGTTCGTCGCCTGTGGCACGTCCTATCACGCCGCGCTCTACGGTTCGCTGGCGCTGACCCAGGCCGGCGTGCAATCGACCGCGCACCTGGCCAACGAGTACAGCGTCTCGGCCCCGCCGATCGATGACGACACGCTGGTGATCGCGGTAACACAGAGCGGCGAGACCGCCGACACGCTCAACGCGCTCCGGCGAGCACGGGCCGAGGGCGCGGCCACGCTCACGGTGACGAACGTCGTCGGATCGACGGCCGCCCGCGAGGCCGACGACGCCCTCTTCATCCGCGCCGGCCCGGAGATCGGCGTCGCGGCGACGAAGACGTTCTCCTCGCAGGCCGTCATGCTCACGCTGCTTGCCCAGCGCATCGCCGGCGACCTGCGGGACGGGCCGGCGGCTGACCTCGAGACCCTCCTTCCGGAACTCGAGTCGATGCCCGGACGGATCGAAACCCTGCTCGACGAGTCCGACGCCGACCGGATCGCCGAGCGGTACCGCGGGAGCCAGTCGTACTTCTTTATCGGACGCGGACTCGGCTACCCCGTGGCGCTCGAGGGCGCGCTGAAGTTCAAGGAGATCACGTACGAGCACGCCGAGGGCTTCGCCTCCGGGGAACTCAAGCACGGTCCGCTGGCGCTGGTCACACCCGAGACGCCGGTGTTCGCGATCTTCACCGGTCAGGAGGACGAAAAGACGCTGAAAAACGCCGAGGAGGCCCAGACCCGCGGCGCGCCCATGATCGCGGTCTGTCCCGACGACCATCCGGCTGTCGAGGCCGCCGACGAGCACCTCGCGATTCCCGAGACCGAGCCCGATCTGGCCGGGCTGCTCGCGAACGTCCAACTCCAACTCGTTTCGTACTACGCCGCCGACCTCCTCGGTCGGCCGATCGACAAACCCCGCAACCTCGCCAAGAGCGTCACCGTCGAGTAGGGCGGCCGCTCTCAGTCCCCCGTTCCGACCGGCCGCGGACAGTACTCGCCGACAGCGTCCGGCTTCCGAGCGGAGTCTCCGTCCCCAGTAGAAGCGGGTGACGACGAGCCGCACCGACAGCTATCGGAGTGCCGCGACGAGTCGGCAGGAGGAAGTCACTCCGTGGCGAGTGCGACGAGGCGGGACGCCGATCGGACTCGAGTAGGGTCATCGAAGCCGCAGGACCTGAGACCACCCCCGTAGCCCGGTCCGCACGGCGTCGGTGGTCGCGACCCGTACTCGAACGATGTCGGAATCGAACGTGGAGGGTCTGTGCGATCGAGCCGCGGCGACGGACCACCCGGCTCGTGGGTATCGACCGATACCCTCCAATTGAACTAGGAATCGCCCGTGATATAAAGGGCACACCTGATAGCTACGGGCGGTCCGGATCGTGCCTGACCGGTGCTCGAGCGGACGGTCCCGACGATATTTCCCGACGGTCCGGAGGCGGGGAGGGTCGACCGACCCGTTCGACGCCTCACCGGCCGGCCGATAGCCGGTGTGCCGACCGCGTAATATCGGATTACTCGTTCGAAACGATCTCTTTCTCTCGCGCGAGGCGTCGACACTCTCGATATTCGGAGTGTCTTGCTCACTGCCAGATCACGACCGAAAGCCCCGACTAACGACGGGCCAGTTGATTATGCAGTCTATAGTAAATACCGTTCTGTCGGTACGGGCTGTTGATGTCGACGGATCAATCCGCGAAGTGGACGCCGATGTCGTCACGATCGCAAACGAGCGCCCCTCGCTGTGTCAACTGCGGAAACCAGGTGACGCGTCAGTTCGCCCGCGTCTTCGGTGATAACCGCGATGTCGTCCATGCCTGTCCCGACTGTGCGACGTACCGCGAGATGAAGACCTCCGATTTCATTCCCGAAGAAGCTAGATAGCCGGTCCGTCCGGATGTCCCCCCTCGAGCGCCGCTGGCGCTGCCGTCTCGGTATCGAACTGACTCGGACCGCTCCTCGCTGTCCTCAGTGGTCTGCCGCCGTCGTCTCGGTGACGAGTCCCTTCGCGGTCTCGAACAGGTCCGCCGCGTCCGATTCCGACCGCGCCTCCGCGGTTACCCGAATCAGCGGCTGAGTTCCGCTGGCGCGAAGCAGGAACCAGCCGTCCTCGGTCTCGACTCTGACACCGTCGAGCGTGTCGACCTCCTCGTATCGCGTTCGAACGCGCTCAGTCACGTCGGCCATAACCGCCGTTTTATCCGCGACATCGAGGGACGTTCGCCGGAGCGGATATCGATCGATTCCGGCGACGCGGTCGGACAATGGTCCTCCGTCGGCGACCAACTCGACCAGTTTGCAGGCCGCCAGCGGTCCGTCCGGGCACCGCGTCTCCTCGGGCCAGATCCAGGCACCGCTCGGTTCCCCGCCGAAGACGACATCGGGTTCGGTCGTTCGCTCCGCGACGTAGACATCCCCGACTCGCGTCCGGGTCAGCGATGCGCCGACGCCGGCCAGTACGTCGTCGACGGCGAGACTGGTGTCGACGGGAGCGGCGACGCGGTCGCCTTCGCCCGCCGCTTCTTCGGCGAAGATGGCGAGAAGAACGTCCTTCGGCACGAACGCTCCCGTTTCGTCGACCGCGACCATCCGGTCGGCGTCGCCGTCGTGTGCGATTCCCACCTCGGCAGCGGTCTCCGCGACGAGCGCCGACAGGGTCTCGAGGGTCTCCGCGGTCGGCTCGCTTGGCCGCCCGGGAAACGAGCCGTCCTCCTGCCCGTTCAGAGTTCGCACCTGACAACCGAGGTCGTCGAGCACTGCCGCCGTGATCCCGCCGGCACCGTTCCCCACGTCGACGACGACGCTGGGCCCGCGCTCGAGAGCGACCGCGTCCCGGATCGCGGCGGCGTGGTGGTCCCGGACGCCCTCGCGACGATAGCGGTCGCCGACGCCGTCCCAGTCGGCCAGTTCGTAGTCGTCCTCGCGAATCCGTCGCTCGATCGCTGTGCGCTGGTCGGGCCCGAACGCCTTCCCCGATGGGTTCCAGAGTTTGATCCCGTTGTCCGTCGCCGGGTTGTGCGAGGCCGTCACGACGACGCCCGCGTCGGCCTCGAGATGGGCGACCGCGCGGGCGACCGTCGGCGTCGCCTCGACGCCGACCGTGATCACGTCCGCCCCGCACTCGCGCAGCCCCGCGCCGACCGCGTCGACGAGCATCGGCCCGCTCTCGCGGACGTCGCGACCGACGACGACGCGCTCGTATCCCTCCGAGGCGACCGCTCGGCCGACCGACAGTGCCAGCTCCGCCGTCACGTCGCTCCCGACCCGTCCGCGAATGCCGCTGGTTCCGAACATAGCCGCTTCTGAGAGCGGCGAGTGCCTTACTATGCACGGGTTAACTACGACGGTCAGGTCGCGGTTTCGGTCCGTGCGCCGCCGCTGTGTCGTCGTCTCGAGGCTCGCCCGGCGACCGCCGTTCGTAACGGCCCGACTCGGCCGGGCCGGCGGCGCTCGATCGTTAGTTGTCCCCTAGATTTCTGAACTGTCGGTGCTGTCTATATGAGTCTGGCCGGTACGCTCGAGTGAGAATGAGACCGGCAGAGCCTTCCGCCGCCGGACGGACTCCGGCGGCCGACGGACCCACGCCGCGGCTCCCACCGACCGACGCGACGAACGACGACCGACCGTCGCCCCGAGGCAGCCACACCGACCGCTCGAGGGCCGAACGGAGTGGTCGACACCGATGAGCACGACCGAACCGGACGCCGAACTCGACGGCGACAGCAAGACCGACGACCGCGGTGACGGCGGAGACGAGTGGGACCGTGACAGCGGTCTCTCCGAACTCCCGCCCAGCGCGAAACTGGTCTACAAGGTCCTCGAATACGAAGCCCCGCTGACCCAGGAGGGGATCGCGGCCGAGTCGCGACTCTGTTCCCGAACCGTCCGCTACGCGCTGGGGAAACTCGAGGAGCAGGACTTGATCTCCAGCCGCGCCTGTCTCGAGGACGCCCGTCAGTCGAAGTATCAGCTCGTCGACCCGGAGACACCTTGACACGGCCATCGGCTGGTATCTCACCGGGAACCTGTTGATACACTCTCCCAATTAGCGCTGATTAATGCTGACTCATGTCTCATCTCAAAAACGGGACCACCAGAGTCACCGTCTGCTTGGTCCGTGCTCACTTTCACTCTCTCTCCATCCAGATCAGCACATTGGAAGGACAGAGACGAATGAGACAGGCCAATCTTAGATATATTGAATTAATCAATTTGAACTATAGGGTTTTTACATAGGATATTTAATCTTCGTGGGTTATGTGATGCTATGGACCGAAGGAAACTACTGAAAGCCCTATCCATCGGTACTATCCCCCTTTCTGGATGCCTGTCGGAAAGCAAGCAAAGTCGATCACAACGGGGGGCTTCGTTACCACCTAACTCTTCCACTACAAGTAACACAGACCGTTCGGAGTTACCTGAGTATGCTCCGGAATATACGTATCTAGATTTTCAGACAGGGAGTGAAAATACAGTAACAGACCCGGAACAGAACCAACCTCATGAGATAGGGATTTGGAACGCAACTGCCGAGACGTTCGGAATAACTGTCGAAATCTTTGAGCAGCCAACTGAGTCCGCTGTTCTCAGCGGCACGTATCGGCTCCCGTCCGATACTGATCTCTCACTCACACTGTTAGAGCCGGCAACCTATCTCGTTCGGATACAGCCCGTGACAACTGACGCGAAAGAATCACTGCACATCCCTCGCGACCGATTCGATTGCAATGCCTCTACTACCCACGTTGGAATCCGTGAAAACGGGCGTATCAACTCGACTCTTCTGACGACGACGAGGGAATGTGACTAATTTGAGCCGATCATAGACGAACTCACGCGTTGCATCACGTTCTCACAATCCTGCAACTCCCCTTTCGGCCGGCTCGACCAGTTGTGCTGGACGTCTTTTCGATCATTGAGGCCCTCCGATCGGCTGCCAACTGTATACTCGTCACGAGAGTTCGGGGTCAGCCGAGTCGATGCGGCGTATTCGACGGCTGCCTTACCGGTGTTTCTGATACCGATCGACGAGCAGATCGATCCCGAACGCGCCGGCCGTGATCTCGTACTGGGTCTCGAGGCGGGGGTTGAACTTCGCCTTGTACCGGTTGATGCTCGGGACGCCGGCCCCGACGAGGTCGTACTTGTCGATGCCGCCGTGCAGGCCGTCGCGCATGACGTGCCAGTCTAACAGGTCGTTGATCGCGATATCGACGCCGGCGTCCGGCTTGACGCCACCCTGCCATCGATACCGCGTTCGATCGGACTCGACGACCAGAATTCCGCCGAGAAACTCGCCGTCGACGCGACAGACGTAAGGCCGAATCGCGCCGTCGGGCAGCGTCTCGTGTAGCGACCGTGCGAAGTCGGTGCTCAGCCGGAACGGCTGGCCCTGGCTCTCGTAGCGGTCGCGGACCTTTTCGACGATGCGCGCAACGTCGTCGGTGTCACCCTCCGCGATCGTGTAGCGGTCCCCGTCGGCGTTCCGGATGTTACTCCGTGCGTCGCTGCTGAACCGTTTCAGTAACTCATCCTCGCTGCCCTCGAGATCGACGACGTACGTGTGACCGGGTTCGACATCGTACTCGTTCCAGACGAACGGCCGGATGTCGTCGAACTCCGCCGTGACGAACTTGCTGTACAGCGGCGCGATTTCGTCTTCGATCCGCTCGAGACAGCCCTCGATGAAGCGTTTGGTTCGCCGGTCGGCCTTCCGTCGTTTGAGTTTGTCCACGTTGAGCAAGGAGGGACCGAGGTACGACGTCCACGAGTGGGGAGCCGGCGAGAACGCACCGGTGACCGGCCCCCTCGCGTATTCGAAGACGGGAAAGACGCCGACCGGCTCCTGGCCTTTGAAGCCGGCGAGCAGATAGGGTGTCGATCCGGTGTCCTCGGCCTGTAACCGGAGCGCTTCCGCCCGGAAGAAGGGGTTCGTTCCGTCGGAGCGCTCGACGTAGCGGTTCCACTCGTCGGCATCGATCCGTGGGTCGAGGGCGCGGATTTCCACGCTCATAAATACCCCAAATCGGACAGTCGGTTTTCGACCGTCTCGTCGTCGGTCGCCGTGATCGGCTCCGGATCGTACGCCGGATACGGTCGCTCCGTAGTCTTGTCGATAACCGGGAGCGTGGTCCCGTCCATCGCGGCGTCGATCGGGATATCGAAGAGCGAACAGATCGTCGGCGCGATATCGAAAATCGTCGCTCCCTCGAGGGAGACGGACTCGTCGAACGCCGGTCCGGCGGCCGCGACGACGCCGGTTCGCTTGTGATTCCACGGCTCCATCGGATCGCCGAACCGCTCCTTCCCGAGGCTGGCGTCGATCGCCGTATCGAACGCCCGGGGAACCGTCACGATGTCGGGTGCCTCGTCGACGTGTGGGCCGTCGAAGTAGTGCTCCCTCGGTTCCACGGCGTCGAACATCCGGTCACCGTCGGGCGTTCGGACGGCCGACAGCATCTCGATGAGTTCCTCGCGGACGGTCTCGTACTCCCCGGGCGGTACCTGTCCGTTCGGCTCGCGGCCCGCGAGATTGATCCGGACGCCGAGTTCGCTCTTCGAGCGGACGTAGGCGTTCGACTCGGGGAAGTCGACCTGTTCGCTCGCGGCTCGAATCATGTCGTTCGGGACGCGCTTGCCGATCGGTTCTTTCAGTCCGACACGGTCGAGCGCGCTCGCCACCCGCTGGGTCGTGAGCCCGACACCCGCGGCGAGGTTCATCGCCCGCTCGAGCGGGCCTGCCGTGTGATCGCCGGCCTCGGCTCCCTCGAGTAGATCGTTCTCCCAGGACTTCGACCAGTCAGGCATTCCGTCGCCGCCGCTGCGAGCGCTCACGTAGCCGCGCTCGCGGAGAAACTCGTTGACCCGGAACTCGTCGCCGGTCACCTTCCCCATGCCGTGGTCGCTGACGACCAGCACGTTCTCGGGCTCGGTTCGCTCGATGGTCGCCGCGAGCTGTCTGTCAACCTCGCGGTAGACCGCTTCGATCGCCCGTTTGTCACCGGGTCGTTCGTGAAACACCGAGTCGGTTTGCTGGAACTGGAGGAAGCCGAAATCGGGCGCTATCCGGCGTGTGAGATAGCGAAACGCGTTCCCACGGAGTTCGATCGTCCGCACGTACCCCTCGATCGATCGGTCCGGTGCCGGCCCGCTCTGCGGATAGATCCAGTACTCGCCGCCACAGGCAAGTTTCACGTCCTCGAGAATTCCATCGGGGTGGCAGTCCGGGTTCTCGGGCGCGGTCAGTCCCGGAATCAACGCGCCGTCGAACGCCCGTGCTGGATGGGTCACGGGTACGTTGACGACCACACTCGAGAACCCATGCTCGCTCAGGAGTTCCCAGACCGGCCGCGCCCTGACGTGGGTCGCGTTGACGACGTCCCAGTCGTAGCCGTCGAACGAGAGGAAGTCGTAGACACCGTGTTTGCCCGGGTTTTTGCCAGTGTACAGCGATGGCCAGGCGCTGGCCGTCCACGGCGGAATTTGGGACTCGAGCGGTCCCGCCGTTCCGCGATCGAACAGCCCCTCGAGGGTTGGAAGTTCGCCCGACTCGAACAGTGACTCGAGCACCGGCCGACAGCCGGCGTCCAGCCCAACGACGAGCAGACGAAGGTCTTTGTTGTCGGTCGAACCTGCCATGGACGCGGTGTCCGTTCGCCCGTGCTTTGTTATGCAACTGCTGGCCGACTGTAAGTTCGTACTGGCGGTTCTACGGACGGAATAGCAGTTCAAACGGTGTGAGTGTCGATCGCGCCGGTTGACTGTAAGACGCGATTGGCACGCGACCGTGGGCTGTATCGCCCCTATCACTAAGGGCGCGGCCGGGTCCGTCTTACGTCGATGATCGGCTCTACTACTGGCTTCCCGTCCCGCCGCTTCGTATGATCGATGCAACCCCGTCCGTGTTCGACGCGTCACTTTCGGGGACGGGACCGGGGATCGATGCGTTCATCGACCGGTACGCACCCGACAGCACGCACACGTACTATGGCTCGGGGAAAGTCGCACTCCGGGACGGCCTCGCCGGACTCGTCGACCCCGGCGACAACGTCATCGTTCCCGCCTTCCTCTCGCCCGCCGTCGTCGAGCCGTTCCACGAACTCGGCCTCGAGTCGCGGTACTACGCCATCGAGGAGTCGCTCGCACCGGATTTCGCCGATCTCGAGGCACGGATCGACGCCGACACCGCCGCCGTCGTGTCGGTCAACTACTTCGGCTTCCCCCAGCCCGGCCTCGAACGGCTCGCCGCGCTGACGGACGAGTACGACTGCTATCACGTCGATGATAACGCGCATTCACCGCTCAGTGTCCGCGACGGGACCCTGCTTGGCACGCACGGTGATCTCGGCATTACGACGCTGCGGAAACTCCTCCCCGTCCCCGACGGGGCCGTCCTCTACTGTACGGACGAGACGGTCACAGCGCAGTTCGCGCCCTCGTCGCTTGCCGGCCGGTCGAATCGCATCGCGACCGCTGATTGCCGGTTCGTGGCCGCCTCGATCGCCGAACGCGTCCTTCGGACCAGCTCGTCGCTGTACCGCTCGGTCGAGGCGATCCTCGCTGACGGGGTGGTGGACTCGTCGTCCGTAGACCCCGACAGCCGATACGAGGCCGCCAAAGTCCCGATGTCGAAGCTTTCCGCGATCGTCGCCGACGCCGTCGACCCGGATGCGATCCGGGCTGCTCGCCGGGAGAACTTCCGTGCGTGGCGGCGAGTCGTCGCCGACCGTGAGGACGTGAGACCGCTCTACGACCGACTGCCGGAGGGTATCAGCCCGTACGAGTTCCCCGTCCGAACGGCCGATCGCGACTCGTTTCTCGCGGCGCTCGAGGAACGTGGTGTCGTCGGTGCCCACTCCTGGCCGATCCTCCGCGAGACCGTCCGTGAGGCGGACACGTACGAGACGTCGATCCGACTTGCGGACGATCTCGTCGCGCTTCCCGTCCATCAGGGGATCGAGCCGTCGGCCATCGAGACGGTCGGCGATCGGCTTCGACCGTGATGGATCGTCGCTACCGAAACGGTCGAGACACTGACCACAAACCGTCATGCGGTCGGGCGTGTCTCGAATTTCGGTGACGACTATAGCGCCGCCCGCCCGTTTCGATCCGATCGGAGCGCACTCCGTTACTCGCCCGCCGCCGCGGCCGGCAGTTCCGCCCGCACGTCGCCGGCCAGCGCGTACGTCCGTTCGCCGGCCCGCTCGAGCAACCCGGCCGTCCGGAGCTCCGAGACGAGACTCTGGACTGCGACCCGCGATCGATCGACTCGAGCGGCGACGGCCACCGTCTCCAGCGGGCCGTCTCGCGCGAACACGCCCAGGATCTCCGCGGCCGTCTCGCGCGAACACTGCGACCCCTCGCACGCGCGGGCGACGCGCTCGTTGATCCACCGGGTCTCGAGCAGGTCCGGGAGGTCGCGTTCCTCGTCCATGACGACGGACCCCGGCTCGTCCACGGTGTCCGTCTCCGACGCCGCGTCCGCGTCGGCGGGCGTGTATCCGAACTCGATGTCGTCACCGCCGGCCTGGACGATCGCCGACCCGTCCGCGTCGGCACCGCCGTCGTCGGCCCCGACCGTCGCATCGTCAGCATCCCGTTCGGGACGCTCCTCGCGCTCGAGATCGCGGACGACCGCGCGCAACTGCTTGTTTTCGTTCCGGAGTCGATCGACTTCCGCCGCTCGATCCGCAAGCTGCTCCTCGAGGTGCTCGATACGGTCGTCGCGCGCGGCGAGGTCCGCCTCGAGTTCGTCTCGCTCGGCCTCGAGCTCGGCGATCTCCTCGTGGAGTCGGCGTACGTCCTCGCTGCCGCCGGGGAGTTGCGACTGGACCGTGTCCGTGTTCTGCAAGGCGTCGGCCATCTGTCTGGCCGCACTCGAGACATCACGCGCCGAGGCGAGGTCGTCCTCCAACGTTTCGATCCGTTGTTGCTTTTTCTCGAGTTCGGCCTCGAGTTCGGTGATGCGGTCCTGTTCGCGCTCCGTGCGCTCGGAGATGTCCTGGAGGTCGCCGACCAGCGCGTCGGAGACGGACTTGAGTTCGGGGCGCTCGAAGTCGTCCAGGCCGGGCGTTGCTCCGGCGTCGAAGGTCCGCTTCCGGCGAAACTGGATTTTCCGGACGTCGACTTCGGTCCAGTCGGTTTGGACGAACGCCTGTCCGTCGTTGAGATCCGAGACGAGTTCCGAGTACTCGGTGTCGATGATCCGGCCGACGACCTTCGTGTCGTTGTCCCATGTCAGCCGATGCCAGACCAGCCAGTTTGCCTGTGTGATGAAGTCCTTCTTCACGTCGGCCGGTCGCTGGCTGATTCCCACGATTCCCAGGCCGTGTTTCCGGCCGCGCTTGCTGATCTTGATCAGCAGGTTGCCGGTCTCGCCGACGCCGCCCCCCTCCGGGATGTACTCGTGGACCTCCTCGACGACCAGCAGGAACGGCTTCTTCAGCTTTTTTTCCTTGACGAACAGCTGCCGGGCGATCTTCCGCAGGAGTTCGTCCGCGACGTCCTCGTCGAGATACCCCGACACGTCGAGGATGACCGGCACGTTCTCCTCGAGCGCCAGCGTCGCCATCTGCTCCGCGTGTTCCGGCCCAATCTGAATGTCACACTCCTCGTCGGCCCCTGCGTGGAGCATCTCGTACTCCTCTTTGAGCCCGTAGTACTCCCCGTCCGTGTCGACGATGAGCAGGGGATACCCGGCCTCGAGCAGTTCTTCGGCGATCACCGACGCGGTGTTTGACTTCCCCGAGCCGGACTTGCCGGTGACGAACCCGCGACCGGTGAGGAGTTCGACGACGGGCAGCTGCAGATCGGCTCCGTCGGCCGTCTCGCCGACGTGGATCAGGCGCTGCCTGGAGCCATCGCTCACCGATCGACCACCCCGGTCGTGCGCGGTTCGTTCATACTATCTGTACAGTTCGAACACGCGACCTTCAATATTGGCCTCGCGTCCGCCGTCGCTGTCGGCCGGCAACCGCCGCCTGCGCCGCGGTGGGTGCGGCCGACGGGCGTTCTCGAGTCCGATCAATCCGCGTCGCGCTCGACCGTCCGCTCGCGGACCGTCATCCCCTTGCGACCCAGATGCTGGAGTTGCTTCCGGGCGAAGTCCTCCTCGCGGGTCCCGCGGGTCGCGAGGACGTAGACGAGCGCGCCGCCGGCGGGCCGCATCGTCCGGCCGGCACGTTGGGTCCCCTGCCGGCGCGAGCCGCCCAGCCCCGAGGCGACGATCGCTAGATCGGCCGTCGGCAGGTCGATCCCCTCGTCGCCGACCCGCGAGATGAGCAACAAATCGCGCTCGTTCCGTCGGAACTCCTCGAGCAGCCGCCGACGCTCGTGGTGTGGCGTCTCGCCGCTGAGGAAGGGTACGTCGAGCGCCTCGGAGAGCTCCCCGCCTTGCTCCAAGTAGTCGACGAAGACGATGGCCTTCGCGTCGGGGTGGGCCGACAGCAGGTAGCGGACCTCGTCGATCTTGCCCCGATTGCGGGCGGCGATCCGATACTTCTCACGGCCGTCGGCCGAGCCGTAGGCGTTCGCCTGCTCGTCGTCGCCCCACGGCACGTACCGGATCTCGAGTTCGGGCTCGGCGACGTGGCCCGCGTCGAACAGCGCCTCCCAGTCGGTGCCGATCGGCGGTCCGACGAGGGTGAAGATCTCCGTCTGGCGGTCGTCCTCCCGGATCGGGCTGGCCGACAGCCCGAGCCGGTGTTTGGACTGGAGGTGCGTGCTCCGCCGGTAGACATCCGAGGGAACGTGCTGGCACTCGTCGAAGATCACCAGCCCCCACTCGCGGTCGTCGAACAGCGAGCGGTGCCGATCCATCCCCGCGATCTGGTAGGTAGCGATCGTCACCGGCCGCACCTCCTTGCGGCCGCCGTGGTACTGGCCGATCTGATGGGGCTCGAGCGAGGTGTACTCGACGATCGTCTCGGCCCACTGCTGGGCGAGGTCGCGGCTCGGCACGAGGACGAGGGTCTCGCCCTCGACGTGGGCCATCGCGCCCATCGCAGCTACCGTCTTCCCGCTGCCTGGCGGACCGACGAAGACACCCTCGCCGGCCTCTGTAAAGCGATCCACCCACGTCCGCTGGTAGTCCCGCAGCGACACCTGCAGGTCGGTCGCCAGTTCCTCGCCGGACTCGAGTTCCCGGTGGTCCTGAACCGGATAGCCGGCTTCATAGAGGATGCGCTTGATCGCGGCCTCCGCCCCTTCCCGGACCCAGTCTTCCGTCTCGGAGATCGGCGCGTGGACGTGTTCCTCGTCGAGTTTCTGGCGGGCGACGTTGCCCATGATCTCGGGGCTCTGGGCCTCGAGCACGGTGTAGCCGTCCTCGTGGGTTGTCAGGCGGAACTGGTGGGCCCGGTCCCACTGGCTCTCGACCCAGTCCTCGAGTTGGTCGGCCCGTTGGCCGAGCGCCTGTCGCATCGTCCGCGCGAGTTCGTCGAAGGAGTCGTGGGGCGTCCCCCAGATATCCTCGGGCCGGACGACGTAGCGATAGCCCTGCTCGCCGTTCCCGTCCGCGAGGTGGGCGAACTGCGAGAGTTGCGCGCGGGTGAACTGCTCGGGGCGGTCGACGATGATCTCCCGCCGCTTCGGAAAGACGACGACCCGCTCGCGGTCGGTCAAATCCTCGAGTTCGCTCGGATACCAGACCACGGGGTCGGTCGAGACGGCGTGGCGCTCGATGTCGCCCGTGTCGGCGAGGGCCTCGAGTCGTGCGGTCGCTTCCTCGTGGGGAATCTCGAGCGCACGGGAGACGGCCGCGGCGGTGAGTACGGGTCGTCCCTCCCGTTGACTGGCGTCGTGGAAGTCGGCGATCGTGAACTCGGCGTCGCCCGGCTCGTTCTCGTCGCCGGCGTCGATCGGCTCCGTGTCACCCGACGCTGCGGGGTCGCTTCGCTGCTCGTCGGCGGGCGTCGAAGAACGGTCGTCGGTCACTGGCGAGTCGTAACGCCGGTGCGGATAAACCGATTTCGCTCGCCGACGGTGGGTCGTCGAGCGTCCCTATCCGGGGTGATCGGACGCCCGAACCAGGATAGCTATATTTGGCTGGACGGCGTTCCGTTCCGGTATGTACCGCGCGATCCTTCCCGAAGGACAGATCGAATGCGATCGGTACGACCACGCCGAGAACGGCGTCGAACTGTACGACGAGGACGGCACCTTCATCGCCTTCATCCCGTACGCGAACCTCCACGCGCTGGCCGACGAACGCCTCTACACCGAGAGCACCAGCGAGGGCGAGCGGTCGATCATGTAGCCGGCTGCTGATCGATCGCCTCGAGTTGCTCCCGATATCGGTTGCGGACGGTGACGACCGTCGTTTGGGCGGTTTCGGCGACCGCTCGCTGGGGGATGGTCTCGTCACAGAGGAGCCCGGCGGCGTAGATGGCCGCGGCGGCGAACCCCGTCGGTGATTTGCCCGAGTGGAGCCCCTGCTCGGTCGTCCGGTCGATGATCTCGATTGCTTTGGTCTCGACGTCGGTATCGACGTCGAGTTCCGAACAAAACCGCGGGACGAACTGTCTGGGGTTCGTCGGCTCGAGGTTGATGTCGAGTTCGTCCGCGATGTACCGGTAGGTTCGACCGATCTCGCGTTGCTCGACGCGTGCGACCGAGGTGACCTCCTCGAGACTGCGCGGAATGTCCTCCTTTCGACACGCGGTGTAGAGCGCGCTGGTCGCGACGCCTTCGATCGATCGGCCCCGGATGAGGTCCTGCTCGAGTGCCTGTCGGTAGATGACGCTCGCGGTCTCCTTGACGGGCTTGGGAACCCCGAGCGCGCTCACCATGCGGTCGATTTCCGAGAGGGCGTACTTGAGGTTCCGTTCGCCCGCGTTCTTCGTTCGGATGCGTTCCTGCCAGACCCGGAGTCGATGGAGTTGGCCGTGTTTGTCCGCCGACATCGAGTGGCCGTTGGCGTCCTTGTTGCGCCAGTCGATGGTCGTCGTGAGCCCGCGGTCGTGCATCGACTGGGTCAGCGGCGCGCCGACGCGCGACAGTTCGTCGTGTTCCTGTGCGTTGAACGCGCGCCACTCCGGCCCGTAGTCGATCGGGTCTTCGGTGAGGACGAGTCCACACTCCGCACAGACTTGCTCACCGCGATCCGGGTCGTGGATGATCGTGTCGGTCTCGCAGTCGGGACACAGACCGGTCTCGACCTCCGTCGACTCTGATTCGGTGCTGCGTTGATCGATGATAGACCGCGTCATCAGTAGCCGGAGGAAACCCTGCCGGCACTGTAATGGGTTCACATGGTTTCGCGGGAAACACCGACTTACGATGCCGCCGGCTGTCAGTCTGCGTGAGGGTTCGCCCGAGCGAACGCGGCGAATTACATACCCGGTTACGGCGGGGTGTCGTTCGCGCGACGGCGGGCGATGACCGCCACCGCTCGAAGAGAGAACGGCAGATGATCGATACGGCCGCCAACTGCCTCGAGCAAACAGAGCGGCAGCCGTATCGAGACCGTGTCCCATCGGTCGTGTCCGGGTGAAACGACCATGGATCGGTCGCTTCGACCCACCGTGGGCAATGCACACATAATACATGAATCGTGGCGATCGTTGTTCTGCCCTGTCGACATAAATCGCCCATTCATGACGTAAATCCGTCGTTCGGTTGTGAACTGTCGCTCGCCTTTAGGTTGGTTGGTTCGAACCTTCGGACCCAGTGCTGTGTTAGTACGTAGTCCCCCGGACCGTGCTCGTCGGTGGCCGTTCGCCGAGCCGACCGCTCGTACGCCGCCGATATACGGGTGCAATCGCCAGATACGACGCGGCGACGCGGGCGTTCGAAATCGCCCGCCATGGCGGCGGCCGAGCGTCGCGGGAGTGCCGTCGAGAAGTCGTTCCGTACCTCCTTTGCAGACGGTGCGAAACGTGGCCGTGCTTAAGAGTATCTCTGTTGGTGTACAACCTGGTGTGTCAATCGTGATTTCGACTCGCCGTTCGAACGTACAGCGGTCGCCGTCGGGACGACGTTCCAGTGACGGGAAGCAGGTCCGACCGGTGCCGAACTCGAATGGTGTCTCTACAACCGGAGGGTCGTCGTAATGTCCTCGATCGATACGTCGTTGCCCGACGAAATCGCCTCGGTTGCCGAGGCCGACGAGGACGAACGCCTCTCGAAGGACGTCATTTTCGAGCTTTTAAAGAATCGCCGTCGCCGGGAAGTCCTCGCGTACTTGCTCGAAGCCGACGAAACAGTTACGCTCGGTGAACTCGCCGAACAGATCGCCGCCTGGGAGAACGATACCGAGGTCAACGCGCTCAGTTCCGATCAGCGGAAACGTGTCTACGTCGCCCTCTACCAGACCCACCTGCCGAAGATGGACGACGCCGGCATCGTCGAATACGACCAGGACCGGGGCCTGATCTCGCTCGCTGACAACGCGGACCTGCTGATGATGTACCTCGATACGGACAGCCACCGACAGGACCGGTGGGATCGATGGTATGCCGCTCTCAGCGTCGTCGGTGCCGCCCTTCTCGGCGCGGCGGCGCTCGGCGCACCGCTGCTATCGACACTCCCGATGCTCGGCCTCGCTGGTGCCGTCGTCGTCACCTTCTTTTGCCTCTCGGTCGCTCACGTCGTTCGGAACCGCTCGCAAGAACGCACCGTCGACGGCAAACTGTCCCGGATCGAGTGACCCGACGTTCGTGACGGCGCTCCCGTGTCCCGAATCCGCGACGACTCTCCTGTCAGTCCGTCCGCTCGAGTGATGGGCGTCTCGGTCGGTGAGTCGCTGCGCTCCTGCCGCCACTCGCTCGAGTGCCGCGACCACGGTCGGCGCGGCCACCGCTCGACGCCATCGGCGTGTCGCCGGCTGTCGATTCGGCCACCTTCGTCTCGGATCGCTGAGAAGGTTTTTATCACACGATTACGTACGTTCGACCGGCTCCCGACGACCGTCATCCGATACCGGAGCAGTCGCGTGCCAGCAGCTGTTCCCGGCGCGGGAGCCGTCTTTCAACTCGTGCCACCTCGGCCGCCGAAACTCGTCCTCGGAGTGACCCGACCTCGAGTCGCGACTCGATGAGGGACCGCTTTCGCGCTTCCGGCCCCGGGCCGAGGGAGCGGTCGATCTCAGCGGGTCGACCCTCGTTGTCGGTAGCAGGCCCATACCCGGTCGCCGTCTCGAGGGCGAGTTAGGGTTCGTGAAGTAATCGGACTAAAACTAATGACCGGCGTCCTGTCCGTCCGCTCATGGTCGTTCGAACCGCAGTCGTCGGCGCAGGAACGGTCTCGCGGGCCCACCTCGCGGGAGCGCGGAACAACCCCGAGATGGAACTGGTCGCGGTCTGTGACCTCGACGAGGACCTGGCCAGGGAGCGGGCTCGGGAGTTCGGGACGATGGCCGTCACGGACGTCACCGAACTGCTCGACGAACTCGACTGTCTGCACGTGTGTACACCGGTTCAGACGCATTTCGATATCGCTCGGCAGGCGATCGAAGCCGGCGTCGCCGTCATCATCGAGAAACCCGCTACCGTCACCGCCGAGGAGGTCGAGCAGTTGCAGGCGCTCTCTCGCGAGCACGAAACGCCCGCAACGGTCATCCACAACCACCTGTTCTATCCGGCCGTTCGCACGGCCCGGGAGCTGATCGACGCCGGCGAACTCGGCCACATCAAGTCCGTTGACACCCTCTATGCGGGACTGACGCCGCCCGATCAGGTCAACCGCGGCTCGTGGGTGTTCGAACTGCCCGGGGGCGAGTTCGAGGAGGGACTGCCACACCCGATCTACTCGGTCCTCGGCATCGGCGGCTGGCCGGAACGCGACGACGACATCTCCGCACAGACCGTCCTCTCGGACCGCTACGAGGAGGACTTCGAGTACGATCAGGCGCAAGTCCAGTACGTCTCCGAGGACGGCGCGCTCTGTACCGTGACGATGCTCTCGGGAACGCTCCCCCAGCGCCTCCACGTGATCACCGGCTCCGAGAAGTCCCTCGTGGTCGACGAGATCAACCAGTCGCTCTACGAGGTCGACGAGGACTACACGTCCTCGGTCATCGCCCGCTCGAAGAAGAGCCTCGACGTCTCGCTGGCCCAGGTCACCAGCACGCTCGAGAACGCGAGATCGGTCGCCACCTCTCGGTTCGACGATAGCTGGGAGACCGAGACGGAGACGAACTCCCACTGTGCGATCTTCGACGGATTCGTCGATGCGATCGAAGGCGACGCCGACGTGCCGGTGCCCCTCGAGCAGTCGAAGTGGACGATCCGCATCATGGAGACCATCCGCGACGCCGCAAAGCCCCGTCCCGAGGCGGACGGAGCGGAGACGGCGGACGCGGCGGACGACGACGCGGCCGAGGAAACCTCCGACGCCGAGTCCGTCTCGACCGACCTCTAGAACTGCCGGTAGCCCAGCCCTCCTCGCTTTCCAATGTCACTGTCACAGCGCATCGTCCGCGGAGTCACGGCCACGTTCGGCGCTGAACTACTTCGACTCGGCGCGCAAGGAGCCATCACCCTGTTGCTCACGCGGGTGTTCCTCTCGCCCGACGAGTACGGCCTCATTTTCCTCGCCATCGCGGTCTTCTCGATCGCGACCCTCTTCGGGACCCTCGGGATTCCGAAGTCGATGGCGAGGTTCGTCACGGAGTACCGGGAAACGGACGACACCCAGATCCGCCACATCGTCCGGTCCTCGATCGCGTTCAACGTCGTTACCGTCGGACTCGTCTGCGTCCTGTTCTTCCTCTGTCGCGGCGCGATCGCGGCCGCGTACGGTGAACCGCGGTTAGAGCCGTTGCTGGCGCTCGGCATCGCGTTCATCGTCGTCAAGGTCGCCCACGGCTACCTGCTGATCGCGTTCCAAGGCTTTGGCGAAGTCACCCTGACCGCAGCGACCAGTACGGTCTCGAGCGTCAGCCGACTCGGCTGCATCGTGCTCCTCCTTGTCGCCGGCTTCGGCGCGTACGGCGCGCTGGCCGGCTTCGTCGCCGGGTACCTGGTGTCCGTCGCCGTCGGCGGGTACTTCCTCTACCGAATCCTCGCGTCGTACCCCGCGACCGAATCCCCAGAGCCCGGGCTCTCGACGCGGATCGGCAGGTACAGTCTCCCGCTGACAGCCTCGCAGGGCGCGAACGTGCTGTACAAGCGCGTCGACACGCTGATGGTCGGGTTCTTTTTGACGCCGGTCGCAGTCGGCTTCTACGAACTCGCCAAACAGATCTCTACGTTCGTGATCGCGCCCGCCGACTCGCTCGGCTTTACCGTCGCACCGACGTTCGGCGAGCACAAGTCGTCCGAACGACTCGAGCGCGCCGCTCGGGTGTACGAGCAGTCGCTCGAGTACGTCCTCCTGGTGTATTTGCCGGCGGTCGCCGGCATCGTCCTCCTGGCGGAACCCGGGGTCCGGTTCGTCTTCGGCGACGCGTACACCGGTGCCGCGCCCGTCTTGCAGGTGTTCAGCGTCTTCGTCCTGTTTCAGGCGATCGATAAGATCACCAACGACAGTCTCGATTACCTGGGTCGGGCGACCGAGCGCGCGGTCGGGAAGGGGCTCACCGGCGCGTTGAACTTCGGACTGAACCTCGTATTGATCCCGGCGATCGGCGTCGTCGGCGCGGCGATGTCGACGGCGCTCTGTTACGCGCTCATGGTGTGTTACAACGTCTATCTGATCGATCGGGAACTCGCCTTGCGCTGGCGGCGGCTCGCGACGTCGATCACGACGGCCGGCGGCGTGACGGTCGCGATGGCCGCCGCCGTCGTGGCGTTACAGCCGCTCGTTACCGGACTCATCACGCTGCTGGCGGTCATCGCCGTCGGCGTCGCAGTCTGGGCGGTGCTCTCCGTCGCGAGCGGTCTCGTCGACATCTACGAGATTCGAGCCTACATCTGACGCGCCCCGCCGACGAAGGACACCGTTCGTGCGCGCTTCTCCCGGACTCGGTCGACTCCGAGGGAGTCGGCGCTCGATGACCGGCTCGAAAACCCCAACGTATTCGATACCAGCAATACTTGACTGATCGACAGGCGAGAGTGTCAGCGCGTTCGGACGAAACGGCGGTAATATACGATTACCGCGACGCCGTGTTGCGGCCTCACTATAAAACATACAGCTTATAATACGATATACTAACCAACAAACATCGATGAATATCTGAACTTCTGTTTATTTTATACAGATTTAAGCGGAAAGTTTATGGGGACATATTCTCCTTAACCGAACGCATGGCACGCGACAATTCGGTATTGGATGATGGCGATTCCGCGGATAACGCCCTCGAAAGCAGTGATACGAGCGGTAACAACGAATTACTCGACCGTCGCTCGTATCTGAAGCTGACTGGTGCGGCGTCCGTGATCGGCGGCGGGTTCGCGACCGGTACCGCGGCCGCCCAGGACGACTACGAAGTCATCGAGGCGTCCAACGAGTGGTACACCATCGACGACGGCGAGGTCTTCGAGAACAAGATCATCGACTTTTCGAACGGCAACTGGTTCGGGCTTTACGCTCGAGAGTCGACGAACTGGACGATCCGGAACGTCGGCTTCGTCGGGACCCACCGCTACGACAGACACGCGATCGCGGTCGCCGACGTCGACGGCAACACGTCGACGATCGAAAACGTCTATATGGGCGACGGCTGTGTGCGCCCGAGCAGCTACAGTTCCCACGGACAGTGTGGGATCTGGGTCGCGCCGGAACACAGCGGGCATATCGACATTCGGCACTGTAACGTTCAGGACTGGCCCAACAACGGGATTTACGCGTCCGCGCCCGGATACAACGGCAACGGCGGCACGGTCCACATCGATCGTTGCTACGCGGCGAACAACTACGTCTCGAGCTTCCGTCTCAGCTCCGACGGCTCGAAGTGTACGGACTCCGTCGCGTACAACGACGGCAACGGCCGCTACAACGGTCGGTGTTTCTGGGGCTGGAACCCCGGCCGGATGGAGGTCACGGGCTGTGACTTCAGCTCCGGTTCCTACAACGACGCGATCCACCTCGGTCGAAACGGTGAGACGACGCGAATCCGCATCGCGGACACGCAGTTCGACGGCATCAGCCAGCGCGGTGACGTTCGTCTCACTCGCGGGGACGGACTCGGCTCGAACCCCGACCTCTCGATGCCCGACGGGGTGCCGACCTCGGCTGAGGAGGCCGCAAGCGGCAGTTCGTCCGGCGATCAGTCCGGCACCGAGCCGTCGACCGACGACTCCGACGGCTCGTCGCTGGCGAACACGGTCGTCTTCGACGGGAACGGCACGTCGGACACGACGAGCTACGAATTCGTCGTCAGCGAGGCGGTCGAGCCCAGCACTGACGAGAACGCGACGATCGACGCGGCGGCCTCGGTCGACGGCACCCGCGCCAGCGGTACCGTCGCCGACTACCTCGACGCGTTCCGCTTCGACGGGGAAATCGAGCGCCTGTCCGTTGACGGCGACGCGACCGTTCGGGTCAACGGCGTCGAGATCGACCCTGCGGATATCGACGACGTTCTGGACGACATCATCGTCATCGACGGGAGCGACGAGGACGTGACTCGCTACGAGTTCACCGTCAGCGGCGAGGCCGAACGGAGCGGGTACGAGGGTGCCTCGATCGACGACGAGGACGCCATCGAGGACGGCACCGTCTACGGTGTCGTCGCCGACTGGAAGGACGCCTTCCGGTACAGCGGCGAGGTCGACCAACTGACCGTCGATGGACCGGGTACCGTTTCCATCAACGGCGATCGTATCGATCCCGCCGACTACGGGTCCGACCTCCCTCACGTCCTCGAGGTAGAGGGGACGGGAACCCCGGTCGGCTTCGAGATCACGGTCGACGGCAACATCGAACTCGCTTCCGACGAAGCGCCGGAAGACGAGGCGACGACGATCTCCGGCTCGACGGTTCAGAGCACCGTCACCGACGGCAGCCTCCGCTTTCGCTTCTCCGGGACGCTAACCGACGTTTCGCTGATCAACGGGACGCCCACCATCACCGTTGACGGCGACGAGATCGATCTCGAGGAGTACGGCGACCCCGAACTGCTCCCCCACGCGGTCGTCTTCGACGGGACCGAAACGGCCGAGCCGA
Source organism: Natrinema pallidum (assembly GCF_005890195.1). Taxonomy (NCBI): domain Archaea; kingdom Methanobacteriati; phylum Methanobacteriota; class Halobacteria; order Halobacteriales; family Natrialbaceae; genus Natrinema; species Natrinema pallidum. The sequence goes on along the minus strand of NZ_CP040637.1, from coordinate 901,950 downwards.
GCACGTATTCGTTCCGCGTCGACGGGAAGGTCATTCAGGCCGAGTACCGCGACGCGTCGGTCGACGAGAACGATATCGTCGAGGACACGACGGTCCGCGGCGGCGTCGGCAACTGGCTCGACGCCTACTGGTTCGACGGCGATATCGAGGACTTCCGGATCCTCGGCGACGCGACGGTCGACGTACAGTACAACGCGCGCGAACAGTAGTCGGCATCGGTCACTGACGCAGCGTCAGTGAGTCGCGATGCGGCACCTGTGATCGGCGCGATCTACTTGTTTTGCTCGTTCCGGTTCGATTCTCGGGCCGCAAGAACCCGCCAGCCACGGCCCTCCGCCGTAACCGGCGCGCGGTCGCCGTCGCGGATCGGTACGCACTCACGGGTAACACAGTATTACTGCCGGTCCTCCCTCTGGATCGTCGTTCTCCGTCGCTCGGTCCACATCGCCACAGTCCGTCGGTCGCTGCCGACCGCACCCGACGGCAGCGGCCACGACCGATGCGGAAGCGATCCGTTCTCGAGTCCGCTCTCTGCACGCCGACGGCTCACTGCCGTTGGAGCGTCGGATGTCCCGTCGTGCTGTCGCGGTCGTCCCGCGAGACCGTGGGGAGACGCGGCTAGTCAGTGTGTCGCTCGAATCAGGTCCGAAAAACGAGACTGGAAAACCGGTCGCGAGGATAGCGTCCGCGCACCGAGCGTCACGTGGCGGAGAGCGTCACGTCAGCGGGGACCGAAACGGCGTGTGAGGGGGGACGTACACGCGTCGGAGGGCGGGATCGGTCGCGTCAGCGGGTCGATGCTCCGCGAAAACGGGCAGCGTCGTTACTTCTGTGAACCGGACGCGGCTTCTTCGGGGCTCGTCGGGACGCCCTGCGGGATGAACGCCTCGGGGTCGGTCCCGACGCCGTCGCCGAGTTGGACGTTCGAGCCGGCGTGTTCGGCGATGCCGGCCCCGTCGTCGTAATCGGTGTTCGTGACGGCGATCTCGGTCGGGTTCCCGTTCGCACCGGCGTCGATGGCGGTGTTCTGTCCGTTCATCTCGATCTGGCAGTCCTCGACCTCGATCGTCCCCGGGGCCCAGCCCCAGATACCGCGGCCGACGTACCCGTGACTACCGTCGACGTAGACGCTCGAGTTCGTGACCTTGCTCCCTTCGGTCGCCAGTCGGAAGTGCGAGACGTAACAGTTCGCGGCGAAACTGCTGTCGATGTGGATCGTTCCGCCACCCTTGGTGCCGGGTGCGGAACCGTAGATCGCGTTGTCCGCGAACTTTTGGATGTTGACGTTCTCGAAGTCGATGTGGCCGTTGTGGTCCGGCGCGACCCAGAAGGCCGTCTGTCCGTGGCCGTTCGGGTTCCCGTTCCCGGTGCTCGAGCCGTCGCCGAGATAGACGTTCTCGACGGTACAGGTGCCGCCGCTCGTATCGGAGATGCCGAACGTGGCGGTCCCGGTGCCGGAGGTGTTCTTGCCTTTGAAGCCGACGTTCCGGATCGTCCAGTCGCTGCTGTGAGCGGTAATGATGATGTCCTGGCCGGTCGTCATATCGATGAGTTTGTTCTCCCAGGTCTCACCGGCGTCGATGGTGATCGTCTGTCCCTCGGCTTCGATGACCTCGTAGTCGTCCTGAGCGGCGGCCGTGCCGGCCCCGCCGATCGCGGTCGCTGCGGTCGCCACGGCGGCGAGCGAGCGAACGTAGTTACGGCGGCTTAATCCGCTGTTACGGCCTGCAGTCGGAGTGGATTCCGTCTCGGACGTACGGGGGTTCTGCGCCATACATGTCCGTAACTCCGGCTTACACACATAAACTTTTTCTTGGAGATATGGCTTAAATTTACAGAATATATTTCTAACACTGGGTATGGAGTCACAATCTATCGATATTTATCCACGAACTTATGAACGAATTGACGACAATTTCCGTGGCCGTAATCGACTCTTTGTCGAAGAAACGAGCGCGTGTCGAGCGGAGAGGCGCTCTCGACCTCGAACCCGACGGGGAAGACGAAAGCGGCGTTCGGTATCGCCGACACCGTTTCGGACGGACAGCATCGTCTTTCTCGAGTCGTAAGCAGTTCTTACCGGCCGCTTCGACCGGTCTCGGGGGCTCGGACGAGATGCGTCAGTCCCGACGGAGCGGAGACCACCAGCGAGGAGTGCCGACAGCGGTCTCGAGTCGACGGCGCGTCCCGTCACGGGAAGGACTCGAACGTGCTCGCGTGCGCGAGGAGAAATCGGCACATCTCGTTCGTCGTGGGGCCGGGAGTCGGCGGCGGCCGAAACTCGCCCGTCCCGGTCAACAGTGGCAGCAGCGGCCTGCGGAACGGGAGCGTCGCTACGGCCTGCTACTGATAGCGTACATCTCGAACTCGTCGTTCGAGACGACCTTGTTCGCGGCCGGGTCGGTGTCGAGCCCCTCGAGTGCGGCTTCGCGGTAGTTGAGTTCCTGATAGACGTCGATCTCTTTCGTTCTGTCCCACTCCGTGAAGACGAAGTAGTACTCGTCGGTCGGATAGGCCCCGCTGTAGTTGCCCGCCGAGAACACGGTCGCGTTGACGGTTCCCGTGGCCGCCGACGCGCCACCAACGGTCTCGCCGCCGCCCGGGATACCGTTGATCGCGTGATCGTACCGGTAGGGGTCGTACCCCATACCCGCGTAGGGAACGCCCTCGGCCCCGTGATCCAGACCGTCCTCGTAGCCGCTCATCATTTCGGGAGTCACGTGCTGGCCCGGGTTGTAGATCAGCGGCGACGCGAACACCGTGAGCAACCCGAGCACCAGACAGCAGCCGAGCACCAGCGCGGTGACCGCGTTCGCTCCCGGTCTCGTGAGCACGCTCGAGAGCCCGCCGGTAACCTGTGCCAGCGCGATTCCGGCAAGGATCGTCAGGAGGACGTAGATGAAGCCGACCTGTCGGAACGCCATCGTGGGCGTTCCGACGAAGTACACCCCGAACAGGCCGCCCAAGGGAATGAGTCCGAAGCTGACGTAGTTGACGAAGGATCTGTTCTCGGCGTCGAGGCTCGTCCGACCGAGCCAGACGGCCAGGATGAATAGGCCGACGAGAAGTCCGATGATCGCGGCATCGAGGAACATCTTCACGAAGAGCTCGGCGAGGCTCCCGCCGATGTCGGTCAGCGACGATCCTCGCTGGTCGACCTCGGCCCCGGCACCGACGTCCTGCGAGAGCAGCCCGTACACTAGCCCGGACGCGGCGCTTCTAAACCGTTCGTTCCCGAGCGCCCAGAGCCCGAACATTCCACCGAGGACGATCGTGTGTGTGTACGTCGTCGGGTGCTCGAGCATCGGGTGCTCGTCGAACCGTCGGCGAGCGAGGAACTGAACGCCGCTGATCGCGGCGACGAGGACGATGATATTGAACATCTGCTGGGGGTGGACCAACAGGAGCGTGAGGCCGGTCAGATAGACGAGGACGCTGAACGGCGATAGCCCGAGCGGGAGTCGTTCGACCATCGACCGACGCCGGAGGTAGGCGACGAGCGCGAAGACGACGGGCGGAACCAGAAAGAGTGCGTTCGAGTTGGTATGAACGCCCATGAACGTCGCGATGTTGTTAACTGGGAGGACCATCCAGGAGACGATCGCGGACAGTCCGACCGCCAGTCCGCTGCCCGCAATATCGCGGACGGCGAGCGGAACGAAGACGACGAACGGAACGAAGAGCACGACCATCGCGATCAGGAGCCCGCGTTCGATCGGGACGCCGCCGACGACGTGAAACACCGTTGCAATGGCGTGTAACCCCGGATAGAACAGTTCGTGGGGCGCGGTTCCCCCGGACACGATGTCTCGGGTCCAGCCCAGATGCGTCATCGCGTCGCCCATCCCGGCGAAGCGATAGTTCCGGATCACCGGGAGACTCACGATGGCGATCACCGTCGTCCCGCCCAGCACGATCCCGTACCCCTGTCGGCGACCCCGACAGGACAGGGTCGTCCCGACTGCGATTGCGAGCGCGAACGCGAACACGACCCAGGTGATCGTCGGCGAGCCCACGTAAACCGAGGATTCGTAGGCCGTCGCCGGGTTCGCTCTCGCGATCAGGGTGCCGACCGCGACTGCGAGAAACCCGACCGCGACCGTCACGTTGAGCGTCGATCGTCTCATTTCATCCCACCGCGCTCGTCCGGGCCAGTCTCGGTACGCATCTCTCGAGCCAGTCGTCGACGCTGTCGGGGTTTGTTATCCGGCACCTACCCTCGAAACCATATCGGGAGGCGAGCTCCACGCCGTACGGCCGGCGTCCCGCCCGGACGTTTGCCCTGCAGACCCCTCTCGAGCGCGTGCGCCGCGTTCGTTCGGCTGCAAACGGGGCGAGCGGGGACCGCCGCAGCCGAAGTATTCCGTCCCTATCGAGTCGGGACAGTCAGCTATGGATGCATTTCTCGAGCGCTGATCGATCAACGGTTCCGGTCGTTTTTGTAGTCGGTCGTGGTCCGCTCACTCGAGCGCGAGATGTCTTCACTATGTCATCGATCCTTATCGACCGACTGACGGCCGACAGTGGAACCCTCGAGTGCTCGATTCGAGCCACGTCAGACCTCGAGCGGTTCTTCACCGACGAATCGTTCCGAACCGACTACGACGTCCCGATCGCGGCCGTTCCGGACGGCGTGCTCGCGATCCCGGTCCTCGCGCAGGTCTGTCCCGTCGCGTGGGCCAACGGGGCCGATATCTACGTCGACGAGGTCGACGCGACGTTCGCGCGCGCCCTCGCGGACGTGAAGACGACCCTGTGTGAGATGCACGACTTCCTCGACGGTGGGACCCTCTACGCGCGGCGGACCATCGACCCGGAACCGGAGCCGAGCGACGGGAGCGGACTGCTCTTTACCGGCGGCGTCGACTCGACGTGTTCGTACGTCCGCCACCGCGAGGAGTCGCCGACGTTGATCAGCATTCGGGGCTGGACGATTACCCCCAGCCCCGACGACGACGGGAAATGGGACGCGCTGCGAACGCGCGTTTCGCGGTTCGCTGATGATCACGACTGTGAGACCGCGTTCGTCGAGTCGAACATGCTTTCGTTTCTCGACCATGCGATGCTGTTGGCCCATTACAAACGGCACGTCGACGGCGGCTGGTACAGTTCCGTCGGCCACGGGTTGGGGCTGCTCGGTCTCTGTGCCCCGATGGCCTACGCGCGGGGGCTGACGGATCTCTACGTCGCCGCGACTCACTGGGACGGCATCGACCTCGAATGGGGCTCACGCCCCGATATCGACGAGCGCGTCCGGTGGACCGGGACGCGGTGTCACCACGACGGCTACGAACTCACCCGACAGGAGCGCCTCGATGTCATCGCCGACTACGTCCGCAGCGAGGAGCCGACGCTGCGACTCCAGACCTGTAACGACCGCATGGACGGAAACTGCGGCGAGTGTGAAAAGTGTTACCGCACCGCTGTCGGGCTTCGCCTTTCGGGCCTCGAGCCGGCCGATCACGGCTATCCGTTCGCCGAGGGGGACTACTGTCGGCTCCGGCGGTCGCTCGAGCGTGGCGAGTGGGTGCTCGGCCAGGACGAGCGTCACATGTGGGCGGACATCCGCGAGCGTGCCCGCGACACGGACCCGGCCACGCCGGCCGAACGGGCCTTCTTCGAGTGGCTCGCTGGCGTCGATCTGGACGACCTGATTTCGGCCTCCGAACCGCCGCTCACCCATCGGCTCCTCCGTGCTGGCGCGAGAAACGCCCCCCCACCCGTCTACAACACCGTGTACCCGGCCTGGGTGGCGGCGAAAACCGGCCTGCAACGCGTCCGTTCGGATCGATAGCGTCGGCTTCGCCGCCTCGATCGGGCACCCGCTCGAGCCGCGTCGTTCCGCCTGCGTCCGGTCGCACTCCCACCACGCTTTTGCTTCGCTACGGGAAACTGTCCCACAGTATCGCGATGACCGTCGAACTCGGCGATATGGCTTCCGTCCTGCTCGAGCACGCCCAAGACAAACTCGCCATCGTCGATACGGACGGCACCTACGTCTACCTCAACGCGGCGAGCGACCCGATCCTCGGCTACGAGCCGGCGGACCTCGTCGGCGAGCAGTCCGCGGCGTACATCCACCCCGACGACCGGCGGGCCGTCGCGGATCGGCTCGAGCAGGTCAGTGCGACGGGCGCGTCGGCGACGGTTCGCTATCGCCACGCGACCGCGGACGGCGAGTGGGTGTGGCTGGAGAGTCGCGTGACGAACCTGCCGGACGCGGCGCTCGACGGCTACGTCGTCAGTTCGCGGGATATCTCCGATCAGGTGACCGCGGAGCAGGAACGCCGCGACGCCGAGAGCAGACTGCGAACGATCGCCGGCACCGTCGGCGACGTGCTGTGGATGTTCGACGGCGACTGGTCGGAACTGCTGTTCGTTAACCCGGCCTACGAGGACGTCTTCGGTCAGCCGGTCGCCGACCTCGAGGCCGACCCCCGGCAGTTCCTCGAGGTCGTTCATCCCGACGACATCCCGTGCGTCCGAGAGGCGATGGATCGCGCCTCGGCCGGCGAATCCGTCGACGTGGAGTATCGCGTCAACCCGGATGCGGAGTACAGCCACTGGGTCTGGGTCCGCTCCGAACCGATCATCGAGGACGGCGAGGTCGTCCGCATCGTCGGCTTTTCCCGAGACATCACCGACCGGCGGCGACGGGAACGCCAGCTCGCGGTCATGGACAACCTGCTCCGGCACAACCTGCGCAACGACATGGCCGTCATCCTCGGCAACGCCGAGTGTATCGCCCGGGAGGGCGATACGGCGTCTCGTGGGCGGGCGGAGATCATCCGCACCCAGGGCCGGAATCTCCTCGAGAGCGCGGACAAACAACGCGACATCATCGAACTACTCACCGACCGGGCCGTGCCGGAGCCGATCGATCTCGTCGCGGTCGTCACTGACGCGGTCGAGACGATCCGGGAGCGGTATCCGACCGCGACGATCGAAACGACGCTGCCGGCGTCGGCGACCGCGACCACCCTCCACGAGATCGAGTTGGCCGTGGCGGAACTCCTCGAGAACGCCGCCCGGCACGAACCCGACGGTCAGCCGGAGCTGTCCGTTACCGTCCGCTCCACCCCGGAAACGGTCGCTGTCGTCGTTCGAGACAACTGCCCGCCGATTCCGGAGGTCGAGTTTCGCGTCCTGACTGGCGACTGGAAGATGAACGACGTCTATCACACGTCCGGACTGGGGCTGTGGCTCGTCTACTGGACCGTCGATCTCTCCGGGGGCCGTATCGCCTTCGACCGAGCCGAGAACGGCAACACGATCACCGTGACGGTGCCGCGCAGTCGGTCCTGATCACTCCATATAGCCAAGTCCCTTCAGCCGGTCCGCCACGTCGTCGAAGTCCTCGTCGACCGCCTCGTCGCTCTCGACCCGACCCACTGTCGTCCGCTCGACCTTGGTCGCGGACGGCGCGCTCTCGTCGTCGAAGGCGTCGAAGAGCACCCGCCCGTCCGCGTTGTCCGGTACTGGCTCGCCGATCCCGTGTAGCAGCGTCGGCGCGATGTCGACCACTCGAGCCCCGCGCAGGGTCGCGCCGGACGCGATCGACGGGCCGCGACAGAGGACGATCCCGTCGTTGCGATGGCTCGCGTCGTAGGTCCCCGTCTCGCCACGGACCTCGGTTGCCATCCCGCTGCGGGATTCGTAAACACCGCGGCCACAGACCACCAGATCCGGCGATCCCTCGTCCGTCGGGAACAGATCGTCCCCGTCGTGGACGACCAGCAGCGGATCGCCGTCGTCGTCGGTGGCCGACTCGAACGCGGCCCTGAGATCGGCCTTTATCTCCGGCACTTCGCTCGGCGAGACGATGCCGCTGTCGAAACGCTCCGTGTCGTTGATATAGCAGTTGCCCGTGTCGTGGACGAAGGCGACGGTACGGTCGTAGTCGACGTCGTAGAGGGCGTGATCGCCGGGAATCTGCTCGGCGACGGAGTCGACCAGCCGCCGGGGCAGCGACTGGACGAGGGTCTCCTCGGTGATGCCGACCCGGTTGAGCGCCCCGGTGATGGCGTCGCGAGAGATGCCGAGGCTCGCGAGCGCCCCGCGGGTGCCCTCGTCCTCGCGCCGGAACAGGTACCCCTCCTGCTCCAGGATGCGGTTGACGTAGACGAGTCCCTCGATCGGGCCGAAACCGTGGTCGGAGACGACGTAGAGGTCCGCGTCGTGGGCGTCCGTGTACGCCATGACATCGCCGAGTATCTCGTCGAGTTGCGCGTAGTGGGCGCGCAGTCGGTCCATGTCCCAGATGAGGTGCTGGAACCGGTCGGGCGCGGTGTAAACGAAGAAGAACAGCTGCCAGTCGTCGCCGGCGCGGTCCATCTGGATCTCCATGAGGTCGCGGCGTTTCGCGAGGACATCGTCGACGGCGTCCTCGAAGTCGTCCGGCCGGTCGGCGTACTCGGGATAGTCGAGGCTGATCTCGTAGTTCGGGATCCGGGAGTCGATCTCGGCTTGCAGCTCCGGCGGATGGGTAAACTCCCGGTCCGTCGAGGGCGTCATCATCCCCGTGACCATGGTGCCGTCGATCTCGCGGGCCGGATACGTCATCGGGACGTTTCCGACGTGGGCCGGCCCGAGTTGATCCCAGAGGGCCGGCTGTGCGAGATCGCGGCTCGTATACATCTCGTGGCTGTATTCGGACGAGAGGTTCTGGAAGCCGTAAATTCCGTGTTTGTCCGGCCACACGCCCGTGGCGATCGACGGCCACGCGAGCGGCGTCGTCGGCGGACGAGTGCTGTCGAGCGTTCCGGATGCACCCGCTTCGCGCATCCGAGCGAAGTTCGGGAGGATACCCTCGTCGCTCCATTGCTCGATGAGTCTCCACGGCACGCCGTCGAGTCCGAGCACGAACGCTCGCTCGGAGGAAGTCGTAGATCCGCTCATGCTTGTTGTATGAGACGTCGAAGACGCCTGTTGTCCGGGCGGTTGCCGAGTGAGCGCTTTGTTATAGAGCGGTTTCAGCCAACGGCCGCCTCGAGCCGTCGCTGTTCGGTGGCGTTAACTCGTCGGTTCGTGTGCGAGGCGGTCTCGTTGACCCTCGCTCGCCTCGCACGGCTCGCGGTCGTCAGCCGCCGGCCAAACAGGACATCCATAACAAAGCCACCCGCCCACGACGGTCCGGATATGAGACGCATGCAATCGTGGTGGGATCCGTGGGTAGCGTCGTAATGTCGCTCGACGCGGAACTCGGCTGGGGCTTTCACGATTTTGCCACGCCGCCGGCGGACCGCGTCGAAGCCGGCCGCCGCGGCTGGTCGGTCATGATTGACTTGCTCGAGGAGTTCGATGTCCCGGCGACGTGGGCCGTCGTCGGCCACCTCATGCTCGAGTCCTGTGATGGGACCCACGCCGATCATCCGGCCCCCGACGGCTGGTTCGAGCGCGAACGGAACGCGTGGGCCGACCGCGAAGACCTCCGGTTCGGTCCTGCCCTCGTCGCCGACGTACTCGCGTCCGACGCCGGCCACGAGTTCGCCAGCCACTCCTTTTCGCACGTCTTGTTCGGCCACCCGGAGACGGACCGCGAACTCGCCGACGCCGAACTCGAGCGCAGCCGCGACCTCGCGGCCGACTGGAACCAGTCGATCGACTCGTTCGTCTATCCGCGCAACGACGTGGGACACCGAGACGTGTTGGCCGACCACGGTGTGACGGCCTACCGTGGGCGGTCGCCGACCAGGGACGGCGTTCGGGGCGTCTTCGACTCGACGATTCGCGACCGTTCGATGCTGGTCGAGCCGACCGTCGACGAGTACGGTCTGGTCAACGTGCCGGCCTCGATGTTCCTCTTCGGGTTCGAGGGGCCGGCGCGGACCGTCGCCGAGTCGATCTGGGCGGACCCGATGGTCGCCCTGGCTCGCCGCGGAATCGACGAGGCGGCGCGCACTGACGGGCTCTTTCACATGTGGCTCCATCCGAACAACCTGACCCACGAGCGGGACGACCGCCGCATGCGGGCGATCCTGTCGTACCTCGATCGCCAGCGGTCGGCGACCGACCTCACCGTCGAGACGATGGCCGATGTCGCCAGTCGCGTCGCGGGTCCCCGGAGTAGCGCCGAGCGGGCGACGGCGAGCCGACGGTAATCGCGGCCCAGTCGACGGTGCCCGCAGGCGGCCGAATGCGTCCGCTACTCGTCCGCTCGGGCGGGTACGGCGACGATAACAAAGCCCGCAGCCCGCCGAATGCGGGCAGATGGCACGACCGTTTTTACATCGATGGACCGATTCGGATGCCCTCTCGCTGGGCCTCCTCGGGGTCGGCAACATCGGCATGGTACACCTGAAATCGGCGGTCGCGATGCCGGCCGTCGAGGTCGTCGCGGCCGCCGACGTACGGCCGGAGAATCGCGCTCGAGCCCGGAGCGCCGGCGTTTCCCGCACCTACGACGACTACGAGGCGTTGCTCGACGCAGAAACCCTCGACGCGGCCGTCGTCGCCTTGCCGCCTTTCCTCCACGCCGACGCCGTCGAGCGGGCCGCCGAGGCCGGTGTCGACGTCTTCGTCGAGAAACCGCTCGCGCGCTCGACGGCGGAGGCCGATCGGCTGCTCGAGACCGCCCGCGAGGCCGGGATCGCCGTCGGCGTCGACCACACGCTGCGCTACCAGCCGGATATGATGGGTGTCAAGGAGGCCTACGACGAGGGCAGCGTGGGGCACGTTCCATACGCCTCGATCACGCGGCTCAACGACCATCCACTCGGTCGGCCCCCGGCCGGTGACGCGCCGCCGGAGTGGCCCATGGACCCCGACGCCGCCGGCGGCGGCTCCCTCGTCGAACTCGGCGTCCACTGCTTCGACGTCCTCGAGTGGCTGTTCGGCGACCTCGAGGTCAGGGACGCCTCGATGGGGCGGACGCTCGAGACCGAGGCCGAGGACGCCGCCACCGTGCTCATGGACGCGCCGGAGACGGGCACGACGATCACGCTCCACTGTGGTACCTACCAGTGGGAACAGCTCCCGGAAGTCAACACCCGGCTGCGTCTCGAGGGCGTGACGGGAACGATCAGCAATCGGGAGCATCTGCCGGCGAACTTCTACGCCGGCGCGGCGACGGCCGCGCTGTCGAACGTCGCGAGCCGGCTCACGAGCGACGAGCCGGACGTCTTCGGTCCGACCTTCTACCTGCAGGCCCACTACGACGCCCTGGCTGGTTTCTGTGACGCGATTCGGGAGGGCCAGCGGCCGCCGGTCGATGGTACGGACGGCCGGCGAGCGATCGCACTCGCGGAAACGGCCTACGACCTCGCCGCAGAGGGCGACGACGCAGGCGATATCGACGGCCTCGAAACCCCGGAGGTGTCCCCGTGAGCACCGCACCGGTCCGCGCGGCCGCCGTCGACGCCGCCGAACGCCGCGGCGGTTGGATTCCCGATGTCGACGCCCGCATGGCCGCGCTCCAGTCGCCGGTTCGAACCGTTCTAGAGCCCGCCTTCGAGACGCTCGCCGAGGCCGACCGGGTGACGCTCGTTCCCGACGCACACTACCCCTTCCACCCGTCGTCGGGCATGGTCACCGATCCCGCCGTCGTCGGCGCGGTCGTCGCCCGTCTCGAGCGGGAGACGGACGCCGACATCGCGGTCGCCGGCGCGAGCGACGACCGCATCTCGTTCGACCGGACGGCGCGGTACCTCGGCTACGAGAGTCTTCTCGAGCGGTTCGAGGCGTCGCTCGTCGATCTTGCCGACGATTCGCACACTGGTGACGTCTGTGCGGTCGCGGACGAGCCGATCGCGCTCTCGGTCCCCAACCGCCTCGCCGAGGGGGCCGTGGTCGTGGTTCCGTCGCTCCGGCCGACCGAGAACGGGCCGGTCGCGGGTGCGATGCGGACGCTCGCTGCTCTCGTCGACTGTGACACGGGACCCGATCGAGCCCCCGTCGCGGCGACGCGGGCGATCGATCCCGCGGTCGCCGTCCTCGATGCGACGACCGCCTACGGCGGCGACCCCGTCGCGGGGAACGCGCTGTTCGCGGGCTCGGCCCCCGCCGTCGACGCCGTTGCGACCACCTTGCTCGGCCGCTCGCTCGCGGCCGACGGGGCGCTCGAGACCGCACGCGGCGACCGCGGGCCGATCTCCGTCACGGGCGACGCCGACTTCGAGGCGCTGCGAGCGCGAATCCCCGACGGCGAGCTCCCCCCGGCGGACGACACCCATCCCGCCGTGTCGACTGCCTACCGCGTCTACGCGGCGGTGGCCGGCGACGCCGTCCCGCCGCAACTCGAGGGCGACCGATGACCGGGGGGATCGAACCGGGGACGGCGGCGGTCACCGGAGCGACCGGGTTCCTCGGCTCACGGCTCTGTGAGCGCCTGCTCGAGGAGGGCTGGACGGTTCGCGGACTCAGCCGGCCGACCTCGGATCGGGGCGACCGCTGTGGCGTCGACTGGTTCGTCGGCGATATCTTCGACGGCGAGACGCTGCGGGAACTCGTCGACGGGGCCGACGCCGTCTTCCACCTCGCCGGGGTCGGCCTCTGGAGCGCCGACCCCGAGACCGTCTGGGCGGTCAACCGTGACGGGACGGAACGGGTGCTCGAGGCCTGTCGTGACGGCGACGTGGGACGGGTGGTGTTCACCAGTACTGCCGGGACGCGCCGTCCGCAGGGAGACGACAGCGTTGCGGACGAGACGGACGTGGCCGAGCCGATCGGGGCCTATCAGGCCGCGAAAGCCGAGGCGGCGGCCCTGGTCGATCGGTATGCTGACGCTGACGGGGATGCCGTGACCGTTCACCCGACCTCGATCTTCGGCCCCGGGGACGAGGCGTTCACCGCTCAACTGCTTTCGATGGGCGTCGATATGACGATGCCCGTCTACCTCCCCGGGGGCCTGAGCATCGTCGGCGTCTCGGACGTCGTCGACGGCCTCCTGGCCGCGTACGACCGCGGAACTAGCGGCGATCACTACATCCTCGGCGGCGAGAACCTCACCTACGACAGCGCCGTCTCCCGGATCGCCAACGCCGTCGACGGCTCGCCCGCTCGAATCCGCGTTCCTGCGACGGCGATCCACGCCGCTGGCCCCGTCGCCGAGGTCGTCGACGCCGTCGCCGATCGGCGCGTGTTTCCGTTCGATCGGGACATGGCCCGCCTCGCAACCCGGCGGCTGTTCTACAGTTCGAAGAAAGCCAGCGAGGAACTGGGGTACGAGTACCGGCCGCTCGAGGCCCACCTGCCCGAGACCATGGCGTGGTATCGAACGGCAGTCGGGTAGTCGATCGCGTTCGATCGAAGTGCGGGTCGGCCGATCGGTCTCGGCAGACGCTTTCGACCGTCCGTACCACGCGATCCCGTTCGGGCACTCACTCGATTCGGCCCGCGGCTCCCCCCGTGTGTCGCGTCTCGCCGCCGGCCTCGGTCTCGCTCGTCGTGCCGGCGACCCGCTCGTAGACCGCGAGCAGTCGGTCCGCGGTCCGGTCGATGCTTACCTCGCGGGCGGCCTCGCGGCCGTTCGATCGCTCCCCGCGCTCGAGGACGTCGATCAACCCGCGGATCAGGTCCTCGTCGGTCGCTGCGACGTGCGAGGGGGTGACGCCGGCCAGGCGCTCCCGAACGTCGCCGACATCGACGGCGACGACGGGGAGGTTGCAGGCCAGGGCCTCCTTCACCGAGTTCGGTGACCCCTCGCTGTCGGAGGTCAACAGGAGCGCGTCGGCGGCGTTCATGTAGTCCGACACGGCGTCGTGGTCGACGCCGTAGACGGTTCGGAGCCGCACCGGGCGCTCGAGGAGGTTGTCGACGACGGTCACGACGCGCTCTGCGCGAGTATAATTTTTCACCTCTCGTGCGGGCGAGTACGGAAACAATATTTCATACGCGTCCGCGTCGGCGTCCCAGCCGACCCGTTTTTTCGCTCGGTCCTGTGGCTCCGGCCGGAACTTCTCGAGGTCGACCCCGTCGGGGATCACCGTACACTCGCGGCCCAGGGCGGTGCGCATCCCCTCGGACATGACGACGACCGCGTCGCAGAACGGCGCGGAGAGCCGGCTGACGGGGGCGGCGGGTCCGTACACGTCCGATCCCCACAGCGAGAGGACGACCGGCTGCCGGAGCTGTGCGAGCGCCATCGGTGCCGTCAGCCCGTAGTGGGCGTGGATCAGGTCGTAGCCGTTTCGGGCCTCTCGGATGACCCGCGGAACGGTCCGCACGTAATCCGCCGGCGACCGATCGGTATCGGCATCGACCTCGCCGGCCACCGATATCGTGGTCCCGGAAACGCCCCGCTCCTCAAGCGCCGCCAGCTGCTGGGTCATGAAGGGAGCGTCGGCGTTCGTGGTGAGCGTGAGGACGTGCATCTCGGTGGCCGACTCGACGCAGCGGGGCCGCTTTGTTATCCGTGCAGGCACGCGAGTTTTCTTCACGTACAGCTAGACGAACCGTCCGTAGACGGTGACTTCGGACCGACTGCCCCCGTAGCGATGCTATTACAAAGGGTCGAGGCCCGGTAGTCGGCGTCGATGCGGCTCCTCGTCTTGGCCAATACGCCCGCACACGTGCACCTGTATCGACACGCCGTCGACCGCCTCGAGCGGGCGGGACACGACGTGCTCGTGTTGACTCGGGAGTACGCCTGTACGACCGATCTACTCGACTATTTCGACATGCCCTACCGAGTGTACGGCGACCACGAAACCGAAGGCTACTCGCGGGTAGGGTTCGCCCGCGAACTGGGTGGCCAGTTCCTGACGATCGGGATCGAAGCGATCCGGTTCGATCCGGATGTCGTCTTCGGTCGGGGTCCCTACGCCGCCTACGCCGGCACGGTTTCGCGGACACCGGTCGTTCTCGTCCTCGACGACGAACCCGGCGATTTCAACCACACCGTGTCGCGACCGTTCGCCGACTGTATCATCTCCCCGGCCGTGACGCGTCGCGATCTCGGCGACGCCCACTATACCTTCGACGGCTTCAAGGAATGTGCCTATCTCCACCCCGACGTTTTCGAGGCGAACGACGACGTTCGCGAGTACCTCGACGTCGATCCGGACGAACCGTACGTCATCGTCCGATTCAACGCGCTCGACGCGCTCCACGACGCCGATCTCGAGGGGTTCCGTCCCGAACAGCGACGGGATCTAGTCGAACGGCTGAGCGAGGTGGCGACCGTCTTCGTCTCCGACGAGGGCGACGAGATGACCCTCCGGGACCTCCCCGCTCGGTCTTATGACCTCCACCCCGCGTTGATCCACGACGCCATGGCCGAGGCCTCGCTGCTGGTTGCCGACACCGGAACGATGGTCAACGAAGCCGCCCTGCTCGGAACGCCCGCCTTTCGCTACCGTGGGACCGACGACCACGAGTACGGCGAGTTCCGGGAACTTGAGCGCGCCGGCCTGGCCGAACAGTTCGACGAGTACGACGCGGTTCGGACGCGTTCCCTCGAGATCCTCGCCGACGACGGTGCGAGCGACCGCTGGCGAGCGCGGCGACGCGAGTACACGGCCGACCTCGTCAACCTCACCGAACTGCTCGTCGACGTAGCGCAGTCCCGCGGGGAACTGAAGCGACTCGACCGGTCGACCAAGCGCGTCCTGCAGCCTCGTTCGCGGTCGATGTGACGTGTCTCGACTCTCAGTCCTGGTTCTTCACGAACTATAGTGTCCTATTAGGGTACACAAAACACTTTTATTCATCTCCGGAAAAGAGCCGATACGCTCCCTGTTCTATGAGCCTCTCCACACTCCTCGATCACCTGCTCTCCGGGACTGAGTCCGCGACTGACTCCCCCGATGCTCCCCGCGAGAGCGGCGACAACGCCCCGTCGGTTACGGTCGTCCACGAGTGCCGCGACTGCGGGACGAACGTCTCGGACGGAACGACCCGTTGTCCCGCCTGTGAGAGCGAGGACATCGTGACGTATTCGATCGAGTAGCTGCCGGCCGGTTCGTGGTCGGCCCGCGGGTCTCGCCCCGAGAGCCGACCACGAGCGCGCCCGCGTTCCGCATCGAAAGCCGCGTCGCCCGGCGCGGTTACCTCGAGCCGTCCCGTGCCGGCGCTCGCCCGTCTCGCTCCCGCTCCCGGTTCGCCATCGCCCGCTCGGGACACGGGCGCTCGAGGTCCGCGTTCGCCTCGGCGTCGAGTCGGATGGCGGTACCGAGCGCGAGGAGTCCGAGTAGCGCGGCGATGCTCGCGGCGATCGCCCCCGTGACGCCGTCCTTGCCTCGAGCCGTCCGAACGGCCGAGCCGACGAGCCCGGTCAGGCCGCCGGCCAGGCCGATCGTGCCGGCACCGTAGTAGACGACGGCCGGATTGAACGACCGGATCACGTACCGGTTCGCGAGCCGCCAGCAGAAGCTCCGGAGCAAGAGGAGGGAGACGAACCGCACGAACGACACGTACTCGATGCTGCTCTCCTCCTCGCCGTAGACGGCCGACATGGGGACATCCGCGACGCGGAAGCCGGCCACGTTGAGGTGTGTCAACAGGTGATTGAGGAACCCGTACTGATCGGTGATCGCCTCGAGATCGAGGTCCTCGATCGCGGTCCGCGAGATAGCGGTGTAGCCGTTCTGGGGGTCGCCGATCGACCAGTAGCCCGAGGCGAACTTCGAGAGGCCGGTGAGCATGGCGTTGCCGACGAAGCGAAACGTCGACATGCCATCGCGATCCTCGGGCCGGAGCAGCCGGTTGCCCTTGGCGTACTCGACCTCGCCGGTGACGACTGGGTCGACGATCCGATCGAGGATGGCGGGGTCCATCTGCCCGTCGCCGTTCATCACGGCGACGACGTCCATCCCGTCCTCGGCGGCGCGGCGGTAGCCCGTCTTGACCGCCGCGCCGTAACCGCGGTTCTCCTCGTGGCGGATCGGGACGACGCGCCGGTCGTCGCCGCCGTCGGCCACCGCGACGTCCGGCAGTGGTTCGCCCTCGGCGTCCTCGTTGACCCGCTCGGCGACCCGCCTGATGACCGCCCAACTGTCGTCGGGCGATCGGTCGTCGACGGCGTAGATCCGGTCGACGAAGTCGGGCACCGTCTCGATGACGCGGCCGACGAACGACGCCTCGTCGTATGCCGTGACGACGACGCCGATCCGGTGCCCCTTATACATCGTTCTCTCCGCCCGGCGTCGCCCGCGACGCTTCACGGTGGCTCCCCGAGTCGCCGCGCGCTCCGCTCGGCGGCCGTCCGTCGCTCGAGCCAGCCAGGTCGTACTCCCGATGAGCCGTCTCCGAGAGGTCGACCGCGTCCCGGCCGTCGACGACCGTCATCGGCTCGAGTGCATCCCAGTCGATCCGATCGAACGCCGCGTGGGGCGTGACGATCACGGCGGCGTCGAACGACTCCGCGGCCAGCCCGTCGATCGCGACCGGTCGCGCGCCGTAGTCGGCCGGATCGACGAGCGGGTCGACGCCGGCGACGTCCGCACCGCGCTCGTCGAGGGCGTCGATGAGACCCAGCGCGGGCGAGGCACGGGTCTCCTCGACGCCGGGGCGGTACGTGAGCCC
The DNA here is from genome assembly GCF_005890195.1 of Natrinema pallidum. Lineage (NCBI taxonomy): Archaea > Methanobacteriati > Methanobacteriota > Halobacteria > Halobacteriales > Natrialbaceae > Natrinema > Natrinema pallidum. The sequence goes on along the minus strand of NZ_CP040637.1, from coordinate 884,490 downwards.
GAGGACGACGACCGACGCGTCCGCGAGGGCCGTCCCGGCCCGCTCGAGTTCCCGCTCGAGGCGGTCGGCGACGACCGACGGCATCTCGTCGTTGACGCGGCGAGCAGTTCCAGTCACGGCCAGCGGCTCGTCGGTTCGGCCGAGCAGGAAGTGCGGATAGTACGGAATACAGTGCCCGCCGACGCCCGGACCGGGATCGTGCAACTGACACATGGGCAAGTCGTTTGCCGTGTCGATCGCCTCGCGAACGGAAATCCCGAACTCGTCCGCGAGACGGCCGAGTTCGTTCGCCAGGCCGACGTTTACGTCACGGTAGAGTCCTTCGAACACTTTGACCGCTTCCGCGGTCGTCGCGTCCGAAACCGGGTGGACGTCGTTGTCCGAGAGTTCGTCGTAGACGATCGCTGCGGCCCGAGTGCTCTCGGCGTCGACGCCGCCGACGACCTTGGGGTACTGGCCGCGGATGTCCCGCAGCGCCGTCCCCGAGGACGTGCGTTCCGGACAGAACGCGAGTCCGAACTCGTCGGGCGCAAGCCCGCTCTCGCTCGCGAGGTGGGGCTGGAGGACGTCGCGGCAGGTCCCCGGCGGCAGCGTCGACTCGGCGATCACCAGGTCTCCAGGGGCGAGTCCAGCGGCGATATCGTCGGCGACCGACTCGACGGTCGTCAGGTCCGGCTCGTTCTCGTCGTCCAGCAGCGTCGGGACGATGACGACGTGAATCCGCGCCGCGGCGGCCGCCGCCTTGCCGTCGGTCGTCGCCTCGAGCCGGCCGGCGTCGACCTGGGCGGCGACGAGGTCGTCGAGACCGGGTTCGCCGACGACGTGGTTCCCGCCGCCGGCGATCGTGTCGACGACTGCGGGGTCGACATCGACACCGGTCACGTTGCCCGTCGTCTCGGCGTACACCGCCGCGAGCGGGAGCCCCATCTTGCCGAGCCCGTAGACGGCGACCGGTACCTCGCCGCTGGTCACCCGATCGCGCTGTCGCTCCGGCGGGTGACTCGAGCCGTAGAGCCCGCCGGTCGCCCGCCCGCCGGGACTCCCGGCTCGGCGCGTCGGCTCCCCGTCGATCGACCGCTCCGCCATCAGACCTCCACCTCACGTTCTTTCGGCGGGGTGTCGTCCGTCCCTTCCGACGGTCCCGTCGCGAGCCGATCGATCACTTTGACCGTCTCGAGGGCCGCGATCCCGTCTTCGGCGGTGACTGTCGGCGTCGACCCGGTGCGAACGGCCTCGATGAACGACTCGAGTTCGTTACGAAGCGGTTCGCCGCTGTCGACGTGGGGTCGCTCGACGACGCTCTCGTGGCGGTAGCGGGGCTGGCCGTCGTCCGCGACGTACTCGGGATAGGAATCGCGGTGGATCAACACCGACTGCTCGAGGTAGTCGACCTCGACGAGACACTCGCGGGCGGTGACGGTAAGCGCTCGGACCTTCTTCTGCGTGAGGCGGCTCGCCGTCACCGTCGCGATGACGTCGTCGTACTCGATGGTCGCGGTGGCGTACTGCCCGTTGTCGGTCCCCATCGCGGCCAGCGAGTGTGGTGTGTCGTCGAGCAGCGAGCCGACGATATCGACGTCGTGGACCATCAGGTCGAAGACCACGTTGCCCGGGGCCGTCCGATCGATCGGCGGTCCGAGGCGTTCGGCCTCGACGCTGATCACGTCTAGATCGTTGATCAGTTCCGCGACCGTTTGCACTGCCGGGTTGAACCGTTCGATGTGGCCGACCTGGAGGACCAACCCCGCCTCGCGGGCCTGCTCGGCCAGCGCGTGGCCCTGCTCGACGGTCTCCGCGATCGGCTTCTCGACCAGCACGTGGACACCCGCCTCGAGACAGGTCGACACCGTCTCGTAATGGACGGGCGTCGGGACGGCGACCGTCACGACATCGCAGCGGTCACACAGCGTCTCGAGCGCGAGCGCCTCGGTTCCGTATCGCGTTGCCATTTCCGCAGCGATGTCGTCGTCGCGGTCGGTGACGCCGGCGAGGTCGACGCCGGCGAGTTCGCCGTAGACGCGCGCGTGGTTTTCGCCCATGGAGCCGACGCCGACGACGCCGGCCCGGATCGGTTCCTCCCTCGTCGCGTTCGTTCGGTGGTCCGTACTCATTGGGTGGTGAAGTGATCGCGTACTGCTTCGGCGACGGTCCGTCGGTCGCGCTCGGTCAGCCCGGGATGGACGGGCAGGGACAGGACATCGGCGGCGGCCCGTTCCGCCTGCGGTAACGACGCGGCGGCCGTGCTGACCGTTTCGTAGGCCGGCTGGCGGTGGATGGGTGTCTCGTAGTAGACGCCGGTCTGGACCTCCCGATCGCTGAGGGTCGACTCGAGGGCGTCCCGATCGTCGGTCCGAACCGTATACTGGTGGTAGACGTGCCGGGCGTTCGCCGGTTCCGTCGGCGTCTGGAGGGGGAGGTCGGCGAGCCGGTCGTCGTAGTACGCCGCGTGTTCGCGCCTGGCGCGGTTACACGCCGGGAGGCGCTCGAGTTGGGTGCGACCGATCGCCGCCGCCACGCTCGTCAGCCGGTAGTTGTGGCCGAGGGCGACGTGTTCGTAGCCGCCGGTCCCGTCCGTCTCCCGACCGTGGTTGACGTAGCTCGCCGCCCGCGCGGCGATGTCGTCGCGGTCGGTGACGATCATGCCACCCTCGCCGGTAGTCATGTTCTTCGTCGGATAAAACGAGAAACACGCGGCATCGCCGAACTCGCCGACGCGCCGGCCGTCGATCTTCGCCCCGTGGGCCTGACAGGCATCCTCGACGACGAACAGGTCGTGTGCAGCGGCCAGCTCGCACAGCGCCGGCATGTCCGCGGGGAGCCCGTAGAGGTGAACGGGAAGGAGCCCGACGATATCGTTCCGCTCGTTGAGGACGCGTTCCACGTCCGCCGGGTCCAGGGTGTACGTCTCGGGATCGATATCGGCGAAAACGGGCGTCCCGCCCGCCAGCCGAATCGCGTTTGCGCTCGCCACGAAGGAAAACGGCGAGGTGATCACCGCGTCGCCCGCTTCGAGTCCGATCGCCTCGAGCGCCGCGTGGAGGGCGGTGGTTCCGTTGGCGGTCGCGACCGCAGCAGCGGTCCCGCAGTAGTCCGCGAACTCCTCCTCGAAGGCCCTGACTTCGGGGCCGTCGGCGAGTCGCCCCGCTTCGAGGATCGACGCGACGCGCTCGATGGCGTCGGCGCTGAGTTCGGGGTCGGCGATCGGAACCGGCGTCGACGCGCCGTCGCGGTCGAGTTCGGGGTCGGCATCGACCGCTTCCGTTCCCGCGCCGACGCTGGTGGCCGCTTCGACGCTCGCATCGCCCTCGGGGTTGGGTTCGGTGTCGGTCATGCGAGCCGGTTGCCCCCCTCGAGCGGTGCCGGTAGTTCCCGAACGCTCGCCGGCGTCCCGACGGCCAGGCACTCCGCCGGCACGTCAGCCGTGACGACGGCCCCGGCCGCGACGAAGGCGTTCTCGCCGATCGTCACGCTCGGCAACACCGTCGCGTTCGCGCCGATCGACGCGCCGTCCTCGATCGTCGGTCCCTCGAGCCCGTCGTCGGTTCGAACGGGGTACTCGTCGTTGGTCAGCACGGCTCCCGGGCCGACGAAGACATTGTCGCCGATCGTCGTCTCGGTCGGCACGTAGACGTTCGTCTGCAGGCTGACGTGTGAGCCGATCGTCGTCCGTCCGTCGATGACCGTCTTGGTCCCGACGAGTACGTCGTCGCCGATCGTCGTCCCTTCGCGAATCAGGACGTCGTGGCCCGTCGCGAACTCGTCGCCGATCGTCACGTCGCCGTAGACGATCGAGCCCGTTCTGACCGTCGCCCCGTCACCGAACCGGGTCGGCTCCTCGAACTCACCGTAGCCGACCGTTGCCCCGTCGTCGATCGTACACCCGTCCCCGCTGACGATGTCGTGTACTGCTTCGCTCATCGCTGCTCCCCTCCGTTCGAACGGGGGCCGCCCCAGCCGTCGCTCGAGCGAACGTGACGGCAGCGCAGCGCCGTGTCCGTTCGATCCGCTACTCGAGATCGTGATCGGTCGCGTATTCCTGTCATAGTGAATCGATACCCGCGTGGGCAATCGTGCTCAAACAGCCGGTAACGAGGCTTTGTTATCCCCGGCCTGCAGGCCTCGTAGCCCCGAACTACAGCGTCGACGAGACGGCCAATCGACGGTCGGCGGACCCCTGCTCCGTGGGATCGCGACCGGCCGCTCGAACCGGTGTCGATCCGCGAACCGTCGAATAAGGCGTCAGTCACGGCCGCTAACTGGTACAATACCATTTCGGGCGGGTAGCAGAGCGATAGTAAAGTGGCACAGTCTGGCATCGTGTGCTGTGAGGAATCCGACTCCACCCGTCAGACGGGACCGGGATCCGATCCGATACGAGGAGGGTACACATGGCTGACAGCGAACTCACGCAAGCGAAACTGTTCGACGTGTTCAGCAATGCGCGCAGACGGCGAACGGTCCAGTACCTGAACCGACAGGGCGGGACCTGCGATCTCGCACCGCTCGTCGAGCAGGTGGCTGCCTGGGAGAACGACGCCGACCCCGACGACGTGACCCGTACACAGCGCCGGCGGGTCTACATTTCGCTGTACCAGACCCACCTGCCGATGCTCGAGGATCACGGCATCGTCGACTGGGACCCGGACGGCCACGAGATCGAACTCCTGCCGAGCGGGGACCGTTTCGAACCCTACCTCGACCGGCATCTCGAGGACCGGCGGTCGTGGCACCGGCTCTACGCGGCCGTCGCGACGGTCGGCCTCGTCGCGTTCGCGCTCTCCGCGCTCGCGATCGGCCCGCTAACGACGTCCATCGCACCGGTCGTCGCACTGGGAGTCTGCGTCGTCGTTCTCGGGCTCTCGGCAGCACAGTACGTCTCGCGTCGCCCGGGACTCGATCTCCCGATCGGGCGTCCGAGCCGTTAACCAACGTCAGTGTCCGCTCTCCACGCAGTAGCCGTCACCCTCTCGTTGTCGGGACGATACCGTCGTCCCCGCTCGTCGTGACCTGCTTTTCCCCCTCAGTCACTGTCCCCGCGCTCGAGCCGAGGACCGGCGACCCACTCATCCCCCCTCGAGTCCGGACCCGGTTCCGACGGGACGCTCGCGGCTCCGCTACGGGTGCCAATCCCGAAACGCGGTTCACTCCTCGGTCACCGTGACCCAGAAGTGGGTCTCTTCGTCGGCGTTCCCGTTCGTCGTCGTCGCCGGCGGTTCGCCCTCGTAGAGCAAGACGCTGATTCGAACCGTTTCGCCCGCCGCCGCCGTCGGCGTTATCGTCCGCTCCCCGGTCCCCGTCGCCCCGTCCGAGACGGTCGCGTCGATCCGGCGTACCTCCGTCCGGTCGACGACCGTCCCGTCCTCGAGGGTCTGTTGCTGAACGACGGCCGTGTAGTCCCGCTCGGCACCCTCTTGGTTCTCGATGGCGATCGTCAGCGGAATCGACTCGCCGGGCTCGATCTCGTCGGGGAGTTCGCCGGCGACGACTTCGCCGTCCTCGTCCTCGCTGTAGAGCGCGAGTTCGGTGAACCCGCCCGCCGCTACGGGAAGCAGGAACGCGACGAGCAATGCGCTGACCGCCGTCCCGATCGCCAGCACGAGCAGTATCGACGACGCCGTCGCGGTCGGTCCGTCGCCACGACTCGTCACGAAACTCGCGAGCGGTGACACGGTAAACCGGTCGCCGTCCGGCACCCGAAGTCGCCGGACGACGCCGATCTGTGCGACGGCGACCGTTCCGAACCCGAGAGCTGCGGCGATCGATGTCGTCGTCAGTCCGAGTCCAAGGACCGGCAGCAGCAAGATGATCAGGGGCACGACCGCTAGCGAAAGGACGAACGCCAGCCCCACGCGTTCGGTCCCGTCGATCCCACGTGGTCGGCGCTCGGCGGCCGTCGCTGCTGTCTCGCGTGCCTCCCGCTTGTCGGCCGGAAAGAGGACCGAGACGAGCGCATAGCCCGGGAGAAACAGGGCGAGTGGAACGGTTACGAACAGCCGGAGGCTGCTCTCGCTCGCCACCACCGTCACCAGCACGTAGGCGATGACCGCACCGATCGAGACGACCGCGAGGTCGACGGGATAGCGACGAACGACTCCGAACCGAGTCCAGGGACTCGTTTCGTGGCTCATCGACGATCCACTGGCCGCTGGTTGGCGTTTGATCTCCGCACGAACAGTACACGTGGCATTCTCGTCGGATCCAACCACTTTCCGGTTCTTTGTTATGGCCGTGCTACCGATCGCAACCGGCTGCTGCTCGGCTCGAGGTTGGACGACGAGCAGGGCGCTCCGTCGGGCCGGCGCTGGACCGCTCCGATCGCACTCGAGCACCTAGAAGTCGACGTACTGTGATTCCCACTCCCGGCGCTCCTGAATCCGCTGCCGACCGGATTCGGTGATCGCGTAGTAGTTCGTTCGTCTGTCGAGTTGTCCCTTCTCGACCAACTCCTTGTTGACGAGTGTGTCCAGGTTCGGATACAGCCGCCCGTGATTGATCTCCGAACTGTAGTACTTCTCGACTTCGTCTTTAACGGTCTGGCCCGACGGTCGGTCAGCACCTGCGATCACGTACAACAGATCGCGCTGGAAGCCGGTCAGATCGTGCATTGCTCAATCACACTGACCGTTCTACTGAGTAGATATTTGTTATCCGTATCATACAGGCGTCACCGTTTGGATTTAAACGGGCTTACTCGAGCGAAAGTACTCGTTCGACGACCGGTCGCGCTGTTGTCCATCGGATCGTCGCCGCGCTCGAGCGACACCGTAGCGTGATCGACCGGCGTACGTTTACGGGCCGAGCGATGTCACCTCGATCCGTCGCGGATTACTCGTCGCCGTCCGACACTGCAACATCGATCCCGTCGGCGTCGATCCGGACGCGGAGGACATCGACGGTCGCCTCGTAGGCGGTCGTATGTGAGCCGTCGTCATCGAACCGCACGCACTCCGCAATGAGGTCGCTCTCGAGGAGATTGTTGATTCGTCGGTAGACGGTCGCCGAGGAGCTATCCGTTCGTTTGGTCAGTTCCTTCGCCGTCTTCGGGCCCTCGCTCGTCGCGATGAGGATCGTCCGGGCACAGTCGTCCCCGAGGACGTCGAGCTGGGCCGCGTGGTCGGCAGTCGACTCCGATCGCGTGTTACTCGCTTGCGTTGACATAGTCGTGGTCACCCGTCCAGGACGGGCAGGGTCCGTTCGCTCTGCGCGAGAGGTGACGATACGAGACGGGCGGCGGTCGGGCCACCACTGTCGGGGATTCCACCATTACATTCCGGCACGAAAATCGGTAAGCGATAGTGGTATTTTATAACGATGTACCTTATCCCCTGTCGCCATTCGGCTGCACGACGTAAAATCGTATTTCGATCGGGAAACTACGACTTTCGGCCCGTCCCTGGACGGATCAATCCCTGTTTGAGAGCCGACTGCCGCCTAACACGGCTGAACTGGGGTTGATACGACTTGTCGATCGATTTCTCGAACGCGCGTTTCGAGGGGTATGAGCCCTTGTACCGGGCATAAAGAAGTGCTTTCTCGGTTCTCGAGCCCGCGTTCAGGGTGAACGGTCTGTGTCCTTTATTCGCGTTTGCTCCCCTTGGTTCGATGATGCCCGGACGGGTATCGCGACGGATCGGCGACAGCGCCGGCCGCCGGGACCACGGGCGACACGGATCGGTCCCGACCGGCAGCCCGCTCGAGCGCGACTCGTCCGAGTACACACCCCCACAACCCATGAACGCCACACAACACGACTGGAAGCCCATGGAATCGTCGACAGCCGGTGCCCGCTGTCGAAACTGCGGGACACACGTCACACAGCAGTTCGCTCGCGTTTTCGGTGACAACGGCGACATCGTTCACGGCTGTCCGTCCTGTACGACGTATCGGGAGATGCAGTCCGGCGGGCACCTCCCGGGTGATTGACCACCGCTATCGGCCGTTTGGTGCCGACGTTCCGACGCCGATTGATCCGGCCTTTTGCTCCATCTCATCGACACCGACCCGGTAGCATGGCTGCTGGTCTCGATCGTCCACGCTCCTCGCTCGTTCCAGCGACATCCGTCTCCAGCCGCGGGAGACACCGCTCTCGAGAGAGCGCCGTCGCGGACTGTATCCGCTCCCTACCCGGACGGCCGCGCCACTCGTGCTCGCGGCTCGCACCGACCGACTACGTAACCTGCAAAAGTTAAAGTTAGTGGTGAGTGAACTGGGGAGACATGGTCACAGGCGGTGGATTGCCCCTCGAACACTCCCGTCCCTTTTCCCTGATCGATGTCAGTCCAAACGGACAGAACTGATCCGCTCGAGGAGAGCGACGTGTTTCACATCCTCGGCAACGACAGACGACGCGCGATCGTACAACTGCTTGCGGAAGAGGGTGGGCAGATCGATGTCTCCGATGTCGCAACCGAGATCGCCGCCACCGAATCCGATACGACGCCCGTGCCGAACAACCTCTACAAGAGCGTCTACGTTTCCCTCCAACAAACGCATCTGCCCCAACTCGAGGAGGACGCCGTCATCGAGTACGATTCCGACGCGAAGACGATTCAGTCCGGCCGTCACTTCGAGGGAGTCCTGCGGTACGTCGACGGCCACACCACCGATCACTCGCGGGTCTTACAGTTCCACCTCGGACTCTGCGTGTTCGGCCTCGCCATCATCGCGCTGGCAGGACTCGATCTCCCCGTCATCTCGAGCGTTGATCCAGTGCTCTCGAGCGTACTCGTCTTCCTTGCCGTCGCCGCGAGCAGTCTCTACCGATTGCTCGGGTGAGCCTCACAGCTGTGTTCGCGTCCCGTGAGAACTGCCGCGGCACTCGAGGAGCAGCACGAGCGGCGAAGAAATAGACTACCGGTCGACGCACACCGCCGCCGTATCGCCTGCGACGGCGCGAAAAGACGCGCTGTCCGTTGGAGTCTCCTCGGTTAGGCCGTCAAGCCGTCGTCGGTGTCGTTCGTCTCGTTGTCGTCATCGATCTCGTCCGTGTCGTCGAGATCGTCCTCATCGGTCTCGTCCGTCTCGTTGAGTTCGTCGTCGGTTTCGTCATCGATACTGTCCACGTCATCCTCGTCAGTGTCGATCTCTTCAGTCAGTTCGAGTATCGCGACTTCACCGGACTGATCGGCGAGGATCATGTGGATGTACGACCCTGCCTGCAGCGCGCTCGTCTCGACCTCGAACTCGACATCGTCACTCTCGCCGCTGTCGAGGGTCACGTTCTGCTCGGCGACCAGGTCACCCTCGAGCCGGAACTGGACGGTCTCGGTGCGTTCCTCGTCGCTCGGGTTCTCGACGGTCGCCGTCACCGTGATGGTCTCACCGACCGTGGCACTCTCGGGGGCCTCGAGATCACTCACCTCGAAGGACTCGGCCGTCACGTCGTCGTCATCAGCTTCGTCGTCATCAGTTTCGTTGTCAGTCTCGTCGTCGAACAGTCCGTCGTCAGTTTCGTCGTCGTCGGTTTCGTCATCAGCTTCGTCGTCGGTCTCGTTGTCGAATAGTCCGTCGTCGGTTTCGTCATCAGCTTCGTCGTCGGTCTCGTTGTCGAGCAGTTCGTCGTCAGCTTCCTCCTCGTCAATTTCGTCGTCGGTCTCGTTATCGATTGGCTCCTCGGTGATGTTGTCGATCTCGTCCGGCAGGTTGTCGGTATCGATATCGTCACTTAGGACGAGAACATAAACGGACGTGTTCTCGGCGTTTAGGTCCTCGACCGTGAGGTTCTCGACCGTGACGAAGACCGGACGGTCATCGGCATCGACGGGCAGCTGATCCATCGGCTCCTCGTCAACCGGCTCTTCTATGACCGGCTCGTCGTCGGTCTCGTTGTCGACCGGCTCCTCATCAACCGGCTCTTCTATGACCGGCTCGTCGTCGGTCTCGTTGTCGACCGGCTCCTCATCAACCGGCTCTTCTATGACCGGCTCGTCGTCGGTCTCGTTGTCGACCGGCTCCTCATCAACCGGCTCTTCTTCGACCGGTTCCTCGTCGGTCTCGTTGTCGATCGGCTCCTCGTCAACCGGCTCTTCTATGACCGGCTCGTCGTCGGTCTCGTTGTCGATCGGCTCCTCGTCGACTGGCTCCTCTTCGACGGGGAGTTCGTCATCGGTCTCGTTGTCGACCGGCTCCTCGTCAACCGGCTCTTCTTCGACCGGTTCCTCGTCGGTCTCGTTGTCGACTGGTTCCTCGTCGACGGGCGCTTCGTCCTCCACGCCATCGACGGTGATCTCCGCATCGTCGGTCACCGGTTCGTTATCGGCCGTGAGGTATGGCCCGTCTGCCTGTCCTTCGGTCTCGACGAAGTCGTACGTCTCGTTGTCGTTCGTGTCGCGATGCGGCATCGCGATCAGGGTCTCGTCTTCCTCGAGCGGCTCGTCGAGCGTGATTTCGATGTTCTCGTGCGTGCCTGCCTCGAGGTACGTCGAGACGCCGATCACGCTATCGACGACGTTGCCGACGAGGAGGCTGCTGTCGTGGATCGCCACGAAGCCGCCGCTCGCGAGCGTGGCGTTCTCGACGACGACCGTATCGTTGTCGATCTCCTGGTCATTAAACGTCACGTACGCGGCCTGCTGATCGTCGGATTCGGTATCCGGCTCGATCTCACCGTCCTCGGACGCGTTGTCCTGCAGTCCGGTCGCCGTGTCCGATCGGTTCTCGCTCTCGGCTACTGATTCGTCCGCCGATTCGATGTCTGTCTCCTCGTACTCGTCCTCGCTGACGTTGTCGCCCTGTTCGACGGTGTCACCGCCCGTTGCGGCTGCCACCATCGCCCCGCCAGAGCTGACGACCATCAGCGCGGTAAGTACGACGAGTAACTGATTGCGTGCGTTCATAGTTGCCGTGAAGGCATCCATCCCGTCGTTCCTTCGGCGGATAAACCAGCAGAACCATTACGCTCCGAAATCGAATACTACGGCCCACCATCGGCCTCTTCGCGAGCGGAAACCAACGATTGCTGATAGGAACGGCCGCGCCCTCGTTTTCGCCTCCTGCCGACCGCCGGATGCCGGACCGCCGTCGGTCGATCTCGCCCCAAGGGTAGTCGGACCGGTGCCGACGCTAGTCGTTCACCTGTTCGGGTGACTTCGACGCCGTCGGTTCGTGACCCGGGAGACAGACCAGGTTCTCCCGTCCGAGCCGCAGTTTCGTAATCCGGCCGTCGTCCTCGAGATCGGCGAGCAGGCGGCTGACCTTGGCTTTCGACCAGTCGACCGAATCGACGATCTGCGACTGTTTCATCCGCCCCCCGTTTTCCCGAAGGAGTTGCTGTACCCGCTCCCGGTCGGTTACGAACTCCTCGCGGCTCGGCTCCGAGTCCGCCGCCGCCGAGGTCGGCTCCTCGTATCGGTTGCGAGCGACGAGTATTCCCCCGAGCACTGCGAGCGCGATCATACCGGCTATGGCCGCGAGATGGGCATCCCCATCCAGTTGGAGCGGCCGACCCACTCCCGGGAGAACCCCGGCCCACGAACTCGCGGCGATCGTGGACGCGACTGCACCACCGCACGACGACCAGTATGCGTCGCGGAGCATGGAACCCCGTCGTCGGCTGCTCATGGCTGTGAACAGTCTATCGTCACGTGATTCATGTCCTGTACCGTCGTGATCGGTCCACAAATTGTTTTTTATAATACATATTCTGTTAGCATGTTTCCGGTATCTCACGACACCCGTGAGTTCAACGCAACCAACGTGTCGGTTTCCGCCGTCGATCCGAAACGGGCAGCCTCGCGCGGCGGCGGAACGCCGGCACGATGCAAGGACCGACTGCTGTAACACTCGCCGGGCATGGTATAGGCGGCCTTTGCTCGACAGACTGAATAAACGCAACCGGACGTTTGGAACGGTTAGCGCGGATTCACTCCGGATTTAGCCGGTAAAAAAACGTTGGCGTGATTCTCTCCAGATCGGACACGACCGAGCGACTCGCCGGTCCGGTGCCGCTTGCGTCGGTGTTTGCGCGTCGCCCGTCGGCAACGGACGAGACGCGTAAGTACTGCGACCCAGTCGAGCGCGACCGCCGGCCACGAGCGTACCGGTCGCCCGTGTCAGCGATACGACCCGTCGCTTCGGTTTGACTCGAGGGCGATGTCGGTCGCCGCGTCGGCCGGGTCGGATCGATCGTCGCCGACCAGCGACCGGATACCCGATTCGATACCGACCGTGGCGTCGAACCCGAGTTGGTGGGTCGCTTTCGACGTATCCGCGCCACTGTGTCTGATATCGCCGGAGCGGGGCTCGCGGTGGACGATCGTCGAGTCGGTGCCCGTGACCGTCCGTATCGTCTCGGCGAGGTCCAGAATCGTCGTTCGCTGCCCCGTCCCGATGTTGTACGCCTCACCGATCGCGTCGGTCGTGGCCGCCCGCAGGTTCGCTCGGACGACGTCGCTGACGTGGACGAAATCGCGACTCTGTCGACCGTCGCCCTCGACCGTGATCGGCTCGTCCGCCCGCGCCTGCTCGAGGAACGTCGAAATCACCCCGCTGTAGGGCCCGCGCTGTCGCGGTCCGTAGACGTTGAAATACCGCAGCGCGACGGTCTCGAGCCCGTACAGGTCCTCGTAGAGGCGAGCGTACTGGTCGACCGCGAGCTTCTGGACGCCGTACGGTGATGTCGGCGTCGTCGATGCCGTCTCCGGCACCGGCAGCGTTTCGGGGTGGCCGTACACGGCCGCGCTCGAGGCGACGACGACCCGCGCGTCCTCCTGGCGGGCCTGCTCGAGGACCAACAGGCTCGCCTCGAGGTTCGTCCGGTTGCTCCGGCGGGGGTCGTCGACGCTTTGGGTGACGCTGACGAGCGCGGCGTGATGGAAGATCACCTCGACGCCGCGGGCCGCCTTCTGGAGGGCGATCGGGTCACGAACGTCGCCTTCGACGACGGTTACATCGTCGGGCAGGTGGGCGCGATCGCCGGTCGTGAAGTCGTCGAGCACTCTGACTTCGTTGTGGGGGGCCAGAGCCTCGACGAGGTGACTTCCGATGAAGCCCGCACCGCCGGTCACGAGGACCGTGCTGTCACGGATCGCGTTCGAGTCCATTGCCACTCACGACCAGTCCCCCGCTGTTTAGTATCGCACTCGTACCGCCGTCGTGCGAGTGCTTGCTCGAGGAGAAATGATCGCTTACGGCCCCGATGTCGACGCCGATCGGCAAAACGTATCCGTCCGACGGCCGACACCTCCGATAGATGTCGATCGCCATCGGCCATTTCGCGTTCGGAGCGGCGATGACGACGCTGGTCGTCACGTATCTCGTTCCGACCGACCGGTATCCGCGAACGGTGATTCTACTAGGGGGAGGGTGGGCGATGCTCCCCGACGTTCACTGGATCAGTCCGATAGCTGCGGAGCGACTGTCCGAACTCCATCGAACGTCCGTACTGACGGATCTCTTCTGGCTCCACCGCACGTGGGACCGGGTCGATCCGACCGATTCGAAGTCGATAGCCGCCGTGTTACTCGCGTTGTTGATCGTTGCGACGGCCCTCGCGGAACGGCGTGACTATCGCGCCCCGGCATCGGTCAGAGCCGCCTATCAGGAGCAGTTGCCGTCCGAATCGACCGACTGAGGGAATTCGGAGCGGTCTCACATCCGACACTCGCAAACCGGACGCGGACCACGCGGACACGTTCCGGCTGCGAGGGCTACCATGGAGCGGTCCGTTTGGGGAAGCTATATGCGCGGTCCTCGGCAACCCCACGGTAATGACCGTGGACCTCGTCGTACGCAACTGTACCGTCGTCACGCCCGCGGGACGGACACCCGACGCGGGCGTCGCCGTCGAGGACGACACCATCGTCGCCGTCGGTCGGAGCGATCGGCTTCCCGAGGCCGACCGCGTCCTCGACGCCGAGGGGAACGTGCTGGTTCCCGGCATCGTCGACTGTCACATTCACAACCGCGAACCCGGTCTCGAGTACAAGGAAGACTGGGAGTCCGCGACGCGCGCGGCGGCGGCCGGCGGTGTGACGACCGTCGTCGGGATGCCGAACACGGACCCGGTGATCGACCGGCCCGACCATCTCGAGCTCAAATTCGAGCGCGGCGAGGCGTCGGCTCACGTCGACTTCCAGAGCTACGCCGTCGTCACCTCGGAGAACCTCGATCTGATCCCCGAGATCGACGAAACCGGCGCGCTCGGGTTCAAAATCTTCCTCGGGTCGACCGTCGGCGACGTACCGCCGCCGAACGACGGCGAGATCCTTGAGGCGATGGAGCGAATCGGCGAGACGGGCAAGCGGCTGGGTTTCCACGAGGAGAACGGCGAGATCATCGAGCACTACACGAAGCGGTTCAAAGCCGACGGGAGAAACGAGCCGATCGATCACTCCCACTCGCGGCCCGTAATCGCCGAGCAGGAGGCCGTCGAGCGGATGATCACCTTTGCCGAGGAGACGGACGCGAAAATCCACATGTTCCACGTCTCCTCCGGCTCGGCCGCCGAGGCCGTCGCCCGCGGCAAGGACCAGGGTGTCGACGTCACCGCCGAGACGACCCCCCACTACCTCTGGTTCACCGAGGACGTCATGCATGAGAAGGGCAACGTCGCGCGCGTTCAGCCGCCGATCCGGGACGCCGAGGAACGCGAAACGCTCTGGGATGTCGGCATCGATCAGGGTGCGATCGACTGTATCGCGACCGATCACGCGCCCCACACCCCGACGGAGAAGAAAGTCGACGACCCCTTCGGCAACACCTGGGACGCGATCTCGGGGTTCGTCGGCCTCGAGACCGAGATTCCGGTCATGCTCTCGTTCGTCGATCAAGGACGGCTCACGCTCGAGGAGTGGGTGCGACGCCACTCGACGCGGCCGGCCCAGGTCTGGGGGATGTACCCGCAGAAAGGATCGCTCCAGGTCGGGACCGACGCCGATTTCACGATCGTCGACCCCGACCGGGAGTGGACGCTCGCGGACCGCACGGAACTGCACTCGAAAAACTGCGTGACGCCGTTCGAGGGTGAGACGTTTACCGGCAAAGCGATCGCGACGGTCGTCCGCGGTGACGTCGTGGCCGAGGACGGGACGGTCGTCGGCGAGTCCGGGTACGGAACGCGCGTCGACGTCGACTGAACGGGCGTCTCGTCGCTGCTCATCGGCCGCGGACGGCGTTCCGTTCACGGAATCCGTCGGCAAGTCTCGGGGTGTCGGCCCGTTCGGGAACCGTCGCCCACGCGCGTTTTCAGGTCGTGAAAGTGGCAGCCGGTTTATATTCACACCCCGACCCTCCGGTCCCAGTAGGGAACGGCAGTCATGAGTAACGAACGAACCGAGGCCGACGAGGACGACGAAACGCACGAAACGGACAAGACCGAACAGCTCCGGTCGGTGTTTCTTTCGGTCACCGGCGGCGAGGCGGACTCCGTCGTCGAACCCCAACGAGAGGGACCGCGCACGCGAGAACTGCGAGGCGAGGAGCGGACCGACGAGGTCGTCGGCCCCGCGGAACACCACGGACTCGACGACGCGATCGACGATCCAGAGCCGGGCTGATCGGATCGTCGTCAACGACATGCGGACCGATTCGACGAGTAACGAGTTCCATAACAGTAGTTGAAAACACGCCGATTCTATTCAGCAACGCACCTCGGTAATCAGTCAATGTCTGAGGCACTCAAACTACCCTTTAGAACATCGACGAATAATTGTCTGATTTATGTTAATTGGGTTGAGAGCTGGGAGTCGCGTGGGTGTCTTAGTTGATATTGTCGGGCAGACGGCACACTCTGCTCTATCGGTTCTCAGCTAAGTTTCAGAGGTGAGACTTGTCATTAAATCGTTCGCTGATGTATATGGTCACGATATCCTTCTCTACGGCCTTTTCGAGTGCCTCTTCCCATTCTCCGTTATCACGATAATTGTCAAAGTAGAAGGCCCAGTATTCCCGTTCACTGTAACCCCATATCGGGAAACTCTTGTCGTATCCCGTCCGCCAAAGTAAGAACTCGTCAATATTTTCCATCTCTTGCTTCAATGAATTCCTGAAACTCGGGGTCATTAACTTGTTGATCAGCGAACTCATCTGTGAATTCCCAATCTTCGGGTCTCGGGCAGTGATACTCACATCCTTCGCAATATTCCTCTTGAAAAGCTGAAAACATACGCGTGAGGCTTGTACTTGACATCCCGCCGCCATGTTCACACCAGAGCGTTTTCGTCCCGATCGAGCCGACGCCCGTCAGTCTCCCGAAATAACTCGGACTATAGGCCAAGTGAAGATGCTCGCAATGTCGATAGTACCTTTCCGGGTCGGCATCCTCAATACCGAGTCGAGCAGCTGTTTCCATCGGGTCATACTCACCGGTGTCTGAGTCACTATCAAGATCTACGTCGATGCCTTGTAGTTCGAGAATCTGCTTCGCTGCTTCCTCTCGGTCTTTGACTGAGTCCCTGTCATCACCGTTATCAGAATGTTCGTAAGGGTCTGGCTGGTCCTCAATTCGTTGTAGCAGTTCCTTTGTGTCCTCCACCAGAACGTGATCGTCAATTTCTTCAGCGAGATCCCGGGCATCTTTCAGCAGTTCCTTTGCGGTATCTGGATTATTCGTATGATAGTAGTATATGGCAGCAGATTTTCGGAGATTAAACTCAGTTTCTGGTTCAGGAATGTAGTCCGCAAGTTGGACGGCCTGATCAACGAGTGGATTCAACTCGTTGTCGCCGCCGGACTCTTCTTTCGGAGATAGTGTATTTACCATGACACGGTTGGACAGATAGTCAATAATTGGCGAGAGAGAAACTGCATATTCGTAATAGTAATCATTCTCAAGCAACGTAGCGAGTGCGCGATTGATTGCTCCAACTGCGCGCATCTCTCCAATGAGCAGGTCTCGGGATTCCATATCGCGTAAAAGATCGTAATCCGAGACCCCGAACCCGTCCAGACTCTGAACAGCATCAGTGAACATCATTTCCTCGCGCTTTTCGAGGATGACAAAGAGTCCAGCAACGTGCTTATGCACAGTTGCTATGAGTTCATCGACTTCTAAATCAAGTTCTTGCGCGAGCTCCTCTGCCTTTTGTGCATACTCTACGATTTCGAGTGCCTCATCGGCGTGCGCCGGGTTCCGACGCATCATTTCCATGAACAGGGCCTTCACCTTCGCTTGATCATCATGGTCTGACTCGGAGATTTCACTGATAGACTGTTCGGCCTGGTCAAAGTCACCGCGCTTGAGGTGCTGCCGCGCTTTGAGGAGTGTCAGCCCGCGGTAGCTTAACCGGTCATTCTCTCGCTGTCGTTCAAGCTCAGTGAAATCATCGGGGGAGAATGAGAGCCCTTCACCGAGAGACAAATCTCGTGACTGACTTCGAATAATCCGGTTTTGTGTCCGCTGGATGGCGGTTTCGAGGCGGTCGTAGTCGGTGAGTTTCTGTGATCGTGGAATTCGAATACGGACGGTCTTCTGTTCTCTCCAACTCTCGTTCTCTTGAGACAGTTGGTCCCAGACGAACTCTTGTACGATCCGCCAGTAGATTTCCTCGTGTTCGTCGTCGTATATAGCGAGGACAACCGGAAGAGGTTGGTCCAAGTACTGCTGAATGTGAGTGGTTTTCAGGTCCGTGAAAACGGAATCGTCACTGTCGAAGCCTTCTGATGATTTTAGTTGAATAAAGAAGTGTTCTCCAGTGACTCGTTGGAGATCCTCGTCTTCAACATTGTCTTCAGTCGTTAGGTTAACCTCGAAATCGATGCCGAAGTCATTCTCGTATGCGTTGACAACGTACTGCTCAAACTGTAGATTTAGGTGTGCTTCTCCACGCTTATCGAGCCGTTGGTTATCACTACGTTTTGTCATAGATAAAGTGGTACATCATTCCTTGTCACACACGACCTCTCGTAGCTCTTTGAGGAGTTCTGGGTGATGTTCTGAAAGAACCTCAACATCTGTCTCTAATTCTTCGATTCTACTACGGACGCGATGGATTGCTTGGTATCTTTTTTCATCAGACACATCAGCCTTACCGGTAATCCTCTCCCGGTCGGTCGTTGTCATAATGGCGCGGTATTTGCTCATATCCAGTGATTCAGAGACCATGTACTTCTACGTTAGCATCATAGCAATTTAAATTTGCACCATAGCAAATAGTTTGCTATGATGCTAAGTATTAAGTGGATAGCGTATTGAGATGTATCTGAGAAGCGCGGAACACCGGTCAGAAGTTGGCCGGGGCGTGTTGGTGCACGCCCGACCGCGCTTCGGGACCAACCGAAGCATGAAGAATACAAATCCGAACTCAATTGAAGGCATCGCTCTCAAACGGAGTTGTGTTCGCCCAGACTACATCGAGCTGGGCGAGGACACTGCCGGTGCATCTCATGTCTACCGCACGTTCGACGAGACGGTTCTTGGCGTCCAGAACGGAGAACTCGTCCAGCGATTCGATCTGAACGGGCGCTCCGTCGATGAGTACGTGAAATTCGTCCGTGACGAAGTGGATGACCGTGACTGGGCGGACCACCACTACTACGCAGACGACGAAAACCCGTTCGAGGTGCTCGCACGCATCATCAAAACGGGGGTGTCCGCCTGATGTCTGGCGACAACGGCCCGAACTGGGAGCGGATCGCCAGACAGGAGATGTCTATCAACACCCAGTCGTTCTTCACCGAAGAGGTCGCTCCGCACGCTCACCGAATCAGCTACGCAATCGAGAACGACGAAGCCGTGAAAGACGATTTCTGGCTGATGGTCACGCGGTTCGATGAGTACGTCGAACATGTTGGGGACGGTCTCCAGCGGATCGGCGTCCTCGACAACCAGAATCCGAAGATGCAACTCTTCCGCACAGTCCGGTTCATCCATTCCTCGTTCCTCACTCTCGGTGACTCCATCGAGGAGGGAACCGTCGGTGAAGGGCTTGGACGCTCGGACTTCGAGTACGCCCGAGACATCCTTGCAGACGCCGAAGATCTCCTCGACGAGCTGGAGGAAGAATACGAGAACGCGAGTGACGAGGACATCGAGGAGGACGACGATGACGAGTAACGCCCGCGCGACTGCCCGCATCGTCCGCACGGGCGACGGGGAGACCTACAAGGAGTATCGCCTCGGCGCGGTCGCCTATGGCTCCATCGAGACGCTGGAGTCTGCGCTCGAAGCACGCTGACGATACTACCCACAAATGAAGGAATCCGACTTCCGCGACGTGTTTGTCCGAATCCGCTCGGACCTGCTCATCATCGACGACAGCATCATGACCGACCGTCATCACGCCAGCAACGGCAACTACGAGGATGACGACCCGCAGAACCAGATCGGGGGCATCATCCCCGCGTTCTCGCTGTCGGGCTGGCTTCGCCACGGGATGGAGAAAGTCGTGCAAGAACGGGACGGCACCGCTTGTCACCCCGGCGAGTCCAACGCCAACTTCCGCAAGGACGACGTGTATTCCCGCGATCTCGATGCCGGGTATCACCCGAAGGGTGACTGTCTCGAAGACGAAGACGGCAACGGGTGCGTGATTCTCGACCTCTTCGGAGGGTTCGGGAACCGTCCCGGCAAGGTGATGCGGCGGCCCATCAAGTTCTCGCCGGTGCGCTCCAGCGTGGACTACACGCGAGGGCAGGCTGAAGGCCACTACCGGCGGCTGAACCGGAACATCGTTTCCCGAAATCGGGGGGATAACCGCGAGCCGCTCAGGAACGCTGAGGTAGACGCCGTGGCAAACCTCGACGGGTGCTGGCACCTCTCCTTCCGAGAGACCAAACCCGAGTTCATCGCCCTGCTCGCCGAAGCTATCGACTACCTCGACGCGCACCAGACGGACTTCATGCACCAGCTGGGCGGCGCTCGGAACTTCGGCGGCGGAATCGTGGACTGCGAACTCGTGAACCCGCTCTACAACGAGACCGAACTCCGCCGCGTCTTCGACCGAGGCAAGGGCGAGACGCAGAAGATGGAGGAGAAGAACGAGAAGTGGGAGAACAACCATCTCCACGAGTTCGAGGGTGCGCTCGCCGAGCGGATCAAGGAGGGACCATGAGCAACGTGATGCTCGCCGCCTTCCGGCACGACGCGCACAAGTTCACCGGCGAAAGCCACGAGGACGCCCGCAAGGAGTTCGCTGGCGTGCCCGTAAACCAGTCGGTACCCGAGGGCGCGGACGGCGATGCCGCGGCGCTCTCGCGGCCTCAGCAGAAGCAGGAGCAGACCGTCCCGACCCACGACGACCACTACCGGATCTCCCTGCTCACCGGCGAGACGGCCTACGACCCTGGTGAGTTTTCGCGGGCGACCATCGAGAGCGAAGTGTCGGACCTCATCGGCATCGAGGACGCTCAGACCGCGCACGAGCGGTGGCTGGCGTCCGACGTGGCCGCCGCCTTCAACGAGTCGGTCTATTACCCGTACACGAGCCTCAAATACCACACGCTCCTCGTGGCGGCGCTCCTCGACAACTACCGCGCTGACCACGAGTTCGCCGACCTCCGGCTCATCGTTGATCAGGCGGGCGAGGTCGTCCCCTTCCGCACCGTCTTCGACGGCGAGCGGTTCGCACTCCGCATCGGAGCGGACCACAGCGGACGACCGTCGGCCCGGCTCGGGAGCCGCCCGTGGCGGTCGTGGGCGTCGGCGTGGAACCGGCTGATCGAGCATCCACTCGATACCGACCGCGACAAGTACGACATGACGCTCGACGCCAATCTCCGCCGTATCAAGTCGTGGAGTACCGCACTCCAGTACATCGAGGACTACGCCGAGTGGAGGCCAGACCGATGACGGAGATTCAGCAAGTCCTCTGGGAACTGCGGATGGACTACATCGGCCACCCGTACTACGTGAGCGGGAACGCCATCCTGCACGCCCTCGGCCAGCATCTCGACGTAGAAACGCACGGGGCGCTGTCGGTGAGTCACGGAGTGTTCGTTCCCGGTCAGTTCGGAACGTTCCCCGAGGAACACAGTCAGTCGGGTATCCGCCCGTACCTCGGGAGCGGCCTGCCGGACGTGGAGGCCTACGACGACCTGTTTCTCCAGCGGGAGGCGATGCACCCGTGGATGCTGGACACCCGCGCTCGGGACGCGCTGAACACGCACGATCTCCGCGTCCACGGTGGCCACCCGGCGCTGGCTCACGAGACCATCATGGGCCGCCGGGAAGACCAGCGGAAGCAACAGCAGACGACGAAGTGGTACGTTCACGCCTACCTGCACGCTGATGACCCGACGGTTCTCTCGCTCGGCGAGGACGTGCTGGAGGGCATCCAGTTCGGCGGGAAGCGCAACTACGGCTACGGCGAGGTCGAGTTGAAGGACACACAGATGGTTGACCTCGAGGAACTGGACTACTCGCGGCTCGAAGGCGCGGAGACGTACCTCATCGAGTTGGTGACGCCGTTCGTGCTGGAGTCGGAGTACCCGGAGACGAACGACCGTCCTGTCCCGTGGTGGTGGGCCGAGAACCGCGACGATCTCCGGTTCCGCGAAGAGAAGATACTGGAGCAACGCGAAGTCTTCGACCTCGTGACGGTGGACCACGGACAGGTCGTGAAGTACCTCGGCGACCGCCCGGTCGAGACCGCGAAGAACGGCCTCACGCGGGTCGGGTCGCACTCCCGATACGGCTTCGGCGAACTCCGGGTGAAACCGCTCGAAGAATAGTATCAGGAAACAGATAGAAAGAACTAGTTACGCCCGTGAGTAAATACACAAATGACGATGAATCGCCCGACAAACATTCGCGGTGCAGACTGAATAAAGAAATCGTATTACCAACAACTGATAACATGACGGAGATAACCCGATGTCCGCCACCCAGTTAGCGATCGAGGCAACCGATTTACGGAAACGATTCGGCAACACGCTCGCCGTCGAGAGCGTCGACTTCGCCGTCGAGCGGGGGACCGTCTACGGCTTTCTCGGCCCGAACGGAGCGGGCAAGACGACCACGATGCGGATGCTGACGACCCTCACTCGGCCGTCCGCGGGCGAGGCGAGGATCGTGGGCATCCCCGTGACCGACCGCGACGGAGTCCGCGACGCGATCGGCTACCTGCCCGAGGACCCGCCCGTGTTCGACGAACTGACCGGATACGAACAGCTCGAGTACTTCGCACGGCTTCGCGATATCCCCGCTTCGGCGGCGAAGCAGCGGATCGACGCGTGGCTCGAGCGCTTCGACCTGGACGGCGATGCCGGGAAACGGATCGACGAGTACTCCAAGGGGATGCGCCAGAAGATCGGACTCGTCCAGGCGCTGTTGCACGAACCCGACGTGCTCTTCCTCGACGAGCCGACGAGCGGACTCGACCCGCGAGCCGCCCGAACGGTCATGGACGCCATCGCGGAGATGGCCGCCGAGGGTCACACCGTCTTCCTCTCGACGCACATCCTCCCCGTCGTCGAGGAACTCGCCGATACGGTCGGTGTGCTCTCCGACGGCCGAATCGTCGCCGAGGGGGCTCCCGAGACCCTGACTCGGCAGGTCGAGAGCGAGTCCGACTCGACGCTCGAGGACGTCTTCCTCGCGGTCACGACTGATCACGGCGCGGCGGTACAGTGACGATGGGCACGCGAGAACACGTCGTTACGATCGGCCGCCTCGAACTCAGTCGCCGCTGGCGGGTCCTGTCCGGAAACACGGCCCAGTTGATCGGGATCTGGATTTCGGTTCTGTTCTTGATCCCGCTGGGACTCGGTGGGCTGTTCGGGATCTACCTCTTCGGTTCGCGGGTCGCGTCCGGAGAGATCGAAACGCCGCTGTCGCTGACCCGGCTCGGATTCGTCTACGCATGGCTGTTCGTCGCCGGCTTCGGCGGTTATCGGGCGTACGCGACGGCGCTCCGCCCGGACCGCCTCGAGGGCTATCTGACGACCGTCTCTCACCGGGAGCTGCTTGCCGGCCTGCTGCTGGCAGAATGCGTCGTCTGGGGAGCTCCTGCCATCCTGATCGCCGTGGGTGGGTCACTCCTGTTCGCTGCGGGGACCGGATCGGTGCTGTCGGCACCACCCTTCTTTCTCACCGTTTGCACGACGCTGGCGACGGCGCTTACGACTGGCTTCCTCGTCTCGCTTGTCATCAGAAACGCCGGCGTTCGATCGACACTGCTGACCCGACTCCGGTCGGTCGTGTTCGGGCTGCTCGTGATCGCCTACTTCGGCGTCATCTTCACGCACTCGTTCGCGTCCGTGCTCGAGCCGCTGTCTCGGCTCCTCGAGTCGACGCCGATCGGCTGGTACGGCGACCTCGCGCTCGTCGGTTCAGTGTCGGCGGCGTCGATCGGTCGGAGTGCCGGAGCGCTGCTCGCGAGTGGCGCGTTCCTGTTGGTGAACGCCGCCGCGTTGCCGCGACTCGCGGCCGGGATTTGGTACGCCGACGGCGTTCACATCGAGCACAAAGCGGAGCCCGGATCGTCGTCCACGGCGAGTCGACTTTCGGGACTCCTTCCACAGCCGGTACTGGGTGTCGCGACAGCGGATTGGAAGCGGGCGCGGCGGGCCCCGATCACGCTGACGTTCGCGTTCTACCCACTCTTTCTGTTGATCAACCCGATTATGAACGCCGTCCAGACGGGAACGATCGGCCGGGGGCTCCCGATCTGGATCGTCTGCTTCGGTCCCTGGATCGCCGGCGCGCTCTTCGCGCTCAACGTCGTCGGGAACGAAGGGGCCGCCCTCCCGGCGACGCTCCTGAGTAGGGCCCCCGGCAAAGCGCTCGTCGTCGGACACGTCGTGGCCGGTATGCTCCTCGTGGGGCCGGTGACTCTCGTGACGGTCGTCGGACTCGGGATAGCGAGTCCCCACTCGATGGGGGCAGTCGTCACGCTTGCCGTGAGTGCGCTCGTACTCACCGTTTTCGCGGGTCCGATCGCCACCGGGATCGGCGCGCTATTCCCCCGTTTCGAGGAGGTCAGCGTCTCCCGGAGCACCGAGGCGATCGTCCCGAGCACGCTGGCGTTTTCGGCCTACTCGCTGGTCGTCTTCCTCGTCGCGATGCCGACGCTCGCCGCCCACAACTCTCTCGTCGCCGGCGCGATCGCGTCGGCCATCGGCCCGTCGCAGGCCGTCGTCCGCATCGGCGGAACGATCGCGTCGTGTACGCTCGCAGCGATCGTCGGCCTGCTCTCGGCAGCCTACGCGGTCCGTCGCGTCGAGGAGTTCCACTTCGATTGACGGCGCTACGCGGACACGAGATTCGACGGCGGGGCCGCTCACTCGAGGCCCGCACCGACCGCGTCCTCGACCGACGAGAAGCCGTCGCGCTCGAGCAGCGCTGCCAGCCCCCGGTTGATCCGCGTCGCGGTCGACGGGCCCTGGTAGACGAACCCGGTATACAACTGGACCAGGGAGGCACCGGCGCGGATCTTTTCGTAGGCGCTTTCGGCCGAGTCGACCCCGCCGACGCCGATAATCGGGAGGTCCCCGTCGGTGTAGTCCGCGAGCGACCGAATAACGGCCGTCGAGGGGTCCGCGAGTGGCTTTCCGCTGAGTCCGCCCCATTCCTCCCGTCGGGGGGACGTGAGTCCCTCGCGGCTCGTCGAGGTGTTCGTCGCGACGATGCCGTCGAGGTCGAACTCCTGGACGATGTCCACGAGATCGAATACGGATTCCGCGGGTTCGTCGGGGCCGATCTTGACCAGGATCGGCACGTTTCGGTCGTTTTCCGCCTCGAGCGTCTCGAAGATCGCCCGCAGATGCTCGGGCGATCCCTCGTCGAACTCGTCGGGCGTGTTCGGGCAGGAGACGTTCACGACGACGTAGTCGGCGAACGGCGAGAGCCGATCGAAAACACGCCGGTAGTCCTCGATCGCCTCCCGCTCGCTCGAGGAGTTCATCTTCCCGACGTTGACTCCGAGCGGCATAGTTGGCGTGCCGTCGGCTTCGAGCCGGGATTTGACGCGGTCCATCCCCTGGCCGTTGAACCCCATTCGGTTGATCATCGCCTCATCCTCGCGCAGCCGGAAGAGTCGAGGGCGATCGTTGCCCGCCTGCGGATACGGCGTGACGGTGCCGATCTCGACGAAGCCGAAGCCAAGCGCCGCGAGCGCGTGGGTCACTTCGGCGTTCTTATCGAAACCGGCGGCGACGCCGACCGGGTTCGGAAACGTCGTGCCGAACAGGTCGACTTCGAGGGCCGGATCGTCGTATCCGTAGGCGTAGGCTAATGCCGTTCGCGTCGGCCACGTCGACTGGGCCGCCCGGAGCGTCCGTTTGCCCAGCTCGTGGGCCGTCTCGGCCGGCAGCTTGAACGCGAGGGGGCGAACCCGCGAGTACAGCGTCATTGCCGGGACATGGGGGCGGGCGACAGGTAAACGTCCCGAAGCGCTCGAGGCCGGGTCCGACCGGCCACCGCCGCCCCTCGCCGCCGGTTACCCCTCGTCGCGAACTCGGTCCGCGTCCGGACCGAACTCCGACTCGAGCAGGTCGGGAACGGTCTCGGGTGTCACGTCCGAGTACCACGTGTTTCGCGGCTGGATCGAAATCGCGGTTCCACCCTCGCTGCACAACCCGAGACACGAGGTTTCGCTGACGGAGACCGCGGTCCAGAAGGCGTCGCGCTCCCGCAGCCAGTCTTTAACCGCCGTGACCGTCTCCTCGGCACCGACCGCGCCACAGCTCGCGTACTCGCCGTCGCGGTCGTTGGTACAGACGAAAACGTGCGCGTCGAGGCGGTCGCGGTGTTCTTCGGTTCGATCCTTCATGGACTCGTGAGTAGGTCGTCGCGTCGCTCCGCGGCCGGTCGTACGCCGGCTCGCGTCTGGAGCCAGCCGAAACAGCCGGCGACGAGCGCCCAGAGCGCGGCCTGACTCAGCACGGTTATCCCGCGGAACGCGGCGACTAACTCCGCCGGCATCGCGCCGATCTCGACGATCGTCGGCGCTGCGACCGCGGTGATCGCGACGAGCGCCACGATCGGGACTGCAGCCGTCACGACTCCGATCGGCCGGCTCCGAGCCGAAACGCGCCGGTAGCCGTAGATCGATCCGGCGGCGACGACCGCGCCGACGGCCATCATGCCTGCGTAGAGTGCGCTCCGGAACGTGGGATCGAACGCCTGTTCGGCACCCGGCGTCGTCGGCGGCAGCACCAGCCACGGGGCGAGGGAAACGGCGAGAAAGCCGGCTCCGGCAAGCACGTAGGTCTTGACCCGCCCGCGGCCGGGCAGCGCCGGCTCGAGGAAGTAGAAGGCGAGCGCGAAGACGCCACCGAGGAGGATTCCCCAGAGGACGCCGCCGCCGATGCTCACGGCGGCGGTCGTCGCTTCGCTGACGGCGTGGGCGTGCTCACCCGCCTCGTGTGCGTGCTCGCCGGCGGCATGGGCGTGCTCGCCGGCGGAAGCGTGGTCACCGTGCTCGCCACCCTCGGCGACCGTCTCCATGTAGCCGAGCAACGGGTTCGCGACCAGCGCCATGTAAAGGCCGTACGCGAGTCCCGCGATTACCCCGGCGAGCACGCCCCGCTCGAGATAGTCGACGAGCATCAGTGACAGGTGACGCCGACGGCGTGTCGGAAGTTGTGCATCGAGTCGTGGGCCAGCGGCTCCTGGAGGAACAGCAGCACGAACGTCAGTGCTGCGACGAACGCGAAGACGGCCAGCAACTGGCCAGTTGTGAGTTCGTCGCGTGCGGTCCCGATCCGATCGTGAACGGTTTCAGTCGTCGTCATGCAAGTCAGTTTTCCCTACTGAAACTGCAATTGTAAAACTACCGATCGTCCCGCGGCGGCCACGAGCGCCACTCCTCCCGACGGCTCGGGAAGCACGCAGGATAAATATCACGAATAACTGGGATATACCCGTCGGAACGGACGGTTGCTACTGAATAACGAAATCGTTTTCCTACGGCTACCGCTTGGTTCGACTAACAACGAGAGTCATGAGTATCCAACGACGGTCGCCAGGGGGGAGACGCCGTGGCGGTTGAACGCCTGCTCGTTCCGCTGTCGGACACGGTGACCGTTCGACAGACGGTTGGCTACGCCGTCCAGTCCGGTCTCGAGGCAGCCGACTCGCTCGAGTGTCATCTCGTCGTCGCGATGCCATACGACGCCGATGTCCCGGAGAGCGATCGGTACAGCGATGACGCCGAGAGGCTGCTCTCGCGGGCACAAAACTGGGTCGAAGAAGACGCCGGCGGGGCCGACGTGACGATCGAGACGACAACGCTCGGTGCCGACGAGTACCTGTTCGGCCCCCGCGACTACGCCGAAATCTTCGACGCCTACGCCGACGAACACGGGATCGATCGCGTCGTCCTCGATCCCGAGTATCAGCCCGGCGTCACCGCACAGTTGCTCCAGCCCCTCGAGCGCGAACTCGATCGCATCGGGCTGGCCTACGACGAAGCGCCCGTCGATCGGCCGGCCCGACGCGGCCGTCTCGACGGCGGTGCGGAGGGCTTCGACCGCCTGTTCGCGACCTTTCTGATCTCCTACGGTTTCTATCTCCTCCTCGGGGATCCGACCTACTGGTTCGATCTCGTTACCGGCGCGGCGGTCGCCGGTATCGTCGCCGTCTCGCTCGCGCAGGTGACGTTTACCGTCCCGCTCGATCGCGTGCAGTCGCCGCTCCGAGTCGTCCGGTTTGCCCTCTACATCCCGTATCTACTCTGGGAGATCGTCAAGGCCAATATCGCGGTCTCGCTCGTCATCCTCCGGCCGTCGATGCCGATCGAGCCGACGCTAACGCGGGTCAACTCCCGCGTCCGAAGCGGCCTGCCGCTGACCGCGCTGGCGAACAGTATCACGCTCACGCCGGGGACGCTAACGGTCCGAGCCAACAACCAGCAACTGCTCGTTCACACGCTGATCCCGGGTGCCCGCGACGACCTCTTCGACGGCGGCCTCGAGCGAGGGATTCGCTTCGTCTTTTACGGCCGCAAGTCGGCGGCGATCGCCTCGCCGCGCGAACGCGACGACGCCGAAATCGTCGGGGGTGACGAGCTGTGATGCCGGTCCCGCTCAAGGACGTGTTCCTCGCTGCGGCGGCGCTGTTCGTCATTCTCGCGATCATGATGTTCTATCGCGCCGTCGTCGGGCCGACGACGCAGGACCGCCTGCTGGCAGTCAACGTACTGGGGACGAACACGGTCGTCATCCTCGCCCTGCTCGCGGCGGGGCTCGACCAGTCGTGGTTCCTCGACGTGGCGCTGATCTATGCCCTGTTGAACTTCCTGATGTCGATCGCCATCTCGAAGTTCACCGTCGAGCGAGGTGGTGTGCTGTGATCGAGACGCTCCGCTTTTGGGTGATCGTCGCCCTGCTGGGGTTGGGCGTGCTCTTTACGTTCGTCTCGACGGTCGGCGTTATCCGTCTGCCGGACGTCTACTCGCGGGCCCACACCGCCTCCCAGACCGACACGCTCGGGGCGGGCTTTGCGCTCGCCGGCGTCGCGGTCGCGTTCGGCTGGCAGCACGCGGCGGTCTACACTGTCCTCCTGCTGTTTTTCGTGTTCATCACGAATCCGACGGCGGCCCACGCGATCTCCCGATCGGCGGCCGAGACGGGGGTCGCGCCGGTCCTCGCCGAGGAGGGCGAAGACGGGGACGAAACCGATCGCGACGCCGAGACGGACGGTGAGTCGCGATGAGTCTGTTCGCGTACACCCTCGTGGCGTTTATTCTCGCGACGGCCCTCGCGACGGCGCTGTTTCGCGATATTCTGTCCGTGATCATCGTCTTCGGGGCCTACAGCCTCGGCATGGCGATCCTCTATACGTTCCTGTTGGCTCCCGACGTGGCGATGACCGAGGCCGCCATCGGGGCCGGCGTCACGACGCTGTTGCTGTTGCTGACGATCGCACGGACGACGCGCCCGTCGACCGACCGGCTTAGCGAACGGATTCACGTCCCGGCGGTCGTCGTCGTCGGTGCGTTCGTACTCCTGCTCTGTAGCGTCGTTCTGCCCGAAATGTACGCAGTCGGTGGCACGGACACGCCCGTCTGGTCGAATCTCGAGGTCACCCAACACTACATCACCGAGACGTATCACGAAACTGGCGTCAAGAACGCGGTCACAGCCGTGCTCGCCGCCTACCGTGGGTTCGACACCTTCGGCGAGGCGGTCGTCGTCTTCGCCGCCGGCGTCTCGACCCTGCTCGTCCTGAAACGCGAGGTGTTCGCCTAATGTCGCAATCCGTCGACGATACCTACACCGAGAGTCAGGTGATCATGACCGCCGTCAAGATCATCGCACCGTTTACGCTCACGTACGGGCTGTTCATGACCTTCCATGGGGGCGACGCCCCCGGCGGGGGGTTCCAGGGAGGGACCGTCGTCGGCGTCACCGTCCTCATGCTCGCCTTCGCGTTCGGCATCGAGCCGACCCGCCGGTGGCTTCGTAATTCCTTCCTCGTCGGTATCATCACCGGCGGCGTCGTCATCTTCGGGGCTATCGGCCTCGCGATGATCGCACTGGGCGGGCACTTCCTCGAGTTCACCATGCTCAAGGAGGTGTTCCACATCAAGCCGAAGTGGGGACTCGAGGCCATCGAGATCGGCGGCATCTCGCTGATCGTCACGGGAACCATCATTAGTCTCTTCTTTACGATGGCAGCCGGGTTCTCGCCCGAGCGACCGAGCGGGACCGGCGGCCGCAACGAGCGCAACGAGCGCGGCGAGTCGGCGGATGAGGTGGTGAGTGACGATGATTGAGTCCATCTTTAGCCACTATACGTACGTGCTGGTGTTCGTTCTGCTGGGTATCGGGATCTACATGGTGATCGCCAGCGAGAACCTCGTGAAGAAACTGATCGGGGTGAACCTCTTCCAGACGGCTATCTTCCTGTTTTTCATCTCGATGGCCTATATCGACGCCGAGGGTGCGTCGGCACCGATCGTCCCCGAAGGCGGCGTTCCCCTGAACGTCATGGTTGCGAGCCCGCTGCCCCAGGTGATCGTGCTGACCGCTATCGTCGTCGGGATCGCGCTGACGGCGGTCGGACTGGCGCTGATCATCCGCATCTACGCGGAGTACGGGACGCTCCGCGAGGACACGCTTCGGGAGGTGCGTGCCGATGAGTAGCGTCGATCTGCTCCTTCCGCTGCTGATCGCCGTACCGATCCTCGCGGCGACGCTCCCGATCGCGCTGGGCCTGTGGCTCGACCGAACGGGCTGGACTGTCGCCACACTCACGACGAGCGCGCTCTTCATCGGGGCGACCGCTCTCGCGAGCATCGTCTACACTCGCGGCGCGGACGTCACCCACACGCTCGGCGGCTACTCCCGCGAGTTTGGGATCGAACTCGTCGCCGATCAGTTCTCGATGCTGATCGTCCTGCTCGTGACCGCCGTCGCCACCGGCGTCCTCGCGTACACGCGCCGGGGCGGCCCGCGCGGAAACACGTTCTACACCGCCTACCTGCTGCTGACCGCCGGGCTGCTCGGCATCTCGCTGACCGGCGACGTGTTCAACCTGTTCGTCTTCCTCGAGATCACGAGCCTGGCGACCTACGCGCTGGTCGCCAGCGGCGACGGTCCCGAAGCGGCGGTCGCCTCCCTGAAGTACCTGATCCTGGGCACGATCGCCGCGTCGATGTACCTGATCGGCGTCGCGTTCGTCTTCATGGCGACGGGGACGCTGAACATGCTCGAACTCGCCGACGCGATTCCCGCCGCGGAGAGTCAGACGCTGATCCATACCGGCGTCGCGTTCATCGTCGTCGGCTTCGCCGTGAAGGTCGCTCAGTGGCCGCTGCACACCTGGCAACCGAGCGCCTACCAGCAGGCTCCCGACGGCGTGACGCCGCTGATCGCCGCGCTCGTCTCAACTGCCTCCGCGTACGCGTTCGGCCGGCTGATCGTGACCGTCTTCGGCGTCGAGTACCTCACCGCGATGCCGAACGCGGCTGCGGTCGTCCTCACCATCGGCTGCGTGAGCGTCCTCGCAGGAACGATACTGGCTGTCATCCAGACCGAGGTCAAGCGGATGCTCGCGTACTCGTCGGTCTCGCAGTTCGGACTCGTGATCGCCGCCTACGGCGTCGTCATCGCCGGGCGCTCCGAAACGGCTTTCATCGGTGCCGCGATCCATCTCGTCGGTCACGGTCTGGTGAAGGCCGGTCTCTTCCTGGGGGTTGCACTCGTCGCGCGGAGTTACGACGCCCGCACCGTCGACGAGTATGCCGGCCTCGCCAAATCGCGACCGATCGCCGCCGGCGCGATCGCCGTGCTCTTGCTCTCGCTCGTCGGCGTCCCACCGGGCGTCGGTTTCGTCGGAAAGTGGTACATCGCGCTCGGTGCCGTCCAGTCCGAACTGTGGCCCGTCGCCGCCGTGATCTTCCTCAGTACCATGCTCACCCTCGCCTACGCCGCTCGCCTGCTCGAGAAGATGTACTTCACGCCGTCCGCGACGGCCGAACGGCCCCACGCGCCGGCTCCGGTCGCGACGGACGGCGGTGATGCCGGACCCGACGATTCCGGTGCCGAACCCGCACGTGACGAACCCGGAGCCGCCATCGCCGCCATTCGCGGCGACCGATCGGAGGCTCCCGTTTCGACCGGCATGGTCGCGATCGTCGTCCTCGCCGCGCTCGGCGCCGTTGCCCTCGGCTTCGCGGGGGGAACGATCGCCGAACTACTCGATCCGTTCCTCACCGAGGTGATCAACTAATGGTTGCAGATATTCGACCGCTCGCCGCCGTGTTGGTGTCAGCGGTCGCCATCGTCCTGATCGTCGCGTCGCATCGTCGTCCGAACCTCCGCGAAGGCTGGTCGGTCGTCGCCGCCCTCGCGAAGTTCGGAATCATCGTCAGCATGCTTCCCGCGGTTATGGACGGGACCGTCTTCGCGTGGAGCCTCCGAGAGAGCACCGGGATTCAGTTCCTCTCGGGTATCGATTTCGCCCTTCGAGCCGATCCCCTGGGAATCTTCTTTGCCCTCCTCGCGAGTTTCCTCTGGATCTTCACGTCCTTTTACGCCATCGGCTACATGCGCGGGCTCGACGAGCACTCCCAGACGCGCTTTTTCGCCTCCTTCGCGGCCAGCCTTTCAGCCGCCGTCGGGATCGCCTTTGCGGCGAATCTGGTGACGATCTTCGTCTTCTACGAACTGCTCTCGCTTGTCACGTACCCGCTAGTCGCCCACAACGAGGACTCCGAGGCGCGAATCGCCGGCCGAAAGTACATCACGTACACCTTCTTCGGCGGCGGCGTCTTTCTGCTCGCCGGGACCGCCATGATCTACTGGTTGACGAGTCTGGTCCGCAGCGGGCCGACGCTCGCCTTCGAAGCGGGCGGGATGGACGCGCTCGCCGCGGCCGCACAGGCCGAGCCGGTCTACGCGCAGGCCGCCTTCTTCCTGCTCATCGCCGGCTTCGGCGTCAAGGCCGCCTTGATGCCGCTTCACTCCTGGCTCGCCGACGCGATGGTCGCCCCGACGCCCGTTTCCGGATTGCTCCACGCCGTGGCGGTCGTCAAATCCGGTGCGTTCGGCATCGCCCGGGTCATTCTCGAGGTCTACGGTCCCGGGCTGATCCACGACCTACCGCTTGACGTGCCCGGCATCGGCACCGTCGGATTGAACATCCCCGTTGCCATCGTCGCCGCGTTCACGCTGACCGCGGCGAGCATCATCGCGATGCGGAAGGACCACCTCAAGCGCCGGCTGGCGTACTCGACGACGGCACAGCTGTCCTACATCGTGCTCGGGCTCTCGATGCTGCATCCGTACGCGATGGTCGGCGCGCTGTTTCACATTCCCGCCCACGCGTTCGCGAAGCTCACGCTGTTCTTCTGTGCGGGATCGATCCACGTCGAGACCCACACCGACTACATCAGCGAGATGGCCGGCATCGGCAAGCGGATGCCGCTAACGATGACCGCTTTCACGGTCGGTGCGGCCGGCATGGCCGGTCTCCCGCCGGTCGCCGGCTTCGTCAGCAAGTTCTACATGCTGCTCGGTGCCGGCTCCATGGGCGGCGAATACTGGCTGTTCGCCGCCGCACTGTTGCTCTCGGCCGTCCTCAACGTCGCGTACTTCTGGCCGGTCGTCTACACCGCGTTCTTCGAGAGCGAGGATCGCCACGACGCCAAACCCCTCCTCGAGTTCCCACGGGGCGGGCTGGTCGAATCGTACGCCGACCGGTCCGACGCGGATGTCGCCGCCGACGGCGGGCAGCCGACCGATGGCGAAGCCGACCGATCCGATCCGGAGCGAGCCGACGCGGACGAGGACGGGACCGACGAGTACGCCGTCGACGAATACCCGAGTGACGCCGAGGTTCCCGGCGGAGAGCAAGTCAGTTCCGTCGACCACCACGGCGATTTCGACGACCACCTGACCGGCGGACCGCCGGCCGACGGCTGGCCGCGTCGGTCGCCGGGTACCGAGACCACGTGGCTGATGCTCGCGCCCATCGCCGTGATCGCGACCGGCGCGGTCATCCTCGGGGTCGGCCCCGACTACGCCGTCTTCCTCGACCTGGCGAGACAGATCGTCGGGGGCGTCTTCGGACTGCCCTTCGAGGAGCTGACTGCCGTTCCGTTCGACCGACTCGTGACGGAGGTGTCCACCTGATGACACTCGAGTTCCTGTCGATGGCCTACCCGCCGCTCATCGTCTTCGCGGCGGCGCTGCTCGTGCTCGTCCTGCCGCGGATCGCCGGCTTCGCCGTCGGCGCGCTCAGTCTCGCAGCCGTGCTTGCGATCTCGCTGGTGGCGCCCGAGGGCCAGCACCTCGCGGGGACCTTCCTCGGGTTCGATGTCGTCCCGTTCTACGTCGACGACTTCTCCCGAATGGTCGGGCTGGGCCTCGGCTTCCTCGGGGTCTGTAGCGTCATCTACGCCTACTCGAGCGAGGCCAGTAAGACGCTGGTCGCGTTCGCGCTCGTCTACGTCTCCTCGTCGATCGGGGCGGCCTTCGCCGGCGACTGGCTCGTGCTCCTGTTCATGTGGGAGTTGATGGCCGTCACCAGCACGCTCGTGGTCTGGCACTACGGCGGCGAGGCGGTTCGGGCTGGCTTCCGATACGCGCTGTTCCACGGCACCGGCGGCGTGCTCGTGATGATGGCAGTCGCGGTTCACTACGTCCAGACCGGTACCTTCGTCTACGACGGGGCCGGGATCGCAAACGGGATTCCGGCGCTGCTCGCGGTGCTGGGGATGGGGGTCAACGTCGCATTTATCGGGGTCCACACCTGGCTCCCCGACACCTACCCGCGACCCCACATCGCGGCCTCCGTCTTCCTCTCGGTGTACACGACGAAGACGAGCGCGTTCGTCCTCTACCGGGCGTTCCCGGTCGATGCCGGGAGCGATCTGGGCATTTACATCGCGTACATGGGCGGGCTGATGGCCGTCTACGGCGCGACCTTTGCCCTGTTGCAACACGACATGCGGGCGCTCCTCTCCTATCACATTCAGGCCCAACTGGGCTATATCGTCGCCGGGATCGGTATGGCCACGATGGGGTCGGATCTCGCCGCCGCCGGCGCGATGAGCCACCTGTTCAACAACGTGCTGTTCAAGAGCCTGCTGTTCATGGCCGTCGGCGTCGTCATCTATCGCACCGGCGAGGAGGACTTGTACAAGCTAGGCGGCCTCTGGCGCGAGATGCCCCTGACCGCGATCGGGTTCGGGTTCGGCGCACTCTCGATCACCGCGATTCCGGGCTTCAACGGATACGTCAGCAAAGGGATGCTCTTCGATGCAGCCGACCCCCACTACTACGGCCAGCCTGAGTATCAGGCGCTGTACTGGCTGCTCTGGCTCGGCGCGATCGGGACGCTGCTGTCCTTTATCAAGCTCGGCTACTACGTCTTCTTCCACGGCGAGAGCGATCTCGAGGTCGCGGACGCCAAACCCGGCCAGACCGTCGCGATGCTCGGGCTAGGCGGGGCCTGTCTCCTCTTCGGCGTCTGGTGGCAGGGACTGGCCGACCTCGCGCCGACGATCCACGGCCTCGAGTTCGAGTATTACGGCGGGCACAGCCATCTCCACCCCTACAGTTCGGGCCACCTGCAGACGGCGGGGGTACTGACCGGCGTCGCGGCCGCCACCTTCGTCGTCGTCCGGAAGCCGCTCTCGAAACTCGACCTCGGCGATCCGGCGATGGTCGTCTACCCTGCGACCTACGCCGTCAGTCGCTGGACGATGCTCGGCGTCACCGGAACCTACGCCGCCGTCGACCGGACCGTCGTCGGTGCGGTCAAACGCTGTTACTGGATCGGGAACAACCCCGTTCTCGCCGTCGACGCGGCGGCGGGGCAGTTGCCCGACTGGTTGGTCGCCGTCGACGAACGGCAGCCGACCGACGGCGGCCGCCCGTCGACGATCCACCTCCGGACCGGCATCGGGACCACCGTCCTGCTGTTGACGCTCGTCCTGACGGTGGTCCTGTGGCTCCTCGTCGTCTGAGCGTCGTCGGAGGATCGACCGTCACCTGGACAATCCGCGCGTTTACTCCGTCTTCGACTGCTCGTCGCGCCGCTTCGCGTCCGTCTCGGGCGACCGCTGCGTTTCCTGTACCACGATCGATTGCTCGAGGACCGACGCCCGCAGGGTCGGTTTCGACGCCGTCGCTTCGCGTCGGTACACGTCGTCGTGCTCTCGGCGGACACCCCGCGGCGTCAGGTAGTTCCCGTCGACATCGACGACGGCTGCCTCGCAGAGTCGCTTCAGGATCGACCGCGCGCCCTCAGTAGTGATCGCCGGCGGGGCGATCGACCGCTCGCGTGCGAGTTCCATCGCCGTCGCGTCCTCGAGCAGCGCCTCGATCTCGCGCTCGTCGTGGCCGCGATCGTCCAGCACCGACCGGACTCGCGCGGCGATCGACGGCGCATGCCCCGTCGGAAACAGCGGCCAGTCGTTCGACGGCGGATCGAGCACGACTCGATAGCGCCGCAACGGCGTCCGCGCACGGGCGGGAAGCGGTACGTCTTCGAGGCGCTGGGACTTCCCCAGCACGCGGATCGTCCCGGTGTAGAAGTCGACGTCGTCCCAGGTCGCACCCGTACGACGGTCGTCCTCCGGGACCCGGAACAGCTCCGCGCCGCGGACCGTCGAGTGAGCGAGGACGGCGACCATCGCGTACTCGCGCAGCCGAGTGCGGCGCTCGCTCGTCGACTGGGCGTCGGCCTCGAGCACCCGCTCGCGGACGTGGCGCTCGAGTGCGCGCCGCTGATCGGCCGTCCAGGAGTCGTCGGATGGCCGCGTGTCGGCGGTCGGCAATGCGGCTTCGGCGCGGTCGGTCGCCGCGGGGTTTCGCTCGAGGACGCCGCCGCGAACACACCACGAGAGGAACGCGCGGACCACCGCGTAGTAGGTGCCAGCGGTCGAGGCAGTGTACTCCCCGCGCTCCGTCCGTCGGCGGAGTTCCTCGGCGTAAGCGCGCATGTGGTCGACCTCGAGCGCGAACAGCGACGTGCGATCGTGCTCTTCCTCGAGCCAGGTGGCCCACCGCCGGAGGATCGATTCCGCGTTGGACGCGTAGGCTCCCGCGCCCGAGCCGTCGGGGTCGCCGACGGCCTTTCGCTGGAGATAGGCGTCGACCGCGTCGGCGATCGCCACTTCGGTCACGACGCGATCACCCGCCCCGGTATCGGACGGAGACGCGATCGCGAGCCTCCGCGTCGCCGCTCGTGGCGGGTATCACCGCGGCAAGAACGGATCGTGCGGGGAACGCCACGGATCATTACTCGTTGGATACTGTTCCACGATCCTAAATCCGTGTTTCGGTCTCACGGATCGGAAAAGTGTGACCCGGCCGCGATCCGATCCGAAGCGTCCGTGTCTCTCGGGTTACCGCGTCGCGCCGAACCGGAGCACGTCCGCGTGGTCGCTGATGAGTCCGTCGACGCCGGCCGCTGCGAGCTGTTCGCCCTGGTACCACGTCGCGAGGGTGAAGACGTTCACGTCTCGACCCTCCTCGTGTGCGACGGCGAGGAGATCGATGTCAGACCAGCCGGCTCCGTCCTCGTAGCGCTGATCAGCGTAAAACGGCGTTCCCTGAATCATGTGGTAGGGCGGGTGAATCGCCTCGGAGTCGTAGCGTCGCGCGATTTCGACACCGTCCCGAACGGAGTTCCAGAGCAGCGGCGCGACGGCGTAGTCGGACGCGTCGCGGGTCGTCGCCAGCGCCGCCTCGTAAAACGACGAGAAGAGGTACTCGTGGTGGAAGTCGTCGACCACGTCGAGCACCCGCGCGACGAAGGGCTGCCAGCGTTGCTTCCGGTCCTCGAGTTCCGCCCGCGGCAGCGATTCGGCGAAGGCCACGTCGAACGACCCCGGGTTCTTCAGTTCGACGTTGACGCCGACGTGGGGCGGAATCGCCTCGAGGACGGACCGCAACCGGGGGACGGTTTCGCCGCTTGCGAGGACCTCGGCGTTCGTGACGGTCGCCGTGTCGGTCTCCCAGACAACGCCCTCGGTGTCGGTGAGGCCGCGCTCGCCGTCGTCGCGACCGGCGAGTCGGCTATCGTGGAACACGACGACGTCGTTTTCCGCGGTCGGAACGACGTCGATTTCGATCATGTCGGCACCGCGTGAGGGGGCGATGGCGGACTGTCCGCCGCGGGAAGCCGCGTCGACCGCGCCGACGGTGTTCTCGGGATAGAGGCCGGCGAAGCCACGGTGGGCGATCAGGTCCGGATCGCCGTCGCGACCGATGGAGTGGCTCCGTTTCGACTCGTCGTGTCGGCGGTTATCGGGAGCGTCGTCATCGCTCCCGCGACCGGGTGTTGCCCCCGCAGCGCCGCCGATTCCGGTCGCCGATGCGCCGGCCGCGACGATAAACGATCGGCGGCGAAGCGCGCCGCTGGACGTGTCCGGGTGGTCGGTTCGTCGCTCGTCGTCGTCGTGTGTCTCGGACATCTACAGGTCGGCAGAGCGGGACGACTGGGAAAACGAATTATAATACCTCTGTATAGTACGGTGGCCGACTATCCGTGCAAACGGTTCGCAGCATACGTCTCTACACGGCCGCTCCGTCCGGCTGGCCGTCGGCGACAGTTCTCGAGAGCGATGCGCCGTTCGGAGTCGCTAGTTCCCGTGCTGTTATTTCATATACCGCTATTTGATATATACTGCA
The DNA here is from genome assembly GCF_005890195.1 of Natrinema pallidum. Lineage (NCBI taxonomy): Archaea > Methanobacteriati > Methanobacteriota > Halobacteria > Halobacteriales > Natrialbaceae > Natrinema > Natrinema pallidum. The sequence goes on along the minus strand of NZ_CP040637.1, from coordinate 846,525 downwards.
GCAGCGTCGGGCACGATTTCAGCGCGGCGATTCAGGAGGGATGTTGATGCCTGATCTTCTCGGCCGTCATTCCCGGGACCGGCGTCCCGCAGTCCTTGCACTTCCAGTCCGGCGTCGGGACGCCGGGTTCCTTCTCGAGGTCCTGTTTGAACTCGATGCGTGCGCCACACGGACACCGATAGGTCGTGCGGGTCATGCACGACCCAACCCGCCGGTGAGCGATAAACGGTTCGCCGGAGGACACCGGTCGCAGGTCCGTGGCCTCGAGTGTGACAGCGCGCCGGGACCGACTCTGTCGTCTCCTTCCGGAATCGTTCGTCCAGATGCCGCGAAGCCCGTCGAACGGGTCTTGACCCACCTACCGGGGGGCTGTCCGTTCATGAGGACATCCCGGGATCGCTTCGGACCGACCGCCGCGGTATTTCGGCGTCGACGATGGACCGGCCTCGAGCAACCGTCGGGACGCAGCTATCAAGGCCCCGGCAGGCGTCTGCCGGGATACGAGATGCCCGAGGCACACCGTATTCCGGTCGGCAACGCGACGACGGACGCCGCTCCGACCGTCGCCGCCGTCCACCACGAGGCAGACTCCGACGACTGGCTCGTCTGGTGCCATGGCCTGCGCAGCGACAAATCCGGGAGTTACGAGGCTCGGTGTCGCCGGGCCAGCGAAGCGGGGTACAACGCCGTCCGATTCGATGCCAGGGGCTGTGGCGAGTCCGACGGCCAGTTCGTCGATTCGACGCTCGAGACGCGACTCACCGACCTCCGCCACGTCGTCGACTATTTCGATCCCCGATCCTACGCGCTGTTCGGCTCGAGTTTCGGCGGCAAAGTCGCCGTCCACGCCGCCGCCGAGGACGAGCGGGTCGAGGCGGTCGCGGCGCGTGCACCCGTGACGACCAGCGAGCAGTTCGACGAGTACCGGACCGTCGTCGAGCGCGAGGGGGCGTGGACGTTCGATACCGGCGACCGAATCGAACGGCAGTTTTTCGACGCGCTCGAGCGCTACCCGTTCGACGACGTGGTCGGCGAACTCGACGTTCCGGTCGCGATCTTCCACGGCGGCGACGACGCGGTCGTCGATCCGGCCGATAGCTTCGCCGCCGCTGCGCGCCTCGAGACCGACGTCCTCGTCGAGCGGTTCGCAGGCGAAGGCCACCGGTTTTCGGCGACCGGCGAGCAGCGACTGCGTGATCGGCTGTTCGACTGGCTCGCGTGGGCGGACGCTCGCCAGTAGCTGTTTCGGTCGCAATCGACCGCCGTCTCGGTTTATCACGCTGCCCCCTTCTGATAAACCAGATATCGATATACGGACTTCGTGGTGTGATCGATTCCGTTCGCACGGACTGCCACGTCTCCGGCGAGGGGGCTCGCGTGCCACAGACGAGTCACGTCTCCGTCGGCAAACTTCCCGTCCGCGCCCGCGAGCAAACGTGTTTTCTGATCCAGAAAAACCGGACCGCTTTTGATATCCATGCCGGTAGGAACAGCTATACCAGTGAGTGAGGAAACTGACCTGTCGACATTGCTTTCGGTTCTCGACGACGAGTACGCACGGGATATCCTCACCCACACGAGCGTCGAACCCATGTCTGCCAGCACATTGAGCGAACGATGTGACGCGTCTCTCCCGACGATCTATCGGCGGCTCGAGCGGCTCGAGGAGTGTGATCTCGTCACCGAAGAGACGGAACTCGCCTCCGACGGCAACCACTACAGCGTCTATAGTGCGAACCTCGACCGACTGGAGCTGTCGCTGGAGGACGGCTCGTTCACTCTCGAGTTGACGTATCGCGAGGAAGACGTCGCCGACAAGTTCACTCGCATGTGGGAGGGAATGCGATGAGTCGAGAGGTCGTCCGGATCAACGAGGTGACGCTGTTCGAACTGTTGACGATCGCGAGTCTCTTCCTTGTCGCGCTTGTCGGGACGATTATCGCCTATCAGGCCTACCGTGGCTACCGGCGCAACGATGCATCGTCGATGCTCTATCTCGCCATTGGACTCCTCTTGCTGACGCTGTGTCCCTTCCTGATTAACGTGGTGATGACGACGTTCGTCAGGGCGGATCAGATCGTCATCGCGCTGCTCGAGAACGTGAGTCGACTGCTCGGACTGGGCGCGATCACCTACTCGCTGTACGGACGGCACTGATCGATTCGTCGTCGCGAGCAAACGTGTAGGGCCGAAGCCATCCCGGGATCACCGGTTCCGCTGACAGTGAGGAGGGGGTCGAACGACGCAGGACGCCCCCGCGCGAGGGGGAGTCGCGGGGGCGGAGGGGGCAAGGCTGGCGTCGCGACCCATAGTGGGATGATCGGATGCGGGGAGGCACGGGGGACCACGAAGGCGTGTGGTGGCGGCCTCTCTCGTCCCCCATACGTCCCTACCCGCCCCATCGTATTAGTGATACGAGCGCGTTTTCTGGGTCGGAAAATCCGTGCGTTTCGGTCGGGCTCACCCGCCCCCGTCACAGGGTTCTTCGAGAAGGCCGCCGTAGCGTCGCTATGGATTACCTCGTCGGTACTGATTCCGTCCACACGACAGCGGCGATCTGTGACTACCTCGACGACCGGGTGACCCCGGCCGACACCGTGACTGCCGTCGCCGTCCTCCCGGACGACGATCCGACCGCGCGCCGTGACGCCGACGAGGCGTTGAACGTCGCAGCCGTCCGACTCGGGGCTGCCGGTAGCGTCGAGACCGAGCGCCGGTCGGGGTCCCCGGCAACGGTGCTTCTCGAGACGGCGGCGGCGGTCGACGTCGACGAACTCGTCATCGGCGCGCACGGTGGCGATCCCGACGCGACGCGAGCTGTCGGGTCGACCGCGCGGCGGGTCCTGGCTGACGCGACGCAGCCGGTCGTCGTCGTTCCGATTCCCGACCCGTAGGTGGCCCGACGGTTTCGAACCACCCGCGTTCGTCGGGGACGTTCGCGTCGACCGTGGCCGCGGCGATCCTAAAACGGGAACAGCGAATCGGCCTCGAGATCGCGCTCGATGAGTTCGATCTCGTGGCCGTCCTGGTCTTTAGTGAAGGCGTACATGTCGTCGCAGCTCTCGGGGTCGCGGTAGTCCGCTGCGTCCCGAGTCATGAGTCGGTCCCAGTCGTCGTGGAGGTCGTCGAGGCGGACGCAGAGGTGGCCCCACGCGTCGCCCATCTCGTAGCTCCGGCCGTCGTAGTTGTACGTCAGTTCGACGGACATCGCCTCGTCAGCGGCATCCGTGGGTTCGACGAAGTAGTTCGCGAAGGTGTCGGCCTCCCACCGGCCGACCTCGTCGTAGCCGAACTTGCGCGTCCAAAAGCCCAGCGCCTCGTCGGCGTCCTCGACGCGGATCATGGTGTGGTCGAGCGACCAGAGTGCCCCGGCCTCACGCTGGACGATCTCGATCTCGTGGCCGTCGGGGTCTTTCACGAACGCGTAGCGGCCGCCACAGGACTCGGGGTCGCGGTAGTCCTCGACGCCCTCGTCCATGAGCTGCTGGTAGTAGTCCTCGAGTTCGCCTTCGGGAACGCGGACCGCGATGTGGCCCCAGGCGTCACCCAGTTCGGGCTCCTCACCCTCGTTGTGGGTGAGCTCGAGCATTGCGCCGTCCTCGTGCATCCCCTCGGGCCCGAGATAGACGATAGTGAAGCCGTCGCCCTCGTAGCGATCCTTCTCCTCGTACTCGAGGTGGGATCGGTACCAGTCGAGCGAGTCCTCGAGATCAGCGACGCGGATCATCGTGTGATCGAGCGTTCCGTCCATACGCGAACGGACAGCTGCGCCCTCCAAAAAATTGGCGACTGCGGGGCCTACTCGCGGGTCTCCGGCGACTCCGAGCCGCGTTCGGATTCGGAACTGGCGATCTCGGTGGCCGTGATCGTCGCGGTCGGCTCGAGCCCCTTTCGACCGGCGTCGACTCTCGAAAGGCCGACGACGAGGCCGACGAGGGCGACGGTACCAAGCGGCAGGAAGACGAGCGGCGGGACGCCGAGGTAGCCGTTGAGCAGGTAACAGCCGATGACCACGAGGAAGACGGTCAGAGCGTAGGGAAGTTGCGTGCGCACGTGGTCGATCAGGTCCGCACCGGAGAACGTCGCCGAGAGCACCGTCGTATCGGAGATCGGCGAGGCGTGATCGCCGAAGATCGCGCCGGAGAAGACGGCACCGACGGCGACCGGGACGAGTTCGAATCCGCTCCCGAATTCGTACGCGACCTGAATGGCGATCGGAGTGACGAGTCCCATCGTCGCCCAGGACGAACCCATGGTGAACGCGACGAAGGCGGCGATGAACAGGATGAGAACGGGGAGCAACTCGGCCGTGAGGTACGGTTCGGCGATAGTGGCGACGTAGTCGCCCGTGCCGAGCGTCTCCGCGACGCTGCTGATCGTCCACGCGAGCACGAGGATCGTGACCGCCGTCAGCATGATGCCGAAGCCGTCGATGACGGTATCGACGCCGTCGCCGATATCGAAGAGGTCGTAGGCCAGCCCGATCGCGATCGCGGTCGCGACCATCGCGAACGACCCCCAGATCAGCGCCGCCGCGAAGTCACCCGCGCCGACGATGTCGATCAGCACCCGCGTGAGCCCCGTGTCGTCGACGGCGGCACCGAACGCCGTCGGCGCTCCCGCCTCGGCCTGCGCCGAGAGCCACGACTGATACCCCGTCCAGAAGGCGCTCGCGAGCGTCACCGTGATCAGGACGACGACGGGCGCGAAGAAGGTCCGCAGCATCGGGCGCTCGTCGATCGGCGCGCCCAGGTCCTCCTCGACCTTCTGGAGCGGCTGTGCACCCTCGCGGTTGACCGCGCCCGTCGTCCGCGAGCGGTGTTCGGCGTCGAGCATCTCGCCGTAGTCCCGCCCGGTGTAGACGATGATGCCGACCATGACGATCGCCAGCAGCGCGTAGGTGTTGTAGGGGATCGAGCCCACGAACGTCTCGAACGCCGTCGGTGCCTCGTCCGCGACGCCCATGTCGTCGTACGCGCTCCTGATCAGCGACAGCTGAAACGCGACCCAACTCGAGATGCCCAGCGTCGCGACGGGCGCGGCCGTCGAGTCGACGATGTACGCGAGCTTCTCCCGGGAGATGTGGAGCTGATCGGAGAGTTCCCGCATCGTACTCCCGACGATGGCCGTGTTGGCGTAGTCGTCGAAGAACAACACGAGTCCCAGTATCCACGTGGTCAGCCCGACGGTCCGCTGGGTCTCGAGGTGTTCGGTCGCCCAGTGGCGGACCGCGATCGCACCGCCGAGCCGCCAGATGAGCGCGACGCCCGACCCCAACAGGAGCGTAAAGACGAGGATCTGGACGTGGAAGCCGTCGTCGACGATGACCGCGCTGACGATCCAGTCGAAGGTCTGTGCGATGCCGAGACTCTCGGTGTGGATGACCGCCCCCGACCAGATGCCGAGAAACAGCGCCAGCATCGGCCGGCGGGTCACGATCGCGAGGACGATCGCGAGCAGCGGCGGCAACACGGAGAGTGCCCCGTACGTAGCCATAGCTGTCTAGTCTTCGGCTCGCCGGATATTATTGACCGTTCCGATCCGACTCGTGTGATCCTCTCGACAGTACCGCATGCGGACCGATCCGAGCGGCAGCCGAGCCGTCGGGTGACGTGACGAGAACGGGTCGACCTTCCGGGACTAGCGTCGCAGAATCAGTTTCAGCACGTCCTCGTCCTCGAGCACGTGGTCCTTTCCGACCTGCTGTTGGTCGTGGGCCGCGCTGGGACCGGTCACGCGGGCGAAGCGGAACCGCTCTTCCATCTCGCCGCCGAGTTTTTCGACGGCCTCGCCGACGGTGGTCCCCTGCTCGACGACGAGCGGTTCCTCCCAGTCGATACCGCGGCCGGGTTTGTCCATGTAGACCCGGATCAGTCCGAGTCGCTCCCAGATGCGGTCTTTGAGCACGTCGAGCCCCTTCTCCTCTTCGGCGCTGATGAAGGTGACCGCCTCGGGATCCAAATCGCGTTGGCGCAACTGCTCGTCGACCGTTTCCTTGTAGTCGGGATCGATCAAGTCGACCTTGTTGACGCAGGTGATCGAGGGGATATACTCTCGGTTCTCCATCAGGCCGTCGACCAGCCGATCGATGGAGACGTTCTCCTGGAGATTCAGGTCGGCGTTGACGTAGCCGTGCTCGCGGAGGACGTCCTTGATGGTCTTCTCGTTTAAGTCCTGGTCGGTGCTCGAGGTGATCTTGATGCCGTCTTTGATCTTCGGGCGGACCGTGACCTGCGGGGGCTCCTGATCGACGCGGATGTTGATGTCGTACAGCTCCTCACGCAGCCGATCGTACTGCTCGATCTCGAACACCGAGAGCATGAAGATGATGAGGTCGGCGTTGCGGACGACCGCCAGTACCTGCTGGCCGCCGCCTTTGCCCGCCGCCGCGCCTTCGATCAGTCCCGGGACGTCGAGCAGTTGGATGTTCGCGCCACGGTGGTTCAACATCCCCGGGTTGACGTCGAGCGTCGTGAACTCGTAGGACCCCGTCTCGCTCTCCGCGTTCGTCAGCGAGTTCAGCAGCGACGACTTGCCGACGCTCGGGAACCCGACCAGCGCGACGGTCGCGTCGCCGTGTTTCTCGACGGAATAGCCGCCACCGCCGCCCGACCCGGACTGCTGTTTCTCGAGTTTCTCCTTTTTCTCCGCGAGCTTGGACTTCAGCCGGCCGATGTGGGCCTCAGTCGACTTGTTGTAGGGCGTATTGGCTATTTCGTCTTCGATTGCCTCGATTTCATCCTCGAGCCCCATTTGTCAGTATGCAACCGGCCGCGCCGAAAAACCCTTTCGAGACACACGCTGGGACGCCGCCACAGTTCTCCTCCCGAACCGGACACTCGTTTCCTCGGCCGTGTTCGTATCGCCACCGTTGTGTTAGGTATCCTATCCTGTAGAGCTCATGATACGACATGCGACAGCGCGAATACGTTACGGCAGTGGGGAGTAACGTGGGTGCCCTCGCGACGACGGGGGTCGGGAAAGCCCAGCCGGTCGCCCTCGAGCGCGTTCACCCGGCGGAGAGCGAGACGGCCGTGCGATCCGAGGACCGAATCGGATTCGAAGTGGCGGCGACGCCGGGCGTCGATCCGACGGCGACCGATTGGGTGGTCGACGGTCGGACGGGGGTGCGATCGAACCGAACGCACCGTTCCAGGGACTACACTTACGCGCCGTTTCTCCTCTCATTGTCGAGGCGGCGGGAAAAGGTATTGTCGGTCAGCTCCTCCCGAACGGAGTCGTGACCGCCGGCACGATCCGACGCCGAGTCCCCCCTCGGTGGTTCTGGATTCCGTCCGCTGCGTTAGGTTCCCCGGGCGCTCGAGGGGAGACCATATTGACGTATGCTATCGTGGTACATAGATGGGGTGCATGCTAGCGCCAGTATGGACCACCCGGCAGCGATGACGGCAGCACCCGAGGCCACGCCACAGTGGGTGGCAGAGCGGGTGACTCGTCGGTTTGGGGCGCGACGACTCGGCTCCATTACCGATAGAGACGGGACTTCGACACAGATAAACGACCGGCCGGGGATACGGTACCTATGCCGAACGCGTCGCGGCTGCGTGACAGTACCCAGATCGTCCTGCCACGGGAGGCACTCGAGGGGCTCGAGTCGCAGCTCGACGACGAGTTCACCGTCACCGTCGTCCGGGAGGGAGAAGACTACTGCCGCATCATCGGCAGTCCCGTCGAAATCAAGGCGGTAAGCGAGTTCCTCGCTCGACGTGGCGTCACCGTCCGCTGATCGCCGCCCGCCGTGGTCCGACGGGTCCGATCGATCCGACGGTGTCGCTTACCAAACGCAACCAGCCGTGCGGTTCGGCGTCACCGCTCCGGATGCGTCGGCGCATCGAACCCGCCCCGGACGAGGGGCTTCGCGATGTGGCGTCGCGCACACGGCGGGACCTCGTACCAGCCGTCTTCGAGGTCGCGCTCAAGCGGTTGCTCGGCTCGCTCCGCCGCGCTGGTTTTGCAGTCTCGGCAACGATATCCCTGCTTTCGACCGGCGCTCTCCATCGTTCGCTCGCAGTCGGGACAGATCGGCGTTACCCGCTCGGTCCGAACGAGGTCGCGGACGGCGATCTTCTCGAGTTTGAGCGTGCCGTCGGCGACCTCGCCGCAGGCGGTGATCCGATCGCCGACGCGCAGCGCCCGCACGCGATCGCGGAACCGCTTCGTCGGCTCGAACGCCGCACAGGTGAGCCGCTCGGCCGACCGGTCGCCGTCGGCGGCCGGTGATTCGATATCGACGAACACGTGGCCGCCGCGACGTGTTTCGGGCTCGCTCGCGACTCGCCCCTCGACGCGGTAAGCCCGCCCGTTCTCGACGGTCCCGATCGAACCGTCCCGAAGGTGGACGTCCGTCCCCTGGTTAGTCACGAACAGCCGCCCCCCGGCAACGGGCTCGCTCTCGATGCGATCGGCGACCGCACGGACCGCGTCGGGATCGTCGCCGCGGATGCCGTGCAGGATGGGACCGGGCGTGTGGGGGACACAGACGGTCTCGTCCTCGCCGCGGTCGACGGTGTCCCACACCGAGGGATAGCCCCGATCGGCCGCAGCGAAGACGCTCTCGTGGTTCACGTCACGGGGTGTTCCCCAGCGGTCCGGCTCGCGATACGAGATATATTCGTAGGTCCACTCCTCGAGCGCCGCCCAGGAGCCGATCGCGGCCAACGCCCCGATCCGGCCGCGGCCGTCGCCGGCGTGCCACGACCGATACCCGTGGCGCTCGATCAGGGCCGCGGCGGCGGCCGGCTCGAGGTGGTCGCGGATCGCCGTGCGTGTGAACCGACGCACGTCGGCGGGAATCGCGCCCGCCTCGGGTGTGCGGTCGGCCACGACCAGTCCGGGGTTCGTCCGGTCGTCGTCGGTTTCGGCGAGCGACTCGAGGCGGTCGCGAGCGAGTTCGAACGCGCGGGCGGGATCGCAGTCCGTGTGGATCGCCAGCGCGGCGTTGCCACGCGTCTTGTACTCGACGGCGGGGTTGAGCCGAACGAGGAGGATTCGGGATACGGAAGCGTCGCGCTCCTGGCGGAGCCGATCCGCGATCGTCGCGGCGACGTAGGTCGTACACATCCCGCGCTCGCGCGAGTCGGTATCGTCGATCCCGACGACGGTCATCGGCGTCTCTTGGCGGGGGACCGGGGAATCCCTTTCGGGATCTCGTTTCGCCGCCGGCCGGCGGCGGCAAATATATAAGTATACTGCCGTGAAACTCGTGGAATCGCGACACGGCACCCGGATATCCCGGGGAAAAACGTCTTATAGGAGGAATCGCTTACAACCCCGTATGTCCCGCTCCGCACTAGTCGGTAACGTGACCGCGATGTTAGAGGACGCGGGATTCATGGTGAGCGATCGGTGTGCGATCCGGCCGAAGAGCTTCGATATCGCCGCCCGGCGCGGCGAGGATCTGATCCTCGTCAAGATCCTCGCGAACATCGACGCGTTCAACGAGGCGACCGGCCACGAGATGCGACGCCTGGGGACTTACCTCAATGCGACGCCGCTGGTCATCGGCCTGCGCAGCCGCGACGAGGACCTGAAACCCGACGTGGTCTACTTCCGACATGGCGTCCCGGTTTTCAGCCCCGATACGGCGTACAACCTCTTCATCGAGGAGGTCCCGCCGCTGATCTACGCCGCTCCCGGCGGCCTCTACGTCAACATCGACGGCGATCTGTTGGCCGACGAGCGCGAGGACCGCGACTGGAGCCTCGGCCAGCTCGCCAGCGAACTCGGCGTCTCCCGACGGACCGTCTCGAAGTACGAAGACGGGATGAACGCGTCCGTCGAGATCGCGATGGCCCTCGAAGAGATGTTCGACGCGCCACTGACGAGCCCGGTCGACGTCCTCGAGGGAGCGGACGACGTCCACGAGAGCGAAGCAACGCCGGCCGATCCCGAAGCGGACCCGGACGACGAACAGGTCGTCGCCGTCCTCACGCGGGCCGGCTACAGCGTCCACCCGACGGCCCGCTCGCCGTTTACGGCGGTCAGCGAGGACGAAGACGACAGCGAGATCGTTCTGACCGGTCACTCGAAGTTCACGAAGGCCGCGGAGAAACGCGCCCGGATCATGAGTTCGATCGGGCAGGTCACCCGCACCCGATCCGTCTACGTCGTTGACCGGGCGAAACAGGAGTCCGTCGACGGCACCGCACTGGTCGAGCGCGACGAACTCGAGACGTTCCGGAACGCCGACGACCTCCGGGACGTCATCCGGGAGCGCTCCGAGCACGAAGAGGCGGCCTGACAGAGGTCCGCGCCGGCCGCATGGACTGACCGGCAACTCAGCGAGTCCCAATGAAGCCGAATTCCGACGTCGACATCGTCAGCGCACATCGCGGACTCCTCGTCGGGTTCCTGACTGGACTCGGACTCGTGTTCAACTACGGGACGCCCATCACCACCGCGGCCGATGGAGCGCTGTTTGTCGCCGTTGCCGTCGCGCTCGGCTATCCCGTTCTCACGCTGTGTCGCCTGTGTACTGGTTGGTTTTAGTGGGTCGCCGAGTCGGAAGCGTGGCTGAGTCAGACGTGCCCCGAACGTGGCGATCACGTAGAGACGGTTCGCCACGGGGAGACGCTGACGTGTCCATGTGGTTTCGAGGGGCACGCCGACCTCACGGCGTCAGAGACGTTCCTTCGAGAGACCAGCGATTGCGGAATCAGGCCGATGGCACGGCTCGTGCGATTCGAGTGGGACGACCACGGCTGGTCGGGGAAACCATACCCTCATGAACGTCCCAACGAAGTGCGCACAAACCCGCAAGTTGCCTCCGTGAGTCGGTAGCCGAACCCCCAACGGAGGAATCCTCGCACTTTAGCGCGGTGAGGATTCAAGCCGCGCCGCTGCCGTAGGTCTCCTCGAGGTAGTCGACGATATCGTCGCTCTCGTTCATACCCTCGACGCCGGTGGCTTCGTCGGTGATGACCGGAACGCCGGTCTGACCGCTGACCGTCTCGACAGCCGTTCGCTCGTCGTGTGAACGGGGGACCTCGATGACGTCGTACTCGAGCTCGAGCTCGTCGAGTTTCGATCGGACCTTCGCGCAGTACGGACAGCCGGGGAGTTCGTACATCGTGATGTCTGCCATACAGGGGCATTGCCGCGGAAGACGTATCAGATCATCGGTCGACCGGGTGGTTGCCGGGATCGCGGGGAACGGGAGTCGGTGGATCGGCGGGATCGCCGAAGCCGGTACGCGACGGCGGCCGTCAGAACGAGACCATGCCGGCGTCGACGGCGAAGTAGACCACGAAGTAGAGGACGAACGCGAGTGCGAGCGCCCACTGGCCGGTCGATACGTCGTCGGCTTCGCCCATAGCACCTTTGACGAGCGGGTAGCTCATGATGCCGGCCGCGAGGCCGTTCGAGATCGACGCGGTCATCGGCATGACCGTGATCGTCAGTCCGCCGGCGATCGCCCAGGCGGGATGCTGCCAGTCGATATCAGTGACGCCCTGAAGCATGATGATGCCGACGACGACCAGCGCGAGATAGGAGGCGTACTGCGGAATGGCACTGATCAGCGGCACGATGAGCAGGGACAGCAAGAAGAGGAGACCGACGACGAGGGCGGTGAACCCGGTTCGCCCACCCTCTTCGACGCCGGCCGAGGATTCGATGAACGTGGTCACCGTCGAGGTGCCGATCATCGCCCCGACCGTGGTGCCGATCGCGTCGGCCATCAGCGGCCGCTCGATTTCGGGGAGGTCGCCGTTCTCGTCGAGGAAGCCGCCGATCTGGGAGACGCCGATGAGCGTCCCAGCCGTGTCGAAGAAGTCGACGAAGAAGAACGTGAACACGACCAACACGAAGACGAGCGGATCGTCAGTGATCATGCCGAGCCCGTCGATGAAGCCGGCCATCAGGGGCGTGAAGTCGTACTGTACGCTCGCGATCAGACTCAGGAGGCCTTCTTCGGTGACCTGTTCGTAGCTCCCGGGCGGCGTGAGCGTCCCCGGGGCGACGACGTCGGCAGCCGTCAACACCCAGCCGGTGACGGCAGTCGCGACGATCCCGATGACGATCGACCCGCGGATACCCCGTGCGTGGAGGACGAGCATCAGCGCAAGCCCGGCGACCGACAGCGCCGCGACGGCGCTGGTCGCGACGTTACCTAACGACACGAGCGTGTCGGGGTTGTCGACGACGATCTGCATCTCCTGAAGGCCCAAAAAGAGCAGATAGACGCCGATCCCGGCCCCCACGGCGAACTTGACCGGTTCGGGGAACAGTTCGATGATGTACCGTCGCGCGCCGATGGCGGTCAGGAAGATGAAGACGACTCCCTCGACGAAGACGGCCGCGAGCGCGACCTGCCATGGGACGCCGAGCTCGACGACGACCGTGTACGCGAAAAAGGCGTTCAGCCCCATCCCGGGCGCGAGGCCGAACGGCCTGTTCGCCCAGAACGCCATCACGAAGATGGCGACCGCGGAGGAGAGGATGGTCGCGACGGTGATCATCTGTGTGATCTCGCCCGAATTGTAGCCCTCCAGTGTGATCGCCTCGCCGAGAATGGCCGGATTGACGACGATGATGTACGACATCGCCAGGAACGTCGTCAACCCCGCGATCGATTCCGTCTCGAGGTCGGTATCGTGTTCGTCGAAACCGAAGAACGCTGCGAGTGCCCCCATATTGGATGTCCGAGCATAACCACACCGATTAGTTAAGCGTTCTTGTCCGCATCGGGGCCATATATAACCACAATCGTGTATATGTGTGGGAGACGAACCGAACTCGAGTCCGCTCGAGCGCGTTCCGATCGCCTGGGGTTCGACGAGTGGCAGTCGGACCAACGTATTTGACCTCGGAGCGCGTACCATGATATCATGAGGTTTGTCATCGTGGGTTATGGCCGAGTGGGCTCGCGGACGGCAACGATCCTCGCCGAAGAGGGCCACGAGGTCGTCATCGTCGACAACGACATGGACCGCCTCGAGCGCGCCAGCGACGACGCGCTCGAGACGATCCGGGGGGACGGTGCCGACGAGGACGTTCTCGTCGACGCCGGGATCGAGAGCGCCGACGCGATCGGCACGTTCACGCCCGATCTCAACGCCAATTTCGCGGCCTGCATGGTCGGCACGCACCACGGCTGTCGGACCGTTCTGCGGATCGACGAGGACTACCGCGAGGATATCTACGAGAAGTATGCCGAGGAGGTCGACGAGATCATCTACCCCGAACGGCTCGGGGCTGCCGGCGCGAAGACGGCCCTGCTCGGCGGCGACTTCAACGTCGTGGCCGACCTCGCCGCGACCCTCCAGTTGACGGTCCTCGAGATTCGCGAGGGGTCGCCGGCGGTCGGCAAGCGAATGAGCGAACTCGACTTGCCCGAGTCCGCGCGGATCTACGCCCACGGTCGCGCCCGCGAGTCGCTGACGATTCCGCTCCCGGGGACCGAACTCGAGGTCGGCGACGAGGTCGCGCTCATCATCGAAAGCGATCGCACGGACGACGTTCGGTCGACCCTGTTGCCCGCGAACGCCTGATCGAGCGGATCGCTGTACCCGATTCGATTTCCGCTCGGGCGGTATCGTTCATCTGCTACTCTCAAAAGGGGGGAGAGGAACGGGAGTAGGCGCGCAGACGGCTGGATGGGGGAGGGGTGGGGAGACCGTCGCGCGCCTATTCCTTTCGTCACGCTGGGGCCCAATAAAACCGCGTCAGACGACCGACAGACGGGAGTCAGACTCGGTCGGTTTTACCCCGTCCGCGGTGGGCATCCGACCCACCGTCAGGCATCACTTGCCGCCCGGCGGCCGGCAGCAACGACTCGGCCGCGGTTCAGTTCCCGGCCTCGAGACGGAACACGAGGACGTTCTGGTGGACCATCGAGGGGACGAACGAGAAGGGGTAGCCGTAGACGTGGAGGTCCTTCGTCGGATCGTACCAGATCAGGTTCGCCGCGAGCGTGAGCGGGGCGGTCGACTCGATCGCCCGCGCGAGGTCCGCCGAGAGGAACTCGTAGGACTGCTCGCGGTACATGTCGCCGATGAAGACGACGACGTGACCGTCCGGCGTGACGGCGTCGGTGAACCGGTCGAACTTGTCGGCCATGTCGGCGAGCCACTCGGCTTTCGTTCGTTCGCTGCCGCCTCCATCGTCCGCATCGGTGTCGACGGTCGCGTCACTGGCTTCGGCACCGCCGAACGATCCCAACTTGCTCTCGCGCGTTTCGCGCTCGTTGCGCGTCTGCTCGAGCTCGTCCATGTGCCAGTACGGAACGTCGGTCAGCAGGAGGTCCACGGAGTCGTCGGGGACGTCGGCGAGTAATTCGACGCAGTCCCCGTGGCGCATGTCTTGCTCGGCGAGGGGCGGGTCGCCGCGAGCGCGGCGCTCGTCGTTTTCCGCCTCGAGAACTTCCCGGTAGAGATCGACCCAGCGCTCGGTCCGTTCGAATCCGATTGCGTGCCGCAGGCCGGTCCCCTCGTGTTCGCAGAAACTCGCACCGAGCAGGGTGCCGCCGACGCCCGCAAAGGGATCGAGGACGGTGTCGCCGGCCTTGCTGAACCGGCCGATCAGGTCCGCACAGAGTCGCGGCGGTTTCTGGCCGCCGTGTTCGTTGCGCCGGTCGTGCTGGACGGCAGGCGGGTAGCCCTCGGCGATCACGGACTTCGTGGCGTATTTCCACTCCTTGCCCGTGAGGTCGTTCACTCGATTGCGCTCGTCGTAGATTCCGCGTCCCTCGACGTAGCGCTGGTGGTCGGCCAGGTCGTCGGTATCGATCACCTCGCCGTCTTCGACCGGCAGGGATTCCTCCCGTGCACGGTCGGCGTCGAACGCGCCGTCGTCGTCCGTGAACAGGCGGCTCTGGCGGTGTCGATCCCCGTCGTCTGCCATACCTCGAGTGCTCACTCGGGCCGCTTAAACGCTTGTGCCTCGGGTCGACCTGCGCGGGAGATCGGACCGCTGCGTGCCCGCCATTTTTGGCCGTTCGTCCGAAAGGCGACTGCTATCGATGGTGCTCCTCGAGGATGTCGTTCTGTTCGGCATCGCCGCCCTCGCTCTGTGGCTCGGCGCACGGTCGCTCGTGACCGGCGCATCTAGACTCGCCAGTGCGGCGGGCGTGTCCGCGCTCGTCGTCGGCCTCACTGTCGTCGCGTTCGGGACGTCAGCGCCGGAAATCGTGGTCTCGACCGGGGCCGCAGTCGAGGGTCGGGGTGACGTCGCGGTGGGAAACGTCATCGGTTCGAACGTGTTCAACACTGGCGTCATCCTCGGTCTCGTCGCCGTCATCACGCCGTTTCGCGTGATGGAATCGTTACTCCGCCGCGACGCGATCGCGATGGCGGGGTCGACGATCGTCGCAGCTGCCGTCCTCGCCGACGGCGTCGTTTCGCGACTCGAGGGGGCGATACTCCTCGTTCTCCTGACCTGCTATCTCGGTGTGCTCTGGGTCGCGATTCGAGCGGCAACCGACGGAGACGGCGGGCGAGCGAAACCGATCGACGGCGGTACGACCGCTCTCGTTGAGCGCGACCGACACGACGTTCGTGTCGGTATCGAGGGGGGACGCATTCTCGTCGGTCTCGTCCTCGTCATCGTCGGGGGGCGCGTCCTGGTCGATTCGGCAGTCGGACTCGCCCTCGCCGCCGGTGTTTCGGAGTGGGCGATCGGTGCGACGGTCGTCGCGGCCGGCACCTCGATCCCGGAACTCGTGACCTCCGTCGTGGCCGCTCGCGGGGACGGCGTCAGTATCGCCGCGGGGAACGTCATCGGATCGAATATTTTCAACGTCGTCGGCGTGCTGGGGATCGCCGCGGTGTTCCGGCCGCTCACCGCCGATCCGGCCGTCTTCGTTGCGTTGGCGTGGCTGGGCGTACTGACCGCGTTCGCCACGGCCGTGCTCGCGACCGGACGGCGGCTCACCCGCCTCGAGGGAGTCTCGCTCGTCGTTCTCGGGGTGGGCTACTCGGTCGTGAGTCTGATTCCGTGAGCCGCTGGACACCGACCGGATCGAACGCGTGCCGCCCCGAAAGCCTGGTGACACGAGTGTTAGCGAGACCATTTGTATCCAGCCACCCTCCGTTCGTGTATGAATATGCTCGTCGACGGCGAGTGGCGGACCGACGCCTACGAGTCGACTGGCGACGACGGCTCGTACGAACGCCAGACGACCCCCTTCCGGGACGAGGTTCGGGACGAACCCGACGCTCGGTTCCAGCCCGAGGCCGGCCGATACCACCTGTACGCCGCCTACGCCTGTCCGTGGGCTCACCGGACACTGATAACGCGGGCACTGTTGGGACTCGAGGACGCGATCTCCGTCTCGATCGTCGACCCGTACCGCGACGCGGACGGCTGGCAGTTCACGCCGGACAAGGAGGGCTGTACGCGTGACCACCGCCACGACGCCGATTTCCTCCGCGAGTTGTACGTGCGCGCGGACCCGGACGCGACCTGTCGCGTAACGGTCCCGGTCCTCTGGGACAAGGAGGAGGAGACCATCGTCAACAACGAGTCCGCGGAGATCATGCGGATGCTCGACACCGAGTTCGACGATGTCGCGTCTCGAGACGTTGATCTCTATCCCGAGGGATACCGCGACGAGGTCGACCGGATCATCGACGAGATTTACGAGCCGATCAACAACGGCGTCTATCGGGCCGGATTCGCCACGGAGCAGGGGCCCTACGACGAGGCGGTCGACGACCTCTTTTCGGCGCTCGATCACTGGGACGAGGTGCTGGCCGATCAGCGCTACCTCGCCGGCGACCGACTGACCGAGGCCGATATCGCGATGTTCACGACGCTCGTTCGGTTCGATAACGTCTATCACACGCACTTCATGTGTAACGTCCAGTACATCCGCGAGTACGACAACCTCTGGCCGTACCTCCGTGATCTGTATCAGACGCCCGGCGTCGCCGGGACGGTGAACATGGCCCACATCAAAGAACACTACTACACGACCCACCCCGACGTGAATCCACACCGGATCGTCGCTCGCGGCCCCGATCTGCACTTCGAGGCCCCCCACGACCGCGACGACCGTCCGGGCGGACCGCCGTCCGATCTCGTCGCGGCGGCGAGTACCGACGACTAGCCGGACGGGACACTCGAGCGGAAACCGAACGGGCCGGCGGCGTTAGGACTCCGCGGCCGTTCGGTCGGCCTCGGCGTCTGCAACATCGGCGTCTTCGGCGTCCGATTCGTCGGCTTCGGTTTCCGGTTCGGCGGAGTCGTGGCGGCCGGAGCCGGTGCGCCCGGACTCGCGACGCCAGGTTTCGAAGCTGTGCTCGAACTCCTCGTCCGCGACGAATACTTTCCAGAGAATCCAGACGGGAACGAGAACGGGGATCAACGGGATGAGAACGACCACGAGCACTGCGGCCATGATATAGCCGAACAGTGACATCTGGGTGTTCGGCCCGTAGCCCGTCGACTCGGACACCTTGACTGACATGTGCTCGGCTACGAACGTGTCGGTATTCCGTCTTTCGATCCCCTCGAGCGACCGCGATACCGATGCCGGCAGTCATCCTACCTGTCATTTCGATGGTGGGTTGGTTGAGTGACGACGCGACGCTCCCTACAGGTCGTAGGCCGTTTCGATCGCGAACGTCTCCTCGGGCTCCGGGACCCCGAATTCGGACTGGTGATCGACCGCGGCGGACCGGTCGAGTTCCCGGAAACCGTATTTGTACTCCGGCCCGCGCCGCACGAGTGGCTCCCCGAACACCGCGAGCGTCGGCCCGTACGCCGACGCCAGCGTCTCGAGCGTTTCCCGAGCGACGACGACCCAGTTGAACGACCCGCTGCCGTCGTCAAGGAGGAGCATGCGGACGTCGATCGCGGCGAGAACGGTGTCGTTCAGTGCCGTCCCGAGGGCTCGACACAGACGACTCGAGTGCGCGCCGTCGGTCGGCGGGTATCGAAACGCGGCCGTCGCAATGGGTTCGTTCGCATCGTCGACCACGACCAGCCGGAACGCTCTGGGATGATCCGGATGCTTGGGTTCGATCCACTCGTCGCTCCCGATGCTCCGAAATTCGAACCCGTATCCGAACTCGGCCAGCGCTCTGTCGAGCGGCACCTCGAGAGTGCGTTTGTGGTGGTAGGTGTTGTCCGCGGTCACGCCGCGGCCGCTCTCGCTCAGGATGCCCTGTACCGTCCCGGTTTTCGCGCGTTCGGGATCGCTGCCGGTACCGAGCCCCCGTACAACGGCCCCGTCGACGGCGACCGCTTTCGTCGCGTCGCGTATCGAATCGGGAGCCTCGATCGCGCCGCCGCCGATCTCCTCGTCGGAGAGACCGAACTGGCGAAGGACATCGACGACGTCCGCCGCAGCGGTGATCGCGTCGTCCGATGGAGAGTCACGGGCCATGTTTCCCGTATGCGGCCGCGATACCATAATTCGTTCTGTCGCGTTGATATTCTGTTGTCAGGGGGCGGATTGCGGACGGAGTGGAGTCGCGGCCGTTCGTCCGCTGTCGGATCGCCTCATTCGTCGTTCAGAACCGTCTCGGCGTCGTCTCGTGGCCGATAGCCGAGGTCGCGCATCGTCTCGGACAGCGAGAGGAAGCGTTCGGCGTTGGCGGAGATTCCGTGTGCGGTCAGGGGCGACCCGCCAAGGGTTGCCGTCACGGCCGCGTTGAGCAGCCGCCGGCAGTCGTCGGGACTCAGCCACATCGCGCGGGCGTAGCGCTCGCCCGCACCGTCCCGCTCCTGACACTCCCGTCTGAGATCGTCACGGGTGAGCAGCCAGCCGATCCGCAGGTTCACCACCTCGAGGCCGTGGCGCTTCGCGTAGTACGATCCCATGGCTTCGCCGAAGACCTTGGTGACGCCGTAGTAGGTGTCGGGGTCCGCCGGATCGTCGGGTCGGACGATGGCCGGACGGCCCACGGTCGACTCCGGCCGGATTCCCGAGACGGTGTTTCGCATGTTGACCGCGTGGTTCGAACTCGCGAAGACCACCCGCTGGAGGTCGTGCTCGATCGCCGCTTCGAACGCGTTGTAGACGCCGCCGATGTTCGGCCCTCGCACCTCGTCCCACTCGGCCCGCGGCGACGGATTCGCCGCGAGGTGGAGCAACACGTCCTGGCCCTCGAGCGCGCTCGCGAACGCTTCGCGATCCTTGATCTCGAGGGGCTGGGTGTCGAGGTCGTCGGTCTCGCTGTGTGAGAAGCACGTGAGTTCGTGGTCGTCGTCCGGAAACGCCGCGATGGCTTCCCTCCCGACGGTCCCCGATGCGCCGGTGATTGCGATGGCCGTCATACGGACCGGACGGTCACGGCGCGGAAATAGATCGGGCCAGCGTCTTCCGGCCTCGCGCCGGCGACTCGAGATGGTGACGCAACGCTGTCAACGGTCGGCCGCAGACCTTTGTCCGACCCGATCGTACCCGGTCCCGTGACTGCCCCCACGACTTGGGAGGTCGAACTCCGCGTCCCCGAGGACGCGGCTCTCGACGCCGCGGGCGAGTCCCGGACCATCGAGGTCCGCGAGGACCAGTCGATCCTCGCGGCGGCCCGATCGGCGGGCCTCTGGCTGTCGGCGGACTGCCAGCAAGGGTGGTGTATCACTTGCGGTGCGAAACTCCGCTCCGGCGAAGTCGATCACAGTCAGGCCAAACGATACTACCCGTCGGACGAGGCGGCGAACTTCGTTCTCACCTGCGTCGCTCGGCCCCGCTCCGACTGCGTCATCGAGGTCGAACAGTCCGAGGCACTGCTCCGGCATCGCGCCGACCACGACAAGCCGCCGGGGCGGTCGAAACTCGATTAGGGGCGAACGCGGTTCGACGCAACCGGACCCGGCACTTGCCCCACGGAACGTTTTCCGCCCCCGCGGCGTACCGGTGAGTATGGCCGACCCACAGTTTACGGGTCTCCTGCTCTACGACGGCGACTGCCCCTTCTGTTCGGCGGCTTCGACCGCGGTGCGACGCCTCGAGTCCGTCGGCGTCGTTCCGTGGGACGACCCGGCCGCACAGGAGTTCCTCGCGGCCCAGTTCGGCGACACTCCCTTCGCGCTCTTTTTCGTCGATATCGAGGCCGACACGGTCTGGGCGGGGCGGGCTGCCGCCACCGAACTGTGCAAGCGGGCCGGACTTCCCGTGCTCGTCCGGGACATCGTCGACGAGAGCTACGAACGGGTCGCGGACGCCGTGCAGTTCGTCTCGGGAACCGATCGAGAGATCGATCCCTATCACGACGCCTATCCGCTGTCCGACGACGCCGCGGCGCTGTTCGATACTCTCGCGACTGCCGGGACGCGGACCCATAGTCCGGACGCCTGAGATTGGTTTCGGCGGCCCGGCCACGAGCCTCGTGGGCAAGCGGTTCGTTCGAGCGACCGCTCGATTACTGCACCTCGATCGAACCGCGTCTCAAGTACGGCGGTGCCGACCCGATCCGCTACGCCGGATTCGGCACGGGCAAGGCACGGCGATCCCGCGGCGGCACGAGGTAGTTCGCCCGGTTGCGGACGCTGATATACTGGAGGATGCCGTTGTTCGTCCGCGAGTTGACCGATCCCTCGGTGAGGTCGCTGCCGGTCATCGCCCGCCGCGTCGTCACGAAGTCCTCGATCGAACGCTGCAGGGAGAGGAAGTGGAGGGCAGCCCGGTCGTCGTCGGTCGAGTCGAAATCCCGTCGGAGAATGATCGGTTCGCCGTCCTCGCGGGCGCGAGCCGCTTTTTGCGCGTGACCGACCGTTCCCTCGTTTCGCGCGTCGTCGGCCGCGCTCCCGCCGACCTCGGCGATCCGGCTCGAGTCGCCGAGATTGTGGCCGGCCCCCTCGACGAGCCCGTCTTCGGCGTGGGCCGGGGAGAACATCTTGGCGACGCGCTGGTCGCGGCTGTCCTGTTCGTACCACTGGTGGAGGTGCAGCTGGATCTTCGAGAGGTGAATCGTCGTGCCGCCGGCGAACGGGCCCTCGTCGATCGTCACGCGGTCCTCGCTGGCCTGGGTCTTCCTGAACCCCGATTTGAATCCCATAAACAGCGGCGCGTCCGCCGGAACGGGTTCGCCGTCGGGAATGCCGCTGACGCCGGCCTGGTTGTCCGCCGGGAGGCCGCGGCCGATGAATCCCGTCCGGCGCTCGGCCACGTCGAAGACGCCCGCGAGCGAGCCCTCGACCGCGAGGCCGTTCAGTTCGTCGAGGTCGCCTTTCAGGGCTTCCTCGGCGCTGAGCGTGACGTGGCCGTAGTCGCTGGCCAGATGGACGAGCGCGTCGTACGCGTCGAGTTGCGGGTCCTCGATCGGCGCGAGCGCTTCGGGCGCGGGCAGATCGACGCCGTCGGGGAGGGCGGTATCGAACCGATCGAAGTAGTTCGGCCCGTAGCCGATCGTAAACGCCAGCCCCTCGTTTCCGCGCTTGTAGGCCCGTTCGAGGGTTCGAAGCGCGGCCTCGAGTCGCTCGCGTTCGCGTTCGACCTCGGCCGGGCCGTCGCCGACGTACTCGAGGCCGAGCAGGAGGTGGTGTTCGGGTGGGACGACGTTCCCGTGGTCGTCCGTGGCGAGGAACTCGTTCCAGGCGTGTTGGCGGTCGGGGAGTTCGTCCATCGCGAGAGCGGCCTGCGGGACGTCTTCGGGCTCCTCGCGCTGGAGACAGGCGGACAGTGCGCTCGCACCACCGATGGCGACGGCACTGCGGACGAACGCGCGACGCGAGAGGCCGTGATCCGAACCGTTCATACGCGACCTTCGGGGGCTGACGAGTAAGGATATTGCGGTCACCCTGCCGGGTGCACGTCCGACGAAATCCCGACGTTCGCGGGCTGCAGTTGCAAGCAAAGATTCATGCAGCGAGTGCTGGGAGTGGGTCGATGGATGTCAAACGACAAACCACACGCGGCGGGCACCGTCGATGCAGGGGAGACGAGCGAGCGCGTCGGCATGGCCGTCCTTCGCGAACGGGGACTCGAGCCCGAGGTCCTGCGCGAGAAACTGATCGACGCCATCGGTGCCGAATTCACGACGTACTACTACTACACGAACCTGCGAATGCACCTCGCCGGTCACGAGGATTACAAGGAGATCACCGAGGATGCCCGCCTCGAGGACCGGGCGCACTTCGAGTTGGTCGCACCGCGGGTGTACGAACTCGGCGGTGCGCTCCCCAACGACATTCGCGAGTTCGCGGATCGGGCGTCCTGTCCCGACGCCGCGGTCCCGGTCCCGATGGCCGGCGACGGGGGCTTCGATACCGATTCGCTCAGCGCCGAGGGCATCCTCGAGGTACTGCTCGAGGCCGAACGCTGTGCCATTCGAACGTGGTCGGAGATCTGTGACATGACCCACGGCGTCGATCCGCGCACCTACGACATGGCCCAGCGCATCCTACAGGAGGAGATCGAACACGAGGCGTGGTTCGTCGAACTCCTCTCGATGGAGCGCGACGGCGAGATCAATCCGGCCGGCCACTTCGTCCGGGGTGAGCCGGGCGATGCGCCGCTCTCGACGAACCGGCGGTTCAACGACAGCGCATAGGCGACAGGCACCCTCCGCGGGAGAGACGGTGGCGTTTCGACCGGTACAGCCATCCCGCTGAGCGTGGTAGTAGGTTGCATGAACCAGGTCGAGGTCTTCGTCGAGATCGATGCCCCGCCCGCGGTCGTCTGGGAAGCGCTTCTCGCCTTCGACACGTATCCCGAATGGGACCCGATCAGCCGGACGATCGAAGGGGTTGCAGTCGATCCCTCGATGCAACGGACCGGGGACGCGTCGGCAGACCTCGGGCGGTTCCTCGACGGCCCGATGGCAGTCACCGTCGAACCCACCCGCCGACTCGCTTGGCTCGACCGGCTCGTGGTCCCGTTCGCGTTCGACCGCTACCACGAGTTTCACCTCGAGCCGATCGACGATGGGCGGCGCACGCGGCTGCTCCAGCGCGAAACCGTTCGCGGCGCGTTCGTCCCGCTGGTCTTCGACGCGGCCCGCGTCGAACGGGCGTTCGTCGCGATGAACGAGGCGATCGCGACCCGCGCCGAGCGACGGGCGAGCGCGACTCCGTGACCGCGCCCCTCCGTCCGACGTGCAGGAGTGCCGGCGTCGTATCCGTCATCGTCGGGCGGTGGTCGAGCGTTCGCGGTGAGTCACTGTCCACCGTCGGCGACGGTCAGGAGAAAGTACTTATATATCGGTTTACAACTCGGGACCGACTCGGTAGTTGGCATGACAGGAGCCTCGTCCGAATCCGCGACTGCGACCGGCGGCGCGCCGACGACGCGCGCTGCTGTTCGGGCGCTCGTCCGATCGCGTCTCGGAATCGATCCGCGGGCGCTGGCCGCGTTCCGGATCGGGCTGGGGCTGGTCGTCGTGCTCGATCTGATCGTCCTCCGAGCCCCGGGACTGGTCACGTTCTATACGGACGCGGGAATCCTCCCGCGGTCCACCCTCGACGAACTGTCGCCGACGCTCGCACGCTGGTCGCTGTACGCCCTGTCGGGCTCGGTATGGGTGCAAGCCCTCTTGCTCGCTGTCACCGGTGCTCTCGCGGTGTGTGTGCTGCTCGGCTACAGACATCGACTCGCGGCCATCGGATCGGCGCTTCTCCTCACATCGCTGCACGCTCGCAACCCGTACCTGGTCAACGGCGGTGACACGATACTCATCTCGTTGCTGCTTTTCGCGGCGGTGCTCCCCCTCGACGCTCGGTGGGCGATCCGTCCTCGCCAGCGCGACTCCCGCGACGGACAGCGCGTGGTTTCGACGGCGACCGCCCTCCTCCTCTTGCACGTCGTCGTTATCTACGCGATCAACGCGGTTCTCAAGTTCCGGAGCGAGGAGTGGCTCTCCGGCATCGCGGTCCAGCGTATCTTTCGACTCGAGAGCTTCACCGGGTATCTGGGGCCGACGATCGCGGACTATCCCGCCCTCCTGACCGCGATCAACTGGCTCTGGGTTGCCGTTCTCTCGGCGTCGGTCCTGCTCGTGCTCGCGACCGGCCGGCTCCGAACCGCGACCGTCGCCGCCTACGTCGGCGCGCATCTCAGCATGGCAGCGACGATGCGTCTGGGTATGTTTCCGCTGATCATGATCGCCGTCCTGGTGGTCTTTCTCCCGCCGCCGGTCTGGGACCGGCTCGAGCACCTCGGTTCGGCAACCGGGCTCGCACGCCGACTCGGCGCGCTTCGGCCACGCGGCGAGCGAACCGAGGCGGGATCGATGTCCCGGTCCGTGCTCTCACCGCGCGTCCGACGCGGCACGCGACTCGCCGCGGCGGCGCTTCTCGTCTGTGTGTTCCTCGCTGCGGCGAGTTGGCAGGTCACGGCGGCGGGTCTGGTCGACAACCCGAGTGCGGGCGGCGACAGCGTTCTCGAACACTCGAGTTGGGCCTTTTTCGCGCCGAACCCGCCCGATACGTACAGTTGGTACGTCGTCGAAGCGACCGACGCGGCCGGGGAGTCGACCGATCTCCTTCGCGGCGGACCGGCGACGTTCGACGGCCCGCCCGACGTCGCCGCGCGGTATTCGTCGACGCTCTGGGAGCGGTACGGACGGAAAGGACAGGGTGCAGGCGAACCCGCGCGCGAGGCCGCGGGATCGTACTTCTGTGCGCAGGCCCCCGATGGCGTCGAGTCGGTAACGATCTATCGCGTCGATCAGTCGGTCGATGCGAACGGCCCGGTCGGCGAGCCGACGCCCCACGAACTGATCGTCAGTCGGTGTTGACGGCCTTCGATGGGGCGACGGTATACGACCGCGGGCGGCCGTCTTCCGAGCGACACACCGAGCGGTGCGATCGCTGCCGGCCGCCGCTCCCGTCCGCAGGTTCAAGTACGGACACGCGGCCAGACTCGCCGTGAGCACCGAACTGCATTCCCGCTTGCGCCTCGAGTGGCTCGATTCGCACCGTTTCGATCGGGTGGCCGATGGGACATAGAGCCCTCGTCGCCTACCGGCGGCCGGATCGCCTCTACGACCTGCGATACAGTCACTGGGGCGGTGAGACGCTATCGCTCGCGGACGAGATCACGGCGACGACGCCCCTCGCGGACGGCGCGGTCGAGGGGCCCCTGTTGGCGGCCTCGATCACGCTCGAGCGAATCCTCCGGGACCACCTCGAGCCCTGCGTGCACGAGGCGTTCTTTCTCGTCGCCCCGGCGGACGACTACGGCGTCGAGGCGTATCGCGTCTGCTGGCTCGAGTGGGGCGATGGTCGCGGCGGCGACCGCGGTGCGATCGTCCCAACGCGGCCCGCCGATGAAGGGGTAGTCACGGTCTGGTTTCGCGCGACCAAGACGGCTCTGGGCGATGTCATCGAGATGGGGGCGCTCCCGCGACGGGCGGCACGGGCGTATCTCGAGGCCCGCGTCTGTGAGGAGCGAGACGGAATCCCGTACACGTACGGCGAGTCGACCGGCGGCGAGTCGACGGATACACCCACACCGGACCGCTGGTTCGCGGCCGCGCACCGCGACCGCGACGAACCGACGGACGAGAGTGTCGAGTTCGAGGAGTGAGCCCGAAGCGGGCTCGGACTCACTCCGTCCAGCGAGCGTCCGCGAGCGTCCGCTGGACGGCCTCGTTGCCGACCGCCTCTGCCAGCGTCTCGAACCCGGCCCGCTCGGTCCGGGTGCCGGCGTTGGCAACCAATCGCGAGACGATGAACTCCGGCGTCGACCGGCCCACGGTGTCGAACCGGGGCTGATAATCGACGCGCAACTCGAGGTCGGGGTCGAGCCCCTCGGCGAAGATACCGTCGACCCGCGCTTCGGGCGGCAGGGGCTCTAAGTCGTCCGCGAGGTGGGTGACGAACACACCCAGCGCCTCGCGGTCGACCGAGAGCGTGACGAGCCCGTGGAGCAGGTCCGCCGCGCTGCCGGGTTCCGTGATCGCCTCGAATTCGTCGACCAACAGCAGGGTACGACCCGCCGCCGAGAGCGGCGGGACGATCGAGCGCAGCGTCGATTCGAGGACGCCGGCGTTGAAACTCGCGTGCCGGCGGTGAAAGACCAGCGAGTCGACGGGCGTCACCTCGGCCCGGTCGGCGGGAACCGGCAGTCCCATCATCGCGAGCAAGACGACCTGACACAGCGTCTCGAGGACGGTCGTCTTCCCGCCGCTGTTGGCCCCCGTCAGGATGGCGACACGTTCCTCGCCGGGAACCGCGGTGACGCCGTCGGGCACGCTCGGGATACCGTGCTCCCCGAGCGCGTAGGTGACCGGCTGGACCGACTCGTCGTCGCGGGCTGCGAGGCGCAGGTTGCGCGCATTGACGACGGAGACCGCGGCGTCGTCCTCCGCGACGAATATGGGGCGAGTACAGCCGTACTCGAGCGCGAACCGTGCCAGCGAAAGGTGCAAGGCGATGTCGTCGACCGCTTCGACGGCCCGGTCGACCGCGTCGCGTGCATCGGCCAGCGCGTCCTCGAAATCGGTCGCGACGGTCCGCTCGCGCTCGTCGACCGCTTCGGTGAGGTCACGCCGAAGCGTCCGCAGCGTGTCGCCGACGAAGTCGGTCGCGTCCGTCGCGTCGGTGGGCATCGCGTCCCGCACCCGGTCGATCGTCACGTCCGTCTCGGTCAACAGGCGGTCCTCGAACGACTGGCGGAACCCCTCGGCGTCGTGGACGCCGTCGGCGCGCAGGTCCTCGATCAGCGCGAGCGCGTTCGCGTCCATATCCTCGACGGCCCCGAGTGCGTCCCGGAGGCGATCGAGGTCCCGGTCGGCACCCTTTCGCACGCGGCCGTTGTCGAGTGCCCCCAGCGCCTCGGCGGCCGTCGCGAGTTGCTCGCGCTCGAGGTCAGCGATTACGGCAAACGGGCCGGAATCGACGCCGGCCGCGAGCAGCGCGAGCGCGGCCTCGACGGCGGCGTGTTCGCTGCCGTCGCGCTCGTCGTAGCGTTCGTAGGCCTCGAGCACGGCGGTCCGATCGTCTTCGGAGAGCGCGGCCCAAGCGTCTCGTGCCGCGAGCACGTCGTCGAGACGCTCGTTCATCGCCTCACGGCTGTGGAGCGGCGTTAGCACTCGGATTCGGTCGGCTGCACGCTGGGTGACGGCGTGGTCGACCGCCAGATCCAGCAGGTCCTTGTACGCCGCGCGGGAGTCACTGGTCGCCAACACGTCCATCCCCGACCCGTCGGTCGCGCGACGGAGGATCCGCGTCGCTCGGCCGCGGGCGAGTCCGGCGTCGGACAGCGCCCCCACATCGCCGCTTTCGATCGCCCGGATCGCCGCCGTTCTTCCCAACTCGTCGACCAGTGTCGCCCGCGTCTTCGGGCCGACTCCCCAGTACTCCTCGAGTCGCATACGTGGGGCACTCGCGGCGAGTGTCTTGAACACTGTGTCATTGGTCGCCGTGGTCTCCGCACAACGACTGCCCGGGCCGGTGTTCGCCTACAGCGGCAGCGAGACGCAGCGGCGGGTTCTCGAATACCACCGCGTGTGCACACACAACATATACACGGGTATGCGTACTAGGCTGGTCTTCGGAGAGCTGAACAAGCACAAACACGGGGGTTTTTATCGGCTCGGTGCCCTACTGACTTCCATGACTGATGGGCGGGGCGAAACTCCCCGGCGAACAGGAATGACCGAAAAGTGCGGCGTCGTCGGCGTCTCACTCGACGGTCGAGACGCGGCACGTCCGTTGTACTACGCGCTCTATGCACTCCAGCATCGCGGCCAGGAGTCGGCCGGGATCGTTACGCACGACGGGTTTCAACAGCACAGCCACGTCGAAATGGGGCTCGTGGGGGACGCGTTCGGGGAGGACGACCTCGACGCGCTCTCCGGCGCAGCGGGGATCGGCCACGTGCGGTATCCGACGGCCGGCTCGGTTGACTCCTCCTGTGCACAGCCGTTCTCCGTCTCGTTTAAGAGCGGATCGCTCGGGCTCTCGCACAACGGGAACCTCGTCAACGCCGACGAGATTCGCGACGAACTCGCCGCCGCGGGCCACGCCTTTACCAGCGACGGCGACACCGAGGTCATCGCCCACGACCTCGCCCGGAACCTCCTCGAGGAGGACCTCGTACGAGCGGTCAAACACACGATGGGCCGCATTCACGGCTCGTACTCGCTGACGATCACCCACGACGACACGGTTCTCGGCGTGCGCGATCCACAGGGGAACCGGCCGCTGTGTATCGGCGAACTCGAGGACGGCTACATGCTCGCCTCGGAGTCGGCGGCGATCGACACCCTGGACGGGGACCTGGTCCGGGACGTTCGGCCGGGCGAACTCGTCGTCCTCCAGGCGGACGGCGCGGGGTTCGATTCCTACCAGCTCGTCGATACCGAGAACACCGCCCATTGTTTCTTCGAGCACGTCTACTTCGCGCGACCCGACAGCGTCATCGACGAGACGCTCGTCTACGAGGCGCGGCGCAACCTGGGACGCGAACTCTGGGAGGAAAGCGGCGTCGAGACCGACGTCGTGATGCCGGTTCCCGACTCGGGGCGTGCCTTTGCCTCGGGGTACGCCGACGCCGCAAGCGAGACGACCGCCGACGGCGAACCGCGGGATGCGGACGATGACGGCGTCGAGTTCGCCGAGGGGCTGATGAAGAACCGCTACGTCGGCCGGACGTTCATCATGCCGACGCAAGACGAACGCGAACGCGCGGTCCGGCTCAAACTCAACCCGATCAAATCGACGATCGAAGGCAAGACCGTCACCGTCATCGACGATTCGATCGTCCGCGGCACCACGTCGACCCAACTCGTCCAACTCCTGAAGGACTGCGGAGCCGAGGCGGTCCACGTCCGTATCGGCGCTCCCGCGATCGTCGCCCCCTGCTACATGGGTATCGACATGGCCACCCGCGACGAACTGATCGCCGCGGACAAATCGACCGCCGAAATCCGCGACGAGATCGCCGCCGACAGCCTCGCCTACCTCTCGACCGACGCCGTCGCCGACGTGCTCGGCAAGGACCGCATCGATCTCTGTCTGGGCTGTGTCACCGGCGAGTACCCCTACGACATCGACGGCGAGGAGACCGATCGTGACGTGAGCCGGCCCGACGTGGGCGGCCAGCAACTCCCCGCGGACGACTAGAACACCGAACGCATCTTCCTTCCCCTCCACTCGCTTCGCTCGCTCCGGACGAGTCCGAGGCCAAGTCAGGTTACGACCGGTGACTCCCCGCGGAGTGACCTACCGCAGACAGGCCGCCACGACCTCGAGCATGCCCTCGCCGCGGACCTCCTCGGCGAACAGGGGGACGCGGCGAACGTCGGTCCCCCGGAAGAGGTCCTGTGCCTCGGCTAACGCGCCCTGCTGGACGTCCCAGCGGCGCTGACAGAACTCGCAGTCGTCGAGGTTCGGCTGCAGGAACTCGCCGTCGATGTCGTCGGTCACGTTCGACAGCGGTTCCATCACCCGATTGACGACGACGGTGCCGACCGGAATCCCGAACTCCTCGAGTTGCTGGCGCAGGCGCTTGGATTCGAAGACGCTCATCTCCTCGGGCACCATGACGATCCGAAAGTCCGTCCGCGCGGGGTCGCGCAGGGCCGCCCGCAGGCGCTCGATGCGCTCGCGAAGGACCTCCAGGTCCTCGAGGTCGTCGCCGTCGTCCGGCGTCTCGCCGCCGAACATCCCCTTGACGCCATCGAGCATTCCGCCGAGGCGCTGGCGGAGTTTCATCAACCGACCCATCATCGTGTCCATGATTTCGGGGAGTTGCAGCAGGCGGAGCGTGTGTCCGGTCGGGGCCGTGTCGATGACGACCCGCTCGAAGCGCGCGTCGTCCATGTACTCGAGCAGGAGTTGCATGGCGGCGGCCTCGTCGGCACCGGGCATCGCGCCGCCCAAGAGGGCGTCCATCGGCGAGTCGCCGCCGAGCATGTCGCCGAGGCCGCCGAGCGGCCCGCCCTCGTCCCCCTCGCCGGGGAACGGGGAGCCGCCCGCCTCACTGCCCGCGAAGGGGTCCGTCTCGTCCGCTCCCCCACCCGCCCCGCTGAAGGGCGTGTCTCCCTCCTCGAGCGCGGTTTCGGGATCGATCTCGGCCGCGTACAGCGGCACGTCGTCCCGGATTCGGCCGGGTTCCGCCGGGATGTCGGTCTCGAAGGTGTCGGACAGCGAGTGGGCCGGATCGGTCGAGACGACCAGTGTCGGTGTCCCGCCGCGGGCGCTGTCCAGCGCCGTCGCCGCTGCCATCGTCGTCTTGCCGACGCCGCCTTTCCCGCCGTAGAGGACGTAGTCGGGGCCGTCCATCGGCTCGTCGGACGGCTCGACGTCGATGGTCTCGCGCTCGGCCGGGTCCCCGTCGTCGACGGAGTCGGTCGGCGTCACCTCGATGGTGTGGTCGCCGTCGTCGCGCTCGCTCGTCGCCTCCTCCTCGTCGACCGGTTCGACGTCGATGCCGCTCATACGCCGCTTTTCCCGGTCCCGACACGAGTATTCGTCGGTCTCCGGCGGCGGGGCACGCCGCCCGCGACGTTAGTTCTTCGGCGTCACGTCGAACGTCGGCGTGGCACCGCGGATGGCATCAGCGAGCGCCAGACAGATCGGAACCGTCCACAGCGTCGCGTACAGGGCCTGCGTAAGCGGGTTCGAGACCAGCGAGTACCGGAACCGATCCCACCGGCTGTCGAACGTGACCGCCTCCCAGGCCGCACGGTACGACCGCCAGCTATAGTACCACCAGACGATGCCGTTGAACGCGATGACCGGGGTCAGCGACGCGGGGACGACTCCTGTCGAGTCGGTGACGGTCAGCCACAGGACGGCGAGTCCGGCCGGCAGGCCAAGGACGTTCGTCACCGACAGGAGTTGGGTCAACACGGTTCCCGCCCAGAACCGACCGCGCTCGCGCCCCGACCAGCCCGGCGTCAGCAGGTGCCGGTACGGGCCGCGAACCCAGCGGCGTTTCTGCCGGACCCAGGCCTCGAGGCCGGCCGGACAGAGGTCCTGTACGTAGCGGTCGATGATGCCGAGGGTACAGCCCCGTTCGTGGGCCGCAACGCCTAACGCCATATCCTCGGTCACCGCGTCGAGTTGCCACCGGTCGAGTTCGTACAGAACGGTGGCCGACGTGAAGTACGCCTTCCCGAGCAGTTGGTAGGGGCCGTCGGCCGAGTTCGCATAAATGAGGTCGGACCACGCCGCGATCCCCATCGACTCGAGCAGCGGGAGGAGTCCGTCGTCGACGTTTCGCGCCGTCTGTTTCGCCTGGACGATGTCGTACTCCGTGAGGCCGGCGACGGCGAGTTCGAACGTGTCGAGGGGGACCTGCGTGTCCGAGTCGAAGACCGTTACGACGTCGTCGGGCGCGAGCGAGAGCGTCGTGAACGCGTAGGTCAGGGCAGCGGCCTTCGTCCGCGGGACACCCGTCCCACTGAACGTCCAGTCCCCGGGCGAGCGATCGGCCGCGAGCGCCGCCCGATCGACCGCGACGAACTCGACGTCGAGGTCGTCCTCGCGAGCGGCGGCGGACTCGCGGACCGCCGACACGGTCGGATCGTCGGGTTCGTGGATCACGGAGACGGAAACGGCCGCCGTGGGATACCGCTGGGCGGCGATGTTGTCGAGGGTCTCCGCGAGAACCGCCGGCGTCTCGCGGTAGATCGGCACGAGAACGCGGACCCGACGGACCGCCGACTGTGGAAGCCGGCAACCCGATCGGGCCGTCGGTCGCGGCTCGCTCGCCGGCCGGCTCACGTCCGTCGATGGGGGATCGGCTCCACCACTCACTCCCCCATCAGACCGTGCCGGTACCCGAGTACGGTCGAGATCGGCTCCCGCGACGATTCGCTCGAGGGTCCCGTCATCGACCAGGGCGTCGGGCCGACGAACGAGCAGCGACACCAGCGCGCCGTTGCCGACGCAGTAAGCCAACTGGGTCAGGACGAACACCGCGACGACGGCCTCGAGAAGCATTACGCGGGTAGTCGGCCGCCCGACGTATCGGTATTTCGGCCGGACTGTCGTCGCCGCCGAACGGTCAGGGCCGTCAGTCGAAGTACGCAGCCAACCGCTCGGCCGCCTCCGCGACGCGCGGCGTCACGAGCGCAAACCGCAGCCACTCGGTTCGGGAGTCGCCGAAGGCGTCGCCGGGCATCCCCGCGACGCCGGCCTCGTCGATCAGTCGCTCGACGTTTGCGATCGTGCCCGGATAGCCGTCGAAGCGGGCCATCACGTAGAACGACCCGCTCGGTCTGGTGTACTCCGCACCCGCCGCATCGAGCGCGTCGGTGAAGGTGTCGACGCGCTCGCGGAGCAGGTCACGATTGCGCTCGTAATAGTCGGGTCCCGTCTCCCGAAGGGCGTTTAGAACCGCGTACTGACCGGGGCGCGTGGTGGCGACGTTGACCAGCATGTGGCGGCTCTTGGCGTCGGCGACGAGCGCCGGCGGGAAAATCGCATAACCCACGCGAGCACCGGTGATCGCCATCGACTTCGAGAAGCCGTTGGTGACGATCCGGTTGGCGGAGTCGGTCTCGAGCGCGCTCGAAAACCGTCCCGAGAGGTCGTAATGGTCGTACACCTCGTCGCTGATGAGGATCGCGTCGTACTCCTCGGCGACGCCGACGAGGTCCCGCATCGTCTCGGCGGAGTAGACCGCCCCGGTCGGATTGTTCGGCGTGGTCACGACGATCGCAGCCGTTTCTTCGCTTGCGGCCGCACGGACGTCCGCGGGATCGAGTCCGCCCTCGTCGTCGGTCGCGACGTACCGCTGGGTGCCCCCGAGCATCGTCGTCTTGCCCGGGTAGTAGGGGTAAACCGGATCGGTCAGCAGGATCTCGTCGCCGCGCTCGCGCTCGAGCGCCCGCGCCATCGCGAGGTAGTTCGCCTCGCCGGTCCCGTTCGTGACGACGACCTGGTCGACATCGACGCCGCGCCGCGCGGCGATCTCCTCGCGTAACTCGAGCAGGCCCTCGCTTGGCGCGTACTGGAACCGGTCGGGTTCGAAGTCGGCGTACTCGTGAAGGCCCTCGCGGAGCGCCTCGGGGGGCTCCCAGTCGGGGTTCCCGCTGACCATGTCGATGACATCGTGGCCCGCCGCGTCCGCGTACTTCATCACGCGGAAGAACAGCGGCGTCTCGTAGTTCATGTCGGATACTTGGCGGTCGCGTCCCGTCTTTCTTTCCGTTTCCCGATCGAGCGGAATTGGTGTCGGTGACTCGAGGGGAGCCGACGCGCTCGGATCTGGGTTGCGTTCGGCCGGTACCCCCCGCATTCACAACGCCGCCGCCCATGGAATCGGGCATGAACGACGCCATCGACCGCGACCTGTCGCGGGACGTTGCCAACGCGCTGTGCGACGCCGAGGAGACCCTGGCCGTCGCCGAATCCTGTACCGGGGGCCTGATCGGCGCGGCGATCACCGCCGTCCCGGGGGCGAGCGACTACTTCGATTCGGGCCTGACGACCTACGCCTACGATGCCAAGCGCCGCCATCTCGGCGTCAGTCGCGAGGCGCTCGACGAGCACGGGGCGGTCTCCGAACCCGTCGCCCGCCAGATGGCACGGGGGATCAGGGACGTCACGGACGTCACCTGGGGCGTCTCGACGACCGGAATCGCCGGTCCCGCCGGCGGAACGGCGGCGAACCCGGTCGGGACCGTCTACATCGGCGTTTCCTACGGGGGGCCGTGGGGCAGCGAGGAGTCCTACGCGACCGTCTCCCGCTACGTCTTCGACGGCGACCGGGCGGCCGTGCGAGCACAGACGGTCGAGCAGGCCCTCACGGACCTGCTCGCCGAAATCGACTCGCGGTGAGGCCGGTCGAAACGAGTCCGGACGACTGACTCTCTCGAGAGAAAACTATTCCCTCGTCGACTCCCCAGATGCGGCTAGATGAACAAGAAAGGGCACGTACTGAATGCCGTCCTCTTGAGTATCGGGCTCGGGTATCTCCTCGAGCCGACGGGCGACCTGGAGACGTTCAAAACGATCGTCATGATCGGCGTCCCGGTTTCGCTCGGCGCACTGTTTCCGGATGTCGACACTGCTTTCGGCAAGCACCGCAAGACGCTCCACAACCTGCCGGTTCTGGCCGGTTTCGTGGCGTTTCCGCACGTGTTCGGAAACCTCGAGTACGTCTGGATGGGCGTGTTGACCCATTACGTCCTCGATGTCGCGGGGAGCAAGCGCGGCATCGCGCTGTTCTATCCCGTCTGGAAGAAGGAGTTCGGCCTCCCGATCGGCGTCGCGGTCAGCAGCGAGCGCGCCGACCTGATGATGGTCGCCGTGACCGTCGCCGAGCTCCTCCTCGTCGCGCTTGTCGTCTTCGAGATTCCCCAGTGGGGGCTCGAGATGGGACGGCGGGGACTCGGGCTCTAGCCCCCGACGCGGGCGACTAGTCATCGCCGCCCGTCGCTATCGAGGGTCGGGCGGCGGAACACGGGACGAAACGGCGGCACATCTATCGCCGGTTCGGCGACCACTCGTCGCAGGCGTCCATGTCGTCCATGGCCCTGTCGTGGCGAGCGCAGTAGGGAACCATCCCCTCGGATGAGCGGACGTATTCGAAGTGTTCGCAGTTCCCACAGTAGCGGTCCGTCGGTTCGTCGGGCGTCTCGGGCGACGGTTCGACGATCTCCGCGTCGCGGCCGTCGCCGGACTCGAGCGGCGAGGTAATATCGCTCGCAGCGGACCCGCCGTCACTGGTCGCAGCGCCGGCGGGGCGGCCGGGTTCGGTGGTGCGGGTTCGCCGCGAGGAAGCGGCCGACCGTCGGGTGGACCGGCTCTCGCCCTCGCTTTCGTCGTACGAAAGCGACGTGCCGCCTGACTCGGTCGCGCTATCCTCGTCGGTCCCGTTGGTCTGCGTTTCGACATCGCCGTTCGGCGTCCCGCCGAGGAAGCCGATGCCGCCCAGCCCGCCCGCATCGCTCGAGTCGTCGACTTCGAGGACGGTCTTGTTGTGGCGGGTGACGTTCATCTCGAGGTTCCCGCCGGGGTCGTTGCGCTGCTTGAACGTGGCGACGGCGCTGAACAGACACCAGATCGCGGGCAGGAGTCCGAGCAGGTAGATCGCGGAGACCTCGAGCGTGAGTTGTTCGCTGCCGTAGCGCCAGTGTTCGGGGTAGGCGTACCAGAAGAGGACGACCCCGAGCAGGCAGAGGCTCGCGCTGATTGCGGCCGTGGCCTGGACGCGACGGCCGGCCGGCAACACGACGAAGACGCCGACGAGGACGGTCGGGACGCTGAGGCCGGCCAGCATGCTCGCGGCGCGGACGGTCGCGAACCGGGCGGACATGTCCCCCGAGAGCGCAACCGCGTATCCGCCGAGGAGGTCGGTCGTCGCCACGAGCACGGCCACGACGGCCATGAGTGCACCGAGGACCACGAGCGCCATCCCCGAATACAGGCGGCGACTCGTCACCCCCGGTGCGGTCCCATCGTAGGCCTCCGTCAGGCTTGTCATACCCGCCCGTTTGGCGTCCCATCACAAAACGATACGTCAGACACACCTCGGCTGTCGGAGAGGTCCGGCCGTGGTCGACACCCGCTTCGATGGCACCCGCTGAAACGAAAGCTTGAATCGCCGCCCTCGCAAACGACCCGCTATGAGCGACGAGGACGAGGACGCGGAGCCGGCAGTCTCGCTCGGAGAGCACACTCCAGTCGAGGGCGCACCGCTTGCCCGCGTGAGTTCGCGGCTGACCTGGCCCAAGGAGAAGAGCGAAGTCCGTCGGCTCGAGGGCGACGCCGTCATTCGAACGCCCGATGGCCCACGGGAACTGTCGACCGTCCTCGAGTCGATCGACGAGACGTATTTCCAGCGCCGCCAGGAGTTCGAGGGGCACGTCCGGGACGTGATCGGGACCGGTCCCGTCCCGACCGCCGACGAGTGACACCGTGGCCTCCGAGTCCGGGCGGCGCGACGGCCAGTGGCTCCCCGATCGCCTGAGGCTCACCTGGGTCAAGCAGTCGTTGCTGTTCGGTGCCGTCCTAACCGTCCTGTGGATGCGCGTCGTTCCCAGTGCGTTGACCCACCGAACCGTCGTCGACGGCGTTCTTCTGATCGGGGGACCGCTCGCGCTTGCGCTCTCGCAGGGAAAGCGAATCGGCTGGCGGATCGATCGGCTCGCGCTCCGAAATACGGTTCTGCTGGCCGCGTTCGTGCTGCCGTTCTACATCGTCGGCTCGACGCTACCGACCATCCGCGCGTTCTATCCGATCTGGGAGACCTCGGCCGCGCCGGCGGCGTTCGTCCCCCACGCGGTCAAACTCCTCGTCCTCGCGTTGGCCGCCGAGACCTACTATCGAGGCTTGCTCTGCGTCGGCGTCAAGAAACTCGGCTTCGGCGCGGTGTTCATCAGCCCCGTGATCTACATGCTCCACCACGCCTCGAAACCGCCGATCGAGTTCGTGCTGTCGGGGCCGACGGACGTCCTGTTCGGTGCCGTCGACTACAAGTCCGACTCCATCCTCCCTTCGGTCGTCGCCCACGGCGGCGGCCTCGTCTTACTCGACTGGCTCGTACTCCACGAGCCGGTGTTCGAACCGACGCTGGTGCTCCGGTTCCTCGAGTGGCTGCCGGTCCCGGTGTAGCGGTGAGCCGCCCGGCGGCTCCGGCCCGATCACGAGGCTCGTTACGGGTCGTCGGCGACTAGCCGCCGACGATGGCGTTCCCTCTCGACCCGACGACGACCGGTGCGGTCGATCGTGCGGCCGGCCGCGACCGCGCTCGATTCGGCGACGGTCGCCGCCGCCTCCTGTAACCGCGACACACAGTCAGAAACACCAATACTTATGGGTTCTGTTCAAGACGTTGAAATATGGACGCCCGAACGACGTTTCTCGCCCTCCTCGTCGCCGTCCTTTGCGGGCTCGCCGCCCTGTTGGTTCTGCCGCTCGTCGAGTACGTGCTGGCGGCCTGTCTGCTCGCCGTCGTCCTTCGACCGGCCTACGACCGACTCGAGCCGCGAGTCGGCCCGCGGCTCGCCGGACTCGCGTGTACCGGCAGCGCCGTCGCCGCCGGCATCGTTCCGCTGATGCTCGTGTCGCTGGTGGTGCTCCGTACCGGCGTCTCGACCCTCGAGTCGATCGAGAGCGCCCAACTCGTTGTCTCCGCCCGCGAGATGGCTCGGAACGAGTTGGGAATGGGCGACGAGACGGTCTCCGCGCTCGAATCCGCATTCCGGTCGGAACTCGAAGGATCGATCTCCGATGTCGCGGAACTGACGCTGGCCCGCAGCGTCGATCTCGTGACGACAGGCATGGACGTCGCGGTCGGGGTGCTCGTCGTCGTCTTTCTGCTGTACTATCTGTTGGTCGATGGGCCCGCGTTCGTGGCCTGGCTCCGCGAGACCGCGCCGCTCGAGGGGGACGTGCTCGACGAACTGTTCGCAGAAGTCCACGCCGTCACCCGGGCGGCCCTTCGGGCACACGTGTTCGTCGCGATCGTCCAGGGGATACTCGGTGGCCTGGGGCTCGCACTGCTCGGCGTCCCGTACGCGACTACGCTGGCGATCGTCCTCGTGTTCGCGGCGTTTCTCCCGACGGTCGGCGTCTGGCTCGTCTGGGGCCCGGTCACGCTCGCCCACGCGGCCTCGAGCGACCCCGTCCGCGCCGTCGTCCTGCTGGGATACGGGCTCGCCGTGCTCACCGTGGCGGACAATTATCTGCGCGCGTACCTCGTCGACCGGCGCTCGGGGTTACATCCCGCGACGGCCCTCCTGGGGGTCATCGGCGGCGTCTCCCTCTTCGGCGTGGTCGGTCTGTTCGTCGGGCCCGTCGTCCTCGCGGCGTTCAAGGCCTGTCTGACGGTCGTCGATCGACTCGAGGGGACCGCTTCGGATACTCCGGAGTCCGATCTCGGCCGCGAGCGTACCATCGTCGAAACCGAGTGACCGACGAGCTGGCCGCGAGCGGGTCGTCTCAGTCGGCCGTCTGGACTCGTTCGGCACGGTCGGTCGTCGGCACGCCGCGACCGGTCAGCGTCATCGCGAACAGCACGAGCGGCGACAGCAGCCCGAACAGGTAGAACGGCGCGTACTCGAGGGTGGGAACGCCGGTCGCCGAGGCCATGAAGACGCCGCCGGCGTGCCACGGAATGAGTGCGCCGGTGGGCGTCCCGGCCGCTTCGACGGCCCGCGAGAGTTCGTCGCTATCGAGGCCGAACTCCTCGTAGAGGTTTCTGAGCGTCAGCCCGGGAAGGACGATACTCATGTACTGCTGGGCGGTGAGCGCGTTGATAAGGATCGCGGAGAGACCGGTACCGGCGATCAGGCTGCCGGAACTCCAGACGGCCTGCGAGAGCCGGTCGGCGAGCACCGCCAGCACGCCGGTGTGCTCGAGGAGGCCACCCAGCGAGAGCGCGGCGACGACGACGGTAATCGTCCAGGCCGAGCCGGTGAGGCCGCCGGTCGCGAGGAGTTCGTTCACGAGGTCGGTCCCGGTTTCGGGCGCGGTCCCGTTCATGAAGACTTCCCAGGCGGCGACGAAACCCGCGCCCTGGACCAGGATCGAGGTGCAGACTCCGGCGACGACGCCGACTACGAGCGTCGGAAGCGCGGGATAGCCGTAGAGGGCGAGCCCGAAGGTCACGATCAGCGGCAGGAAGACGAGCACGGAGAGGTCGTACGTCCCCGAGAGCGCGGTCTGGATTTCGGCGACGCGATTGACCGGAATCTCGCCACCGGCCCGGAGCCCGAGCGCGGCGAAGCCGAGTATCGAGAGCCCGAACGCGATGGCCGTCCCCGTTCGCATGCGGTGGATGTGGTCGTACAGCGACGTGTTCGTCACGCCGGCCGCGAGGTTCGTCGTGTCCGAGAGGGGCGACTGCTTGTCGCCCGCGTAGGCACCCGAAATGACCGCGCCGACGGTCATCGGCGCGGGAACGCCCAGCCCCGCCCCGATTCCGACGAACGCGACCCCGAGCGTCCCAACCGTCGTCCACGAGGACCCGATCGAAAACGCCACGACCGCGGCCAGGACCACCGTGACCGGCAGGAACACCGTCGGCGTGAGCAACTCGAGGCCGTAGTACATCATCGCCGGAATCGTCCCGGCGTCGACCCAGGTTGCGATCAGCGCGTAGATAGTAAAGAGGATCAACAGCGCCTGGCTCCCCATCAGGAGGCCGTTGGTGATCCCATCGGAGAGGTCGGTCCACTGATAGCCGAGATAGCGACCGAACGCGCCGACGAAGACGATACTCCAGAGCAGCGGTACGTGGGGGGCCAGCCCGAGCAGGGCCGACCCGATCCCGAGAAACGTGACGACTGCGAGCACCGGAACGAGTGCGAGAACGAACGACGGCCGTCGTTCGGGGTCGAGGTCGTCGACTGTAGTCGGCGTAAAGTCGAATGTCATCATCGGTGGTATGCATTTCGGGCATAAAAATTGAGCGATTTATTACCCCAGTGTATGCGGGCTGGTAGCAGTGGACACATTATTGTCGAACGAACAGTCATCTCCAACTATATTTCGGCTCGCCCCAGGCTCGAGACGGTCGGTCCCGCGAGAGAACTCACGAAGCGAATCACGACGGGTTCCAGCGGTGGCTGGACCGAAGCACCGCTGTCGGCGGTCTCTCGGTCGTCGGTCGACGCCCCCGTCGCCCGTTACTTCGCGTTCGAGAAGGCGTTCAGATTCGATTGCAATCCGGCCGCGAGTTCGGATTTGCGCCGCAATCGCGCGCCGGAAACCGGCAATCGGGTCGCGACCTCCGACACCGCCCCGTGGAACGTTTCGGCCTCGCCGTACTCGCCCTCGAAGGCGTTGCGAACGCTTTCGCGGACCTGCCAGACGCCGACCGGGGCCCAGTAGTCGTCCGATACTTCACGGAGAACGAGACACTTCGCCTGCCTGCCGATCGACTCGAGGTGCTCGAGGACGCCCAGTCGAGCGGCGTAGTAGGCCCCCGCGGTCTCCTCGACGTAGCTCGAGCGACCCTCGTACCCCTCCGAGGCGCTGGCCATCCAGAGGTCGTCCTCGGGGTTCGGGTTCCAGATGCTGCCGGGGGCTTTCATCTCGACCAGTTCGAACTCCCAGGTGCCCGGCGCGAGGACGATCCAGTACCGGTTACCGACGTACTCGTTGGCCCAGACCTGGACCTCGTCGATACTGGGCGCGTTCCGGATGCGCCCGCGGAGGTACTGCCCGACGGTGTCGTCGACGGCCGTGATCGACCACCGCGTCGGAACCAGCCGGCGCTGTTTCGTCTGCCCGAGCGCGCCCGCCGAGAGGATCGAGTTGATCTCGTAGACGTCGAACCCCCGGCGATAGAGGTAGGTCATCGCGCCCTCGGCCTGCCAGTCGTCGTCTTCGAGGGTCTTCTTGACCGGCCGCGGGACGTGGGGGTTCTCTGTGAGGTCCGCGTTGCGGGCGTTCGCCTGCGGGCCACGCGGCGTCGCCACGTCCGTTCCGGCATCGAGTCCGAGATCGGGTTTGTCGTCCAATCCGATCTCGAGGTCGACCGGACGGTCGGCGATGGCGACCTCCCGCTGGACGCCGACGAAGCCGTCCCACGTGTCGTGGACCGACGGGGTCAGCCGGCTGGCGATCGACGGGGACTCGACGTTCGCCCGCTTGCTCGAGTTCAGCAGCCCGGTCCGGCGCTGGAGGACGTCGTCGATCGCGTACCCCTGTCGGTACCAGTCGCCATCGGTGACGTACTCCTCGGCGGCACCCTCGTCGCCGACCGGGGAGAGCAACCCGACGGGAATGTCCGGGTAGTTCGATCGACCGACGAAGATCGACGGCGAAGTCGACCCGACGAGGGTATCACCGCTCAGCGCGTCGTCGAACTTCCGTTCGAACTCCTCTAAGTGGTCCGTGATCGCGTAGGACTTCTCCTTGGCGAGGCGGCGACGCTCGGCCTCCTCGTCGGGCTCCAAGTCCTCGATGTAGTCGTCGAGGCGCATTCACCCGACGTAGGGACGGCACGGTGTTGAATGTTGAGTTCCGGAAGCCGGTCGCTGTGCGGGTTCGTGACTGCCAGCGACCGTGGAAGATGTCAGAGGCAGAGGTTCGGTCGGTCGTCGGACCCCCGAACCTCATTCGAGCGTTCTCGCCGATCCGTAAAGTACCCGCAAGGGCGTTTTCAGGCTCAGAAACTCCGCCCGGAACGGCGTCCTGCATGTCTCGTGTTAGTCTTTCTCGAGGGTGGGCGTGCCTTGAAAAGAGTTAAAAACGGCGGGCGGGAAAGGAGGGGTATGAGTACGACCGACGACCGAGAGACGCGTTCCTGCGTCTCCTGCGGGCTCAACATCGCGGGCACGAACGCCGCAGCGTTCAAGTGTCCCGACTGCGGCCAGCAGATCTACCGCTGTGCCAAGTGTCGCAAACAGAGCAACCTCTACGAGTGCCCCGACTGCGGATTCACCGGACCGTAACTACCATGGGAAAAGTCGCTGCCAAAATCAAGGTCATGCCGGACAGCCCCGATATCGACCTCGACGCGCTTCAGGAGCGCCTCGAGAGTGCCCTCCCCGAGGGCGCGAAGATCAATGGCGTCGAACGCGACGAAGTCGCGTTCGGTCTCGTCGCGCTCTACCCGACCGTGATCGTCCCTGACGGCTCCGGCGGAACGGAGACCGTCGAGGAGAGTTTCGCGGACGTCGAGGGCGTCGAAAGCGTCGGCGTCGAAAACGTCGGCCGTATCTAAGGCCGTTTTCGCGGATTTTAGTCGTTCCAGAACGCCGATAGAGGCGTCCAGTCGCGGCGTTGCGAGCGGCGTCCGTCGCGAACCGCAGCCACCGGACCGTCGCCAATGCGTGTCGTGGTGTGGTGTCGGCCCGGCCGGTCGGCTCCTCCGCCAGCGCTCACGAAATCGGCGGTCCCGTACAGTTCTCTTCGCCTCTGGCTCGAGAGACGACCAGCTATCGTCCCCGGACGCGGAAGCACCGTCGGCTACCGCGCGGTGGGTGTTACTGTTCTTGCTCCCGGTTCGCGCCTAGGTCGGCCTGCGAAACGATTTCCGCGCCGACCGCGGAGAGGTCGACGGTCACGTCTTCGGTCACGGCCTTACTGACCTCGTCCAGGTTGCCCGCGAGCACCGTCAGTACGTCGTCGGGGTTGGTGTAGACCAGCATGTTTCCGTCCTGTCCCTCGGCGACGAGTTGGGTATCGTTCAGGACGACCTGATCGTTCTGGATCGTCGCCGAGACGACCGGCAGCGCCGCCGGCTTCCCCGGTTCGTCGTCCCTGACCTTGCGGATGTGAACCGCGTCGAGGTCGATGACTTCCTTGTACTCCTGAATCTGTTCGGCGCAGTCGACCATGTCGTTGAGGACGGCGGTCCGTTTCT
Source organism: Natrinema pallidum (assembly GCF_005890195.1). NCBI lineage: Archaea > Methanobacteriati > Methanobacteriota > Halobacteria > Halobacteriales > Natrialbaceae > Natrinema > Natrinema pallidum. The sequence continues at coordinate 804,398 of NZ_CP040637.1, read as the reverse complement.
CGTTGCCGTGGTCGCCGTCGAGACAGTGCTGACAGACGCGGAGTTCGAGTCGCATTGTGCGTCGGTTAGTGCCGGACACCGATGAGAATTCCGCTTCCGTCCGTTTCCGTTCGCCCGCACACTCGAGTGGGAGCGCACCGTTTCGGAGCGGGACCCCCGCTGGATGGCGGTCCGGCCACGGCGTTACTCGCGCGACTGGCGGGCGATCTCTCGAATGCGTTCGGTCCCCTGGTCCACGTACCCTCCGTGGTAGCAAACGGTGTGATCGATCTCGAGGTCCGCCAGCGTCCTGACGGAGTCGATCGCCTGTTCCATTGCCGGCGTGAAGCGAGGCTTCGGACCGGCGAGGGGAGCGTCCCCGTCAGCGACGAGCGCATCGCCGGCGACGAGCAGGTTCGCGTCCGGGAAGTACAGCGAGACGTGTCCAGGTGCGTGACCGGGCGTCGCGACGACCTCCATCGGCCCCGCGAGCGTCGGGAACCGGACCCCGTCGGCCAGTTCGATATCGACATCGACGGGCGGATAGCGATCGCCGTCGCCCGCGGCCGGTTCCGACTCGCCGGAGACGTACGGCGCTGCCGCGCGGTGGGTCGCGACGACCGCATCGACTCGCTCGAGGAAGGCCGCAAGCCCGCCCGCGTGGTCGCCGTCGCGGTGAGTCACGAGGACGAGCCACACGTCGGCGAGGTCGTACCCCAGCGATCGCAGGTGGGTCCGAACCCCGTCGAGGGCACCCTGCGGACCGGCGTCGATCAGGATCGGGCCGCGGTCGGTTTCGACGAGCGTCGGCGTGATCGTGAGTTCCTGCCCGCCGTACTCGACCGTGATCGGCAGCACGTGGACGCCTGTGTCGTGTTCGTCGTCAGTTGCCGACATACTCGAGTCGTTCGTGCTCGCCATGAAAGCATCATTCGGCTCCGTCCGCGCGACTCGTCCTCGACACCGATCCCCGGCTCATTGAACTAATCCCGTACTAGTTGTCAACAAATAATTTATAGCCGCCGGCTCTAGTGATAAGTAATGGAAATAGAGGCAAAACGTCCTCCGCTCGAGATCGAATCGGATCCGTTCTCGGACGCACAGCGGCGGACGCTCTCGGAAACGGTGCGGCCGCTCGCCGACGCGTACGACGAACTGATCGCCGACCGGGACCGCTCGGCGTGGCGGTGGTTCGACGCGATCGAACCCGAGTTCAGACTGTCGTGCGTGAGCGACGAGTACGGCCAGCGAGTTCGCGACGCGAAAGTACTGGCAACCATGTTCATCACCGTCATCGACGATGTCGCCGAGTGCCACAGCGATCGGACGACCCTGGAGGAGTTGCTCCTGGTCCCGTTCGATTCCCGGCCCGCCGATCCGACCCGAGCGGGCGTCGACGGCGAGTACGTCCGGTTTCAGCAGGACCTCTGGGACGCGCTCGTAGAGCAGTACGCGGCGGGTCCGCGCGCGGCGGAGTTCGCCGATCTGTTCCGGTTCGACGTCCGACAGGCACTGCAGTCGGTCGATTACTCGGCGCTGTTGGCTCAGTACCCGGGCCTCGTCGGCGAACGCGAACTCCGCACGTACGACGTCTACAACATGATGCTCTTTCCGTTCGCCGATATCGATCTCGCCAACGCCCTCGCGTTCGAATCCCGGGAGCTATCGGCCGTTCGGAACGTCGTCGCTCACGGGCAGCGGATGGCACGGATCGGCAACTGGATCGCCACCTGGGAACGGGAACTCGCCGAGGGCGATTACAGTTCGGCCGTCGTGGTTCGCGCCCTCGAGTCGGGGGTCGTTTCACGCGCGGATCTTCAAGCGATCCGGACAGCCCCGACCGATGCGACCGTCGATCCGATCGTCGATCGAATCCGCGAGTCCGGGATCGAGGACGAGTTCATCGACCGGTGGTGTCACGAGTACGAGTTGGCCACCGACTACTGCGGCGAGATCGACTCGCTCGACGTTCGAGCCTATCTCGAGGGGTTCGAGCCGATCTTCCGGTCACAGCTCGCGAGACGGACGTCGGCCTGACTGATTGCCCGCCGGACCGACGTGACGTCCCGAAACCCGAATCGCGGACCGCAACCGGGACATGGGATCGGTGCGGTCTTGTGGCCCGCCCGCGTACGGCCGGGCATGCCGGTTCCGAAGTCCGAATTCGAGCAGCTTCCGCCGTGTGACTTCTACACGCCCGCGGAGTTGCTCGAGGACGACCAGATGTACACCGTCTACGAGATCGCCCGGATGCTACAGGGAGCCGATCCCGACGCCGAACTCGACCCCGAAACCGAGGACGTCCTGCTCGACTGGGCGATTCCGTGGGTCATGACCAACGCCGACGACCTCGTGGTCGCCGAACCCCGGGACGAAGACGAGCCCGGCTACTACGGCCTGAAAGAATGATCCTCCTCGTGGTCGGTGCCGATCGCGTCGACGCCGGCAAGACCACGTTCTCGGCCGGCCTGCTCGAGCGAACCGGTGCGGTAGGGTATAAGCCGCGCGCCGGCAACGACTTCTGGTTCGACCACGACGACTGCCGGCGAGCGCTCGCCGAGGGCCGCCTCTACGGCAAGGACGCGACACGCCTCTCGGCGGCGGACGGCCGCGATCGACCGCCGGAACGACTCAACCCCGTCCACCGGCTGTGGCGGCCCGCTCCCGACGGCGGGACCGGTCTGCTCGGCCGAGCGGACAGGGAGTTCCTCGTCGACCGGATCGGTCGCGACGGCGACGACCCGTTGTTCGTCCGCAACGCGACCGCCGATCTGCCGGCGCAGGTCGCCGACGCGCTCCCGCTCGAGGACGCGATCCCCATCGAGAGCGTCGCCGAGTTCAACGAACTCGCCGAATCGCGGTACGTCCCCGCGTTCGAGCGACTGGCTGCCGACATCGAGGCGACCGATGTCGCCGTCGTCGAATCCTACGGCGACATCGCGCGGCCGCTCGAGGGGCTTGCCCCTTCCTCGATCGCCGCCGTCGCGGCCGTCGAACCCGGCCGCGCGCGGATCTATCCGGGCGATCGCTACTGTCGCGCCTGCGAGATCACCAGTTCGAGTCCCAGGGACGGGGCCATCGAAAAGCGCGTTCCGAACGTCCTCGACTATCTCGACCCGCTCGAGCACGTGTCGCTTCCGGCACTCGGCAGCGATCGACGGGCCGATCCCGAACTGGTCGCACGCGCGTACGCCGACGCCTACGAGGCGTTGCTCGAGGCCGCCGGACGGGAGTGAGGAGTCGGCCGCCGTCGATCGCGACGAACCGGCGCGTGGCTCTGGACCCGGACTCAGGCCTGCCGTGCCATCCGGGCCGACAGTTCGACGTGCTCGTAGGGCTCCGTCGTCACGCTCGGGCCGTGACCGGTGTGTAGTGCCGCGAGATCGGGGTCGATTCGCTCGAGGACGCGGTCGATACTCTCGATCAGGGTCTCGCGATCGCCTTCCTCGAGATCGGTGCGTCCGAAACTGCCGTTCTGGAAGACGAGATCACCCGCGAACAGCACGCTCGCCGGCTCCGAGTAGAAACAGAGGTGGTCGTTCTTGTGTCCGGGGGTGTGGAGCGCGACGTACTCGTCGTCACCCAACCGGACCGTGTCCTCGTCCGCGATGGGGTGGTTGACGCCCTCGATCGAGGTATCGTACCCCCACGCATCGACGTCGAAGGCGTCTTTCACCGCGGCGAGGTTGCCGACGTGGTCGCGGTGCGTGTGCGTAAGGAGCACTGCCTCGAGGTCGTCGACGCGGGCGCGGACGGCATCGACGACGTCGAAGTTCGCGCCCGCATCGACGAGCACGGGTCGGTCCCCGCTCACCAGAAAGACGTTGCTGGTAAACGCCTGCACGCCCTGCGCGATGTTTGAGATCACGTGACCCGGTACGCGGTCGTCGGGTTTGTGGGTATCGACACGGCGCGTCGATCGCCGAACGCGGCCCGGGTGCGTCGAAATAGGCCTTAGAGTGGCTAAGGAGGGAGTTATGGCGCGGTTTGGAAGTCAAACGATCTGATCCGTGTATTCACAAGGATTTTTAGCTGCGGCACGTAGTGGGAGACGAATGAATCGGCCGGTTTCCGTCGGACTCGTCGCTCTCATCATCCTCGCGTCCGTTGCCGGCGCCAGCGGGTCGGTTGTACTAACGGCCGCCGGGATCGCTCCCCAGTCACCCTCGGAGCCCGCTCCCGCGGACCCGGCCCCGTTCGTCTCACAGGAACGAGACTGGGACGACACGACCTTTGATATCACGGTGTACGAGAACGGCAGCGCGACGTGGACGTTCCGTCACGAACGGCTGTTCGCCAACGAGGAGAACGCGACCGAGGCCGAACGGAACTTCAGGGCGTTCGCCGAGTCGTTCGAGGCCAACGAGACCGGACGGTACGAGGCGTTTATCAATCAATCGCGTGAGTTGGCCGCGGCCGGCTCGCAGAAGACCGGTCGGGAGATGGCTGCGACGAACTTCGATCGGTCCATCCGGGTCGACGAAGGACGGATCAATCCGCGCGGCGTCGTCGAAATGTCGTTCACGTGGACGAACTTCGCCGCCGTCGACGGCGAGACGATCATCGTCGGCGATGTCTTTCGGGGTCTCTATCTGGCCCCCGATCAGTCGATTGAACTCGAGGCGGGCGGTGATCTCCGGTTCCGGTCCGTCAGCCCCGACCCCGACGGCCAGTACGACGGCGGTTCGCTCGAGACCGCGACCTCGGTCGAGTGGAGCGGCGAACAGCAGTTCGACGATGGCCGCCCGCGTGCGGAGTTGACCAGTTCGACCAGCGGTGCCGTCGGGAGCGACGAACAGGGACCGGTCGGTGCGATGAGCGGTGACCGCGGCTGGTATCTCGCCGCCCTCCTCGTCGTCGGCGTCGGCATCGCGGCCGCCGTCTGGTACCGCCGCTACGGGCCCGGAACCGGCGATACCCCTGCCGACACTGTGACCGACCGCTCGGCCGAGCGGACGCCGGAACCCAATATTGCCGGCGACTCGAGCACGGGCGACGGGGCCGCTCTCTCCGAAGAAGAACTCATGACCGACGAGGATCGCGTCGTCGCGCTCATTCGGGAGAACGGCGGCCGAATGAAGCAGGTCAACATCGTCGAAGAGACCGGCTGGTCGAAATCCAAGGTCAGCATGCTCCTCTCGGACATGGAGGACGAGGGAACGATCAGTAAACTCCGCGTCGGCCGTGAAAACATCATCAGCCTCGAGGGCTTCGAGCCCGAAGCGACGAAATCGCCCTTCGAGGAATAGCGGCGACCGTTGGCGATGAGTCGCCGGCACGTGATCGCGTGGGACCGTTCGACACCCCTGGATCGAAACGGAATGCTTAAACATCGTACTGCGCTACGATGGAGTGAAGACGAAGCCCGCTCCGATGGTGTAGTCCGGCCAATCATATTGCCCTCTCACGGCAATGACCTGGGTTCGAATCCCAGTCGGAGCACTTCCACTTCTTTCGTCGAGTCGAATCCGACACAGCGTCGGTAATCCGTGTCCCAGCGAGTGACGAGCATCCGGACTCCCCTCGTCTCCGCTGTCGGTTCGAACGGTGACTTCCCGGACACGGACGTGGCCCTGGTTCCGGCGGTATCGTCCCCACTAAATTCGAGAGCAGCGACGAGCAGGGCGGTGAGTGAAGCACGCTCTACGCTGTTCGCCCAGTCACGAGTACGGGTTCGGATCGGTCGCCTATTCCGTAGCGAACCGAACGCCGGTCGCTCGTCTCGCCGATACCCGACTCGTCTGTCCGGCCGCGGCGTCAGTCGTGTTTGTATCGACTCGGCACGTACTCCACGACCGGCTCGGGGACGGACCCGAACACGACCGGGGCGAGAGTCGCCAGCTGTCGCCGAAGGAGGCCGTACACCCCGCCGACCAGCACGCCGAGACCGACGAGCCAGCGGAATGGCCCCTCGAGGACGATCCAGAGCGGGGCACTAACGGCCAGCGAAAGGACCACGTCTTCCGGTGCGCCGTCGTAGCGAATCCAGCGTTTCGGTGCCCGCCAGCGGTCCCTGACGTGGTCGTACACCGCCCGGTCGGAGGTCCCTTCCCACGGCCGAAGCTCGAGGCCGCCACCGTACCGGTCCATTCGAGAGTGGAGTGCGGCACCGGCAAACAGGAAGGCGGCGGCGACAAGCCACGGGGTCGCGACGAGGAGTGCCGCGATCACGACCGGGACGGCAGCGACGACGTACAGCGTCGGATAGTGGAGCGTCCGCCGGTGGCCCGCGTAGAGGTCCAGGTCCGGCAACACGCTGCCGAGGAACCCGCCGACGAGCGCCGCCGGTGCGAGCTCCGGGGCGACGACGACGAGCGGCGCTGCGATAGCCAGTCCCAGCAGCGCGTGTGTCGGGAGCATCATGTATCAGTTCGAAGGGGAGTCAGCGAGATAAGCCCACCGGCGGGTTTATGGACCGATAGTGTGTCGGCCCTGCACATGCCGAGGAACGGCAGCGGTGCTCCTTCGGACCCGACTGTGGACGCGGCGAAGGACGCGTTCGAACGGCTGTTTCGAAGCGGTCGGGCAAACGCCATCCTCGCGTGGCTGGTGGTCGGGGTCCTCGCGATGGTGTTCGTCGAAAGCGCGCTCGATTTCGACCGCCAGTGGCTCATCTTCGTCGCCGGCGTCGGCACGGTCGTCCTGATTCCGCCCATCGCCGCCGGAGCATGGCGCGTCATGTTGCCCTGGGAACTCCTCGTCCTCGCGACGTTGCCCATCCTCGTTCGGGGACTGTTCGGGGGCAGCGTCGGCACGTTTGCGGCCTATCTCGCGGTCGCGGGGCTGGCGTTGCTCATCACGGTTGAACTCCACATGTTCACGTCGCTGCAGGTGACCCACTGGTTCGCTATCACGTTCGTCGTGTTGACGACGTTGGCGTCGGTCGCGGCGTGGACCATGCTGCGATGGAACCTGGATCGCGTGTTCGGTACGTCCTATCTCTCGACGAACGAGGCGCTAATGACTGAGTGGCTCTCGGTGACCGTCGCCGGATTGGCCGCCGGCGTGTTGTTCGACGCGTACTTCAGACGGCGCGATCGACAACTCCGGCGTGTGCTCAGACGGGTGGTGCGTCGATGAGTCGTCTCCCGCGGCCCTCGATGCGAGCCCAGCGACGGCTCACGCGAGTGCTGCAACTCGTTCTCGTCGGACTCGTCGCCTATGGCATCCTCGCGGGCCAGCCGAAAGCGGTCTTCAACGGCGGTATCGGACTCCTGATCACGTTCCTGCCGGCGTTGCTGGAACGGAACTACGACCTGCCGCTCGATCCGTGGCTCGCCCTGTGGGTTACGTCCGCCGTGTTTCTCCATACGCTCGGGTCGGCGGGCCTGTACGGCCGTATCGGCTGGTGGGACCATCTCACGCACGCGCTGTCGGCTTCGCTGATCGCCGGCATCGGCTATACGACCGCTCGAGCGATCGACCTGCACGTCGCGGACATCCACGTCCCGCGTCGGATCGCGTTCGTCTACATCTTCGTGGTCGTAATGGCCTTCGGCGTCGGCTGGGAACTGTTCGAGTTCGGGCTCGACCGCGTCGCCGCGGAAACCGGGCTCACGATGCCGCTGGCCCAGCATGGTCTCGACGACACCGTCCGCGATCTCATGTTCAATACGCTCGGCGCGCTTCTCGTCGCGATGTTCGGACAGGCTCACCTGACCGGCGTCGCCGAGACGGTCAGAGAGCGACTGCTCTCGGCAGACCTCTGACCACCCGCCGGCACCCCCCTCGAGACGGTGGCCGCTCGCCGGCCGGTTACTCGCCGCCATCCCGATCGACCGAGAGCCCGACGTGTCCCGTCGGGAACTGGCAGAGACGGGGGACGGTCTCGGAGCGGGCGTGGGGGTCGAACGCGGTGGTGGCGATCGCCTGCCAGAGGACGCGTTCGGGATAGGGACGTGCCGACAGGTCGAGCGAAAGCGACTCCGCGAGCGCCTCGTGGTCGAGTTCGCCGTTCGTCGTCGGTACGGGAAGGGGATTCGGCACGGTCTCGAGGTCCACCCCGAAAGACGGGAACAGCCGATAGTCGGCTCCGAGGGCCGGGTGATGTAGTTCCCGCTCGCCGGGAACTCGCACGACGAGTTCGGGCGTGGTCGTCGTCGCTCCGTCGCCACCGTCGGCCCGTTCGACCGTCCGCTCGGCGAGCGAAATCCGGCGTCGTGTTCCCGTTCGAACGGCGTATTCGGTCCCCTCGGCGACCAGTCGAAGGCGCGATTCGCTTCGCTCGAGGACGCGAACGGTCGGAGCGGCGTACGACTCGAGGAGTGCGGTCGTCGACTCGCCGGCGATCGTTGCATCGACTGTGACTACCGTCGCATCGTCCCGAGAGGAAACGAGGTCGAACACGTTCGACTCGGCCGTCGGGACGACCCCGAGCGTCGCCGGCGTCGCACAGATCCCCTCCCAGGTCGCCGGCGGCCCGCGGTCACCGGTTCCATCCCGCAGCGCCGACCGCCAGTAAAAGATCCGATGCGTGTCGCCGGACGCGTACGGCACGGCGTCCGGGAAGAACGACTCGCCGTAGCCGGTCGGCTCGAGATCGGGGTGCTCGAGTTTGAGTTCGGCGTAGGGGAGTCGGGCGATGATCGGCGCGGGGAACTCGCCGTGCGGTGACCGCTCCCACCGGACTGTCGTCGGTCGGTCCGCCGCCGTCGGTGTCTCGCTCATCGGACGTTGGGTGAGACTTCCGCGGACACGTCCCAAACGCTGTCTCCGGAGATGTTCGGGAGCCCGCACCGACCGCTCTCAAGCGGCCGCCGTGAACCGGGATGCGAATATGTCCGTGACCGAACTTAGCGTCGGTGAGCCACGAGGGCTGGGTAGGTGACTACTCGATGGCCGACTCACCGGCAACGATGCGGACGACCGCCGCGACGGATCTCTTCGATAAGTACGTGCTGCCGAAGGTCGCGCTCGTCGTGATCCTGGCGGGCTCGCTGGCCGGGACGTGGGTGAGCGGACGGCTCGGGGGCCAGTCGGCGGCCGTCACGCTCTCCAAGTGGCTTTACTTCGTCGCACTGGGGGTCCTCACCGGCGGACTCGTCTGGAAACACTGCTTCGTTCGGCCACGGGACCTCGGGACGGATGCCGGCGACTACTGTGCGGAGATGTACGCGCGCTTCGACGAGATCGCGACCGGAGCCGTCGCGGTCCTCGCGGTGACCGGTCCGGTCGTTCTCGCGGCGTACGCTGCGAGACTCGGACGCGGCCCGCTCGTCGTCGGCCTCGGCGTTCTGCTCGCGGCGTGGTTCGGCACCCTCGTCGTGACGACGCGAGGGACCGACCCCGTCGACGAACAGTTCCGGCGACCGGCCGGCCTCCTCGCGCTGGCGCTGGCGCTTGCGGCCGTGGTGGGAACGGGCCTCGCAGAGGTGAGCCTCCGCGGGTTGGGCCCGACCGCGGCGGCCGTCCGAACGATCCACCTCCTCGCGTTCGTCGCGTGGATCGGCGGGGCCGTCTGGAACATCTTCGTCGCCGTCCCCACGGGCCACCAGCAGCCGACGGCCGCCGTCGCGCGAGCCGCCGGCGAGCAACTCGAGCGGTTCCGCTGGGCGGTGCGGTTCATCATCCCGCTGTTGTTCCTGACGGGACTCGTTCAGGCCGTCACGGGCTTCGGCGTTCGGCTCGAGACCTACGTCGCCGCGCCGATCGGGATCGCCGTCCTCGCCAAGGTCGGCATCATCGGACTGCTGGCCGTCATCTTCACGCTCTGTCCGATGTGGCGGGCCTGCTCGCCCATCGACGGCGTCTGTGATCTCGAGGGGATCAGGGAGGGCGAGCCGCCGGCCGCGCCGGCGGAGGGGAACGCCGATGACTGAGGGGGCGGTCCCCGAGACGGCACCCGATGTCGACCCCGATATGACGGTCGACAACCGTGGCACGGGTTGTGCGAGCGGGATCGCTCGCGTCCAGCGCGCGCTCGAGGACTTGGAGGACGGCGCGATACTGTGCGTTCGGAGCACGGATCGGCGGGCGAAAGGCGAGTACACGCAGTTGGCGGCCCAGACCGACCACGATCTGCTCGCGATCGAAACGGATCGGAGCGGGCTGCTTCGGACGGAGTACACGACGTACCTCGAAATCGGGGAGGAATAGATCGGTAACCGGCTCGCTCTCGCCGGCCGGTTCCCCGGCCCGGTAGTGACCGCCCGAACGTATTCGCGGCCGTGTATTTTCGAACGAAGCCAAAACGGTACGCAGAGACCGATGAGCGATCAACTCGCCGCCAGTACGGTCAGACCGCCGTCGTTTCGCGAGATGGGACTCGAGGAAATCGCCGATTCCCGCGAGATGCGATTGGAGGAGCGTACGCTGCCGGCCGCGCCCCGCCACGGCGTCACCGATCTGCGAGACCTCCTGGTCGTCGCGGAGCGACGGCCGGGATCGGTTTCGCTGGTCGATACCACCCGCCACGAGCGCGTCGGCCGCGTCGACGGGGTGGGCCGAGCGCCCCACTCGATCGTCTTCCACCGTCAGCTGCCCGAGAACGCTCGCGAGGGCGCGTACGCGTACGTCCAGTCGCGGCAGGGGTGGGTGAGCAAGCTCGATCTCTTCGGCGGCGAACTGGTCGGGCGGATCCGTGCCGGCACGTCGGGGCGGGCGATCACGATCTCGTCGGATTCGGCATTCCTCATCGCAGGCTACTACAACCCCAACCACGCCGTCATCCTCGATGCGGACACGCTCGAGCCGCTGCATCGAATCCCGGCCCACGCGGTCGATCCCGACGGGCAGTCGATCGCCTCGCGGATCTGTACCGTCCGTGACGTACCGGGGGAACGCTGTTTTCTGCTCGTGTTGAAGGATGCGGGGACGGTCTGGTTCGTCGAGTACGATGATCCCGAGTTCCCGATCGTCGACGAGATCGATGTCGGTCGGGTCCTCCACGATGGCGTGTTCTCGCCGGACGACCGCTACTTCTATCTCGCCTCGCAGGCCGAGGACTGCCTCTACGTTCTCGACGTTCGGCAGCGGGAGGTCGTCGGTCGAGTCCCGACCGCCGGACCACCCCATCCCAGCCCCGGCGCGCTCGACGAGCGGCGCGGGCTCGGGATTACGGGCACGGTGATGACCGACGCCGTAACGGCGTGGGACCTCGAGACCGGGGAGCCGATCGCCGACATCCGGATTCCGGGCCACGGCATGTTCTGTACGGCACATCCCGACAGCGAGTACGTCTGGGGCGATGTCATCTTCGACGACACCGACAGGGACAACGACGGGGTCATCTACCAGATCGATCCGGACGAACTCGTCGTCTCGACGGTCATCGACACGACCGAGTGGGCTGACGGGCGGTCACTTCACCCGGAGTTCACCCGAGACGGGGATCACGTCTACGTGAGTTGCTGGGACGCGGGGACGCTACTCGTCTTCGATAGCTCGACGGGAGCGTTGACCGCCGCAATCGATGGCGTGGAAACGCCGACCGGAACCTTTCTCGGCGATCGGGCGACCGAGCCGTGACCGGATGCCGACGGCCACTTGGTCCCCTGTCGGAAGCGCACGTCTCGACCGTCCCGGTTCGATACCGCTCGTATGGTCGCGGCGTGAGCAGGTGTGCAGTGACTGTGGCTGTCTCGCGCCACTCGAAAGCCGCTTAGGGCGGTGTCCATCCCCCGGAAGACGTGGGTATCACCCGCGTCGGTGTCCGCGAACGGATCGCACCCCTCGCCGGACCCGGTCTCGCTTCGAGCCGCGACGCGCGCCATGACAGTTCACCCTTCGGTCGAGTTTCGACGCGCGATCATGCCGAGCCCGATCCACGAGATGACGACGTCGCCGTCCTGGGTGATCCCCTCGAGAAGACTGTCGACGTAGCCGCGCTCGGGATCGCTTTCGGAGACGCGCTTGTCGACCACTTCGCTGCGGATCGAGAGCGTATCGCCCGGTCTGACTGGCCGTTTCCACCGAAGTTCGTCGACACCGCGGGCACCCATGCTGGCCCGGTTTTGGAGCGGCCCGTCGACGAGCAGCCGCATGCACATGGCGGCGGTATGCCAGCCCGACGCGACCAGTTCGCCGAACGCGGAGTCCTCGGCGGCCGCCTCGTCCGTGTGGAACGGCTGCGGGTCGTACTGCTCCGCGAACTCGATGATCTCCGCTTTCGTGACGTGATACGAACCGAATTCGTGTGTGTCCCCGATGTCGATATCCTCGTAGTAGCGCATGACTGGGATGTGTGTCATGCGGTGGCAAGAGGCTGTGGGACGAGGCAGCCCGGACGGTGGGACCGGATCGGCCGTGGGATCCCGGAGACGCTCGAGAATCCGCCAGTATCCGGTCGTGGCGCGATCGACCGTCGTCCCCTCGGCCTTTCCCAACATCTATTGCCCGTCGAATGACTTCTCCGATATGGCTCTCGAGGCACAATCCGTCCTCGTCACCGGAGGCGCGGGATTTATCGGATCGAATCTGGCAAACCATCTCGCCGAGGACAACGACGTGACCGTCGTCGACGACTGTTATCTGGGAACTCCGGAGAACCTGTCCGACGAGGTCGAATTCGTGGATGCGACCGTCCTCGACGACGACCTGCCGACGGCCGTCGACGTGGTGTTCCACCTGGCTGCGCTGTCGTCCTATGCGATGCACGAGGAGGACCCGACGACCGGTGCCAGGGTGAACGTCGAGGGGTTCGTCAACGTGGTCGAACAGGCTCGTCAGGACGGTTGTGAGACGGTCGTCTACGCCTCGACGTCGTCGATCTACGGCAGCCGGACCGAGCCGTCGCCGGAGGACATGGACGTGCACGTGAACACGGGCTACGAGGCCTCGAAACTGGCCCGAGAACGATACGGCGAGTACTTCTCGAATCACTACGACATGTCGATGGCCGGGTTGCGCTTCTTTTCGGTCTATCAGGGATACGGCGGTGCCGAGGAACACAAGGGCGAGTACGCCAACGTGATCGCGCAGTTCGCCGACGACATCGCCGCCGGCGAGTCGCCCGTCCTCTACGGCGACGGCACCCAGACGCGGGACTTCACGCACGTCTCCGACATCGTTCGGGGACTCGAGCGGGCTGCGGCGAACGAACTCGACGGCATCTATAACCTCGGGACGGGGGAGGCGTACGACTTCAACACGGTCGTCGAGATGATAAACGACGAACTCGGAACCGATATCCAACCCGAATACGTCGAGAACCCGATTCCCGATTCGGTCTACGTCCACGACACCTGTGCCGACGCCTCGAAGATTCGCGACGAAGTGGGCTGGGAACCACGGATCGACTTCGAGGAAGGAATCCGGCGAGTCTGTTCACAGTATACGGACGGGTGAGCCACCGCGCTGGTTGCCCGGACGGTCGACCGGGACCGATCGGGGTCGCCGTCGACGATCCGACACGGCCGACTTCCGTCCGAGCGTTTGACCGGTGAGATAATCCGGCACCGCTGACTGGCCGCCGTTCGAAATTGAATACCGGTACCGTTCGTGTGGTCCACCCGAACGCCACTGGCTGCAGAAATAATTTATATTCGTAGTAAATTTCCGCGGTCTAGTTACGGAACCGATAGCGCCCGAGGCGACGACCGGACGGATAGCGACGGCCACCCGCAAACCGAGTATCGCCACCAGTAACTATCACGGAAAACGATGTATGAGTGGGGTCCTGCTCCTGCTAGGGGTTTTTACCACGTCACGCACATCCACACCATATGCGACTTCACAACAGGGACGTCCGACAAGACGTTCGCGAGCTCGGTGCGTTGCTCGGGACCGTCCTCGAGGAGCAGACGTCCCGCAGATCGTTCGAGACCGTCGAATCCAGTCGCCAGGCCGCGATCGAGTACCGATCGGGGGACCGCGAGTCGCGGGACTCCCTCGTCACGGAACTGGAGGGGCTCTCGCCGCATCAACAGCGGATCGTCGCTCGTGCGTTCACGACCTATTTCGAGCTGATCAACCTCGCCGAGGAGCGCGAACGGGTTCGCACGATCCGTACTGAATCCCACGAAGGAACCCTCGACGACAGCCTTGAGACCGCGGCCGAGGAACTCGGCGATGCCGACATCGAGACCGTCCAGCAAGTGCTGGCGGACGTCCTCATCGAACCGACGTTCACCGCCCACCCGACCGAGGCTCGTCGGAAGACCGTCAAATCCAAACTCAGGGATATTTCGACGTCTCTCGAGACCTTAGACGAGCGGCTACTGACCGACAAGGAGGAGCGCCAACTCTGGCGGGACATCGACGCGGAGGTCACGAGCCTCTGGCAGACGCCGCAGGTCCGCAATCGCCAGCCCGAGCCCGAAGACGAGGCCCGAAACGTCCAGTGGTATCTCGAAAACACGTTGTTCGAGGTTGTCGGCGAGGTCTACGACGAACTCGACGACGCGATCGACGCGGAAATCCCCGGCGACATCGAAATCCCGAAGCTCTTCGAGTTCCGTTCGTGGGCGGGCAGCGACCGCGACGGCAACCCCTACGTGACCCCCGAGGTGACCGCCAACACCCTCGAGCGCCAGCGCTCGGTCATCTTGGCGCAGTACCGCACCCAGCTCAAGCGTCTCTCCGGAGTGCTGAGCCAGGACGGGAGTCGGATCGACGCCGGCTCCGAGTTCCAGGCCTCCCTCGAGCGCGATCGGGATCGGCTCCCCGGTAGCGCTCGCACGGCCGAAGAGCGCTACCCCGGTGAGCCGTACCGCCAGAAGCTCAAACTCATGCGGGAGCGACTCCGCCGTGTGGGCGATGTCCGCCCGGGCGGTTACGACGACGTCGACGATCTCCTCGCGGACCTCGAGGTCATCGCGACGAGTTTGCGCAACAACGGGGCCGAGAGCGTCGTGGACGCCCATGTCGACCCCATCCGCCGGCAGGTCGCCACGTTCGGCTTCTCGCTTGCCAGTCTCGATCTGCGCGAGCATCAGGCGAAACACACCGACGCCATCGCGGACGCCCTCGAAGCCGAAGGGATCGACTATCACGGCCTGTCGGAGGACGACCGCGTCGAGTTCCTGACCGACGCCGTGTTACAGGACGAGCCGGTGATCGATCTGGGCGACACTGACGAACTCTCGGACGACTCGGCACGGGTCCTCCGGCTGTTCGATAGTCTCGCGGACTGGCAGACCGAATACGGTGTCAACGCCATCGACACCTACTGCATCTCGATGACCGAGGAGCCGAGCCACGTCCTCGAAGTGCTGTTCCTGGCCGATCAGGCCGGCGTCGTCTCCCTCCCCGAGCACGCCGGCATCGACATCGTCCCGCTTTTGGAGACCGAGTACGCGCTCTCGGGGGCGCGGCGGATTATGGGGTCGCTGTTCGAGAACGAGGCCTACGCGCAGGCCCTCGAGGCTCGCGGCCGGACCCAGGAGATCATGCTCGGCTACTCGGACTCGAACAAGGAAAACGGCTTCCTCGCGGCCAACTGGTCGTTATACAAAAACCAGCGCCGGCTGGGCGAGATCTGCGACGACCACGACGTGACCATGCGGCTGTTCCACGGCCGGGGCGGCTCGATCTCGCGGGGCGGCGGCCCGATGAACGAGGCGCTCCTCGCCTTGCCGAACTCGACGGTTACGGGGCAGGTCAAGTTCACCGAACAGGGCGAAGCGATCGCCGAGAAGTACGCCAACCCCCGCATCGCCGAGCGCAACATCGAACAGATGCTCAACGCTCAGCTACGGGCGCGCAAACAGGCGATCGACCAGCCCGAAGAGGTGGTCCACGAGGAGTGGATCGATGCCATGGAGACCATGGCCGACGCCGCCCGCCGGGAGTATCGCGACCTCCTCGAGAGCGACGGGTTCGTCCAGTACTTCGAACAGGCGACCCCCATTACGGTCATCGAAGACCTCGATCTGGGGTCGCGGCCGGCCTCTAGATCGGGCGAGCGCACCGTCGAGGACCTGCGGGCGATCCCGTGGGTGTTCTCCTGGACCCAATCGCGGTGTATCCTGCCCGGCTGGTACGCCATCGCGACCGGCGTCGAGGCCTACCTCGAGGACGGTGGCTCGATGGAAACCTTGCAGGAAATGTACGACGAGTGGCCGTTCTTCCAGACGACGCTGGACAACGCCGCCCTCTCGCTGTCGCGAACCGAACTCGAGATCGCCGAGCGGTACGCCGATATGGCGGCCGACGACCTTCGCGATCGGTTCTTCCCCCGCGTTGCCGGCGAGTACGAGCGAACGACCGATCTGATCACCGAGATCGGCCAGCGCGATACCCTCCATACCCGCGACTGGCTGGGCGAAAACCTCGAGCGGCGGAACCCCTACGTCGACCCGCTGAACATGCTGCAGGTCTACCTGCTCAACCGCACCCATCGGACGGACATCGAGGAGCGGACCCTGCGACTGACGGTCAAGGGAATCGCGGCCGGCATGAAGAACACGGGGTAATCGACTCGCCGCGGCGGGGCGGGCGTCGCGACTCGGGCGGCTCGGACCCCGCTTCGATCGTGAGCGAATCGATGACAGGGGGACAGAAAATCGAAACCGGTAAAAAGGTCACCCGGGTACGTGAGAGTGAGCCGAGATAGCCTAGCCCGGCCAAGGCGGTAGATTCGAAATCTACTGTCCTCACGGACTCGGGAGTTCAAATCTCCCTCTCGGCGCTTTTGCAACACCAAACCGATGAGCGGCGCGTGACGGTACGTCTCGAGTGCCGGTGGTCCGATCCGACACGGGTTCTCTCGAGGGGTGCATGTCACAACGGGCCGACAACGCGCGGTGCCGTCCCGGCGGCGGCCGAGCCTCGAGTGCACGGCCGCTCCATCGAGTAGCACGGAGCAGTTCAGTACTGTCCGTTCGTCCCCAGTCCGGCGAGCCAGCGAGACCATCGAGACGGCGTCCGGGACCCCATCACTCGCAAGCAGGGTCTCTATGCGAATACTTCGAATTGTGTGGTGACAGGAGCCACAATGATCGCCACTCCGGAGACAGCAACTCGAACGCGGTGGGGACGATGAGCGCCGACGACGAACCGCCGGACGAGGACGTGTTTCATCCGCTCGGCGAGTCGTGGCAGGACGATCTCGAGGATCTGCTCGAGGAGACGGAGTACGATGCGGAACTCGGGATGGAAATGGGACGGGACGCCATGCGGGTCACGAGCGGGGACCTCTCGGAGGCGGAGTTCTATGAACGGTATCACGACGACGTGATGGCGGAGTTCGGCGAGGACGAACGACCGATCGCCGGTCCGGACGATGGGGACGGCGAGGACGGCGGGATCGGATCGACGCTCGTGGACCTCGCCGGTGGCGACGAGTCCCGTCGGGAGATGCTCAAAAAGGCGGGGGCAGGGATGGGGTTCGCGAGTCTCGGGTGGGGTGCGGTCGAGCAGCAAGAGCCGGCCCAGTCCGTCGAGGAAACGGCGGGCGAAGTCGAGGGCGCGGACGAGGGGACACAGTGGGGCATGACGATCGACCTCGAGCACTGTGACGGGTGTCTCGCCTGCGTGACTGCCTGCAATCAGGAACACAACTGGGACGAAGGCGCGAACTGGATGTACGTGCTCGCCTACGAGGACGGCGAGGTCGAGTCTCCGGACCCTGGTACCGTCGATGTCGAGCCCGGGGAGTGCTCGGACAATCCGGCCGTTCAGGAGTTCAATTATCTCGTCCGACCCTGTCAGCACTGTACCGACGCACCGTGTGAAAAGGTGTGTCCGACGACGGCTCGCCACACGCGCGACGACGGTGGGCTGGTGTTGACCGATTACGAGGTCTGTATCGGCTGTCGCTACTGTCAGGTGGCCTGTCCTTACGGCGTCAACTACTTCCAGTGGGACGACCCCAACGTCGACCGGTCGGAACTCGACTCGGAGGGCATTTACGATAAGCGCGGCCGGCCGGTCAGTCGTCGCGCTCCCCGCGGTGTCATGTCGAAGTGCGTCTTCGATCCGGCTCGCCAGGACGGCAATGCCGGCGAGGCACTGATCGGCACGAGCGCCTGTGAGCAGGCCTGTCCGCCGAACGTCATTCAGTTCGGGGACAAGAACAATCCCGCGAGTGACCCACAGCGATACGAGGCGAATCCGGCCCGGGCCAGAACGATCATCAACCTGTTCGCGGAGTTGCCATCGCCGAATTCGATCGAATCGGCGCTTGCGGGAGTCGACCCGACTCTCGACGCCGTTGTCGAGGCCGTCGACGGCCTGACCATCGAGACGATCGCCCTCGCGAAGGGGATCGAGCTGACCCACACGGAATACGATGAGGAAGCGCCGCCGGGCGATACCCTGCCAGAGAAGGAGCAGACGGTGCTGGACGTCGTGAGCGCGATCGAAGCGACCGGGCTCGACCTCGAGAGCGACGATGCGCTCACGCAACTCGGGCTGACAGTCGAGGGGTTCGAGGGACCGACTCAGGACATCGAGGTTACCAGTCGGGAGGAGGTCGCCGATACGCTCTTCGGGGACTACGTCGACGCACCGGAATCGCAGTTCGAGCTTCTGGCGGACATCGGAACGAACCCGAACGTCACCTATCTCGGACACCAACCCGGACCCGAAGCGCATCAGGTCCCCGGGCCGGTCTCGTACGCGGATGTCGGGATGCTCGACAGGCGACAGGAGGCCCTCGACGAGCAGACCGTCGGCCTCGATTTCTCGTGAGGTCGCCACCGGCCGGGACTCCGACGCCGGCCGACGGCGGAGCCTCGAGCGAGCGGCGGTCGGAGCCGATCAGTCGTCGGCGGGCGTGAGCGGCTGCTGATCGGCAGCGAGCAGCCGATCGAGCGCGTCGACCATCGCCGTCACGCTCGCGCGAGTGATGTCGGCCTCGCTGCGGGCGACCGTCACCGAGCGGCCGTCCCGAACCATCGTTACTTCGACGGTGACGACGGCGTCCGTCCCGCCGGTCACCGCGTCGACGTGGTAGGACTCGAGCTCGGCATCGGCCATCGAGCCGAGTGCCTCGCGGACGGCGGAGACGGCGGCGTCGACGGGCCCGGACCCGGTGCCGCTGGCGACCCGCTCCTCGCCGTCGACGTCGAGTCGGACGCTGGCGGTCGGGACGGCCCCGCCGCTGGTGGCCGCGAGATCGAGCAGTTCAACGACGCGCTCGCGATCCTCGCCGGTGACGTCCTCGGCGATGGCGAGCAGATCGGCATCGGTCACCCGGCGACCCCGGTCGCCGAGTTCGGTCACGCGAGTCGCGATTTCGGCGATCTCATCGTCGGCGGCGTCGACGCCGTGTTCCTCGAGCGTCGCCGCGACGCCCGCGCGGCCGGTGTGTTTCCCCAGCGCGAGTCGGCGCTCGCGCCCGACGGTCTCGGGCGCGTAGGGCTCGTACATCTTGTCGTCTTTGAGCGTGCCGTCGGTGTGGATGCCGCTCTCGTGAGTGAAGGCGTTCTCGCCGATGACGGCCTTGTTCGGCGCGAGTTGAACCCCCGTCGCCCGCGAGACTGTCTGTGCGAGATCGTACAGTTCCTCGAGTGCGAGCGTCTCGAGGTCGTAGACGTGTGAGAGCGCGATGGCAACCTCCTCGAGGGCGACGTTGCCGGCGCGCTCCCCGAGCCCGTTGACCGTACAGTGAACGAGATCCGCACCCGCAGAGACGGCCGCGAGCGCGTTCGTGACGCCCAGTCCGAGGTCGTCGTGAGTGTGGGCGCTGACCGGGCCGAGATCCGCGAGGCGGGAGACCGCTTCGTGGGTATGTTCCGGCCCGGTGTGACCGACGGTGTCGGCGAAACAAAAGCGGTTCGCACCCGCTTCGAGGGCGGTTTCGGCCAGTCCCTCGAGATAGTCGAGGTCCGCGCGAGAGCCGTCCTCGCCGATGACCTCGACCCAGAGGTCGTGATCGGTGGCGTAGGCGACCAGCTCCGCGGTCGTCTCGAGGTTGTTAGCGCGGGACGTGCCGACTTTGCCCTCGACGTGGCGGTCGCTGGCGGGAACGACGATGTGGACCCCGTCGACGTCACAGTCGAGCGCGAGGTCGATGTCGCCTTTCATCCCGCGACAGAAACTCGTGACGCGGGCGTCGAGATCGAGATCGGTCACCCGTGAGATCGCCTGTCGCTCACCTGCGCCCGTACAGGCGCTGCCGGCCTCGATGACGGCGACGCCGGCGCGCTCGAGCGATCGGGCGATGTCGACTTTCTCGTCGGGTGAGAGCGAGACGCCCGGCGCTTGTTCGCCGTCGCGAAGCGTCGTGTCGAGAAGGCGCACTGTTCGATCCGATGCGATCGTCTGTTCGGGGGAGTGAGTTACAGGCAAGAGTGGTCCAGTACTGGGACTGCGATTACGTTCGGCGGAGAATTTCACGCCCAGCCGGGTCGCCCCGACTTCCTCTATCCTCGTCAGATGGCGTATGATGTGCCATTGTATCTCGTCACATTGTATCACGGTGTCTTAAAACCGCCGGTTCGGAACTATCGCGGCCGGTTTCGCCGGACCGCCGTCGACGGCGGCCGACGGGTGGAGCGAACCGAGGGCTCACTCGGCCTCGAGACGGAGCCGGTCGCCGGGTTCGACATCGGCCGCAGCGCCGGCGGGGAGTTCGACGATCAGGTCGGCCGATTCGCGAGCCACGCTCCGCCACGGGTGGAGGGTCTCGACGCGCTGGACGACGTCGTCGACGACCCACACGGCGTCGATGGGAACGAAGACGAACAGCATGTGAAGGGTGCGGCGTTGCGCCGACTCGAACCGGAACGCCAGCGCGTAGTCGTCCGGAACGTGCCGCCGAAACATGAGTCCGCGTGTCTGGCTCGCGATCGAATCCGCGAGATCGACCGTCGTCGCAAGGACGGAACGGGCGGCCCCGTCGCGGGACGGGTCCGCGGAAGCCGGATCGTGGACGAGTCGCACGCCCTCGAGTGTGAGCGGGGACGGCAAAAACCTTCCCGCTGACGGGACATCCGCGGGACGACAGCGCCATCGAGTTCGCGTGCGATCAGCCGACGGCCATGATGACGAGTCCGGCCGTCGAGACGGTGTTGATGAGGGCGTGGGTCACGGTGCTGCTGGCGGTCCCCCACCGGTGGCGCACGACCCCGAAGAGAACGGCGAGGGTTAACAGCGTCGTGAGCCGGAGTATCGAGAGATCGACGATCACGTGTTTGAGCGCGAACAGGACGGCCGTCACCCCGATTCCGACGACGGCTCCCCGCTCCTCGACGAGTTCCGTCTGCACGATCCCCCGCCAGACCTGTTCCTCCGCGACGGGAACCACGAGCCCGTTGCCGACGAGCAGCAGGACCGCCGTCGTCGTCGCCAGTCCGTCTCGAGCACCGGCGGCCGAGTCGAGGCCGAACAGCACTGTATCGAGCCGAGACGCGCCGGCGACCAGTCCGAACCCGACGATCGCAGCGAGGACCCCCATGCCCAGGGAGCGGGGCGTCCACTCCCATCCCCACCGGTCCGGCTCCCGGCCTCGCTCGAGGACGTATCGGCTCAGCACCGCGGCGATGAGCGGAAAGCCGAGGAGCAAGACGAGGGCATCGGCCAGCCCCGGATCGATGCCGACCCTCGCGGCAGCCAGGACGACCCCCCATCGCAGCGTGACTTCGAGGACGATCCAGCCGGTGACGACGACGGCAGCGAGTCGTGTCGGAGACGGTCGGTCCATAGCTGATGGACACTGGCGTAACATATTCTATTTTTCATTCATCGGAGCGCAGTAACTGGACGCCATCTTCAACTGGTCGGTCCCCGAAGAGCGGTCGACCGACGATGGAGAAAACGCCGCAGGGTACCTCGGTCGGCGTCGACGATCCCTACGACTTTGCGGGCGTCTGTGACTATCTCACCGGTGAGGGCCAGTGTCGATACGCTCTCGAGTACGCCGGTCACGACCCCGAATTCGCCCGCGAGCGCGCCGCGGACGACTACGAGTGTCCCGTGGTCGACCCCGGGACGGACTGGTCGTGGGCCGACTGTCCGCACTTCCGCTCGCGCAACCGCGACCGCGAGTGCGTTCGCTGCGGGCTCGCCGAAAAGCGGATGGCTCACGACGACGAGCGCCCGCTGCTCGAGGAACACCACCTTTCCTACGCCGATGGACGACGTCCATCGAGCGATCGGACCGCGACGCGGGCTGCCGACGACCGCGACGAGGAGTCCCTCTCCCACGAGATCACGGTTTTCCTCTGTCGGTGGTGCCATTCGAAAGTCCACGACTCGTGGGCGCGACTCACCGACGACGCCGCGCCCGATCCCGACGCGATCGCGGCGCTCGAGGAGCGGCGCGGCCGCGAGCAGTCGGAACTGGGGTTCGAGTCGGCCGCGGAGCGATACGACGGCGAGCGATGAGGGTCTCGAGGGAACGGACCGGTGATCAGACCAGTTTTCGCAGGAGTCCGTACACGGTATCGCGCAGCCGATCGGGCAGGAAGCGGGCGTATAGCCCGTACTGGGCGAGCGGGCCGACGGGATACCGCGCCGGCGGGTCCGGACTGGTCGCCGACTCGAGGATCGCCTCGGCGACGTCCTCGGCGTCGGAGGCGAACGGGCCGCCGCTGCCGCCGCCGATCAGTTGGGCCTCGTCGTAGAGTTCGTACAGCGACTCGTACGCCGGCGTTCGCTCGTCATCGGGCAGTTCCTCGTCGACCCGGTTCGTGAAGTCCGTCTCGACCGGGCCGGGTTCGATCACGACGACGTCGATGTCGAACTCGTCGACCTCGGCGCGCAGCGAATCGCTCATCGCCTCGAGAGCGTGCTTCGACCCCGAGTACGCGCCCGAGCCGGGGAACGAGATCCGCCCCGCGACGCTCGAGACGTTGATGATCCGACCCTCGCCTTGCGCGCGCATGTGCGGCACGGCGGCGCGGGTCAGCCGGTGGGGGCCGTAGACGTTGACGTCGAACTGCCGGTGGAGATCGACCGTCGCGACGTCCTCGAGCGGTCCCATCTGGGCGTAGCCGGCGTTGTTGACGACGCAATCGATCGAACCGGCGATGTCGACGGTCCTCTCGACGACCGATGCGACCTGCTCGGGATCGGTGACGTCGAGCTCGAGGGTCTCGCAGCCGGCCTCTTCGAGGGCCGCGATGTCATCGACGGTGCGCGCCGTCGCGAAGACTTGCCAGTCGTCCGCGAGGAAGGCGCGTGCGGTCGCGCGACCGATGCCGGACGAACACCCGGTGATGAGAACCGATTGCTTGCGCGTGTAGCGATCGTCCGCGCTTGTCTCGGTAGTGACTTCGTCGCCGGTTCCGGTGGTCTCGCGACCGCGGTCGTCCTCGACGACGGTGCCACGCGGCTCGTCATCGTCTGTCCCTTCGACGTCCTCAGCGGTGGCCATGCGTGACCGGTTCGTGAGACGATACCTAAGTATCGACGGTTTGTCGCGCTACCCGTACTGTTCGGATTGGGATGAGTTTCGACTGACTCGACCGTTCGGTTCAGGATAGCAAACGGCCGAAAGTCCCACCCACCGCAGGCGGTTCACGGCCAGCTGTGGCCGGTGGACAGTGGCGGAGTCTACTCGCCGAGGTTTTGCTTCGCTTCGTCTGCGTATTTGTCTGCCAATCGAACCGGCTCTGGGAGTTTGTACGACGAGGAAAGCGCGAGCGCGATATCGGCTGCCGTCTCGGGACCCACGCGGTGGCCGGGACTGACGTAGAGCGGATTGATGTGCCGGTTCGGGGAGTCGTACTGGCGCGTCTGGACCGCGTAGCCGAGCAGGGTGCCGTCCGGCGCGTCGACTCTCGAGTTGGCTTCGATCCCGACCGTCGTCCCCGTCGAGCGGTCGTCGGTGTCCGCCCGGGGCGTGCCACAGAGCAGGCTCTTGGCGACGCCGATGCTGGGCACGTCACGAACGACGCCCATGTGGGTCGCGATGCCGGCCTGTCGAAAGTGGATGCGGCCGCTCCCGTCGAACAGGCACAGATCGGGGTCGACGGACAGGGTCTCGAGCGCCGCGAGGATCGGTGCGCCCTCGCGGAACGACAGGAGGCCGGGAATGTAGGGAATCTCGAGGGGCGTCACCGCGTGGACGCGCTCGATCACCTCGCCGCCGCGGGTGGCGACGACGGCGGAAAGCGCGCGGTCCTGATCGCCATCGTCGTTCGTGAGAAAGGACTGATCGATGCCGACGACGGTTGGCGGATCGCCACCGCTGGCGGTCGTCGCGAGCGGGCTCGAGAGGACGTCGGGGTCGAACGAGAAGTCGTCCTCGAAGACGGCGGCGGTCGCGATCTCGCGCTGGAGGGCCTCCATCTCCTCGCGCGAAAGGCCGGCGTCGGGTGCGAGGTCGGGGCGGGGGTCGTGCATCTGTTTGACGGTGATAGACGCCGCGAGAAAATCAGTTGCGGGGTTGTGCGGGTACCCCCCTGAGTTCGGATCAGAAGCGGCCGCGTCCGGGGCCGCCGGGGCCGCCCGGACCGCCCGGGCCACCGGGACCGCCACCGCCGAACTGAAGCTGATTCGGCGCGCTGACGTTCCGGTTCTGTTTGACGTACTGGCCGTACGCGAGGCCGATGACGAGGCCGACGAGGTGGGCCCCGTGAGCGATGCCGCCGCCACCGCCGATAGCACCCGAGAGGAACGTGATGCTGATGACGGCGTAGCCGGCAGTCAGCAGCCAGATCGGGACCGGGAGGATGAAGTAGAGGTAGACCTTGAGCCCGGGGTTCAGGATCGTCAAGACGCCCATAATCGCGAGTGCGGCACCGCTGGCTCCGAGAACGGCAGTTGGGTTTCCTTGGACGACCGAGATCCCGACCTGACTGAGCCCGGCGAGGACGCCGCTGACGATAAACAGGATCGAGAAGTTCCTCGAGCCGACGTAGCGCTCGACCAGCGGCCCGAAGAAGAACAGCACGATGCTGTTCCCCACGATATGGAAGAAGCTACCGCCTGGGAGGAGAAACGGTGAGTGGGCGAAGACGGACGTGACCCACGTCCAGACGTACTCCGGATGCTGCGACGAGAGGACGAACAGGGATTGGTGGAGTGAGATACCACCAACGATCAGGGCAGCGGCTTGAAGCGCGTACGTGACCCACATCAGCGCGAGGAACGTGTAGGTCGCGTTCCCGCGGAAGTACGCCAGCGGGCCGCCCGGGCCGGTATCGATCGGGAGTTTATTCATGAGACTCGAGGCCCGGGACGTGCTCCCGCCCGAATTGACGTTGTCGTCGAACCCGCTGTCGAAGACGCCCTGGGGATCGTTCCAGTTTTGCAGCCCCGAGCAGTCGTGGTTCTCGGGGAGCCGATGGTCGGCACAGTAGGTGCCGCCGCAATGCCGACAGTTGTACGGCATGTTTTCGTCTTTCCCACACACGTCGCACTTGGCCATTGATCGGGGGTATGTGGGGAGCCGCTAAGGGATTTGGGGTTTCTGCCGGGATTTTTTCGGCCGATCCCGGCCACTCAGGAGGGGGACGAGAGCCGGCCGTGGAACGCCGTGTGGTTCCGCGAGCGTGCCCCGAGCGGGAGCGGTTCACCGTCGCCGCTCGCTCCGAGCCGGGACTGTACATTTTTGCATCCCCGCCGCCCATATCGGCGTGTGCAAGAGTACGAGCGCAAGCAACTGCTCGAGCGCGTCGAGCGCGAGGGCGCGACCGTCGGCGCGGACATCCCGGAGACGATCACCGTCCAGGGGGAGGAGATCGACCTCCGGACGTTCGTCTTCGAGATCAAGCGTCGCGAGACGGTGCCGTCCGGCGAACGCGACCGCGTCGAGCAGGCAAAGCGGAACCTGCGGCGCGAGCGACGCGAGCGACTCGAGCGGATCGAGGAGGGCGCGATCAGCCGCGAGCAAGGCGAGGCACTCGCCGGGAGCATCATCGGGATCGATCGGGCGCTGAACGCCCTCGAGAATCTCGGGCCGACGAACCTGGAGCGCGAACAGCAGGTCCAGCAGGCACAGGACCGCAAGCGCTGGCTGTCCTTCCTCAAGAAGGCGCTGGGACGGGAAGACGACGCCAGCGCACGGAGGGGGCGCTGATGGCAACCAACGCGGAACTAGCCGCCCGATTCGAGGAGTTCGCGGACCTGCTCGAGGCCGACGGCGTCGAGTACAAGCCCCGCGCGTACCGCCGTGCGGCGGAGAACATTCGTGCGCATCCGTCCCCGATCGCCGATCGGATCGAGGCCGGCGATCGCGAGGCCGTCGAGACCATCGACGGCGTCGGCGACGCCATTTCGTCGAAGATCGTCGAGTACGTCGAAACCGGCGAGATCGACGAACTCGAGGCACTCCGCGCCGAGTTACCGATCGACATTACCGAAATCACCCGCATCGAGGGTGTCGGCCCCAAGACCGCGGGCAAACTCTACCGCGAACTCGGGATCGAGACGTTGGACGATCTCGAGGCGGCAGCCGAAGCCGGCGAGGTCCAAGAAGTCAAAGGGTTCGGGCCGAAAACGGAACGGAACATCCTCGAGAACCTCGAGTTCGCCCGGACGGTCGGCCAGCGCCAGTTGCTCGGCGAGGCGCGGCCGCTCGCGGACGACGTGCTCGCCTTCCTCGAGTCGGTCCCGGAGGTCGACCGGTGTGAGGTGGCCGGCTCGATCCGCCGGTGGCGCGAGACGATCGGCGACGTGGACGTCCTCGCGGCGACCGAAGACGGCGAGGCGGTCGTCGAGCGGTTCGTCGCGTGGGACTCCGTCGACGACGAGATCGAGTCGGGACCCGAGAAGGCCAGCGTTCGCGTCGGCGAGAGCCGCGTCGACTTACGGGTGGTCGTCCCCGCGGAGTTCGGTTCTGCGCTGCAGTATTTCACCGGGAGCAAGGACCACAACGTCAGCCTGCGCAACTACGCGATCGATCGCGGCATGAAGCTAAACGAGTACGGGGCCTTCGACGTGAGCGCTATCGCGGACCACGAGGCGGATCAGCGGATCGGCGACCGCGTCGCCGGCGAGACCGAGGAGGGGATGTACGAGGCGCTCGGACTGCCGTGGATTCCGCCGGAACTTCGGACGGACCGCGGGGAAATCGCCGCCGCCGAGGCCGGGACCCTGCCCGACCTGCTCACGCGCGGTGACATCCGCGGGGACCTCCACAGCCACACCGAGTGGTCCGACGGGAACACGACGATCGAGGCGATGGTCGAGGCCGCCGCGGAACAGGGGTACGACTATTTCGGCATCGCCGACCACGCGGAGGGCCCCGGCATCGTCGGCGGGATGGGTCTGTCCGAGACCGAAATCTTAGAGCAGGTCGACGCGATCCGTGCCGTGGGTGCCGAGGCCGAGATCGAGGTGTTCGCCGGGATCGAAGCCAACGTCGACGCCGCGGGTGAGATCGGCCTCTCCGAGGCGGTGATCGAGGCGCTGGACGTGGTCGTCGCGTCGACCCACAGCGCGCTCGGACAGGACGCCGAGACCGCGACCGACCGACTCGTCAGCGCGATCGAGACCCCGGCGGTCGACGTGCTGGGCCATCCCAGCGGCCGCCTGCTCAACGAGCGCTCCGGCCTCGAGTTCGACGCGGCCGCGCTCGGGACGGCCGCCGCCGAACACGACACCGCGCTCGAGGTCAACAGCGACCCCCACCGACTCGACCTCTGGGGCAGTGCCGTCCAGGCCGCTCTCGAGGAAGGCGCGCCGATCGCGATCAACACCGACTCTCACCGACCTGCGACGCTCGAATACATGCGCTGGGGCGTCCACACGGCACGCCGCGGCTGGGCCGAACCGGACGACGTGATCAACGCCTGGGAACTCGCCGACCTCCGTGAGTTCCTCCACTAACCGAGCCGGGATGCCCGCATCTCGTCCCGGTCCGGCGCGCATCCTCCTCGATGTCATGTGTGGCGGCCTCGTCTCATACCTGCGGATGTGTAACTACGACACCGCGTACGCTGGTGATCGCGGGCTCGAGGCCGACGACGATCTCCTCGCCGTCGCTCGAAACGAGGACCGGACGCTCGTCACTCGAAACGTCGCCCTCGCGAACCGCGCCGACGAGTCGATCCTGCTCGAATCCCGAGCCGTCGACGAGCAACTCGCCGAACTCGACGCCGCGGGACTCGACCTCGCGCTGGCGGCCGATCCCGGTATCTGTGGTCGATGTAACGGTCCGCTCGAACCCGTCGAGCGGGCTGCGTCGACGCCGGAGTACGCGCCCGAGCCGTCGGCAGTCGACGTGTGGCGCTGTCGCGACTGCGGCCAGCACTTCTGGCGCGGGAGCCACTGGGACCGGGTCGCGGAGACGCTCTCGAGGGTCCGCAGTTAGTAGACGGCGACGTCGTCGAACCGGCCGTCGTAGGCGATATGGTGGGGATGGGTCGGCTCCGTCCCCGAAAGGAAAAGGCGATCGATCTTCTTCCAGGTGTTCTCGTAGACGAGGTGGCCGAGTTCCGCGGCCGTCGTCGCCCACCGATCGAGGCCGTTGTCGTAGACGACGCGGCGGGCGATCCCGTCCTCGAGTGCGGCGCAGAACTCGGCCTCGCTCTCGATGGCCGCGTCGAAGGCGGTGTGGGCGACGCCGACGGAGCGCGGAAGGTGAGCATAGGAGGAGGTAAACGGCGGCACAGAGAGCGCGTCGGCGAGTTCGCGTGCACGTCGGTTGTCCGGCGGAAAGTGCCGCGGGTTGAAAATCTCGACGGCGTCGATCGTGTCCGCGTACGCCCGTAGATCCGCTTCGCTAAGGCTCACGTTCGCGAACTCGGGATGCGGAACGAGCACCGTCGCGTCCTGCCGGTCGAACTCGGCCATCGCCGTCTCGAGCGGAATGAAATCCGGAACGGGCGCTTCGAGCCCGATCGCGAGGACGTGTTTGCGGTCCCACCACGGGCCGGTAAACACCTCGCGGCCGGGGAGTACCAGCAGGTCGTCGTCGGAGTAGGCGGCCGCTCGGTCACGAATTTCCGGGAGGCGGGTGAAGTGGGGTGCGTAGACGATGGCGTCGAGACCGGCCCGTTTGGCCCGTTCGACGACCGTCTCGTCCAGCACCTTCACGTGACAGTCGATTCGGAACGTCACTCCATCGGTCACGATCACTACTTCCGGGACAGCCGGGTTATGAATTCTGATTCGAGGACCGCCCGAGGGCGTCCCCGCTCGCGTCGTCGATCCGGCCGACGGGACCGTGATCGAGCGGACCGACCAACCGGTTCGCGCTTGCACCGAGAACGCCGTATTCCGAACGCGTCCGCGCTACATCACGCCCGCGTGAACGCGCCCTCCGAGCGGTTTCTGAGGGGTGGTTTCTGGTCGGGGGCGTCGCTGCGAAAGGATCATTAGGGGGGCCGTTCGAGTGTCCGTAACGAATGGCCTGGGAATGTGGGATCGACGGCTGTGGTGCAGTCTTCGAGGACGTCGAGTCGGCCGTCGTCCATCAGGCGACGAAACACCAGCGTCGTGAGTGTAAGGTCTGTGGGACCGTCGTCCCCGATGGCTACCTCGCGATTCGACACGCCTTCACCGAACACAGCCGCGCCGAGTACGTTCGCGCCTACGGTGCCAGTTCCGAGGCTGTCAGGGAGCGCGAAGAACTGCTCGAGGAGATCGAGTCGGAAGCGGACATGCAAGCGATCGCGACGGAACTGAAGCGGTAGCGGTTCGCTCGGTCGTCGGGTCCGCTTTCGGGACGGCGAGAGCGGGTCGGCACTGTCGTCGCCGGGAACGGACGACCGAGTGACCGCCGCCTCAGTAGTTGTTGACGATCGCCGACACGCAGCCGGTCTCTTTGCGGTAGGCGGAGTGATCGGAGACCGCATCGCTCACGTCGATATCGTCGTAATTAGCTGGCGTAGCGTCGTCGCTGGACCCGCCGTCGCAGTCCGCCGGGCCGCTCCCCAGTTTGGCGAGGCCGTCGTTCGTCGAGTAGTAGTTGTGAACCGCGCCGGCCGACGTCCGGATGGCATCGGCGAAGGGGCCGTTTTCGCAGGGCGCATCGGACGCCTCGAACGAGCCGATGCTGTCCGCCGTCGCGACCGTGAACGCCCCGTCGATGGCCGCAAGCGTTTCCAACTGGAGGATGCCGCCCATCGAGTGTCCGAGAATACGGATCGTCGTCGACGGGTTCGCGTCGGTGTAGTCCCCCAGCCACGTAGCGAACAGGTCGCCGGTGTCCCTGGCGCTTTGTATCGCCGATGTCGGCAGCCCGCTGTCGTCCCAGGTAACTGCTGTGACGGCTTCGTCGTAGCCGACTGCTCTCGCCGTCTCCCGAAACGTCGCGGCCCGCTCGACGCTGTCCGACGAACTCGTATACCCGTGGATCTTGAACACGACCTCGGCTACGTCCTGGGGCGCATCGGTGACATCGGGGACGCCGTCCCGAAAGTCGAGTTCCGCGATCCCGTCGGTGTCGGCGGCAACCGATCCCGACGCGATGCTCACGCCGGCGCTCGCGACGATCGTCGCCGCCGCCGATCCGAGAAGCCGCCGTCTCGAGACGCGAGCCGTCGAATCACTGTTCGCTGCGGTCGAATTCGTATGTTCGTTCGCTGGCATTGGATACCGTTCGCGTATCTGCTGCGAACGAACTATCTTTCGACACTTATTGTAATAATTTTTACCTGTATTGTGCTATATTGACAGACGTATGCGAACGGTCGAACCGGACTTTCGATTCGTGCGGACTCGAGAGCGCTGCGAAACGCGCTGCCACGGAGCGGTGGTTGCGGCAAACGAGTCGAGAAGAGACACCCACTGAGTCGTCGGGGCCGATCCGCGATGGAACGGATCGGGTTGGTGGCTGGCGAACTACCGTTCGTCGGAATCGAGCACGCGAATCTGGTCGCCCCGCACCGTCACGGGAATCGGAACCGTCGCCTCGTACAGTTCGACCGTCACCTGGTCTTTGCCCTCGTCGATCCGTTGGACCTGCGCTTTCTCACCTTTGAACGGACCGGCGATGAGTTCGACGATGTCGCCCTCGGCGATCCCTTCGACGTCCGGCTTCGGCGAGAGGAAGTGTTCGACCTCGGAAATGTCCGACTCGCCGGGGACGATACTCCGCGCGTGCGGAATGTCCTCGAGAACGCGATTGAGGACCGCGTCGCCTTCGGCCTCGACCATGACGTAGGAGGTCAGCGAGTCGGGCGCGAGTGCGGCGTGGATCTCCGACTCCTCGCGGTTGATGATCATGTCCGCGACGGTCCGCTCCTGGCTCGCCGTCGTTTTGACAGCGAAGATACCCATTAGACGCCACCACCGGGCAGGAGCAGCATGATCGCGCCGATGAGGAATCCCATAAGGCCGACCAGCAGGATACCCGCCCCGGCGATTTTCGATACCTGGAGGAACTCCTCAGTAGAGGGTGTCGTCGCCATCTTCAGCACTCGAACGTACGAGGTGAGGTCGTACGGAACGTCCATATATGTCTATTCACAGCGCGGCGTCTTTTATCTGTCTTTCGTGTCCGTGCAGAGCACGGCCGTTACGCGACCGATCACGACGGCGCGTAGACGCCGACGCTCCCGTGTTCGGGCCGAGTACAGATAGACCGGCCCCCACCCGCGGCTTGCCTCTCGATGCCCCCGTCACGGCTCCAGCGGCGGCCGCTCGCCCGGGCGGCCCGGAATCGGCGTCCGCGGCAGTTCCGCCGCCGGCCGCTCGGCGAGCGTCAGTTCGACCGATTGCCGGTCGCCGTCGCGGACGACCTCGAGTTTGATCGTGTCGCCCGGCGAGGTCTCGAGGGCGAGATACGACGAGAGCTGCTCCTGCGTCGGTATCTCCGTGCCGTCGATGGCGACGATTACGTCGCCGCTGCCCGGCTGACCGGTCCGACCCGGCTCGAGGACGCCATCCGCGGGCGAGTTCGGCACGACCTCCATGACGAGTACGCCGGTGGCTTCCTCGAGCCCGATCTCGTCGGCGATCGCCGGGCCGACCGGTTGGACCCCGATCCCCATGTACGGGTGCTCATACGTGCCGTCCTCGATGAGCGTGGGAACGACCCGGTTCGCCAGCACCGCGGCGATCGCGAAACCGATCGTCTGGCCGGCCCCGGCGAAGACGACGCCGAGCACCTCCCCCTCGAGGCTCACCAGCGGGCCGCCGCTGTTACCGGGATTGATCGGTGCGTCGGTCTGAATCGCGGCCGGAATCGAGAAGCCGGTGGGGCTGGGGAGCGATCTGTCGATTCCGCTGACGATCCCCTGTGAAACCGATGCGTCGAGTCCGAGCGGATTACCGATTGCGAGCGCTTCCTGTCCGATGACGGGTTTGGACTCGAGGAACGAGAGCCCGGTCGCGATGTCGGGCATGTCCTCGACGCGGAGGACGGCGAGGTCGCTGTAAATGTCGGTGCCGACGATCGACGCGGCGCGCCACTCCTCGTTGCTGAACTGGACTTCGATCCCGTCGTCGCTCGCACTCGCGACGACGTGGTTGTTCGTCACGAGATGCTGATCGTCGATGACGAATCCGGAACCGAGTCCGCCACTACCGCCGCCCGGAGCACTGCCCGTCCCGGAGACGGTGACGAGGACGACGGAGTCGATGCTGTTGCGATACGTTTCCGTGTATGGGCTGTCGATATCGTTCCCGTCGCCCGCCGTGGCGTTCGAGTCGGCGGTTTCGTTCTGAACGGTGCCGGCCCCGGTGCCGCCGAAACCGAACGCCGCCACGGCTCCGCTCGCTCCGACCGCGCCGAGTATCCGTCTGCGAGTACGCTGATCTGGGTCTGGCGTCACGCCCATCTCCACCCCAACGAGGGGTATAAAACGGCCGCCAGCACCAGCAGTTGGTCGTCTCACGGACTCGCGGGAGGCGAACGGGTCCGCCGCGTCGGCGTTCGATTACTCGCTACGCGCCGCCTCGACCGCGTCGACGAACGACGCTGCGGTCTCTCGAACGCGATCCATGTCGCCGTCATCGACGGCCGCGTCGTCGATGATGGCACCGCCGGCACCGACGGCCGCCGCGCCGGCGTCGAAGAAGTCAGCGACGTTGTCCCGTGAGACGCCGCCCGTCGGAACGATGTCGATGTCACCCAGCGGCCCGGAGAGTGCGCCGATGTGATCCGGCCCGACCGTCGATGCGGGGAACAGCTTGAGGAGGTCCGCGCCGGCCTCCATCGCGGTCACGGCCTCCGTCGGCGTCATGACGCCGGGCGCGACGAGGACGCCGTGTCGGTTACACGTCCGCACCACCGCCGGTTCGACGTGTGGCGAGACGACGAATGACGCGCCCGCGTCGATCACGGACTGTGCGGTCGCCGCGTCGAGGACGGTCCCCGCGCCGACGACTGCGTCGGTATCCGCGAGTTCCCGGTCGACGGCCGCGATCCGCTCGACGGCACGCGTCCCGTCGGCCGTGATCTCGAGCACATCGACCCCGGCGTCGTGGATCGCCCGGGCGACCGGAACGATTTGTTCCTCGTCGATACCGCGGAGGACCGCGATGACGCCGCCATCAACGATTCGGTCCCTAACCGTCTCGGTCTCGGTCATTCGTCTGCCCCTCCCATGGTGGCCGCTGTCCGGTGCTCGATCGCCGGCCGCATCCCAGTGAGATGGTTCATCGTGTCACGACATGCGCGTCCCGTCGACAAGAGATTTACTCATAGCCGAAGTAAGCGCCCGCCGATGGCGTTCGCTCTTCGGCCGGGAAGCGGTTCGACACAGCATACGCCGCCGAACAGCGCCGAACTCGGCTCGGTGGGCCCGCCGACGCTCACGCTTCGTCGAACAACTCCTCGCCGTCGACCATGTGCTCCTCGACGACATCCATGTCGAGCGTGACGCCTACTCCGGGCTCCTCGGGGATCTCGATGTACCCGCCCTCGATGACGTCCTCCTCGACGAGATCCGCCCACCAGCCGAGTTCGTAGGAGTGGTACTCCACGGCCAGCGAGTTCGAAATCGCCGCGCCGACGTGGGCGCTGGCGACCGTCGCGACCGGCGAGGCGACGTTATGCATCGCGACCGGGACGTAGTACATGTCCGCCAGATCGGCGATCTTGCGTGTCTCGCGCATGCCGCCGACCTTGGGCATGTCCGGCGCGATCATGTCGACCGCCTGTTCCTCGAGCAGGCGGCGCTGGCCGTGTTTCCGGTAGACGTTCTCGCCGACGGTGATCGGCGTCGATGTCGACTGCGTGACTTCGCGCTGTACGTCGTGGTTCTCCGGCGGCACGGGGTCCTCGAGCCACCAGACGTCGTACTCCTCGAGTCGCTTCGCGAGACGCTTCGCGCTGCCGCCGGAGAACGTCCAGTGACAGTCGAAGGCGACGTCCGCGCGGTCGCCGACGCGCTCGGTGACTTTCTCGACGATCTCGGCCTTGTGTTCGATCTCGGGGTTCCGGAGGTGACGGTTCGCACGGTCCTTCTCGTGACCGCTCGGCACGTCGAGATCGAACTTCAGGGCGTCGTAGCCCAGTTCTTCGACCACGCGCTCCGCCTCGTCGGCGCAGGCCTCGGGATCGGCTTCCGCCTCGGTGTGGCAGTCACAGTACACCCGCATCTCGTCGCGGTACTTGCCGCCCAGGAGCTGATAGGCCGGCACTCCAAGGATCTTGCCGGCCAGATCGTGTAAGGCGACCTCGATGCCCGAGATCGCGGTGACAGTGACGCCGCCGATCGAGCCTTCGCCGGACATCTTCTGGACGAGATGCTCGGTCAGCCGGTCGATGTCCAGCGGGTTTTCGCCGACGAGAAACGGCGTCATGCGCTCGATCAGTTCCGGGACGCCGGCACCCCAGTAGGCTTCGCCGGTGCCGACGGGTCCCGCGTCGGTGTAGACCCGCACGAGCGTCCACGGGAAGTTGCCGTCGACCATCGTCGTCTGGATATCGGTGATCTCGACGTCCCGACCGCCGCCGCGCTCGCGCGAGACCCCCATCGTCTCGCTCGAGAGGTCCCGCATCGTGTACTCGGCGTTCGGGTCGTGTAGCTGTGAGTAATCGACTCCCATGGATGGAAATTCACTCCGAAGGTAGTAATAGTTTATACCTTCTCCGGACCGATCCCGGTTGCTTACAATAGGGGGGTCGAGAGCAATGAATCCACTGCTTGCGACGGGTTCGTCGCTCTCCCGAGCGACAGCCACCGACTGCGGCCGCCGTTACGGCCGCTCGAGTTCGGCAGCGACGTCCTCGAGAGCGACATCCAGCGCTGCCGTCGCGGCGAACGCGGCCCGTTTCTCCGCCGTTCGTCGCGCGATCGCCTGCGGACCGACGGCGAGTTCGATCCGGGTCACGTCTTCGGTGGGTGTCGAACTGCCGAATACCGTGACGGGACCGATCTCGCGGGTATTTCGGACGTGAGTGCCGCCACAGGCCGACACGTCCCACGGGGTCGCCGCGCCGTTCGCACCGGCGAGACGGGACCCGCTTCGCCGGTCGTTCTCGCCCTCGATCGTGACGAGTCGGACCCGCTTGCCCTCGACCGCGGCGTCCGCCCCGGCGTCGAGCGCCACCTCCTCACGATCTCGCGCCCGCGAGAGCGGCACGTCGTCCCACGACACCGGCCGGGACTCCCAGACCACGCGGTTGACCGCCTCGTCGAGTTCGACCAATCGCTCGTCGTCGACTGTCGCCGTCGTCTCGAGGTCGACGTGAACCGTCTCCGTGCCGATCTCGAGGCCGGCATCGGTCGCGTCCTCGAACAGTCGCCGCGCCGCCCCGACGAGAACGTGACTGGCGGTGTGGGCTCGCATACAGTACATCCGAAAGGACCAGTCGACCGAACAGAGCACGCGGTGGCCCGGTCGAACTGACGGCTCCTCGGCCAGTACGTGCACCTGCTCCCCGTCGACGAACCGGACGTCCGCGACCGTGATCCCGCCGATCGTCCCCCGATCCGCCGGCTGTCCCCCGCTCGCGCCGTAGAAGTGACTGCGCTCGAGTCGGACCCGTCGACCGTCGATCGACGTCACTTCGGTCTCGAATCGCGTCGCGTACGGCTCCGTCGCCGCCCGTTGGCCGGTCATTGCCGTTGATTCCGTCGGCAGTGAATAAAAGTCTGCTCGCCGAGACCGGCACCGACGGAGCGCGGTCGGTTACTCCGCGAGGGTCACGTCCAGTCGATCTTCGAGGGCGTCGATCAGGCCACCGCCGACCCCGGCCTGCGTCGCGCGTCCCTGTTCGATCGCGAGGACGTCTTTCGTCGGCGCGTCGAGTTCGTCGGCGAGTTCCTCCCGCTGGAGGCCCGCGTCCCGGCGTGCCTCGACGAGCGCCTCGCCGTAATCCGAGACGAGATACGGCAGCGGGTCGTCGTCGTAGTTGGTCCCTTCGCTTTCCCAGTGTTCGGAGTCGCCGTCCCAGACCGGGTTCGCTTTCGCGACGTTCTGGGCCGCCTTCTGCTTGCGGCTCGGTTCGTCGTCGGAAGGCGACGCGCGGTCGCTTCGATCCCGGGTTCGATCCTCGCCACGTGTCTCGGAATCGTCGTGTGGCGCGCAGTCCGGACAGACCTCGAGCTCGGCTCCCGCGACCGATGCGAGCGTCAGCGAATCGCTCTCGGCACCGCAGAGTTCGCAGTTCGTCCCGCCGCCGCTACCGGACGAACCGGTCGAGTATTTGGCCATGCGAGCGTTTGGCATCTGTCGCATTTCAACTGTTCGGTACCGTGTGTGTTCGCGGGGCGTCGACTCGGAACACGGGCCCGAGACCCCTCGACGGAAGCGGTTCGGAGTCACCGACCGAGCCGTTTCATGATCGTCACCCGCAGCGGGAGCCACAGGCCGCCGACCAGCGGGAGGCCCACGAACGCGACCAGATCGACCGGAAGCGACGTATAGCCGGCCGTGACGGCACCGAAGCCGGCGAGCGGCGCGAAGACGGGGAGCACGTAGAGATAGGACGGCGTCCAGCCCCGTCCGCGTCTGGTGTGGCGGACGACGACGCCGAACAGCAACGGCATAAGCACCGCACCGGCCAGCAACGGGCCGCCGACGAGCGTCGCTGCCACCGTGAGGGCGAGGGCGACGACGATCGTCTCGTCGATCGTCAGCGGACCCCAGGTGGTCTCTCGACGGCCGACCCGGACGGCGAGCAGCGAAAAGAGCGTGAGCGCGACGAGGCCCGCCAGCGCGCCGTACCACAGCGGTTGCTCGAGCGGCGGCGTCACGAACTCGACGCCTCGAACGAACGCGACCGTCGTCTCGAGCCCGTGGCGACCCTCCGTCAGCACAGTGCCGATCCCGGCCGGATCGGCACCGGTCGCGAGCAGTTCGGTCCAGAGCGATCCGAGCGCGGCCGCGTTCTCGAGACCGAAGTGACCGAGGCCGGCCGCATAAACGAGGACGGAAAGCCAGAGCAGCGGCAGCGAGAAGTTCTGTCGCCGCCACCAGCGCGCGAGCGGGTTCCCGACGCCGGCGTCGGCCTCCGATCCGGAGCCAGCCGTGGACCGGCTGGACCGCCCGGTGTCACCGGCTGTCCCAGCGTTCGGCTCGCGGGTTCGACGGTTCGCGCCCGCACCGGCACCCCCGGACCCCGCTCCGGTTCCGGAAGCGGTCGCGTTCGAGGCGCTGCTCGCAGTACCGGCCGAGGCCGTCGCGGTCCCCGATCCGCTCGAGCCGTTCGTCGCCGACGACCGACCGCCGGTTCTCGATCCGGACGCCGCCGAGCCGGCCGTCGCCGATGCGGTCGACGCCGACGCGGAGGCCGTTTCCGATTCCGAATAGCTCAGTTCCGTGCCGCTCGAGTCGTCGTCACCGTCGTCGTCGCTCTTCCAGACGTCGGGGGAGGGGAGGCCGCTGGTTCGCTTCGCGACGTAGTCCTCGTGGCCGAGTCGGTCGTAGGCCTGTCGTTCGACCGGATCGCCGAGAATATCGTAGGCCGTTTGTACCGCAGTAAACTGCGCCTGTGCGCGATCGTCGTCGTTCAGATCCGGATGGTAGACGCGAACCTGATCGCGATAGGCGTCTTTGATCTCGTCCTGGGAGGCGTCGGGCGGGATCTCGAGAAGGTCGTAAAAATCCTCTGTCATGTAATCAGACGGACGATGTGGTCTGCTGTAGTGATTGTCGGGGTGGGGTTATAATTTCAGCGTTCTTTCCGATTCGGGACGCCGTCTCGCGGCTCGAAGACGGTGGCCGTTCGGCCGGCGACGATGGCCGGCCATCGCTCACCGGAAATCCGCGAGCGCCGACTGTCCGGGCGGCCGATTCCCGCGATCGTCGTCGGGATTTCCATCCGACCCCGAACCGTCGTCGGCGGCGACCGCGTCGGACTCGGTTCCGGTCCCGTCCGCGTCCCGCTCCCAACTCTCGAGGCTCGCCTGATCGGCGGTCGCGAACTCGAGGTTGGCGACCCGGACGCCGAGTTTGCGGACGGGTGCGTCCTCGAACTCGGTGAACAGGTCCCGCGCGATGCGATCGACGAGCGCCGGGTCGTCGACCGGACCCGGTAGCGACCGCTCGCGCGTGTTGACGTCGTAGGGCGGCGTGACGGCCTTGACGCCGATGGTTCGGTACAGCGCGCCTTCCCGTCGAGCACGGTCGGCGACGGCCGCCGCGAGCGTCTCGAGCAGGTCGTACTTCGGGGTCGGCGCTTCGACGGGATCGGCGAACGCCGACTCGCGGGAGAAGCTCTTGGGGTCGCCTTTCGGCTCGACGCGGCGCTCGTCCTCGCCGCGGGCGCGGTCGTACAGTTCCCGGCCGCGTTCCCCGAAGCGGTCGACCAGCGGCCCCGGATCGGCGGCGGCCACGTCGCCCGCCGTCTCGAGGCCCATTTCGCGAAGCGCGCGGGCGGTCACGGGGCCGACGCCGTGAAGCTGGTCGACGGCGAGCGGCGCGAGAAACGCTCGAACATCGCCGGGCTCGACGACGGTGAGTCCGTCGGGCTTGTCGAAATCGCTGGCGATCTTGGCCGTGCTCATCGTCGGTGCGACGCCGACGCTGACGGTGACGCCGACCGCCCGTCGGATGCGGTCCTTGACGTGCCGGGCGAAGCCGTCCGCGACTTCCCAGGCGGTCCGCTCGGTTACGTCGAGGTAGGCCTCGTCGATGCTCACCTCGCGGACGACGTCGGCGCAGTCGTGAAGGATTTCCCGGACGTCGGCCGCGACCGACTCGTAGTACTCCATATCGACGGGCCGGTAGTAGCCGGTTTCCTCGCGCG
Organism: Natrinema pallidum; assembly: GCF_005890195.1. Taxonomy (NCBI): domain Archaea; kingdom Methanobacteriati; phylum Methanobacteriota; class Halobacteria; order Halobacteriales; family Natrialbaceae; genus Natrinema; species Natrinema pallidum. Next base: position 765,559 of record NZ_CP040637.1, on the reverse strand, counting down.
CCCGCTGACGCTCGCTCGAGTCAGCAGGCGCACGCTGCCCGCCGCCCTCGAGGTCGGGATCATCGATCTCGCCGGTATCGAAGGCCGCGCGTCTCGGGAGTCGCTCGAGGGCCGTCGAAATCGCCTGCGCGCTTTCGACGCCGAACTCGCGGGCCTCGTAGCTGGCGGTGGCGACCGCACCGTTCGTCTCCCCCGCCTCGTAACCCATCCCGACGACGAGGGGCTCGCCGCGGAGTTCGGGGTCGCGCAGTCGCTCGCAGGCGGCGTAGAAGCAATCGGCGTCGACGTGGCAGACGATGCGGTCCTCGTCGTCCTCACCCTCGACGCCCGGGAGTCGGGGCCCGTCGGACATTCGTCTACCGACCGATTCGTCCGAATGGACGTGAACGTTGTGCCCCGAGTCGGGGCGACGCGGCTCACTCGCCGGCAACGGCTACAACTCGTACGCCATCATCACCTCGTCGACGTACTCGCCGTCGATCGTGTAATGGTCCTTGCGGATCGCCTCGGTGTCCCAGCCGTGGACGGTCAGGAACTCGAGAGCGGTCTCGTTGACGACGGGAATACTGTTGTAGACCTTCCGATACCCGTTCGCTTCGGCCCACTCGATCCCTCGCTGCAGGAGTTTGCTCCCGATCCCGTGGCCCCGATAGGCCGCGCGGACGCCGACGGTCTGTTGGGCAACCTCCCGGACCGGGTCGACCTGCTGAAGATCGAGGTGGGTCCAGCCGACGACGTCGCCGTCGACGGTTGCAACGAAGAATCGCCGAGACCGCACCGTGTTGTGCCTGGTAACGGTATTTTCGTACAACAACTGTTCGGCGATCGTTTCGGCGACGACGTACGACTCCTCGGCCGTAACGTCCCGAATGGTATCGACGAGACCGTCGAAATCGGCCTGCCGAGCGGGTCGAACCGTCACGGTGAACTCGTCGAGTTCGTGTTTCTCGACGGCACCGAACTCGAGGGCGATTCGAAGGGTGCCATCCTCCTCTTCGAGATAGCCGTCCGATTTCAGTTCCGCGAGGCACGTCCGGAACTCCTCGGCCGGGAGGGACATGATATCGGGTACTTTCTGCCGTTCGACGGTCCCGTGCCGTTCGACGTATTCGTAAATACGTCTGCTGGCTTCGGACGCAAACGTCGGCCGTTCAATCGCGTCCATACGTTCGGTACGCACGCCGTCCGCTTATTCCTTGTTCCGTGGTATCGTACAACTGTTGTCCGTCAGCACCCCTTCACGAGCCGAGACCCGCTTCGGTTGCGCCTCCGGCGGGTCGCATCCGCTGGGAGTCAGCCAATACGTCCCATTCCAGATTGCCCCATGCGAACGTTCGTCGCCTCCGTCCGACAGCATCGTCGTCTGACCGAATCCGTCTTCATTCGTGGTGCAGTTATTCTCGAGTTCGCTCCGACCGAGGACCGCGTCCTCCACAAGTGATTTCGCTTCGAGGGGTCCGACACGCCCCGATGGCGACCGGTCACTGCCGACCGGGCGATTACTGACGAACCGGGCTATGACCAGGACGACCTGGAGTACTCCCACAAAACCGAACTGTTCGGTGTGTAACACACATGAACGGCGGCGAGCCCGCCGTGTACGATACCTGGTCGCTCGAGGAGTGGGGAAGAGACGTGCGCTTTCGAAGACGTTCTCAGAAACAGCAATGGCGGAGTATGACACTACGGATTCAATAACGCAATCCTGGGGTTTATCATCGTCACCTCGTGAACTTCGATCCAATGAATATCCGAACTCGAACGTGCGATCCACCGGGGTGGCTGCTATCGAATGGAGTGTCGGGATCGGCGAACGAGCGTGTGCTATGCGGTGGTGTTCCCGTATGAGCGCCGACGAGGAACTCGCGAAAGACCTCGGACTCCTCTCTGCGATCGCGATCGGTATCGGCACGATGATCGGGGCTGGAATCTTCGTGCTGCCGGGCACCGCCGTCGCTCAAGCGGGTCCACTCGCGGCACTGACGTTCGTCATTGGCGGCGTCACCGCACTGTTCACGGCGCTATCGGCCTCGGAACTGGGGACGGCGATGCCCAAGTCCGGCGGTGCCTACTTTTATATTAACCGTGCGCTCGGACCGCTTTTCGGGTCGATAAGCGGCTGGGCGAACTGGCTTGGGTTGGCGTTCGCGTCCGCGTTCTACATGTACGGCTTCGGCAAGTACGTCAACGAACTCGTCGGTGCCCCGGCGCTCGCGCTCGGCCCGATGACGATATCCGCGGCCCAGACGATCGGACTCATCGGGGCGGTGCTGTTTATCACCATCAACTACATCGGAGCCAAGGAGACCGGCGGCCTCCAGATCGGTATCGTCCTCACGCTACTCGGAATTCTCGGCGTCTTCACCGTCGTCGGCCTCCTGAACGCGAACCTCGATTCGTTGCGACCGTTCGCGCCGCCGGGGACGACCAGTAACGTACTCCCGGTGACTGCCATCGTCTTCGTCTCCTACCTCGGCTTCGTCCAGATCACATCGGTCGCCGAAGAGATCAAGAACCCCGGCCGGAACCTCCCGCTGGCGGTTATCGGGTCGGTCGTCATCGTCACCGTCGTCTACGCCCTGTTTCTCGTTGTCTTGCTTGCAGCGGTTCCGAACGAACTGGTGGCGAACAACGACAAGGCCGTCGTTGATGCTGCCGAATTGCTCTTCGGCCAGTACAGCGTCTTCGGCTTCAGTTTGGGGACGCTCGGCTGGGGGCTGCTGTTGCTCGGCGGCCTGCTTGCGACGGCCTCGAGTGCGAACGCATCGATCCTCTCTTCCTCGCGGATCAACTTCGCGATGGGACGCGAGAAGATCATCTCGCCGTCAGTCAACGATATTCACCACCGGTTCGGGACGCCGTACAAGTCGATTCTGATCACCGGCACACTTATTATCGGCTTCCTCTTCTTCGGCAACCTCGAGTTCCTGTCGACAGCCGGCTCGGTGCTGCATCTGATCGTCTACGGCTTGTTGAACGTCGCGCTGATCGTCATGCGAGAGGCCGAACCCGCCGATTACGATCCCGACTTCGAGGTTCCGCTCTACCCCTTCGTTCCGATTATCGGGGCGGTTTCGTCGTTCGCACTGATCGCGTACATTGAACCATACGTTATTCTGCTCTCGTCGGGACTCGTCGTCTTCGCAGGCGTGTGGTATCTGTTGTACGCGCGACAGCGCGTCGAGAACGCCGGCATCTTCGCCGATTGGGTCCTCGACCGCTCCGAGAAGATGCCCGACGCTGCAGTGGCGGCGGCCGACTCGATCCGACCGACTTCCAGTGTTCCGGACGGGGGCGATTTCCGCGTAATGGTTCCATTGGCCAACCCCCGAACCGAAACAGAGCTGATCACGCTCGGCGGTGCCATCGCAAAGCAACGTAACGGCACGGTTCATGCAGTCCACATCGTTCAGGTACCCGACCAGACGCCGCTTGAACGTGCCGAGCAGAACGAACAGCGCAACGCCGAATCGAAGAAATTGCTCGAGCAGGCACGTACCGACGCCGAGACGTTTGGCGTTCCCATCGAGACGCATACAGTGTTGTCACACCGATCGTTCGAGGAGGTCTTCGACGCTGCCCGTACCTTCGACGCTGACCAGGTCGTCATGGGCTGGGGGTCCGCCTCTCGTGACCGGGCCGAATCGCGTCTCGATGAACTAACCCACGACCTTCCCTGTGATTTCTTGGTACTGAAAGAGCGCGGGTTCGATCCATCGCAGATCCTCTTGCCAACTGCTGGCGGCCCCGACTCGGTGCTCGGTGCAGAGGTTGCCCGGTTGCTTCGCAACGAGTTCGACTCCGACGTGACGGTTCTGCACGCGCTTTCCGATGACGAGACCACCGAGGCGGGCGAACAGTTCCTCGAGGAGTGGGCCGCCGAAAACGGGCTGGCTGACGCCGACCTGGTTGTCGACGACCGAGATGTCGAGACCGCCATCAGCGATGCGGTCACGGATGCAACCCTCGTAGTGATCGGTGCGACCGAGCGCGGACTGTTGTCCCGATTGGTCCGAGGATCGCCGGTCTTGGATATCCTCGACGATGTCGAGTGTGCAGTGTTACTCGCTCAGACGGCTCGCCAGCGGACCCTGCGTGAACGGCTGCTCGGGAGTACGAAACAAGAATAGCGTCGTACTGGGGACCGACCCCCACCTCAATTATACTCTCGCCATTTGTTTTTGCAGTCGGTGCATTTAAAAAACCGCGTCGGCGGCTCGTCGGCCGAGGCGGTCTGTTTGAGCGTGTACCACGCTTCCTCGGCACCGCACTCGTCACAGATGACGTCCGTCGCCTTCGGTTTGCCCTCGAAGTTCGCCTCCTCGCTGGACTCGATCACGTCGCCGTCGGTCTGTGACTCCGTCGTGACGAACGCGTCTTCCTGCTCGCGGTCCCGCTCGTTCGAGGCCCCGCAGTCGTCGTTCGTACAGACCATGCGATCGCCCCGCGCTTTCATCATCGAACCGCAGTCGTCACAGAATTGCATATCATCACGTACGGACTCGGTACGCAAAAACACTCCAGTCGCCCGTCCGACGCCGGTCTCCGGCTCCAGTGTGCGCTTTCGTGGGTTCGTCGACCGCGAACGGACGGTTCGCGCCGGGTTCGCTCGCCGTCTCGAGGTCGGCGGTCCGAGCAAGTCGTGCCCGCCCATCCCGACGCCGTGCGCTGCGATCCGTCTCCACCCCGTTCTACTGGTCGCCGGTCGTCCGGATTCGAGCCCCGGTCCCCGCCGGCGCAGCGAGGACGACTTCTCCCTCGAGTCCGCGATCCGCGAGCGCGTCCCGGGCGGCGGCAGCGGCCTCGTCGGCGTGGGCGGCGTCGGTCACGCCGTAGACGACCGGCCCCCACGACGACTGGCCGACGCCCGAGAGGACCGGACAGCCCTCGAGCGATTCGACGAGTTCGCCCGCGGGCGGCCGGAAGACGCCACCTTGGGCGTCGGCGTACCAGGCACCGTTCTTGCGGCCGATTTCCGCGATGGCCTCGCCGAAAGGCTCGAGGCGGCCCGCGGCGGCCGCCGGCAGCAGTTTGCGGGTAACGACGCCGGCGATCTCGTCCGCGATGGCGGGATCGGCGCGTTCGACGACGGCACGCATGCTCGCGTCCTCGTCGTCGCCGCTGCGGCCGGGGTCCGCGTCCGGAACGACGACCAGAAACCGCCACTCGGGCGGCAGGTCGTGACGGGCGACGACGGGTGGCACCGTCCAGTCGCCCTCCGCCGGCGGCTCGGTGGTAAACCGGGTAGTCGGATGCCCGGCGTCGACGACGAAGCCGCCGGCCTCGAACGTCGCGACCCCGACGCCGCTGCGGCCGCCCCGTCCCATCGCCGGCGCGCGGTTGCGGCTCCGCGGCTCGAGGCCGTGCGCTCGCGCCGTCGCCGTCAGCACGGCGAGCGCGAGCTGGGTCCCGCTTCCGAGGCCGACGTGGCGGGGCAGGGACCCCTCGAGCGTGATCGTGACACCGGAGACCGCCAGCACGTCGACGGCGCGGTTCGCGTAGTTCCGGAGCAGCGGATCGGCGGCGACGACCGAGGTGGCGGGCTCGGCAGTGACGGTAACCCGCGGTTCCGCGAGCCCGATACCGATCCCGCCGTAGAGTCGCTCGCGAGCGAGCGAAAGGTTCTGGAAGCCGACGTGGAGCCGCGCCCCCGCGCTAACGGTCGCGGTCGTCATGATACACCGCCGGCTACGGAGCCCCTCGGGAAGGGGGTTTCGACGGTGGCAACGACTGAGACTGTCGAAACCGAGCTGCTTCGAGTCGACGACGGCGAGCAATCCCGACGGTCGGTCGCGGCTGTGCTCAGTCCTGGCCGCCATCCATCCGCGCGCGGCGCTGTTGCTCGTCGTGGTACCGGCAGCGATTCACATCCGACCGGCCGACGGCTCGGCTCCGAGCTCGGGCCGCCCGGACGGTATTCCCCGGGGCCGTCCCGAACCGGTGAGGCAGACCCGATCGCGACCGAACAGTTGGCCGAGAAAGGGTAACTTATGCCTGTGCGAATCAAGCTCAACCCATGAGCAGCGACGACGAGTTCGACTACGGGAAAGACGAGCAGTTGCGGAGTCGCGAAGTGACGGAGGGGCCGGACAAGGCTCCGCACCGAGCGATGTTCCGTGCGATGGGGTTCGACGACGACGACTTCGGGTCGCCGATGATCGGCGTTCCGAATCCGGCGGCCGACATCACGCCGTGTAACGTCCACCTCGACGACGTCGCCGACGCCGCGCTCGAGGGGGTCGATGAGACCGGCGGCATGCCCATCGAGTTCGGGACGATCACCATTTCCGACGCCATTTCGATGGGCACGGAAGGGATGAAGGCCTCGCTGATCTCCCGGGAGTTGATCGCCGACTCCGTCGAACTGGTGTCGTTCGGCGAGCGCATGGACGGACTGGTCACGATCGGCGGCTGCGACAAGAACATGCCCGGGATGATGATGGCTGCGATCCGGACCGATCTCCCCTCCGTCTTCCTCTACGGCGGCTCGATCATGCCCGGCGAACACGAGGGCCGGGAGGTCACCGTCCAGAACCTCTTCGAGGGCGTCGGTGCCGTCGCCGACGGCGAGATGAGCCCGGACGAACTCGACGAGATGGAGCGCAACGCCTGCCCCGGCGCGGGCTCGTGTGGCGGCATGTTCACCGCCAACACGATGGCGTCGATCTCCGAGGCGATCGGCTTCGCGCCGCTGGGCAGTGCCAGCCCGCCCGCCGAGGACGAGTCCCGGTACGATGTCGCCCGCGAGGCCGGCGAGATCGCCGTCGAGGCCGTCGAGGAAGGGCGGAAACCCTCCGACTTCCTCAGCGAGGCCTCCTTCGAGAACGCCATCGCCCTGCAGGTCGCCGTCGGCGGCTCGACCAACGCCGTCCTCCACCTGCTGGCGATGGCCGCCGAGGCCGGCGTCGACCTGGACATCGAGACGTTCAACGAGATCAGCGCCCGCACGCCGAAGATCGCCAACCTCCAGCCCGGCGGCGAGCGCGTGATGAACGACCTCCACGAGGTCGGCGGCGTCCCCGTCGTCCTGCGCGAACTGCTCGAGGCCGACCTGCTCCACGGCGACGCGCTGACCGTTACCGGCGAGACGATGGCCGAGGCCATCGAGCGGGCCGACCCGCCCGCGATCGAAGACCTCGACGCCGACTTCCTGCATACCGTCGACGACCCGATCCACGAGCGCGGTGCCATCCGCATCCTCACCGGCAACCTCGCGCCCGAGGGCGCGGTCATCAAGATCACCGGCGAGGACCACCTCCACCACGAGGGACCGGTTCGGATCTTCGAACAGGAAGAAGACGCGATGGCCTACGTCCAGGAGGGGAACGTCGAATCCGGCGACGTCATCGGCATTCGCAACGAGGGGCCACGCGGCGGCCCCGGCATGCGCGAGATGCTCGGCGTTACCTCCGCCGTGGCGGGCCAGGGCCACGCCGAGGACGTCGCCCTGTTCACGGACGGCCGCTTCTCGGGCGCGACTCGTGGGTTCTCCATCGGCCACGTCGCCCCCGAGGCCGCGGCCGGCGGCCCCATCGCCGCACTCGAGGACGGCGATACGATCACCATCGACATCGACGACCTCGAACTCTCCGTGGACCTCTCCGACGCGGAGATCGAACAGCGCCTCGCGGACCACGACCTGCCGGAGCCCCAGTACACTACCGGGGTACTGGCGAAGTACGGCCGTGACTTCGGGTCGGCGGCCAACGGTGCCGTGACCAACCCCGGCGTCAAAGACGAGTAGCGCGGTCGACGGCGACGGATCGGCCACGTTCGCTTTCCCACCCGCAGAGACCCCCTTCGATTTCCTGCACGAGTCTTTCCCGCCTTTGTGACCGACTCCCGGATAGAGAGACGGATGTGTAAGTACTGCCTCGAGTGTGACTGGCAGATCAGTACTGCCGACGGTTACACCGAAAAGGAAGTCTCGGAGAAGGCGATCGAGCACTTCGTCGAGACGGGGCATACGGTCGATTCGCTTCGGCTGCCGCCGCCGACGGCCGTCCTCGAGAACTAATCGCGTGTCCATCGCCGCGGCGTCGGCGAGTCGAAGCGAGCACCGCGAGCCGGGCCGCCGCGCCGCGTGTCAGTCCCCTCGCCGCTCGAGGACCCGGTCGATAATCAGTCGCGTCGAGAGCAGTTGCTCGTCGTCGGTCTCGCGGCCGCTCGCCCGGCGAACCTCGCAGTCGATCCCCCGTCGCTCGAGTTCGGCCGCGATGGCCTCGTCGTCGTGGTGCTGGTCGTGACCGAGCGCGATCACGTCGGGGTCGATCTCCTCGATGGGAACGAAGATGTCCTCCTCGTGGCCGAGCAGGGCCTCGTCGACGGCCGCGAGCGCGCCGACGACGTCGCGGCGCTGGGTCGCCGGACAGATCGGCGTCTCCTTGTGATCGACGTTGGCCTTGCGGGCGACGATGACCGACAGTTCGTCGCCCATCGCCGCGGCCTCCTCCAGATAGTGGACGTGGCCGGGGTGGAGGATGTCGAAGGTGCCCTGGGCGATGACGGTCCGTGTCATCCGTCGGCCCCCCCTGCTGTCGCCGGCGGTTTCCGCGTCGATCCCGTCGTCGGTCCGGTAGTCACTGATGGCATCGTCTCGAGCATAGCGAGTCTCATCGTCGCAGTTCCTCGTCGATATCCGCCTGCGTGAAATCGAAGAAGTCCTCCGTATCGGGCAGGTCGACGTCGATCACGTTCAACGTGGTCGGCTGGCCCTTCGAATCGAACGCCTTCCAGTCGGTCCGGCGGTAGGGCGCGCCGATGATGACGTGGACGCTCCCGCGGCCGAACGTATCCAGGTCCGCGTTACTGGGCCTGATCACCCCGTTGGGGTGGGAGTGGATACTCCCCAGCGCCTTCACGTCGTTCGGAATCTGGTTCGTCTTGACGGTCGCGCTGACGCTGTTGGTCTCGGTCCCGGGGACCACGAGCACGTCCGTGATAACCAGGCCATCCCGGTCCAGTCCCAGGCGATCGGCCTCGGTCCCCCGGAGAAACCCCATGTACTCGTTCGGGTGGGTCTCCTCGGAGGACTCGAGGGCGAACTCGAGAGTCTCCTCGGCGATACCGAGGATCTCGCTCGAGCGAAACAGCGCGTCGAACAGCCCCATATCCCCACGTGCGGCCTTGCGGTTGCTAAACGTTCCGATGCACCGGTTGTCTCGAGCGCTGTGCAGTCGACCGGACGGCGACAGCGGGCTGGGTGCATGATTCGAACGTGTTCAACTCCGCCCATGGCCGCCAATGAGCCGAGACAGTTTCACCCGTCATATGGTTATTCAAAAGATATATTCTCCTCCCCCGGCTACTATCGAGCGATGTCCTCCCGCCGCTCGGTGCTCGCTACTGGCGTCGGCATCTTCTCGTCCGGGATCGCCGGCTGCGTATCGGTACCCTGGTTTCGTGAACCGGACGGAGCTGACTGGTCGGCCTCAGTCCCCGAGCCGGGTGCCTTCGCGTCACCAGTTACTACCGACGGAGTCGTCGCCGCGGGTGGCAGCCGCGACGGTGGCCTCGAAACCGGGCAGCTGGTCGCGTTCGATACGGAAACGGGACAACAGCAATGGGAACACGAGTTCGGACGACCGACCGGTCTCGTCGCCGCCGACGGCACCGTGTACGTCGGCGAAAAACGGGATTCAGGGCGGTCACGGATCGCCGCTTTCGATGCCCGGACGGGGACACAGCGGTGGCAGCAGACGGTCTCCAATCACTCGTCGGCGATGGCCGTGGCGAACGGAACGCTGTATGCTGCAAACGGTGGTCTCGCCGCGCTCGAGACGGCCGACGGATCGGTTCGATGGGAACAGCCCCACGTCCCCGAAACGGATTTTACCGTCATCGCCGCCCCGGGCGATCAGTTGGCGGCCGACGATCACGCGGTCTATTTCGGTGACGCGGATGGAGTGGTTGCGATCTCACCCACCGACGGGACCACCTCGTGGAGCTGGCGACCGGCGCAGTGGGAGACAACCGCAACCGCCGTCGCCCCGGTTCCGATCGACGACACGATCTTTGTCGGCGGTGGCGGTGATGTCGTCGCACTCGACGCGGCGGACGGGTCCGATCGGTGGCGGACGCCGTTCGGTCGCGGTGCCGAGATCATGGGGTTCCACGCAACCGATTCGTCGCTGCTCGTCGCAGAGTCGACGGACGCCGCCCCGTCGGATACGTTCGGAACGGTGTACGAACTCTCGGCTGAAGACGGCAGCGAACGGTACGAAATGCGATTCGACGCACCCGTCACTCGAGCAGTATCGACGACGGCGACGTTCGTCGTCGGGACGGCCGACGGAACCGTGACGTGGACCGACGGCGCGTCGTTCTTCGCTCGGCCCGAGACAGCACTTCCGACCGGCGGCTTCGGACTCGGTGCCGCCGGCGAACAGGCGTTCGCCCAGACCAGCGAGGGAACGCTTTGGGCCCTCTCTCCCCCTGAGTGAGATCCCGTCACTCCGCGAGCATCGATCAGCGGAGCCAGACCGTAGAGCCGGTGATCGACTCCCTCGAGCCCCATCGCTTCTTGACAAGGGTTATACGCGACCACCTCAAAGGGCGAATCAAGATGACGCGTGACTCCGCCGGGGAACCCGGCGCAGACGACGGGGATTCCGTCGTCTACGATCTCGCTTCCGATTGTACCGCCGACGATGTCGAGCACGGCCGCCCCTATCTCGCCGAGATCAACGGTATCGTCGACTACGGCGTCTTCGTCGATCTCTCCGACTCCGTTTCCGGTCTCGTCCACGAATCCGTCCTCGAGGGCACGTTCGCCGTCGGCGACGAACTCGTCGTCGAACTCGAGAGTATCCGTGAGAACGGCGACATGGCCTTCGAGCCGGTCGATATCGACGACTATACGGTCGACGATATCGGTCACGACTACTCGCTGACCGGCACCCACCGCCTCGAGAGCACCATCGGCGACCAGATCCACCTCGAAGGGACGGTCACGCAGGTCAAACAGACCGGCGGACCGACGATCTTTCACGTCGCCGACGAGCAGGGCGTCGTCCCCTGTGCCGCCTTCGAGGAGGCCGGCGTCCGGGCCTACCCCTCGATCGAAGTCGGTGACATCGTTCGCGTCACCGGGACGCCGGAACACCGCGAGGGCTCGGTCCAGATCGAGGTCGACGGCCTCTCGAAACTCGAGGGTGCGGACGCCGACGCGGCCCGCGAGCGACTCGAGGACGCCCTTGAGGAGCGCGCCGCCCCGCACGACGTCGAGCCGCTGATCGACTGGCCGGCGTTCGAAAAGCTTCGACCGAACCTCGAGGAAGTCGCGCAACTGCTCCGGCGGACGGTGCTCGAGGGCCGTCCGATCCGCGTCCGCCATCACGCCGACGGTGACGGGATGTGCGCCGCCGTCCCCGTTCAGATCGCGCTCCAGCGATTCATCGCCGACGTCCACGAAGACGAGGACGCGCCGCGTCACCTCATCAAGCGGCTGCCGGCGAAAGCGCCCTTCTACGAGATGGAAGACGCCACGCGGGACCTGAACTTCGCGCTCGAGGACCGCGAGAAGCACGGCCAGCAACTGCCGCTGTTGCTGATGCTCGACAACGGCTCGACGGCCGAGGACGTGCCGGCCTACGAGACGTTGGCTCACTACGACATCCCGATCGTCGCCGTCGACCACCATCACCCCGATCCGGACGCGGTCGGCGACCTGCTCGACGCCCACGTCAACCCGTACCTCCACGACGAGGATTACCGGATCACCACGGGGATGCTCTGCGTCGAACTCGCGCGGATGATCTACCCCGACCTCGGCGAGGAACTCCGTCACGTCCCCGCCGTCGCGGGCCTCTCGGACCGCTCGAAGGCCGACGCGATGGACGACTACCTCGAGTTGGCCGCCGCGGAAGGCTACGACGAGGACCGCCTGCAGGACGTCAGCGAGGCGCTGGACTACGCCGCCTTCTGGCTGCGCTACAACTCCGGCGACCAACTCATTCAGGACCTGCTCCAGGTCGACAGCGACGACGAACAGCGCCACCGCGAACTCGTCGAGTTCTTCGCCGACCGCGGCCGCGAGGAAGTCGACGAGCAACTCGACGCCGCGATGCCCCACCTCGAACACGAGACGCTCGAGAACGGGGCCCACCTCTACCGGATCGACGTCGAGAACTACGCCCACCGCTTTACCTACCCCGCGCCGGGGAAGACCACCGGCGAGATCCACGACCGGAAGATCGAGGAGACCGGCGATCCGGTCATCACGGTCGGCTACGGCCCGGACTTCGCCGTGCTCCGCAGTGACGGCGTTCGGTTGGACATCCCGAACATGGTCTCCGAACTCGAGGCCGAAATCGCGGGCGGCGGCGTCTCCGGCGGCGGCCACCTCGTCGTCGGCTCGATCAAGTTCGTGACCGGCAAACGCGAGGAAGTCATCGACGCCTTGGTCGAGAAGATGGCCGAGGCCGACATCGACGAAGCGCTCTCGAGTGCGGCCCCGATCGACGACTGAGGCGAGCATAGTCCGCCGGGCCGGTAGGCCACAGCCGCTGAAACCGGTCGGCGGTCGCGGTAGCGGTTGTCGTGTGTTTCTGTATTCACAGCCCTGGTAGACGCGGAACAACCTGCGTGACGAGCTACCGTGGCCACTGAAACGAGTTACGCACTGACCGAACCGACGTTCGACACCGCCCGCTCACTATCGAAGAAATCGACAACTGTTAGTCGGCACCGTGGCGCGGCGTGTATCCGCGGCCGTCGCAGACGAGCGACTCGTATCGAGTCGACAGCGAGCCCGAGCATTCGGGACAATGGTATTCGGACTCGAGTGAGTTTTGATTGATTGCCATGTATGAAACGAGGGACCGAGCGCTAATACGCTCACCGGTTATTCCGGTGAAATCAGCTATAGTAGCAACTGAACGTCACTGCACACCTGATGACACGACGGCGTTGCGATCGGTGTGTCAATCGTTTCAGTTGCTCCTATAGTCGTCCCGGAACGTGTGGCAGTGTCTCTTCTCAAAACGGCAGCACTCGCGAGTGTCCGTCGACAAGTGGCCGGGCGGTAGCACGGGGGATGCGGTCACCGCGACCGAATTAAAACTGGTAGCGTCGCTCGTCGTCCATCGAGGGATACTGGTCCACGCCGGTCATCTCCTCGAAGGTCATCCCCGAGAGGTACTCGTCGTAGGTCACGTCGTAGGCCGACCGGAGCTGAAAGTCGAGTTTCCCGGTGTCGACGGTCGACTGAAAGAGCATGTGGATGGCCCGCCGGACGAGTTCGTCCGTCTCCTCGGGCTCGAGGGCGGTCTCGAGCAGGGCGAGTTCGTTGCGCGTTTCGCGGTCGAGCGAGACGGTGAGGTCGGCACCGATGTCGGTATACGAGTCCGAGACGTCTGCCGTGAGATCGTCGAGGCTCATACGGGAGGGGACTCGAGCGGATCGGATAGGCTTTTCGTGGTCGTCGCGTCGGGGATGCCGACCGGCGCGGGACCGCTACCAGTAAGGCGTCCCAGTCGCTAGCGGGACCGATGAGTGATGCCGAGGCACCGGCCGACGAGTGGACCCTGCCCGACGACCCGGGGGCCGTTCGCGAGGCCCTGATAGAGTGGTACGAGGCCGACCACCGCGATTTCCCGTGGCGACGGACCGACGATCCCTACGAGATCCTCGTCAGCGAGGTGATGAGCCAGCAGACCCAACTGGGCCGCGTCGTTCCGGCCTGGGAAGCGTTCCTCGAGCACTGGCCGACCACCGCCGACCTCGCCGACGCCGACCGCGCCGCCGTCGTGGGGTTCTGGACGGATCACAGCCTGGGGTACAACAATCGAGCGAAGTACCTCCACGAGGCCGCCCAACAGGTCGAAGACGAGTACGGCGGCGACTTCCCCGAGACTCCTGCGGAACTACAGGAACTGATGGGGGTCGGCCCGTACACGGCCAACGCGGTGGCGAGCTTCGCGTTCAACGACGGCGATGCCGTCGTGGATACGAACGTCAAACGAGTGCTCTACCGGACGTTCGATGTTCCCGACGACGATGCGACCTTCGAGGACGCCGCGAACGACCTCATGCCCGAGGGCCGGTCGCGGGTCTGGAACAACGCGATCATGGAACTGGGCGGCGTTGCCTGCGAGCAGACGCCCCGTTGTGACGAGGCCGGTTGCCCCTGGCGCGAGTGGTGTCACGCCTACCAGACCGGCGACTTTACCGCCCCCGACGTACCCACACAGCCGAGTTTCGAGGGGAGTCGCCGGCAGTTCCGCGGCCGCGTGATCGGCACCCTTCGGGAGTACAACGAACTCGAACTCGACGCGCTCGGTCACCGTATCCGCGTCGACTACGTTCCCGGCGGCGAGTACGGCCGTGACTGGCTTACGGAGCTTCTGACCGACCTCGAGTCGGACGGACTGGTCGACCTCGAGCGCGACGCGGACGGTGAACACGTCGCCCGACTCCGGCCCTAACGCGGCCGAGCGGCCGTCGAGCACGGTCCAACCGAACCCTTTCGTGTCTACCGCATCGGCGTTGGGCACTCCGAGCGGTTCGCCGTTCCCGGTCGACGACGCGGGCGACCGCTTCGACTGACGGTCGACAAGTGTTTCGTGTGACGGTGATATCGAGTCAGACGCGTCGGTACTGACGCTATCGGGCGGCTGATACCCAGCGGCAAAACGGCAAGCGGTGGCGAGCGCCGTGCATTCCCTAGCGGCCAGTTTCCGATGTGTGGCCTATCGGAAAAAGTATCCGGTCTCACTTGTACGTGTCCAAACGTTGCAAGGGGTGAGAACGCCGACGTGCGGCGATTGCCGTTCACTATCGCCGTTTGCTTGCCCGTCCGGGAAATTATCTCTGTCCGACAGTTTTTGATAGGATGAGAAGAGACGGTTTTGTGATTTTCTCAGTAGAGTGTCTGAAAGCCACATATCTGGCGATAGATTATCAGTCCCGACCATTGGGAAGAAGTGACAGTCACTGGAATTGGGTTGCGGGAAAGGCTACCGGTAACCAAATCCGTCTATACGTCTCTGTGGTTGAGTCCGGTGATGACCACAGTCGTCGAACTCGGGATTTCGGCTGATCGACTCGGACTCGCCCGCACGTTCGATCGCGTGTCGGCGTTCGAATTCCAGATCGGCGGCATGATCGGTGGCTCCCCACCGCTCGTCTGGGCGAACGGCGGGGATCGCGAGACCGTTCGGCGAGCGCTCGAGGCGGACCCGTCGGTCGACGTGATCGCAAGCGTTGCCGACGACGGCGGGACGGCCACGACCGATGCCGGCCCGAACGATCGGTGGCTGTTCCGACTCGAGTTCGGGGACGGCGTGAAACTGTTCGAGCAAATCGTCACGGAAAACGACGGCGCGATCCTGACGGCCCAGGGTCGGGAGGGGCGATGGATGGTGAAACTGCTCTTTCACGACCGGGAATCGGTATCGGCGTGTCACGACCTCCTTGAGCAGTACGAGTTCGGAGCCGATGTCACCCGGATCAGTGGTATCGACGACCTCGCGAGTGCACAGACGCCCCTGACGGAAACGCAGTACGAGACGATTTGCAAAGCCCACGAACTCGGATATTTCGACGTGCCGCGGGGAGTGACCCTCAAGGAGTTGGCGGCGGAACTAGACATCTCTCATCAGGCGCTGTCGGAGCGACTGCGCCGGAGTCACGCTGCCCTCGTCAGTGCGGAACTGTCCGATCGAAGCGCACCGATGGAAATCGACCTCTGAGATGGGGTAGCAGACTCGCGGTGTCTTGGGACCCGCCAGGAACCCACTTCCGTTAATGAACGTTCGACCCATTCTCCCGCTATTTTAGATGTGTATTCAACACCAATCCGCCAAAGTGGCCGTATTTGGGCCAATAGATGGCCTTATCACTGAACATAGGTACAGATACATGTCGGCGTGATGCTGACCGATCGGCGCACCGAGCGTGCCGTAAACGCCGGTGGAGCACCCGTTCTCACGTCCGGATTCGCAGTCACTCGTGGCTGTGTGACTGCGACACTACCGGACTGCTACTGGGTCGTCCCGCGACCCGGTTCCCTTCGACTCGAGCGACATCCCTTCAACTCGAATACAGGTCCGTAGCTTTATCTGTTAAGCTGAAATACACGCTCTCGAGAAAGAAGTGATCGGACGAAGCCCAACGGGAGCCATCGACGAGGCCGCTCGAGCGGTCGAGCAGGGGTCCCCGTCGGACTTATCGTTGGACGACGTCTACCACCTCCTCCAGACGAAACGCCGTCGGGACGTCCTCCGATACCTCCGCGGGGTGGACGGGCCGGTTCGGTTGCGCGAACTCGCCGAACAGGTCGCCGCCTGGGAGCAGGATACGGCGGTCGAGAACCTGAGTTCCGACGAACGCCAGCGGGTGTACATCTCATTGTACCAGTCGCATTTGCCGAAACTCGACAACCACGGAATCGTCGACTACGACAAGGATCGGGGACGGGTCGAAGCGACCCCGCGTCTCTCACAGTTGGAGTCGTATCTCGAGCCCCCTCAAAAGACGGGTTCGCCCGGCCGGTGGCCACAGCGATACGCGGCGACGGTCGGCCTCTGTGCGCTGCTGGTCTGTGGAATCTGGGCGGGGATCGTTCCGGTCGCCGGCCTCGCCGGCGCGGGGATCGTACTCGCTGCAGTGACCGCCGTCACGGTCGCCCACGCGTGGTCGACCGGTGTCTTTCCCCGGTAGTCTCCCCACGACCGCTGCGAGACGGTCGATCGTAACGCTCGAACACGGGAGCCGGACGACGACCGTCAGTCGGCGCGGGACGTGACTCCCGTGGTCGGATCGGGAGACTGCTCGAGGAGCCGATGGGCGTACACGGCGACCGAAAAGTCCTGCGGGCTCGGGAGCGCACAGGCGAGCCAACCGATCGCCGCCGCAGCGGGGACCGGTGTCTCAGTCGTCACGTACCCCGCAGCGGCCAGTCCGAAGACGGGGATCGCGAGGAAGAACGGGGCCAGCGCCGCGAGCCGAAGCGTCCACGGGGGTTCGCTGCCGGTCGGACGAGGAGTGACGGCAGCCCAGGGGTGGTCGTCAGGAGCGCGACGAGCCCGTCGGCCCGCCCGGGGAAATAGGAGACGGAGTACTCGACGCGCGCGAGTCGCAGACCCACTGCGTGTGTCCACTCGTGGGCCACCAGTCCGACTGCTACCGCCAGGACGAGCGCACAGCCAGCGACCACCACGTTCGATCCGATCATTGGAGACGCGAGATGGCCGGACCACACGGCGACCGGGACACCGCTCATCTCACGCATCGAGTGGATGCCCTGCTGGGAGAAGTCGCCCCGCCTGTACCAGTTGTCGTCTTAAGCCAGGGCCATCAAAAGCGCCGCTTTCGATCGGGACTGCGTTCCGTCGGTTCTGACTCCCATCCGCTTCGCGGAGCACGGCCCGCGGTGTCGCTCGGCCAAGCATTAAGTATTGACGAGTGGTAGCGCGTGACATGGCATCGAACAGTACACTCGAGTTCGGTCATGCGGACCGCAAAGCGATTTACGAGTACGTCGAACGACACGGCGCGGTCGACCCCGAGGAAACACGAGCGCGACTCGGGCTCGACCCGAGCGGATTCCGCCATCACGTCGCGATCCTCAAGCGGGACGGCCGAATCGAGGCGGAAGACGGGACGCTCAGGGTAACCATCGACGCGGGTGCCGAAGAGGAGTACGTCTCCGCGGATCTCGAGTTCCACATTCGGCCGGCCCGACAGGAGGACCTGACGGGGATCGTCGGGGCGATCAGACGGGTCGCCGAGGAGAAGACCTACATCGAAGCCGAGACCGTCGCCGACGAGATCGACCACGAGGAGGCGCTGCTCCGACACAACGAACTCCAGTCGCGGATGTTCTTCGTCGCCACGGTCGAGGACGATGTCGTCGGCTGGGTGCACCTCCACGCCCCGGAGATAGAGAAGCTGAGCCACACCGCCGAACTCACCGTCGGGGTTCTGGAGGACTACCGCGGCCACGGCGTCGGCTCGCACCTCCTCTCGCGGGGCCTCGAGTGGGCCGGCTCCAACGGCTACGAGAAGGTCTACCAGAGCGTCCCGTCGATCAACGAGGAAGCGATCGCATTTCTCGAGGAACACGACTGGGAGACCGAGGCGGTTCGGGAAGATCACTACAAACTCAACGGCCATTACGTCGACGAGGTGATGATGGCCGTCGAACTGTAGCTTCCCTCGGTTCAACTCGTCGGAGTTCAGGGGACGCTCTCGCCAGTCTCAGGTCTTCCCCCTCGCTCGCGACGGCTGGCACCGGTCGAATCGAAAGACAATTCCTGTCGACGGCGCTACGCCAGAGCATGCTTTCGATCGCACTTGCCGGGAAACCGAACGCCGGCAAGTCCACGTTCTACACGGCGGCGACGATGGCGGAGGTAGACGTCGCCAACTACCCCTTCACGACGATCGACGCCAACCGCGGGGTGAGCTACGTTCGGACCGACTGTCCCTGTCTCGAGCGCGAGGAGCGCTGTAACGCCGAGAACTGCGAGGACGGCAAGCGCTACGTCCCGATCGAACTGCTGGACGTGGCGGGGCTGGTACCCGGCGCTCACGAGGGGAAGGGCCTGGGCAACCAGTTCCTCGACGAACTCACCAACGCGGACGTGATCGTCAACGTCGTCGACGCCTCCGGTGGCACCAACGAGAAGGGCGAACCCGTCGACATCGGCGACCACGACCCGCTCGCGGACATCGACTTCATCGAGGAGGAGATGGACCTCTGGCTGGCCGGCATCGTCGATCGTAACTGGGAGTCGGTCGAGCGCAAGTCCCGCTCGCCCGATTTCGACATCGACGACGCGCTGGCGGATATGCTCTCGGGCTTTGGCGCGTCGCCGAAACAGATCGCGATGACCCTTCGGGATCTCGACTATCCCGACGACCCAATCCAGTGGGAGGACGAACACCGCGAGGCGCTCGCACGCGACGTTCGCCGGCGGACTAAACCGATCGTCGTCGCGGCGAACAAGATCGACGTCGCCCCCGAGGAGAACGTCGAGCGCTTGCTCGAACTGGACAAGCCCGTACTCCCGACCACCGCGGAGGGCGAACTCGCCTTGCGCCGGGCCGCCGACAACGGCCTCGTCGAATACGATCCCGGCGACGAGACCCTCGAGATCGGCGACGATGTCAGCGACGCCCAGCGGGAGGCACTGACGGACCTCGCGGACACCATGGCCGAGTGGGGTGGCACCGGCGTACAGGCGGCCCTCGATCACGCTGTGTACGACCTCCTCGAGCATCTCACCGCCTACCCGGTCGAGGACGCCTCGAAGTGGTCCGACGGCAGCGGCAACGTCTTGCCCGACGCCTTCCTCCTACCCGAGGGCTCGACACCGGTCGATCTCGCATACAGCGTCCACTCCGATATCGGCGACGGCTACCTGCACGCGGTCAACGCGAAGTCCAACCGTGAGATCGGCGAGGAGTACGAACTCGAGGAGGGCGACGTGATCAAGATCGTTTCGACGGCGTCGTGACGACTGGGCGTGCGTTAGTTTCCGTGAAGATCCGGGTGACCCTCCACTCACCATCCGTCACAGGTTCTTCGGCGTCGATGCCCGCTCGGTTCCGTCGTCAGGCGGACGATTTATGCCCGGATTCATGATGGGGGTCTGGTGGATGAGATGCTCTCCGCCGACGACGTCACGCGCGAAGCGGCGACGCGGAATAGCGACCCCGATGGGACGGTTCCCCGGACGAGCGACATCCGGGACGGCACGGACTATCGCGGCCGCTGACGAGTAGAGACGTGCTTTTGTCCGGTGGCGACCTACATCTCGCATGACTCCTCGTCAGACGGACGCTTCCGCGTCCCGACGCGACCGAACGATGGCGGCACAGGTGGCCGCCCTCGAGAACCGACTCGAGGGGGCCGAGTACCAGCAGCGCCTGCTTCGGACCACGGTCGCCGGGCTTGCACGCGAGGTCGGCTGCTCGCTGGGCTGCCAGTGCAGCCGTTGTGAGGGGAGCTACACGTTCGTCAAGGATGGGAGCATGTACTGTCCTCGCTGTGGGGACCGGGAACCCCTGTAAGGCGGTCGATCCGTGCGGGGCTCTCCGCCCTCGAGCGCTCAGACGAAACGGCCGATCGGATCGAACCGGACGGCGGCCACGAGGACGGCGAGGAAGACGTAGGACCCCCGAATGAGTAGCATGGTCGCGAGTTCGGGGTCGGCCCGCCGCGCGACGGCGGCGACTGCAGCGAAGGCCAGCGCAGCGAGCAGCGCCGTCAGCGGGAAGACGCGAGCGACGGCGAAGACGACGACGGCCGCCAACGCGACGACCATCAACCCGTACGCGATATCGTAAGCACGACGGGGACCGACCGCCACCGCAACGGTTCGCTTCTCGATCGACCGGTCGTAGGCGTAGTCCTGTGCGTCGTCGATCACCTTGACCCCGGAGAGCAGCGCGAGGAAGACGACGGCGAACCCGAGCGGGACGACGGTGATCGTTCCCGCCTGCACGTAAAATCCACCGAGTACCGAGAGGGCGATGCCCAGCGGGTAGCCGGTCGTCGCCGTGACGGGGTTGGTGTCGAGTTGGGGTGCATGGTGGTAGGCGATCAGCCACGTCGGGACGACGACCGCCAGCACGAGGACATCGACCAGCGCCGCGAGCAGGAGACAACAGCCCGCGAACGTCGCCGTCGACGCCGCGAGCCCGAGCCGGCAGCCCCGTTCGGTCAGCGGGTGGTCGTCGTCCTCGCCGCGGACGTGGAAGTCGACGTAGCCGTCCTTGACGTGGGCCGTGTAGACCGCCGCGAACATCGCGAGGACGTGGATCGCCGCGAGAATCGGATCGACGCCCCCCCCGAGGATCGCGCCGAACAGCGACGCGGCGATCGGCGGCGTCATGAAGACGGGATGGACCTGCGACCAGTACGCTCGAGCGACCGCGCCCGACCCCGTCCCGTCTCTCGCGAGGGTCATACCGGGACGACAACGAACTGACGGATAATACCCGGGGCGGGCGCTACGGTTCCGAAACACACAATTTGATGTGGTGTGCCGTGCCACGAGGGTGCATGACGGATGGTTACACCGGTGCGGACCTCTTCACTGACGCTCTGGCGGCCTACGGCGTCGACTACGTCTTCGGCAACCCGGGGACGACCGAACTCCCGATCATGGACGCGATCGGGGACAGCGACCTCGAGTATCGCCTCGGACTCCACGAGGACATCGCGGTCGGCATGGCCGGCGGTTACGCCCAGCGCCGGCGCTACCACGCCCATCACGACGACTCGATCACCCCCGTCGGCGTGGCGAACCTCCATATCGCGCCGGGGCTGGCCCACGGGCTGGGCAACCTCTATGCGGCCAAGATCACCGGCGCACCGCTGGTCGTGACCGCGGGTAACCACAGCACCGACTTCCGCCACGAGGAGCCGATCCTCTCGGGTCGGCTCGCGGACATGGCCCGCGAGTACTGCAAGTGGTCCGACGAGGTACTCGACGTGTCGGCGCTGCCGACGATGCTCCGGCGGGCGTTCCGGGTCGCGATGACCCCGCCGACCGGGCCGGTCTTCCTCGGCCTCCCGCTGGACGTGATGCTCGCCGAAACCGACGCCAAGCCGGACCGGCTGGGCCCGGTTCCGAACGCGGGCAGCGGTGATCCCGTCCAACTCGAGCGCGCGGCCGACCTGCTGGCCGAGGCCGACGAGCCGGTACTGGTCGTCGGCGATCACGTCGCCCGCTCCGGGGCGGACGCCGTCGCCGCGGCGGTCGAGTTGGCGGAGGCGACGGGGGCTCGCGTCCACGGCGAAATCCTCTCGTGTGAGGTCGACTTCCCGACGGACCACGAGCAGTGGGTCTCGTATCTGCCGACCAGCGAGGGGGCCGCGTCCGCGCTGCTGGACACCGATACGATCTGCTTTGCCGGCGTCTCGACGAACACGACGCTGACCCGCCACGAGGAGGCGCTGGTCGATGCCGACACGACTTGCATCCATCTGAGCGACGATAGCTGGCAGGTCGGGAAGAACCAGCCCGCCGACGCGGCCGTGATCGGCGATCCGGGGCTGGTCATGCGGGGGCTTACCGAGCGCGTCCAAGCGATCCTCTCCGAGGATGTCGTTGCCGATCGTCTCGAGGCCGTCGCCGAGATGGCGGAGCTGGTCGAGTCCCGAATGGCCGGTTCCGGCGACGCCGAGGGGGACGACCCGCGGGCCTCGAAAGCCCAGTTGGTCGACGCGATGGAGCGGGTCGCGGGCGACGCCGCGATCGTCGACGAGGGTGTCACCTCGAAGTACGCCATGCTGACGCGGTGGGAGCTCGAGCCGGAGCAGTACATCTCGAACAAGGGCGGCGGGCTGGGGTACGGGTTACCGGCGGCGGTCGGTGCCGCCGTCGCCGAGGAACAACGCGACGAGCCCCGCGACGTGGTTGGCTTCATCGGTGACGGGTCCTACCAGTACTATCCTCACTCGATCTATAGCGCCGCTCGCTACGGGCTGGACCTGACGGTCGTCATCTCGGACAATCGCAACTACCGGATCCTGAAGGACAACACGCTGGACATCATGGGCGGCGAGGAGTCGGATTACGAGTTCGTCGGGATGGACTTCGATCCCGCGGTCGACCTGGTGAAAAACGCCGAGAGCCACGGTGCGCGTGCCGAACTGGTCGAGACGCCCGACGAGATCGAGGACACGCTCGAGGCGGCACTCGCTCGCGAGGGGCCGGACGTACTCGACGTGCTCGTCCACGACTGAGTCCCGGTCGCGCAGGTTACGCGAGGAACTGGCGGTAGTGCTCGCTCATTACGGCTCGAGACGTGTCCGAGAACGCGGCGACGTAATCCATGTTGAGGACGGACCACGAGTCGTCGACCGGGTCGGCGGTGTCGCCGATCGCTCCCTGCTGGGTCGCAAACTGGTGGTTCCGCGGTGTGTTTCGGCTTTCCCGTGCCGAATAGCCCGTCGCCATCACGGTGATCCCGTGGTGGGTGAGCCAGCCGCTCGCATCGGGATGGTCCTGTGCACCACAGCTGTGTGCCCGCACCACCGGCGAGGGATCGTCTGCGGTTGCGTCAGCCGGGTAGTGTGGGACGTCGGCCCAGCCGATGACCGCGTGGCCACACTCGTGTGCGGCGAAGTTCCGCCGCAAGTCCTCGGGTGTCCCGATGCCGAATCCGAGCCCGGACGCGATTTCGGTGTTGACGTAGCCGTACGCACCGGGGTCGTCGTCACGTCCCCCGTCGTGTCCCGCATAGGATCGCATCGCACCTGCGGATGTCCTCCCGTTCCCGATGACGAACAGCGTGATCGTTTCGGGCGTCCGGTCGGGTCGAAGCCCGGCGTCTTCGATCGCATCGAGGGTCGCGGTGTGTGACGCCGAAATCTCGAAGTCCGCGACCGACACCTCGTCGGTCGTTACCGTCGCCGTCCCCTCGGTCGCGTCCGTCCACGTGTCGGCGAACAGGGTCGCTCCGTCGACGATAGCACTCATCGCACCGTCGGTCGAGGGGACCGACTCGTGACGAATGAGTTCGACCGTGAGGGCACTCTCGCCCGCGTCGGCCGACCCGGTCGCGGGGACGACGGCGATGCCGGCGGCTAGACTGGCACTCGATAGGAACTCCCGGCGTTTCATTATCGACCGTAATTCGGTGCGAGACGTATAAAAATCGGTGGCCGAACGGGTGGATAGCGAGCCGTTCGCCGCTCGAGCACGACTCGAGCGTGCCAGCCACGCTCATCGCTCCGCCTCGGTGAGCCGCTCGCCGTCGGCCGTTTCGGGGAAGATCTTCCCCGGATTGAGCGTGTCGGTCGGGTCCAGTGCGCGTTTAACCGTCCGCATGGCCTCGACGGCCCCGGCCCCGTGCTCCGGCTCGAGGTAGCGCTGTTTTCCTTCGCCGATGCCGTGTTCACCCGTCGCAGTCCCGCCGAGTTCGATCGCGAGGGAGACGATCTCCCGATAGAGGTCCTCGCCACGGGTGCGTTGCTCGGGATCGTCCGGATCGACGAGGACGCTGTAGTGGAGGTTGCCGTCGCCCGCGTGCCCGAAGCAGGGGACGAGGAGGTCGTACTCGTCGGCGAGGCGCTTCGTCTCGCGGACGATTTCGGGGTAGGAACTGATCGGCACCGTTACGTCGCCGGGATGGAGCGGCTCGAGATCGGGGTCGTACGCCGAGACGGCGTAGGCCATCTCCCGGCGGGCCTGCCAGAGGGCGGCCATCTCGGCGTCGTCGTCGCTCATCTCGAAGCGAGCGACATTATGATCCTCGAAGATCGTCCGGCAGAGGTCGATCTCCGTCTCGACGCCGTGATTCGCGTGGAACTCGAGGAAAACCATCGGCGCGTCGGGTAGCTCGCTCCCGAGATACTCGGTGGCCATCGTCGCGCTCAGTCCGTCCACGAGTTCGATTTTGGCGACGCCGACATCGGTCCGGACCGCGTCGAAGACGGCCTCCACGGCGTCGTCGAGGGTTTCGAAGATGGCTCGTCCGCCGCGAACCTGTTCGGGTCGGCCGGCGAGTTCAAGCGTCGCTTCGGTGACGACCGCCAGCGTGCCCTCGCTGCCGACGATGAGGTCGGTCAGGTTGTAGCCGCTCGAGGTCTTGATCGCCCGCGAGCCCGTCTCGATGACGGTGCCGTCGGCCAGTACCGCCTCGAGACCGAGCACCCAGTCGGCGACTTCGCCGTACCGGACCGTCCCCATTCCGCTGGCGTCCGTCGCGATCATCCCGCCGATCGTCGAGATATCGCCCGAGGAGGGCAACGGCGGGAAAACGAGGCCGTCCCCGGCGACGTACTCGTCGACGTCCGACCCGATGATCCCCGGCTCGACGTCGATCTGGCGGTCCGCGGGCCGGTAGTCGACGACCGCGTCCATCCGCGTGAGATCGAGGCTGATGCCGCCGTGGGCGGGGACGGCGTTGCCCTCGAGCCCGGTCCCCGCGGCGTAGGGCGTCACCGGGACGCCGTGGTCGGTCGCGGCGGCCAACACCGCGGACACGTCGGCCGTAGACGCCGGCCAGACGACGGCGTCCGGGAGCACGCCCTCGTCGTCGAGTCGCTCCGTCCCGTAGTCGGTCGCGTGGGATTCCCGTCGCTCGTCCGCGACGGAAATCCGGTCAGCCGCGAGGGGGAGGCCCTCGAGAAACGAGCAATCGAATGTCATATGATAGCATTGGATACGGATCGTATCAACGTTTCCCACTGATTCGCACGCGGTCCCGCTCGAGGCGCTCTCGTGAATCCAGGGCTATATATTCCCCGTAGCTAACGCTATAATCACGGTCTCTAACATAGATAAATTATAATAGAATTTAACTGAATCATGCCAGCTCAATCGTATGCCAGAGCAAAATGGCACACGGCACCGGACGGACCGACGCGGCTTCCTCGAGAGTATCGGCACCACCTCGGTGGCTGGCGGCCTCGCGGCGATTCTCGCCCAGCGTGATATCGTCCAGCCGGTCGCCGCGGCGTCGGCGACCGATCGGAGCGTCTTCGACATCGACGAGACAGCCGATTCCGACGCGACGTTTCCGCAGTCGGTCGCCAGCGGCGGACCGACCTCGAGCGGCGTTCTTCTCTGGACACGGATCGCCCCCGGCGCAGTTGTCTCCGGGGAGCCGGTCGGTGTACAGGTCGCGACCGACGACGGTTTCGAGGATCCGGTCTACGAGGGAACGGTCCCTGCCGATCGACTCTCGAGTACACACGATTACACGGTCAAAGTCGATCTCGACGGCGTTCTCGAGTCGGATCGCCGCTACTACTATCGGTTCGTCTACGACGGCGTCGCGACCCGGACCGGTCGCTGTCGGACGCTGCCGGCGGCCGGCGCGAGCCCCGACTCGCTGTCGTTCGCGGTCCTGACGTGTCAGGACTACCAGAACGGATACTACGGAGCCTACCGCCACATCGCGGCCGAAGACGTCGACTTCGTCGTCCACCTCGGCGATTTCATCTACGAGTCCGCCGACGGTGCCTACACCTCGCCGACGACGGACATCAAGGACGGGCGCGACATCGACCTCCCCAGCGGCGGCGATCTGGCGGAGTCCCTGGCCGACTTCCGGACGCTCTATCGGACCTACAAGGGGAACGAATTCCTCCAGGAGGGACTCGAGCAACACACGGTTATCCACGGCTGGGACGATCACGAGATCGGCAACAATCGATACTGGGACGACGAAGCGGATGCGCCGGTGTTGCCGGACATGGACGGCGGCGAGCGGCCCGAGCGGGCGATGGAGATCACGGCCGACGGCATTCAGGCGTGGGTCGAGTACGTACCCGCCCGCGTCGAGTTCGATCCGAGCGAGTCGGCACTGCAGGACCAGCTCCGATTGTGGCGGGACCTCCAGTTCGGTGACCTCGTCGATCTGACTGTCACCGACGAACGCCTGTACCGCGATGGGCCGCCTTGCGGCGACGCCCGGATCACCTGCACGGAAGAGGAAGCACAGGGGCGGACGATGCTCGGCCGCGAACAGAAACAGTACTTCAAGGACTGGCTCAGTGAGTCCGACGCTGTCTGGTCGGTCTGGGCCAACGAGGTGCTGACGATGCCCCTGACCGTCGGCGACAACTGGTCACAGATCGAACTGCTCCACGACTCGTGGGATGGGTTCCAGTACGAACGCTGGGAACTCATGCAACACGTCGCGGACGTCGATCCGCGCAACTTCGTCGTCCTGACCGGCGACCTCCACGCATCGCTTGCCGGCTACGTCAAAGCAGGCTACGGCGAGATCGAACCGCTCCAGACGTACGACCGCATCGGCGTCGAACTGATGACCCCCGCCATCACAAGCGTTAACGCCGCCGACGTAGTCGATTTCCCGAGTGACTGGGACGACGACGCGCTCGCGGAGTTGACCAAGGGGCAAAACGACCACCTCGAGTACGTCGACTGGCATCAGCACGGCTACGCCGTCGTCGAGTTCACGCGCGATCACTGTACGTACACCGTTTACGGCGTCGACAAGGACGCGGACCCGCGGGATGCCGAGCGGTCGACCCTCGCCCGATATCGTACCCCGGACGGCGACCCCGTCCTCACGGAACGATAGGCACACGGTCGGTGGGTCGCCTCGAGCGGTTCGCCGGCGCTGCGACGACCGGCGACGAGCCAGTCTGTGATCGGTCGCGCGTGCGACTGGACGGAAACGCTACAGTTTTATGTGAGTGCGTGACGCGGTGGATGGTGATGAGAGCGCGATCCACGACTCGCGTGCCGAGACGGAGGAAGAGCCGATGAACGCCGAACTGGATCTCCTGGTCCGACTCGGCGACTACGACGAGCCACAGGGTGTCGCCGATCGCGCCGTCCAGGCGGAAGCGCTCGGATTCGACCGGATCACGGTCGGCGAGACGACCGGCTGGAACATCGTGCCGCCGCTGACGTTGGCCGCCGACCGGACCGAGGAACTGGGCATCTCCAACGACGTCATCTCGCCGTACGGGCGAACGCCGTCGATGCTCGCCCAGACGGCGCTCACGATGCAGGCGGCCGCCGACGGCCGCTTCCGGTTCGGGATCGGCCCGAGCTCGCCGGCGATCACCGAGCGCTGGCACGGCCAGGAGTTCGATCGACCGCTCCGTCGGACCCGGGAAGTGATCGAGATCATGCGAGGGGTCTTCGAGGACGGCACTCCCTCCTACGACGGCGAGATCTTCGAGATCCCCGGTCTGGACTACGAGCGCGGGCCGAGCGAGAATCCGCCGCCGATCGACGTCGGGACCCTCGGCCCCAAGGCCACCGAGATGGCCGGCCGCTTCGGCGACGGGTGGGCCCCGCAACTGTTCACGAAAGACGGCCTTCGGAATCGGCTCGAGGACCTGGAACGCGGGGCCGAACTCGGCGGCAAAGACCTCTCGGACCTGCGAGTGGCCCCGATCGTCCGCGGCATCGCCTCGGCGGACCGCGAGGAAGCACGGTCGAAGGCCCGCAGCACTGTCGCATTCCTGCTCGGGGCCTACGGTCCCTACTACGGGAACTCGGTCGCCGAGC
The DNA here is from genome assembly GCF_005890195.1 of Natrinema pallidum. Classification (NCBI taxonomy): domain Archaea; kingdom Methanobacteriati; phylum Methanobacteriota; class Halobacteria; order Halobacteriales; family Natrialbaceae; genus Natrinema; species Natrinema pallidum. Next base: position 737,603 of record NZ_CP040637.1, on the reverse strand, counting down.
AGGGGTATCCCGATGTCGTCGACGATATCCGGGCCGCCTGGGAGGAACGGGATACCGACGCGATGGCTCGAGCCCTGCCGGCGGACGTCCTCGACGAACTGGCCCCCGCGGGCACGCCCGACGAAGTCCGCGAGTGGGTCGCGGACTACGGCGAGATCGACGGCGTCGACGCCGTTCGTGTCGGGTTCGTCAACGGGATGTCCGAGGAGGACAAGGAAACGACGATGGAAGCGGTCGCCGACCTGTCCTGACCTCGTCCGGGATTCGGCTCCACTCCCACGCTCGCGGCGCACCTGCGATGGTCCTACGGTTCGATGACGAGCTTGCCGAGGACGCTATCGTTCACGACCGCCCGCTGTGCGTCGGCTGCCGCCTCGAGATCGTAGGTTCGCGCCACCTCGATCGAGAGCGCGCCGGTCTCCATGAGGTAAGCGACGCCCCGGAGCGGCACGCGGAGGTCCGGCGTGTTGAACATGCTCATGAACTGGTAGGAGACGTCCTTCGATCGGGCCGCGCCATCGTTCGAAAAGCCCGGATCGGGACTGTTCTCGCCGATGCCGACGACGCGAGCGCCCGTTGTGGCGACGTCCGCGTCGAACTGCAGGTAGTCGTCCAGCCGATGGTCGAGGATCGCATCGACGCCGCCGTCGGCGGCCGCCCGGACGGCGTCGGCCAGGTCGTCGCGGCCGTAATCGAGGACCGTCTCGGCCCCGTACGCGGCGAGCGCGTCGTGGTACTCGTCTGCTGCGGTCGTGATAACCCGTGCGCTTACGGCGGCCGCGATCTGGACGGCCGCGTGGCCGACGCCGCCGGACCCGCCGTGGACCAGACAGTATTCCGCGGGACTCACGTCGGCGTGGTCGATCAACGCGCGCCAGGCGGTGACGGCAGCGACGCCCGCGGCACCCGCTTCGGTCACGTCGACACCCTCGGGGAGGTGAACGACGCGATCGATCGGAACCGTCGCGTACTCGGCGTAGGCCCCCTGAAACCCACCGTTTCCGATCCCGGTCCCGTAGACGCGGTCACCGTCCTCGAAGTTCTCGACCGTTGAACCCGTCTCCACGACGGTGCCCGCGAAGTCGACGCCGGGCGTGAACGGCACGTCGACCGGCGCGTACGATCCGTCCCGAAAGTAGGTATCGACGGGATTGACACCCGCGGCCGCGACCTCGATCAGGAGTTCGTCCGCGGCGGGCTCGGGTCGGTCGACCTCCTCGACCTGCAGTACGTCCGCATCACCGTGCTCGTGAAGGCGTACAGCTCGCATCTCGTTCGTATCCACGAAGCGGGACGATAAAACGGTACACCCGACGCCTTCGCGAGACGACCGGCGACGAATCCGCCGGACCGCTATCGAACCGCCGTCGTCGCGGCGTCCATAATCTCGAGCGCCTCCTTCAGTTCCTCCGTCCCCGTCGCGTACGAGAGTCGGGCGTAGCCCTCGCCGTTCGACCCGAAGGCCTCGCCGGGGACGACGACAACACCGCGCTCGAGTACTTCGTCACACCAGCCCTCGGGTACTTTCGGCATCGCGTAGAAGGCTCCCTCGGGCGTGGGCACCTCGAGGCCGGCGTCAGTCAGTCCGTCGAGGACGAGATCACGGCGCTGCTCGAACGTTTCGACCATCTCTCGGACCGGCTCTTGAGGACCTGTCAGCGCGGCCTCGGCGGCGTACTGCGCGGGTGCGGAGGCACAGGCCTGTCCGTACTGGTGGACCCGGAGCATGCGTTCGATGCGGCGGTTGGAGCCGACGACCCAGCCGAGCCGCCAGCCGGTCATCGAGTAGGTCTTCGAGCAGGCGCTGACGACGACGACGTTGTCCGTTTCGGCGAACTCGAGCGGCGAGTGGTGTTCGGCATCGAAGACGATGTGTTCGTAGACTTCGTCGGAGAGGCAGAGTACGTCGTGTTCGTCGGCGATGCGGGCGAACTCCTGCATGTCCGCTTTGCTTTGGACGGCTCCGGTCGGGTTCGCGGGGCTGTTGACGATAAACGCCGCCGTCTCCTCCGTAATGGCGTCCTCGACCGCCGCGGGGTCGAGCGTCAGATCGTCTCGCAACCCGACCGGCTTCGGCGTTCCGCTGGCGATGTGGGTCAACGCGTCGTAGGAGACGAAGCCGGGATCGGGGAAGATGACCTCCTCGCCCGGATCGACGTGGGCCTCGAGCGCGAGGTGCAGCGCTTCGCTGCCGCCGGCGGTTGCGATCACGTCTTCGGAGTCGATCTCGAGGCCGTAGTCGCGGTCGTACTTGGCCGCGATCGCCTCCCGAAGCTGGGGCGTACCCTTGTTCGAGGTGTAGGCGTCGGACCGCCCGGACTCGATCGCCTCGATGGCCCCGCGGCGGGCGTGGGCGGGCGTCGGGAAGTCCGGCTGGCCCAGCCCGAGGTTGATCGCGTCCTCGTCCGCGGCCTCGAACACTTCGCGGATACCGCTGATCGACACCTGTTCGACTCGAGTTGCGAATTCGGTCATGGCTAAACGGGAGGTGCCGACCCCGATAACTCTTGATGTGTTTGCTGGTCTCGGTTCACATGATTGTATTGTCACGAATGTCCACTAATAGTGTCTATAAATTTGAAAGTGCCGTAAGGAATATGCCACTCTTCTCGAATTAATGGGATAATGATTCACTCTCGACGATCGTTGCTCGCCGCGGGTGCGACCGGGACGCTCGCGCTGACCGCCGGCTGTCTCGGATTCGTCCTCGGGAACGAACCGCTCGAGTTCGCCGCCGACCGCGTCGCTCCGACCGACGAGCGGGTCGCGGAGACCGGGTATAAGGAACGCGCGGTCGAACAGCGGACGATGGAGCGCTCCGAGGGCATCGGCGGCATCGAGCGCGACTTCGAAGCGTCGCTCTGGACCTCGAGCTATTCGAAGTCGGTCGATTACATGGGCCAAACGCGGGAGGGGAGCGTCTTCACCGCCGTCTCGATCCCCGGAATGGAAGTCGCCGGACAGTCGGTCAACCCGCTCGACGAGATGTCGAACCAAGAACTACTCGAGGAGTTCCTCGGCCGAGTCGATAGCAACCGTGGCACTGTCGACAACATCCGGCATCAGGAGTCGTTCGCGCTCGAGATCCTCGGTGAGAGCCGGAACGTCGACAGCTTCGTCGGGGAGTCCGAACTCGATGGCGAACCGCTCGACGTGGAACTGACACTCGCGTCGTTCGATCACGAGGACGATCTGCTCGTGTTGCTCGGCGTTCTCCCGGAGCGTCTCACCGAAGAGTCGGCGAACGTCGAACTACTGATGGAATCGGTCGAGCACCCGGTAGATACCTGAATTCGGGCCCGTCCGACGACGGCCGGCGAGAATCGACGAAGCGGCGTTAGTAGAACTCGCGAACGAGGTCCATCGCGTCCTCGGGTGCGCCGTCCGGAATCTCGGACATGTCCTCGGTGACGCCGTGTTGTTCGTGGTACGGCACGGAGTTCTCGTCCTGGTACATCACACCCTGATACTCCTTGTCGGCGTCGAGGATGACTTCCTTGGCTGCCTCGTAGTCGGTCGGGTCGTGGTCCTCGTCCTCCTGCAGGTCGACCAAGCTGTCGCGGAAGTAGTCGTAGGTGTCGACGTCGTTGAACGTGACGCACGGACTGAAGACGTTGACGAAGCCGAAGCCGTCGTGTTCGATGGCCTTCTGGACGATCTCGGCGTGTCGCATCGCGTCGGAACTGAACGACTGGGCGATGAACGACGCACCCGACGCGAGCGCGAGCGCGAGCGGGTTGACCGGCGGTTGTTTGGGTCCTTCGGGGGTCGTCGAGGTCTCGAAGTCCGACCGCGAGGTCGGCGAGGCCTGCCCTTTGGTCAGCCCGTAGATGCGGTTGTCCATGACGCAGTAGGTCATGTCGACGTTCCGGCGGACGGCGTGGACGAAGTGACCGGCACCGATCGAGTAGCCGTCACCGTCGCCGCCGGCGACCATGACCTCGATATCGGGGCGGGCCATCTTGACGCCAGTGCCGACCGGGAGCGCACGGCCGTGAACCCCGTGGAGGGCGTAGCTGTGCATGTAGGTCCCGATCTTGCCGGAACAGCCGATCCCGGCCACCACGAAGGTGTTGTCGGGATCGTTGCCGGTGTTCGCGAGGGCTTTCATCATGCCGTTCATCGTCCCGAAGTCGCCGCATCCGGGACACCACGTCGGCTGCTTGTCGGATTTGAAGTCGGTGAATCGTACGTCGGAGCTCATTATGCTGGTACCTCCTCGGAGAGTTTCTCGGTGATGTCGTCCGCGAGTTCGTCCGCCTTGAAGCGGACGCCGGTGTACTTGTTGATGCGCTTCACGCGGGTAAGCACGTCGTGTTCGATCACGTCGGCGAACTGTCCCGTCGCGTTACACTCCACGACAATCGTGTCGTCGGCGGCCTCGATTTCCTCGGTCAGATCCGGCCGTGGGAAGATGTAGGGCACCGAAATGACGCGAACGTCGATGCCGTCCTCCTCGAGGTAGTCGAGCGCTTCGACGAGCGCGCCCTCGTTCGACCCCCACGAGATGATGAGATTGTCGGCGTCGGCGTCGCCGAACTCGCGGTAATCCCAGTCCTCCTCGTCCCGTGCGGTCTCGACCTTGCGGTTTCGCTTGTCGACCTGATGGACGCGCTCGTCCTCTTCTTCCGTCCGGCGGCCGAGTTCGTCGTGCTCGAGCCCGGTGGACATGTGTGCGGCGTCGGTCGTGCCGGGGATGGCGCGGGGACTGACGCCGTCGTCGGTGACGGCGTGGGCGCGGAACCGGCCCTGCGAGTCGAGCCACTCGTCGACTTCGTCCTCGTCGACGAGTTTACCGCGATCGATCTCGACCTCGTCCATGTCGAAGGCTTCGGGCGGGAACGTCTGTTCGGTGACCGACATCGCCAGATCCGAAATCAGGAAGACCGGCGTCTGGTACTTCTCCGCGAGGTTGAACGCCTCGACGGTCTTCCAGAAGCACTCGGTGATCGACGTGGGGGCGACGACGAACCGCGGGACCTCGCCGTGACCGCCGTACAGTGCCATATTCAGGTCGCCCTGTTCCTGTTTCGTCGGCATCCCCGTGGAGGGGCCGGATCGCTGCACGTCGGCGATGACCAGCGGCGTCTCGCTGGTCGCGACCAGACCGAAGGTCTCGGTCATGAGGTCGACGCCGGCACCGGATGTCGCGGTCATCGATCGGGCACCGGCGCGTGCGGCTCCGAGCGACATGTTGATGGCCGAGAGTTCGTCTTCCGCCTGCACGACGTGTCCGCCGTAGTCCTCGATACGCTCCGTCAGATACTCCATGATCGACGTCGCTGGCGTGATCGGATAGCCGGCGTAGAACCGACAACCGGCCGCGAGCGCACCCATCCCGACCGCCTCGTTGCCGTTGAGCAGGACGTAATCGTTGTCGGTCGTCTCGATGTTGTAGCCGAGGTGGTCCAGATCGTAATTCTCCCGAACGTACTCCTGACCGGCGCGGGCGGCCGCCTTGTTGTTCTCGACGATCTTCGAGCCCTTGCCGCCGAAGCGCTTCTCGAGGGCTTCGTCGAGGTACTCGACGTCGAAGCCGGTAATCTCACACGCGGCACCGAGCGCGACGATGTTGCGCATGATCGCGCCGCCGGCCTCCTCGGCCAGCGACTTCAGGGGGACGTCAACGGCGGTCATCTCGTCGGGAATCTCGGCTTCCCAGGAACGCTCGCCGTCGTAGATGATGGCGCTGCCCTCGTGGAGTTCGTCCAGGTTCTCGTCGATCGTCCGCTGGGTGAGCGCGACCAGAATGTCGAGTCGGTCGACGACGCTCTGGACCTTGTCGACGGAGGTCCGAATCTTGTAGGCCGTGTATCCCCCGCGGATCCGTGATGCGAAGTCTTTCGAGGTGAATACGTGCCGTCCGGCTCGGGCGAGTGCCTGAGCGAAAATCTTGCCCGTGGAGTCGATTCCGTCCCCGGCCTCGCCTCCAACCGCCCAGTTGAGGTCCTCAGCCATGTTATGATGGGCCTTGCCCCCCATAAATGAAAAGGCTTCTGAAACCCCACCCGGATGAGTGTAACAGCGCGTGATCTGTTCGATAGAACGGGTCAGTATCTATTAATCGGTAGTGGTTTTGGCAAGAGGCGTACCGAGGGACGGTGACCGACACCTGGGTGCGAACGTGACAGTTTCTCACCGTCGTTTTCACGGATGTCGGCGGTAAACGAAGCCGAATCACTGCCGTCGACGGAACGGAACGCCTTTTCAATCGGCCGCCGAACGGCTTCGACATGGAAGGGACGCCAGTCTCCGTCGAATCGGTCAGTGAAGTCGGTCCCGATACGGTCACGCTCGAGCTCGAGACGCCCGACGGGTTCGACGCCTTGCCGGGACAGTTCGTCTTGCTCCGAGCGGCACCCGACGCCGAGCCGATCTCGCGTCACTATACGCTCTCGTCACCGTCCGTGGGCGAGACGTTCGAACTCACCGTGGGCGTCGATCCCGACGGCGATCTCTCGCCGTGGCTCGCCGGTCTCGAGGGCGGTGAGACCGTTCACGTCGAGGGACCGTTCGGGCGGATCACCTATGAGGGCGAGGCCGATATCGTCGCGGCCGCCGGCGGCCCGGGAATCGGCCCCTCGATCGCCGTCGCCGAAGCGGCCCGGGACGCGGGCCACGACGCCGTGGTGATCTATCAGGCCGACGAGCCGGCCCACACCGAGCGTCTCGAGGCGCTCGCGGATGCGGGCGCGACGGTCGTCATCGTCGGGGAGAACGCCGACGACGACCTGGCCGATGCGATCGCGACGCACCATGAGGACGGACAGCTCTACGCCTTCGGCTTCGACGGCTTCGTCACGTTCGTCGCCGAGGCGATCGACGACGCCGGCGGCGATTCCGACGCGGCGTTGATCGAGAACTTCGGCTGACGCGCCGTACCGTCCGGAATCCTTGGCCTGGCCCACTGGGGCCGCGAGCCTGCCCCGGCAACACAGTAGTCGCCGAACGCGTCCCCGAGTGCGGACACTGCCCGCCACCGTTCCGGGCGTGCCACGAGGCCTATGAAACTGGGGTCACCAGCGTCGTAACAGCCACGTTCCGCACCCACTGACAGTCCCGCCGGCGGACAGGTTCGCACCCCTGACAAAGGTGTTTATGCCACATCGTGGTGGCATCGCGTATGCGGCGACGAGACCTCCTCGCCGGCACCACCGGCGCGGTCTGTGGACTGGCCGGCTGTACGGGTTCGATGTTCGACCATCTCCGGACGACCCATCCCGAGACCGACGATACCGACGCTGGGACCGACTCGAGCGACGATACCGATCGGGACGCCGCCGAATCGGACTCGGACGACGCGATCACGGTCGGCGATCCCGACGAGATCCCGTTTCTCGGCGCGCATCCACCGCACACACTCACACTCCGCAACGACGGCGACTCGGGCCGAACGGTCTCCGTGACGATCACGACCGACCAGCGCAGCGGGAACGACGGAGCCGACAGCGGCGACGGCGCACTGCTCGAGCGTGATGTCGACCTCCCAGCGGGAGAGGAGTTCGTGATCAGCCTCGCCGAGCCGCGGTCGTACGCGATTACCGTCACGACCGGCGACGACACGACCGAGTCGACCGTCACCGACGGCGTCAGCCGGCGGCCGTTCGACTGTCTCCGGACCCGAACGATAATCACGCTCCGCGGGACCGATATCGAGACGGCGTCGAGTTCGACGACGATTCCCTGTCCGGACCCCGATGTCGTCGACGCATCGCTCGCGGTCGGCGAGGGGCAGTGCGCGGGCCGAACGGACCGCGATCGAGCCACCGTCGAATTCATCGACGAAAGCGTCGTCATCGCGGGCGCGATCGAAACGCCGACGCCCTGTCACGACCTCGCGCTCGCCGAGTCGACCGTCGACGCGGACCGCGATCTCCTCGTGGTCACCGTCGCCGTCGGTCCCCAGGCGGCCGCCAACTGCATCGATTGTCTCGGGATCGTCGGCTACGACGCACGGATCGAGCTCGAGGGGCGGTATCCCGACACCGTCGCGGTCCGCCACGAGCGCCGCGACGAGACGCGACGGCTCACGACGGCCGAGTCGCCGGCCAGCGAGTAGACACCGCCGTCAGTGTTCGACGAGTTCGATCAGGATGCCGCCCGTGTCCGTCGGATGGAGGAACGCCACCGAGTGCCCCCACGCACCCGGTCGCGGCTCCTCGTCGATCAGCGCCACGTCGTGGTCGCGGACCGTCTCGAGGGCACCGTCGATGTCGTCGGTCGCAAGCGCGAGGTGGTGGATGCCCGCCCCGGTCTCCTCGAGGTATCGCGCAATCGTCCCCTCCTCGAGGGGTTCGAGCAGTTCGAAGTAGCCGTCGGCGCAGTCGAGGAAGACGACACGCATGCCGTCGAACTCCTCCTCGTGGGCGATCTCGAGGCCGAAGAGGTCGCCGTACAGTGCTGCGAGTGCCCGTGCATCGTCGGTCGCGATGCCGGCGTGATCGAAGTGCATCGGCCTGTACTCCGGTCGGTGGCCGTGTTACTGTTGTGATTTTTCGTGAGGTCCCCGCCGCGAGCGGCACGAGCGGCGAAACCGGACTCCCGGCGGGCCGTCCGCCGGGATGGAAAACGGCCGTCGGCGCGGGAGCACGCATGTCCGCGGTTCGGTTGACGCGATCGGGAACCGTCGTTACGCGTCGGTCGTCGCGTTCCCGTCGGCTTGGTCGTCCGCCGTGGCAGCACCGCCATCGTCCGTGTCGCGGCCCGAGAGGGAGTCGCCCTCGCCCGGCGGCACGATCTCCATGACCGCGCCGGTGTCGCCCTCCGGAACGCCGACCTGGTTCGCGAGGACGTAGACGTTGCCGTCGGCGTCCTGTCCGAACTGCCGGACGAAGTAGGGGAACGAGCCGTCCTCGGTTCCGGCGACCTGGAGGGCCTCCATGTCCCAGAGGTCGTCCCGCGGCACGACCGCTTCCGTTTGCTCGCCCTCGCCGGCATTTTCCGGTTCGGTTCCCGTCGCTCCGTCGCTTTCGTTCCCGAAGCCATCGTCCTCGGTCCCGTCGTCAGCGGCCGTTTCGTTACCACCGTCATCGGTTTCGTTCTCGTCACCGATCGGCTCGTCCTGCGTGTCTTCGGTCGCGTTCGCCGGCGCGTCCCCGTCGTCGGGCGTCGCCGCCTCCTCGCCGCCGTCGCTCGGCTCCGACGCGGCCAGCAGCCGTCCTTGCGGGCTCTGCCGGGCCGGATCAGCCGTCCAGTCGCCGAAGACGTACTTCCCGTTCAGCGCCTCGATTCCGTCGGCCTCGTAGACGTGGCCACCGATCACCGTGATCCCGACCGTCTGTTCCCGATAGACGTGCGGGTACTCGACGATCGGATCCTGGAGTTCCTGCCCGTCGTAGGGCGGTTCGTCGGTGGCCGAGTCGGGACACTCCTCGGGCGGCTGGCTCGGGCTGTCCGTGCTGAAGCAGTGGGTCCCCTCCTTGATGTTCCAGCCGTAGTTGCCGCCGGCCTCGACGAGGTTGACCTCCTCGAAGAGGTCCTGCCCGGCGTCGGAGACGAACAGTCGCCCCTCGCTGTCGAACGAGATCCCGAACGGGTTCCGGAGCCCCCACGCGTAGTGTTCATCGAGGCCCTCGTCGGAATCGACCAGCGGGTTGTCCTCGGGGATCGCGTACGGTCGGTCGTCGCCCTCCCCGTCGGCGGCGTTGCCGTCCACATTAACGCGAAGAACGCTCCCCAGCAGGTTCTCGCTGACGTCCTGCCCGTTTCCGCCGGCGTTGCCGTCGTACCAGTCGTCGACGTGGCCCTCCATGTCGTCGTTCGCCCCGCCGCCGTCACCCATGGGGACATAGAGGTAGCCGTCGGGACCGAACGCCATCGGCCCGGCGTCGTGGTTGTACTGGGGCTTCTGGAACTCCATGAGGAGCCGTTCGGAATCGGGATCGGCTGCCCCCTCATCGTCGGCCTGAAACTCCGAGACGACCTCGACGTGGCTCCACCCGTCGGGGGTTTCGTCGTTCGGCGGCGCGCTGTAGTGGACAACGAAGCGGTCGTTCTCGGCGAAGTCGGGATGCAGTTCGACACCGAGCAACCCCCGCTCGTCGTAGTCCTGGTTCGGGTCCGCGTAGTCGCCCTCGAACGTCCCGAGTTCGACGAGCCGATCGCTCACGTCGAGGAACGGCTCCTCTTGGACCCCGTCGTCGGTGACGGTCCACAACTCGCCGGTCTGGTCGGCAACGAAGTAGCGGTCCCCCGCCTCGGTCGCCGCCATGTCCGTCGGCGCGGTCAGTCCCTCCGCGACCGTCCGGAGCCCGATTTCGGTCCCCGGCTGGAAGAACGGCTCCGCCGCCGTCTCGTCGGCCTCGTCTCCCCCGGGCTCGCCGCCGTCGCCGACGGAGATGTCCCCCCGCATTGTCGCCCGATGGGGCTCACAGTAGTATTCGGCCATCTCGCTCGTCGCCTCGAACTCGAGCGTCTGGGTCTCACCCTGCGCGCTCATCAGTTCCGTCCGCTCGAGATCCTCGCCCTCGCTGTCGACGATGACGATGTTGTGTGCGGCCCCGTCGAGGTTCTCCCACGTGAGTTCGTACGTGGTCCCCGCCTCTAGCTCCAGAGTCGGATTCGTCTCGTCCGCGATGTCCTCGGGCGCGACACCCTCCCAACCGCTGGTCTGTCCACCCAGTTCGATCGTCTCGCGCTCCTGAGCGAGCGCGAGATCGCTCAGGGCGGTAACGCTGCCGGCCGCGACCGCCGCCTGGAGGACGTGCCGCCGCGACGGCGCTCGTTCGCGCTCGGTCGACTTCGGTACGGGTGTCGATCGCTCGGTCGAATCGTCGCTCATGCCAGCACCGTCGAGCGAGACGAGAATAAACGGAGCCGACCGTTCATCCGAATTCCTCGCCCAACAGCGGGTTGTCACTGCCCCAGCCGAGTACGGCGGTGCCAAGGCGGAATTACTCGCGCGACCGGCGGTGTGGGTTACAATGCCCGGCCACGGAGACGCCACCAAGAGCGGTCCTTGACCCGGTTAGCATCGTGTTATTCGCCAGGTCCCCGACTGTTCGGCTCGAGTTCGGACCCCGAGCGCCTACATCGCGCCGCCCGGTTGATACTCGCCGAACTCGTCGCGCATGACGTTACAGATCTCGCCGACTGTCGCGTACGCTTTGACCGCGTCGATGATGTACGGCATCAGGTTCCGGTCGCTCCGTGCCGCGTCGCGAAGCGCTTCGAGGGCCGCGTCGACCGCGTCGTCGTCGCGCTCCTCGCGGGTTTCCTCGAGACCGTCGATCTTGCGCTGTTGGTCCGCTTCGGTGACCTCCTCGACATCCATCTCGGGGTCCTCGTCGACTTCGAACTCGTTGACGCCGACGATGATCCGCTCTTTCTCCTCGATCTCCCGCTGGCGGTCGAAGGCCGTATCCTGGATCTGGCGCTGGACCCACTGTTGCTCGACGGCCTCGAGCATGCCGCCGCGGTCGTCGACTTCGTCCATGATCTCGTAGGCCTCTTCCTCGACGTCGTCGGTCAGCGATTCGACGTAGTAGCTGCCCGCCAGCGGGTCGATGGTGTCGGCCGCGCCGGACTCGTGGGCGAGGATCTGCTGGGTGCGCAGCGCCGTCCGGACGGATTCCTCGGTCGGCAGGGCAAGCGCCTCGTCCTTGCCGTTGGTGTGGAGACTCTGCGTGCCGCCGAGCACTGCCGCCAGCGCCTGGTAGGCGACGCGGACGACGTTGTTCTCGATCTGCTGGGCGGTCAGCATCGAGCCCGCGGTCTGGGTGTGGAACTTGAGCTGTTTGGACTTGGGGTCGTCCGGATCGAAGCGCTCCTCGATGATGTCGTGCCACATCCGGCGGGCCGCGCGAAACTTGGCGACCTCCTCGAAGATATTGTTGTGGCCGTTGAAGAAGAAGGAGAGTTGGGGCGCGAACTCGTCGACGTCGAGGCCAGCCTCGATCGCCGTCTCGACGTACTCGATCCCGTTGCCGAGCGTGAACGCCAGTTCCTGGGCGGCCGTCGAACCGGCCTCGCGGATGTGATAGCCCGAGATCGAAATGGTGTTGAACTTCGGCGTCTCGGAGGCACAAAAGTCGAAGATATCAGTGATGATCCGCATCGACGGTTCCGGCGGGTAGATGTACGTGTTGCGCGCGATATACTCCTTCAGGATATCGTTCTGAATCGTCCCGCGAAGCTCCGAGCGGTCGACGCCCTGCTGGTCCCCCACCGCGATGTACATCGCCAGCAGCACCGACGCGGGTGCGTTGATGGTCATCGACGTCGAGACCTCGTCTAACGGAATGCCGTCGAAGACGGTCTCCATGTCGGCAAGCGAGTCGATCGCCACGCCGGCTTTCCCGACCTCGCCGGCGGCCATGGAGGCGTCCGAGTCGTACCCCATCTGGGTGGGCAGGTCGAACGCCATCGAGAGCCCGGTCTGCCCCTCGTCGAGCAGATAGTGGTAGCGTTCGTTGGTGTCTTCCGGCGTCGAGAACCCGGCGTACTGACGCATCGTCCAGAGCCGACCACGGTAGCCCGTCGAGTAGACGCCACGCGTGTACGGCGGTTCGCCCGGATTCCCCAGATCCGACTCGTAGTCGAGATCGCCGACATCGTCGGGCGTGTAGAGCCGATCGACCTCCTGCCCGCCCGTATCGGTCGTGAACGTTTCCTTGCGCTCGCCGAACCGATCGAGGACCGGTTCGACTTCCGCCTCGTGCCATTCCGCCTTGTTGGCACGGATCTCCTCGAGTTCGTCGGGGTCGAACATTATGATTATCGTGGGTCGGGCGGGGCTTCAACTTTGATGAACACGTCAAGCTTCGCGGTCGCGTCGGCGACTCACGAATCCCATCGACTCACACGTTATCGGCCGGATCGTGTCGCTGTGCCATTCGCGACGCTTCCTCGGCGTAGCGCTCCCGCGTCGTCGGATCGTCGACGCTTCCGAGCGCGTCGGGCGAGACGAGGAGTCCGGCCTTCGTCTCTCGAGCGGGTCCGGTAAAGCTGGTCAGCGCGCGCTCCCGGCGGTGGTATCGCCGGCCATCCTCGGTTGCGTAGACGAGGATGACGAGATTGAGTTCGTCGTCGCCGTACGTTCGCTCGACGAGCCAGACGGGGACGGCTTCGTCCCCGGGGGAATCGCTGTCGTTTGCCCCATCGTCGGAATCGCTGCGGCCGGCCGTCGAATCGGATCGGTTCGCGGTCATGAGTGTTTTCGGAATCGCCACAATCGCTTATGCCGCACGGCGTCGACGGCTCGAACATGCCCAGCGAGCCGCCGCCGCGATCGCCGCTGTCGGCCGATGGGACGGGTGATCGGCGTCGAGCGGCCCGTTACGTCGCGCCGTTGCTCGCAGTCGGGGTGGTGACCCTCGGACTCTTGCTCCGCTGGGGGCTGGACCCGCTGTGGGGGTTCGCCGTCCTTCCGCCGATGCTGTTCCTCTCCGGGATCGCCTGGGTCGCGTTCCGCTACGGCTTCGACGAGCGCCCCACCTGATCGTGAGCGAACCGGTGGGGACGAACGGTCCGGCGGTCCCATCACGGTCATCTACTGCCCCGTATCGTACTTGTACGTCGCCGAGTCCGGATCGATACCGAAGTCCTCGGGGGCCTCCGTGTCGTCGACGTCGTCGCGCCCCTCGGGGGCGTGCTTGAACGCCTCCCGAAGCCGGTCCGGCATTCGGAACTCCGCGACGTCGATCGCCAGGGGCACTGCGTCGGGATCGATACCCTCGCGCTTGTCCGCGAGTCGGTCCCGGAGGACCGCCGGCAGGTCGGACTCCTCGATCCGCTGGAAACCGAACTGAGCGAGGTAGGACCCGTCGCCGGTCAGGACGTAGACGGTGTCGAACCCCTCGTCGCTGGCGTACTCCACGAGTCGTTCGATGATGTGGGCCCCGACACCCTGCCCGCGCCAGCTCTCGAGGACACCGATGCTGGTCAGTTCGCAGACGGCTCCCGAGTCGGCGTCGGTCTTGTGGATGCGGATGCGACCGAAGCCGGCCTTCTCGCCGGACTCCTCGTCGATCGCGATGACGTAGTCACGGGAGCGAAACGCCGTCTCGTCGAGCCCCATCGACTCGATGTGATCCAGGAGCCAGACCTCTTCCCTGTTTTTCGCGTCCCGAACGTACATGAGCCGACGTAGGAGGTGTGCAGGCAAAAGCGTTTGTGGGTTGCCAGTACGCTGGCGACGCTCTCGCCGGCACTGGGGTAGGCCCCACCTCGGACGGACCGCGCGTCACGGACGACTGTTACGGCGCTCGAGCCTGCGCGCGATCGCGGTCGTGTCGCGCCCGTTCGAGCAACCGTTCGATCCGGTCGTCCGTCGGGGGATGCGTCGAGAGCAACCGCCGCCACGTCTCGTCGTCGCCGGTGTGAACGTACAGGGGAGCGAGCAACCCCGCGGACGGGTCCGCAGTGCGTTGGATCGTCCGGAGCGCGCGAGCGAGCGCGACCGGCCGGCCGGTGACGGTTGCGGCCCGCTCGTCGGCGGCGTACTCCCGCCGTCGCGAGTGGGCCCGAACGACCAGCGTCACGAGGAGCAAGCAGATCACGACGCCGCCGTCGATGAGGCCCAGCAGCCGGCCGACGGCCGTCCGCGACCACGACTGCGGCTCGCCCCGGAGCCACGCGACGGCTCGAGCGACCCCCATGACCGCCACCAGCAGCGGTGACAGTAGCAGGACGGCGAGCCCGGCGATCGTCCGGAAGACGCTGTAGGCGAGCGTCTGGACGAAGGCGTCGTATCGTTCGAGGTGGGCGAATTCGTGTGCCACGAGCGCCTCGAGCTCGTCGAGCGAAAGCAGCCCGAAAAGCGACCGATCGAGGACGACGACGCCGCCGCGTCGACTGCCCAGCGCGAAGGCGTTTGGCATCGGCAGCCGCGCGATCGCGATAGTCGGCGAGTCGACGCCCATTCGCGACTCGAGATCGTCGAGCCGCCGGTAGAAGTCGGGCGCGTGCGACCGCGGGAGTGCGACCGCCTCGAGCCGCGAGAGCAACTGGGTCGTCCCGAACCGATAGCTCAGATAACCGCCCACGAGACCGACGCCAACGACGACGAGAAGCGTCGTCCCGGGGTCGGGTGCGGAGGCCCGGAGCACGGACAGTGCCCAGTAACTGATCGCCGCCAGCGCGAGAGACCACAGCAGGAGCAGACAGCCGACCAGCGCCATCAGCAGGCGCGTCCCGGTACCGCGTCGACGAGGAGGCATGTCTCGGGTCAGCTACGGCCGGGCGACTGAAACGACTATCGAACGCGAGTCACCGTTGGGACCGGCTCCCCGCGACTACCAGTCCGACGGCTTGCCGTCCGCTCGCCGAGTTCGACGTCGACTCGAGCGTGTCACTCGCGCCCGGACGGCGGTTGCGCCGATCGCACTGAGCGAGACGATGAGCAGAAACGAGCAGAAGTACCACGGGTTCGACTGAACGACGAGCAGTCCCCTCGTGGCCCCGGGCACGATACCGAGCGCCAGTAGATAGAACGCGGTGAGGAGCGCGAGCGCAGGCCGGCGATAACCGTGCCAGTAGAGCACCCCCACGAGGACGCCCGAGAGCAGTCCGAGTTGCCCGGAATGGAGTTCGGGGATGGTGCTGAAAATCGACGACAGGACGGTTTCGACGGTCGCCATGCGTTCGGCTCTCTCCCGCGGAGCCGTCCTATGTGTTCCCCTGTATCTGGACAGCCACTATAGCGGGTCGAGCCGCGTCGACAGGAGCGACGCCCGAACCGCCGTCGGCGCGCTCACTCGAGGACCGACGGGAGCCCCGACAGCGACGGGAGGCGGTAGGTCGGGTCCACGTCCGCTTGGGGTGGCTCCGTTCCGGATCGGGAGAGCAACACCGAATCGATGCCCGCGTTGTCGGCCGCCCGGACGTCGACGGCTTGATCGCCCACGTACAACGCGGCGTCCGCCTCGAGCGCGTCCATCGCGGCTTCGATGTTCGTCGGGTCGGGCTTCCGTCGGGCCAGCCCGTCGGGAGTCAGGGGACAGCCGTAGACGGTCTCGAACAGCGACCGAAGCCCGAATCGGTCGAGCAGCGTCGAGACGACGGTCGGGTGGTTGTCGCTGACGATGCCGAGGGGGTGCTCGAGCGACCGCACCGCGGCGATGTCGTCGTACGCGGATCGCAACCCGCGTTCCACTTCCTCGAGTTGGGTTCGGACCATCTCGCGGGCGGCCTGGGCACAGAACACGTCCGCCTCGATGCCGAGGCCCTGACAGCGGTCTGCGATCGACTCGAAGTCGCCGCCCATGAGTTCCTGAAACGTCTCCGCCGCCGGACCGGACCGCCCGAGTTTCTCGTACGTCCGGCCGAGGGCGTCGGAAAGGCGCTTGGACGACGGTGTTTCGACGACGACGCCGTCGAAGTCGAACAGGACCGCATCGTATGCCATACTGCGCGAGAATATTCACTCGAGGAGCATAATGCTATTGCGTCTCGACCGGTAGCGAGAACACGGACGAGCGCTGGAACGCGTCGCAGAAACGGTACGGGCGCGCTATCCGAGAGCGATCGCTCGAGAACGGGTCCCACGAGAGCGACCGAGAACCGAACGGTCGGTGCAGCCACTCGCGAAGCGAGGGGACCGGGACGCGGCCCGGCATCGCCGTCTCACGGGTTACGACGGAGTCAGTCGATCCCACAGCGACTTCATGTCCTTCGCCGTCGCCAGCGTCTCGAGTTCGCGGAAGGCGGACTGCTCCTCGTCGTAGTTCGACTCGAGGGGGCGCTGGACATCGTCGCCGAGTTCGAGTTGCTCCGCGATCGTCGTCAGCCCCTCATAGGCCGTCATCTCGACGCGTTCGGTCATCATGCCCGCGTTCAGGTAGACCATATTGAGCAGTTCGTCGTCCTCGATCTCGGCCTCGAGTTCGCGCCGGTCCTCCTCGAGCCCATCGAGGATGGCACACTCCCGCGCTTCCGCGGGCCGATCGAGCGCAGCGAAGACCTCCTCGATGCGCTGAATCTGCGTCCGCGTCTCGTCGCGATGGTCGGCAAAACCCTGGCTCATCCGGTCGTTGGTGGTGTTGCGGGCCATCTCGTCTAGCGTCTCGACGAGTTCCTGTTCGACGTAGTACTGTTGTGCGAGCTTGTGGACGAACAGTTCGTGGAGATCCTTCATTGCCATACGACAAACTCCCGCCGAGAAGTCGCTTAGTCGTGTGCCCCGAACACGCAGGCGCGGCGCGACGGCTGGTTTCACCGCCGCCCGTCGCCGAAACCCGAACGCAGGTCCCGCCTTTCTCCGTCCGGTTACTGCGCGTCGTCCGGAACGTCGAAATCGTGGAAGTGTTCGCCCTTCTCCTTGCTGAGGATGTCGAGCGCCGCCGACGCGCCGTCACCGGCGGCGATGACCGCCTGCCACTCCTCGTCTCGGACCATCGCGCCCGTCGCGTACAGGTCGTCGATGCTCGTCTCCGTGTCCAGATCGACGTCGACGGTCCCGTCATCGGCGAAGTCGATCGCGAGGTCCGCCGCCATCGAGCGGTCGGCACCGGTCGCCAGCACGACGTAGTCGGCCTCGTACTCGCCGTCGGCGTCGACGGCGTCACCGTCTGCTCGTTGCGTCTCCGACGCAACGCTGGTCTCGAGTCGGAAGCCGCCGTCGTCCGATTCGATGTCGATCACTTCCTCGCCGACGCGCACGTCGGCTCCGCGGTCGCTGACCTGATCGCGCGTGAGTTCCATGTACTCGCTGCCGCTGATGCTCCGAATGCCGGGATAGTTGAACAGATGGGCCTTGTGCATCCACGTCTCGTCGGTGTCGAACACCGTCGTCTCGAGGCCGTTCTTGGCGGTGAACAGCGCTGCGCTCAGTCCGGCGGGGCCGCCGCCGACGATCGCGACGTCTGGCATAGGCGGTGTGACCACGGACGACGGGATAAAAAATTCCGACAGCGAACGCGAGCGTCTCGAGCGCCGGACAGTCGTGCTCGAGGACGCGATCCGGACGGGCTGCTGTACCGAGAGCGCTGACCGGGGCCGACAATCGGCGGGAATCGGCCGCCGTCAGGGGAGCGCCACCGCGTCGAGATCGATCCGGTTCGGCTCGGGGACCGACTCGGCGGAGGTACCCGAGACGGCGTAGCTCGCCTGTTCGCCCGCGGTCTCGTCGCCCGGACGGACGATTACGGCCTTGGCCAACAGCGGCGCGATCACGCCCGCCGCGATCGTCCGGGGATCGGACAGGGGCGTACGAACGACGACGCGGTCGTCGGCTTCGAGACCGGTTTCCGTAACGACCTCGCGTGCGGCCTTGAGCAGTCCCTCGTGCGTGACGGGCCGCTCGCCGTCGGTCAGAATGACCGTCTCGGGATCGATCGATAGCGGCGGGAACGACGGGTTCTCGCTCCAGAGGCCCGCATCGAAGTGATGGATGTCCGGCGCGTCGGGCTTGTCACCGTAGCCGACTCGTTGCGCGCCGCGGGGTAACTCGTAGTCCGCGACTCGTTCGACGGGCGCGACGAGAGTCCGGAAGTCGTCCTCGTCAGTGAGGTCCGTCGGCGGGTCGAACCGGGTCGTTCCCTCGAGCAGCGTCGTCCCGAAAAAGGCCAGCAGTGCGAGGGGGCCGTCGCCGACGACGCCGACGGTGACGCCGTTGCGAACGCCCGCGTGCCGCAGGAAGTTGCCGGCCTTCCACGAGGTCGTACACAGCCAGTGGTAATCGTACTCCCGCCCCGTCGCGTCGACGAGCGCGATCCGATCGTCGCGGAGTTCGCGGGTCAGCAACCCGTCGACCGTCCCAGCGTTCATACTGTCCACTCCGTTCCGGGGCCGAAAAAGCACGCCGACTCGCTGTGGCGGCCCGTGCTTACGAGCCCCTCATACGACGGCCCCAATCGTCAGTCGTCCGCGGCCGCCGGCTCGGCGTGATCGATATCGGTCCCGAGACACTCGAGGAACGTGGCGAGCCACTCGGGATGGTCGGGCCACGCCTGTCCGGTCACGAGGTTTCCGTCGCGCGTCACGCCCTCCGCCCAGTCACCGCCGGCCGTTCGGACGTCCGTCTCGAGTGCCGGATAGCCGGTACAGGTTCGGCCGTCCAGAACGTCCGCGGCGGCGAGGAGTTGGACGCCATGACACAGGCACGCGACGGGTTTGTCCTCCGCGAAGAAGTGTCGAACGTGCTCGAGAACTGCGTCGTAGGTACGGAGGTACTCGGGTGCACGGCCGCCCGGAACGACCAGCGCGTCGTACTCGGCCGGATCGACGGCGTCGAAGTCGTGGGTCAGTTCGAACCGGTGCCCGGGCTTTTCGGTGTATGTCTGGTCGCCCTCGAAGTCGTGGATCGCGGTCGGACAGGTCTCACCGGCTTCCTTCTCCGGACACACGGCGTGTACGTCGTGCCCCACCATCTCGAGGGCCTGATACGGAACCATGATCTCGTAGTCCTCGACGTAGTCGCCGGCGAGGAGCAGGAGCTGTTGTGCTGGCATGCGAATCCATGCGGCGATTCGAGCGCAACGCCCATAATGTGTGGTGAACGGTACCGTGACACTCAGGCTGGCGGAGGAAAGCCGTTCGATTCGGCGGCGCGGACGAAACGCGACTCAGAACGCCCGCTTGATCTTCTCGAAGAAGCCTTCCGTCACTTCGATCTCGTCGCCGCCGGCCTCCGCGAAGGCCTCGAGCGCCTCGCGCTGCTCCTCGTTCAAACTCTCCGGCGTGACGACTTGGACCTGCACGTAGAGGTCACCCTGCCCGCGACCGCGGAGACGCGGCATTCCCTTTCCTTCGAGACGGAAGGTCTCGCCGCTCTGGGTTCCCGCCGGGATTTCGAACTCGGCAGCACCCTCGAGCGTCGGGACTTCGACGGTGTCGCCGAAGGTCGCCTGCGGGAAGGAGATCGGCAGCCGGTACTGAAGGTCGTCGTCCTCGCGTTCGAACTCGTCGTGGTCGCGGATCGAGACATCGATCAGCAGGTCGCCGTGCGGACCGGTCTCGGGGCTGGGCGCGCCCTCGCCTTCCATTCGAAGGGTCTGGCCTTCCTGAATGCCCGCCGGGACTTCGACGGTCAGCGTCGCCTCGGTGCGGACATAGCCCTCGCCACGACACTCGCCGCAGGTCTCGGAGTACAGCGTCCCTTCGCCCTCACAGCGGGGACAGGCCGTCGTCTGTTGGACCCGACCCAGCGGCGTCTGCTGGACCTGCGTCACCTGTCCGCGGCCCTGACACTGTGGACAGGTCTCGGCGTCGGCCTCCGGCGGATGGCCCTCCCCCTCGCAGATATCGCACTCTTCGGGTCGCTCGACGGAGAACTGCTTTTCAGCCCCCTCGTAGGCCT
The DNA here is from genome assembly GCF_005890195.1 of Natrinema pallidum. Classification (NCBI taxonomy): domain Archaea; kingdom Methanobacteriati; phylum Methanobacteriota; class Halobacteria; order Halobacteriales; family Natrialbaceae; genus Natrinema; species Natrinema pallidum. The sequence continues at coordinate 717,367 of NZ_CP040637.1, read as the reverse complement.
CCTCGAGATCGATCTCGAGTTCGGTCCGCAGGTCCCGGCCCTTGCGTGGCTGCCGGCGGCCGCGTCCGCCGCCGCCACCGCCGCCGAAGACCTGTTCGAAGAGGTCGCCGAGACCACCACCGCCGCCCATGCCGCCACCGCCCATCCCGCCGAACGGGCCGCCGCCCATGCCGCCGGCACCGCCGGCCTCGCTGGCGTCGAAACCGTGTTTCTCGGCCTGTTCGTAGCGGTCGTGACCCATCCGGTCGTAGGCCTCACGTTTCTCCTCGTCTGTTAGAACCTGCTTTGCCTTCTGGATCTTCTTGAATTTCTCCTCGGCATCGGGATCGTCGCTGACGTCGGGGTGATACTCGGTGGCCTTCGACCGATACGCCTGTTTGATCTCCTCGGCAGACGCGTCGGGGCTCACGCCGAGAACGTCGTAGAAGTCCTCGCTCATTCGTTGTGCAACCGATACTCGGTTGAGCCACTTGAAACGAACGTTCCATAGAGCATGCGGTCCAGTGCGCTCGTGTCCCATCACGGGCGGGCCCAACCACTGCTGCAGTTCACGACCGTCCGGGTCCAGCAGTGGTGTAAACACGGTCTCCGTGAGAAGACCTCACTCGTCGAACTGGGAACACGAGGCTCGTAGCATTAGCCTTCGATCCAGACACACCAGATGACTGCTGCGAAAACGGCGGCGAAGACGAACGAGGTCCCGATCGCGTCCGCTACGGATCGTCCTGTATACATTCCAGTTATGAATGAGACGAGAAAGGTGACGGAAAAGTATACTATCGCTTTTTTCGTTCGGCTCGAATAGAACCCGTCGATCGAGTGCTGCTCGGACAACGGTAGTGGACTCATCGGCGGATTCGGTGGTGTTCTACACGTCGCATGGTACTGGCTCTGCTGGTCGAAAACGAGGTGTGATTAGCAGACCGTTCCTTCGTGACGGGATTTTCCGACACTATCGTAGCCGCTGCAACGAGTTCCACGCTGACCGCAACGCAGTCATGCGGTCAGGTGTACATTGCCTTTCAGTGGCTACTAGAGACGTGGTTCGTCACTCCTCGTCGTCTTCCTCGAAGTCGACGTCCTCGAAGTCGGCGTCGACGAACTCCTCGTCCTCGCCGCCGGCAGCGCCGGCGTCGGGACCGGGGTTCGGACCGCCGCCCATGCCGCCGGGGCCTGCACCGGCACCGGCACCGGCACCGGCCGCACCGCCAGCACCCGCAGCACCGCCGGCAGCGCCGGCACCGGCCTCCTGCTGGTAGATCTGTTTGCCGATCTCCTGCAGTTCCTCGCTCAGGGCCTCGGTCGCGGACTCGATATCGTCGGCGTCGGCATCGTCGTCGTCGATGGTCTCCTCCAAGTCCTCGATCGCGGCCTCGATATCGGCACGGAGATCGTCGTCGACCTGCTCGTCGTTCTCCTCGAGCAGCGTTTCCGCGCGCTGGATCGTCGCCTCGGCGGCGTTACGCGCTTCGATGCGCTCGCGCTTTTGCTGGTCTTCCTCGGCGTGTTTCTCGGCCTCTTCTTGCATCTTCTCGATCTGTTCGTCGGAGAGACCGGCACCGCCCTCGATGGTGATCTCCTCGGTGGTGCCGCTGCCTTTGTCCTCCGCCGAGACGTTGACGATGCCGTTCTCGTCGATCGAGAAGGACACCTCGATCTGTGGCGTGCCAGCGGGGGCTGGCGGGATTCCAGTCAGGTGGAACTCGCCGAGCAGTTCGTTCTCTTCGGCCAGTTCGCGCTCGCCCTGGAAGACCCGGACCTGTACCGTGGTCTGGTTGTCCGCTGCGGTGGTGAACACCTTCGACTCCTCGGTCGGAATCGTCGTGTTCTTCTCGATGAGTCGTTCGAAGAGTCCCCCTTTGACCTCGATACCGAGCGACAGCGGCGTGACGTCGAGCAGGACGATGTCGTCGACCTCGCCGCCCAGAACGCCGCCCTGAATCGCCGCGCCCAGCGCGACGGCCTCGTCGGGGTTGACGTTCTTCTGGGGCTCCTCGCCGATGAGTTCCTCGACCTTCTCGGAGACCTGCGGCATCCGGGTCGACCCACCGACCAGGAGGACCTCGTCGATGTCGTCCTTGCTGTAGTCGGCGTCCTCGAGTGCCTGCTCGGTTGGCTCGACCGTACGGTCGATGAGGTCGCTGGTGAGCGATTCGAACTTCGCGCGGGTCAGCGACTCCTCGAGGTGGATCGGACCGTCGTCGGTCGCCGTGATGAACGGCAGGTTGATCTCGGTCTCCTTGCGCGAGGAGAGTTCGATCTTGGCCTCTTCGGCGGCGTCTTTCAGCCGCTGGAGGGCCTGCCGGTCCTCGTGGAGGTCGATCCCGTGTTCGGCCTCGAACTGGTCGGCGAGGTAGTCGATGATGGCCTCGTCCCAGTCGTCGCCGCCGAGATCGTTGTCACCGTTGGTCGCGACGACCTCGTAGACGCCGCCGCCGAGATCGAGAATCGAGACGTCGAAGGTGCCGCCGCCGAGGTCGTAGACGAGCACGGTCTGGTCGGAATCGTCGTCGAGGCCGTAGGCCATCGACGCGGCGGTCGGCTCGTTGATGATGCGCTCGACCTCGAAACCGGCGATCTCGCCGGCGTCTTTGGTTGCCTGGCGCTGTCGGTCGGAGAAGTACGCCGGGACCGTGATGACGGCCTTTTCGACCTCGTCGCCGAGATAGTCCTCGGCGTCGCGTTTGATCTTCTGGAGGATCATCGCCGAGATCTCCTCGGGCGTATACTCCTCACCCTCGATCTCGACGGTGTAGTCCTCCTCGCCGATATGGCGCTTGATCGACGCGATCGTCTTTTCGGGGTTCTGGATCGCCTGGTTCTTCGCCGGTTTCCCGACGAGCCGCTCGTCGTCGGTAAAGGCGACGACGGAGGGCGTCGTCCGTTCGCCTTCGGCGTTGACGATAATCTCCGGATCGCCGCCTTCCATCACCGCGAACGCGCTGTTCGTCGTCCCCAGGTCGATTCCGAGAATTTTGTTGCTCGCCATCGTGGACGGGTATTGTGCGCACTTTGTTTTAAAGGTTACTAGCTGAACGACGAAGTCGAATAAAATACGAGTATGCCGGCGTACAGCCTCGCTCGCGACAGTTGGATCGCAGTAAAAATCAGCGTCAATCCGGCGCTCGCTCGAGCAGTCGGCACTCGACGAGCCCGGGTGTTACTCGTCCGCTTCGTCGGCGGAAGCGTCCGTCCCGTCGGCGGTGACTTCGCCGCCGAGTTCGATCGCGTCGTCCTCGGCGTCCGCCGAGTCGGTCTCGGTCGCCGCGTCCTCGCCGTTTCCGTCGGCCGACTCGGTGGCGTTCTCGGCGGCTTCGTCCCCGTCTCCGTCGGCGAGGTCGCCATTCGAGACGGTCACCTGGGCGTTCTGAATGACCTTGCCGCCCATCTCGTAGCCGGGCGTGTAGACGTCGGCGACGGTTCCCTCTGGCTGGTCGCTGTCGACCTGCATCATGACCTCGTGGCGCTGCGGATCGGTCTCGGTCCCGGGGTCGGGATCGATCTCGGAGACGTTCTCGTCCTCGAGAATCCGGTCGAACTCGCGTAGCGTCATCTCGACGCCGTCCCGGAGGCTCTCGGCGTCGCCGCTGTCCTCCTCGAGAGCGCGTTTGAGGTTGTCGCGGACGCCGATGAGTCGCTCGACGAGGTCCTCGGCGGCGCGGTCTTTGATCTGTTGTTGGCGCTTTTTCGCGCGTTTCTTGTAATTCTGGAAATCCGCCTGCTTGCGCTTGAGCCGACTTTCGAGGTCCTCGATCTCCTCGCTGTACTCCTCGAGTCGCTCGTCGCGCTCGTTGACGGCCTGCTCGTACTCGTCCAGTTCGTCCTGAAGGTCGCCGATGGTTTCGGCCTGTGACTCGATGCGCTCCGTGAGGTCCTCGAGTTCCTCGCGCTGGTCGTTGACGGTCCCGTTGAGATTACGGGCCTCCTCGACGATGGAGCCGACCTTGCGGGCGAGTTCGTCGTCGTACTCCGTGACCCGATCGAGCACGTGCTGGATGTCATCGCTCGTTTCGGGCGCGTCGTCGACCTCTCCAGTCGTCTCGGTATCCTGTTCCGCGTCGACCGTTCCGTCGGGCGTATCGGCGTCCGCGCTCGTGGCTGCCGATTCCGAGTCGGCCGCCTCGGGAGTCGGTTCCGATTCCCCATCCGTCGACGCCGCGGGACCCACGTCGGTCGGCTCGCCGTCGTCGGAGTCCGTCGCGGACGGGACACCCTGGGCTGACGTGTCCGTGCCCTCGTCTTCGCTCATATGCCAGTCAACGAACAGCGGTAATAAAAGGGTTGAGGTACCCGGATCACGGTGGCCGAGCGAGAACACGGCGTTGCCGTGCAGGGATGGTAACCGAGATCACCGGTTCGACGGTCGATACTGATGGGTCGCTGCGTCGACGGAAAACATCATAACCATTGTGTCCGTTCTAGGAGTATGAGTCAAGATGACAGGGAAATCGTCGCAGACGTAATGTCAACGCCGCTGGAGACGATTTCGGGAGATGAGACGGTAATGGAGGCGACGAAACGGATGCGCGAGACGGAGATCAACGCGTTGGTCGTTCGAACCTCGCCGCGGGCGATCATCAGCAGTACGGATGTCCTCGACGCCGTCGCTGCCGGCCGAGACGTTTCGGAGCTGACCGTGTCCGACGTGATGACGACCGACGTCGAGACCGCCACCCCGGACCTCTACATGGAAGAGGTCGCCGCGATGATGACCACCTACGGTATCAAACACCTCCCGGTCGTCGACGACGACTACGTCGGGATGGTCTCCTCGACCGACGTCACCGCCCATCTTTCGTAAGGTCGAGCGTGGAGGCAGTTCGCTGCTCTCGATATCACCGACACCGGACAGTATTTGTACGCCCTGCCCCGACTGTGGCCCGTGACGAGGGCAGCGAGCGGCACCGAGACCGTGATCGAACTCCGGTACGAGGACGGGACGATCCGCATCGACGGCCTCGAGGAGTCGTCGGTCTCGCCGTCGACGCTCCGACCGTCGGTCCCCGCCCTCGAGGCGGACTCACGAACGGACGGCTGGCGGGTTCCCGCCGGCAGCTACGCCGATTTACGGGCCGCCATAGCGGAGACGGCCCTCGCGGTCGACGATCGCGTCCTCGACCTCGCGTCCGTTCCGGCGCTCCGGTCGGCGTACGAACTCCGCGACTATCAGACGACGGCGCTCGAGACCTGGCTTGCGACCGACCGCTGGGCCGACGGCCCCGCTCTCGAGTCCGTCGGGCGAGCGCCCGCCGGCGTCCTCGAACTCCCGACCGGCAGCGGGAAGACGGTCATCGCGCTGCAGGCGATCGAACGGCTCTCGGTCCCGACGCTCGTCGTCGTCCCGACGATCGACCTCCTCGAGCAGTGGGAACGCGAACTCGACCGCGAGTTCGACGTTCCGATCGGTCGCTTCGGCGGCGGGGAACAGCGCCTCGAGCCGATCACCGTCTCGACGTACGATTCGGCGTATCTCAAGGCGGATTCGGTCGGCGACCGGTTCGGTTGCGTCGTCTTCGACGAGGTCCACCACCTCGGCGGCGAGGGGTATCGCGAAATCCCCCGGCTGCTCGCCGCGCCGGCACGGCTCGGGCTGACCGCGACGTTCGAGCGGCCCGACGGTGCCCACGAGGTGATCGAAGAGATCGTCGGCCCGCTGGTCCATCGGGTCGACGTGGACGAACTCGCGGGGGACCACCTCGCGAACTACGACGTCAAGCGACTCGCGGTCTCGCTCACCCCTGCAGAGCGCGCGGAGTACGACCGGATGCAGGGGATTTTCACGGAGTACCTCGCGAAGTCGGGTATCGACATGCGGAGCGGATCGGACTATCAGGAACTCGTCAAGCGCTCCGGCACCGATCCCGAGGCTCGCGAGGCGCTGCTCGCTCGCCAGCGCGCGCGGGAACTCATGCTCGGGAGCGAGAACAAACTCGAGGCGCTGGCGGGGATTCTCGACGACCACCGCGGCGAGCGGACGATCGTCTTTACCGCCCACAACGACCTCGCATACGACGTCAGCGAGCGCTTTCTGATCCCGACGATCACCCACCAGACCGGTGCCGCGGAGCGCCGGGAGATCTTGGAGCGCTTTCGCGAGGGGACCTATACCCGGATCGCGACCTCGAACGTGCTCGACGAGGGCGTCGACGTGCCCGATGCAACCGTCGCTGTCGTGCTCTCCGGCAGCGGCAGCGAGCGCGAGTTCACGCAGCGACTCGGGCGAATCCTGCGACCGACCGCCGACGGCGGACGCGCGCTGCTCTACGAGGTCGTCAGCGAGGAGACCGGGGAGGAGCGCGTCGCCGATAGACGTCGGTAACGATTCCCCTCCCGGGCTTCCGGTAGCCGTTCGGTTGACGGTTCGGTCGGCATCGATCTCCGTCGACGCGGGCGGTCGTCCCGCGACCGACGCGGCGCTGCTCGCATCGCTGGACACCGACCGCACTCGAGACGGCGTCGCTGACGGCGGTGGGAACGACACGCGAACGGGTATCCGCGGTCGTCCGTTCGGCGTCTCAGTCCGGGATCGGCTGCACCTCGACTTGATCGGAGCGGGAGGTGACGTAGCGGGCGACCTCGATGTGGGTATGGGTTTCGACGAGGTGATCCTCGAGCGTCCGGTCGAGTTCGAGTACGTCGCGGCAGATCGGACACTCGACCGGCGGTTTGAATACCATCTGTTCGTCACTCTCCGCCCGGTCGAGGGAAATCGATACAGCATGCATATGCCCGCGGATCCGTAATCGGGGTCGGCCGGGACGGACTCGAGCATCCCCGCGGTCGACGCGTCGCGGGCGTCCTGCTGCCGAAACGTCAATCACTAGTGTCCGCTGGACGGGCAGATGCACAGCACTGAGACGGCGCGAAACGCCGACCACCGGGACGGCGGTGTTTCGGCCAGGACGGGAGGAGACGCAGCGAAAAGGCGTTTCCTCGAGCGGGTCGTATTCAGACGGGATGACCGAAGACCCGCCGACCGACTGGCAGTTCGAGACGGTGTTTGCAGACGCGCTCGAGGCGGTTCCGGACGAGCAGTTCGACCGCGACCGATTCGTTCCGGGTGTCGGGCCGCTGTCGGCGGCCGTCGCGCTTGTCGGTGAGGCACCGGGGAAGCAGGAGGTCACGCAGGGCGAACCCTTCGTCGGGCAGGCGGGGCAGCAACTGGACTGCGCGCTCGAGGCGATCGGCTCCGACCGGCGGGACCTGTACGTGACCAACCTAGTGAAGGTGCGGCCGCCGGCGAACCGCGACCCCCACGTCGACGAGATCGAGGCCTGGCGGCCGGTGCTCGAAGCCGAACTCGAGCGCGTCGATCCGGCCGTGCTCGTCCCGCTGGGGAGTTTCGCGACGGCCGAACTCCTCGGGACCGATGCGACGATCACCGACCTGCACGGGCGAGCGTTCGAGCGCGGGGGGCGGACCGTTGTCCCGGCGTTTCACCCGGCCGCGGCGCTGTACGATCGCAGCAAGGTCGACGCCGTCGAATCGGATCTCGAGACCGCTCTCGAGGCGGTGTAGTGTCCCGGCGTTCGGTTCACCGGTGGTGGTGCGCTTTCGTCCCTGCAGCAGCACCGCACCGGTTCGCTCGTTACGTCCATTGATGGCGTTCCCGCACGTACTGTCCCCCGATGACCGATGCGTAAGTCCCATATCGCGGTTCTCGACCGTCTCGTCGACGGCGAGACGGCCGTCCTGCTGCTCGAGGCCGAGGGGGACATGGTCGACGAGCGAACCGTCGCCGTCGAGACGCTGCCCGAAACCGGCCGACACGAGGGTGCCGTCTTCGAGGTGACCGTCGCGGAGGACGCGCTGCTCGAGGCCACGTACCGGGCGGATATCGAACGCGAGCGCCGGGAATCGACGCGGGAGCGGTTCGATCGGCTATCGGAACGGCTGTCGGACGCCGATCGCGGCGAGGAGTAGCACCACTCGGCCGGACGCGGAATCGAACGGGAGGAGGCCGAACCGGGATGGTTCGGGGGGATGACAGACGGCGACTGCCGTCCGTGTGGACCGCAGTGTGCCGCCAGCGCCATCTTTCACGGGGGTGCATTAGCAATGGTGCCAAACTGTATCGGTGGGGAGACTCGTTCGTCTCCGTTCGGTGCGCGCCCTCCTTCGCTCGACCGAGATACGGATCCGCCGGATGCGATCGGAACGGATCCGATGGGTAGCTTCAAGACGGTTCTCGAGACAGGAACGGCTATGTTACGATCGTTCGACGGGACGGAACCGCAGGTAGCCGACTCCGCATACGTCGATGACGCCGCAGTCGTCATCGGCGATGTCGTCATCGAGGCGGACGCCAGCGTCTGGCCGAACACGACGCTGCGCGGCGATCACGGGACGATCGTCGTCGGCGAGGGGGCCAACGTTCAGGACAACGCCGTCCTCCACGAGACGGCCGAACTCGCACCCTACTCGACGGTCGGCCACAGTGCGATCGTCCACGACGCAACCGTCGCCGAGCGCGCGCTGGTCGGCATGAACGCGGTCGTCCTCGACGGTGCATACGTCGGCGAGGGAGCCGTCGTCGCCGCCGGCAGCGTCGTCACCGAAGGCACCGAGATCCCGGCATCGACGCTCGTCGCCGGGTCGCCTGCGGAACCGAAAACGGAGATCGAGGACGCCCACCTGCAGGCGACGGCCGACCGGTACGTCGACCTCTCGACGGAGCACGCGGAGACATCCGAACGACTCGACTGACAGCGGCTGAAGCCGGCGTTAGCGTGTGGCCTCGTCGTCCCCACCGAAGATGACCTCGCGAACGTCGTCGACGCCCGCCCGGCGAACCACGGCCCGGACCGGATCGCGCGCGCCGGCGAGGTTGTCCGAGTCGCCGTCGAGGACCAGCAAGCGGGCCTCCCGTCCGGGTTCGACCAGCCCGTACTCGAGACCGGCGATCTCGGCCCCGTTGATCGTCGCCATCCGGAGGATTTCGGCGGCCGGCAGTGCGGAAAGCTTCGCCAGGAACTCCATCTCGCGGAACATCGACGGCGAGTTGAGCATCACGTTGTCCGTCCCCAGCGCGAGCGTCGTCCGCTCGTGTAGCTCCGCGTAGGGCGACAGCCCCACGTCGGTCACGAGGTTCGAGCGCGGGCAGACGACGATCGGTATCTCGCTGTCCGCGATCCGCTCCAGATGCACCCGTTCGGGGTGAACCATGTGTACCAGGAAGTCAGGATCGAGGTCCAGCGCCGGGTTGATGTCGCTCTCGTCGACTTCCCCGGCGTGGATGCCGAACGGCTTGCCCGCCTCGCGCGTCGCCGTCCGTTCCCGATCGAAGCTGTCGTCGTTGGCCCCGCTCGCGCCGAACCCGTCGCCCGCGTGCATCGCGTCGATCGACCCACGCGCGAACGACAGCGCGTCGATCGCGAGGTCGCTCGCGGCGTCCTCGATCATGCGGACGCCGTCGACGCCCCCCTCCCGGAAGTCCAGACAGGCGGCCGTCCCAGCATCCCGCATGCACCGCAGCGATCGTTCCATCGCGGTCACGAGTTCGTCCCGGTCGGCGTCCCGGAGCAGCCGGTGTTTCAGGCCGTCGGGCGGCGCGACCAGTTCCTCGAGCGAGAGCCCGCTGCCGGCCTCCTTGGCGATCGAGTCGCCGATGTGGGTGTGGGCGTTGACGAACGCTGGCAGGATGATATCGTCGCTCTCGACGGACTCCTCCTCGATAGCCTCGATGCGGCCGTCGTCGTCGATGACGACCCGTCCCTCGACGGGTTCGAACTCGCGGCCGCGGAGGATCGTTCCCGTTCGTTCCATACGCGTCAGTTCTCGGTCAGCGCCTTCAACGGTTCGGGGTGGGATCGACGCGCGGACTTGTCTCTCGGTCTCGATCGATGCGGACGGGGTGGCGGGCGATTCGACCGGCCCCGAAGGGGGAGACGCGAGCCTGAATCGGCTCCCCTGCCGCCCCGTCAGGGACGGCGGCCGTCACAGCCGTCTGGTCCCGCTACTCGACGAACTGGTCCAGGGTCGCGTCCATCCCGTCCCGGACCTCGCTGACCAGCGCCCCGTCGATATCCAGTCCGAGTACGTCCACCGCTGCCCGACCGACTCGGTCGCGCAGATCGCTCGGCGAGTAGACCCCGAGTCGCCACTGGGAGAACTGGGCCGCCCGGAGCGCCTCCACGAGCGGCGACTGCTGGCCGAGTTGTCTGATCTCGCCGTTGACCATCACGCGGGTCGTCGATTCGGTCATCGATGGGCGACTCGGCACGTCGAGGATGACGCGTGCCGGATCGACCCCCGCCCGATCGCTGATCTCGCGCTCGAACTCGCGGATCGTTCCGTGATCCGACTCGATAATCCCTCCGGGGACGTCGTTCATCTCGGCCCACACCGCCCGCTTGAACAGATCCCGCTGGTCCAATCGCCGGGAGAACTCGCTCGTCGCCGCACACGAGCGCAGGGCCGCGATCAGATCGTGATCGTCCATCCGCTGGAGGCTCTCGGCGTCGATGTCCGGCCCGGACGCCTCGAGCAGCCGTTCCGTCGCCCGGCGGAGCATCGCCTTGCTGATTCGGGCGACGCTGTGGCTGTAGACGGTCGGGTTCATCAGCGCCCGCGCGACCAGCAGGCTCTCGGCGGTCTGGACGTTGCCCTCGTCGAGGACGAGTTCGCCGTCGACGAAGGTTAGCTCCCGGACCAGTCGGCCGTGATCGATCGTCCCGTAGGGAACGCCGGTGTGATGCGCGTCGCGCACCAGGTAGTCCATCCGATCCACGTCGAGTTCGCCCGAGACGAGCTGGCCGAACCGGCCCTCGCCGGCGACCAGTCCCGCGACCGCCTCGGGGTCGAGGTCGTGCTCCCGAAGCACGTCCCCGACGGCCCCGTCGGCGAGCAGGTCGTCGACATCGTCGTGGTAGCGCCCCGTTCGGCGGTAGGTCAGCGACTCGAGGTTGTGACTGAACGGGCCATGACCGACGTCGTGGAGCAGGGCGGCGGCGTGAACTCGGCGGGCTTGTCGACCCTCGATCCCGAGTCGCTCGAGGGCTTCGCAGGCGAGATGATAGACGCCGAGGCTGTGTTCGAAGCGAGTGTGGTTGGCCGAGGGGTAGACCAGGGAGACGGTGCCGAGTTGGCTGATGTGTCGCAGTCGCTGTACCGCCGGCGTATCCAGTAGATCGCGGGCGACGCCGTCGACCTGGATGTGGTCGTGGACGCTATCCTTGATGATTTTCATTGGTTGCAGTTGGGCCCGTTCGTACAAAAACTGTCGTCTCCTAGTGTCGATCGCGTCGGCTGCGTTGCCGTCGTGTCCGACGGACCGATTACGGCGACACCCACCCCCCGCGGTCGTCGCTGCGCTCGATCGCGTCGAGTACTTGCTGCGCGGCGAGACCGTCGTCGAAGTTCGGTTCGAACGCGTGTCCGTTTGCGACCGCGCTGAGGAACTCGTAGTTCTCGTGGACGAAGGTGTGTTCCCAGCCCAGCACGTGGCCCGGCGGCCACCAGTGGTCGACGTAGGGGTCGTTCTCGTCAGTGACCAGGATCGTCTCGTAGCCGCGGTCGCCCTCGCGGAGCACCTCGAGTTCGTTCAGGCGCTCGAGGGAGAACCGCAGGCTTCCGTTCGAGCCGTGGATCTCGATCGTGTGGTCGTTCTTGTGGCCCGTCGCGAACCGCGAGGCTTCGATCGTCCCCATCGCACCGTTTTCGAACTCGAGGTGCGCGGAGTAGGCGTCATCGACCGTCACCGGTCTCGTTTCACCGTCGTCGTCCTCGACCGGCCGCTCGTCGACGAACGTCTGCAGGTGACCGCTGACCCGTTCGATCCCGCCGGCGAGATCGTCCGAGCCGACGAGAAAGCGGAGCAGATCGACCGTATGCGCGCCGAGATCACCCAGCGCACCCGATCCCGCGAGTTCCGCGTCGTTGCGCCACGACCACGGGGCGTCGGGGTCGACCAGCCAGTCCTGCAGGTAGCGGCCGCGGACGTGACGGAGTTCGCCGAGGTCGCCGTCCTCGAGCAGCCGCTTTGCGTACCTGATCGCGGGCACGAACCGGTAATTGAACGCACAGCCGGCGGGCACGTCGTCGCCCGCCGCGCGCGCCGCCTCGGCCATCACGCCGGCCTCCTCGAGCGTCGGCGCGAGCGGCTTCTCGCAGAAGACCGGCGTTCCAGCCTCGAGCGCGGCGACCGACGGCTCGCGGTGGACGTGATTGGGGCCGAGATTGTAGAAGACGTCCACGTCGTCGACGACCTCGACCCAGTCCGTCGAGATCGATACGAACCCGAGACGGGCGGCGGCCTCGGTAAGCGCGTCCTCGTCGCGACCGACGAGCACGCTGCGTTCGATCTCGGGCGCGTCCGGGAAGAACATCGGCAGTCGCGCCATCGCGTTCGCGTGTGCCTTGCCCATGAACCGATAGCCGAGCACGCCGACCTCGAGTGTCATGGGCGGTCGTTCATCGGCCCCGTAGTTAGCGCTTTGCCGTGTATCGACGGCACCGAGCCGTCGGTCGAGTCGATGACGTGCGCCCCGACGGGACCCATCGACGGCCGCCGCAACCGTACGTTCGGAGTGACGGGACCGAGCGCGAGCGGGCGTGGCTTACTCGAAGCCGCCGCGGTGGAGCGTTTCGGCGAGCGGCTTGCGATCGCTCGGCTGCTCGCGTTCCTGTAACTCCTCCGGGAGCGTTTCGGGGGGTGCGCGATCGCCGATCGCGACCATCGCCTCGACCGCGTACTCGTCGGGGATGTCGAGCACGTCGGCCGCCTGCTCGTAATCGAACCCGGCCATCCCGTGGACTGCCAGCCCGCGGCGTGCGCCCTCGAGCGCGAGGTTCTCCCAGGCTGCACCGGTGTCGAAGGAGTGGACGGGGGCCGGTTCGCCGTTGTGGTCGAAGGTCGTCTTCGAGACGATGACCGCGAGGACGGCGGCGTCGCTCGCCCACGTTCGGTTGTTTTCCGAAAGGAGATCGAGGAACGTCTCCCACTCGTCGTCTTCGCGGCTCGCGTAGATGAACCGCCAGTGCTGGTTGTTGAACGCGGAGGGGGCCCAGCGGGCCGCCTCGAACAGCGGGAGGTACTCCGCCGCGTCGAGCGAGTCGCCGGTCATCGCGCGCGGCGACCAGCGGTTGACGAACAGCGGATCGATATCGTGGTCGGGTTCGCGGTGCTCGGCGACTTCGTCACTGAGTTCGCGTCCAGTCTCGAAAGAGTCTTGCATCGACCGTTTATTTGTGTCCCACCTATGTATATATTATCGGACAAACAGGTTACCAGGTAACACTCGTGTCCAGTTCATGATGTTAGGTTTACCAGTTCCGTCGCCGACACGGTGTGTGGTAACTCGAGAAAGTAGCAGCCCCGGCGACAATCTCGGCAGGCGAGCACCCGCCGGCCGAACGTAGTGAGGGGACGATCGGTCAGTCGTCGGCCGGCGTCGGCGCACCGCGCTCGATGTCGATCTCGCCTGCATCGAGATCGGCTTCGACGTTGCGGGCCGCCTGCACCATGTTCGCCATCTTGCCGTAGGCGACGTCGCGGGGCAGTAGTTTCACGCCGCAGTCCGGCGAGATGACCAGCTGCTCGGGGGGGACGACCTCCAGCCCCTTCTTGATGTTTTCCTCGATCCGCTCGACGGACTCGACCTCGGCGACGTGAGCGTCGCAGACGCCGAGGGCGAGGTCCTTGGAGAACGCGGGGTCTTTGAAGACGTCCAGCTGATCGTAGTCGCCGTTGGCGAGCTCGAGGTCGAACTCGTCGACCGGGAACTCCAGAATCTCGGGGTAAATCCGGGAGTAGTCGCCGTAACAGACGTGGAGCCCGATGCGGACGTCGTCGGGAATGTCCGCGACGATGTGCTCGAGCGCTTCGCCGACGATGGCGTGGTCGTCGGGCGTGGTCGCGAGCGCAGGCTCGTCGATCTGGATGTATCGCGCGCCGGCGTCGACGAGTTTCTCGATTTCCTCGTTGACGAGGTCGGCCAGCTCCAAGGTGAGTTCGTCGTCGTCCTCGTAGGCCTCGTTGAACGACCAGTTCGCGAGGGTGTACGGCCCCGTGATCGGGACTTTGACCGGGCGGTCGCTCGCGTCGGCGGTGAACTCGTACTCGTCGACCAGCCACGACTCGTCGTACTCGACCTCGCTGACGACGCTTGGTTTGTCGAAGTAGTTGTGGCCCCAGACCTTGACGGGGCCGTTGAACTCGTAGCCCTCGATGCGGTGGGCGAAGAACTCGACCATCTCGTTGCGCCGCATCTCGCCGTCGACGACGACGTCGAGGCCGGCGCGCTCGTGTTCGTCCGTAATCAGGCGGGCCGCGTCGTCTTTCGCTTCCTGCCAGTTGTCCTCGTCGAAGTCGCTGTCCTCGTCCTCGTACAGATCCTTCGCCCGATTGAGCCACTTGGGCTTGGGGTAGGAGCCGACGACGGTCGTCAGCAGGAAGTGGTCGTGCTCGTGGTCGGGCTGTCGGAACTGATCCTTGTTCTCGTTCGTGCTCATGCTGCTTTCACCTCCGCGAGGTCCGCGGCTTCGGCAAGGACCTCGAGTTTCGCCACGTACTTGCCGTAGGGCAGGTAGAACGTCTCGGTGTTCGTCGTCAAATACACCGTCTCGAACTCGGTGACGCCGAGTTGGCCTTCGACCCACTCGGTTCGGTCGCGGATCGCCTCGGGGTCCTCGACGAGGGTGTTCTGGCCGTCCGCGAGGCCGAGCGCGACGTCGTCCGTCGTGCCGTACTCCTGGATGTTGTAGAGGTTGTCGTCCTGGTTCGCGACGAAGTCGAAGCCGACCGCGTCGATGTCGGCATCGAGCAGGTGTGCGTAGACCTTCTCCTCGAGTGCGCCCCAGTAGGGCTGGACCACGACATCGGCGTCGGTCGCGCTCGCGACCCGATCGATCGCCTCGCTTGCACGCGCGTCTTCCCCGTCCGCGGGTGGGTTCTCGACCAGCGACGGCTCGAGCAGGAACAGCGTCTCGTGGGCCGGGAAGGCGTCGACCTCGGCTTCGAGAAACGCCGCGATCGCCGCGAGGAAGTCGCCGTCGTCGCCGTAGTACTCGTCAGTCGCGAGATCGTAAAGCGAGTACGGGCCGGGGAGGACGGCCTGGAGATCGTCGCTACCAACCCGCTCCACCGTCGCCTCGAGTTCCGATGCGATGTCACCGGTCGGCTCAAGGTCGTCGGTGACGACCGGCTCCCGATAGAAGTTGTTGTTGTCGTAGTAGCGGACGATGCCGCGGGTTTCGACGGCGTCGGCGACGGCCAGCGGGTGAGCGAGCATGTCGTCCCAGCGCAGTTGGCCCTCCACGATGCGGTCGAGGCCGGCGTCTTGCTGGACGCCGATCACTTCTTCGCGGGCTTCCTCGTAGGCGGCGGTGATTTCCTCGCCTTCGTCGCCGCTGACGAGGTCGTGTTTCTGGTGGCCCTTGAGATCGGAGAGGTCGTCTTTCGCCCAGTCCGGAAGCGGATACAGCCCCGGCGTGGTCGAAACGTACTCAGTCATCGTAGACTCGGATAGGATATACCGATGCTTAATATTTTTCATCCAATCTAATAACCCGAAGTTATTTTAGTTGCGACGGGTTCCAGAGATCGTCCTCCCGGACATCGGTGGCGAAAAACGGGCTGAACCGCTCGAAAATTCGTGATCGCTTACCGAAGCAACTCGAGTACCGTCAGCGTCTCGAAGGGGAACGACTCGTCGGCGACGGCCACGGCACTGAACCCGTGGTCGCCGGCCTCTTCGACCACCCCGTCGACCCCCGTCAGGCTACTGACGAGCAGGTAGACGACGCCGTCAGGTGCGAGCACGCGACCGACCGACTCGAGGAAGGGATCGATGACGGCCCGACCGTCCTCGCCCCCCGAGAGCGCGTGCTCCATCCAGTCGTCCCACTCGTTTTCGGGATCGGTCGGCAGATACGGCGGATTGAATGCGACCGCGTCGAACGCCCCGTCTCGAAACGGCGAGACGAGATCCGCCCGGACCGTCTCGACGCCCTCGGTGCGAGCCTGGCGGACGGCGTGTGGGTTCAGGTCCGACGCGACGACCCGAGCGGCCGTCTCGTCGGCGATCCGTGCGGCGATATAGCCCGAACCGGTGCCCACCTCGAGCACCGTCTCGCTCCCCGCGAGGCGCTCGCAGGCTGCCTCGGCCAGCAGCTGGGAGTCCTCGGCGGGCTGGTAGACGTCCGGTTGGTCGTCGCGTCGTTCCTCGAGCGTCATTCGTTCTCCTCCAGTGTCGTCATACGGTGTTCTCGTCCTGTCTCGTCGCGTCCGTCGGATGCCGATCTCTCGTCTGCGATCCGGAACCCACCGCTCTCGGCTCGCCCGGAGAGTTCGCGCTGCGGGAACGGGATCTTGATGTCTTCGCCTTCGAAGGTCCGCTTGATCGCATCGATCGCGGCGGTTCGAGCCATCCAGTAGCGTCTGGCGCTCGGCTTGTCGATCCAGAACCGCACGCCGAGCACCACCGCGGAGTCACCGAAGGACTTCCCCACGACCTGCGGCGACGGCGCGGACAGCACCTCGTCTATGTCGGCGAGCGCGTCCTCGGCGAGGTCGGCGGCCCGTTCCACGTCCGTCCCGTAGTCGACGCCGACCTCGACCTCGAGTCGCAGACGGCCCCGCTTCGAGCGATTCGTCACCATACTCGAGGCGATCACGTCGTTGGGGATCATGATGTACTCGCCGTCGAACGACCGGACGCGGGTGTTGACGATCGAGATGTCGGTGACGATCCCCTCGTCGTCTTCGATCTCGATCCAGTCACCGATCTCGAAGGGGCGAGCGAACATCAACACGAACCCCGCGAGCACGGTGCCGAGCGTCTGTCTGGCGGCCATCCCGAGGACGATCCCGAGGAAGCCGGCCCCGACGAGCAGGCTCCCGAGGTCTTCGATCCAGATGCCCAGGATCACGACGAGCGAGACCGACCAGATGATCACCTGCGAGAGGCGGTGGGTGACCTGTCGCTGGTGCTCGGTGACGGCCGCCGTCGAGTCCATTACCTCCTCGATCACCCGGCGGACGAACCGCGTCACGATGACCGTCAATACGAGCAAAATGAACGAAAAGACGGCACGCGGAACGGCGTCTCCGCCCGGATCGAGTTCCGTATAGAGCCGTTGGATTTCGTCGGCGCGACCCCACACACCCGTGACGACGGCGGTGCTGACCGCACACGCGCTGATGAGCAGCGCCATCGCGACGATGTCGGCGTACAGCGGCCGCGCTCGCTCGGCCACCCACGCGTGAATCCGCTGATAGGCGAGCAACATGGCGACGACGAGGCCGACCGCTCCGACCGACACCGCGATTTTGAGGGTCGTCGTCGGAAACAGGTCCGACAACCAGTCGAACCCCGTCACTAATCCGAGCATGCGTTCGTCTCTCGAGTTCGTCGGCAGCGCAGCTTTGTGTATCCGTTGGTTGGTTCGTTCCGTTCACGGCCCCAACGAGCGGTCCCTCTCGGAGCCGCGGGAGACTTACTCGTCAGCGGGCTCGCCGACGTCTCTCGCGAGTTGGGCCAGCGCGGCGAACTCGGCGGGAGCCATCGCCCCGGCTCGCTTTCCCAACACGTCCTCGTCGGCCGCATCGACGACCGCCTCCGGCTCCGCGAGCCCGGAAATGTGTGCCGTGTTCCGGATGGCGTTGCGGATCGTCTTCCGTCGCTGGGTGAACAGCGCCTTGACGAACCGCAGGAAGAACGCCTCGTTTTCGACCGCGTAGTCGGGGTCGCGCGGAACTGCCCGAACCACCGCGCTCTGAACCGCCGGCGGCGGCGAGAACGCCTCCTTCGGGATCGACTCGACGAGTTCGACATCCGCGTAGTGCTGACTCGAGACCGAGAGCCGGCCGTACTCCGAGGTGCCCGGGTCGGCCACCATCCGCTCGGCGAATTCCTGTTGGAACATCATGACGAGCGGCTGCTTCTCGGGGAAGAGTCGAAACGCGATCTCGCTCGAGACGCCGTAGGGAAGGTTCGACACCGATGCGGTAAAGTCGGGCAGGTCGACCTCGAGGGCGTCACCCGCGATGACGGTCAGTTCCCCGGCGTCGATCTCCCCGGCGAACTCCTCGCGCAGAAAGGCGGCGAGGTCGCGGTCCCGCTCGACGACGGTGACCTCGTCGCCGATCGCGAGCAGTCGATCCGTCAGCGCGCCCGTTCCGCCGCCGATCTCGAGCAGGTGGCTCGTATCGGCGTCGGTTTCGTCGAGATAGGTCGGCAGGCGGTCCAGCACCCGGTCGTCGACGAGGAAGTGTTGATCGCGGTCCGGATCGCCGCGGACGCCGGCCCGGGCGATCAGTCCGTCTGGATCTCTCATTGCCGACGCTTCGGCCGGGCCCGGTGTAAACGCACCGTCTCAGACGTCTCGGTCCGTCAGGGCACCCGTGCCCGGCGGCTGTTCGAGTCGCCTGCGAAAGCCACGCTAACGGTTGCCGTCGGTTCCGGGCTCGTCCCGCTGCCGTTCCGCGGGCTTGGGATCGCGTTACTGATTCTGCTCCTGCTCGCGTCGCCCCACGAACGTCTGGTACTTCAGATCGTCGTCGCGAAGCTCCTCGAGAATGCGATCGACGAGGATCTCGTCGGGATCGTGCAGTCCCGAGACGCGCTCGGACAACTCGTCGAAACTCTCGAAGGGCTTGCGCTTTCGTTCGTCGAGGATGCCGTTGCGGAGCTTCTTCCCGATCCCTGGCAGCAGGTTCAGCTGGTGGAGTCGCAGCGTGATCGGTTGGGCGTCGTTGTAGAAGTCGACGAACCGCTCCTCGTTCTCCTCGACGAGGTCGGCGACGACGTACTCGAGTTCCGATTGGGCCCCCGACGAGAGGTCGTCGTACTCGACGCGGTGGCACTCGGTGACCACCCCCCGCTCGGCGGGCGGTTCGACGACGACTTCGCTACCGATCGTGAGCCGCTCGTCCTCGTCGAACGCGACCTGATAGAGCTGGAAGTCCTCGATCCCGACAGCGTAGCCCGCCGGTGACTTCGCGTACTGCGGTCGGCCATCGTCCGACAGCCCGTGTGCCAGATAGTCCAACACGACCGCGCGCCGAACGTCCGTCTCATCGCCATCGGCTTCGCTCATTGGTTTACGCTACGGCGACGGCGTACTTAAAGAGTCGGCTCGCTTTCAGACGACCGAACATCGAAGGGTTCCGTCGCGTCCGCCCTCGACCGTCGATCGATTTCGACTGGCGGTCGTCTCAGGCGTATTTGGCGACGACGTTGAGAATCTCGTCGAGTTCCTCCCCCGACAGCGAGTACCGCTGCTGTGCGTACACCGATCGGAGCTCGTCCCGATCCCGCGGCAGCAGGTTGGCGATCTTGTAGGCCGTCGGTTCGTCGACCTTTTCGATGTCCTGCAGGTCGTCGACGAGCGCCTGGGCCTCCTCGGGCTCGAGGACGGCGAATCGGTTCGCGTGTTCGATCGCTCGCGCGAGCTCGTAGCGCAGCTCGCGATCCTCGTCCATCGCGCGTTCGGCTTCGATGTCGGCGAGCAGCTCCTTCGTTTCCGAGACCGTCAGGAACTCCTCGTCGACGATCTCTTTGAAGATCGTCATCCTGCGGTTAGATCCGGCTCTTTTCCTGGTTCTGTGCGCGCATGTGGGCGGCGGTCACGAGCAGCGTTTTCTCCTTCCCGCCGTCGACGATCTCGACTTTGAAGGCATCGCCCTGTTTCCCGACGACCTCACCGGTGCGACCGTCGAATCGCGGGTGGAAGCGACCGTCCGGGGTGCTCGGGTCGATCTTCAGGTGGACTTTCTCCCCTTCCTCGTACTCCTGAATCGCACGCTGTGGCGGCGAGGTACCGCGGTCTCGAGGATCGTTCGCGAGCTTTCTCCGGGTTCCCTGACGAGGGCCATTAGATTTCGGCATAGTCGTACGACCGCTTTGTCCGGTGACGGTTATAAAACACACGTATTCCACCCACCGGGTTCCCTCGGGGGCTGGGCGTACGCCGCTCGCACGATCTCGGGAGGGGCGGTCGGAGTATCGCCTCCTGAACGTCCGGGTCCGGGACGCTCACGCGTGGAGGAAACTCATCGCGTAGAACAGCGACCGCTCGTAGACATCCGGTTCGATCGAGAACCCCAGATGCGAGCCGATGTAGGCGTTGTTGAAGTGGGCGTACCGCGGTCCCTTCAGGATTCGCAGCGTCAGCCGGGGGTCCATCTCCATCCGGACTCGTCGCCGATCGGTTCGCTCCGGGAGCCCGTCGGTGATTTCGTGCTCGCCGCCGTCGGCCGTAAACCGCAGGTAGCGGTCGTCGACCAGCGAGAGGACGACCTCGGTCTCCGACTCGAACCCGATCTCGCGGCGCTTCGCGTCGAAGTTCTCGTAGGCCGCGGGCACGTACTCCCGGAACTCCGCCGGCGTCGGCATCGGATCCGACTCGTAGGTGAACTCCCGGTCCGCCAGTTCGGTGTCGATGTACTCCCGGCGCGCGTCGGGATCGACGGGCTCGTAGGGGTCGGATTGCTCGCCGGCGGCGACATCGAACCAGTCGCCGCTGTTGAGGAGCACGCACTCGGCGTCGTCGTCGACCCGGTCCTCCTCCGCGAAGTAGTCCCGCGCCTGCGTTCGCGTCGACCGCGCGACGTACTCGTTCAGGTCCGCGAGGTCGCCCGCGAGCGTGTAACTCCCCGCGAAGGGCATGTAGTAGTCGGGCTCGAGCAGTTCGAGGAAGCCGACGGCGTTCTCCAGCGACTGGAGCCGGCGCTCCTCGCGTTCGGCGAGCAGTTTCTCGTGGGAGTAGTCGATCCGGCCCTGCGGATAGCCGCCGGCGAAGGTGTACTGCAGCATCGCGAGATCGATCTCGCCGTACTGCTGTTTCACGCGGCCGGCGGCGTGTCGGGACATCGGCCAGCGACAATCATTCAGATTGAGGACGGTGTGCTCGCCGTCGTCGAAGACCGCCATGGAGTCGATCTGCGTCGAGCCGTCGATCCCCTGCGTGCTCGCGTCCTCGGCCATCCACGGACAGGCAAAGTGGTTCCCACAAACCTCGGGGTCGCAGTCGTCCGACGCGAGCACGTTCACGTACAGGTCCCCGCCGAGGTGAACCCGCTCATCGTGTGGGAGTTCGCGGACGCCGAACCCGGCCGCTTCGACGTTGTGTTTGAGGAAATCCCAGTTGTAGTCGTGTATCAGAACCGGAATGTCGGAGTCGAGACGCTCGAGCGTCGCCCGATGACAGTGATCCGGATGAATGTGCGAGATGTAGATGTAATCGACGTGGTTGAGATCTTCGGGGTCGAGTTCGACTGGCGGATAGTGTGCCCAGGCACCGTAGAACGCGCCGTCGACGATCCAGGGGTCACAGAGGACTGCCGTGTCTTCCGATTCGACGAGAACGGTTGACGACTTGATGTGCCGAACGCGCATATGGCCTGAAATGACAATCGGAGGGATATACGCTCGCAGGAGCTACACAGTCTGAGAACGAATCCGCCGTCGAGAACGGACGGAGTCGAGCCGCCGGCGGGACCGTCGATGCCTCGGCCGAGAGAGCAAGAGTAACCCCGCTCGATTTCGTTGGGGTCGGTATGGACGACGACTCCGACCGACGAATCGAGACCAGATCGATCCACGCCGGCCAGAACCCGGACGAGGAAACCGGCGCGCTGATGACCCCGATCCACGCCAACTCGACCTATAAACAGGACGCCCCTGGCGCACATCGTGGCTACGAGTACTCCCGGACCGGCAACCCGACCCGAACGGACCTCGAGGCGAACCTCGCGAGCCTGGAACACGCCGAGTACGGCCGGGCGTTCGCCAGCGGGATGGCCGCGATCAACACCGTCCTCAATCTGCTCGAGGCCGGCGACCACGTCATCACCGGCAACGACGTCTACGGCGGCACCCACCGCATCTTCACACAGGTCTACGAGGACTACGATATCGAGTTCTCGTTCGTCGATATGACCGACCTCGACGAGATCGACGCGGCGTTTCGCGAGGAGACGGCACTGCTCTGGCTCGAGACGCCGACGAACCCGCTCATGTCGATCGTCGATATCGCGGGCGCGGCCGAGATCGCCCACGACAACGACGCGCTCTGTGCGATCGACAACACCTTCGCGACGCCGTATCTCCAGCGGCCGCTCGACCTCGGGGCGGACATCGTCTCCCACTCGCTGACCAAGTACCTCGGGGGCCACTCGGACGTGGTCGGCGGCGCGCTCCTGACGAACGACGAGGAGTTAGACGAACGGTTCGGCTTCTACCAGAATTCCGTCGGCGCGACGCCCGGCCCATTCGAATCCTTCCTCGTCCTCCGAGGCACCAAGACCCTGCCCGTCCGCATGGACCGCCACTGCGAGAACGCCCGCGCGATCGCCGAGTGGCTCGACGATCATCCCGATGTCGAGCGGGTCTACTACCCGGGCCTCGAGTCCCACCCCGGCCACGAGATCGCCGCCGAACAGATGGACGACTTCGGCGGCATGTTGAGTTTCGAACTCGACGCGACCCTTGAGGAAGCGAGCGAGGTCGTCTCGAACACCGAGGTGTTCACGCTCGCGGAGAGCCTCGGCGGGGTCGAGAGCCTGATCGAACAGCCCGCACCGATGACCCACGCCGCGATTCCCCGCGAGGAGCGCATCGAGGCCGGACTCACGGACAGCCTGATCCGGGCGAGCGTCGGCATCGAGCACGTCGACGACCTGATCGCCGACCTCGAAAGCGCGATCGACGCCGTTCTGGCGTAACCGAGCGACCGACGCCGGCCATCTCCGGGGTCCCGACGGCCGAAATCCAGCCGCGTGCCCGTCCAAACGGCCAGTGAACTTTACATGGTAGGCCTTCGAGTTTATCCATGGTCCTCGGGACGGGAATCGACCTCATTCAGGCAATCTACGCGATCGTCGCCGTCAATAGCCTCGTGCTCGCCGCCGTCCTCTACCGACACCGCGAGCGGATCGGCGCGATCCCGTTACTCGTGAACGTCCTGGCGACGGGGCTGTGGGCCGCATCGCTGTTGGCCAGAACGGCCGTCGACCCGGAGAGCGCCCTCGCCCACGCACTGTTGGTGAGCCTCTTTCTCGGCGTCGGACTGTATCTGCTGACACTGCTCGTGTTCACGCTCGAGTATACCGGACGGGAACAGTTTGTCAGGCCGTCGACGATCGCGATACTCTCGATCGAGCCGCTACTGGTACTCGCCTTCATCGCTGTGAATCCCGGACAGCGGTTCTTCACCGTGGTCGACGGCACCGTCGAGTGGGGGATCGTGTTCTGGGCACACGTGGTCTACGCCTACGCGATTCTGACCGTCGCCACGGTGTTGATCGTCGGCCTCCTCTATCGTTCGCAGTCTCTCTACCGGGGCCAGACCGCCACGCTGGTCGTCGGGACGGTCGCGGCCTGGGCCGCGAACGCCCTCTACGTCTTCGGCCCCGTCGATGTCGAGGTCTCGCCGGTCGGGTTCCTCGTGACCGGGGCCCTGTACGCGGTCGCGATCACGCGCTACCGGCTGACCGATATCGTCCCGATCGCTCGCGACCGCGTGTTGGCGACCGTTTCGGACGCCGTCTTCGTCGTCGACGAGCAGGAACGGCTGATCGATCTGAACCCCGTCGGCCGGGACCTGCTCGAGGACATCGACTCGTCCCCGATCGGGGCGGACATCGACGCGCTGCTGGCCGATCGTCCCGAACTCAGGGAGGGCTACCGGGACCTGACCGCCACGCCGACGCGGGGCGACCGCGAGTTCGAACTCAGTGACGGGCACTATCACGTCCGGACGACGCCGATCGAGGACGGCCGCGACCGTCAGGTCGGCTGGCTCGTTATGATCCGAGACATTACGGACCGCAAGCGTCGGGAAGCACAACTCGAGCGACAGAACGAGCGCCTCGAGCAGTTCGCCGACCTGGTCTCCCACGATCTTCGCAATCCCTTGAACGTCGCGAACGGCTACCTCGACCTCGCTCGGGAAGCCGACGACGACGCGGCGTATCTGGCGGAAATCGAGCAGTCCCACGACCGGATGGAAACCATCATCGAGGACGTCCTCACGCTCGCTCGCGAGGGGGCAGACGTGACCGATCCGGAGCCGGTCGCGCTGGCTGCCATCGCCGGCCGGGCGTGGAGCGGCGTCGATACCGGCGCGGCGTCGATCGTGATCGACGCCGACGTCACGGTTCTTGCCGATCCCGAGCGGACCACGCGACTGCTCGAGAACTTGTTTCGCAATGCGATCGAGCACGGAAGCGAGCGTGGAGACAGTGCCGACCTCGAAATCACGGTGGGAACGCTCGCAGACGCGCCCGGCGGCTCGGTCACGGGGTTTTACGTCGCGGACGACGGCGTCGGGATTCCACCAGCCAAGCGCGAGCACGTCTTCGAGGGGGGCTACACGACCGACGAGGACGGAACGGGGCTCGGGCTCTCGATCGTCTCCGAGATCGCGACGGCCCACGAGTGGACCGCATCCGTCACCGAAAGCGAGACCGGCGGTGCCCGATTCGAGTTCCGTAGCGTCGAGACGACCGCGGACGCGCCGGCCTCGAACGGCGGTTCGGAACCCGACCTCGAGTCCGACTCGGTAGAGCCCTAACCGGTCGCGGACTCGCTGGAGTGCTCACGAAGCGGAGTCGGTCCCGTCACTCGTCTCGGGTGCCACCGTCCAGATAGTACTGAATCCGGTCTCGGCTCGATTCAGCCACTTTCACGAACGCGACGACGCGCTCGTCGTCCTCGCGGCGGTCGAACCGACGGTCGATCGTCAGCGACTGGTCGTCTAGGTGCTCGAACAGCGCGTCGATCGCGTCGGGGTCGCCCCTGACGGTATGGCGTTCCCCGACCTGATCGCCGTCTCGAACGTCGCGAATGGTCGAGACCATCGGGTGGAGGATCGATTCGCCGAGGTCTCGCGCTCGCTCACGGAGTCGGTCGTCGGAGTCGCCCGATTCAACGGCCTGAAACGCGTCACGAACGATCCGGGAGAAGACGAAGTCCCGGCCGTGTTCGAAGGGGAGCGAGAATGCGTAGGCGAGTTCCGCGTGATGGTGGGACTCCGTTGTGTACTTGATCATCGACTCGCCGTCCGCCGATTTGACGACGACGCCCTCCCGTCCCGCCGCATCGAGTTCGTCGATGGCGTCTCGCACCGTCTCCACGGCGGCGGACGGCTCCGAGCGCCCGAACCACCGCGGCTGGCCGACGCCGTACTCCGCACAGAGGGTCCGTCGGTCGGCCACGGGAACGGGATCGCCGGACTCCCGGTCCCGAACGTCGAACACCCGAAACTCGTGGGAGTCGATGTCCTCGTAGTCGTGGCTCGTGTAGGGCGTCTCCGGCCCGATCAGCTCGGTACAGAGTACTTTCGTCGGATGCTCCGCGAAGAAAGCAGCCAACGGAAGCCGGTCGCGCGCTCGTGCCGTCGTATACGGACAGACGTAGCCGCCCCTAGTGAACGCAAGGGGAGCATCACCGTCGTCTCCGGCGACCGCGATGCGGACGTTGAACCCGTCCAATTTCTCCTCGATGGCGACGCTATCGGTCCCCTGGAAGAACGAGGGGATACCGGGCTCGAGCACGAGGACCCGCGGAATGCTTGGATAGCCGCGGACGACGGCGTCGCTCTCCTCGACGATGACCGTTCCGCGCTCGACGCCGTGGCGGGCGGCGGTCAGCACGTGGTGGGTCCGACCGCCCACCGACCGCTGCTCGAAGTGTTCGAAGAGGTCAGCGGGCTCGTCGGTGGTGGCCCCGAGCCGCTCGAGGTAGTCCTCGCGGTCCATGCGTCGTTCGACCACGTTCCCGGTAAAAAACACCGGGCCGGGTGTCGATCGGTTGCGGAGACGATCGGTCACACCGGCCGAGAGCCGGCCGCCGGGACGAGACCTATGTAGCGCCCCGTGCAACGTCCGACCATGCCCGGGGAACTGCCGCGCCAACAGTTCGTCCTCGACACGTCGCTGTTCATCACCGAGGAGATCCGGCGGGACGACGACTCGCTCGAGGACGCCGTCGTCCGGTTACTCGAACGTATCGCGACCGCGCGGCTCGAACTCAACATCTCCTGTTACGTGCCGCCGTCGATTCACGACGAACTCGCGACGATGTTACGCGAACGCGCCGTCGACGAGGCGGTGTTCTCGCGGCTCGACACGTGGGTCGTCCGCAAGAGCCCGGACCGGTACGGCGTCACGATCCCGGCGGACATCGTCTACGACTTCATCGACGAGATGAGTGATCGGGTCGACCGCGGTCTCCGCGTCTCGGAGAAGGCGATCCGCGAGGTCGAACAACTCGATCCCGAGGCGCTCGCCGGCGGGTCGAACGACGACGGCCGCGAGGAGTACATGACCGACGCCGACCGCATCCTCTCGGATATGCGCGACAAGTACCGCAGCGCGCTCCGCCAGGGCGTCCTCGACTCCCGTGAGGACTTCGACCTCCTGATCCTCGCTCGCGAACTCGACGCCGGCGTCGTCACTGAGGATCGGGGGATCATCTCCTGGGCCGACGAGTTCGGCCTGCGCTACGTCCGGGGCGGGCAGTTCCCGACGCTGCTCGAGGAGTACCTGCGCGCGGCCGGCGTCGAGGACGAGGCGTGAGTTATATTTCCACGAGCGACGACCCCGCGCCACGTGGCGGGTGCGGGCCGTCGTGGTCGGCCGGAACGCCTCGCTGTCCCCTCTCCGTCTTGACGCTCGAGGGTCGCTGCTGTCCCGATTCCCGGCCGTCGCCGACGCTGCCGTCCGCAGCGACAATATTGGGTAGGGGGTCGTTCCCTCTACGGGTAACTCAGCGGAGCAACCGACAGTCTTCGTGAGACCCGGCGATAAAAAGGCGCGATCAACTGGCTCGTCGCTGTTGCCGGCGAGCTACTCGAAGTGGTCGAGGCAGGTCTGGTACTCCTCTTCGGCCTTCTCCCAGTTGACGACGTCGAAGAAGGCGTCGATGAAGTCCCCGCGGTCCGGACCGTAATCGTAGTAGTAGGAGTGCTCCCAGACGTCCAGCGCGAGCACTGGATGTGCGCCCCAGAGCGCGCCCTGGTCGTGCTTGTCGACCGCGACGTTGCGAAGTTGCTTCGAAACCGGATCGTACACCAGCAGTGCCCAGCCACCGGCGGCACCGGCAGCGGCCTCGAACTCGCCCTTCCAGCCCTCGTAGGACCCGAAGTCCTCTTCGATGCGGTCGGCGAGGTCGCCGTCCGGCTCGCCGCCGCCGTTGGGGGACATGTTCTCCCAGAACAGCGTGTGGAGATAGTGACCACAGCCGTTGTGAGTGACGTTTTTGAGGGCTCCGGGCGTCGAGCCGAAGTCATTCTCCTCGCGGTTCTCCGCGAGCGTCTCCTCGGCGGCGTTGAGGCCGTTGACGTAGCCCTGGTGGTGCGTATCGTGATGCCAGGTCAGTACCTGTTCGGACAGTGCCGGTTCGAGCGCATCGTAATCGTACGGGAGTGGTGGAAGTTCGTGATCAGTCATAGTATGCACCTCACGTTCCGTATCGGTATCTCGCCTGTTAAGTTTTGAGGAGTGAGACGATATCACACCCCATAAATGCATGGCCGTCCTGTCTCGTGGGTTCCCGACACTTCAGTGAACCCACTACGAACTGCGTATTAAACCTTTCAGCAACGACCTCATACTGTGCTTCCGTCGCGCAAGCGTGCGTAACAGTTCCGTCCCCGACTCACTCGAACTCCTTGTGGTGGGCGTGCTCGAGCCACTCTTCCAGCGACGGTTGGGTCCAGTACCGAACCGTCTCGCTCCGTCGGTCGTGTTCGAGGACCCCCGCGTCCTCGAGTTTCGGCAGGTGGACGTGCTGGAGTTCCAGTTGCACTCCCGTTCGCTGATCCGTCGCATCCGAGTCGGCCGTCGAACCCGTGGTCGACTCCCCATCGGCGGTGTCACATGCCGTCGCCTCCTCGAGGGCGATGACGTTTTCGGTGAGGTTTTCGATCGTTGCGACGCCGTCCGGCCGGTCGTTGAGGTCGTAGAGGACGTATCGCCGCCGACTGTTCGAAAGCAAGTCGAAAACGAGGTCCAGCGACGGCGGTACGGCCGCCGTCAACGCGGTCGCTCCCTCCTGTTCACGCATCCACGAACCACCTACCGTGTGTTACCATTCGAAACCACCATGAGTGGTTTCAATAGCCGACACATTAGGCCTTACGTCTCCCTAGAAAAATACCTGTGTTCTATTCGTGCGCAATAGTTTAGATTATAACTCCCAGGTCGCTCCGCTCTCGTCTTCGAACGACCGGCGCTGAAGGCCGTTGCGGCGGTAATGCCCCGTTCGATTGGGGTTGTCGAGCCGTTGTTTCATCCGACCGCCGCACTGACGCGGCCCGGAACGCCGGCATCCGACCGGCCGTTCGCAGATGGCGCTGCGGCTCCGAACGCGAGACGAGCGCAGACACCCGACCGAGAGAGGCGACTGTACGTTCTGTTGGCACTCTCGAAGTGAGTCGATAAAGACGGACCGATAAACCGACTCGGCCTCGTCGTCCCGCGGGCGGGTTGCCGCTCGAGCGGGGAGGCCGCTACTGCGGCGGCGTTACTCGTAGAGCCACTCGGCGTCGTGCTGCTCGTAGTCGATCAGCTCGTCGTCGTCGAAGTGGATCGCGATTTCGCGTTCGTTCGCGCCCTCGTCCTCGTGGTCGGCCGCGTGCACGACGTTCCGGCCGAGATCGAGCGCGTAATCGCCCCGGATCGTTCCGGGGGCAGCCTCGAGCGGGTCGGTCTCGCCGATCATCTGGCGGACCTGGCGGGTCGCGTCCTGACCCTCCCAGACCATCGGGACGACTGGTCCCGAGGTGATGAAGTCCACGAGGTCGTCGTAAAACGGCTTGTCCTCGTGTTCGCCGTAGTGTTCTTCCGCCCGTTCCCGGGGCATGTTCTCGACTTTGATGCCGACGAGCTTGAGCCCGCGGTCCTCGAGTCGAGAGACGACTTCGCCCACGAGTCCGCGCGCGAAGGCGTCGGGCTTGACCATCACGAAGGTGCGTTCGTGATCGCTCATGCCTCTTCAGCCTCGGTTTCGGCGTCTTCGGTTTCGTCGGTCTCGTCGACCGTCTCGTCACCGGCGGGCGTCTCTTCCTCGTCGTCGGCCGCGTCGGCCTCCGTCTCGAGGTCCTCGTCCTCGTCGGCAGGCGTGTCCGCCTGTGCGGGACCCTTGCCGCGACGACCCTCTTCGGTCCACTCGAGATCGCGCGGTTCGCGCCCGAGCTTGTAGTTTTTCTCCGCTTTGGAGTCGACGAAGTGGAGCACGGTGCCGTCGTTTTTGACGTACATGATGCCCGTGCCGGGTTCGATCTCTTCGCCCGTGTAGTCGCAGGTTCGTTTCTCGACCATTATTGTCCTCCGATGGAGTCGGCCTCGCGGGCGGTCTCGCGAAGTTGGAGTACGTCCCCTTCGCGGACCGGCCCGAGGCAGTTACGGGTAATGATGCGTCCCTGGTTCTCGCCCTCCTTGATTCGGCATTTGACCTGCATGGCTTCGCCGTGCATGCCGGTCTTGCCGACGACCTCGATGACCTCGGCGGGCGTAGAGCCGCTTTCTTCCTCTTCAGCACTCATCTCTGATCACCTCAGTCGAGATCCTCGACCTTGTCGGCGATGTCCTCGACGTCGTCTGCTGCCTCACCGGCGTCGACGACCGCCGCGGCGGCCGAGCCGACCTCGAGGCCGGCGGCGTGGCCGACGTCGTCCTGGGTCTCGATGAAAACGACGGGAATGCCTTTCTCCTCGGCGAGTTCGGGGAGATGCATGACGATCTCCTCGGGGGAGACGTCCTCGGCGACGTAGACGAGCTCGGCGTTGCCGCGCTCGATCGCCTTCGTGGTTTCGTTCGTTCCTTTCTTTACTCGTCCGGTGTCTCGTGCGACCTCGAGCGCCTCAAGCGCGTCGTCGGCGAGGTCGGCTGGGATGTCGGTGGTTACGTAAACTGACATTGGTTGTTCACCTCTCCTACACGTGGGCTCGCGCTCCCCTGCCGTCCGGGCACTGGGTACCCGTGCCGGGCCGATCCCGGCGGAAGTCCTGTGAAGCTAGGAGCATCATCAACCCCGCGTAGGGTGTACACTCGAATAGCGCTGCCCCCCTTAAAAGCGTGTTCAAACGGCTGGCGAAGTGAGAGACATCCGCACGGACAGGACCCGTTCGGATCGGCGTACTGTTCCGGGAACTGACAGGATTCGGTCGGTCGTGTTCGATCGATCCAGCCGAAACGGTTCCGCGACGACGACGTTGCCGGCGAGCGATCGGCCTGCAGTGACTATCTGAACGCGGCTTTCGCGGCTTCGACGAGGACGTCGGGTTCGTACTGATGCGTGCTCACCGGCGGGACCTTCCGGTCGACGTCCAGCAGGTCGTAGACGGCAGTCATCGCGGACCGCACCGAATACTCGACGGTGAACACCACGTCCCGGGGCTGCTCGGCGAACTGGCCGATAAACGCCAGGTTGTTCGATCCCGGCGGGACGACGTCCGGCCGGTCGCCGGCGGTCCGCGGCATGAACTGGCTCGTAATAAACGGCATATTGCAGGGGATACAGTTCGCGTCCTCGAGAACGGACGGGAGTTCGTCGAGGTAGCCGAGGTGATAACAGAGTTCCTCGAGTATCTCCTCGCCGGTACAGTGCTCCATCTTTTTCTCGACGTGATTCCCTTTCTCCTCGGGGAACAGTCCGTAGCCCCAGAAGACCTTCACGTCGTCGGGCTGGTCCGCGAAGTGGGGCTGGGCCGCGACGACGATGGACATCAACCAGTTCGACTCGGTGAAGGTGATCAATCCGTTTCCGGGCGCTTCGCCGGTGACCTCGACGATGTGCTCGAGCAGGTCCGGCTCGTGGAGCGTGACGGTATACGACGGCCACTTCGTCTCCGGAACGTTGTCGGCAAACGCCGACGGTGTCCCGAACTCGGGGTTGTCCTCGACGATGGTCTTCCACAGTTCGAACGACGCCCCCGTCGTGTTCAGTTCGGGCGCTTCGGTCATCGATCCGAGATCCGAGCCGTCGGTCATCGAGCCGTTAGTCACGAAGACGAGATCGGTCGGGTCGACGTCGATCGTCTCGGTGGCCCCATCCGTCTCGTAGTGGATCGTTTCGACGGTCTTGCCCTTGCGGCCGGGCACGATATCCATGTCAGTCACTTCACAGCCGCCCCGGAATTCGACGCCGTGGTCTTCCAGCCACCGCCGAATGGGTCGGACCATCGAGTCGTACTGGTTGTACTTGGTCCGATGGATACCCCCCATGGTGTTCAGCCGGGGGAACTCGTGCAGGAACCGGTGCATGTACCGGCGCATCTCCGCGACGCTGTGCCAGGGCTGGAAGGCGAACGTCGTGGCCCAGATGTACCAGAACGGCGTCTCGAAGAACGAGTCCGAAAACCACTCTTCGATCCGCGTGTCACCCAGTTGCGCCTCGGGTGTCAACGCCAGCTGGAGTAGCGAGAGTCGATGGTCCATTTCGAACCCGTACGACGAGACGTCGAGCACCTCCTGGTCGTCGCCCAGCAATCGCGCGACCGCGTACGTCTGGTTCGCTTCGTTAAACTCGTCCATCACGTCTTTGACCGACCGTTCCCGGTCCTCGAGCGACGGGATCGACTCCAGCAGATCCCACGTACATTCGTAGGTCGGATAGTTGAACATTCGGCCGCCGCGAACGACGTACCCGTCCTCCGGCGAGCCGGCTCCGTCGAGTGCCCCGCCCATCACGTCCAGTTTCTCCAGTACGTGGACGTTCTCGCCCGGCAGTTCGCTGTCGCGAACGAGGAACGCGGCCCCGGCGAGGGACGCAATCCCGCCGCCGACGAAGTACGCCTCCCGGTCGGAGCCGGCCTGCCGTCGGGTCCCGTCGTTACTCATGCGACTTGCCCTCCGTGCTCTCGACCGTCGGCTCGGTGTGTCTGTGTGGCCAGTACGCTTCCGTATTGGTGTCCATTGCGAATCACATTCAACAAGTTGATACGAACGGTATTGAACACGGACAGTGATTCTCACGTTCCGGAAATCATAAATCAATTATATGTTTTCGGACTCGACCGTCCTAGCCGGCGGCGTCTCTATCGATAAGCAAGGCGAGTGCCTCGAGGTCAAGTCCCGAGGCGGCTCACGTAACGTTTCACCGGCTCGGTGGTCGACACGTCGGCCGCCGATGGCCCCGACGGCGGGAGTCCCACAGACGAGAGTAATTATATGCGAGCACACAAAGCGACCCTATGAACGCGGATGCGGACGCCGTTTCACTCGCGCGAGCGCTCCAGGCCGAAGCCGATCGTGCCAACGAGCGACGGGTGCTGGTTCTTGCAGGGAGCCGGCACCGCGGCTACGACCGTCTCGAGTCGATCCTCGACGCCCTCCCGGTTCCGATCACCGGCACGACGCTCGTCGGTCCCGAGGACCGACTCCGGTGTGAACAGTGCCGACAGGTCGACGCGAGCGACCTTCTCGGGACTACGCGGGACGTCATCGCCGTCGACAGTCACGACGAACTCCAGCCGAACGCGCTCGGCAAAGTCACCGGCGCGGTCGACGGCGGCGGCCTCCTCGTCCTGCTGACGCCGCCGCTCGAGGCGTGGCCGGAGCGCCGCGGTGCGTTCGCCGACTCGCTTGCCGTCCCCCCGTTCGAACTGGACGACGTTACGGGTCGATTCAAACGCCGTCTCGTCCGGACGCTGCGGGCCCACCGTGGCATCGCGATCGTCGACCTCGAACGGGACCGATGCGAGGCCGACGGACTCACCGATCCGGCCCCGCGGCTGGCGACGGAGCCCCCGACTCCGCCCTCGGACCACCGGTTTCCGACCGCCGCCTACGAGGCGTGTCTCACGGCCGATCAGGTCGCCGCCGTCGCCGCCTTCGAGTCGCTTCACGGGACCGAGCGGGCCGTCGTGCTCGAGGCCGATCGCGGCCGCGGGAAGTCGAGCGCCGCGGGACTGGCCGCGGGAGCGCTCGCCCTCGACGGCGAGGACGTGCTGGTAACCGCTCCCGCCGTCCGGAACGCCGCGGAACTGTTCGATCGCGCGGGAGCGCTCTGTGAGCGACTCGAGGGTGACGCCGCGACCGTCGATTCCCGTCGGATCGAGACGGCCGCCGGCGGTTCGATCGAATTCCGCGAGCCGACCGCAGCCGTCGACATCCTCGAGTCGGCCGACATCGTCATCGTCGACGAGGCCGCGGCACTGCCGGTCGCGACGCTCGAGTCGCTGCTCGCGGCCGACCGGATCGCCTTCGCGACGACGATCCACGGCTACGAGGGCGCGGGACGGGGCTTCTCCGTCCGGTTCCGGGATCGACTCGCCGAGAGCGAGCACGCGGTGACCGACCGTACGCTGGTCGAGCCGATCCGGTACGCGGCGGGCGATCCCGTCGAAGCGTGGGCCTTCCGCGCACTGTTGCTCGACGCCCGGCCGCCGGTCGACCAGCTCGTGACCGACGCGACGCCCGAGACGGTCGAGTACCGACGGCTCGAGCCGGACGCGCTGCTCGCGGATGAGCGGCTGCTCCGGGAGGCCTTCGGCCTGCTCGTCCTCGCCCACTACCGGACCGAGCCGAACGACCTCGCGCGCCTGCTCGACGCCCCCAACCTCGCTGCGCGCGCGTTACTCCACGACGGCCACGTCGTCAGCGTCGCCCTGCTCGCTCGTGAGGGGGGCCTGTCCCCGGACACTCGCGCGATGATGTACGAGGGCGGCCGCGTCCGCGGCAATATGCTCCCGGACGTGCTGACGAGCCAGTTGCGCGACGAGGCGGCGAGCGAACCCGTCGGCCGTCGCGTCGTCCGGATCGCAACCCACCACGCGGCTCGCTCGCGTGGGCTCGGCTCGCACCTGCTCGAGCGCATCCGCGCGGAGTTCGCCGCCGGGAGCGATGACGGCGACGGCCCTGCCGGCGTCGACTGGCTAGGGACCGGCTTCGGCACGACGCCCGGCCTCCTCGAGTTCTGGCGCGAGAACGACTATCGGACGGTCCACGTCTCGACGACGCGTAACGACGCCAGCGGCGAGTACTCCGCGCTCATGCTCGCGCCGACCAGCGACGAGGGCGGGGCACTCCACGACCGGCACGCCGACTGGTTCGTCCGCCGGTTCGCTGCACTCAGTTCGGACGCGCTCGACGATCTCGCGCCGGACGTCGCTCGAGCGCTCCTCCGAAGCGCCGATGCCGACGCCGGCCCGTCGCTCTCGATGACGGCCCACGAGTGGCGGGTCATCGCGGGTGCCGCCTACGGCCCGGGACTGTTCGACGTCGATCCCGGGCCGTTCAGGGACCTCGTCGTCCGCTACCTCGTCGACGATCCCGACACCGTCGATCTGACCGACCGCGAGGAGCGGTTGCTCGTCCTGCGTGCCCTCCAGGGCCACGGCTGGGAGACGGTCGCGGATCGCCTCGAGTACCACTCGCCGGGCCAGTGTATGCGAGCGCTGGGCGACGCGTTCTGCCCGCTGGTCGACCGCTACGGATCGGACGCAGCGCTCGAGGTGCGAGCGCGCTTCGTCGACGAGTAAGCAGCCACGGCCGTCCCGACTGGAACACGGCACGCGGTGGCACACGCTGGGCTGTGGTGAGCCGCTGGCCCCATATCGAGCGGCGACTCAGAACAGTCGTCGAAGCAGCCACTCCGGAGCGAAGTCCACGAGCCACGCGATGGCCCGCCATCGTCGCGTCACGTAGGCGTGTTGCTGTGCAGTACGAATCGCTCGAGCGATCTGCTCGGCCGCCGTCTCGGGCGAACACTCCCAGAATCCGCCCAGCGAGAGCTTGGTGTCGACGAACCCCGGCTCGATGGTCGTGATCGTCACGTCGGCGTCCCGATCGGCCCCTCGATAGCGAAGCCCTTCGAGATACCTCGAGACGTAGGCCTTGGAGGCGTTGTACGCCGGCGCGTCGCCGTTACCGACGTGGGCTGCGACCGACGGCATCGCCTCGGCCAGTTCGACAAAGCGGTCTCGAGCCTCCGCGGAGTCGGTGACGTCCATCGCCGCGACGTATGATTTGGTCGGCAGGTCCGCGCTGATCTCCCGTAGTCGCTCCACTCGCCGCGCCGCCAGGCCGATCTCGTAGCCGTCCGCCGCGAGTCGCCGGGCCAGCGCTTCCCCGATGCCCGACGACGCGCCGATGATGATCGCTCCGCGACCAGTTGTCATTGCTACATGTTTGGGGGAAGCCACCTAATGCTACTGAAGGCGGTACGCCTTTGCCGCGGTCAGTCGTCCCCCCGATATGGTCGATGCCGTTCTCGTCGTCGCCATCGCGTTGCTCGTGGGTGCAATCGTCGGCGCGGCCGTCCCGATGGTGCCAAGCGGCCTGCTCTCGCTGGCCGGTCTCGGCGTCTACTGGTGGGGGGCCGGACTCGCGGACCTGAGCGCGCTCACCTTCGCCGTCCTCGTCTTCATCGCCATCGTCACCGCACTCGTCGAGTTTTTCGGCGGCTCGATCGCCGCCCGGGCCGGCGGCGCGTCCTGGCTGACCACCGCCGTCGCCGCCGTCGTCGGAATCATCCTCATGCTCGCCACCGGCCC
Source organism: Natrinema pallidum (assembly GCF_005890195.1). Taxonomy (NCBI): domain Archaea; kingdom Methanobacteriati; phylum Methanobacteriota; class Halobacteria; order Halobacteriales; family Natrialbaceae; genus Natrinema; species Natrinema pallidum. The sequence continues at coordinate 681,925 of NZ_CP040637.1, read as the reverse complement.
GTTGGGACTGCTTGCTGGCCTCTTCGGGACCGTGTTCGCCCTCGAGTTCATTCGAAACGGAGAACTCGAGGGCAGTGCGCGCTCGGCGGGTTACACGACCGTCGGGGTCCTCGCGTCGACGGCGATCCAGGTCCTGTTGACGGCGTCGATCCTGCTCGGATTCGTCGTCGCTGTTTTCCTGCTCTGAACACCGGAACGACTGAATCCGTGGGCGGCGTTTATACGACCGAATGGAGTGTTCCGAATCCGACTGCGAGCGTCCCGCCGCGGTCGAGTTACACGTGCCCTGGGCCGAGAACCGGTTCGTCTGTGCTGCCCACGCCCGCGTGCTGGGTCAACGGGACGGTATCGTCGCGGACCCGCTTCCCGACCGGAGCGAGGACTTACTCGAGTGAGGTCGCGTCGCCGGGCGCGGCTACTGGCGGCGGACGACAGCCAGCGCCGCGAGCCCGCCGACGACGACCGCGAACCAGTAGGTGGTCAGCCGATAGAGGAGCGCGACCGCGTAGGCGTTCGCCGAGGACAGGCCGACGAGTGCGACGAGGAGCGCAGTCAGCGCGACCTCGATGCTCCCGAGCCCGCCCGGCGAGGGGACGTATCCGGCGAGCATGCTCGCCGAGACGGCAAACGAGACGACGACGGGGTCAACGGCCAGCCCGAGCGCGCGCCCGGCGAGGAACAGCGGCAGGACGAACAGCGTCCAGCCGAGCACGGAGAACGCGAACGCCCGCCCGAGCGCTCGAGGGTCGGCGGCGAGCCGATCGAACGCCGCCCGTAGTTCGCCCAGCCGCTCTCGAACCCCGTCGACCGTCAGCTTGGGGACCAGTCGGCCGATCGGTGCCACCAGTTTCGTCAGCGACCGCTCGACGGTCGTCCGGAACCGAATCGCGACCGTCGCGACCGCCAGTACGCTCGCGGCCGCGACGACCAGCCCGCCAGCGATCGGGGCGAGCGCGGTCGGGAGTTCGGACCGCCAGACGAGGACGCCCAGGCTGAGAAGCGCCATCCCGATCGACGCGATCAGGTTCAGCAGATCCGCGGTGACGACGCTCGCGAGACTTTCCTCGTAGCTCGCCTCCGTCTCCCGGGAGAGCACGTACGCGATGAACGGCTCGCCGCCCGCCTGTCCCATCGGCGTGACGTAGTTGGCGAACGTCGCCGCCGCGTAGGTCACGAGCAGCGTCCGATACGACTCGTCGACGCCGGTAACGCCGAGAATGACCTGCCAACTGCGCGTCCAGAGACAGAGACACAGACACATCGAGCAACAGGCCGCGAGGAGCCAGCCGGGGCTGGCCGTCGCGAGCGCCCCTCGCACTTCGTCGACGCCGACGCCGGCGGCGATGACTGCCAGCAGCACGCCCGCGACGGCGAATCCGGCGGCGATCCGTCCCACCTGCGACCGGGACACGCCGCTCGGGGTCTCCTCGGTCGCCGTCACGGGTCGCGGGTGGTCGCGTCCTGGGATCGGTTCGATCGGCGGGGCCGGGCGACCTCGAGACCGCGCCGTGTTGATGCGAGCGAACGCCCCGTGTATCCGGCGGCGATGCCGTCGCTGGTCGATCTCTCGCAGCCGACTATCTGCGGCCGTGACATGTTCTACTACTCGAGACTGAGGGTGGCAGTACGGTTCTTTCGGTGCACGTCCGGCGGCGGCGCGGACGGGGCGTCAGGGGTGTGCGTAGTACGCGACCGTCTCCGCGTCCTCGCCATCCCCGTGTCGGTCGATCCGTGCGAACCCGACCCGCTCGAACTGGACCATGTCGTCGGCCGCGAGATCGCCGACGCCGGGTTCGGCGTACCCCGTCACGTCGCCGTCCATCGTTCGCATTCGGACCGGAACGCTCCCGTCGGCGGGCACCCAGTGGACGACGTCGACGCCGCCCTCCCGGACCACGTCGATGTCGTCGGCAGTGTATCGGAGGACGCCGTCGTCGAACCGGAAACAGCCGAACCCTTTCAGCCAGATGCGCTGCTCCCCGTTCTCGTCCGCATCGGGAATGTCCCCGACCTCGAGCATGACGGCATCGCCGACGGGGATCTCGCGAACCCCACGGTCCTCGTGGTTGGGGTGCAGCGGCGGGCTCGCTTCGGCGGGCGGGTCCCCGGCGAGGGGAACCTGATTGCCGTCGCGGACGAAAAAGCGGCGGTCGGTCTCCTCGTCGATCAGATCCCGGTTGTTCGCGTAGATCGAACTCATCGCGAGGTCGACGTCGGTGGTCGAGGTCCCGAGGCCGGTCATCGCTTCGACGATCGCCTCGCCACGGATGCCGCGTCGGCGCAGACTCCCGAGCGTCGGGGCTCGCGGATCGTCCCAGCCGTCGAGTTGCCCCTCGTCGATCAGTTCCGAGATGGTCGACGTGCTCATCTTTACGTCGTAGTCGTCGAGCTGAACGTGGCCCCAGTGAATGACTTCGGGGTAGTCCCAGTCGAAGTAATCGTAGACGAACTGCTGGCGCTTCGCGGAGTCCTGCAGGTCGATGCCGCGGATGATGTGCGTAATCCCGATCAGGTGGTCGTCGACCCCCGACTGGAAGTCGAGCATCGGCCAGCAGCGGTACTCGCTGGCCTCTTCGCGGGGGTGTGGCGTGTCGATCATCCGGAAGGCGACCCAGTCGCGCAGCGCCGGGTTCTTGTGTTCGATGTCGGTCTTGACCCGCAGCACCATCTCGCCGCTACTGTACTCCCCAGCGATCATGGCCTCGAACTCCTCCGTAACGGTCTCTACGTCTTTGTCACGGTGCGGGCAGGGCTCGCCCGAATTCTTCAGGTCCGAGAACGCCTCACCCGAACACGAGCAGGTGTAGGCTCCGCCCATCTCGATCAGATCGCGGGCGTGGTCGTAGTAGGTCTCGAGCCGGTCACTTGCCTTGTAGGTCGCGTCGGGCTCGAAGCCGAGGTAGTCGAGATCGTCGAGGATCGCGTCGTAGGCCTCGAGATCGGGGCGCTTGGTCTCGGGGTCGGTGTCGTCGAACCGGACGCAGAACCAGCCGTCGTAGCGTTCGCGGTAGGTGCCGATGACGGCGGGCATCCGGGCGTGGCCGACGTGCCATGGGCCGTTGGGATTCGGGGCACACCGCATTCGAATCTCGTCGTACTCGTCGGCGTTCGGCAGGTCCGGCAGATCGTGTTCGTCCTCTTCTTCCTCGGCCTCGATCTCGGCGAGTTCCTCGGGTGCGAGGTCCTCGAGGCGGGCTCGTTTCTCCTCGTAGTCGAGGTCGTTGACGCGACTCACGACACCGCCGACGACGCCGGGGACGGCGTCAGAGTGCTCTCGAAAGTCCGGGTTATCGCCCATCAGCGGCCCCATGACGGCACCGACCGCGGCGTCGCTCTCGTGTTTGACGGCGTTCAACAGCGCGTGCTTTTCTGCCTCGCGCTCGACGCGCTCGCGTAACTCGTCGTTCATTACGTTGCGGTATTCGTGCCCGGACCAAAACCTCCGCGATGTCGCTCTGTTGGTGGATCGGCTCTGATTGGTCCGTCAGCGGGTCACTGTGGCCGCTGACCAATGCCGTCTCCGCCACCGATGCCACTCCGATCCTCGACGCGATCGGTCACAGATCGGTCACGGACAGAGTGAGTCGGTGGCGGGCGGTCTCGAAACCGAGCTTCTCGTAGAAGGCGACGGCGCGGTCGTTATCGACATCGACATCGAGCACGAGTTCGGTGCAGCCAGCCACCCGCGCTCGCTCCGCGGCTCGCCCGACCAACTCGCGTGCCAGACTCGTGCCTCGATGCGGGTCGCGGACGTAGAGATCACCGATTCGCAACCGGTCCGGTCGGTCGAAGACGGACGGCGACCTGTCGATCTCGGTCGTAACGAAACCGGCGAGGTCGGCGTTTGGCTCGACGAGAGGGTTGTCACCCGATAACCGTCACTCGGAATCTGCATTGACGGCGATCCATGCACGATACGCCGGCTCCTCGAGTTGCGCGAGACGGAATTGGACCTCCTCGGCAACGAGATCGACATCGTCGGCGAGTGTATGGGTGTCGACGCTCGCCTCGAGCTCGTGGTGGTACGGCAGCCACAACTCTTCGACGTAGCGACGGACCGCGTCCTCGTCGGCCGAGAGCGGGCGAATTTCCATACGCATATCTGACGGCGAACTGACTTACGTACGCTCTCAGTACGGAGGCGACGATAGCGGCGACCCCACGTCATCGATGGTGTACCAAGCGGATCGCCGATCGAGCGCCGGAAACCAAGCGACTCAGTAGCCGCGCTGGATCAGGTAATCCGCGAGTTCACAGAGCAGTTCGCGGGCCTCGTTGTCCGGCACCACCTCGAGGCGATTCTTCCCCTGCTCAACCAGGTCTCGGGCCGTCTCGTTGGCGTAAGAAATCGAGCCCGCCGCCTCGAGTTCGGCGACCGCGTCGTCGATTTCGGCCTCGGTGACCGCGTCGACGTCGTCGGTATCGACCAGGCCGTCGACGTCGACACCCTGCTCGCGGGCGTGCACCGTGATCAGCGTCTGCTTGTTCTCGACCAGGTCGCTGCCGCGCTGTTTGCCGAGTTGCTCGCTTGGGACCGTCAGATCGAGGACGTCGTCCTGGATCTGGAACGCGCGGCCGATGTCGAGCCCGTAGCCGTAGAGCGCGTCGATCGTCTCGTCGTCGGCTCCCAGCAGGATCGCGGGGAGACACGCCGATGCGGCGTAGAGGACGGCCGTTTTCTGCTCGACCATCTCCAGGTACTCGTCGGGCGAGACGTCGATGCGTTCCTCGAAGGTGACGTCAAGCGACTGTCCCTCGCAGATCTTCGTACAGGTCGTCGCGAGAACGTCCAGCGCCTCGACGATGCGATCCGGTTCGGCGCCCGTCTCGAGCATGATCTCGAAGGCCTTCGAGTAGAGCGTGTCGCCGGCCAGAATCGCCGTCTCGAGGTCGTACTCCTCGTGGACGGCGGGGACCCCGCGCCGGAGGTCGTCGTCGTCCATGATGTCGTCGTGAATCAGGGTAAACGACTGGATGACCTCGACGCTGACGGCGGCCGCCATCACGTCGATCGGCCCGCTGTCGTCGAGCGCGGGGAACGAACGGTAGCCCGCCGACAGCGGCTCGACATCTGCCAGCGCTTCCGCCGTCGTCAGGAGGACCGCCGGCCGCAGTCGCTTGCCGCCCGCGTCCAGCAGGTATCGGGACGCCTCGTAGAGCCGTTCGGGTCGCTTGATCGGCAACTCCTCCGGAATCGCGTCGTTGACCAGCTCGCGGCGCTTCCGGACCGCCTCGAGCACCGCCTCTTCGCGTGCCTCGGGGCTCGTCATATCAGTCGACTAGCTGGATGAGGTTCCCGTTGCGCGTGACGTGAAGGTCTCGGCCCATCTTGTACCCCTCGCTCTCACAGAGGTTGACGTAGCTCGAGTACCCGCTCATGTCCTGGTGGGCCGGAATGATGTGCTGGGGTTGCAGCGCATCGAGCATCTCGTAGTGGCCCTCCTGGTTGAGGTGGCCGGAGACGTGGATGTCGTCGTAGACGCGCGCGCCCTGCATGCCGAGCAACTTCTCGGCCTGGTAGCGCTGGCCCTCGTTGGTCGGCTCCGGAATGACTCGCGCGGAGAAGACGACCTTGTCGCCGTCGTCCAGTTCGTACGGCGTCTCGCCGCGGGCCATCCGGGTGAGCATCGCGCGGGGCTCGCCCTGGTGGCCGGTGACGATCGGCAGGTAGTTCTCCTTGCCCTCGTTCATGATCCGCTTGAACGTCCGATCGACGGACTTGCGGTGGCCGAACATCCCCAGGTCCGAGGGGAAGTCGACGAAGTCCAGTCGCTCCGCAGTGCCGGAGTATTTCTCCATCGACCGCCCCAGCAGGACCGGCTGCCGGCCGATATCGTCGGCGAACTCGACGAGCGACTTGACGCGGGCGATGTGACTCGAGAAGGTCGTGGCGACGATACCGCCGTCGTAGTCCTCGATGCTGTAGAGGACGTCGCGGAGGTGTTCACGGGCGACCTTCTCGGAGGGCGTACGCCCTTTCTTGTTCGCGTTCGTACAGTCCTCGATGTAACAGAGGACGCCGTTGCCCTCGCGACCGATCTCGCGGAACCGCTCCATGTCGATCGGATCGCCGATGACGGGCGTGTGGTCCATCCGTTTGTCGAGCCCGTAGACGACCGCGCCTTCGGGGGTGTGGAGAACGGGGTTGATCGCGTCGATGATCGAGTGCGTGACGTTGACGAACTCGAGGTCGACTGCGCCGGAGTCGCCGATCGACATCGTCTCGCCGGCCTCCATCTTGACGAGGTCGTTCTCGACGCCGAACTTCTGCTCGCCCTCGATCTGCTGTTTGACGAGTTCGATCGTAAACGGCGTCGCGACGACCGGCGCGTCGTAGCGGTGCGCCAACTTCGAGATGGCACCGATGTGGTCCAGGTGACCGTGGGTCGGCACGATGGCCTTGACGTCGCCCTCGAGGTCGCTCATGACCCGGTCGTCCGGGATGGCTCCCATGTCGATCAGGTCGAGGCTGTGCATCCGCTCGGTTTCGACGTTGTCGTGGATCAGGACCTGCGAGAGGTTCAGACCCATGTCGAAGATGACGACGTCGTCGCCGGCACGAACGGCAGTCATCTGCCGTCCGACTTCTTCGTAGCCGCCAATGGTTGCGATTTCGATTTCCATGATTCGTAGCACTGAAAGCCGCTGCGTGGACTCTCATCGAAACGGTCCGCGGACGCCTAGTCGTACGGCCCCGGCGTCTTGCAGCGCGTCGGCCATCCCGCTATGCGTTCGGTACGACGGCGGTCCCGTCTTCGATAGCTTGCGACATCGCAAGCCCCGACCGCACTTGCCCGCGGGTTTCGCTAGTGCCCTGTACACGCCCGGGTGTTAAAAACGCAGTGGGTTGGATCGTCGGCCGAGACACCGGCCGTCTCGGCGGTTTCCGGCCGTTTGGACGCCGATCGGCGACCGCTCTCTGACACCGCAATTCATTTGCCGGTCGCCTCGAAACGGGTGTCAATAACGATGCTTTCGGAGGGACCGTCGTGTACGTAATTATCGTCGGTGCTGGCGAGGTCGGCCGTTCGATCGCCGCGAACCTCGAGGGAGCCCACGACGTGGTCGTGGTCGACCGCGACGCCGACGTAGTCGAGGAACTCACCTACTCGCTCGATGTGCTTACGATTCACGGCGACGGAACCGATCTCGACACCCTGCGGGAAGCCGCCCTCGAGCAGGCGGACCTGGTGATCGCCTGTACGGACAACGACGAGACCAACGCGGTCGTCTGTGGCGCGGCAAAGGCCGCCACGAACGCGTTCACCGTCGCACGGGTCCGCCGACGGACGCTGCTCGAGACGTGGCAGGAATCACAGGGAGCGTTCGGCGTCGACTTCATGGTCTGTACCGATCTGCTGACCGCGCGAACGATCTTCCGGATCTCCGGACTGCCGAGCGCACACGACGTCGATACGTTCGCGAGCGGGCTCATCCGCATGGCCGAGTTCGATATTCCGGCGGCCAGCCCGCTCGCGGACCGAACCGTCAGGGAGGCTGACTGTTACGATTCGCTCACCTTCGCTGCGATCTTCCGGGACGACGAAATGGTCGTCACCCGGGGCGACACTGTCATCCGGGGTGGCGATCGGGTCGTCGTCATCGGGAGCCCGGACTCGATCAACGACTTCGCCGACGAGGTCGCGACGATGCCCGAGGAGGCCGAAGAGGTCGTCATCGTCGGTGCCAGCGAGATCGGGTTCCAGACCGCCCGCGAGTTCGAGGATCACGGCTTCCGCCCGCGTTTGATCGAGCGGGACCCCGACCGGGCCCGCGAGGTTGCCGAAGCGCTGCCGAACACGATGGTCATGGAGAGCGACGCGACCAACGCCGAGTTCCTCGCCCGCGAACACGTCGGCGAGGCCGACGTCGTGATCGCCGCCCTCGACAGCGACGAGAAGAACCTGCTCGTTTCCCTGCTTGCCGACCGGATCGGCGTCGACCGCACCGTTGCGATCATCGAAACGCCCGAGTACGCCGACCTCTTCGAGACCGTCGGCGTCGATGTCGCCGTCAACCCTCGCGAGGAGACCGCCGAGGAGATCATCCGCTTTACTCGGACCGACCACACCGAGAAAGTGGCGATGCTCGAGCACGACCGCGCGGAGGTCATCGAAATCGAAGTCGGTCCCGAGAGCGTCCTCGTCGGGCGGGAAATCGCCGACGCGACCGACGACTTGCCGCCGGGCGTCGTCATCGGTGCGATCTCGCGAGCGGGCGACCACATCACGCCCCGTGGCTCGACGGTCGTCCAGCCCGAGGACCACGTGATCGTCTTCGTCGATGCGGCCGTCCTCGACGATGTCGTCGACCTCATTTAGGCCGAGACGGCCGGTCGCTGCTGTCGCGTTGGGCCGAGTGGAACCGCCCCGTCAGTTACTGATGCCGCGATAGCCGACGTACGCGACGAAAAACAGGACGTACGCGATCGCGATACCGGTCGTGACGGTTGACCGGCCGACGATGGCGATACCCGCGATGAGAACCGGCCCGATGAGCAAGAGCGAATCGAAGACCCGGTCGTTGGCACCCGATTCGAACACTTCTTCGACGATCGGGAGTTCGCTGAGCTTCATTGATAGATCCCTCCGCGGCGGAAGACCGCACGTAACGTAACCAACACCGGAATGATCTCGAGGCGGCCGATCCACATGTTGAACAGGAACATGAGTTTGCCCAGCGTCGGCAGCGACTCGGGGCCGGTGATCCCTGCGGAGAGGCCGACGTTGCCCTGTGCGCTCGCGACCTCGAAGATGACGTTCTCGAGCGTGTATTCGCCCTGCGGGAGGATCATGAGGAGGACGAAGATCCCGATCGCGAGGAAGGCCCCCCACAGCATCGTGATGATCGCCGCTTCCTCGAACTCCTGACGGATCTCCCGTTCGTTGAGACGGCGACCGTTGATGTTCAGCCGCCGGACGGCCGTCTCGGGGTAGAAGACGTCCGAGATGCGATGCCGAACGCCTTTCAAGAGCGTAAGCGCCCGAATCAGTTTAATTCCGCCGACCGTCGACCCGGCCGCGCCACCGATGACCATGCCGAAGGTAACGGTGAGTTGGGCCTGGGCCGACCACCGTCCCAGCGCGACGTTGGTCGTGTCGACAGCGGTCTGGAAGCCGGCACAGGTCGCCGCCGAGACGAACTGGAACGAACCGTATCGGAACGCGGTAAACAGCGAGTCGTACGTGTCGCCGACGTAGACGAGCGTGGTCAGCACGAACGTTCCGAGGCTCATGTAGATGAACACCCACCGAGTCTGCAAGTCCGCATAGAGGTTCCGCAGGTCGCCCTGTAGGATGAGATAGTGGACCGGGAACGCGATGCTACCCAACAGCATGATCGGGAGGAGCGCGAAGTCGATGGCGGCGCTGTCGTAGGTCGCGATCGAGTTATCCGTAATCGAGAACCCGCCGGTCGAGAGCCCCGTCATGGCGTGATTGATCGCCCCCCAGAGCGGCATGCCGACGATCCAGAGGAGGAGGATCGAGACGAACGTAAAGAGGATGAAGATCCACCAGATGGTCTGGACCGTCGAGACGATACTCGGATGGATGCGCTCCGAGCGGGCCTCGCTCTTGTAGAGGGTCAGCGAGCCACTCCCGGGGCGTGCCAGAATCGCCGTCGTGAGGACGATCACGCCCACGCCGCCGGTCCACTCGATGAACGAGCGCCACCACTGGAGGGTCCGCGGCAGGACTTCCTCGTTGTCCGTCATCGTCAGCCCGGTGCCGGTAAAGCCGCTCATGCTCTCGAACAGCGCGTTGATCGGCTGTGTAAACGCTGCGAGCGTCGACGTCTGCGACGGATCGCCGAGGATCGGCGGCGCGAGTTCGACCGTCCACGCGATGAGAAAGAACGGCAGCGAGCCGAAAATCGCGACGCAGAACCATCCCAGCGCGGCGATGATCATCCCGTGGAGTTTGCCGGGTTTGGCCGCCTCCCGAAACCGCGAGGTCAGGAGACGACCGATCGCAAACGGGAGCACTCCGGAGACGACCAGGGCCGGAATCGCGTAGTACTCCCCCCAGATAAGCGGGATGAGGACGGAGACGAACAGGAGCCCGGCCAGCGCCTGAAACATGCGCCCCAGGTCCCGCCCGATCGTTTTCGTCGCCTCGTTCATTCGTCACCCTCCGTCCGAGACGCGTCCAGGGACATTTCGACGGACCGATCCCGTACTCGAGACGGAATACCCGACGGCGACCCTCGGAGCCGCGCTCCACGTCGTCCGATCATCATTGAACCCGGTCTTCCGAGTGGCCGAACACGTCCGTGAGCTTGGGTTCCGCTCCGAACGCCGAATAGACGGTGAGAAGATCGTCGGCCTCGATCGTCGTGTTCCCGCGCGGCGTGATCGGTGGGTCCTCCCCTTCGCGCTCGATCGCGACGATGAGGACGTCCTCGGGGAGGAGTCCTTCCTCGGCGGCCTCCGTGAGCGATTTCCCGTCGATCGGTGCGCCTTCAGTGACCACGATTTCGAACACCTCCGCCGTCTCCCCGATTCGCATGTAGTCGACGATCGCGGGGCGGGCGACCGCTCGATAGAGGTATTCGGCGATGAGTTCCTGCGGGTTTTCCATCGTGTTGACGCCGATCTGGCGAAACACGTTCATGTGTTCCGGGTCGTGAACAACCGAGACGATGTTGGGGACCTCGTGTTCCTGGGCGAGCAGACAGACCATGATGTTGGTCGCGTCACGGTCGGTCGTGCTGATCATCGCATCGGCGGTCTCGATTCCGGCGTCCAGCAGCGCATCGTGAGCCGTCGCATCGTCGTTGAGTACCAGACAGTCGTATTCACCGGCAACTCGGTCCGCCCGCTCGGGGTCGTTCTCGATGACGACGACTTCGTTTCCCGACCGGGTTGCGATATCGATGAGCGGCATTCCGATATCGCCCGCACCGACGATGACGATATACATTGCGTCGGTGTTGCTGCGTGATCGTTGAAAATATATCGTTTTAGTGATCCCAACTACGCCGTCCCGACTCGAGCAGTCACCGGCGAGACCGCCCTCGAGCGACCGTGACGGACGACGATCCGCGCTATTGCGACGGACTCACTTCCAGGGTCGGTTCCGTTGCTGTTGCCGTCTCGCTCGTTCTTTGGACTCGCCGAGGATTCGTTCGATCGCCCAGCCGGCCCACAGGAAAACGACCGTCATGAAGACGGCCGTCTCGAGCCGGACGATCGACCCGTACCGGACGGCGAGGACGAGGGCCATGATCGCCACTGCGGCGGCAACGACGCCGAAGACGTCGTAAAACGAGTGCGGGTGGCGAACGCTTGGTAATCGAACGCTCATAGCGTATGCTACGCACGGTTCGTATATAGATCCTCGTCTCGGGGACGGGGAGCGACGGGTGCGACGCGACCTCGGTCGGACCCGTGACACGTTTCCAGTCGCTCTATGACCGAGATGCCGACGATGGGGGCTCGCTTACGATGGATTAATACGACTTACTCCAAATGCCGTTAATACCGTGTCTAGACGCAGCCCTTTCAGCGGGGTGTTTCTATGAGGATCCGCGCCGACTGGCGCGCCAGTTTCGCGCTCGTCGGAACCGTACTCAAGTACCTCTCCGTCCCGCTCGTGATCCCTCTCGTCGTGGCGCTCATCTATACCGAACCCGTGTTTCCGTTCCTCGCGACGATCGCGATCACGGTCGCCGTCGGTCACGGCCTCGAGCAGCTGTGCCCGGACCCGGACTTGCAGGTCCGGGAGGCCATGCTCTTCGTCGCCATATCGTGGTTAGCCGTCGCGATGGTCGGTGCAGTCCCCTACGTGATCGCGGGTTGGGGAACCGAATCGACGCTCGCACATCCCGTCAACGCCGTGTTCGAGTCGATGTCCGGGTTCACCACGACCGGGGCGACGGTCCTCGGCAAGATCTCAGTTGAGGATCACTCACACGCGATCATGATGTGGCGACAGCTCACCCAGTGGCTCGGTGGGATGGGGATCATCGTGTTGATGGTCGCGATCCTCCCCGAGCTGGCGGTCAGCGGTGCACAACTCGTCGAGTCGGAAGCGCCGGGGCCGCAGTTACAGAAACTCACGCCGCGAATCGCCGAGACGGCACGTATCCTCTGGCTCGTCTACTTCGCGTTCACTGTTCTCTACATCGCCATTCTCTACGGACTCCATCAGGCGGGGATGGCTGACAACATGACGCTCTACAATTCCATCGCTCATGGATTCACCACCCTTCCGACGGGCGGGTTTTCGCCGGAGGCCGACAGCGTCGCGAAATTCTCCGCGATCGTCCAGTGGACTGCCATCCCGTTCATGATCATCGCCGGGACCAACTTCGCTCTGTTCTGGCACGTCTTCAGCGGCGATGGCCATCGCTTCGTTCGCAACTCCGAGTTTCGGGCTTATATCGGCGCGATTGCCGGTTTAACCGTCTTGCTCGCAGGCATCCTCTATACTGGTGCCGCACCGCCACTCGGGGACCTCGGCGGCGTGACGGCGGGTGTGTTCGAGAACTCGTTACGACAGAGCGCCTTCCAGATCGTGTCGCTGTTGACCTCGACCGGCTACGCGACCAGCGATTTCGCCGACTGGAGCTCGACGGGCCAAATCGTGCTCCTCTTTGCGATGCTCGTCGGCGGCTGTGCCGGCTCGACCGGTGGTGGTGTCAAGGTCGTCCGATGGCTGATCGTGTTCAAAGTGTTGCGCCGGGAGCTGTTTACGGCCTCCCATCCCGAGGTCGTCCGGCCGATTCGACTCGGTGGAAACATCGTCGACGAAGACGCCATTCGTGGCGTTCTCGGGTTCTCGTTCATGTACCTGGTTATCTTTGCCCTCGCGACGCTGGTTATCGCACTGGATGTCAGCCGCGTCGCCGCCATCGAGGAGTTCACCGCACTCGAGGCCTTCAGTGCCAGTCTCGCGACCATCGGGAACATCGGCCCCGGATTCGGGTTCCTCGGTCCCTTCGGCAATTACAACGATTTCCCGATCCCGTCGAAACTCCTGATGGTCTTCCTGATGTGGATCGGCCGCCTCGAGATCATTCCCGTCCTCGTCATGTTCACCGGCGGCTTCTGGACCCGCTGAAAACGCCTCGCCGTTTCTTCGCCCGATGCTCCGCTCCCGCGCTCAGTCGATCGTCGTCCCCGGGTTCTCGCCGTCGAGGAACGACGCGAGTGACGCGAGATCGAAGACCGACGCCGCGGCCTCGAGATCGAGCAGCGTCCGCACCTTGCCGGCCATTCCGCCGGTTACGTCGGTCGCCTCGCTGGCTCCGAGCACGTCGGCGACCGTCTCGAAGTCGTCGATCCGGTCGATAACCGCGTCCTCGTCGTCCAGTACGCCGGGCACCGTCGAGCAGAGCCCGACCCGATCGGCGTCGAGGGTGCGGGCGAGCGCCGCGACGAGTTCGTCGCCGCTGACGACGGTCGCGCCCGCGCCGGCGTGGGCGATCACGTCGCCGTGGAGGACGGGGACGAACCCCTCCGCGAGCATCGTTTCGACCTGTCCGGTCGGCAGGTCGAGGGTTCCGTCGCCGTCGCGGTGGGCCGTCGAAAAGGGGTGGACCGGCACCGCCTGCACGTCGCGCTCGAGCAGTCGCCCCAAAACGAACCGGTTCAACGTCGTCATCGCACCGTGGATGTCGAGCGCCGCGTTCGCGTCGCGGGTCCCCTCAGTCGTGGTGACGCCGTGTTCGCTGGCGTTGTGATGGCCGAAGCTCCCGCCGCCGTGGACGACGACGAGGTCCGCGCCGCCGTCCGCTCGTGCCGCCGCGATAGCGTCGGCCGCGCGCTCGAGGGCTTCCCCGTCGAGGGTCTCCGCACGATCCTTTTCCGTGATGACGCTGCCGCCGAGTTTCAGCACGATCATTCGAGCCGTTTCACCCCGCTGTCGGCGAGTTCCGCGCGGAAGGCGTCTTCACAGCCCGGGGTAAAGGAGAGAGCCGTCTCGGTCTCCGGCGTCGGGTCCAACGCGGCGATACAGCCGCCCCCGCCGGCCCCGATGAGCTTCGCGCCGTACGCGCCCGCGTCGCGGGCCGCCCAGACCATCGTGTCCAGGGAGCGCGAGGAGACGCCCAGCGCCGATAGCAGCCCGTGATTGAAGTTCATCAGCCGGCCGAGTTCCTCGAGATCGCCGTCGGCAAGCGCCGCCTCGCCGTTACGCACGACATCGCCGATCGCAGCGATCGTGTCGGCAGCGAACTCGTACTCGTCGCGCAGGGATCGGACCCCCGCCACCAGTTGCCCGGTATCGCCCGCACCGCCGTCGAACCCGATCACGATCGGCAGGTCCGGTGCCGCGAGCGAGCGACAGTCGTCGCCCTCGACGCGGACCGCGCCGCCGGTCGCCGAACAGAACGTGTCCGCACGCGAGGCCTGCCCGTTCTGGACCTGGTACTCCGTTCGATAGGCTCGCTCGGCGAGTTCGTCGGTCTCGAGGGTGACGCCGAGTTCGCGGGTGGCGGCGTCGATAGCCGCCACGACGACCGCGGCCGACGACCCGAGTCCCGCACCCAGGGGGATGTCGCTCTCGATGGTCACGTCGAACCCGACTTCGTCGTTTCCGGTGACATCCCGAACCTGCTCGATCGCGCCGTCGACGTACCCCATCGCGGCGTCGAGCAGCGATTCCGAGACATCGATGTCCGGCCCCTCGTCGGCCGTCCCGTCGTACTCGACCGTGAACCCGTCCAGACTGAGATCTTCGGCGTTGACTCGGAGTTTCCCGTCGTCGCGTCGCTGTACGCCGACCCGCGCCCGCTGTTCGATCGCACACAGGACCGTCGGCTCGCCGTAGACCACCGCGTGCTCCCCGAGTAGATACACCTTGCCGGGAGCGCTCGAAAGTGTCATGCCCGGCCGTTCGTCCGACGATGGTTAATAGCTATCTTTGTCGCCGTCCGATGGTCGTCGGGCCACCGCGGTCGAATCGGAGGCGGACTTATATTCCTGCAGTCGAACGTCGGTCGTATGTCGCTGGTCTTGCCGAGCGAACTCGTCGTCGATCGGTTCCTACCGACCGTCCGGGCGATGCTGGCCGTACGCCTCGCCGATCTCGGGCTAACCCAACGGGAGATCGCCACCGAACTCGGCGTCACCCAGGCCGCGGTCAGCAAGTACGTCGGCGGCGACAGCGGCGGCGACGCTCGCTTTCGCGACGATCCAGAGACCGTCGCTACCGTCGACCGCATCGCGAACGGACTGGCGGCCGGCGAGATGGACGGCTACGACGCCCTCGCCGAACTCCTCTCGCTCGTCCGCACCCTCGAGGATCGGGGTCCGATCTGCGAACTCCACGAGGAGGAGATGCCCGAACTGCGCGGACTCGGCTGCGACCTGTGCGTTCGCGGCCTCGATTCCGACGTACGCGCCGAACGGGATGTCCTCGCGAACGTACGGACGGCTGCACGAACCCTCGCCTCGACCCCCGGGATGGCCGACTTCATCCCGAACGTCGGCACGAACGTCGGGATGTGTCTCCCCGATCCCCGCGACGAGACCGATGTCGCCGCGGTTCCCGGCCGGATCTACGCCATGGGTGGGCGGATCGAAATCCCCGCGAATCCGGAGTTCGGCGCGTCGAAACACGTCGCAACGGCGGTCCTCGCTTCGAATTCGGTCGGCTCCGACCGCCGTGCCGCGATCAATATCGCCACCGACGACGACCTGCTCGCGGCCGCGCGGACGCTGGACATCGATCCCCTCGAGTTCGACGCCGACTACGAGGACCGCGGCGCGCACCTCCGACGCCGGTTCGCGGATCGGGGAGCGGTACCGGCCGTCGCCTACCACCGCGGGGCGTTCGGTATCGAACCCGCGACGTACGTCTTCGGTGCGACGGCCGTCGACGCCGCCGAACTGGTCGGGGACTTGCTCGAGGAAGCGTCGTCACCGTGACGACGCCGTGTCACCGGTCTCCCGCACTTCACCTGCTCGCGGTTCGATCGAACGCGCGTCAACCCGCTCCCACCGGTTACGACCGCTCGCTCACGCGAGAGTGAACTGAGTCCCGACCCGACCGCGGCGGGTCGCGCCCCGACTCCCGTGTGAGAGCAGGGGTCGCTAGCGATTCCGTCGCTGCCGCTTATACTGGGGTACGGATGTGATCACCCGTTGTTGTCGCGTCGCTACGCGGTGCAGGGGTACGAGAAAACGAACAGTGTCGACCGCGACCGAATTAGACGCCGCTCTCGAAGTCCTCGAGCGAGTAGGACGGCTCGGCACCGCGTCGATCGAGAACCTCGTTGGCGAGTAGCCAGTAGACGACCGAGAGGGCCTTGCGACCCTTGTTGTTCGTCGGGACGACCAGGTCGACGTTACTGACTTGGTTGTTCGAGTCACACATTGCGATGACCGGAATCCCGACCGTGATGGCCTCCTTGACGGCCTGGGCGTCGCCGATCGGGTCGGTGACGACGAGGACGTCCGGTTCGATGTAGCCGTCGTACTTGGGATTGGTCAGCGTGCCCGGGATGAAACGACCGGTGCGGGCGCGAGCGCCGACTGCCTCGGCGAACTTCTCCGCCGGGAACCGACCGTACTGGCGGCTCGAGGTGACCAGGATCTGCTCGGGGTCGTAGTTGGCGAGGAAGTCCGCGGCCGTGCGGATACGGCCGTCGGTCTTCGAGATGTCGAGCACGTAGAGCCCGTCGGTTCGGACGCGGTGGATAAACCGGTCCATGTCCGAGGTCTTCTGCTGGGTCCCGATGTGGACACCAGCACCGAGGTAGTCCTCGACGGGGATGAGGAGGTCCGCCTCCTCGTCGGGCATGACGTCGTCGTCGAGGGTCGGACCGGCGTCCTCCTCGTCGGCGTCGTCGGCTTGTTCGGCGTCGGCCGCGGGTGCTCCCTCGGCGTCGGCGGACTGTTCGTCTACTGGCTCGACGTCGTCGGCGTCGGCGGCGGGGCCAGCCCCTTCGGCTGGCTCCTCGTCGATCGCCTCCTCGGCGGCGTCGAGCTCTTCCTGGGTTGCGTCGTTCTCTGTCATGTCGCGTCGTCTGCGATTCGAATAAGCTCGTTGAGCTTTGCGGTTCGCTCGCCGCCGACGGCACCCGTCTTGATGAAGGGGGCGTCGGTCGCAACGGCGAGGTGTGCGATCGTCGCGTCTTCGGTCTCGCCCGACCGGTGGGAGACGACCGAGTCGTAGCCGTTCTCCGTCGCGAGTTCGATCGCGTCGAAGGCGTCCGACAGCGTCCCGATCTGGTTTGGCTTGATCAGGATGCTGTTGGCCGCGCCGCGATCGATACCCTCGATGAGCCGATCGGTGTTGGTGACGAACAGGTCGTCGCCACAGATCAGCGTCTGGTCACCGACCTCGTCGGTGAGGTCGGCGAAGGCGTCGTAGTCGTCCTCGTCGAGCGGGTCCTCGACGTAGACGAGGTCGTACTCCTCGACCAGATCCGCGATGTACGCGATCTGCTCGTCGGTGTCGCGGCTCCGGTCGCTGTACTCGTACGTTTCCGAGTCGGAATCGTACAACTCGGCACCGGCGACGTCCAGCCCGAAGCCGATGTTGAAACCGACCTCGTCCTGAACCATCGAGACCGCCTCGGCGACGATTTCGAAGGCCTCGCCGTCGTCGATCGACGGTGCCCACGCGCCCTCGTCGCCCTTGCCACAGGGAACGTCGCGTTCCTCGAGCAGGTCGGCGACGGCGGCGTGGACGGCTGCGTTTGCGAAGACGGCGTCAGCGACGCTGGGTGCGCCGACGGGTGCGGCCAGGAACTCCTGAATGTCGGTCGCGTCGGCGGCGTGTTCGCCGCCGCCGACGACGTTGCCGAGGGGAATCGGGAAGCCGTCGCCGCGGAACGTCCCGCCGAGGTGCTGGAACAGCGGGGCACCAAGCACGTCGGCACCGGCCTTCGCGGCGGCCATCGAGATCGCGACTGCGCTGTTGGCACCGATCTCCGAGAAGTCGTCGGTTCCGTCGGCGGCGTGGAGCGCGGCGTCGACGTCGCGCTGATTGCCGGCGTAGACCTCGCCGACGAGTCGGGGAACGGCGTGTTCCCGAGCCGCGGCGATAGCCTCGCTCGGCGGCCGCTCGACGGCCTCGTACTCGCCGGTGCTGGCACCGCTGGGTGCCGCGGCGCGACCGAAGCCGCCGCTTTCGGTCACGACATCGGCCTCGACCGTCGGATTCCCTCGCGAGTCGAGGATTCGACGGAGCCGGATGTCGGTGATGAGCGTCATTTCCGGTCGTACCCCCGCTTGACGGTAAACGGCAGCACGCCGGCGTCGTACTCCTCGGCGGCGATGAGGATCGGTTGGGTCTGCTCCGTCTCGATCAACACCGGCGCGCCGTAGGATACCTGCAGCGCTCGCGCGCCGAGGATGCGTGCCTTCTCGTAGCGGTTGTGCTGTTGTTGTTGCATTGTTACTGGTACGGGGAGACGACGTCGACCAGGTCCTTGTGACTGACGAGCATGCGCCGACAGCAGTAGCGGTCGACGCCGAGTTCGTCGAGCACCTCCTCGGGGTCCTCGTCGCCTTCGTTCGCTCGCTCGTCGAACTCCTCCCAGTGTTCGGCGACGACGTTACCACAGGTGAAACACCGGACCGGTACCATCATGCGTGGATCACCTCAGCGGTAGGACTTCTGGTAGCGTGCCCGAGCGCCCGGGCCACCCCATTTCTTCGGTTCGGACTGGCGAACGTCGTTGACCAGCAGCGAGCGGTCGAACTCCATGAACGCGTCGCGGAGTTCGGCGTCGTTCGAGTGCTGGACGATCCCGCGTGCGATCGCGGTCCGAACGGCGTCTGCCTGGCCGCTGATGCCGCCACCCTCGACACGGACATCGATGTCCATCTCGCCGCGCAGGTCATCGCCGACGATGCGGAACGGCTCAAGCATCTTGAGCCGGGACATCTCCGGTTCGACCAGCTCGACGGGTTGGGAATTGATTCGAACGCGACCCTCGCCTTCGCGCACCGTGGCGCGAGCGACGGCTGTCTTTTTCTTGCCACTCGTATTGGTTACCATGTGACGTTAGCACCTAACTGTTCGGACACTTCGTGTAGGTGGACGAAGCGGATGTTCGACAGGCGATCCAGCGACGTTCCCTCGAGTACGTCCGACTCGTGGTCGTCGTCGCCCTCGTAGGGGTTGCCGACGTAGACGCGGACGTTGTCGAGTGCCTCGCGGCCACGGGGTTTCTTGTACGGCAGCATCCCGCGAACGGAGCGCTTGAAGATCGTGTCCGGTCGCTTGGGGTAGTACGGTCCGCGGTCCGAACCCAGTTCCAGCCGCGTGCGGTACGTCTCGAAGATGTCTTCTTTGTCGCCGGTGATGACTGCGTCCTCTGCGTTGACGATCGCGACGCGGTCGCCGTCCAGCGCGCGCTGGGCGACCTCGCTTGCGACGCGACCGAGGATACAGTCACCGGCATCGACGACGAGATCTGCGTCGAACTCTGCGAGACTCATCGGATCACCCGGACGTTTGCCCCTTCGGGGTTCTCTTCGAGCGCTTGCTCGAGCGGTACCGGTTCGCCGACCTGATCGATCTTCGTCTCCGCGGACGAAGAGAAGTTGACGGCGGCGACGGTAACGTTCTTCTGTAGTGCGCCGGAGCCCAGCACTTTGCCGGGAACGACGACAGTCTCTTCTTCGCGTGCGTATCGCTCGATGCGGCCCAGGTTTACCTCAGCGTGGGTGCGCCGGGGCTTCTCGAGTCGATCCGCAACGTCTCGCCAGACGTCGGCGTCCGCTTCGCGGGACGTCGACTTCAGCTCGGCGATAAGATCGTTGAGCCTCGGATTAGTCTTGCTACTCATTGGTATCCTCCAACTGCTAACTGATCGGCGACGCGAGGAACCGCGCCGTCGACTGTGGAATCGAAATTGTTGTACTGCCGAACGGGCCGTGTCGTGAACCGGTCGGATACTGCCCGACCGCTTCCTGACTGTCGTTCGGTCGTAGAGAAGTGATGCAGGGAGCAGGATTTGAACCTGCGGACTCCTACGAGACAGCGCCCTGAACGCTGCGCCGTTGGCCTGACTTGGCTATCCCTGCTCGCACTTCCGTCTACCCGTCGCCCCTTCAAACCCCTTTCGATTCCGTCGGACGCGCGATCGCCGGTCTCGTCGTTCACGGCGTCGGCGAGCGGCGCGTCCTGCGTGGGTTTGGGGCGTCGGTTCATATCTACAGCTGTACTGCGTCTTCGAGTTCGGTCGCGCGTTCCGCGATCGTGTCCGCGGCCCGCGTGACGAGTTCCTCAATGGGGAACGAGCCGTCGGTTTCGACGTGGAAGACGAAGGCGTTCGGCACGTCCTCGATCCGGACCTCCTTGCCCGGATACCGGTTCGAGAGGTCGTGATCGAACTCGCTCGTGGACACGAGTTCGCCGTCGTCTTCGATGACGCCGCGGATGATCCGACGCTCCTCGTCCTCGAACTCCGGCAGGTCACCCTCAACCTCCACGCGCTGGAGGTGTCGGTAGCCGACCGCGACCCCGCCCTGATGTTTGGCGTGGTCTTTCCCGCGGTCGATGACGGCGTCGGCCTCGGCCTCGAGACGCTGGCCGTCCTTGAGTTCGATGATCGGGACGTTCTCGTCGGCGGGTTGGACGAGATCGTCGCTGGAAACGAGGTCGCCGGAGTACGCGGTGGCCGGCCCTTCGACGTCGATCGAGAGCGTGACGGTCTCGTCCTCGCCGAACTCGCCGACCGGCGGCGTCGTCAGCGGGACGAGGCCGAGTCGCAAGGCGAGTTGCTCGTCGAACATGACCGACGAGTTCTCGACGAACCGGACGGTATCGATCGCCATCGTCGGTACGTCGGCGACCATCGCTCGACGAATACCGTTGGCGAACCCGGGTGTCACGCCGCGAACGAGGAACCGTGCCTCACGATCCTCGCGTTCGACGAACTCGACGTCGTACTCTGCACTCATGATCTAGTAGCCGCCCTTCCCTTTGGGAGCGCGCGATCCGTCGTGTGGGATCGGCGTGACGTCCTCGATGCGCCCGATCTCGATGCCCGAGCGGGCGAGCGCACGAATCGTCGCCTGTGCGCCCGGACCGGGGGACTTCTGAAGGTTGCCACCGGGGCCGCGCACGTGAACGTGCAGGCCCGTGATGCCGGCCGCTTTGACCTCTTCGGCGACGGACTCGGCCATCTGCATGGCCGCGTACGGCGACGCCTCGTCGCGGTTCTGCTTGACCGCCGTCCCACCGGAGGACTTGGCGATCGTCTCCGCGCCCGTGAGGTCGGTCACGGTCATGACGGTGTTGTTGAACGATGCGTGTACGTGGGCAATGCCCCATTTTTCGTCGTCCTGACTCATGTTACTGACCCTCCGCGCGTTCGGGGTGGAGGTCGTCCGCGAGCGGGCTGTTCTCGTCGAAGGCCACCAGGTCCTCCTCGTCGATGTCGACGACGTAGGAGGGAACGAGGTGGCGCTGCCCGTCGACCACGATGTGGCCGTGCGTGATGAACTGCCGAGCCTGCTGGGCCGTGTTTGCCAGCCCGTTGCGGTAGACGACCGTCTGCAGTCGGCGCTCGAGGATGTCTTCGATCTCGAGCGACAGGATGTCGCCGAGTTCGTCGGTTTCGTCGAGGATGCCGACACGTTTGAGCCGACCGAGGAACTCCTCGGAGCGGCGGACGACGGTGTCGTCGTCCTGGGCCTGGCCGAGCAGTTCGCGGGCCTCGCGCCGGTAGGAGCGAAGCTCGGACTGGGCACGCCAGAGCTCTTCCTTGTTGGAGAGCCCGTAGCGGTCGACGAGGGAGTGTTCGGAGGCAATGCGTTCACCCTGGTAGGGGTGGTTCGGCGTCTCGTATTGCTTGGTGTCAGTGCCGAGTGGCATTATTCACCCTCGCCCTCTTCTTCGGCGGCCTCTTCGGCCTGTTCTTCGCGGATCTCTTCGACATTGACTCCGATGGTGCCCTCCGTACGACCGGTGGACTTGGTTCGCTGACCGCGAACCTTCTGGCCGCGCTTGTGGCGCGTGCCCTTGTAGGAGTCGATCATCTTCATCCGGTTGATGTCGTGCTGTCGAGTCAACTGGAGATCGTTGCCGATCTCGTGGGTCGTTTCGCCGCTGTAGAAGTCGTCCTGACGGTTGTTGAGCCAGTCCGGGACTTCGTCGGCGTAGTTCTCGACGACTTCGATGACGCCATCGATGACGTCGTCGTCGAGCCGGCCGAACGTCGCCGTTCGGTCGACACCCGCTTCCTCGGCGATGAGTCGGGCGGTTCGGCGACCGATCCCGTTCATCTCCGAGAGCGAGCGCTCGACGGACTTCGTCCCATCGAGGTCGGTTTGCCCGATGCGGACGAAGTATCGAAGATCTTCGTCGTCTTCTTGTTCTTGAGGTTCTTCGGCGCTCATGTGTCGTGTATCTGTGTCTGGTCTGCCTGCGTTGCAAATGACTGGCGGGAAAACGCCAGCGAAGTGTCCGACGTTGTGGCGGGGATTCGAACCCCGGAGGCTTGACGCCACATGGTTAGCAACCATGCGCCTTGGGCCGCTTGGCTACCACAACACCGTTCGTCTATCATCGCCCTCCCGGACTCGGGGATCGCTCCCCTGCACGTATTGCACCCGAACGTACCCCCGTCTACTACTTAAGGGCAACGAAAGGGCGCGACGGCTCGTGTGCCCCTCTCACCCGCGTCACTCCGCTCGCGTCGACGAACGACTGGACGACGGCTGCGGCCGCGGCGGTGCTACGCGCCGGCGTACTCTTCGATGTACTTCTCGTTGATCTCCCACTGGCCGTCGTCGTTTTGGACCATGTACTCCCCGTAGTAGGGGACTCGATCGGCGACGGTCTCGCGGAACGCCTCGCGGATCTCCGGTTTCGTCATCTCACCCATCGACTTGAGGTCGTCGTTACGGTTGAGACAGCCCTTGAGGTAACCCTCGTGGGTGACCCGAACGCGGTGACAGTTCGCACAGAAGGTGGGGTTCTCGACGGGATCGACGATTTCGACCATTCCGGACGAGTTCGACGAGGCGTCGCTCGCCTCGCCGTCGTCGGCTGCGCTCCCGCCGACCCAGTACCGTTTCCGGTCGTGCATCTCGCGATGTTCGATCTCGGTGGCCCGCTCGGCCAGCCAGTCGTGGACGCGCTGGATGTCGATGTTCCACTCGGGCTTGCCCGTCAGTTCGGGCATGTACTCGATCAACTGCAACTGGAGTCCGTCGTTGTCCGCGACGTGATCGACCATCTCCGGTACGTACCCTGCCGTGTGCTCGAAGACGACCATGTTGAGTTTGACCGGGTCGAGTCCCGCGTCCAGCGCCGCTTCGACGCCCTCGAGCACTTTCTCGTAGGCCCCGCTTTTCGTCACGGCGGCGAAGTCCGCCGGGTCGAGCGCGTCCTGGGAGACGTTGACCCGCTCGAGGCCGGCGTCGACGAGCTCCTCGGCGCGGCCGGGGAGGAACGTCCCGTTCGTGGTCAGCGAGACCTCCATCCGATCCGGGGTGCGCTCGATGATCTCCGCTAAATCCTGCCGGAGCATGGGTTCCCCGCCGGTGAACTTGACCGCGTCGACGCCGAACTCGGCGGCGACCTCGAGAAACCGGACGACGTCGTCGGTCGACATCTCGTCGTCCTGTGGGTCCATCGGTCCGCGAGTGTCCCCCAGCCCCTCGTTGTGACAGTAGACGCAGTCGAAATTACACCGATCGGTGAGGGAGACGCGCACCCCGGTGACCTCCCGTCCGAACTCGTCGGTGAGCATGCGTCCGAGTTGCAGACGGATCCGCTTAAACACGCCGGGAATTCCGACGCCGCGTAACCGATTTCGGTTTGCAGACCCTGTCAACCCGCTATGATGAGTGCCGACGCCGACCGGTCGCCGGTCGCCGTGCCGCCAGTGTCGAACGGCGGATCGATCGTGGCGTCGGTTCGCGCACTGATCGGCGGAAGAGCTACCACGCTCGCGCTCGAACCGCGGGCCATGGACGAGGACATGCTCGCGGACCAGCGACGGCTGGTCGAACTCGTCGAGGCGGAGGGATGGGACGTGACCGACCTCGAGATCTCGGCCTACGATAGCCCGTGGGCCGACGAGGATGACCCCGAGGCAACGGTGACGATCACCGCGCGGAAACCCTACGAGAACGAGGGCGACGATGAGGACGAGGACAGTCCGTACCGGCTGAAGTGAACGCAAGCCCGACGATCGGTTTCGCTCTTCGAGTTCGTCGGCCGTCTTCTCGCTCTTTCGTGCTTCTTCGCGAAGGGCCTCGAGCGGGTCGATAGGAGTGCGATGGGAAAATAGCGGATCGTTCCCAACTAGCCCTTGATGTTACACACGGGGAACGTCCGCGCGACCCTGTCGCCGATCCCGAGTTCGTCGGAGACGCGGACGACCTCGTCGACGTCCTTGTAGACGCCCGGCGCTTCCTCGGCGATCGTGGCTCCGGACTGGGCCTTGACGTGGATCTCCTGCTGGTCCGCGAGGTCCTGTTGGACATCGCCGCCCCAGAACTCGTCTTTGGCCTGCGTACGGCTCATCAGCCGGCCGGCACCGTGGGCGGTGGAGCCGAACGTCAGGTCCATCGAATTCTCGCCGCCTCGGAGGACGTAGCTGCCAGCGCCCATGCTGCCGGGGATGATCACCGGTTGGCCGACATCACGGTAGGCCGACGGGACTTCGGGATGGCCGGCGGGGAACGCCCGCGTCGCCCCCTTGCGGTGGACGTAGAGTTCGCGCTCTTCCCCGTCCGCCCCGACCGTGTGGGTCTCCTTCTTCGCGATGTTGTGGGCCACGTCGTACAGCAGTTCCATCTCCATCTCCTCCCACGACCGATCGAACACGCGCTCGAAGACCTGCCGCGTGCGGTGCATGATCAGCTGCCGGTTGACCCACGCGAAGTTGATCGCCGCGTTCATCGCGCCGTAGTAGTCCTCAGCCAGCTGTGAACCCGCAGGCGCGGCCGCGAGTTCCTTGTCGGGCAACTGGTCCAGCAGTCCCTGATGCTGCTGTTCGATCTTCCGCAGGTAGTCGTTGCAGGTTTGATGCCCCAGACCGCGGGAGCCACAGTGGATCAACACGACGATCCGGTCTTCCTCGAGCCCGTAGGCCTCGCCTACGTCCGCATCGAAGACATCGGTCACGCGCTGGACCTCGAGGAAGTGGTTGCCCGATCCCAGCGAGCCGATCTGGTTCTTTCCGCGGTCTTTGGCTTTCTGGCTCACTTTCTCGGGCTCTGCGCCCTCGCGCATCCCTTCGTCCTCACAGTGCAGCAGGTCGTCCTCGACGGCGTGGCCGTTCTCGAGCGCCCAGTCGACGCCGCGGGCGAGGATTTCGTCGACGGTGTCGACGCCGGCCTCGACGATGCCGCCGCCGCCGAGCCCCGACGGAACGTTGGCGAACAGGGAGTCGACGAGTTCCTCCTCGTGGCCCCGCACCTCGTCGTAGGTCAGGTTCGTCCGCATCATTCGGACGCCACAATTGATGTCGTAACCGACTGCGCCCGGCGAAATACAGCCGTTTTCGGCGTCGAGTGCGCCGACCCCGCCGACCGGGAAGCCGTAGCCCTGATGTCCGTCGGGCATGCAAATCGCGTAGTTCGTGATTCCCGGCAGGTGAGTCGTATTTTTGATCTGTTCGAGGGTCTTGTCCTCCTTGATCTCCTCGAGCAGCGCTTCGCTCGCCAGTACCCGTGCGGGAACACGCATGTCCCCGTCCTGGGGGATCTCCCAGACGTACTCGCGCACCCGCTCGAGCGTGATGCCGTCGGCGTCGAAGGTGGTCATACATGGAAGTCGGCCCGCAGCGATGAAAGGTGTTCGTCTCTTCAACGCCTTCGACAGTCACTAGCACTGTCGAATCGCGGGCGCACCCCGTTTACGCGGGCTCCAGTACCCCGTCGGCGCGTTCGTCGGTCACGCGGGCCTCGAGCCATCGATCGACGGCGTACGGGCCGCTGCCGGTGATGAGCAACACCGACGCCAGACCGAAGAGGCCGACGTGGGCGAGGACGGGATCGTCGGGCAGCGCGAAGAGCGTGAGCGCGAACACGCCGATCGCCGTCGCTGCGCTCGCCCGCGTGCCAAACCCGACCAGGAGCGCGAGACCGAGCCCCACCTCGGCCACCCCCGCGCCGAGGACCCACAGCGCGGGACTGGCGGGGACGACCGCGGTCAGATCGTACCGGCCGACGACCGCAAGCGCGATGCCGGGTCGCAGTAGCTTCTGGCCCAGCCCGAGGGAGACGAACGTATAGCCGAGACCGATACGAACGATCGTCGGCACGAAGGGGCGGTACCCACGAACCCGCTCCTGAAACGTGCGAGCGCGATCGGACACCGGATCGACCCGGCCGTAGACGGTCCCCGAGGTGCCGGCGACCCGCTGGAGAACGTGATCCGCGCTCGGTTGCCCGCTTCCGATCAGGACGATGGCGAGCATGCCGCCGACGTACTCGAGTTGCAACAGCAGGATCGGCCGGAGCGTGAGACCGACGAGGTAGGCAGCGAGCGTGACCAGCGCGACGACGCGCGTCGCCAGGCCGAACAGGAGGAGAAAGCCGAGCGCGACCTGGAGAAGCCGCAGTTCGACATGGAGCGCGGGACTGATGAAGTAGCCGCCGAACCCGGCACCGATCAGCGGGATACCGAAGGAGATCCGGAGCAGCCAGGGAACGAACAGGGTGTACTCCCGCATGGCGGCCCGGAACGCGGCGAGATCCCGCTGCAGCGGGCGAACGAAGAGGTAGATCGCGATCGCGACGGTGACGGCGAACGCACCCGCCAAGAGCGGGCCGACGACGAACGGATCGCGCAACGACTCGGCGAGGAACTCGCCGACGGCGATGTCGCGCTCCTCGTCGACGACGTACTCCTCGTGAGCCCGGGCCGTCCCCATTACCACACCCGAAGCCGCGAGGAGAGCCACCACTGCCCCGACGAGTCGCCGTTTTCGAACGCGTCGGCATCCGTCCCCCATCACCGTGCGGTACGGTCCGGGAGAGGAAAATACGACCACCTGATTGATCACACGTGCGCCGACCGCCCGCGGCCACAGCCGGTCAAACGTCGAAGACGACGTACGCCTCCCAGCCCCCGTCGTCACCGTCCGTACCGACGCGCTCGAGGCGCATCTCCGAGTACGTCACCGCCTTCACCTCGCGAGCGTCGATTTCGGAGAGCGGAACGCCGCGGGCGCTGGCCGCGAGCTGCCACTCGTCCGCGCCGCCGCTCGCGGCCGACGGCGTCTCGATCGAGTCGACGCGGTGGTCGACCGGGAGTGCCGCCCGAACGTCTCGCAGATAGATCAGTTCGTCGAGGTAGTCGAACAGCAGCGCCTCGCGGTTTTCGGCCGTCACGGCGAGCGAAAATCGGTCCCCGGCATCGGCGATCTCGTCGCACGAGGCGGCTGCGAGGCCGTTTGCCACCGCTGCGAAGACGTTCGCAAGCGAGTCACCGGTCGCCGCCACGGCGACGTCGGCCGTGTGGTCGCGCAGTTCGTACCCCATTGGGGCCGGTTTGTTCGGCTGGGGTTCTATGCCCGTCGGTTCGAGCGCATTGTCACCGGACGGTTGTCAGGTCGAATCGATGGCCCCCGGACGCGTCGGCCGCTCCGACGGTCCGCACGTCGACTGCCGGTGGAATTATATTGACGACGCTGGTAGACTGTCGTAGTGAGCGTCAATATCGACAGTCGCGTCGTCGCGCCGGGGAGCGACGATTTCGTCGACGACGCCTGGCAGCTAAAGGAGGAGATCAACCGTCAGGAGGATGTGCTCAAACAACGGTACGACTTCTTTACGGACGCGTATCGACGGTCGAAGGTCCACTGTTACGTCCAAGACGGTGCGCTCATCGGGTTCGCTGCCGTTCGACGCGACGGCTACATTCTCTTTCTGGCGGTGAGTCCGGACGTCCGCGGCGAAGGGATCGGCAAACGACTCGTCGCCCACGTCGCGGGCGATCACGACACGATCACGTGCCACGCTCGGACGAGTAACGAGAACGCGCTCCAGTTCTACGAACACCTCGGCTTCGAGATCAAGCGCCGGATCGACGACTACTACGAGGACGGCGGCGACGCCTACTACCTGAAACTCGGGGCCGACGTCGGTATCGCTGACCGGATTTCCGATCTGATACGGCGCTGAAACGGGACGCTACTGATTGCCGAGACGGATCGGACGGTCGGAACTACTGTCCGGGATCGTCTCGAAGGGTTCCCGCCACGAACGCCCGCCGAAGGATCGTCAACAGCAGGTACGTCTCGTACTTCTGGCTTCGACAGTGTTCACAGGGAGCCATCCCGTCGGCGATCCGCTCCAACGTGTCGCCGTGGTTCGTCTCGAGGTCCGCGACGAGCGCTGCGATGTCGGGTGCGAGGTCCCGCGCCATCGAGCCGACGGCCGCCCGTGCGTCCTCGGGCAGCGCGGTTGAATAGAAGTGGTGGAGGCAGCGGCGAACGGGACGAATTGCACTTCAGAGGCTAACAAGCAGAAAATAACGGGCGAGAGACAGCGTCACCATGTAAAGCCCAATAACCTGAGGGATTCATGCCGATATCATCGCAGCTAATTGAATCATGTAGTATTTTCCGTTGCTAGTATCAATTCTAGAATTTCAATGAAAATATATGCAAATATTGCTGTTGTTATAATATAAAATATAATATTTGACACACCTATTAATCGATTTACGGTCTCAGATACTTGCACGGCAATTGTTAACCCCACAATATGAGCTAATGTTCTTCTTGACCAAAATTTTCTTCTGTCTGAACCCATAGTATCTGTCTTATTTAGTTAACTAGGCGTTTAATGTTTTGAACTGGCTTCTAGACCAATCTATATAGATATTTTAATTAATATTTATATACTAAATATCATATATGCTATGACCAGTCACATCTGGGGCTATGCCCAAGCATTGTCGCCATTTCAATAATTTCACTTTTACCTGGTTTCCAAGGACCAATACCGTAGCCTGCCGAAGTCATCTTCTTTGATCCAATTTTATAGTTAAGGTCATAATCGTATCGTGCAAGTGAGAGTGAATTGTCGACCAATTGGCTAGCTACTGCTCCAACGATCCCCTCAACAATGTTATTTCCAAAGATACTTGCAAGCGCTCCAGATCCAGATGAAGCCAACGCTCCTAGAATAGCCGCAACAATAACTGATTTTGAGACTTCAGCAACCATGCCATTGAATTTCATTGAAGTTCCCATCAACCAATGATGGTTGCAATCGTTTTTACAGTCCTCATCACCTTCTTTTTTTCTAGCATAAGATTCTGTTCTCTCAATAATTTCGGGAGTATCCGCTTGTTTCTCTACAGCAGATCTGATTTGCGATTCATGTTTTAATTTGAATTGCTTAATTTGACTACCACCATCATCCATATTATTTTTATTGATGTTTTCAAGTTGACGACTGATCTTAATATCTTCAGAATGCGCCGACTTTTTGGATATTTGGGTTTCATTCTCGTCTTTCTTTATGCTACTGATCCTATATTCGGCGATTTCTTCATTCTCATCCACTTCGTCAACCTTCACCGCCCCATTTTCCATATCAACAGTTGTCAAGTATGTTTTCGACGCCACTTCAACTACGAATCCCTTGTATCGGCTCGTATCTTCAGTTGAAAAGCTATCGTGTCCTCTTGCTGAAACGGCGGTTGGAACTCCTGCAGCAGCGATACTTCCTGTTGTTGCTCGAATTAATGTTCGTCGATTCATCTACATCTAATAACATATCCCCAATATATAATATTAACCCATCTACAAGGATATTACAGGGACCTTCTCACACCGAGATCACGGTACTTCCTTGATTGTCTCCTCGTTCATAATTGGTGATCGAAACAACGAGACGGAGACAAGAGCAAGAAACACCCGCGTTCGTGCATGGACGCGGCCTCGGGCTCGAACGTGCCCGAGGCCGCAGTCCTTGACTGCATCGTTGGTTCGTTCGACTCCTGTACGGCGGTTGTACGTCTCGTCTAACGTCGACTGCTTCAGCGAACATCCTTGCTGTGCTCGGTGACGCGGTCTTCGACCCTGTACTCGATGTCTTTCGGGTCGTCAGTGTTTCGTGCGTTGTACGGAGCGACTGGCACGACCCCTGCGGTCAGCAGGTGGTCGTGCCAGTCAAGCGTGTCGTAGCCATTATCACCGACCATCCAGATCGGCTGTTCAATCTTTTGTCCGGCCGAGACGATCGTACAGCCGTAGCCGTAGTAGTATTCTTCGGCGGTTGGATCGTAGCATTTCGACGCATCCTGATCGGCTGGCATCGTTCTCACGTCAGTCGAATCGATGCAGTAGGTCAAGTCGAGCAAGCCGAGGCGGGCGGCCTGCTCGACGAGGTGGTCAAAGATTTCGTCACCGACGTGTTCGAGATCGGTGAGAAAGCGATCGACCGCGTCTCTCGACGGCGGTCGATCGAAGCCACAACTGAGCCAGGCAACTGTATTCTGAAGCTCTCGTTCAACGGGGCAGATGCCGTAGCTGTCTTTGTAGTAGCAATCGAGGAAGCCACGCATCAGCTCTGGTCTGGTGGCTCGTGATCTCGTGTTCGCCCCGTCTCCGCCGGGGCGAACACGTCGAACTCTTCGAGAAACTCGAATGAAAGGTGCTCAAGCAACGCTAGCGTCTCTGTCTCCACGACATTGAAGAACGTCTCTACCGAAGAATGCTCTTGCAGGGTCGCTGGGCTCATCCACCACAGCGTTCACCCTGCTCTTTGGTGTGCTACTCGTTCTATGACACCCTCGACAACTGCTAAGCGAGCGCGGCGCGAAGCAACACGGGACACGCACCGCTCTCGGTCGGAACCCCTGTGTCGTCCCCCCACGAGGTCGAACATTCGGCAAGATTATACGCGCCCATCCACGACCACTCGAGTCGTATGGAGGAGCGAACGAGGGCCTATCTGCGGGGGCGATTCCGCGACCACTATCGACGGACGGAGATCACACCGCCGCCCGCGGCCAACGAACGCGAGTGGGGGTACATCCCCTGGACCGAGGGACCGGACACGACGATGGTCCGCCACCGTTCGCTGCTTGAGTTGGGCGACCTCTCCGAATTCCTCGTCCGAAAGCGCCCGCAACACGTCTACTTCTCCGCGGGACGCTTTCGCGATCCCGGCGCGAGTTCGATGCACGAGAAAGAGTGGCAGTCCGCCGATCTCGTCTTCGATCTCGACGCCGACCACCTGCCCAGCGTGACGCTGGGTGAAGACAGCTATGGCGAGATGCTCGCGAAGTGTCAGGACGCCCTGCGCCGCCTGCTCGAGTTCCTCGAGAACGACTTTGCCTTCGAGGACCTCGAGATCGTCTTCTCGGGCGGTCGCGGGTATCACGTCCACGTCCGCGACGAGAACGTCCTGCACTTAGAGCGCGAGCACCGCCGTGAGATCGTCGACTACGTCCGCGGCATCGGCCTCGAGTTCGACGACTTGATCGAAACCGAGACGGTAGCCGGGTTGGGGCGGAAGACCCCGACGGAGCGGCGTACGCTGCGGACCGAAGGTGGTTGGGGCGCTCGGACCCACGATCACTTCATGGCGTTCGTCGACGAGTTGCTCGACCTCGAGGAAGACGCCGCCCTCGAGCGACTCCAGTCGTTCGACGGCATCGGCGAGGGGAAGGCCGAGGCCACGCTGAACGCGGCCCGCAACAATCGCGAGCAACTCGAGGCGGGTAACGTCACCGTCCACACCGCCGTCGCGCAGTTGGCCGAACGGTTCACGAGTCTGGCCGTCGAGCGGGACAACGCGCCGATCGACGAACCGGTCACGACCGACACGAACCGACTCATCCGCCTCCCCGGGAGCCTCCACGGCGGAAGCGGACTGCAAACGGTGCGACTCGAGCGCGACGAGATCGCCGACTTCGATCCGCTGGTTGACGCCGTCCCGGAGACGTTCGAGGGCCACGAGATCACCGTCGATGTCAGTGACGGTGGCGTGGTCGAACTCGGAGGAGATAGCTTTACGGTCGCGGAGGGTGACCAGTCACTACCCGAATACGTCGCCGTGTTCCTGATGGCACGCGGCCGCGCCGAGAAGGAGAAAGAATGAATTTAGACGAACTGCGTTCGGTCCAGAGCAAGGAGCGCCAGAAGGACAGCCTCCAGAACCTGCGCCCCGCCTTCTATCAGGAGGTCGGCGAGTACATCGCCGATCTCGAGGACGAACGCGACCGCGTTGCCGAGCAGGCGGACGACCCCTTTTCGTCGCCCGACGTCAGCCGCCTGACCGACGAGATCGAGACCGCCAAAGACGTCGTCGAAGCGATCTACGAGCGTCGGATGGGAAAACTCGTCAAACAGGCCAGTCTCGCGGCGGCCGGAATGCCGGCCGACGACGAGGGCCTGACCGCCGAGGAGGGCGATCTGTTCGACGATCTCGTCGAACGGATCGGATCGAACAAGAGCCGCGTCCTCGACGTTCTCGAGGGCGTCGAGGAGTCGGTCACCGAGACGGACGCGGGCGCTGGCTCGCCGCCCACGTCCGATGTACCGCCGACCGCCGACGCCGGCGGTCTCGAGGCGCGAACCGAGACTCAGCCAGCCGGCGACGCGACCGCGGACGACGCGCCGCCAGCACCGCCCGACGCACCGTCGCCGGCCGTCGACTCTGCGGCAGACGCGGCCGCGGACGCGGACGACTCGAGCGGCGTCTCCGCCGCAGACGTCATGGGCGGGGCCGAGCCGTCGGTCGGAGCGACTGATTGGACGGGGGCGGATCGAACCGATGGCACCGGCCCGGCGAACCAGCCACCGAGTGCGGCGTCCGATTCCGGTGCCGACCGTCCCGTCGACTCGCCGGCCGCGGACGCCGATGCTGCGCCGGCGACCGACGAGGGTCGGGACGCGGCCGCCGGGATCGATCGCACGACCGTCCGAATCACCAGCGATATCGGTTCCATTCTCGGCGTCGACGATCGGGAGTATACCCTGACGAGCGACGACGTCGTCACGCTCCCGGAGCAAAACGCGGCACCCCTCGTCGAGCGGGAGGCAGCCGAACGGCTCGAGTAATCGGCGGGTCGGTGCGTCTGCCGTTTCGCCGTCGGCCGCCACCGTGTGAAATCGTAACGTATACACGACGAGTCGCTAACTCGCATGCATGCTCGACGTCGGCGACGAAGCACCGGAGTTCGAACTGCCAAACCAACGCGGCGAGACGGTCACCCGCTCCGAGTTCGCGGGGCAACGGCTCGTCGTCTACTTCTATCCCCGCGCCAACACGGACGGCTGTACGACCGAAGCCTGCGGATTCAACGATGCGCTTCCGCAATTCGAGGCCCACGACATCGCGGTCGTCGGTATCAGCGACGATCTCGTCGACGACATCGCCGACTTCGCGGCCGACTACGACCTCGAGTTCGACCTGCTATCGGACGAGTTCGGTGAGGTCGCGACGCTGTACGATTCGTACGGCGAGAAACAGATGTTCGGCAATACGTTCGACGGCGTCTTCCGGAATACCTATGTCGTCGGGCCGGACGGACGCATCGAGGCGGCCTACGAGGGCGTCTCGCCGGACGGTCACGCCGACGCGGTGCTGGCCGCCCTCGAGCCGGCGGATGTAACCCACTGATGCGGGCAACGGCGGAGACGCGTGACCGCGGTTGTCGGCCTTACTGGAAGGTGCGTCCGAGCTGCTCGTCCTGTCCGGGCTCGGCCTGCTGGAACTCCTCTTCGAGTTCCTCGTACTGCTCGCGGGTGTCGGGGGTGACGCTCGGGTTGACCTCCTCGAGCGCGTGCTCGAAGTGTTGCTTGCCGATGCGGACGTTGCCGATGGTGTCGTCCATCTCCTCGGGATCGACCGAGTTGATGAACTCGCGGCTGGCGGCCATCGAGGCCTCGCGGCAGACCGCTTCGATGTCGGCACCGACGTAGCCCTCCGTCTCGGCCGCGAGCCACTCGAGGTCGACCGATTCGGCCAGCGGCTTGTTGCGGGTGTGGACGTCGAAGATCGCTTTGCGCGCGTCCTCGTCGGGAACCGGCACGTGGACGTGGCGATCGAGGCGTCCGGGACGGAGCAGAGCGCTGTCGATCAGGTCCGGCCGGTTGGTCGTCGCGATCACGACGACGTCCTCGAGTTCCTCGAGCCCGTCGAGTTCCGTCAGGAGCTGTGAGACGACGCGTTCGCCGACGCCGGAGTCACCCTGGCGCTGGCCGCGTTCGCCCGCGATCGAGTCGATCTCGTCGAAGAAGATCACGGTCGGGGCGTTCGACCGCGCCTTCTCGAAGACCTCGCGGACGCCCTTCTCGGACTCGCCGACGTACTTGTTCAGCAGTTCGGGGCCCTTGATCGAGATGAAGTTCGACTGGGCCTCGTTGGCGACGGCCTTGGCGAGCAGGGTCTTCCCCGTGCCCGGCGGGCCGTACATGAGGACGCCCTTGGCGGCCTGCATGTCCATCTGCTCGAACACCTCGGGGTAGTCCAGCGGCCACTGGATCGTCTCGCGAAGCTGCTCTTTGGTATCGCCCAGTCCGCCGACGTCGTTCCACGTGACGTCGGGAACCTCGACGAAGACCTCGCGCATCGCGGAGGGCTGGATACCCTTGAGCGCCTCTTTGAAGTCCCGTTCGCTCACTTCCAGCGAATCGAGTACGTCGGCGTCGATCTCCTCGGACTCGAGGTCGAGTTCGGGACGGATGCGACGGAGCGCGTTCATGGCGCTTTCGCGAGCCAGCGACTCGAGGTCGGCTCCGACGAAACCGTGCGTGCTCTCGGCGTACTGATCCAGATCGATCTCCTCGTCGAGGGGCATCCCGCGGGTGTGGACCTGCAGGATCTCCTTGCGGCCCTCCTTGTCGGGAACGCCGATCTCGATCTCGCGGTCGAAGCGACCGCCGCGCCGGAGCGCGGGATCGATCGCGTCGACGCGGTTGGTCGCGGCGATGACCGTCACTCGGCCACGTTCCTCGAGGCCGTCCATCAGCGAGAGGAGTTGGGCAACGACGCGTCGTTCGACGTCACCGCCGGCCTCCTCGCGCTTGGCCGCGATGGAGTCGAGTTCGTCGATGAAGATGATCGAGGGGGCGTTCTCCTCGGCCTCTTCGAAGACTTCGCGGAGCTGTTCCTCGGATTCGCCGTAGTACTTCGACATGATCTCGGGGCCGGAGATCGTCTCGAAGTTGGCGTCGATCTCGTTGGCGACCGCCTTGGCCATCAGGGTCTTCCCCGTGCCCGGCGGGCCGTGCAGGAGGACGCCCTTTGGCGGCTCGATCCCCAGCTGCTGGAACAGTTCGGGGTGGCGCATCGGCAACTCGATCATCTCGCGGACCTGGTCGAGTTCGTCGTCCAGACCACCGATGTCCTCGTAGGCGACGTTCGGGACGCCTTCCGCGGACGCGCCGCCGCCGGACTGGACCTGTTCGGCGGGGGTCTCGGAGATCTCGATGCTCGTCGAGTCCGTGATGACGACGGTGCCCGACGGCGAGGTGCTCGCGATCTTCAGCGGCACCGATTGGCCGGAGCTGGCCATGGGGCCGAACGAGAGCGAGAACGGCACCGTCTGGCCCTCGGTGACGGCCTGGCCCGAAAGCTTGTCGCGGACGAGCGGACCGATGTCCCCTCGAATGCGGAGGTTCTGGGGGAGCGCGACGGTGACCGATTTCGCGGGTTTGACGTCCGCGGGTTCGATCGTGACGTTGTCATCGATCCCGACGTCGGCCTCCTGTCGCAGGCGGCCGTCGATTCGGACGATGCCACGTCCCTCGTCTTCGGGGTAGCCGGGCCAGACGCGTGCGACGGCCTGGCCGTCGCCCGAGCCCGTGATAACGATGTAATCACCGTTCTCGAGGTCGAGTTCGGTCATCGATACGCGGTCGATCGCGGCCAGTCCGCGACCGGCGTCTTTCTGTTTGAGTGGTTTGACAGTGAGTTTCATAGGTCCTCCTCCAGTTCGACAGTGAGAACGCCGTTTTTCATAAACGTGTGCGAGTTCGTGGCGCCTGGGGGGAGTTCGATTTCGTACTGGTCGTCGTCGAGGACGACGATGACCGTGCCGTCGACGATGTCGACCGACGCGTCGGCCTGCTCGGTACCGAAGTCGACAGCCATCACCGTGCTGTCGTTGTAGTCGTACCGGCGGGCTACCTGCCCCTCCTCCGGGGTGAATTGGTCGAGAGTCATGCTGTAACTAACCCAAGGTAAGCACCGCTACTATTTAAGCATTTCGCCGAATAATCGCATGACGGCGAGAGGGGGATGGCTGAAGTGCTTGTTCGCAGTTCACAGCGAATCTCGATGCGTGTGCTTGCACCGACCGGTACGTGTGGCGCTGGGCCGGACGCGCAACGCCCCGTTGCCGGCGGTCGCCGGTCGCCGTCGAATCGAGTCTTTATGCCAGTCCCCGGTGTGCTGTTGCGTATGGAAACAGTACCACACCACGGTCGAGAGACGGCGTACGATGTCGTCGACCGAGGCGGGGATGGATCGCCGATCTGTTTCGTCCACGGGAGCGGGGGAGCGAGCGATATCTGGGCGGGCCAGCAGTCGCTGGCGACCGCCCACCCGATCGTTACGATGGATCTCAGCGGCCACGGCGACTCGGACGACATCGACGCGAGCGCCGGCTACTCGGCGCTGTCGGCCTACGCCGATGACGTGCTGGCCGTCGTCGAAGCGACGGGTTCGGAACACCTCGTCGGCAACTCCCTTGGCGGTGCCGTCGTCCTCCAGATCCTGCTCGAGCGCGAGTACGACCCCGAAGCGGCCGTGCTGACGGGTACCGGTGCGCGACTCGGCGTGCTCGAGGACCTGTTGACCTGGCTCGAGTCCGACTTCCAACGGGCGGTCGAGTTCCTGCACGGTCCGGACCGGCTCTTTCACGACCCTGAGCCGGCGCTCCGGGAGCGATCGATGGAACGAATGCACGAGACGGGACAGGCGGTCACCAACCGCGACTTCCTGACCTGCCACGAGTTCGACGTTCGCGACCGCGTCGCCGAGATCGAGACCCCGACGCTCGCGGTGTACGGGGAGTACGACCAGCTGACGCCGCCGTGGTTCCACGAGTATCTCGCCGACGAAATCGAGGGAGCCAGCCTCGGCGAGATCGAGGACGCCGCCCATCTGGCGATGGCCGAGCAGCCCGCTGCGTTCAACGGCGTCGTCGAGGACTTTTTCGCGGGGATCGCCGGCGATCGAACCCGAGACTGAGACTGCGACGCGGCGAAAACGGTCGCCGCGGCGGTCCGCGAGCGGACGGCGCGCTCCCATCACCCATACTCGGAAGGCGAACGAGTCCGTGGTCGCAGTGATCTACGCGCCGCTATCGCGTCGCCGATCTCGAGGCGGGCTCTACGCCATCGTCTCGAGGGGACCGGGCGGCACTCGACCGGCGGCCGCTCAATAGATGTCCTCGAGGTCGCTTTCCTCGTGGCTGTGTTCGTCGGCGGGGAACTCGCCGGACTCGACCGCCGAGACGTACGCTCCGATCGCGGACTCCATCTCCCCGCGGACGTCGCCGAACTGCTTCGAGAACGAGGGAGACCACTCGCTGAGGCCGATCGCGTCGTCGACCACGAGCACCTGCCCGTCGCAGTCCGGCCCGGCACCGATGCCGATCGTCGGGATGTCCAGCGCCGCCGTTACGTCCGCCGCGAGGTTCGACGGGACGTGTTCCAGGACCAGCGAGAACGCGCCGGCGTCCTCGTGGGCCACAGCCAGGTCGAGGATGCGTTCCGCGGCCTCCTGGTCCGTCCCCTGACGGGGATAGCCGCCGTACTGGTTGACGTGCTGGGGCGTCAGTCCCAGATGGGCCATCACCGGAATTCCGAGTTGGACCAGTTTCTCCGTGAGATCGACGGTGTGGGGTCCGCACTCGAGTTTGACCGCATGGGCGTTTTCCTCTTTGAGCATCCGGCCCGCGTTCTCGAGGCTCGCCGCTTCGTCGACGCCGACCGAGAGGAACGGCATGTCGGCGACGACGAGGGCGTCGTCGGTCGCGCGAGCGACCGCGCCGGTGTGCCGAGCTATGTCGTCGACGGTCACGGGAAGGGTGGTTTCGTAGCCCAAACTGGCGTTCCCGAGGCTGTCACCGACGAGAATAACGTCGACGCCGGCCTCGTCGACGATCGCCGCCGTTGGCGCGTCGTAGGCCGTCAGCATCGTGATCGGTTCATCGCCAGCCTTCGCTCGGAGATCCCGTACGCTAGGCATACTCACAGATTGGATGCCCACGATTAAACGTCGTTGTTCTTCGGTGACTACCCAGCGTCTCGATAGCCCTCGTGCCTCCCTTCGTGCACACCCGGCGCGCTTAAGAGGGACCGGTCGTCATACTCACGCGTGCCTGAACGCGTCGAAACGACCACGCCCGACGGGGTCGATTACGGCTGGGTGATGCAAACGACGTTCGTCGCCACCATCCTCGTCGGAGCGCCGCTGGTCGCCGTCCTGTCGGCGACCACAGCGCTCCCCACGTGGGCCGACCGCGTCGAGTTCGCGATCCGGGTCGGCGCTCCCGTCTGGCTCGTCACGTCGGTCATCGTCTTTGCGTACGCCAAACGAAACCAGACGTAGTCGACTCGAGCGCCCGAGCGGGATCGGCGTCAGACACCGGACGGTCCATCGCCGACGTACTCGAAGTCGGTCCCCGCCCGTTCTGCGGTCCGCCGGTCCCGCGCGGAGTCACCGACGAACAGCGCCCGCTCGGGTTCGGCTCCGAGTTCGCGGACGGTCGCGAGCAGCGGTTCCGGGTCCGGCTTCCACGTCGCGACCGTATCGCGGCCGACGACGGCGTCGACCGCCATCGTCAGCGCGTGTTCCTCGAGCGCGATCCGACACGCCCGTTCGCAGTTCAGCGAACAGACGCCGGCCGGCGGCGATCGTTCGAGCAGTTCGTCGGCGCGGACGAGGCGGCGCGACGTTCGCGCCCCGTCGTGTTCGTGGGCCGCGATGGCCGACTCCACCTCGGCGGCCAGTCCGACCTCGGCCGCGATCTCGAGCATGTCCCAGAGGCCGTCGCTCGGCGGTTCGACGTTCGCGTTGTCGTACACCGTGCGGACGTCGACGGCGACGGCGTTCCAGTCGACGTCCAGGTCCACGAGCGTGCCGTCCAGATCGTAGACGATGGCGTCGTACTCGGTCATGGCCGCCGATACGAGCGGCAGCAGAATAGGGACGTCGGTCATGGCCCCGCCGAGCGAGGGTTCGATGGCAGATCGCCGGCGCTCGAACGACTCACATGCGATGATTGCGCGAACGTTTCAGTAGTTCAGAAGGTTAAAGGAGGCAACTACTGAACGATCGGGCATGCGAAGACGCGAACTGCTCGTCGGAAGCGGAACCGCCGCGACCGTTGCTCTCTCCGGATACGCGGGCGCGGTCGCAGACGACGCCGCCGACGCCAGCCAGTCGGGGCTGTCGGCCGATCCCGAGAGCCTCCTTGAACTGCTCCCCGCAGAATCGGCCCTCGACACGACCTATCGCCGCCTTCATTACGCCCGCGTCGGTGAGACTGACGGGTCCGAATTAGAATATGTGATTCGACACATCTCGGAACACGCCGACGAGATCGATGGCGAGTTCGATACCGACGCGGTCTCCGCGGCGGTTTCAGTGGTTGCGGGGGACGATGACTTCGGGATCAGCGCCGCGTCCGGCTCGTTCGGCCGGCTGACATCCGGCGACGCTGTCGAACGCGGTGAGTGGCGGATCGGAACCCTCGACAGCGATGCCGCGTTCGCGTCCGCCGACGGGCGTCTCGTCGTCGTCTCGGTCTCCGAGCGGGATCCGACCGACATCGCCGAGACGGTTGTCGACGCCGCCACCGGCGAGACGGACACCGTCTTGGTCGATCCCGAGGCGACTGCACCAGTCTTCGAACGGCTCGCGGATTCGAACGACATCGTCTTTCTTCCCAACCTCGATAAGGCACGCCACCTCGAGTTCACCGACGGAGTCGCGTCACTCGCCGTCGGATTCGATCAGCCCCGGGAAACGGGTTCGGGAACCGTCGAGTCGGAGTACGTCTTCGAACCCGCATCGGACGCCGCTGTCGACGACGACTGGATCACCGAGCGCCTCGAGCGCTTCGAACAGGGCGAGGTCGTCGAAACGACGGTCACTCGGGAGGGCGCGTTCGTCCGCGTCGACGCGGTCATCGACCAGCCGCCCGAACGCGACCGCGATGCGGCACCCGACGCACGCATTCGCGTTCGTTCGCACGCGGACGACGGGCTCGCGACCATCGAACACGTCGGCGGCGAATCGGTCGATACCGCCGATCTCGAGGTGTGGGTCGACGGCGAACTCGCGGACGTGCAACTCGCGGACGAGCGGGACTCGTTTTCCGAGGGCGATACCGTCGAACTCGAAACCGGGCCGATCGCCGACGTCGGACTCCGATGGATCGACGAGAGCGAGGACGTCTACTACTATTACGATCGGACGCTCGTCGGATCGGAGTCGTTCGAGTCGAGCTACGACGCCGCGACGGAGACCGCGGAGATCACGTACGACGGGGACCTCGCGGCCGATCCGGACCGTCTCGAGGTGGTCCACCGACAAAGCGACGAATACCGGAATGACCGACGGCCTGACACGGACCGGTCGGCCGTGACGGACGTGTCGGGATCGCTCACTCGCGGCGATACGATCACAGTCGACGACGTTACTTACGGCGATCGGGTCTCCCTCGAATTGACGGCACCGCCCAACCCGAACCGCGGACAGCAGTCGCTGGCTCACGTCCGCGTTCGGCCGCCGCGGCTGTCCCTCCGTCGCCACGAGGGGACCCTCGTCGTGCGGTACCACGGCGATCAGGAACGCGACGCCGACGACTTTCGCCTGCTGTTCGACGACGAACCCGCCGACGTACAGTTCGCCGATCGAGCCGAGACCCTCTCGTCGGATACCGAACTCGAGTTCGGCGAGGTCCCCCACGGCACTACCGTCGCCGTCGAGTGGCTCGAGCCCGACGACCCGTCCGTCATCGAAGAGCGGGTCCTCCGCCCCCACGCACGCGTCGATATCACGTACGACGACGAGGACGGGACGGCCGTTGCCGACTACACGGACGGAGAGGAAATCCCCGCCGACGACCTCGAGCTACGGATCAACACCGAGCCCGCGGACCGGCAGCCGGCCGACGAATACGAGACGTTCGCACCCGGTGATGACCTCAGCACGGCCGTCACTCCGTTCGCGGTGGTCAAACTCGTCTGGACGGGTCCCGAAGACACCGAAGACGTTCTGGGTCGGACGTTCGTCGGTCCGGAGTCGCTCGATGCCACCTACGATCCCGACGCCGAGACGGTCGAACTCGTCTACACGGGCGAGCAACCGGCCGACCCGTCGGTGCTGTCGATCGACTACACCAGCGGTGATCGGCCTCGGTCCGACGACCGGGAGGACTTCAACCCCTTCTCCGGAGAGTACGACACGCTGACTACGGGCGACAGCGTGGTGATCGACGACGTGGCGGCCGATGACCGAATCACCGTTATGCTGGTTCAGAAGGGATATAACTTCACATCCAGTCAATCTATTTACCATTTCACGCCGGCTCCGCGACGGACGTTTACGCTCGAGAATCGGGCGAACGGGCTCGTCGCCGTCTACCGCGGGGAAGACGACCGCGACGCCGGTGCCTTCGAATTCCGAGTCGACGGAGAACCGAGCGACGTCCAGCCGGCCGATCGGTACGATACGCTGACGACCGACGACGAGATCGAACTGGGGCGCTTCGATGCCGGAACCGAAGTCACCGTCGAATGGGTCGCTCCCGATGACCCATATGAGGTCACCGATCACGTCGTCCTCCCCGACGCCGATTTCGACATCGAATACGACGCCGAGGAGGAAACGGTAACCGTCGAACACGCGGGCGGTGACGAGATCGACGCCGCCGACCTCGGTGTCGTCGTCGAGCCCTCCGGTCTCGAGCCGCGCGGCTGGGAGGAGCAGGAGACGGTTTCGAAAGGTGATACCACGACGATCGATGTCGACAGTGATCGGGAGCCGCAAATGGTCGCGGTCGTGTTTGGAGAACGACAGACGATCAGTCACGAACGGATCGACGAGTAGCGCCCGTCCGGATCGAATCGGTCCCTCGTTTCAGCTCGCTTCCGTGTCGGCTCCGTTCGTCGTCAGTCCAGCGTCGCCATTTCGCCCGTCGGGTCGTCCAACTGCTCGCCCGCGAGCACGCGGTTCGCCCGGCGGAGCCGCTCGGAAAGGGCCTGGTGGGAGATGTCGAGTTCGTTCGCGAGTTCCTCGAGCGATATCTCTCGCGGAACGTCGTAGTAGCCCTGTCGGTAGGCCTCGGCGATGGCCTCCCGCTGGGGCTCGGTCAGCGCGGCCGTCGTCTCGAGGGCCTCGTCCTGGCCGGCCTCGACCATGCGCCTGACATCGATGCGGACGCCCTGCTCCT
This sequence comes from Natrinema pallidum, assembly GCF_005890195.1. NCBI lineage: Archaea > Methanobacteriati > Methanobacteriota > Halobacteria > Halobacteriales > Natrialbaceae > Natrinema > Natrinema pallidum. Next base: position 639,623 of record NZ_CP040637.1, on the reverse strand, counting down.
CGATGTCCGAGACGGCAGTCGAGAGTTCCTCGCGACGGGGAAAGAGCAGCCGAAGCGTCCACCGCCCGTCCGATACCTGCGCGTCGAGTACTGTGCCGCCGTGGGTGTAGACGCACCGACAGACCGACGCGACCGCCTCGGTGTACGTAAGCCGGTAGAACAGGTCGCCGGCCTCGGTATCGGCGAGTAGTCGGCGATACTCGTCGACGGTCGGGTCCGTTTCGAGGGTTGCCTCGAGATCGGCGCGGTCGACGTTCGAGAACCAGACGAGCGGCACCGTTCGGACCGGCCCCTCCGCGACGACGCTCTCGACGCGGACCTCGAGAGCCGGGAGTTGTTGGACGGTCTCTGCGAGTGCGAACTCGTCCGTCGAAAGCGAGAGTTCTGCGATCGTCGTCATTGGGAGTCACCTCGGAACGCGTACTCGAATCCAGTCGGCCGCCGAGACCGCTGTCGGAGCGGGACATGGACTCGTCTCAGCAGTATCCAGTCGATCCGCTCGCGTCGTCGATCGTGGTCGTCCGGGTCGTGCTGATAGAAGGGAGGACTCGAATACGGTTGATGAGACGGCTTTTGTATTCCGGCAGTTTAAGTGGCCACGTCACCCGAGACGAGCCAGTCGGTTGAGCGCGTACGCCGTCTGGAGCACGTCGACGCTCTTGCCGCGATCGAAGACGAGTTCGTCCGTCTCGAGGACGTGTTCCAGGGTATCCTGCGAGGCGTGTTCCGGGGCGGCGGCGATGCCGGCGTCGTTGTCGGCGGCCCACTCCATGACCCGGAGATCGCTCTTGGAGTCTCCCATCACGAGCGCGAACGGGTCGTCGACGCCGAGGACGTCGAGCGCGCGTTCGACGCCGACGACCTTGTTGAGTTCGAGGCTGCCGATCTCGGCCGCGTCGGCCTCGTAGTAGGCGACGTCGATGCGATCGAGGACGGCCGCGAGGGAGTCGGGAACGTCCGCGGCGTCGAGGGCCGGATACGCACCTTCGCCCTCGAGCACGGCCCTGATTTCGGGGTCCTGCGCGGCGTAGAAGGCGCGGGTCCAGTCCGCGACCGTCTCGCCCGCCAGTTCCGTCCCGCCGTTCGCACCGTCACCCGCCGTCCCGCTGCCCGCATCGCCCGCGTCGCTCCCGTCCGCCTCGAGCGTCGTCCCGACGGCATCGGCGAGCAGGTCGATGAGATAGACCAGCGCCTCGTCGATGATCTCCCGGGCGTCGGCCGAGCCGGTTTCGTAGTTGGGTTTCATCGTGACGTTGAACTCGTTGCCCTGGAGGTGACAGCCGCGACGGAGGTCCTCGGGCGCTTCGGGCAGGACCCGCGAGCGAACGTCGTCGAAGACCGTCCGGATCGACTCCTCGAGGTCCTCGTAGAGCAACTGCTTCGTCTGTGCGCCGTGTCCGGGGGTGAACACGCCCGTCCCCGCTTCGTAGACGATCGAGAGGGACCCCGAATGGACGATTTCGCTGCCGAGTCCCTGGATCGCAAAGCCCTTGACGTTTTCCAGGGTCTGACCCGTACAGATGACGATCGGGATGCCGGCGTCGTAGAACTCCGTCAGCATGTGCAGCGTGTCCCGCGGGATCTCGTTGTCCGTCCCGCCTGCGGACCGCAGCGTTTCGTCGACGTCTAACACGAGGACGTTAACCGCCCGGCCGTACTTCGCCTCGAGATCGAGCGCCGTAAAGGCCTGATCGCGGGTCGCCCGCGCGGCGATCTCAGCGAACGTCTCCCCGGCCGCGAACGACGAGCGGATCTCGTCCTTGCGCTCCTCGAGTTGCTCGGTCGCCTCCTGCCAGTGCTCGAGAGCGACCCGCGAGTCGACGGCGGGAAAGACGTCGACGAACTCCTGGAACTCCCGTAACGTCTTCGTGTCGTACTCATCGTAGAGCTGATAGACGAGGTCGTATCGTTCCATGTGGCCTACAGGCATGGGCAGGCGGTTAACCGTTTCCAGTGATGGTCGCGTCGGGATGGGCGTTCGATCCGTTCGTGCATTGGTGACAGTCCTGTCATCTCCTATGAGGTATTTACTCGGGAGGGAATAAATATTTATCATCATGGTTCCTACTGGGGTCATATGAAAGCCATCGCAGTTACGCCCGGAGCGGGCGTCCCGGAAGTCGTCGAGCGGCCCGTTCCCGCTCCGTCTCCCGGCGAGGCGCTCGTTCGGATCTGCCGCGTGGGCGTCGACGGGACCGATTACGAAGTCATCGACGGAACCCACGGCAGCGTCCCCGACGGCGACGATCGCCTGATTCTCGGCCACGAGGCCGTCGGCATCGTCGCGGACGCGAACGGAACGGCCCTCGAGGAGGGCCAGTACGTCGTCCCGACGGTTCGACGACCGCCGCCGGGCGTCGAGACGAACGCGTACTTCGAACGCGGTGAGCCCGATATGGCACCGGACGGCGAGTACGTCGAACGCGGGATCGTCGGGGCCCACGGGTTCATGGCCGAGTTCGTGACGAGTCCGGCCGACTGCCTCGTTCCGATCCCGGCCGACCTGGCTCCGATGGGCTTTCTCGTCGAACCGATCAGCATCACCGAAAAGGCGATCGAACACGCCCGCGCGACCCGCTCGGCGTTCGACTGGCGGCCCGCGTCCGCGCTCGTCCTCGGGACCGGTTCGCTGGGACTGTTGACCGCCGCGATGCTCACGGAGACCCTCGAGTACGACCGCGTGTACTGTCTCGGCCGAAAGGACCGGCCGCATCCGACGATCGATATCGTCGATCGGCTCGGCGCGACGTACATCGATTCCCGGGAGACGCCGGTCTCCGAGATCCCCGCCGCCTACGAACCGATGGATCTCGTCTACGAGGCGACCGGCCACGCGAAACACGCGTTCGAGGCGATCGAAGCGCTGGCTCCCAACGGCGTCGCCGCCCTGCTGGGCGTCCCCGGCGATTGGACGTTCGAGGTCGACGGCGGGCACCTCCACCGCGAACTCGTGCTCTCGAACAAGGCGCTCGTCGGCAGCGTCAACTCGAATCGCGGACACTTCGAGGCGGCCATCGATACCCTTTCCGCGCTTCCCGACTGGGTGCTCACGGAGATCGTCTCCGGGGTCTACGACCTCGCGGCCCTCGAGCGGGCGTTTCCGGAGGTGACCGCACCCGTCGCGGCGGCCGGCGGCGGCTCGACGGCGAGTCCGGATGACGATACGACTATAAAAACGGCGATCGAATTCGAGGACATATGAAAAACGTTGACGACCTCATCGAGAGTGCGGCCGAGCTCGCGGCCCGCGGCCTCTCGAAGGGCGAAATCGCGGACGAGCTGAACGTCTCCCGGGAGACCGCCAGCTGGCTCGTCGAGCGCAGCAGCACGCCCGCTCAGTCGACCGAGCAGGCATCTAGCCCGCCGGCAAGCGGTGGCACCGGGCCACAGGACATCCACGTCGACTGGTCCGCGATCGGCCGGGACAGCAAGCGAATGAACGCCATCGCCTCGGCAATGGCCGACATGCTCGCCAAACACGGCGAGGACATCGACCTGACGATCGGTATCGAGAAAGCCGGCGGTCCCATCGCCACTCTCGTCGCGCGTGAACTCGAGACCGACCTCGGAACCTACACCCCCGCCAAACACCAGTGGGAGGAAGGCGACATCGAGGAACTCGGCGGGACGTTCAGCCGGAACTTCGCCGGCATCCGCGACCGCGAGTGTTACATCGTCGACGACACCATCACCAGCGGCACCACCATGCGTGAGACCATCGAGGCGATCCGCGCCGAGGGCGGTAAACCGCTGGCCTGTGTCGTCCTCGCGGATAAGCAAGGACTCGAGGAACTCGACGGCGTCCCGGTCTACTCGCTATTGCAGGTCATCAGCGTCGGCAAGGACGAGTAGTCGGTACATCCCACGAGCGGACGACTCACACCGATCGCACAGCCGTCGTGCGATCTGGTGTGCGGTGGCGTTCGGTGGCTCCTCCCGACGCGATCGGGCGTCCTTCTCTCGGCCAGCGGCGGGCCGACTCGAGTGACACGTCCATCTGTCGCTCGAGCGAGAACGCCCCGCGTGCGGCGGCTGGCCGGCCGACACTCGCGGGAAAAATGACCGCTCCGAAACGGCGAGGCCCTAACCGTGAATGCCCATCGCTTCGATCTGCTCTTGATACCGGTTCCGGATCGTCACCTCGGTCACCTGTGCGACATCGGCGACCTCGCGTTGGGTCTTCTTCTCGTTGCAAAGCAGCGACGCGGCGTAGATCGCGGCGGCGGCGTAGCCGGTCGGTGACTTGCCCGACAGCAATCCTTCCTCGGCCGTTTTCTCGATGATCTCGTTGGCCTTGGTCTGGACTTCCTCGGACAGTTCGAGTTCAGAACAGAAGCGCGGGACGTACTTTTTCGGGTCGACGGGTCGCATCTCGAGGCCGAGTTCCTGCGAGATGTATCGATACGTGCGACCGATTTCTTTGCGTTCGACGCGGGAGACTTCCGAGATTTCCTCGAGACTTCGCGGGATCCCTTCCTTGCGACAGGCGGCGTACAGCGCGGAGGTCGCGACGCCCTCGATCGAGCGCCCGCGGATGAGGTCTTCCTTGAGCGCGCGCCGGTAGATGACCGACGCGACCTCGCGGACGGATCGCGGAACACCGAGCGCGGAGGCCATCCGATCGATTTCACTGAGTGCGAACTGGAGATTACGTTCGCCGGCGTCTTTCGTTCGAATGCGTTCCTGCCACTTGCGGAGCCGGTGCATCTGACTCCGCTTCTTCGACGAAATAGAGCGGCCGTAGGCGTCCTTGTCCTTCCAGTCGATGGTCGTCGTCAGTCCCTTGTCGTGCATCGTCTGGGTCGTCGGCGCGCCGACGCGGGACTTCTCCTGTCGTTCCTGGTGGTTGAACGCCCGCCACTCCGGGCCGGGATCGATCTGTTCTTCCTCCACGACGAGCCCACAATCTTCACAGATGAGCTCACCCCGGTCGGAGTCCTTAACGAGATTATCCGATTCACACTCGGGGCAGGCACGTACCCCCTCCTGATCCTCGGTCTCGTCCGTCTCGCGCGTTCGCTCCCGCTGGCGGGTGGACCGTGTCATCGCACTTTTATAGTAGTATCACCACGCTATATAAATGTTGGGTAAGGTATTTCGGACACTACAGCTTATCCGCCGAAAACGACCAGGAGAACGGTTGAAAGGCGAGGTTTACGATCCGAAACCGGAACGACTTTATCCGGGACTGGCCGATCACGGAGACGAATGCCGGTCATCGAGTGCGACGTCGAGGCGGCTCGCGACCGACTCGAGGCGGCGGGCGTGACCGTCGACTCGGGCAACACTGACCACGAACGCTGGCGAGCGAGTCGCGGCGGCGCGACCGCGGTCGCGTACGATGACAAGATCGTCATCCAGGGATCGGACCCGCGTGACATCGAGGCGCTGCTCCGCGAGGGTGGCGGTCGCGCCCACGTCTACTTCGACGGCGGCTCTCGGGGCAATCCCGGTCCGGCCGCGATCGGCTGGGTGATCGTCACCGGCGACGGCATCGTCGCCGAAGGCGGCGAGACGATCGGGACGGCGACGAACAACCAGGCCGAGTACGAGGCCCTGATCACCGGTCTCGAGGCCGCCCGCGACTACGACTACGACGAGGTCCACGTCCGGGGCGACTCCGAACTCATCGTCAAACAGGTCCGCGGCGAGTACGACACCAACGACCCCGACCTCCGCGAGAAGCGCGTGACCGTCCGCGAACTGCTCCGCGGGTTCGACGAGTGGACCCTCGAGTACGTCCCTCGCGAGGTCAACGATCGCGCGGACGGCCTCGTGAACGAGGCGCTGGATCAGGCCTAAATTCGCGCAGTACAGCCGACCGACGTATCGTCCGGCTCGAGCGACCGACGTGCAGTGGCGCGCACTGTCGGTCGGCCGAACGATAGTGAGGTCGGCCGATGACACTGTGCGAGGGATGAGCGAACGAACAGCGTGAGTGAGCGAATCGGTTGGGGAGGGCGTGGCTCCTCCGTGGTGCCACGATAGCTGGACACGCTTTGTCGACGCGTTCACTCTCGGTTGGCCCGTTCCGTTCTCACCCCCTTAGCAGGCGACTCGAACGCGCCCACCGACAACGCGGACCGGCAAGCGGAAACCCGCCCGCGTCCATACACTCCCCTATGACCGATCCGAACGCGATCGACGCCGACGGTGCGGCCGGCGAGCAGAACCGAGACGCCACCACCGATCCGAACGCCGGGGACCTTCCCCGCGGGGTCGTCGACGAAGTCGAACGGCTGACGCGACTCGAGCGCACCGCGGTCGACGAAAACGAAATCACGGCCTACAAGGAACGGCGTGACGAGTTGCTCGACGATCACGACTTCACCGCCCGCATCCGCGACGACGACGGCGACGACGTGCTCGTGTGCCATCCCGAGGCGTGGCACGAGGACGGCATCATCCGGACCGACCGCATCGAGGATATCGACCGCGCGGTCGAGATTCCGCTCGAGGGGACCGCGGACCCGGACGACTGGGAGTCGGTCGACGACTATAATCGCGACCTCGTCGCGGCGGTCAGGGAAGCCCACGGCGACGTTCACGGCGACAACGCGGCGTTGCTCGCCGACTTTGCCGGCAACCACTACGCGAAGCCCATGGACTCGCTGACGAGCGCGGAACTCGCGGAGTTCGGAACGGAGTACGTGGTCCGAAACGCGTGGCCGTCGGAAAAACAACGGGAAGTGTTGGCGGAGTCGACGAAACTGGTCTTCGAGACGGCGGACGAGCCGGTCCCGGAGATCCAGTTCTAGTAGCTTTCGTCGACGATCTCGCGGATCTCGTCGGCGCGGTCGTCGCCCGTGACGACCTTCGAGAGGGACCACGTGATGCCGTCGAGGACGGCGTCGTAGCCGTCGTCGGTCAGGGAATACTGGTTGGTTCGCTTGTCGAGTTCGCTTTTCTCGACCAGCCCCAGATCGACGAGTTCGTCGAGGTTGGGGTAGAGTCGGCCGTGGTTGACCTCCGTCCCGTAGTAGTCCTCGAGTTCCCGCTTGATCGCCAGGCCGTACATCGGCTCTTTGGCCAGGATGACGAGGATGTTGTTCTGGAAGGCCGTGAGTTCGCGTGCAATACTCTGCTCGCCGGTGATTGATTGTGCCTCTGACATACGTGTGTAAATGTCACCAGACTATTTAAGACTTGTCAACTAATCCTTCGTATCAGTCGGTAGTACAACACGCTACCGACGCAACATCGCCGGACACTGGTGTTGGTGCCCGATTCGTGTCTGTTTGATTTCTGGCAACCGTCACGTAGATGGTGACACTCGATTACGAAAGTACTTTTTGATCGACCGTGGACTCTCAGGTACATGGTCAACCTCTGGGAAGACCTCGAGACCGGACCGAATCCGCCAGAAGAGATCTACGCCGTCGTGGAGTGTCTCAAGGGCGAGCGCAACAAGTACGAGTACGACAAGGACGTCCCCGGCGTCGTCCTCGACCGCGTGCTCCACAGCAACGTCCACTATCCGAGCGACTACGGGTTCATCCCGCAATCGTACTACGACGACGAGGACCCCTTCGATGTGCTCGTCCTCGTCGAGGATCAGACGTTCCCCGGCTGTGTCATCGAAGCGCGCCCGGTCGCGCTGATGAAGATGGACGACGACGGCGAGCAAGACGACAAGGTCATCGCAGTTCCCAGCGAGGACCCGCGTTACGATCACATCGAGGACCTCGACGATATCCCCCAGCAGCAACTCGACGAGATCGACGAGTTCTTCGCGACCTACAAGAACTTGGAGGAGGGCAAGGAAGTCGAGACCCAGGGCTGGGAGGACAAACAGGCCGCCTACGACGCGATCGAGCACGCCCAGGAACTCTACGACGAGCACTTCTAAGCGGGACCCGCCGTATTCACGGCCCGCAATCGTCTGCTATCGCCGCCGCGAACGGATACCCGAGAGTTATCCGCGGCCGGCCCGCCGATTCGTTATGAGCATGGGTAATTTTATCCCCGTCCCCGCCGTAGCCGTTCCCGTATGGCAGCATCCGATTCCGGTCCGCGAACGGCATCGTCGGCCGACAACGGGGCCGAATCCGCCGTCGGCATGGCCCACCCCACGGTCGTTCCGACCAACTTCGATCCCGAGGACGCGAGCGAACGCGACTCGTAGCCCGCCTCGAGTTCGTGCGGCGGTCCGCGATCGATCACGGACTCGTCCGCCGTTCGCGTCGGTCGATACCCCGTCACCGTGATCCGTGGCGAGTGCGCGGTAAATCAACCGACGGAGTCTCGGCCGTTCGCAAAACACTGTCTCGAAACGAACCTTCTTGTATGCGGTCGAACTACGTCCGCCCATGGGTCTGTTCGACCGATTACGGGGCGACGGCGATCCCCGGGTCGCATTTATCGGGGTCGACGGCGTGCCGTATAGTCTCCTCTCGGAGAACGAGGAACTGTTCCCGAACTTTGCTGCGCTCGCTGCCGACGGGACCGCCGAGGAGATCTCGAGCATCGTCCCGCCGGAATCCAGCGCCTGCTGGCCGTCGCTGACGACCGGGATGAACCCCGGCGAGACGGGCGTTTACGGCTTCCAGGACCGGGAGATCGGCACCTACGACACCTACGTTCCGATGGGCCGTGATGTCCAGGCCGAGCGCGTCTGGGACCGCGTGCAGGAGACCGGGCGCAAGGCGACCGTAATGAACGTCCCCGTCACGTTCCCGCCCCAGCGCGACGTCCAGCGGATGGTCTCCGGGTTCCTCTCGCCCGGCCTCGACAAGGCCGCCTATCCCGACGATGTCCGCGACTACCTCGAGACGCTCGATTATCGGATCGACGTCAACCCGAAACTCGGCCACCAGGACGACAAAGCGGAGTTCATCGAGGACGCTCACGCCACGATCGACGCCCAGTTCGAGGCCTTCAAACACTACATCGAGGAGGACGACTGGGACCTGTTCTTCGGCGTCTTCATGACCACCGACCGGGTCAACCACTTCCTGTTCAAGGATTACGAGCGCGACGGCGAGAACAAGGAGGCGTTCATCGAGTTCTACAAGAAAGTCGACGAGTACATCGGCCGCCTTCGAGAGTCGCTGCCGGACGACGTCACCATAATCGTCGCCTCCGATCACGGCTTTACCAGCCTCGACTACGAGGTTCATTTCAACGAGTGGCTCCGAGAGGAGGGGTGGCTCTCTTTCCGAACCGACGACCCCGAGGAACTGAACGACATTGCCGACGATACGACGGCCTACTCGTTCATCCCCGGCCGCTTCTATATCAACCTCGAGGGGCGTGAACCGCGCGGTACCGTCACCGAAGACGAGTACGACGCGGTCCGCGACGAACTCAAGGCCGCCCTCGAGGCGCTCGAGGGGCCCGACGGCAACCCGGTCGTCGATCGCGTCGTCGAGAAGGAAGCGGCCTTCCGCGGCGATCACGACGATATCGCACCGGACCTGGTCGCGATTCCGAACAACGGCTTCGACCTCAAATCCGGCTTCAAGGGTGATGCGGAGGTCTTCGATACCGGGCCGCGAAACGGGATGCACAGCTTCGACGATACGTCGCTGTACATCGACCACCCCGACGCGACGATCGACAACGCCGATCTCTTCGACATCACGCCGACGATCCTCGATCTGATGGACATCGAGTACAGCCGCGGCGACTTCGACGGCGCGAGCCTGCTCTAGCCCTCGAGACATCGCGGTCGATTCCACGGCCACCACAACACGCTTCAGTTTCGATGTGAACGGTTTCGTATGAAACGCTGGGTCGTGGTCGCCGGCTGTCTGGGCGTGGCGGTTCTGCTGGCCGGGCTCGTAAGCGCCATCACCGAGAGCGCCGCGATCCTGGGCGTTACCCCGGCCGGTATCGGTCTCTATCTGGCAGTCGGTATCGGACTCCCGCAGTATCTACTCTACAGAACGAGCCGTTCTCCGCTCCAACTCGGACTGGCAATCCTCGCAGTCGCCGGTGCCGCGATCGCGGTCCTCGTCGGTCTCGTCCGCGACTCGCTGCACGCGGACTGGGGAACAGGGTTCATCGTACTCCTGGTGTGCGTCGTGATCGGGAACCTGCTCGGGGCCGGCGTGCGGGCGTTTCGGGCCGGCTATCGGTCCGGCTCGTGAGCGATAGTCGCAACTGAAACGGTTGACACACTGATCGCAACGCTGTCGTGTGATCAGGTATAAAATGACTGTCAGCTGCGGCGATAGGCGGTCCCGCCCGCACCGTAAGCGCTCCGACGCGGATCACTGGCGGAGCCGATTCCTACCCGACCGATCGACTCGCGGGTTGCGAGTTGGCAGCACACGAGGAGCCGAGCCGGATTCGAGGGCGTTTTCCGCTCGGCACCGAACCGACGGCCATGGAAGAGATCATCCACGCTCGCGGCCACGAGCACGTCAGCGCCGAGCATGCGAGTACCTTCGAAGTGACGACCGACGACTACCTCACCCCCGCGGGCGACTGCATCCTCGCGATCGAGGCCGATCGTGCGCCGGCGGACTTCGATCCCGACTTCGTCGCTGCCTGCCGGGACGCCGATGCGACGATTACGGTCACGATCGAGGCCGGTGGCCACACGGAGTCCGTGACGGGCCGCGGCGATCCCGACCTCGAGTTCACCAACGAGCGAAGCGCGGTCGGCCGGACGAGCGAGTACGTCGACGACCGGACGATCGTGAACGGTGCCGAGTTCGCGGCCGACGGGTTCGATCGCGACCTCGTTGACGCGCTGGCCGACGGTGCCGCGGCGACGGTGACGATCACCGTCGAATAGACGCTGCCGCCACGGATCCGACCGACCGACCGACTCGAGCCCTGGAAAATCGGCGGCCGTCGGCAGTCCGTCGCAGTTTTGATGTCGTGGGCCCAACGCGACGATATGAGCGACGATCCGGAGCCCGCAGTCAACATCAGCGGCGGTGCGACGGGCGGCGGTTCGGCGGTCGAGTTCGATCCGGCGACCGCGGCAACCCGCGCGGAGGCGGTCGTCGATCGACTGGGAGAGTTGTTCTGGCAGAAGGAGTACGGCGGCCGGGACGCCTTCACCTGTCTCGTCCGAACGATCCTGAGCCAGAACACCAGCGACAAGGCGAGTCAGCCGGCCCACGACGCACTGCTCGACAGATATGGGGGGCCAGACGTGGACCTCGCCGAATCGCTCGCGAGCGCCGAGCGAGCGACACTCGCGGAAACGATCAGCGGGGCCGGGCTGTACAACCAGAAGTCCGAGACGCTGATCGATACCGCCGAGTGGGTGCTCGAGGAGTTCGGCTCCGCGTCGGCGTTCGATACCTTCGTCAAAGACGAGGAGCCGTCGGTCGTTCGCGAGACGCTCCTTTCGGTCCGCGGCGTCGGGCCGAAGACCGCCGATTGCGTCCTGCTGTTCGCCGGCGGTCGCGGCGGCGTTTTCCCCGTCGACACGCACGTCCATCGCATCTATCGGCGCATGGGGATCGCACCACCCGACGCGGACCACGAAGCGGTTCGCGAGGTCCTCGAGCGTGACGTTCCCGCAGCCAAGTGTGGCTTCGGACACACCGCGACGATCCAGTTCGGCCGCGAGTACTGCCGGGCACGCAAGCCGGCCTGTCTCGAGGACCCCGACGCCTGCCCGATGGCCGACGTATGCGAGCAGGTCGGCGTCTTCCCGGCGACCGGCGAGGTCGTCGACCCGGCCGAAACGTCGGCGGCGACCGAAGCGAACGACTGATCGAGCGTCGTGGGACGGATGGGCGGCGGTCGGTGCCGGCGGCCACGATCCGTCTGAGTGGTCGAAACCCGGTACCGCGGCCCGTCCGCATCCCGAGACCGGCGACGCCGTCGTGACGCCCCCGGCTGGGCGGGACCGGTCCGCGAACGATCGTCGCCTTCATACAAGCGCGCTTTAGCGATTACAATAATGGTTGCATTCACGCCCGCCGAACGGGAGGCGGTCTACAAAGCGATCTACGCCCGTCGGGACATCCGGCGGTTTCGGGACGAGCCGATTCCCGACGAGGTTCTCGAGCGGCTCATCGAGGCGGCACATCACGCGCCGAGCGTTGGCTTCTCACAGCCCTGGGACCTCGTCGTCGTCAAAGACGAGGGGACGAAAAACGACATCGCTGCGATCGCAGAGCGCGCGATCGCCGCTGCCCGCGAGGGGTACGAGGAACCGCGCCGATCCGAGTTCGCCGATCTGAAACTCGAGGGCATCCGCGAGTCGCCGGTCAACGTCTGCGTGACCTGTGATCCGACGCGGGGCGCGCCCCACGTGTTGGGCCGCAGTTCGATGAAGCGCACGGATGTGTACTCGACGTGCCTCGCCGTCCAGAACCTCTGGCTGGCCGCCCGCGCGGAAGGCGTCGGCGTCGGGTGGGTGAGCGTCCTCTACCCCTCCGAGGTTCAGGAAATCCTCGACATCCCACTGCACGTCAAGCCGATCGCGTACCTCTGTCTCGGATACCCGGAGGACGGATTTCCGGAGGAGCCGGTCCTCCAACAGGAAGGGTGGCGCGACCGGCTCGAGGTGGAGCAGCTCGTCCACGAAGAGCAGTGGGACGCGGCCCACCGGGAGCCGACCACTCGTTCGTAGCCCACCCCGGCCGAATCGGCGGGTGGGCGTCCGAGTCGTCCACTCGAGTTGCGGACGGGGCCGACCCCGCAGATACGACTGCGACATGTCGTTTCGTCCCACATCGGTCCCCGGTCTTCGGATCGACGGCTCCCGCTTCGGCCGGTGGGTTCGAGCCGTTGTGAGCGTCCGTAACACGTCTTCGTGACTTCACAACGGTTATATGTCGGAATCGGGGTAGACCCGGGGTACCAATGCCTGCAGGCCCAGATCGGGTTGCAGAGACGAGCGAGTGCGAGTCGGAGTCACCGTCGGAAAACGAGCGGGCGCGGCCCGCGACCTCGCGCCGACGGGTGTTGTCGGCGACGGCGGCCGGATCGGCGACCGCTCTCGCCGGCTGTACGGAACTGCTCTCCAGCGGCGGCGATCCGCTCCGCGTCAGCGTCTGGAGCGGCAACTACGCCGATCGATTCGAGGAATCGGTCGTCTCGAGATACGAAGACGAGTTCGACGCGACGGTCGAAATCCAGCGCGGCTGGAACGATATCCTCACCAACATTCAGACGGCACCGGACGGCGATCCGCCGTACGACGTCACGATCACGGAAGGGAACTTCTACTATCTCGGCCGTCAGGACGATCTCTTCCACGAGATTCGAACGGAGAACGTCCCGAACGTGAACGAACTCATCGATTACTACGCGGAGTTCCGGCCTACGAAGTACGGGCTGCCGGTCGATGGCGCTCCCTGTACCATTATTCACCGCGAGGACATGGGGTTCGAGCCGGACTCCTGGGCCGACCTCTCCTCGGCTGCCGTTCAGGAGAGCAACGGTGTCGGCGTCGACACCGGCTTCTGGTGGTATCCCATGTACGCCGCCGCCGTCGGGATGGACGACGCGCCGCTCGGCGAGGAGATGCACGATGCTGCTCGCCATGACGACGTCCTCGAGACGGTTCGGAACTGGCCGATCGAGAGCTGGGCGAGCTCCGGAGAGGACATCTGGCAGGCCTTCCAAAACGATGTCATCGATGTCGCGCAGTGGTATTACGAGCAGACGGCGTACGACATCGAAGACTACGACGGCCTGACTCACACGATGCCGGAGGAGACGACCGGCTACCTGAACCACTGGTGTGTCGTCAAGGGCACCGACAAGCGCGACCAGGCTGAAGAGTTCATCAACTTCCTCATGGACGCCGAGGTCCAGACCGCCTGGTCGGCGGAGATGCCGACGCTGTTTTGCAACGAGAACACCGAATACGCTGGCGATCTGGCCGCGGATCTACCGAGCAACAGCGAGGAAGCGAAACGCATCGCCTTCCCGGACTGGGAGTTCCTCGCGGAGTACAGCGACGACCTCTCCGACGAGTTCACCGAGATACAGCGGAGTTCCTAAGCTCGCGAACCACAGTTATGTCTGAAATCACGCTTTCCGGACTCGAGAAGCGGTACGGGGACGAACTCGCCGTCGAGGACGTCTCGGTGACGATCGATGATGGCGAACTGCTCTGTCTGCTCGGGCCCAGCGGCAGCGGCAAATCCACGACGCTGCGGATGCTCGCCGGCCTCGAGACGCCGACCGACGGCGACATACGCATCGGCGACGAGGACGTGACCGATCGCCCGGCCTACGAACGCACCACCGCCACGGTGTTTCAGGACTGGGCCCTCTTTCCCAACAAGACCGTCCTCGAGAACGTCGCCTTCGGGCTGAAGATGCAGGGTGTCGGGAAGGAGGACCGCCACGACCGGGCCCGCGAGATGCTCGAGCGCGTTCGAATGGCGGAGTACGCCGACGACGATCCGATGAACCTGAGCGGCGGCCAGAAACAGCGTGTCGCGCTCGCGCGCTCGCTCGCCGTCAACCCCGACGTGTTGTTACTCGACGAGCCGCTGTCGAACCTCGACAAGCGACTCAGCGAGGACATGCAGATCGAACTCCGCGAAATCCACGCGGAACTCGAGGAGACCTTCGTCCACGTGACACACGACCAGGACGAGGCCTTTACCCTCGCCGACCGGATCGGCATCATGGCGGACGGGACCCTCGTCCAGGTCGGCGAGCCGAACGAGGTCTACCAGAACCCCAAAAACAGATTTATCGAGGGGTTCCTCGGCGATACGAACTTCGTCGAGGGGACCGTCGAGCGGACGACACCGGACGCCGTCCGCGTCGAGACCGAACTGGGACGGACCGTCGGCCTCCCGACGGCGGCCGCCGATGCGACCGCGCTCGAGGCGGGCGATGCGGTGACGCTCTCGCTCCGTCCGGAGGTCCTCTCCGTCGAACCGGTGTCGGCGGCGTCCGACGACGCGGAGTCGTCCGGGGCCGTTCGCGCCGACGGGAGCACGACGAACGCCGTCGTCGGGACGATCGAGAACGTGCTCTACCGGGGGTCGACGGTTCGCTACTCCGTCGTCGTCAACGGGACCACGGTCTTCGTCGAGCGCACCGTCGGCGACGGCAGCGCGTTCGACGCCGGTGACGAGATTCGAATCGACTGGGACGGCGCGGACCTCCTTGCGTTCCGCGACGACGGCTCGAGGGTCGACCTGTAACGATGACCGGAACGCAATCGTCGCTGCCGGCACCGGTCGCTCGGCTCTGGGAACCGCTCCTTGAGCGGTCGCGCTCGAAACGGGCGCTGTTGTTGATGGCTCCGTTGTTGGTCTTTGAGTTGCTCCTCTTCGTCGCCCCGTTCCTGATCCTGCTTCGGATCAGTCTCATGGAAGGAGCGCCTGATCTCCGGTACGCGGCCGGGACGTGGTCGCTTGATGGGTACGTTGAGGTGTTCACTAACAGCGTGTTGCTCGACCCCATCATCTATTCGTTCAAACTGGGGCTGGCTGCCACGGCGATCACGGTCGTAATCGCGTTGTTCTACGCCTACGCGATCTGGCGAGCCGAGGGGGCGCTCAAATCGGCGCTGCTGTTCTCGGTGGTCCTGCCGCTCCTGACGACGCTCGTTATCAAGACGTACGCGTTCCGGCCGCTCCTCTCACCGAACGGAACGCTCAATGACGTCCTCCTGACGTTGAATCTCGTCTCGGAGCCGATCCAGTTCGCGCCCGGGACGGTGGGCGTACTCGTCGGCCAGATATACATCGTCCTCCCCTACGCCGTGCTGGCGATCTACAGCGTCCTCTCGACGATGGATTGGGGGCTCGTCGAAGCCGCCCGCGACCTCGGCGCGAGCCGTCCGCGATCGTTCGTCGAGGTCGTCGTCCCGCAAGCGATGCCCGGCATTCTCGTCGCGACGGTGATCTCGTTCGCCTGGAGCGTCGGCGCGTACGCTGCACCGGGGCTTCTCGGCAGTCGGGACCTGGCGTTCGCCATCGAAGTCGAGCAGCGGTTGCTATCGAACCTCGACTGGGAGATCGCGACTGCGTACTCGGTCGTCATGCTGGTGCTGATGCTCGCGAGCGTCGCCGTTCTGACCGTCGTGCTCGGCCGCTTCGGGGGTGAGGTCGAGTATGCATAGAGAGGCTATCGAGAACGCCCTGTTCCGCGCGGGGTACCTGGCGATGCTGGCGTTCATGCTGTTGCCGCTCGTCGTGGTCGTCGTGACCTCATTCGAAGAATCGGGACAGTTGCTCTTCCCGCCCGAGACCTACTCGCTGGGTCACTATCGCGCGTTCTTCGCGGAGACACGCTGGCTCTCGGCGTTCGACAACAGCCTCCTCGTCGGGGTCGGGACGACGGTCGTCGCGACGACGCTGGGCGTCACGGCCGCCTTCGGGCACGAGCTCGACGACGGCCGTGCCGGACAGCTACTCGCGCCGCTCGTCCTCGTACCGCTGTTGATCCCGCCGATCATCCTCGGCATCTCGATGCGCGTCTACTTCGTCAGGGTCGGGATGGACGCCTCGTATCTGAGCCTCATCCTCGCACATACGCTGTGGGCGACGCCGCTCGTCTACTTCGTGATGCGGTCGGTGTTCAGTCGGTTCGACTGGCAACTGCTCGATGCGGCGCGCGACCTCGGTGCGGGCCCCATTCAGTCGTTCGTCTACGCCGTCCTCCCGAACGTCAAACACGGAATCTTCGTCGGCGCACTGCTCGCGTTCATCGTCAGCCTTCAGGAGTTCGTGATGGCCCTGTTCCTCTCGAATCACAGCACGCAAACGATCCCGGTCGTGGCCTGGAAAGCGCTGCGACAGTCGCTCGATCCGATGGTCAGCGTCGTATCGACGTTTCTCATCCTCATCTCGGTGGTCGGCATCGTGATCGCGACGATCGCGACGAACATCGAGTGGCTCTCGAAACAGCTCTCCTGATCGGCCATCGCGAACCGCTCTTTGTCGCTCGATAGCCGTCACGGCTCGGTTACACCGCTCTACTCGGTCTGAGGTGTGCGCGCCGCACCAGTGCAATCCTGGCGACACTGAAACGGGCGATCGATGCCAGGACCCGAAGCGACGCCGCGGACGATCGTGTGGCAGCGATCGTCCCGCGTCCTTACAAGAAGCGGAAGGTCTCGAGGTTCTTCGGCGCGAAGGTGCGCATGTCGTACTCGTGGTAGAGCGCCGACGAGAGGTCCTGCGTGGAGCGCTCGTCGCCGTGGACGCACAGCACCTTCTCGGGGCGCGGGTTCATCGTCTTGACGAAGTTCTCGAGGCCGGCGCGGTCGGCGTGGCCGGAGAAGCCGTCGACGGTTTCGACGTTCATGTTCAGCGAGAGGGTGCCGCGGCCGCCGCCGTTGCCCATGGCACCGACCTCGCTGGTGGGGATCTCGTCCCAGCCGTTCTGAATGCGGCGACCGAGGGTCCCCTGGGCCTGGTAGCCGACGAAGACGAGCGAGGAGTCCGGATCGGGACCGATGTGGGAGAGCCAGGACATGATCGGCCCGCCGGTGACCATCCCCGACGTCGAGAGGATGATGCAGGATTCGCCGTCGGCGACGTCCTGCCGTTCCTCTTCGCCGCCGTCGATGTGATTGAACTCGTCGGCGAGGAACGGGTTCTCGTCCTCGTGGAAGATGCGATCCCGCAGGTCGTCCCGGAGGTACTCGGGGTAAGTCGTGTGGATCGCCGTCGCCTCCCAGATCATGCCGTCCAAGTGGACCGGCATCGAGGGGATATCGCCGTTGCGCATCGCCTCCTCCAGAACGAGCATGATCTCCTGCGAGCGACCGACCGCGAACGCCGGGATGACGACTTTTCCGTCCCGCTCGTAGGTCTCTTTGATGACTTCCTTGAGGTTCCGCTCGGAGTCTTTCTGGTCGGTCTGGTAGTCGTTGCGACCGCCGTAGGTCGACTCGAGGACGAGCGTCTCGACCCGCGGGAAGTCGTTGACCGCGCCGTTGAACAGCCGGGTATCCTCGTAGTGGATGTCGCCGGAGAAGGCGACGTTGTAAAGCCCATCGCCGATGTGGAAGTGCGAAACGGCCGAGCCGAGGATGTGGCCGGCGTTGTGGAACGTGAGTTTGACGTCGGGCGCGATGTCGGTGACATCGCCGTACTCGAGCGGGATACAGTGTTTGATCGCTTCGCGGACCTGCTCGCTTTCGTAGGGTGGGCTCCGGCCCTCTTTGGCCGCGACGTCGAGGTAGTCGAGCGTCAGCAGCCCCATCATGTCTCGCGTGGGCTCAGTACAGTAAATCGGCCCGTCGTAGCCGTACTTGAACAGGAGCGGGATCAGCGCGGAGTGGTCGAGGTGGGCGTGGGTCAACACGACCGCGTCGATGGTCTGTGGGCCCGCGCCGAGCGCCTCGGGTGCGTGGAGGTAGGGCACCTCGTCCTCGGCACCGGGTTTGTCGCCGCAGTCGATGAGGATCCGGGTCTCGGGGGTCGAGAGGATGAACGACGCGCGGCCGACCTCGCGACAGCACCCGAGCGTCGTGATCCGAACGTACTCGTCGTCGGACATCTCCTCGCGGTGGATCTGACGGCCGACTTTCTCGAGGATGTCACGACGGTCGTCGCGTTCCTGCTTGAGGAAGCTCCGAACGTTCGAGACGGTCGAGGACTCGATCGGCGGCGTGCGGACGACTTCGGGCGTCCAGCCGACGTTCTTCGTTATTTCGCGGAGCGTCGACCCGTGGCGGCCGATGACCATGCCGGGCTTTTCGGCCTCGATGACGACCTCGCCGGTGTCGGCGTGGAAGTCGAGGTCGGTGACGCCCGCGTCCTCGGGGATGACGTTCATGATCTCCTCGCGAGCCTGTTCGGGCCGCGAGAGAACGCTGGGGTCGGGCCGGACGGTGATCCGCTTGCGAAGTTTGCTCGCGAGTTGCCGAATGAGGTCGCCCTGCTGGGCGAACTTCTTCGGGTCGCGCGTGTAGACCACCAGTTCGGGGCCTTCGTATTTCACCGAGGAGACCGAGATATCGCTCGGTAACTCGCTCGTGATCTGTGCTTTGAGATCGTCGAGTTGCTGCTCTACAGTGCTCATAATCGCCGAATGTGGCTTGCGTGAACTCGCCGTCCGGGATCGAACGCGGCATCGGGCCGGGGAGAGAGGATCGGGACCGGAGAACGACTCCCGGTTCCGTGACGAACGCCGCGGAGCGGCCACCGTCCCGGAACCGATCGCGAGCATCGTCGTCCGCGCGGGACAACGTCGCTCACACTCCGTCTCGTCTCCCGATTCATCGTATCCTACTCCGTAGCTGACGAACACGCTCCCGGATCGGTTATCCTGGTCCGTGCGGGACAATTCCAGGGAGAACCCGCTTACTCGAGGCTATTCTTTGCGTGGTATAAAAGCCTTCGCAAAAACCAGGGCCGTGGGAGTCGGACGTATCAGTACGGTATGTACATTACTCCGACTCGAGTCCGCGCGGAACGTGACTGGGTGGTGAATCGAACGGAGACGGTCGTTGCCCTCATCAACGACGTTCGAACCGATCTCGGCGACGCCTTCGGGGCCGATGTCGACGCGGTCACCGAGTCACAGTATCGGGAGGCAGTCGACGCCGTCTTCGCTGACGGCGATCTGGCCGTCAACGTCGCGGCGCTGATCGCGATCCTCAGGGAACTCGATGTCGACGGGGATTATCCGGGATTCGTCGTCGACGAACTCCTCGGGCGCGAATTAGCCGCGACGATCGCCGGCCCGCAGCCGCTGCGGACGCTCGGCGAAGCGACCTTCCATTACGCCGACGTGCGGGTCCACGGCGGTGCGGACGAAAACGCCGGCATCGACGACTGCGAGGCGGCCCTCGCGGCCGGCTTCCAGGAACGACTCCCCGGCTGGGACTGGACCGACAGCGAGAGTCCCTTCGCCATCGAGCGGTGAGCGGCACCGATGGGCGGGCCGACAGACGGCGGTCTCCGTCTAGCCGTCCGTCTCGTTCCCCGCAGTCGATTCGTTCCCGTCGCTCGAGTCGTTTCCGGCGGCCGTCTCGGTCGCGGTCTCGGATTCGTTCGTCTCTCCGTCCGCCCCCGTTTGCCGTTGTTGCTCGAGCAGTGCCTGCTGTTGCTCGAGTTGTTGGGCTCGCTGTTGTTGCTGTCGGACGAGCGGATCGTACTGCTCGCCGGGATAGATCGCTCCGACGGCCCCATCGCGCAGCGACTGCAGGATCGCCTCGTCGGAGCCGGTGACGAGGAAGAGCCCGTACGCGGTCTCGGAGTTTTCGATCGTGATGGCTGTCGGAGCCGAGTCCTCAAAGTCGGTTGCAGCGGATTCGACTAACTCGCGTTGTCGCTTCTGGTACTCCAGTTGTGCCTCCTGTCGACCGAGATCGCCGCTCTCGACGTCGGACTGTATCTCGTCGCCGAGCGTCGAGATCGTTTCCTCGTCCGGTCTGACTTGGAGCGTGACCGCGGCGGTCTCGTCGTCGTCCGACTGACCGATCGATTCGAACTGGGAACAGCCGGCCAGCGATGCGGTTGCACCGGCACCGGTAAGCGCGAGGAAGCCCCGGCGGGTCGGCAGATTCGACATTGTCTCTGACATGCGGGGACGAGGGCCGATATACCTTCTGCGTTGGACCTCGCACGCACGGTCGGCGGCAACCGACGCGGGACGGACTCCTCACCACAGCGGACACCTTTTATCCGCGCCCGAACTACCACGGCCCAGTGACTGATTCAGTGGACGGCACGCGAACGGAAACCCTTCAGGAGCCGACGCCAGCGGCCGCTCGCGACATCGTCGCCCGCGGCATCGACCGGGCGGCGATCGTGACCGTCTACGGGCGCTGCACCGTCGACTACGAGGGTCGAGCCGCGAGTCACCTCGAGGCAGGCGACCGGCACGTCATGCTCAAGCCCGACGGGGCGGCGCTGGTCCACACCGACGAGGGGCAGCAGCCGGTCAACTGGCAGCCGCCGGGCTGTACACACGATGCCGTCTGCGAGGACGGCGCGCTCGTCCTCGAGAGCGTGCGATCGACGCCGGACGAGCGCCTCCGGGTCCAGTTTCGGGAGGTGCTGCAGGTTTCGGCGTTCTCGGGCACCGACGAGAACGAACTCGCCCTCGTCGGCACCGAGGAGGACCTCCGCCAGCGGATTCTCGAGGATCCAACCGTGCTCGAGGCCGGTTTCACGCCGCTGGCGACCGAACGCGAGACGCCCGCGGGTGCGGTCGACATCTACGGCGAGGATGCGGCCGGCCGGGCGGTCGTGGTCGAATTGAAGCGCCGACGGGTCGGGCCGGACGCGGTAAGCCAACTCCGACGCTACGTCGACGCCCTCGAGCGCGATCTCCACGCCGACGCCGCCGTTCGGGGGATACTGGTCGCTCCCTCGGTAACCGACCGTGCGAGTCGGCTCCTGACCGAACACGGCCTCGAGTTCGTCTCGCTCGAACCGCCGACCGAGTGACCGCCCGCCCTCGCTTCGGCGGGGATCAACGGCCCGCGCCGGACCCCTCGGCGAGCAACGGCTCCGCGACCTTTCGCTGGGCCGTCCGGAGGTGCTTGGAAAACGTGGCCGGCGAGATGCGCACCGTCTCGGCGACGTCTTCGCCGCTCTGTTCCCGCGGGCAGTCGAAAAAGCCGGCGCTGTAGGCCGTCTCGAGTATCTGACGGTGTTTCCCCGTGAGCGAATCGAGGACGCGCGTCTGGAACTCCGCGGCGGTCCGGTCCTCGTCCCGGCGGGTTCGCTAGGCGAGCACCTCGAGCGCCGCGGCCCTCGTCGTGGCCGTCCTGACGGCGAGCGGTTCGTCCCCAGGGAAGTCGTGGCCGACGACCTCGAGGGGCGCACTGTCACCGACGAGGAGCGCACGGGTCAGGGCCTCGGTCATCGTGTCTCGTCCGATCGGTGAATTTCCGTTAGTAGTACGTGTTTGTCCCTGACGGGAGTCGTTGACTATGCTGCCGGGTACGTCCCCTCGAGACGCGTCCGCTTGAGGACGTGCCCATCCGCCGCCGACTCGAGGTCGGCTGCGCTCGCGTCCGTGTCGAGGTCGAGCGTCGTATCCAGGGCGAGCAGTTCGAACCGGTATGTGTGTTCCCTGTCCGGCGGATTCGGGCCACCGTAGCCGTGATCGCCGTAGTCGTTCGTCCCCTCGGTCGCGTCGTCGGGGTCCCACGCTTCCGGAATCGTCCCCGTCTCCGGCGGCACGTTCCAGACGATCCAGTGGTCCCACACCGTGCCGGCGGGCTCTTTCGCGTCGGGATCGTCCACGATCAACGCGAGGGTCTCCGCGTCGTCGGGGACGCCGTGAATCTCGAGGGGTGGGTTGACGTTCGTCTCCGTGTAGCCATACGCCTCCGGGATTCGGTCCCCGTCGTCGAATGCGGGGCTCTCGAGTGTGAAGTCATCCATGTTGCTCACGCTCCGTGTGCGCCCGTTTCAGCGGTCACCGTCAAGAGAGAAGAAACTTACACGCGGAGCCGGGAACGGCGGTGTCACTGGCTGCTGTGGCGCTCTCGATCGGCTACCGACGACCGACGAATATCGCGATCCCGAGGAGTAACAGCCCGATGCCCCACCACAGCGAATCGCCCGGGAGGAAGGCGAGCAACAGCGTGACGAGACCCGACGTGATGAGGGACCACCCCATCGTCGTTCGGTATGGCATACCGCTAGCTTCTCGCCGAGGCGGTTGTGCGTTGTGCCGGTCCCTGCAGGCGGTGTTCAGATAAGGATGAAGGATGAGGCGGTTCGTTTTCTGAGTGATCTATGCCCGAAAACGACCGCCTCAATGGTTGTTTAGAAGAGATCAACTTAGAGTTTGTTGAACGAGAAGCGACACCGCGATTGCTGATGAAACTCAGTATTCAGCTGCATCTTGCTGGACTCTCGCTTTCAAATACTGTATCTATTCTTGAGGTATTCGGTGTCGAACGCGCTCGATCAACCGTTCACAATTGGGTTCACAAGGCCGATCTACAGCCCGAATCTGATCGGTGTCCGGATCATGTTGCGGTTGACGAGACTGTGATCCAACTGAATAATGAGCAGTATTGGCTGTACGCTGCAGTTGATCCCGAGACAAACGAATTGCTCCATACGAAGCTTGAACCGACAACAACAAAGGTTCTCGCTCATTCGTTTCTTACGGAACTCTCCGAGAAACACGACGTCTCCGACGCCGTGTTTCTCGTCGATGGATCGCACTCATTACAAGATGCATGTCAACGTCACGGCTTCGATTTCAGATACGAGAAACATGGAAATCGGAATGCTGTTGAACGTGTCTTTCGAGAGATAAAACGACGAACTCTCTGTTTCTCAAACTGCTTTAGCAATGCCGAAGCAGAAACTGCCGATGACTGGCTCAGATCGTTCAGCTTCGTATGGAATCAGCTTATCTGAACACTACCGTCCCTGCAACCCGACCGAGTCCACGGAATCGAAGCTTTTTCACCCGAAGTGACAGATGATTGGATGTGACGACCGAACTCACGATCCGTCGGTATCGATCTGACGACGGCCCCCGCGTTCGAGAACTCCACGAAACGGCCATGCGCGACGCCGACGCCTACGTCCCGGGCGTTCCGGACGACGACCTCGAGTCGGTCACGGAGACGTTTCTCGAGACCGGCGGTGAGTTTCTGGTCGGCGAGCTAGCTGCTCGGATCGTCGCGATGGGTGCGTTTCGACCGGTCGACGAATCGGCGTCTATCGCGACGTTCGTTCCCGACCTCGTCGACGCGGCGGTCGAGGTGACTCGACTGCGCGTTGCTCCCGACGTGCAGCGCCGCGGCTACGGACGGCAGATATATCGGGACCTCGAGGAGCGCGCCCGATCGCCCTCGATACGAGGCCGACCCAAACCGCGGCCCGGGGTCTGTACGACGCGGACGGCTTCGAAGCGGTGCATCGCGAGCGATTCGACGACTTCGACGCCCCCTTCGAACTGATCTTCTATCGGAAATCGATCGCCGACGATGGGTAAGCGGTCGTCACTCCTCGAGCAACCGCTTTAGCCGATCGAGTTCGGTGAGCGCTTCGACGGGGGTGAGATGGCCGAGATCGAGCGCCCGGAGTTCGGCGGCGACAGCGGTCGGCACGTCCCCACCGTCCGCGGTCGTGGCTCCCGTAGCGCTCTCCGTCGGTTCGGAGCCGGGATCGCCACTCGAGTCGACAGCGCTGGTACCGTCCGTCTCGCAGTCCTCCTCGGCCGCGTCAGCGACCAGTTCCCGCGAGCGATCGACGACGGGGTCGGGAACGCCGGCCGCGGTCGCGACCTCGACGCCGTAGGAGCCCGTCGCCGCGCCGGGCGCGATTTCGTGATGGAAGACGACCTCGCCGTCGTCCTGATCGACCTCGAAGTGCAGCGTGAACGCGGCCGCGAGGGCCTCTGCGAGTTCGGTCAGCGGATGGTGGTGGGTGGCAAACAGCGTCGTCGCGCCGACCTCGTCGTGGAGGTGTTCGGTGATCGCCTGCGCGATGGCCAGCCCGTCGGCGGTGGAGGTCCCCCGCCCCACCTCGTCCAACAGGACGAGCGACCGCTCGTCGGCCTCCCGCAGGATGGTCGCGAGTTCGTCCATCTCGACCATGAACGTCGAGCGCCCGCCTGCGATGTCGTCGCTGGCACCCACGCGCGTGAAAATCCGTTCAACAGGCGTCAGCCTGGCCGCGTGAGCCGGGACGAAACTGCCGACCTGCGCGAGCAGGACGATCTGGGCGACCTGGCGCATGTAGGTCGACTTCCCCGACATGTTGGGACCCGTAATCACGGCCAGCCTGCGGTCGCTCGTCAGGTGTGCGTCGTTGGGGACGAACGACTCCTGCGTGCGCTCGACGACCGGGTGGCGGCCGCCTTCGATATCGATGACGGGACCCTCTCGCCCGTCGTGCTCGAGCATCTCGGGCCGACAGTAGTCGTACCGGGCCGCGACGGTCGCAAGCGAGACGAGCGCATCCAGCGTCGCGATCGCGTCGGCCAGCCCCTGGACGCGTTCGACCTCGGCGGCGACCTCGCGACGAACCTCACAGAACAGGTCGTACTCGCGTTCGTCCGCGCGCTGCTGGGCACCGACGATCTCGTCCTCGCGGTCCTTCAGCTTCGGCGTGACGAATCGCTCGGAGTTCTTCAGCGTCTGCCGGCGCTGATAGTTGTCGGGCACCGACTCGAGGTTCGGGTTCGTGACCTCGATGTAGTAGCCGTGGACCGAATTGTGGCCGACCTTCAACGAGTCGATCCCCGTCCGCTCGCGCTCGCGCTCCTCGAGCTCGTCGATCCACCGCTTACCGTCTCGAGCGGTCCCGCGGAGCTCGTCGAGGTCGTCGTCGTACCCCGTCGCGATGATCCCGCCCTCGGTGATCTCGATCGGTGGCTCGTCGACGATGGCGTCCGCGATCAACTCGCGGACATCCACGAGGGGGTCGAGGGCCTCGTGCAGGTCCCGCAGGCGCTCACAGTCGGCGTCGGCCAGGAGGTCCCTGATCTCGGGCACGACCGCGAGCGTCTCACGCAGCGAGCACAGGTCCCGCGCGTTGGCTCGCTCGCGCGAAATACGGCCGATCAGCCGCTCGAGGTCGTAGACCTCCCGCAGCCGGTCGTGGAGTCGTTCCCGCCGCTGGACGGCGGACTGCAACTCGGCGACCGCATCGTGGCGCGCCTCGATCCGGGCGGGATCGAGCAGCGGCCGGCGGAGCCAGTCCCTGAGCGTACGGCCGCCGAGCGCGCTCGCGGTCTCGTCGAGGACGCCGACGAGCGTGGCGTCGTCCCGTCCGTGGACGGTCCGGGGTTCGAACAGTTCGAGGCTGCGGAGGGCGACGGCGTCCAACAGCAGGTACTCGCGAGGATCGTAGCGGGTGAGTTGCGTGATGTACTCGAGGTGCGCGTCCGCGTCGCCCTCGACGACGGCCGCGATGCGTTCCGTGTCGGTGTCACCGCGTTCGCCCTCGTGTTCGCCGCCGCGGACGTACTCGGCGTACGCGAGCAGCGCGCCGCAGGCCCGTATTTCGGCGTCCCCGGCGAGCAGGGCGTCGGGGTTGCGGAAGTACGCGGAGAGCGTTGCTCCGGCCCGCTCGCGATCGAAGGCGCGCGCGTCGAACGGCGTCACCATGCAGTCGTCGGGAACGGGGTCGTCGGCTGCGTCGGGGCCGACGACGGCCTCCGAAGGGGCGAATCGGCTCACCTCGTCGGCGATCGACCCGGCCGCGGTCGCGCTCGTCGCGTAGAAGTCGCCCGTCGACACGTCGAGGAAGGCGAGACCGAGTCGCTCGTCGTCGCGTGCGATCGCCGCGACGAAGTTGTTGTCGTCGCCGGCTAGCAGTTCGTCCTCGGTGAGCGTCCCGGGCGTGATCACCCGCGTGACCGCGCGCTCGACCACGCCCGATGTCTCGCCGGGCTCCTCGACCTGGTCCGCGACGGCGACGCGGTAGCCGGCCTCGAGCAACGCCTCGATGTACGACTCGGCGTTGTCGATCGGAATGCCGGCCATCGGGTACTCGCCGGTGGAGTCCTCGCGGCTGGTCAGCGCGATCTCGAGGAGGCGTGCGGTGCGCTCGGCCGCGCCGCAGAACGTCTCGTAGAAGTCGCCCACCTGAAAGAGTACGATCGCGTCGTCGTAGCGCGCACAGAGATCGTGATACTGCGCCATCATGGGCGTCAGCTCGTCGCGTTTCTCGGCCATCGCGTCCGGAGGGCCAAGCGCCGAATCCATGCTCGAAAGCGGCCGCCCGACGCTCAAATACCTTGCTGGACACGACCGACGGGACGGGGGCGGATACGACCGGGGCGCTCGAGGGCGTCGCTGTCGCTCGATGCGGCGACGTTACAGTAGCACCTGAAACGATTGACACACTGATCGCAACGCCGCCGTGCGATCTGGTGTGCGATGACTGTCAGTTGCGACTCTCGCTCGCGTCCGACGCGGTCGTCTCGAAGTACAGGGCCGCGTGGTTCGCACAGCCGGGATTGAACGGGGCGTCACAGGCCGGGCAATCGTACTCGGCCGCGAGGTAGTCGGGGACGGTGAGTGGAGTCCCGCAGCAGCCACACAGGACCGAGGGCTCGTCGAACCGGGCTCGAGGCCACGGGACGGCCTCGTGGTCGGTCGTTTCTTCATGGCACCGAAAGCACGGGTAGTAGCGTTCGCAGCAGGCGAATTTGAACGCGACCACGTCGCGGTCGGTGTCGTAGTGGGCACACCGGGTTTCCGGACCGACTGCGACGCCGTGGACCGTGTGACCGCCGATCGAGTGCACGCGTGGCTCGAGGGCCGGCGAGTGCTTCGGTGTTGTGGTTGGCAGGGAGTGGTCGAGAGGTGTTCGTGGCTCGAGAGACAGTTCCGCTGGAGTCCGACGGGTTGCTCTATCCGTGCCTCGACAGGGCAGGGGAATTGTGCGGCGCGCTCTGCGCGGCGTGCTGGCAGTAAGTCGAACTGGCCGATTTGAGACGATACAACGTGCTGCTCCAGCAGTAGGAGAGGTTAGGACCTCGATAATGAGTGTTGTCGAGTCCGCTTAGGAGGAAAGATTAGACTATGGCTGAACACTAAGTACTCCACCTGTACTGAACGCGAGTTTCGCGACCAACTCTAAATAAAGAAGGTGTACTACCAACTACTGCTAAGGGAATCGACTATAGTACTAATAGATTCCTGAACCAATCATCTCATATACCATGAGAATAATCAGCTAAACCACATGACCGGACTCGGCAAGCACTTTGCAGTCACTCTCTTACAACAGGAAGCACAGTCGTCAAGCACATTGCTATCATTGTTTGTGGGCGTTGGTGTTTCTTTCCTCTCTGCGATTCTTGTGTACACTGCACGGCAAGTATGGGAAAAGAAGAAACTACACAGGGCACTGATCACAGAGGTCGGGGAAATGGACGGAATCAAGATTTGTGCAGAACATATGGATCGAATCAGAGCCCCTCCAAATCGCCAACTGTCTGCTGACGATGTACCTGCCGAAGACTCGATCCCTACCACCGTGTACAGCACCACCGCAGCCCGAATCGGTCTTCTTGGTGGGATACTCGGTGGGAACGAACTGGAGGGAGCTGTCAAGTTTTATTCAAAGGTTCTTCGATACAAATCCATCATCCGCGAAATCGGCAGCCAAGAACATGTCGCAACAGTTAGCAACGGTGGCAGTAGAACTGGAGCAAATTCAATGCCAGTCTCAGACAGTGATCAGGAGGATCTGTACAACAAAATTGGTATGCTAAACGATGTACGAGACAAGATCATCAGAACAGAGTCGTTTGACGTTGATTACCCGGAAGAACTGTGATAGAGACTACCCGCAAGAACTAACTGAATTGTGTACATGCGCTTATATATGATCCAAAGTTCGCTTTCTCCCGCATCTCGTAGGAGGTGCAAGACCAGTGAGTGATACGACTGGTGACTTCCTAGGACTGAGTGGCCTGGAATTCGAGAGTCGAGAGTCCTTCATCAGCTACCTTGATCAGCAGTACCGGCAGGAGAAGTTGACAGGGAGTTTCAACATTATTGCTGCTGTGAACAACTTGGACGACCCAGCCAAGTTCGCCCCACTACTCAAACAGCGGTTCAACGTCCTTGAGGAGAATGACGATCTGCTACGGATACACACGACGGTTGATGAAGAGCCGGTCTATAGCTATATCTTCCTTGACAACACTGCACCGATCTTCCTAACGAACGCGAATAAGACCGATCAAATCCCACCCACCATCATCCGGTTCTTGCAGGAAACCCAGAACGTTGGACGGTTGATGCTGTCGAAGCGTGAGATCGATGAGACACGGAAGGCGATTGTCTCGGAGCACGAGAACGTGATGATTCCCTTCTTTAGCGCTCGTCGATCTGCTGATGAACCGATTACAGCGCAACGGAGACCGGATACAGAACGCTCGATCCAGTATCGGGCTAATGATGGGCTAGAAACGTATCGAGAGATGCGGTACAATTACGGCGTGTTGCCGTCCATTATGACGTTTGAGTGCCCGAACCAGTTCAAATTCAAAATAAAGAGCGATGGGACGTTCGTGCACTCGAAGGGTGGTCTCGAGACGTTATGGGGGTGCTTGAAGCAGGAGATTGAGAGAGTGGAAGAGGTCGTGCGGTACGCAAATACTGGCTCCTACGAACAAACGGAAAGTGCTTTCATTTCCGAAGAAGAGCAGTTTACGGTAAGTAGACCGTGGGCCGTGGAAATTGAGGAGGGTATTTCAGCAGAGCCCATCAAGTCACTGCCAACCCAATTGAACAGTTCATTTTGGGAATTCAGCGTTGCAGATTGCTATTTGCAGCCAGAAATCCGATCCTTTGAAGCAGAAGTTATTGACGATACCACGCAGGAGCGTACGACGATGAAGACAAAGGGGAACGATATTCGGATCTACCCGCGAGAGTTCACTGATGTTGATCAGTCACTTAGACTGTATAACTTTATCAGTGATCACTTCGATGCCGATTGTAAGCCGAAGAAGGTCGCATGAATGAGAGGGCCAGAACATTACGATAACGAGTACTATCAGCAGCTCGGGCCACAAGACAAGAAGGACTTTGAGAAACTATTCCGCAAGAAGGTAAACTCGATCGACGAGGAAGGTGCACGCGAGAGTTACGAGCGGTCTTTCCAGTCGAATTTTGAAGCTGAGTATCGGCTATTTCGGGATATTGTGAATGCGTTTTCTTCTGGACAAGCCGGGTTTGAGGCTACTGTTGTTGATCCACTGTATGAGTTCGGGGACTCGAATGCGGAGGTACTGCTGGCAAAATTCCAGTCCAATAGCGTTCACCTGTGTTTTGTTTCCTGCTGTGTTGGGGGTCATAATTACACTGAGTGGATGTCTGGGGTGAACGAAACACACGAACTGGCCAGTGATGATGAGATGATGGAGGCCCTGAAAACGCATATCAATTGTTCTGGCTTGGAATTGGGAACGGTGCAGTACGTGACTATCACGCGCGATATCGATATTCCTGATGCCGATGTCCGGATTCTAAAGGCTGGTACCGATCCTGAGTACTACGCTGTCTGGAAGTTGCTTCGTTCAGCAGAATATAATGAAGAGGAAGAAGAGATGGAAGATGCTAAAACAATAACGTATCACGATGGAAAAATGGCTGTTCCCGACTTCCAACAACTTTGTGAGCGGGGAATTGATCCCACAGCTGCTGAGAACGATGACATCAAGTATTCTCTCACGTCACACCCTGTCTTCCCGGTCGGGGAGGTGTGTTTGGATCTCTATTTGGACAAGCTGGGTGATAAGGAGAATCCAAAGGAATTCTATGAAAATGAGTTTGAGGAGGCATTTTTAGATAATATTTACTTTGGGAATGATCGTGGTGCGATGACGTCTCTAGCAGAGGATCAGGTTGACATCTTGCTTGAGTTTGGGCTCAAGCATGGAATTTTGAAGGAGGATTCTGATGTTGTAGATGAGCGTGATTATAAGATAATGTGGGGTTCGGAAGATGCGGGCGCTATCAAATCAATGGTGCGAGAGAAGTTTATCGATTCGAAGGTTCCGGAGGAAACCGGGGAGATTGCATTCTTGCGTGCGAAGGAGGATTTCGAGGAAGGCGAGCACTCCCTTGATGACTTCGACATGGACTGATTCGGTGTCTGTTCTCTCGAATTTCGCTACCGCAGGCTAAGTGGCTGACCTGTCTTTCACATGTTGTGGATGTGATTTTACCTTTCCACTCCTTATCGGCTAGTATAGCTGCAACTGAACCATACGTTGGGAGAACATACCGCTGCGGGAAAGTTACAAGCGTTGCACTCGTGAGCGAGAACTCGCAGCAAAAGTTGGGTGATATTATAATTATCTTGACGCTCGGCCAATCATTCTATAAATAGAAGATGTTGAAGTGTTATCCTGATTCAACTGCCTGGGGTCGCACGTCGACAGAATCCGATTCCCTAATATGCACACGAGTTGCCGATTGTCGTGTGTATATTGAATAGACTATTGTCTGGAAATTCATCATATTTTGGGTCTGGTGAGCGAATTTATAAGCACACATCGTTCGGATGATCTGAAAGGTCATCGAATAGCCTGTGTTCACGGCAGGTCCAGAAACACAGCCTAAAGCACCAGTCTTTTAATCATATAAGTAAGTCAACTATTATGGGCACGGAGCGGAGAAAATTTTGGTCAAAGAGAACAATAGCCTATATTGTGGGAATGACAATTGCCGTGACAGTCTCTGATATCGTAAGTCCAGCAATTGGGATCTCAAATAATATATTACATATCATTGTGACAGTTATATGTGCGTATGTTTTTATTACAATTCTCGAATTGATACTCACAATGGGAAATACTACATGATGGAATAAATTGGAAGGTCTATCTGACGATCTGTTTTGAGGGAGGAGTGATTAAAAACAAACCGGGGAAACGCAGGCTAGGTCGTTCGTGCTCCCATTACTTCGGTTCGAGTTCGCTCGCGTCAATCTCGCCCTCGAGCCATAGCCGTCCACGATCGGTGATTCGGTAGTATCCGTCCTCGACTCGCTCCACGAATTCGTACGCGACCAAAATAGACAATCTATTTGTCACGTGCTGACGAGACAGATCGCCGTTTTTCGCGATCGCTGTGGGGCCGAGCATGAGACCGCCCTCAAGGATCTCAAGGATGATCTCGTCGGCTTTGACCATCCAGTCCGCCCGCTTCCTCATTACCCCTACACTGTCGGAGTTCTCCTTACACTTGTCGGTAGCCTAGAATGTTTAGTCAATACCATCAATCTCAATTTACGGTATCGTCAACACATTTATTTCAGTGGAACGGGTATTATCCGATAACGCGAGCCACACGCGGATCTGCCTGTCCTGGTCCGCTCGGAAAATGCGGACCGGTGCCACCAACACCGGGTCCGCACGGCTCGCGTAGCCATGGGACGCAAGCCATGTCAAACGACACTTCACGGGGCCTTGAAAGCCCCGACGCGAGAGACGCATCGCTCCACTCCGCCTCCATCGACGGGACCCGAACTGACCGCGAGGAAACCCCGATCGGTGTCGACATCGGCGAATACAACATCTATACGGCCTGCCCGATCGACCTCCCGGACTGGCGGGGCGCGCACGCGGTCTGTGGGGACGACCTCTGCCAGCGACTCGACGACTTCCGCCGCGAGGCCGCCGCCGTGCTCGCCAGTTCGTACGATCGACCGACCATCGCCGCCTACGTCCAACAGCGTCGCGACGCCCTCGTCGCGGCCCTCGATGCCGCGGCGCGGACGGTCTGCGAGTACGCGACCGCCTACGACGATCCGGTGTTGGTCACCGAGGACAGCCACTACAGTCCGGACCTGTGGGCGTGGCTGACCGCTCCCAACGCCCACCGCGGTTCGACATGGCTCCTCTCAGCGGCACACCTCCGGCTCCGGACCGTCGCCGCCGAGTACCGACTCCCGGTGGCCGCGGTCCCCGAAGCCTACTCCACGCAGGAGTGTCACGCCTGCGGCGTCCTCGGGACTCGAGAACTGAACACGATCGTTCGATGCACGAATTCGAACTGCCACGTCGACACCGTGGCCGCGGATTGCAACGCCGCGAAGGTCCTCGCCCGACGCTACTACCCCGGCCGATGCTGTGACTATCGCCCGGATGAGTCGTCGCATCCCGGCGATCGCCCGGCGCTCGCCGCCGACGGCGGACGCCCGGACTGAGCGCTCGAGCGTTACTCGAACTGGGCGGTGTCGCCGCGCCGATAGCGGTCGACCCGGCGGTAGCCGTGGACGGTCGCGCTGGGGTCGAGCTCGAGTTCGTAGCGGCCGATGATGTCCTGCGTGTCCGGCACGGCCCGGCGCTCGACGACCTCGACGACGGCTCGCCAGCCCTCGTCGGTCGGCGTGATCTCGCTGACGCCGTCGAACTCGTGGCCGATGAGGTCGGTGGCGGTCGACCGGACGGTCTGCCGAACGGCGAGGATACCCGCGATCTCCGCCTGGTCGACATCGATGTCCGCCTCGACCTCGTCGGGGTCCGTCTTCTCGGCCGCGGTCATGGGCGTCGTCCCGCGCGATCGCGGTTCGTCGACCTCGCCGCGGTCGGCCTGTTCGTCGGCCTGGTCCTCCGATTGGGGTGGCTGACTGTCGCTCACTGTGGGATCACTCTCGTCGTGTTGGTAGCAAAAGCCGTCGTCCCGGGCGGGGCGCGAGCAGCGCTCGCCGTCCTCGGTGAGGGCCTTGCACTGCTCTCGTGATTGGGCGTCGGCTTCGGCCATTTTCGTGGTGTGGTCTGCGGTCCGTTCTGTGTTCGATCGCCGCCGCGTCGCGTCAGATGGTCTCGGCGACCCGCGATCGCAGGTCGTCGATATCGCTGCCGCCTTCGCCGGCGACCTTCGGCGTGAGCACGTCCGTGAAGACGCGGCGCAGCGTTTCGTCGTCGAACTCGCCGTCCCCGTCGTGCCCGTCGAAGACGGCCAATCCCGTCGCGGCCGTGATCGCCGCACGTGTGCCGACGACGATCTCGAGGGCGTCCCGGAGCGCCCGCGTCGTCTCGACGATGGCCGCGATATCGTCCGCGGAGAGGTCGACGTGCGCGCCGACGATTTCGCGTTCGGTCTCCGCGTCGTAGTAGTCGACGTGGACGCCGATGAACCGATCGAGCAGGGCGTCTTGCTGTTCGTGGACGCCGGCGTACTCCACGTCGTTCGAGGTGAGGATCGCCCGGAACTCGGGGTGGACGTCGATCGTCCGGTCCTCGCCGCGCTTGCCCGGTCGCTCGAGAACGCCCTCCTCGAAGACCGAGAGCAAGACGTTGTGGGCGGCGGGGTCGCTGCGGGAGAACTCGTTGTAGACGAGCGTCGCACCCTCCCGGACGGCCACGGAGAGGGGGTTGTCGACCCAGCGCTCGCGGACGATCTGGGTCTTCTTGTCGACACCGCTCACGTACCGGTCGTGTTCCTCGTAGCGCTCGCCGCCGGCGTGGGAGCCGACGAGCGCTTCCGTGTCGACCGCCTCGTCGCCGTTGAGCCAGACGACCGGGCGGTCGCGCTCGGCGGCGGCCGACAGGGCGAGCGCCGTCTTGCCACTCCCCGTCGGCCCGATCAGGTGGACCGGCTGGTCCGCCTCGAGCCAGCCGCTGATCCTGCCGCGCAGCGACCGGACCGCGTCGGTCTCGACGAACGGTTCGGGAACGACCTCCTCGGGGTCGGAGAGGGGGGTGTCGCCGTTGCGTTCGTCGGCATTCGATGCCCGTGCGAGCGTTTTCTTCGCCTTGCGGCCCTCCTTCTGCTCCCGACTGGCCCTGATCTTCGTGCCGCGGACCGTTCGCTTGCGCGACGTATCGTCGACCATGGAGAGTTACTCCGCCGACTTCGGCGACGATTCGGGGCGGGGTTCGACCTCGAGTTTCTCGAGTTCCTCGAGATCGCCCTCCGCCGTGGCCTGCTCGATTTTCGCGATCTCCTCCGCGTAGTGCAGGAAGGTGTCGACCGAGGCGACCACGACGCGGGCCTCGATCGTCAGCAGTTCGATCCCGACGACCGAAATGCGCGCCCAGACATCGATGACGACGCCTTTGTCGAGGACGCGGTCCAGTACTTCCGCGAGGCTCGAAGAGTCGGGCCGTCGTTGTGGGTGTGCCATACACCCGTGCTTGTCCGGCAGTTCGTAACACGGCTTGGACTGCGACTGCAAGCCGGTGTGACCGAGTCTCCGTCGATGCGACGTTAGCGGACTCGCCGGTGAGGGAGCGATGTGGGCTGCGTCTGCAAGCATCACGGTAACCCGGTGCGGTGGTGTAGTCTCGACGACGATACTCGAGCACGCTCGCCCGCAGCGTTCGGACGAGTACTGCTATCGCACCCACTGAAACGATGAGTAACCGATACGTCTACGGCGTCGTCGAAGGCGACACCGTCGAGTTCGAAACCGAGGCCGTCGCCGGTGCCGATCGCGTCTATACGATCTCGCATCGCCGGCTCGGTGCCGTCGTCTCGGATATCGACACCACCGACCCCGAGGAGACGGACGAGGATGCACAGCGCCACGACGATGTCCTCCGGGAAATCATGGCCTACGACGGCGGGACGACCGTCGTCCCGATGCAGTTCGGTATGGCCTTCGAGAGCGACCGGGAACTGAAGAACGTCCTCCGCGGGGCGCGACCGGCGTTCAGGCGCGCGATGAACGACATCGAAGGGAGGGTCGAACTCGGCCTCAAGCTCGTCAGTGAGGCCGACGCCGATATCGACCGCGAGGCCATCGAGGCGGACGCCGCGGATCGCTTCGAACCGATCGCCGACCAGTCCGTCGCCAACGGCCTGTTCAGCGATCGACTCGTGCTGAACCGCTCGTATCTCGTCGCCGAGGACGACCGCGAGGCGTTCGACGAAGCGGTCGCCGATTTCGAGGCCGACCACGACGACGTGATCGTCCAGTACACGGGTCCGTTCGCGCCCTACAGCTTCGTGGACGTGACAATCGGAGCCCAACAGTAACCATGTTCATCCTCGACGACCTCCTGCTTCGGCCGTTCGTCGGCATCATCGACGCGCTCCACTCGATCGCGCTCGACGAACTGTACGATATGGCGGCACTCGAGGACGCCCTCAAGGAGAACCAACTGTTGTACGAACTCGGCGAGCGCCCCGAAGCAGAGTACCGGCGTCGCAAGGAGGAACTCGAGGCGGAACTCGAGACCGCCCGCGAGGTCCACGAACGCCTCTCGAGCGGCCGCGTGGAGGTGAAACGATAATGAGTGAGACGCCCCCGCACGACGACCGCGACGAATCGCCCGACGACTACCGAGCCGACGACGACCACTGGCTCTCCAGCCTGCTGTCCGCGCTGGAATCGCTCGAGGACGGCTCGGCGTCGACCTCGGGGCGGCGACGGAGCGACCGCACGATTTTCGATTACGACATCTCGATCCGATCGGCCGACGATTTCGCTGCCGAGTCGCCGCTCGATCGAACCGGGGACGATGCCCGCCGGGACCGCGACGGCGGCGACCGTCGTTGCCGATCGACGGGTCCCTCGAGCGATCACAACGTGGCGACCCGAACGGACGACGACGAACTGCTCGTCACCGCCGACGTCGCCGGTGCCGATCCCGACGACATCACGGTCGGCTTCGACGAGACGATGCTCGTCGTCGCCGTCGAGGGGATCGAAATCGACCGCATCGAGGTTCCCTGGCAGGAACCGGACTCGAGCGCGACGATCAAGAACGGGGTCCTCACCGTTCGCATCCGGCCCGGTGCGGCGGCGAGTGAGGGATCGACGGACGAGGAGGACGACGAATGAGCGACAACGACACCGAGACGGCGTTCGACGCGCTGATCGCGGACGCGACAGAGAGCCTCGGTCGACTCGAGGAGACCCTCGCGAACAGCGAGGCGATCGACGACCTCGACGACGACACCATCGAAACGCTCGTCGGCGACCTCGATACCCTCGAACGGGTCGCCGAGGAAGTCGGCGAGTTGCTCGAGGCGCTCGATCTGAGCGAGTTACCGGACGCGGTCGACGGGGACGCCTTCCTCAACGCGATCGAATTCGGGGCGGCCCCGGACGTGCTGGCCACCGAGGACGAGGGCGTCACCGACCTCGTCGACGTCACGGAGTTGATCGGCGCGATCGACCTGTTGAACGCCTGGAACGCCGCCGACCTGACCGCCGTCTGGGAGAACAAACGCGAACTGGACGACGCTCTCGACGAACTCGCGGACGGCGACGACGCCGGACTGGTCGAGGATGCGGTGTCGGATATCGCGACCGGCGACGACGGTGACGGGCTGCTCGGTGACGACGGAGACGGCGTGCTCGACACCGGAATGGACGCCGGTACCGCGGCGAAGCAAGCCCTCGGCGATATCGATGTCGCCGACGATCCGGCGGCCTATCAGGTCGCCATCCAGCAGCAGGCGATGCGGGGCATCGACGCCTTCCGGACGGCGCTGCTCGAGACCCACGAGGCATTCGAGCACCTGTACGAGTTCAACCGCGAGAAGATGCGCCGCCAGGACAGGGGGACGAACTCGCGGAACCCGACGGCGGCCTCGACGATGCCCGTCGACCGGCGCGACCTCGGCGGCGGGGCCCGGTACGCGACGGTGCCCCAGGACGTGAAGCTCTCGACGGCCCCCAGCCGCAAGCGGATCTACGGCCGGCGGTTCGAACTCAAGCGCGAACGACAGCGGAGGCAACCCAATGACTGACCCACCACTCCGACGACCGACCGACAGCGAGGTGAGTGCGACGACCGACTGCGCCGCGGTGACCCGTTCCGGAGGTGATCGCGATGGTCGATGACTTCCAGCCCAGCCGCCAGAAGGCTGATCTGGCCGAGGTCGTCGAGATGTTGCTGGACAAGGGGATCGTCATCAACGCCGACATCGCCGTCTCGATCGGCGATACCCAACTGCTCGGCGTCCAGGTCCGGGCAGCCATCGCGTCCTTCGAGACCGCGGCGACGTACGGCCTCGAGTTCCCCGAGGGAACCGACATGCGTCGGGTCGCCGAGGCGGTCGACGACCCCGAGATCGCGGAGCAGGACCGTCCGAACCCGGTGATCGATCCGACCCGCGGCGTCAACATCACGGCCGCGGACGACGCCGACGGCGAGGCGGGGTCCTCGAGCGACGACGAGGGCGGCGAGTCGACCGAGAGCGAGCGGGCCGTCGCAGACGAGACCATGGTCAGCGAGCGGCTCGGTTCCAGGCCCGACCCCGGGCAGCCGACCAGCGGCGGGTTCGACCTGCTCAGCGACGACGCCGACGGCGACTCGAGCGACGAGGGCGCTCCCGAAGCGGAGGCCGAGACCGAATCGGCGGGTGACGAGTCGTGACGGCGATCGACGTCGGCGACGGCGAGGACGCGCGCGACGGGCTGATGACGCTGGTTATCGCCGTCGTCGAGATCCTGATCGACGCCCTCGAGCGCGAGGCGGTCCGGCGCATGGAGTCGGGGACCCTCACTGACGAGGAGATCGAGCGGCTGGGCGGCCAACTCGCCAGGATCGAGGCCGAGATCGACCGGCTCAAAGCCGACGAGGGGATCGAGGACGGCGTCGACGATCTTCGAAGCGATCTGGACGGGCTGGTCAACGACGCGATCGAACAACTCCACGGCGAGCCGACGACGAGCCCCGGCCACTCCGTCTTCGGAGGTGAGTCCGAATGAGCGACCGTGACGGGTCCGCCGATCGACTCGAGACGACCGCGGGGGCGGGAGCTGCGGAGCCGGCCGACGCTCCCGCGATCGACGAGGGACGGTACCTCTACTGTCTCGTTCGGGCCGACGAGGACGCCACGCTCGAGACGACCGGCGTCGACGGAGAGCCGGGTTCGATCGTCACCGCGGACGGCATCGGCGCGGTCGTCCACGCCTGCGACGGCATCTACGACTCGGGCGACCTCGCCCAGATCAGGCGCTGGCTCGTCCGCCACCAGACGGTCGTCGACGAGGCGGGTCAGGCCTTCGGGACGCCGATCCCGTTCCAGTTCGATACGATCCTTCGGGGCGACGATGACGGCGTCCGCGAGTGGCTCCGCAAGGAGCGGGATACCCTCGAGCGGGCGCTCGACGGCCTGGCCGACCACTGGGAATACCGCGTCGAGGTCGTCGAGATCGACCCGATCGACGACGCGGCGCTGCTCGAGCGCGACGAGCGGTTGCGCGAACTCGACGAGCGGATCGCCGACGCCGACGAGGGGACGGCCTTCCTGCTCGAGCAGCAGTTCGAGCAGCGGCTGACCGAACGCCGGGCGGCCCGCCGGGAGTCGGTGACCGCGGACCTCCAGGAGCGACTGGCAGCGGAGGCGCGGGAAGTCCACGCGCTCGAGCGGTCGCCGAGTGCGCAGTTGTCGGACGACGTAGCCGGCAGCGGCTCGACCGCGAGCGACGACGGGGAGACCCTCTGTCGGCTCACCCTGCTGGCCCACGAGGACGACGAGGGGGCGATCGGCTCGATCCTCGACGACGTGGCGGCAAACGACGGGCTCGAGGTCCGGTTCACCGGCCCGTGGCCGCCGTACACGTTCGCGCCGGAGTTCGGCGATGACGGCGACGGAACCGCGACCGAGCACGCGAACTCACGACCATGAGACCGCGAAAGGACGACGAGAGCCTCGTCGACGTGCTCGACGTACTGCTCAGGGACGGCGCGATCCTCCGCGCGGACGTGATCGTCTCGGTCGCGGAGGTTCCGCTGGTCGGGATCAAACTCACTGCGGCGATCGCCGGGATGGAGACGATGAACGAATACGGCCTCTTCGAGGACTGGGACGCACACCGCCGCAAGGCGGCCGCTGGTCGGCGGCTGTACTACGACTCCGCGCCCGACTCGGAGCACGAGGGGGTGACCGAACTCGGCGTCGGGAGCGCCCGCGACGATCGACCGGGCCGGGACGAAACGGACTGAAAAAGGCTCCCATCGCACCCGTCGCCTCGAGCGGCGGCGCAACGCACTGTCTCATCCGGACTGGTCACGCGTCAGGAGACCGGTCGCTCTCTTGTTCGGGTGCGAGTGAAGCCGAACGAGTCGCGCTCGAAACGAGACGGTAAATCCGAACGTCCGGCCCGCTACTGGGATCGAATCGCGGTCCGGTGTCGGTCAATTGTGCCCCCGAACGGGGGCCGCCAGTCAGGCGTATTTCGGCCGCTCGGTCGTGTGTTCGACCTCCCCGGAGACGGTCTCCTCGTCGCTGTCGTCGTCGTAGACGTACTTCCCGGTCGCGCCACAGAGGGTACACTCGTAGGTCTCGGAAATCTCGTTGATCATCTCGCCGTCCTCGAAGTAGACGCGACTCTGCGTGATCTGCAGGAACTGGGCGGTCTCGCAGTTAGTGCAGGTGATCATACCCGTTCGATAGCCATCACCGGTTGTAGTTATCCGGCTTGTAACCGAAAGCGACGACCGCCTATCACGGTTTTACCCGGGTTGCGGTCGGTAACACGGGCGCGGGCGGGCCTGACCGCCAGCCGCCGTCGCTCGAGCCGGGCCGAACGCCAGTAATACTCGCATAATCGCCCGATACGACCGGGATCGGCGGCGACATCCCGCGAACCGATCCGGCCGCTGCAAACACCGCTTTCCCGACGGAACGAGCCGGTTACCGTGGTCCGGGTTTCGGTGGTGTCTCGCTGCCGACGGGGACTCCGGGGCCCGCGATCACCCGTCTCCATCGAGGGAAGTCGCCGAGGGACCGATAGCGACGCGGTCACCCGTCCTCGCCGCCTCGTACGCCGCCTCGGTCAACGCCGTTACCCGGAGCGCGTCCCGGACCGTCGCCGGCGGTTCGCTCCCCGCCTCGATGCTCTCGAGGAAGGCGTCGGCGCGGGATCGCTCGCCACGGGGATCGACGTACGGGATGTACTCCCCGGCGTCAGGATCGATCTCGCGGACGGTTCGCGACCCCCACTGCGTCCCCTCGAGATAGACCGCGCCCTCCGCGTCCCAGAGGTGGATGTGCTCGCGAACCGACGGCGCGTCGCCGTGAAAGGAGAACGTGCCGCTCGCCCCGTTCGCGAACTCGACGTCGAGGTGGGCGCGGCGATCGACCCGGCGGTCGTCGTCGTGAAAGTCCATACTCGCGGCGACGGAGACCGGTTCGAGGCCGGTCGTCCAGAGCGCGCCGTCGAGGACGTGGCTCCCGGTATCGTACAGGAAGCCGCCACCCGACAGGTCGGGCTCGAGCCGCCAGGTCCCCTGCGAGTCGTCGATCCAGTCCTGCGTGATCGAGGCTGTCAGCCACGTCGGTTCGCGATCGACGAACCGCTCGTGGGCGGTTCGGAACGCCGTCTGGAGGTGTCGCTGGTAGCCGACCATCACGGTCCGGTCGCTCCGCTCGACCCGCTCGACGAGGTCGCGTGCCCGTCCGAGATCGGTCGTCAGCGGCTTGTCACAGTAGACGTGACAGTCACGCTCGAGGGCGGCGACGACCTGCTCGTGGTGGAGGGTGTGGGGGGTGCCGATCAGGACCGCATCGAGCGGCGCGGCCGCGAGCATCGCCGGATACTCGGCATAGCGGCGGTCGCCCGGCACGTCGAACTCCCGACCCACTCGCTCGAGACGGTCCGCGTCGAGATCGCAGATCGCCTCGACGGTCGCGTCCGGATGGCGGTGGAACTGCCCGCCGACGGTCGTACCGATGTATCCGAGGCCGACGATACCGAGCCGAACCGGGCGTGGCGAAGCGCCGTCAGTCATACGCGCTCGAACCATTCCCAGCGCCATCCCTCTAGTGGCGTCGCAAGCAAGCACCCGCCGCGTACCACTATCGGGGCGGCCCAGCGCATCGGAATGTCGCCCGACGAGGCGACATCGACGAATTCGAACCGTAGCAGCGGTCTACAAACGGCGTAGACGGAACCTGTCGTCGGTTCGGGCGCGCTACCGGCGTCCAAACCGCCGCATAACAATACCTGACCCGTCCGTTAGGCGACGTGCGGGGAGGAAAGGCCCCGCCGGGTACACGCGCAGACCGACGCGCTGACCGGCCGATTGCGTGCGTTCGTGCCCGGATCGCTCGACGTGGACTCGCCCCCGCTTCGAGTACGCTCATGTCTCTCACGCCTAGGGCGGTTCCCGCCCCGCCCGGGTTTCGCGATATCAGTGTCGAACAGCGACGGCTCCCGGAGGTCGCCGCTCGCGATGCTGCGTCGGTGACCGATCCTGTCGATCGGTCGGGGTTCGAGAGCGGGTCAGAACTCCGTGATGACCGGAATGCCGACCGTCTCGTAGTCGTCCATCGATGCTAGCGTCTCCGGTGCTTCCTCGAGCGAGAGCGTTTCGCCGATGATCTTGCTCGGCTCGAGCGTGCCCTGTGCGATCAGGTTGAACAGTTCCTCGTAGCGGACCAGCGGCATGCCGAAGGAGCCGTGGAAGTCGATCTCCTGCATCGTCATAATGTCGACGGGGAGTTCGATCTGGCCCTCCTCTTCGCCGGTCGTGAGCCCGACCTGAACGTGGCTGCCGCGGGTGCCGAGGCTGGTGACCGAGTTCCGGCAGGTTTCCGCGATCCCCAGCGCGTCGATCGAAACGTCGGCACCGTCGCCGGTGATCTCTTGAACCGCGCCCGGCGCGCTGTCGACCTCGGTGCTGTTGATCGTCTCGACGGCACCCAGTTCCTCGGCGCGCTCGAGTTTGCTGTCGAGGACGTCGATCGCGATCGGGTGTGCGCCCAGCGCCTGGGCGATGTGGATCGCCGAGAGCCCGACGCCGCCACAGCCGTGGACCGCGACCCAGTCGCCGGGTCGGAGGTCGGCGCGGTCGGCCAGCGCGTGATAGGCCGTCATGAACCGGCAGCCGAGGCCGGCCATCTCCGCGAAGTCGACTTCGTCGGGGAGTTTGACGCAGTTGAAGTCGGCTTCCCGAACCGGGAAGGCCTCCGCGAACGCTCCCGGCGCGAACTCCGACAGGCCGAGGGGGATGACCGTCTCGCAGTTGTTCGCTCGCCCCTCGCGGCAGTGGGAACAGCTGCCGTCGCCGAGGTGGAACGGTACCGCCACGCGGTCGCCCTCCTCGAGCGTCTCGACATCGTCGCCGACCGCCGACACGACGCCAGCGGGCTCGTGGCCGAGGATTTGGCCTTCCGGGACCCCCGCACCGATCCAGCTCCAGTCACCCTGCCAGGCGTGCCAGTCGCTGCGACAAATCCCACACGCCTCGGTCTCGACGATGACCTGGTCCGGTTGCGGGTCCGGGTAGTCGACGTCTTCCACCGAGAGCGGTTCCCCATGTTTCTCGAG
This sequence comes from Natrinema pallidum, assembly GCF_005890195.1. NCBI lineage: Archaea > Methanobacteriati > Methanobacteriota > Halobacteria > Halobacteriales > Natrialbaceae > Natrinema > Natrinema pallidum. The sequence continues at coordinate 597,087 of NZ_CP040637.1, read as the reverse complement.
TACGGCTGCTCGCATAGTTTGATGATTAAATGGGAAGTACAAAAGTATAGGCGGTCGGCTCATATATCGCGAGTCGGCAGCCGAATGGGGCGCGGCCGCGGCGATCTACCTGTTGGACCGCGCTCCAACCTGATTGTCTATATGTCTTACTAACAGAATACAATTCGAAGTGGTAGGTTTGTCGACCGAGGCCGATCGACGAAGCGCCTCGCTCGAGCCGTCGAGGTCCACCTCCGAGGAGGTGTGAGTCGGGTTCCGCAACCGAGCCCTCGGCGATCGAACCCCGAGACGTGCGAACGCTCGTCGACTGCGGATTCGGCCTTCGGTTACGCGCGAAACGAGGGAGTACAGCGGTGTAGGGACCGACTGATAACCGGCCAGCTGGCGGGGAACGAGCCGGTCCGAGGGACGCCGGAACGGGACGCCGACCGATCGGCACCGACGCCACGTCGGCGACCCGCTCGAGCCGAATCGGCCGACGAGATAAGTAATCTATTTTCGACAGTAGAGAGAAAACATCACGTGTGAGTTAGGTCTGGATCGAATCCCGACAGCGAACCCGTCGTCCGAGTCCCATACCGGGCGGTGCTAATTACAATTATACGCTTGTAATCCCTTCCGGAAGGGGAGTCGCGATTCGCCACACTTCCCCGCGTTGCGGGCGTTCAGGAACGCTGAACGGGCTGGGCGACGGCGAAACTTCCCCGACGGGCGACACAGCCCGCAGGACAGACGGATCATCGAGGCGCTCCACGGGTCCACCCGGTGGGGCGAACCGGTCGCCCTGGCGAGTGCCAACTGAGCCGGGACTCCTATCGCACTCGACGACGCTCGATCAGGGCCCGTCGTCTTGGGCGTCGACCGTCGCCACGGCCGCGAGGTTCACGATATCCTTGACCTCGTCACCACGCTGGAGCACGTGGACCGGTTCGTCCATACCGACCAGCATCGGGCCGATCGCATCGGCCCCGCCCAGCCGCTGGAGCAGTTTGTAGCCGATGTTCCCGGCTTCGAGGTTCGGGAAGACCAGCACGTTCGCGGGCTCCTCGAGGTCGGTGAACTCGTACGTGCCGGTTAGCATCTCCTCGACGACGGCGGTATCGGCCTGCATCTCCCCGTCGACGGGGAACTCGACGGTTGGGTCCTCACGGAGCCGGCGGGCCGCTTCGCGGGGCTTGCGCGTCCCCTGGTTGTCGACGCTGCCGAAGTCCGAGTACGAGAGCAGGGCGGCACGGGGCTCGACGTCGAACCGGCGGGCCAGATCGGCGGTGTGGCGGGTGACCTCCTCGAGGACGTCCTCGTTGGGTGCCTGATTGACCGTCGCGTCGGCGACGAAGAGCACGCGGTTCTTGAACGTCAGCATGTAGACGCCGGCGGCGTACTCGGCGTCGTCGGCCGTGCCGATCACCTGCAGCGGCGGCCGGAGCGCCGAGGGATAGTGGTTCGTCAGTCCCGTGAGCATCGCGTCGGCGTCGCCGCGGTCGACCATGACGCTCCCGAAGTAGTCGGTGTCGTTGCGGATCATCGACTCCGCCTCGCGGCGCGTGATGCCGTTTCGCTTCCGCCGCTCGTAGAGGTGATCGGTGTACGCCTCGTAATCGCCGCTCTCGGGATCGACAACGGTCGGCTCGAACTCGAGGCCGAGGTTCGCGGCCGTGCGCCGCACCTCGTCCGCGTCGCCGATCAGGACCGGCTCCGCGATGCCCCGTTCGACGATCTGGGACGCCGCCCGCACGATCGTTTCGTCAGTTCCCTCGGCCAGCGCGATGCGCTTCGGGTCGGCTTTCGCCTTGTTGAGGACGACCCGCATCATCTCGCGGGACTTGCCGAGGCGCGCCTCGAGTCGTTCGACGTACTCGTCGATATCGCACTCGATACGGGCCGCACCGGAGTCGATCGCCGCGCGTGCGACCGCGGGAGCGACCTCGAAGAGCACGCGGGCGTCGAGGGGTTTGGGAATGATGTAGTCGGGGCCGAACTGGAGCGGTTGGTCGCCGTAGGCTTTGACCACCGAGTCCGGGACGTCCTGCGTGGCCAGATCGGCCAGCGCCGTCGCCGCAGCGACTTTCATTTCCTCGTTGATTTCGGTGGCGCGGACGTCGAGCGCACCGCGGAAGATAAACGGGAACCCCAGAACGTTGTTCACCTGGTTCGGATAGTCCGAGCGGCCGGTAGCCATGATGACGGTATCGTCGCGGGCGGCCTTGGCCTCCTCGTAGCCGATCTCCGGGTCGGGGTTGGCCATCGCGAAGATGATCGGGTCGTCGGCCATCGACCGAACCATCTCCTGACTGACGATGCCGCCGGCCGAGAGGCCGACGAACACGTCGGCACCCCGCATCGCGTCCGCGAGATCGCCCTCGGGGAGATCTCGAGCGAACTGCCGGCTGTACTCGTCCAGGTCCCCGGATTCGGCCCGCTCGGTCGTCAGCAGACCGTCGATATCACACATGGTGATGTGCTCCCGACGGACGCCCAGCGAGACGTAGAACTCGGCCGTCGCGACCGCGGCCGCGCCCGCGCCGGCGAAGGTGACCTCGATGTCCGTGAGGTCCTTCCCGGAGATCTCGACGGCGTTGAGCAGGGCAGCACCGCTGATGATGGCGGTGCCATGTTGGTCGTCGTGGAAGACGGGAATCGACAGGCGCTCGCGGAGTCGCTCTTCGATTTCGAAGCAGTCCGGCGCTGCGATATCCTCGAGATTGATGCCGCCGAACGTCGGCTCCATCGCGGCGACCGACTCGACGAACGCGTCCGTGTCGTCCAGATCGAGTTCGATGTCGAAGACATCGATGTCGGCGAACCGTTTGAACAGCACGCCTTTGCCCTCCATGACTGGCTTGGAGGCCTGCGCGCCGATGTCGCCCAGCCCGAGGACCGCCGAGCCGTCGGAGATTACACCGACGAGATTCCCCTTCGTCGTGTACTGGTAGGCCTCGCCCGCGTCCGCGTCGATCTCCTGACACGGCGCGGCGACGCCGGGCGAGTACGCGAGCGAGAGGTCCCGCTGCGTGTTCGTCGGCTTCGTCGTCGCGATTTCGATTTTGCCCGGCGGATCGGTCCGATGATACTCGAGCGCGTCTTCGTCCATGTGTGATCGTGTGTCTCCGGCGGACCGACAAAAGAGTACGGCTGTGCTCGTCGGCTGTGCGACCCGGAACGGACCCTTTCAGAAACGTGACTGATCTGTACCGTGGCATGGATCGCGTCGCGGTCGGGACACCGATACGATCGGCCGCCGGCGGCGAGGTCGTCTTCCAACTGGACTCTCGAGACGGCCGTGTGGCTAAGTGCCTGTGTGTAGTCATATCAAATGAAACTCGACACTCCATCCATTGCGTTTACAGCCATAGATCAGTAACTGACCCCGTCGTCGGTCGGCCGCGATCGCTCTCCACGCCATCCGAACGGTTCTGTAACTAATCGGAGCAGAGCACAACCGGGCGGTCACTCCGATCCGATAGTTCGAACGGCATCGATACCGCGTACGGAGCACCGAACGCCCTTTCGGCCGCCTGTGGTATGCGTATAGCACGTGAATATATAACTCCGCAATGACGGTCCCCGTTCCACTATCCATACGTATCGTTACAGTACCGGTTCGGTTTGCCGGCAGTTCGAAAACCCCGAACGGACTTCGGGCTCCCCTGACGGTAATCACAACATTTGTACGACAGGCATCAGTTACATTGGGTATGACGGACGACTCGAGCGGCGGACGCCGAACGAAAGTCGAGCGAGTGATGGATCGGTACGATCTCGAGGAGTGGGGTGAGCGGTTGGAGACCGAGTGGGTCGGCGACGGGACCGAGCGGACGAGTCTGCGCGACCTCGCGACCGAGTTCAATCAGGCCGTGCTCCGGGCGGCCGTACGCGATGCGGGCACGTCCGTCCTGGATACGGATATCGATTCGCTCTACCGAACGCTGACGAACGACGACGTGTCGCGATCCGACGCGGTTCGGAAACGACGCGAACTCGAGCGGACGGGGGTCGATATCGACGACGTTCAGTCCGACTTCGTGACTCACCAGACGATCTATACGTATCTCACGAACGTCCGCGACGCCTCCCTTCCGGAGGAAGACCCCGAGGATCGCATCGAACGGAAGAAAGAGACCGTCCAGCGTCTCGCCGGCCGTACGCAGGTCATCACGGAATCGACGCTCGAGGAACTCGGGAACGCCGGCGAGATCACGGACCGGGAGTACGAGGTGTTCGTCGATGTGCGAACGATCTGTGGCAACTGCGGTGCCGACTACCCGATCGCGGACTTGCTCGATCAGGGTGGCTGTGACTGTGACGGTGCCGACGCCGTGTGAGTACGTCACGGAATAACGGCCGTAACCAAATAACATTTAGTTCAGCGGCGAGAAGGAGCAGTCGTGTCATCTCCAGAGTCAGTCACCTCGTCGATCACCGTCGCGGCCGAGAACATCGGCGGCATCGACAGTACCGAAGTACGGCTTCAACCCGGCGTGAACGTCCTGACTGGCCGGAACGCGACGAACCGAACGTCGTTCCTCCAGACGATCATGGCGGCGCTGGGCAGTCGGCGATCGTCACTGAAAGGCGACGCGGACGCCGGCCGCGTCGAACTGGCCTTCGACGACGAACAGTACACGCGGTCCCTCGAGCGGCGTGACGGCGATGTCGTCTTCGACGGCGATCCGTACCTCGACGATCCGGAACTCGCCGATCTGTTCGCCTTCCTGCTCGAGTCCAACGAGGCGCGTCGCACCGTCAGGCGGGGCGACGATCTCCGTGATCTCATCATGCAACCGATCGATACCGACGAGATCGAAGCGGAGATCAACACGCTCGAGGCCGAAAAGCGCGACCTCGACGAGCGCCTCGAGCAACTCGCCCGACTCGATAGCGACCTCCCCGCCCTCGAAGCCGACCGCGCCGCGCTCGAGGACGAAATCGAGACGACGACCGGGCGGATCGACGAACTCGAGGCTACCCTCGACGCGTTCGACCTCGACATCGAGGCGAGTCGGGAGCGAAAGGACGAGATCGAGTCGGCGTTTGCCGATCTGCAGGACGCGCGAACCGAACTCGAGTCGATCGAGTACGACCTCGAGACCGAGCGGGAGAGTTACGCCGAACTCGAACGGGAACGGGACGAACTCGAGGACGAACTCGAAGCGTTCGACGACGGGGAGGAGTCGCCGGACCGACTCGAGGGGCGAGTCCAGGAGCTTCGCAGCCGGAAACGGTCGCTCGACACGACCGTCAGCGAACTCCAGAGCGTGATCCGGTTCAACGAGGAGCGACTCGCCGACGACGGGATCGACCTCGATCTCGACGAGTCCGACGGGGCAGCCGAGGGGGACGGCGACGATCTTACCGACCAGCTGCTCGCGGCGTCGGACGACGTCGTCTGTTGGACGTGTGGCTCCCAGGTCGACCGCGACCGGATCGAATCGACGCTCGATCGGTTGCGCTCGCTGCGCCAGCGAAAGCTCTCCGAGCGCAGCGACCTCCAAGCGCGGATCGACGACCTCTCCGACCGACAGAAGGAGCTCCGGGACCGACGCCGGAAGCGCGGGGAGATCGAAACCCGGCTCGAGGCGATCGAGGACGATCTCGAGCGCCGGTCCCAACGGATCGCGGAGCTCGAAGCCGACCTCGAGGAACAGCAGGCGCGGCTCGACGAACTCGAGTCGGACGCCGAAACGTTCGAGAACACCGAGTACGGCGAGGTGATCGAGACGCACCGCGAACTGAATCGACTCGAACTCGAACTCGAGGACCTCGAGGCCGAACGCGACGACGTACAGGAACGGATCGAGGAGATCGAGGGGAAAATCGAGGAACGAAGCGATCTCGAGGACCGCCGCGAGACCGTCGAAGCGGAGTTGACCGACCTCAGAACGCGCGTCGACCGGATCGAAGCGAACGCGGTCGACGCGTTCAACGAGCACATGGAGTCGATCCTCTCGATTCTGGAGTACCGAAACATCGACCGTATCTGGATCGAACGACGCGAGAAGACGGTCCGGGAGGGGCGGCGGAAGGTCACGCGAACCGCGTTCGAACTCCACATCGTCCGAACGACCGAGGACGGCCGGACCTACGAGGACACCGTCGACCACCTCTCGGAGAGCGAGCGCGAGGTCACGGGACTGGTCTTCGCGCTCGCCGGCTATCTGGTCCACGACGTCCACGAGATCGTTCCGTTCATGCTGTTGGACTCGCTCGAGGCGATCGACTCGGACCGGATCGCTGACCTCGTCGAGTACTTCGAGGAGTACGTCGACTGCCTGGTCGTCGCCTTGCTTCGCGAGGACGCCGCGGCGCTGTCGGAGACGTATACGTACGTCGAAGAGATTTAACTCCCGCAGCCAGTGGTCCCCCGACGCAGTCTCGCTGTGCTCCCGTCGACGGAGTGACTTGCTTCCATCGATGGCGGTCCTGTGATCCAGTCGTCTATCGATCGGGTGCGTTCATCGGGCCGATCGGAACGAAAGGACACATATTCAAGAAGTATATGAATAGTATATTTTATCATATATGTCGTCAGCCGGATCTTTGAACGGGCGATCCGTCACAGGAACTATCGCTCTCGGGTGGACAGCCGTATTCGCCGCGTGTATACTCGTCTCCGCGATTTCGGCGACCGTTCCGAACGATCGGCCGGCCGTTCGCTGGAGGCCGGTTGGCGAGCTCGTCAAATCGACGAAATTCCGGAGAGAAAGCGAGTACCCGGCCAGTACGGTCGAACGGCAGCTGACACGGCGAGCGGGGTTCGTCCCGATGCCGTCGAAGATATATCAGCTATGGATGATAGCTGTATAGTTGACTGCTCGGTCGTACTGCTAGTCGTGTCCCGGGAGACGGACGTACAGCGCGCTTCACTCCCGTCGAGCACGACGATGAACGAGCCCCGCATCACGGGCCGGTGCGTGGCGGTTCGATTGCGGGTCGACCCACTAAGGGGACCACTCGGACCGCACTGCTCCGGCGGCTGGGGATCGGCCCCGAAACCATCGCCGAAACGGCGCTACACCGGTGCAAGAGTCCCGCCGAGACCGGCGGGATTCCAGCCCTCGAGACCACCCCGTCCACGGCGGCAGCGTCGGCCCGCTTCACCCGCGTTCCGGCCCCGACGGCGACGACTCAGTCGCCGGGCGTGGATTCGGGCCGATAGCCGCGACTGATGGCCTTCCAGTGGCCGGCGGCGAACCGGTAGTAGGTGACGACCGCCGGAACGAGCGTCTCGAGGATCAGCGCCGCGTAGAGCGCGCCGATCCCGAGCGGCGTGACGGCCCCGACGGGACCGAGGGGAACGGAGACGGCTCCGAGGGTGGCGACGGGAAGCGCGAAGACGTAGAGCCCGAGCACCTGCCCGTAGAACGGCCAGCGGGTATCCCCGCTCGCGCGGAGCGGCCCGGTCGCGCCGCCGCTAACGCCGCGGAAGACGACGCTGACGCAGGCCACGACGATGAAGGTCGTCACCAGCGGCAGGATCGACGGATCGTCGACGAACAGCCGGCCGACCTGTTCGGCGACGACGAGGACGGCGGCCGCGCTGCAGAGGTAGACGGCGGTTCCGAACCGGAGCACCGCTCGGCCGTACGTGTCGGCGTTACTCTCGTCACCGGTGCCGAGTTCCTGACCGACGAGACTGCTCGAGGCCAGCGAGAAGCCCCAGCCCGGCGTATCCATCAGATCGCGGACGCGGCGCGCGACAACGTAGGCGGCCACCACGTTCGGCCCGAACAGCGCGACGATGGCGAGCATCGGGAACTGTGCGGCCCGCCTGGCGACGTTCGTAAACACGAGTGGGGCCCCGATGTCGATCACGTTCCGGAGATCCGCGAGGGTCGTATACGGCCCCGAACGATCGATCGTCACGGGGAACGCCCCGATCACGGGGAGCCGGCCGACGGTGAAACCGGTGACGAACGCCGCCAGTACGAAGACGTTGGCCAGCACCGTCCCGATCGCCGCGCCGACGACGCCCCACTCGAGGACGAACAGCAAGACGGCGTTGATGGCGATGTTGGCGATCGCGCCGCCGGCGCGGATGATCATGGGCGTCCACGCGTCGTCGGCACCGACGAGCGTCCGACTGGCGATCAGGTTCACCGCGGCGAAAGGCACGCCGAGGGCGAGGACCCGGAGATAGGCAGCGCCGTAGGCGATCGACGCCGCGTCGTTCCCGACGAGTCCGATCAGTCGTTCGGGAACGGTCCAGTAGAGGATCCCGAGCGGAACGGTGATGATGACGACGACGAGCGCGCTGGTCGTCACCGCAAGCGACAACTGCTCGGTCGCCCGCGCGCCGTAGCGCTGCGAGACGAGGCTGATCGTCGCCCCGGCGACCCCGCCGCCGATGGCGAACGCGATCGACCAGAACGGGGTCGCGAAGCCGACCCCGGCGATCGCCGCCGGACCAAGGGCGATCCCGACCATCGCCACGTCCGCCGCGGACTTCGACATCCGGGCGATGCCGGTAACGATCCGCGGCCAGGCGAGATCGGTAGTCCGCTCGACGCGCCGGGCGTCGACGATCCCTCCCCACGCAAGCAAGGACCCGATCGACAGCAGGAGCCATCGGAGCGGATTCGGCACTCGAGAAGCCACGCTAGATCGGTCACGGCTCAGCGCTAAAACGTTTTATCTCTCAGCAATACGTCATGGACGATTCCGCGGGATGGCCGACAGCCGTCGTGGGTCGGGCACACCACCGCGTTGCGACTCGACCGAGCGGACCGACACCTGAGACGCGGGGACTGTGCGGCCCATCGGTCCGTTTCGTAGCCGCGGTCGAGGACACCCACCCCGTTCGCGGATCGATAGCGCCCGATACCTCGCGGGTTTATAACTCTCGAGAGCATCGCTTACGGCAAGCGACACGGGGCACTACGTGATGACTCGCGACGATCGGTACAAACTGTTCGGCGTCTACGTCTCGGAACCGGTCTTCGACGCGCTCGAGGCGTACCTGTACGAGTCGGCCGGCGTCGTCGACTACGAGGACTACTTCGATCCGTCCGACGCCGGCGTTCCGGTCGGCGATCCGGGTGCTGATGCGACCGATCGGCTCGTCTCGGACGTGGTCGCGGAGTTCGCGGCCCTGTACGACGCGGCGGACTTCGCGGCCGCCCGGGCGGTCGACGCCGACGCATTCATTCTCGCACAGCTCGCCGCCGAGCCACGGACGGTGACGCGGGCTCGCGAGCGCTTTCAGGCCGCCGCCACGATTCAGGAAACCGACAGTCGAACGGTCCACACGGCGATCCTGGCGGCCGCTCTCGAGGACGACCCCGACCGCGAGTTGGAGGAATGATCGCGGCCGAGAGAGAACCGTCGCTCGGTCCCGACGAGCGGCCTCGTCGGCACCTCCTTCGACCGACGACGACGGTCAGGCCTCCTGTAGATCGACGATACTCACCCAGTGGTCGGCGTACTCGGCCTCGTGGTCGCTGGCGTCACCGTTCGCGTCGGCCCAATCGGTGTACTCGCTCTCGAGGTCACAGCTGTCGCACTGGAGCCGGTATGCCATGTTGTGAGTTACCACTCGAGTCGGCTTAAGTTTCATCGCCGGTCGCGTCCAGCGAGACGGCGTTCGCTTTCGGTGCTGTCGGGTCGGCTTCGACAGTTCGACTGCCGGCAGAGGAGCGGGGGACCGTTGGGACGCCTGCTCGGTTTCGAGGGTTGATACCGGTTGCCGCAACCGGAACGCTGCTGCTGGCTTCTGACACCCGAGCCGGCAGCCGAATCTCGGACGCCAGACTGCGATTTACACAGAATTAGGAAGCGACTGTATGAATTGCTGACGGGGTGCAACGGCAATATGCCGCCCTCTTGCGGTTTACTACGTCACGTGGAGCAAGGCGACGAGTGGGTTGGGGCAGATTCGAACTGCCGACTTCCTCCGTGTGAAGGAGGTATCATAACCGGACTAGATCACCAACCCGCACGAGGTGCTTCCCGTGCGTTCGACTTAAGACTTCCTTTCACCGATCGTCGGTAGCCCCGCTCGAGCGACCCGCGGTTCCCCGGGGTCGAATCGAGCCGAACGCGTCGCCCGTTCGCGTCGCCTCCGCTGCTCGAGGGCACCGATAACTCGCTTTTCACCCGGTAACACTCCCGTTAGCGAGCGTATAACTGGTTCTGGTACGTACCTGGTAACGTAATGCAACTACAACTGCGATTCGCGGATCGGAATCGACGCCACCAGCCGACCGAAGGGAACGCCGCTGCCTCGCGAGCGGAGGTGAGCGACTGATGGCGTTCGAGAGCGGACTCAGTGCAGTCGTCCTGCTCGTCGGCCGCCTGCTCTTCGGTGGCCTGCTGGTCTACCAGGGCCTGAATCACTTCGCGGCGACGGACACCATGGCCGGCTACGCGGAGGCAAAGGGTGTTCCCGCGGCCAGGTTCGGCGTCGTCGCGTCGGGTGTGATGCTCGTTCTCGGTGGCGTCGGGATCGTACTCGGCGTCTACCCCGTCATCGCTGCGGGGATGCTCGCGGTGTTTTTCGTCCTCGTGACCCCGTTCATGCACGACTTCTGGGCGGTCCCCGAGGAGCAGCAACAAGACGAGTTGATCCACTTCATGAAGAACGTCGAACTGCTGGGCACCGCCCTGCTCGTGTTCGTCCTCGCCGGCGAGCCCTGGGGCTACGCGCTGAATATCGGGCTGTAACGAGCGGGGATCGCATCCGTCGAGCCTCCGGCACCGACGCGCGATAGCCGACCAGCGGAGCGTGTGTTCGCCACGCGCTGGGCCGTCTCGAGTCGCGCACTCCTGGTTTGCTAATACTCGGGGGCCTCTTCCGGTTCCCCGTCGCGAGCGTTGACGACGCGGGCGAAGGTGAACAGGCCGTCAGAGAGCCGATTGAGGTACTGGACCGCGTCCTCGTTGATCCGCTCCTCGGCTGCGAGCGCGACCGCACGGCGTTCGGCGCGCCGGCAGACGGTACGGGCGTGGTGTAGCGCCGCGCCGTGTTCGCTGCCGGTCGGCAGGATAAAGGAGGTCAGGGGCTCGAGTTCCTCGTCGTACGCGTCGATCCAGTCCTCGACGGTCTCGACGTGGGCGGGGCGGATCGCGGGGTCGTCCTCGTCAGGGTTGGGGTTCGCGAAATCCGCCTGCACGACGTGGAGGTGGTTCTGGATGGCGGACAGTCGGTCGTTGATGTCGTCGTGATCGGTCGGACGAACCGTCCCGAGCAGAGCGTTGAGTTCGTCGACGGTCCCGTAAGCTTCGATGCGGGCGCTCGCCTTCGAGACGCGAGTCATGTCCCGGAGGTCGGTCTCCCCGTCGTCGCCGCGGCCGGTGTAAATCGACATGGCTGGATCGACGGCCGGACTCCACTTAACTTCCCTGTCACCTGTGGCGCTGTAACGGGCGGCCGTCCCGACATCCCGCTCGTCGCCGTCGGAACCAGTACGTTAAACTCGCTTCGCTCGCTACCGTCGGCTATGGCTCTGGAACTCGAGCACGAGTGTCCGAACTGCGGGGGCGAAAAGACGTTCTATCGCGCCGCCAGTACGACGCTGCACCTCGGCGAGAAGGTCAAGTGGCACTGTCCGGACTGCGACTACGGGTTCGTCCGTATCGGCGACAACGGCACCGCCGTCGACTCGAGTACGGCGTAACTCGTCGGGGGCGGCGATTCGACGCGGTCGGAATCACGGCATGGAGACGACGCGCTCTTATGTAAGCGAGAGATTGATGGTTTTCGTCTGCTGATAGTGGTCGAGCGTGTCGGCACTGAGTTCGCGGCCGATTCCGGACTGTTTGTAGCCGCCGAACGGGAGGCCGGGAGCAAGGTCGTGATAGCTGTTGATCCAGATGTACCCCGCTTCGATATCCCGTGCCGCATCGTTCGCTCGCTCGAGATCGTCCGTGATAACGCCGCCTGCGAGCCCGTAGTCGACGTCGTTTGCCAACTCGATCATCGTCTCGTAGTCGTCCCAGCGGAACACCTCGAGCACCGGGCCGAAAATCTCCTCTTGGACCGCGGCGTGATCGTGATCGAGTCCCTCGATGAGGGTCGGTTCAACGTAACAGCCCTCGGAAAGGACATCGTCGTCGGGTCGATCGCCGCCGGCGAGGAACTCCCCGCCGGCGTCCTGCGCCGCGTCGAGGTAGTCGATGGTTCGATCGACTTGCTCGCGAGACACCTTCGGACCGAGGTCCGTTTCGTCGCGTAACGGGTCCCCGAGTTCCATCCCATCGATCGCCTGGACGAGGCCCTCGAGGACGTCGTCGGCAACGTCCTCGTGAATGAACAGCCGTGATCCGGCCTCGCAACACTCGCCGGTGTTGTAGAAGATCGCAGCGGTGACCAGTTGGACGGCCGTCGAGACATCGACATCGGGGAAGACGACGACGGGGCTTTTGCCGCCGAGTTCGAGCGTCACATCGGTAACGGTTTCGGCGGCGTTTTTCATTACCTGTTTGCCGACGGCCGTCGAGCCGGTGAACGCGACTTTCCGAACGTCGGAATGCCGGGTCAGCGGTTCGCCCGCTTCCTCACCGAACCCGGTCACGACGTTGACGACGCCATCTGGGACGATGTCGTCGATCAATTCGGCGAGCCGCAGCGCGGAAAGCGGCGTCTGTTCGGCGGGTTTCAACACCGAACAGTTACCGGCAGCGAGTGCCGGTGCGAGCTTCCACGAGGCCATCAATAGCGGAAAGTTCCACGGGATAACCTGTCCGACGACGCCGTACGGTTCCGCGATGACCTGTCCGTACCTCGAGCCGTCGGTCATCGTCTCGCCGCCGTTCTCGCGGACGATGCCCGCGAAGTATCGGAACTGTTCCGCGGCGGAGTGGACGTCGATCGTCGCCTCCGTGATCGGTTTCCCGTTATCGAGGGTCTCTAACTGGGCGAGTTCGTCGGCGTGCGCCTCGATCGCATCGGCGATCGCCATCAGTACGCGCTGGCGGTCCCCGGCGTCGTATCCCGACCACTCTGTTTCGAACCCGTCCCACGCGGCGGCGACTGCACGGTCTACGTCCGCCGTTCGGCCGCGGGCGACCGACGCGAGTTCCTGATTCGTCGTCGGATCGGTCGTTGCGAACGTTTCGCCACCGGCTGGCTCCGTGAACTCGCCGCCGATATACAGGGATGTCCGTTCGGGGACGACGGCATCGGCTGTATCCCGGTGGCGCTGGAGGACGTCGCTTCGGCTGTCATCGACTGAGTCTGATTGGCTAGACATGGTCGATGGAGACATCGGGGCGGCGTAAAAAGATTTGTGCTGAGTAACACGATTGAAACCGATACCAGTTTACATTGGACCCCTACGATAGTGCCCGGTGGGCCGCATCTCACTCACGCGTAACGTGTTCCGATTACTTGCCTGCCGGGGCGTCACGCTCGAGCGGTCCGACGGCAGGGGATGTCGGTGAGTGCTGGCCGCGTCCGCGATCAGGCGTCGTCCTCGAGCGCCTGCCACGACAGCCGCGGGGTCCGTGCGGCGGTCGTCTGGTCGATCCGGCGCGCGGTGGTCCGTTCCGGCGCGGTCTCGAGGGCGTCGTCGTCCTCGCCGGCGACGGCGTTGAACGCGGCGGCGAGGCGATCGAGCGTGTCCTTGCTCTCGACTTCGGTCGGTTCGGTCATCAGCGCCTCGGGGACGATCTCGGGCCACTTCGTCGTCGGCGGGTGGACGCCGTAGTCGAGCATCCGTTTGGCCACGTCGGCGGCGTCCTGCTCGCCGGCGCTGGCGACGAACTCGTGGTGGAACGGGCCGTAGGGAACGTCGTACTCGATCCGCTCGGCGAGGTAGTTCGCGTTGAGCACTGCCGACGCGCTCGCGTCCGCGAGCCCTTCGTCACCGAGGCGGGCGATGTAGGCGAAGGCCTTGAGCAGCACCAGCCAATTGCCGTCGAACCCGTGGACCTTGCCGATGGTGTGCTCGGGGTCGAAGCGCTCGTAGACCGGTTCCCCGGCCGGTGATTCCGCGGCGCGCTCGCGGACGCGGGGCGCGGGCAGGAACGGCGCGAGGTCGGAGACGACGCCGACCGGACCCGCACCCGGCCCGCCGCCCCCGTGAGGTGTCGCGAACGTCTTGTGGACGTTGTAGTGCATCACGTCGAACCCCATGTCGCCCGGTCGGGCGCGGCCGAGCAAGGCGTTGAGGTTCGCGCCGTCGTAGTAGAGCAGTCCCCCCGCCTCGTGGACCATGTCGGCGATCGTCGTGATCTCACGCTCGAACAGCCCGAGCGTGTTCGGGTTAGTCAGCATGAGCGCCGCGGTGTCCTCGGAGAGGGCGGCCTCGAGCGCCTCGAGATCGACCCGGCCATCGTCGTCGCTTGGTAGCGACACGACGTCGTAGCCGCCCAGGGCGGCGCTGGCGAAGTTGGTGCCGTGGGCGCTCTCGGGGACGATGACTTCGTCCCGATGGCCCTCGCCGTTGTGCTCGTGGTAGGCCGCGGCGACGCGAATGCCGACGAACTCGCCCGCCGCGCCCGCGGGTGGCTGGAGCGTCACGGCGTCCATTCCGCCGATCCTGCCGAGGTAGTCCTGCAGCCGATACAGCACCTCGAGGGTCCCCTGTACGGACGCCTCGGTGCGGTCGGGATGGACGGCAGCCGACGGCAACGCGGCCACGTCTTCGGTGAATGTGGGGTTGTACTTCATCGTACACGAGCCCAGCGGGTAGGGGCCGCTGTCGATCCCGTAGATCATCTGGGAGAGGCGCGTGTAGTGGCGGGCCAGTTCCGGCTCGGAGAGTTCGGGGAGTTCGAGGGAGTCGCGGGTGAGGTCGTCGGGAAGCGGCGAGCCGTCGGTATCGTTATCACCGCTAATCTCGACGCGTGTCAGATCTTTCTCCGAGAGCAGCGGTTCGTACTCGCCGTTCTCGACGTATCGGGCCTGGTCGTACCGCGATTGTGGGACGTCACCATCCTCGGATCCGTCGGGTCGGTCGCCGCTCATCGCGTCACCTCCTCGACCGCCGCGACGAACCCATCGATCCGCTCGTCGGAGACACCGGCGATACAGATCTGAATCTCGTGATCGCCGACGACGTGGACCGCGAAGCCCCGCTTCTCGAGGTCATCCGCGACGGCTCGAGCTGGCTGGTCGACGCGGGCGACGAACTCCCGGAGGTGGTGGCGATCGTGGACCGGTGCGATGACGCCGACGAGGTCGTCGAGACGCGCTGCGAGGTCCCGCGCCCGCCGAACGTCCCGTTCCGCGAGGTCGACCAGCCCGCTCGGCCCGAGCACGGCGGCGTGCATGGCGGTTCGAAGCGCCACCCAGGCCTGATTCGTACAGATGTTACTCGTCGCGCGTTCCCGGCGAATGTGCTGTTCGCGGGTCTGCAGGGTGAGGGTGAACGCCCGGCGGTCGGTCGCGTCCTCACTGGCCCCGACCAGCCGGCCGGGGACCTGGCGGAGGTAGTCCGCCCGCGTCGCGAACAGTCCCAGCCCCATCCCGTAGCTCGTCGGCAACCCGAGTACGCTCGCGTCGCCGACGACCACGTCCGCACCGACATCGACGGGTCGCTCGAGCAGGGAGAGGGCGACCGGGTCGGACCCGAGCACGAAGAGGGCCTCGGTGTCGGCCGCGAGGTCGCCGATGGCCTCGAGGTCCTCCTCGATGGTCCCGCGAACGGTCGGGCTCTCGGCGTAGATCATGACGACGCCGTCGTCGGCGAGGTCGGTGAGGCCCGCGAGGTCGACGGTCCCGTCCGCTACGGGGTACGTCTCGACCGCGAGGTCGGTGCCGGCGACGTAGTTCTCGAGCGTGCTTCGCCGTTCCTCGCGCAGGAGTTCGGGGACGAGCACGCGGTGGCCCGTGGTGTCGCGGACGCGGTCGGCCAGCGTGGCAGCCTCGCCCAGGGCCGTCGCGGCGTCGTACATCGAGCAGTTCGCGACCTCGAGGCCGGTCAACTCGACCAGCAGCGACTGGTACTCGAACAGGGCCTGTAGGAATCCCTGTGAGACCTCCGGCTGGTACTGCGTGTACGACGTGAGAAACTCCGAACGATCCGCGAGGTGGTCGACCAGCGACGGGACGTAGTAGCCGTAGTGGCCGCGGCCGAGCAGTTCCGTCACGTCGTCGTTGCGGTCCAGCATCGAGCGAACCAGGCGTCTCGTTTCCCGTTCCGTTCGCGCGTCGATGTCGAACCGGCCGTTGAACCGGACATCGGCCGGAATGTCGAAGAGTTCGTCGACGGCCTCCGCACCGACCGTCTCGAGCATTGCCGTACGGTCCTCCTCCGTGTAGGGAGCGTAGGGGCTCCCCGTGGCGTGTGATCCGTGCATGCTTACCAGTGGTCTCGAGCGAGCGATCGGTCCGTTCCCCACCGGCGTCGGTGTCGGCGTTCGATTCGAGACACGATACTGGCCCTTAGCGGGCACGGGGTAATGAACGCACTCGTTTCGGTGCCGACGCGCAGTGGTCGCCCGCCGGACCGACCGCCGCAGGCCCTGCAGTCGCTACACGGAGGACTATGCACCGCGACGGCGTCAAACGACCGCATGGTGGACGATTTCGATGACGATTCCGGACCGAGCAGCGATGCGGACCCGAGGGGACGGGTGGCGGGGGGCGATCAGGCGGATCGAGACGGCCCGCTCGATCGCGACGATCAGGAAATCGGCGCGGCGGCCGCGGCGGACACCGACTCGTTGCTCGGCGTCCTCCCCCACTTCTACCGTGGGGAGGTCAATCAGGCCAACAGCGCACAGGACCGGATCGATCGGACGACCGACTGGGCGATCACGCTGCTGGCCGCACTCCTGTCGCTCGTCTTCTCGAGTCGCACTATGCCGGCGTTCCTGCTCTTGATCGGGGTCTTCGTCCTGTCGATCTTCCTGTTCTACGAGGTGCGTCGATACCGGTTCTACGACCATTGGCGCGCCCGCGTCCGCTTCATACAGGAGAACGTATTCGCGAACGCGCTGGAGCCCACCGGCGTGGAACATCCGGCGTGGCGCGAGGAACTGAGCGACGATCTCAGAAACCCGACGTTCAAAGTCTCGAGTCGAGAGGCCGTCTCACGGCGAATCCGTCGCGTGTACGGGTTGTTATTCGCGGTGGCCGGGGTCGGCTGGGTGTTCAAAATCACGATGTTTACCCCGGAACAGCGGTGGACCGAAGCCGCCGAACTGCCGGGGATTCCGGGTACGGTCGTGGCGGGAGTCCTCGGCCTCTTCTTCGCGAGCGTGATCGCGGTCGGACTGTGGCCGGGCGGACGCGAGGCGAAAGGCGAGATCCACGGGGTCGAGACGGGTGCCTGGAAAAACGAGTAGGCTCTCCCCATTCGATCCGCTCGTCCGCCTCCTCGCGAGGCCGGCCGTTCTACCGTGAGTTGTGCCGGGCCGTCGGCCGATCAGGGGTCTTCCTCCGGGTCGCTGTCGGATTCGGTGTTGGTGACGGCTCCGGCTCCTGCCGCCCCATCGGCGCGTTCTCGAGCGAAGATATCGAGGACGACCTTCACGCCGCCGAGGACGACGGGACCGATGAACAGCCCCACAGCACCGAACGTGATGAGTCCGCCGAAGATACCGACGACGGCGATCGTCGAGTTGAACGCGCTCGTCCGGCCGATGAGTGCGGGCCGGAGATACGTATCGGAGACCATGACGAGCAGACCGTAGAGCGTGAGCCCGACCGCGGCGATCGGCCGGTTGAGTGCGACCAGATAAATCGAGACGGGAAGCCAGACACCGAACGAGCCGACCAGCGGGAGGAGCGTGAGCACGAAGGCCACAACGGTGAGCAGGACGACGGCGGGAATGCCCAGCACCGCGAGTCCGACCCCGATCAGCACGGCCTGAATCACCGCGACGAGGACGTTACTGATAACCGACGCCTGCATGAGTTGGTCCAGTTCCGCGAACAGTTCCCGCTGGATCGCGTCGTCGATCGGGACGACGCAGTACAGCCACTCGATCAGTTGCTCCCTGTCCCGTAACAGCGCAAAGCAGACGAACAGCGTGATCGTCACTCCGATAGCGATACCGGGCAGCCCGCCGACGATATCGAGAAGGCCGGTCGCCAGTCCTTCCACCCCGCTCGTAATTGCGTCCTGATACGATCCATACAGCCCGGTAAGATTCACCGAATACCCGCGCTCGGCGAGCGTCCGCTCGATGGTCTCGAGGTCGACGTTCCCGTTCCGGACGGCGGTCACGAGCTGCGACGTCTGCCTGAGTGCGACGCTGAGGATGTAGACGAGCGGCAGCAAAATGACGATGATCGCAACGAGTATTGTGACCGACGCGGCGATCATCGGCCGCAGGTACTCCTCGAGTCGCCGCTGAAGGGGAAGCAGGATGTACGCGAGGACGATCCCGAAGAGGACGTACTGCAAGTAGGGGAGAACGACGAGGAGCCCGAGGGCGACGCCGAGCAGCGCGAGCGCGGTCAGGACTGGTTGTTCGACGATCCAGTCCGGGGGACTGGCACGGTCAACCATACGGAGGCATGTGATCGCGGTAGACATTAGTCTGCTGATACTACTGACTCCCACGTGTCATCGAGGTCGGACAGTCCCTGGCTGCACTCGCTTCCGATCCCGGTCCGTCACGAACGGGAGCGTAACTCAATGCTCGCTCCGCTCGAGTGACTGTGTGTGACCTGTAACACAGGTACTGTTCCGATGTGGATTATACGTCACAGACCACTATTTATTCAGATCATAATATAACCTGAATAAAATTTATAATTAAGTTCGGAAATGTATTATGTGCATGTCGGACCATACTCGAAGAAGGGTGTTGAAAGCGAGTGCTGGAACGGCGGCGGCAAGTGGGTTGACGGGTGTCGCAAGCGCAACGGAAGCGGTGACCGATGAGAGCCATGCCAACCGATCGGATGAGGAGCGGCGAACGCCTGATCTCCACGTCCGAGATAGTCCCGATCCGAACGAGCACGTAAGCGTCACCGTGACCGACGAAGAGTCGGAGGCGGAGGTGTTCACCTACACGACCGAAACGCAGAACGAACAACTCGCGACGATAGCGGATATCGGTATCGACGACGCCGGAGACTACAAGATCGTCGCAACGTACGGCGACCAGAAGGTCGAGAGGCGACTGACCGTATTCGGCGAGGGGTTCTCGGCCGCAGCAGGGTACCACGTCGACGTTTCGCCAAACGATGAGCTCAGGGTCTCGAAACGGGTGATCTAGATGAGCGAGTACGAATTCACCGTCACGATGTCGCGGTCGCTTTACGAGGCGAAGGGGACCGGGAACTTCCTCGGTAAAGTCAAAGAATATATTGAACATGCGTTCGATTCGTCGCCCCACACTGCGTTCGTGAAAGTGTACGCACCTGCTGCCAGCGATCTACCCGATCCGCCGATCGAAAACTACGTGAGCGAGTGTCTGGAAACGGACTCCGACGACGATTGTGTCAGAAGGCGAAAGCACTATGATACGCTCTGCGGAGAGCAGAGAGAGTACACCTGGATGAACGACTGGTTCCGAGACTGGGTCCAATGTGAGAGCCCATCGTACATGCAAGCGGACGACTGTCACATCCTGTTGACGAACGAAAGCGGCGGTGGCGTCACTGCCGATGATAACGGCAAGACCTACATCGTCGCCGAGGCGAAACACGTCGACGAGGCTCCCGATACCTATCAGCGGTACAATACGGGACGCGGACACGGTGATATGCAGACGATCATCCACGAGATCGGACACCAGATGCTCGAGTTCGATCCGGAGGCCGACGAAAAACGCGAACGGGACTACGATTTCCCCCACGGAGGGCACACGACGGGCGAAGTCACGAAAACGAACGATTCAATCTGGTCCCAATCGTACCATTTCGTGACTCCCCTTGGCATGAACGGCCCGGAGAAGACGACGAACTTCTGTAACGAAAGCTTCGACCGCCCCGGCGAACGGCGCTGGGATCTGCAGTTGGCGTCGGATTGTGGCCAGGACCGCTGGGTCGATCCCGGAGAGAACTAACCGCATTCCGGCGGTCCTCGCGTCGGCCGGCGACGGACCGATACCCGCAGCTAGTCCACGTACCGATACTTCCGCTCGCCCATGCGGCCCCAGCCGTCGAAGACGAACTCCTCGCTGGGCGTCGTGAACTCCTCGATGTCGACGTCCATCTCGTGGTTGTGGGCGTCGTGGATCTCCTCGTAGTCGGCCCACTCCATCTCGTAGCGCTCGGCGAGTTGGGCGTCGACGTTCAGGGCATCGATCTCCTCGGCCCAGCCCTCCCGAATCGTTTCGGCGTGGATCTCCGCCTGCGCACCGCTGCCGTAGGAGCCGACGAGGAGTTTCGTGCCGGCCAGGTCGCGGTCGTTCTCGAGGGCGTGTTTGAGCGCGCTCGCGCGGGCGACGTGGACGGACCCGGTGTACCAGTTGCCGACCTCGCGGGAGATCGTCAGCGTGGGATCGATCGTCGTGTCGTACCACTCGGCGTAGCGGTCGGTGTCCTTGAGGAGGTCCATGTACTCCCGGAGGGCGTCGCGGTAGTCGTCGTCGGAGTCGAACGCCTCGGGGCGGGGCTGACGACCGATTTCGTCGGCCAGTTCGTCCTCGACTTCGGTGTCCCGCGTCACGTGGCGGAACGCGAGCAGTGCGGCTTTCCGGACCATGCCCGGGAACGGCGTGTGGAACGGCGCGTAGACGAAGTCCTCCTCGTGGACCTCGCCCGCGACGCTCTCGAAGTCCTCGAGGGCTTCGCGCATCCGCGCGAGGTAGACCTGCACGGAGCGTTTGCCGTCGACCGACGGGAACTGCTGGTTGGGCTTGAGGAAGTCGGTCTCGTCGGCCGAGCCGTAGCCCTGCTCGGCGGAGAGTTCGACCAGGTTCGGGTCCTCGCTGATGAGCATCGCGACGGCACCGGCTCCTTGCGTCGCCTCGCCGTCGTCGCCGCGGGCGTACAGCGCCGTGTCGGTCGCGATGACCAGCGCCGAGCGGCCGCGATTCCGGCCCGCACGGATCCAGTTGTACGCGTCGTCCAAGCTCTGGGTCCCCGCGATGCAGGCGAACTTCCGTTCGCCCTTGTTCGCGTGGTGGAAGTCGCCCTCGTAGACTTGCTCGAGGCAGCCAGCGACGTACGTCGAAACCGGCTTCGAGTTATCGAACGCGCTCTCGGTCGCGACGTCGATACGACCGATATCGTCGGGCTCGAGGCCTTTACGCTCCATCAGCCGGTGGGCAGCGTTGGCCCCCATCGTGACGATGTCCTCGTAGCTGTCGGGGAAGGAACTGGCGTTGAGGCCGAGCCCTTTCGTATACTTTTCCGGGTCTTCGCCCTTCTCCGGGGCGAACGTGCCGGGAAGGTCGAGTTTGAGGTTCCCGGTCCAAATTTCGACGGCGTCGATGCCGACTGCAGTCATACCTCGTCAATACGGGCGATGGTACATGATATTGTCGTTCGCTGTTTCGACAGCCGTCGAAAAGGTATCGTCGGTGGTCGGACGAAATTGATTGCGGGATGGTGCTTTGTGACATATCATATGCGACAGCGCCGCGCGTGCCTACGGGGTGTCGTCGCCGCTACTCGCTGCGTTCTCGGCGGGACGACGCTGGCGGGAGACGAAGGTAAGGATTGCCGGCCTAGAGGAGACCCGAACGACAGTCGCGACTACACGTTATTCCCACCCGATCGCACGGCACCAACGGCGACGGGATGTGGGTGTGTGACTCGTTTCAGTTCGGACTAGACATAGTCACGATACGGTCGTCTCCTGTCGGAGTCCGCGGAGCGAGTCACCGAGCGGAATCGGCCAGTAGCTACCGCGTGCCGAAAACGTGATCGACTCCGTCGACAGAACTACTCGTCTTCCTCGACGACTTCCGGATCGCTCATCGCGCTCTGGAGGCTGTCGAGGCCGTTGATCCACTCCGTAACGAGTCCATACTCGAGGTCCTCCGCGACGCTCATATCGAGTTCCTGCTCGTCGATGATGAGGGTCCCGGCCTGTGCCGCGTACCCGAGCGCGGCGTCGAGATCCTCTTCGGCCTCGGCATCGGCCGCGGCGCTGAGGTAGTCGCCGACGGTCCCCTCGTCGGCCGGCCCGTTCGCGACGTACTCCTCGGCCGCGAAGAAGACACAGACCAGACTCGTCTGGACGCCGTCGACGAGGATCAGTTTCTCCTCGTCTTCGATATCGATCTCGCTGAGGACGATCTCGCGAACGTCGTTGATCTCCTCGAGCGTCTCTTCCTGGTCGAGTTCCCCGTCATCGTACGCGGCGACGATCTTGGCGATCGCGATCGCCGTATCGTCCTGCAGGTTCAACAGGAGCCGAGCCGACGATTCGTCTTCCGGATCGATGTCTTCGTCTTTGATGCGATCGATCCAGTTCTGCCAGCGTTCCTCCGAGTAGAACTCGGTCGGGGGATTGCTCATACAGACACCTACACCGGCCGCTTGAAATGCCTTTCTCTACACTAGCCGCCGAAAGCGAACGTTTGGGACGACCGGACGACCGACCAATAGCAGCGTACAGCCGTTTAGATGCCTGTTAGCATGATCGGTGACCCGTCGACAGCCGCGATCGAGCGATCGTAATCGGGTCGTCTCGGTCCCTGTCAGTCGCGTTCGAGTGTCGCTTCCGTATCGATGCCGTAGACCCGTTTTGGCGTCTCGACGTGGGCCATCCGAACGGCCACCTCGAAGCCGTTCTCGAGCAGCCACCGCACCCGTCGGGGGACCGTCTTGGGGCCGAGTACCGCCCCCGGCCGATCGGGATCGTCGATGTAATCGGTCTCCATCAGGAACGGCTCGCCGCGCTCGGCGGCGGTCCGCAGGCGATCTTTATCGGCCATGACGCTCGGAGTCGGTCCCTCGAGTCGGCCGCCCGCATAGTGTTTGACGACGCGATGGGACGGCATGCCGGCGTCGGCGGCCCAGTCGGCGACTTCGGTCATGTCCTCGCTGGCCTCGGCGTGCAGTTGGACGGCACAGTCCAGTTCAGCACCGTGCTCGAACGCCCGGCGCATGACCGCGTTCGAAGCCGCCCAGACATCGTCGTCGACCTCGTAGTGGGGCCGTCCGGATTTCAGCGCCAGCGCCGCGCCCGAGTCGACGTACTCGGCCGCCACGTCGATTCCGGCCTGCATGAGGTCGCGCGCCTCCTCGGGATCGAACCCGCGGTCGTCGACCAGACGCGTTATCAACCCCGGATGCACGCCGAGGACGGGCCACGCGTCCCCCTCGAGTTCGCTCGCGGCCTCGTCGACGATCTCGATCGTTCGCTCGAAGACCGTCCGGAAGTCAGCACCGGTCTCGGCGTCGACGCCGAGGTGCCAGGAGGGTTTGTTCACCACGAGTAGATGTGTACCGCCGACGCGAGCGAAATCTCTGACGGCGTCGATGCCACGATGGGCGTCCGGATCGAGGTGGAGGTGGTCGTCCACCACCGGCCGATCGTCGATCATACTCGACAGTGGGTCGGTGAGATCCGAAAGTGCTCCGATCCGGCGCGGGCGGCGCTCACGAGCCGATCGCTCTCTCGAGAGCGATTCGATAGATAAATGGTGGTCGTGTGGCGTATTACCGAGCGGATCGATACCGAACAACTACCACACTGATCCGGGTCTATCAACAATAGTTATTATGTTCCAATCGAATCAGCACAAGTGTGTTTCAGTATGAGTGATCGACTATGAGCGAAAACGGAGCAGCATCTCCCGGCGACGACCCGTCAGACCAGTTCATCGGGGGGGACAACGATGAAGGTCCTCGGGTCGAGTTCTACGGCGGCCGCGGGATGAGCGCGTTCCCGATCGCGTTTTTCATCGTGTGGGCGATCGTCCAGACCGCTCTCTGGCGGATCGGCGATACGGGGGGACTTATCGTCGGTATTCTCGTGGGACTGATCCTCGGGATGTTCTTCGTGCGGGGGAACTGGAAAACCTACGCCAACACCATCTTCGAGGGGATGACCCAACCCGTCGCGGTGACTGCCATCGTGGCGTGGATCTGGGCCGGCATGTTCGCCCAGTTGCTACAGGACGGCGGCTTCGTCGGTGGCCTCGTCTGGCTGGCCGACGCCGCCGGCGTCGGCGCGACGCTGTTCCCGGCGATTACGTTCGTCCTCGCTGCCGTCTTCACGACGGGTATCGGGACGGGATACGGCGCGAGCGTCGCCTTCGTCGGCCTGTTCTTCCCGGCCGGCATCTTACTCGGTGCGAACCCGGTCCTCCTGTTCGGGGCGATCCTTTCGGGGGCCATCTTCGGCGACAACCTCGCACCGGTCAGTGACACGACGATCGTCAGCGCCGTCACGCAGGATGCCGATATCGGGGGCGTCGTCGCCTCGCGGTTCAAGTACATCATCATCGCCGCCGTCGTCGCCTTCACCGGCTACATCGTCGCTGGCAGCGCGATGGACGGCCTCGAGATCAGCGGCGAAGCCCAAGCGGTCTTCCTCGAGAGCAGCGAGGCGATCGGCCTCGTTCACGTGATCCCGATGCTTGCGGTGATCGGTGCGGCGGTCGCGGGCCGTCACATCGTCGAAGCGATTTCGTGGGGGATCGTCATCGCGATCGCGTTCAACCTCATCTTCGGACTGGCGTCCCTCGGTGACATCGTCATGTTCAACGCACCCAGCGACGCGCCGTTTGCCGGTCCGCTGGAGTTCCTTCCGGTCCTCACGATCGTCGAGTCGTCCGATGTCGGCGTCACCGGGAGTCTGATGAGCGGGGTGGCCGGGTTCTTCGAACTCTCGATTCTCGTGCTCCTGATCATCGGTGCGGCCCAGATCATGATCCGCGGCGGTGCCTTCGAGGTGCTGTTGGACTGGTCGCTCGAGAACCTCGCGACCAACGTCCGCAACGCCGAACTCACGATGGTCGCGACCGCGGCGCTGATCAACTCGATCATCACGATCAATACGGCCGCCGAAGTCGCGATCGGCCCTTACATCTCGAAGATCGGCGAACGCTTCAATCTGAACGGCTACCGGCGGGCGAACATCCTCGACGGCCAGACCGCCGCCATGGGCTACATCTTCCCGTGGTCCGGCGGGGTTCTTGCCGGGTACGGCGCGATGCAGACCCTTCCCGAGCAGTACGAATGGCTCGACCAGTCGATGCTCGTCACGCCGATCGACGTCGTTCCGTTCGTCTTTCAGGGCTGGCTGCTGGTCGCGGTCTTCGTCATCGCCGCACTGACCGGCTTCGGCCGTGAATACATCACCGACCGCGAGACCGAGGAGGTGGCGCGCGTATGAGCCTCTTCGACAAATACCTCGCAGGCTGGCGTCTCCGGACGTCTCGGCCGTCGTTCGAAGTGGGAAGCGAAATCGATATCTTCATCGCGGAGTCGAACGGCACGTCGGGTCGCGCGTACGTCGGCGACACCGAACTCGTCGTCGAGGGTGCCGGTCCGGAAACGATCGAAAAGCAGGTCCGCGTTCGGGTGACCGAATTCGACGAGACAACCGCGAGCGGTCGCGGCGAGTTCGTCGAAGTCGTCGGCGAGAGTTCCTACGCCGAATAACGACCCGGACCGGGCGAAGCCGACTGTCTTTTTTGCGACGCAACGCGGCCACACAACGCAGCAACGGCGCAATCGACCCGTCCGGGTCGATGCGTTCGTCGCCGCGAACGGAGCAGCCGGCTTCAGTGAGGGCGCGCCGCGAGCATTCGTTCGGCCCGCTCAAAACCGGATTCGTGCCGTTCTTGCACCCACCTAAAGCGTCGGGAAGCCGGCTGGCCTCATCGGTCGAGCGTGACCGCGTCGTCGGCTGCGTTCTGTAACGCGTCCGAACGGCCGTGCGAGCCCGGTGCGATCGCGATCGTTTCCACGCCGGCGGTGCCCGCGTACTCGAGGACGGGTTTGAAGTCCGTATCTCGGGAGACGATGGCGAGCCGGTCGATGGTCCCGTCGCCGACGATCGCGGTCGCATCGACGGCGAGTTTCACGTCGACGTCGCCGCTGGTGATGATGACTTCGAAGCCGCGCGCTTCCGCGGCCTGGATGAGGCCGGGCGTGGCGTGTTCGTCGAGATAGAGTCGAATAACGCCGACGCGACCGAGCCTGCGAGCGGTATCGCGGAGGTCATCGAGATCGACGTCGAATTCGTCGCGGAAGACGTTCGGCCCGTCAACGAACAACCCTACTGCCGGTTCGGTCGCGGTGTCAGGCACGAGACGTGCGCGAACGCGGTCAAACATGGTCAGTTGCCCGGATTTTCCCGCGCACGGAAATAGGTGTGACGAAACGTGAGCATCGCTGACCACCGGAGCAATAGTTAGGGGAATAACACGAATCGTGGCGTTCGCGGCTCGGATTCACCCACAATCAACCACGTCTGAGACAAAAATAAACTGACCCTTGGTTCATTTCAACCACCTACTATTATTACTGTTACACTTGGTAACCCTCAGCATGGGTGCTCGCCTCTCACGTGCCCGATTATAATATTAGTGTTCGAATTTTATTGTATTCCTTGGTGTTTAGGAAGAATTTAATATCGTGCTGGAATTCTTTCGATTGCGTTATGTCCGGTGACAATAACCAACACATTGATCGAAGGTCGCTTTTGCAAACAGTCGGCGCAGTCGGTGCGCTAGTCGGTCTGGGTGGCATCACGTCCGCGACGCCGGGACGGGAGCCGGGGCCGAAGAAAGACGAGCTAATCGTCGGGGTCGACCCCGACGTCTCGGACATCGAAGCGGCCGTGGAGCCGAAGATTCCGAGCAACGCGAATATCGTCCACACGAACGAGACGCTGGGCTATGCCGCAGTGGAGATCGCTGACCAGGCTTCCATTCAGGCCAAGGAATCAGTCAAGCGGACCGTCCTCGACGCCGACGAGGTGAGCTACTCCGAAGACAACGTGACCTACGAGGCCATCGAGGCGGAACCACAGGAATTGGAAAGCGATGGCGAGACGGCGACGCCGCTCTATACCCCGAACGACCCGGACTTCGGGAGTCAGTACGCGCCACAGCAGGTGAACGCCCCGGACGCCTGGGACACGACCCTCGGTGATTCGGACGTTACGATTTCGATCGTCGACCAGGGGGTCCAGTACGATCATCCCGATCTCGCGGAGAACATGGACAACAGCGTCTCGAACGGTGGGTCCGACTTCGTCGATGATAACGGCGATCCGTACCCGGCAAGTGCGAGCGAGAACCACGGGACGCACGTGGCTGGGATCGCAGCCGGTGGCACCGACAACGGGACGGGGCACGCCGGCATCTCGAACTGTTCGCTGCTCTCGGCCCGCGCGCTCGGTGGCGAGGGCGGCGGTTCCCTCTCAGACATCGCCGATGCTGTCCAGTGGTCTGCCGACCAGGGTGCCGATATCATCAACATGTCCCTCGGCGGCGGCGGTGCCACGGATCTGATGCGGGAGGCCTGCGAGTACGCCGCTTCACAGGGGACATTGGTCATCGCAGCGGCCGGTAACGACTACGGCAGCAGCGTCTCGTACCCGGCCGCCTACGACAACGTTATCGCCGTCTCCTCGCTGGACAAGGGTGAAACGTTGTCCGACTTCTCCAACGTCGGCCCGGAGATCGAACTGGCCGCACCCGGTGGCAATGTCCTCTCGAGCATTCCCTGGGACGACTACGATACCTTCTCCGGAACCTCGATGGCGTCGCCGGTCGTCGCCGGCGTCGCCGGGCTCACCCTCTCGGCGTGGCCGAGCCTCTCGAACGATCAGCTGCGAGAGCATCTCAAGCAAACCGCTGTCGATGTCGGCCTTTCGGCAAGCGAACAGGGCAGCGGCCGCGTTGACGCCGGCAATGCCGTCACCACTGAACCGGGAACCTCTCCGGACCCGGACCCCGATCCCGACCCGGAGCCCGGTGAGTGCGGCGATGAGGTCAACACCGCAAACGAGGACGGCGAACTCAGCGGTGGCTGGGGCGGCAACCCGAGCGACACCTACACGTACCAGCTTCAGACGGCCGATCCCTGCAGTGCCACCGTCTCGCTCGAGGGACCGGCCGGCGCTGACTTCGACCTCTACATGACGCTCGACGGACGGACGCCGTCGACGTACGACTACGACGAGCGCTCGGCGGACCAGGACGCAAACGAAACGATCGAACTCGACCTCACGGGCAGCGAAGAGTTCGGCATCCTCGTCACCCGGTACAGCGGGAGCGGCTCCTACTCCCTGACTATCGACGAACGCGGTCGATAGAGCAGGCGACGGCCGCCACCGACTTCTCCGAGAGGACCGCCGGCCGCTCGGAGTTCGGCGACGGCGACCGCAGGGACCGTCGCGACCCGGTCTCGCGTGACGAACCCGTAGCACGGCGGCGGGCTTAGATGAGCATCGGAGGCCCGATCACGCGGCCGACCGACGGCAAACCGTCCCCTCTGTGGTCGCGTTAGTCCCGGAAACTCCGACCCGGTTCTCGTGCCCACACGCTCGGTGATGAACGACCGAGTTCACATGTTCATACTTTATATCCAATAAACACCAAATCCGACACCATTTAGTGCTTTATTTCCAAAATAAATCTACAGATGGTTCGATAACGCTTTACTAATTTCAGGGCTTGCTGACTGTCGTTCCATGACACAGAACGATCCCCCGGACGACCCCGCTCACGCGTACGATCGCCGCTCGATCCTGACCGGTGCCGGTTCGATCGCTATCGGCGGCGTAATCGGCTCGAGCGGCGTCGCGACCGCGACCCCGAACCGCGAACCGGGGCCGAAGAGCGACGAACTCATTCTGGGGATTTCGCCGTCAGCCACGGACGTGGCCGGTGAGGCCCGTGCTGCCGTCCCCGGCAGTGCCGATGTCGTCCACGCGAACGAGTCGATCCACTTCGCCGTCGTTTCGTTTCCATCGGACGCGCCCGCGAGCGCTCGCGAGGACGTCATCGACGCCGTCACTCGCTCCCCCGCGGTCGAGTACGCGGAACCGAACGTGACGGTCGCGTCGCTGCTCGAACCGAACGATCCCTACTACGACTTTCAGCACGCCCCCCAACAGATCGGCTGCGAGACGGCCTGGGAGACGACCCGCGGCAGCGAGGACGTCGTTATCGCCGTCGTCGATCAGGGGATTCAGTACGATCATCCCGCGCTCGAGGCGGCGATCGATGACCGGATCGGGACGGATCTCCTCGACGCTGACGATGATCCGTATCCCGCCAACGAGGCGAACCACGGCACGCACGTCGGCGGGATCGCGGCTGGCAGATCGGACGACGGCATCGGCCACGCCGGTATCAGCGACTGCTCGCTGCTCTCGGTCCGTGCGCTCGACGAAAACGGGGTGGGATCGCTCTCCGATATCGCCGACGCGATTCAGTGGTCCGCCGATCAGGGTGCCGATATCGTCAACCTCTCACTGGGGGTCGACGGCTCCTACGACACGCTGACTGCGGCCTGCGAGTACGCGGCCGACCACGGCGTCCTGTTGGTCGCAGCGGCCGGCAACGACGGGAGCGATCGCGTCTATTCGCCGGCCGCGGCGGACAGCGTCGTCGCCGTCTCGGCCGTCGACAGCGACGATTCGCTCGCCTCGTTTTCGAACACCGGACCGGCGATCGAACTCGCCGCCCCGGGCAGTCGGCTCGTCTCGAGCGTGACCGGCGACGAGTACGCGCGAATGTCGGGCACGTCGATGGCAGCGCCGGTCGTCGCCGGCGTCGCCGGCCTCGTACTCTCCGCCTATCCGGACCTCTCGCGGACGGAACTCCGCGAGCATCTTCGGGCGACCGCAGCCGATCTCGGCCTCCATGAGACCCAACAGGGGTACGGCCGCGTCGATGCGGCTGCAGCGGTCGAGACCGATCCGTTCCCGGACGGGGACGACCCCGACGAGGAGGAACTCGGGGAGTGTGGCGACGAGACGATCACCGCGAGCGCGAGCGGCTCCCTCGATGGCAGCGGCTGGTGGGGCGAGAGCGACCGCTACAGCTACCCGTTGAACGCCGCCACCCCCTGTTCGGCGACGGTCACGCTCGAGGGGCCTGCCGACACTGATTTCGATCTCTACGTGACCACGGACGGCAGCAAACCCACCAGATGGGATCACGACGCGTCGTCCGCGGACGCGGGCACGAACGAATCGATCACGGTCCCGCTCGAGGGCGACGAGGAGATCCGACTCCAGGTACACGCGGTCAACGGGAGCGGCGAGTACACGCTCCGACTCGAGGAGCGCGGTCGATAAAGCGGTGAAATCGGGCCAGCGACGGCGGCGAACCGACGACTTGGACGGAACGTGACGTCCTGGGTTCGGTAGCGCTATTCGAAGACGAAGTAATCGCGTTCCTCGTCCTGGACGGAGATCCACTTGGGCTCGGTGAGTTCGCGAGTGATCCACTCGCCGTGGTAGCGGCCGAGGCCGGACTGCTTGACGCCGCCGAAGGGCGCGTTGTGGTCCTCGTTGATCGGCTGGTCGTTGATATGGACCATCCCCGCCTCGACCCGATCGGCGAGGTCGCGGGCGCGCTCGGCGTCCTCGCAGAAGACCGACGCCGAGAGACCGTACTCGGTGTCGTTCGCCAACTCGATCGCTTCCTCGTCGTCCGAGAACGGGATCACGGGTGCGACGGGGCCGAAGTGTTCGTTACACGCCGTCGGCATGTCGTTGGTACAGTCCGAGAGGACCGTCGGCTCGACGAACAGGCCGTCGGCCTCGCCACCCGTCTCGAGGGTGGCACCCGCCTCGAGCGAGCCCTCGATGAAGTCGACCAGGTCGTCGCGCTGGGTTTCGTTCTGGACGGGGCCGAACGTGACGTCGTCGTTCTCGGAGGGGTCGCCGATGGTGAGCGATTCGGCGTGCTCGACCAGCAGGTCGACGTACTCGTCGTAGAGATCCTCGTGGACCAGATGGCGGTTGATCGAGATACAGACCTGCCCCTGGTGGAAGAAGGAGCCGAACGCGCCGGCGCGGGCGGCCTTCTCGAGGTCGGCCTCGTCGGTGACGATAAACGGGGCGTTGCCGCCGAGTTCGAGGGCGGGCAAGGCGAGACTCCCGCCGGCCTGCTCGGCGACGCCCTTGCCGACGGCCGTCGAACCGGTAAACGAGACGACCCGCGGCGTCGGGTGGCCAGCGATTCGATCGCCGATATCGGAGCCGCGGCCGGTAACGACGTTGAGGACGCCGTCGGGGATGCCGGCCGCCTCGCACAGCTTCGCGATGAGCAGCCCGCCCGTGATCGGCGTGTCCGTCGCCGGCTTCAGAACGACCGTGTTGCCCAGTGCGATCGCGGGCGCGACCGCACGCATGGTGAGATGGAGCGGGAAGTTCCACGGCGAGATGACGCCCACGACGCCGACCGGTTCGTGGACGATGTGGTTGTCCTTCCCCTCGACCGACGGGGAGGGCCGGACCTCCTCTTCGGGTGGCTCGAGTTCGAGCGCCATCTCCACGTCGCCGGTCGTGGTCGCGAATTCGCCCATGGCCCGGTAGCCCGGGGTGCCGGCCTCCGTCGCGAGCAGTCCGGTGATCTCCTCGGCGTGCGCGTTCAGTTCGTCCAGCAGGTTTTGAACGATCTCGTTGCGCTCCTCCCGCGGCGTCGCCGCCCAGTCGGACTGGGCTGCCTCGGCCGCCTCGTAGGCGGCGTCGACATCGGCTTCCGTCCCCGCGGGGACCTCGGTAAACACGTCCTGCTTCGCCGGGTTTTCGACGGGGATCGTTTCGCCGCTCGCTGCGTCCCGCCAGTCGCCGTCGACGTATATCTGATCCCAGTCGGCCTGTGGGTCGAGTGCTGGCGTGCTCATGCATCGATTCGTAGGTCACTTCCGGCCATATGTTTTCGGCAACCGGAGACGATAGGTCGAGCAGTTGTAACCGGAATCGGTTATCGAGTGGCCACGAAGGAGGGTCAGCCGTCGAACCTGCCGACTCGGCGGGGAGGGCAGGGGCCGTCGTCGCGGCCAGCCGACGAAAAGACATTACTACACCGCGGGAGATGTCTCGACCATGCCGCTTCAGACGCCGCCGTTACGTGGGATTCACGACGAACGTGGAGCGAAGTTTACGGAGTTTGGCGGCTGGGACATGCCGGTCGAGTTCGATTCCATTCAGACGGAACACGCGGCCGTCCGGGAGGACGTCGGGATCTTCGACGTTTCGCATATGGGTCAAATTCACGTGACCGGCCCGGACGCGACCGAGTTGATGCAACGGCTGACGTCGAACGACGTCTCCCGGCTCGAGGTCGGCGACTCCCAGTACGCCGCGATCACCGACGATGACGGGATCGTCATCGACGATACCGTCGTCTATCGGCTGCCCGACGAGGGCGAGACGCCACAGGAGTCCCACGGAGACGGCGACGCCGACGGGGAGCCGACCTATCTGTTCGTCCCCAACGCCGGCACCGACGAGGCGACCCACGAACGGTGGCTCAGCTACCGCAACGAGTGGGACCTGGAGGCGACCGTCGACAACCGGACCGACGAATACGCGATGTTCGCCGTCCAGGGGCCGAACGCGGTCGATCTAGTGGCGAGCGTCACCGCGGACCCCGTCGACGACCTCGAGCGGTTCGAGGCCCGGTACGCGACGATCGACGGCGTCGACTGCTGGACCGCCCGGACGGGCTACACCGGCGAGGACGGTTTCGAACTGATCGTCCCCTGGGCGGACGCCGCGGAGATCTGGACGGCACTCGACTGCCAACCCTGCGGCCTCGGCGCGCGGGACACGCTCCGCATCGAGGCCGGCCTGCTGCTCGCCGGACAGGATTTCGATCCCGAGGACAACCCGCGGACGCCCTACGAAGCCGGCATCGGCTTCACCGTCGCGCTCGAGACCGAATTCGTGGGCCGGGACGCCTTGGCGGCGGTCGACGCGGCGGGCGTCGACGAGCGACTCGTCGGCTTCCAGCTGATCGACCGCGGCGTTCCCAGACACGGCTACGACATTACGACGACCGAGAGCCGGGTGATCGGCACCGTCACCAGCGGGACGATGAGTCCGACCCTCGAGAAGCCGATCGGCCTCGGCTACGTGCCGGTCGAGTACGCGGAGCCGGGGACCACGCTGCAGGTCGTCGTCCGCGGGCAATCGAAGAAAGCAAGAGTCGAAACCACACCCTTCATCGATACAGTATAATGAGCTTCGACGTTCCCGACGAGAGACGGTACCTAGAATCGCACGAGTGGGCACTCGAGACCGACGGCGTCGTCCGCGTGGGCATCTCCGACTTCGCACAGGACGAACTCGGCGACGTGGTCTTCGTCGAACTCCCCGACGAGGGCGACGACCTCGAGCAAGAGACGGAGTTCGGCGTCGTGGAATCGATCAAAGCCGTGTCCGATCTCTACGCACCCGTCGGCGGCGAAGTCGTCGCGATCAACGACGACCTGTTCGACGCCCCCGAACTCGTCAACGAGGACCCCTTCGGCGAGGGCTGGATGCTCGAGATCGAGGCCGACGATCCCGACGAACTCGAGGCGTTGCTGACCGCCGAGGAGTACGAAGACCAGATCGCCTGAGCCGCAGTCCCGTCTTCGGTTTCGGTGAGCCGTCGTTTCGGGAGCGACTGCACCGTCGGTTTTCCGGAGTGCCGGCCGTCCGAGACGGCGACCCTCGCCCGTCGAACCGCTCGCGGACTCGCCCGAAACGGTTAGGAACGTACACACGTCAGCAGACGGTAATGGATTCCCTCGCAGCGTCGTCGACCGGCCCGGCCACCGCAGCCGCGATCTCCGGTCTCGACCTGGTCGTCTTGCTGGGACTCCTGCACGTCTGGGGTCTCGTTGTCGGGATAGACGCCGCCAACGACGACGTACTGTCGGGACTCGACTGGACCAGACACCGACTCCACGTCGGCACGCGATTGTACGCACTCCTCATGCTCGGTGCGACGGTCGTCGTCTGGCTGCCGTTTGCCGTCGGCTCGTACCCGTTCTTCGGAACCGGTCCCGTCGGCGGATCGCGGCGCGTCATCGTCCCCATCGCCGTCGGTGGCCTGCTGGTGGGCAGCGGGTGGTACTTCGTCGGCGGGCTGCTCACGACGCTTCGCTCCTATGTCACCCTTCGGCGGGCGACTGTCACCGATGCCGGTGCCGTCGAGGGCGGACTCGTCGCCGTCTCCGGGCGCGTCACTCCGCTCCGAGAGCCGCTCGAGGCACCCCTCACGGGCTGTGACGCGGTCTGGTATCAACTCACGGCGACGACGCTCCGCTCGGAGGATGCCGAGGACCGGGCCGACGGCGCTGCCGACTCACTGCTTCGGAGCGTCCTGACCTACTCGACCGATTCGCCCCGTCTGCTCGCGGATCGGCGGCTCCCGTTCGCCATCGAAACCGAGGCCGGTCGGGTCGTCGTCGATCCCGCGGCGGCGGCGTGCCGACTCGAGCGGCGGGCGTCGAAACGGATCGCCGCCGAGGAGTGCCCGCCGGAACCGCTCGCGAGTCGGCTCCGAGAGGCGGCCGACTTCGAGACCAGTTGCCATGATCGGTGCTACCACGAGGCGGTCCTCGCGGTCGGCGAGACGGCAACCGTGCTGGGCGTCGCCGACGCCACGGACGGCAGGGAGTCGATCGCAGCGACCGACGACTGGCACACCGACTTCATCGTCGCGCCCGGTGGCACCCACGAAGTCGCTCGAGCCCTGCGGGAGACGATCGGTGGCTGTGCCCTCGCCGCGGCCGTCTTGATCGGCAGCGGGACCGCTCTCCTGTGGTGGCTCGCCGGACACGGCTTCCCGTGAACTCGTCGAAACAACTGAAACCGGAGCAGCAGGCGGTCGGAATACTCGC
Organism: Natrinema pallidum; assembly: GCF_005890195.1. NCBI lineage: Archaea > Methanobacteriati > Methanobacteriota > Halobacteria > Halobacteriales > Natrialbaceae > Natrinema > Natrinema pallidum. The sequence goes on along the minus strand of NZ_CP040637.1, from coordinate 562,478 downwards.
CGTGAGCGGCAGCCGAACCGGCCGCCGAGCCGTCCGACCGGAACCGGTCACCGATCGCATCCCGGAAAACGACCCGCTCGGGAGTTAGTCGAGCGTCATGAGGTGCTCGAGTACGTCGTCGAGCGGGGCCGAGGTGACCGCCAGCGAGTAGCCGTCGATGCGCGCGAGTTCCCTCGCGTGGTCCCAGAGGTCCTCCTCTTCGAGTCCGTGAAGGATCACGGCGTTCGGCGTCGGGTTGACGACCCGCAGCGCGATGCCGACGCCCTCACCCTGCGTGACGTTGGTGAACACGAGGACGCGGTTCGTACTCTGCCCGTAGAGGCGAAAGAACTCCTCGCTCGAGAGGCGGGTGATCGCCTCGATGCTGTCGATGACGGTGTGGCCGCTGACCTGCTCGGTACCGCTCGAGGCCACTTCAGTCGCCTCGAGATCGTCGTACAGTCGCGTGAGGGGAAGCGAGGTGGCGTACTCCCGGAGGTCATAGACGACGTCGCTCTCGAAGCCAGCCGAGAGGACGCGGCCGTACTGTCGGATGCGCTCACCGCCGCGGCGTTCGTCGATCGCGAGCATTCCCTCGACGAGTCGCCCGACGACGCCGATACCGGGGCTCTCCCGGCGGCCGCTCTCGTAGTCGGAGATGACCGACGACGAGACGTCGAGTTCGGCCGCGAGATCGGTCTGTGAGACGTCGAAGTCGGTCCGCCACTTCCGAAGCGTCGCACCGGGATCCTCACTCAGGGTGATCTCCCCGGCGATTTTCTCCGCGAGTTCCCGTTTCGGTCCGCGTCCGCTCATACTCGACCGTCTCCCGGTCGATGCAAGTAGCTACCGGAGACCGACCGCTCGTCAGGACCGAGAGTCGACGATCGGTTCCGACTCGAGCGGCCCAACAGTCAAGCCCCCGCGGTTCGAGTCCGCGGAACGTGCCATCGACCGTCGTCCACGTCGCGTTCGCAGGCTTGCTCGGGGTCGCGCTGCTCGGCGACGAATTCGATACCCGCGCGATCGTGCTCGTGATGGGCTGTGCCGCCGTCATCGATCTCGATACGCTGATCGGCATCGTCGTCCCGGGGACACATCGCGCGGCGTTGCACAACGTCTGGATCGTTCTCGTCCCCGCCGCCGCGTTGCTGTGGGACGGGACGATCCGCGCGGAATCGACGCTCCGGGACCGGTGGGGGAGCTACGGCCACCGCGTCGCGTGGGCCAGTTTGGCCGGGGTGTTCGTCGCACACGTCCTGTTCGACGCGTTCTTCAACGGCGTCAACCTCTTCTGGCCGCTCCACGACCGGTTCTACGACCTCTCGGGCGAACTCCTCGTCACGGATCAACGCGGCCTCGTCCAGACGTTCGTCGAACTCGACGCCGGAAGCCTGGCCGAGTCGACGGCTCGCGGGACCACCGAGAACACCCACTACAGAACCGGGTTCGATCCCACTCGAGACGAGCCGGCGACTGCCGTCGAGCGGATCTTCCCCATCGCGGCGACCGGTGAACGATTCGTGCTCACCGTCGCCGGACTCGGAACGGTACTCGTTCGACTCGTCGAGGGACGGCGGGCCGACTGAGAGTGACGGCTCGACCGCAGCCGGCGACTCGACAAGGCCGTTGTCGCGAGTTACAGCGGACCGGTCACTTGGATCCCCCCTCGCTCGTGGACGGCGGCGCGGTCGTCTCGACGCGATCGCGGAGCCACGCCATCGCCGCCGCGACCGTTTCCGGGTCGGTACTCGAGACGCGAATCCGGCCGGGCCGGTTCTCACTGCGCGGATAGCTGCCGACCGAGACGTCGAAGCGCTCGGTAACCCCCTCGAGCGCCTCGTGTAGCGACCCCTCGGGTGCCGGCGTGTACAGCGTCTCCGCGGTCGAATCGCCCTGGAACTCGTCGCCGACCGAGTCGAACATCGCCCGCATCTCGTCGGGGATGCCGGCGAAGACGTAGACGTTCTCGACGAGACAGCCCGGTGCCCAGCCGTCGGTGACGACGATCGGCGTCGCACCTTCCGGAATCGAGGCCGCGGCGTCGATATCGAGCTGGAGATCGTACTCCTCGACCAGCTCGGGGTTCTCGTCGCGGAACGCGGCTGCCTTCTCGAGGAGTCGCTCTCGGATCTCGTCGTGGACGACGAACTCGCGTTCCAACCCGTCGGCCACGGCTTCGACGGTCACGTCGTCGGGTGTGCCGCCGATGCCGCCGGTAACGATCACCGCGTCGAACGCGTCGCTCCAGCGGTCGACGTAGTCCGCGATGAGTTCGCGGTCGTCCGGGATCGTCAGGATTCGCTGGACCGTGCTGCCGCGCTCGGTGAGCCGCTCGGCCAGCCACGATGCGTTCGTGTTGGTCGTCGATCCCGCGAGAATCTCGTCGCCGACGGTGACGATCGCGACGTTCATAGCCGGGGTTCGGCAGCCGGCCAGTTATCCGCTCGGGTTCCGGCCGGCGGTCGGTGGGGGACGGGACCGAGGAACGATTGCCGGACCTGTCACCGCGCGATCGAACCGCGCTCGCGGCCGTCGGACCCGGTCGCCGTTCGTCGATCGCCAGCGCCACGATTTTGTAAGCCCTGTGTTAAGTGACCGTATGGAAGTTTTCACCGGCGACGAACGTTTCGCCGTGTCCCCGTCGCCGAACGAGAGCCGCCGCCGGCCCGGTGCTGACCCGGCGGCGGAGCGAACCGGCGATCGAACCCGATGCGGATTCGATGCGAGCCCGACGACGCGGGAGCCGTCGCGACGACCGGGGTGGGCCCGATGGTAGCCGCCGACCTCGCGTTCTCGTTCGGGCGGCTCCTCTTTGCCCTCTTCTTGGTCTTCCTGAACGGCTTTTTCGTCGCCGCTGAGTTCGCGTACGTCCGCATTCGGCCGACACAGATCGAAGAACTCGTCGCGGAGGGGCGGTCGTCGGCGAAACTCGTCCAGGAGGCCGAGGAGAACCTAGACGACTACCTCGCGACGACCCAACTCGGCATTACGATCGCCTCGCTGGGGCTCGGCTGGGTCGGCGAACCGGCCATCGCCTCGCTGCTCGAGCCCGTGCTGGGGCCGGTGCTTCCCGCAGGAACGCTTCATCTGGTCTCCATCGCGATCGGGTTCAGTATCATCACGTTCCTGCACGTCGTTTTCGGGGAACTCGCGCCAAAGACCCTCGCGATCGCGGACGCCGAACGGATCGCGCTGCTCGTCGCCGCGCCGATGAAGTTCTTCTACTACATTTTCGTCCCTGGGATCATCGTCTTCAACGGCACGGCGAACTTCTTCACGCGGCTCATCGGCGTCGCGCCGGCCTCCGAGCGCGACGAGGGCCACAGCGAAGAGGAGATCCGACGGATCGTCGCCCAGTCGGGCGAACAGGGTGTCGTCGACGCGGACGAAGTCGAGATGATCGAATCCGTCTTCGACCTCGATGAGACGGTCGCCCGCGAAGTCATGATTCCGCGTCCCGACGTCGTCACCGTCCGTGCTGGCATGCCCCTCTCCGACCTCCGCGGCGTCGCCGCCAGCGGCACCTACACGCGATTCCCCGTCGTCGACGAAGACGCCGACGAACCGGTCGTCGGATTCGTTCACGCGAAGGACGTCCTCAAGGCTATCGAGACCGCAGACGGCGACGACGGCCGAGCGGGCGACGAACCGACCGCACGTGACCTCGCTCGAGAGGTCCTCATCGTCCCCGAGACGCGCCGAATCGACGAAATCCTCGCCGAGTTCCGCCAACGGAACGTCCAACTGGCCGTCGTCATCGACGAGTGGGGTGCGTTCGAAGGGATTCTGACCATCGAGGACGTCATCGAGGAGGTGGTCGGCGAGATCCAAGACGAGTTCGACGTCGCCGACATGGAGCCCTCGATCGACGACCTCGCCGACGGCCGATACGCCATGGACGGCGGCGTCCCGCTCGCTGATGTCAACGAAGCGCTCGGAACGACGTTCGAAGGCGACGCGTTCGATACCATCGGCGGCCTGGTGTTGAGTCGCATCGGCCGCGCTCCCGAAGTCGGGGACGCGATCGGGGTCGACGGCTACGAACTCACCGTCGACGCCGTCGAAGGGACGCGCATCTCGCGAGTGACCGTCAGCGAGGCCGTACCGGAGGCCGACGAGTCGTCCCACTGACGCCATCGACGGGGTTTCGCTGCGTGCTCGATAGATTGAGCGCTCAAGCGAGCCGGCCACCACCGGTCCGGGGTGGAGACCCGTGTCGAACCGCAGAGCGGTTCGCGGTCGGACGCGACGGCCCGCGGCAGACGTAATACTCTGGGAGACCTCGAGTACGACGAACGTACACGTCCGTGCCGATGACTGTATTCGAACATGATATCCGGCCTATATTTTTATCAAGTGAGATGTCCTCCGTCGGAGTATGAACCGTCGGACGTTCATCGGCGTCTCCGGTCTCGGACTCGGTTTCGCGGGCTGTCTCGACACGCATTCGGAGACGCCCACTGATTCGAACGGGTCGCGTAGCGACCCCGACCTCGCTACCGAGAACGCGACGGACGGGGCCACCGAAGAGGCGGATCGGAACGCCGATCCGTCGACGGGGACCGAGGCCGAGACGGAGACTGCGGGGACCGGCGACGACTCCGATGGCGAGAGCGGGGACTCGGAGCCGACCGTAACGTTTCCCTCGTGCACTCGAGCGGAGGTTACGGGGACGTTCGCGGCCGACGATGTCGCCTTCGCGAGCACGGGCTTCTACGAGGACGGACTGTACGGAAACACCGTGCTCGAGGACGGGATCGTGTTCGGCGAGGACGTGGCTGCACCGTTCTCCGGCACGGTCGCGTTCGAGATCGGGGAGACTGCGGCCGTTCGCGAGGCGGCCGACGAGATCGTCGTCGAGCTGCCGCCGTACGGCAGTGATGGGACCGTCATCTCGTCGGTCACGATCGAGCGGGAGGCGTATCTCACCGGCGGTGTCTCCCACGGGAACCCCCACGTCCGCGAGTGTCTGCGCGAAATCGAAGCCGACGATGGCGGGGATGCCGCCGCCGAAACCCCCGCGGCGTTCGAGATCGTCCGTCTCGAGACGAACGCGCCGATCGATGCCGGCGATTTCCTCGACGTGAACGCGACGGTCGAGAACACCGGGGGAACCGACGGCACGCACGACCTCGCGTTGATCGTCGGCCACAGTGCCGAACGGGTCGAACGGCGGACGGTGAGCCTCGCGGCCGGCGAGCGGACGACCATCACGACGGGATACGAAACGCCGCGCGTCGACGCCGATCAGGAGTTTCCCGTCCGCATCGAAGCGGGCGACGACGCGGCCGAACGATCCGTACTCGTCCACGGGACGGACTGAGACGCCGCGCGATCACGCCGGCCTCCGCTTCGAGACGGCGCGTTCCGCCTCACCAACCCGAACGACGATCGCAAGGGCTCGAGCGAGGACACGTTCGAAGCGTCCGACCCGCCTCGAGCGAGGCGTACCGCTCCGCAACCACTAAACGCGGCTCACCCCTACGAACGTCCAATGACCGACTGGACGGAGAAGTCCGGAAAATACGATATAGATTCGATGTACTGAGAACGTCGAATACCTCTCGTCGTTCGCTCGTCGATGCGGAGATGAATTCCGGCCAGTAGAGATAGAATGGGTAGCTCTGTATATCGGGGAACATTTTTACTTTCGCCCACCATACGCCAAGATATGTCAGACGTAGCGCTGGACGACCGCGGTCGTCTCACGCTCCCCAAGGAGGTCCGAGAGCGATACGGGGACCGATATCGCGTTGTTCAGCTTCCAGACGGAGTCAAATTGGTTCCGGTCGCTGACGACTCGCTCGAGGCACTCAGAGACGAGTTTGCGGATGTCGAGAAGTCGGCCGACGAACTTCGTGAAGAAGCACGCGAAGCAGCGCTCGACGAGGCCGGACAGTAAATGTATGCGGAAACCGACTTTCTGCTCGCGCTCATCAAGGATGAAGACTGGCTCGGAGACGCCGCCGAAGCGGTATACCGAGACCGACAGGACGAGTTGTGGACGTCGAATTCACGCTTATCGAACTCCTGTTAGTAGCCTACCGCGAGGACCGCGATACCGAACGGGTCGTTTCGAACGCCGCCAACCTCGTCGAGGTACGCGGTGACGCGGAGACGGTCGTTACGGCGGCGACGTACGTGGAGGACCACGGGTTCACACCGTTCGACGCCCTTCACCTCGTCGAATCCAACGGGGATACTATGGTCTCGAGCGATGACACATACGAGGACGTGACGCCTCGTCTCGACTTGAAGACCGTCACCGAAGAGTAGCGTCCGCAACCACTAAACGCGGCTCACCCCTACGAACGTCCAATGACCGACTGGACCGAGAAGTACCGTCCGACGACGCTGTCGGAGGTACGCGGCAACAACAAGGCCCGCGACCAACTCGAGGAGTGGGCCGAAAGCTGGGACGACCACCGGGAGTCGGTGATCGTCCACGGCAGCCCCGGCGTCGGGAAGACCTCCGCCGCCCACGCGCTGGCCACCGACATGGGTTGGCCGGTAATGGAGTTGAACGCCAGCGACAGCCGCGGAGCCGACGTCATCGAGAAGATCGCCGGCGAGGCCGCCAAGAGCGGGACCCTCACCGGCGGCGAGGCGGGCCGCCGGCTTGTCGTTCTCGACGAGGCGGACAATTTCCACGGCAACGCCGACTACGGCGGTTCTCGAGAGGTCACGCGCGTCGTCAAGGACGCGAACCAGCCGATCGTCCTCGTCGCAAACGAGTTCTACGACATGAGCAAGTCGCTGCGAAACGCCTGTGAGACGATCGAGTTTCGCGACGTCTCGAAGCGATCGATCGTCCCCGTCTTGCGGGACATCTGTCGGCGCGAAGGGGTCGAATTCGAGGAGGGGGCCCTCGAGAAGATCGCCGAATCGACCAGCGGCGACCTGCGCTCGGCGGTCAACGACCTGCAGGCGGTCGCCGAGGAGGCCGAGCGCCTGACCGTCGACGACGTGGTGACGAGCGAGCGCGATACCACCGAGGGCATCTTCGATTTCCTCGACGAACTGATCAAAGAGAAAGACGCCGAGGGTGCGCTGCGAGCCTCCTACGACGTCGACGAGACGCCGGACGATCTGCTCAACTGGATCGAGGACAACGTGCCGAAGGACTACGAGGGGGCCGAACTCGCCGACGCCTACGAGTTCCTCTCGAACGCCGATCGCTGGCTGGGTCGCGTCCGGGCCACACAGGACTACTCCTACTGGCGGTACGCGACGGACAACATGACTGCCGGCGTCGCCGCTTCGCGACGGGGCGAGAAGGGGGGCTGGACCCGCTACGGCCCGCCGAGCTACTGGTCGAAACTCGGCCGCACCAAAGGCACCCGGAACACCCGCGATTCGATCGCCGAGCGCATCGCCGAGCGGGAAGGCGCAAGCGTCGCAACCGCCCGCCGGGAGATCCTTCCGTTCCTGTCGGCGATGACCCACCACTGCAAGAACCGAGCACTGACCGTCCGCATGGCTGCGGCCTACGATCTCGACGAATCCGAGGTCTCCTTCGTTACCGGCAGCGGAAAGGACACCAACAAAGTCGAATCGGTCGTCGCGGACGCCGACGAACTGAAAGCCGAAAAAGCGGTCGAGCACTCGGGCAACGCCTTCTTCGAGGCCGAGCGCTCGAGCGGTGCCGACGAGACGGCCGCCGCTGCGACCGACGAAAGCGGCGACGGCGACGACTCGAGCGGGCAGCAGGCGCTCACGGCTGCGAAGTCGGACGATAGTGACGGCGGCTCCGTGTCGGACGACTCGTCGTCGGTCGACGACCCCGACGACGATCAGGCCGGGCTAAGCGACTTCATGTGAGCAGTGTGCCGTCGGCGGCGTACGGACGCAGGGGGATATCGGAGCGGCGTTCGGATACCCTCGGCAACATCTGTCTACATATTGACTGACCGGCACTATTACGTCGCTGAACGATGAGAGTACTTCTTGGTGACCCGCCGAATGACTGAGACACATAGCTGCCCGCTCTGTACGGAGACGTACGACGATCGCAACGACCTCCGCGTCCATCTCGAGGTGACCCACCGGAAATCCGAAGTCGTCTCCTCTCTGGTCGAACTCGACGCGGCGGTGACCGATATCCCGTCCGATCACGAGTCGACGACCGTCGACGAAGAGCCACGGGCACCGTCCGCCTGAACGAGTGCGAACACGGATCAGCGGTCTTCTACCGGGAGTCGATCGCGAAACGCCGACGACAGTGCCTCGCTAACGCCTGCAGCGAGGGCAGGCGGCTCGCGATCGCCGTCGGGTTCGGTCCCGTCCAGCGGCGGGACCGTCGTAACTGGATAGTCGGTCATCCGCTCGAGTTCGTCGGGATTCGTCCGCTCCGCGGTCGTTTCGCCCGCGTACTCGTTGACGACGATCCCACAGATATCGATGTCGTGGGCCTCGAGTGCGTCGACCGAGAGCGCGGTGTGATTGAGCGTGCCCAGTCCCGACCGCGTGACAATGACTGCCGTGGCTTCGAGATCGGCAACGAGATCGATCACCTCCCGGTCGCCGGCCAGCGGGACGCGGAGGCCCCCGATCCCTTCGACGATCGGGACCGGGGCCGCTTCGATCTCCCGCTCGCAGGCCGTGCGGATCGACTCGTAGAAGAGGTCCTCCCCGGCGACCTCGGCCGCGACCCGCGGTGCGAGCGCTGGCTCGAGATAGCGGGGACAGGTCGCGGCCTCCGAAGTGCCACAGGCGGCGGCGACGAACGCCGCGTCGTCGTCCGGCGGATGCCCGGTCTGGGCCGGTTTGATCGCCCGGGCGTCGTGGCCCTCCTCGCGGAGCAGGCGCGTGAGCCCGGCCGTCACGACCGTCTTCCCGACACCCGTTCCGGTGCCGACGACGGCGATCGGTCGCCGGGCGCTCATAGCAGTCCGACCTCCTTGCCCGCGGCGCGAAACGCCTCGAGACAGGCGATGATGTCGCTCCGATCGTGGGTGGCCATCGGAACGACGCGGATGCGACTGGTTCCCTCCGGAACCGTCGGCGGCCGGATCGCCGGCGCGACGACATCCCGTTCGCGGACCCCGTCGGCGAGCGTGATGGCGTCCTCGCGGTCGCCCACGATGACGGGGAGAATCTGGGAGTCGCCCCACACGTCGAACCCCATCGATTCGAGGCCGTCCCGGAGGTGGGCGACGTTCTCCCAGAGTCGCTCCCGTGCACCGCCGTGACGGGCGACGTGGAGCGCCTCGCTCGCCGCCGCGGCCGCCGGCGGCGCGAGTCCGGTCGAGAAGACGAACGAGCGCGCGTCGTTGAGTACGCATTCGATCAATTCCGCGCTACCGGCGACGTACCCGCCCTGACTGGCCAGCGCTTTCGAGAGCGTTCCCATCTGAACGTGGACACGGTCCTCGAGCCCCTCCGCCTGGACGACGCCGCCGCCGTTGGCGTAGAGGCCGGTCGCGTGGGCCTCGTCGACCATCACCCACGCGCCGAACTCCTCGGCGGCGTCACAGATCGCATCGAGGGGTGCGACGGTGCCGTCCATGCTGAACACCGAATCGGTGACGATCAGCCAGGACTCGTCGGCCGGCTGGCGGCCGTCTCGGGCCGCCCGTTCGGCTCGGTCCGCGAGCTTCGATCGCAGGCTCGCCGCATCGCAGTGGTCGTAGACGACCGTCTCGGTGTCCGTGAGTCGACAGCCGTCGATGATGCTCGCGTGATTCAACTCGTCGGAGAAGACGACATCGGGCTCGAGCGCCGTGATCGTACCGACGTTCGCGGCGTACCCCGACGAAAAGGCCAGCGCGCGCTCAGTGCCTTTGACCTCGGCGAGTTGCCGCTCGAGGTCTCGGTGGACCATCGTATCCCCGGTCACGAGTCGGCTCGCCCCGGCACCCGTTCCGACGGTCGCGGCGGCCTGCCGGGCCGCGTCCTGTACCCGCTGGTCGTCGGTCAATCCCAAGTAGTTGTTCGAGGCGAAAACGAGCGCCTCCGCCGTCTCGAGGACGGGCAACTCGCCGCCCGATGGCTCGGCGAAGTAGCCGTGCTCGGCGACCCGGTCGACGGGCGAGAGGGCACGTTTCAAATCGTTTTCCTCGAGCGTCTCGAGTCGCGTCTCGAGGTCGAACCCGCGGTCGGCCATTCGGCTAAACCGACTCAACGCCACGGTTTGACTCTCACGGTTCGGACCGAGCAGCAAGCTCGGCGTCGCTGCGGCTCGAGGCGGCCGATAGGCGACGGTTTGGGGGATCGTAGTCGCTCCCTCATGAAACGGACTGCGACGAGATTAGAAGCCGGGCAACAGGTCGGCTGGGCCGAAGACGCCGTACTCGCCCGCTCGGTTCCGGCGGACGCCGGCTTTCAGATAGCCCAGCGCGGGCCCGTTGACGTTGGCCTCCATGCTCGTTTCGTCGCCCAGTTGGAACGTGTTCGTCGCCGTCTCACCGTCGAAGGTGCGGCCGGTCACGCGGACCGTCGTCGTCGTCGGCTTCTCGTCGTTGCGAACGTCGAGGACCCCGCCGACGGTGACATCGTCGGCGTCACAGACACCGGCGCGCTCGAGCAGGACATCGTCGGCGTGTTCCATGTCCTCGAACTCGATGACGCCGTCGTGGTCGTCGATGATGGCCTCGATCTCCGCCTCGGAGAGGTCGCGGGCGGTCTCGATGTCGTACTCGGGGAGGTGTGCGATGTCCTCGCGGACGGTCCCGCGGTTGTCCTCGTAGCCCGACTTGAGTCCGACACCCCAGTGGATGTCGACGTCGGTGACCTCGACGAACGACTGGGCGGCCAGCGCGGCCGCGCCGGTCAGCAGGCCGGGGGTCGCGCCCGCCCCGCAGATGAACGTGATACCGTTCTCCTCGAACTCGTCGCTGCGGTCGTCGAGCATGTCGATCACGCGCGAGCGCTTGAGGACGTCGATCATGACCCCGGAGTAGCCGCCCTCGGCGAAGCGGTCGGCGGTTCGGGGGATGAAGTCGTGTTCGTAGTTCGGCAGCGCCAACAACACGGCGTCGATCCGGTCGCCGCGGTCGATGATCTCCTGAATGGCGTCCTCGCTGGGCCGGGCCTGACTCGAGGCGACGACGCCCCTGTCCTCGCCGTGTTGTTTGACGCCGCCCCCGGCGGTCGTCGCGCCCGTACCGCCGTCCGTCGCGACCTCGCTGTCTCGCGGCTCATCGCCGCTCGACTCTTCCGAGCCGCTTCGCGGCTCGCTGTCTATGTTGCCCTCGGTCGCAGCCAGCAACTCGTCCACATCGAGGCCGTCGAAGTCGACGGCGACGCCGTGGCGGTCACACGCCGCGACGGGGGTCAGCGCGTCCTTGTGCTGGCTCACTTCGAGCGCTCGTCGGCCGATACCTCCGGTTCCGAGTACCGCAAACGTAATTTCGTCCATGGTGTCGATGTGCTGTGTTCGTCGTGTCGTCAGTCGTCGCTCGGTTCCGCGCCCGTACTCGCCGTCTCGCTCGACGATTCCGCCGTCTCGCTGTGACGGGCCTTCACCGCCTCCGGATCGAAGTCGTTCGTGTCCGTATTGGGCTCCAGTCCCGCACGCTCGACGATCTCCAAGTCCTTGCCGGGAGATTGGCCTCCGGTGGTCAGATAGTCGCCGGTGAGGAGGCCGTCCGCGCCGGCCTCGAGCGGCAGGTGCTGCTCGTCCGGCGCTAAGTTGACCTCGCGGCCGCCGGTCAAGCGGACCCGGGACTCGGGGTGGAGCAGTTTGTACACCGCGACCGTCTTGACGATCTCCTCGGTGCTGATGTCGACGCCCTGCTCGGCCAGCGGCGTCCCGGCGACCGGGTTCAGGACGTTGACCGGCAGCGAGGAGATGCCGATGTCCTGCAGGGCGATGGCTGCCTCGACGCGGTCGGTCGGGCTCTCCCCCATTCCGAGGATCACGCCCGCACAGAGGTCCATCCCGGCCTCCTTGGCGACCTCGAGGGTCTTCACCCGGTCCTCGAAGCTGTGGGAATCGACGATCTCGGGGAAGTAGTTCGGGGAGGTCTCGATGTTGTGATTGTAGTGATTGATCCCCTCCTCGGCGAGGATCGCGGCCTCCTCCTCGGTCAGAATGCCCAGCGAGGCGTCGACCTCGAGGTCGCACTCGTCGCGGACGCGGCGGATCGACTCGAGAACCTCTTCCCACTCGTCGGGGCGGTGTTCCTTCGAGACGCCCTTCTCGGCGACAACGATGCCAAAGCGCTGGGCACCGTCGCGTTCGGCCCGTTTGGCGGCCTCGAGGACCTTCTCGGGACCGAGGAAGCCGTAGGTGTCGATCCCGGTGTCGAAGTGGACCGACTGCGCGCAGAACCCGCAGTCCTCGGCGCAGTTGCCCGCCTTCGCGTTGACGATCGAGCAGGCGTCGACCGTACCGTCGCCGAAGTGATCGCGGACGGCCGCACCCGCCTCGGCAAGCGCGTCGGTCGGCTGGGCCATCAACGCGACTCCGTCGGTCCGATCGAGTCGCTCGCCGGCCATCACCCGCTCGAGCGCGTCGTCGACCGTCTCGTTTCCAGTCTCGTAAACCACGATATGGTCTATCGTTAACGAGACTATAATGATTGTGGATTCTCACTGTGGGTGAACCGTCCCGATCCGTTGGAGAGACGACCGGCGAGCGCGGGACTACCGATCGTGGCGAGGAGTGACCGGCGCGGGCGGTGCATGGTCGTTCTGTCACGCAGCACTGGTATGTATTTTGTCACTATGCCGCGGCGGGTCACCGACGGTGTCCGAACGGAACACCGAGCGCGACGTTCGTATCGATTTCCCAACGCTTGTATGATGCCGACGCTGGCCGAGCGCGGCCGCGTCGTCGTCCCAGACCTGATCGGCTGCGGACGGTCGGATCGATACGAGGACCGCGACAACTACACCGTCGAGATGCACTACGACGCGCTCCGGACGTTCGTCGAGGAACTCGACCTGACGAATATCACGCTCGTCTGTCAGGACTGGGGCGGGTTGCTCGGGCTCTCGCTGGCGGCGAATCAGCCCGAACGGTTCGCCCGCCTGGTGCCGATGAACACCGGCCTTCCCGACGGGACCCAAGAGATGACCGATACCTGGCACGCGTTCGCCGAGTTGGTCGCCACCGCCGACGACCTCGATATCGGCGAACTCGTGGCGAACGGTTGTCATCGGGACTGCTCCGAGGACGTGCTCGACGCCTACCGCGCGCCGTTCCCCGACGAGCGATACATGGCCGGCGCGCGGACGTTCCCAGGACTCGTCCCGCAGTCACCCGACGACCCCGGGGCGGACCTGTTCGCCGACGCCCAGGACCGACTCGCCGAGTGGGAGACGCCGGCGTTCGTCCTGTTCGCCAGCGAGGACCCGATCACCGCCGGCAACCGTGACCCGCTGCGCGAGTTGCTCCCGACCGCGAGCGACCAGCCCGATGTCTGGATCGACGAGGCCGCACACTTCCTGCAGGAAGACGCCGGCGAGGAAATCGCCGAGCGCATCGTCGCCTTCGTCGATCGAACCTGATTCGATCGCTGCCCGTCGGTCCGATCCGAACCGTTACCGCGGCGTCTCCGCGCCCCACTTCTCGAGGGCCGTCGCCAGTTCCGCGTGGTCGTCGGCGTAGGTCTCGAGGTCCGTGCCCGCCATCGAGGCCTCGACGGACTGTCGGAGCGCTTTCGCACCCGCGTGCGTGCCGTCCGGGTGGCCGTGGACGCCGCCGCCGGCTTGCACGATGATGTCGGTCCCCAGCGCGTCGATGAGTTGATCGACCACGCCGGGATGCAGTCCACCGGAGGCGACCGGGAGGACGGGCCTGAGGCCGTGACAGTCGCTCGTGAGCCACGCGTTGATCCCCGGCGTGTCCTCGTTCGCGAGCTTTCCCAGCCCCGCGGTCCCGGTGTGGATGTGGTCGACGCCACAGAGGCGAGCGATCTGGGCGATGACGCGCATCGACACCCCGTGGTAGTCCAGTCGGTCGAAGGCGGCGTGCATCGCGCGGTGGGCGTGGATCGCCAACCCGTGGTCTTCGCAACGCTCCCGAACCGACTGGACGGCCGCCCAGCCGCAGGTAATCACGTCGACCATGACGAACCCGCCGCCGTGTTCGGCGACGAGATCGACCCGCTCGAGCATCTCTGTGGTCTCGGCGGTCACGTTCACGAGGTAGTCCTTGCGCTCGCCGGTCTCCTCCTGGGCGCGGTCGCGGGCGGCGAGGCTCTCGGCGAGTCGGTCCGCGAAGGGGTTAAACGCCTGGTCAGTGAGATTTTCGTCGTCTTTCAGCAGGTCGATGCCGCCGCGCCAGGCCTCCTCGCCGATGCGGGCGTGGGCGTCGGTCGAGAGGCCCACCTTGGGTTTCGGCACCGTCGCCAACACCGGCCGCTCGCCCGCGTCCAGTTTCTCGCGCGCGACGCTCGGCCCGAACTGCGGGCCCGGAAACCCGCCCGCGATCGATTCCGGCCAGTCACAGTCCTCGAGTCGGATCGAATCGACGGCTTTCATCCCCAGGATGTTGCCGGCGATACACGAGAGGATCTGGGGCATGCTGCCGGCCTCGAACAGCGCGGCCGGGTACGCGACCGTAACCGTCGGTCCGTCAATACCGCAGGCGACTGCACCGAGGTCCGTGAGTTCGTCCTCGTCGACGTGTAAGGCGGCCCAGGTGCCGTTCGATGACTCCGAGGCGACGCGACTCGCCGCCGCCTCCATGGACATCCCGTCGGCCGGTTCGATCGTGAATTCACAGACCAGTTCCGTCGCGGCGGGTTCGTATCCGAGGTCCAGAAAGTCGTCGTACTCGATCCCTGTCATGATACCGTCCGACATACGACGCGTCGAGTAATAGTGCTTGTGCCGGCATCCGGCGAGTCGCTACGAACGGGCAATATAGTCCGACTCTCGCCCCGTACATCGATTCTCACGATCGCCCTCTTTCTCCCCCATATTATGCACGATCGTCAACTGTAATCGCCATCGATGGCCGCTAGCGGCCAGTACACTAATATTGCACTTCGCGCATCTATCGCACCGGGAAAAATTCCGAAAATTAAAGTCGTGTGATAATCCAGTAATAGCAAGCGGGTTCATGACAGATAGTACGACAAACAGTCCGGGCGACGGGAGGCTCGACGTGGGTGCGAGCACCGACGAGCTGTTCGGGGACCTCGAGGAAACCGACACGGGAGCCGGGCAGCGGACAGAACGGGTGGACGAGGACGAACCGGACGGGGTCGAAGACAGGACGGCCGCTGAAGTCTTCGATCAGCTCCGTGCTGAAGCCGCGGACGAGGGCGATACCGACGACGTGCTCGCGGACGAAACGCCGGACGACATCATCGCGAGCGCGGCGGAGCCGGAACCCGACCCGGCGATACCCGTCGACGACGAGCTGCGAGCCGACGAGGACGAACTCACGGATCTGCTTCTCACCGGCCGCACGAAAGACGGGGAGTTCCTCTGGGTCGACACCGCTGGTTCCGACGACCGACGGGACGACGACCCCGTCGACTCCACCACCTCCACGAACGAGGGGCTCGACAGCGGCGACGCCGAGCCGCCGACCGTCGAGGCGCAGGCCGACTCGCAGACCGCGACGACGACCCCCGAGACCGCGGACGAGCCATTCGACGGCGACCCCACCCTCGAGAACGGGACGGACAGCCCCGTCGAGCCCGACGCGGCTGCGGTGACCGAAACGGACGCGGAGAGCGACGCCGACACCACACGCGATAGCGACGCCGCTCCGGAGACGCCGTCGGACGCGACTGCCGACTCGTCGGTCCAGAGCGACGAATCGGAGTCGCGTCTCGAGGACGGGGTGGACGCGTCCGCGGTCGACGGTCCCGACACGGCCGACCGCGACACCGACGCCGGAGGGGGCGAGACCGATATCGATGCGTCCGAGGCCGAGTCCGCGGCCGACGACGGCTCGGCGGGACTGCTCGGACGAGTGCGGTCGCTGTTCGGCTGATCGTCCGAGCCCGTCGAACGCGCGCCGCCGACCCGCCGTCCGGTCGGTGAGACTCACGACGTCCGTATCGCGACAGCTTGGAACCAACCCGTTGGTCCGATCGTCCCCGCCTCGAGTCCGATCAGACCTCGGGATGCCACGCGAGCCCGTTCCGTCGAACCGGAGACGCTTTTGCACCACACGCCGGACACTGCGTCCCGCCGGTCGTCCGGGTCGTCCGCTCCGGGATGTCCGCGGAGCCACAGCGATCGCATTCGAGCCGGACCGGCATACCACAGTGACGCGCTGGACGACCATGATCTGCTGCGGAAAGCGACGAGGAGCCGGCACCGGGCGGTCACAGTACTGGACGCAGGACCCGCCGCCGCTCGAGTCGGCTCGAAAAAGGACGCGAGACCGCAACCGGTCGCCCGCGATTGCGGTCGGGTCGTTGCGTACGCGAGACGGGCTAGTTACGCGAGGAACTCTTCGATGTGATCGGCGACTTCTTCGGGGGTGTCGCCGACGGGGACGCCGGCGTCGTTGAGGGCGCTAATCTTGCTCTCCGCGGTTCCCGTGCCGGAGCCGGAGACGATCGCACCGGCGTGGCCCATCCGCTTGCCCGGCGGTGCGGTGCGGCCGGCGATGAAGCCAGCGACCGGCGTGTCGACGTACTCGTCGATGAACGCGGCTGCTTCCTCCTCGTCTTCGCCGCCGATCTCCCCGCACATGACGATGGCGTCGGTGTCGGGGTCGTCCTCGAACAGCTCGAGGGCGTCGACGAAGTCGGTCCCGATGATCGGGTCGCCGCCGATGCCGATGGCGGTCGTCTGGCCGATCCCGCGATTAGTCAAGCTATCGACGACCTGGTACGTGAGGGTCCCGGAACGGGAGACGAGCCCGACGTTCCCCTCGGCGAAGATGTTGCCGGGGAGAATACCGAGCTTCGCCTCACCGGGCGTGATGAGACCGGGACAGTTCGGGCCGATGAGTCGGGTCTCCGTCTCGGAGAGGCGCTTGTTGACGCGCGCCATGTCCTGGGTCGGGATGCCCTCCGTGATGGCGACCGCGAGGTCGAGTTCCGAGTCGAGCGATTCGAAAATCGCGTCGCCGGCAAAGGCCGGCGGAACGAAGATCACGGACGTGTCAGCGTTCTCCTCGTCGACGGCCTCGTGGACCGTGTCGTAGACCGGCACGCCGCTGACCTCCTGGCCGCCCTTGCCGGGGACCGCGCCGGCGACGACGTTGGTGCCGTACTCCATCATCTGTTCGGCGTGGAACTTGCCTTCCCCGCCGGTGATGCCCTGTACCACGACGCGCGTGTCGTCGTCGACTAGTACGCTCATTGGTCGTTCACCTCCCCAGCGTACTCGACAGCACGCTGAACCGCGTCCTCGAGGGTCTGCTCGACCGTCACGAGGTCCTCGTTGAGAATCTCCATGCCTTCCTCCCAGTTCGTGCCGGCCAGTCGGACGACGACCGGCTTGGGGATCTCGTCGAACTGCTCGAGCGCCTCGTTGATCCCGCGGGCGACCTCGTCGCCCCGGGTAATTCCGCCGAAGATGTTGAAGACGACCGAATCGACGTTATCGTCGGAGAACACCATGTCGAGCGCGTTCGCGATCCGGGCGGCCTTCGCGCCGCCACCCACGTCGAGGAAGTTGGCGGGCTGGCCGCCGTAGTGGTCGACCAAGTCGAGCGTCGTCATCACGAGCCCGGCACCGTTGCCGATGATGCCGACGTTGCCGTCCAGCCGGACGTAGTCGAAGCCGTACTCGTCGGCCTTCTGCTCGAGTTCGTCGCCGCCGGCGGCTTCCTCTTCCATCTCGGCGAGTTCGGGCTGGCGGAACAGGGCGTCCTCGTCGATGTTCATCACGGCGTCGGCCGCGATGACCTCGTCGTCGGCCGTGACCATCAGCGGGTTGATCTCGGCGTCGGCCCCATCCTTGTCGTCCCAGAGCTGATAGAGCGTGGTGAGGACGCTCGAGACATCGCGCGCGACCGACTGGTCGACGCCGGCGTCGTAGACGGCCTTGCGGGCCTGATAGGGATGCATTCCGAAGGAGGGGTCGATGTGCTCGCGAGCGATGGCGTCGGGGTCCTCCTCGGCGACTTCCTCGATGTTGACGCCGCCTTTGGTCGAGACCATCGCGACGGGCTTGCCCTCGCCGCGGTCCATCGTGATCCCGACGTAGAGTTCGTTGACGAAGTCGACCGCTTCCTCGACGAGGACCCGATCGACGTGATATCCCTTCAGGTCCATGCCGAGGATGGAGTCGGCCGCTTCCCGGGCCTCGTCCGCGTCCTCGACGAGTTTAATTCCGCCGGCCTTCCCACGGCCGCCGACCTGTACCTGCGCTTTTACCGCTACTGGGTACCCGATCTCCTCGGCCGCGGATACCACACCGTCGACGTCGGACGCGAGTTGCGAGTCCGGCGTCGGAATCCCGGCATCGGCGAAGACGGTCTTCGCCTGATACTCGTGTAATTTCATGCCATTCGAACGGGCGTGCCGACCTTGCTTAAATCATGCCAGTTTCCACTCGCCGCGGGCGTTCCATCGACGCGCATCAACGATACCGGGCACGTCACGGCCGTACCGTTTTCCCAGTCGCCCTCTTTGTGTAGGTTCTCAACTGAACTCGGGTGTGACGTACCCGCACGTCCGGACTCCGGGCGGATACCTCGCGCTGAGAGGGCGTCCGATCGCTCGAACGGGTTCCGTTCCGGGGTCGAACGCGAGCGGTCGACGGAAGCCGACACAGCATTCAAACGTCGCCTCTCCTAAGGTCACGGACAAGGGGCACCCGCCGTGAGAAATTCCACTGCGACGCATCGACCACCGGGCTGGGTAACATCGGTCAAGACCGGGCTCCGCCTGCTGGTCCATAGCAACCTCTTCATCTCGCTTGCGACGGTTAGCGTCGCCGTGACGACTGTTCTTCTCGCGGACCTGCCACTCGAGCCCCTGCCGCTGTTCATCGTCTTTGCGGCGACGATGTTCGTCTACACCGTCAATCGATTTACCGATCTCGAGGAGGACGAGCGGAACGTTCCACAGCGCGCGGCGTTTACCAGGCGGTACGGAACGCTCTGGTTGGCCGCGGGGGTCGGCCTCTACGTCGCCGCAGTCGGAATCGCCGTCGCGGTCGGAGTTCCCGGCGCGGTGTACATGTTCCTCCCGCTCGTGGTCGTGCTCCTGTACTCCGTCGGCGGGGTCAAGCAACTCTTTCTCGTGAAGAACCTCGTGGTCGGATTCGCCTGGGGCGCGATTCCGCTCGGCGTCGGCTACTACTACGGTCAGTTGCGCTCGCCGGCGATCCTGTTTCTGTTCGGGTATATCACGATCATGATCACCATCGCCGCAGTGATCTTCGACGTGAAAGATATCGAAGGGGACCTCGCGGAGGGCATCCCGACGGTCCCCAACCTGTTCGGCCCGCGCTGGACCCGTCTCCTGTCGTTGCTGGCGACCGTCGCCGTCGCCGCGGCGGTGATCGCCCTCGTCGCCGGCGGCGCGATTGCACACGAGTTCCTCATCGTGCTCGCGATGAACGCCTACGTCTGTGCGTACATCCCCTTCGCGACCACCGATCGCGGGCCGCTGTACTACGGGTTCGTCGTCGACGGCGAACACGTCTTCCTCGCGGCCGTCGTCGCCGCGCTCGAGTGGCTGATCTGGTAGCGGCGACGCTCGACGCGACAGCACTGGCAGCATCGCGACGTTTCGAAAGGGCACGAACCGCGTTCCGTCCGGCGGCGAGTGCCACGAGGACAGCGATCGCTATCGGTCGGCCGTCGACACTCGGCTCGGGCGACTCAGTCGCGGTCGGCTTCGCTCCAGTCGCAGTCCTGGCACTTCCAGCCGGTGACGAGTTCGGTGACCGACGGCATGTAGACGACCTGCAGGACGTTCCCGGCACACTCCGGACACTCCTCGTCGGCCTCCTCGATCGAGTCGACCTCCATCACGGCGTCGCCCTCGACGAGTTCCGCGAGTTTTTCGGCCGTCACCATTCGTCCCTGAACGACGCGATTCTCGCTCACACTCGGGCTACCGGACGCGATGCCCTAAGCGTTTCCTGATCCGGTCGTCGCCTCGAGCGAGACCGGTTGGGGTTGGGGCAGGGTCGGAGTGAGTCACGATCGAGAAACGAAACGGTTCCGACGGGTCGGAACCTGGGCCGGCGTCGCGGCGGCCCTCGCTATCGTCCGCCCGCCGGCATCCCCCATCCAGTAGCCGTCAGCGGCGTCCGAGAGCGCGCTCGAGAGTCTCCACCTACCGCACTCGTAGGTGCCGAGTGGAAGTGATATCAGTGTATCCCACACAGTCTGTGCACGGCGTGCACGCACCGCGGTCGCGGACCGGCCAGTAGTGACCCGCCGATCGTCGGCGGCTACTCGGCACCGTCCATCGCCGTCGCGCGCCGGTCGAGGGCTTCGAATCGATCGACCGCCCACTCCCTGACTCGCGTATCGGTCGCTTCGAGAAGCGCCGTCGGGAGCCCGTTCTCGTCGTGGACGCCGATCTGAACCGCGTCGTCGACGATCCCCAGATAGAACGGGACCTCGTCGGCGACGACCGCGACGGCAAGCGACTCGGCGTCGGCCATCGCCGCGAACGTCTCCGCGACCGACGGCTCCGTCCGCAGCGTCTCCGCGACCGACTCCGTGACTAGCAACTCGAAGACGGCCCCCGATTCGAGTGCCTCTCGCGACGCCTCGAGCGGTTTCGCCGCCGTCGCCGGCAGCACGGCCCTGACGTGCTCCGCGTCGGCGAGACTCGCCGCGCGGTACTCGGTCGGCGCGTAGGGGTTCGCCGTCGTGGACTCGACGACCGTCGCGTCGACCAGCCCCTCGAGATCGAAGCCGAGTTCGATCGCCGGAATCCGCTCGAGCACCGGCCGCAGCCGAACCATCGCGTCGACCCGGTCCAGCGTTTTCGTCACCGCGCCCGTCGCGAGGGCCCCGGCCGACGTGAGTTCGTACCGTCGACCCCGTTCGCGGAGCAGGCCGCGTTCTCCCAATCCATCCAGATTCCGTTGTAGCGTCGTTCGCACGACGTCGACCTCGGCCCGTAGCGCATCCCTCGAGACGGCACCCTCCGCTGCCAGCGTCTCGAGGATCCGTACTCGGGTCGGTGAACGCGCCACGTACTCGAGCGTCTCGATCGCAGCCCCCGTTCGATCACCCATCACGTCTCGGTTCTCCAACCGAGCCCACTTTATCGCACTGGCCACTGCCGGGGAGTTTCGCCCCCGTAACTGCAATCCGAGCGATCGCTATGGCTGAACGCTGTCACCGATCGGGACACTGTGATCGGCCTGTGTCTGCGGGCACAATCGTATAGACGATCACGGCCGAACGACCGGGTATGGAGACGCGATGGGCGACCGTCGACGGTGTCACCCTCGAACTACCGGCCGACAGTACCGTCAACGAGCTCCGGGACGCGCTCTACAAACCCGACGACGCGGTGCTGGTCGCGGTGACGGGTGATCTCGTCTCGGTCGTCCACGACGAGGATCGACGGCTCTCCGAACTGGTCGCCGGCTGTGCCGAGACCTATTACTTCCGGCGGCAGGCCGGTCCCGCGCGAAACGATGTGCTAGCCGCGCCGGAACTCGAGGACGTACTGGCTGCCTCGAGCGACGACCGGGAGGAGGCCGAGACGACGTTTCAGCGGCCCGGCATCGACCACTAGTTCCGGCGGGTTTCGACCGGATCGCCGACGCTGAGCGTCCGGCCGCGATCGGACTCGGGGACGCGTGTGATGATCATCAGCGAGTAGTAGTGATCGAACGCGTCGAGGTCGGCCCACTCGGGAAACGTCGCCTCTCGCTTTCGAACGAACCGCGTTCGGAACTCCTCGATCGGCTCCCCCGTATCGGGATCGCGCCGGGGGACGACACAGCGGCCACAGGGTGTCACCCCGTCGAATCGGACCCCACCGATCTCGAACGCCGGTGCGTCCGCGCCGACGAACCGATCCTCCCAGAACGGGTCGACGCCGGCGATCTCGATGTTCGCTCGGAGTCGTCGTCGCGCACCCTCGACGGTCATCTCGTCGAACCAGGACGCGACCGTCTCGAGCGTCGCCGTACTGATCACCGACGGCCCCATTTCGCGCCGATCGACGAACCCCAGCGACGTGTCCCGCTCGAGCGACAGTTCGACGTCGAAAAACTCGCTGAACCAGGAGGCGGCGGTCCCACGGTCGGACTCGAGATCGAACTGCCGCTCCTCGCCGTCGGGCGTCTCGACCGCGAGCAGACCCGTCGCCGGATCGTACTCGGTATCCAGAGCGTGGACGCGCTCGGTCCGTGTGCCGTTGAGAACGTCGCCATCGGTATCGAACAGTGCGAACTCCCTGTCGTGGGCCACCGTCCCGCCGTCGAGGACGTCGGCCGCCTCGAGATCGATGCCGTCCAGCCCCTTCACCGGATACACCCTGAGCCGAGCAAGTCGCGCCATTGCCACCACGTACCGGACGAACCCCTATCAGTCTTCTTTCGATCGGGGTCGGCGTGCAACTCACGGCCGCGGCTCGCGACCCTCCATCGGCGATCGAACGCGTAACCGAGCGATCGCTCGGAGACGACCCCCGTGATCAGTCGATCGTCACGATGGGGTCGTCGCGCTGATCGAACTCGACCGTTATCTCGTGGTCGGCGTAGGAAAACCCGATCCGACCGGCTCGGCGCTCGCCAGATTCGGTCGTCGCAAAGATCGCTGCGAGAGCATCGGGATCGACCGCCTCGAACAACGGCGGTAACGACAGCGGATCGATATCCTCGAGCGTCGCGACGCCAGTGACGATACGCTCGTGGACCTCGTCGGTGTCGACTGCGAGGGATTGGCCCATCGATACCTACCGCCACATCGTGCTATTAATAACTTGCGGAACGATCGATTATTGTGGTTATTACCGAGCCGAACAAGTATTGTCACGTCCCGTTCGCGGTCCGGGTCGGAGACCGCGGTAGTCGGCGGCTTACTCCGTGTCGAGTTCGAACTGTTCGTTCTCCGAGACGGAGTTGAGAACGATGCTCGTATTCGACTGGTTGATATCGGGATCGGTGATCAGCGTCTTGATCTGATCGTTCATATCGTCCGTGTCCTGGAACTTCCCGATGGCGATCACGTCGTAGTCGCCGGTAACCTCGTACACCGAGATCATCTGCCGGTGCTCCTTCAGCGTCTCCGTGATCTCGGGGAGGGCGTTCCCTTCGGCTTTGAATTGCATGACGGCGGTGACATCGTAGCCGACGGCATCGTAGTCGACTTTCGGCGTGTAGCCCTCGATCACACCCTCGTCCTCGAGATCGGAGAGGTGGTTCGAGACGGTCGTGACGGAGACGTCGAGTTCCTCGGCGAGGCTTCGCAGACTCGCGCGGCCGTCGTCGAGCAGTTCGTTGACCAGATCGGAATCCAAGTGTTCGTAGGTCATTGTCCGATATAAATTCCCCCACGTACTAGGGGTTTACGAATATCCAGTTCTATCCGGTACTATTGAGACGGTGTTGCGATGTGTGCGGACGAGTCGTGGGAGGGCTGAATTAGTGATCGAGACCCGACCAACCTTCGCGGTCGCTCGCCGAAAACACCACTCCATCTCGGTGTCCGATGGACGCGTCTATAACTCGTGAACAATTCAATGAGTGCGGTCATAGAGACCGAGACGAAACGACCCGTATGACCGTCCTACTCGTCGGGGCAGTCCTTGTGCTCTGCCTCCTTCCGTCGCTGCTCTTCCTCGGGTTCTGGAACGGACTCGTCCGCATGCAACGGCGGTCACTGATCGCTCGAACGAGTTCCCGTGCGGGCTACTCCGACCCGACCGTCACGTGGAGCGACGTCATCGACGCGTCCACCGATCCACGACACCACCTCCTTGCGGCCCCGTCCGAACCGCAGTCGACGACCACTCGTGACGGGCAATGTGCCGCGTGTGCCACAGCAAACGACTCGATCGCGTCGTTCTGTCGCAACTGTGGCCGCACACTCGAGTGAGACGGCCGACCGCCGCTCACGGAGACGGTCGCCTCGTCGCTTCCTACCGGCCACGCGGACGGATCGCACCCGTGAACTATCTCGAGAGCGGACTCGAGGCGTCCTGAAAATGAAAATCGTCCCGCTTGGATGTCCATGTATTTCAACTACCGGAGCGTTCGCTTTCCGTTTCGTTACGTCGATCCACAGGAGAGTGCTCCGTCTGGGATTTGAACCCAGGTCATCGGCTCGAAAGGCCGAAATGATTGGCCGGACTACACCAACGGAGCGTGCTTCGCAACTGGTTGTTGCCGAGGCCTAATGAAAAACGTTCCGTTCCGATCCAGCAGTGGTACGAGATCACGCACGCTAACCCGTTATTTCGCCGACAACAGACGGTAGCACCTGATCGGCCGGGCGACTCCACACCACCTCAATCCTTTTCATCTCCTGTGCCCATTCCACCGACATGAAATACGTCCGCTTTCGCGATCCGGCCGGTGCGGTCCGCCGCGGCGAGTACGAGAACGGGACGGTTCGGTTCGGCACCGAGCGCTACGCGCTCGAGGACGACGATATCGATATCCTCCCGCCGTCGGAGCCCTCAAAGGTCGTTTGCATCGGGAAGAACTACGCCGAGCACGCCGCGGAGTTCGACTCCGAGGTTCCCGACCGCCCGATGCTGTTCCTGAAGCCACCGAACGCGCTCGCGGCCCACGGCGACACCGTGTCCCTGCCCGCGGGAAAGGACCGGATCGACCACGAGGCCGAACTCGGCGTCGTCATCGGTGAGCAGTGCCGGCACGTCCCCGAGGACGACGCGATGGAGGTCGTGGAAGGGTTCACCTGCGTCAACGATCTTTCGAATCGCGACGACCAGCGCCAGGAGCAAAACTGGATTCGCGGCAAGGCGTTCGACGGCGCTGCGCCCATGGGTCCCGTACTCGCGACGCCCGACGAAGTGCCCGCCGACGCGTCGGTGCGGACGCGAGTCAACGGCGAGACGAAACAGGACGGCTCCCGCGAGCAACTCATCTTCTCGATCCCGGAACTGATCGCCGAGATCACGACCTACCTCACCTTGGAGCCCGGCGACGTGATCGCGACCGGCACACCCGAGGGCGTCGGACCCCTGTCCGACGGCGACGAGATCGAGATCGAAGTCGAGGGCGTCGGTACGCTCGAGCACGCAGTCCGGATTCCCTGAGTTGCGAGCCGCGAACCGAGCCATCGACGCGATCGGTGAACCCTTTTCGGGTCGCTCGAGGAACCACTAGACATGACGGTACGATTCGACGCGGTAACGCTCGAGTGGGTCGGCCTCGCGACCGTCAGGCTCGAGGGAGAGACCGGTGCGGTCGTCTACACGGACCCCGGTCCGGAACGAGCCGGCGTTCTGGACGGGTCCGAGCCTCGAGACGGGGATCTGATCCTCGTTTCTCACGGCCACCACTACGATCCTGAATCGATTCGGCGGGTCGCTCGCGATGACGCGCTGGTCGTCGTCCACGAATCGATCGACGCGAGCGAGGGCAGCAGCGAGCGACCCGAGGACCTGCCGTTCGATGTCGAACGCGTCCGCGCGGACGAGTCGTTCGTTCTCGGACCGCTCGACCTATTCACGACGCCGGCGTACAACGACCCCGACGGACCGCGCACGGACGACGAGGGCGTGCCCTATCATCCCGACGGTCGAGGCTGTGGCTTCGGCATCACGATCGACGGTGTTACCACGTTCTGGCCCGGCGATACCGATGTCCACGGCTTTCACGACACCGTGACCGTCGATTGCTTCCTCCCGCCGATCGACGGAACGGTCACGATGGATCGCCACGAAGCCGCGTCGTTGGCCGAACGGATCGATCCCGACCTCGTGGTCCCGATCCGCTACGATACCGTTCCCGAGATCGAAGCCGACGCCGACGCGTTCGTCGTCGACGTCGCGAGGCGCGGGATTCCGGTCGCCCTCGACGAATAAACGGCGCGGACGGCCGCGCCGAGAGCGCGTACCTCTCGAGCGACGAACGCGGTTGCTGCGGTCGACACGGACGGTTGGCGGTGGTCGGAAAACATCCTCGTGGTGCGATTAGACGCCCAGTCGCGACCAGACGAACACCGCGACACCGACGAGTACCACCACTGCGAACGCCGCCCACTGCCCGAACTCGGTGTCCGCGATCGGTGCGAACGGATCGACGAGACCGGTCCCTTGCAGGAGGCCCAGCCCGAGCACCACCATGGCCCCGATGGCGATGAGACCGATCGTGACGCCCTCCTTTACCATCCACGCCGTTTCGTCGGCCTCCTGGGCGGGGGAGGTCGTCGGCTCGTCGATCGCCTCCTCGTCGGGCTCGCTGTGCAACGGCCGTTCGCTGTCGTTGTCGTCGGCCATATCACGAGTCTAGCCGAGAAGAGCCGCCACAGACGGGAACCGGTTGCACCTGCAGTCACAGGGCACCGACGGGAGACCCAGCCATCTCGCCGACCTCAGTGGTACCGATCCGCAAGTCGCACGATATAAGTGGCCCGTGGGAAATCCTTCGACACCCATGATGTTTGTTACCATTGTCGGAGAGACGATTCGACTCGCCCCCGCGTTCCCGGGCGCTGAGAGGACATCCGGGGCGATCGGTGATTCGGATGAGCGGTGAGGAGACGACGGTCCCCGAACCGGACCTCGAGTACCCCGAGCGGGACTGGCGGGGGTTTTTCAGGGAACACTTCGGCCCGTCGATGCTGTGGGCCCTCATCAGTATCGGTGGGAGCCACATCGTGCTCGCGCCTACCCTCGGCGGGACCTTCGGGATCGTCGCGATCTGGATGTTCGGGCTCATCTACGCCGCGAAGTACGGGGCCTGGGAGCTCGGCATACGGTACAACTACGGTGCGGGCGCAAACCCGATCGAAGCCTACGACCAACTCCCCGGTCCCAAGAACTGGGCGCTCTGGGTGACGATCCTCGTGTTCACCGGCATGTATACGTTCATCACGGCCAGCGTCGGCATGAGCACGGCCGCGTTCGTCGCCGCGCTCACCCCCGCGTGGTTCACCGCCACCATCGCGTACGTCGTCTTCGTCGGCGGGGCGGGGCTGCTCGTCGTCGTCTCACGCTACAGCCTGCTCGAGACGGCCCTGATCGCCTTTACGATCGCACTTGGCCTTCTCGTCCTCCTGGGCGTGATCGTCGGACCGCCATCGGGCGATATCGTCCGTGGGACCGCCTTTGCAGTGCCCGATCTGACCGGGCCGGTCTTTATCGGCCTGTTCGCCGCCGCCGCTGGTTTCGCGCCGACCGGCTTCAGCACGAGTATCCTGATCGGCAGTTGGAGCATGGCGAAAGGCGAGGGCGCAAGCGAACTCGAGGAGCGCGGGCTCGATCCCGACGACCCGAAGCACCACGACTACATCCGGGCGTGGATCAGGACCGGCCGCCGCGATTTCAACATCGGCTACGCGTTCAGCTTCCTGCTGATCGTCGCCATGGTACTGCTGGCGTCGAGCGTGCTCTACCCGGAGCCGCCGACGGACGCGAATCTCGCCGTCGCGATCGGGGCGATTCTCAGCGACTCCTTCGGCGACTGGTCGTACTACGCCATGCTGCTCGGGGGGTTCGCCGCGCTATACTCGACGGTCATCACGCTGCTCGATGGGGCTGCCCGGGCCACCGGTGACATCCTGCCGATGGCCCTCGAGAACGACGACATCAACAGCGAGCGGGTACGGAAACTCGTCGTCGTCGGCGTCGTCGCCGTCAGCAGCGCGATGGTTCTCGCGCTGGGCGAAGTCCCGGTGACGCTGTTGCTCTACGTCGCCGCGGTGTTAGCGGTCACCGAGATCTTTTTCTACCCGGCCAACTGGTACGTCGTCGAGAAGAACCTGCCAGACCCGTTCCGTCCCTCGCGGGCCTGGCACGCGTACTACATCGTCAGCCTGCTCTTGGTGTTGCTTTTCGGGGCGATGGGTGCCGCGGTTCGACTCGGGATCATCGGCTGACCGTCCGAGTTGGAATTCCGACGGCTCCAAAGAGTTAGTGTCGCAGTCACCGACGCACGACTATGCGCAGTGACCGCCCGCGACGCCGGCGCGACGGCCGAACTGGGTCGCTGTACTGCACCGACTGCGGCGCACCCCTCGAGCCCACGATGCGCTACTGTCCGGACTGTGGCGCGATGATTGCCCGCTCGAGCCGACGGTCGCGGTCGGCGGCGACATCGTTGTCGCGGCCGGGGACCGAACACCGCCCGCGAGCGGATACGAGCCGTGAGCCAGCGGGGACGAGCGGCCGTAATTCGAACCCGGCGACAGACCGCGACCGCCTCGAGCGTCGAATCGCCGCCGCCTCGCGGGACGGCTGGCGACTGGAACACGACTTTGGCGACCACGCCGTGTTACTCCGGCGGACGTTCGGTGGCCTGGCCGACCACCTGGCGGTCGCGCTGCTCACCGGCTGGTGGACGATGGGGATCGGCAACGTTCTCTACGGCGCGTACCGATACGTCGACGGTACCGAGCGAACAGTCGTCCGAGCGGAGCCGGTCGATACCGACCAACCGGATGACACCACGACCGACTCGACCCTGTTCCGGCGGGGGCTCGCAGTCCTCGGGTGGCTGCTGGCGGCGCTCACCGTCGCGATCGGCGTCCAACTGGGGGTCTCTGCCGTGGGCCTCGGTCTGTTCGCGCTCGCACTCGGCCTCGCGATTGCGGTGACGAGCGTGCTCCCGTCGGTCAGTGGCCGCCTCGAGAACCGCCACTCGGTGCTGACGAACGGGCGAACACACACGGTCGACGACCGCACCGTCGTCGCCCCCGACGACCCGTGTGCCGCGTGTGCCGGCCCTATCGACCGCGGCCTCGAGCGGCGCTACCGCGCGGAAGTGTGCGTACTGGGCGTGCCGGTGACCGCAACCGGCGGCCGCAACTATTACTGTCGACAGTGTGCGAACGCGGAGTCGGCCGCGACCGCCGCGGGCGAGCATGCGCTGGCCGTGGAACCGGAACCGAACGATTCGTCGGCGGAGCCGAACGCGGAACGGGACCATGTTTGAAATCGCCGTTCGTGGGATTCGACCGTCCCTCGGGACACGCCAGCGATCCCGAGGCGGACTCGATCGCGTCCGAACCGACCCGTCGGGGTTCGACGACCCGCGTCGCCTCAGATAACGCCCATCTCGTCCAGTCGCTCCGGCAGATAGGTTTCGGTCACGAAGTCGAGGCCGTGAGACGCCAGCGACTGCTGTTCGGACTTCTTCCCGAGGTCGAGTTGCAGTTCGATCTGTTCCTCCCAGTAGTCGGTCTGGAACCGCGGGTCCTCGAGTTCGCTCTCCAGGGCGTTGATGTCCGAATCGGAGAGCGGGTCTGTCGGCAGTTCGTACTCGACGATGTCTGCGGGCTGGATGCCGATGAAGTCCGCTTCGGGGGTCGCGAGGTACTCCGAGAGGTGGGCGGACTTGATCGAGCCGTAAGCGACGGAGCCGTAGATGCGGTACGACCACGGGTCGCCGTCGGTAAACACGGTCACCGGGAGCCCGAGTTCGTCGTGGAGTCGCTTTGTGATCCGGCGGGTCGCCCGCGCGGGTTGGCCCTTGAGATGGACGATTAGGGCGTTGTACTGCTCGTCGAACCCGTTCTCGACGAGCCGGTCTCGCATCCCACCGGTTTCGACGGCGAGAATGAAGTCGGCGTCACAGTCGAGAAACTCGATCGTGTCCGGGTTGTTCGGAATCTGGTACCCGCCCTCGCCGACGTCTTCCTGACAGTGGATCTCGCGTTCGCCCCGCCGGGTCTGCTCGCGGAGGTGCAACGGCCCCATGAGGGTCGCCCCGGATTCTTCGGGGCGCATGTGGAAGTCCTCGCGGGTAACCCCGGAGACGATTTCGAGGTCCTCGACCATGCTGTTGGACTCGTCCTGATCGTTGAACTGGGCCTCGTCGTTGTCCCAGCTCTCCGAGAGGTAGTAGAGCTCACGCAGGGTCGACGAGCGGTCCTCCTCGAGCTGGTCGGCGAGGAACTCGATCGTGTAGACCGCTTTCAGGAGCTTTCGCGCGCCGCGGACGGAGTTGGCCGACCGCGTCGACTCGCGGTCGCCGTAAACCCAGACAGCCATCTCCTCGTCGTACTCGATGTTGTTCTTCGTCCGCGTCGGCACGGACATGTGGGGGATCTCGCCCAGTTCGAACTGGTCGTAGAACTGCGCCGCGAGATCGATCAACTGCTCTCTGGCTTCCTGGTTGTCGTCTGCGCTCATTGGTTTACAGTCAGCTTCTCGCTCTCGACGCCTTTGACGTCCAGATCGAACGTCGCGTCGGCCGGTACCTCGTACTCGAGGGCCGCATCGTCGTCGCTTTGTACCTCGGGTTCCCATTTGACGAACCACTCGCCGTCCATCTCGACGGTCGTCGCGCCGTCCGAGAGGGCGGTCGGCTCCGCCGAGACGATGTCGGTGATCTCGAGGGATTCGTTCGTGCTCGAGTTGTTCTCGACGACGACGGAAACGGCCTTTCCGTCGCCGTTTTCGTTCACCTCGCGCTCGACGAGGACGTTGTTCATGATGCGGGCGATCGCGTCGTCGATGTCGGGTTCGTCGCGGCCGGTGACTTCGGCGACTTTTGTGGCCATCTCCGGGAGAATTTTCCCGAGGACGTTCTGTTTCTTCCGGCGCTGTTGCATCGACCGGCGCTTGTTGAGGTAGCTCTTGAGGTCGCGGGCCGCCTCCCGGATCGCAAGCTCGATCTCGTCTTCGATCTCCGGGACGTTCGCGACGGCGTCTTTCGACTCGCTCGTGAAGGGAACGTTCGTCGAGGCGACGTGGATCATGATGACGACCGGCCCGTTCGGCAGACCGGAGCCACCGGGCTGGTCGAGCCCGTAGTTACGCCAGCCGATCGACTTGACCACGTCCGTCGTCGCACAGGCACCGCGCTGATAGACCAGCGGCACTCGGTTGGCGAATCGCATGACGTCGCCGGTGCCCTCCGCCGGTAACTCGCCGCCGTAGGCGATCCCGGCCTCGACGATGAACGGATCGCCGCCGGAGACGCCCGCATCGCGGGTCGCGGAGGCGTAGAAGTCCGCATCGAACTCCTTCTTGAGACCGGCGGTGATGAGGTCCTCGGAGATGGGTGCGAGACACCGCGTCGGCGGTGCCATGATGTCGGTCGCGCGCATCGCATCGACGAGGTCGCTGGTGGCGTCGCGGTCGCCGTCGAGTTCCCGGACGAGCGGCGGGTCGTCGGGGACGGTTGCCATCACGCCCCAGATCGCGTCGGTGACGTTCTCGCGAGCCGTCTCGCCGAAGGAGACATCGTCGTACTCCTCGGTGAGGTCGGCGACCCGGTCGACGTGTTCCCGAAGGTCCGTGCGGGTGAGTCGATGGCGAACGTTCCCGCCGTCCTCCTCGTCGCTCTCGAGTTCGGCGTCGAACTTGGCGGCGAGTCGGTCGGCGAAGGCGTGGATAATCTCGTCGTCCTTGCGGGTACTCGTCGCCTCGTCCGCAAGGTCGTGGAGGTCGGTGACCAGCCGGGAGTCGCCGTCTCCCTCGGCCCCGTCGCCCTCCGTCTCGGCGGCGTCGATCAGTTCGAGCCAGACCGCTTCGACCGCGTTCTCGCGGACGGTGTCGCCGAACGTCGTTCCGTGCTCGTCCTCGACCGTTTCAGCCGCCGATTCGACCGTCTCGAGCAGTTCGTGGTGTGCGATGCGGTCGCAGTCGGCAACTCCATCGGCGATGGCCTCTGCGAACGCCGCCGTCGCCTCGGCACCCTTGTTCGCCGTCGCATCCTCGACCGCGGCGTGGAGGTCGACGTCCTCATGTGTGGCCGGCGGCCGCCAGCGCATTTCGCGGCCGTAGTAGCGGTCGCGGAACGCGTCGATGATCGACCCGGCCGTCTTCTTCCCGACGCGGGTGAACTCCTCCTGTACGAACCCCGAGACCGTCTGGGAGTCCGTCGCCGTCAGCATCTTCATCACTGTCCCGAGTTCGACGCCGTGGGGGTGGGGCCGGATCTCCTCGGTCTCCTCGGGGAGTTGGTCGGTCGCGCGCTCGAACTTGAAGTGTTCCTGGGGTTCGCGCAACTCGAGGCGGGCGTGGGGGTTGACGACCGCCGTGTGCTTGATGTAGTCGTGAAGTTGCTGGCGGGCGCGCATGTTCGCCTCCATCTCGAGTTCGATGCGCGTCCCGTGGGGGCGATCCCAGGTGGTCGTCTCCTCGACACTGATCTCGGGCTCGTTGCTGTCGGTGTCGACGATGAGTTCGAAGTACTCGGCCTCCTCGGACCCCTGCGTGCGACTGGTGATCTTGGCGGGTTTGCCGCTGGTCAGTTGGGCGTAGAGAACGGCGGCGGAGATCCCGATCCCCTGCTGGCCGCGGGATTGTTCGCGTGCGTGAAAGCGAGAGCCGTAGAGTAGTTTCCCGAAAACCTTCGGGAGCGATTCCTTGGTCAGCCCCGGACCGTTGTCCTCGACGATCAGGCGATAGTAGTCGCCGACTTCCTGAATTTCGACGTAGATATCCGGGAGAATGCCCGACTCCTCGGCGGCATCTAAGGCGTTGTCGACGGCCTCCTTGACGGCCGTGACGAGGCCTCGAGCACCGCTGTCGAAGCCGAGCATGTGCTTGTTCTTCTCGAAGAACTCGGCGATGGAGATCGACTGCTGGCTCTCGGCCAGCTCCTCGGCGATCCCCGGCTCGTCACCGAGTGTCGACTGGAACGACGTCATCGTCTCCCTGTACTAACGGGGAGGCTAAAAGGTGTGTGCTACCGGAGTGAAAGTGAATCCGAAGCGGCGTTTTCACTGCATCGGTGCCACAAACCGGGACGGTTGCGGGTTCCGCCCGGTTAGTAGGTGATGATCTCGTAATCGTCGTCGATCAGCGAGCGGATGCTTGGGTGCCCCTCGTTGTCGTCGATCGTGACGACCCCGGCATCGTCGATCGCATCCTCGACGCCGAACGCGCCCGCGCAGTAGTCACAGGCCGCCGCTTTGTCGCTGACCGACCGGTAGCGGTCGTGATAGTCGTGGTCCTCGGCTTCCAGTTCCGGAATCCACTGGGTCCCGGCCCCGTCGAAAATGAGTTCGAGGTCGTCGTCGGGGTTCTCGGCGAACTCCCTGGCCGCCTCGAAGCCGTTGACGAGTCGCCCGGTATCGCTGTGCGATTCGGTGCCTGCCAGGATTACGATGGCTGCGTTCGTCATTACGGAGGGAGGGACGCCGGTGAACTACAAAAGGGACCGGCGGTCGTGTGCCGCGGTCGAAGAGCCGTCAACGGCGGCGACTGTCAGTCGACTCGAGGCGTGCGATATCGGGGGCGGAATGCGATGGGCGGTATCAGCCTGCTGGACGGCGTCAGTGATCGTGCCCGTCATCCCGCGTGAACTGCCCCGAAACGGCCCGCTGGACGACCTCCGAGAGTGCGGGGTGGATGTGGACCGAGTCCCGGATGTCCCGAACCGTTCCGGAGCCGGCCGTCATCGCAACGACGACCTCCTGAATCAGATCCGAGGCCCCGGGGCCGATGATGTGACAACCCAGAATCTCGCCCTCGAGGTCGATGATCGGCTTGACGAACCCCTCGGCTTTCATCGCCGACCCGCGGGCGGTCTCCTCGTAGCGGTAGGTGCGCGTGGCGTACTCCCGGTCCGACTCCCGCAACTCCTGCTCGGTCAGTCCGACGCCGGCGACCGCCGGCGAGCCGAAGACGGCAAAGGGCATCGCCGAGTAGTCGACCGGCTCGAGGTCCTCGCCGAACAGGTTCCGCGCGACGGTCCGTGCCTCGTGGTTGGCGTTGTGTTTCAGCAGGTACTCGCCGACGACGTCGCCGAGCGCCCAGACGCCGTCGGCGGTCGTGCGTAGGTACGCGTCCGTCTCGACGAAGCCGGCCGCGTCGGTCTCGATCCCCGCGGCCTCGACGTTCAGCGTGTCGGTATTGGGGACGCGACCGGCGGCGACGAGCAGTTCGTCGCCGGTGACCGAGACCGTCTCGACGTCGTTCGCCGCATCGCCTCCCGGTTCCGGGAACGGGCGGGCCTCAAGGGTGATCGCGTCCCCCGACTCCACGACCGCGGTGGCCTCGTAACCGGTGTAGATGTCGAACCGGTCGGCGTAGCGCTCGGTGAACTCGGCGGCGACCGCCGCGTCGGCGTCGGGAAGCAGGTGCGGCCGACGGCCGACGATCGACACGTCGCTGCCGAAGGTGCCGAAGAAGTGGCCCAGTTCCGCGGCGATGTAGCCGCCGCCGACGATGATCAGGTGGTCCGGCGGGGACTCGAGTTGCAGCGCCTCGCGGCTGGTGAGGTAGTCGACGGCTTCAAGCCCGTCGATCGGCGGGACTGCCGGGCGGGTCCCGGCCGCCACGAGGACGGTGTCGGCAGTGAGCCGTTCGCCGTCGTGGTCGCCGTCGGCGAGTTCGATCGTCCGCTCGTCGACGAACCGGGCCTCGGCCTTGTACAGATCGTGGCGGTCCGACGAGGCGAGGCCGCGCTCGATCGCGTCGGAACTGCTGTGAACGTCCTCGGTGACCTCGCGGACGATCTCGGCGATGTCGACGTCCTCGACGGTCGCGTCGATGTGGAACTCGTCGGCCCGCTCGATCGTCTTCAGGACGTCGGCGTGATACAGCAACTGCTTCGAGGGGATACAGCCGCGGTTCAGACAGGTCCCGCCCAGCCGCCCCTTCTCGACGATCGCGACCGACTGGCCCTGATTCGCCGCCGCGTTCGCCACGTCGAGCCCCGATCCGGAGCCGATGACGAGGAAGTCGTACTCCTCCATAGGCGGAGGACGGCCCCCAACGCAATGAATAGCGGGCCACGCTTCTGCAGGACTCGGGCGGAATCCACTCCGGTGGTGTCCGAAAACTACCGAAAACCGACCCCGCGCTACTCCTCGACCGGCGGCCACTCCCAGGCGTCCGCCTCGACCACGCCGAGGAGTCGCCGTCGCCGCTCGGTCAGGTCGGCGAGTTCCTCGGCGAAGACCCCGTCGGAGACGGTCGGTATGTCGTCCTCACGCAGGCGCTCGAGGTCCGGCGCTCGCGGAACCGACGGCGCGGGCTCGATGAACGAGTCGTCCAACGTCTCGAGGTAGCTCTGTGCGCTCGAGCGGCCGTTCTCGACGATGGCGGGGTCGAGCCCCTGTCCCTCGGGCATCGCGTACCGGGACAGCATGAGCGCCTCGTCGAGGATCGGGACGGCGACGGCCGAGGCCCGAGAGGCCTGCTCGCTGTGGTAGTAGTGCAGGATCGGGTAGGACTTGTGCTGTTCGGCGAGGGTACTCAGGTCCGCCGCGAGCGACTCGACGGTCAGTTCGAGCCCGCGGAAATCCTCGCCGTTCCAGCCGGTTCGGAGGACCGCTTCGCTGCGGTCGCCCAATCCCGTCACGGTGCTGGCGAAGGAGCGTTTGTCGGCGACGGCACCGAGGACGGTCAGGACGTAGGAGACGCCGAGCGTGACGAAGGCCATTCCGGAGGCCGTCGTGAACGCGCTGGCGACCTCCCAGACGTTACCGCCGTAGACGGGGGTGTAGTCGCCGTTCCCGTCCGTGAACATCGTGTAGGCGACGTAGTAGAACCGCCCCCACCAGTCGGCGGGACCGCCGGTCCGGCTGTTGACGACGGCAAGGGGCTCGCTCGCGAAGACGATCGTCCAGCCGATCCAGATGAGCCCGATCCACGTCGCGAGCGTGAGCATCAGAATGAGGGGACCCGCGAGACTGAGCGCGCGGTTGCGGTCCCCCGTCGCGGCGCGCAGCCCCTTCCAGATCCCCGTCGTGAGCCGGCCCGAGACGGGGCCGGAGCCGCCGTCGACCCACAGCGTCGTCCAGACGATGTCGACGATGCCGGTGACGAGGATGACGACCCCGATAGCGAGATAGAACGGGTTCATTCGACGACCGCTCGCCGCTCGAGGCTCTCGGCCAGCACCTGCGCGATTTCCGCGTTGGTCTCGGGGCTGTAGTGGCCGCCCTCACCGCGTTCGACGTATAGCGACTCGACATCGCCGTCGTCGGGGATGAGATGCGTGGCCATGTCGATCGTCGTCAACGCGTCGTATCGCTCCTCGAGTCGCTCCATCAGGTCGCCGTGGATCGGCCCGTGTTCTGACTCGTAGGTCGCGTACCGGAGTTGCTGGACCATCACAAACGTCGGCTCGAAACCCCGTTCGGCCGCGTAATCGACGAACTCCTCGATGAGCGCGTCGAAGAGGAACTCGTGAGTCTCGAACAGCCGCTCGTGATACCGGACGCGGGGCCGTTCGAGCCGCAGCGCCGACTGCGTCTGGGCCAGGTCGAAGTCGATCCCCGGCAGCGACCGGCCGAGCCGGCGCTCGAGTTCCTTCCCGACCGTATACGCTGCGTACCGGACGTGTTCGTTCCGCTCGAGGAAGGCCGCGGTGTAGGGCCGCGTCGCGAAGTGCGGTTTGAACCAGTGGTCGTAATGGAAGTCGTACTCCCGGAGGACATCGGCTTTCGACTCGAGGTCGAGCAGGTCCGTCTTCTCGTCGACGGGGCTGTCGATCCGCTCCAACTCGCCGTCCTCGAGGACGTACCGTGGCTTGACCGCGAGGACGTTCCCGAACTCCTGATAGTGTTTCCAGACCGAGAGGATGCGCGCGATCGAGGAGGCGGTGACGACCATGAACACGTGGTCGGTCGGATCGTCCGGATACTGGCGCTTGAGCCGCATGAGCGCCTGGTCGAGGCCGTAGTTCCCGCCGCCGTAGTTGGCGACGTGAGTGTCGAGTTCCGCCGCGAGGTAGTGCTGGAACGTCTCGTCGTTGTCGACCTCCCGGCAGAAGCAGTAGGAGTCGCCGTACGTCGAGACGGTGAGTTCGGCGTCGGGGTCGCGCTCTGCCGCCGGACAGACTCGGCTCGCGTACTCGTCGGTGGCGTAGGTCACGACGCTCCGGACCTCCTCGCCGGGAAGGTGGTCGCCGGTGTCTTTCTGTTTTTCCCGATTCGGCTGGGGACACCAGCCCAGTTCGGGGTCGAAACTGCTGAACTTCCCCAGTAACTCCCGGTCGATCTCGGGGAACTCCTCGGTAGCGACCGAGGGAATCAGTTCGAGCGCCCGGTACGACACGACCTCGAGAACCACCGCACAACCGACGAGAACGAGCACGCCGGCGACGAGCGGAAGCATCGGCCCATCCTACCAGAACGGGGGATAAGTCGATTGTGCCGGAGTATGCCACATTCGGAACGACGGCGACGGCCGTCCCGTTTCGCCCCGGTGGACCGGTTTGGCGGGGATCTCGACAGGCAACTCCCGACAAGCGGGAGGCGGCGGTCGAGACGCACGAACGGTCCAGCGAGCAGGCCGAAACGCAGTTCGACGTCGGTGAGACCGACTGTTCCCGACGTATCCATACCGGGATCGGTGACCCCGTCGCTCGCCAACGGGCCGCTCTCAGAGGAGTTCGACGATCGATCGAGTCAGCGATTCGGCCGTCACGAGGGAGATCAGGAACATCAGCACCACGGCGGCGAGGAAGACCGCTTGCTCGAGTCGACTCGGATCGACGTACCGTTTGATCGCCGCGAACAACGCCAGCGAGGTGATCGGCAGGCCGACGACACCGTTGACCGCGGGCATCAGGAGCGCCAGCCTGACGGGTGTGAACTCGGTAAACGCCAGGATCGGAATCGCAAGGGCGACGGAGAGTCCGATCAGGAAGTGAACGGTCCGGCGGAAGTGCATGTCGCCGAACTGCGTGTGCAACGCGTAGGATTGGGGCACCATGAACCCGGCGGCGAACAGCGTGCCGGTCGCGCTCGTAAAGGATGCAGCGCCGACGGCGAGGACGAACACGCCGAGGACCCACGGTCCGACCATATCGATGAGTGGCCGTGCGGGTGCGGTCAGCGTGAGCGTCCCATCGGGAATGGCCATCGCCGCCGCGATGATCACCGTCGCGCTGAGGACGACGACGGCGGCCAGTCCGAACGTGTGGTCTTTCCGGTACCGGGAGACGGCCTCCCAGTCCTTTTCGTGTTGCATGCTCGTCTGAATGAAGAAGTTCGGATAGTAGACCGTCGTCCCCATCAGCGCGATGATCATCGTCAGATAGTCGAAGTCGGCGGAAATCGTCGGGACGAACCCGAGGGCGACCCCCCCGAGCGACGGCTGGAGGTTCGCGACGATAACGAGATACGAGGCGAAGATACCGAGCACGAGCGTGGCGATTACGCCCTCGATACGGCTGTAGACGCGGAGTTCGACCAGCGAGATTCCGAGCGCAGCCGTGACGATAATGCCCACGTACAAACTCGAGAGCGGGGTCAGAAAGACCAGTGCAGCCCCGGCGAGCGCGTAGTTGGCGACGCTCCAGAACTGCATGATGAATGCGATGCCGATGGCAAACGGTTTGGCCGCCGTCGGTCCGATCACGTCCCTGATGTACTCCATGAGCGGTTCGTTCCTCGCCGCCAGTCGGGCCGACATCTCGTGCATCGTTAGCCCGACGCCGAGCGCCAGCGGCATGACCCACAACAGACCGAATCCGAAGCCGACGCCCGCTTGCGTCAGAATGTACACGGACCCGGCTCCGAAAATATTCGCCGCAAAGAGGAGCCCGAGCCCGTATTGATGAACGGTTTCTTTGGCCTTTTCGACGGAAACGTCCACTGCAGTACTGTGTTTTTCCATGAGTCGTGGCGTCCAGAAACGCGGCAGGTGTCTCGGCCACCTCGAGCTACCGACGGCCGCCGATCTCGAGGCGGGTCGGCCGGAAGCACGCACCTGTGTACACCTGTACGGAATGCTGTACCAGCGTAACGGCTGGGAGTCGGTTGAGGGAACCGCTTGAAATAGCAGATGGCTCTTTGGCTCACCGACTCGAGACCGGTCGTCGGTACCGGAAACAGAGACGTGTCTCAGCAACGAGAGCGACGCCGTCGGACTGTAATGGCGACCGCTGAGAGGCTCCACGAGGCGGCGCGTGGGTCGGTCGAACGGCTTCGGCGCTTAACGGGCGGCTCGCTGTCGGCTCCCCGCGATTACGTCGCATTCCCGGGCTCGCGGCGTCTGCTGGCAGTACGTTCTTGCGTGTCCGGGACGAATGGGCTGCCGTAGGCCAGGTTGCCTTCAGAAGAAGGCCTATATATTTCTATCCCTTACCAGAGGTGAAGACTGAAATCTATGCAAGGACAATCCAATCAGCAGGCATACGATCGGGGAATCACCATTTTCTCCCCGGACGGACGCCTCTACCAGGTCGAGTACGCCCGCGAGGCCGTCAAGCGCGGCACCGCGAGCGTCGGTCTTCGAACGTCCGATGGCGTCGTTCTCGCCGCCAACCGGCAGGTCAGTTCGCCGCTTATGGAACGCGAGAGCGTCGAGAAGATCCATAAGGCCGACGACCACGTCGGTGTCGCGAGCGCCGGCCACGTCGCCGACGCCCGCCAGCTCGTCGATCTCGCTCGCCGCCGCGCGCAGGGAGAACAGCTCCGCTACGGCCAGCGAATCGGCGTCGAAACGCTGACCCGCGCGGTCACCGACCACATCCAAGAGTACACCCAGACCGGCGGTGCCCGACCGTTCGGCGTCGCCCTCCTCGTCGGCGGCATCGACGACGGCGAGCCGAAACTGTTCGAGACCGACCCCTCGGGGACGGACTACGAGTGGAAGGCGGCCGCCATCGGCGGCGACCGCGACACCATCCAGGGCTACCTCGAGGAGCACTACCGCGAGGACCTCGACGTCGACGGCGGCATCGAACTCGCCTTGAGCGCGCTCAGCGCCGCCGAGGACGACCTTGTCGACGCCATGGATGTCGATGTCGCGACCGTGACGACCGACGACGAATCGTTCCGTTCGGTCGAGACCGACCGCCTCGAGTCGATCCTCGCGGAGATCGACACACCGGAGGAGACCGATGAATAACTGGACCCAGCCGTCGACACCCCAGGGGAACGGCGACCCGTCGCCGTACGAGCCCGAACTGGGCTCGCTTCCCGATGGCAGCCAGGCGAGCGACGACTACGGCGAGAACGTCAACTCCA
Organism: Natrinema pallidum; assembly: GCF_005890195.1. NCBI lineage: Archaea > Methanobacteriati > Methanobacteriota > Halobacteria > Halobacteriales > Natrialbaceae > Natrinema > Natrinema pallidum. The sequence goes on along the minus strand of NZ_CP040637.1, from coordinate 522,631 downwards.
CGGGGACGACGACCATCGGTATCACGACCGACGAGGGGGTCGTCATCGCGACGGACATGCGTGCCAGTCTGGGCGGCCGGTTCGTCTCGAACAAGGACGTCCAGAAAGTCGAACAGATTCACCCCACGGGCGCGCTGACGCTGGTCGGCTCGGTCGGCGGCGCACAGTCGTTCATCCGAACGCTGCGGGCCGAGGTCAACCTCTACGAGTCGCGTCGCGATGAGCCGATGCCCATCGAGGCGCTGGCAACGCTCGCGGGTAACTTCGCCCGCGGCGGCCCGTTCCGAGCGATCAACCCCATCCTCGGCGGCGTCGACGCCGAGGGGAGCCACGTCTACAGCATCGATCCCGCCGGCGGCGTAATGGCCGACGACTACACCGTCACCGGCAGCGGGATGCAACTCGCCTACGGCCTCCTCGAGCAGGAGTACGAGGACGACCTCTCGCTTGAGGACGCCCAGTCAGTGGCGGCTCGTGCGATCAAAAGCGCCGTCGAGCGCGATACCGGCTCCGGCAACGGCGTCTTCCTCGCGGAGATCACCGACGAGGGCGTCGACATTCGGGGTCACGACGACTTCGACGCGGTTATCTAGGCCACACGCCGGACCGTTCGCTCGACGAGGTCCTGTTCGCGCTCGCGCGCGTACACGTGACTTTTATTAGGGCCGGACTGCTATCCGAAAGCAGGTTTTACATGTCCCAGGAAAGCGAGTACGGAGCCGGGCAGATTCAGGTCTTGGAAGGCCTGGAGGCTGTACGTAAGCGACCGGCGATGTACATCGGCTCTACCGATTCTCGAGGACTCCACCATCTGGTCTACGAAGTGGTGGACAACTCGATCGACGAGGCACTGGCCGGCCACTGCGACGACATCACCGTCTCGATCCACGAGGACGGGTCGGTGAGCGTCGCGGACGACGGCCGTGGTATCCCCGTCGATACACACGAGGAGTACGACCGCCCTGCACTCGAGGTCATTCTGACCGTCCTCCATGCCGGCGGCAAGTTCGACAACAAGTCCTATCAGGTCTCCGGCGGGCTTCACGGCGTCGGCGTCTCCGTCGTCAACGCCCTCTCCGAACGCCTCGAGGCCGAGGTCAAACGCGACGGCGTCTTCCGTCACGCGTTCGAGGCCGGGGAACCCGTCGGCGACATGGAGCGCGTTCGCGACATGGAGCCCGACGAGGAAACGGGCACGGAAATCCGGTTCTGGCCGGATACCGACATCTTCGAGACCGGCGAGATCTCGTTTTCGACGCTGTCGAACCGGCTTCGAGAGCTGGCCTTCCTCAACTCGGGGGTTCGTATCACGCTCCGGGACGAGCGCGAGGAGACCGACGAGGGCGAGCCGGTCGCCGAGACCTACGAGTACGACGGTGGCATCCGCGAGTTCGTCGACTATCTGAACGAGACGCGCTCGGCGATGCACGACGACATCATCTACTTCGAGGACGAGGCACAGAACATCCAGGTCGAAGTCGCGATGCAAGCCACCGAGGAGTTGCAGGGCTCGATCCACGCCTTCGCGAACAACATCAACACCCGCGAGGGTGGCACCCATCTCACCGGCTTCAAGACCGCGCTGACCCGGTGTGTCAACGACTACGCCAACGAGAACGACCTCCTCTCGGACCTCGATAACAACCTCAAAGGCGAGGACATCCGCGAGGGGCTGACGGCGGTCATCTCGATCAAGCACCCCGACCCCCAGTTCGAGGGACAGACGAAGACGAAACTCGGCAATTCGGAAGTTCGTGGCATCGTCGAGAGCGCCATGCACGAGGGGCTGGGCACCTACTTCGAGGAACATCCCGACACCGCCGAGGCGATCGTCGCAAAGGCCGTCGAGGCCGCGAAGGCCCGGATGGCCGCCCAGAAGGCCGAGGAGCTCACCCGCCGGAAGTCCGCTCTGGAGTCCACTTCGCTGCCCGGTAAACTGGCGGACTGTCAGACCAAAGATCCCGACGAGGCCGAACTGTTCATCGCGGAGGGCGACTCCGCGGGCGGCAGCGCGAAACAGGCCCGCAACCCTGATTTCCAGGCCATCCTGCCCATCAAAGGGAAGATCCTGAACGTCGAGAAACACCGCCTCGATCGTATCCTCGAGAACGACGAGATCCGGAACATGATCACCGCCATCGGGGCCGGGATCGGCGACGAGTTCGACATCGACGACGTCCGTTACAAGAAGATCATCATGGCGACTGACGCCGACGTCGACGGGGCGCACATCCGAACGCTCCTGTTGACGTTCTTCTACCGACACATGCGGCCGCTGCTCGAGGGCGGATACGTCTACGCGACCCAGCCGCCGCTGTACCGCATCCGATACCGCGGGGAGACCTACGACGCCATGACGGAGGCCGAACGCGATCGGATCGTCGAAGAGAAGTGCGACGGCACCCCCTCGCAGGTCCAGCGGTTCAAGGGTCTCGGCGAGATGAACCCCGAACAGCTCTGGGAGACGACGATGAATCCCGAGAACCGCATCCTCAAACAGATCACGATCGAGGATGCGGCCGCAGCGGACAAGATGTTCTCCGTCCTGATGGGCGACGCCGTCGAACCCCGCAAGCAGTTCATCAAGGACCACGCGCCCGAAGCCGAGTGGATCGACATCTAACGAAATGGTGCTCTGCGGGCGCGGCGTAGCCGCGCTCGCGGCAACAGTTCGATCAAAAGCACTCCTCCCTCCCCCCGACGCGGCGAAGCCGCGCTCTCCGGGTCGGTCGTCGGCCCGGTCGCGAGTTCGCGACGCGAACTCGCTCACGGATGCAGTGCTTGCCAGACGACCCACACTACACAACCCACAAAAACAGCGAATAAATGAGTTCAGACGTACCCGATCCGACGGACGTAGAGGCACGGTCAGTCGAAAACGTCCGTATCGAAGACGAGATGGAGCAGAGTTACATCGACTACGCGATGAGCGTCATCGCCGGTCGCGCACTACCCGACGCCCGTGACGGGCTCAAACCCGTCCATCGGCGCATCCTCTATGCGATGCACGAGATGGGCGTCTCGAGCGGCTCGAGCCACCGCAAGTCCTCCTCGATCGTCGGGGAGACGATGGGTGATTACCACCCACATGGCGACAGCGCGATTTACGACACCTTGGTCCGAATGGCCCAGGACTTCTCGATGCGGTATCCGCTGGTCGACGGCCAGGGGAACTTCGGCTCGATGGACGGCGATCCGGCCGCCGCACCCCGATACACGGAGGCCCGGATGGCCCCCGTCGCCGAGGAGTTGCTCGAGGACATCGACAAGGATACGGTCGACTTCTCGGCGAACTACGACGACCGCCTGCAAGAGCCCGACGTGCTTCCGGCGGCGTTCCCGAACCTGCTTGTCAACGGTTCCTCGGGAATCGCGGTCGGGATGTCGACGAACATCCCGCCGCACAACTTGGGCGAAGTCATCGACGCGACGATCGAACTAATCGACGATCCCGACGCGACCGTCGACGACCTGATGGAACACGTCAAAGGTCCAGACTTCCCGACGGGCGCGAACATCGTCGGCCGGGATGCGATCTACTCGGCGTACAAGACCGGTCGCGGCCGCCTCCGCGTTCGCGCCGAGTTCGAGGTCGAGGAATGGAACTCGAACCGGGAGCGGATCGTCGTCACCGAACTCCCCTTCCAGGCCAACAAGGCCCGCCTGGTCGAGCGCATCGCCGATGACGTCAACGAGGGCGAGATCGAAGGGATCACCGACCTGCGCGACGAGTCCGACCGCGATGGTGTCCGTATCGTCATCGAACTCAACCGCGGAGCAAACGCCGAGGTCGTCAAGAACAAACTGCTCGAGAACCACCTCGAGCGAACGTTCGGCGTGATCAACCTCGCGCTGGTCGACGGCCAACCGCGCGTGCTCTCGCTCAAGGAGACGCTCGAGGAGTACATCTCCCACCGTCGCGAGGTCGTTCGCCGACGCAGCGAGTACGACCTCGCGGAAGCCGAAGATCGAGCACACATTCTCGAGGGGCGGCTAACGGCCGTCGAGAACGCCGAGGACGTGGTCGAGTTGATCCGGGATAGCGAGACGCGGTCGGACGCGAAGGCGAACCTTCAGGAGGCATACGATTTCTCCGCAGACCAAGCCGACCACATCGTCCGGATGCAACTGGGCAGTCTCACCTCGATGGAGGCCGCCGAGATCAACGAGGAGTACGAAGACGTCCAGGCCGAGATCGAACGGCTGACGGCGATCCTCGAGAGCGAGTCCGAACTGCTCTCGGTCATCAAAGACGAACTCCGCGAGATCAAAGCCGAATACGCCGACGACCGTCGGACCTCGATCGTCGAGGACGAGGGGACGGTCACCCACGAGGACCTCATCCCGGAAGAGGAGGTATTCGTGGTCATGACGGAAGACGACTACGTCAAGCGGATGCCGATCGAGCAGTTCGACCCCCAGGGTCGCGGCGGGAAAGGGATCATCGGCGCGGACGTCAAAACGGACGACAACGTCTCGACGGTCTTCCGGGCGAACACCCACGATTACCTGCTGTGCTTTACGAATCAGGGTGCAGTCTACCGGCTCAAGACCTACGAGATCCCCGAGATGGGACGGACCGCACGCGGGAAATCCGCCGTCAACATCCTCGATCTCGACCCCGGTGAGGACATCACGGCCATCGTCGACACGGATGCCTTCGGCGACGACGAGTTCGTGACGATGGCGACCCGGAACGGCTACGTCAAGCGCACAGCCGGCGAGGAGTTCGACAACATTCTCTCGACGGGAATCATCGCCGCGGACTTGGAAGACGGCGACGAACTCGTCGACGTCGAGGTCACTGACGGTTCGCAGGACCTCGTCATCGCGACCGAAGGCGGCATGACGATCCGCTTCGACGAGACGGAAGTCCGCGCGATGGGCCGGAACGCACGCGGCGTCAACGGGATCAAACTGCAGGAGGGCGATGCCGTGGCTGGCCTCGTCGCGACCGACGAGGACGACGAGCAGGCACTGTTGACCGTCACGGAGAACGGCTACGGCAAGCGAACGCTGCTCTCCGCGTATCGTACCCAATCCCGGTACGGCAAGGGGCTGATCGACATCAAGACCGGTGAGCGAAACGGTCCCGTGACGGCCGTCAAGGCGGTCGACGACGACGACCAACTCGTGTTGATGAGCGAGCGCGGCCAGATCGTCCGGACCCGCGTCGACGAGATTTCGACTGTCGGCCGCAACACGATGGGCGTGATCGTCATGGAGGTCGAAGACGGCGACGCGGTCGCCGCAGTCGATGACATCCCTGCGTCGGCGACCGCCGACGACGCCTCCGACGCGGCCGAATAACGCGTTTTCGGCGGCCGGAAACGGCTCGAGACCGGCGGTTGGGGTCGGTCGACGGCAGGAGACCGACCGCCATCGGAGTCCGTACCGACACCGAGTTGTACGCTGATCGCGCGGCCGTCATACGATCGGAGAGCAAGAGACGGCAGTGGCGACGCTCGAAGAGAGGGAGAACGCGGCCGCCCGGCGGATCAGTGAGCCGGTTCCTCGGCGGGCGCGACCATGTCGTCGATCCGCAGGATGAGAATGTTGTTCGTGTCGTCTTTGCCGTCGACTGTCCCCTTGATCAGGAGTTTCGAGAGCGGCGTCGGACCGACGGTGACGGAATCGTCCTCGTGAATCTCGCTGAGTGTGCCCTGAATGTGGATCTCCGCGCGGCAGAGTTCCGGATGATGAACGCTCGAGAGGTCGATCTCTTCGATGATGGTATCGTCGATGGGCTCGCCTTCGTGTTGCATCGGGACGGCGGCGGGTTCGTCCATCTGCTGGATCTCGAGGGCCTCGTAGGCGGCGGCCGTCGGTTTGTAACCGCCCTTCGGGCCGGGGACGCCTTCGACCAGTTGGAGGGCCTTGAGGCTCTGCATCTGGTTGCGGATGGTCCCCGGGTTGCGGTCGACTTGTTCGGCGATATCCTCGCCTTTGATGGCGTCTTCAGTCTCCTTGTGGAGGTTCGTGAGCGCGCGGAGGATTTTCTTCTGGCTCGGCGTGAGTTCGATTGATGACATAGGTATTTATTCGTATTTGGATTCCTTAAACCCGGCGGGTCAGCGGAATCGTTTCGCCAGGATTGTGACGTTTGAATCGGGTATGGGAAGGTGTTTCTCTTCGTTCGCCGGGGAGAGATTCGAGACATGTTATTCCGTCACCATCGTCTCGGAGAGAGTGCGCCGCTACGGCGGACGCCGTCGAGACCCTCTCGAGGCGACCGGGCCAGACTGGTCTCCCGGCGGGGTTCGACTGCATCACGGCGGCCGGGGCCGGGGCCATCCAAGCCGGGGTCGCAGTCCGGACGGCTACGGTTCGGGCTCTGCGGGCGCTGCGACCCAGACGTGGCTCGCGACGGACTCGGGCAGTGAAACGGGGTCGTCGGCCTCGCTCGAGCGGGCCGTCACCATCCCGAAGGGTGCGATCTCGATGATCTCGAGTTCGACGCCGGGTTCGACGCCGTGCTCGGCGAGATAGGAGAGGACGTCCGGATCGCGGTCGGCGACCTCGGCGACGGTCACGACGGTCCCCGCCTCGAACTCGGCGATCGATTTCCCGTCGGGCCGTGTCGGAGGCTCGAGATCGGCGCTCGGAATCGGCGAGCCGTGGGGGTCGACCTCGGGTTCGCCGAGGGCGTCCGCGACGCGCGCCTCGAAGTCCTCGCTGATGTGGTGTTCGAGTCGATCGGCCTCCGCGTGGACCTCCGACCAGTCGTAATCGAGGTGCTCGGTGAGGTAGGCCTCGAGCAGGCGGTGATGGCGGACGATCTCCAGGGCGACGGTCTCGCCCTCGTCCGTCAGGGTCACGCCGCGATACTTCTCGCGATCGACGAGTTCCCGGTTCTCGAGTTTGTCGAGCATGCTGGTGACCGTCGGCGACGTGACGTCCAACTCCTCGGCGATCTCCGAGGTCTTGATCCGATCGTCGGTCTCGCGTTGAAGCTGGTAGATCGCTTTGAGGTAGTCTTCCATCACGTCGCTCAGCATCATGCTGTACCGAGTTTAGACGGGTCTAACCCTAAAGCTGTCGCCAGAGCGACCGCACCGTAATCGCCACGACCAAGCCGGGCGGTGATCTATCGGGCGTATGGAACGGACCGTCAGAATCATCGGGGCACCGATGGACTACGGAGCGAACCGCCGAGGCGTCGACATGGGACCGTCAGCGATTCGATACGCGGACCTCGCGGACGGCCTCGAGCGAGCAGGCGTCGACCCCGTCGACGACGGCGACCTGACGATGCCACGGGCGGAAGAGCGCGATCCGAACGCCGACCAGCCCAGTCGGGGGGATGCGAAGTTCCTCCGGGAGATCGAGGACGTCTGTAAACGGGTGCGCGACCGGGTCGCGACAACGCTCGCGAACGGCGAGTTCCCGCTCGTGCTGGGCGGGGATCATTCGGTCGCGATCGGGTCGCTGACCGGTTCGGCGCGCGACGCCGACCTCGGGGTGATCTGGTTCGACGCACACGCCGATCTCAATACGCCCGAGACGTCTCCCAGCGGAAACGTCCACGGAATGCCGCTGGCCGCCGCCCTCGGCCGCGGCGCGTTCGGCGAAACGGAGTGGGCACCTGCGCCTCGGCTACGGGAGTCGTCGATCGCCTACGTCGGGCTCCGGAGCATCGACGACCGCGAGCGCGAACTGATCCGCGAGAGCGAGATCACCGCCTTCACCATGGCCGACATCGACCAGCGAGGGATTTCCGCGGTCGTCGACGACGCCCTCGCGGTCGCGACCGACGGCACCGACGGCGTCCACGTGAGCCTCGATCTCGACTGGCTCGATCCCAAGACGGCACCCGGAGTCGGCACTCCCGTCCGCGGCGGTGTCACCTACCGGGAAGCCCACGCCGCACTTGAGACGCTGTCTCGACGCGACGAGGCGGAGGGAGTCCTCCGATCAATGGACGTCGTCGAGGTAAACCCGATCCTGGACGAGGGGAACGAAACGGCGACGCTGGCGGCGGAGCTAACCGCCAGCACGTTCGGCAAACGAATCCTCTGAGGGCACTGACGACGGAGTTCGGGCGAGCCGACGGCCTGTCAATAGTAAACATACCGATTCCTGTTTCAACAGCTTTGTATCATAGTGATTCCCAGTGTGGGATATGACTGAGAACGTCGTCGTGCTCGGTGCTGGATACGCCGGTACCGGTGCAATCAACAAGCTCCAGTCGGAGCTCGGGGGCAACGCGCGGCTAACCTGGATCGCCGATGTCGACTATCACCTCGTGCTACACGAAGCACACCGCGTTATTCGGGACCCGGACGTCCGATCCGACATTACGTTCCCGACCACGCAGATCGCCGACCCGTCGACCCGGTTCATCCAGGACGAAGTCACCGGCCTCGATGTCGACGAACGGACCGTCGAACTCGCCGACGGCGATGACGTCGAGTACGACCACGTCCTCATCGGACTCGGCAGCCAGACCGCCTACTACGGCATTCCGGGTCTCGAGGAACACTCCCTCACCCTCAAGAGCCTGGACGACGCCCTCGAGATCCACGAGGCCGTCAGCGAGGCCAGCCGTGATGCGACTCGTGGCGAGCCCGCACAGGTCGTCATCGGCGGTGCCGGCCTCTCCGGCATCCAGACCGCCGGCGAGATCGCCGAGTTCCGCGACGAACACCGCGCACCCATCGAGATCCACCTCGTCGAAGCGCTCGAGGAGATCTTCCCCGGCAACGATCCGGAGATCCAACAGGCGCTGCGCGACCTGCTCGAGGAAGCGGGCGTCCAGGTCCATACGGACGACCCGATCACCGAGGCCACTGCGGATCACATCGAGTTCGACGAGGGCGAGCCCCTCGACCACGACGTGCTCGTCTGGACCGGCGGCATCACGGGACGGGACGCGATGGAGAACGCCGACCTCGAGAAGGAACACAACCGCGTCAACACCGGTGCGAACTTCCAGACCTCCGACGAACGCGTGTTCGCGATCGGCGACTCGGCGCTCATCGATCAGGGCGACCAGCCCGCACCGCCGACGGCACAGGCCGCCTGGCAGGCCGCGGAGGTCGCCGGCGAGAACATCGCGCGTGCGATCGAGAATCGACCGCTCCGGACCTGGGAACACGAGGACAAGGGGACGGTCGTCTCCGTCGGCGAAAAGGCGGTCGCCCACGACGTGAAGCCGGCATTCGGGATTTCCCTGCCCGTCGACACCTTCGGCGGTCTCCCGGCCCAGAACCTGAAAAAGATGATCGCGGCCCGCTGGATCGCCGACGTTACCTCCTGGAACGAAGCGCGGAAGTCCTGGTCGTCGCTGTAGTCCCGGCATTTGAACCGGGGAGTAGCGGTGGGTCGCCCCAATCGGCACGGTCTGCGTCGCGTCTCGTGGGCCATCCCATCGCGGCCCGTTTTTGCTCACATTCGGAGCGATCCGTCCGACCGGACCGCTATCGCAGGCCGAGCGATGCGTCGGGGTCGACGGGGTCGACGTCGCCGGCCGCCGCCGCTTCGTTGTAGATGTAGCCCCACATGGCGAAGGCGAGGTTCGCACTGTACGCCGTGAACACGAAGTACAGCGGAATCAGCAGGGCGATACCGAGAACGGTAATCGCGAGGACCACCGCAACGATACTGGCCGCGGTCGACAGGATGAACCAAAACACGAACATGAGGACGACGCCCTTGAGATAGTGTCGCGAGAGCGCGAACTCGAGGAGGCGGCCGTTGGAAAACGTCTCGGTGAGGCTGCCCGTGCCGATCAGGACGGGGACGATCGCGCCGGCGACGTAGACGCACGCGAATACGAGCAGTGTCCCGATCGCGAGGAGGACGAGCACGAGCTCCGACGACTCCCCGACCACAGCTATCGCGCCGATGAACGCGGCCACGAGCACACTGAGCGCGATGACGACGCCGAGATAGATGCCGACGAGGATCAGTCCGTCCGTTCCCAGTCCGCCCCAGTCGTCGAACGAGGGGACATCGCCGTCTCCCCGCGCCGCCGCGCGACCGACGCGATAGGAGTAGCCGTAGGAAAACAGCAGCGGCACGAGGAGAAAGGACAAGAGAATGAGGACGGAGTCGATCAGCAACGGCTTGCCGCCCTTCCCGAGCGGGAACGCAAACGAGAAGTCGAAGATATCCCTGTCGTGGTACCGCGGTTCCGACGCGGCGGTCAGCCCCGATTCCCGCTGGGCCGTCGCCGCTCCACTGGTCCCCGCGGCATCGTCGCTCCCCCACCCGGAGTCGTCGCTCGCAGAAGTATCGGTCGACCAGCCGGACGTGTCATCGCTCGCAGAATCATCCGTCGACCAGCCGGACGTGTCAGTACTTGCCGAGTCGTCACTCGACCACCCGAACGTATCGTCGTGTCCGGGATCGTCGGTCGACCAGCCCGACGCAGTCTCCGTATCATTGTTCTCCTCGGTTAATTTCCCTCCACACTCCGGGCAGAGAATGGTCCCCGGTTCGAAGTCCTCGTCACAGTTGTGACAGTACGACATGGGCAGGAATTCGTTCACTTCGGTATAGTAATTCTGTTCTCGAAGACACTCGTCGCGACCGAGACGAGGACGGCACCCAAGAGACGCACACCACGACATCGGAAGGGGACCGAGCGGAGACGGTTACGTCGCGGCCGGAGCGTCACCCTCGTCGCCCATCTGTCGGGCCGGGACGCCGGCAACCGTCGCTCCGGGCGGTACGTCGCGTGTCACCAGGGAGTTCGCCGCGACGCTTGCCCCCTCGCCGATCTCAACGCCCGGGAGGACGATCGCGCCGGCCCCGATCATCGCCCGCTCGCCGACGACGACCTCGCCCGTTCGGTACTCGTCCTGGAGGAACTCGTGACAGAGGATCGTCGCGTCGTAGCCGACGATCGCGCCCGCCTCGACCGTGATCAAATCCGGCCAGAAGACGTCCGGCGTCGCCTCGAGCCCCCACGAAACGCCCGCGCCGACCGTGACGCCGATCCGGCGGAGGAGCCAGCGCTTGAGTCGGAGGCTGGGCGAGATCCGGACGAGCCAGACGACGACGTAGTTGATCGCGACCCGGAGCGGGTTGCGAGCGGCGGTCCAGTGGGCCAGCGAGTTGCGCGGCCCGGGCGTCGCGTGACGCTCGACGCGGTCGTGTCGCGGCGTCGGTTCGTCTGAAGCTGTCACTGGCTGTCACGTTTGACGCAGTGGTACATCAAACCGAGCGATGCGGAACCAGCTCTCGACGCGACGAGCGCGATCGAGTCGAACGAACGCCCCCGTTCCTCAGTCGCGGCCGTCCCGCACGGCCGTTCGATTACCGGGCAAACCGACCAGTTCCCGGAACGCAGCGCCCGAGAGTGCACACCGATAGGCGGGTTTGAACATCATATTCGCGCCGCCGGCCCGAACGTGCCACTCGTCGGCGATCTCCTCGCGCAGGTAGTACTGTGCCCGCTCGTTGCCGTCCCTGACGTAATAGTCGCTGAGCCGGATCGGATCGCGCTCGAAGAGGCCGCCCGGCTCGCGGCCGTCGACGATTACGACCGGCTTCTCGAGATATAGCTCGCCCTCCCGGGCGCGTTTCGCGTGGGCGTTTGCCGGATGCGCCTCGAGAACGGCCGCGCGTTCGGCCGGCGGCATATCCGGGCCGACGACGACCACGTCGTCGACGGTGATGTAGCCGATCAGGTAGCGGTGGGCGCGGTCCCCGCCGGGTCGTCGCAGACCGGCGTAGAACCCAACGACGTCGCCCGACTCGAGCGCGCGCAGCCGCGAGACGTAGCCGCTGGTCCGGTGTTCGCCGTACGTCAGCGCCTCGAAGTTCGGGTCCCGGTGGAGCGGCCAGGACTCGAGGGCCTCGCCGGTGACCGTGTCGGTCCCGTCGTGGACTGGCTGGGGCGTGATGCGACTCGTCAGGTCCGCGGCGGTGCCGTCGCCCGCTCGGAGTTCCCACGAGCCGAGCGTCTCGGACTCGTCGGTCGCCCGCGTTTTCTCCGGGATCGGGACGTATTCGAAGCGGCCGTCGTCGTAGAGCGGGGCCAGCGCGCCGACGTTCGTGCTGTCGGCACCGACGCCGGCGAGAACGACAGTCATGGATTCGTCTCCGTCCATCGGGCCGACGGAGCGATAAAGCCGCCGATCGGTCGCCGCACCCCGCGCGGCGGCGTCGTCGCGACCGGCTGTCACGGGCGGCCAAGCCGTCTCGCTCTCCGGCAACCGACTCGAGCCGCTCGACACGCTCCCGAGACGGGTCGTGGTCGGGTTCCTCGAACAGCAGGCCCCACTCCGATACTGCGGCCATGGACACGGATCGTGGCCCCGGTCCGCCGCCGCGGACGGATCGGTTTCATAACAACTGTTATCGGGACGGCCGTTCCAAAACCGCGTATGCGTGTCACCTTTCTCGGCACGGGCAGCGCGATGCCCACCGGCGAACGCTTTCAGGCGGGGCTTCTCGTGCAGGACGATGGCCGAACGCTGCTGCTAGATTGCGGTGCCGGCGTGCTCCAGCGACTCCAGCAGTCCGGCATCGGCTACGAGAACGTCTCGACCGTCCTCCTGACTCACCACCATCTCGACCACGTCGCCGATCTGTTACCGCTGTTGAAGGCCCGCTGGCTCGCCGGCGAGGACCACCTCGAGATCGTCGGCCCGCAGGGGACCAAGGGATTGGTCGACGATCTGCTCTCAGTCTACGACTACATGCAGGACAAAGTCGATCTGCAGGTTCGCGAGGTCGTTCCGGGTGACTTTTCGGTCGCGGGGTTCGACGTCGCCGCCTACGAGACGCGTCACTCGCTGCCGTGTTTGGCCTACCGGTTCGACGACCGCTTTACGTTCAGCGGCGACAGCGAGGCGTTCGCAGGGCTGGCGAACTTCGCGGAAGGATCGGCGATCCTCGCCCACGACTGCTCGTTTCCCGACGACGTCGACGTCTCCAACCACCCGACACCCGAGACGCTGGGTCGGCAACTGGACGGCCGCGACATCGGGCGCGTCTATCTGACCCACCTCTATCCCCACACCGACGGCCGCCACGACGAGATGCTCGAGTCGATCGGGGCCCACTACGACGGCGACGTCCGGTTCGCCGAGGACCTCATGACGGTTTCCATCGAATAGCTGACCGGTCGTCGTCCGAATCGCCGCCCCTGTCTCTCGTTGCGCAACTGTCACGGAACGCTGACAGTCATAACCGAATGAATTTATTCTGTCTTCTAATCTGTAATATCAATGTCCTTGATGTACGGAACGCGTATATACTGTCGCGTTTGTAGGATCGTAACAACAGTATGGTCCTCACCGAAGAGACGGACACGGACGGAGCGGTAACCGAATGAGCGTCCCCGACCGGCTCGCGGACGCGATCACCACGCACACGCGGCTCGTGCTCGTGGTCCTCCTCGTCTCGACGGCGTTGATCGGTGCCGGAATGCCGATGGTCGACGACGACTCCTCACTCGACCAGTTCGAGAGCGACTCGGAGGAAGCGAACGCCCTCGAGCGCATCAACGGGAACTTCACGAGCCAGCAACAGGAGAACACGACCAGCGTCCAGGTGATCACGCGCGGCGACGACGTTCTCACGAGGGAGTCGCTGCGCTCGTCGCTCGAGTTCCAGCAGGCACTCCACGCGAACGAGTCGATCAACTCGACGCTCGCCGAGAACCAGTCGATCACCGGCATCGAGAACCTCGTCGCCATCACGGCGATCAGAAACGAGCAGGCCGCCGAGCTAAACGAGACGAGAGCGGGTCTCGAGGACGGCCTCAACGAGACGGTCGAGCTTCAGCGGCAGTACGAGGCGTTGAACGAGTCGGTCGAGCGCAGTTCGACCGAAGCACCGGCAGCAACCGCGTCGACTATCGAGGCCGCCGAAAACACCTCGGCCAACGAGTCGACTACAGACACGTCGCCCACCGAGGCCGCCGGAAACGCCTCGAGTAACGAGTCGACCGAACCCGACACCATCAGCAAGGACGAATACCGGATTCGATCGGCCGAACTCGAGGCGCAGTTCGATGTCGTCGTCGCAAACGCGACGACGGGACTTACCGAGGCCCAGACGGCCCAGTACGCGTCCGCAGTTCGGGAGGTACGGGAGATCGAATCACAGCGCGCCGAGCTCCGGTCGGAAACGGCGACCCCAGCGGATGACCCCGACTACCAGCGACTCTCCGCACAACTCGAGGAGGCGTATCGGGCCGGGACGGCCGGCGTACTCGAGGACGAGTACGCGGCGCTCGACCGTGAGGACCGGCCGCCGCTCGACGAGCAGATCGCGGCGCTCGAGGAACTGAGCGACGAGGACTACGAGCGCACCCTCGAGCGCACGCTTCCGTCGAACGGTTCCGACGACAGCGTCGCGACCGCGTTACTGCCCTCCTCCTACGAGCCCGGAACCACTGAGGCCGACGCGCGGCTGACCTCCGTGATCCAGTCGATGGCTGGCGGCGGCGCGAGCGGCATGGAAGCCGGCGCGGTCAGCGATCGGATCGTCGACAGCCAACTCGCCATTCGCGACCTCGCAGCGGCTCAGGAACAGGAGCCGCTCGTCTTCGGTACCGGTATCATGACCGACGAGATCGAACGGTCGATGGGGGACAGTCTCGCCATCGTCGGTCCGCTCGCGCTCCTGTTCGTCGTGGTCGCGCTGGTCGTTGCCTACCGCGACCTGCTTGACATCGTTCTCGGAATCACCGGCATCGTCGCCGTCCTCGTCTGGACGTTCGGCTTCATGGGTTGGGCCGGCATCGCGTTCAACCAGATGTTCGTGGCAGTACCGGTGCTGTTGATCGGGCTCTCGATCGACTACGCGATCCACGTCTTCATGCGCCACCGGGAGCAGCGCGAGGCCGACGGTCCCGACGGGACGGTCCGCGGCTCGATGACGGTCGCGCTCGCCGGCGTCGGCGTCGCCCTCGTCTGGGTGACCGCCACGACCGTTATCGGCTTTCTCTCGAACCTCGTCAGCCCGATCGGCCCCATTCGGGAGTTCGGCATCGTCAGCGCGGTCGGGATCGTCGCCGCGCTGATCGTCTTCGGCGCGTTGATCCCCGCCGCGAAGATCGAACTCGACGAGTTCCTCGAAAGCCGCGGCCTCGATCGCCGTAAGCGAGCCTTCGGGACCGGCGATAGCCGTTTCGGCGACGTGCTCGCCATCGGCGCGACCGCCGCTCGGAAAGCGCCGCTTGCCGTCCTCCTCGTCGCCGTCCTGCTCTCCGCGGGGGGCGTTTACGGTGCGACACAGGTCGACACCAGCTTCCAACAGGAGGACTTCATCGCCGACAGCCCGCCGGACTGGACCGAATCACTACCCGGACCGGCACAACCCGGCGAATACCAGGCCAAAGACGACCTCGAGTACGTCAACCAGCACTTTCAGCGCCAGGACAGTCAGGCACAGCTCCTCGTCGAGGGGAACGTGACCGATCCCGACGCGCTCGAGCGAATGGACGTCGCTCGAGAGGAGATCGCCGCGGACGGCGGCGTCGCCTACACCCTGGCGACCGGCGAGGCGGACGTTCAGGACCCGCTCTCGACGATGGAACGGGTTGCGGGACAGAACGAGTCGTTTAACGAGTCGTTCACCGCGGCCGACACCGGCGACGACGGCATCCCCGACGAGAACGTGTCGGCGCTGTACGACCACCTCTTCGAGATCGACGGGGAGGCTGCGAAGCAGGTCCTCCATCGGACCGACGACGGGGACTACCAGTCTGCGCGGCTGATCATCGCCATACAGGGCGACGCTACGAACGGTGAGACGACAAGCGAGATGCGCGACATCGCCGACACTATCGGGGACGGCAGCGACGACCGCTGGAGCGCCACCGCAACCGGCAACCCGATCGTCGGGTACGTCGTCGAGCAGGACCTGCTCGATACCGTCCTCGAGAGCCTGCTGATCACGCTCGTGGCGGTCTTCGTCTTCCTGACCGTCGCCTACCGGCTGACCGGGAGCAGCGCGACGCTGGGGGTCGTGACGTTGCTGCCGGTCGCGTTCTCGGTGAGTTGGATTCTGGGGACGATGTACTGGATCGGCATGCCGTTTAACGTCCTGACGGGGATGATTACGAGTCTCACGATCGGACTCGGCGTCGCCTACAGCATCCACGTGAGCGACCGCTACGCGCTCGAACTCGAGCGGCAGGGCAACGTCTGGTCGGCGCTTCGGACGACCGTTACCGGAACCGGGGGCGCGTTGCTCGGCAGCGCGGCCACGACCGTCGGCGGGTTCGGCACGCTCGCGCTCGCGATCCTCCCGGCGCTCCAGCAGTTCGGGATCATCACCGCGCTGACGATCACGTACGCGTTCCTCGCGAGCGTCGTCGTGCTCCCGGCGTTGTTGGTCCTGTGGACGCGGTACTTCGGACCGGACGTCTCGTTCGATCCGTCCGAGCGGCAGTCGGGAACGCCGACCGCGAGCGACGGCGGTATCGACCCGACTCGAGGTGACGACGAGTGAGCAGCGACGAAACCGCGGCTATCGACGCCTTCGAACAGTTGGGTCTCACCAGCTACGAAGCAAAAGTGTTCATCGCGCTACACCGGCTGAGCGCGGGCACGGCCAGGGACATCGCCGACATCACGGACGTGCCGCGCTCGCAGGTCTACAGCGTCGCCGAGAGCTTGGAGGACCGCGGCCTGCTCGAGGTCCAGCAGTCGAACCCGATCCGGTACCGGCCGGTCAGCGTCGAAGAGGCCCGAGAGACGCTTCGAAGCCAGTTCGAGCGAGAACAGGAGCGGGCGTTCGAATACGTCGAAGCCGTCGAAAGCGAACCCGAGGGGGAAGAGACGCAGGAGGACATCTGGACGGTTCGCGGACGGGACCGCGTCGACGATCGCACGGTCGACATCCTCTCGCAGGCCGAGCATCGGATCGTCTTCGGGACCCGCCTCCCGGAACTCATCACGCCGTCGATCGAGCGGACGCTCGCCGAGCGCGCGGCGGCCGGCGTCTCGGTCTTCGTCGTCAGCGGCCGGGACGCCGTCCGGGAGCAGTTCGCCGCCGTCGACGGCGTCACCATCGAACGCCCCCCGGCCCACCGAACGGACGATCAGCGGTCGGGCCGGATCGTCCTCGTCGACGACGACAGCGTCCTGTTGAGCGTTCGGGGCGGCGAGGACGGCGAAACCGCGATCTGGAGTTCGGGCTCGCTGTTTGCCTCCGTGCTCATCCAACTGATCGAGGCCAGCGACGAGATACACGCCGAGTGAACGTCACGAAGCTGCGAGCATCGTCGCGCGCTCACTCGAGACGATATCGCAACAGTGCCGCGATCCCGCCGAGGTTCGAGAGCTGCTGGCCGGGCGGGAACTCGCTCGAGAAGACCGTCACCTCGCCGCCTTTCTGCTCGGTCGTCCGGACGATGTCGTCGACGCTGATCGCCCACTCGCCGTCGGGCCCGCGTTCCCGTTGCAATCGATCGTCGAGCACGAGCAGGCGTTCGATCGCCCCGAATTCGGCGGCCTTTTTCACCTGTTCGGGACCGTACGCCGCCTTCGCGCCGTCGGCGATACGCCGCGTGAGTTCGTCGATGTACTCGGCCTCGCTCTCGATGCGGGTCTCCTCCTGTACGTCCGCGACCGCACCGCGTTTGAGTACCTCGTGGACCCCGCGGTCGCCGACGGCCGCCGTGTCGACCATCGTGATCTGCTCGGCGACCGCGGGCTCGTTGTTTTCGAGGTACTTGTAGGCGTCTTGCTTCGTAAAGCCGGGTCCGGCGAGAATGATCGCGTCGACCTCGAGGCGCGTGAGGACCGTCGCGAGTTCTTCGAACAGTTCCGAACGGCCGCGGGCGTACTCGCCCTTGCCGGTCGTACCGGTGATCGTCGCCCGTTCCTCGGTGCCGTACTGGGCGACGGTGTGGACGTGGGCCTGTCCTTCCTCGACGGTCGCGATCGCTACGTCCGGGTTCTCGGTGGCTTCCTCGGCCTCTTCGAGACGGGCCGTCTGATCGGGCTTGAACCGCTTCTCGATCGAGAGTTCGTCGCGCGGTTCGACGTTGAGGGTGTGGTGGAAGTTCAGCTGGTCCTCGCGCGAGCAGGCGACGATCTCGCCGCCGACCCGAAGCCGATTGGCGAACTTGTGGAACTCGACGGTCTCGACGGCGAGTGCAACCCACATGTGTTCGCGTTCGCCGCCGGTGTCGCGCATCTGGTCGTCGTTGCGCTGGATGCGCCGGGTCGTATCGCCCGCGACGCGGTCGCCGGGCTCGAGGACGTACTGCAAGTGCCAGAGGTCGTCGACGCTCTCGGGGACGACCGTCACCCGTTCGCGGCCGCCCTCGACCTGCTCCCGGTCTTTGATCTGCATGGGGGTTCGTTCGCAGGGTGGCGGTAAGTGGACTGCGATCGGTTCGTCTCGCTCGACGACGCGATCGCCGCGGCGAGCGTACGCTCCTCCACGCTCGGGAGGGGGCGTGACCGTCGACATCCATGTGGTTTGCCCACATTCTTCATAGTTAGGGGCTGCGTCTATCCGCGTTGCGCTCCAGTATCGAGTATGAACCTCGGACACCTCTCCCAACTCGAGGACTTCGGCACCCGGTCGCTCGTCACCCACGCGATCATGGCGGTGACGTTTACCAGTGCGATCGTCGTGGGGCTGTTCGTCGACGGCCAGGTCGGCCTCGTCTCGTTCGTCGCGTTCCTCAACTTCACCGCCGGGGTATGGGTCGCACAGTCGACGCACTCGCTCGGCAACGCCCGAACCGACGATTCCTACGACGGCATTCTGTCGGTGTTGTTCGATACGACCGGCGAGAAGACCTACCACGGGCTCGACACCGGCCGGCTCGCGCGACTTCTCACGTTGATCGCGGCCGTGACGGCGGTTTCGCTGCTCGTCTCCGGACAGGTCCTCTCCGGTTCGGTCGCCTCGATTGGTGCCATCGCGATCGGCGTCGTCGCGCTCGTGACCGCGATGGTCGGGTTCCTGATCGCGATGGGATCGTCCTACGACGCGGCCGAGCGCCGAGCGGTCCGCAACATCGAACGCAACGACGAGAACACCGACTCGGAACAGCCGTCCATCCCGACGACCGAGTTCGACGACGCCTCGGATATCCGGGTCTCGATTCACGAGATGCACATGGACGACTCGGCCACGAAACGACGGTAATAACCCGTTACAAACCTGTTTCGCATCAGCCCTTCGACGGCGACCCGGGTCCGTGAACGATAGCGGGGACACGAACACGTCGGATCACCGACCAGGACGGTCACCCCCGCGTCGGTAACGCACCCTTTTTCAATCCGAGCGACGTGTCGCGACGACGCACGGTCGACTGTCGGGAAACGACGAGTGAAACCGGATGCCCGTCTCGGGTCGGTGAGACACCAGACCGCGATTCGACGGCCGATCTGATGGGGGAGCCGACAGTCGGCATCGGCCGGACGTTGTTAGCTTTATACTCCTGACTGATGGTGCCGATGATGTGGTTGCCACCGAACAGCAATAATGAGAGACGCAAACCAAACCGCCACGGAGACGGTACGTATCGAGGTGTTTCTCCGAAACAACGCCTCCGCGGCCGTCGTGGAACCGCTCAGATCGATCGTTTCGCGAGCGCGGTGCCTCGAGGAGCGAGCGATAGCGGCCGACGTACGCGTCAAAACGTGGACATCGGTTCGGACTGCGCTCGAGGAACTCAGCGACGCCAAGCCGTCGGTATCGCTCACCGTCGACGCGTTCGAGTCCTGGGCCGATCGCGAGGGATACACGCTCCGCCCGGCGTTCGACCGACACGAGACCGATTCGATGCTCGAGCACCGTCCCGCCACCGAAATCCAGGTCCCGACGGTCTGCGTCGCCGTCTACGAGGACGACGACCTCCAATGTGTCGCACCCTGTTCGGACGGCAACCGAACCTACACCGTCGAAGAGTGCCTCGACGCGCTCGAGGACGGCAGCACGCGGCCGTTCCCCGACCGGGGCGAGCCGATTCAGAACGGGTTCGGCGACACCATCGGGACCGCCGCACAAGCGGAGAACAGAGACTAACACGCGGCCCGCCAGGCAGCCCGATCGAGTCTCGAGTCCCCCGCCGCCGCTGAGGTCGCCACTCGAACTACGGATTCGATTCAGCACGTTTACTCGACGGAGACACTGCATTGGTGGGAGAGTCACGTGGATATCAGCGGTCTCACCGCGCTCTGATCGAGTGAGCGGACTCGCCTGTCGGTTCCAGTTTCCCCTCGAGAAGACATTGCATCAGCGACAGACAGGGGACAGCCGTGTACCCCATTCAGGTGACCGAACCCGCTCGGAGCGAACTCCCGTGTAGTGATTCGCGAATGAACTAAGTTTAAATGCGATCCGGCCGTTCAGCCGAACATGAAATTCAGCCCTATCCGATCCGTGGGCATCTATTTACCGTCCTCTCGTCAATGACCTGTCCCCATCTCGAGCCATGTGTTCCTCGACTAACACCGCCCCTATCGGCACGTGCAACCCTTTGCCACCGGCTGATGTTCTCAATGGGTCCGCGTAATGTCATCTGAGGAATTGTTCGATTGGCGATCCATTCTGATCGGGTTCGTCGGTGCCGGACTCGTTCTCTCGGTGCTGCTCATCACTGTCGGTGTCGACGGAATCATTGCACAACTACGGAAGACCCAGCCTGCTGTCATCGCCATCTTGCTTGGGCTCATCCCTCTCTGGCTCGTCGCTTGGGGGCTCTGTCTACACACCGTCTTGCGCGCGCTGGGAACGCCAACCTCTCGAGTCCAGTCAATCGTCGTGTTTACTGCTGCGACCTTCGCGAATCAAGTCACCCCGTTCGGGCAGGCCGGCGGTGAACCCATCAGTGCCTTCCTGATTTCCGAGACCGCCGACACGGAGTACGAGAACGGGTTAGCCGCCATCGCGAGCGTCGATACCCTGCATTTTTTCCCCTCGATTGGGATGGGGCTCGTCGGTATCGGACTGTTCGTCCTGCGTGGGTTCGACTTCGGTCGGAACCTACTCCTGGCTAGTCTCACTGTAACGGGACTCCTCGTCGGGTTTGTTCTCGCACTGACGCTCGGGTGGCGGTTCCACCATCGGATCGAGACGATAGTTCTCTCGGTGCTTCCGCCGATCGTTCACCGGGTTGGACGGACCGTTCCACGGGTTAGCGCGCCGACTCAAGCGGACATCGAACACCGCGTAAATGGGTTCTTCGAGTCGATCGCACGGATCGCCAGCAACCCGCGGCTCCTGGTCCTGGCCGGCCTGTTCTCGTGTATCGGGTGGCTCACGCTGTCGGTCTGTCTCTGGATCTCGCTCGCGTCGATCGGAGTTACTGTCCCCTTCATGGCGATGCTCATCGTACTTCCTGTCGCCAGCATCGCCGGAATATTCCCGCTTCCGGGCGGTATCGGCGGCGTCGAGACGGCGTTTATCGTTCTCGTCGTCTCCACAACCGGAGTCGCGACGACGGCCGCGACGGCCGCCGTCGTCATCTATCGGGGAGCGACTTACTGGATTCCGATGCTAGTCGGTGGCGGTATCACTGCTGTGATCCTCGACAACCTGCATCGTCGCTACTAATACCCGAAAGAGCCGCGAGCTTCATCCGTCGGACTGTGAGATCCGTGTTTACTAACGGAATATTTATAATTGTTGAAAGATGTAATACTGCTCGGAACCCATCTATATGGCAGAGTTGTGAACGTTAAACAACATATGAAGGTTTATATTACAATCGTTACAAGCCGGGAGTATGGTCGCCCTCCATCGATACCTCCTAACCACTGGTATCGTTGCCTGCGTTCTCGCTCTCACAGCACTCACACTGATGGCCGATTTTCTCGCCATCGTTGTCATCGGACACGCCCTTCCGTTCCTCAGTGCCGTCTTCGACACGCGTGTTTGGCTCGCGGTTGCTGTCGTGACCCTCACGATCTCGTTACTGTTGTATCTATCGTCGCTGTTTCGGGAGGATCCCGACGCGCTGGTCCATTCGGGTCGATCCGTCGAGGCGCTGGTCCCCGTCCACGACGAACCCGAGGTACTACACCGCTCGGTGGAACGACTGGCAGCCTCGACCTACGAGGACCTCACCATCACAATCGTCTGCGAACCGGACGATCACACCTCTATCGATCGGGCTGACGATTTGGCGGCCGACTACGAGTGTGTCCACTCGATCCAGAATCGTCGGTCGGGATCGAAGGCAGGCGCGCTCAATGATGCCATCGAACGGAGCGATGCCGACGTGATCGCGATGTTTGATGCCGATCAAGAACCCCACCCGGAGCTAATCGCCCACGGGATGGCCGCGTTACGAGACCACGACATCGCGCGGGTCCGAAGCCTCCCCCGACCGACTGGCCTCATAGAATCGATAGCGTACTACGAGTATCTGCTCCTCTTTTTCCTGCCACAGAAACTCGCTCGCTCTCTGTTGGGGCTTCGCATCGTTGGAAGCCGCAGCGTCCTCGTAGAGCGATCGGTCTTCGATGAGGTGGGACGGTTCGACGAGGGAGCGCTGACCGAGGATATGGACTTCACCCATCGGTGTCACCAGGCCAACCTCTCGATCCGGGAACTATCGTACTATCCCTGTTTCGAGGAGGCGGCGCACACGTTGCGGGACTGGTGGGGACAACGGGTTCGCTGGATTACGGGCCATCTCTCTATTTGTCATGGCCACGTCGACGACTGGCGCAATCTGTCCGACCCGGCGTACCTCAGTTCGCTCCTGTCACTCGTGGGGACGTTCGTTGCGGGGGTTGTCCTCTCGGTAACAGTCCCGAAACTCATCGTAGCGACGCTCTCGTATCCCGGTTTCGTCGCTGCGGGGTTGTCTGGTATCTACGGCATCGTACTCACAATCCGCGCCATCGACAACTACGCCGCCGGCACCGAAGGGTTCGATCTCGCGTGGCTACTCATCCCGGTCACACTGACGCTCTACGGACTCGTTGTCGTGCAAGTCATCGTCAGCTATGCCCTCGGGCGGGAAGTCAACTGGTACCAGGTGGAAAAACACGGCTGACCGACGCCGACTTCGTTCGGACGGTTCTGATTGCTCGCACGGAACCAGAACACGAGATACTCCGACAATCGGTCCGCGTTTCGCTCTCGATTGACATCCTCCTCCGCCTTCAGGCGGAGGAATCCCGGTTGGGATATTACGGTTTGCAGACTGGTGTGAACCGTCCGCTCTCGCGGTCGAACAGGAAGACTTCGGACCTCAGTCGTCCGCGATCCGGCTGCCACCCGGCGGCATAAAGTGCTGAATCCGGTCCGGACTGGCGATCTTGCGGACGAACGTCTCGTCCTCGAAGCGATCGCGGAAGCGCCGATAGAGCCGTTTGGCCGCGTCCGCCTGGGCGTACCGCCCGGGCTCGAGTTCGATCGTCGTCACTGCCTGCCCCTCGATTGCCGACGGCGGGCCGCCGATGACGCGGGTGTACGGTTCGCACTGAATCCCGACCGCCGCGCCGACCGCCGTATCGCGGTAGTAGGTCCGGTCGCCCCGGATCGCGAACCCGCCTTTCTCCAAGTACTCGCCGCTCTCGGGGGTCTTCGAAACCTGATCGGAGTCGACGGCGTAGACGTCGCCCGCGTAGCGGCCGTCCTTCCAGACCGACGAGTAGGAGACGGCGAACTGCGCCGCTTCCGCGACGCTCGACTCTGGGAGGTCGATGTCGCTCGAGGAGGCCTCGCTGGGATCGGTCGCCTTCAACACGGTGACGGGACCACCGTGGGCCTGCGTGTGAAGGACTTTGTCCCCGGGCTCGAGGTATTTCTTTACCAGTTCCTCGTTCTGGTCGGCGTTGCGGCCGCCGATCACGAGGTAGCCGTCGCTGGTGTGGAACCAGCGGAAGCGGTCGAACCAGGGCTCGTTCTCACGGATCGGAATGGATGGCTCCGAGAGCCAGTCGCGTTGGCTGTCTTCCTCGTCCTCGTCGGCCTCCGCTTCGTCCGCGCCACCGCTCTCGTCGTCCTCCCACTCGTCGCGGCGTCGCTTGGCATCCTCCAGGTCGTCACGGGTGTTTTCGATGGCCGCGAGCGCACCCTCTTTTTTCTCCTCGACGCGCTTGGCCTCGGTGTAGAGTCGATCGGCGTTCTGTTCGACGCCCTGCTGGGCATCGAGGCTGATCCGCTCGTCGTCGATATCGACGGTGACCGTGCCATCGCTGCCGTCGACATCGACGACGGCCTCGGCGGCGTCGATACCCTGCTCGGCCCCCTCCTCGAATCGGTCCCTGATGTCATCCCACGAGCGATCCCGTTTGCGAGCCCCCAGGATCGTCGAAAGGATGTCGTCGACTAATCCGTACTCCGCATAGAGGAGTTCGGCCTGCTCGCGCAACGACTCGGCCTCCTGCTCGAACCCCTCGATCGCTCCCTGCTGTTGCTCGATGATGCGCTCGTGTTTGGCGATCTCCGACTCGAAGTCGGGCCGCTGGTCGGTGGGATCGGGCTCTTCCTCCTCCGCGAGCTCCAGTCGAAAGAAGTAGTCGTCGAGCGCCGAGAGGAACGAGTCGTAGGGCTCGCCGTCGAGATCCTCGTGTTCCTCGAGCGGGAACGGCGTGACGTCGACAACGTGGGCGTCACCGCCTTCGGGTGTCCCGTCACCGTCCGCACCGTCGTCCTCGTCGTCGGTCTCGAGATAGAGACGGGGATCGAAGTTGCCGTTCCGGATGTCGAGCGCAAGGCGCTCGATGGTCTCGTAGAGTCGATCGTAGACAGCCTCGTCGGCGTCGTCGATGTCCATCCCCTTCTCGACGCCGGCGCGGGTACACACCTCCTCGGCGTAGAGGCCGCCGAAGTTCAGTTGAGTCGCAAGCGTCCGAACTACGTCCGTATCGGAGTCGTCCATCTCGTGGTCGAACGCCTCCCGAGAAACCGTCAGCGGGTTCGTTCGAGTGTCTGGGAACTCGTAGCGCGAGCCCGGAACGACAGTTCGGGACTTCAGGCGGACCGTCTCGAGGCAGTCGATCACCTCGTACTCGCCGTCGGTGACGGCGACGTTACCCTGTCCGAACAGTTCGACGATGATCCGGGTCGTCCCGTCGTCGCGCTCGAAGACGAACTCGAGGATGCGGTCGAACTCGTACTGCTCGACGCCCGCGAAATCCGCTCCGGACAGTCGGTTCCGGAGCATCATCGCGAACTGCGGCGGCCGACCGGGGGCGTCGGGCACTCGCTCGGGGGCGACCGTGTGGGCCCGCTTGACCTCGCCGACCTCGAGGAGCAGTTCCATGCGGCCTCGATCGAAGTCCCGCATCTTGAGCCGGACGAGGTCGTCGCCGTAGAGGTACGCTTTGTCGACCTTCGCTCCCTCGTAGGCACCGAGTTCCCCGACGAGGGCGGCGAGATCGACGCTGGTGAGCTCCCGCTTTGGATCCATACCACACACTGCCCGGTCCGGTCAAAAAGACGTGTCGCTCCGACGCGCATACGTCCGCCCGACGATCGACAGTCCCGCTCGACGACTCGCCCCCGAGTGAGCGCGCCCGCCGACTCGCACGGCCTCGAGACGCCGCCGAGGTCGGAAAGCCTAATCCGTACCAGCACCCAGAAGGAGCCATGCACGAGGCTACCGGTGGTGCCACCCGCGAGTCGGCCGGATCGATCTCGGGTGACGGACAGGGGTACCGATCGCACAACCCCCACGGGGGGCGGACCGTATGAGCGCGGGCGACGACCACCCGTGGGAGAACGTCTCCCGGTTTCCGGACTTCCTCGAGCACCTCGAGGGGCAGGGCGGTGCCACGGTCAGGGGGATCGTCGACCGGATCGAGGCGGACATCGACATGGACGGGGTCGTCTACCACGACCGCGGCATCCGATCGCCGGGCTACGATGCCACCTTCGTCCCCGAGCCGGAAGGGGATCGACTGCGACCCGCGTTCAGCGTCGAACTCCATACCGTCGGTCCACGCAGCGTCTGGGCCGTGTTCGACGCGACGCTCTCCTGGGACTTCTATCTGCTCGAGTCGGCGGGCATCGCGGCGATCGCCTGGGTGAGCGACGAGGAGTACAACGCCGAGGAGGCCGGGATGTTCATGTCGAAACACGACGCCCTCGCCGCGGGTCGGTTCTCCTTTGGCACCTTCATCTACGCCGACGAGGACTGGCAGGAACAACTGGCACTCATCGAGGGCACCGACACGCCCGCCTTCCTCCAGCGCGACGACGGCAGCACGCTCGTGCCGACCAGCCAGTCCGATTTCTACAACGTCGTCAACTCGACGCCGACGGAGTTCCGCACCAACGGTGGCGGTGCGCCCGCCCATCTCGGTCTGCTCGAACTCGAGGTCACGATCGACTGACGGGGCCCCTCGGCCGGGACGCGAGCGGCGGAGCCGGCTTCGACCCACCCGATCCGAAGGACTATCCTATCAGCGCTCGAACCACTCCTATGCTCTCACGAGAGAACCGAGTTCTCGCCGTCGCCGTTGTCCTCTTTTTCGCCGGGCTGGGCGTCGGACTCGTCCTCGAGATCGAACACCTCCTCTTCGGCGTCCTCGTGATGGTCGTGATCCCGATCCTCGGACCGCAGTTGTATCTCGCGGCGACCGACGGCAACGACGAGTTCGCGCCGCGAACTCGCGTTCGAACCGCAGTCGGGGTCAGTCTGTTCTTGCTGCTGTCGTTTATCGGGGTCACCGACGGGACCGATCGGACGCTCGTCGGCCTGCTTGTCGCCGGACTGCTGATCGGCTATCTCGCGTACGAGGGCGTCGGCGGTTACCGGAGGACGCGTGACGTCTAGTCGCACTCCCACTCCGGTGTACTGATCGAATCAGCCACCGCGTCTACGACGGCCCGCTCGGCCTCGCAGCGGGAATCATGATCGGGCTGCCGTCTTCGCGCTCGTCCGTCCCGGCCTCGAGTTGGGCTCGCCGCTCGAGGTTCCCGCCGGCCTCCTCGCGGGCGGCCGCTTCCTGCTCGTAGTCAACGCCGTTCTCCCGCACCGACACGGGGATACCGTACTCGCGGTCTGAGACGGCCCCACACGCTGTCTCCGATGGCGGATCGCGTGACACGGAGTGACTGGCAAGCCGACGGTCTCCCCGTGGCTCTCAGGACCGCCGTGTTACCGTCGTCACGTCTCCCGCATTGCTACTCGAGACGGCCATCGGGACCGAACGGCGAAAAGGATCCGGGTGACGAGCGCGCCGCAACGGTCGCCCCAGGGGACTGAGCAACCGGATGGCGGAATCGGCGCGCCCGAACGGGACAGTGCGGTGTGTCGCTGTCGAAGTGGGGGGGGGAGTTGACAGCGTGCCGACGATCGTCGGCATCGGATAGTTGATCCGTCCCCACCATAAATTTTCCGCCATCCGTTGCGAATGAAATGAGGGGGCGGCGATGAACAGCTGCGAGAGTTCCACGCCGGATGTGCGGACTCGACGCCGGGACGATCGACTCCCCCGCGTCAGAGTCGTTTGCTGACGTACGGTCCGTCCTGATGATAGCCGAGCTTGTTCCGGTAGTACTCCCGCGCGCCGATGCCGGAAATCACGCTGACCTTGTCGTAGCCGGCGTCGGCCGCGAGGTCCTCGGCCCGTTCCATCAGCTGGCGGCCGTAGCCCTGGTGCTGGTGTTGGTCCGTCTCGCCCTCGTCACCCATCGCGACTTCCGACCCGTACACGTGCAGTTCGCGGACGAGCGCCGCGTTCTCGAGTTCCGGTCGAACGGGATCGTCCGGGAAGCGAAGCCGACAGAAGCCGACGAGGAGGTCCTTCTCGAAGTCCTCGACGGAGATGAAGTGTTCGGTGCCGCCGCAGGCCTCGTACCGCATCACGTCGAGATCGACGGTTTCGGGTTCCTCGTCGTGCATCCCGGCCTCGCGACAGCGGATGCACTCACACTCCCAGCCGTGTTCGTCCATGCGCTTGCGCGCGAGTTGTCGGAGGTTCGACTTCCAGACGCCGGCGTCGATGAAGTCCGCCGGGATGTCCCGCTGGACGCGCTGGAGCCGCGTGTACCGGGGGATCATGTCCTTGATCTCCGCGATCAGGTCCGCCGCTTCGTCGTTCGAAAGGGGCTCGTACTCGTCTTTGTGCCACCAGTCGTAGGTCGCAGTGCCCCGCACCACGAGCGTCGGATAGATCTTCAGGTAGTCGGGCTTCCACTGCTCTTCCTCGAAGAGGCGTCGGAAGTCCTCGAGACACATCTCCTTGCTCATCCCGGGCTGGCCCGGCATCATGTGGAAGCCGACCTTGAACGCCGAGTCGCGCAGTCGCTGGTTGGCATCGATCGAGGCCTGCGCGCCGTGGCCGCGATGCATGTCGCGGTTGATCCGCTCGTAGGTCGTCTGGACGCCCACTTCGACTTTGGTGCCGCCGAGATCGAGCATCCGGTCGATCTGTTCGGGGTCACACCAGTCGGGCTTCGTCTCGAACGTCGTCCCGATGTTACGGATGTCCGCGGTCTCGTTTTCCGCGATGACATCCTCGAGGTATTTCCACTCGTACTCCTCAGGGTCCTCGGCGAAGCTAACTCCCTGTGCCGGCTCGGGTTCCTTGTCGACGTCGTAGTCGTTCATCGCCTCGAGGGCTCGCTTGACGAACCACTCCTGATAGTCGTGGCTGCGGGCGGTCATCGTCCCGCCCATCAGGATGAGTTCGACCTTGTCGACGGGGTGGCCGATCTGGCGTAGTTGCTCGAGTCGCAGCGTCACCTGGCCGTAGGGGTCGTACTCGTTCTGGACACCGCGGGCGGCGGCGGGCTCCTCGCCGGTGTAACTCTGCGACGAGGAGAACTCGGAGTCGGGGCCGCCGGGGCAGTAGAGGCACTTGCCGTGTGGACACCGCTCGGGCGAGGTCATGATCGCGACCGGCGAGACGCCGGAGGCCGTCCGGACCGGCTTGCGCTGGAGCACGGTCTCCAACTCCTCCCGGTGCTCCTCGGGCGCGTAGTCCAGCAACTCGGAGTTCTTCGGTACCTTGGGTGCCGAGTGTTCCGAACAGGCCTCGAGTTTGGCTTTCTCGACCTCGTCACGCTCGACCTCGCCGGCGAGGATCCGCTCGACGAGCGTTTCGCAGACCCGCTCGAACGCTTCGGTTTCGGTCGGTTCTGGCGTCTCGGTACTCACTACACGTGATTCGTCGCCGTTCGCGAATAAGCGTGTCGGACTCCCGGACCGATCGCCGATTCGCGCCGACGCGCGTGCGTCGATCCCGTACAGTCGCGGCTTCCGAAAGGTAATCGTTTAAGGGCGGTCTCCCCCTACCCTCGGCGTACTGAATGTCTCCCGACCTGGCGATGGTCATCGCCGCGGTCGCGTTACCGTTCGTCGTTGCAGCACTCACGCCGGTCGTCTTTCGCGTCCTCGGAGAGGGAACCGGGTTCGCCGGGACCGTCGTGGCGCTCACCTCGTTCGGCCTCCTCGCGACCCAGTATGGGACGAACGGGACCGTCGGACTCGAGTGGGTCCCCTCTCTCGACCTCGCGCTCCGGTTCTACGTGGACGGCTGGGCGCTGCTGTTCGCGATGTTAGCGTGTGGTATCGGCGCGCTGATCTTCGCCTACTCGCCCGCATACATGCACGGCGAGTCGGGACTCGTCAGGTACTACGCCGCATTGCTCGCCTTCATGGGCTCGATCGTCGGCGTCGCGCTCGCCGCCGACCTGATCGCGATTTTCCTCTTCTGGGAACTCACCAGCCTCGCATCGTTCGTTCTCATCGGCTATTACACCGCGGACGACTCCTCGCAGTACGCCGCCCGGATGGCCATGCTCATCACCGTCGGCGGCGGCCTCTTCCTGCTCGTCGGCCTCCTCTTGCTCTCGCTCGTTGCGAGCGATGTCCTCGGTCCCGGCGCTGCGTTCAACCTCGCAGCGATGCTCGAGAGCCCCGAAACGATGCAATCGGCCCTGCGAGAGCGGGGGTTGTTCCTCCCGGTGCTCGGACTGCTCGCGATCGGTGCGGGGACCAAGTCAGCGCAGGTTCCGCTCCACTTCTGGCTGCCCAACGCGATGGCAGCCCCGACGCCCGTCTCGGCGTTCCTCCACTCCGCAACGATGGTCAAGGTCGGCGTCTACTTCATCGGCCGGGTCCGCCCGATGCTCGTGAGCACCGAGTGGCTGTTCCTCTTCGCGACGCTCGGCCTGACGACGATGACGGTCTGTGCGATCCTGGCCGTCGCATCGACGGACATCAAGGAACTGCTCGCCTACTCGACGGCGAGTCATCTCGGGCTGATGGTCGCCGGCTTCGGCTTTACATCGGTCTACGGCGCGGAGACCGGCGTCTTCCACCTGCTCAATCACGCGCTGTTCAAGGCCGCGCTGTTCCTCGTCGCCGGCATCATCGCCCACGAGGCGGGGACGCGAGAGATCGACGAACTCAACGGGCTCCGCCACGATCTGCCGGTGACAGCGGTGATTACGACCGTCGTCGCGCTCAGCATGGCCGGCATTCCGCCGTTCAACGGGTTCTACTCGAAGGAGCTCCTCTTCGAGGCCGCCGTCGAGGCGAGTCACCACCACGATATCGGCCTGCTGGGCTGGCTCTACCCTGCCGTCGCCGTCTTCGGCAGCATCTTTACCGTCCTCTACTCGCTGCGATTCCTCTCGCTGTTCTTCGGCGAGCGACCCGAGGCGCTCGGCCACGTCCACCGTCCGCCCGTCACCATGCTCGTCCCACCGGCCGTACTGGCGCTGCTCGCCGCAGTCATCAGCGTCGATCCCCAACTCGCCGTCGACGCCATCGTCCAGTCCGGGCTCGAGGCGACGGCGGTCGATCCCCACGAGATGCACGTCGGCCTCCCGACGTCCTACTCGCCCGCGCTGGGGATGAGCGCCGTCACGATCGGCGTCGGGCTCGTCGCGTACCCGTCCTACGGCCGGCTCCACGACGCGATCCGATCGGTCCCGCGGGCAGTACCGCCGATCGGAGCGAACTGGTGGTACGATACCGCCGTCGACGGCCTCAGCGACGAGGGGCGGGCGTTCGCCGAAACGGTCCACGACGGCACCCTCCGGACGTACGCGACGTGGACGCTGGCGGCGACCTGTACGCTCGCGCTCGCCGGCTTCGTCGCGGCCGGTGCCATCGCGCCGACCGAACTGGGCGTCGAGGTCTCGCTTGCCATCGCGCTCGTGTTGCTCGTCGCGGTGATCGGTGGCGTCGCCGTCGCGACGGCCGAGTCACACATCGCCGGCGTGCTCACCCTCTCGATCCTCGGCTTCATGGTCGCTATCTTCTACATCCTCGCGAGCGCGCCCGACCTCGCCTTGACCCAGCTCGTCGTCGAGACGCTGGTGCTCGTGATCTTCCTGCTCGTGATCGAGGAGATCCCCGAGCGCTACGAGGTCGAGATCGGGACGGTCGCCCGCGACGCCGTCCTCTCGGTCCTCGTCGGCGCGACCGCGTTCGTCACCGTGCTCGTCACGACCGGGGCCCGCCCCGACGGCTCGAGCGAGATCGCTCGTGCCTACGCCGAGCAGGCCATTCCGCGGGGCGGCGGGGCCAATATCGTTAACGTCACCCTCGTCGACTTCCGTGGTTTCGATACCCTCGGCGAACTCGCCGTGATCGCACTCGCCGCGATTTCGATCCTGACGTTGATCGTCATGCGCGACCGCGACGGCGATCGAACCGCGATTCGCGACGGCGACGAGCTGACCGGCGATGAGCCCGCGGTGACACCCGCCGACGGAGGTGATGACGAATGACGACGGTTATCATGCGCACGACCGCTCGAGCGATCGTCCCGATCATCCTGGTCGTCGCCATCTCGCTGTTCTTCGACGGACACAACCTCCCAGGCGGCGGTTTCATCGGCGGCGTGCTCACGACGACGGCGTTCGCGATCGTCTACATGGGATTCGGGCTCGATTTCCTGGAGCGCGGAATCCTCGGCCGCGATGTCGACCCCGGCAAGGAGCCGTCGCGGGACCGCGTCGTACTGGCGTATCGTCGCCTCTTCGCCTACGGCTTCGCGCTCGCCGTCGCCAGCGGTCTCGCGCCGCTGCTGTTCGGCAAGCCGTTCCTCACGCAGACGTTCGAGATGCTCGAGGGGATCCCGATCTACGATCATCTCGAGGTCGCGAGCGCGCTCGCGTTCGACTTCGGCGTCTACTGCGTGGTCGTCGGTGGACTGCTGACGATCCTCTCGGTGGTGGGAGCCGAATGACCGGGGTCGTCCTCGCAGCCACGGTTGGCACGCTCTTTGCCCTCGGGACGTTCCTGCTCTTGCGCCGGGACCTGATCCGGGTCGTCTGGGGGTTGGCGATCATCAGCCAGGCCGCGAACGTGTATCTGCTGGCGATGGGCGGGATCGCACCGGCCACCGCCGAGTCGGTCCCGATCCTCGCGGGCCACGGCGAGCACGTCCCGGAGACAGCCGATCCGCTGGTACAGGCGCTCGTGTTGACCGCGATCGTGATCGGGTTCGGCATGACCGCGTTCGCGCTCGTGCTGTCGTATCGGGTCTACGAGGAACACGACACGCTCGACGTGACTGAACTCGGTGAGAGCGAATGACGACAATGGCGACAGCGATGACAATGCTGAGTACCCGAAACCGGACGCCGACGGCGACGACGGGTGAGCGCCGATGACGGCGACGCCCGTCGGCACGGCATCGACGCTCGTGATCGCACCGATGCTGGTCGTCCTCGTCGCGGCCGCCGGAACGCTGCTGCTCGGCCGGCATCCACGCGCTCGGACGGCCGTCAGTCTCGCCGGCGGAGCGGGCTACGCGATCGCGGTCGCGGCGATCGACTGGTATATCGTCCTCGCGCCGGACGCACCCGGAATCGCGACGTATCAGGTCGGCGACTTGCCGGCCCCCTTCGGGATCACGCTCGTCGCCGACGGCCTGTCGGCGTTCATGCTCACGATGGTCGCGATCCTCGGCATCGCGTCGCTGGTCTTCTCGACCAGACACCTCCCCGGCGGCGAGGGACGCAGTTACTACTTCCCGCTCTTTCACTTCCTCGCGCTGGGCGTCACCGGTGCTTTCCTCACCGGCGATCTGTTCAACCTCTTCGTCTGGTTCGAGGTGATGTTGATGGCCAGTTACGTCTTCGTCGCCTACAGCGGCGGCCCCCAGCACACCCGCGCGGCGTTCTGGTACGTCACGCTCAACCTGCTCGCCAGCGCCGTCTTCCTGCTCGGCGTCGGCGGCATCTACGCGACGACGGGGACGCTCAACATGGCCGACCTCGCACAACGGCTCGCGGAGCCGGCGGCCTACGGCCTCGAGCCCGTACCGGTCGTCGGTCTGCTGGGCCTGTTGCTGTCGGTGTTCGCGATCAAGGCCGGCCTCGTCCCCTTCCAGTTCTGGATTCCGACCGCCTACCGGGCCGCGCCGCCCCAGATTACCGCCCTCCTGGCGGGGGCGACGAAAAAGGTCGGTATCTACGCCATCATCCGACTCTCCTTTACGATCTTTGCGGGCGCGGAGGTCGCCGTCGACCTCCCGCTTCCGCTCGTCGGCGTTGCGATCACCGGCGACTCGCCGTTGCCGTTTGTCGGCGCGGCGCTGTTCGTCATGGCGGCCGGCAGCATCCTCCTGGGCGGTATCGGTGCCGTCGGCCGCGACTCCATGGAAGGGGTCTTCGCGTACTCGAGCATCGGCCAGGTCGGGTTCATCGCGATCCCGGTCGCGATCGCGGCGACGGCGGCCGGCCCGGAGCTACGCACGTTCGCGATCATCGCCGCACTGGTGTACGCGCTCAACCACACCCTGGCGAAGGGGCTGCTCTTCCTCGCAGTGGGGACGGTCCGGTCCGCGACGGGGACGAGTCGCTTTGCCGACCTCGGTGGGCTGGCCAAGCGGTCGCCGCCGCTGGCACTCGCCGTGTTCGTCGGCTCGCTCGCACTCGTCGGCATCCCGCCGCTGTCCGGTTTCTTCGGGAAGTTCCTCGTCTTCGACGCCGCCGCTCGAGCGGGCTCCGGCCCCGTTCTCGTCCTCCTGCTCGTCGGTTCGCTGTTGACGATCGCCTACGCGACCCGCCTCTGGAATCGGAGTTTCTGGGGCGCACGGACGGACGCCGTCGAGGCCGCGACCGTCGACCCCGTTCAGATCGCGATCCTCGTCGGCCTTGCGGTCGCGATCATCGCGGTCGGCGTCGGCTTCGAACCCGTCTACGAATTCGCGGAAACGGCCGCCGAGGCCGCGCTCGATACCGAAGGGTACGTCGACGCAGTCGATCCGCAGACGGCGAGTGAACTGGCTGGCTCGAACGGAGGTGGACACTGATGCGAGTCCGGACCTGGCCGGTCGTCGGCGTCGTCTTCGCCGTTCTGTGGGTGTTCGTCGTCGGACAGCCGCTGACACCCATCTCGCTCGTCCGCGGTTTCCTCTCGGGACTGCTCGTCGGCCTGCCGGTGGCGTTCGTCTTCCGGCGGCTGTACGGCAAGCACGTGGATCTCGGGCGCGGGGTTCGGGCGCTCCCCTACGCCGGGCTCTACCTGGGTGCGTTCACCTGGGAACTCCTGCGGGCAAACCTCGACGTCGCCTATCGGGTGCTCTCGCCCGGCATGCCGATCGAGCCGGAAGTGATCCTGGTCCCGCTGCGGGTCGAGTCCGACATCGCGATCACGGTCATCGCAAACAGTATCACGATCACGCCCGGCACCGTGACGTTGGACTACGACGAGGAGACCAACGCACTGTACGTCCACGGCGTCAACGGCCGCCACCCCGAGGCGATCGCCGACCCGATCCGCACCTGGGAGGACTACGCCCTCGAGTTGTTCGATGAGGACGCATCGCCGTCGGACCCGCCGCCGGACATCGTCGTCTCCGGCGGGGAAAGAGACAGGGGGCCGGATCGCCAAGCGGGGGGTGTCGGCGATGACTGAGAGCGATCCCGCCGTCCTCGAGACGGCGATCCACGCCGCGTTAGTCCTCGTTAGCGGGCTCTGTGTCCTGTGTGGCTATCGCGTGATCCGCGGGCCGACGAACCCGGATCGCGTGGTCGCCCTGGACGCCATCGCGACGAACGTCGTCGCGATCGCGGTCCTGTTCGCCCTGCTGACCGGCCGGGGGCTGTTCATCACCGTGAGCCTCGTGCTCGCGATCATCGGTTTCATCGCGACCGTCGCCGTCGCCAAGTTCGTCACCGACGGCGAGGTGATCGAATGATTCACACGGCCATCGTCATCGCGCTGCTCGTCGTCGGCGTCTTCTTCCTGACCGTCGGGACGATCGGGCTGTTACGGCTACCGAACGTCTACAACCGGATGCACGCCACGAGCAAGCCGACGACGCTCGGCACCGCCGCGATCTTCCTGGCCGGCTTCGCGGAGTTCGGCCCGGGCAGCGAGGGGCTGACCGCGCTCATCGGGATCGCCTTCCTCTTCCTGACGGTCCCCACCGGTTCGCACATGATCGCCCGCGCCGCCGAGCGGATCGGCATTCCCTTCCTGGGCAGCGTCACCTGGCCCGACCCGTCGGCGGTCGACCGCTCCGACCGCTCCGACGAGGCCGAGTCGACCGACGACTAGAGGCGTCAGCGGTCGAACTCGCGCTCCCGGTTCCGCTCCCGTTCCCGATCGACGGGTCGGTCCGGTCGACGCTGGTCTCGAGCCCGCGCCCGAGCGTCCGCGAGCGTTTCGGTATCCAGCAGCCGCTCGAGTTTGCGCTCGAACTGTGCGTCGGTCAATTCGCCCGCGGCATAGCGCTCGCGCAGGGTCTCGAGTGCGTCGCGAGCAGCGGTGTCGGAATCGGTCGGTGTCGGCTCGGGGTTCCGTTCCATCTCGTCCGTCTCCGGGGCGGTCCGTTCCGGCTCGTCCTCGGGCTTTTCGTCGAACAG
This sequence comes from Natrinema pallidum, assembly GCF_005890195.1. NCBI lineage: Archaea > Methanobacteriati > Methanobacteriota > Halobacteria > Halobacteriales > Natrialbaceae > Natrinema > Natrinema pallidum. Next base: position 486,958 of record NZ_CP040637.1, on the reverse strand, counting down.
CATTCCGACTATCGGTACGACCGCGATGTAACCGACGAGCAACGCCGCGAGCCACCAGTCCTGACCCGTGACCATCGCACCGAGCCAGATCGCGGTGACGAGCAGCGACGCGATGCCGGACGCGTGCTCACGAAAGCGAGTCAATAGCTGCTCCCCGGTGCGATCGGAACTAGTCCCCTCGATCGCATCCATACGGCGACTTCGTGTCGGGACCGCAAATACGTTATCGGGCCACGGTTTCGTCGGCCGGCATCACCTGCCTCGGTCGGACCCGTCGTCCTGCAGGCGAGACGGCTCGCGAAACGGTCGCCTCGAACGCGGCCGAACCGAACTCGACGGAGATGGGTGACGAACGGAACGCGACGGTCCCGTTCCCATCGGGTTCCGACGGGAGTCATTACGACAGGACCGGCGGCAGCATCGCTTCGTTGAACCAGAACGCCTCGACCGCACGCCCGATATCGGCGAACTCGCTGGGATCGGTCGGCTTCGTGAGATACGCGTTCGCAGCCAGTTCGTAGCTTCTGACGATGTCGTCGGTCGCCGCCGAACTGGAGAGGACGAGCACCGGCAACGAGACCAGGTCCGGATCGTCCCTGATCGTCTCGAGGACTTCGAACCCGTCCATGCCGGGCAGATTCAGGTCAAGCAAGACGAGATCGATACCCGGGCCGGACGTGGTCGCCGCCCGCTCTCGCAGGAACTCGAGGGCGGCGTCGCCGTCGGGGACCGCGTGGAACGTCGTGTCGAACCCCGCCGATTTGAACGCTTCCTCGATGAGCCGAACGTCGCCGGGATTATCCTCAACGAGCAGGAGAGAGCCGGGACCGGTGGAGAGGGACGGTGGCACTATCCGATCATCTCCACACGGGGATATAAGCCTGCGTACAAAGCACATTGGCTACGGGCCGCCCGCGGTCGAGTCGACGCCCGACCGGCGGAACGGTCACTCCCGTTCGACGAGCGTTCCGCCGGCCAACCCGTCCCACTCGACGCGATACCCCAGCCGCGAGAGCACCGCGCTCGAGTCGTCGATACCGGCTTCCCCCAGGACCGTTTCGGCGTCGGCGAGCTCCATGCCGGGTTCGATCTCCTCGGCGAGCGCGCCGAGCACGGCGGGCCGAATCAGCGTTCGCCCGACTCGGTCGTGCTCGGGGACGGACGTGTCCGCGAGCGCGTCCGCACTCACGCCGTGGCGAGCGGCCAGCGTCTCCAGCGTGATCACGGCTTCGTCCGGCCGCAGCTCGTCGGGAAGCGCGGCCGCGCTCTCGGCGACGAACTGCCGCTCGTACTCCTGAAGTACGTCGACGATGTCTTTTACCCGTACCGTCCCGGAGTACGGGATCGCTCGGTGATCGCGGGCGGCGATGTCCTCGCCCACGCCGAGGGACTCGTCGACGGCGACCAGCATGTCCACGTCCTCGAGCCCCGACAGCTGTGAGAGTTTCTTCGCGACGTACTCGGGCGTCCAGAACCCCATGATCTCGAAAAAGAGGCGGAACTCGCCGTGGGCGTACTCGAAGGCGAAGTCCGGGATCATCACTCGCGTTCCCGTCGCGAGCGGCTCGGGCTCGCGGACGAGGTCCCACTCGAGGTCGAGGTTCGAGAACCGAGCCGCGAAATCGGCTTCGACGCTACTGTCGAACGAGACATCGGCCACCGGATCGGCGTCGGGGACGCGGATCGGGTCCTCGTGTGAAAGCGAGAGGGGCCGGTCGGTCCCGCGGTCGTCGATCGTCGCTGTGAGCGACCACTGCTCGCTCGTGGCGACCGTCCGGAGGAGTCGGGCGAAGCGGGTCCCGTACCGGCGCGTCGCTCGAAAGAGATGGGTCGGGCCGGTGACGACGACCTCGCGGTCCGAACTCCCGGCCGCCCCGTCCGGCTCCTCGCGACCGGTCTGCCGGATCTCGTACATCAATCGCAGGCGCTTGATCGCCGAGATCAGCGCTTTCGGGTCGCTCGAGCGGACGCGAAGCTCGGTGGCGTCGAACAGCGCCGTCTGCGCCAGCGAGAGGTTGTACTGGGCGATCAGTCCGTCGGGGTCCCAGCGCGGATCGACTGCGGTCAGGACCTGGCGATCCTCGAGGTCGGCGTAGAGGGCCGTCTCGAGATCGTCCGCCGAAATAGCGAGCGAGTCGCTCGCGCGAATCAGTGCCGCCGTGCGCTCGTCCTCGGTGACGACGCCGACCGCCTCGGCGGCCTCGAACGCGGCCCGGCGGGCGCGGTCGGGTTCGATCGCCGCATCGGTCTCGAACGTCGCCTCGCGCTCGAGCAGCGCCGAGAGCCCGCGTACGAGTTTGAAGTCGGCGGCGTCGCCCGAGCCGCCAGGCGTCCCGCGCTCGAGGTCGGTCAGCGCGGACTCGAGGGCGGCGCGCGGTTCGCCGACGTGACCCTGGTACGTGCCGATGACGCGAGCAGCGAGCGGGCGGTGGCTCCGGTCCGCGAACTGGGGCTGGTAGCCGCCGCCGGCCCGCGAGACGCGGAGCAGGTCCTTCGTCAGCATCGGGTTCGTGTCGGCGCGGCGTCGCCAAAAGTCACCCGGACGCCGGCGTCCGCGCTCGGCCGATGACCGGCGGTCGCTCGCGGGCCGACTGCGCGCCTCCGTCCCGCTCGAGCAGCACGCCCGGGTCGGTCGGTCCGTCGCGCTCCGTCTCGATTGCGGTGTCGGTTCCGTCGGTCGTCAACACGATATCGCCGTGGACGCCGGTCCAGTAGGTCTCGATCCCGCGGTCGGCGAAAGCCTGCAGGACCTCGTCATGTGGGTGCCCGTACCGGGAGTCGCGAGCGCTCGAGACGATCGCCACGGCCGGATCAACCCGCTCGAGGAAGGGCTCGCTCGAGGAGGTCGACGAGCCGTGGTGGCCCGCCTGGTAGGCGTCGGCCGCGAGATCGTCGCCCCGCTCCGCGACCAGTCGGCGTTCGGTGCCGGCCTCGATATCGCCGGTCGTCAGGTACGAGACGTCGCCGAACGCGATCGCGAGCACGACGCCGTTCGCGTCGATGTCGCCCATCCCGTCCGCGGGTGGGTTCAGAACGGTGGCCTCGAGGTCGCCGTCCTCGAGCGGCAGCGTGTCGCCCGCTGCGACCTCGAACAGCGGCACGTCGTGTGCCTCGATCGCATCGAGATAGGCGTCGTAGGTCGCGGTGGTGTGGGGCACGCCGGAATCGTAGGCCGCGCCGACCCCGTCGCCGTCCGTCTCGAGATAGTCGATCACCTCGGGATGGCCGCCGATGTGGTCGGCGTGGCCGTGGGTCGCCACGAGATGATCGACCCGGTCGATATCGTGAGCCCGCAGATAGTCGATGACGGCCGCGCCGTCGTCGCGGTAGTCGCCCGTATCGATCAGAATCGTCTCGTTCGACGGCGTGACGAGGAGCGTCGAATCGGCCTGTCCCGCGTCGATGTGATGGATTTCGAGGTCGCCGCTGACGTCGCTCGGAGCCCGTTCGTCGGGACCGTCGAGACCGTCGAACCCGCTACAGCCCGCGAAGACGAGGAGTCCGGCGACTGCTACGACCAGCGCGGCTCGTCGCATCGTAGTCCGATCCGACGTGTCCCGTGGCTATGTCGGTTGTGGCCCGCATGCGGGCTCAACAGTCGAAGTTTCCAACACGTTTCGATCGAACCGACGCCGCGTCGCGGCCGGGTTCGTATCGCACGCACCTGGACCGCCCGTGTGCCGCCGACCTCAGAACGCGTCGCTCTCGAAGGTCGTGTCCGCGTGCAGGCCGTCTTTCAGCGCGTCGTGGACCTTGCAGAGTTCGAAGGCGCGGTCGATGATCTCGTCGCCGGTGTCGTCGTCCACGGCGGCCTCGACGCGGATATCAAACTGGACCGACTCGAGTTTGTCGTCGTCGTTGAGGTCGCCGTCGATATCGATCTCGATCCGTCCGAGGTCGTCGGCCCCACGCTGCTGGCCACCAACGCGCAGCGCCGGTACGTAACAGGCACCATAGGCGGCGAGCAGTGTCTCGAGCGTATCGGGGGCCGCCTCGCCGTTGGCGTCGACCGTCGTCTCGAAGTCGCGAATCTCGTTCGTCGCGCTGTACCCCTCATCGGAGACAGTGGTGACCTGCTTCGCCATAGCAGTCGAGTCCTCAACGGGCGGTGCTGTAAACGTTTGGTGATCGCGGGAGAGACCGGTCTCGATCAGGGTCAGTCCTATCGAACGTGCGTCTACTTGGAACGAATCGGCTGAATACCGCGGCTACCGAATCGACGCTCAGATATTGGTAACGTCTCCCTGAACCTCGTATTCCTCTACTCGAGATGGATCCTCTCCGAGGAACATCGCCTCAAACTCCCAAACGCGACCCGCGGCGAGGTCGGAGGTATTATCCAGACTTTCCTCGAATTGCACGCCGTCTGCATCAATGAAGTAGACCGAGACCTCCACGTATCCGAGCGTCTCATCGGAGACGTTTTCTACTTGTCCCCGAACCCCGGAACTGAACGAACCCTCGTTGTACCACTCGTGATCGAGGATTTTAATGAGATCGCCGCCGTCGCTTGCACCACCACTCCCGTTACTACTCTCGTCACCGTTTCCTGAGTCGTCGTTAGTCGTGTCCCCACTCTCACGATCCGTATCGTCGCTTCCACTACAGCCTGCGAGCGCGGTCGTTACTGCTGTCCCACCAGCTACCAATAATTTACGTCTGTCCACACATTCTCATTATTTGTAGTATTAATAAGACTGTTGGCCCGATTGTTTCAGTCCCGTACGTATGGGAAGAAGTCGTGGCACACCAGTTCAGATACCCTGCGTTTGCAGCGGCGTTTGTTTCCCCGATACGGGTATATCGGTTGTATATGGACCCCATCAATAGACGGTCAGCGAACACACTCAGCATCGTCTCGACCCTGCTAGACAGCGCGCTGGCGTTTCGGCGCGGCCGTCGAAAGAGCGGCCTCCTGCTCCTCGCCGCAGCCGCGCTTTCGTCTCGAGTCCCCGGCCTCGGGACGGCTGTGTCGTTGTTCCTCCGGCTCGTTCGCCGGCTCCGATAGCTCGGGCAAGGATGACCGAACCGGGGCGACCGCGACGGCAAAAAAGAGCGTCGACGTTCGATGCCGTCGGCGCATTCGGTCCCCGTCTACTCGAGTGTGAACGGTTCGTCGGCCTCGAGCGCGTGGACCTCGGTGTCGCTGCCGGTTCCGCGGACCTCGCTGGCGAACGCCGCGGGGTCCTGCTCGATCGGCGGGAAGGTGTCGTAGTGCTGCGGGAATGCGTGGTCGACATCGAGCCAGTCGACGGCGATCGCGGCCTGCATCGGGCCCATGGTGAAGTGGTCGCCGATCGGGACCGCGGCGGCGTCGGGCTCGAGGTACGGGCCGACGACCTCACGCATCTCGGTCATGAGCGACGTATCGCCCGCGTTGTAGAACGTCGTCGACTCGTCGTCGCTGACCTGCGTCGGTTTCGTATCCGAAACGACGAACCCGGCCGGCATCCCGCCGCTCGTCTCGTTTTCCGTCATGATCCCGTTCGTGTGGTCGGCGCGGGTCATGGTGACGTAAGCGTCGCCACACTCGACGGTTCCGCCGAGGTTCATCCCCATGCCGCCGACGGCATCCTCGAAGCCGAACTCCGCCTCGCAGTAGGAGACGAGTTCCGGTGTCGCGACCAGCGTCGCGTCCGAAAACTCGCCCGCGTGGGCGATGTGATCGGCGTGGCCGTGTGTCAACAGGACGTAGTCCGGCGTGTCGATATCGGACGGCTCGAGGTCGGTCTTCGGATTGTCGAAGAACGGATCGATCAGCAGATCGGTCTCCCCAACGGTGACGTGCCACGTCGAGTGGCCGTGCCAAGTGAGTTCCATAGCGACCGAGTGATTCGTACGAGAACACAATAAAGGTGGGCGAGGTCCGACCATGCCGCCGCGTATCGCGTCGACCCGTGGACCGCGTGTGGCTCCGTACTGTCCGCAACGACTGGTTTCCGACCGGCCTCGGACATGTACTATCACCAACTCTTATACGTTCGGTCTCGGAAGGAGCGGACGCCGCAAGCGAACTGACACACCACGCGTGCGGTCTGGGATCGTATTCCGGTCGGTTCCGGTGTACCGCAACCGCCCGCTCCGTTGCGATCGCCAGGCGGATCCACTCTCACCATTCGGCACCCAACCACTGCGAACCCCCGTGGCGTTCACGGGGTATCAGCACACTGGGCGGCGATGCCGTGGCGTTTTTTACCCGGGGGCCGTACGGCGACTATGCTCGCACTCACGCTCGAGGAGTTCATGCTGGAGCTCAACGACGGCGCGATCAAGAACGTCGGCCCGAACAACAAGGAAGCGACGGTCAAACTGTTCGATGTCGACACCGCCGAGGCAAGGGAGTTCGGTGACAAGCGCATCAAACTCGTCTTCGAGGACGAGGACGACAACGAAGTACAGGTCTCGCTGTTCCCGGAGGACGTTCGCCGGATCGCCGACGATATCGAGGCGCTCGAGGATGATTCGGCGGTTTTCGACTGACCGCGGGGCTATACCGCAGTTGTAACGGTGACCCGCATCGCGAACGCATTTCGACAACCGTTTTAGGGCGAAACCGCTTGGTTCGAGTAGATGGGTAACTGTATCATCTGCGGCACACCCGTTGACGGCGAGATCTGTGAGAGTCACGAGGAGGATGCCGTTTTCGAATTTCGCGGCACGTCTGCCTCGCAGCTCACACCCGGACGCTACTACCGGGGAACCGTCGACGGCTACGCCGACTTCGGTGTCTTCGTCGACATCGGAGACCACGTCACCGGCCTGTTGCATCGAAGCGAACTCGACCAACGACTCGAAAGTCTCGACTGGGAACCGGGGGACGACGTCTTCGTCCAGGTGCTCGACGTTCGAGACAACGGTAACGTCGACCTCGGTTGGTCGATCCGCCAGCGCGAACGCGAGTTCCGCGGCAAACTGATCGAGACGGGCGACGACGAGTATCGACCCGAGGAGTTCGAGGACGACGCCGACGAGTCGGACGCCGAGACGACGACCGAACCCACCTCGTCCGAGGAGTCAGTCGCCGAACGCGACGAACCCACCGACGACCGAGCGGCGACGGCCGGCGAACTGCAGGCCGCCGCCGACGAAACCGAACCCGAATCGGAGACGGACGCCGTCGACGAGCAATCCCCGGCCGCGGAACCCGCTGGCTCCGTCGCGAGCAGCGGTTCGGTCGCGACCGAGTCCGCCGCCGCCTCGACGCCGGCCACTGACGCCGAACCGGACGGCGAATCCGAACCCGCACTCAAGCGCACGACCATCGGCTCCATCGAGAACCAGGTCGGTAGCGTCGTTCATCTCGAGGGCGAGATCACCGGCGTTCGCCAGACCAGCGGTCCGACCGTCTTCGAACTGCGCGACGAGACCGCCACCGTCGAGTGTGCGGCCTTCGAGGAGGCCGGCGTTCGCGCCTACCCCGATGTCGAACTCGACGACGTCGTCGCCCTGGAGGGCGAGGTCGAACACCACCACGGCGACCTACAGGTCGAGACCGAGTCCCTCGATATTCTCGAGGGTGACGAGCGAGACACCGTCGTCGACCGCCTCGAGAGCGCGCTCGAACGCGAGGCCCGGCCGGCCGACGTCGAGTTGCTGGCCGATCACGACGCGGTCGCGGCCGTCGAGTCGAATATCGCCGACGCGGCGACCGCGATCCGACGGGCCGTCATGGAAGCGCGGCCGATCGTCGTTCGCCACGGTGCGACCGCCGACGGCTACGTCGCCGGTGCCGCCATCGAGCGCGCCGTGCTCCCGCTGATTCGCGAGAAACACACCCGCGAGGACGCGGAGTATCACTACTTCGAGCGACGTCCGCTCGACGGCCGCGTCTACGACATGGACGCCGCCACCAACGACGTCACCTCGATGCTCGAGGCACGCGAGCGCCACGGCGAGCAACTCCCGCTCGTCGTCCTCATCGACGCCGGATCGACCGTCGAGTCCACTGACGGCTACGAACTACTCTCGCTGTACGACGCCGAGGCGCTCGTCATCGACGACAGCCGAGCCGACGACGAGGTTACCGACGCCGTCGGCGTCGATGTCGCACCGTCGCTAGCCGGCGTCGACGTCAGTGATGTCACCTCGACCGCGCTGGCAACGAACGTCGCAGCCCACGTCAACGACGACGTGCGCGACGATCTCGAGCACCTCCCCGCGGTCAGCTACTGGGAGGACACGCCCGAGGCGTACCTCGAACTCGCGACCGAAGCCGGCTACGACGAGACCGGCGTCTCCGAGCGCCGCGAAGCCGTCGCGCTCGAGGCCTACTATCAGTCCTACAAGGACAAGCGCGAACTCGTGATCGACCTGCTGTTCGGCGACGGCGACGAATCCGGACGGCCCCGGGACGGCGATCTCGCGGCCCACGTCTCCGAGCAGTTCCGCGACAAACTCGAGACCGAACTCGAGACGGCCCGCGAGAACCTCACGGTGGAAGGCGTCAACGGCGTCACCGTCTCCGTGCTCGACACGGACGCCTTCACCCACCGCTACAACTTCCCGACGACGATCCTGCTGCTGGACGCGCTCCACCGCAGCGAACGGGACCGAGCGGACTCGCCGTACGTCACGCTCGGCGTCGGCGATGACGAACTCCACGTCCGCGCGACGGCCCCGGTCAACGTCCGTGATCTCGGCGACTCGATTGCCGAGGCCGTGCCCAACGGCGGCGTCAGCGTCGTCGGCGGCCAGGACGGCCACGTCGAGTTCCTGCCCGGCGAACGCGACGCGGTCCGCGAGGCGGCGCTCGAGGCGCTCGGCGAGACGCTCGCGTAAGCCCCGCCTTCCTCCGTCGTCGACGATCGAACAGCGACGGCTCCGGCTATCTGTCCGTTTCGTTCGGCCGAGGACAAATATATACGGCAGCCTGTGGCCACGAATTTAGGTCAGCAGGTTTAATTCAAGCCCCACGAAACGGTGTCGCATGACGGAGTCGACGTGGTGGTACGGCATCGTTCCGTTTCCCGTCGTGGTATTGACGGCGTTGATAACGCGTGTCGCGTTCCGGGCGTTCGCTGCTGCGGCTCACCCGTCGACCGACGCGCCGCTGGGTGCGAGCGTCGCGTGGTTCGCACTGCAGACGCTCTCCTTCTGGACGGGGGTCCTCGTGGCCGTGCTCGTCCTCGGGTGTTTGCTCGCTGACTGCCGTGCGCTCAGCGGGAACGAGACGTGGTCGCCGAGCGGCTGGTGGGGGCTCGCCGGCGTCGTCCATCTCGGCGGGGTGATCGTCCCGAAGCTCCTGCTCCTCTCGGTGCCGGCGCTCTCCGCCTATCTGTACCGTCGCCACGTCCGCCTCGGACGCCCCTGAGAGAAACAGCCGTCGGGGAGCGTGTCTCGCCGAGACCGTCTCTCGAGTGGTCGCTCGCGTTCCCCGTCGCTACGGCTCGAGGTCCCGTTGTCGTCCCTTCGGGACCATCGAACGGAGTTCGCCGTGAACGTAGAGGCCGACGCCGATCGCTTCGGACTCGCCCGCAATCTCGTGGGCGGCGATCAGATACCCCCAGTCGCCGTCCCACCACTCGAGCGTCTGGTCCTCGCCGGCGGCGAAGCGACGCGCCTGCTCGCGGTCGAGGTCGATCACGCACTCGGTGGCGTGGCCGCCAACGCGCTGGACGAAATCCGTCGTCGGCTTCCAGTGTTCCTGTCGCGTGCGGAGGCAGGTCATTCCGATCGCCTCGATCTCCAGCGTCGTCGGGGCCTCGCCGCGGTAAATCCAGATCTTCCCCGCACCCTTCTCCCAGAAGGTGTAGTCGTCGAACGTCTCCGGTGGGATGCCGAACCGATCCGCGAAGTAGTCGACCACCGCCTCGCGCGTGGCTCGCCCGTCGACGGTGCGTTCGGCGTCGGTCGCGGGGAGTCGGTCGAACCGCTGACCGTCGTTGCCGTCGGCCATCAGGCGGTCACCTCCAGTTTCGCGACGAAGAACCCGCCGGTGTCGTTCTGGTGGGGATAGATCCGGGCCGCCCGCTCGAGGCGCTCGTCGAAGCTCTCGCCGTTCCACGCCGTCAGTCCCGGCGCGTGCGCTAGATCGAGGTCGAAGTCGACGACGCGACAGGACTCGTTGTCGAGGGCGTGCTGAACGACGGCCTCGTTCTCCTCGGGGGCGAAGGTACACGTCGAGTAGACGACCGTCCCGCCCTCGCGGGTGGCCTGGATCGCTCGTCGGATGATCCCCTTCTGGATGCCCGCGACGGAGGAGATGTGGCCCTCCGACCAGTTGTCGAGCGCGTCGGGGTTCTTCCGGATCGTCCCCTCGCAGGAACAGGGGGCGTCGACGAGGGTCCGATCGAACGCGTCGAAGTCGAACCGCTCGAGCGAGTAGTTGCGCGCGTCGGCGTTGGTCACGGCGAGGCTGGTCGCGCCGAGTCGCTCGGCGTTGAACCGCAGCGCCGAGATGCGGCCGAGGTTGTTGTCGTTTGCGACGACCGTCCCGCGGTCGTCCATCAGCGCCGCGATCTGGGTCGCCTTGCCGCCGGGCGCGGCACAGCAGTCCCAGACCCGGTCGCCGGGCTGTGGATCGAGAACGACCGGCGGCACCGCCGAGACCTCCTCCTGGCCGTGGGTAAAGCCGTGGAAGGAGGTCCACGTCGATCCCGGCGAGTCGGTCTCGAGGGTCAGGACGCGCGGGTTCCAGTCGGCTTGGTCGTAGTCGACGCCCGCCTCGTCGAGGGCCGCGAGCGTCCGCTCGACCGAGGCCTTGATCGTGTTGACGCGGACGGCGTTGCCGAGCGGCCGCTCGCAGGCCGCGAGGAACGCGTCGAAATCGTCGATAATCGGTCGATACCGCTCGAGTGGCTCCATCGGCTCGGGGTTCGAGCGACTGGCGCTTGTGGGTTTCGAAGCCGACGCCGGATCGCCGGGCTCACTTCCGGACGGGCGGCACCAGACCGAACGCGACACCGGCCAGCACAACGGCCCCGAGGATGAGACCGACGGCGAGTTCGGTGGACGCATCGACGAGCAGCCCTCTCGTCCCGAGGGCCAGGAACAGCAGTGCGAACCCAAGCAAGAGGACCGTTCCGATCGCGTCGAAAATCGCGTCCGCGTACGCCGCACGGACGAGCGCGTACCGGGCGTCGGAATCACGGTCGTCGGCCGGGTCGCGGTCCGTTTCCGGCGTCGGCATCGGTATCGAATCGTCGGACGCGACCGACATAACAGACAGGGTGCTCACACGAATTGCCCGAGAGATCGCCGACGGTCCCGGCCCTCGATTTTATGCCGGTGACGGCCATCGGTCGGAGTATGGCAGGTATCCGCGTTCAGGGACCGGAGCCGGACCTCGAGAACCCCACGCTCGTCGAGGGGTTTCCAGGCGTCGGCCTCGTCGGAAAGATCGCGACCGACCACCTCGTCGAGCAACTCGACATGCGCTACTACGCGAGCGTCAACTGCGAGGGGTTACCCCGGATCGGCGTCTACCGCAGCGGCGACCGGACGGCGCGGCCGCCGGTGCGCCTCTACGTCAGCGAGGAACACGACCTCATCGCCCTCCAGAGCGACGCGCCGATCGCGTCCCAGGCCGTCGAGAGCGTCGCCGACTGTCTGACCGGCTGGATCGTCGACCGGGCGGCGACGCCGATCTACCTCAGCGGCCTCCCCGCCGAGCGCGAGAACGGAACCCGTCCCGCCCTCTACGGCGTCGCGACCGGCGACGCCGGCGACCGGCTCGAGTCGACCGACATCGCGATGCCGCCGGAGGACGGTGTCATCACGGGGCCGACGGGGGCGCTCATCAACCGCGCCGCACACGAGGACTACGGGAGCCTCGCCCTCGTCGTCGAGTGTAACCATCAGTTCCCCGACCCCGAAGCCGCGAGCGTCCTGCTCGAGGACGGGATCGGTCCGGTCGCGGGCATCGAAATCGACGTCCAGGAACTCGTCGACCGGGCCGAAGAGATCCGCGCGAAGCGAGAGCAACTGGCCCAGCAGATGCAAGCGATCGGGCAGGACGAGAGCTCGCAGGCCCAGCCGCTGCGGATGTATCAGTAAGGCCGGACCGCGGTCGATCGTCGAGTCAGGGCGGTCGGACGTGACCGTCGGGAGAGCAGCGAGCAGCTCGTCTCATAGTGCTAGACACATGTCACGTGAGACACCGCTCATCCGGCCGTCAGCAGTGGCACTCGCCGATCGAATCCGCGACGCCGCTCTCGCGGCGAGTGCGACACTCGAGCGCGAACGGGCCTGGGGGCAGTTGTCCGAGTAACGGACGGCGAACGGTGCGCAACGATCACGGACCGCATTCGCCGATAGCCGAGGATCGCGCTGTCGCAAGGCGAACCCCTATCCGCTACCCAAACCCATTTTCCCGCTCTGCTCCATCGATCGCACATGGGAACCAACGACGCCGAACAGACCGCCCCCGAAACGTATCCGTCCGCAAATGGGATGCCGATGCTCGGACTTGGCACCTGGCAGAACGACGACGCCGAACAGTGCGTCGAAAGCGTCCGCACGGCTCTCGACGCGGGCTATCGACACATCGACACCGCACAGGCCTACGACAACGAGGCCGCCGTCGGCGAGGGCATCGCGCAGGCCGATGTCGACCGCGAGGATATCTTCCTTGCGACCAAGATCTGGATCACGAACCTCGAGCACGACGATGTCCTCGAGACGGCTCGGGACAGTCTCGACCGGCTCGGCGTCGACTACGTCGACCTGCTGTACGTCCACTGGCCGGCGGGCGAGTACGACGCCGAGGGGACCCTCTCGGCATTTTCCGAACTCTACGACGAGGGTCTGATCGAGAACGTCGGCGTCAGTAACTTCCAGCCCGAGCACCTCGAGGAGGCCGTCGACATCTGTGACGCGCCGATCTTCGCGAATCAGGTCGAACTTCACCCGCTGCTTCCCCAGGACGAGCTCAGGGAAGTCTGCGAGAACCACGACATCGAGGTCGTCGGCTACTCGCCGCTGGCCCGCGGACAGGTGTTCGACCAGCCCGAGATGCAGGCGGTCGCGGAGAAACACGGCGTCACCGAGGCGCAGGTCAGTCTCGCCTGGGCCCGCGAGAAGGGCGTTACCGCGATCCCGAAGGCGACCGGCGAGGACCACATCGAGGACAACTTGGCGTCGCTGACGGTCGAACTCGACCAGGACGACATCGACACGATCGACGCGATCGACGAGACGAGTCGCGAGGTCGATCCCGACTTCGCGCCCTGGAACTGAGCGACGACATCGGTTTTCGAGCCGGCCTGCGAGAACCGCCCGAACTGACGGCCGGCTGACCGATCGACAGCGAAGAAAAAGCAGGAAAGTTTACGGTACATCGGCTTTTTGGCTCGCGTATGTCTACCCGCTCGCGAAGCGGCGGTGGTGGGTTCGTCGGCGCGGTGAGAACCGACGTTCGCCGGTTGCACGGAGCCTGGATGGAACTCGTATTTCCTCGGCAGCGCGGTCGCGGTCACTCCGTCATGGGCAAGTGGGAACCGGAGACGCTCCCGCAGAAGATCAGCTATCACGGCTGGAGCACCCTGGGACTCATCGGCTTGCTCGTCCTCTATCCGCTTACCGTCCTCGGCCTCGCAACTCGCTACTACGCGGCGAAACTCGACTCGACGCAGACGCGACTCGGGATCATCGGCGTGACGACGGTGGCGCTGGTCGGCTGGGGCGCGCTGACGCTCATCTGGGGCGCGATGTCCTATCTCGAGCAGGTCGACGTCCCGATTAACGCCGTCCTCGCGGTCGGCCTCGCCAGCATCGTCGCGACGGTCTCGACGGCCCTCGCGGCGACGTGTTCGAAGTTCGGGGGCCGCGGAACGACGGTCGGTCTCGCGTACCCGTTCGCGATGACCGCGTTATTCCTGCCGCCGGTCGTCGCCGCGCTCGTCACGCCGTCGCTCGAGGAGGTCGTCCTCGAGCCCAGCTACGACCTCGCCGTCTGGGTGCTCGACAACGTGTTGTTCGTCGGCGGCTTGAACGACTACCTCCGCGGGAATTTCACCCTCGAAGGAGCCGCCTACGCCGGGATGTGGGTCGGCCTCTCGTTCCCGCTTGGCTGGTTCCTCGGCGGCGTCGTCGAGTTGGCGAACCTGGTTCGTCCCTCGGAGTAGCCTCAATTTTCCCGCAGCCGCCGTGAACGGACTGCCGATTCCCGGTACCATTAGGGGCTTCCCTGCTAACGACCGTTCATGGAGTTCGATGGAACGAAGACGGCAGTGGCGTTTCTCGTTGTAATCGCACTCGGTGTTGGCGGATTACTCGCCGCACCGATGATGGCGATGAGCACCGTATTGATGATGGTCGCACCGTCGATGATCGTGTTCGGGTTGCTCATGCTCGTGCTCGGCGTCAAACACGGCGAGTATCGGGCGACTCGCTGACCTGGTCGACGGAAGCCGGTCCGAACCGTCGAACCGAACCCCGGGTATTGCTCACCGCTCGTCCGCTCGAGGCCCGAACGACGACCGTCCGTCGGCCTCGAGCGCTCGCAGCCCGAGCCAGCAGTTCGTCAGCGGATGGTAGCCGGGTTCGACCGCCGGTCCGTGGTTCGGCCCGTCGCGGTCGTGGTCGCGCGTGAGTCGCTCGTACCAGTTGCCGTACCGCGGATTGATCAGGTGCTCGCCCGCGTACGCCCAGAGCCGGTCGTACCACTCGAGGGCTGCCGGCGATGCCCGGTCCGTCTCGCGGTCGGCCCGGCACAACAGCGCGCTCGCGCCGATCGCCTCGGCGTGCACCCAGCCGTACTTGTCGGGGACGATCGGCTCCCCGTCGGCCGTCACGGTGTAGTAGAGGCCGCCGTACTCGTCGTCCCAGCCCAGGTCGACGGCGGTCTCGAAGAGGTCGTGGGCGCGCTCGAGCAGCCAGTCCTCGGGCCGGTGAGCGGCCAGCAGCGCCAACAGCTTCGCCCACTCGGCGTGATGGCCGGGCTGGTACCCCGGTGGTCTGAACCGGTGGCGGGGACTGTCAGCGTTGTACGACCGGTCCGGCTCCCACGCCTCCGTGAAGTGCTCCCAGAGGAGTCCGTCGGTCGCCGCAGTGACACCGCGGGTGAACCGGTCGGCGACCCTGACTGCCCGCTCGAGGTACCGGTCCGCGCCCGTGGCCTCGTACGCAGCGATCAGGGCCTCGCAGGCGTGCATATTGGCGTTCTGGCCACGATACGAGGCGAGGTCCCAGTCAGGCGACGCGCGGTCGGCGTAGAGTCCGTGGGACGGGTCCCAGAACCGCTCCTCGAGAACGCCGAACGCCCGCTCGAGTTCGGCTCGAGCGCCGGGGAGCCCCGCCTGCAGCGCCCGGGCGGCGGCGAGCAGGACGAACGCGTGTCCGTAACAGTACCGCGTCCGGTCGGTCGGCGTCCGCCCGTCGAGGAGCCAGTCGTATCCCGCTCGGTCGTCGTCCCAGTGGACGGTCGAGAGGAATCGAAGGCCGTGTTCGGCGGCGTACTCACACCAGTTCGGCCCGTCGGCGAGGACGCCCAGGCTGAAGTTGTGGACGCCGCGGGCCGTCGCAACGAGGTGTTTCGTCCGGGCGTCGTAGACGTGGCCGTCGCGTTCGTCGAGCTGTGCGACGTAGCCGCCGACGGCCGTATCCAGACAGTCCGGATAGTAGAAGTTCAATACGTCCCGAAACCGATGACGGAGGCCGGCCCGCGTTCGGTAGATAGTCATCACGGCGCATGTTCACTCGAAGCAGCAATAAAGGCGCGCGAACGTGGAACGCGTTCGACGGCTCGACGATGGCGACCCGCCGAGCCGACCCAATCGTCCACTGACAGCTACGCCGAGGTTACATGTATCCGAGGTCGCGCAGGCGCTCCATCAGGTCCTCCTTGTCCTGAGCGCGGCCGGCGCGTTCGGTCGTTCCCTCGAGGTCCTGCAGCCACGCGGGGTCCTCGTCGGACTTCTCGGTGCTAACTTCGCTGCCCAGCGAGCGGAAGCCGGCGAAGTACTTCGGCGAGATCGGGACATCGTCCTGTTCGACGCCCTCGGGGAGGTCGTCGTCGGCTTCGGGAACGTAGCCCTCCTCGGGGAAGTTCTCGACCGTGTCCGGCACCACGAAGTTCCAGAAGGCCTCCCAGACGGCGGCCTCGTCGAACTGCAGGATGGGCTGGATGCGGTCGTGGGGCGGGTAGATGTCGGGGTCGTGGCGCGGCGAGAAGAACGTCTCGTCGGCGCGGGCCTCCTGTTCGTCCCAGCGGACGCCGGAGATGACGCCGTCGATGTCGTGCTCCTCGAGCGCGTCGTTGAGCGCGACCGTCTTCAGCAGGTGGTTACCGACGTAGGTGTCGAGCAGGAACGGGAACGTGTCCTCTTCGTACTCGAGGATGTCCTCGACGTGGTGCTGGTTGTGCTCCGAGAGCGCCGAGATGTCGATCTCGTCGCCGGGCTCTAAGCCGTGTTCGTCGACGTACTCGCCGACGTCCTCGTTGCGCGCGTAGATGACCTCGAGATCCCACTCGTCGGCCCAGTGGTCGACGAAGTCGTGGATCTCGTCGAAGTGCTGGTAGTGGTCGATGAAGACCGCGGGCGGGACCTCGAGATCGAAGCGGTCGGCGACCTCTTTGATGAAATACAGCGTGAGCGTCGAGTCCTTGCCGCCGGTCCACATGACCGCCGGGTTCTCGTACTCCGCCAATCCCTCGCGGGTGACCTCGATCGCCTTCTCGATCTTGTCCTGGATGTGCGGATACTCGTCGGGGGCTTCACCTTCGCCGTCGGTATAATCGACATCCGCGTAGTCGGGAGCGGTCTCGGCCATATCGTAATTAGATATAATTAGGAGGTGTAAATCTTTTGGGTCGGCGGAAAGACCTGTCGGCAGTAGGCCTCCTCACCTCGGCCCACTCGCCGGGCCCACGCCCCGGTGACCCGTTCGAAAACGCCGTCGTTGGACGACCCCGCAAAGCGTCCGAGCACGATCGCGATCCTCCCGTCAAGCAGCGGTCGGGCCGCGAACGTCGGCCGTCGAACGCCTTCTTTCTTCGATTCGGTGCTCACAGTGGGCACGGATCGTCTTCGGGCGGCTGAAGGTGACGGCCTGGCGAACGTATTACTCGATGGCCCCGAAAGCACCCGTTTGCATGCCAACGCTACACGACGAGACGATCATCGTGACCGGTGCGAGCAAAGGACTGGGGCGCTCGATGGCGCTACACCTCACGGAGCGCGGCGCGAACGTCGTCCTTGTGGCCCGAAGCGAGGACGAGCTCGCGGCCGTCGCGGACGCGGCCGACGGCGAGACGTTAGTCGCCCCGGCGGACGTGCGCGACCCCGACGCCATCGACGACGTCGTCCGGTCGACGGTCGAGCGCTTCGGAACCCCCGACACGCTGTTCAACAACGCCGGGGTTCCGGGCCGACACTTCGGCGACGACCGCGGTGCTCTCGTCAATACGGACGACGCGGAGTGGACCCGAATCATCGAGAACAACCTCACCGGCGTCGCCCTGTTCACGAAGCGCGTCCTCGAGGCGATGCTCGAGGCCGACGAGACGTCGGGCAACGTCGTCAACGTCTCCTCGGGACTCGGGACGGCTGCGGTTCCCAACGCTGCGCCGTACGTTAGCTCCAAATGGGGGCTCGAAGGGTTTACACGGGCGGTCGCGCTCGAGGTCGACGCCGACGGGATCAACGTCAACGCGATCGATCCCGGCGGCCGGGTCAACACGCAGATCTGGGAACACCTCCCCGACGCCGAACGGCAGGAGATCCTACAACCGGACGTGATGGACGACGCCGCCGCGCTGCTCGCGGCACAGGGGCCCGACGGCGTCACCGGCGAGTCGATGACCGCCGACGAGTGGGAGGACCGACTCGCCGAAAGCTAAGGGTTCGAGTCGCAGTCGTACGACACGTCTCGAATCGTCGTGTCCTCATAGATGTAGAACGGATCGGACACCGCGAACCGGAGGGTCACGTCGGCCGTCCCGTCGTCCGTGACGGTGTCCGAACACGACAGGACGACCTCGCCGGATTCCCCTTCGGTCAGCGACGCTGGCGATTTGCTGACCTCGAGCGTGTCATCGGACGCGCCCGCAATGGCGGTAACATCGGCACTGACGGTCGCATAGTCGGCGACGTATCTGTTTTCGAGCGCGGCAACCGTCCGTGGTTGCTCATCCGTATAACAGTAGAACCAAAAACAATCGTAATTGGAGATTTCCCTGGATCCGTACTCGTCCTGTATCGAGAGGTATGCATCGGTCTCCGCGGCGACGGAGGTGGATGCGTCCCGTTGTGCGACGAGTTGCTCGACGGAGCCGAGCTGTGCGACACCGAGAACCGCACCCAGCACGATCAACAGCACGCCGAACGCCTTCAGGGATCGATTCATGAGCGGGCTGAAATCGTCGAGTGACGCTCGGGGCCACACGGCGATTCGCTTGACACCGAATTATTATATAGTAACAACCTTAAACTTTGATGTACGCGCGACAGAGGTGACTGGGGGTTATGAAACGTCGAACGGTTTTGATCGGGTTCGGTGCGATCGTCGTCGGCGGCGGGACCGCGTTCGGTACCGGCGCGTTCAGTCGAACCGAAGCGGATCGCGGAGTCAGCGTTTCTACCACGGTCGACGACGCTGCCCTCTTGGGGCTCGCGTCCGGGTCGGGCGACGCCGCCGATTTCGTGACCGGGGGGAGCGAGGGGGCGATCAGCATCGACTTGACCGCTGTCGAAAACGGTGTGACTGACCCGGGAGAGGGTGTAAACGAGGGTTCGGTCACGGCGTTTCCGAACCTCATTGAAGCGGAAAACCGATCGTCTCACACGCTCGAGTTATCCGTGGTGGTGCCGCCGACCGGTGGCATCATGCTCTTTCCCGAGGGCGGCTTCTCCGGACCCGAACGGATCGCCCGACTCGACGAGCCCGAGAATTACGTTCCGCTCTCACAGGGGGAGACGACGGAGTTGGGGCTCGCGCTCGACGCCGGCTACGGAACGGACCGCATTCCCGGGACGATCGCCGACGGTGATTCGGTCGAACTCGAACTCCGTACGAGCGAGCCGAACGGCTGACTCGATGCCAGCGAGACGGCGTTCCGCGCTGTCGTGTCACACGCCCGTTGCCGACGGGTTGGCCGCTCTCAGTCGGTGATGAACTTGTTATCCCGCCAGTTGACGCCGCCCTGTCCGGAGCCGTGGTCGCGCGGGCCTTCGACGACTTCGATGTCCGCCGGTCGGGGTTCGCCGTCGACGATCCTGGTCGCCTCGAGGTCGCCGTCCCGCTCCGAGATCGCAGTCAGGGTGCCTTTCTCGGCGGCTTCGGCGATACCACAGAGGACGAGGAACATCTGATACTGTAACAGCGAGTTCTGGAGAACGGTCTCGCGGTCGCCCTTGAACGCGGCAAACTCGACGAGTTCGGACTCGATCTCCTCCTCTTCTTCCTCGTCCCAACTGAAGGACTTCTGGCGGCGCTCGTCCGGGTCCTCTTCGTAGACCCGATTTTCGGTGACGCTGGCTTTGAGCTGTGCCGTCGGGGTGTACTTGCTCACCGACTGATCCTCAGCGACGGCTTTGAGAATCAGCGTGTTGTTTCGCCGCGTGATCTCGACATCGGTGATTCCATCGGGGAAGGTCGCGTCGTCGATGTGGTCACGAAGGTCCTCAAGGGGCAGTTCGAGCGTCGAATGCAGCCGATAAACGTGTCTGGATTCCTCTGTTGACATTGTGGGAAGGTGTGTACGGCGATAGTCGTGGTCTGTAAGTACGAGCGCGTGACTTATATGACCTGCTATTAGATGCGTGAACTATCAGTCGGGAGACATTGCTCCCGGGCGATCGCCGCTCACGCGTCGGTAAGCGTCGCCTCGAGTTCGCCGCGCTCGTCGAGTTCCTCGAGAATGTCGGAGCCGCCGACGAACTCGCCGTCGACGAACGTCTGCGGGATGGTCTCCCAGCCGCTCTCCTCGTTGAGAGCCGTCCGGAACTCGTCGAGCGACTCGAGGACGTCGACGGTCTCGTAGTCGTCGCGGTACTGGTCGATGAGGCCGAGCGCCTTCCGGGAGTAGCCACACTGGGGCATGAGTTCGGTCCCCTTCATGAAGAGGACGACCTCGTTTTCCTCGATGGCGTCGGCGACCTGCTGGTTGACTTCGTCCTGGTCGAGACCCTGGTTCGGTGGGAACTCCATGATCTACGGTACGGCGGTGGCGGGGATATGCCTTGTGTCATCCATACTCCCGAGCCCGACCGCGGCCGGTCGGCTCCGGGTCGGATACCGGGCGGGTCGGGAGGACGGTAGGTCGTCGGGGCGACCGGTCAGTCGGCCGCGGTCGTCGTCTCGAGGACGTCGAGCTTCTCCGCGGCGTAGCCGAAGACGTCCCGATACCCGTTCGAGGACATGAGGACGGGATAGAAGCGTTCGTCGGCGACCTGTTCGTCGCCGTCGGCGGCGGCGAAGGGTGCGCCCGCCTCGACCGGCGTGAAGTTCTCGACGAAGACCTCGTAGGTGTCGGCCTGCTGTTTCCGAATGACGTCGGTGAGCCGGTAGACGGGGAGTTCGCGGTCGACGGTGTCGCCGGGCAACGCGCCGACAGCGGTGAGGAAGGCGCGAGTCAGGCGATCGGCGTTCTGGGCCGCCGTCTCCGAGCCCTGAAGACCACACTCGACTTCGACGGTGTCGACGGCCGAAAAGAGCCGTCCGTCCGCGAAGTTGCTCGTTTCGACCATCGCCGCCACGGGCAGTTGCGGGACGATTTCCGTCGCCGTCTCGCTGACCCCGTTGACGATCGCGAAGGGGTCGGCGTGGCTCTGCGTGGAATGCATCGAGAACGTCAGACAGCCCTCGAGTTCCGAGACGAGGGCGGCCGCGAGCCGCCCTTCGTGTGTCTTGGCGTCCGGATCGCCGGGGAACGTACGGTTGAGGTCCTCGTCGATGAAGCGAACCCGTCGTTCCAGCGCCGCCTCGTTGGCGACGACGAGCTTGACGGGACGGTTGACGGTCGGGCGTTCGTCGAGTAGTCGCTCGACGGCACGGACGCCACAGGGTTCATCCCCGTGGATGCCCGCGACGACTGCGATCTCCGGCGTTCCCGACCCGAGCTGTGCAACTCTCATTGTACGATACTTGGGCCGCGGCGTGAAAGGCGATTCGGTCTCTCGCAGGACCGACCAGTCAGCGATCGTGACCGGTCGGCCGGGACCGCGACACTGCCAGCCGCTATGGGCAGCGCCGCCCACCCGATCGGGGCGGACCTGTCACGGCCACGGAGTCACGACGTGGCTGCGGAGTCCGCGAATCGGACGGTGCCGTCCGTCTCGAGGGGCCGGGCGGTCGGCCGGCGGGCGGGATCGTTCCACCGGCGGTTAGTCGAGCCCCCGGGCGTACTCGAAATCGATCTCCGTCGCTTCCGGCCGGCCGCCGTCGAGTTCGATCCGCCAGCCGTGCAGTGCCGTCGGATCGTCCAGCGCGTTCGCGATCGTCGTCCGGACGTCGCGGACATCGACGCCGTAGTAGTCGTTCGGCACGTCATCGAGGTACTGCCCCGCCGTCTCGAAGAGGCTCCGCATCCCGTCGTCGTTCTCGAAGTCGAAGTGTTTGTAGGCTCCCGCCGCGACCTGCACCAGTCCGTGCAGAAACGCGCTTTCCGTCGTTCCGCGTCCGTAGTTGTACCACTCCGCTTCGAAACAGTCGTGCGATTCGTGAAACGCGCGGGCGTTAAAGAGGGCCACGCCGTGGACCACGGCCCGACGCAGCGTGCCGTGTTCCCATCCGTTCGATTCGGGTCGCCCCCGACGCCATCCGGTCGGGTTCCCCTCGGTCGGCGGGCCGACGGTGTAGTCCCGGGTGTGCTCATCCATGGGTCGTACTGAGCCGCTGGTGTGGTTCGGCTCCGCTCGAGCGGTCCGTCGCCGTCCACTCGCGCGAGTCGCGGTCCGGGGCGCGGGTGTGTTCGGCCATAGTCGATTGGAGGGTCGGTATGCGTGTAATTCCGTCGGTTACGCACACCCTATCGCTTGTAGGCACCGAATTTATGCCGGTTCGACCCATCGCACGGACTAGATGGCACAGCCTTACGGTCGGTGTGAGCACTGCGGCGAACGCCTCTACGCCCACATCGAGGGCGGGTACCAGTGTCTGAACTGTGAGCGGCGGTACACGGCGGCCGACCTCGAGCCCCGGACGGCCTGAGCGTCGGGACCGATCCGCCGTCGTCGCGCCCGCGCTCGAGACCGGTGGTCGAACCCGAGGAGCGAGTGGTCCTCGCCGACCACACTTGGTAGGTTGGTCGTGTCGGCGGGGCCGGACCCGTGGTTCGTCATCGGCGAGACGACCGTGACTGAACCGAAGACGGCGGCTCGAGGCGTCGACAAAATCAGAGTATGCCGCGAAGGAATAGAGATGGCTCACGGTGGAGCGATTCGGTGATATCGTGACGCACGAGAACGATGACTAGCAAAGCGACTCCGAGAAGGAGGATTAGGATGCCAAAAAGGATAGACGCGAGGAGTTGTGTTGCTTCCGATGCCGTCGCCAATACTACGCTAGAAAGAACGGAAAACGAGTTATTCAAATAATGGAGGACGATCGGATATATCGGTGCAACCCATAGCAATCCGTTGATGTTTCGACTCTCGAACGTGGCGTAAACGCCGACGGAGATCATGCTCAAAAGGGAATGGAAAAACACGCGATACAGGTAGAGGATATCCGGTTCACCAGCGTACGTGGTCGAGTGTTCGACTAAGCCGAATGTACAGCCGATTATGAGAGCAAGAGCGATACGAGGATAAATTGACTTCCCGAAGACCGCCGTCCCGATGAGTAACGCGACCCCGAACTTCAGCAATTCTTCGAAAATCGGGGCGATAATCACGATCCGCTGGATCATATTCAACCCAACAAAAAGTACGCTCCACAGACCGACCACAGCACAAGTGAGAGCGAAATAAATCGGTGATTCAGACAGCTCGTGGAGTCCACTCGGAATGGAATACGTTGGCCTTTCAGAATCCCTCAACAGTCCGATGAAAAGTATGATTCCTGCTGGGACGAGGAGAACGAGGGACCACCAGTCGGGCAAAAAGCTATCTGAAGGAAAGATTACGGCCAGATACTTTATGATGGAAGTCGTAAAATACATGGCCGGTAGATAGTTGATATTGCGGGTGCTAAATGACTGCAATGGAAGAACGTTTCATCGGTCTGTACCACGTGATAGGGCGCTTCAAGCGCTATCGGAATTATCCACTTTGATCGTTACCTCGTCGGCGGTATACCGTTTGTACGCAGCATAGGCAACGTTACCGACACCTAGAGTCCACCAAAGAGTTAATGCAGCGACGATGATATGGCCGAGGGCCGTTCCCCAATCCTTATCCTTCACACGAGCGCTACGTTCCCCTTGGCTTTTCACCTGGTAACCCTGCGTGATGTAGTCGTCAATAACTCGCTCCATTTCGCGTTGGTCGTCAACTCGTCGAATCCGACTCATAGTAAACCAACTGATACGGCAGGGATATAAATATTGATATTTACTGACTAGATTCTCAAGGGAGATTTGCAACCACTAGCTAATAGATTTATATCTATACCTTTCGCAACATACTTAGTTATAGTTTTTTAGACATGAATTAGTGGAATAAAGAAACACTATCCAAGATGTATCGTGTCTCCATAGCTGATGAGAGTATACATCCGAGGGAGTTACCGAGAGCTAAACCGGGCCATTTAACCCATGTACGGGTCTACGGAGAGATGCGTGCGAGGGTAGCCAAGCGGTCAACGGCGGCGGACTCAAGATCCGCTCTCGTAGGAGTTCGTGGGTTCGATCCCCTCCCCTCGCACTGACCACAGTGCGCGGCAAGACGGAGCGTCTTGCCCTCGCAAACTTCTGCTGCCGATCCGAACGCGACCAGCCGCCGGCTCGGCGGTTCGCTCGTCGGCCCGGTCGCCGTTCGGCCCCGCGACGGGGTCGCCCGCTCGAGCGACGAGGCTCCCGGTCCAAGCGTGTGCTTGGCGTGTTACTGGCGCGTTTCGTGCTCGTTTCGCTCTCGAGAACGATCCGTTCCGCGCCGTAAGCAGTAGATATAAGTCCCAATACGTCAACTGGTAAAGTGGAAGCCACGCTCCAGAATATAGGGGGCTGCACGCAAATGCCCCGGGTGCTAAGACACCCGAGACGTGGCTTCCAAAGCGCCCCGCTTTGGTTGCCATGCTTGCATACATTCTACCGGGATATAAACGTCCCGCACGACCACGGAATCGCCCGACGGAACCAGCTTCGGCTATGCATCGACGGTCGCGGAGTGGTCGGCATGCGTAGCGGCCGCGACGACCACGAGAGTGACGACACCGACGCCTGCGACAGCAGCACCGCCGACCGCGACGACACCGCCGCCAACCGCGACGACTCGTCGCCCCCCGACTGTCCGCGCTGTGGCGACCCGATCGCGTTCCTCACCGTCTCCGGTCCCATGACCGGCTCGGTCAGCCCCTGTGGCTGTTCGGTGCCGCCCGCGCTCGTCCACCGCGAGGACTGATCCGGGGCTCCGACTCGAGCCCCGGCGGCCAGCCGGCCGGGCGGCGGGAGCCATCGGAACCACCACCACTGTCGACATCCTCCGTCGATCGGCCGGCTCGTAAACGGGGCCTCGAGCGCGCTCTCCGGGACCGTTTCACCGGCCCGACAGCGGCGTCGCGCTCGGCGCGAACCGGTCGGGCCGCGGGACGACAGGTAGGATCACTTTTCACCCACGACTCCCGATGATGGGGCATGAACGAGCCCCAGTCGGACACCAGACGGGCGGCCGTTGCGATGCAGGCCGCCGCCGACGGTGCCACCGTCGCGGCGAATTCGTTTCGAACCGACCTCGACATCGAACACAAAGACGGGAAAACCGATGTCGTGACGCAGGTCGACCGGGACGCACAGGAGACGGTCATCGAGACCATCCGGACGGCGTTCCCGGACGATCCGGTCGTCGGCGAAGAGGAGGACGCGCTGAAGACGGTCCCCGAAACGGGTCCGGCCTGGATCGTCGACCCCATCGACGGCACGAACAACTACGTGCGGGGCTCGCGCGCCTTCGGCACCGCCGTCGCGGCCGTCGTCGACGGCGAGCCGGTCGCCGCCGCCTTCGACTGTCCCGCGCTGTCGGACACGTACCGCGTCGGCCCGGACGGCGTCTTCCGCAACGGCGAGCCGCTGTCGGTCAGCGACTGCACCGACCCCGAAACCGCCACCGTCTGCCCGACCTTTTGGTGGGACTTCGACCAGCGCGATCAGTACGCCACGGCCGCCCGCGCGGTCGTCGATCGGTTCGGCGACATGCGCCGATACGGCTGTACCCAACTCGAACTCGCGTTGGTCGCATCGGGCACGCTCGAGGGAACGATGACGAACCTGCAAACGAACCCGTGGGATACCGTCGCCGGCGTACAGTCGATCCGCGCGGCCGGCGGGGTCGTCACCGACCTCGAGGGGAACCGCTGGCGACACGACAGCACGGGCCTGGTCGCCTCGAACGGCGCGGTTCACGACGAACTGCTCGCTGCGACCCGCGAAATCGTCGCGTGAGCCGCGGGCCGATCCCGGTCAGCCGATCGGACAGTGCCGCGCATTGAAACCGGAAACGGTAAGCGGCCACCACTATCGGATTCCGGTATGGACGACTTCATCGACCGGTTCGGGGCCGAGCGCGTCTGGGCCGCGACCGTCGCGAGTCTCGCCGCCGCCGTGGTCCTCGGCGCGGTCCTGTTCCCCGATCGAGTGTACGTCGATTTCATCTGGCAGTACTTCTGGGGGCCGGTAGTCGCCGACGCGCACAGCTGGAACTGCGTCGCCTGGGCCGGCGGCCAAGAAATCCCCTGCAGCGAGGCCGGTGCCGGTGCCGGTCCGACCGCCGAGCCGGGCTACACCTTCGTCTCCTACGGCGGCTACATCCCGACGCTGGTCCTGTTGCTGACCGGGGTCATCTTTCTCATTCGCCGCCTCGAGATCGAACGGTACCGCGCGGGCTTTTTCGCCCTGTTCCCGTTCATGCTCTTCGGCGGCGCGCTGCGGGTCGTCGAGGACGTCAATGCGACGGCCTTCGAGGCGACCGGCGAGATGGCCATCCCGCTCCCGTGGTCCGGGTTCATCATCAGCCCGCTGATCTACTTTACCGTCTTCTTCATCGCCCTCTTCGCGGTCGTGACATCGGTGTGGCTCGACCGCAACGGCTACGTCTCGGGCTACGAGTACCCGCTGGCCGGAATCGGGACCGCGGCGCTGACGATCACGATCGCGTATCTGGCGTTCGTCGCCGCGACGGAACCCTACGCGGAGTTTCACCCGCTCGTTCCGCTCGTCGTGCTCGTCGGCGCGACGCTCACGACGGCGCTCACCTGGATCGCACTCGAGCGGGTCGCCCCGGAACTGAACCGCGGCACCCGGTCTATGGGGCTCGTCGTCATCTGGGCCCACGCGGTCGACGGGGTCGCGAACGTCGTCGGCCTCGACTGGGCGACCTCCCTCGGCCTGCCGGCCAACCTCGTCCCGAAACACCCGATCAACCGGGCGATCGCGAACACGACGGCCGACGTGTTGCCCGCCAATATCGTCGCCGCCACCGGGTCGGCCTGGCCGTTCCTGCTCGTCAAAATCGCGGCCGCCGTCTTCGTCATCTGGATCTTCGACGAGACGGTCTTCGAGGACAGCCCCCGCTACGCCGTCTTGCTCATGATCACCGTCGTCGCCGTCGGCCTGGGTCCCGGGACCCGCGACATGCTGCGGGCGACGTTCGGCGTCTGATCGGCTCCGGTTTGCGCGTCATCGTATTCGGCTCGTCGCTCACGTTGCTTTCGAGCCCGGGCTCCCGACGACCGCGCGAGTGGCGCGACCGCGAACGGGGAGTTTAATCGCCCGCGGCGGGAACAAGCGTGCATGAGTGAGACGAACGGCTGGTTCGCGGCCGGGGACCGCGACGATCCCGACGCGATGACGACCGCGATTCGCCAGGGGAGCGCCGACGAGCCCCGCGATTGGCCCGCCCTCGCGGTCGAGGCCGGATTCGCAAGCGAGGCCGAGGAGTACTACGACGCCCTCCGCGAGGCGACGACGGCCGCGACGCGGGCCGCGGTGACCGAACGCGAGCGGGCCGACGACCGCCAGCTCGTCCACGCGATCCGGGCCATGGACGACTGCAGTCGGACGGCCAACGAACTCGCCGAGCGGCTGGCGGAGTGGGCCGGAACCGTCGACCCCGATGCGGGGACCGGCATCGAGTACGCCAGAACGCTCGCACGCGGGGAGGCCGACGACGACCTCGCGGAGCCCGCGATCAGGTCGCTCGCCGAGCGCGTCGCCAACCTCGCCGACGAGGCCGACGAACTCCGGGAGTTCGTCGACCGTCGGACCCCGGCC
This sequence comes from Natrinema pallidum, assembly GCF_005890195.1. NCBI lineage: Archaea > Methanobacteriati > Methanobacteriota > Halobacteria > Halobacteriales > Natrialbaceae > Natrinema > Natrinema pallidum. Next base: position 459,654 of record NZ_CP040637.1, on the reverse strand, counting down.
GTCGCGCCGAACCTCTCGGCGCTGGCCGAGCCGGTCCTCGCGGCTCGGTTGATCGCGCTTGCCGGCGGCTTAGAGGAACTCGCGAAGAAACCCAGCGGCACGGTACAGGTATTGGGTGCGGAGGACGCCCTGTTCGCCCACCTGCGCGGGCACGCGCCCTCGCCCAAACACGGGATCATCTACACGCACGACGCGGTTCGGGGTACCCACCCCGAGAATCGCGGCTCGGCGGCGCGCGCAGTGGCCGGCAAACTCTCCATCGCCGCTCGTGTCGATCACTACTCGGGCGAGTTGAAGCCCGAACTCGAGGCGGAACTCGCCGAGCGAATCGAGACGATCCAGGCGCGGACGACGGGAGACGACGCCGGCAGCGACGGGGGTGCCGCCGATGAGTGAGCAGCTTCCGGCGGGGGTCGAGCGCCACGCGTTCGACGGGACCGACCGCCTCGCGACGCGAGGGGAGCCGGTCTACGGCGAACCGACGGACGGCGAGTGGCGGGCATGGAACCCACACCGGTCGAAGCTCGGCGCGATGCTCGAGGTGGGCATGGACACCGGCCTCGAAGGCGGCGAGACGGTCCTCTATCTGGGAGCCGCGAGCGGGACGACGGTGAGCCACGTCGCCGATTTCGCGGGCCCGACCTATGCAGTCGAGTTCGCCGCGCGGCCGGTGCGGGATTTGCTCGAGACCGCGGACTCACGCGAGCGACTCTTTCCGCTCCTGAAGGACGCCCGGAAGCCGGAGACCTACGCCCACATCGTCGAGTCGGACGTGGACGTGATCGTGCAGGACGTGGCAACGCGGGGGCAGGCCCGCGTAGCGCTCGAGAACCGGCGGTTCTTGGCCGACGACGGCCGGCTCCTGTTGGCCGTCAAGGCCCGGAGCGAGGACGTGACGCGGGAGCCTGCTGCTGTGTTCGCGGACGTTCGCGAAGAGCTATCGGAGGGGTACGAGATTCTGGAGACGGAACTGCTCGAGAACTACCACGCGGATCATCTCGGCATCGTGGCGCGACCGCGGTGAGTGACGTCCTCCTCGCCGTAAACGGCGAGGCTTCCCCAGCACGAGGAAACCCGGCCTGTTGCCGAGCAGGTTTCAGGACCCTCTCTCCCGAGGTCGATGGAACGGGTTTCGTTCCTCGCTCGGGAGCGTCCTGTGGCACCGCCACGTGTGCTCCCATCCGCAAGCGTGTCATTGACGCTCGGTTTCTCAGAGCGTCTCTCACCCAAGCGGTCATGCCTCACGGTATCGACGGTCCGGTCACACTTAGCCGCCCGTACCTATCAGGTCGGTTTACCGTGCTCGCGAACGACGCGAACCCCGCATCCGATGAACCGTGGTCCATCCGACCGTGGGAACCTTCGCCCTGGAAAACCCAGGACGTTGGTTTCAGCGCGTCTCGTACTTCCGCGCAAGTGCCGAAAGCCGACGTAACCCTTGCAAATACGTACGGTACGGTGTGTACTAAGTATTGGGGTTTCGTACCGACCGGTGACGGTGGTTTACGTTGTCGAGTGATACGATTCACGCCCGCCGTAAACGGCGTGATTCTCTCGCTGTTTAAAGATAGGGCAAGTGACCGCCACCGACGCGGGGCGGGCGCTGCTGGCACGACGCATCACCCAGCTCGCGGTCGCCGACGACGGGACGCGGATCATCTGAGACGGTCACTCGAGACGCACGAACCGGTGGGAAAAACGGACGGTGATCGCTACGGCTCCGACTCGTTGTCCATCATCTCGTCATCCCTCATCTCGTTGTCCATCATCTCGTCATCCCTCATCTCGTTGTCCATCATCTCGTCATCCCTCATCTCGTTGTCCATCATCTCGTCATCCCTCATCTCGTTGTCCATCATCTCGTCATCCCTCATCTCGTTGTCCATCATCTCGTCATCCCTCATCTCGTTGTCCATCATCTCGTCATCCCTCATCTCGTTGTCCATCATCTCGTCATCCCTCATCTCGTTGTCCATCATCTCGTCATCCCTCATCTCGTTGTCCATCATCTCGTCATCCCTCATCTCGTCGTCCATCGTCTCGTTGTCCATCATCTCGTCGGCCATCGTCTCGTTCATCCCATCCTCGAGCGTGATCAGCGCGTCGTCGATCACCGGCTCGCCGTCACTCGTGTAGGGGCCGTCGGCCTCGGGGAACTCGTACGTCCGGTTGTCGTTGGTGTCCTGATGGGCCATCGCGATCAGGACCTGGCTCTCCTCGAGGGAGTCGTTGAGTTCGACGGTCACGTTTTCGTGGTCGCCGGACGGTAAGTAAGAGGAGTTACCCAGGACCGCCCCTGGCTCGTACTCTTCGGAGACGTTCGTCACGGTCTCGTTCTCGTCCGCCGTCATGTTGTCCGTCGCGTTTTCGTCCACGGGCGCGGCCGCATGGATGACGGCGAAGCCGCCCTCGGGGAGCGTCGTGTTATTGACCACGACTGCCGACCCGTTCGACGTCTGGTTCTCGAACGTCACTGTCGCTGTTTGGTTCCCCGTTTCGTTGTCCTGGGCCGTGCTGGCGTCGATCGCGGCAAACGCGATGCTCGCCCCCGAGAGGAGGACGAGCGTCGCGATGACTGCGACGCCGACGGTTCTTGCACGCGGTAGCATGACCATCGGTGATACCGTCACAGTTCGGCAAAAACCGGTGGTTTCGTTCGAGCGTTTCAGGAGTAGAAACATCCGAATTCGATGGACCGGACGACTGGGGTAAGAGATCTATTCCGACCTCACTCAGTGGTGTAATAGCGTTCTGCTGAGGTGCGTCTCGAGGGAGCCACCCCCACAGTAGCGTTGGAAACGGTCCGAGGTGTGACGTCCCTGTCTCCTCGAGAGCGGTGGCTGACCTCGCGACAGCCGAGGGCGCGGCGTCGGGATGCCCCGCCGGACGCGGGATGGCGGTCGAACACACGGAACCCGTGGAATCGCGATCCGAGAGGAACGACTGAATCGAGGGACACACTGATCGCGCAGCCGTCGTGCGAGCGGGTGTGCAGTGACGTTCACTGGCGACGATAGCTCAAGTGCGTCTTTCACCCAGTAGAAGAGTTTTACAAACCTCGACTGTAGGGGAAAGGAGATGACGTGTAACAGACGACGATTCCTCGCCGGAACCGCCCTCGCGACGGTCGCATCGGCCGGCTGTCTACAGGCCGACGACCAGACTGAGACCGGCGACGGAAACGGGAACGACGACGGCGACGCCGATTCGGAACCGACAAGCGCGGTTCCGGAAGACCCGCGCGTTGACGAGCCGCCGTACGAAATCGAGTCGCAACCGACCGAGCCCGAGGAATGGAACCAGCTGTACCTCTGTGCGAACATGCCGGGGGACTCCGACCTCGAGTTCCAGACGGTATCGGCTCCCCGGGCCGACCTGCTGCTCCGGACGGCCGATACCGAGGACGAGGCGTACGCCGTTCGCGCCCTCACGAGCGCGGCGGAGGTCCGCGAGGTGTTCGAACTCGGTGACGACGGCAGTGATGAGGGCTCTGAAGAGCCCATCGACGCGATCGACTTCGAGGAAACCGTCCTGCTCGTCGTCGAATCCGGCTTCGGTTCGGGCTCGGTCACCCATCACTGGAAGCGCGCGGAGGCGACCGACCGCGGCGTCCACCTCCACGGCTGTCAGACGACGCCGTTCAAGCAGACGAGCGACCTCACCGCGCGGCATTCGGTCGTTCGCGTCGAGCGCCCCGAGTCGTTCGAACTCGCCCGCGTGAGCCTCACCGTCGGCGCGGAGCGACGCGTCCATTTCAACGCTACCGAAGGCGTGGTCACCGTCGACGCCGAGTAGCGATCCCTCATCTCGAGGAGGGCTGACGCCCGGCCCAACTCGAGCGCTCGTCGCGACGCGAGTCGGCGTCCCGATCGATCGACGGCGGTGCGTCGTTCGGTTCCCGGCCGGACGCTCCGACTCCAAACCGTATTTACTGTCGGCGACGAAAGCAGGGCACGATGGAACGCGGGTCGCGGGAATCGTTTACGCGCATGGGGACGCTGGGGATCGAGGAGGAGTGTTTCGTCGTCGACGACGACGGCCGCCCCACCAGCGGGACCGACGAACTCGTCTACGAACACGACCCGCCCGAAATCCTCGCGGACCGCCTGGATCACGAACTGTTCAAGTTCGTCATCGAGACCCAGACGCCGTTGATCGAAACCCCGGACGACGCCCGTGACTCGCTGCTCGAGATCCGGCGGGCGCTGGTCGAACACGCCGAGGCCCACGGCTATCGCATCGCCGCCGCCGGCCTCCACCCGCTCGCGAAGTGGCGCGAACTCGAGCACGCGGAGAAACCCCGCTACCGATCGCAGCTCGACCGGATTCAGTACCCACAACACCGGAACACGACCGCGGGCGTCCACGTCCATGTCGGCGTCGACGACGCCGACAAGGCGGTCTGGATCGCCAACGAACTGCGGTGGTACGTCCCGATCATGCTCGCCCTTTCCGCGAACTCGCCGTACTGGAACGGGTTCGACACCGGGCTCCAGTCCGCCCGCGCCAAGATCTTCGAAGCGCTCCCCAACACCGGCATGCCGACCCACTTCGAGGACTTCGAGACGTTCGACCGGTTCGAGCGACGGATGCTCGAGACCGAGTCGATCAACGATCGCGGCGAACTCTGGTACGACGTGCGGCCACACACCGCCCACGGAACCGTCGAAGTGCGCACGCCGGACGGGCAGGCCGACCCCGAAACCGTGCTTGCGTTCGTCGAGTACACCCATGCGCTCGTCGAAGCCCTCGCCGAGGCGTACGAGGACGGGACGAGCGGCCATCGCCACCGCCGGGAACTACTGGACGAAAACAAGTGGCGAGCCATCCGCTACGGCCAGGATGCCGCCTTCATCGATCGTGATCTCGACGGCACCGTCGACCTCGGCGAACTCGTCGATCGGGAGTGTGAACGACTGGGGATCGACGGCATCAAAGACGTCTACGAGCGGGAGAGCGGTGCGGACAGACAGCGCCGCCTGCTCGAGGAGGACGGTCCCGACGCGCTCTGTGAATCGCTCATGTTGCAGTCTCACTGAGTCCGTGGCAGTCGCGCAGAAATCCGGAGAATACCCGCAGCGCCGTTCGGTGCGACGCGCGGATACGATGCGGTCGCGATCGGGGATCGACTCGTCTCGAGTCGGATTTCGGAGGGTCGTCTATCGCGGTCTCGGTTAGTCGTCCGTCGTACTCACGGACTCTTGGGTGAGGCCAACCGATCCGTCGGTCCAGACGCCGCCCGTGAGATCGATCGCGTCGTTCCACTTTGCGACTACCGTCGTCACTGCCAGGTCGCCGGCGATGTTGTTCATCGTCCGAAGGCGGTCGAGCAGCGGATCGATTCCCGCGATCATCCCGATGACCTCGAGCGGGAGGCCGACCTGTGTCAACACCGCGGTCATCATGACGAGGCTTGCGCTGGGAACGCCCGCGGTGCCGATACTCGCGAGGAGTGCGGTAAGCAGGATGGCGAACTGCTCGGCGAGCGTAAGGGAGACACCGGCCATGTTCGCGGCGAAAACCGCGACGATGCCGAGGTACATCGATGTTCCGTCCATATTGATGGTCGCACCCAGCGGCAGTGAGAAGCCGTACACGCGCTCTTCGATGCGGAGGTTCTCGTCGGCGTCCGACATCGTGATGGGAAGCGTCGCGGTCGAGGACCGGATGCTGAGCGCCGTGATGAGCGCCTCCTTGATACCGCGCAGGAAGGCCACCGGCGACGCGCCGACCGCCCCGCGGATGAGCAAAAGGAGGTAGACGAGGGTGATCTGGAGGGCGATCGCGACCGCGAGAGTCAGCGAGAGGGTGAAGTACGCACGGATCGCTTTCACGCCGACATCCCCGAACAACGCCGCCATTAGTGCGAACACACCGATGACGCCGAACTCCATAATCCCCCAGACGATTTTGAACATAACCTCCGCGCCGGCGTCGACGATGTCGAAGATGGTTTCGATGCCGTTCCGGACCGCCGAATCCGGTTCGGCTTCCGCTCGTACCATCGTCATCCCGAGGCCGAAGATGAGGGTGAAAAAGATGATCGCGAGGATGTTCCCCTCGGCTATCGCGGCGAACGGGTTCTCGGGGACGATACTGAATATCTGGTCCACGAGCGACGGCGTCTGTTCGGTCTGGACATCGGTCTGCTTGACGGTTATTCCCGTCCCGGGATCGATGAGATTGCTCACGCCCAGCCCCATCGCGATAGCGACGGCCGTCGTGGCGAGATACAGGACGACGACCTGTCCGCCGACCTTCCCCAGATTCTTCGGGGAGAGTTCCCGCGTCGCCATCAGCAACGTAAAGATGATGATGGGGACGATGATCATCTCGAGTAAGCGAACGAATAGATCACCGACCGGCTGCAGCGACGTTGCCGGCTGACCGACTACCAGCCCAACGAGAGCACCGAGAACGAACGCGACTGCGATTCGGTAAACGATCGGAACTGATCGGTATTGTTTCAAAATTGACATGAGTTGTCCAATTCTGACCTTCAATATAAAATTTTGGAAACGGATGATAATTCTTCCGGGTTAGGAATCAGCAACAGCCGCGGTGGTACGTCCCGCCGTACAAAATCCGAGCCGATCGATCACCCGATCGAGTCGCCTGCCACCGGCATAGAACGCGTTGAAACCGCCACGCCTGGCTCGTTCGGCTGTCTCCGAGCACCGCCGCGTTGGCCCCGCAAAGGTTTAACTCCGCTCGAGGCCTCGTCCTGTACGAGTAGACACATGAGTTCCGACGACACCGACGAGGGCCCGATCGACGGCGCGGACGATCGAGACGAATCGCTCGAGGCACCGGACGAGTTCGTCGACCACGACGGGGACGCTGGCGGTCGCAGCCCGCCCGTCGAGGAACTCGACCAGCGGATCGTCGACCTGCTTTCGTGGATCCTGGACACGGAGACCCGCGCGAAGATCTACGTGTACCTGTTGGCCACCCCCGGCAGCACCTCCGAGGAGGTCGCGAAGGGAACCGGCCTCTATCCGAGCACCGTCCGTGAGGCGCTCGCGGAACTCCACGAGGAAGAGCGGGTCACCCGAGAGAAGCGGGCCAACGAGGGGGCCGGGAACAACCCCTACGAGTACACGGCGATCCAGCCAAGCGACCTCGTCGGCGGCGTCGTCGATCAGGTCCAGCAGGAACTGAACACCATTTTCACGCTCGACCGGGTCCTCGACCGCGAGGCCGAGCGCGAGCCACGAACCGGACTCGAGAACGACATCGAACCCGTCACGATCACCGTCGACGACACGGCTCCGACGGCGGACACCGACGCCGACTCGAACGCCGACGACGCCGATGTCATCGAGTTCGATGACGACACGCGGCTCGAGTCCGCCGACGAGGCGGACGGCGACAGGGCCGAAAGCGACGGCTCGGACGCGCAGACGGACGACGAGTAACAGTAACGCCGCGGCCGTCAGTCCCCTCTCGTCACTCCTCGAGCTCGAGGACGTCGTGTCGCTCGAGTTCCAGTTCGTGCCCGACCGCGTCGACGGTCGTCGTCGGCCAGCGGTCCATCGACGTCAGCACCTCGATGCCCTCCTCGGTGACGAGCGCCGTATCCTCGCTTTTCGCGCCCTGTACCGTCGGATTCCATGCGTAGGCCATCGGTGCGTCGACCGGCGCATCGTGGCCTGGCGTGGCGATCCACTCCCGGCCCGCGAACCCGGCGGCACCGCCCTGATGGTGGCGCTCCCACTCGCCCTCGTAGCCGACCGCGTCGTACGCGTCCTGAATCGCGGCGAAAACGTCGCCGGCGGTGCCGGCGCGTTCGGCCCCGCTGCCCCCGTTTGCGGCTGCCGCTTGCGTCGCGGCCAGTGCCGTCGTCTCGATGCGAGCCGCGGCCTCGTGGCGCGATGCCAGCCATGCGGGCGGATCGAAGGCGACGGTCCGGGTACAACTCGCGTGAAGGCCGGCCCGCTCGGCGGTCACGGAGACGAGCGCGTAATCGCCGAGTTCGGCCTCGGTGGGCGTATAGTGGCGATACTGCTGGACCCGTTCCGACCCGCCGACGAGCACGACCGGAGCCTCGATCCCTCGAGCGGAGAGCGCGATCCGCAGCGCCGAGGCGGCCTCGTGTTCGGTATCGCCGGATTGCAGTTCCCGACAGACGGACTCGACGGCGGCCGCCGTCTGCGCGCCGAGTTCGCGATACCGCTCGCGGTCGCGTTCGGTCAACGGCTGGCGCAACGGCATCGGATCGACGGATTCGAAGCCGGGGATGTCGATATCGGCCGCGGCTCGTTCGTCGGTCCCGACGAACTCGGCGACGGCGTCGGCCAGCGATGACGCGTACCACGGGAACCGCTCCACGGAAACCGCGTCCGCTTCGAGGTCGGGAAGTTCCTCCGCGACGATGCGGTCGGCTTCGATGGTGTCCGTCACCAGGGTCAGGCCGTCGCCGTCGTACCCGACCGCCGCGACTCCACTCTCGCTCTCGCGGTCGATAACGCTGTTTCCACCGGTGAGCCACGCAAACGAGTTCGGCCGGGCGAACCAGACCGAATCGAGGTCGTGGGACTCGAGGTAGGCCTCGAGTCGCGCGCGTTTGTCCATGTCAGATGCTGGCGAGGGTGGGCCTTGAAAGCGGCGAACGCCGAGCAGGCGATCGGCGTGACTATCGAATATCGACAGTCGCTCGGGGTCGAGTCGCGACCGTACGCTGTCCCTACTCGCGCTCGGTTCGACCCTGTCCGCCGCCGGGTGGCCGAATCAGCGTCTCTCACGCACGTCATCGTTTCAGTCGTTTCCGAGCGTGAGGGGCTGCTCTCGGTCGTCTACCGGCCGTCTAGCGGTTCGTTAGCGGGATCGCACGGCACTGTCGCCGTGGGCTGGGTGGCTCTCGAGGTCGGGTGGCCGCGGCTTCCTCGAGACGGGGACGGTCGGCGGCTCCTGGACGACCCGTTTCGATGCCGATATAACAGGTAAATTCGCCCGTTGCCGTGGAACGACAGCTGTAGGCAAAAGTGAACGTTGGACGCGGAAACGATACCCCGATACTTAGCGTCGATTCGTGGAAGGTCGGGGCGGGTAGTACTCATCCGATGACTGATCACAATTCGAACCGCTTCGACCTCGGTCGGCGACCGGTCCTCGGTGGCCTCGCCGGAGCAGTAGCGACTGGTGCGATCGGAACCGCGGCGGCCAGTAGCCAACAGCAGGACGGATCGACCGACAACACGGGACAGGACGACTCGGGGGGCGGACCGCCCGATGCAGTTTCCAACGAGTTCGAGAGCGACCTCGAGATCATCAATTACGCGCTCACCCTGGAGTACCTGGAAGCGGAGTTCTACACGCGTGGCATTCAGAACATCGACGACGCGGCCCTCGAGCAGCAGTTCGAGGGCTGGGGCCCGATTCAGGAGCGGGTCGCGGACCGACTCCGCGTCGTTCGGGATCACGAAATCACCCACGTGGGCGTCCTCGAGCAGTCGATCGAGACGCTGGGTGGCGACCCCATCGAGCAGCCGACGTTCGACTTCGGCACGGCCGTCCAGGAGCCGGCGGAGTTCATCGCCACCGCGGCCACGCTCGAGGATGTCGGCGTCTCGGCGTACGCGGGTGCAGCGCCGTTTCTCGAAATGGCCGAACTCGTTCCCCCGGCGCTCAGCATCCACAGCGTCGAGGCACGACACGCCTCGTACCTGCGGGAGTTGAACGGCGAGGTCGGGTTTCCGATGGCTTTCGACCAGCCCCGTTCCCGCTCGGAGGTACTCGAACTAGCGGGCGATTTCATCGTCGAGTAGCCGACGGACCCGGTATGCGGTCTTTTTTGCATCGTCACTCGAGCGCCGATCACGGCCCCTCGTCGGCGACGGAGACGCAACTCCCACGGCACTGCATAACTCGGTCAACCTAAGTACGGCCCGTTCTAACCTCCGACAGAACGCCCGTGTCGTACGATAATCACGCGCCAAACTCGAGGTTTCGGTCGTTGATCGATCGGTTCGGTTTTCCACACCTGCTGAGCGCGACGCTCGTCCTCGTCGCGGCGACGATCCTGCTCGGTATCGCGGCGAAGGCGACGGGTTCAGGGTTGGCTTGCGAGGCCAACTGGCCCCAGTGCGACGCCGGACCGTACAACCTGTTGCCGGGGAGCCTGCCGAGTTTCTACGAGTGGTTCCACCGCTTCGTGGCGATGTTCGCCGGGTTCGCCATCATCGGCTCTGCGGTCGCGGCCTGGCGACTGCCCGACGTCGACCGGCGTATCGCTGGACTGGTCGCCCTCGGGATGGTACTGACGCCGGTGCAGGTCGCACTCGGCCGGGAAACCGTCCAGCAGTACACGATAGACATCCTCTCGCTGCACTTCTGGACGGCGGTAACGATCTTTACGCTGTTCCTCGTCGCCACCGTCCTAGTCTGGGCACCGCGGCTGACGGGAACGCATGTCGTCGGCGCGCTCGCGCTCGGAACCGTGGCCCTACCCACACACGTCGTTCTCAGCCCTGTCGTCGGGTCCGAGATATCGACGTACTCCCCGACGATGCAGATGACACAGTACGGTGTGACGCTAACGTTGTTGGGTGCGGCCATCGTCGCGGCCATGGTCGGTCGCCGACGGTTTACCGGCCGCGCCCTCGCACCGCTGCTCGCGGCACCGCCGCTCGTAGTCGGCGTGCTCTTTTTCGGCCGCCAGGCGGTCAACCCGGCGCTCGAGGGGCCCTACCTCGCGACCGCGGCTGCGCTTCTCGTCACGTTCGTCGCCGGCATCGTGCTCACTCGCGGTGCCGACACCTCGAGCGGGATGACGGACGCGCGCTCGCGGTAGCGCGGGCGTTGTAGCCGCTCGGCGCGCAGCCGAACTCAACCGAGAGCGACGACGAGAGCGGCCCCGGCGAGGACGGCACCGAGTCCGAGACCAAACAGACCGTAGTTAGCAAACGGGTTCGCCGCCGTGGTGATCTCGAAGGAGTAGCGGCGGCGCGAGAGCGGCCAGAACGGACGAACGCCCATCGGCGTCAGTGCGTCGACGAGGAGGTGGGACCCGATGGAGACGAAGCCGACGAGGAACGCGAGGGAAACGAACCCGAGATCGGCAAACGCGGACGAGGCGTCGATGAGAACGGCGGCCAATGCGGCGAGGCCGGCACCGACGAGCAGCGCGAATGGAACCGTGTGGGTCGGACCGCGATGGTCGATCAGCGGCAGTCGGTGATCGCAGTCGGGCAGCGTCGACAGGCCGACACAGACGAGGCCGCAGACGATCGCGACCTCGGCGTGGCTCGCGAGTGCAACGACGGTGCCGACCGGGGCGTACGCCAGGAGTGCACCACCGTAGTGCCCCTCCTGATACATACATAACACGTTTTTAGGGATGAAATATAAATCCACCGTCACCAGCCGGACCGGCGGACCGGTCAGCCGAACGAAGGGCGCGCGGACCCTGTCGTCGGTCGGCCGCTACCGTGGCGGTTTTGACCGCGGGTCCCCTCCGGTCGCGCGTGCAAAACGTCACCGACAGAACGAGCAATCCGTTCGGACTTCGACCGCCGTTCGACCGCTCCGATCCCGGCGACCGGGCGGCCGTCTTCGGCTACGGTGACGCCAACGCCGACTTCCACGTTATCGGCGACTATCCCGGCATCCACGGCGGCGAAACCACCGGCGTTCCCTTCACCGAAATCGAAGCCGGGCGCGCCGTCCAGAGCGTCGTCCGCGAACTCGACTTTGCGAGCGGACCGCGGGACGCACCCGACCTCGAGAACTGCGTCTTGAGTTACATGTACATGTGTACGCTCCCCGCGGGACGGACACCGACCGACGCGGAGTACGCCGACCTCGAGCGGTTCTTCGACGCCGAACTCCGGGCGATCAACGCTCACGTTCTGCTGCCGGTCGGCGCTCGCGCGACCGATCACGTCCTCCGGACGTACACGACCCAACGTCGCCGGGTCGACCTCGACATGGCGTCGCTTCACGCCCGGGACATTCGCGGTCGGGGCTTCATGGTCGTCCCGATCAGGGAACCCGGTGAGTGGGCCGACGGCGACCGCGAGACCATCGTCTCGACGCTCGAGGAGTTGCTCGCAAGCGATTACCGCCAGACGAAAGGCGTCGCGACGACGGTCGGCTGACCCCGGCTGCGCTACTGTTCTTTCGGTGCGAAGACGACCAGCGCCGTACTGTCGTCGACCGCGGAGGGCGAAATATCCTGATCGCCGTCGAACTGGACGGCGTCGCCAGACTCGAGGTCATAGACCTCGTCGTCGAGCGTGAGTTCGATCGCGCCGCTGCGGACGTACAGGACGACGTTCGACTCCGGATGGCGGTGTGCCGGGATGCGCTCGTCCGCGGAGAGCCGCAAGCGGACCGTTCGCGGGCTGTGGTCCTCGAATACCTCGGCGTGCGGTGCATCCTCGAGCCGGTCGATGGACGTGACCTCGGGCATACGAAAACGGAGACGGGTCGTGGGCTTGTACCTGCGGACGAACACGTTCGACTCTCCGACGACGTCCGGATCGGACCGCGGACCCGATCGGGACGCTCGCCGTCGCTAACGTATACGTCAATCGAGTCGAAACATTCGACCGGAGCGATGACTGCAACCCGGAGACGAGTGCTCAGGGGCAGCGCCAGTGCACTGCTCGCCGGACTGGCCGGGTGTGCTGCGATTCCATCGGACCCGGACTCCCCGGACGACACATCGTCCGACGCGCCGTCGACCGCGGCCGGCGAAACGTACGCAGCGGTCTACGAGGACGCGATCGACTCGATCGTCATGATTCGGACGGGGAAGGGACGGGGGACCGGATTCGTGTTCGACGACACATACGTCGTCACGAACGCCCACGTCGTCGGGCGATCGACCGCGGTCGACATGCGGGTCACCGACGGACAGTGGCGGGCGGGGTCGGTCGTCGGAACCGACCCACACAGCGACCTGGCCGCGGTCGCGGTCGACGCCCTCCCGGCGGCCGCGACGCCGCTCCCGTTCGTCGACGAGCAGCCCAGCGTCGGACGGGAAGTGGCCGCGATCGGGAACCCGTTCGATCTCGAGGGAACGGTGACGACGGGGATCGTCAGCGGTACCGATCGATCGATTCCGGCACCGACCGGCTACAGCATCCCCGACGCGATCCAGACCGACGCCGCCGTCAATCCGGGCAACAGCGGCGGTCCGTTGGTGACACTAGGGGGACGCGTCGCGGCGGTCATCAACTCCGGCGGCGGGGACAACATCGCCTTCGGCATCTCCGCGGCGCTGACCGAGCGCGTGGTGCCCCACCTCATCGAGACCGGCGACTACGATCACCCCTACGCGGGTGTCTCCGTCACTGCCGCGACGCCGGACATCGCGGCGGCCAACGGCCTCGGGGAATCGCGCGGCCTGCTCGTGGTCGAGGTCGCCGACGGAGCCCCCGCAGGGGAGGTCCTCGAGCCGAGTACCCGCGCGCGATACCGCGACGGCGAGCGGGTCCCGGTCGGCGGTGATGTCCTCCTCGCGGTTGACGGGACGGAACTGACGACCAAGGAGGAGTTGGGGAGCTATCTCGCGCTCGAGACGCGACCCGGCGACACGGTCGAACTGACGATCCTCCGATCCGGCTCCGAACTCACCGTCCCGCTCGAACTCGGAACGCGGCCGCTGCGTCGTGGGCCGTACCGATAGACGGCGTCGACGGGTGTTCGAAATCGGACTGCTATGACCATCGCTAGCGATGGTCATACACGAGGTCGTTTAAGTAGTATCGGAGAACATGTTCTCGGTATTTCTCGGTCCGTAAGAACCGGTTCACCCCGTTATACGTCGGCTATTCTTACGTATGATTGTTATGAGCGATCGAATCGGCGCACCCGGACTGGGGCTATCGCGACGCGAATTCGTTGCTGCGACTGGCGGGGCGGCGGCATTGACCGGGCTGGCGGGCTGTACGGGTCAAGGGGCACAACAGGACACACAGCCCGAGCAGTCGTCAGAGGGGGCGGCAGGCGCGTCGGAACCGACGCTCCCGTGGACGAGTTCACCGGAGGTCGTACAGGTCGACGAGCAGGGCGGGAGCGTAACGCTCCAGTCGGTGACTGCCCAGCACGCCGTCCATCCGATGGACTCGATGGGCGGGCCGGTGGAACTCCCGCGGGTCTGGGCGTTCAAAGCCGATGACGGCCAGCCCAGCGTTCCCGGCCCGATCCTCCGGACGACCGAGGGCAACGATATCGAGGTCACGCTCGACAACACCGGCAACGATCACCCTCACACGCTGCACTTCCACGGGGCACGGAAGACCTGGGAGAACGACGGCGTGCCGACGACGACGGGGATCACGGTCAACCCCGGTGAGAAACACACCTACACGATCCCGGCGAACGTCCCGGGAACACACCTCTATCACTGCCACTACCAGACCCATCGCCACATCGACATGGGGATGTACGGCATCTTCCGCGTCGATCCGAAGGGGTACGAGCCCGCCGACAAGGAGTACTTCTTCACGCTGAAAGACTGGGACTCCCGGGTCAACCGCCGGATGGCCGGCGAGGACATCGACTACAGTCCCCGCAACCGCAACCCGGACGTGTTCACGATCAACGGCAAGAGCCTCCCGCGGACGCTCCACCCGGAAGATGGCTCGCCGATCATCGTCGACCACGGCGATACCGTCCGCCTCCACATGGTCAACGCGGGCTACATGTCCCACCCGATGCACACCCACAACCACCGCTTCCGTCTGATCGAGAAAGACGGCGGTCAGATTCCCGCTGCTGCCCAGTACGAACAGGACGTCACCAACATCGCGCCTGCAGAACGTCACACCGTCGAGTTCGAGGCCGACGCCGACCCCGGCATCTACCTCATGCACTGCCACAAGGTCAACCACGCGATGAACGGCGAGTCCTATCCCGGCGGCATGGTCAACGGCATCGTCTACCGCGACGCGATGGACACCGACGTCTTCGCCGACCTCATGTCGTACGCCGGCTACGAGGGATAGGCGACACCGTATCGGCGACCACGCTCGAGGGCGGGGTCGTTCGCACCGCTACCGTGACACATTGTGAATAGATAGCAAGTACATAATCAAAAACGAGTTATTCATGGGTTGAGATAGGTGGCTTATGAAGCTCGCGACAATTGGCGTTGGAAACGCCGGCAGCAAGATTATCGACCGGATGCTCGAGTTCGAAGATAAAACCGGTCGCTCCCTCTGTCGGCACGTTCTGGTGATCAACTCCGCCAGGACCGACCTCGCCAAACCGGACTACGTACCCGAAGACAGGCGGATACTGATCGGCGACACCCACAAGAAGGCGAAAGGACACGGCGTCGGCGGCGACGTGGAGGTCGGCGCGGAGGTCGCCAAACACGACATCGACGAGATTCGACGGGCGTTCGACGACGTGGAAATCCACGAAGTGGATGCCATCATCGTCGCGGCGGGGCTGGGCGGCGGGACCGGAAGCGGTGCGGGCCCGGTCGTGATCGAGGAACTTCAGAAGATGTACGACGAGCCGGTCTACGGGCTCGGGATTCTCCCCGGCGAGTACGAGGGTGGACGCCCCGCGCTGAACGCCGCGCGATCGCTGCAATCGTTCGTCCAGAAAGTCGATAACTTCATCGCCTTCGACAACGACGCCTGGCGCTCCCGCGGGCAGACCATCGAAGAAGGCTACGAGCAGATGAACCGGGAACTCGCCGTCCGTATCGTGACGCTGCTCGCCGCCGGGGAGATCGACGAGACGGATGTCGCGGAGAACGCGATGGACTCGAGCGACATCATGCGGACGCTCGACACCGACGGCGTCTCCTCGATCGGCTACGCCTCGACGACCATCAGTAGCGATGCCGACGATGGGCTGTTGAACAGGTTCCGCGAGGACGAGAAGCCGGTCGGGGACGCCACCGACGCCGCGAAAATCAAAGGGCTCGTTCGGCGCGCCGTCAACTCCCGGCTGACGATCCCCTGTGAAGTCACCAGCGCGGACCGGGCGCTGATCATCCTCTCGGGGCCCTCGGAGCTGATCTCCCGAAAGGGGATCGAGAGCGCTCGGCAGTGGCTCGAGAACGAGGCCGACACCGTCGATATCCTCGCCGGCGACGATCCGCGGCCCAACGCGTCCGAACTCTCGGCCGTGGTCTTGCTCTCGAACGTGACCGAGACCCCACGTGTCGACGAAATCCAGAGCCAGGCGGTCGACGCACAGGACAAGATCGCGGAACTCGAGGCCGCCCGCGAAGAGGAGATTAACGAACTGATCACCGACGAGGACGACGAACTCGATCCGGTCGTGTAACACGGCGAGGCTACCATGTCAAGGAACATTTACCAATGAAGCTCGCTCTCATCGGCGTTGGTCACGCCGGCTCACGGATCGTCGACCGGGCGCTCGAGCGGGAGTTAGAGACCGGCCGGGACCTCTGTAACGGGAACGTGCTCGTCTTCGATACTGCGGCGGACGCCTTCGACGACATCACCCACGTCCCGTCGGACTGTCAGGTACGCTTCGGGGACATCCACCCGGATGTCGACGCCGACGGCGTCGGGGGCGATCCGGACCTCGGTGTCACGGTTGCCCGCGAGGACGTACAGGAACTTCGCCGCGCGTTCGATGCCGTCGACTTCAACGACGTCGACGGCCTGTTGCTCGTCGCGGGACTCGGCGGCGGCACCGGCGGCGGTGCCGGGGCGGTACTGCTCGAGGAGTTGCAGGCGATCTGTGACAAGCCCATCTACGCGCTCGGCGTGTTGCCGGAAGCCGACGAGCCCGATCGCTGCGCGCTCACCGCGTCCCGAGCGCTTCAGTCGTTCGTCGGGATCGCCGACAACGTGATCTGCTTCGACAACGATGCGTGGCGCTCGACGGTTTCGTACACCGACACGGCGGAGTCCGAGGCGGACCGGCCCTACGACGAACTCGACCGCACCGTGGTCTCGCACGTCCTGACGGCGTTCGGAGCCAGCGAGTCGGCGGCGATGACGACGGCCGCCGAGAACCGGATCGACGCCAGCGACATCACCCGAACGCTCGAGACCGGCGGCGTCTCCTCGATCGGCCGGGCGACCCTCGAACTCGACCGGTCCGACGACGGCCGCTCCTGGCTCCCGTCGTGGCTCCCGCTCCCGTCGTGGCTCGAGGGGGACGCCGTCGACGGCCCGGCCGACGCCGCCGAGGTCAAACGACTCGTTCGCCGGGCGATCGATTCACAGCTCACACTCCCCTGTGCGGTCGACAGCACGTACCGCGTGCTGGTCGTCCTCTCCGGGCCGCCGACAGCGGTCTCCCGAAAGGGGTTCGAGAGCGCCCGCTACTGGCTCGAGCAAGAAACGGGGACCGTCGAGGTCCTCGCCGGTGACGAACCCCGTCCCGATGCCTCGACGCTCACGGCGACGGTGTTGCTCTCGACCGTCACGGATGTCCCCAGAATCGACGCCCTCCAGGAGCGCGGTCGCACGGCAGCGGAGGCGGCCGACGAGTCCGAGTCCGGCGACGCCGAATTCGTTTGGTGAGCGGTTACGAGCCGCGTCGCCGCCGCTTAGACGGGGTCGTCGTCGGTTCCATCGGTGAGCTGTCGCCGGCCCGCCGCGGTGATGTCGTACCGCCGGTAGCCGATCGACCGGCGGTCCCCCGGTCGCGGAGGCTGGCACAGACCGTCTCGACCGCGACCGGATGTTCGTCGATCGCAGCAGCGAGGTCGACGACGTAGCAGGGGAGACTGTGTTGCCAGCGCTGGCAGAACCGCCCGCTCGAGCTCGCGTCGGGTCATCCGCGGTCGCACCTCTCCTCGTAGGCGTCGAGGAGTTCGCGATATCGGTTCCGGACCGTCACCGAACTGACGCCGGTTTCCTCGCCGATGGTCGCCTGCGTGACCCGTTCGTTCGTCAGCCGGGCCGCGCCGTAGACCGCTGCGGCGGCCAATCCAGCCGGACTCCGCCCGCTGTGGAGGTCGCGGGCCTTGGCCGCCTCGAGTATCTCGCGGGCCAGCCGTTCGGCGTCGTCGCTGACCTCGAGCGCCGAGGCGTACTGTGGGAGATAGTGGATCGGGTCGGCGGGTTCGATCCGTAGTCCGAGTTCGCTCGAGAGGTACCGATACGCGCGCTGAACCGGGAGCTTCTCGACGCGGCTGACCGATTCGAACGCGACGAGCGTCCGGGGGGTCCCGTGTTGGCGCGCGGCCGCGTACAGGCAGGCGGTCGCCATCGCCTCGATCGATCGCCCGGGGAGCAGTTCCTCGTCGACGGCACGCCGGTACAGGACGCCGGCGGTTTCGCGACACGGCTCCGGCAGGCCGAGCGCCGACGCCATGCGTTCGATCTCGCCGAAGGCCTGTTTCAGGTTCCGCTCCTGGGCGTTCTTCGAGGAGAACCGCTCGTTCCAGGTCCGCAACCGCCGGAGTCGATCGCGCTTGCGCTCCGAAACCCGGTTGCCGTACGCGTCCTCGTTTCGCCAGCCGATCGTCGTGCTCAGCCCCCTATCGTGTTTGACCGACGAGACCGGCGGCCCGACCCGGCGTCGGTCTTCCTCGTCGTCGAGACACAGCCACTCCGGGCCGTAATCGATCGCGTCCGCGTCGAGGACGAGCCCGCACTCCGCACACGTCCGCTCGCCGTGTTCCGCATCGTGACGGATCGAGCCGGTACATTCCGGACACTCCGCCCCCTGTCGCTCGGGGGGATGCTCGCGCTCTCCGTTCCGGGTCGATCCCTCGACAGCCGTATCGACAGTCGTCTGACTCATTGGTTTCTCTCCGCCGGACTCCGTTCTCCGGCCGTGTGATGCCGTCGCTTGGACTGGCGTGAAGCGGAGGTATCAACGACCGGTGGATTCCCACAGCGTGGGAACGGCCGCCGGCGCTCTTCGCTCCCAGACTCGTAGCGATTGAACTCGAGAGCGACAACGTTTATTCCGACCGAGCCAACAGCACAGATCGATGGATCACGACGGCGACCGGAGCGGCACCGATGGCGACGCCGACGGCGACCCGTTCGAGGCCGACGACGACCGCGTTGCCCTCGGCTTGGCGTTGCTCGCCCGCCTCGAGCACGACTCGCTCTCGCTGGCCGATGCCGTCGACCGAATCGAGACGGTGACGAGCGACCCGACGATAACGCGGACGATCCTCGACGAGGCCGAACTCCGAGGCATCATCGACCGCGACGACGGGATCGTCCGGCCGAAGAGTCGCCAGTACGTCCGCTTCGGACAGGACATCGTCACGAAAGAAGGGGAGTTCTCCTGTCGACGCTGTGGCTCCGGCCTCTCGACCGGCTACTTCATCGATCTCGAGGCCGGTGAGCTCGGCCCCTTCGGCTCGTCGTGTATTCGAAAAGTGACCGGCCGGGACGGCTAACGTCCCTGTCGGAGTTCCGCGATCAACTGCTCGATCGTCTGTTGTTGTCGCTCGATGATCTCGCCCTGCCGGTCGACTGCCTCCTCGAGCGCCTCGAGTCGCTCGAGGAGTTCGGGATCGGTTTCGGTCACGACCGCCCGGTCGGGTTCCGCAGTCGCCGCACCGGCGTCGTCAGCGGACGATGGATTCGCTTCGGCGGCCTCGAAAACCGATCCCGTCTCCGCCTCCGCGATATCCGCCGTGCCGTCGCGGCTGGACGCGTGGTCGTGATCGGCAGCCGGCGTCGCCGCCCGCGATGCCGACGGTGCCGGTTGGCTCTCGGTCCCATCGGACCCGGTCGTCGCCGACTCGCTACCGGCGGTCGCGGTCTCATCTCTGCTACCGCCGGCCAGCGACTCGGTCGAGCCTGCTCCTCTCGTCCCGGCCGCTGGCTCGCCGGGCACGTCGCGGTCGTCCGGTTCTGGCGGGTCGGCATCGAGCGGGTCCACGCCACCGCCGAAATCGACCGCCCCCTCGCTACTGGCCGGCGGCTCGTCGTCGTCGCCAACTGCCTCGTTTAGTTCCGCCAGTGAGCCGACGTCGTGGTAGTCGAACAGCGCCCGCTTGAGTCGCTCCCGGAGGTCGTTCGCCTGTTCGTTCGGAGCCTTGATCCGCTGTGGCCGACCGTTCGCGGTGAGAACGATCTGGGTGGCAACGCTCCCGTCCTCGAAGTCGAGGTTGGTCACGTCGCCGAAGTGATACTCCTCGTAATCGCCATCCCAGACGGCACTGCCGATGTGTTTGACGAGTCGATCGCTCGTGATGATGAGCGTCAACTCGCTAAAGCGGTAGGTCTTGACGACCGTTTCGCCCGGATCAGTGATCCCGTTCCCGTTCAAGACGCCGGCGAGGACGGGGTGTAGCACGTCGTCGGTCTTCCCGCCGGGCACGGTAAACGTTCGCTCGCCGTCGAGGGGATACTCGAGCACGAATTTCGTCTTGCGCCGGCCCTCTGAGATGGTCAGTCGGTCGGCGTCGTGGGGGAATTCGTCTGCCGATTCGTCGCTCAGAAGTCCGTCGGCGCGATACACGATCGTCCTCGTGGGGGTAATGAAGAGTTCGTCATCGCTTCCAAGAGAGACACGCGCCGCGATCTCCTCGCCATCGAGAGTAGACTGGACGATACCGGGAACGCTCATGCAGCGGAGTTCGTAATACCATGTGATAAATCCGTGGGTCCACGTTGCACGGCGACTCCGAATACAAAGCTTAAAGAAACACACCCCACTACTCGTAATCGAGCCCGGGTGGCTTAGCTGGACATAGCGCCGCACTCATAGGGTTCAGAGATTCGGTGCGGTTTCGCCTTGGAAGCCTCCGTGTCCCTCGAGGACTGCCGAGCCTCGAACCTGGGACATGCGGAGATCGAGGGTTCGGAGCCCTCCCCGGGCACTACTCAAATTCATCACATGCCCACGTAAGCACCCCTAGTAGTGGGCACTCGACTCCAGAGACCGTCTCGGTAGATGTCTCGCATCTATCCGAGGGCATACGGCAACAACCTAGTTCTCGAATAACATCGGGCCGACGGGAGGTGTTCCGGACGACGATCTCGGCGCTGTCGAGCGGTGGCCTCTCGAGGACCGACATGCAGGCGCTCGAAGCGATATCCTCTTGCAGGGCGGGTCATCGGCAGCGAGATCGGCGTCGTCGTGACGGATCCAGGCCAGGGAACGGCCGATATCGTTCACGCTCGAGGAGATGTCCCCAGAGATTCGGGTACCGAAACCGAGCTAACCGCGTCACCCCCAAAGAGGACAGTCGGATCGCCATAGTCATCGACGAGAAAGACGGTGTCGGAAAACCAGTGGTTCTCGGACACTTGCCCGAGGAATGTCGCGGCCGGGTCGGTACCTCACCGACGCCGGACGACCGCCGGGCAGGGTCGACCGATCGCACTCGAGTATCGGAGTCACTGAAACGACCCACAGATCGATCAGACAGCCGTCCTGCGAAGCAGGTTCGTAGTGACGTTCGGTGGCGACTGTAGCGGCTTCCGGCCGGCCGCCAACCGCGTTCAGGGAAGCCTGATTCCGTAGTCCGGACCAAATTCGATTAGGCTAGATTTTTATTTACTGATGTGTAGTACGTTAGTTCGCATGTCGGATGAAAGTGCACCAAGTCGGAGATCGTTCGTAAAGAGGACGGCAGCGGTACTGGCTGTCGGAAGTGTGGCTGCCACCGGAACGGCGGCGGCAGCCTACGAGAACGAAGTCGTCGTGGAGGCACCCGGGTCCGCAAGCGGGCAGTTCGATATCGAAGTCCCTGACGCAAGCGCCGAGTACAGGGACAAGGAACTCCTCCAGCGGGATCATCTCGAGCGGGACAACTACAACGATACTGCGGTCGCGAAGGGGTACGTGAGCAGCGGCCAGGACCGCATCCTCTTCGACGGCGACCCTGCAGATGTCGTCGAACGGGACGTGCCCGGCAGTCTCGAAGTCACGATTCGGTCGGCATAGAAACGCGACCCCTCGACGCCGGCCGCTTTGCGCCGCGCGGCACGTCACGACGCATCGGCGCGAGATACTGTCCCCGCACTCATCATTTTTCGCACCACCGGCGTTCTCGTAGAGGTCCCGCCGGTCACGACTGAGACGAGTTACACCCCGATCGCACGGCCGTCGTGCGAGCAGGTGCGCGGTGACGTTCAATGGCGACGATAGTTCGTCGTCTGCCAGTCGCTCTCAGCCGGTCCACGGGACCTGATAGCCGGCCGTTGCTGCCGCTGGGTTGCTGCGCTGGGCGTCTTCGAGCAGTCCCTGAACCGGGAACACGTCCTCGAGCACGGCGAGACGGATGGGTGTGAGACCATCGGACAGAACGCATCAATTATACCGCCCTAACACATTCGTTCAACTGAGTGTAGCGATGACTGACACGAGCTCGGAGTGGCCGTCGATCGGGCCCGGCGACATCGTTATCGACGCCGATGATACGTCGCCCAGTCCCGCGGTCGTGGTCAAAACCCCGAACGCGATCGCGGCGGACTGGCGTGTTCCCGGGGGCACCGTCGCGGACACGAATCCGGACTACCCAGCCACCGATCCGGTCGTCGTTGTCGTCTTTCGGGACGACCTCGAGGACGCGTATCCGCGCTACACCGGCGGGCTCCCGCTCTCACTCGCCCAAATAAACCGGGACGGGCTCCGCCACTACTCGTTTCCGAAGTCGAGACTCCGCCGGATCGACCAATTGGAACCGACGCAACTCACGCTCGACGCTATCGATCCGAATCCGTACCATTCGCGGAACTTCACCGTGGATGAAAACCGCGATTACATCGCCGCGATCCGCGACCGCGGTCGTCCCGATCCGCCCCCGATCGTTCGGGATTGTGGAGACCGCTTCGAACTCCTCAACGGTCACAAGCGCGTCTGGGCCAGCTACGTCGCGGGACTCGAATCGATACCCTGTGACGTCCATTACGAGCGGGAGCTGTACGCGGCGAGAACGTGGGCTCGGTACCATCTGCAGGGCTACTCCGAGCCCCAGCGCCAAGCGGCACTCCGCCGGATCGAGTCCCGTCTCGATGGGCAACAGGCTGCGTACATCCGGCGGGAGTACATCGACAGTGAAGAGACCGGCCCCGAAACGGAGGACGCGGCGGACGGCAAGCGAACCGAGGCCTGACTACTCCCCCTGTCCGATTCGGACGACGAACCGTTCGGGTCCCGTCTCGGGCAGTTCGGACAGGAAAACGACCCGCTCATCGGACTGGGAGGGGACGGCGAAATCCCGGGCAACGTCCGACGGAGGTCCATCCACGCTAATCGCGGGTTCCTCGGCTGCGGTCCAGTAGACGTGCGCTTCGTCTCCCGATTCGAATGCCGCCGGGAAGGAAGCCCCTCGCTGGGGCTGCGAGACGTTCGCATCCTGGAGTATGAGTTCGGTATCAGCGGACACGGCGGGGCCCCCTGCGTGGTCGAGGACGAGCGTCGAACCGTCCTCGGAAAGGTCACCCTCGATCCGAACCGCGTCGCTGACGAATTCGGGCTCGGAAACGGATACGTCGTCCAGTTCGGTCACGTCGTACTGATACATGGTCGTAGTCGCTTGCTCAGCGTCAGCGGGCTCTGCAGCGGTGAGTTCCGTCTCAATCGAGCGGATATAGCCTGCTGCGGCGATCTCCATCCGAACGTCGATCGCGTTGACATCGAGATCGAGTTCCCGTACCGTTTCCTCGTCGGCGCTACTTGCCTCGAACACGTACACCTCATTGTCGTCACCGGTTACGTCGACCCGCTCGAGTTCGGCCACCGAAACGATTCGCGACACGGTCTCTGCATCGATATACGGCGGCGTGATTCCGCCCGGATTGTACGTGTGAGTGATCCGACTGATACGCGCAGTGCCGGTAAACCACACCGCTTGCTTCCCGTCGCTACTGAGATTTCTGGCGATGTCGTCCGCTTTGACGAGCGTCCCGGCCTCACCGCTGCGGATCGTCTGTGCGGTCGACTGAGAGGCCCCGATCGTGGAGGCGTTTTCGATGCGTTCCTCCTCGGAGACGAAGGATCGGTCGTCGAGCGTGCGCCGATGCTGGGTTAGTACCGCCTCGGGTTCGGGGAGGTCCTGCAGATCGGCGAACGGCCCCTCCGGTCCGTCCGACTCGTCACTGCTGCTGTTACACCCCGCAAGCGCTGCCGTCGCACCGCCGATCCCCATCAGTAAATATCTTCGTTCCATACTCTCCCGTTACGTTCACCTCACTTGATCCTTCTGTGAGATGAGTGGTATCGCGTGTGTCCCATCGCCGGTCGTCGTACCTCCGTCTCCTCTCGCGATATTCGCCGCCCGAATCGGGGCAGCGTTCGATCCGCGTTCAGGCTTGAGGTCGGCCGGTCGGCATCGCCGGCGTTGCCCGTCGCTTCGTATCGACTCGTCAGGAGCACGGGCAGCGCAGGGACCGACATACGACATCCATCCGGTGCGATCCGACTCACTCGCAGAGATGCTCGAGAAACGTCTGGCGGAGGTTGTCGTCAGGGTCCCAGCCCCTGCCGAGGTGGGTGGCAGGGGTGGGAGAAACCGAGATCGGAATACATCATGGCTATTGACGTCCGGACCGATCTCGGGAGGCGAGGACCGTACGTCTCGGATTGGCTGATTCCGTCAGGGCAACGACTGAATCGTTCCTCGCCGGTTACGGCTTCGTCGCTATGCGACATAAACTTGTTGGCCAACTGCTACGTCAGGCGAGCATACCCGAACCCGAACGAACGACGGCGGACCTATGAACGAGCGGGGCACCGATCGGAACTGCCGGCCAGAGGCCGGCAGCGGGACGGCACCGTCATGGTGTGTCCAGTGGTGGGTGAACCTGGGATCGGGCGGTGTCAGGTGTGCCGACCCGACCGCAGATGCGGCGAGAGGATGCCGATGTCTCGGAGCGGATCGACGGTGGAGTCTCGCGTCTCTCGCCATCGATACCTCGCGTCGAGGCCCCATTAAATTCATTGCCCACATAGACAGGTAACAGCGGTGTTACCGGTCTGTTCCGACTCGTCTCCGGCCACTTCGTCCTCGTGCTGGTCTTCGGTGTGGCGGTCTCGAGTCGGCCGTTCGGCTGGACCCCGCCGGCCTGGCTGCTACTGCCGTCCTCGACCGATCTCCGGAGCGATTTCGAGAACAGCCGTGAGTGCTCTCGATGGCAGGTCGATGTACTGACCGTTCGAAAGGGGAGGACGATTCCGAATCCGTTGGAATCGGCCGGAAGTTGATATAGATGCCACCGAACGTGTCAACTGTCGCGTACCTGCTGTGCGCGACAGATGTCGATCCAATCAGCCCCTTGGCATCACTTCTGGACTCGGCGGCGGGCGCATCCCATCCGTCACCGGACCCGCCGCTTTTCCGAAACGCGCCGGTCCGAGCAGACCCGTAGTTGTCCCGAAAGGGTGTCCGGTGGCTCCGCGTCGAGACACGACCGGACGATGGACACCTCGACCGTGAGCCCTGCGATCGCCGGTGACCGAGGAGACGGGGCCAGTGAACCGCGCCGGACAGTGCGTTCCGGACCGCGATCGTCGAGTCGGAACCGCAGTCGACTCGCGGTTACTCGACCTCGAGCGACCAGTCGCCGTCGGCCTGGACGTCGATCCAGACGGTACCCGGATGGTCGACCGTCGCGTCGCTCTCGACTGCGCCGATCTCGTTGAACACTTCCTCGCCGGCGAACTGACCGCTATCGTCCTCGGTATAGGCCATGACGATGAAGTTACGCTCGCCATCGTGTCCGCCGCTGACGGTCGCCGTGTCCTCGATCCCCACCGGTCCGACGACGGCCGGACCCGTGCCACTCGCCTCGACGGGCGGTGTATGTATCTCCGCGTCGGGTGCACGCGGCTGCCCGACGTGGAGGGTCCAGTCGCCGTCAGCAGTGATGTCGAGCACGTAGTCGCCCGCCGATGTCGCGATTGCGGTCGCGCCCTCCACCATCCCGGTCTCGTTGACGAGGACGGCCTCCTCGTCGCCGCCGAGCATCACGACGAAATCCGCGGTGCCGTCGTGCTCGAAGGCGACGGTCGTGAGTCCGTCGTCGAGCGAGAGGTCGGTCAGGTTCTCCCGGCCGCTGCCCTCGTAGCGCTCCGCCTCGGGATCGAACAGCGGCTCGTCGCGATCGATCGTCTCGCCGATCGAAAGCAGTGTGTCGACGTCCGATCCCGCCGGCTCGTCACCGGTATCGGTCCTGTTCCCGCCGTTGCCCTCGTCGGCAGCTTCGTCACTCGAGCACCCCGCAAGCACGGTCGATACTGCGACGCCGCTTCCCAGGAGCAGTGTTCGGCGGTTCATATCACCCTAATTGGATGGGGCGCTGATACGTGTTTCGGGCGGCTCGCCGTCCGAACTGCCACCCGGCTCGGATGGGTGGAACGTCTATCACGGTGGCGTCGGCTTTCGTCGACGAGCACGACGCACTGCGAGGACATCGGCACAGTCCTCGGCCGCGAGTCGGACCCACCGCCGCTGGACCGGTCACCGTCGGCGATCAGGTGTCGGCGGACGACTCGTCCCAGTCAGCGAAGCAGTCCGCGGGCCGTACGTCCCGTATGGCATCCATGCCCTCGCTCGGGATGTGTTTGAAACAGCGCGGTTCCCCCTCCGATTCGGCGATCCACGCCGCCTCGTCGCCGCACTCCGTACATCGTGGCGCTCCGCCGACCCGTAAGGCGATCCACCACCGAAGCCCCTCGAGACGATCCCGTATCCGGGTGCGGAGACGCGAGAGAGCGCCGTCGGTCATCGTCGGTCGCCCCCCTCGAGCGAGTCGCTGTCGTCGGCCATGAGATTTCGATCTGTCGTGGGTGAGCCACTTGGTAGTTCCCGATCCGCCCCGCCAGCGGCGGTCGGTGGCGTAGCGATCACGGCTCCGAGTCGGTGTCTCGCAGCGTCCCGGCAAGTACCTTCGCGGCAACTAGAACCGGGTCCCACGTGGTATTGAACGGCGGCGCGTACGCGAGGTCGTAGTTCTCGACATCGGTGACGGTCGCCTTCGCCTCGAGTGCCGCGACGATGGCGTGACTCCGATGGACCGCGCCCTCGCCGTACTCGCTGACGAGGCTCGCACCGAGGACGCGACCGGAATCGCGATCGGCGGTCAGCGTGACGATAACGGTCCCGTCAGCGGGGTAATAGCCGGCACGTGATTTCGCCGTCACCGTCTCGGTTACCGGATCGAACCCCGCCGCACGGGCCTCCTCGGGATCCAGAATGCCAGTTCGAGCGGCCTCGCTGTCGAAAGCCTTGACCGCCGCCGTGCCGGCGATGTCGCCACCTTCGGTCGGCGTCCCGGTGACGGTCCGGCCGATCGCACGGCCGTGCCGGTTCGCGGTCAACGCCAGGGGAACGTACGCCGGCTCGCCGGTAACGACGTGTGTCGCCTCGGCGCAGTCGCCCGCGGCGTAGACATCGGGGACGTTCGTCTCGCGATAGGCATCGGTGGCGATCGCCCCGGTCTCGCCGAGTTCGATCTCGGCGGCCTCGGCGAGGTCGGTCCGGGGACGAACGCCGGTGCCGAGCAACACCATCTCGACTTCGATCCGGTCGTCGGCCGTGACGACCGCCTCGACGCGGTCATCGCCCGACAACGCCCGGACCTCGGCATCGAGATGGAGCACGACGTCTTCGTCTCGGAGGTGCTCGGCGACGTATTCGCTCGTTTCGTCGCTGAACCCCTTCAGAACTCGGTCGCCGCGCTGGAACAGGTTCACTTCGAAGTCGTTGGCCGCCAGCGCCTCTGCCATCTCGATCCCGATGTAGCCGCCGCCGACGACCGCGACCGGACCGGTGCAGTCCTCGAGGTATCGACAGGCCGGTCCCCGGTCGGGTTGCTGGAAGCCCTCCCCGTCGCGCGCTCGAGCGACGTAGTCGCGCAGTTCCTTGCCGTCGCTCATCGAGCCGAGCGTGTACACGCCCTCGCGGTCGATGCCGTCGATGGGCGGGACGACCGCCGCCGCACCCGTCGCGAGCAGCAGGTGGCCGTACGGCTGGACGACCGTTCCGGACTCGCTCTCGGCGGTGACCGTCCGCTCGTCGGTGTCGATGGCGACGACCTCGTGGCCGGTCCGGAGATCGATGTCGCGTTCCTCGCGGAACTCCTCGGGCGTCACCGAGACGAGCGCCTCCAGCGACTGGATCTCCCCTTTGACGTAGTAGGGGAGCCCGCACGCGCCGTAGGACACCCACTCTCCCTTTTCGAAAACGACGATTTCGCGGTCGGGATCGTCGCGTCTCGCCTTGCTCGCCGCGGACATTCCGGCTGCGTCACCGCCGACGACGACGAACGGGTCGCTCATCTTGCTGTAGCGAGGAAACCCCGCCCCTTGGGGCGGGGAGGAATCGCGTTCGTTCGTGTCTCAATTCGCCCTGTTATGGCTCCCCGGTGTTCAACGCTTCGACACCTTCGAGCATCAGCCCCTTCCAAGTGTAGCCGCGCTTGTCTTTGATCGCTTTCAGTCGCTCGTACTGTTCGTCGTCTACCTCGAATCTGATTTCTGTACCCATACATACGTGTACTATCCGTGTTGTTTATGTGGGTTGCGATCGTAGCCTGTACTGTCGAATGGTCGCTGAAACTACCGCCACGAAAACGCTCGAAGCTACTCTCGCGCCACCCACTACGGGCAAAGAGCAACGTCTCGAGCGCACTGTGGCGACTTACCGCCGTGCCCTTGAGGATGCCTTCGAGAGTGGCGCGGATACGCAGAACGCAGTCAACGATATCGTCACGCCGTACACGCTCACGTCCTACGCCAAGGACGCGCTCAAGAGCTACGTCCCACAACTCCGCCGGACGTACAACGCGTCGGAACTCGGGGACGACCACCCGGTTCGATTCACGAACCGTGGCTTCCGAATCGATCACTCCGACGAGCGTGCGTACGAGTTCTGTTGGCGCGTTCCACAGGCTGGACGTGGCAACGCGTTCTGGATTCCACTTCGAATTAACCCCGAGCAGGAATCGCTGTGGTTCGATCTGCTCAACGGCGACGTGTCGGTCGGCGAGTTCCGACTGCAACAGCACCGAACGAACTGGGTGCTTCACGTCACCGTCGAGTACGACGTGGCCGAACCAGAGACGCCGGACGACCCGACTCGAATCGGCTTCGATATCGGCGAGTCCAAGCTTCTGACGGGCTGTGCCTGTCAGAACGACACTCCAACCCAACCGTACATCTACGACGGCGGCCGTGCGCGACACCTCCGCAAAGAGATGTACACGACCCTGAAGCGCCTTCAGGAGCGTGACGTCGAGCAGTGGCGTGTGGACGAACGTTTCGAACACTACCAGAACGCCTTGACCGATATCGTCGAGAAAGCGTCTCGCGAAGCCGTCAAGTACGCCGAGTCCTTCGAAGATCCGGTGATCGTACTCGAGGACCTCTCGTACATCCGCGAGAACCTTGATTACGGCACGTACATGAACCGACGCTTGCACTCGTGGGCGTTCGCCCGACTCACCGACCGCATTGAGGACAAGGCCCTCGACGCCGGCATCCCGGTCGAGTTCGTGAATCCGCGCTACACGAGTCAGACGTGCCACGAGTGCGGGCACATCGGTTCTCGTGGGTCGCAAGCCGAGTTCAAGTGTACGAACAGCGAGTGTTGGGTTACGGAGTACCAAGCAGATATCAACGCGGCCGCGAACATCGCCGGTCGCTTTGATCCGTGGGGAGAGAGCCTGCCTTGGAAATCGGCGGGCGATGACTCGCCACGGAATGGGAGCCGTTGTGACACGGCCACAGGACACCGCACGCCGAGTCGGCAATCCCGACAAACGACGCTTGCGGCGTTTCAGTCCTGAAACCTCCCTCGACGCGAGGCTTCCCTTGTAGGAAGCCCCGCCGTTTACGGCGGGCGAGGATGTCACACCGACACTAGAGCCCAGCGATCCATATAAGTGCTAACTGGCAACGCACCGCCAGCGCCAGGGCACTGACGGGACATCGATCGGAGCCGGAACAGGTCACCACCCCGGCGACGAACCGACCGACCCGGCGTTATCGCCGGCGACGGAGGAGCACCACGCCTGCCGCTGCGATCCCGACGACGCCGACGGCGACGGCAGTGGTGGTCGCCGATGCGAAGCTGGCCGACTGCGTTCCGTTCCCGTCGGGCTGTGATTCGTCACTGGTGGCGCTGGACTGAGCATCGGCACCCGGATACTCCAGGGCGGCGCGGTCGTCGACCGTTTTCTCGAAGTGCGTGTGAACCGCTTCCCCGTCGATGGTCCCTTCCAAGTGGACGACGTAGTCGCCCGCCTCGGTGAAGACGACCGGCGCTTCGTAGACGCCCGGCTCGCCGTACTTTTCGCTGCTCTCGAGGGCCGTCTTCTCGTGACCCTCCAACTGGACCGAGACGGTCAGGTTCTCGGAGACGTTCTCGACCGGGTCGCCCGTCTCCGCGTCGACGATTTCGAACTCGAGCCACATTCGCTCGCCGGTGACCAACGGCTCGTCCGCCCCGCCGAAGGTCACGTCGTTCCCGTCGACGTCTTGGGTTTCGTGAGCCACGGCCGGCCCGACGGCGCTGAGCAGCACTAGCGCGGTCACTCCGATAGCAAGCAGGTATCTCGTCCGTTTCATCGTATGCGAGATGACGAACCTCGGTATCTATGTCGTTCTGGTTCGATTCTCGGACGGGAATGTGACTCGGCGGACAGGTTCACTGACGAGGGATCGTCGGCACCGAAAGGCCGGCGACCGAAAAAGCGGATTCGACTCCGGGAACGACCGCTCCGATGGAGGGGCAGTTACGACCGATCCTCCGGAGCTGGCGATACCGTCGTCGCTTCTCCGGTGCAGACGGTCGGTCTCCACTGCAGACCGGGTCGGGATGGGCCTGAATACCGTCGGAGACGGGGTTTAGCTCCGCTCTTCCTCGGAGAACCGCCACGGACTCTCGACGTCCGTCGCCGCCTCGTCCCTCGAGAGCGGTACGTTGTGATACAGTTGCTCGAGGTGGTCCATGGTGTACCCCACGGAGTAGCGTTCGACGGCCGCCCTGGTCTCGCGGTCGGTCGCCAAACAGGTCTCGATGGCTTCGACCATCGAACCGAGATCGCCGTACGCGAAGCGCTCGCCGTTGTCGGTGCCGATCGTTCGGTCGAACGGCGGCGCGTCGGTGGCCGCGACTGGCGTCCCGCAGGCGTTCGCCTCGAGCGTCGAGAGGCCGAGCGTATCGGCGGTCGAGGCGGTGACGAAGGTATCGATTGAGGAGTAAAACGTCGGCAGCTCCTCGCGGGGGAGGAAGTCCCGAAGTTCGACGTTGTCCGGTGCTGCCCGCTCGAGGGAGTCGCGGTACGGGCCCTCGCCGACGATGACGAAGTCGTACGCCGGGAGCTTTTCGGCGGCCCGGAGGATCTCGTTGACGTTTTTCTCCATGCTGAGCCGGCCGCTGTAGCCGATGACGGTCCGGTCGGGATACCAATCCTCCGCGGTGGGCTGGAAGAAATCCATATCGATCCCGACCGGGAGCTGGACGTGTTCGACGTCGCGCTCGATCCGCTCCGTCGACGCGGTCACGACGTCGAAACTCCGGAGGAAGGCGTTCTCACCGGGGACGTACAGCTTCGAGAGCAGCCCCGCGACCGACTCGAGTTTGATGCTCTGGTGGAAGTACTCCTCGAGGGGCGTGTGATGCGTGTAGATCGTCGGCAGATCGTGTTTCCAGGCGTAGTACCGGCCGAGAATGCCGATCGGTGCGGGGCCGTGACAGTGGACGACATCGAGGTCGGGGAGCGTCGAGGTCCGTCTGGCGAGCGGGATTCGGTAGCCGGCGTAGAACGGGTTCGGCAGCGATCTGACGGGGAACTCGCGATCGCCGGGCTCGTAGTCGCCGTCCGGATAGACGACGTACACCTCGTGGCCCTTCCGTTCTAACTCCTCGCGCCAGAGTTTGATCGTATACGTTACGCCGTCTATCTCGGGAAAATAGCTGTCAGTAAAGAAGCCGATTTTCATTCAGCACACCTCGTCGTACAGCGACTGATATCGGTTCGCGACCGTCGACAGCGAAAACGCCTCGCTGCGGCGGGCGGCGTTCGTTCCGAGCCGGTTCCGGAGCGCCGGATCCTTGAGTCGCTCGAGCGCATCCGCGAACCCGTCCGCTCCCGCGTCGGCAACTTTCAGACAGTCCTCGCCGTCCTCGAGCCACGAGAACGTCTCGATATCCCGGACGAGAAGGGGTTTGCCGGCGGTCATCGCCTCCAGCAGCGCGATCCCCTCGTTTTCCTCGTGGGTCGGAAAACAGAAGATGTCGCCCGCCGCGTACGCACCGCGGATGTCGTCGACGAAGCCGGTGAACGTACAGTTATCCGGAGCGTCCTCGATCAGGCTCGTCGTTTCGCGTCCCTTCAGGGAGAGATCCAGCGGCCCGAACCACGCGAAGTCGAGGGCCGGCAGCCGACGCGCCAGTTCGACGAACGTCTCGAGACCCTTGCGCTTGAT
This sequence comes from Natrinema pallidum, assembly GCF_005890195.1. Classification (NCBI taxonomy): domain Archaea; kingdom Methanobacteriati; phylum Methanobacteriota; class Halobacteria; order Halobacteriales; family Natrialbaceae; genus Natrinema; species Natrinema pallidum. Next base: position 427,356 of record NZ_CP040637.1, on the reverse strand, counting down.
GACGTGGCCGACGAGGAAGACGGTCGGCGGGCTGAGATCGTACCGCTCGCGGTACTCGGTCTCGAGCGACTCGAACCCCTCGAGTTTCTCCCGGTCGACGCCGTTCGAGATGACCGTCGTCGGCACGTCGGTGTAGGTTTCGATGAGGTCCCGATTGTACTCCGACGGGCAGACCAGTGCGTCGGCCAGCCCGTAGGCCCACCGGAGGTAGGGTGACAGCGGTTTCGCGAGGGCGTTGGTAAACCGAAAACTGTCCCCGAAGTCCTCCGCGGTCACGTGTGTGTTCGCGACGACGGGCACGCCCCGCGACCGGGCCCGCTTTGCGTACCAGACCGAGCGCGGTCCCATGAGATTACAGTGGAACACGTCGGCGTCGAGCGTCGGCTCGACCGTATACTCGAGATCCAGTCGATCCAGCATCTTCCGCTGGTGGACGACGGACTCGTGAATGCCGCCGGTGACGTGGTCCTCGAACTCGAAATAGTGGCTGATCTTCATCCCGGATCCCCTGTCTGAATGCGATTACCGTCCGATACGCGAGCGTTTCGGTCCGAACCGGCGGTCGGCCGCGCCGGCCGACCGAGCGGGACTTACTCGACTTCGAGCCACGGTACCTCCATCAGCGGCGGAATGTGTGTTTCGATGTGGTGTTCCCAGACACCCTCTTCGCCGAACGCCTCGCCGTGGTCGGCGGTCACGACGACGCGACCGTCCAGTTCCTCGACCAGGTCGGCGACGGACTCGAGCGCGATCCGGAGGTTCTCCTCGTAGAGTTCCAGCGCCGCCTCTCGCGTGCCGTTCTTGACGAGTTCGGTCGGATCGAGTTCAAGCCACAGGCCCGCCTTCTGCGCGAATTCGCTCCCCTCGAGCGTGTTCTCGACTTTCGGCCGGATCGAGTCGCCGAGCGATGAGAGCGCACCACTATCGTCGCCGCCGTCCGTTCCCTTCTCTACTTCCTCCTGTTTGCGGATCCCCTTCTGAATCTGTTTGAGTTTCTGCCCTTTCCCACGGGAGAGGTAGGGGGCGTGTGGCTGCATGTAGTGCAAGACCGTCCGGTCGGCCTCCGCGACGGCCTCGCGGTTGTTTCGGAACGCCTCCGCGAGGCTCTCGGGCGGGACCGTTCCGAGGTCGTCGTCCCACCCGGACTTCCAGACGTCGAAGACGTCGCTGATGTGCTCCGACGCCGACCACTCGTAGTCACAACTCGCACCCCACTTGAGTTCGTTCAGCGGAATCCCGAGATCGTTGATAAAGGGGTTCCCCGAGAAGTACGCGATATCGTGCTCGCCGGTAAAGGTCCGATACGCCCACTCCGGCGTCGAGGACCCCGTACTCCAGCGCTTCTCCAAGGCCCCGTCGAGATACTCGTCGTACACCTCGCTGAACACGTCGTACCGACACGCATCCAGCACCAGACAGTAATCCCACTCCGACTCGAGGAAGTGCTGGTCGTCCATTCGTTGCGGCTACCTTTCGAGTCGACCCCTGTATTCTTATTGGTTCTTGAAAGTCACTGCTACCGCCCTAATCGGCCGATTTATCGGAAATCACCGTATTTCGCCGACGATCGATACGGCGGGTCATTCGAGATAGCCGAGTTCGCGCAGCCGATCCCGAGTCGCCTCGTCGGCCTCGGCGAAGGCGTCCGACTCGTCGGCGGCCGGGTCGCTCGGATCGTCCCACGCGCCGCCGACGGCGTCCTCGAACCTGGCGAGCGCCTGCTCGGCCGCGGCGACGATGTCGTCGTCGGCCGGATCGACCGGCGATTGCTCGCGTGGATCGTCCTCGAGCCGATACCCTTCGTCCGCGACGAGATCCGCGCGGACGTATTTGCCGTCGGTGCTACGCGCGGCCCGGAATCGCGAGTAGGCCCGGTGATCCGCCGGGAGCGTGATGCCGGCCTCGCTGGCCTTCTGCTCCAAGTGGTGGCGTTCGATAACCGGCCGGGCGTACTCCACGAACGCGTACTCGGCCCCGTCGCGCCCGTCGATGACGGCTCGCTGGCCCGGGTCCGGGTCCGCGACGTCGTCGACGGCCCTGTACTCGCTCGAGAGCAGCGACCGCGTCGGATCGCGGGCGACGGGGCCGTTTTCCGTCCCGGACCCGACGACCCCGATGGGCTCGACGGCCAGCGCATCGAGGGTCGTGTGATAGAGATCGAGCAATTCGACGAGATCGTCGCGCCGCTCGGCCTCGAGGGCAGGGTGTTTCACCAGCAGCGGGACGTTGATCAACTCATCGTAGAGGGCGAACTCGTGGCCGTAGAGACCGTGTTCGCCGTGGAGTTCGCCGTGGTCCGAACAGACGATGACCGCCGTCTCCGCCCACCGGTCGGTCGCACGCAGCCAGTCGAACAGGCGTCCGAGTTCGGCGTCCATGTGGGCGATCTCGGCGTCGTACAGCCCGCGAATGGCCGCCCACTCCTCGTCGTCGATCTCGCGGACGCCGGCGTTGTATTCCTTCGAGTGCTGACAGACGGCGTCCGGATCGACGCCGGGCGCGAACGTCTCGCGATACGTCGCGGGCGGATAGTAGGGCAAATGCGCGTCCATCAGGTTGATGAACGCGAACCAGCCGCGGTCGCTCTCGCTGCCGTCGATGAACGCTGTCGTCCGATCGATGACCGACGGCGTCTTCGTGTCGGCCCCGTCGCCGCTGGCCAGTCGCTCGTGGGCCATCGCCCCGAGCCTGACGAGCGTCGACGCCAACTCGCGCAGATAGTCGGTGTCGTTGACGACCCGCCATGCGCCGGCCAGCGGCCCGGAGAGCACGTCTCGAGGGAGGACTTCGAAAAACGAATCGTGTTCGTCGAACCCATCAGTCAGACCGGTGTAGGGCGTGATCCAGGCGTTCGAAGAGAAACACGCCGTTTCGTACCCCGCGGCCGACAGGACCGACGCGAGAGTCGCCGCGTCGTCGAGGTACGGACTTCCCTGATCGGCCCCGTGCTGGCTCGGATAGCGCCCGGTGAACAGCGAGGCGTGGACCGGCAGCGTCCACGGGGCGGGCGCGACCGCCGACTCGAAGACGGTGCTCTCCGCGGCGAACCGGGAAAGGACCGGCGTCGTCTCCCGGTCGTATCCGTACGGCTCGAGGTGGTCCTTCCGGACCGTGTCCAAGACGACGAACAGGACGTTCGACGGCGGCGTCTCGCCTCGCCTCGCGCGGCCCGCTGTGCGTCCTCGAGCCGTCGACCGCGAGCCGGCTCCGTCGCTGGCGAGCGGAGACGACGCTCCCGGGTGCGCGAAATCAGTCATCGGACCACTGGGGCACTCGGCGGGTCGGCAATTCGTTATAGAGCACGTACAGCGTGCAAACCGCTTGTACTCCGTCGTAGTGGAACATTGATCCGCGGCGGTCGCCGTCGATCCCCGTGCTCGAGTGACAATCCCGGATTACAGCGCTTGCCGAGCGACCGCGGGCGTCGGAGCGAGTTCGACCGAGAGCCCGTCAGCCGATCGACGAACGGCTGACACTGATCAGACGTTTCAAGTCGGACGATGATCCATATCAGCTATGGACGAGCGAAACCGGCGCGCGTTTCTCATCGGCGTCTTCGGAGCGATCGCGATCCTCGCCGTTCTGTTTTTCGTCGTTGGTGCGCGCCCGATTCTCGACGCGCTGCTCTCGGCCGACCCCGTCCTCGTCGCGGCGACGTTCGGCCTCGCGATCTGTTGGCTCGCCGCCTGGAGCCTGATGCTTCGAACCGTCCTCGCCACGCTCGGCGTCGAGATACCGCTCGGCAAGTCGTTTTTCGTCTACGCCGGGGCCGTCTTCGCCAACAACGTCACCCCGTTCGGCCAGGCCGGCGGTGAACCGGTCGCGGCGCTGCTCATCTCCCGAGTCTCCGACTCGCGATACGAAACCGGGCTCGTCGGAATCGCCAGCGTCGACGTCCTCAACGTCATCCCGTCGATCTCGCTGGTCTTCGTCGGCGTCGGCTACTACGCGACCACCGCCGCCGTCGGCGACCGCCTCGAGACGGCCGTCGGGTCGGCCGTCGTGTTGCTCAGTGTCATCACGATCGTGATGGTGCTCGTCTGGCGGTCCCGGGAGACGCTCATCGAGCGACTCCCGGCCATCGTCGCGCCCCGTATCGGACGACTCGGCCTCGAGCGGATCGATTCCGAGACGCTCGAGGACGACCTGACGGACCGAATGGGGCGGTTCTTCGAGAATATCGAGCGGATCGCGACGAACCGATGGCGTCTCGGCGCGATCATCGGGCTCTCGCTGTGTGGGTGGCTCTTCCAGGCCGTGGCGCTGCTGGCGGCGTTTGCCGCCCTGGGGCACAGCGTTCCGGTGTACGTCCTGCTGTTCGCGATTCCGCTCGCGAACATCGCCGGTGCGGCCCCGCTCCCGGGCGGCCTCGGTGGGATCGAAGCCGCATTCGTCACGCTGCTGGTCCCGACGACGGGTGTCGCGGCGTCGGTCGTCACGGCGGCCGTCCTGCTCTTCAGGGGCGCGTTCTACTGGCTGCCGATCCTCATCGGCGGCGCATCCGTGTCCGCGTTCGGCATTCGGACCGTCACCTGAACGGGTCGGTCCCGAGCAGTTAACCCGCCGGAACCCCGAGGGCGAACGACCGATTGCGATGTACCGGGACGGCCACGCCGGATTCAACGCGCTCCTGTACGCGCCCGTCCTCCCCGCGATCAGCGCCGGCTACTCGCTCGAGGTGGCGCTCTGGGGGGCGGTGCTGGCGCTCGCCGCGGCGACCCTTCCCGACTTCGATCAGGGGCTGCCGTGGATCGACCACCGCGGGCCGACGCACACCGTCTGGTTCGCCCTCCTGGTCGGTCTGGGTGCCGGTGCCGGAACGATACTCGTCGCTCGCTGGGGATTCGGTTCCGGTGGCGAGTTCGGATTCGGGTTCGGGTTCGTCGTGGGGACCTGCGGTATCCTCGCTCACCTCGCGGGCGATGTCGTGACGCCGATGGGAATCAGCCCGTTTGCGCCCGTTTGGCGGGTCCACGTGACCCTCGACTGGTTCAAATCGAAAAACGAGCGGGTCAATCGGACGTTCCTGCTCGCCGGCACGGTCGCGTTGCTCACGTCACTGCTGCTGGCGATCGGCCGCGCTCCGGCGGGCTGAGCGACCGCCCCACTCGAGCGCCGGTTGCGGTTATGCGATCCACGAGACGTCGTCAGTTCGGGACGCGAGGATACCGATCGAGAGCGTCCAGAGCAGGACCGTCCCGATCGGACCGTGTACGTCGAGACCAGCGTTCCAACTCAGCCGCAGCGGGAACAGCCACGGGACGCCCAGCGTCGAGAGCGAATCGATTACGAGGTGTGATCCGAGTCCGAGGGCGACGGCGAGCGCGACCGATCGCCGTCGGGACACGGCGTACGCTCCGCCGACGACCGCCAGCGCGAACAGCGGGGCGTGTGTGATGCCGCGGTGAACGAACGGCCACCCCCAGTCCGCCGGAAAGAGGAAGTCCGCGTCCGGTGCGAACCCGAACCCGAGTCCCAGCCACGCCCCCGTTCGCTGGTCGACGCCGGTGAAGCCGCGAACGAGCGCGTAGCCGACGACTGCATGCGTAACGAACGCCACGGAGAGAAACAGTAGCCGCCCGAGGTCCATCGATGTCTCCCCCTACGTCCATCCATCAAGTATAGTTTGTGTCGTTGATAGCAGTGTCATCGGCTCCGATCGAAGCGCGTCGATACTTACGCAGGTAGCAAGCGCAAGCCGATGATTTCAGTCGTCGAGCGGAGTCAGATCCGAGACGGACGACTGGCATGGTCCCGCTACAACTAACCGAGACGCCGGACTGGCTCGAGTCACTGTTCACGTCGAAGCTGGGGTTCGTGGTGTTGTTCGGGATCTGCATCCTCGAGGGCGCGATGTTGTTGCGGTTCATGCCGAGCGAACTCGTCGTACCGGCTGCGCTGGCGCTGATCGGATCGTCGATCGTCGAGGCCGTCGCGATCGTCGTTCTCGCGGTCGTCGGGACGACGGTCGGACAACTCCTCCTGTTCGGGGTCGTCCGGCGGGCCGGCCGGGAGTACGCTCTCCGGACGCGCTGGGTCCCGATCACCGAATCACGACTCGAGCGGTTCGACGGCTGGTTCGACCGCTGGGGTCCGCTGGCCGTGCCGGTGAGCAATACGTTGTTGTTCGTCCGGGGGTTGCTCACCATCCCTGCCGGCCTCTCCGAGATGGATCGGCGCTCGTTTCTCGTGCTGTCGGCGGCCGGCTCGTTGTCGTTCCAGTCGATCCTCGCGGCCCTCTACCTGCTCGGCGGCTATCTCCTCGTCTGACGGCGGATTCGAACACCGGTGATGACTACCATTCGGCATAGGTGAGGTACTCGACGCCGTCGTACTCGAGGAGCCACGTGCCGTAGAACTCATCCTCGCGAATGCTCTCGTGCTCTCGAATCCGGTCGACTACCGACCGGAAGGCATCGTCGTCTTCGAAGTAGCCCTCGTTGATCGCCTCCTCGACGACCGCGCGTTCGGCGTCGGAGAGGCCCGTGAGCGAGAACAGATACTGTGCTCGAACGCGATCGGCGAACGGTTCGACGCCGGACACGACCTCGGTCACCTCGTACCGGTACTCGGTTTCGGAGGCGGTTCGTGAATCGACCGTAACCCGATACCGACTCCCGTCGTGGACGACGATGTCGTACCGTTGGGTCGGAACGAACACCGACTCGTTCCCGACGTCCGCTGCCGTTCCGTAGTCGACGCCCATGTCGTCGCCGTCCTGGGTGGGTGGATCGGCTGCCGAGACGATCGGGGCAAGGCGCTGGCGATCCGCGTCGGGCAGGTCGTCGTAGTCGATCGCACCGAGTTCCGTCGCCGCATCGGCCGGGTCGAAATCGATGCGAACCTCGTAGACCGTCACCGGCTCGCTCCCGAGTCGCGTCTCCGAGACGTCGTAAAAGGAGTCGTCGATCCGGACCGTGTCGGCGCGGTCGAACAGTTCGGATCGCCCCCTCCGCACGGCCGACCCGTTCTCGATGGCGGCCGACACGAGCGTGTCCCCCTCCGAACCGGGTTCGGCCGTTATCGAAACCGCATCCGCGATTTCGTCCGCCGTCGCCTCGTCCATATCGAGGACGACGGCGGGATGGCCGCAGCCGGCGATCGGGATTGCGAGACAGAGCGTCCCGCTTGCGAGGAGCTGACGACGGTGCATGCCCCACCTGACAGCCAGGATGAACGAAAGGCTTCCGGTTCCCACACCCCCGTATCGATCGATAGACCTGCACCGTTCGGTATTACAACGTCACTGACCGGGTGAGAACTCGCTCGCCGTCCGTACCGTTGCATCTCGACCGACCGCGAAACGAACCCGACTCGCCGCCGCTGTGGCCTCAGTCGCCCTTCCGATAAATCGGCCGCCGAACCCCGATCCCAGCGTCCCGGAGTTGCCACCTGACCTCGAGCCCCGCCCAGAGCAGTCCCGTCAGGAGTCCGATGGCGACCGCCGCGAACTCCGAGGGCCCCATCCAGACCGGCGTCGCAAAGAGGAGGGCGTTGTAGATCCGGTGAGGGAGAATCGACCGAATGAGTTCCCCCAGAACGCCGAGCGGATCGATCCCGAGGACATCCCCGCCGTCGCCGCCTTCCGTTTCCGTCCGCGACTCGAGGCCGAGTTCCCGGGCGCTGTGCCCGCCCGCGCTCTCCGCACCGGTCTCGAGGCGTTCGGCGTCGTAGGGGAGCGTGGATTCGACCTGCCAGACGATCTCGCCTGCGTCGTCGATTTCCATGACGCGGTTGCCGTGCGTGTCGGTGACGAGCGTGTTTCCGTTCGGTAAGCGGTCGGCGTCTCGCGGCCACTGCATCCGGTCGTCTGCCCACTCCCAAGTGCGGGTCCACGCGCCGTCTTCGCGTTGGAACTCCTGTACGCGGCCGTTCTCGGAGTCGGCGACGACGACGGCCGGCCCGCCACGACTCTCGGGGATGTAGTCTGGATTGTGCTGCTCGTACTGAATGTCGTACTCGTCTTCGGCACCGAGCGTCCAGTCCTCGAGAAGCCCCGCCTCCCGGTCGAGGAAGACGACCTGATCCTGATTGCGCAGACTGGCCATGATCCGACCCGCCATCTCGCCGCGTTCGATGTATTCGACGTCGTTGATATGCGCCCAGTCGCCGGGATACCCGCCGCCGCCCTCGACGGGGAAGTCGCTTTGGGCGTCCCAGAGCCACTCGACGATCTCCGTCTCGGTGTTCACGACGAACACCTGGTCCGCGACGATGTCGGCGACGACGACGTGGGTCTCGTTGATGCGATCCGCGTCGTGCCACTCGCCGGCGGTTTCCTTGTGGTCGTAGCGCTCGTAGAGCACGTCGACTTCGCCGGTCGAGAGGTTCGCACGCTCGATGACGTTCAGCGCACAGGGCGGATCGGAACAGGTCGGTCCCGCGGTGTGGATCGTGTCCGTCGCGGTGTACTCGACCGTCAGCGGCTCGCCCTCGACCGGATCGACGTCGAAGTACTTCGTCCGCGTATTGTTGTAATAGCGGACCTCGCCGTCGGGCGCGTACGCGGTGATCGTTCCCGCTCGGCCCGACTCGGTTACGACCGTGTGGTTCCCCGTCGGCGGCGCGTCCGGAACGTCCTCGGCCGACGCCGTCGAGAGACTGTTCGTGGACGCGACGGCGACCGCAGCAGCCGAGAGGAGGATCACGACGACGAACGCGACTCGGAGCCGATTTCGCGAGAGGTGCGAGCCGGCGCGAGCGAGCGCGGCGTGCGATCGGGCAAACATCTCACTCCTTCCTCCCCCGTCGTCCGGGGTAGCATTGTTCGTCGTTTGCAGTTCCTGACAGTCGTGGCCGGCGACCGAGCGCAGTTGACGGGCCCGTCCGGCGCAGTCAGTCGTCCACTTCGGCCTTCCTCGTGGTGAGGACTGGAACCGGTGACGTCCGGATCACGCGCTCGGTGAAACTCCCGAGGAGGTAGCGGTCGAGTCCGGTGTGTCCGTGGGTCCCCATCACCACGAGGTCGATCCCCTCCGCGTCGGCGTACGACGAGATTTCTCGCGGGACCGACCCGGCTTGAATGGTGGTCTTGATCTCGTCGACGCCCGCTCGTCGAGCGGTCGCTTCGGCCTCGTCGAGTACCCCCTGTACGTTCTCCTCGAGTTGCTCGGGGAGCGCCGTCGATCCCGCATCGATCACTTCCGGCAGTTCGTCGACGACCGACAACAGGTGTAACGTCGCGCCGTGGCGTTCGGCGAGCGCCGAGCCTAACTCCAGTGCCGCCCCCGCGTGGTCGCTCCCGTCCGTCGGGACGAGCACGTCGGTGTAGGGGTACGTCCGCGTCGCGTCCTCGGCCGCGCGAACGGTCATGACGGGGACCGAGCACTGGTTGACGACGGCGTCCGTAGTGCTCCCGAGGACGTATTCACTGATGCCGCGTCGCCCGTGGGCCCCCATTACGACGAGCTCGAACTCGTTCGTGGCGGCATAGTCGGCGATCACGGTTCGCGGGTCTCCCTGCACGACGTTCGTCGCGACGGACACGCCGCGGTCCGCCGCCAACGCGGCGGCATCGTCGAGGATTTCTTCTCCCTCTAGCTCGAGGGCATCGACGACGTCGGTGCCGAGTCGGGTCAAACTCGGCTCGTTCGTGTCCGCGACGTAGAGCAACCCGACCGTCGCGTCCCGATCGGCGGCGATAGCCAGCGCGTGCTCGAGGGCCGCCCTCGCAGGGTCGCTTCCGTCCGTCGGGACGAGTATTCGACTAATCACGGGTTCGGATTCAACGTCGATCCGCTTACGTTTAGTGGAAAAACAAGCGGCGGTCAGCGGGTGAAACGGTCGAGCGTCGTCGCTGGATGTTGGGTGCGATGATGAGTTAGGTGTCGGTCACTCGCACGTGAGCGACTCGGCGACCTCGATGCTCTCCTCCTTCGAAAGGTCACCGGAGATGCCGTAGTCGGTGGAGTCACAGTTCACGTTCAGGATGGACGTGGTCGTCCCTTCGTGCTCGAACTCCGCGTAATAGCCGGTGTGATTGCCGACCTCGACCGCTTCGTATCGGTCGGTCTCGTCGTAGTCGTAGCCGGTCGAGCTGTTCTGGCGTTTCGTGACGTGGAACACGTCGTCGCTGTCGGTCACGTACTGGAGCGAGAGCAGCGAGAAGTCGGTGTTCTCGATGATGCTCGCTTCCGCGAAGCGGTATCCGTCGGGGACGTCAGGCGAGGGCACTGACTGCGTCGTGTCCGTCCGGAGTTCGGAGAGCGAATCGTAGGTCGTCCGATCGAGCGGCGAGTCGTCCGGCGTTTCCGCGTCCGCTGGGATGTCGATCGTGAACCGCTCGTCGGCGATCGGCTCGTTCAGGCTGACGTTCCGAATGTCCATGACCATCTCGTACTCGTAGTTCTCGCCGCTGGCGTCGTGTGCCAGTTTGGTGGGGAAGTAGGTGTCCGCATCGAGCCAGAGGGTCGTATCGGTGGAGTCAGCCATCGTGTCGGTTTCCGTCGGGGTCACGGCCAGGCGATAGGTCTCCTCGCCGTCGATCGTCTCTTGCCCGTCGTAGGTGAATTCGTTTTCGGTGACGAGTCGGTCGATCAACGTCTGCTGACCCATCTCGTCGGTGTGATCGAACCGGCTGACCTGGTTGTTCTCGACGTCGTAGGTTACCGTCTCGCTTTCGTTCCTGACGGTGATCGTTTCCATCCGCTCGGAGTTGGTTTCCGTCCGAACGCGGTTGTTCTCGGCATCCAACCACAGTCGATTTTCGGCGGACGACGTCCGGTCGCTATCGAACGTCATGTTCATTTCGTAGGTCATCACGACCGTGTCCAACGAGGACATGCGATCCGTGAACGTCTCGACGACCTCACCGTCGGCGGACGGTGAATCGGCGGCGTCCGTCGCCGTCGACTGCGTCGCTTGCGTGGGCCGTTCGACAGTTGTGGGCTGGCTGGAAATCGCGCCCGCCCCGGTGGCAACGCTCGAGAGGACGAGCAGCGAGCCGAGGGTGACTACGATCAGCGCAGTACGGAGTGAGTCGGGAACCATTGCATCCCACTCTGGCGTCGCTAGTCCAATAAAGAGGGTCAGCGACATTCCGGATCTGAACGCACCACCCAAAATATAAATATACCCAGGTTTTTGAATGAAAGTTAACTTGGGACTATCTCGGCAAGAGTGCTCGTGATTCGGACCGGTGGGAGTACGATGGGTCCGACTCAGCGAGACGGCGCGTGGACTCCGCCACCGTGTGGTAGGCGGTCGGTTTCGTCGCGGTCCCGAGCGGAAGCCATCGCGTCTGCGAACGCTCCAACGAGACTCGGAAGAACGTTACGTGGATTCGACGCTGATCTCGCCGTCCGCAGTAACAGTGACCAGACAGTTGCTGTACTCGAACGTGACCGATCCGTCGGATCGAAGTCCATCCGCTCGAGGTTCGAACAGTCGCTCGAGCGCGTCGGCGTTGATCGAGTAATGGAGCGGCTCGAGTTCGGTGACGGCTTCGTCGCGGAACGTTGCGACGGCGTCCGCTACGGCAACGCTTAGCGGTTCGTCGTCGAGTCGATCGTACTGCACCGAATAGTGATCCTCCATCGCCGTCGATGGTGATCGTGAACTCATCTCAGTCATTGGTAATACGTATCCCCAGCACGTCCGTGGGAAGCTACCCGTCCGTTCACGAGTTGTCGCAAAGAGCCTGATCGTTAACTGTGTAATGACTGCCGATTGAAGTGGTTAATCAGTTAACCCCGTCGTGGTCGATCCCTCGAACAGCGCCGCGAACAGCTTCCGTTCGGCGGACCGAACGTGTTTGTGGAAGGCGGGTGATGAGATGTCGAGCGACGAGGCGATCTCTTCGCCGTTGGCCCGTCGGGGCCACTCGAAGAACCCGCCGTGGTAGGCCGTCTGGACGACCTCGTGCTGTCGATCGGTGAGTTGCTCGAGCAGGGTACTGCGCGCGGGGCCGCCGAGCGTCGACCGGTTGGCGGTCGACTCCTCGCGCCGAGCGATCAGTGACACCGCCGGACCGCTCCGGGAGATTCCCGAGAGGACGTCGCGGACCTCGGCCGTCTCCGGAACGTCGATGATCGCGCGCCCGCCGGAGGGGGCCGCACCGAGTTCCCGCAGCCGAGCGCCGTGGGTATCGACGATCGAGCCGAGGAAGGGCTCGGTTAGTCGCACCTGGAGGAGCATCTCGTCCTCGTGCTCGGCAATCGTCGACACCGCGGCGACCCCGTCGATCGCGGACCGATCGACGGTCGCCGCGGGATCGTCCGCCGGGTCCTCGACGGCGACGAAAACGATCTGCGAACCGTCCGCCCGCCTCGTTGCACCCTCGTACGTGAGCGCATCGTCGAGTGCATCCGCGAGCCGACACAGGGTCGCGTCGGCCGCGATCTCGAGTTCGACTTCGGTGTGGTCGTCGCCCACGAGCGCGTTCTTTCGCTTGACGGCATCGATCGCGTAGGCGACGGTTTCGCCGAGTTCGGCCAGCATCGACCGCAGCGTCTCGTCGAACGCGTTCCGTTCCTCGCCGTAGATCGACAGGACGCCGTAGAGGAAGCCGTCGTAAACGAGCGGCACTGCGTACGCGGACTGGAAGTTTCGCGACAGTGCCTTGCCCCGCCACTCGCCGTCATGGATCGACTCGGCGACGTTGTCGACGTAGACCGGGTCCCGCGTCCGAGCCGCCCGTCCCGTCGGTTCGGCGGCCGACTCGGCGACCGTCGTCACCGCGACGGCATCGAGATATCCCCGATCGGACCCGGCACAAGATCGCGACCGGAGTTCGTTGCCGCTGGGGTCCGGCTCGCCGATCCAGGCCAGCGAGCACGACTCGAGGTCCGCGAGACGCTCGGGAACGCCGCGTTCGATCTCGGCCCGGGAATCGGCCAGCAGGAGGTGCTGTTCGATCTCCTGGCGTGCCTCGTTGGCGGCGTTGAGTCGCTCGAGGTGCCGGTTTTGCTGCTTGAGTTCGTGCTCACGGTCGTGGAGCCGGCGCGTCCGACCGATTCGATCGAGCGCGGCTTCCGCCGTCGCCGCGAACGACTGCACGAGTTCGACGGTGTCCTCGTCATACTCGCTGGCGGCAGTCGACAGGGCGACCAGTACCCCGTGTTCGCCAAGCGGAACGTAGAGCCCGCTCCGTGCGGCCGTCGTCTCGTCGTAGACGTTGTTTTTGTCGGTGATATCGTCGTAGACGGCCGGTTCACCGGTGACAAACGCCTCCCAGGCGACGCTTTCGTCGGGCCGGAGCCGCGATGGCGGATCGAGCGCGGGCTCGAGGGTCGGCGAACGCGCCTCGGCGGCGAGTTCGTTGTGCTGGTCGTCGTACCGGTAAACGACGCTGTCGAGGCCCAGTACGTCGGTCGCGACGTCGACGATGTACTCGCAGGCAGCCGCCTTCGAATCGACGCTCAGCAGATGGCTGGTCGCCTCGTGTAACGCGTTGAGCGTCTCCTGGTACTGCACCCGTTCGGTAACATCGTTCGCGACGCCGAGAACCCGATCGACGGCCCCGTCGTCGTCCGTGATCGGCCGATACCACGCCTCGAAGACCCGATCCCCGAGCGGTCGCTGCGAGTGGACTGCCTCCCCCTCGAGCGCCGCCCGAATGTCGGCACAGGCGTCCGGATACTCCGCAAGCAGGTCGGTGAACGACTGCCCAACGATGTCGGTCGAATCGAACCCGAGGTTCGTGAGCCCGCGTCCCTCCGAGAGCGTGAACGTTCCCTCGTCGTCGAGGACGAACAACACGACCGGGGCGTTCTCGACGAGGGTCTGCAGGCGTTCCGTCCGCTCGGTCAAGTCCCGCTCGCGTTCGACGCGCTCGGTCACGTCCTGCCAGTAGACGGAGAGACCCGCCGGCGACGGATAGAGACGGGCTTCGATCCAGCTCTCACAGCGCTCGAGATACCCCTCGAACGTCCGGCGTTCCTGGTGTTCCATCGCCTCGAGCGCCTCGCGCTGGAATACCGTCCCTTCCAGTTCCGGGAACACGTCGAGTATCCGTCGGCCGAGCAGATCGGACCTGGTGAACTCGAGGTGCTCGAGGGCGCGATCGTTGACGTACGTGAACCGCCAGTCCCCGTCGAGGGCGTAGAACGCGTCGGTGACCCGTTTGAACGACTCGTCTAGCTCCTGTTCGATGCGGTGGTGCTCGGTGATATCCCGAATCGAGGCGACGATGCCGTCGACGATGCCGTCATCGAGCCGATTCGTCAGCACGGCTTCGTGGACGTACCAATACCCGTCGGAATGTTGGCACGTGTAGTCGATGGTCCGTGTCGTTCCGCAGTCGGCCGCGCGGATGGCCTCGAACTCGTCGGCCACCGACTGGCTGTCGTCGGGGTGGACGTGCTCGAGGATGTCGTTACCACAGAGTTCGTCCGTCTCGAACCCGCCGACGCGCTCGACCGACGGACTGGTGTACGTGATCTCGCCGTCGGTGTTGACGACGAGCAGGAGATCCGACGACTGTTCGATCAGCGTCTGGTACCACTCCGCCTGCCGCGTCGCCGACCGCTGTATCGCGGCGAACTCGACCGCCCGCCGGAGCCGTCGGTCCAGGATCGCCGGCTCCTGAATCGTCGTCTTGGCGATCACCTCGGGATCGCCGCGGAGGTCGTCGATCGACTCGGTGCGGGCCGGCTCAGCGGCATAGACGACGGGAGACGCCTCGTCAACGATACCGAGAACGTCCCGGTCGTCAGTCAGGACGCAATCGACATCGTCGAGCCGATCGGCGGCGAGCGCGGCTGGAGCCGGGACCGAGTCCATCACGGTTACCGATTCGTCGGCGAGCCCCGCCGTCGCCCCCCGAATCCACTCGGAAGAACCGACGGGGAGGACTCGGACCGGGGTCGTCTCACCGTCCTCGAGACCGCAGGTCATAGTGTTGCGTACACGGGAACGAATAAAAAGCCCGCGTCGGTTCAGAGGGCGGTGTTCAGATAAGGATGAAGGATGAGGCGGTTCGTTTTCTGAGTGATCTATGCCCGAAAACGACCGCCTCAATGGTTGTTTAGAAGAGATCAACTTAGAGTTTGTTGAACGAGAAGCGACACCGCGATTGCTGATGAAACTCAGTATTCAGCTGCATCTTGCTGGACTCTCGCTTTCAAATACTGTATCTATTCTTGAGGTATTCGGTGTCGAACGCGCTCGATCAACCGTTCACAATTGGGTTCACAAGGCCGATCTACAGCCCGAATCTGATCGGTGTCCGGATCACGTTGCGGTTGACGAGACTGTGATCCAACTGAATAATGAGCAGTATTGGCTGTACGCTGCAGTTGATCCCGAGACAAACGAATTGCTCCACACGAAGCTTGAACCGACAACAACAAAGGTTCTCGCTCATTCGTTTCTTACGGAACTCTCCGAGAAACACGACGTCTCCGACGCCGTGTTTCTCGTCGATGGATCGCACTCATTACAAGATGCATGTCAACGTCACGGCTTCGATTTCAGATACGAGAAACATGGAAATCGGAATGCTGTTGAACGTGTCTTTCGAGAGATAAAACGACGAACTCTCTGTTTCTCAAACTGCTTTAGCAATGCCGAAGCAGAAACTGCCGATGACTGGCTCAGATCGTTCAGCTTCGTATGGAATCAGCTTATCTGAACACTACCGTTCAGAGACGGCTCACTCGAGGGACAGCGGCGCGTGTTCGACTCGGTAGCCGTCCTCGATTCCGTCGACGGCGCGCACTTCGCGCAGACGAATCCCGCGTTCCATCTTGGTGACGACCGGCGTATCGTAGTAGTCGGCCTCGTACTCGAATCCCTTCCCCTCACCTCGTCGGCGGTCGACGAACGCCCGATGGCGCTCGAGGCGCGCGCGACCGACCGACCGCGACAGCGCCGGGACCTCGTCGATGCCGTCGTCGAACACCGCGAGGAAGGCGTCCTCGAGTTCGGAGCCGACGGAGTTCCGACCGGCACACATCGCCGCCAGCGTCGTCGTCCCCGTGCCCCAGAACGGATCGAGGACGGTGTCGCCGTAGGCCGAGTACATACAGATCAGCCGATAGGGGATTTCGAGCGGATAGGCCGCGGACCGCTCGCGGAGGTCGTCGTCGGCCGGCCGGTCGATCGCCTGTAGCTCGCCGGTTACGTCGGTCCAGACGTCGGTAAACCAGCGGTTGCGTTCCTCCCAGAAATAGGCGGCCTCGTAGCGCCGGTCGGCCCGCGGTTCGAACTCGCGGCTCCGGGCTCCCTTCCTGAAGACCAGAATGTACTCGTGTTCCAGCGTGACGTAGGCGTTCGGCGGGATCATCCCGCTGCCCATGAACTTTGCCGCGCTGTTTGCCGGCTTGCGCCAGAGCACGTCCGGCAGCGGCTCGAACCCTCGCTCCTCGAAGGCCTCGAGTACGCGCGCGTGGTTCGGATAGACGCGGAAGCTGCCGTCGACCGACCGGGTCGCGTCGCCGACGTTGATGCAGGCGATCCCGCCGTCGACCAGGACGCGCTCGAGTTCGTCCCAGACGCGCTCGAGTTGGGCGTGCATCGCCTCGAAGGCGTCGTAGCCGTCCCCGGCTGCCAGCGCGTCGCCGATCGCGGGATCGAGTTCGGTAAACAGGTCATCCCACATTTCGATCATCGGATACGGCGGGGAGGTCACGACGAGTTCGACGGACTCGTCGTCGACTGCCGAGAGGTCCCGGGAGTCGCCGACGAACACGCGATGGGTCGTCTCCATTGGCACACACTGTCGGCGTGGCTCCCTTATCTCCTTCGTCAAGGCGGCGACTCGAGCCGTCGGCGGGAGACACGGCCGTCCCGAGACGACGGCACGGACGTGACGCGACACCGGGACACCGGTCCGAAAACGCGGCGAGCCCACGCCAAAACAGGTCTGCCACGGTGCGCCCACCGGCGGTGATCGCTACTCCTCCGTTTCCTCGTCGGCCGCCTCGCTCTCGGCCGCGCCGCTCTCCGATTCGGGTTCGTCTTCGTCGTCGGTCTCCCCGGTCGTCGCCGGTTCGAACTCCTCGATCGGCTCCCACTCCTCCTCCTCGCTGGACGAGAGGCGACGCCGGAGCACCACGGCCCCGACGACGGCACCGACCGCCAGGAGGAGTTTCGGGAGTCGCGAACGGGATCCGCCTTCGGTCTCCTCGGATTCACTGGTCATGTTGGATGGCGTCTCGGTCGATTCGTCGGGCGTTTCCATTACGTCTTCGATGAGTTTCGGTTCCGCTAGCTCCTCGACCGGCGACTCCTCGAGTTCGGGCGACTGGCGTCCCACCAGAAAGCCGACGGCCGCACCGAGGCCGAACAGCGCCCCCGCAAGCGGCAGGCGGCCGCCGGAGCGGGACCCGTCCGCCTCCTCGACGGCCTCGAGAATCGACTCGCGCATCGGCGATTCCATCCCCCTAGTGACCGCTTCCTTGACGAGGAGTTCCGACAACGTTTCGTCTTGTTGTTCCATCTCGGGCATTAATCCGCCACGACCACACCACCGTACATAGTTCTATTCCCCGTTTCCGTGCGCCGCCCGGCTTCGGTGCGGCGTATCCGAACATTACTCACTGCGACGCGGCGGCCACCACCACTCTACCGCCGGCCGCCGCGGCTCCAATGCCGATCACGAGCGCGGTTCGTGGCGGCTGTCCGCCCCGATCAAGCAGCCGTCGCGAGAGATAAAGCAGTGCTTCCAGCGGTCGCAGAGCGTCTCGGCGCGACGCGTCGTCGCTCGGGAGAACGCCTCCCATAACGAAAGGGAGCGGGCTGAAACCGGTCGCGATATGAGCGTCATCCGCCAGCCGGAGGTGCTCGGCCGAACGACGCGGCGGCGCGTTGTCGGCATCACCGCCGCACTCTCGGCTGCCACCGTCGAGACGGTCGGCGTCGGGCTCTGGTTCGGTCTCGTGGTCGGCTCGCGGACGACGGCGACCGCGCTGGCGGGGCTGGGCGCTCTCTTCTGTGGAGCGCTGCTCAGAACGGGCGTCTTCGGTGCGACGGTCACCGACCTCGAGACCCTCGTGGAACCCACCCGGCTCGGTGCGGCGCTCGTGCTGACGGCCGGCTGGATCGTCTGGCTGCTCGTCGCCGAACTGATCGGAGGGAGCGTCGGTATCGCCGTCGGAACACCCGTTCTCGCGGGCATCCTCACCGGACAGTTCGCTCTCGAACGCCGCGTGTTTCGACCGCGGGCGGGCGACGGGGCGGCGGTCGTCCCCGGAGTGGTGCTGGCCGCCGGTGCATCGGTCCTGCTCGCGACGGCCTGGTTTTTCGATGGGGGGCTCTCCTCACCGCCGCTCCCACTGGGGTTCACGACGGTCGTCGTCGAACTCGCCGCCCTGCACATCGGACTCCTCGTCTTCGCGCTCTCGGGCGTGCTCGCCCACCAGCGCCGATTGCAGCGCGCTCTCGACCCCTGACGGCGACGCGCTCACTTGCCCTGTGCGCCAACGTTCTGATCGCTCTCGAAGGAGTCCGGGTCCGGTTCGATCCTCGCGTACTGGACCGCGCGCAGACCCAGTGTTCGGACCCGTTTCTCGAGGGACGGATCGACGAACTCGCCGTTATCGAGAGCCGCGCTCGCGTTCGGCACCGCCGCCTCGTGGGGGATCACCCAGGCGTTCAGCGCTCGACAGACCGATCGCATGTGCTCTAAGGCCGTGACGGGGAAGGCCCCGCCCGAGACCGCGAGCAGGCCGACGGTCGTATCCGCGAACTCGTCGAAGCCACAGTAGTCGAGCGCCGTCTTGAGCGGCGAGGCGTAGGAGCCGTGGTACATCGGCGAACCCAGGATAATGGTATCCGCCGCACGGACGCGCTCCGCCAGGCGTTCGGCGTCCCCCGCGTCTTCGCGGTCGCGGTCCGCGTCGAAGATCGGTAACTCGTACTCCCGAAGATCGAGCAGTTCGGTGGTCGCACCCGCCCCTGCGGCGGCGTCGAGGACGACCTCGAGTGCGGCCCGCGTGTGGCTCTCCGCGCGGAGGCTGCCACAGAGTGCAGCCACGTGAATATCGCTGTCGCTCATACCCGTCCCGACGACTGGCAGCGGGAAAAGACGCCCGAAAAACCGGTCGCTGTGACGATGACGATCCGCCGCGGTGGGTCGTCTCGCTCGCCTGATTCGACGCCCATTTCGCTCAGGAATTCGAACGGGTCCCCGTGCAGTCGATCCTCTCCGTGCTGCTCGAGGAAGCGCTCCCGCGCGTGCTGATGATCAGCCTTCTGATCGGCGCGGGCGTGGGACTGGCCACCCTCGCGGTCGAGTACGGACTCGTTACGGTCATCGCCCGGGTCGGCCGCTATCTCACGGAGCCAGCGAACCTGCCACCGGAGGTCGGGACCGCCGTCCTGACGAACACCGTCTCGGTGACGGCGGGGTACGGGATGCTCGCGGAGTTCCGCGAGGACGGCCTCCTCGACGATCGCGCCACGCTGATCGCCGTGGTCATCAACACGTTCTTCGGCTTCCTCCAGCATCTCTTCACCTACTACGGGCCGGTCCTCGTGCCGATCCTGGGGCTCCAGGTCGGGCTCAGGTACGTCGGCGCTCGAGCCGGGATCTCGCTTGCGATCTCGCTCGTCGGCCTACTCGCCGGCTCCGTCCTCCTTCGCGGCTCCGAGTACGACCGCGGCGTCGTCGAGCCCGAAACGCCCGACGCGGACGTACGGACGCATCGGGAGAAGATCCGAACCGCCGGGGAGAGCACGCTCGAGCGCCTGCGTTCGATCGTCCCGCGACTGACGATCGTCTACTCGCTTGTCTTCGTGGCGCTCGCGCGCTCGGAACGGATTCTCGACGGGATCGCGGCGGTCGGGATCGACGATCCGGGGATGCTCCTCGAACCGGTCGCCGGCCTGCTCGGGCTGCCGGGTGCGGCGGTGCCGGTAATCCTCGTCTCGCTGGTGGACCCGACGACCGGCGCGATCACCGTCGCGCCCCTGATCGGCGACGTGTTGACGCCGGACGAGGCGGTGATCACGCTGCTGGTCGGCAGCCTCGTCTCGCTGACAATCGGGACGGTCAAGCGCTCGATCCCGTTCCAGTTCGGTATCTGGGGGGCGAAGTTCGGGACGAAAGTAATCGTCGTCAACGTCTGTCTGAAAGCCGCCTTCATTCTCGTCGCGATCGGCGTTTTCCTCGCGTAGGCGTGTTCGGCGACGAACCGGATGACCACATCGGAAGCCGACGCGAGCGCTACGCGGCGATCGGGCGGTGAACCGAAAAAGCGGACGCCCTTACGCGGCGGTCGTGTTCGCGCTCGAGGTCTTGATGCTGCCGTAGATGCCGGCGAGTGAGAGAATCGCGATGAGGGCTCCCGCGACGCCGTTGATGCCGAGCACCAGTTCCCGTTCGACGCCGAACGCGACCGTCGGCGCGACCGCGATCCAGATGCCGAGCACCGCGAGGATCGCCGCGAGCACGATACTCGGTGACCGCTGCTCACCGGTTCGATACGCGTGTACCGACGCGAGGAACGCGGTCAACCCACCGACGAGGACGTTGTGAATCCCCATCGTCCCCGTGACCGTGAAGACGGCCGTCGACACCATGACAAACGCGCCAAGAGCCGCCGATAATCCGGCCGTTCGTTCGACTAACACCGACGAACTGTCCGCTGGTCGTGTCCGACTCATACGTCGGATGTAGTGAGCGCCACCTATTTGAGAGCGTCGATCGTATCCGCTAGCTGGTATCTTCACTGGCCGCGAGAGATGCGGGATCGGTCCGGAGCCGACACTGAACCGGCTGCTCGCTGTTGTTCGCTCGCCACGTCATCTTTCGAGCGGCTGTCGTTCCGAGACGACGCCGATACCGTCCCGAACGGGAGAGCAGTACGGGTCGTCCGTTCGTGACCGCCGTCGTGGTCGTATCGGAGCCCGCCGAAAGCAGTTCGGCTCAACTCGATGGGGCGGGGACGCCGAGAAACTCGAACGGCTCGGTCTCGACGAGTTCGGCAGCGACGTCGCCAGCGAAGACGTTCGTCTGATTCTCACCGAGCGACAGCGATCGGCTCCCGGCAGCGGCGGCGAAGTCGATCCCGTCGAGGTCCAGCCAGAAGACGTTCGGCGAGAGCGCCGACTCGAAGTAGTAGCGTCGGTCCCGGTGATCAGCGACCGTCCGCCAGCGCGTCGCGGAGATATGCGGTTCGTCCGGCGTGCCGATCCCGTACGGCACGGAGACGTTGCGGATTGCACCGAAGACGCTCGCCGTTGCGGTCCGACGGTCCCGGGTCTGGGGCATCGCATCCACGTAGAAACTCGCGCGGGCGAACCGATCGGCCGGGCGGTTCGTTCCCGGCAACATGACGGTGCCACCGATCTCCGACCAGTACTCGTCGAGTGCGAGTTGCTGATCGAACGGCGGGGAGTTCGTCATCACCTGATACTCCCGGCCGTGATGGATCGTTAACTCGCCGTCGACGTACTCGAGGACGGCGCTGTCACCCGTGGCGTCCGACATGGACAGATGCAGGGTGGCGAGCCGACCCTCGTCCGGGATGTCGTCGGACACGACGACGAAGTCCTCCTGTCGGTGGTTCGCAACTGCCTCGGCCACCGTCGCGAAGTTGTCGAGGACGTACTGCGCCCACAGCGAGATCGAGAGACCGGGCCTGTCGCCGTCCCACTCCGGATACTCGGATTCGGTGAGCCACAGGACGTTCGCAACCAGCCCCGCCTCGTTCATCCCGTCGGTCGTCGCGAGATCGTACGCGGAGGCGATGACACTGCCGTACTCGGCGGTCCACGCCACCGAGGTCAGGCCGACGTTGCCCGTTCGCTCCATTCCGCGCGGGAAGACCCAGACGTTGGTTCCGATCTCGCTGTGCCAGTCCATCGACCGGCCGGTGAGCACGATGTTTTCGGGTCCGAGATACACCAGTCGCGTACACATCTACGGCCTTCCTCCGCTCTCTCGACCGGCGTGCGTTCTACGCCCGAACATACTCCTGCCGTACCTCGAGCAGGAGCATAAATTGCGGCCGGTCCGAACTGATATGTCACGGCTGGGTCACGGTCTCCCCCTCGAGTTTAGCAGCGAGCGTGACGACCGAGTTGCCAGCGCGACCGCTGGAACTGGCGGGGAAATTCGACCGCGATAGAGACGCATACCGCCGAGCCGTCGGCTCACGGATTCGGGGTGGTGGCTCGGCGAGTCAGTTATCGAGCATCGAGAGGACGTACAGTACCAGCCGCAGGATGTGGATGAAGACGCCCATTACGGCGACGTAGATACCGATGGCGTTCCGGATCGGGCTTCCGTATCTGTTCTCCTTGACGGCCCAGATTTCGTAGGTGAGGTCCGTGACGAACCCGAGGAAGAACAGGACGGAAGCGAAAACCATGAGCATGGGATTGATGAAAAACCCAACACCGCCAGCGGCGAACCCGGCGATGAACAGCCCCTTGGAGTAGGTCTGCCAGCGCGCGAACGACCGCTCAGTGCGGAAGACGACTACCACGATGCCGGCCGTGAGGAGCCCCGTGACGACCGTCGTAATGGCGAGGGCCGGGACTCGAAGCGCTGCCGGTGCCATCGTCAGGATCGCGGAGCCGAGAAGCGTATAGCCGAACTGAATCAGCGTGACGCCCGCGCCTGCGATCGGGATGGTCCCCTTCTTGATCCCCGTATTCGAAATCCAGAAGCCGCCACCGATCGTGGCGGCGAAGGTGGCGATACCGACGAAGTAGTTCGAGAAGAGGACGAGGCCGAGGTCCGCAAGCGGCGTGTAACTCCCGACCAGCATCAACAGGATGTTCACCGCGACGAGCGCGGTTGCGATCCCCGCGACCTTCGAGACGTTGACTGTCGGGGCGTGCTGTTCAGTCTGTGTACTGCTGTGAACTGATGACATATCCGTGCACACAACTATCGAATTCATTCATAAATATTACCATATCACTTTCGGAGAACAAAGTGCTGTGCGAGACGGGTACGGACGTAGTATCCTCGGGTCATGGACCACAATTACCAATGGCTGGCCTCGAGACAAGACATGTATACTCAGTTACCGGTGGGGAATTCTGTTAGAAATACTATTCTGCATCACTGGAGACGCGTGACGACATCCCACTCTAGTACCACCGAAACGAGTTACACACGAATCGCAACGCCGTCCATCGATTAGGTGTGCACTGACGTTCAGTGGCTACTATCGGTTCTCGAGGCGACTCGAGGCAGAAAAGAACTGACTGACTCGCGGATCACGTCGGGAACGCCGCAGGCGCTCACCACAGCTATCGTCTTGCTACAGTCACAAATCTCGGCTGCACCTCACTGGCATCTCGTCGGCATACACAGCATCACCGGTTCCGAGTTGCATGCTCGTACACATGTCCCTCGAGAGCCCGTCTTTCCCGACCGCTGGCGGAACTATTCTAGCTTTCGAACGGGAGAACTCGTCCGCTCCCTCGAGACGGACCTCCTCTTACACGCTGGCTCGACTCGAGAGATGCACACGAACCGTGACCTCTCGTGTACAACTTGAAGATTGAATTCTGCCGGCGTACAACTTCAGGACGTCACACCGACACGGTATTTCGCGCGGTTCTATTCGGCTACGACTCGTTTGAACGGCTCGGTAAGTGTAATGCTGATTACCCGGACAGCTACGATAGGTGTTGACACTTACTGAGGAGTGTTCAACCCACATTGCTACCGCTGTAACAAACGGGTACGGACTGGCGACCCTGTACGAGCGTATAGTACGCACGATGACCGAGACCGGTGGGAGCCTTCACACCGTCTTCGTGATCGAGTCGGTCTCGTTGTCGTCGTCCGTGATGGTCAGTTTAACCTGCGTTCCGCTCGGTATCTTCTTCTTCGACACTGTCTGACCAGTATAATCGATCGTACCGTCGGCCCCGACATCCCACTCGTAGCTCTGGATCGTCCCCTCGTCCGAAGACGCCGAGCCGTCGAGATCGACTTTCTTGTTCTTTCGGGAGTACGTGAAGTCCGCGGTCGGCGGGCTACTGCTGTCGGTGATGTCAACCGTCGTTGTGTCGGTGTCAGTGTTGCCTTTTTTCCCGGTGACGGTCAACTCGATGGTTGCGGTGTCGTCACTGGTGACGCCACTCGCGTCGAAGGTCGGCGTCTGCGTCGAGGCGTTCTGGAGGGTCCCAGGACCGCTCGTGATCGTCCACGAGTACGTAAGCTGCTTGCCGCTGCTGTTGGAGCCATCGAGACCGATCGTCCCACCGGTAGCGACAGTGTACGGGCCACCCGTGTCGGCCGTCGGTCCCTTCGAGTTGGACACCGCCTGCGTGGATCGCGTGGCCGTCAGCCCTACTTCTCCGATGGTAGAGACGGTAAAGGGGATCGTTTGGTTCTTGACTGCGGCCTCGATGTCGACGGTTCCAGTCGCACCCGGCGACAGCGAAAACGACGTGTTGTACAGCGTCCCCTGCGTGGAATCGTCGAGTGCCACGTCAACTGTGAGAGACGCCGTGGTATTGTTCGTGACTTCGACGAGTGTCTGACGAGTGTTCTTCTCGACTTGGTCCGTGATGGTTAGTCCGATAAGGGCGACGGGATCATTCGTGACGGTGATATCGACACTACGGCCACCCGTTACCGACTCAAACGCGTCTGTGGGCATGAGACCAGTGCCGATCAAGCCAGCCCCGACGCCCATCAGGAGAGTCCGGCGGGAAACCACTCGTCCGGTATCCCGACCTATAATCAGTTTAGACGGGCAGAGAGTATGATAAACCTACTGGCGGACATTCTGCTATATTGAACGGTGACTCGCTCACCGATGGTTCAGAACTACCCGACCATCGTTTCGTGTGCACCAACTGAATATCTACGTGCGGAGCGGGTGGTGCACTGTGATTTTTGCACTGGCCCCTTGGCAATTCCTACCAATGAGGGCGTTCGCGCGAAGCGTGAACCGACGACTCCGGTCTCAGTCCCACCGCCGGGAGCCGCCCACGTCCATCGAGAATCGCCATCGGTGTTGAACTCGAGGAGTACGCGTGAACAGATTGGGGTCGGCGGGATTTAAACAACGCCTGCGAACCCGCTTTCCGGTGCAGAACCGTAGTTTCGTTCGAACCCGTCTCTTGCATACCTGTCGCTCGCGGATTAGCTCGCGAGAGAAGTATGGGGTCGGAGGGATTTGAACCCCCGATCTACTGATATCTCCGGTGCGCCTCGGAACTCCAGAGGGTCATCACACGAGCACTGATCAGGTGCCCGATCAGTATATCAGTCTGGAGTGTCGTCCCGGGCGCGTTGCCTCTGGAGTCAGCCGCCATGCCTGGCTTGGCCACGACCCCTCGAGTCACCGTTGGGGTATCCAACCTAAAGTGGTTTCGATTCAGAATCGCCCTACAGCCACGGGGCCCGCCCCGCGGTGTCCGTCCCGTCGTCGCCCGGATACGCGTTCGGCTCCTCGTCGCGCTCCGCAGCCGGCGGCTCGCTCGAGGCGCTTGCACCGCCGCCGTCGGTCACCGCGCCCATCCGTGCGACCGTCTCGTCCGCGTCGGCCTCCGGCTCGGGGCTCGAGTCGGCGTCGTCGGACTCCCGGAACGGGAACTCGATGGCGAACAGGGCAGCGACGAGCAGGGCGACCAGCGGGGCCTGCCCGAAGGCCATCCAGAGCAGGGACGGCGGGAGCAGGCCGAGCGCGACGGCGCTCCCGAAGCGGAACCGGTCGATGTCCATGTACTCCCGCAGGTACGGCCCGGTCAGCGCGATGGCCAGTGCGAAGGCAACGCCGACGGCCGCGGACAGCGTCGCGTTGGCCACGAGCGCGGGCTCGGTCATCAGCGAGAACGTCGCCCCGGAGGGCTCGAGACTCGCGACCAGTCCCAGCCCGATGATGACCGCGGGGTTGGGGAGGTAGTCGCCGATCGTCGCGCTGGCGGTTTTGGCCGCGATGGCGGCGATCACCAGGGCCGCGAACCGCTCGAAGATGACGATATCGATCACGCTCGCGATCGCCGGCGCGAGTGCGGCCTGCACTGCCGACAGCAGTATCAGTGGGATGCCGACGAGCAAGACGACCGCCGACTGCTCCCGGGGCGTCCCGTCCATCTCCGCGAGGATCACGGCGACGGTGGCGCTCCCGCCGAAGATCAACAGCCCGACCTGAATCGCGTCGAGCGGTTGGTCGAGCGCCCCGGCCAGGATCAACGCGGGGAAGACGCCATCGACTAGCGGCAGCATCATGACCAGCGCGAGGAGCCTGGCGTTACCCCCGATGATGCGCTCCATCTGGAGCGCAACTGGGTGTTGTGACGTACTCATCGATCAGAGTCGATGGCCGTGACCCGAGGCCTGCGGGTGATATGATGGACACTCCCCTTCCGATCGGTCCGGGTGCCAGTCGATCGGGGTGGGAATAAGGCCTCGAGCTGTGAGTTTCTGTGTAAAATTCCCGAAAGTGGCAGCGGAGTCGGCACTCATCCGGCCAGCGGTTCGGGCGTCGGCTGCACTCACAGCGAACATACTCCGACAGATGGGTGGATTGTCAATAAACGTTGCGTGGGACTCCATTTCACGATCCGGTAGCGTTCCGACAGTGGCGGCCAGATCCGAACGGAAATGGACAGGTCTGACTCGGATGTGGGCACTCGTAACCGAGATTGCCCCGCGTCCAGGCAGACACAATGTGTCCCATTCGCACACGAAAGTTCAGGAAGGAAGCCGACCGCTCGAGGACGACGGCCGTCTCGACCGCGACCACGGGTCCCGACACCAGTGGGCCGCATGACCCGTTGCTGGGGTCGTCAACCGTTGACACCCGCGGATATCTCGCAACGCTTTTTGCCCGGGGGGCCGGACGGTTTACATGGCGAACGACGTTCCCGAGCACGAGCCCTATTCTTCGAAACTGCAGGTACCGGAAGCGCTAACGTTCGACGATGTCCTTCTCCGCCCCAAGGAGAGCCGCGTCGAACCCGACGACGCTGACCTCACGTCGAACGTCTCGAAAAACGTCGAGGTCTCCGTCCCGATCCTCTCGGCGGCGATGGACACCGTCACCGAGAGCGACATGGCCATCGCGATGGCCCGCCACGGCGGCCTCGGCGTGCTCCATCGGAACATGAACGTCGACGAGATGGTCGAGGAGATCGGTCGCGTCAAGAGCGCCGACGAACTCATCATTCCGCTGGATTCGGTCGTCACCGCCGCTCCGGAGATGTCCGTCCGCGAGGTCGACGAACTGATGGCCCGCCACGGCGTCGGCGGCGCACCCGTCGTCAACACCAACGGCGAAGTCCTGGGGATCATCTCGAGTACGGACATTCGGCCCCACCTCGAGGTCAACGAGGACGATCCGGTCACCGAAGCGATGACCGACGAGGTCATCACGGCTCCCGAAGACGTCGACTCACGCGACGCCTTCGAGTTGATGTACGACCACAAGATCGAGCGCGTCCCGGTCGTCGACGACGAGAACCTCCTCGTGGGACTGGTCACGATGCAGGGCATCCTCCAGCGCCGCGAGTACAAGGAGGCCGTCCGCGACGAGGACGGCCGCCTCCGCTGTGGCGTCGCCGTCAGCCCGTTCGAACAGAACCGTGCGGCGGCCGCCGACGAGGCCGGCGCGGATGTCATCTTTATCGACACCGCGCACGCGCACAACCGGAACGTCATCGAAGGGGCCCGCGAGATTACGGACGCCGTCGACGCGGACGTCGTCGTGGGCAACATCGGGACGCGAGAGGCGGCCGAGGCTCTCGTCGACTTCGCCGATGGGCTGAAAGTCGGCATCGGACCGGGGTCGATCTGTACCACCCGCGTCGTCTCGGGTTCGGGCATGCCCCAGATCACGGCCGTCGCGCAGGTCGCCGACGTGGCCGCCGAACACGACGTGCCCGTGATCGCGGACGGCGGTATCCGCTACTCCGGCGACGCGATCAAGGCGATCGCCGCCGGTGCGGACGCGGTCATGCTCGGCTCGTACTTCGCCGGCACCGACGAAGCGCCGGGCCGCGTCGTCACGATGAACGGCAAGAAATACAAACAGTACCGCGGGATGGGGTCGGTCGGCGCGATGAAGTCCGGCGACGGCGACCGCTATCTCAAGGACGAACCGGAAGAAGAAGACGAGTACGTCCCCGAAGGCGTCGAAGCGGCAACGCCCTACAAGGGAACGCTCAAATCCGAGCTCCACCAGCTCGCCGGCGGCATGCAGTCGGGGATGGGGTACGTCGGTGCGGCGACGATCCCCGAATTCAAACAACGGAGCGAGTTCGTCCGCGTCTCCTCGGCCGGACAGGCCGAGAGCCACGCCCACGACGTCGTGATCACCGACGAAGCGCCGAACTACTCGCCCGACAGCGAGTAACCGCTGACCGACACGGCACTCGAGCCCTCAGGTGTACAGCGCGATGGCCCGCGATGACCGTCGCTAGATATCCATCGCGGGGGTGGTGAACGCGCCCTCGTCGAGTTCCGGATCGTACTCCTCGATCGCCGCGCGGACCAGCCGAAACACGCCGGCCTTGCTCCAGCGGGCGGTGTTGACGTGCAGATCGTAGAACGAGCGGTCGCCGATGTCGATCTCGTAGTACGACTCGTATCGGCCCGCTTCACTGACCTCCCGAACTCGCATCTCGGCCTCGGTCTCCGTACGGTCGTCGATCCGGTCGAGGCGGACGGTCTCCGGGGCATCGAGCCAGATGCGCAGGTCCGCCCGATCGCCGGCGAGCCAGCCCGCCAGCCGGGACTCGAGGATGAACGGTTTGTTTGCCATGCCCCACTCCTCGGCGATCTGTTGGAGTCGCTGGTCTAACGCGCGGTCGATCTCGTCGGACTCGTCGGCCTTCGCGGTCAGTTGATTGAGGCTCAGCTCCCGGTCGTCGGCGAGTTCGCGGAAGATGTCACCCCCCGAGACGTACGGACAGCCGATCGCATCGGCGAGTCGCTCACAGAGGGTCGTTGCACCGCAGCCCGGTGGCCCGGAGACGGTGATGAAGAGGGACGTGTCGATCTCCGCACTCGAACTGTCTTGTGCAGCCATATTCGGTGGTCTCGGCCCCGCATCAACAACGTTCCGCTCTTTCGGGACCGGACCGCTCGGGTCGCCGCGCGGAATCGGGAGCCGAACGCGTCACACAGGCGCGTTCGATCGTGACCTCGCGACCGCTACTGCGGCACGAACGCGTTTCCACACTCGGTACAGGTCAGCCGGAAGTTCCCGTCGTCGGTGAGTTCGAGGCCGTGGCCGACCTCGGCCTCGCAGTCCTGACAGTAGATCAGTGACTCGAGTTGGTCCCAGTCGTGTTTGGACTTGGGCGCGCCGAAGGCGAAGCCGACGATCTGCTCGTCGCCGTCGTTGTAGCCGTGCTGGAAGTCGCCGGGCTCGAACCGGATGACCTCGCCCTCGTCGACGGTGACCGTCCCATCGTCCGTGTCGAACGTCGCGGTCCCGGCCTGGATGTAGAAGACTTCTTCCTGGTCGTAGTGGGTGTGCATCCCGCCCGAGAACGACTCACCGGGATCGAGTTCGAAGTAGTTCATCGCGAAGTCCGAAAAGCCGAGCGCGTCCGAGACCGGCCGTCTGACCGAATGGACGTCCATGGGATTGGTTTCGATGTCGACGTCGTCGATTGCGACTTTCTCCATGCGTGGTCGTTCGTCTCCCGAGACAAAAGTCCCGTGGGTGGTGATGTCTGACGGTGTACGGGACTGCGTCCACTGTGGGTCGCGTTCCGAGAAGAGTAACGCATACAGTCGTCCGCCCCGGAGACGCACACGTGAACCGCCGTACGGTACTTCGGACCGCCGGGATGGCCGCGATCGTCGGGCTCTCGGGCTGTCTCGAGGCGCTCGAGGAGCACTATCAGGGCAGTTTCCAGGGGCTGGTGCCCATCGAGATTCACAGCGAGGCCGAGCGCCACTACGACCTCACGCTCGAGGCC
This sequence comes from Natrinema pallidum, assembly GCF_005890195.1. Classification (NCBI taxonomy): domain Archaea; kingdom Methanobacteriati; phylum Methanobacteriota; class Halobacteria; order Halobacteriales; family Natrialbaceae; genus Natrinema; species Natrinema pallidum. Next base: position 397,566 of record NZ_CP040637.1, on the reverse strand, counting down.
TACGAATCCGGGACGAACCGGCAGACCTACGACGAGAGTTACACGGTCACGGCGAACCAGTCGGCGTCGCCCCCGCATCTCGATGCTGTCGAGCAGACCCTCCGCGTGGTCAAGTACGGCCGGGACGGCGAGGAACTGGCGTTCAGGGAGGCCACGATCACGCCGAACACGAAGTTCGTGAACGTGCGGCTCACCGACGACAATCTCATTCTGGATGTCCAACGGAGCGGGGAAACGGACGGCCCGGGGCCGACCGCCGAGCCCGAACCGGACGAGTCCGTGACGAACGGCTCCGGATCGGCCGGACCCGCGATGAACGAATCCGAGCCGGGCGACGACGAGACGGGAAACGGGGACGCGCCGGCAACCGAACGCGAGTCGCCGTCCGATCGCGATAGTACTAACTGAACCGATTCACACACCATCGCACAGCCGTTCTGCGAGCAGGGATGCAGTGTGACGATGCCGGCTTCGATACCGGACGGGATCGGCGACCGCGTCAGGGATACGGGTGGAACGCCCGCTCGAGGCGCGGTTCGAAGCCGAGTTCCGTCGGGACCGTCCGCGCTCGCTCGCCGAAGAACGGCTCGTCGGTGAACAGCGGTTGTGCGCCCGGCACCAGTACGCGGACGGCCTCGAACCCGAGTTCGTCGATATCGCGGGTCGTCAACCGGGCGGCGTACGGCGTCAGTCCGACGGCGGCCGTCCGCGAACACAGCGCCTCGAGTCGGTCGCGGCCGGTCGGCACGGGATCGGGCCCGACGCTCGCCGCCGGAACCGTCCGCTCGGTGTCGACGAAGGCTCGCACCCGAGCCGGGAACGAGGCGTACTCGCCGATCTCCCCGCCGGCATCGTCGGCGTCCGCCGGTCCGAGACTTCGGAGTTCCATCCAGTTCTGGAGCGCTTCCTCGAGCGCCGACGCCGCGGCCGCCGCGGCGTCGAGTCCGGCCGCCGAGCCGACGGCGAATGCCGGCCAGGAGTCGTCGTCGGCTCGGACCTCGCGTCCCTCGAGCGCGTCCGGGTCGCGGTGAACCGCGACGGCGACGACGGGAACGTCGATGTCCTGTGTGACGAGCAGCGGCGTCACCGACAGCCCCTCGCTCCGGGCGCGGCGCTCGAGCGCGTCGAAGGCGTCCGTCTCGACCGACAGTCCGAGCGGGTCGAACGTCGAGTACCACGCGAGCATCGTCGCGTCGCGCTCGATGACTTCTGTCAGCCCCGAACACAGCGCATCGACGGTCGAGGACCCCAGCCCCAGCCCGGTCGTGATCGCCGGGAGCAGCGACGTGCCGGGCTGGGGGAACTGTACCGCCGCGGCGGGGAGGTGCGCGGTCTCGCCAGTCACGAGGTTCTCGCCCGGAACCCAACGGCGGGCGTCGTTCCCGTCGTCGGCCGGCGCGTCGTCCGGCCGAACGAAGTCGGTCGGTGTGACCGGGTTCTCGAGGGCGGTCTCGCTCGTGCGGACGAAATCGGCCTCACGGTAGACGCCGGCGCAGTAGCGCTCGAGGCCCTCGCCGACGGCTTTCATCAGTGCTGCGTTCCAGTCGGTCGCGACGCCGGCCGCCTGTCGCGGCGCACTCGTGTCGCTGTATGCGGCGGTGTCCGCGACCGTCGACAGGTAGTAAGGGGCCGGGAACGACTCGATCTCGCCGATACTGGTGATCGGTCCGACGCGGTCGTCGATCGCTCCCTCAGCGCTGTCGACAGCGGCGTCGAGGGCGAGCGACGCGGCATCGCGGTCGAGCGAACGATCCCGGCCGCCCTCAGCACACACGCACCCGGGCACGGGCAGCAGCCGACGTCGGGCGTGGGGCACTTCGAGTACCTGTCCCATGATCGATCGTTCGTCGCCCGAGAGGACGCGCACGCACTCCCGGCCGGCGACCGCACCGGCGAATCGCGCTTCGCTGCGGTCGGCCTGTGGGCCGTCGGCTCGCTCTTCGACGTTCGACGCGACGCGGGCGCGCAGACAGTCGAAACACCCCGTCGCAGGCGCGAACCCGGTGATCGCGGCGTCGACGCCCGGCATGGGGTGCCCTCCGACACCGCCGATCTCGACGGCGATCCAGGGCGTTCCGCCCGTGCTGGCGGCCTCGTTCGCTCGGTCGAACGTCTCCGAACCGGCGACATCGCTGACGACTGCGAAACGAGCGTCCGTGAGCGCTGCCGGGTCGGCATCGCGGACACCGATATCGACGTCATCGAGCGCGGTGACGACCGCCTCGCGGACCGGATCATCACCCACGACGTGGACTTGCATACTCCTCCCTGCTGGCGCGGGCGGCAAAAACGCCCCGCTCGAGAGGCGGCGGGCCAGGATCAGTCCTCGGCCGCGGCCGCCGAGTCGACGTAGACGAGTTCCCCCCGCGCCTCGAGCAGGCGGACGCCCCAGGTGACGGTAACGGGGACGAGCGCGGTCGTGAACACGGCGATGAAGACGAGGATCGATAACAGCTCCGCGTCGATAATCCCGGCTTCGAAGGCGACCTGCGCGATGATGATTTCGACGGTCCCGCGGCCGTTCATGCCGAAGCCGACGACCAGTCCCTCGCGGGAGGTAAGCGACGTCGGCACGGAAAACAGCCACGAACCGACGATCTTCCCGACGAACGCGATGACGACCAGACCGGCGAGGACGGCAATGGAATCGGAGAAGACGCTGAACGTGATCTCGAAGCCGACCGTGACGAAGAAGATGGGAGCGAACAGCCCCATCGCGAGGTCGTACATAACCGTATGCATGTGCTCGTAGAGCCCGGTCTCGACGTCCGCCTGCCGGAGAAACATCCCCGCGACGAACCCGCCGATGATCATGTGGAGGTCCGCGAGCGTCGCGAGGTGGGCGAACAGCAGGGAGACGAGGAGGGCGAACGTAAACGCGGTGGTTCGGTCGACGAACCCGTACCGTTCGCGCTGGCGCTCGATCGATCGCCACGCGATCGGGAGGAACTGATAGCCGATCAGGAGCGTCACTGCGAAGAACCCGATCGCCTGCAGGAGGATCATCGCGATCTCGGCCGGATCGAGTGAGCCCACGGTCACGTAGCTATCGACGCCCGCGAAGGCGATGAGGACTCCCACGTCGGAGGCGAGCGCGCCGCCGAGCAACACGTTCGCGATCCGGGTGTCCAGCAGCTCGAGGTCGGCGAGAATGCGGGACTTCGTGGCCAGCGACGTAGCGGCCATTGCAAGCCCGATGAACAGCGCCGCGCCGACGGAGACGCCGAGCCAGATGCCGGCCACGTAGCCGAGGCCGAACGGAATGACGAACGCGCCGAAGGCGATCAGCAGCGACTGGGGGCCGAGTTCGAACAGCTCCCGCAGATCGACCTCCATGCCGACGTAAACCATCAGGAGGAACACCCCGAGCTCGGAGAGGACCGAGAGGAGTTCCGAGGGACGCAGGAGTCCGAACAGCGCGGGACCGAAGGCGATGCCGGCGAACAGTTCGCCCATCATCGTCGGATAGCCGACGCGCTCGGCGATCGCACCGAACACCCACGCAACCGAGAGAACGAGGAGGAGGCTCAGGATATCGATGGAAACGGTTTCGACCATCGTTACGGCCACCCGTCGTCCGGCGGTCGAACGTATCGTGGGACTCGCGGTCGGCCCTGCCGGTGTGGACTCATTGTTGATTCACCTCTCGAAACTGGGCTCGGTCAGCTGTGACGGCACACAGCCACTTTACTGGACAGGGCGGTCAGTCGTCGGTGCTGGTCTCGAGATCGTCACCGATCGCCGGTCCAGACGGGCCTTCGGTGACGGCGACGTCTCGCCAGGTACCCCGTCGGTACCAGCCGTAGGCGAGGCCGGCACCGACGACGTTCGAGACCGCAAAGGCGATCCAGATGCCGCGGTACTCCATCGTCGTCCGCGAGAGGGAGTAGGCGATCGGGAGCCGGACGGCAGCGTATGTGACGAGGACGATCGCCGCCGCGGTGAGCGTCTTTCCGGTTCCGCGGAAGCTACCGTTGTAGGCCCGCATGACGCCGATGAAGCCGAAGGACGGCGCGACGTACCGGAGGAAGGTAACGCCCACCTCGATGACCTGGGCGTCGTCGGTGAAGGCAGCGGTGATGGGTCGTGCGCCGAACCATGCGACGATACCCATCGCACCGAGGACGAGGAACATGATTCGGGCGGCGAAGTCGGCGGCGGCCGCCGCGCGGTCCGGTTTGTCCGCCCCGACGTTCTGGCCGGTCATCGTCTCAACGCCGCGGGCGACCGCGATCGCAGGGAGGAAGACGACCGAGAACACGCGGGTGCCGATGCCGTAGGCAGCGACGACGTAGGTCGGGAACAGGCCGACGATCACCAACAGCAGGTTGATCGACAGGGCTCTTCCCATGCCTTCGATGGACGCGGGAAAGCCGATCGAGACGATTTTCTTGGCGAAGGCGAGGTCCGGACGCATCTCTCGGAGCCGGATCTTGACCCCTCGCGTCCCGCGGAACATGATCGCGAGTCCGACGATGAGTGCGAGTGCGCGGGAGAAGACCGTCGCGATCGCCGCCCCCTCGATCCCCAACGTCGGGAACGGCCCCCAGCCGAAGATCAGGAACGGGTCGAGGACGACGTTGAGCAGGACGGAGCCGAACATCACCAGCATCGGCGTGATCGTGTCGCCGTAGCCCCGCATGAGCGCGATAAAGACGAAGAACCCGAACATGAAGGGCATCCCCAGCGAGATAACCTGCATGTAGTCGGTCGCCAGCGGTAACACGTCCTGTGACGCGCCGAAGAGTCCGAGCAGTCCCTCGACGAAAACGTAGCCGATGAGCCCCAGCCCCAACGCGCCGAGCAGCGACAGCGCGACGGTCTGGGAGGCGGCGTACTCGGCCTCGGCCTCCTCGTCGGCACCGATATGCTGTGCAACCAAGACGCTACCGGCGACCGATAGCCCCATCCCGACGGAGATGAGCAGGAAGACCATCGGGAACGCGAAGCTGATCGCCGCGAGCGCTTCGGTGCTGTACTGGCCGAGCCAGAACGTATCGATGAGATTGTAGGCCGTCTGCAACAGGTTCGTTACGATGATCGGCAGCGACAGGTAGAACAGCGGCTTCGCGATGCCGCCCGAGGTGAGATCGAACTCGTCGCGACCTTTGAACAGTCTGGAAATCCGATCCAGAAGGCTCATTCGGCGGCCTCCATTTCGTCGTCGACCGTCGTGTCCGTGTCATCCGCCAGGAGGTATTCGTCGATGTACTGGTGGACGTGACGTTTCGTCCGCTCCGGGGACCGATCGACCGCGGCCGCTCGTGTCTCCGACCCGTTCGAGACCGTGACGAGGAAGTCGGCCGTCTCGTCCGGGTCGACATCAGCGCGGAACTCCCCCGCCTCGAGCCCGTCCGCGACGAGGCTCGCGAGACGCTCGTGGAGCGCCCTGTCGAACTCGGCCAGTTGCTCCCGATAGGCCTCGTTGTACGGCGACTGGGCCTTGATCTCGAGGATCGCCGTCCGGAACTCCTCCGCGGACTCCTCGTCGGTCGGAGTCAGCAACTCGTCGAGGAACTCGTGGAGCCGCTCGGTCGGCGTCTCCCCGGGAATCGTCCGCGTCCGCTCCTCGAACCTGTTCAGGAGAAACGCCAGAAACGACTCGAGGAGGTCCTGTTTCCCCTCGAAGTGATAGTGAAGGGTTCCCTTGCTTTTGCTCGATTCCTCGGCGATATCCTGCATCGTCAACTCCGCGTAGCCGTGCTTACACAGCGCGCCGTACGTTGCGTCCATTAGATCGTCGATCGTCCCATCTGTCATTCAGAAAATCTCTACACGGGCTTACTGACTGGCCAGTCAAAAGCCCTTCGCAACCGGGCGATCACGTTCGGTCGAATCGGACGGAATCACCCAGGGAAGGCTGGGGCGCATCGAAATCGCTCTCGGAGACCGGACTGAGACGGTGCGTTCCGGACCGATCGCCGAGGCTGGTTACGCCCGGTCGCGCAGGCGCTCGAGAACCGTTTCGGCGTTCTCGACGGCCTGTTCTTTCTTCGCCGGGTAGGCCTCGACCTTCCCGCGGAAGGTGATCCCCTGTCCGAGGCGGACGTCCCCCGCGAAGGCCGCCTGTTTGTCGAGTCGCAAGAAGAGTTCGGTGTTCTCGGTGACCCGTTCGTCGAGTTCGTCGGTCAGTTCGTCGAAGCTCTCGAGGTCAGCCAACCGCGAGAGGACGTGTCGGAGATCGTCGGCGTTCTCGACGCGGGCCGAGAGGACGAGGATACGGTCGCCGTAGTGGCCCTCGCTCTCGGTGCGCTCGATCTCGAACGGCTCGTCGTCGCCGTCGGGGAGGAAGGTGCGAAGCGCTTCCTCGACGCGTTTTTCGTCCTCGGTGGCGTAGCAGAACGTCCGTAAATCGACGTAGTGAAGCGGTATTTGTGGCATCTGCGATTCGAAAGTCGGTGTGATGAGTGCGGGCGCGGTGGTGACGGGACTCGAGAGGCCGAGCCGCAGGCGGTGTTTACTCCTCGTCGGCGTCGGCGTCGACGTCTTCGGCAGCAGCCGCCTCGAGATCGTCCTCGGGGACGCCGGCCTCCTGCCCGTCGTCGAAGCTGATGGTGTAGGTAACGTCGCCGAACATCGACTCCATCGTCTGGGAGACGGTGCCGGTTTCGCCGTCGAACTCGCTGTGCTCGTCGTGTAGGACGACGCGGTCGTCTTCCTCGAAGCTCATGAGTTGTGATTCCCCGTCTGCGTGTAAAAAGGGACTGATTTGGACGTACTGGTATTGTCGCCGTCAGGCAGGCGTAACCGGGGTTCAGGCAGCGTGACGAGGGAGTGGGACCGATCCGTTCGGCGAAGCTCGAGCCTGCCAGGAGTGGACTGCAACAGCGGGAGCGTCACCACTGACCGTCACTGCACACCGGAGTACACGACGACGGTGCGTTCAGTGTGTCAATCGTTTCAGTTGCTACGATATTCGAAGGAGGCAAAACCGGCTCATTCGAGAACGACTCGCTCGGCATCAACGGTCACTGTGAAGTCCTGATAGTCAAATGCGACGCGGACAGTGCCATTACCGGTGACGAGCGTATTGAGGGCCTCGGGATCGATCGTATCGTACAACGGTTCGAGTTCCAGGACCGGTGTATTCGTTTCCGTAGCGACAGCGCGAAGGACGGTCTGGCTCGGGGAATCGCTCCCCTCGATCTGGCGTACGATCATGGGTGTCGTATTTGATGGGGATGTCCCCCGTGTTTTCAATCGTGTGTTGCCGGCTAAGCGTTTTAAACATTTTGAACAGTTCAATAGAGCAATTATAAATGTACATTGTACGCAATATAACTAAAAAGGCGTATCTGCGTATCGACGCCAACAGGACGTACGATGGTGAAGAAGACTGTGAAGGTGCGTGGGCGAAAAGGGACCGCGACGATGGACCTCTCCATTCCAGCGGCAATTACCCGAGAGTTCGACATTGAGCGTGGTGATGTCCTTTCCGTGGAGACCGACACGGATGAGAAAGATCGGTTAGTTTTGCAGTACACTCGAGTCTACGACGGAGAATAGCGGTGGTCAAACGCGGTCGCACGCCGTCACAGCCGACCCGGAGTGGCGCTCATCGGCCCGGCGACACGGCGGCCTCCTGACACGGACTCGCGGGGACGGACGCCTCGATCGAGGAAACCGACCGCGGCGAATCGGCTCCCGATCCGTTCAGGCCTCTGATTCGACGTCGAGTTCCTCGAGGAGGGTTTCGGCGGCCGCGCTCGAGGAGCCGGGCCCGCGGGCGGTGAGCAGGTCGCCGTCGACGGTGACGCTGGTCGCCGACTCGAGTTCGGCGTCCCAGTTGCCGCCGGCCGCTTTCACTTCGTCTTCGGTCCAGTAGGGCAGTTTGCGGCCGTCGGGCATGCGATCGGCCTCGTCGACGATGCCCTCCTCCCACTCGTTGGGGAAGCCGGTCACGTCGCGTCCGTTGACGATGAACGCGCCGTGGCTGTCGCGGGCGAACCCGAGCATACCGACGGCGTGGCAGACGACGAGCGCCTTGCCGTCGCCTTCGACGATGTCCCGGAGGAGTTCGCGAGCGTGTTTGTCCTGGTTGATGTCCCACGCGGTGCCGTGGCCACCGGGGAAGACGACGGTGTCGTACCCCTCGGCGTCGGCCTGTGCGACCGGGATCGGGTCGTTCAGTCGCTCGTCGGTCTCGTGGACCTCGCGGACGTGTTCGGCGGTCTCCTCGCCGACCTCGTCGGGGTCGAGCGACCGCTCGTCGATGACCGGCGGACTCCCCGACGGCGTCGCAACCGTGATCTCGACGCCCGCGTCCGAGAGCGTCTCGAGCGGCTCGACGCATTCCTCTCCCCAGTACCCTTCTTCGCTGACGACGAATAGTGCGTCCGTCATGCATCACTTCTAAGACGGGGAGCGTAAAAACGACCAGCCCACCCCTCGGTTCTGCCGCAAGTCGCTGCGCTTACAGGTCCGTCTGGGGGAGCCTCACGGTGATCGTGGGTTGCTTTTTTCGCCGTCGACGCCCTACCTTCGGGAGGTGATCTCATGGCAGACCGACCGCGTCCGTTCGACGGTATCGACGACCTGCTCGACCGACTGAACCGGCAGATCGAAACGGCGGCCCGATCGTGGGAATCGCAGGTCGACAACCGAAGCCAGTTCGATCTCTCGATGAGCGGTGCGGAGACGAGTCTGGACCTCGCGGATGAGGGCGACGAGTTCGTCGTCACCGTCGACGTCCCTGGCTACGAGAGCGACGACCTCGAGTTGCGCCTCTCCGGGCAAACGGTGGCGGTGTCCGGCGAACGGGAGCAACGGCGGGAGGCCGGCGGCGACGAGGAGACGTACATTCGGCGCGAACGGAAAACGCAGTCGTTCAGCCGTCAGGTTCGGTTGCCGGAGCCGGTCGATGTCGACGCGGTTCGAGCGAGCGTCAACAACGGCATCCTGACGGTGCGACTGCCGAAACACGAGCCGTCGGCCGACGCACACTCGATCGACATCGACTAGTCCGCGTCGACGAGTCGCTCGCTCGTCGCCGCCGGCCCCAAGCGTCCCGACGGTTCCCGTCGGTATCACTCGTCGAGGTTCAACGCGTCGAAAAACCGGCGTGTGAGTCGTCCGCCCACGAAGGACAGCAGTTCGTCCTCATCGCCGCCCTCGTCCGCGAAGAGGCCGAGTTCGATTCGGCCGCCCGCCATGTCGTGGTGACCGCCGACGGCACCGAGTTCGTCGAAGCCCGCCTCCAGCGTCTCGCCCATGTGGACTCGCGGATCGATCGACCGGCCGCTCAGCCGGATCGCGTCGCCCACGACGCCGTAAACCAGTACCGTATCGACGCCCTCGAGGTTGAGCAGGTAATCCGCCGCCTGTGGTAACGCGTCGGTTTCACCGGTCTTGCCCACGCTCGCGACGAGCGACGACCCCCGGCGTTCGCGGCTGACGATCGCCCGACCGATCGCGTCCAGCGTTCCGGGCGAGAACGCGCTGCCGTACAGTTGCTCCAGGATTTCGAGTTCCGCGTCGGGGTAGACCGCGAGCGCCGCCTCGTACTCCCGTCGCGTGGGTTCGCGGACGAAGTCCAGCCGCTCGCGGTGGAGCGCGAAGAGCAACGCGGAGGCCAGCCGCGACGTCAGATCGACCTCGAGTTCCTGTAGGTACTCGACGAAGATCGTCGCCGTCGCGCCGTAGTCGGCGCGAACGTCCTCGAACGCGGCATCGGCCGGCTCGCCCGGATGGTGATCGATGACGACATCGGGAGTGACGCTCGCCGGGACCTCGGTGTTCGCTCCCGGTCTGGTGTGGTCGACGAAGCTCACGCTGTCGTACTCCTCGATCGTCGTCTCCGAGAGCGTCCGAAGACTGATCTCGAGTAAGTTGACGAACGCACGGTTTTGCTGGTGAGAAATCTCGCCGCCGTATGCGATCGCCACGTCCGCGACCGCGTGTTCGGACGCGATCGCCTCGAGTGCGAGCGCGCTGGCGAGACAGTCCGGATCGGGATTGTCGTGACAGACGATCGCCAGCGAGTCGGTCCGCTCGAGGACGGACACGAGGTCGGCCGCACGAGACATATTCGACGTACGGGAACGAAACGCTTGAATCCCGCGTCGCGTCTCAGGAGCGACGAAACTGAGCGGGGGCGCGTCGGCTCCGACCCCCGCCCGACAGGAACGTCGTTGGGTCGTGCGTGACGGTGGGGTCGAACCCACCGGGGTCGTCCCGACGGATCTCACGCATCGGCACAGTCGTCACCCCGTTCGAGACCGGCTGTCCGGCGCGAACCGTGCGTATCGGACACTTATTTCATCCGGCTCACTAAACGGAGTGTATGCGAGACGCATATCTCGTCGGCGCGGGACAGTCGGACTACGGGGCCTTCCCCGCGGAGAGCTACCGCTCCCTGTTCCGCACGGCGTTCGATGCGGCGACGGACAGCGTGCCGAAGGGGCTCGAGGCCGGGGACGTCGACGAGGCGTTCGTCGGTACTCTCGGCGTCGGCGGCCGCCAACTCGGTCTTTCCGGCCCCGCAGTGACCGAACACGTCGGCCTCGACGGCGTGCCGACGACGCGCGTCGAGAACGCCTGCGCGGCCAGCGGCTTCGCCGTGCGACAGGCCGTCCAAGCCGTCAAGTCGGGGATGGCGGACGTCGTTCTCGCCGGCGGCTTCGAGATCATGTCGGACATGAGTTCGGACGCGACGAAGTACTGGCTCGGCGTCTCCGGGGAGACCGAATGGGAACGGCTCTCGGGGACCACCTTCTCGGGTGTCTACGCCCAGATGGCCTCGGTCCACATGGCGCAGTACGGCACCACGCGCGAGCACCTCTCGCGGGTCGCCGTGAAGAACCACGCCAACGGCGCGAAAAACCCCCACGCACAGTTGGGATTCGAGTGTTCGCTCGAGGACGCCCAGTCCGCGCCGGTCGTCGCGGACCCGTTGAACCTCTATCACTGCTGTCCGACCTCGGATGGGGCGGCCTGTGCGCTGATCGTCAGCGAGGACGTGGTCGACGACTACACGGACGATCCGATCCGGGTCGCCGGCGTCGGTGCCGGCAGCGACACCGTCGGCCTCTTCCAGCGCGACACCTACACCGGCGTGCCGGCGAGTCAGCGCGCCGCCGAGACGGCCTACGAGATGGCCGACATCGAGCCCGACGCACTCGACTTCGCGGAGGTTCACGACTGCTTCGCCATCGCGGAACTGCTGGCGTACGAGGACCTGGGCTTCTGTGAACCGGGCGAGGCCGGTCAGTTGATCGAGTCCGGCGCGACGGAACTCGGCGGCGAGCTCCCCGTGAACACCTCCGGCGGCCTCAAGTCCAAGGGCCACCCCATCGGCGCGACGGGTGCCGGACAGGTCGTCGAAGCCTACAAACAACTCTCCGGGAACGCGGGCGCACGACAGGTCGAGACCCCCACCCGCGGGCTGACCCACAACGTCGGCGGCAGCGGTGGTGCCGCCGTCGTTCACGTGTTCGAAAAGGAAGGGGAGGTGAGCGCGTAATGGCCGCGATTACCGGCGTCGGCGCGTACGCACCGCGGTTCCGCATCACCAGCGAGGCCTTCGAGGACGCTTGGGGCCAGTTCCACGCCGCCGGCGTCACCCAGAAGGCCGTCCCCTCGGCCGACGAGGACGCCCTGACGATGGGCTACGAGGCCGCGACCCGCGCGCTCGAGGCGGCCGAGACCGACCCCGACGAAATCGATTGGCTCGCGTTCGCCTCCTCGCGGCCGCCGACTGCCGAGGAGGACCTGACCGCCCGCCTCGGTGCGATGGTCGCGCTCTCCGAGTCCGCGACCCGCCACGCGTTCACCGGCAGCACGCGCGCCGGAACGCGGGCGCTGTGGGCCGCTCTCGACGCGCTCGAGGCTGATTCGACGACCGCGCTCGTCGTCGCCGCCGACGCGCCGCAGGGCGATCCCGACGACGGGATCGATCACGCCGCCGGGGCCGGCAGTGCGGCGTTCGTCCTCGAGCGCGAGGGCCCCGCGGAGATCGTCGACCGCGCCGAGTATTCCGCGCCGTATCCCGGCACCCGGTTCCGCAACGCCGGCGAGGACGAGACGCAGGGGCTCGGCATCACCCAGTACGACCGACGGGCGTTCACCGAGACGATCGGCGGTGCCGTCGCCGGGCTCGAGGACGAACCCACCCCCGATGCGGTTGCGATCCAGGCCCCCGACGGGAAACTCCCCTATCGCGCCGCGGGCGCGGCCGGCGTCGGGACCGAGGAGATTCGAGCCGCCGCGACGGTCCACGAGCTGGGCGACCTCGGCGCTGCGAGCGTCCCCGTCTCGCTGGCGACCGCACTCGCGGACGGGTACGAGTCCATCCTCGCGGTCTCCCATGGCAGCGGCGCGGGGGCCGACGCGGTCGTCGTCAGCGTTGCGTCGGAGACACGCCAAAGCGACGGCGACGTGCCGGCAGTAACGGCACTCGAGGGTGACGACCCGCTCACCTACGCCGAGTACCTGCGCCAGCGCGGCATCGTGACCACGGGGCCGCCATCGGGCGGCGGTGCTTACGTCAGCGTCCCTTCCTGGCGGCGCTCGATTCCCCAGCGATACCGGCTCGAGGCGGGCCGCTGTTCGGAGTGCGATGCGCTTTCGTTCCCGCCGAACGGTGCCTGTGACGACTGCGGCGCGCTCGCCGACTACGAGCCTATCGAACTCGCGGGCGAGGGGACGATCGAGGCCGTGACGACGATCTCCCAGGGCGGCGCGCCACCGGAGTTCGCCGAACAGCAGGCCCAGTCGGGCGACTACGCGGCCGCGATCGTCGCGCTCGAGACGGACGGTGCGTCGGAGACGCACCGAAAAGACGGTGATCACGCGGAGCGAAACTCCGCGGACCGTTCGAGCGGGCAGCGCCAGCGAGAAGAAGGCGTCGATAGCGGCGACGAGACCGTTAGCGTCCCCGCGATGGGCACCGATGCCGACCCCGCCGATTTCTCCGTCGGTGAGCGGATTGAGACGACGATTCGCCGGATCTACACGCAGGAAGGCGTCACCCGCTACGGATTCAAGATTCGGCCCGCGGGCGAGTAGCGGGCTCGAGCCGTCGAAACTGGGGTTTCGGCTCCGTCGAAGAGCGGAACTCGTCTTGGTGAGCGAGAGTACTCACTGAACGTCACTGCAACCTGACCGCACGACGGCGTTGCAGTCAGTGTGTCAACCGTTTCAGTGACGAGAATAGTCGGTCGCTACGTGTAGATATCGATTGCTGGACGTTCTATCGGCCGCGAACGCCGCCCGGCCGGTCGTATCGAGAACGATCGAGCGCAGTTACGGCTGGAAATGCGGCCAGTTTTTCTCCGGGACCAGTTCGGATTCGCCACAGCAGCCACACTCCGCAGGTGCCTCGTACTCGTGTCCGCTCTCGGTTCGTTTGGAGACCGTACCGGCGTGTATCGTCTGACAGGCCGTACAGACATACTTTTCCGGCATTTCTGGGGCGTGGGCCATGTCAATTCATACCCGTGCCACCGATATATAGCCGGGGTGAGAAGGGGTCACAGAATAGCTGACGGACGGATGTGCTGAACGACCTCTGAGCCCCTCGAGTATCTAATTCCCCGTCAGCGCCTCGCTCGCCGGCGCGAACTCGATCGGCTGGCCGAGTCCCTGTTCGCTGGCACGCTCGTAGAGCAGGTACGCCGCGGCGACCGTCTCGATCCCCGTCCCGCCGCTATCGAAGACCGTGAGTTCGTCGTCGCTCGTTCGGCCGGGTTCGGTCCCGGCGACGACCTCGCCCAGTTCGGCGTGGACGTGATCCTCGGTGATCGCGTCCGCCTCGAGCGCCTGGATGAACGAGCCGGCGTCGAGCGTTGCCCGGTCGCGGAGGTCGGGAACGTATGTCGCCCGAGCGATCGTCTCCGCATCCAGCTCACGCTTGTCCGGCGAGTACTGGCCCATGGCTGTGACGTGGGTTCCGGGCTCTAGATCGTCGCCGTCGATGACCGGCTCGCTGGCCTGTGTCGCCGTGATCACCACGTCCGCGTCCGTTACGGCGGCGGTGCTCGAGTCGACCGCGCGGACATCCGCCTCGAGGGCGTCGTCGAAGTCGGACGCGAAGGCCTTGCGGTTCTCGGGTGTCGGCGAGTAGACCCGGACGTCGGTGAACTCGCGGACGGTCGCAGTCGCGTGGAGCTGCCCCCGGGCTTGTGCGCCGCTGCCGATAATCGCGAGGGTGTCGGCGTCGTCGCGGGCGAGTTCGTCGACGCCGACGGCACCCACCGCACCGGTCTTGAACGGGTTCATACTCGCGCCGTCGAGCAGAGCGAGCGGCGCGCCGCTCTCGGCATCGAACAGTGGCGTCATGAACCAGGCGTCGGCCGCGCCGAAGCCGGCGCTGTACATGTATCCGCCCATGGCACCCGTGTCGGGGAGGATGGCGGCATAGGCCGTGAACATCCCCGCCGGATCCTCACGGAGGAACTTCGACCGCGGCTGGGCGGGCGCGCCCTCACCGCGCTGGCGATAGCCCTCGCGGACGGCGTCGACGTATTCGGCCGGCGTTGCGAGCGAATCGACATCCGAACTTGCCAGAAACAGCGTGTCAGTCATCGTCGATAATAGGATCCGGAGACGTGAAAAAGGACCGAAAGCGGGGATAGAGACCGAAATCGCAAGATCAGTCCGCGTTGATCGGCGGGCGCGCGGATCGGGATTCGTCGCCGGAGTCGACTGGCGTATTGACGAACATTGCGTGCCCGATAATTCCCATCGCGGCCAGCGAACCGAGCGGTATCGCCGTCGTCAGCGACAGTCCAACGAACAGCAGGGCGGCGGTGATACCGAGCAGTGCGACTGGGATGAGGCCGAGGACAATGTCGTAATATCCAGTCATAATCTATTCTATAGTATGCTAAATAACCATATAAGTGTTTCCCATAATCGGTTCGTGGTGTACTCATAACAAACCAGAACTCAACAGATATGGCCTTCATAACTTATGAAGAAGTTACATCGTCCCAGTCCGATAATGTGTTCGCGATTGAGACACCGACGGCAGCGAATCAAACGGTACGGCCGGCAGTATTAGTCCGCGAGAAGCCGCATTACCGTCCGTTTCGTCCAAGGGTGAGAGAAACGATGACGCTCAGTTCGGCTCACAATGATGACAGCAACCGGTATCGCATCAACTCACTCGGTTACTGATAGGTACAGCGAGAGTCCGAGCCGCCAGCCGAGCAAAACGACGAGGACGGAGACGGTTATCACAACGGGGAACGGCCAGATGGTGCTGCCGTGTAACGGTGGAGACCCCCTGAGCATGAGTCCCACGTTTGCCGCCGCGATCCAGGCGGTCGCCGTTACTCGGAGTCCGTCCCGGCCCAAGAGACGGTCACGCGTGTAGACGCCTGCGAGCGCTGCGACGGCGAGCCACCCGATCACGAACGGAGCGATCGTCTCGAGCGATTCGAGCGGGGTGGCGACCGGGTCGCCCCCGTGGTGGACGTAGCCGTAGAGGACCATCGCGGCGACGAGGCCGACATCGATTACGCCGGCGGCGATCCGCTTGCGGCCGGCTGCGCTGTCACGGACGCCCGTCTGAACTGCCGTGTCCATAGTCGACCGTGGGTGCCCCGTTCCTATTGATTCCCCGGTTCCGATCGACGGCGTGGCCGGCGGCTACGCGAGCGCGAGAAACGGATCCGGCCGCTCTCCGGACCGACGTCGATACGGTCGCGGCGGCCACCGGTATCCCTGACAGGAGAGGAGGAACTCGGCGACCGGCGGCCGCCGAGTGTCGTCCAACGGACAGAGCGCCTCCGTGCGAGGGGAGCCTCGCACGAACGAACCATCGGCCGGGGGGCACTTTGTTATCGACACCGTTCAGCAGCGACGGCCACACGGTCGGCTTCCGACCGACGGGTAAGCGAGTCCTACGGCCACACCCACTCCGTGCAACGTTCCCGTTGCGACGACCCTCGAGACGGTGACGACAGTGACGAGGCCGGCAACCGATCGTCGCCGACGCCTGCGAATCGTTCCGACGGATGATGGACGAGGGCTACCCATCTTTCCGGCCCGAGAAACCGATCGTCGCCGGATCGAAGTAGTACGTCGATCCGCAGCCGTTACACGAGGCGGTCAAGTGTTTGCCGTGACTGTGGAGTTTCCAGAGTTTCGTCTGCCCCCGCTCGAGTTCGAGCGTGACCGGCTGGGTGCAGTCGGTGACCGTACAGGGGAACCGGATATACCAGTTCGGGACCGACAGCGCTCCGAGCGGCGCGAGTTCGCTTCGGAGCCGACAGAGCAAGTTGAAGATGGTGACCGAGAGGTCGTCCCGATCGATCGTCACGCCTTCGACGTCACTGATGAACCCGCGACAGCTGATGCCGTCATCACGGACCGGCAAGACGGGAATGCCTTTCGCCACCGCGTAGCCGACCTCCTGATTGATCCACGTGTTTCCGGCCGCGTCCTCGGTCAGCACGGCGACGACGAGATCGCTGTTGGCGAGGCGGCCCTCGAGTCGCTTTCGGGAGCGGCCGGACTCGATCTCCTCGAGCGCGATGTGGACGCCGAAGGGGAAGTTCTTGACCGTCGAGAACAGGTCCTGCACGAGGTCGAGATTCCGTGGCGCGTGTGAAACGTACACCTGCTCTCCAGTCATGGGATCGTCTACGATACACACGCGTATGGGACATCATTAATCTATCCCCGCGTTCCTATTTAATGATTGTCTTGTTCGTGTCGGTTATTTGCGACAGTTGTGAGAACTCGCTGGGAAAACCCGAGTTGAGAGAGTTCGTCGCCGAGTCGGTCGAACCACTCGCGTTCGACGTACCACCAGCCGCGGACATCCCCGTCGGTCGTCAGCGACGTGACCTCGAGACGGCCCGGCGTCCACTCCCGCTCATCGCCGATCGTCAGGAGCGTCCGCAGGACGGCCCCGACTTCGTCGCTCGTAACGGCGGGCGCGTCGGAGACGGCCTCGTACTCGAGTTCGATCCCGGCTCCGTCTGCTCCGGGTGGTTCGTGCTCGTCCAGCCACCGAAAGGCGGTCAGATAGAGCCCGTGGCTCATCAGCCGATTCTCGAGCGTGACGGCCACGGGTCGTGCCCCCGCCGCGGACTCGTCGCCGACGCCGGGATCGCTTCCCTGGTCAGTCATACGCACCCTTCGGCGGGGATCGAGAAAAGTCGGTCGACGGGCCGCGTCTTCGAGACGCGGTCGGCGTCGGTGCCTGCTTCAGAGCGGTTCGACGAGATCCTCGAGCGCGGAGTGCGGATCGTCGGCCTTCGCGACCCCGCTGGCGAGCAGGACGCCTTCGGCACCCAGGTCGCCCGCCGCGACGACGTCGTCGCCCGTACTGATGCCCGCACCACAGAGGACCGATACCGTGGAGTCGACGTTCGCCGCCGCCTCGACAGCGTCCTCGACGACATCGGGATCTGCCTGACTGACCGGCGTCCCGGTACCGATGAGCGCGGGCGGTTCGACGGCGACGGCGTCCGGTCCCAGCGCGGCGGCCGCGCCGATCTGGGCCGGGTTGTTCGCACAGACGACCGTCTCGAGGTCCGCCCGCTCGGCGGCGCGGACGGCACCGTCGATGTCGGCCAGCTTCAGCCGCCGCTCGGAGTGATTGATCAGCGTGCCGACCGCGCCGGCGTCGGCGACGCTCTCGGCGAGCGTGTGACCGGTGTTGCTTCCGTGTTCGATCGCGTCGACGTGCTGCGCCCACGTCTCCACGCCCGT
Source organism: Natrinema pallidum (assembly GCF_005890195.1). Lineage (NCBI taxonomy): Archaea > Methanobacteriati > Methanobacteriota > Halobacteria > Halobacteriales > Natrialbaceae > Natrinema > Natrinema pallidum. The sequence continues at coordinate 379,902 of NZ_CP040637.1, read as the reverse complement.
TTCGGCGACGCGCTCGATGTGGGCCGCCTGCGGTGCGACGGCTAGACGAGCGTCAGTTGCATCGTTGACATCGCGAACGGCCTCCGCGACGTCGACCGGGTCACACGGATACGTCTTCAGATTAACGAGGACGAACATATCGGCAACCGCACCCGCCCGAAAGAAATAGTTTGCGAGTCGGCGGCGGTATCGAGGACGGAGACGGCCGTCGCAGTCAGTCCTTGCGTTTGACGACGTCGCCCAGGGTGTAACTCCCCGTCGAGGAGCCGCCGGACCACTCCGAGTCCTCGCCGGAACTCCCCTGTGCGCTCAGGCTGATCTCGAGGAAGTCCTCGAGTTCGGTCTGTACCTCGTCGCTCGGCAGCGTATCACCGCGCTCGATTTTGCGGATCAGGCTGGCCTTCTCGTTGAGTTCGTTCGCGAGATCGGACTGGCTGAGCCCCGCGTCCTCGCGTGCGTTGCGGACGCGGTCGTCGTAATCGGTCGCGAGTTCGTCCATGTCGTCGAACATGTCCGAGCGGCGCTGGCTCGAGCCGCCCGAACTGGAGGAACTCCGACTCGAGCCACTCGACTGGCCGCCCCCGCTCGACGAGGACGAACTCGACCCGGTCGAGTACTTCGTCGAGCCGCTCGAACTCGACGTGTCTTTGACTTCAGTGCCGAAGTCCGTACAGTTCGAACACACGTCTAGCTTCGCGCCCTCGACTTTGATGGTGTTCGGGGACGACGTCTCGGCCCCACACATCTCGCACTGAACCATGTCGGACTCTATATCGCGGTGAGGGATAAAGCATGCGGCGCGGCTCCACGCTGTCGAATCACCCGGAGGCCGGGTCGAAACGGGCCTACTCGAGCGCGATCCAGGAGTAATAAAAGCGCTGGAGTGCTGTCAGGTGACCGACGACCGCGAGGAAGACAAGCAGCCAGCCGACCAGCGAGAACCCGGCGAGCGTCGCGTCCGCCAGCGGGTACGCGAGGAAGCCGGCGAGACCGATGATCGCCAACCTGTCCGCTCGACCGACGAGGCCGCCGTAGACCCGATCGAGACCGACCGCCTGGGCTTGCGTGCCCAGATACGAGGTCATCACGACGCCGGTCACGGCCGCGAAGCCAAGCAGGTAGTCCTCGATGCCCGCGGCCAGTCCGGCGATGACGACGATATCCGCGTATCGGTCGAGGACGTGATCCAGCAGGTCGCCGCCGGCCGAGGCGATCTCCTGCTCGCGCGCGAGCGCGCCGTCGACGATATCCAGCCAGCCGTTCAGGAAGACCAGTACCGCCGCCACGGCGTACCAGATCGGCTCCTCGAGTCCGCCGAGGGCGAACGCGCCGGCCGCCAGGATCGCCATCCCGAACGCGACGACGCTCACCCCGTTGGGCGTCATGCCGACGCGATCGAACCCCCGGACGAACGGGTCGAGGAACCGCGAGACGTACGGGCGGAACCTATCGAGGGTCATGTCAGATACTCCATATAGTCGACCTCGCCGGCGCTCGGGTCGCGCTCGCCCGTCGCGACCGCCGTCAGTTCGTCCGCGACCGCTGCGGGAGCGCGGTCGGTCGTGTCGATCTCGTAGACGGACTCGAGGCCGTGTTCCTCGACGGCTGCCGAGAGGATCACGTCGAGCGCCTCGCTCTCGGCGTTTTCGGCCGCCTTCGCCTCGGTTTCACCGCGCTCGAGCAAGCGTTGCTCGAGCGTCTCGGGGTGACACCGGAGGACGACGATCCGGTCGGCATCGAAGTGATGGGCGAGGTGGGATTCGATCACGATCCCGTCACGCCCTTCGAGCCACTCGGTCAGTGCGTCGAGATCCGCGATCTTGCTCTCGCGGTCGGCATCGACCTCGGTGTAGAGTCCCTCGTCCTCGAGCACCCGGTTGAGGTGGATCACCTCGAGTTCGGGTGGCGACTCGTCGCCGGCATTCGTCCCCGCAGCGGCCAGTCGGGACTCGAGCAGTTCCGTCGCGGTCGTCTTCCCGGTACCCGGCGTCCCGGTGACGGCGATCCTCATGGATCGGCCACCTCCGCATCCGGGTTCTCGGGCTCGCCCGCCGACTCCGGCTCGACGTCGAGGTCGTCGAGCACGTCGTTGAGCGTCTCGACGGCCCGCTCCGTTTCGTCCTCGGTTCCGCAGGTGATACGGACACAGCCCGGCAGCCCGAAACTCGAGCAGTCACGAACGATGACGCCGCGTTCCTGCATTTCGGCGGCGACGGCCGAGGCATCGCCGACGTCGACGAGGACGAAGTTGCCCTGGCTCTCCCAGACGTGTGCGTCGATGTCGTCGCGCATGTACGCGCGGGATTCACGGGTGGTTTCGACGGTCCGGACGACGTGTTCCTCGTCGTCGATGGCAGCGAGACCGGCCCGACAGGCGAGTTCGCTCGCCGCGAAGGGCGTGTTCACGCGGGCGTAGGCGTCGGCCCACTCGTCGGGCACGACGGCGTAGCCCAGCCGAACGCCGGCCAATCCGTAGGCTTTCGAGAACGTCCGGAGGACCGCGACATCGTCGCGGGCCTCGAACTCGTCCCAGCCGTCCAGCAGCGCGATGGCGCTTTCGCCGTCGGCGAACTCGCCGTAGGCCTCGTCGACTGCGATCAGGGTTTCCTCGTCGGTCTCGTCGGCGAGACGTTCGATTTCCGCGAGGGGCATCGTCGAGCCCGTCGGGTTGTGCGGGCTCGTGACCCAGATCACGCGCTCGCCGTCGTAGGCCTCGAGGACCGCGTCGGCCTCCTGCGTGAAGTCGTCGGCCTTCGAGAGTTCGTACTCCCGAACGTCGCCGTGGTGAAAGCGGGAACTCATTCCGTAGTAGGCGAAGCCGGGCGTGGGAACGAGGACGGCGTCGTCCGGGTCCAGCGTCGTCCGGTGGAGGTAGTCTATGGCCCCGTCGCCGCCGTTTGCCAGCCAGACCTGGTCGTCGGTGACGTTCCAGCGGCCGGCGACGGCGGTCGTGAGATCGGCGTGGGCAGCTTTGGGGTACGAACTCACGCTCGAGGCCGTCTCCCGGATGGCGACGGCCGCGGCCGGCGAGGGTCCGTGCGGGTTCTCGTTCGAGGCGAGTTTGATGAACTCGGAGGGGTCCCGGTCGAGTTCGCGGGCGACCTCCTCGATGCCTCGACCCGCCTCGTAAGCGACGTGATCGGACAGGTCGCGCGGTTGCATACGGGAATCCTGTCGGTCGTGGGTCTTAAGGGTGCTTACCTGTCTTCGGCGCGGGGGATCGTCGGTGATCGTCACGGTCCGGAACGCTCGGGTCCGAATCCCGCGGCCCCGCCGACGACACGCCCGCTCGGCGATGGCTCAGTTCGGGAGTGCGCGGAGAGCGTGGAACTCACAGACAGGTGCGCCGCGAATACGTCAGCGAACGCTACATTCCGGCTGAGTCGTCGGTCACTCCGATTCGAACGCCCACGTCCCTTCCCGCGAGTGAATGGAGAGATCGTGATCCTCGAACGACGCGCTCGCCTGATCGTGGACCTGAACCATGTTGAACTCCTCTCGAGACACCGAATCGTTATGACATCCCTCCCCGTCGTCGTCGTCCCGTCCGTCGATCCATTCCTCGCTACAAACGCCGACCGTGTAGACGATGGTGTCGTAGGTTCGATCGAAGTCGTCGTGTAAGTCGTCGGAAACGACCGGTTCTCGAGGCGTGTCGAAGCGGTCCTCCCACTCGGGGTCGAGATATCCCAGCTCCGGTTCGCCACCCGGCGGGGAACTCAGCTGGACGGACATGATGGGATCGTTTCCCCCGCCGTCAGCCGCAGCGTACCACCCCTCGATCGACTTCAGTTGCACGTATCCACTGACAGCACGGAGAGACGATAGACAGCCGGCTCCGAGACCGCCTGACACAGCACCGATAGTACTCAGAAACGTTCGTCTGGAGGGCATAGGTCACCGGTCCGCGTATGACAGCATAAAAATAACTAGTTCTTCTATATATCCGTCCCAGTTGGGTCGCCGTGACTCGTCGACTCGGTCCGAGAACGAGGGCGATACGTCGATTCCACCCCGACTCGTCACGCCTGCAGGCGCTGTAAGCGCTCGAGCGAGTCCGCGCCCTCGGGGTCCTTGTCGTATCGCACGCCCTGAAACCGCGGGAACCGCAGCGCATAGCCCGAGGAGTAGGTCGGCGAGGACTGGATCTCCTCGTAGCCGACCTCGAAGACGACTTCCGGCTCGAGGTCGACTTCCTGTCCGTTCTCGGCGGCAATGTGTGGCTCGAGCAGGTCGGTCAGTTCCGCGAGTTTCTCGTCGGTGATCCCGGTCGCGACCTTGCCGACGGTCTCGAAATCGTCGCCCGTGCGCACGGCGAGTTCGAAGGTCCCGAGGAAGGTCGCCCGTCGGCCCTCGCCCCACTCGGCACCGGTGACGACGCAGTCGATCGTTTCCACGTCCGGCTTGCGCTTGCGCCAGTGTTTCCCCCGTCGCCCCGGCGAATATGTCGACCCGGGGTCCTTGAGCATGATCCCCTCGTGGCCGGCCTCGAGCGCGCCGGCGTCGATCGACTCGATCTCGTCGGGGTCGTCGGTGGTCCAGAGCAGGGAGAGACCCTCGATGTCCTCGTCCGCGACCGCGTCGCCCGCATCGCCATCGGTACCGGAATCGGCCAGCACCGACCGGAGCCCGTCGTGGCGGGTCGTCAGCGGTTCCGCGAGCAGGTCCTCGCCGCCGACGTGCAGGCAGTCGAAGAAGACCGGGCGCACCGAGACGTCCTCGCGGGCCTTCGCGACGTCGTGTTTCCGGCGGAACCGCTTGAGGACTTCCTGGAACGGCAGCGGCGAGCCGTCGTCGTCGACGGCGACGACCTCGCCGTCGAGGATTGCGGGGGCATCGAGGGTTTCCGCGGCGAACTCGACGACCTCGGGGAGGGCATCGGTGACGTCCTCCATGTTCCGCGAGAAGACGCGGGTCTCGACCGTCGAGCCGTCACCGTCGTCCATACCCGCGGGGTCGTGGTGCAACTGGATCCGCGCCCCGTCGTACTTCCACTCGACCGCGGCCGTCCCCCACTCCTCGAGGGCGTCGGTCACGGTCCCGGCCTGTGCGAGCATCGCCTGGACGGGGCGGCCGACGTCCAGTTCCATCGCCTCGAGACCCGCAAGTCCCTCGTCCCGGGCGATGCGGGCGACCCGCCCGTAGTCGTTGGACACTTGCAGGGCGCGTTCGACGCCGTCCTCGGGGACGTCGAAGGCCGCGGCGATGGCGTCCCGTACCGTCCCTTCGCCGACGCCGATGCGCATCTCCGAGAGGACGAGACGGGCGAGATAACGCGCCTCCTCGCTCGAGGCGCGGTTGAACAGGCCAAAGAGCAGATCGACCTTCCGGTCGTGGCTGCCCGACCCCTCGGCGGCGGCCAGCTCCGCGAGCGTGTCGGCGACCTCGCGGACGGTGAGATCGCCGCCGGTCGCGCTGCTATCGTCGCCCGTGAACGCGCCGAGACCCTGCTGGCCGCCGAACTCGTAGCTGGCCGCTACGTCGCCGATTTCGCCCATCTCGGCGAGTCGTTCTTCGACGTCGTCGCTGCTGACGTTTCGCCCCGCCGCGCGGGCGATCGCCTCGTAACACGCGCTCGGACCGATATCGAGCGTCGTCGAGTCCCAGGCCGGGAACACCCGGCCCTGTGCGAAGCGGGCCACGATTTCGAGGTCGGAGCCGGCATCGGCGAGCAGGTCCCTGACGTGGGCGACGATCTCGAGGTCTGCGGGTTCGGCGTCGATCGTCGCGGCGCGGTCGGCGAACGTGGCGAACTCCATCGGGGGCGTGTATCGCCGCCGGGAGTAAAACGGTTCTGAGACGGACCGCTGCCGTCCCCTCGAGAGACGTGCTTTAAAGACAATCGGCCACACACTCGGTGGTATGCCAGAGGAGGAACTCGCCGCACGGGTCGCGGACGTGCTGGCGGTCGACGCCGCCGACTTCCGGGAGCGGGCCCAGGCGGACGCGGCAGTCATCAAAGACGCCGTCGAGGAGGGGGTCTTCGACAATCCGCAGGCGATCGTCGGCCTCGAGTACGAGTTCTACGCGGTCAAGGCCGACGACTGTGCGCTGCGGCGGGTCCCGCGTCGACTGCTCGAGTTGATCGGTTTCGAGAAGGAACTGGGCCTGCACAACGCGGAGATGACGACCAGCCCGCAGCCGCTGAACGCCCCCGGACTGGCCGCCCAGGAGTCGGAGGTCAAAGCCCGGTTACAGACGGCACTGGACGTGACGAAGTCCGAGCGAATGCGGTTAGTCAGCGACGCGCTCTGGACGCTCCCCCCTGAAGGCGAGGCGGCGGGGACCTACCTCACCGACAGCGTCGAGCGGACGGCGACCGCTCCGGACGGGACCGAACGGGCGATCCGCATCGCGACGAACATGAGCGACTCCGCCCGGTATCACGCGATGGCCAACACCGAGCAGGCCGACGCCGCGGGAATGCGCATCGAGGCCCCGAACGTCTCCGTGCAGGGTGATACCGTCATGCCCGAGAGCCTCATCACGTCGATTCAGCCCCACTATCAGGTCGCTCACGCCCCCGATCTCCCCGAGTACTTCAATTACGCGCTCCGGGTCGCCGGCCCGCTGCTCGCGCTCGGGGTCAACTCCCCGTTTTTCCCCGTCGACCTCTACGACGACGACGCCACCGCTGACGACATCCTCCGGGACGCCTGGATGGAACACCGGATCAGCATCTTCGAGACCGTCCTCAACGATCCCACAACGGGAGACGGCAAGGTCCGCTTCCCACACGACCTGGAGACGGTCGACGAAGCGATCGACCGGGTCGCCGATGACGACACTATCGTCCCGATGCCGGTCGAGCCCGGCGAGCGCTTCGACGATCAGTTCCCCCACTTCAGCCGCAAACACGGCACGTATTGGCGGTGGGTCCGGCCGGTCTTCGGCGGCCCGACCAGATCGGCTGCGAACGCCCGCATCGAGTTCCGGCCGATTCCTGCCCAGCCCACGGTTCGCGATTCGATCGCCTTCCTCGCCGCCTTCGCCGGCCTGATGGAGAGTCTGACCCGACTCGAGCACCCCGTCATCGAACTCGACTGGCAGCTCGCTCGCGGAAACTTCTACGCCGCGATGGTCGACGGTCTCGAGGCCGACCTGACCTGGATCACCAACGACGGCAAGCAGACGGCCGATCGCCTCGCGCTCTACGAGGACCTGCTGGCTCACGCCGAGGACGGGCTGACCAACCGCGGTCTGAGCGAGGAAGACGCCGCGAAGTATCTCTACCCGCTCCGGCGGCGCGTCCGGCAGGCAGTCACGCCAGCCGGCTGGAAGCGCGAGCAGGTTCGGTCCGCTCTCGATGACGGAGCAGACTTCGACGAGGCGATCGCAACGATGCAACGCGCATACGTCAGCCGGCAGTCGGAGACGCTGCTCGAGGGGAGCTTCGCGGACTGGATCGGCGAGTAGCGGCTCGAAAAAAGAGTTATCGGGCGGGTTCGACGTTCTGGCTCAGCCGAAACAGGTTCTCCGGATCGTACGTGGCCTTGACCTCGGCCAGCCGGTCCCCGTTCCGCCCGTAAGCGAGGGTTTCCTCGCCCTCGTTCTCGCTGATGAAGTTCACGTAGACGCCGCCGGTCGCGTACGGAGCCATCGCGTCGAAGAACGTTCGGGACCAGGCGATGCACTCGTCGTCCATCGCGGGGTCCTCCCAGCGCGTGTAGACGTTCATCGCGTACGCGGCGTCCCGGTGGGGGTAGGCCATCGCGTCCGACGGGACGCGTGCCATCTCGCCGCCGAGTTGCCCGAAGACGATCTCGGACAGTGGCGACGGGAGATCGGCTGCGTACTCGACCGGTGCGTCCTCGTTGAAGTCCCGAACGTGTCGGATGACCTCCCGCGCATCGTCGCCCGCGTAGACGATCGGTCCGGAGAGGATTTCGGGGCCGACCTCGTGGAGATCGAACTCGAACGAGGTGACCACGCCGAAGTTACCGCCCCCGCCTCGAATCCCCCAGAAGAGGTCCGAGTTTTCCGCCTCGCTTGCGTGACGCAGTTCGCCGTCCGCGGTGACGATATCGACGGAGCGCAGGTTATCCACCGTCATTCCGTACCTGCGAGTCAGCCAGCCAAACCCGCCGCCGAGCGTGAGCCCCGCGACGCCGGTCGGCGAATTGATTCCGGTCGGCGTCGCCAGTCCGAACGCTTGCGCCTCGTGGTCGAAATCACCGAGGGTTGCGCCCGGCTCGACGCGAGCCGTCCGTTCCGCCGGATCGACCCGAACCGACCGCATCGCCGAGAGATCGAGCATCACGCCGCCATCGCAGACGGCATTGCCGGCGATGTTGTGTCCGCCGCCGCGAACTGCGAGCAGTACGTTCTGCTCGCGGGCGAAGTCCACCGTTGCGATCACGTCCGATACACCCGTCGCTCGAACGATGAGCGCCGGCCGCCTGTCGATCATGCCGTTCCAGATTGTTCGCCTCTCGTCGTAGTTCGGATCACCGGGCCGGAACAACTCGCCGCGAAGTTCCTCGTCGAGTCCGTCCATTGCACCGTCGTCTACGGGTGTGGTCGTTACTGCCATCGGTCCTCGGTAGTCGTAGGCCTCGCTCGCGGATATGGATACCATCATCAATGATTATATAATGTTGCATCGAGGGGTGCCCGGAACCGGGGAGATCACGGGACGGCTCGAGGGAATCCGGATCGCGCCGCACGCCTGCAAACTGGCCCACGCTCCGATCGGAGGCCGGTCGTTCGAACCGGATTCAGGACCGACGGGGCTGCGATCACAGCACAGCAGCGCGAGCGACGCCGTGAGGCACCGTTTTAGGCCATCCAAAATCGGAACGCATTTATATATTTAGGCGAGCCTAAAACCATGCGACAGACACGACGCGCGTGGCTGAAGGGGAGCGGCGCTGCAATCGCGAGTCTCGGACTCGCCGGGTGTTCCGAGACGACCGAGGAAAAAGACCCCGAATCGGACTCGGGGGAAGACGGGACATCTCCGGAGTCCGACGAGGGATCGACGGTCGCGGAGCCGGCCAAGACGGCCGTCGCCGCCGAGTGGAACGCGATGCGAGCGCGGCTGTGGGACGCGCTCGCCGCGGGGGAGGCCGGTGAGACCGGTGCCGGCGCTGCTATCGCCAGCCGGACGTTCGATCGCTTTGAGCACGCCAGCGGCGAGTACAACGCCCACGAAATGCTCGAGGAAACCGACGAGTCACGCTACGAGGCGTTCGAGGAGGCGCTCGTCGAACTCCGGACGGAGGGGCTGGAGCGGAACGACATCGCACGCGGCCGGGAGGAAACCGGTATCGCGGACGAGCAACTCCGCGGGGCCCAGCAGACCCTCGTTGGCGAGCCGACGGCCCAGGCGTTCGATCTGCAGGCGTTCGGGACGACGGTCGCCGATAGTGTCATGCTCGCCTCGGCCGGTGCCTTCGACGCCGCCGAAACCGTCGCGAACGACGCGTTCGAACGGTTCGAGGGGGCGGCCGTCCACGACGCGATCGGGGAAGCCGACGGCGACGTTTACGAGCGATTCGAACACGCCATGGAGAGCGTCGCCACGGCCGCGGGCGACGAGGACGTAGAGGGCGTCCGCTCGAGCGCGAGCGATGCGCTCGCGGCGGCTATCGACGGCGGCTACGCCCTGGCACCGTCCGAGTCGGCAGCGGGTGCCGGACAGATCGCCGCCTATCAGGCACGAGGCTGGGACGCTGCGGCGCTCGCGGGGCTGGGCGGGCCGTCGACGGCGTTCGCTCACGCCGCTGCCCTGACCGTGTATCGGGCGCGGGCCCACGACGCGGCCTGGCTCTTCGAGCACGGGAAGCACGATGCAGCCGCGCGGGTCGTCGAGAACGCGTTCGAACACTTCGAGGGCGCTCGCGCACACGAGGCACTCGAAGAGGCGAGCGAGGACGCCTACCACCGATTCGAGGAGGACGGTCTGGATGCACTCGCGACGGCGATCGAGAACGACGATTCGGCGGGCGTCGACACCGCCGTCGATGCGGTCGACGACGGGCTGGTGACCGGGATCGAGGCCCTGGGGACCGGCAGCGAGGCCGCACTGATCGAGGCTGGCTTCTTCAAAGCTCGAACCGAAGACGCGGTGGAACGGTATCGGCTCGGCGAGAACGCGGCCGCCGCCGAACTCGTCCGCGGGCTGTTCGAGACGTTCGAGGCCAACGAAGCCGACTTCCACGAAACGCTCGAGGAGACTGACGAATCGCTCTACGAGACCTTCGAAGAGGAGCACCTGCAAGGCCTCATCGAGGCCTGCGAGAACGGCGACGACGCGGCCGTCGACGAACACGCGACGGGGATCCGCGAGACCCTCCTCGAGTTCGAGACGACCGTCGGCTCGACCGCACAGGTCAGCGCCGTCGAAAGCGGGTACATGACCGCGCGGGTGTTCGACGCCGGCGTTCTGGACGCCCTCGGCGCGTCCGACCGAGCCGAAACCGTCGTCGGGGAGACGTTCGAGTACTTCGAAAACGGTGCGGGCGGGTTCCACGAGGCACTCGAAGACGCCGATCACGACCGGTACGAATCGTTCGAGGGCGCGCTCGGCGACGCGCAGACCGCCGCCGGGAACGATACGGCTGTCGGAGCCACGGCCCGGGCGTTCAACGAGCACGCGGTCGCGGCGACCTATACCGTCGTCGCGGCCGCCGGCGGCTCGTTCGGTGCCGCCGCCGCGTCACTCATGGATGACGTGTACGAGACGTTCGAGAGTGCGCAGGCCCACGAACTCCTCGAGGAAGCCGACCGGGAGGCCTACGAGGGATTCGAGGCGGCGCTCGAGGAGTACACCGCCGCGCTCGAGGCGAGCGACGCCGAGAGCGACGCCGCCCACGAGACGGAGATGGACGTCGACGAGGCCGCCGAAGCGTTCGCGACGGCGGCGTTGCGGGCGCAGTTCGCGGTCGCCGGCGCGGCCGACGCAGCGCCGGTCGACGGGTCGGCTGACACTGCCGACGAGACCGAATCAGCGCCGGACCTCCAGGGCGGACCGAACGTCGTCGAGGGCGTCCCCGACGACGCCGACCACGTCGTCGAGATGCAGGCGACCGCGTACGCTCCGGAGACGCTCACCGTCAAGCAGGGCGAGACCGTCGCCTGGAAACACGCGGCCGGCGAACCGCACACGGTGACGGCCTTCGAAGATCGGATCCCGAGCGACGCGGCCTACTGGACGTCGGGCGGGTTCGACAGCGAAGACGGTGCTCGCGAGGGATGGGAGAACGGCAAAGGCGCGGTCCAGTCGGGCCAATCGTACGTCCACACGTTCGAGACGACGGGCGAACACGAGTACGTCTGCATCCCCCACGAACGCTTCATGACCGGAACGATCGTCGTCGAGTAACCGCGCGATCCCCCCGGTCTACTGCATTGAACCGCCACCCTGGCCGCCGGTCGTCGTTCGACGAAGCGGTTCGGGACGATATTTCCGGGTCCCGAACGCCGGCCATAAGCGATTAAGTAGCCTCGCTCGAGAGGTGTAGGTATGGTAACTTTCCTCTCCGGTGGCACTGGAACGCCGAAGCTATTGGACGGCGCTGCCGCCGCGTTCTCGCCGGAGGAGACCACGGTCGTCGTCAACACGGGCGACGACATCGAGATCGGCGGGCTCTTGGTCTCGCCGGACGTCGATACGCTGCTGTTTCAGGGTGGTGGAATCCTCGACCGAGAGACGTGGTGGGGTATCGAGGGCGATACGCAGCGGACCAACTCGGCGCTTTCCGATATCGCATCGGCCGCGGGGCTGCCCGAGGGGCCGCAGTATCTCCCCGACGACAGGCAGACCGAGGGCCGGACGCTCGCGAACTGGCGTCGCTTTTCGGGCGTTGCCGAATTCATGACCATCGGTGATCGCGACCGGGCCGTCCACATTACGCGGACGAGCCTCATCGACGAGGGGAAGACGTTGAGCGAGGCGACCGAGCGACTCGCCGACGCCTTCGGACTGACGATCGATCTCCTCCCGATGAGCGACGATCCCGTGGCAAGCCTCGTCCACACCGACGAGGGAGTCATGCACTTCCAGGAGTACTGGGTCGCCCATCGGGGCGACCCGGCCGTCGACACCGTCGAGTTCCGCGGCTCCTCGCAGGCCGACCCCGCTCCGGGCGTCCTCGAGGCGCTCGAGGATACCGTCGTCATCGGCCCGTCGAACCCGGTCACCAGTATCGGACCGATGCTCGCGCTCCCGGGCGTCGCGGACGCGCTCGCCCAGACGACCGTCGTCGCCGTCTCGCCGTTCCTCGGCGACGACGCGTTCTCCGGGCCCGCTGGCGACCTCATGGAGGCCGTCAACGCGGAGCCGAGCACCGAAGGGCTGGCGACCGCCTACCCGTTCGCGGACGCGTTCGTGATCGACGACGGCGACGACGCCGATTTCGACCGGCCGACGGTTCGGACGGACATCGCGATCGACTCCAGCGCTGACGCCGCGCGCGTGATCCGCGCGATCGACGATGCGATCGGACACGTGAGCTGAAATGGCATCGACAGTGTCGTTTACGCCGCCGCTCGCGCTCGCGAGCCTCAGCGGCGAGGCAGACGCCGACTGGGCACGGGCCGGTGCCGAATACGCCGGGGCGGCGTTCCTCGGCGGCATCGCCATCGACGCGGATTCCCGCGCGGCCGCCCGCGAACTCGTCGCTCGCGATCGCACCGAGTTCCTGCCCGACGATCCGCTGGCCTTCGTCGCCCGCGAACTCGAGTCGCTCGCCGGGACGCCGATCCAACCGGGGGTCAACGTCCGGAGTGCGACCGTCGACCCCGTCGTCGACGCCGCTCGCGTCTGTCGCGATCGGGACGCGTACCTCGAGATCAACGCCCACTGCCGACAGGCCGAACTCCGCGACGTCGGCTGTGGCGAGACGCTCCTGCGGGACGGCGAGCGACTCGCTGGCTACGTGGCGCGGGCGGCCGAAACCGGTGCGACCGTCGGCGTGAAGGTCCGCGCGGAGGTCCCGGGCGTCGACCTGCCGGCACTGGCCCGTCGCCTCGAGACGGCGGGAGCGGCCTTCGTCCACGTCGACGCGATGGATACCGAATCGGTCGTCGCCGACATCGCCGACGCCACCGACCTGTTCGTGATCGCCAACAACGGTGTCCGCGACGACGAGACCGTCCGCGAGTACGTCGGCTACGGCGCGGACGCGGTCAGCGTCGGTCGCCCGAGCGACACTCCCGTCGTGCTCGAGCGGGTTCGCGACGCGGTGGAGCGACGACTGGGCTGCGAGACGAGCCGATAACGGCCGGCGAGACCGGGACGGCGCGGGCCGTCAACGGCGAACCGCTTCGGCGGGTGGTCGTGGCGGGACGCCGTACCAGCGTGAACGGAGCGTGCGTCGCAGTCCGGATCGGTTCGACGGCGTTGGGGCACCAGCGGTGCCGCGAGACGAACGCTTTTGCCGGCATCGGTCGAGGACTGTGACATGAGCGACGATGCGCCGGACGTGCTCGTCCTGCGAACGGGCACCCACGGAACGCCGATCGAACAGTACGCCGACGCGATCCGCGATCGGCTGCCGGACCACACCGTCGACCTGGCGAGAACGCCGGCCGAGGAGCGCGAGGCGATCGAAAACGTACGCTTCGTCACCGGCATGACGCTCGAGGAGGAACTGCTCGCGGCCGCCGATTCCCTCGACGTCTTCGCGTGTGCCTACGCGGGGACCGGCCACCTGCCGCTCGCGGACCTCGAGGATCGGGGCGTCACGGTGACGAACGCCTCGGGTGTTCACGGACCGAACATCGGCGAGCACGTCGTGGGTGCGATCCTCCACTTCACCAGGCGGTTTCACGTCGGCGAGCGCCGCCAACGTCGCCGCGAGTGGCGCCACTACAAGGCCACGGAACTGCAGGGGTCGACGGTAACCATCGTCGGCCTCGGCGCGATCGGGCAGTCGGTCTGTACGCGCCTCGAGCCGTTCGGCGTCGACACGATCGGCGTGCGCTATACCCCGGCGAAGGGTGGGCCGACGGACGAGGTGATCGGCTTCGAGGACGCGGCGTTCGACGACGCACTCGCACGGACGGACTACCTCGTCCTCGCCTGTCCGCTCACGGAAACGACGCGCGGTCTGATCGATCGCGAGGCGTTCATCACGATGGACCCCGAGTCGGTGCTCGTCAACATCGCCCGCGGGCCGGTCGTCGACACCGACGCGCTCGTCGCGGCGCTGCGCTCGAACCGGATTCGGGGCGCATCACTGGACGTAACCGATCCCGAACCGCTGCCCGAGGACCATCCGCTGTGGACCTTCGAAAACGTGCAGATCACGCCACACAACGCGGGCCACACGCCGGCGTACTACGATCGACTGGCCGACATCGTCGCGGAAAACCGCCGTCGATTCGACGAATCCGGACCCGATGCGGCCCTCGAAAACGTAGTCCTCCCCTGACGGAACTGCGGCCGCGGACGATCCCGGACGACCGCCGCGCGAGCCGTCGATCGACTCTACTTTTTTGCCCCCCTGTGACGAACCAGGTGTATGAAGCTCACAGCAGTCGTCGACAGTCGCACGAAAGACGCCGCGCAAGCGGAGAACGCGGGAGGTGTCCCGTGTTGCTGACCTTCGACGGGACAGTGCTCGTTCCCGTGGCCGATCCCGAAGACGGGGAACGGACCGCGGCGGCGCTCGCACCGCATCTCTCCCCGTCGAGTCGGGTGATCGTCGTCAACGTGATCGAGAAAGCAGAGGGTGCGCCCGACAAAGCCTCGGTCGAACAGCGCGAGGAGTATGCACGGACGGTCTTCGAGCGCGCTCGCGGGCCGCTCGAGGAGCGAGTCGGCGCGGTCGAGACGGCGATCCTCTTCGGAACCGACGTGGTCGAGACGATCTTCGAGGCGGCAACCGAACGTGACGTCGACGCCGTCGTCTTCGAGCCCCGCGGCGGGAGCCGGTTCGTGGAACTACTCACCGGCGACGTGGCGCGACGGTTAGTGACGGAAGCATCGGTCCCGGTGGTCGCGTTGCCACGAACCGACGACTAAGCGGCGACGTACCGCCACCCTTCGCTCGTCGATCAGTCGCTTCCGACGGTCCTGAGGAATAGGTCCGATCGCTCGTTCAAAGAACGATTAGTCCCGGTCCTCGAGCAACACCTGTCCCGTCTGGTCGACCGTGATTCGGTAGGTGGCGTACGCGAACGTAACGGACCCGACGGACCGGTCCGTCCGCGGCGTCGACCGAAACAGCGAATCCAACGCGGTCGGATCGACCGCGTCGTAGAGCGGCCCGAACTCGTCGGCGATTTCGAGTTCGTCTAACCCCGATTCCGCCGCGACCGCGGCGATGACCGTTTCGCTGAGTGGGGTCTCCGGTTCGAACTGATACGTCCTGTCCCCGTCGTGCGGGCGAGATTCGACGGTCGACGGTTCGGTTTCCATACTCCGGATACCAGTCGGAAACGGGAAGCGAACACGATTGAATGGCCAACCCGTTAAATGGGGGACCGTTCACCCATCGTATTGCGGAGGAGATTGGCCTGTCCCCGTCGAAGGCGCGCGGACAGGGCTTGGTCCGAAATCTCGAGTTTCTCGGCGATCGCCGATAACGTCGTCTCCCGCGGCACGTCGAAATAGCCCTCCTCGAGGGCGACCTGCAACGCCTCTCGCTGCCTGTCGGTGATTCCGTACCGATCGCCGGAGGGGTCCGATTCCCGAAAGATTCGCTGAATCCGAAACGGGATGCCCTTCTCCCGACAGGCGTCGCGATACGCGAACAGCGACGCTCGCGTGGGAACGCGGGCCCGGATCTTCGTATCCTTCGTGACCGTGATCTCGTGGTAGCCGATATCGTACTCCGCTGCCGTGGGATACGTCAGGTGGGCCTCGCCACGCTCGGAGAGCGTGACGCTGTAGAGACGACAGTCGTCTTGCTCCTCGAGCAGCGAGGCGGTCCGTACGGTATCGTCCGCGGCCAGCGACGCCTCGAGATGCCCGAGGTCGTCGCCGTAGACCCAGCAGATGAGTTTCGTCGCCCCCGTTTCGGACTGGTAGATCTCATCGACGTCGATCTTCGCGACGTCGTCGACCGTTCGCCGGAGGATCGGCGTCGCGATTTCGAACTCGACGATCAGGACCATGCGGGGCGTACGCTCTCATTACGTGGCGCTGGGGCTTATATTATCGCACTCTCCCGACCCCGTCACAGCACGGCCGAGCGACAGTTTTGAGGGAGCACTGCGACCGGAGAGCGGTTCGAGAGCCGTGGCAAATGACGGCGATCGAACGGTGACGCCGACCGTTTGTCGACCACGGGACGGCTTCGCGCGATTAGATGTATCCGTTCTCGAGCAGCAGTTCGCCGTTGAGCACGCTCGCACCGGCGGCACCGCGGATCGTATTGTGAGCCAGACAGTTGTACTGCAAGCCAAAGGGCGATTCCTGAAGGCCGCCGGCGGCGATGGCCATCCCGTCGCCGAGGGTACGGTCCATCCGGGGCTGCGGACGGTCGGGTTCCTCGAAGACGTGGATGAGCGGGTCCGGCGAGGAACGCAGGTCCAGCGACGGGTACTCCCGCATGGCCTCGGCGGCCGCGTCCGCGGTCAGGTCCTCCTCGGTCTCGACCCAGACGTTCTCGAGGTGGCCGTCGATGGTCGGGATGCGGTTACAGGAGGCCGCCACGTCCATACCGTTGTGCGTGAGTTCGGCCCCGTCGAACTCGCCGAGCAGTTTCCGCGACTCGGTCTCGAGTTTGTCCTCCTCGCCGCCGATGTAGGGGACGGCGTTGTCGATGATCTCCATCGAACTCACCCCGTCGTAGCCCGCGCCGGAAACAGCCTGGAGCGTCGAGACGTGGACCTTCTCGAGGCCGTATTCCGTGAGCGCCGCGAGCGTAGGAACGAATGTGATCGTCGAGCAGTTGGGGTTCTTGACCATCGCGCCGTCCCAGCCGCGCTCGTCGCGCTGGACCTCGAGCAGGTCGAGGTGGTCGGGGTTGACTTCCGGAATCACGAGCGGGATGTCGTCGTCCATACGCCCGTTCGAGGAATTCGACGAGACGACGTACCCCGCCTCACAGAAGCCGGGTTCGACGTCCGCGCCGATGCTCGAGGGGAGCGACGAGAACAGCATGTCGACATCGTTCGGGACCGCGTCGGGATCGGTCGCCGTCACGGTCATATCGGCGACGGCATCGGGAATCGGGCTGTCGACGCGCCACTTCGCGGCCTGTCGATACGTCTTGCCGGCACTTGCCTCGCTGGCTGTGAGCGTCGCGATCTCGAAGTCCGAGTGAGGATCGAGTAGTTGAATGAGTCGCTGTCCAACGGCACCGGTTGCACCGAGTACGCCTACTCGTACTGCCATTTTTCGCCACTCCGAGTCGTGTCCGCAAAACCGTTTGGGTTTACGGTAGCGCGTGTCAATGGTCGGAATCACTTGGCCGGCGTCGGGCCCGCGTGCGACCGGTAGCCGGTCGTCGCGAGCGCTGTGAACGGATAGAAGATATTAAGAAACGGGAGCGCCAGTTGTCGACCGATGCATTATCGACAGGATCGACTCGAGGCCGCCGACGGGAGGTGGTCCCGATGACGAGTTCGACCGCGAACACCAGCGACCGAGGACTGTTCGACACCCGCTTTAGTATCGGTGCGGCGGCCATCGCGGCCGTCGCGGCGCTGCTGGGCGTCGCCTTCGCGTGGACGGGCTACAACGGCGGGATGCTCCCGGTACTCGGTCTGGAACTGAGCATTCTGACCGGCATGATCGGGCTCCTGTTCGGATTCGGGATCGCGACCGTCGCGTTCGTCGCCGCGGTCTACATGGAACCCGGTTTCGACCAGTAAGGCAGGTATCGAGTCGGACTGTTCTCCGCGCGCGCTCGACCGCGAAGCGCTCCGCTCTATCGGCGAAGCCCCGGCTCTCGAGTCGGACGATCGACTGCGGTCGCTTGCCGTCGGGTCACTCGCTCGAGGTGAAAAGATCGACTTATGCGGGAACTTCTGCGCCTTTCTTTCGCGTTACGTAGCCCGCGATGCGGTTGCGGACGCCCTTGGACTCGACGTTCGTGAGCTTCGTGACGCTCTCTTTGTTCTGCTCGAAATCGGTCGTGAACGCCTCCGGGTACCGCTCCAGAAGGAGGTTCCCGGTCTTCTTGACGTAGGCCGGTTTGATTGCCATGTAGGGTGGTTCCGTCTAGAGGCTCTTAATCCCTTTCTCTTTGGCGCTCCGAGATATCGATCCGTCGGCCCGCCGTTTCGGTTCCGGGTTACCACGACGACCGCTCGCGGACGCGCTCGATGGCCTCGCGTTCGCGTGGCCCGCCGGCGCGGTCGACGACCGACGCACAGTACGCGAGGCGGTCCCGAAGTTCGGTTTCGTCGTAGCCCGAGACGGACAGTCGCGACGCGGCGACGGTCGCCTCGACGACGGCTCCGAACCCGCGATCGATCGTGGGCACGGTTTCTCGCTCGATCGTCGCCTCGAGCGGGCGAAGCGTCCAGTCCTCCCAGTCGGTGTCGCCCTCGCGACCGGTCTCGACCCGGTCGACGGCGACGTGCACCCAGGCGGTCGCGGACGCCAGAACCGGTTCCTCGCGCTCGACGATCGAGAGAGAGGCCTCGGCGAAGTCGACGGGGTCGTCGACGAACTGCACGTAGCCCGTCCCCTGCCGGTGGAAGTTCCGGCGGGTGCGGGTGTTGCCCCACGTTCGGGCGGTGACGGGATCGCCGGCGTGGAGGCCGAGCGCAGCGGCGTTCCACAGCCCGTTGGGCCCCAGCGTGGTCACGATCGACTCGGTGACCCCCGAGAGGTCGACCGGCCACTCCGCGAGGTTCGCCCGGTCGTCCTCGCGATCGGTCACTGCGTCGTCGGTCACGGTCTCTCGCTCGTCGGTCATACGTCGACCGCCTCGCGCTCGAGCGCAATGAACAGCCCGGCTGCGGTAACGTCGGCCGTCGTTCCCGGGTTGATCCCCCGCTCGACGAGATCGTCGGCGAAGGAGTCGACGGCTTCGGGGGCCGTCTCGAGGGCGTCCGCGTCGTGTAAGGCCGCAGCGCGGTCGGTCACCGCCCGTGCAGTCGCCTCGTCGTGACGCGTCGCGACGAGCGTATCGGGTCGCTCGGCGAGCAGCGAGAGGAAGACGGCCGCGGTCCGATCCGATATCGGGCCGTCGGCCGCGGCGAGTCGCTCGGCCGCCGCGAACGAGCGGTCGAACCCGTGGACCCACTCGCGAGCGACATCGTCGCCGGGAACGCTCCGGTCCATCACGTCGAAAAGCGTCAACCCGCGGGCGTCGACGGCTGGGACCGCGTCCGCGCCGCGGCGCACGTCGAGGGCCGCCATGTCGTCTGGCGGGTCGCCGACGGCGACATCGACGTGCTCGAACGCGCGGTAGAACGATGCCGCGTCGTCGACGGTCGTCTCCCGGGCGACGGACTCGGCGACGGGCCGTGAGAGATCCTGCTGGGCGGCCCGCACTAACGGGACGAGCAACAGAAGCGCGCCGAACTGCGTGTTTCCCCCCTGCTGAGCGGCCATCTTCTCGACGGCCCGCTCGAACGCCGGCCCGACCGCCGCGCCGTCGGCCGCCATCTCGAGCCCCTCACGGGCCCCCACCGCGCCGGCCATGAAGTGGGCGAACCGCAGGTCCGGGAGGTCCCGATGGCGGTCGACGTTCCCCGGTTTGGGCGTCGCCGCGACCTCGAGGAGCAACGCCAGTTGTGCGTTCCCTGCCGTCGATCGCATACACGTCTCACTGTGTGCCGCCGCGGTTTAGCAGTTGTTGTGGCGGACCCGGTGGCGTCTCGAGACGGGCCAGCGGGAACCGAGTCACTCGACCAGGTGCTCCCGCTCGTCCGCCGATCGCGATTGCCGTTCGGTCTCGAGCAGTCGGTCGAGTCGGCGTTCGAACTCGTCGTCGCTGATTTCACCCGCTGCGTACCGTCGCCGCAGGGTTTCGACCGGGCGTTCGTCGGACTCGTCCGGCATCCCGGTCTCGTGTGGGCTCGCCTCGGGGTCCGCGGAGGCGGCCTGTCGAACGACACCGCGCGTCAACTGGCCGGCGACGGTCAGGGTTACGACGCTCATCAGAAGGAACAGGAGTCCCGCAGCGGTGTTGCCGGCCACTCCGAGGAGTCCGAGCACCAGCGCCGGGACCCCGATCACCGAGGCGCTGATCGCGACGAGGGTCCGGCCCGCGGGACTCGCGGGGGCATAGCGGTGGACCAGATCGTACATCGTTCGTTTGCTATGCGTGTCGGAACAAAAACGCACGGGGATCGTGCTTCCGCCGTCGAGCGACGGCGGAGTCGTCGTCCCGTCGATTTAAGTTTCGAAACGCGAAGTATCGATCATGGGCTACGATACCGTCGCCAAGACCGATCCGGAATCAGTCATCGACGAGGAGTGGGGCGGCATGTGGTTTCTCAAGGACGATCTCGACACCGAGGAACTGGGCATTTCGGTCCTCGAACTCGAGCCGGACGGGAAGGGCATGGAACACGACGAGACCGACTCCGGCCAAGAGGAGATCTACTACGTCGTCGCGGGGACGATCGACATCGAACTGGGCGACGCCGACGAAACCGTAACGCTCGAGGCGGACGAGGCGATCCGACTCGACGCGGCGGAAACCAGGCAGATCCACAACCGGAGCGACGAACGCGCGAAACTCGTTCTGGTCGGCGCACCGCTGTAATCGGCCGTCGCCCGGGCCGTCTCGGGAGGCCGCAGTCCGTTTCGGTCAGACCTCGCGCACCGCGACACAGCGCGGACCGCTCCACCGCAGTTACCGATCCGGACGGAGACGGTGGGCGACGCCGAGCGTCGAAAATACACCTCGCAGTTTTTATAATGACCCAATGAGTCCAAACGGCGTATGGAACGCGTAGACGTCGCGATCGTCGGCGGAGGCCCCGCTGGTGCGTCAGCGGCCGAACGGGCCGCCGCTCACGGCGCAAAGACGGTCCTCTTCGAGCAGGGGGTCCCGCGGGAGGACCGCGAGGGACCGGGGCCGGATTCGACCGACGCCGCCGGCATGCTCGACTACTGGATCGACATCATGGGCTTTGACTACCGGGACATCCCCGACGAGGTCATCCACCGGGAACTCGAGGCGACCGAGTTCGTCGGCCCGAACAGCGACGTCGAACTGACGTCGACCGGGATGGCGGCCAGCTATCCGAACTTCGGATATACCTTCCACCGCGCGCGCATGGACGATTGGCTCTACGACCGCGCCGCCGACGCCGGCGCGGACCTGCGCGTCGGGACCGGCGTCTCGGACCTCGAGACGGACCTGCGGGCCGCGAGTCCCAAGGGGCCGATCCACACGCTGACGCTCTCGAACGGGGAGCAACTCGAAGCCCAGTACGTCGTCCTCGCGGACGGCCCCCAGCGACGGATCACGCTCGACGCGCTCGACCAGTTCACGGCCCCCGGCCGGAGCGTCTCCGATCACCTCTCGCCGCCGGAGGCCAACCACATCGCCTACCAGGAGTACCGGGAGTTCCCGCCCGAACTGTTCGAGGAGTTCGAGGATCGACTGCTGTTCTGGTGGGGACACATGCCCGGCGAGACCGCCTACCCGTGGATTTTCCCGAACGACGGCACCGTCGCCCGCGTCGGGCTGACGATGCCCATCGGCATGGACCTCGACGACGTCGACGATCCCGGTTCCTACAAGCTCCTGCGGCCCGACGACGAGGGGATTCCCTCGGGCGCGGAGTACATCAGCCGCCTCCTGGAGCAGGAGTTCGGCGACGAGTACGACATCGAGGAGGACATCCCGCGCGTCGAGGACCGCGGCAAGTCGAAGGGGACCGAAACCTATCCGATCTCCTCGACGCGACCGATCGAGTCGCCCGTCGGCGCGAACATCGCCGTCGCCGGCGGCGCGATGGGTACCACTTCCGCCTTCCACGAGGGGGGCTATCACGTCGCCGTCCGCACCGGCAAGATCGCCGGACGGCTCGCCGCGACGGACTCCATCGCGAACTACAACGATGTCTGGAAACGCGCGATCGGCGACGAAATCCTGCGCAACGTCGCCTTCGCCGATATCGTCGCCGACTACGGACCCGACGACTGGGACCGGGTGTTCGACACGATCAACGACATGCAGGGCACCGGCTCGAGCGACGGTCTCGTGAACAAAACGTACTCCGCCGGCCTCGGCGCGGCGAAGATCATGGCGGCGTACAAGCGCCGGAAGTACACCTATCGCGACGGCGACTACGTACAGCTCTCGGCGGACGACTACTTCTACTGAGCCGACCGGCTCGTCGGCCCGCCGGCCATTCGCGCTCTCGCATGCTCGCGGGACAGGCGAGCGCGTTTCGATCGAGACTCGTTGTCGCGTGATGACGGCACCTCCCGTACGCAGCGGTCCTTTTTCCGGCCCGGCGTGGAAGGCGGCCCTATGGACTCCGGTGGACGTTCCGAGCCGCTCGACGAGCGCCCTCCTCGAGCCGACGGGTCCGGCCACCGCGTTCCCGAGGGGCAGGCCCCCGAGGAGTACGGCGACCACCGCGGTCGCGGCGATCACGACGAACACGATCACCGCAGTCGCTGGCCGCTCGTCGCCGCCGCGGGAGCGGCCGGCCTCTACGGCGGGGTCGCGGTCTCCATTTTCGGGGACGAAACCGGTCTCGTCCCGCCGCTGTTCGGCGTCGGCCTCGCCGTCACCGGAACGATCGTTCTGCTAGCCGGCATCGCGGGCTGGGTCGACCAGGCGTTTCTGGCACCCGCCCGCGACGAACGCAGACCGCGAAAGTCACGGGCGTCGTACGTCTCGACGACGCTGCTCTTCCTCACAACTGACGTCTCGACGTTCGGCGCGCTGTTTATTTACTACTTCGTCGTCAGAATCGGGGCCTGGCCGCCTGCGGAACTCCCGCCGCTGCTCGGCTCGCTCGTGATCGTCAACACCGGCCTCCTGGTCGCCAGCAGCGTCACCTTCCACTACGCCCACAGGGCGCTCGAGCACGAGAACCGACGGCGATTTCTCGGGCTGCTCGGAGCGACGCTCGCGCTCGGCCTGCTATTCCTCACCGGGCAGGCCTACGAGTACTACGAGTTCGTCGCTCACGAGGGGTTCACCCTCACGAGCGGGTTCTTCGGGACCGCCTTCTTCGGCCTGACCGGACTGCACGGGCTCCACGTCGCGCTGGGCATTGGTGGCATCGCCGTGCTCTGGTGGCGAGCGGTCCGCGGTCACTACGGTCGGGATCGCGATACGTCGATCACGACCGTGTCCCTGTACTGGCACTTCGTCGACGCCGTCTGGCTCTTCCTCGTCGTCGTCCTCTACGCCGGCGCGTCGGTGTAGGTGGACCGCGGCCGATTGGACCGCCGCCGGAAAACCGAACTCACGGTATCTCGTCGTGGTCGAGATCCGTCTCGAGGACTCTCAGCGTCGATGCGTCGCAGTCACAGAAATCCGACTGCCCGAGGGGCTGGAGACGTCCGTCGGGCCAGATCTGAACGATACCGATCGTCCCGCACCCGTCGCACTCGGCCGCCGCTCGCTGTTTCCCGTCGTTCGTTCCCACTAGGCTCACCTCTCGGGCTGGGCCATACCACAGCCACCGACGAAAAACCCCGGTCCGATCGGTAGGCGGTGTTCAGATAAGGATGAAGGATGAGGCGGTTCGTTTTCTGAGTGATCTATGCCCGAAAACGACCGCCTCAATGGTTGTTTAGAAGAGATCAACTTAGAGTTTGTTGAACGAGAAGCGACACCGCGATTGCTGATGAAACTCAGTATTCAGCTGCATCTTGCTGGACTCTCGCTTTCAAATACTGTATCTATTCTTGAGGTATTCGGTGTCGAACGCGCTCGATCAACCGTTCACAATTGGGTTCACAAGGCCGATCTACAGCCCGAATCTGATCGGTGTCCGGATCACGTTGCGGTTGACGAGACTGTGATCCAACTGAATAATGAGCAGTACTGGCTGTACGCTGCAGTTGATCCCGAGACAAACGAATTGCTCCATACGAAGCTTGAACCGACAACAACAAAGGTTCTCGCTCATTCGTTTCTTACGGAACTCTCCGAGAAACACGACGTCTCCGACGCCGTGTTTCTCGTCGATGGATCGCACTCATTACAAGATGCATGTCAACGTCACGGCTTCGATTTCAGATACGAGAAACATGGAAATCGGAATGCTGTTGAACGTGTCTTTCGAGAGATAAAACGACGAACTCTCTGTTTCTCAAACTGCTTTAGCAATGCCGAAGCAGAAACTGCCGATGACTGGCTCAGATCGTTCAGCTTCGTATGGAATCAGCTTATCTGAACACTACCGATCGGTAGCCGCCAGTCCGCACTCCGCACGGTGAGAGCGGTTCGACTCTCCGCGCGTCCGTGGCCACTCGAGGGCGACGGTAACAAACTGTTGCCCGGCGGATTCGGACGTCCACCGAACGGCCCCGAACTCGAGCGATCGGTCCGACTCGAAGGTGACATCGCATCGGACTCGGTGAAGAGGAACGCACGGTACGACGGCACGTGATCGTCGGCGATCACGGTCGTTCGATGGGTGTCCTCGAACCGCTCCGGTAGCCAGTCGGGCATCGACTCGAGGACGGTGACGGGGCTGTCCGGAACGAACGACGCCGCAGTCGGCTGGCCCAGTATCAGACATCACGTCCTCAGACAGGACGGGGAACGGTCACTGGCGATTGTCCCAGTGGTTTATCCGACTGGCTGTGGGCAGGCCCCAGTGGATGTTCTTCCAAAAACCGGAACTCCAATACGAGGTCACCGTCGACCAACCCGACCCGCACTTCGCGAAACTCCTCCAGCAAGCGATCGGCGGCCAGGAAGGCGAGATGCGCGTCGCCATGCAGTACATGTTCCAGGCCTGGGCGCTGCCCGAGGAGTACGAGGAGTATCGGACCCTGCTGATGGAGACCGCAGCCGAGGAACTCGGCCACATCGAGATGCTCGCGACCGCGGTCACGAAGAACCTGCGCGGGTCGTCCACGGAAATGGACACCGACGCTCGGGAACCGGCGGCCGTGGCGTCGATGACCGGACAGAACCCGCGGCAGTTCCTTTCGGCCGGCCAGTCGGCGATGCCGGTCGACAGTAACGGCGTCCCGTTCACCGGCGGCTACATCGCCGCGTCGGGCAACCTCGCCGGCGACCTCTACGCGAACGTGATGGCCGAGGCGACCGGCCGCACCCTCGCGACGCGGCTCTGGGAGTACACCGACGACCCCGGCATGAAGGACATGCTCTCCTATCTCATCGCTCGCGACACGATGCACCAAAACCAGTGGCTCCAGGTTCTGGAGACGCTCGACGACCCGGTCCCAGTGCCCGCAAGCTTCCCGCAAGACCAGGAGAACCAGGACGTCAACTACACGTTCATCTCGACGAGGCGCGAAGCACAACCGGACCCCGAGTACCCGTGGACCCAGGGAGAGACACCGGACGGCAACGGCCAGTTCTCCTACGCCGCCGAGCAGCCGGGTGACGGCAACGTCGTCGCCCCCGATCCTGCTCCCATGACGAACAACGATCCGAACAGGGACACCCAGTCGGCCGACGCCGCGGACTCGAACGAGTAAGCGCGACGCCGTCGCATCGTGTCGTCGCCAGCCGCGGTCGTGCCGCCTGCGAGCGGCCGTTCAGTCCGTTCGATCGCGTTGCATCCGCTCCTCGAAGCCCGCCATTTTCCGGTATATCGGGGGCGTCAAGACGCCGATCCCCCCGATAAGGATCGCGATCGCACCGATCGGAAACAGCAACGGTGCAACATCGAGACAGGAGTTCTGGGACGCGATCCGGACGTAGTAGCGGTCCCCGTCGTACTCGACGACTGCTCCCTCGAGTAGCGTCCCCCTGTTTCTCATCTCGCCGTCGACTGTCGCCTCCCGGAGCGGGCTGTCGATCGCCTCCTCGAGGGCCGCTCGCTCGGCCGCCGAAAGTGACGTGGCTGGCAGCGTCTCGACGGTCTCCGGTGGGGTCTCACCCTCGGCGATCGGGTCGACCGTGATACTCGGGTCCCCACAGAGCCCGATCCCGTCCTGAATCACGACGTAGCCCCCCGCGATCGACAGCGGAATGCCGGCGGCGATCAGGAGGACACCCAGAAAAGGCGCGGCGTAAGTCAACACCAGCGACTCGGACGACGCCGTCGGCTCGATCGGTCCCGCCTCGTCGGTCGCGGGCGGCTCGGTCGGGTCGGATGACCTGTCGTCGCCGGCGCTCATCGCTACTCGCCCTCCCCGGCCGACGGGCGACGTTGCCGACCGCCGAGAGTTGCGATCGTGCCGGCGAGCCCGAGTCCGTAGCTCCAGTGACCGAGCAGGACGAACAGCAGGTACGCGACCAACTGCAGGCCGGGCTGCCCGGTGTAGAATGCGAGTGCGAACCCCGAGGCGATGACCGTCGCATACCACAGCCCCGTTACGAGCGTGAGCGTCCCGGGCAGGTACTCGCCCAGCGACAGGAACAGGAGCGGCCAGACCGTCGTTCCACCGGCGACGAAGAGCGCGTATCCGAGCCCGAGGTTCGCCGGCAACCCGACGAACGTCGCGAGGGTCGCGAACGACTCGAGGTCGAACACGCCGAGTACCACTGCCAGAAGCAGAACGCCCGTCATCAACATCGTCCCGACGAACCCGCCGACCGCACCGATACCGGCGTCGTTCGCGACGGTCCGGGCCACCGGCTTGATCCGGCCGTAGATCGACAGCGGCCGCTCACCCTGTGCGGGCACGTACGACGGACGGATGTCCTCGGGCTCGCTCGGCGGCACGCCACGCTCGCGCTCGAGACGGTCCTCGAACCACTGCCACTCCGGCGTGAACTGTTCGGTCGCCTTGAGCTCCCAGGGGTCGGCGGTCTCGATCGGCGTCCCACGAACGGACGACCAGAGCATGTTATACAGCCACATGAGGACGCTGAGCCCGATGATGAACGACCCGACAGTCGCGACGACCTGCAGCCCCGAGTACGCCGGCGGGTACGTCGCGTACCGACGTGGAAGCTCGAGAAAGCCGAGCGCCATCAGCGTCGTGAACGTGAGCGCGGAGCCGACGACTAGCAGCGACGACTGAAAGATCGCGAGCCGACGGTCGTACATCCGGCCGGTGAGCACGGGGAACCAGTAGTAGCTGGCGGCGAACATCATCAGTGGGATGATCCCCATGAGGATGAGGTGGAAGTGACCGACGACGTAGTAGGTCCCGTGATAGATGACATCGACGGGGATCACGGCCAGGAAAACGCCGGTGACGCCGCCGACGATGAACAGGCCGATCGAGCCGATACAAAGGATCGTCGGCGCGGCGAGTCTGACATCACCGTTCCACATGGTCGTGATCCAGTTGAACACCTTGATCGCGCTCGGGACGGCGATGGCGATCGAAGTCGCCATAAAGCTCGCTCGGACGCGCGGATCGATGCCGGTCACGAACATGTGGTGAGCCCAGACGCCGAACGAGAGGACGGCGATGGCGATCGTCGAGTAGACGATAAACTTGAAGCCGAACAGCTTTCGACCGACGAACTTCGGCAAGATGAGACTCATCAACCCGGTTGCTGGCAGGAAGATGATATAGACTTCAGGATGACCCCAGAACCAGAAGAGGTGCTGCCAGAGGATCGGACCGCCCCCCTCAACTGCGAAGAACGTCGTCCCGAAGTTCCGATCGAACAGCAACATGAGTAGAGCAGTCCCGAGCAACGGGAACACGAAGATGATGATCGCACTCGTGACGAGCATGTTCCACGAGAAGATGTCGAGGTTCGCCCAGCCGATCGACTCGTCGCGCTCGTAGATGACCGTCGTAATAAAGTTGATCGCGCCGATCGTGGTAGCGATGCCACTCAGGTGGAGACCGAGCAAAAGGAAGTTCGTCTGCGGGTTCGGTGCCAGTGACAAGGGCGGATACATCGTCCATCCGATCGCCGGCTCCTGAAACGCCAATAGGACCGAGAGCCAGTCCGTCGGTACGACGACTGCGAGCACCGCACCCGTCACTTCGGCTACGATCCCCAGCCGAGCGAGCAAGAGCGACGGCGGCAACAACCAGAACCCGACGGCGTTGAGCCGTGGAAACGCCATGTCGTCGGCCCCGATCAACAGCGGGAGAAAATAGTTCCCGATCCCGAAGAACACCGGCGTGACGAAGAAAATCAGCATCGTCAGCCCGTGCATCGTGAACAGTTCGTTGTACGTCTGTTCCGTCCAGATGTTCGCTTCGGGCGTCAACAGATGCGTCCGCATCATCATCGCGTCGATCCCGCCCCAGATCGCCGCGACGGTCCCGAACGCGATGTAGAGCATGCCGATCTCTCGATGGTTCGTCGTCGTCGTCCAGCGGACCGCGGCCGCCTTTGCGTCCCCGAGTCCGAACCCGAGCCGCCGCTCTGCCGCATAGCCCCCATCCGGCGACGCCTCAGCCCGAACGCGCTGCGCATAGAGGACGACCAACAGACAGCCGATGACGATGACACCGAACAGCGACACCTCCGCGAGTGCACGGTTCATCGTCTCCCGTCACCCCCCGCTGCTCGGTCATGCCGCACGTCACCGCACATAGCGGTGGTCTCACCATCGTCCCCAATAAAGGTGGACTGGCATCTCCGTGAGTGTCGCCATCCGTGACAGGTCTCCGCCACCACCCCCTGTCGCCTCCGATCAGTAGTCGACCCTGACAGTCCGCCGATTCGTGAACGCCGTATATCATGCCGGTCGTCGAATGCCCGCTAATGGGCAGCCGTCGACGCGCGATCCTCACACTCCTCGTCATGGCGTGCTCGAGTTGCCTCGCGCTGACGGGGGTAGTCGCTGCACAGTCGACCAATCGCAACCTCATCGACTCCCTCGAATACCAACTGCTCTACGTTGCCCTGCCGCTTACCCTGTTCGTCCTCGTCATTCTGATTTACGCGGCTGTCAAGTTCCACGACAACGACGATCCCGAACCGACCACGGAAGATCCCGCCCTCGAGATCACCTGGACCGCCGCGACGGCGCTCATCCTGCTCTTCGTCGGCCTTTCGGGCTACAGCGTCCTCGTCAATCCCTACGTATCGCCCTCTCAGGCACTCGAGGGCGACGACCGCAGTCAGGAGGGATTCGACTCGTTCGACGATCTCCCCGAAACCGACGACGAGGAGATACACGTCCGCGGCTACCAGTGGGAATGGCAAGCGACCTACCCGGGGTCGAACGTCACGACCGAAAACGAACTCGTGCTCCCGGCCGATCGAAACGTCACCGTCTGGCTCACCAGTGACGACGTCGTCCACTCGCTGTTCGTCCCTGATCTGGGCATCAAACAGGACGCCTTCCCCGGCGAATACACCCGTTCCCGGACCATCGTCTCCGAACCGGGCCGCTACAACGCGGTCTGTTCCGAATTCTGCGGTGCAGGCCACTCGCGAATGGACGCCACAGTCGTCGTCGTCGAACAAGCCACCTACGATCGCTGGCTCGCCGAAAACGAGGACACCGTCACCGACGCACCGGAACCCGGCCAAGACAGCCCCAGTCTGTAAGAGTTAAACCGGACACCGACCTAGAGACACTGCGTGCCTTTAGTCCCCGTCCGAGCGAACCCATTCGGGTGCGATGACAGTACGGCGAACCCGGGCACGCAACAGTCGTTCCGGGGACCTCCCACGAGTTCCCCCGCCCGGCACGAGGGTTAGCCAGCCGACGCGGCACGCCGCCACGGGATGAGGCTGGACGTTAGTGTTCCGGGCGCACATTTCTGAGACCGTACCAGTGACGGTGCCGCGAGTGTCACCCGTGACCAATCTCTCGGGCCGTGTCCGGTCGTCCCGTCTCTCGAAACCCGCTCATATCTGTCGATCCATCACCGTCGACTCTATCCATGAAGTACGACCCGTGGTCCGTACGTGACATTCCACGGATGATTCACTCCTGTCGTCGGGGACGTGCGACCGGAGCTCGAGCCGGAACACAGACCCGGCACCATAACAGCTCCAGATCGTCAAGATAGCCGTATTTCCTGCCGAGAAGCGGTCTGTTATTTCAGGAGGGGAGAGTGAACGCTGACCGCTCATGGCCCTGACCGGCCGTAAAAAGAGATTTTAGCAAGTATGTGAATTAACTCGTATGGTGTTGGACCTGCTCGTCGGCCTAGGAATCAGTGGACTCTTAATTTTTGTCGGGCCAGCTTCGTGGTATCATCCGACTCTGTTTCTCTATCTGTTCGATCAGTCCGCCCTCGATCCATGGCCACAGATCCTGTTTACCCCGGCGGCGTATATCGGAGGACTGTTTCTCGTGTTAACCGTCGGCGTCACTCTCTACTTCGGTCAGGCGGTCATCAGCCTTGTGTTCGGCGCAGCGATTCTGCGCCGTCACAAGCGAAACCCACGCGGCGACGACGAAATCTGGCCGTCCAGAACTGTGGCAGGTGGAACCTTTTTCGTAGGGGGTGTTCGCGATCATCGGCGTTATCAAAGCCATCTGTGTGCGGGTTGCTGACGGCCCAGCACAGTCGAAGTGGTCGGAGTAAGACGAAGTTATTGTAACCGTTCAGATGCAGTCATCGGGTCTGTGATGGAGAGATGCCGGGTAATGCCGTACTCAAGTGCTACTAGTCCGTCGACGGCTAGTGTTTCGGGCGACATTTTCCGATGCGGTGAGCACAACTCTCGAGGTGACAGAGCAAACCGTACAGATCGGCCGCGAACGCAGAGTGCTATTTCCGGATTCATGAATAGTTGCTGGCTCCTTCCTCGACCAATACGACAAGCCGATCAGCCGTCGGAAGTCGATTCCGTTACTGGATCTGTAAAGAGAAGTGACTCGGTTGGACGATCACTAGCTAGATCGACGGACTCGACATCTCGCGTGTGCTCGATGGTCGCTTGCAGTCTCTCGAAGTGACGCCAGTAACGAGATCACCACTTTGTGGATCGCACGTGATGATTTCGTGATCGGCGAATCGAGGGAGGTGAATCTGCCTCTGTGATGTTGTTACCCTCTCTGCTTCGTCTGCCGTGACCTGCTCAATCGACTTGGTCTGTTCTGCAGCGGCGATCCGAAGCACCAATCGGTCAACGGTCGTCCGTTCGCGGTCCATGAGAGCGTACAAGACGTATTGACGACGCGCTGCGGAAAGGAGATCATAGGTAGTCCTGTGGACACAATCCGGTGTTCCAGGGACAGCTGGTTAAGGTCCGCTCCAGAAACAGTCGGTATTTAAACTTGCTACGGTCTCTGGTTGGCTGCTCCGAGTTGTGTATCGGACCGCTTCAGGAGCGATACATACGCAGAAAACCCCACATAGCCGATGCTATGTGGGGCTTCAGTATGAGTGGTGGCGGCGAAACGAAGTTCCCAGAGGGTCTCCCACTCCAGTACTAACCGTAACGCAGGCGAGCTTATCTTCCGTGTTCGGGATGGGTACGGGAGGCACCTCGCCGCTATGGCCGCCGTAACGCCGATCAACGGAATCGAACCGTTGCAATGCCAGTATCGGTTGGTGTGTCTAAGACCGTGTGTACGTGTAGTCCAGTTTACGTCCGGACCCGTTCTCGCGTCACGGATCCAATGCGATGTAATGTATGAATGTGTGGCTTGGCCGGTTAGTGCTCGCGGGCTCAACACCTCGTTGCCTTGGTGCGTACACCCCGAGTCTATCGATCTCGTCTTCTACGAGTGGCCTCAATGGTATCTCTTTTCCAGGTGGGTTTCGAGCTTAGATGCGTTCAGCTCTTACCCCGTGGTGCGTCGCTGCCCAGCACGTGCCCTTTCGGACAGCTGGTACACGAGTGGCACCCATTCGTAGTTCCTCTCGTACTATACGAACGTTCCCGTCAGATACCGTAACACCCCCAATAGATAGCAGCCGACCTGTCTCACGACGGTCTAAACCCAGCTCACGACCTCCTTTAATAGGCGAACAACCTCACCCTTGCCCGCTTCTGCACGGGCAGGATGGAGGGAACCGACATCGAGGTAGCAAGCCACCCGGTCGATATGTGCTCTTGCGGGTGACGACTCTGTTATCCCTAAGGTAGCTTTTCTGTCAGCAATTGGCCGCATCAAGCAGCCTAATTGGTTCGCTAGACCACGCTTTCGCGTCAGCGTCCGTCGTTGTGCCGGACACTGTCAGACTTCCTTTTGCTCTTGCGCTCTTCCCCGAGTCTCCGACTCGGGTGAGGAAATCTTGGGGCGCGCCCGATATCTTTTCAGGCGCGTACCGCCCCAGTCAAACTGCCCGGCTACCAGTGTCCTCCGCCAGGAGTGAGAGTCGCAGTCACCATCGGGTAGTATTTCAATGCTGGCTCGGTGGCCCGCTAGCGCGGGTACCTGTGTACTGCCTCCTACCTATGCTGCACAATGGCGACCACGTCTCAGTGACAGCCTGCAGTAAAGCTCTATAGGGTCTTCGCTTCCCCTTGGGGGTCTCCAGACTCCGCACTGGAACGTACAGTTCACCGGGCCCAACGTTGGGACAGTGACGCTCTCGTTGATCCATTCATGCAAGCCGCTACTGAAGCGGCAAGGTACTACGCTACCTTAAGAGGGTCATAGTTACCCCCGCCGTTAACAGGTCCTTCGTCCCCTTGTACGGGGTGTTCAGATACCTGCACTGGGCAGGATTCAGTGACCGTACGAGTCCTTACGGATTTGCGGTCACCTATGTTGTTACTAGACAGTCGGAGCGTCCGAGTCACTGCGACCTGCCTCTTCGCGAGGCAGGCATCCCTTATTGCGAACGTACGGGACTAACTTGCCGAATTCCCTAACGTCGGTTGATCCCGACAGACCTTGGCTTTCGCCGCCATGAGTACCTGTGTCGGATCTCGGTACGGACAGTGTGCTCGCCTTTTCACGGGCTCTAGGTTGGCCTGACTTGCGCGATCCTACCATTCGTTCGCTTCGTGCCATTACGGCTTCCACGAATTTCGATAGTTCGACTGGGCGAAAGCCCAGCTCAGGCGGCCCCAAAGCGTCGGCTTTGAGTGCACACTGGCATAGGAATATTAACCTATTTCCCTGTTGTCAGCTTCGACTTACGGGCTGACTTAGGACCGGCTAACCCTCAGCTGATCAGCATTGCTGAGGAACCCTTACTCGTTCGGCCGTCGGGGTTCTAACCCGACTAACGCTGCTACTATGACCAGGATTTTCGTTACTGAACGGTCCACACGAAATCTCTTCCGTGCTTCCACCCGAACAGAACGCCAACCTACGAGATCACCTTGTGAAAGGTGCTGCTAGGTCTCGGTGGTAGACTTGAGCCCCGATCATTTTGGGCGCCTCAAACCTCGGCCGGTAAGCTGTTACGCTTTTCTTAGAGGGTAGCTGCTTCTAAGCTCACCTCCCGGCTGTCTAGGGCTTGAGACCACCTTCGATCGCACTTAGTCTACACTTGGGGACCTTAACCCAGCTCTGGGTTGTCTCCCTCACGGTACACAGGCTTACCCCGTGCACCGGACTCCCTGCGTCGAGCGGCGTTTGTAGGTTCGGAGTTGGACAGGGGGGCGCACTCCTCTCGGAGTGCGGTCCCCCAATCCGTCGCTCTACCCCACAAACTACCTCGGCAGAGGTCATGCTTCGACATGTTTCGGTTGGAACCAGCTGTTTCCGGACTCGATGGGCCTTTCACCCCTAGACGTAGGTCACGAGAGGGTATTGTAGGACACCAACTCTAACAGACTTCCACGTGCCTTTCGGCACGCTTCATCTTGCCCACGCCTAGATCGTCCGGTTTCGGGTCGTGCCCGTTTGACTCCCCGCGCTTGAACACGGCGGCCCTCGTGCAAAGCACTGCGGCCATGTCGGTTTCCCTTCGCCTTCCTCGATAATCGAGTTAGACTCGTCAAACAAGCACACTCCCTGGTTCGTTTTTCAAAACGTACGACAGAACACCGGCTTCCCAAACTTCTTACTACAGGTTCGCACCTGATTCATTTTGTCCGGGACCTTGTGTGCCCTGTCGCTCCATCGCCAACTGATTTCACGCCCTATTGCACCTCCCTTCGTGGGGTGCTTTTCAGCGTTCGCTCACGCTACTTGTTCGCTATCGGTCTTGAGGAGTGTTTAGTCTTCGCGGTCGATGCCCGCGATATTCACGAGGGATATCCAACCCCCGATACTCTGGGACTGACGCACAGCATACTTGTCGACGGTACGGGACTGTCACCCTGTCTCGTGCTCTATTCCAAGAGACTTCGCCTCGCCGTTCTGCTGCTGAGAGTCAGCCCGAACACCACATTGCCCGTGAGGGCTTCGGTTTGGACTGTGTCGCGTTTATTCGCCATTACTAACGACATCGCGTTTGCTTTCTTTTCCTGTCGATACTAAGATGTTTCAATTCTCGACGTTCCCCATTGCGCGAAGCAATTGCGGTGGGGATTCCCATTCGGAGATCCTGAGTTCTTCGCCTCCGTGCGGCTCCCTCAGGCTTATCGCAGCTTGGCACGTCCTTCATCAGCTCTCAAGCCGAGCGATCCACCAGCTGGCACAGTAGCCACGTTCATCGGATCGGCGATCGCACGGAAGTGCGATCACGTAGTGACCCGGGAACGGGTCCAGTGGACGCCTGGACTACACGTACACACGGTCTCATTTGCACGCCGGTAGACGGCCGGCCTGCATTAACCCTTCCCACCCGCGTTTACACGGGGTGGTGCATCGGTTCGTTGTTCGGATTAGATCGAAGTTCCGTCTCCCACTTAAGGGACACGGTTCGATCGTCCTCCGAGACATGGACCCACAGGGATTCGAACCCTGGGCATCCTCCTTGCAAAGGAGGCACTCTACCACTGAGCTATGGGCCCACGTCCGCCCAGAAGGGCGGACAGGGAGTGACACGTTAGCCTTGGTAGTTCAAAGGTGCCCGATCGGCCAGACGCTGGTCGATCGAACGTGAACTGCAAAGGTGGGCCAGGCACGACGGCCTGGTCCCGGTCTGTGGAGGTGATCCAGCCGCAGATTCCCCTACGGCTACCTTGTTACGACTTAAGCCCCCTTGCGGAGCCCAGATTCGACCGACGTTGCGTCGGCCTCATCCGGACCCCACTCGGGTGCTTTGACGGGCGGTGTGTGCAAGGAGCAGGGACGTATTCACCGCGCCCTTCTGAGGCGCGATTACTACCGAATCCAGCTTCATGAGGGCGAGTTTCAGCCCTCAATCCGAACTACGACCGAGTTTCGGAGATTAGCGTCCCCTTTCGGGGTTGCATCCCACTGTCTCGGCCATTGTAGCCCGCGTGTCGCCCAGCACATTCGGGGCATACTGACCTACCGTTGCCCGTTCCTTCCTCCAGTTTGGCACTGGCAGTCCTCCTAATGTACCCAACCACCGCAAGGGTGTTGCTGGCAATTAGGAGTGCGGGTCTCGCTCGTTGCCTGACTTAACAGGACGCCTCACGGTACGAGCTGACGGCGGCCATGCACCTCCTCTCAATGGCTCCAGTAAGGTCATCAACCTGACTTTCACTGCACATTGTCGATGCTGGTGAGATGTCCGGCGTTGAGTCCAATTAAACCGCAGGCTCCTCCGGTTGTAGTGCTCCCCCGCCAATTCCTTTAAGTTTCATCCTTGCGGACGTACTTCCCAGGCGGTCTGCTTCACGGCTTCCCTACGGCACAGCACAGGCTCGTAGCCTGTGCCACACCTAGCAGACATCGTTTACAGCTCGGACTACCCGGGTATCTAATCCGGTTCGTGACCCGAGCTTTCGTCCCTCACCGTCGGATCCGTCTTCCAGAGGCGCTTTCGCCACCGGTGGTCCGTCCAGGATTACGGGATTTCACTCCTACCCCGGACGTACCCCTCTGGTCTTCCGGTCCCAAGCCACGCAGTTTCCACCGGACGCCCGCGCGTTAAGCGCGCGGATTTCCCGATAGACTTGCGTGGCCAGCTACGGACGCTTTAGGCCCAATAATAGCGGTCATCACTCGTGCTGCCGGTATTACCGCGGCGGCTGGCACCGGTCTTGCCCAGCACTTATTCTACGACCACCTTACGGTCGTGAAAAGCGAGGACTATATGCCCTCGCACTCGGAGTCCCCTTATCGCACTCGCGTGCAGTGTAAAGGTTTCGCGCCTGCTGCGCCCCGTAGGGCCCGGTATCTTGTCTCAGATACCGTCTCCGGGCTCTTGCTCTCACAACCCGTACCGATTATGGGCACGGTGGGCCGTTACCCCACCGTCTACCTAATCGGCCGCAGCCACATCCTATGGCGCCGTAACGTTTCGCGTTCGTGCCACTCCAGGCGATGAACGCTATTCCACATTAGCCTCAGTTTCCCGAGGTTATTTGGATCCATAGGGTAGTTTGGCCACGTGTTACTGAGCTATCTGCTACGAGTCTAAACTCGTGCAACTAGCATGGCTAAATCGGACTCCAATAGCAATGACCTCCGGCAGGATCAACCGGAATGCTATCTGTACTCTCCCGTGGTGGGAGAGGGTCTGTTGGCGGTGAATGTTGGTACACACTCACACAATGGTCCACGTTCGATGACACACGGATCGTCGACCGATCGAGCGTCACCGAACTACCAAGGCTAACATCAGATCCCATCTGTACGGCGGACCGCAGGGGTGGAATCCTCATTTCCTTCGGATGTAATCGTAGGTCGCCTGGGGTACATAACCCCTTCGGACTCGAGCCATCCGAGATGACGGAACGGATTGAACGTTCCGTCGATCACGTTTTCGTTCGCGTTCATATCCAACTGCCCTCGTACATATAAGGGCATCGGATCGCGTCCTCGCCGGAATCCGCATCCGGCGGGGACTTCCGCGTACTCCGAACGACGATCCCCTATCATATAAGGGCGTCGTATCGGAACGCCGTCGGTCGGCGTCAGTCGCGGCGAGTCCGAGTGCCTCGAGATGGACGGTAGCGGAGCGGTCCGCTGCCGTCGCGAGGGCGGATATGATGCCAACCTCCGTGCCGGGTCGCGGCCGGAGGGAACGTGGCGGCGTGCGCCACGTCGTTCGCATTAGTGTCGGATGCCCGGGCAACATATAAGGCCGTCGGACGAGACCGGCATCGGAATCCGATACCATGGCACGATTTTCCGCGAGACCATTGCAGCAGTGACACTAATAAATGCAGCGGCTGCTCGAGCGAGTCGAAGCGCCGTCTCGAGAATGTCACGCGGGCGGAGGTCGGCCGGTCATCCCACCCTTGTAGGGAGTCGGACCGAATGATACCCGCGTGCTCGCACTCGAGCGTGCACGCGCATGAAGGCTTCGTGTCGCGGGCCACCGGACGGGGGCAACGCATCGATGCCGATAAACCATGTGCGTTGCAAGAGGGAGACGAATGGTCCGGGACCCGTTCGCTTCGGAGTCGACGCCGTCGGCAGAGGAGATCTGCTCTGCGCTGGACGATCCCGACTGCCGTGAGATCATCCGTAATCTCGAGGAGCCAATGACCGCGTCGGAGCTATCGAAGCGGTGTGAGATTCCGCAGTCGACGCTGTACCGGAAACTCGAATTGTTGACCGAAGCGACGCTGCTCGAGGAGTCGACCGAGATTCGACAGGACGGCCACCACGCGAGCAAGTACTCGATCGCGTTCGACGAAATCACGCTCGGGTTGGACGAAGAGCGGTCGCTGACGGTCCAGATCGAACGGCCGGCGCGGACGGCGGACGAACGGCTCGCGGAACTGTGGTCGGAGGTGCGAAAGGAAACATGAATCCATTGCCCGCCGGCTCGGCCGAGACGATGTTCGCGCTGGCCGTCGTCAAGACGCTCGTGCTCGCGGTTGGGAGCATCATTACGTACTTCGCGTTCAAGGCGTATCGTCGGACTCGACAGCCCGCATTGGGCTATCTCGCCGCAGGGTTCGGACTCGTCACGCTTGGACTGGTACTCGCCGGAATGTTGTACGAACTGCTCGATGTCGGGCTCGCGACGGGAATCTTACTCGAGAGCCTACTCGTGTTGGCTGGCTTTCTCGTGATCGCGTACTCGTTGTACGTACAGTAAGAGTCGACCTCGAGTTCGTCCGGTCGCCAACGCTCGCCGTGGGCCAGTGTGTGCCGCGGGTCGGATGGAAATCGACAGAAGCCGGACGAACGGAAGTACCGAGGCTGCTATTCAGGGATCGGTTCCAGATCCAGTAAACGGATTACCGATTGAGCGTGTGAATCGCGTGGCCGAGCGCGTTTTCGGCGGCCTCCATCACTGCCTCCGAGAGCGTCGGATGCGCATGAACCGTCGAGGCGACGTCCTCGAGGGTTGCACCGAGTTCGATCGCGAGGCCGAGTTCGGCGATCAGTTCCGAGGCTTCGGGGCCGACGATCGAAGCGCCGAGGACGTAGCCGTCCGCGTCGTCGGCGACGATCTTGACGAAGCCGTCGGAGTCGCCGGTGGTCAACGCACGGCCGCTGGCGCGGAGCGGGAACTGACCGGTGACGGTCTCGAAGCCGGCGTCGTCGGCCTCGGATTCGGTCATCCCGACGGTAGCGATTTCGGGGTCGGTGAAGACGACCGCGGGCATGGCCTGGTGGTCGATCGCTGCTGGTTCGCCGGCGATCACCTCGGCAGCGACCTGTCCCTCTGCGCTGCCTTTGTGAGCGAGCATCGGTTCGCCGGCGACGTCGCCCACGGCGAAGATGTGATCGACGTTCGTGCGTGCGCGCGAATCGGTTTCGATGAACCCGCGATCGTCGGTCTCGACACCGGCTTCCGCGAGGTCGAGCGTGTCCGAGACCGGCTGACGGCCGACGGCGACGAGGACCTTCTCGGTGTCGAGTTCGAGGCGCTCGTCCGCGACGGCTTCGGCGCTTCCACCGTCGGCGGTGGCCTGTTCGGCTGGGTCGGCGACGACGCGGATCCCGCCGTCCTCGCGCTCGTCCCAGTCGGATGCGGTGTAGCCGAACTCGAAGTCGATCCCGAGATCGGCCGCCCGCTGTTTGACGGGACGCTTGAGGTCGTCGTCGTACCCCGGCAGGATCGAGTCGAGCATTTCGATAACGGTCACGTCGGTCCCCAGTTTGGCGAAGACGCCGGCGAGTTCCATCCCGATGTAGCCGGCCCCGACGACGACCAGCGAGTCAGGAACGGAATCGAGCGCGAGCGCCTGTTTGGAATCCAAGACCGGCTCGTCGTCGAACTCGAAGTTCGGGATCTGGATGGGCCGCGAACCGGTTGCGACGATCGCGTGTTCGAACTCGAGCGTCTCCGAGCCCTGCCCCTCACCGCTGTGCGAGACGCGGACGGTGTTCTCGTCCGCGAAGTGGGCGGTGCCCTCGAGCAGATTGACCTGGTTCGCCTTGCAGAGTTTCTCGACGCCGCTCGTGAGTTGATCGACGACGCCGTCTTTCCAGTCCATCATCCCGGCGAGATCGATCGCGGGGTCGGCGTGAATCCCCATCTCCTCGGCGGAGGCGGCCTCGTGGGCGATATC
Organism: Natrinema pallidum; assembly: GCF_005890195.1. Lineage (NCBI taxonomy): Archaea > Methanobacteriati > Methanobacteriota > Halobacteria > Halobacteriales > Natrialbaceae > Natrinema > Natrinema pallidum. The sequence continues at coordinate 340,588 of NZ_CP040637.1, read as the reverse complement.
CGTCGCGGTAATCAGGGCTTTCGACGGAATACAACCGTAGTTCAGACAGGTTCCCCCGTAGGCGTCCTTCTCGACGAGCGTGACGTCCAGGTCGAGTTGTCCGGCGCGGATCGCGGCCACGTAGCCAGCGGGTCCAGCACCGATTACCAGTACGTCCGTTCCAGTGGTGACATCTCCAACGACCATTGTTCAATTCGGACGGACGATCCGAAGCATACTGTAGGTGTTCCTTGGCGACGGCCCACCGAGCATCGTTACTCCGATTCGGTTCGATCGACGAGCACCGTGTTCTCGCCGAGCGTCGTCTCGCCGAGCGCGAACTCCCGTTCAGTCAATCTGCTGTTGATTCCCAGGAACGTATCGCCCTCGAGACTCAACTCGTCGTCGATTTCGACGACATCAGCGCCGACGTGGGCCGGTTTCCCGGATTCGACGATCGCCTCGATCGCGTCCCGTTCGTCGTCGGTTTCGAACGGCCCACAGAACACGGCAAACGACTGCGGCCCGGACGCGGGAAGCGGATACTGGCGGCGAACCGAATCGCGGTCGATACACGCGAGGTCGTCGTCGTCGATAAAGAACAGGCGGTGGCCCGACGGCGTATCTCCGACGGTTCCGTCGCCGCCGTCGGCCGTCGCCGTCGGTGCTGCGGGACTGTCCCCGTCGACACCGCTCCCGCCATCGCCGTCGAAGCCGCCATCTCCCGGCGAGGCTGCCGATGAAGGAGCCGCCGAGGCCGATCCGGTATGGCGGAGATAGAGTTCGAGCATCGACTGGAGCCCTGCTTTCGTGCCGCGTCGTTTGTACAGCGCCGGCGCTCGAGAGAGCAGTTCCCGCCGTGCGTCCTCGGGCCAGTTCTCGTCGGTCTCGACCGCGAGCCACTGCCCGAGCCACGAGAGGGCCTCGCTCGGAACGGCATCGGGGTCGAAGTAGCGGCCGATGTCGTCGATTTCCGCCTCGATATCGGCGAAGACGGACTCGAAGACGGAGAGGTACTGTTCTAAGAACGCGGCCGAACGATCGTCCTCCTGGTAGAGCTCCGGAAGGTATCGGAGGTACGACTGACGCGGACAGAACGCCGTCACGGAGTCGACACGCGGCGATGACTGCGGGCTCCCGTCGAGTTCGAGCGCGACGAACAGGTAACGACCGACGGCGTCCCGCAAGAAGACGTCGTCCGGGTTCAGAGCGTCGACGGTCGTCCAGTGGACATCAGCGTGTGCCGCCAGCGCGTCGATCGCTGCGGTCTGCCAAGCATCTACGTCCGACCGGAACCGGTCCGGCAGCGCCGCTGTGAGCCGGTCGCTGTCGCGACGGGCAAGCTCCCAGACGGAGGTGACGCCCAGATCACGCAGCGAATCGGCCGCGTCGGCCGATATCGCATCGAGGTCCGCGAAGGCAGCGTCGCTGGGCATCGGATGGTTCGTCGCGAGATATCGGACCCGGACCTGCGTGCTCGCGGTCAGCTGGGAGAGTTCGAGCGCGAGGCGGTGCCACTCGGTGTCGTCCGAGCCGGAATCGTATCGGTGGAACGCGTCGCCGACGTGACGGTCCCGCCGCGGATGGCGCGCGTGGCGCTGTCGCTCCCGGAGCAACTGGCCGGAGCCGTTCGAACCGGTAACGGCGTACAGCTCCCGCCGGTCGTCGGGCGCGGTCGGTCGAGCGGCGAGGGTCCGACAGGACCGGTCGAACCGATGGCGCTCGCGGAACGCTCCCGATTCGGGGTCGCGCTCGAACAGGGCAGGCAGTTCGTCCTCTAGTTGGCCAGCGACGAAGAGCGTGTCGTCGACCACCGAGACCGCAGTCGGGGAGAACTTGCTGTCCGCCGCGACGAACTCGGCCTCCGTAATCGGGAACTGGTCGGCGGTGTCGTTGTCCCCGAACGTCCGGATGATCGGGTCGCCGTCGTTACGGTCGAGCACGTACCCACGGCCGTCCGCACCGACAGTGATGTCGGTCGGGTCGACGAGCCACCAGTCGATCGTTAACTCGGCACCCCCGTCCCGGCCGATGGTCCGGACACGACCGACATCGTCGAGGAGGTAGAGGCAGCCCCCACCGTGGGCGATCCCGATCGGGTCGGTCGCGTCGGTCTCGATGGTTCCGATCGTCCGCTGGAGTTGTGGTGCGATGACGGTGATGGAGCCGTCGGTTCCATCCGCGATGAAGGCTCGATCGTCGTCGACACAGAGCACACACGGATCGTCGATATCGCCAGCGGAACGGGTCCACAGGCGTTGTGTGATGTCCGTCGTCGGGTCGTGGCGATAGAGCGACCCCGACGTGTGAAGGCTGTACAAATCGCCGTTCGAATCCATCGCTGCGTCGACGACAGCGTCGTCGATCGCCGATCGCTCGATGGAAACCGTCGTTGCCAGTCCGATCCCCTCCTCGCGGACATCGACGTTTCGTCCGATCCACTCCCGCCAGTCCGCGGTACTCGTCGTCGTCGCGTATGAAAAGTCCATGAGTTAGACACCCCCATCGGTCGAATCGGTTTGGATCGAGAGATCCGTCGTCACGTCTTTGACGGCGAACAGCGAGGTATCGTCGATCCGGACGGTCCCGTCGTCGATCGTTGCACCGCCGTGGGCGACGATCGTGACTTCGCTGACCCGGTCTATCACGTCCAGTTCCGCGATCCGGTCGACGAGTTCCGAACGGTGCAACGCCTCTCCGAACGGCCATCCCGTTCCGTCGTTCCCCGTCAGGGGATGGATGAACTCCTCGATGGCGGTCCGAACGGCGACATCGTGACCACCGCCGGCGTATCGAGCCCTGGCCCGACCGGTAACCGAGATATCGAGACCGACGTACCGGGGACCCATCACGCGGACCCGGTCACTCAGCAGTTTCCGGTCGCCGATATGCTGCCTGACGGCGCGCAGGAACCCCTCGCTCGGTTCCGGCATCCCAACGTCGGGCGGCGCGAAGGGAACGACGACGACGGTGATCTCGCCGTCCTCGACGAGCACGTTCGTCCGGCCGATCCTGAGCCCGGGCGTATGCGCGGCGACGTACCGGTAGTCGTCGGCAGTGATCGCCCGGTACGGGATCCGGCGGTCGCGTCGCACGCGGTCGAGCGCGTCGTCGATGGTCTCCCTGGCAGCGCCCCCGGTCGCGGCCGCCGTCGGTGTCGCCTCGATGTCGCTCCCGTCGATCGGTCCCTCGAGCGAGACGTCGGGATCGGCGAGATGCCAGATCGTCTCGACCGGAACGTTTCCGGCCTCGCCGCCGCCGGCAACGTAGTCGGCGACGACGGTGGCATCGGCGGGCGGAACCCGACCGTGATTGCCATCGCCGAAGGTGACGGTTCCCGCCTCCCGGTCGAGGACGAAGTGTCTATCGTCGGGCCCGGAGGCATCGAAGTCGGGAACCGCCTGCCACCGTTGCCCGTCGACGAACACCGTCGCGGAGAGCACCGGTGACCGCTCGAAGGCGTACGTCTGGCCGTCGAGCGCCGGCGTCTCGTGCGGGCGGCCGACCTGCGTCAGCGCTTCGTCGCGGACCGACACCCGATGGCTGACCGAGACGACGTTCGGCTCGATGGCGTCGAACTGCGGCGGGATTTCGTGTCCGGCCGTCTCGAGACGACACCGGAGCCACGGTCGGTCCGTCGACCGAACGGCAGCCGGCGGGTCGGGCATGTCCGCACCGCTCGTCACCGCCCGGTCGTCGGGCAGGACCAGTTCGATCCGGCCGCTCCGATAGAACGCGTTCGTCCCGTCGGCCGCGACCGAAAGCCGGTGCCACGCGTCGTCGTCCCCGCGGCGATACTCCCAGACGGGTTCGACCGAGGGCTCGAACGACGACTCGAGCGAGCCGTGGGTCGCCGGCTCCGGGAGGTTGTCCTCGTGGTAGTTGACGGTCAGGGTCAGCGTCCGGGCATGTGCGAAGGGATCGCTATCGAATCCCAGATAGCAGGCGTCCCCCGCGGTCGCGTCGGCACCGAACGCACGGTAGAACATCCCGTCGGTCCGGTTCGCGTGGGTGTTGTCGGTCCGGCCGCTATCGGTCACCGTCAGCACGCGCTCGAGGGTCGCCGCGGTCAGCGTGACCGCATGGTCGGTCTCGAACCGGTAGCTCGCGTCGGCATCGTTGGTATCGGTGACCGAGAACTGCGTTCCGGCGGGGAGTCGTCCCCACGCGGCGTCGGTCGGCAGCGACAGTCGCAGACGCGTCGACGCCGGCGTCGGCGGCCGTCGGCGCTCGCCCATCAACGCGAGGTACTTTTCACGGTGGTCGTCGGTGACCCTGTCGAGTTGATAGACGTACGTTTCGGTCAACCAGGCCAGAACCTCGAGGATCGTGATCCCGGGATCGTGCGGATTGGCGTCGGTCCACTCGTCGGCGTAGGCTGGAATGAGGTTCGTGGCCTCTGACAGGATCTCCTCGTAGGTTCTGTCGTCGAGTTCCGGAACGTCAATGCCCACGTCCATCACCTTCGGTCGGTCGCCGGTTACGGCGGTCGGATCGGAGCACGTCGCTCACGAGCGATCCGCCTCCATCGTGACCGCCACGTCGTGAGCCCCGCTACAGACGAGTCCGTCAGACGGGAGGGGTGGCCCCGTCTCGCGCTCGGACAGGGAGCGTTGCTCGCCGCCAACCTCGATCGTCGCATCCAGATCGACCACGTGAGCGACGTGGTCCGCACCGTCGACGAGTTCGGCCAGCGCGTCGACCGACGGGGCCTCGCCGAAGGCCCACCCGTGGCCCCCGTTTCCGTCGAGGGGATGCAGGAACTCGTCGAGCCGTCGTTCGATCGCCGCCTTCAGCAGCGAGACGCTCGTGCTGTCGGCCATGGACACCGCGACCGAGACCGAGAGCTCGGCGTAGCTCGGTCCGCGGACGACGATCCGGGACGTTTCGGACTCCACGAGCGAGGCTGGCGCACGGTCGCGGACCGTCTCGCGAACTCGTTGTTTGAGTTCCATCGACGGCACCGGTTTCTCCCGCTGTGCGTGGGGAACGATCAGGAGGGTGACGCTGCCGGCCTCGGCGGCCCCGTCCGGATCGCACTTGACTTTCGACAGTTCGCGAAACGCCGCGTTCGCGACCCGTTCGTAGTCGGTCGGCGTAACCGCCCGGTCGCGGTGTTTGAGCTGGTTCGTGGTTCGTTCGACGAGCGCATCCCTGGACTCGGCATCGGCCCCGCCGTCGGCGGGCTTCGGGTTCGAGACGTCCTCGGCCAGCGAGATTGAACTCTGTAGATCGGTGATCGTGTCGGCCGCGACGTTGCCGTCGCGCCCGCCGCCGGTCGTATACGTGACCGTGATGTTCCCCTGTCCGGCCGGCGGGATCCGGCCCCGGTTGCCGTCGCCGAAGCTGACGGTTCCGTCGATCCTGTCGACGACGTAGTGGCGGTCGGTCGCCTCGGATTCCAGGAAGTCCGAGACCTGCTGCCATCGGATCCAATACTCCGTCACGTCGCCGCTGGCATCGATGACGCGTCGAACGTCCTCGGGCCGCTCCGAGCGGAGGTCGCGCCGTTCGCTGGTCGACACCGTCTCGGACTCGTCGACCCACACGTCGACGTCGATGACCGGCGCGTGGGCACACGCGAACGATTGCTCGTGGGTACCGTCACTCGAGCCGAGGACTTCGTCCTCGATCGTCCGCGTGTTGTAGGCCCACTGCGTGTTCGGATATAGTCCGTCGAGGGTCGGCGGGGCTGTGGTCCGGTCCCGGGGCTGATCAGCGTCGGGAGCCGATCGCGCCGACTGCGAGCCGTCGATCGGTCGCCGATCGAACTCGTCTTGGGTAACCCGGACGCGAATCCAGTGGCAGCGCCGACCGAAGCGGTCGAACGCGGTCGTCGGTTCAGGGAAGGTCAACTCGATGATACCACGCTCGGTCAACCCGCCGGTCCGGTCCCGGACGGTGAGTTTCGACCATTCGTCGGCGTCGGGATCCACACAGTACTCCCAGCGCATGCCGGGATCGAACGAGCGCGGATAGGTGACGTCCTCGATCGGGACGAAAAACGTAAGCGGGCCGTTTCGAAGCGTTTCGTCGAACCCCAGATACAGCGTCTGGGTGTCTTCGGGGAGTTCGTCGAACGGCGAGATCGGCGATTCGCTTCCCGCGAGGTCGCCGCTGATGGCGGCGTTGTTGCGCGTCCGAATCGTCTCGAACGGTTGCATCCCGCGGTCGTAGTGAATCGAAATGTCGCCGAAACAGGGCGGGTCGGGCGAGTTGACGACCGACCCCCGTGTGCCGGCATCGGTGACGCCGAACGACGGCTGTCCGTAGTTTCCACTGACCAGCCGAGCGCGGACCCAGACGTTTTCGTGGCCGGACACCGCCGTCGGTTCGATGTCCTCGGGAACGGTAAAGCGAACGTGGCCGGCCCGCCGCAGCGCGTTCGTCTCGTCCTCGAGAACGGTCAGTCGGTTCCAGCCGCTACCGGTCCAGTACTCCCAGGAGAGTTCCGGCGGCCCGCCGAGCACCCCCACGCCCTCGGCCGCCGACGAACCGTCGGCGTCGATGTCGACGTCGCCGGGCGTGTCGGCATCGAGTTCGTCCGCGTCCGGTTCGGCGGGCGGGTCGAACCGTACCTCGACGACCCCGCCCCGCTTGGTAAAGGCCTCCTCCGAGGCGATATAGAACGTCGCCGGCGGTTGGGGCAGCCGACCGAGCGGCCGAACGTCCCCGTCGTCCGTCGAGAGCGGAACGTCGTTCGAACGTAGCGAGTCCGGAGCGAGTCCGTCCTCGCTCGGATCGCGGCCGACGCTGGCCGAAATCGATTCCAGGTGCAACGAGAACACATCCGGTTCGGGCTCGTCATCATCGATCCGACACCGAAGCCATCGACTTTCGACGCCGTCGACCGCGTGTTCGACCGGCGTTCCGGGAAGCCGAAACCGCAACTCGAGCCGATCGCCATCGCGGGATCGCGAGGCAGAAGACTGGAGCCGTTCCTGTAGCAGGTCGAGCCGAACCGCGTCGTCGGCCGCCTCGTCGTCAGTCCACTCCTCGAGCCGATGCCATCCCTCCGTTCCGTCCTCCTCGCCGTAGTACTCCCAGACGGCGTCGGTCTCGAGGACCGGATTGTCGGTGGCCATCTCGGCGGTGATCGTAATCGGCGAACCCGGCTCGAGAGTCAGCAGGTCGCTGTGTGCTAGATAGAGAACGTGTTCCTGAATCGTGTCACCGCTGAACAGTTCGACCGGTTCGTCGGCGGTTCGAACGTCGCCGTGGTCGACGATTCGATCGGCGGCGGGATCGACGGAGAGCACATCCGTCAGCGATGCCCCAGTCGCTTCGAACCCGTCGTCCTGTGGAATCTCGAAGATCTGGTCTGGACCGTCGCTCGGTTCCGCGACGGCCTGTGTCCCGCCGGGGATCGCGACGTTGCGATCGATATCGGCTGAGACCGAAAACGTCAGTGGAAGCCGTGCGGCCTGGGGCGGTCGCCTATCGAACCCGAGCGCGTCGAGGAACGCGATTCGGTGTTTCGACGGGACGTCGTTCAGCCGCCGGATGACGTCGGCACCGAGCTGGGAGAAGATCCGCAAGAGCACGGTGGCGTTGTCGTCCGTCGACGGGTCCCACGATTCGGTGTACTGATCCGCGAGGGTCCGCACCTCGGCGTACAGTTCCTCCCGATCCCTGTCGTCGACGACCGGTGGCCGACTCATCCGTCGCCCTCCGTGATGTAGAACGGATACACCATGTTCGAGAGGCTGTTGGTCGTTCGAACCCGATACTCGATGTCGATGAGGACCTTGTTCGGCGCTTCGTCGTCCGTTCGAGCATCGATGTCCTCGATATCGATTCGCGGCTCCCATTGGACGAGCGCCTCGCGGACGCTGCTCTCGATGAGGTTCAGCGTCGCCGGCGTCGCGGCCGAAAACACGTGGTCGTGGATCTCACAGCCGAATTCGGGTCGCATCACTCGCTCACCCTTGGCCGTTCCGAGAATGATCCGGATCGACTCGCGGATGTCGTCCTCGGCCTCGGACGTTCGGACTGAGCCGCGGGCATCGGTCTCGACCGGAAACGACCAGCCGGTTCCGAGAAACTCATCGGACATGAGTCAGCCGATCATGACCGTCGAACACCCACTCACGATCGTGTTGGGCGGTCCGCTCTCGACGATCGTATCGCCCATTCTCGCCGCGGGCATCTTGTTGATTAGGACGCTCGTACTCCCCTTGGTCACGGTGCCGCCGACGTGGGGGACGGGTCCGGTGGTGAGCGGACACGTATGAACGTCCGCCAACGCTCGCCACGCGGGCCGCTTCCCGATCAGGACGTTCGGACTGCCGGTCCCGGTCAGCGGCGTCCCGTGTGTCGTCTGGTCGCCGACTCTCGCTGCTGGTTGCATTTGACTCTATTTTAATTCAAGGTAATTAGTTTCCCTTTAACTTTTACCATCCCGGTCCCGTCGACGTTAACCATCGACCCGGAGAGCGCGAGTTTCGCCTTGCTATCGACATTGACTGGGCCCTTCCCTTTGATCTTGACGCCCTTTTTGCCCGTTATCTCCACGGAGTTCCCGTCGAGGGAGATCGTCGATGCCGAGAGTTCGAGTTCCGATTTCGCGTCGATCGCGACCGAACCGCTGTCGGAATCGATCGTAATGCTGTTGTCGCTGGACTCGTCACTGATGCTGATCGTCTCCGAACTGCCCGAGTCGTCGATTACGATCTCGTTGCCGCCGGTCGTTCGAATCGTAATACTGCCGTCGTCGGCGTCGTCGAACGCGATCACGTGATCGCTCCGGGAGCGAACCTCACGGATATCGTTGTTCCCGTTGCCGTTTTTCTGCGGTGGTTTCTGCTTGCCGTTCCACAACGACCCGATCACGAACGGCTTGTGAATGTCGCCGTTCTCGAACGCGACCAGTACCTCGTCGTCGATCTCCGGCAGGAAGTAGCTCCCGTACTCGTTGCCGGCCATCTCGGTGGCGATCCGCGCCCAGTGACTCTCGTCGTCGGCGTCGCGCCACGGGAACTGGAGTTTGACTCGACCGAGATCCTTCGGGTCCTCGTTGTCCGTCACGATGCCGACGGCGACGCCGCGAATACCGCCGTCGTCCGCGCCCCCGTCGTCGATGAACCCGGACGGCTTCACGAGGACACCTCCGTTACCTCGAAGGACGTCCGATAGCCTGCGCTTCCCATCCGATGAGTGGCTTCGGTGACGTAGTAGTCAGCGGAGAATCGGCCCCCCAACTCCTCGAGTCGAACAACGCTGCCGGCCCTGATTTCGGGGGTGCCGTCGGCCTCACCGTGACCGGTGATGACGCCGTCGGAGAATCGATTCAATTTCGTTTCGGCGACCCGTTTCGCTTCGTCCCGTGACATTGCTTGTACTCTGAAAACCTCCTTGTAGTTCGCGTTCGTGCTGCCGGCAGTCGCGACGATCTCGGATTTGTTCTGTTCGTCCCAACTCCGGACCTCGACCTCATCGATCTGAGACCGCTGTGTGATTTCGGCGTAGAAATCGTGCAGCGCCTCGCCGTACCACAGTTCGGCGACCGGACCGTCGCCGTCGCCTTTCGCGGAGCGGGGGCGGAAACGAACGGTGTCCCGCTCGGCGTAGAACTCGAACCCGTAGGTCTCGGCCAGCTGCTGGAGGAACCGGTAATCGCTCTGGCCGTCCTGAATCAGCTTTTCGCGTTTGATCGACGCGTCGGAGACGTCGACCGTCGAAAACGGGTACGACGACAGCACGTCCTCGACGGCCGACCCGACCGTCTCCTCCGCCCACGAGTCCGAGCGAGTTCCCTGCATGAGTTCCCAGAGCAGCCCGTAGCCCGAGACCGTGACTGACGGTCCGCGGTCGGTCGTGAACTCGGCGTTGATCGAGCGGATGGAACCTGTTAACAGCGGCGTCAGCGTCCCGTCACCGCCGTACCCCATCGCGATCTCGACATCCGTTCCGACCGCGAAATCGTCCCAGGTCAGGCCGCTGAACTCCCCGAGTTCCTCGTCGAACGGGAAGTTCAGGGTAAACGAAAACCGATCCGCGCCATCGAGAGTCGTCTCGACGACGAGGTCGGCGATCCGGCCGCCCGGCTCCTGAAACTTCGCGTCGCCGATATCGACTTTGAACCGCGGCGAATAGCGCGGCTGAATGTTCGTTCCGGTACTCATGACTACAGCGGGGGTAGTTCGAGTTTGTCACCCGCTTCGATCGCGCGGGGATCCTCGATGTCGTTGTGATCGGCGATCGTCCGCCAGTGCGACGAGTCGCCATACTCCTCGGCCGCGATCAGCCATAAAGTGTCACCGTCGGTGACCGTCCAGACTTTCGTCTTGTCCGTCGACTCCGGCGACACCTCGGATTTGTGATAGTCTGCCGTCTTGTACTCCATGAACACGACGTTTACTCGAGCACGGACGGGAACGCCGCTGGGCAGGAACTTCGTGAACTGCTTGTTCGCCCGCTGAACAAGGGCGGTGAAGTCGATTCCGTCGCCCCAGACGAACCGACAGACCGGCGGCGCGTGCAACTCGCCGTCGACCGACAGCAGCGTATCGATGTGTTTCGTATACCGCTCGCGGACATCGACCCGCTCCGTGTCGGGCGACCCCTTCGAATCCAGTTCGTCGCTCGTATCGAAAAACAGTTCCATCGACAGCGTTTCCGCGTTCCCGTCGACGAACTGCATGATCGATGCCCCCGAGCCGGTCGCCTTGAGTTCGCCGTAGTTGACGCTTTTCTCGACCGTGTAGGCGTTCGGGTTGAACTTACAGTCGATCGTCTCGCCCTTCTGTTTCCCGTTCAGGATCATGATCTGGGCCTTCTCGAGCTTGCCGCTGCCGCTCATCTATAGTCCCCTCCGTTCGCGCTCGACCCTGATCTTCCGCTCGAGCTTCCGGTAGAGTTCCTGAACGGCGCGATCGACGTCGGCGTCGAACCGCGGGTCCGTACCGGACGACAGATCGACGCTGTCGAACCGGTTCCGGCTGTGACGGTCCTGATCGGATCGACGACCCCGCGGCGGTTCCGACCGGCGCGCCGCGGACTGCTGGGGGCGATCGATCGACGACCGCTGTCCGTCGTTCAGTCTCGATCCCACGTCGTCGTGACCGACTGCCGACCCGGACTGGGCCGATTCCCGTCCGCGCTTCGACCCGAATCCGGATCGCGTCCGATCACCGCCAGTCTCCCTTCGATCGGACGATCCGCGTCGCTCACGACCGGAGGCGTGCCCCGGCGTCGTACGACTCGCGGTCGATTCTCGAGCCGCTCCACTCGGTGTCGTCGAGTCGCGCGGCGTTGCGTTCGAACCGTTCGGTCCACCCCGGTCGACGGACGGCGCGTCCGTCGCCGACGACCGTCGATAAGTCAGCGACGGTCGGTCTGACGCTGCACTCGTTTGCATCCCGTTCACACCCGTACGTCCCTCATTTGATTCAATAGTATTAGTTGTTGGTTTATTTTTCGGGGCGTTCGGTACCCGAGACTGCCCCGACGATGCCGATGTGGCCGCCCCGTCCGTCGTCGGTTCCGATACGTCGTCTCGAGTCCGGAGGGAAAGCGACGGGGTATCGGCCCCAGTACGACCGCTGTGTCCCTCGCCCGTCGCAGAGGACCCCGTCGACGGCCGTCGACGCATACGGAGACGCGATTCGAACCGTCGACGTTCGCCCGCGATCCCGGCCGTAGTCGACGGCCGATCCGACGCAGTCGGCGCGAGACCGTCAGCGTCACCGGGCTCCGTGGCGGCCGTTCCGACCCGTTCCCGGCTCGAGTCACCAGCGCCGATGGGGTCTCTGTCTCGCCGCGACGATGCGTCGGCTCGCTCCGTCGATCCCGGACGGACGGCGATCGTCGGCGGTCGCGCTGGACGGGAGTCGGATCGGGAACCGGACTCGTCCGACATGCTCGCAGCGGCGGTGCCAGGACGGACCGAGCGATGAGTCGTGTGAGACTGGCCCGACGAGCCGGCCGCCGTCGTTCGCAGAACCGAAAGCGGCGTCCGTCGGTCCGACTGAGGTGCTCGAGTAGCCGCGACACCGGTCGCCCCGGCTGCCGCGGTCGTCGCCGACTCGATCCTCGGGCTCGTGTCGGGCACAAGGCTTCCTCGAGCCGGTCGGGGACGCGATCGAGCGGCTGATGCCGTGGTATCGACGCCCATATCCCTCGACGGACGCCGGAGTGTGGCCGAATCGACTGCTTCCTGCGGATCGACGCCAGTCGGTCCGGTAGCCGGTTCCCGACCGCGCCAGTCCTCCGAGCGAGGGCGTGAATCGATACTATCCTTTCGCTCGGACGACGATCGGTCGGGAACGGTTCGCTGGGCATCGGTACCCGACGGACGGTGTTGCGCCATCGCTCCCGTCGGCGAGGAGCCGGCCGCGTTACCGTGATCGAACACGGTGACCGCCGAGCGCCCGTCTCGAGGCGACTGGGACCGCGACCCGGTCGGATCGGTCACCGCGGGCGACCGATACTGGAGTGTCGCCGACCGCCTACCGAACTCCGCTCCGAACTGGGAGCCGTCATCCGATGTGAGGGGATTCGAACGGGTCGGTCGGCGGGGGTTCGAGGCGGTGCGAGACGGCGAGGCGACGGCGTTCGTCGAATGTGTGTGTGTCGTCGTCCGGGTCGACGTTTCACGAACGCGAGCCCCGACCGGTCCGGTGTCGGGGAACGAGGAATCACTCGTGGCCCGTTCCCCCTCGCGTCGCGTCCGGGACGGGCCGGTCGGCCCGGCCGTCCGGGACTGCGAACCGTCACCGGACCCGCTCCACGTGTTCTGTGTGGCACTGGACACGTGGCTCGAGACGAACGAGGGCGTTCCCGTAACCGGTTGTGATACCGCGATTTCGGTTCCGGCGTTCGGGTTCGAACGTCCCGAGCGGAGCGCCGACTCCGAACGGGACGAGTCCGGTCTCGAGTCGGGTGGCCGAATCGTCCGATCGCTCCGTCCAGGAGACGGTCCCCGATCGGAGCGCAGTCGAAGGACCGGCATCCGGCCGCTCGAGTCCGGCGGAGTCGTGCCCGCTCGATCGCGCGTTGTCCCCGACTCGAATCGACGGCTACTAGAGGTGACCGCCGTTCCGAGAGCCGTCTTCGGGTCGGAAGACGCGGCTGCGGGTTCGGTGTCAGCAGCGGACGGCTGCCGGCTCCTCGAAATCGTGTGTGAGGGTGCGGACGGCGTGTCGCTGTTCGATATCGTCACGGGCGTCGCAGTCGTCGCCCCGGACGCCGCGCTCGAGCGGGGGTGCTCGAGCGAACGAGTGCCCCTCTCCCCGTCGTGCGATCGCGTCCGAGAGACCGACCCCGTCCGCGAGCCACCCATCTGTGTGAGCCTCCCCGCTTCGGATCCGCCTCTCTGCGTGACTGGCTCCATTCCGGACCCTCGGCGCTGAGAGATCACATCGGGCGCGTCCGCAGCCACGGGTTCGCGCCGCGACGAGCGGACCGGTCCCGAACTCGATTCCGAACGGACCGCGGCTTCAGTTCCCTGTTGCGAACGATGGGAACGCTCACCTCCCGTCACCGCCAGCTGCGGTCCTCGCGAGTTCAGGGACGCGGCTCCGCGCGGCTCCGTCGGCTCCCGTTCCAGTAGAGGAGCGATATCGGCCCCGATCTCTCCTCGAGACGGTCCCGTGGCCGCGACAGATCGCAGCGAATCGATACGCGTCGGCGCTCGAATCGAGGCCGGATCGTCGCGCCGTGACGGGCTGACGGCTGCTGAGTCGCCAGTCGGATCGGACGGGCGAGTGGCGGCCCAAGCGGACACTGCTCCCTCTCGAGCCGACCCGTCACTTCCGGTGCGGGCGGCAGTCGCCGAGGACGGAGTGGGCGTGGTATCCGACGGTCGACTCCGCTCCGGCCGGACCGCATCGGCGGCGTAGCGGGCAATCGAACCCACACTATCCGGTCGCCTTTGGACCCGCCCAGCGGCGTCGGTTGCGCTCGAAAGTCGCAAGTTCGATGGCCCTGCGTCGGACCGAGGCGGCGACGAAACGCGAGCCCGGCGATTAGGTTCCGGTGCTCCCATCTCGTCGGGTACGGTCCTCGAGTTGACCGCCGCGGTCGAGTGCCGAGAGACCACGAGTTCCGAACCCCGACGGTCCGACTGCATCGCAGGGGGACGTGACGACGACCGACGTTCGGTCGCGGAGGTCCGGCCGGAACCCGTCCGCCCATCGTCCCGATCGTCGGTTCGTGGCGACGACGCACCCCGTGAAAAACCAGTGGCAGTCGACCCGAACGACCGGATATCGGTGGTCGAACGCTCGAAGCTGGGCGTGCGGTCGGGACGGCGATCACCAGACGGTCGACCGCTCACACTCGAGAACGCGCGGATAGGCGATTCAGTGGGTCCGGCGCGTCCGGTCGTCGTGGCGGCGGTACTGGAACCGGATCGATAGTCGTCGACCACACGGGTAGTGTCCGTACCCGGCGGTGGCGATGGAGTCCCGGATACGGATGTGGCGTTCGGATCGAATCGCCGCTGTGACTCGGCCGACTGTCGACCGACGACCGAACCCGGAGACACAGTCAGTCGACGGTCGGTCGCGGCCGGCACCGGCCGACCGTCAGCTGTGTGCGCGCCACGAGCCTCGGTCGCCAACTCCAAGGGAGGGTACTGGTACTGTCCTGCTCGGCTCGGAGCCGCCATGGTAGGGGTCGCGGTTGACGGGGCGGTTCTCCGGGCTACTGGTTCGTGACCCGTTCGATCGGTCCGAGGCGATGCGCGTGACTCTCGGGAGACGAACGCGGAACGCGACGACTCCACTGCAGCCGTCCCATCGTGAAGCCCGCGCGAGTCCGTCGAGATCGCCCGCGACTGCCGTGGAATCCGATCGGTACCCGTCGTCATCACCGTCGGCCGGTTGCGACGCGGTCGCCGCGACTGGACCGCGGCCGCTCGACCCGAGTCGGAGCCGGACGGTTGGCGGTCCGCGCTGGCGCTGGCCGGGTCGGCCGTCCGGAATTCGATCGACTGTGACTGTTCTCGGGTAGAATCGAAACCGACTCCGTGGTCGGTCCGAGCTTGCGATGGATGGCGCTTGCGGCCTTCGGCCGAGACAGCCGACCGGGTCGTCCCGTCAGTCCGCCACTCGAGGCGGCCGGTCGAGTCCGGTGCGGCGGAACTACGACTCACGGTTGATCCGACCGTCGGCTCGATCGCGCCCCCGGATCGTACAGGAGGCGACATCGAGGCCGCTCGAATCGGTGTCCATCCATCGTGTATGGTACCGACGTCGGACTGACGACGCGACGGCGTGGTCGAGCGCCCGCGATCGCGGCCGTTCGTCGCAGTCTGGGTCTCCCGGTCTCGACGATCCGTTCGGATCGACGGCTGTTGTAACGGCTGATTTGCGCTTTGCGTGGCACTAGCGGTCGTCGAAGCCGGGTCCGCGGCCGGATAGCTGCCGTCGGACTCGGGACCGACTCGACCCGCCGGGACACGACGGGTCGACTGCCCCTCGGCCGTCGGTACCGGACTCGAGTCGACCGCCGACATCGGGCGACGACCGTCGGGACGCGGATGCCGGACCGGGCGTTGTGCGGTCTCACGCGAGGGTGACGGCGGAGCCGTCGGCCCCGTCGGCGGAACCGGTCGATCGATGAGCGCCGGCGGCGACGCGGACTCGCCGCGGGCCGGCTCCCGACGTGCCGCGGTTGTCACGTCCGATGGCGTCTCGCGTTCGAGCGACTCGCTGTGACTCGAGGGGTGACTTCTCGGGACGTTCGGGTCGAAATCGGTCACTGAGCGGCGACGCTCGGAATCGGCGGAACTGGGTAGAGTCCGCCGAGCGATTGCGTCCGCCCACGTGACACGTGTTTCGATCGCCCGCGGTCGGGTCGGCTGCCGTCGTTCGGTTCCGCCAGTCGGCTGCCGTGGCCGGTCGTCGTCGACCGGTCTCGATCGGTCGGGCATCGGCCCCGACTTCGCTCCGGAGGTCGGCGACGTATCAGCGTTCGATCGGGCAGCGACTCCCGCCTCAACGTCGCCTCGCCGGTGCGTTCGCTTCGACGATCGGATTCCGTCCCGGCGTTCGGGACCGTCGTGCTCGTGCGATGTCGCTTGGGAACGGGCCGATGTCCGTAACCCGTGAAGCTGTGATCGCCTGTCGGACCGGAATACACGTTCTGCCGGTGACCGAGTGGCCGAGTCGGATAGCGGTCCGACCGCATCGTCGGACTGGGACCCATGGTCCGACCGACCGGACTGCGTGAGATACGTGAACGCATCCTCGTGATGGTCCGGCCGGGCGAACGGTGATGGAGACACGATCGATAGCTCCGGGTCGTCCACCGACTCGCCGTCAGGCGGAGCGACGGCGGGTGAAAAAAACGACAACTCGATCGGACTCCGTTTCCGCGCAATCCGGACGCCGAACCCACCCGCTAATCGGTCGGGCGTCAGCGTCGCGATGGATGCGACGCTGGAGCGGAGTCGAGCAACACCCGGCCGGTCGTCCGACTCGCCCGCCGTCGATGTATCTACGCCCATCGAGCGACCAGTCACGCTAATCTCCCGCAGCGCCGTCTCACACCCGAGGTCGTCAGTCGTTTTCATCACGGTTCGTCGAATCGCTGTTCACACTCATCGATGGCCGATTCATCTCCCCCTCCCACCACGATGCCGGTGTACACGCTCTTATTGAGATATTATAAGAGTACCACTTAATGGTTTTGACGATGCGTAACACAAAATTAGAGCCCACCAGACTGTACGGGTAACGGTTCGTAACTATGCGCTCGAGGCCACGGCACACTGCGTCGCAACCATCCAGCCCATCGTCCCGCATCCAGCCCATCGTCCCGATGACCCGACGCGCCCGAGCGGCCGTGATCGGGGTCGGCGGGTGGCTGACGCCGTCCCAGGACCGTCGGCTACTCCTGTGGCGTCGGATCGGCGCTCAACCCGATCGCCGACGGGTTGGACGACCGAGTCGGATCACGGTCCTCAGCGTCGTTGCCGCCCTTGAGAACGAATTGCTTGCCGGTCCGCGTGTAGATGATCGGGTGTTCCCGGCCCTGTTTGAGCGTGTATCCGAGCGGCAGGTCCATCGCCGCCTCGTTGGACTCGAGGAGGAACGCCTCCGGGACCTCGAAGGGGCGACGTTCGCCGGGCTCGAGTGTCATCTCCAGGTCGAACTGATAGAGGTCACGTTTCGTATCGCGGATCTTCGCCTGAGCCAGTTCGACGGGCGCAACGCCGTCGTTTTTGATCATCAGTTCGCGGCCGGGGCGTGACTCCGGGCTCGAGACGCCGACGATTCTGAGATCGGTCCGGTCGCTGATTCCGGACTCGTAGCGGTTGTAGACGAGGATCGTCGCAACCAGCCACAGGAAACCGGCCAGCAGAGTCGTCTGGAGATGCGTGAGCGTTCCCTCGAACCAGGGGAGCCACGCGACCAGCGTGCGGATGCCGAGACTGCCCAGGACGGCCCCGGCGAAACCGACGATACCGGCCAGCGTCCGCGTCTGAAGGAGTTTAACCTGAGCATAGCCAGCTTTGATGAGGACCGACTGGAGCGTGGACGGCGAGTTATCGTCCGTGTCGGGTTCGCGGCGCTGGCGGAGCGTCAGCACGGTCGCGACCGGCCACGCGATCAGCGAGCCGGCGAGGACGAACCAGAGCGGAACCGGACCGGCGACGGCGGCGATGCCGAGTCCGATCGCGACCACTGCGCCACAGCTCCCGCCAGCGATGGTCGCCTGCGCCCAGATCGAGAGTCGTGTCCACTGCTCCGTGATCGCGTCCTCGTAGTTTCGGTACAGTTTGTAGCCGGCATAGACGAGTGCAACGAGGACGAACACCGTCACCAGCAGGAGGACTCGCGATGAGATCACCCAGCCCGTCACGGGAACCGACGACTGGGGAACGTAGTCGACGAGTCCCGTCACGACGGCCACGGCGGTGACGAGCAAGGCGACGATCAGCGCCGCCATTAATGGTCGAATAACCGGAGAGAGTTGTTTTCGGACTGTCTTCGTGACCTTCGATGCGATGCGTCTCATGTTACCGGGTCACCCGTTTTCGGTCGGGAACGGCCGACTGTCGGCCGTCCGAGACCGGACTGTACGTTATCCGCTCGGTCGATTTCGTTTCCATTCTCTTATGCATATTTGTTGGATGATGTTTGTTAGATCCTATTAAAACGTAAGGGTAGTCGTGGGAAACGAGAGCCGGGAGCCGAGAGCAGTACCGACCGGTCGTCGCTCGAAATCGATCGGGCGACATCCGGGTGGTCGCTACGAGCACGTGATACAGCGGTTTGATCCGTGCGGATCGCTCACCGAATGTCGGGTTCGATCCACGGTTACCGCCCGCTCGTGGTCGCGAAGGTCATTCCGGCATTCCCGACATCTTCGAGAACTGCTCGTATGCCAACTCGATGGATTCGATCGCCATTCCGCGTTCGTTGCTCGCCAGATCCGGGCCCGACCATTTCGTCGGATACGCGTTCGCGAACTCCCATCCCCACTGACTCTGCCCTTGAAACCCGTCTTTCACTTTGACGACGATGTTCTTTCGAGAGATCGTCCCGCTCATGACCGTCTGGATCCAGTCCCAGAAAGCCGTATTCGTCGTCAATCCCCGTTGGAGGACGAGGTTCGCGTGCGCGAACTGGCCGGGTAACTGGTGCACGTGATCGTTGACGCCGCCCTCGCGGTACTGGACGGTTTCTAACTCCATCGTTATCCCGGCGACCTCGGTGAACCCGGCGACTGTTTCGCCGTCTACCTCGACCTCGAAGTTGTACTGTGCGTAGGGATCGTCTTCCGTTGTGTATGGTGCCATCGTCTCAATACTGCGGTTATAACGGCATCTGAGGGTCAGATGCCGCGGTTACTCGGAATCCGGCGGATTTCGGAGTACGATACCACCGCCGGCATCGTCACGCCCCCGGTCGCGACCGCGGCGCCGGCCACGGGACCGATCGGACTGCGAGTCGTTCATTCGATCGTTGATCCCGCTGATCTCCGTACACCAGCGCTGCCGTTCCCAGTGAGGCATGTTCAACACCTCGTCGTGGCTCCATCCGAAATGGTAGGCCACGAACGCGACCTCCTCGTAGAGGCGGTCCGGTTCGTACAGCCGGACTATTCCGCTGGATTTCCCGGGTCGGACTCCTCACTTTCGGGCGATTCCGCGCCTGTCGTCCGCATGTCGGCGGCCTCGAACCCGGGCGATTCGGCCGCCCCGACCCCGCCGAGGTCACCCCCAGTACTGACGGGACCGGTATCGACGCCGGCGGACTCCATACCGCCGGCCGCTCCGTCGGTCGTCACGTGAGACCCGTTTTCCGCGTTGATTTCGAACGGCTCACCGCACTCGGGACAGGCCGTCTCGACGGCGTTTATTCCCTGGTTGTTGATCCGTTCGTACAACGCCTGCAGGTACTCGAGGTCCGTAACGAACAACTCCTCGATGACGCTCGCATCGATCGTCTCGAGGTCGCCGAGTTCGGTGACGACCCGCGAAAGCAAGACGATGGTCAGATACGAGGAGTTCGATTGGACGCGAGGGTTTTGCAGCGGCTTGATCTCGTCGGCTGCCGTGGCGAGTCGCATTCGCCCCTCCTTGTGGAGCGTTCCCTCGTCATCGACGTAGCCCTGTGGAAGGGTGAACTCGAACTCGGTCTGGAGCGTGCCACCGGTCATTGTCGATGGCCTCCGCTGTCACAAGCGACGACGACGCGGTCGGCGAACGGGGCGGCAGCACCGGTGTGAAGGACGCCCTCGTCGTCGACGCGCCAGTTATCGTCGAACCGATGACGGGGAACGGTGAACGCCTCCGGAGACGAATCCGACAGTCGTGTCATACGTTCTTCCGTTCCATCTCGTCGAAGGTGACGACGTACTCCTCGGTAGCGAGGTTGCCCTGACCGCCGCCGCCGTGGGAGTTGAGCGTCGGCGGGCGGTACTCCTTGATCCACGCCTTCGTGAACTCGAAGCGAAGCACCGAGTCGCCGACCTCGTTCATGATGATGACGGCGATGTTCTTCCGACCGCCGTCGTCCATCTTCCCCTGGTCGACGGATTTGCGCCAGTTGTAGAGCTCTTCGTTTTTCTCGTTTGCACCACGAACGAGGATGAGGTCGTCGTACTGTGTATCCCCCCAGAGCTTTCGATTGTGCGTTGGATCGTTTCCTTCGCGGTATTCGACTTGCTCGGTTCGCATCGCTGGCAGTTCGATCTCGACGAATCCGGGAATGCCGACGCCGTCGAGTTCGACTTTGAATTCGGTTTGTCTGAGTGGTCCGTGTGAGTCTGGCATTATCGTAGTGATTGCGTAAAGATTGGTTGATCGTCAGATACGGTGTAGGCGGCGTTATTCGCCGGTGTCCTGGCTGATTCTGAAGACGACGAACTCGGCCGGTTTGACCGGTGCGACACCGATCTCGACGATGAGTCGTCCGTTGTCGATGTCGTCCTGCGTCATCGTCTCCTCACCGCACTTGACGTAGAACGCCTCGTCGGCGGTGCTCCCCTGGAGACCGCCGTCCCGCCACACCGTCGTCAGGAAGTTCTCAGCCGACTGGCGTACGCGGGCCCACAGATCCTCGTCGTTCGGTTCGAAAACCGCCCACTGGGTCCCTTCGTCGATCGACTGTTCGATGTAGAGGAACAGTCGTCGCACGTTCACGTACTTCCAGGACGGATCGCTGGAGGTGGTCCGTGCGCCCCACAGTCGGATACCCCGACCCTGGAAGCTTCGGATACAGTTGACTCCCTTCGGGTTGAGGACGTCCTGTTCGCCCTTCGTGATGTTGTGCTGGACGCCGAGAATGCCGCGCACGACTTCGTTCGCCGGTGCCTTGTGAACACCGTGTTCCGCGTCGCTTCGAGCGAAGATACCGGTGATATGGCCGCCCGGCGGCACGAGCTTCTTCCGGTTGGTGAACGGATCCTTCGTCTCGATCCACGGATAGTAGTAGGCGGCGTACGAGGAGTCGACGGGCGTCTCGATATCCGAAATCGATCCCGCGTTCTGCGGTGCCTGCAGGATCGCGAACCGCTCACCCATGTTCTCACAGTGGGCGACGAGTGATTCGGTCAGCCCCTCGATATCGTTGTGGTCGGGGACACACATCAGGGAGACGCCGTCGAGTTCCCTGAATGCCGCAAGGCCCGTTCGCATCCCGGGCTTGTTGATTCCCTCGTAATCGCTGAGGGAGACGTCCTCGCTCCGGGGCTTCGACGACAGGTCCGAGACGACATCGACCTCGACTTCCTTCTCGCCGGACTGGACCTTTTCGAGGTCCTCCAGAAGGTCCTCTCGAGACTGCGTGGCGTCGATATCGAACGGTTTGGCGATTCCCTGCAGTTCGCTGTACTCCCGGTCGTCGAGCTCCTCCGGAACGTAGGCGGCGGTCTCGGATTCGGCGTCGAGTTGAATCAGGCCGCCGTCGGAGTACTCGTCGGGGACCTCGCGCGACAGCCAGGAGAGCCCCTCGGCGGGTCGTCCGGCATCCAGCTGTTCGAGATCCACGAGGACGGACCCCGGAATCTGTTTCTCGTAGAACTGGCTGGATTCGGGATCCGCCGACATGTCCTCGTAGACTTCTTCGATGTCGGGAGCCGGGTCGGGTTGATCGGACGCCGGCTTGCTGACCTCCTCGATATCGCACGACCAGTATCGCAGCGTCAGTTTGAAATACTCGTTCTCTCCCTCCTCGTAGAGCGGCCCGTCCTCGACGATGGCGGCGATGGAGCATCCCCACGCGCCCGGTCCGGTTGCCTCGACGGAGATGACGTCGGTTCGATCCTCGTCGACGAGGGTCGTCGTCGCGACATCAGTCGGCTCGGCGGCTGTGACGCGACCGACGTAACAGCGGCTTCCGCCGTTTTTGAAGAATCCGTCCACGGCAACGTCCAGATCAGAGGACTGCGGACTCGAGCCAAACGTTCGTTTGAATTCGGAAAAACTCGTTACGAGCTTCGGTTCGACGGGACCCCGTTCCGTTTCACCGAGGAAGCCGGCAGTGCTAGTGCTGACTCCTTCGACGGATTTGGTTCCGCTGTCGACCTCTTCGACGTATACGCCTGGTGATAGGTATTCTGGCATTTATTTCGCTCCTCCAGTTGCCCGGGTAGCAGTCCTGTATTTACAATCAGATAGTATAAAACTTATCCATCGGATAACTCCGTGATCGGAGACGACGCAAAATATTATTCGATTTTCTAGATTGGTACTGTCATATAGAAATCTAAATTGCCGGGTTTTATGCCCTTCATAACGTCGAAATAGTGTAATTCCGCATGAGGAAAACGAGCCGAATTCGGGCCACGATTAGCAGCCGATCGCAGTCTCACCGACGCTCACTCGGTACCCGACCTCGCTAAATAGACATAATTAAATGGAATACCGGCGCAATAAACAACACTCACTACGCCATGGCCCAGGATCCGGACCACAGCGACGGGGAGAGGGGCGGTCTATCGCAGTTCCGGAAGAATCGGTTCTTCAGCGGAAAGCTGATGACGCCCCGCGATATGGAATCGGACCAAGAGTACCACGCCGAGCGACTGCATACGCTCGCCAGGTTCGTGGTCGGCAGCGGGATCGTCCACGGACTCGCGGTACGAACAATCAATGAAACCGACGACGGGCTCGAGGTGACGATCGAACCGGGGTTAGCACTGGACGGACGCGGTCGGCCGATCGTCGTCGAGCAGGTGACGACGAAATCGCTGCCTCGTCCGTCGTCGGAGGAGATTTCGCTCTCGATTCAGTACGACGAAGTCTCGATGGAAACCGTTCCCGTCCCGAACACGGACGATGCCGTCGACGCGGAATCGACATCGAACCGTATCGTCGAGGTCTTCGAGCTCGCGTATCAAGAGGCGACCGATGATGGGAGTCGGTTCCGCGACGTCGACGTTCCGTCCGTCGAAACGGATACGGACGCGGAGACGGTACGAGAACGGCTTCTGCAACGGTATCACGACGAGCATCGGTCGTCGATCCCGTCCGACGCGGACACGGCGGTGTTCCTCGGCTCCTTCGAACGGACGCCCGACGGTGTCTGGACGGAAGTGGACGATTCGGCCCCGCGGGAGTTCGTCTACGATCACGAGTTGCTCTTCGAGGCGATCATCGATCACATTACGGACACCGATAATCCACACCGGACGCCGATCGAACGGGAACCACCCGATATCCCGGACGATATCGGGGCAATCACCGATCGACTCGACGCCCTCGAGACGGAACTGGGCGGGCTCAAGCGGGACCAGACGGCGCTGACCCGGTATATCATGCGCAAGACGCTCAAGGACCGGGCGCGGTTCTTCGACGCGTTGGCCGGTCGGATCGAACAACAGACGAGCGAAGGGGGACGACTCGCTCGCGAGATCGCGGCGATCTCGCGTGCTGACGGCGAGCGCATCTGTGAAAACGAGGAGGCCTACCGGCACCACTTGCAACAGGTCCTCGAGCATCTCATCGCACTCGGCGACGATCTCGAGGGTGCGACGACCGAAGGGAGCCTCGAGCGGTACCTCGAGTCCGTCTCCGAACTCCAGGCGGCTCTCGAAGCCGACGACTCCGTCCTCGAGTTGGCCGAAGCTCAAGACCGGGTGTGTGAGGCGGCGGACTCGCTCGAAGTACTCGTCGAGATCGTCCCGGACGAATAGCGTCGATCGGCGAGACCCTCACGGTCCCCGCGAAGGGACCGTCGGGCGCGTGGTCCTCGCGTTACTCGAGCAGGAGGAGGCTCGGGTTCTCGAGGTATTCCATGACCGTGTTCGTGAACTGTGCGCCGACGGCACCGTCGATGAGGCGGTGGTCGAACGACAGCGACAGGGTCATCACCGAACGGGGTTCGATCGATTCGGCCCCGGTCTCGTCGGTGACGACGCGGGGCTTGCGCTTGATCTCGCCGACTGCGAGGATTCCCGCTTCGGGATAGTTGAGAATCGGCGTGGCGTACTCGCCGCCGATACCGCCGATGTTGGTGATCGTAAACGTCGACCCGCGAAGTTCGTCGGGCCCGATCGTTCGATCACGGGCTTTTTGCACGAGTTCGTTCATCTCCGAGGAGAGTTGGAGAAGCCCCTTCCGGTCGGCGTCGTCGACGACCGGCACCATCAGCCCGACGTCGGTCGCGGTCGCGACCCCGATGTTGTAATAATCGCGGTAGACGATCTCCTCGTTTTCCTCGTCGATGACCGCGTTCATCTCGGGGTGTTCTTTTAGCGCCGCGATGACGGCTTTCATGATGAACGGCATGTAGGTCAGCCGAATCCCGCGCTCCTCGGCGCGCGGTTTGAGATCCGACCGGGCCGCGACGAGTTCGGTGACGTCGACCTCGTCGTGGTGGGTGACGTGCGGGGCACTGTACTTCGACTCGACCATCGCATCGGCGATCCGTTTGCGGACGCCCCGGAACGACTCGCGGCGTTCGCGTTCGCCCTCGGCAAAGCCGGCACCCGTCGTTCCGACCGGCTCGCCGGCGGCGACCGCCTCGGCATCGGCTTCCTGCGCCTGGCGCTGGCGGTCGGCGTACTCCCGGACCGCTTCGGGGGTGACGAACGCCTCGCCGTCGCGCTCCTCCGTCGCCGGAACGGCGTCGATGTCGACGTCCTCCTCCGCGGCGAGCCGACGGGTCGCGGGTGCGGCGAGGGTCGTGTCGCGGTCCGCCGACTCGGTCCGTGCCGGCGTCTCCGAGTGCTGGGGGCTCGAGGCCGCGGTCGCCCGGTCCGTGGACGCTCCCGCGGCGGTATCGGCACTTGCACTCGCGTCGCTCGAGTCAGCCGGTCCGGATGTCGCCCCGCCGGACGCCGACGCGGGCGTCCGTGACTGGTCCTGCGCCGGGTCGTCGACGGCCCCGCCGCCCGTTGCTGCCTGCACGTCGGCCGCAGTGATCCGTCCGCCGGGGCCGCTCCCCTGGATCGTCGAGAGGTCGATCCCCTGCTCACGAGCCATGCGGCGAACGCGCGGGGGCGCGAAGACACGATCGTCGGGCGGTGCGACCGACTCGGTGTCGGCCCCGGTCGCGCCGGGGTCGCCCGTCTCCGCTCGGTCCGGTTCAGTGGGCGCTTCGGCCACGTCGCCCTCGCTCGTGGCGTCGCCGCCCGCTTCCGTCGGACTCGAGTCCTCGCCCTCGACATCGAACGAGATGATCACCGTCCCGACCGGGACGATGTCACCCTCCTCGACGTGTAACTCGCGGACGGTGCCGTCGACCGGTGCGGGGACCTCCACGAGCGCTTTGTCAGTCTCGACCTCCGCAACCGGTTTGTCCTCCGAGACCGCGTCGCCTTCCGCGACCAGCCACGAGACCAGTTCGCCCTCCGCAACTCCTTCGCCGACGTCCGGTAATTCGAACTCCCTGACCATGTTAGAACTCCACCGCGTCTCGAATGCCGTCTTCGATGCGCGCCGGTTCGGGCAGGTAGTAGTCCTCGAGCGCGTACAGCGGGAACGGCGTGTCAAAGCCCGTGATGCGCTCGACCGGCGCTTCCTGATACAGGAGCGCCTCCTCCTGCAGGGTTGCGGCGATTTCCGCCCCCAGTCCGCCCGTCTTCGGGGCTTCGTGGACGACCGCCGCGCGGCCGGTCTTCTCGAAGGATTCCACGATCGTCTCCTCGTCGAGGGGCGACACCGTTCGGAGGTCGACGACCTCGGCGTCGATCCCCTCGTCGGCGAGGCTCTCGGCGGCCTCGAGCGTCGGCCGGGTCATCGCGCCCCAGGTGTAGACCGAGATATCGGTCCCCTCGCGACGGACGGCCGCTTCGCCGATCGGGACCTCGTACGATTCCGTCGGCACCTCTTCGCGGAATGCCCGGTAGATGAGTTTCGGCTCGAGGAAGACCACCGGATCCGGACTGCGGATCGCGCTGGTCAACAGCCCCTTGGTGTCGTATGGAGTCGACGGGATGACGACCTTGAGCCCGGGCTGGTGGGCGAACATCGCTTCGCTCGACTCGGAGTGGTGTTCCGGCGCGCGAATCCCGCCGCCGTAGGGGGCACGGATGACCATCGGACACGTGTACTGCCCGCGCGAGCGCGTCCGCAGGCGCGCCGCGTGCGAAACGATCTGGTCGAAGCCGGGGTAGATGAATCCCAGGAACTGGATCTCGGGAACCGGTCGCATCCCGTAGGCGGCCATCCCGATGGCCGTCCCGATGATCCCCGACTCCGCAAGCGGTGTGTCGACGACCCGGTTGTCCCCGAACTCGTCGTGGAGCCCCTCGGTCGCGCGGAAGACGCCGCCGTTCTTGCCGACGTCCTCCCCCATGACGACGACATCGTCGTCACGTTCCATTTCGGTGTGTAATCCGTCCCGTACCGCCTGTACCAGCGTAAGGTTCTCTGATTCTGCTGCCATGATATCACTCCAAGAGCACGTCGTCGCCGTGCTTCTCGCGAACCGACTCGAAGTACTCGAGTTGTCGTTGTAGCCGTCGAGGCATCCCCTCGTACACGTGCGCGAAGATCTCCTCGGGGTCGGGCCGTTCGACCGACTCCGCGGCGTCGATGGCGTCGGCGACTGCCTCCTCGATCCGCGACTCGATCGTGTCGACTCGCTCGTCGTCGAGGATGCCGGTCGATCGGAGATACGTCTCGAGACGCGGGATGGGGTCCTTCTGCTTCCACCGTTCGACCTCCTCGTCGGTGCGGTAGACCGACGGGTCGTCGGCCGTGGTGTGTGCCCCGAATCGGTACTGGACCGCCTCGATCAGCGTCGGCCGCAGTTCGTCCGCGCCGGGGTTTTTGGCCTTCTCGACGGCTTCCTTGGTGACCTTGTACACAGCGAGCGGGTCCATGCCGTCGACCTGCACGCCCTCGAAGCCGTAGGCGGTGGCCTTCTGGGCCAGCGTGGCGCTGGCCGTCTGGCGCTCGCGGGGGACCGAGATCGCCCACTGGTTGTTATTACAGAAGAAGACGTTCGGCGTGTCGAAGACGCCGGCGAAGTTCAGGCCCTCGTGGAAGTCCCCTTCCGAGGTAGCTCCGTCGCCGAAGTAACAGATGAACGCCTTCTCTTCGTCTCGCAGTTTCGAGGCCCAGGCCGCGCCGGTCGCGTGCGGAATCTGGGTCGCGATAGGAACGGCGACCGAAAACATGTTGACGTCCTCGGGGATGTAGTTGCCTTGCTCGTGGCCCATCCAGTAGAGCAAGGTGCGCTCCAAGGACAGCCCCCGGACCAGCCCGACACCGTGTTCGCGGTAACTGGGGAAGACCCAATCGTCGTCGGCCAGGGCATGGGCACTGCCGATCTGTGCGCCTTCCTGCCCCGATAGTGGCGGATACGTCCCCATCCGCCCCTGTCGCTGGAGGCTGACGGCTCGTTCGTCGAAGCGACGGACGAGTCGCATCTGTTCGTACATCTCGACGAGTTGGTCCTCGGAGAGGTCGGGTACCTCGGCACCCTCTCGGACGCGGCCGGCGTCGTCAAGGATCTGTACTCGTTCCTGCGGATCGCGCTGTAACGTACTCACGGGAAGACCCACCTGTACATACTCAGTGTGAGTATCGCTCAGGGTAAAGGAGTTTCCCAAATAGTTTACTATCAGTGATATTCTTGCCATCCGCTCGAAAACCGTCGTACGACGGCGGACAAGTATGGACAGAGATGAGCCGAACAGCCTATTTGTTTTTATTCGTCCAATCCCACACTCAGTTACCGGCTGAGACTGGACGAACCCACAGTTCGGTCGCACGCGCGACTCGGCGATCACGCGGGCCGGCCGCTCAGGACTCGGTCTGTCGGGGCTCCGTTCGGCGCGCGTCGGCTCTCGCCGCTGCGACGCTCTTGCCCTCCCGCAAAACGGCATCGACGAACAGTTCGCCGGCCTTGTACGACGACCGCACCATCGGACCGCTGGCACAGTACAGGAAGCCTAACTCCTCCTCGGCGACGCGACGCCACGTCTCGTACTTGTCCGGATGGTCGTAGCGCCGGACCTCGAGGTGATCCCGCGAGGGGCGCAGATACTGGCCCAGGGTAACGATGTCGACGCCGCGCTCGCGCAGGTCCGCCAAGGTCTGGTAGACCTCGTGATCGTACTCGCCGTGACCGAGCATGACCGAGGTCTTGGTGTAAATGTCGCTTTCCCGCTCGACCTGCTCGAGCACCGACAGGGACTGCTCGTAGCCCGCACGCCGGTCTCGGACCGGGAACTGCAGGCGCTCGACGGTCTCGACGTTGTGGGCGATCACGTCGGGTTCGGCGTCGATGATCTTCCGGACGAGTTCCGGCTCGCCCTGAAAGTCCGGAATCAGGACCTCGACGAGGATGCCGGGATGACGGGCTTTGATCTCGCGGATCGTCTCGGCGAAGTGGCCCGCGCCCTGATCCGGGAGGTCGTCGCGGTCGACGCTCGTGAGGACGACGTAGTCGAGGCCGATCTCGGCGACGGCATCGGCGACGTTTTCCGGTTCGTCGGGGTCGAGCGCCTCCATGCCGCCCGTCTGGACGTCACAGAAGTTGCAGGCTCGAGAGCAGCGATCACCCATCAACATGAAGGTAGCCGTGCCGCCGCGGCTGTCGTCTCCGTCGGGTCCCGATCGGCCCGACCAGCACTCGCCCAGGTTCGGACAGTTGGCCTCCTCACAGACGGTGTGGAGGTCGTGCTCCCGCAGTGTCTCTCGGATGCCGGCGAACTCCTGCCCCGACGGTGGCCGACTTTTCAGCCAGTCGGGCTTGCGCGCGCGACTCATACCCCATCATGGGGTCGGGCAGTGAAAAACCGTGGTGGTCGCCGAAGCCGCGGCGTTCGCGATTTCGCCGATCAACGCGTTCGATCGTACCGCGATTAATCGCTCCGTTCCCCGATAGCTTTACGGACGGGTGTGGAATAGGCGGGCCCGATGGCCTTCGGCTCGACACCCGACTGGTTCCACATCAGCGACGACGAGGATATCGTCTGGGAGAGCCGTCCACACCCGGTCGCGATGGGGTCGACGCTGCCGGTCGGGGTCGCGCTCGCGCTCGCCGGCTTCCTCGTCATCGGCTGGAGCGGGGCCGACGGCGTCGGCCTCTTGACGATCATCGGCGTCCTCGTGACGGTCACCGGTACGGTGCTCGCGTTCGCCCGCTATCTCGTCTGGACGAACACCCGCTACGTCATCACCTCCGCCGAACTCTACACAAAGCGGGGAATCGTCTCGCGGGACGTCACCCAGTTTCGCCTCGAGCGCGTCCAGAACATCAGCCTGCGCCAGTCCGGACTCGGTCGCCTGCTAGGCTACGGCGATCTAACCGTCTACACCGCCGGCTCGGGGGATCCGGAACTCGTCTTCGAACGCGTCCCCAAGCCCGACCGGGCCAGCAGCCGACTCAGCGACCAACTCGAGACCGTCACGACCGACGGGTCGGCCGTCTAACGGGGACGGGCGGGAGCGTCGACTCACGCCACCCGCTGATCCGGTCCGGGAGCGGCCACATGTGGGGGACCACAAGACCCATTAGACCAACTGACTTCCTGCGAGTATACAATGTCTCCAAAACCGACACCGTCCGACGAGGGACCGATCTCGCGCGGCTCGAGCGTCGCGGCGAGTGCGGGGCTCGGTGTCTTCGCGGCCGCGATCGGCTATCTCGTGACGTACCTGTTAGTCGGGAGTGACGTCCGTGAACTCTTCGGTGAGGACGTCGCCCGGTGGAAGGGCGTCGCGTGGTACTTCTACGAGGCCCACATGGTCGACATCGAGGCCAGTAGTCAGGTCGGCTCGTTCAGCGGCACGCAGGTCCTCGATCTCATCGCCGAATCGGGTGCCGATCTCCTGTACGTCGTTCCGCCGCTCGTGTTGCTCGCGGTCGGCGCGTTGCTGGCCGTGCGGTGGTCCGTTACCGACCTCGGCGATGCCGTCATCGCCGGTGCGCCGGTCACGATCGGCTACGCCGCGGTCATCGGCCTCGGTGCGATCGTCGCCGAATCCACCGCGGAAGCGTCCGTCTTCGGTATCGAGGCCACCAGTTCGATCGCGCCGGCACTCGTCCCCGCGATCGTGCTCGGCGGCGTGTTGTATCCGCTCGTCTTCGCCACCACGGGCGCTGCGATCGCCGCCGTCGTCAACGCACAGTAGCGACGACTCGAAGGAAACGCCTTTGACCCGGCACCCCCCGTTTCCGTGTGATGGAGGTCGCCGAGGTTCTCCCCGAGTTCGCCGACGCGTTTGCCTTCGAGGAGTTCAACCGGATGCAACGCGAGGCACTGCCCGCACTGCTCGAGTCCGAGGAGAACGTGGTCGCGAGCGCGCCCACGGCCTCGGGGAAGACGGCGCTCGCGGAACTGGCGATCTGTAAGGCGCTCGCCGACGGCGGCACGGCGCTGTTTATCGCCCCGATGCGAGCGCTGACCAACGAGAAGGAAGACGACTGGGACCGGTTCGAAGACCTGGACTACTCGGTCTACGTCGTCACCGGCGAGCGCGATCTCAACCCCCGTCGCGCGCGACGCGCGGACATCCTCGTGATGACCCCCGAGAAACTCGACTCGGCGACCCGCAAACACGATTCGCGACGGTACGACTTCGTCACCGACATCGATGTCTGCGTGATCGACGAAGTCCATCTGCTCGACGCCGATCGACGGGGGTCGGTGCTCGAGGTGACCATTTCCCGCCTGCGTCGGCTCTGTGAGCCCCGGATCGTCGCGCTCTCGGCGACGATGCCGAACATCGACGACGTGGCGGCCTGGCTCGATGCGCCCGAGGAGACGACCTTCGAGTTCGGCGAGGAGTACCGGCCGGTCGAACTCAACGCCGGCGTCAAGACCTACACCCACGGCGACAACTCCTTTGCGGACAAGTACCGTCGTCTCTACCGGGCGCTGGACCTCGCGGAGCCACACCTCCGGGAGGACGGACAGGCGCTGGTCTTCGTCTCCTCGCGGCAGGATACCGTCCAGGCCGCCAAGAAGGCTCGAGACGAGATCGCGGAGCGCGACATCCCGATGGGTGCTCGCGGCGACTACGATTTCCATACCGACTCGAAGGACCTCGACGACGCCACGCTCCGTAAGTCGGTGCTCGACGGCGTCGCCTTCCACCACGCGGGGCTCTCGAAGAACGACCGCGACCTCGTCGAGGAGTGGTTCAAGGAGGGCCACATCGAACTACTCTTTTCGACCTCGACGCTCGCCTGGGGCGTCAACCTGCCCGCCCGCTGTGTGGTGATCCGGGACACGAAACATCACGACCCGCTCGAGGGCGAAGTCGATATGAGTCCCCTGGACGTGCTCCAGATGCTCGGCCGCGCCGGCCGCCCGGGGTACGACGACGTCGGCTACGGCTGGGTGATCTCGGATTCGGCCGAGGCCGACAAGTACCGGCGACTGCTCCGCGACGGCAAGGAGATCGAATCGCGACTCGCGGAGAGCCTCGAGACCCATCTCAACGCCGAAATCGCGATGGGAACGATCACCGATCTCGAGGACGTCATGGACTGGCTCGAGACGACCTTTTACTACGTCCGCGGCCAGTCCAGACCCGACGACTACGACTTCCCGAACCTGCGACAGCGGGTTCGGGACTGTCTCGAGGGACTGGTCGAACGCGGGTTCGTCGAGACCGGCGAGGAACTCTCGATCGAGGCCACGCCGCGGGGCGTGTTGACCTCGAAGTACTACCTCCGACTCGATACGGCGGCCCGCTTCGCGGCGCTGTGTGACCGCGTCGGCGGCGATGCCGACGGGGGCGACGAGTTGACGACCGGCGACGTTCTCGAGGCGGTCGCGACCGCCGCCGAGTTCGATTCGGTCTCGGCCCGGCAGGACGAACGCGACGCGATCAGCGCGGTCCTCGTCGGCGAGGACACCGACGACCTCGAAGCCGGCCAGCGGAAGGTGCTCGCGATCCTCCGCAGTGCGGCGAGCGGAACGACGCCGTCGGAACTCCGCAGTGACGCGTGGGTCATCCGCCGCAACGCGACGCGACTGGTCTCGGCGCTCGGAGCCTTCCTCGATCGGTTCGTCGGACCACACGCCGCGAACCTCGCACGCCGGATCGAGGCCCGCATCGAGAACGGCGTCGCCGAGGACGCGGTCGGCCTGACCGCCATCGACGGCGTCGCGTCGGGTCGCGCGAGCAAACTCGCGACGGAAGGACTGTCGACCCCTGGCGATGTCGTCGACGCGGGCGTCGAGGAACTCGTCGATGCCGGCCTCTCCGAAGGCATCGCCGAACGCGTCTACGAGGGAGCCCAGTCGCTGCCCGCGCTCGAGATCGAGTGGGGACAGTTCCCCGAAACCGTCGCGACCGGCGAGAACGACGTCCGTGAAGTGACGGTCCGAAACGTCGGCGAACCCGGCCGCGCCGGCATTCGAGTTACGGTCAACGGCGTCGAGATGACGAGCACGAGCACCTACCTGCGCGACGAGGAGCGCATCCCGGTCGGCGTCTTCGGTGCCGATGCCGACGAACTCGAGTTCACCGTCAGCGTGGCGTTCCCCGAGGTCCCGCTGGTCCCCCACGCCGAGACACGAACGGTCTCGGTCGAGTGAGCCCCGAGCAGCCGTGACCGAGCACCACGAATCCTCGCGGAACGGCTGGAAGACCGCTACAGTCGCTCCGCCACGGTCAGCGTACACTCCCGAAGCGCCGCCGGCGAGGCCACGACCTCGTCGGCGGGCGACCGATCGATGTCGCCGTGAGCGTCGATCCGATACGCGATCACGACTGTTCCCGCTCGAGCGGCCGCCTCGATCCCGTTCTCGGAATCTTCGACGACGACGCAGTCCGCGGCCGGGACGCCTATCTCGGCGGCGGCGTACTCGAAGATGTCGGGCGCGGGCTTGCTCGCCGCGTCGATGTCGTCGGCGCTGATCACGTGGTCGAACGCGGTCTCGAGATCGAAGCGCGCCGTGACCATGTCGATCCAATCGTGGGGCGACGAGGAGACGAGCGCGGTCGGAACGCCGCGGTCGTCGAGTTCGGCGAGGAGATCGTGGAGGCCGTCGAGCAGGGCGGCACGCTCGGTATAGATCTCCTCGGCGGCCCCGGTGAACCGCTGGACGAACGCCGCTCGGGAGATGGCCGCGCCGTACTCGTCGTCGAGGTAGTCGTAGATCTCGCGGAAGTTCATCCCGCTCGTTTCGGCGACGGCGACGGCTTCGTCGGGGACGGTGGCCGGGAGAATCTCCTCGCGCTGGAACTCGACCCAGTAGTCCTCGCTGTCGACCAGCACACCGTCCATATCGAACAAGACAGCAGTCATGTACGGCCAGCTATTCGATCGGCCCGTATAGCCGTTTTGTCGGCACCGGCGCGGCTGTCAGCGGACGACCTCGCCGCGCCGTTCGTGTTCCATCTCCGTCTCGACCGCCGCAGCGATCGCCGCGTCGAACTCGCGCTCGAGCAGCTCGAGGTGATGCCGTACGGTGTTATAATCTACCTCGAGTTCCTCGGCCAGCTGGTTCGCGTTGCGGGGTTTGACCTCGAGTGCACGGATGATTCGTGCCCGGTTTTCGCCGCCACGTGTGCCGGCGATGAGGTACCACAACGCTTTTTCCATCGATTCCTTCTGTGATTCTCGTGAGCGTGTAAAAAGGGTGTGGATTGGCAACCGTTCTACGGCGGGACGCGACCGGGCGGCGAGCCGCAAGAGCGCTCGAGTCGGTGAGCGACGCCTCGCCGTCGAGCGCGCGCGACTCCGTCGCCGTCTCGGTGCACTGGTATCGGTCACCCCATCACCGAGTCACTCACTATCGTCGTGGTAACCCCGCTCGATCGGCGTTGAACGGGCCACAAACCGACGGAAACGTGTTTCAAATGGCGTCAAACGCTCGAAAATCCGGTTCACGGCGACCCCCCTTCAAGTCGATCGATCCACCGAGAATCGGATGCAGTATGAAACGAACGACGCTCATCGCAGTCACCTGCGCAGTACTGATCGCGGCGACCGGTTTCGCCGCTGCAGCACCCGGAAACGCGCCCGTTTCCGTGGACTCGAGTGCGGAGGACGCGGCGGACCAGCAAGCGAACGACCGCGCGAACGGCAACGCGGAGCACCGTGAGAACGGAGCGGCGGCCGACAGCGGTGCGGATGCCAGCACCGGACAGGGGCCGAGCGGTGACCTCCCCGAGCAGGTGCCCGATCACGTCTCCGCGATCCACGACCGGGTTTCGACGTTCCTGAGCGGTGGCCTCGACGGCTCGCTCGGCGATGCGATCAGCAGCGTGACGCCGGCCGACGACGAGACCGCAACCGAGAACAGCGAGGCTGCTGATAGCGCTGCCGACGACGGCGACGCTGACGACGGGACCGAAACGGATGACGCGAACGTCGACGGAGACGAACAGTCCGACGAGGCCGGGCAGCCCGACACCGAGAGCGAACAGTCCGGCGACGACCGAATCGAGCCGACCGAGAGCGACGAGTAACCCGTCGAGGACCCCATATCTATGCCACCGGTCACACCACCAGCGTCGCTCGGCCTGGAAGATCGGGTGCTGACCGTCGCCGTCAGCCTGCTTGTCGGCGGCGTCGCCCTCCACGCCGGCACGCACGTCCTCGCCGACGGGCGGGACTACGCCCACGCGGTGGTGACCGCGTTGCTCGGTGCGCTGGCCTGGGCCCTCCTCGAGCCGATACCGCTGATCGGCGGCGCGGTGGCGCTCGTCACCTGGGTCGCCATCGTCAAGCGACGGTATCGGCTCGGCTGGCTCCGGGCTGCCGGCGTCGGCGTCGCGACATGGGCGGCCGCAGTGGTCGTCCTCGCGGCCCTCGAACTGATCGGGATCGGCTCGGTCTCGGCGCTCGGCGTGCCGGGTGCCTGAACCACGTCCCGGCTGGCGTTCGCTTCGACTACCGCAGTCGAACTGCCGGGCCGCCGTCCAGTTCCCAGCTGACGCACTTCCGCCACCACGTTCACACCCGCACCCACCCCCACTGGCGGTTCCGGACGGCCAGTTGCTGTCGTTGGTTCCGATCAGCGCCGCGCCGACAGGGACCCCGATTGCGGGTACGGGGCTCGAGCGGTACCGTTCGTGTCGATCTCGGACCGGCAATAGCGGACGGCATCATTATAATTGGCCAGCCGTAGAAGCAGGTTCTATGGTCTCCGTCATCGGACCGTTCGTTGCCTTCCTGGTTGCACTGCTCATCGGCGGACTGGCGATCTTCGCCAGCGCGCGGCTCATCGCCGGTGTCGACGACTATTCGCACGCGGTCGTGACGGCACTCCTCGGCGCAGTCGCGTGGGCGCTGACCTCGTGGATACCGCTGCTCGGCCCGATACTCGCGCTGATCGCCTGGGTCTGGGTTATCAACTGGCGATATCCCGGCGGCTGGGGGACGGCCGCGGCGATCGGCGTTATCGCCTGGTTCGCCGCCCTCGGCATCCTCTTCGTGCTCAACGTCGTGTTCCGTCTCGGCGTCGGCGCGTTCGGGGTTCCCGGCACGTAACCGAGGTCGTCGATCGTATCGTCGAGGCGGTCGGCGGGGCGGTTCGGCCCCTCATCGGAAGCGGTGAGACGCCCGGAACGGCCACCGGCGGTAGTGGCAGATATCTGACTATCCCAGGAGGGGGAGCGGCATTTACGTGTCGGAAACGTGCCATTCGGGCCGGTTCTAGGACTTCCGCATGTTTTAACAGAGGTGGCAAGTACCGACTCGTATGAACGTTCGCGCCGACGCGATGGCCGTGGTCGTCGCGGTCCTTCTCGTCGCAACGGGGCCCGTCGTCGCCGTCACCGGAGCCGCGAGCGCCGGGCAGCGCCAGTCGAGTCCGTTCGCAGTCCAGCAAGACCGGATCGACGCGGACGAGGTCCGAATGGATGTCGCGCTCCGGCCGAACGGGACCGCAGAGTGGACCCTCGAGTTCTGGGTTCGGCTCGACGACGAGGAGAGCACAACGGCGTTCGAATCCCTGCAAGAAGAGATTCGAAACGATCCCGAAAACCACACCCAGTCGTTTGCCGATCGGATGAACGAGACGGTCGCGACGGCGAGTACCGCGACGGGCCGCGAGATGACCGCCGACGGGTTCGACGTGACGACCGCGCGGCAGTCGCTCGCACGCGAGTACGGCGTCGTCCGGTACACCTTCCGCTGGGAGGGATTCGCGGCCGTCGAGGGCGACGACCTCCGCGCGGGCGACGCGGTCGAGGGGCTTTACCTCGACGACGGGACGCGGCTACTGCTCACATGGCCGAAGGGCTACGAGCGGACGTCGGTCACGCCCGAGCCGGACGACGAGCGCGACCGGGCCGTGATCTGGCGCGGCGGCGGGACCGACTTCGTCTCCGGGGAGCCACAGATCGTCGTCACCGACGGGGGAGCCGGCCCGAGCACGGCCGCGATGGCGACCGCTGCAGTCATTCTCGGTGGGTTGGCCGTCGCCGGCGCGTGGTGGTACCGGACTCGCGGGTCGGCGACGGCGGGGACGACCGGCGGAGGCGACGGTCGCGAGTCGGATTCCGATTCCGAACCCGTCCCGACCGGCGGTTCGGGGACCGCACCGACGGCGGCGACGGACGACGGGTCGACGAGTACGGGCACGGCCGACGCGCCCGATACGGACCTTCTCAGCAACGAAGAGCAGGTCCGCCGACTCATAGCGGAACGGGGCGGCCGGATGAAACAACAGGCAGTCGTCGAGGAACTCGGCTGGACCGACGCGAAGACCAGCAAGGTCGTCAGCGGTCTCCGGGAGGACGGGCGACTCGAGTCGTTCCGTCTCGGTCGCGAGAACGTCCTTTCGCTTCCCGAAGCCGACGACGAGCAATCGGAAGGCAGCAGTGAGGGGAACACATGACTCAGCATCGACCGCCCGGCGGCTCGACCGCGCCGGCGGAATCGGAGCCGGCCAAATCGACGAAATCGACCGACGGCAACGGATCGAAAACGGCGTTGAATGGGGGCAACCGTCGATGAACCCAAGTCACCGTCTCCCGTCACCTTCGGCAAGCGACCCGATCACTCACCAATGAATCGAACCACGTCGATCACGCTGGCAGCGCTCCTCGTCGTTGCGACCGTCGCAGTCCCGCTCGCCGCGGCGAGCGTCGTCTCGAGCGGCGAACCACAAGCGGAACCCGACGCCGACGCGGGCACCGAGTCGATCAGACCGGGCGAGCGATTCGCCGCCGCCGTCGGCGTCCAGAACGCCGCACTCGAGGGCGACGTCTCGGAGCGAGCATTCGAGACCAGCATCGCAAACGCCGAGTCGAACCGGACGAAAGCCGCCGTCATCGCCGCGGGCGTCAACGAGACCGACGCCCGCATGACGGCCCTCGAAGACGAGCTTGCGGACCTCAACGAGTCCCGCGAAACCGGCGCGATCAGCGAGGGACGCTATCGCGCCGCCGTCGCGACGGTCGTCGCCGAACTGCGGAGCCTCGAGCGGCGGGCCGCAACGGCTGAGACCGCCGCAGCCGAGTTACCCCCCGAAGCGCTCGCGGCACACGGTCTCGACGAGGAGGCGATTCGAACGCTCCGGGAACGAGCCGGCGATCTCGGCGGACCCGAAACCGCGGCGGTCGCCCGCTCGATCGCCGGCGACGATGTCGGCGGCTCGGCCGGGACCGCACACGATTCCGAGCGTCCGGAGGCCGGTCCCGCCGAACCCCGAGACGACCGACCTCCGCGTACCGACAACGAGACGAACGGGAACTGAGCGATAGCGGCCACGCCACGTCCGTTTTTGATCCTCGGTGCCGTAGGTCGACGGAATGACCCGCGCGTTCATAGCGATCGATGTCGCGACCGGCACCGCCGGCGAGGTGTGTCACCGCCTACGCGACGCCGATGGCGTCGTCGAGGCTCACGTCATCACGGGTGATTTCGACGTCCTAGTCGAGTTGACGGGCGACGACCAGCGCGACTTGCTCGAGACGATGACGACCGTCGTCCGACCGCTCGAGGACATCGGGGCGATGCGAACGTACGTCTGTCTCGACTGATCGCAGCGACCATCCCGCTCGGAGCGGAGCGCGCCGTCCGCGAGTTTAAGTACGAAACCGCGGCCACCCACCCTATGATCGACGATGCGATCCGCGTGCTCGCGGGTGACTGTACCGTCATCGCCGAGGATGCCGACCGGGAGGAGTACCGCGGCCGAGTGACGACGATCGTCAAACCGGACAACACCGTCCTCGTCCACGACATCGACGGCTATCAGCCCGTCGCCTGGTTGACCCGCGCCGACAGCGTCTCGAGCGACCGTCGGGACGGCTTTTCCCTCGTCGCGAAGAAGGGGACCCAGACGCTGCGGATCGCCGCCCACGAGCGGGACGGGTTCGCCCACTATCCGGTTTCGGCGGCCGGAACGCCCGTCGGGAAGTGTCCCGACTGCGGCGCGGCGTTGGTGCGCTCGAGCGGCGTCCACTGCGTCGGCTGCGGCGACCGCTACGGCGTGCCGGCGGACGCGACGGTCCGCGACGAGCACTGTGATTGTGACTGTGGCCTGCCCAAGATGCGCGTCGAGCGCGGTCTCGCGTTCAACGTCTGCCTCGACCGAGGGTGTGAATCCCTCGACGCGGCGGTCAAAAAAGCGTTCGACCGCGAGTGGGCGTGTCCGAAAGCGGACTGCGACGGCGACCTCCGCATCCTCCGGCGCGGCGGACTCATCGCCGGCTGCGAGCACTACCCCGACTGCGACACCGGCTTCGCCGTCCCCGCTGGCGTCGTCGACGGCGAGTGCGCCTGCGGACTCCCGACCTTCGAGACCGCCAGCGGTATCCGATGTCTCGACGCGACCTGCGACCGTGCCCTCGAGACCCCGCTCGCGGACGACGCCGTCGCCAACGACTGAACGACATGGCCGAACGCAACGGCGGCAGGCACCCGTACGACAGCACACTGCGATATAGTGACGCGGTCCCCGGGCGATCGATCCGCAGCCACTTAGTGTCGGCCGGCCAAACCCCGGCTATGTCACTCGAGGGACGGTTCGACGTGGACGACGGAGTCGTCCGCGTCGGCGGCGACGCACGCCAGCGATATCACGACTCGCGGGGATACGGCTATCCGCTCGAGGGGAACGAAATCGCGCTTGCACCCGTGGAAGCGGCCCACCTGCTCTATCGGGGGGACCTCGAGACGGTCGTGAATACCGCGAGCGGCGACCGACTCGGATTCAGAGCGTTCATCGCCCGCGAGCCCGGCGACGATTTCGGCGTTCGGTTTCTCGTCTACGCGGACCTGCGATCGCGCGGCTTCTATCTTTCCCCCGCGTCGGAGCCGTGGGTGTCCGATCCGCCCGGCGGCGAAGCCGATTTCGCGGTGTTCCCGCGAGGGAAGGGACCCGGTGACGGCGAAATCGCCTACGCCTTGCGGATCATCGGCGAGCGAACGGATATTCCCGCCGCCGAACTCCGGGAAGGCGTGCTGGCCGTCGTCGACGAGGAGAGCGAGATAACCTACTTCGAGGTCGACAGTCGTGACCCGACCGGTACGTCGGACGCCGACGCGTCGCTGCCGGAGGGCTGTGCGGCCGACCTGCTCGCCGACCGGGTCGTGGTCTGGGAGCCGCCGCTCGGCCTCTACGAGCGAACGTTCTACGGCCAGCCGCTCGAGGGCCGGGAGTACGACGAGCCGACGCTACAGTGCTCCCTGCTCGAGGCGGCCTACCTCGCCGAACGGGGTGCGATCGATCTCGAGCCGGGGACGGTCCGCGAGCGCGGCCGCGAGGTCGAGGGTGAGCGGTTCGACCGGCGGCTGAGCGTCTACACGGCGCTTCGGGAGCGTGGCGTGGTCCCCAAGACGGGGTACAAGTTCGGTGCGGACTTCCGGACCTATGCGGACGTGGAATCCGTCGAGAACCTCGGCCACTCCGAATTGCTCGTTCGCGTCCATCCGGCCGACTACGTCTTCGAACCGCGGGATCTGGCGCTTGACGTGCGGCTCGCCCACGGCGTCCGGAAAACGATGGTGTTCGCGCTGGTGGCCGACGGGGCCGAGGGGACGAACGGAATCGAGTGGTGGTCGCTCGAGCGGCTGACGCCCTGAACCGGTCGCCGACCACCCGGTCGACGATCGGTCGGCCCCGCATCTCGAGGCCCAACCGAACGCCGGTCCGCGCGAGCGGAATCCTGAAACCCCCGACGGACGAGGACCACACCATGCAACTCGAGGTACTCGGCGTCGGCGGCGCGGGCTGTCGGATCGCCGACGCGATCCGGGCCGCGGAGCCGACCGACCACTCGTTTCTCACCGATGTCTTCGCGTTCGATACCGACGAGAGCAGCCTGAGCGGGACCGTCATCCCCGAATCGCATCGATTCCGGTACGGCCCCGACGACATCGACGGCGGTCTCGGGGGCGATCTCGAGCGTGGGCGGACCGTCGGCCGGGCATGCGCCGACGACCTCCTCGAGCGCGTGACCCGCACCACGGCTGCGGCGGCCGACGCGATTCTCGTCGCGGTCGGCCTCGGCGGGGCGACCGGCGGGGGGACGGTGCCCGCGCTCGTCGCCGCGCTCCAACAGCGGACCGACACACCGGTCTACGTCCTGGCGACGCTGCCGGCCGACCGCGAGTTCGACGCGGCGGCCGACCGCGCGAGAAGCGGGCCTCGCGGTTCCGCCGCCGACGCGCCGCGGCCGAACGCAGCGGCGAACGCCGTGGCCACGCTCGAGCGACTCGATGGGGTCGCGAGCGCGATCATCACGTTCGATAACGAGGACTGGCTCCGTCCCGGCGAGGCGCTCGGTGACGGTCGCGACCGCTGTAACCGAGAGCTGGCGACGCGCATCGCGGCCGTCTTCGCCGGCGGCGGCGATTCGGATGGGGCAGTCGCCCAAACCGTCGTCGACGCGAGCGACATCCGACGGATCGTTGGCGATCAGTCGGCGGTCGTCGCACTCGGCTACGGCGATCAGACGGTCGAGACGAACGGCTCGCGGTTCGGGCTCGGACTCCTGTCGGCCGAGCCGGACGTCGACACGAGCGACGCGGTCAGCGCCATCGAGACCGTGGTCAGGAAGGGGATTCACGGGAAGCGCTCCCTCGAGTGCGACCCCGAAACGGCCGAGCGCGGACTGCTGATCGTCGGCGGGCCGCCGGCGTGGCTCAACCGACGGGCGATCGCCGAGGGCCGGCGAACCCTCGAGTCGGCGATCGGCGGCTCGGGCATTCTCGGCGGCGACGCACCCCGGCCCGACAGCGACCGGGTCTTCGCGGCGGTCGTCCTCGCCGGCGTCGAATCGGAGCGGATCGAGGCGTTACGAGCGGCGGCCGACCGGGCCGAGACGGCCGATTGACGGCGGTCCCGTCTCCGGTCGGAGCCGGCCTCGAGCGTGTCGCCGTCTTCGTGCGCGGGACGGGCGATCGCAACCCTGCCGATCGTCGTCTCGGTGCCCGAATATTTCGGCGTCGCCGAAGCCGAAGGCTTTTGCGCGCTGGCGAGCCAAAACGCACCTAATGACCGGAGACGACCCACGCGAGGAGTCCGCGTCAGGGGAACCGACGACCGGGGAACCGCTGACCGACGGCGGCGCTGCAGGTGCAGACGATGTCGCGCTGGACCCCTGGGGTTCCTCGAGCGTCTCCGACTATCGGAACCTGTTCGAGGAGTTCGGCATCGAGGAGTTCGACGAGGTCCTTGAGGAGGTCCCGAACCCACACTACCTGATGCGGCGAGGCGTCATCTTCGGCCACCGTGACTACCGGCCGGTGGCGGAGGCCCTGCAGAACGACGAGCCGGCGGCCGTCCTTTCGGGCTTTATGCCCACCGGCGATCCCCATATCGGCCACAAGCTGGTCTTCGACGAGATCATCTGGCATCAACAGCAGGGGGCCGACGCCTACGGCCTGATCGCCGACCTCGAAGCCAACGCCGCCCGAGGGATGAGCTGGGCGGAGATCGACGAGCACGCCCGGGACTACCTGCTCTCCCTGCTCGCGCTCGGCTTCGATCCCGAAGAGGGTGAACTCTACCGACAGTCGACCAACCGCGAGCTACAGGACCTCGCCTTCGAACTCGGTGCCGAGGCCAACTTCTCGGAGTTTCAGGCGATCTACGGGTTCGACGGCGAGACCGACGTCTCCCACATGCAGTCGGTCGTCACCCAGATGGCCGACATCCTCTACCCGCAACTCGAGGAGCCCAAGCCGACCGTTATTCCCGTGGGCCCGGACCAGGACCCCCACGTCCGGCTGGCGCGTGACCTCGCCGAGCGGATGCGCTTCTTCAAGGTCAGCGAGGCCTACGCCAGTTTCGAACTCGAGCCCGACGAGCGCGCGCTGGTCGCCGCGTTCTACGAGCGACTCGAGCCCGAAGCGTTCGACGACGAGCAACTTCGCTGTGTCCACGTCGCCGAGGCGCTCGAGGAGACGCCACTGTCGGAGATCGAAGCCGATGCGGACACGCTGCGTTCGGTACTGACGAAGCTCGAAGAGGCCGGCATGGAACCGGTCCGGCCGCGAACCCGCTTTTTCGATCGGCGGGCAACCGACGAGGCCTTCGATGCGCTGATCGACGCCATCGACGGCGAAAAACGGGTCTACGAGAGCCACATCGACGCGTTCGAGATCGACCGCGCCGCGGCGGAGGAACTCGCCCGCGAGGTCGAGGTCGAGACCGGCGGCTACGGCTTCCAGCCGCCCTCGTCGATCTACCACCGGTTCATGACCGGGCTGACCGGCGGCAAGATGTCCTCCTCGATCCCGGCGAGTCACATCTCGTTGCTGGACGATCCCGAGGACGGCTACGACAAGGTGAAAGCGGCCACGACCGGCGGCCGCGAGACCGCCGAGGAACAGCGCGAGAAGGGTGGAAAAGCCGACGAGTGTCCCGTCTACGAACTCTACGCCTACCTGCTGACCGGCGACGACGACGAGTTCGCCAAGCGCGTCTACGACGAGTGCGTCGGCGGCGAACGCCTCTGTGGCGACTGCAAGGAACAGGCCGCACAACTCATGAAAGAGTTCCTCGCGGAACACCAGGAAAAGCGGGCGGAAGTCGAAGACCTGCTTGAGGAAGCGGACATCGAACTCGAGTCGCCGCGGCGTCGTTAACGCGGAGCCGCTGCGGACCGCCCCGGCGGCGCGTTGGCCATCAACGGGCCGTCGAGAAGCGGACCGAATGGGTTCGGCGGATATGGTAGCGTCTGACGAACATATATACGGGCAGTCGTGGAACCGTGAGCCACGATGGTACCGGCCCGCCGTGGCGCGCCCGACGACCGCCTGGTCTGTGCGGACGTCCTCGGCTCGTTCGGCGTCACGGCGGCGGACGTTCGACGGGACGCAGTCGGCGACGACGATCTCGAGGCGGCGCTGGCCGACGCACTCGCGACGGGCGTCGATCGGACGACGGTGCTTCGCCGGACGATCGCACGGAGCGACCGCGGCCTCGCGTGTGCGGCCCGGTACTCGCGGGCCGACCTGGCAGCCGAACTCGCGGCCGTCTTCGACGCGATCGGCTGGTCGCTCGAGCGATCGGCCACCCGCAACGGGCTGACGCTGACCGCGTCGGACCCCAGCGGCCGGGCGCGGACGGCGACGATCACCTATCCGGAGACGCCGCTCGGGAGCGACAACCTTCCTGCCGTCCTCCGGACGATCAACGACGCGATTCTCGCGGGGACCGACGCGCGATTCG
The DNA here is from genome assembly GCF_005890195.1 of Natrinema pallidum. Lineage (NCBI taxonomy): Archaea > Methanobacteriati > Methanobacteriota > Halobacteria > Halobacteriales > Natrialbaceae > Natrinema > Natrinema pallidum. Next base: position 297,160 of record NZ_CP040637.1, on the reverse strand, counting down.
TCCTCCTCTCGTCGGGCGTCGACCGCTGGCGGGCCGCGCTGATCGAGCGAAGCGAGCTCGACGCGCTCCGCGAACGCTACGGCCAGCGACTCGAGGCCGTCGATCGACCGCTGCTGCCGGCGCACGGACTCGCGGCGTACGTTCCCGCCGACGACGTGACCGGGTCGATCGAAACCGACACCGGCACCGACGGCGACGAGCCGTGGCCACCGTGGGCGCTCGAGCGCGGGACGCGTCGCTCGAGGGAGTCGACATCGACCGTCGACTCGCTCATCGACGAAGCCGAACCGTCCGCTCATGTGGACGCAACCGCGGACGCGACGGAGCCGTCCGCGGACCGGGCGAGCGATGCGACGGCCGACGCGTCGGCGATGTCCGGTGCGGCGCGATCGACCGCGGCAGCGCCCGCCGGCGAGCACGACGGCTTCGAACTCCGTGGCTCGCCCGACGTATCGCGGCGACACGACGGCGACACCGACCGGGAAACGGAGCGTGGCGCTGAGACCGCGTCCGATCGATCGGGGTCCGTAGGCTCGAGTCACGGGGGTCGATCGACGGCCGCGGACGAGGAACCGACGGATACGGACGGGTTCGGGACGCTCTCGGGGCCCAGTGACACGGCACGAGTCAGCAACGAATCGTTCGGCACGGACCTCGCCCCGCAGGCCGACGACGAGCGCTACCGCGCGCTCGGTGCGGCGCTGGACGCGGGCGGGACCGTCTCCGTTCGCGGGCTGCTCGAGGACGACGACTTCCTGCCCGAACTGCCGGCCGCCGAGTCCACGGAGACTCGTATCGAGTTCGCCGCGGACTTCGATCCCGCCGCGGTCCCGGAGGCGAAAGCGACTGCGGAGGAGTCAGGGTTCGAGTGGGTCGATTCCGGCTCGCTCGACACGACGCGCGTGTCGAACTCGTAGGGGAGACCGACCACCGAACGGTCCCATGGCCGACTGCACACTACCGATTCGATCGGTATGTCACCCGCTCGACCGACACCGGTCGAGACCGCAGTGTTACCGTCCCGCAATACTTTTGCTCCCGCCACGATATCGAACGCGTATGGCACCCGAATCCCACGTCCGTGCCAGTCTCGAGACCCAGCCACAGCACCGCCGATCGGGATTCGGCTTCTTCTTCGCCCGGTGACTCGGGCCGGTGGACCCGGGGCCGACCCGATCGGTCGCCCGCGGTGAAACCGTCCGCGAACCGTCGTCGACTCGAGCGTCGGCGTCGAACGGAGTCGGAACCGCTAACTGACCGACCCACGGCAATGCAGGTAAGCGAATGCAACTTCCATCACAACAGGTCGCGGTCTTGGAGGCCGCAAGTGCGGACGAGGCAATGTCCGTCGACGCCCTCGCCGCGGCGACAGACCTCCCGCCCGAAACCGTCACCGGGGCGGTCTTCGAACTCGAGACGGAGGGCCTGGTCGCCGTCAGCGAACGCGTCGACGAAACGGTCGCGCTCACCGACGAGGGGCGCGACTACGTCACCGAGGGACTACCCGAGGTTCGGCTCTACGAGGCCGCGCTCGAGGCCGGTGCCGACGCCGACCCCGTTTCGATGGGGCGGGTCATCGGCGCATCGGGGCTCGAAGGCGGCGCGGTCGACATCGCGCTCTCGAACTACGCGCGCAAGGGGTACGGCGCGATCGACAGCGGCGAGATCACGGCCGACCCCGACGCGGACCCGGACGCCGACGCGGAGGCGAACGCGCTCGCGGCGCTGGCCGACGTCGAGGACGCGCCGATCGACAGTATCGACGTGGATTCGGACACCCTCGAGTCACTCGAGCGCCGCGGCCTGCTCGACCGACACGAGTCGACGGTCCGCGAGGCGACGCTCACCGAGCGCGCCGTCACGGAATTGATGGCGGGGATCGAAACCGCCGAGACGGTCGGTCAGGTCACCCCCGAACTGCTGACGAGCGGCGAGTGGGAGGACGTCGAGTTCGCCGACTACAACGTCGAGGCCGACGCCGAGCAGTTCGAGGGTGGCAACGTCCACATCCTGCGCCAGACCGCCGAGCGCGTCAAGGACACGCTCGTCGGGATGGGCTTCCAGGAGATGGACGGACCCCACGTCGACGCGGACTTCTGGATCAACGACTGCCTGTTCATGCCCCAGGACCATCCTGCGCGCACGCACTGGGACCGGTTCGCCCTCGAGCAGCCGACCCACATCGACGAGCTCCCCGCGGATCTCGTCGCCCGCGTCGAGCGGGCACACAAGGAGGGCGTGGGCGAGGACGGCGAGGGGTACCACTCGCCGTGGGACGAGGACTTCGCCCGCGCGCTCGCGCTTCGTGGCCACACCACCTCGCTGTCGACGCGCTACCTCTCGGGCGAGGCGGTGGGCGACCTCGAGCCGCCACAGCGCTATTTCAGCGTCGAGAAGGTCTACCGCAACGATACGCTCGATCCGACCCACTTGCTCGAGTTCTTCCAGATCGAAGGCTGGGTGATGGCCGAGGACCTCTCGGTGCGCGATCTGATGGGGACCTTCGAGGAGTTCTACGCCCAGTTCGGGATCGAGGACATCCAGTTCAAACCCCACTACAACCCCTATACCGAGCCCAGTTTCGAGCTGTTCGGCACCCACCCGACGACGGGCGAACTCGTCGAGATCGGGAACTCCGGCATCTTCCGCGAGGAGATGCTCGAGCCGCTGGGGGTCGACTGTGACGTGATGGCCTGGGGACTGGCGCTCGAGCGACTGCTCATGCTGATGTACGGCTTCGAGGACATCCGGGACATCCACGGGACGCTGTGTGACCTGGAACTGCTGCGCAACACGGAGGTGACCTACTGATGCCCACGGTCGATATCGATCCCGACGAACTGCGCGACCTGACCGGTCACGACGAGAAGAGCGACGAAGAGCTACAGGAAGACCTGTTCGGGCTCGGCCTCGAGTTCGAGGGGCGCACCGAGGACGGCGCGTTCGAACTCGAGTTCGCACCGGATCGGCTCGATCGCCTCTCCGTCGAGGGCGTCGCTCGCTCGCTGCGGTACCAGTACGGCGACGCGCGGGGCGTTCACGTTCCCTCGCCGAACTCGCCGGAGTGGACCATCGAAGTGGACGACTCGGTCCCCGACGAGCGCCCGTACGTCACCGGCGCGGTCGTCCGCGACGTCGATCTAGACGAGGAGGGCCTCGAGTCGCTCATTCAACTCCAGGAGAAACTCCACGCCACGATGGGGCGCAAGCGGGCGAAGGGCGCGATCGGGATTCACGACCTGACGATGCTGAAGGGGCGCGATGCACTACGCGCATCGGAAAACGAGAGTAGCGCGGAACGAAGTTCCGCGAACAGTCGAGCGGCAGAGCCGCGAGACAGCGGCGACGAGCCGCGAGCGAGCCCCACGGCGGACGGCAATCCGACCATCCAGTACGTCGGCGTCGAACCCGACGGGGACCGGTTCGTCCCCCTCGACTCCGATCGGGAGATGACGCCCGCCGACGTGCTCGAGGACCACGAGACGGGACGGACCTACGCCGACCTTGTCAGTGAGTACGAGCGCTATCCGGCGATCTACGACGATCTCGGGCTGTTCTCGTTCCCGCCGGTGATCAACGGCCGGCGGACGGAGGTCTCGACGGACTCGAGAGACCTGTTCGTCGAGATGACGGGCACCGACCAGTGGACGATCGACAAGATGCTGGCCATCGTCTGCTACGCGCTGTCTGCTCGGGGAGCCACGCTGGAGGAGGTGACGGTCGAGTACCCTGACCACGAACTCGTCCGCCCGGATCTCTCGATGAAGACGAAGACGGTCGCACACGACCGCATCGAGACCATCCTCGGCATCGGGCTCGATCCCGACGAGGTGCTCGACCTGGCCGAGCGGTCCGGACTCGAGGCCGAAACAGAAGAGAGCGAGGACGGCGATCTCGTCTACGAGGTGACGATCCCGCCCTACCGCGTCGACATCCTCCACCCCCTGGACGTCATCGACGACCTCGGGCGGGCCTACGGCTTCAACGAGCTCGACCCTCGCTACCCTGACGTCGGGACCGTCGGCGGCCGCCACGAGCGCTCCCGCCTCGAGAACGCCGCCCGTACCCAGCTCGTCGGACAGGGCTTCGAGGACCTGCTGAACTTCCACATGATCAGCGAGGAAGAGAACTACGACCGGCTCGATATCTCGCCCGGCGACGATATCTACGGGGCCGGCGAGCCGGCGACGATCAAGGAACCGTACAGCGAGGACTTCACCATGCTGCGGACGTGGGTGATGCCCTCGCTGTTGATGGTTCTCGAGCGGAACACCCACCGCTCGTACCCGCAGCACCTCGCCGAGATCGGCTTCGCGGCCGCGGTCGACGAGAGCGAAAACACCGGCGTCGCCGAGAGCCGCCACGTCGGAGCCGTCCTCGCACACCACGAGGCCGGCTACGAGGACGCCAAGGCACGGCTCCAGGCGCTGGCCCGTAACTTCGACGTCGACCTCGAGACGCCGCCGACCGACCACCCGACCTTCATTCCGGGTCGAACCGCAGCGATCGTCATCGATGGCGAGGAAGTCGGCGTGATCGGCGAGCTCCATCCGAAAGTGCTCATCGAACACGACCTCGAAGTACCGGTGTCGGCCTTCGAGTTCGATCTCGAGGCGCTCAGATAGGGCCGCGAGGGAAGCGAACGCGATTCTTCGGGGGTTACCGGATCTCGCCGTAGGTCCGGACGAGGTCGCCATCGAGATAGCGCCGCTGCTCGAACCCGAGGGCGTTACACAGGAGCGTATGGCCCATAAACGAGAGGGAGTAGTCGGCCATGCCGAACGGATGTAGGACCGTCTGCTGTGCGGGCGGCAGGATCGAGCCGAGGACGTTGATCTCGGCGTCACCCGCAGTGAGCGTCCCGACGCTGACGTCATCATCGGTCGTTCCGGCGGCGCGACCGCCGGCAGCGTCGAACGCGTCGCCGTCGACGACCGTCGCCGGCTGGTCGGCACCGGTGGTGTACCCGAGTTGTGGCCCTTTCCACAGCTCCTGTTGTCGCGGGCGGATGCCATCGAGCAGCGGGTGTTCGAACTCCCTGTCCTCGAGGGTCGCGTACCGGACCGTGACGGTCTCGAGGTCGGCGGGATCGATCGCCGCCGCGTCCCCGACGTCGAGCGCACCGAGGAGGTGGACGCCCGTATCGGTCAGGACGAGGTCGCCGCCGGCCGCGACGAACGACTCGATCGCCGCGATGTACCGCGGGTTGTCGAGACCCTCGTCGTGAGAGACGACCAGTTTGTCGTAGTGGCGCTTGCCGGAGTTTCCGCGAAGCAATCGACCGTTACAGACGTCGCGAACCCTGAACGCGTCCATGTCGCCGTCCTCGATGTGATCGGAGAGATCGGCGAAGAACTGCATCGGGTTGACCGTGTACTCGCGTTGTTCGTACCCGAGTACCGCTCGCGGATCGGGATACTCGTCGTCGGTGTCCAGAACGGTCAGCTCCACTTCGATGTCGGCGTCGCTTTCGACTTCGACGTCCCACTGGCCGGCGTCGGGTCGATGGCGGAACCAGCCCTCGAAGTCGTGGGGCCGGGGCGTCGGGTCGTCAGGGTCGGCCTTCGCCGCGAGGTCGATTTCGTGAACGATCGTGCCGTCGGGATCGGTGATACGGATGTGACCGTCGCTGGCGGCCCCGAGGCCGGTAAACCGGACCGACAGCGAGTGGGACGAGCCGGTCGTTTCGGTACCGACGGTCCCGCGGTCGGCCGATCCGGATCGGACGACCTCGTGACGGCTGTGGACCTCGGTCGCGCGGTCCCGGCCGGGCCCGCGACCCTTGCCCGGGTGTTGATCGGTGTACGGCAGATCGGCGGACGACCGCGTGAGCGCGTCCGTCGTCACGTATGCGGTGTCCTGACCGCCGGTCGCGACGGTGGTATCGGTCTCCGCTGCGGCCATCTCGGCGTACTCGCGCATCGAGATCCGGTAGGCGGTGACCAGATGGCGTTCGATGTAGGGTTTCCACTCGATCCGGGCATCAGGAGTGTGGTTCGCGAAGATGATTTCGGGAACGACCGTGATCGCTCCGAGCCCGCCGAACGCTTCCGGTTGGCCGGCCCACCCCAGAAGCGAGCCGGTCACCTGATAGGCGAGTGAATCGTACACCGTGCCGTAATCGAACAAGCCAGCGGGAACGTAGTCCGAGGCACCGTACTGCTCCTCGCCGGCGCGTTCGATATCATCCGCGATCGCCTCGATGTCGCCCCAGTGGGCCTCCATCCCTTCGCCGATGCGGATGTTGACCTCGTCGAGGTCGTGGGTTCCGTCGTGACCGAGCGGGGCGTTCGTCTCGAGGTTGAACACCATGTGATCGGCGGCGTACATCCCGTGATAATCACAGAGGTACGTCACGTTCTCGTACTCCCGGAGGTGATCGACGACCGCGAGCGAATCCGGGACGACGTCGTAGTAGTCGTCGGGTGCGCCGTCGGGTTCGGCGGGCCGGAACGCCGGATCGACCCAGCCCATCGTCGGGTACTGCCGGTTGGTGTCGACATCGGCCGCGTTCCCGCGTCGGAAGTTAAGCCGGGTTTCCCCTCGCGGAATGTCGAACTCGGGCTCGCGCGCCACCCACCCGTCGGGGTTCGTGAACACGAAGACGAACGCGATATCGTCGAGCAGGTCCTCGAACCCGTCGGCCTCGCCCCGAGCGAGATCCTCGAGGAGTCGGGCACCGGTCTCGACGCCCGCGCGCTCGTCGCCGTGGATCGAGAGGGAGTAGACCACCGTCTCCTTGTCGGCGAACGACGCCGCGTCCCGGACGTCGTTCGTGACATCGACGACATAGATGTCCTGTGGGTCGGGGTCCGTTCCGGTGTACCGGTTCGGCCAGCCCGGCGATTCTTCGAGGGTATGGACGCGCACGCGGTCGGGGCAGGCCGCCTCGAGATGGGCGATCCCCTGACAGACCTCGGGGTAGGAGACGAACGATCGGGCCTCCTCGACCGGCGGAAAGACGCCGTCGGCGTACGGGGCCTCGAGTTTCCACCACGGGTTCGCCCCGGGTGAGACGTCCAGTCGCTCGACGCCATCGATTTCGAGGACGGCCGCCACTTCGTCGGCGGTGAGATGCGCATGCGCCGCTGGCGTCGGTGACTCTCGAGTAACTGCCTTCGGTGGCCGGGACAGGTCGGGATCGGGGGTTTCCTCGTAGTCGGCCGCGAACGCCTCGAGTGCGGCTCGGTCGGCGAATTCGATGACGGTCGCCGCCTCGTACCCCTCGGGGGTGTGATTGACGACGAACTCGAACTCGTCGGTCATCGGTTCGCCGCGGACATCCGCGGTGGCGGAACCGGGAAGTGCGAGCGCGGCACCCGTCGTCGCGGAGAGCGAAAGGAACGTCCGTCGGTCGATAGGGCTGTCGGCGAACGCGTCGCCGGAACCGCGGTCGGCAGCATCATCGGTCGGACGGTCAGCGGGTTGTCGTGGTTGTGCTTGGTACGGGCCGTTTGACATTACCGATCGTGGGGGAGGTCCCCGGACACGGACCACAATAGTACGAAATAAATAACATATCGAACGAGAGAATGTCTCTGAGAGACGTAGATTTATGTGCTCGAGGGTGGAGTGGACGAGCCATCGGCGGCCGCTATTCGAACCAACGGAACGGGGACTGCTGGCTCACAGCCGTCGGAAACGTCCGGAAGACCCTCCCTGACGGTAGCGAGATAGTAAGCGGCCGGTCGAGACGCGAGGGCAGACGCCCGGACGGTTAGAACTCGTGTTCGACGTCGTCTTCGTCGGCCTTCTGAATGATTATTTTCCCGTCCCGGACCCGGACGAAGACCTCATCGCCGATATCCATGCCCGCGACCTCGAGTTCGTCCTCGTGGAGGTTGAGGTGGACGTTGTGGTAATTCCCGTCGTCGTCTTTCGCACCGCTTGGACTCAGCTTCTTTTTCCGTACCATCGCGGGATTCTATTCCGAACTTCGCCGTAGGATATACTTAAGTGTTTTCGACGACCGAACGACTGACCGCGCGACGGACTCGGTGGCGCGACAATCACGGGACGGCGGCGAGCGAGCGACGCGAATAGTGCAGGAAACTCGCGTTGGCGATACACTTAAATATACCGCCGCAGTCGGTCGATTTGCGGGGATATCTTTATCACTGGTCGTGTGCTGACTTGACACGGAGGCGAAAATCATGGTACGCGAAGACGGGAAACGAAACTTTGCACTGCGCGAATCGGGCGGTGACGAGTCGAGCGTCTTCTCGGGTAACACGCCCCGACAGGCGGCGCTCAAGGCAGCCCGACGGCTCGAGCCCGGCTCGAGCGAGGACGAGGCGGAACGGGTCGAACTGAAACTCCGCGAGAAAGGAACCGACAAGGTTCACATCTACGATGGCTGGGCGTGGGAGGAGACGGCCCCCGACGACAAGCCCGACTGGATGCCCGGCGAGATCACGGAGGCGAACGTCTCGAAGAAAGGCATCGAGCACCTCGACGAGTAAGTCGTCAACTCGACAGATTTCTCCAGCACGAGCCCGTCCGAGAGCGGTGCCATCGCCCGTCTCGAGTGTCGAAATCGGACGGTCGACGGTGAGAGCGTCGAAAAGGGATTCCATCTCGTTCAGTGCCCGATAATAGCACGTTTGTTCGATGACTAGACGGCATAATACGGGATGGGTTTGGTGGGATACTGCCCAAGAAGTGGAAAGACGCTAATAATCAGATTTATACGACAGTCGGCGGTCGAGTCGGTACGTATGTGGATGAGCGTCGAGAGAATCCGGGACTCAGGACCAGTTAATGAAACTAGTTCGGCCATAGTCCGAACATGTGGGCCACTAACGTCGAGAAGAGTACGATCTGATCAACTGGAGCGTCCCCGTATCCTCGTGGGTGAGGTGCCATGATTCCGATGACCAAGTGGCGGACGCTCGGACTGGCGACGATCGGGTTCAATTTCTCGTTTCTGATCTGGTTTTCCTTCGCACCCTTCACGGGGCCGATGGCCGAGGAATTCGGCCTCTCGGTGACCGAAATCGGAATCCTGGCGAGCGCAGCGATCTGGCTCGCGCCGTTCGGCCGGGTTCTGACCGGTTGGCTCTCCGATCGCTGGGGCGCGCCGACGGTGTTCGCAATCGTCTTGGCCTACGTCGGCGTGTTCTCGATCGCGTCGGCGTTCGCCCGATCGTATGCGGTCTTCTTCGTCGAGCGCCTGATCGTCGCGACGGCGGGGATCACCTTCGTTATCGGCATCCAGCACGTCTCGGAGTGGTTCGGCGAGGAGGAACTGGGCACCGCGGAAGGGATCTACGCCGGCGTCGGCAACGCCGGTGCCGCTGGCGGAGCGCTCATCCTCCCCCGGGTGTTCACCGACGGGTGGAACGGCCCCCTCTTCGAGAGCAACTGGCGGGCCGCCTTCTTCTACACCGGGATCGTCTCGATCCTACTGGCGATCGTCTACTACACCGTCGGCGAGGCGGCCAAGACCGAGCAACGTCGTCGGGCGACCGCCGAGAGCGCGACGCTCAGGCAATGGCTTCACACCGCGACCCGGTACGGAACCGTGGTGCTCGCGCTGGCATATGTGATGAGTTTCGGCCTCGAGCTATCGATGAACGGCTGGCTGGCGACCTACTACCGCGAGGGGTTCAACACGGACGATCTCGTGCTCGCGAGCACGTTCGCCGCGACGTTCTCCGTCGCCGCCGGCCTGTTGCGGCCGATCGGCGGCTACGTCAGCGACCTGCTCGCTCGCAGGGAAACGAACATCCTGCCGATCTTTACGGGTCGGTACCGCGAGCAATGGACGTTCGTTTCGCTGTGTTTCATCGTCGTCGCGATGGTCGGGATGACGCTGGCCGGACTGACCGGGCGAGTGCTGCTGGCCGTCGCCGCCGGCTTCGTCGTCGGGATGGGCTGTGCGTTCGCCGAGGGGGCCATCTTTGCTCAGGTACCGGCCATGTTCCCCGACAGTTCGGGCAGCGTCGCCGGCGTCGTCGGCGGCGTCGGGACCGTCGGCGGAATCGTCTACCCGCTGGTGTACGCCGCGCCGGTGCTGCCGACCCTCCATACCGGCTATGCCATCGTCGCGGCCACGATGCTCCCCATCGTCGCGCTGTGTGCGTGGGTCTTCCAACCCCACGTCGCCGCTCGAGCGACCGACGACGGCTTCGTCGCGGCGAGCGAGACGCCGCCGCACACACCGAGCGACGACTGACGCCGCTTGCGCGCGACCGGCCACGCGAGCGAAATTTCGCGGTACCCGAGGGTCTTTTGACCCGTTCGTCCCTATCGGTGGGTAATGGCTGCAGTTACGCTCGGCCCCGAAGGGACCTACTCACACAGAGCCGCGAGCGCGATCGCCGACGACGACGAGATCGACTTCCGACAGTCGGTCACGACGATCGTCGACGCCGTCGCGAGCGGGGAGTACGACCGCGGCGTGATTCCGATCGAAAACAGTATCGAGGGCTCCGTGACGGAGAGTTTAGATGCCGTCGCCGACTACGACGTCGCCGTCGTCCGCGAAATCGTCACCCCGATCAGACACGCCTTGCTCGCCCAGGGGCCGACGTTCGACACCGTCGCCAGCCACTCCCAGGCCCTTGCCCAGTGTCGGACCTACCTCGAGCGCGAGTATCCCGCTGCCACCCTGGAGGCCGTCGCGAGCACGGCACAGGGCGTCGAGTTCGCCCGTGACGATCCGTCGGTGGCGGGCATCGGCCATCCGGCTAACGCGGGAGACGGGATCGAGGTATTGGCCGAGGACATTCAGGATCAGGACTCGAACGCGACGCGGTTCTTCGCGCTCGCGCCGGCCGAGCAGCGCTCGAACGGCGGCGGCAAGACCTCGCTGGTGGTCTACCCGAACGCGAACTATCCCGGCCTGTTGCTCGAGTTGCTCGAACCGTTCGCGGATCGCGACATCAACCTGACCCGCGTCGAGTCGCGGCCGAGCGGCCAGCGACTGGGCGACTACGTCTTCCACGTCGACTTCGAAGCCGGCCTCTACGAGACCCGAACGAGCGACGCGATCGCGGATCTCGAGGCCCTCGCCGACAACGGGTGGGTCCGGCGGCTGGGATCGTACGATACCGAACACGTCGTCGAGTAAGCGTGGTGCTTCGGGACGGCGTCGCGACGAGCGACGGGACGGCCCGCGAACCACGGCCTGGCACCGGCCTCAACGGCGCGGCAGTCCGGGTGCGAGAATCGAACTACGCGTCTCAGCCTGCACAGGCTGAAGGATGACCACTACCCCAACCCGGACACGGACACGGCGCACTCGAAGCGACCACGGCCGACCCCTAATGTACTGGGAGAGTCCTCACGAGCTGTGAATCACGGCGAAATACTTGACGCGGACCGAAACGGGGCTCCGATCGACGGCGCGCGATCGGGTGTCGAGTGGCTCGCTCCCGGACCACAAACGGTTTTGTCGCGTCACCCGGTACCACGAGTATGCCACTCGCTGCAGGCGACGACGCCCCGGCCGTGACCGCACCGAATCAGGACGGCGAGGCGGTCACCCTCGCGTTCGAGGAGCCGACAGTGCTGTACTTCTACCCGAAGGACGATACTCCCGGCTGTACGATCGAAGCGACCCAGTTCCAGCGCGAGCGCGAAACCTATCGAGACGCCGGCGTCGATGTCTACGGCGTCTCGACCGACGACGTGGAGTCCCACCGGTCGTTCTGTGACGCCGAAGGCCTCGAGTTCGATCTGCTCGCGGACCCCGACGCGGAGATCGCCGAGGCCTTCGATGTCGAGCTGCGTGACGGCGTGACCGCGCGGACCACGTTTTTGCTGGCGGACGGCGAGGTCACGGCCGTGTACGAGGGCGTCGATCCGGACGGACACGCTCGCGATGTCCTGCTCGACGCGCTCGACGACGGGCTCGTGACCCTGCCCGAGTAGCCGCTCCTTCTGTCGTCGTCCCGCGGGCAGAATTTATCCCCGTCGGGCACCTACTGCGACGCATGCGAGGCAATCCGTTCGACGAAATCGAAGCAATGCTCGACCGCGTCAGCCGCCAGGTCGAAGAGGGAATGACCGCCGGCGGGCTGCAGGTACCGGGCTCGGTGCCGGTCAACGTCGCCGACATGGACGAAGAGTACGTCGTTACGGCCGACCTGCCCGGCTACGAGACCGACGATATCGAGTTGACCCTCTCGGACGGCACGCTCCGACTCGAGGCCGATCGGATGGACGACGACATCGCCGCCGACGGGACGTATCTCCGGCGCGAGCGGACCAAAACGTCGGCGAGTCGTCGGATTCGACTGCCGGAGCCGGTCGACGAGGAGTCGGTGGCCGCCGGATTCGAAAACGGCGTGCTGACGGTACGGCTGCCGAAAGTCGCGGGCGGCGAGGACTCGAAGCGGATCGATATCGAGTAGCCGTCGCGTCCCGCCGCTCGAGCCCGGTCCGGGGTGACTTCCGTCGCGGTCGCGAAGCGGCCGGACGGGTCGCTGCTCGAGTGCGGTGTCGGACCGACGGCCGCGAGCCCGCGCCGATGTGGAACCGTGCCGGAGATCGTTCGGGTATTGTGTTCGGATGATAACTGTCCGGTCATGGTCCAAGTGTTTGCACTCGTCGTCGCCGGGGCGTTTCTCCTGTTCGGGGGCATCGTACTGTCTCGAGCCGGCGACCTCGACGATCGCGAGGAGACGATCGGCGAGCTCGCGTCGGCGACGGACGAACGGATCGAACCGGGCGAGGAGACGACGATCAGCGGCCGGGTCCGCGTCTCCGACCCGGCGACGCCGACGCGGACCGGTCCTGATTCGGACGGGAACGAACCGGCCGCGCTCTGGGCATGGCGGGTCCGCCGGAAGCGGCCCGCGGGGAACGGCACCCGGTGGCGGACCGTCGAGGCCGAACTTGCGGTCGGCGAGTTCGCCGTCGATCACAGTTGGGATCGCGTCCGCGTGGACGCGGCGACGCTGGCGACCGACGCGGACGACGACCCCTTCGATTCGTCGGCGCTGTTCCTCGGCGACCCGGCGACGGAGTCCTATCTCGGCGACCTCGGCCCGATCAATCGCTTCCTCGAGCGGACGGGGATGGCGGACGAGGACGGGATCGTCAGCGACCTGGAGGTCACCGTGAGCGTCGGCGGGCGGACCACCATGCCCGACAAGTACCAGGCCACCGTCGTCCGGGACGGCGACGACGTGGTCGTTCGGGGCGAACTGACCGAGACGGCCGACGGCTACGTCCTCCGTGGCACCGACGAAACGCCGCTTGTCATCGTGACCGGCACCCTCGAGACCCACCGGGAGCAGGTGCGATCGGCGAGCCGAGTTCAGCAGGCCGCAGGTGGGCTCCTCGTCGGTCTCGGACTGCTTGTTGCGATCCTCGCCGTCCTCTGACGCCGCGTCTCGAGCCGAGCGACGCTAGTACCAAGCACCGCCCGACGAGACGTTGATGTCCTGTCCCGTGACGTGTCGCGACTCGTCGCTCGCGAGGTGGACGGCCAGATCGGCGACCTCCGCGGGCGGCACCAGGTCGTCGAGCATGAGGCTCTCGAGGACCTCCCCTTCGACCGCTTCGACGGGAACGCCCGCCTCCTCGGCTTGCCGTTCGAAGACACCCCGAATGCGATCGCCCTCGACCGGGCCGGGACAGATCGCGTTGACGGTCACCCCGTCGTCGCCGAACTCGGCGGCCAGTGCACGAGTGACTCCGATCAGTCCCATCTTCGAGGCGGCGTAGGGAGTTCGGTTGGCGTACGGCCGCTTGCCGCCGATCGAGGCGATGTTGATGACGCTCCCCTGTGCCGACTCCCGGAGGTGGGGGGCTGCCGCCCGCGTGACGCGAGCGACACCGATGACGTTGACATCGAGGGTCTCGAGCCACTCGTCGTCGCTCGTCTCCTCGAGCGGCGCGGTGGGGCCGGCGATCCCGGCGTTGTTCACGAGGCAGTCCAGCCCGCCGAACGAATCGACCGCCGCGGAGACGGCGTCTTCGACCGACTCGGGATCAGTCACGTCCGTCTCGACCGCCAGCGTTCGATCGGGAGCGTCGATCAGTTCCGCGGTCTCGTATATCCCGTCGCTCCTCGCCGCGAGGACGACGGTCGCGCCCTCGTCGGCAAACGCGACGGCGATTTCGCGGCCCAAACCCTGACTCGCTCCCGTGACGAATACAGTGTCGTCTGCTATCACAGCACGTGATGGATCGGGTCGAAAATAAAACTACCTGTTATCGGACGGAGGGGTCGATATGGTTCTGCATTTCTCAACTGGTGTGTTTCCGTTGGGGGCACTGTCTATCTTGACGGAAACGATCATTAGAGAATGATAGCATCAATTGCGTAATAGGCGAACATCATACCAAAGCCAATCAGTAGAAGGCCTGCACCGACAGAAAAATATCGAAGTAGTTTCGCTGTTACAAATTGCCGTCCATAGTGGGTTGCTGTTGCAAGCCCCAGATCCCAAGAGGCGATTCCAATAAAGATAGACGCACTATACAATAGCGCTACCTCTATCCCAGCCTGATCAAGTGTCGCAGCTAATACCGATCCGTAGATGCCGATCCAGAATATAAGATTCAATGGATTTGAGATGGCAATTAAGAAGCCAGACACGAATGACCGAGACAGGGACTCTTGACGGCCTCCATCGGCTTCTACTGCAGTTCCAAACTCGGTTGTGTTTTGGGCATCCCTAATTGACTCATAGCCTAGATAACTGAGAACTACAGCACCGAACACCCACATAACTGCTTGTGCTGTTGTTGTTGTGAGTCGTTCAGATAGTCCAAAATATATTAAAAACATGAGTATAAGATCAGCTGCCATCCCACCAATACCGACAAGCCATGAATTCCAAAATCCATCTTTTAGACCCTGGTTTACTATTTTGATATTAATTGGACCAATCGGTATTGACAGAGCGAGACCAAGCAGAATGTACTGAAGGACTTCAGAGCCAATCATTTTGGATCTATCTCAAAGGGGAATTCGCAGATAGATTCATCGTTTGTATCGGGAAGGAAATATTGTTTCCACTCGCGTGTGTTAGAATCACCGTAATCACCAATATCTGGATGAGGGTCTATCTTATCGTATTCTTGAAGTCCTGCTCGAATAATCTCCCTCGCCTTTTTACCTTTCTCTGTATCTCCTGTGATATCGTTGAGAGTCCCGCGGGGCTGGACAGTAATTTCGAGTCCATGCGGTGCATATCTACTAAGCCGTTGTTCATAACACGGTGCACGTGCTACGAGAAATATTGGTTCCCCCGCGAAGCAAAACTCCCATTTTGGATCGTCTGGGTCAACTGGTACTTCAGCTGGCCATGGTTCAGGGTCATTTTTGTTCAGATACTCGAGTATACTCCAGAAAGAGTCCCTATACTCGGATTCAGATAGTTTTTCTTGAGGTGGTTTAAAAAATATTGCTAGTGTGGTCCGTTTTGCAATTTCTTCATACATTTTTATGTACTCATAAATCCCATCTCGGAGCATCATCAAATCGTTCTCATTTGACATTGATTCGATGAAGAGATATCGAGCGTTTCCTTGACGTTGAGCCTTACTACCGAAGTGACAGGGGTATGAATTTCCTTTAACAAGTGAATCACGAAACCCTTCATAGCTGGCTTTTTCCCACCCGTCTAGCATTCCCTCATTCAGCTTAGTTTCAACTTCATCTTTAGTATGTATTTTGCCGACCAACGCCATATTTCGTTTAGCAGTTACTAATAGCAACTATATTTACCTTACTATTTTGTTGTTTATATGGTTAAACGAAGCTATGGGGAAATATATAGTAGCTGTTAGAATTATTTGCAACAATGCTGTTACAGCAGTTAGTGGAACACCTCGACGAAATCTCCACCGAAGAGCTACAAGATGCTCTCGGGAATCTGGAGGGAGAGAAGCCAACAGAGCGGTTGTTAGCGGCGATTGCGTACAAGAACGGTGTCACGCAAGCCGAGTTTGCTGAGTGGCATAACGTTCATCGGAAAACAATCTACAACTGGCTCAAGCGGCTCGACACCAACGAACTGCTTGAGCACGCTGCAGCCAGCACTCACCGTTCTAGAAGGAATCGAAAACACTCAAAGAGACAGTAACAAGAGTTCGAAGAAACCGTCCACGAACCACCCCGTGAGGTCGAGTTCAACGCGCCGGCGTGGACACCGGCGCTCGTCAAGCAATTCCTCGAAGAAACGTATGACGTGGACTACTCAATCACGAGTTGTCGGCGGTTGTTGAAAGAAGCGGGATTGAGCTATCAGAAACCACGCCGATCAGCCGCCGAAACTGACGAAGACGTACAAGCGTTGCCGTCAGCTCGTTCTTTCATAATTCTACTAAATCCACGTCATAACCCTCTCTGAGCGGGTCTGCGAGAATCTCTAGACAAGTTACTCAACGACCTGCTTACTTCTCAAACTGACTCAACTACATTTGGGACGAATATTGTCTGTGTGACATCACTTGAATTTCCATTCCATACTGAACTCGATTTAATGTGGCGGTGAGTCGTCTTGATTTGCTTATCTTGTTCTATCATACTACAGCCGCTGAATTCAAGAACAGAACTGCATCCTACCGTAATCAAAAAGGCGCGTGGTTCCATATAGTATATCGATTACTAATAGAATGAGGCTCCTTTGATTAGATAATATAGCAGTGTACAATATGAACAGCGCCGCCCGTCGCCGTTCAGAGGCGGTCTGAACGGTGAACTGATGCCGGTTCGGTGGAATCGCCGTTGCTGTGCGCTCGAGCGTACCACAGATATGCGATCGGTGTCTAGGGATATCAGCGAGCCGATGCGAATGCTGCTGGAACCGGCTTGTGCGCACACGATTCGAGCGGTCCCGTCAGCCGAATCCAATACCAGGGTGACTTATGTGACTCAGTTTGAAATGTTACGGCGATGCACTTCATCGTCGTCGGGGCAGGGAATGTCGGACGCCTGCTAGTGGATATTGCATCACGATCTCGAAACGACGTGGTGGTCGTCGAGCACGACGTGACGAGAGCGAACGACATCGCGAACGAGTACGATTGCCTGGTCCTCAACGAGGACGCGACGAGGGAGGAGACGCTCAAAGAGGCGGGCGCTGCTCGGGCCGATGCGCTCATCTCGACGCTCGAACTGGACGCAACGAACCTGTTCGTCTGTCTACTCGCAACCGAACTCGGGATTCCGACCGTCGTGTCCGTTCTGCACCAACCCGAACACCGGGAGCTGTTCCGCAAGATGGGCGTCAACGCGGTCAAAAGCCCCGACCAACTCGCCGCCGAATCGCTCTACCGGACGGCACGACAGCCCGCGATTATCGACTACATGCCCGTCGAAGACGATGCGGAGGTCTTCGAGATCGAGGTCTCCGACGCCGCACCGATCGCCGGAAAGACCCTCGAGGACGCCAGATCGGGGGGCTTGATTCCCGACGATGTGCTCGTCGTCGCTGTCGTCCCCCAGGACGGCAGCGGGCCACGGATCGCTCGGTCGACAACCGAAATCGGGGCCGGAGATCGGCTCGCCGTCTACTCCGGACGCGGGACCGATCCGGCGGTGACGGATCTCTTCGGATTCTTCGACGATTACCGATGAGAACCACAGTGGCACCGATCGGACGCGATCTCGGGTGGATGCTGCGGGTTTTCGGGGGGCTGGTCCTGGTATCGATCCTCGTTCCGCTCGTCTGGGGCGAGTATTACGCGATTCCCGGCCTCGTCGTCTCGGGGGTGATACCGGTAACGATCGGGTGGGTGCTCTCGACAGTGTTCGCCGATGCCGCTCCGCCGGACAAACTCCACGGCATGATGATCGCTGCCATCGGCTGGCTCGCCATCGCAGCGTGCGGCTCGCTGCCCTTTCTTACGACCGCCTGGATCGTGACGCTCGCGCCTGCCGGGCTCGAGACACCACCCCCAGAGAGCGTCGACGCACTCGCGAGTCCGCTGAACGCTCTCTTCGAGAGTATGAGCGGGTTCACCGGAACGGGGTTGACTATGATCACAGACGAGGGCTCGCTCCCCCGGACGCTACAATGGTGGCGGAGTATAATCGAATGGGTCGGTGGCGTTGGTGTGATCGTGCTGACGACAGCGATCCTCGCCCGTCCGGGGAGTGGTTCGTTGACAGTGTACGAAGGCGAAGCGCGATCACAGAAGATACACCCGAGTATCGTCTCGACCGTCCGCACTATCTGGTGGATCTTCCTGCTTTTCACGTCGATCGCGATCCTGTCGCTCTGGCTGGCCGGAATGCCACCGTGGCAGGCGATCAATCACGGCATGACGGGTATTTCGACTGGCGGTTTCTCGGTCATCGACGGTTCGATCGGCGCATACGACAGCGTCGTCATCGAAGCCGTTTTGCTCCCGATCATGATCGCTGGCGGCATTGCGTTCCCGATCCACTACCTCGTCCTCCAGGGGGATCTGCGAGGGCTGTACACGGACGTGCAGACGCGATGGTTGGCCGCGGTTCTCCTGCTCGGATCGGCGGCGGTCTGGCTATCGGTCTCGACAGCGTACGATTCGGTCACGGACGCGCTCCGATACGGCGTCTTCCAGTTCGTCTCAGCAGTGACCGCCGCGGGCTTCCAGACGGCAACCGATCCGACGCCCCTCTCGCTGGGGGACTGGCCCACGAGTGCGCTTCTCACGCTGGTCTTCGCGATGGTCGTCGGTGCCGCCGCCGGCTCTACCGCGGGCGGCATCAAACTCATTCGATTGATAATGCTGGTGAAAGGGATTCGATTTCGAGTCTCCTACGTCTTCTACCCCGACAGTACCGTCCATCGGTTTCGGATCGACGACCGCGTCCTCGACGAGGAAGACGGCCCTCGAGAGTTCGGAGAAGCGGCGATCATCGCGCTTCTCTGGTTCGTCTTCCTCGCGGTGAGCGTCTTCGTCCTTTTAGCGACGCTCCCGAGCGGGGCCTATCCGCTGGAACAGATCCTCTTCGAAATCGCGAGTGCACAGGGGAATGTCGGTCTCTCGACCGGGATCACCGGTCCCCACTCGCTGCCGACGGCTGGCAAGGTCGCGTTCATCCTGAACATGTGGATCGGGCGACTCGAGATCATTCCCATCCTCGTGACGCTTCGCGCGCTCTTTTGGCGGGG
The DNA here is from genome assembly GCF_005890195.1 of Natrinema pallidum. NCBI lineage: Archaea > Methanobacteriati > Methanobacteriota > Halobacteria > Halobacteriales > Natrialbaceae > Natrinema > Natrinema pallidum. The sequence goes on along the minus strand of NZ_CP040637.1, from coordinate 278,096 downwards.
TGGTATCTACGAATGAGTCGGCGTCGCTACCGCAGCCGGCTTCTTACGTGGATCGTCAACGCGGGACCGAGCGATACGGTCTTGAACCTCTATCTGGTTCTCGGCCCGCTCCTGATCGTGCTCGTCACTGTCGTCGGCAGAACTGGAGCGACGACGCTCATCGTTGCGGGCTACGTCGTCGGATTCGTCGGTTACACGATCTACAACGCCCTCACGACGACGGGACGCCCCGACTGGATACGACATCCATGACATCCGCCGCGCCATGAACGGAGCGGTTTCCCGAGCGTTGGGAGAGTATGGTTCGCGAGTTACCTGTTCTTGTGGGGCTACTCGCTCGTCGTAAACGACGGGATTCGCTCGCTGTATTAAGATAGCCCGTGTTGGTCGGAGGGCGAGCCACATCGGCAGCGATTGATCGTCCGTGTGAGAGCGCTCGCGACGACGGTCCGCGGGTCGGCGTCGTCGATGAGGTCATACGCCGATTAGGCTCCAAGTAGTGCTTTGAGCCGCGCGGTGCCGGTCGCGTCGGACGTGACACCCCGATCCCAGAGAACCAATGCAGGCGGCAGGGCAACGATGGATGCGGCAAACGAGTAGAACACGCTCAACGCGATCAGGAGCCCGAAGTCACCGAGCACGGGTGTAATCGCGAGCATCAGCGCCCCCGTTCCGATCGATGTCGTGAGCATACTGCCGGTGAGCGCACCGCCGGTACTCGACAGCGTCGTCGTAAGCGCAGATACCGTCTCCGGGTGTGCAGTATACTCGTCGACGAAGCGATGCATGAAGTGGACAGCGTAATCGACGCCGAGTCCGATAGCGAACGACAGGAGTAGTCCCGTGACGGCATTGAGCGGCATATCGAGCAGCCGCATCGTACCGAGAAGACACGACACGGCGATCATGATCGGAAACACGTTGATGAGTCCGATCCACGGTTTCCCCTCGAGAACGCCGTACACGATCACGAGAAAGACCGCCGAGAGCACGATAGCAAGCACCATCCCCTGGATCGATGATTCGAACAGGCTGTTGGTGATCGCGTTGTAAATGAGGGGCGTGCCCGTCGCAGTTGCGGTGTAGCGGAAGGAATCGGCGTGGTCGGCTCCGTCCGCTGCGATTTCGTCGATCGTGGCGTCCGATTCGATGGTGTACTCGACTTGGGCCGCTCGCCGGTCGGGAGTCAGGTACCGCTCCGCCGCTGGCCCTGCCGGCGACGCGAACAACTCGTCGTAGATCCGGTCGAGGTTGCGGTCGGGAATGCCGTTCCTGTCTCGGTCGTTACGGGCGACGAGCGCAGCGAACTCGGGGTCCGCGTCGGCACGGGACTGAATCACGGAGACGATGCTCCGTGATTCCGCCCGTCCGTTCGGCCCGACGGCGAGCGTCTCCGGTGGATCATCGTCAGGGGCCGCCAGTGCCTCGAGCGCGTGGTCTTCCTCGAACGGTCCCTCGACATACATCGTTATCGACTGATCCTGATCGGCCGCGAACCGCCCTTCAAGCAGGTTGAGCGTCTCCGTGGCAGTGTACTCGCCCGGGGCGAACGGTTCCGGGATGGAATCGACGTACCACGCTTCCTCTTCGGGCGGGAGGAAATCCTCCTCCTCGAACGTGGTTTCGACGCCGGTGCCGTACGCACCCATTCCGGCCCCGAAGAGCACGAGGAGAACGACCATGAGGAGCGGAGCCCGCTTTCCGACGGTCGCGGAAACAGCCAGCAGCCGACCGAGCAAGGATTCCTCGGAGGCGATCGGGGTCGAGTTGAACTCCCGGACGTCGTGTCGGTCCCGAAAGCGGTCGGCTTGCAACTTCATCGCGGGCAAGCATCCGCTGAAGATGACGAACGTAAAGATGATTCCGGCGGAAGCCACAAGGCCCATCTCCCGCATCGGCTCGAGTTCGGCGAAGACGTTCGCTCCGAAGCCGAAGACCGCGGTGGCGGTCACGATGAAAAAGGCGGCCGAGAGCTGGCTGGTCGCGGTACGCATCGCGGGGACCGTCTCGTCGCCCCGGATCTTTTCCTCGCGATAGCGGTTGATAATGTGGATCCCGAAGTCGACGCCGACGGCCAACAACAGGACGGGAACGATGATCATCTCCTGTCCGAACGGTATCCCGGCGTAGCCGAGGAACCCGAACGTCCAGATCATCGTCATCAGCAACGCGATCAGGCCGAGTAACAGATCGAACGGGTCTCGATAGGCGACGGCGAGGAAACCCAAAAGCAGCGTCACGACGACGGGCATGACCATCACGAACGAATCGCTGATGACGTCTTCGAGTTCGGAGTCAACGATACCGCTACCGAACGCGCGGATATCGGCCGGCTCGTCGGCCGCCATCGTATCGATCGTCGTCAGGATGCCGTCCATGTCCTCGTCGTCGAACGCGGATGGCACGTCGTGGGAGATCACCGTAATCGACGCCGATGCCGACGCCCCATCGCGGTTGAAGTCCTCCGAGACCAGCCTCGAGAACGACCGCCTCGAGCCGACCTCTCGGACCGCCTGCCGAATTTCGGTCTCCGTCGCCCGTTCGACGGCCCGGCGCTGTTCGGTCGGCGTGTCCGCTCCGGGCTCGAGCGCCTGCGCGACCATCGTCGCGGGGCCGTCCGCGGACTCCATTCTGAGCGTCGGCCGATCATCGATTCGCTCGAGCAGGCGGAGAACGTGGAGGAGTTCCTCCCGTGTGAGGACATCGGTCCCGTCGTGGACGAGTCGCGTCGTCTCGTCCTCAGCCGTGAACGGTCCCTGAAAGTCCGCTTCGACGTCGTCTTGTGTTTCTTTGACGTCGAGGCCGTCGGAGTAGCGCTCGCGGAGATCGGTCTCCGTTTCGACCAACGGGATTCCGGCGGCGAAAAACGCGGTCAGGAGTAGGAACACGATAACGATCGTACGCGGGCGGGAAACGATGAGGGCGGTCGATTGCGCGATCGCCTCGTCGATCCAGTGTCCGACCCTAGTCATGGAGACGTGCTGCTCGTTGTTCGACCGACGGCACTGTCACGCTCGCGGGGTCGAGTCTCGAGTACCGTGCGAGCGGTCGCGGATCCCGACGCGATCAAACCGCCACGGCCCGCCACGAATCGGCACCCCGCGCTACCTGCGGGCCGTCGTCCGGCGACGGTAACGTGGCCCCGTGGCGACGGGACCGGTCCGATGGCGCTACGCGGCGGTTGGACGTTCCGTCACCCCCCGTTCACTCGTCCGTTCGAGCCCGAACGAGCGGTGACTCCGGTGCTGGCAACTGTTCGGTCGGATCGTCATGCGTGGTACATGAACATATTAGATCAAAATACTTTCGCCAATATCAGACTGAATGGGAATTTGAGAAAGGCACAAACTCGTTCGTGCGTTCGTTAGAAGGGGTAGAGACACATTCATCACCACTTGAATGTCATTTTAATACGTCGCTCGAGTGATTGCCACAACGCGGGCACGGCGCGGTCATCACGGTCGAACGGACACCGCTGACGGAGGGGGTCGAGGCACTGGCACGGAAGCGGCGACGTGGTATCGGCGAGGGCTCCTGCGGTGCTCGAGGGCGAGCCATAGTCGTCACTGCACATCTGACCGCATGCGGCGTTGGGGCCAGTGTAGGAATCGTTTCAGTGCTACTATATATCGGCCGGCCGACGGACGCAGCCGTCTCGAGGCTGTCATCGGTGGTCCGAGCGAAGCGAGCTAGTGTATGGAAAGGTATAGGGTGGCGTCCCGTTCTAGAGGTATATAAGCAAATGAGCGACGCGGGATACGACCACGCGACGGTCGAACGGCGCTGGCAAGAGGCGTGGGACGACGCGGACGTCTTTCGGACGGCCGACAACGTCGAGGACCCGACGTACGTCCTCGGAATGTACCCGTATCCGTCGGGCAAACTCCACATGGGCCACGTCCGTAACTACACGATCACGGACGCGTACGCTCGCTTCCGGCGAATGCAGGGCGACGATGTCCTCCACCCGATGGGGTGGGACGCGTTCGGCCTCCCCGCGGAGAACGCGGCCAAAGAGCGCGATACGAATCCGCGCGACTGGACCGTCGACTGCATCGAGACCATGACCGAACAGATGGAGTCGATGGGCTTTGGCTACGACTGGGACCGGGAGATCACCACCTGCACGCCCGACTATTACCAGTGGAACCAGTGGCTGTTCTCCCGGTTCCACGAGGAGGGACTGGTCGAGCGCCGCGATGCCGACGTCAACTGGTGTCCCCACTGCGAGACCGTCCTCGCCGACGAGCAGGTCGAGGGCGAGGCCGAACTCTGCTGGCGCTGTGAGACGCCCGTCGAACAGCGCGAACTCGAGCAGTGGTTCCTACAGATCACCGAGTACGCCGACGAGTTGCTCGAGGACATCGACGACCTGGAGGGGTGGCCCAACTCGGTGCGACAGATGCAGCGCAACTGGATCGGCCGCCAGCACGGGACGGAACTCGAATTTCACGTCGAGGACTACGGCCCGGTCGAGGCCTTTACGACCCGTGTCGACACGATCCACGGAGCGACCTTCTTCGCGCTCGCGCCGGATCACCCGATCAGCGAGGAATTGGCCGAGGAGGACGACGAGATTCGCCGGTTCGTCGATCACGAGGCCGATCCCGACGGCGACGAACCCAACGGCGTCGAGACCGGCCTGACCGCCACGAACCCCGCGACCGGCGAGGAGATTCCCGTCTACGTCGCCGACTTCGTCCTCTCGGACGTCGGGACGGGCGCGCTGATGGCCGTGCCGGCCCACGACGAGCGCGACCACGCCTTCGCCGAAAAGATGGGTATCGACATCCGGCCGGTCATCGCCCCCGAACCCGACGGTGACGAGGAACCGACCGCGCCCGACGTAAGCGAGTCGGCCTACACCGAGGACGGTGTCCTGATCGACGCCGGCGAGTACAGCGGGCTGGACAGCGAAACAGCCCGCGAACGGCTGACCGCGGACATCGACAGCGCCGAGGAGGCCACCCAGTATCAACTGCGCGACTGGGGAATCTCCCGGCAGCGTTACTGGGGGACGCCGATCCCGGTCGTCCACTGCGACGACTGTGGCCCCGTCATGGTCCCAGACGAGGACCTGCCGGTCGAACTCCCCGAGTTCATCAACACGACCGGGAACCCGCTGGACGCCGCCGAGGAGTGGCAACGGACCACGTGTCCGGAGTGTGGGGCCGACGCGACCCGCGAAACCGACACGATGGATACCTTCGTCGACTCCTCGTGGTACTTCCTGCGGTACGTCTCGCCGGACCTCGAGGACGCCCCCTTCGACCGCGAGCGGGCCAACGACTGGATGCCGGTCGACCAGTACGTCGGCGGCATCGAACACGCCGTGATGCACCTGCTCTATTCCCGGTTCTTCACGAAGGTGCTGGCCGACAACGAGGGCCTCGAGCACCGCGAGCCGTTTACGGACCTGCTGGCACAGGGAATGGTTCAGTTGGAGGGCGAGAAGATGTCCAAATCCAAGGGGAACGTCGTCTCCCCCCAGCGGATCGTCGAGGAGTACGGCGCGGACACCGCGCGCCTGTTCATGATGCAGGCCGCCCAGCCCGAACGCGACTTCGACTGGAGCGAAGAAGGCGTCCAGTCGACGTACGCCTTCCTCGAGCGGTTGCAGGGGTTGGTCGAGGAGTACGCGGCCGAGACGCCCGACGGCGACGACGACGCGATCGCGAGTTACGTCGACGCGGAGATCGACGCGACGATCGCCATCGCCACGGCGGAGTACGACGACCTGACGTTCAACAAGGCGCTGCGGGAAACGCAGGACCTCGTGCGAACGCTGCGCCAATACGCCGACTACACCGAGCCCCACGCCGAGACCTACGAACGCGGACTGTCGGCCGTGGTCCGTTTGCTCGCGCCGGTCGCGCCCCACATCGCGGAGGAACTGTACGACGAACTGGGCGGCGATGGGTTCGTCGCCGAGGCCGCGTGGCCGACCGCCGAGGTCGACCGCGACTACGTCGCCAAACGCCGTCGGCTGGTCGAGAACACCCGCGAAGACATCCGCGACATCGTCGATGTCGCCGGGATCGAGGACCCCCTCGGAATCGACGTGGTCGTCGCGCCCGAGTGGAAGTACGACGCCTTGGAGATCGCGATCGAGAGCGACGCGGATAACCTGATCGGCGAACTCATGCAGGAGGGTCATATCCGCGAACAGGGCGACGCCGCGGCCGATTACGGCCAGGACCTGCAGGCCGAGCGCGAGGCGCTGTCGATGACGCTCGAACCGGACGCCGAGTACGCGGCCCTCGAGTCCGCGGCGTGGCTGATCGAGCGCGAGTTCGACGCTCCGGTTCGCGTCGTTCGCGCCGCCGAGGCCGACGAGGACGTGCTCGCGAACGCCGAGCCCGGACGACCCGCGATCGAAATCGACGACTGACGGCACGCCGATCGAACCGCTATCGGAACCGACAGCAGGCGGTCCGATTTACACCCCGGCTCGTGGTGGGAGCGCGACAGCACCGGATGGCTTCGAGAATGAACGCATACCGTAAGCTCCCGTTCGATGGCCGGTCGTGGATGGTACGTCGCCGACCAGCCCACACCTTCGATGACGTGGCGTGACCGGCTGTTCACTCACTGGCCGGTCACCCCCGACGCGCTTCGCCCGCACGTCCCCGGTTAGGTGACGCTCGAGACGCGGGACGCCGTCGGTCACGCGGCTGGCCGTCGGCGAACTCAACGGTCGACCTCCGTCAGGTATCGGGGCCATCCGGGCCTGTTTTTTAGCATCGATGTCGGAAACTCGTTCGTCGCGGCGACCGTCGGCCGGGCGACGAGAGTGCCCGTCTACCGTGCCCGGATGCAGGTCGGGGCCACCGAAGCGAATTACGTAGCGTTTCGCAGGAACGACAAACGGGTGAGACGGCACACGACGCTCCCGCCCGATTCGACGCCGACCGGCGATCCGACCACTGACCGCGCCCCGACGGAAAGCCACGGCCAGCCGGTACGGGACCGTCGATGGGCCGTCGGACCGCCGAGACGGTCCCGTATCGCGTCTCGAGCACGAACGTCACAGACCTGTCGTGTGTGGACGGGCATCGTTAGGTTTGTTAACTACGGTATGAAACAATATTTCCACATAGTATCGATGTCAATGACACGCACAGGAACGACCGGCAACGATCGGAATTCGTTCATCTACGTCGTCGCGGCGTTGGCCGCGCTCAACGGGCTACTGTTCGGGTTCGACACCGGCGTCATCTCCGGCGCGATGTTGTACATTCGAAACACGTTCGAACTGGCGACCGTCTTCGGCTATTCGATGAACGCCTCGCTGATCGAAGGGATCATCGTTAGCGGGGCGATGATCGGTGCGATCATCGGGGCGGCGCTGGGCGGCCGACTCGCGGATCGACTCGGTCGACGACGACTCATCCTCGTGGGTGCCGTCGTCTTCTTCGTCGGGTCGCTCATCATGGCGATCGCGCCGACCGTCGAGATACTGATCGTCGGTCGAATCGTCGACGGGATCGGCGTCGGATTCGCCTCGGTCGTCGGTCCGCTGTACATCTCCGAGATCTCGCCGCCGAAGATCCGCGGCTCGTTGGTCTCGCTCAACCAACTGACGATCACCAGCGGCATCCTCATCGCCTACCTCGTGAACTTCGCGTTCGCCGGCGGCGGCGAGTGGCGCTGGATGCTCGGCCTCGGCATGGTCCCCGCCGCGGTCCTGTTCGTCGGCATGCTGTTCATGCCCGAGAGCCCCCGCTGGCTCTACGAACACGGCCGCGAAAGCGACGCCCGCGAGGTGCTCGCCAGTACCCGCGTCGAGACCCAGGTCGAGGACGAACTGCGCGAGATCAAAGAGACGATCCACACCGAGTCCGGGACGCTCCGCGACCTCTTCGAGCCGTGGGTGCGACCGATGCTGATCGTCGGCGTCGGCTTGGCGGTGTTCCAGCAGGTGACCGGCATCAACACGGTCATGTACTACGCGCCGACGATCCTCGAGTCGACCGGCTTCGCGAACACCGCCTCGATCCTGGCGACTGTCGGTATCGGCGTCGTCAACGTCACCATGACCGTTGCCGCGGTGCTGTTGATCGACCGTACGGGCCGCCGTCCGCTGTTGCTCCTCGGACTGGCCGGGATGAGCGTCATGCTCGCCGTCCTGGGCATCGCGTTCTACCTGCCCGGTCTCTCGGGTGCGATCGGCTGGATCGCGACCGGGAGCCTGATGTTGTACGTCGCGTTCTTCGCGATCGGACTGGGACCGGTCTTCTGGCTGCTGATCTCCGAGATTTACCCGACGGAGATCCGCGGGACAGCAATGGGCGTCGTCACCGTCGTCAACTGGGCCGGCAACCTGCTCGTGTCGCTGACTTTCCTGCGACTGATCGACATCGTCGGGCAGACGGGGACGTTCTGGCTGTACGGCGCACTCTCGGTGCTCGCATTGCTCTTCTGTTATCGGCTCGTGCCCGAGACCAAAGGGCGGTCGCTCGAGGAAATCGAAGCCGACCTCCGCGAGACGGCGTTCGGAGCCGACGCCGGCGAGCGTCCACAGGTCACGAAGACGGACGACTAACGGTCGAAAACGGCGTTCCGATCGAAAAGGATCGCAATCGCGACAACCGGCGAGTCGGCGTCTACTGGTCGGTATCGATCAGTCCGAAGTCGGTGCCGGCACCGTCCTCGCGGGCGGTTTCGTAGACGACCCGCGCGGCCGCGACGTCCTGAATCGCGAGCCCGGTCGAATCGAAGACCGTAACGCCCGTCTCCTCGGTTCGTCCCGCCTTCGAGCCGACGACGACTTCGCCGATTTCGCCGTGGATGTCCGCGTCGGTCAACACGCCCTCGTGGTAGGGGACGTTGATCTCGCCCGAGTGAGTACACTGCTCGTGGTCGTCGATGACGATCCGCGCCGCGTCCAGCAGTTCGTCGTGCAGTTCGTGTTTCCCCTCGGCGTCGGCCCCCATCGCGTTGATGTGTGTGTGCTCGCCGACGTCGGAGCGTCCCACGATCGGATCCTCGACCGGCGTCACGGTCGAACACACGTCGCAGTGACCGGCTTCGGAAATCGAGCCGCTGCGGATATCGAAGCGGTCCTCGTAGGTCTCGACGAACCGCTGTACGCGCTCCTCGTCGGGATCCGAAACGACGACTTCCTCGATCGGTCGAATCTCGCTGATCGCCTCGAGTTGCGTGTACGACTGGACGCCGGCCCCGATGAGTCCGAGGCTCGAGGCGTCCTCGACAGCGAGATAGTCGGTGGCGACGGCGGCCGCTGCACCGGTTCGTTTCATCGTCAGTGCCGTCCCGTCCATGATGGCAAGCGGGATCGCGGTCTCGGGATCGGAGTAGATCATCGTCCCCAGTACCGTCGGGAGATCGTGATCCGCGGGGTTGTCCGGATGGACGTTGACCCACTTCAGGCCGGCCGCGTCCCAGTCGCCCGTATCGAGGTAGGCGGGCATCGATCGGAAGTCACCGTTGTACTGCGGGAGATCGATGTAGGACTTCGCGGGCATCTGTGTGGTGCCGCGCTCGAACGCACCGAAGGCCTGTTCGATCGCATCGATGACAGCGGACATTCGTGCGTGCTCGTTGACATCATCGCTATCCAACAGAAGCGTATTCATATCCGCGGATATTGCGGGCTACTACTTAGTTTATCGTGGTTCAAGGGGCGTATGCGGTATGGGAGCATTATGTACACTAAGCAACACTAATGGGCGGTGGTAATCGGCCCCACGGGACAGGGTATCGGTGTATCGGCACGTCGAGCGCAGGTGTCGTGTCAGAGCGACGGCGTTCGTCGTCCGTAGATAGTATCGTGAAAATATATGAGCGTTTCGAGACGGCCGGTCACGAGTAATCACCCATCGAGAGGCCGAGCGCAGCGACTCGAGGATCGGATTCGGGAGCGAGACGAAACGGGAACTGAAGACGGGCCGACTCGAAACGGCGGACAGAGCGGGCCGACCGGTAGTGTCTTCCACCGATTGTCCCCGCGAGGACCGCCGACCCGAGCGGGCTGACGGCCGACGCGGAGGGACGAAAAGCGTCCCGGAACGAAGAGTGGTATCGGGCCGACTTCCCGTTCCGTGATGGCGTCCCGCCCCGGAACGGGAAGTCGGTTTCTGGCTCGTGGCGTCGTCTCGAGGTCGTTGGTGTACTCGGACCTCGGTTACATCATGCCGCCCATGCCGCCGCCCATACCGCCCATACCGCCGCCCATGCCACCGGGGCCACCGGCAGGCATGTCTTCGTCGTCGTCATCGTGGGAGACCGCGAGGTCGCCCGCGGCGATGACGTCGTCGATGCGCAGCAGCATGACGGCCGCCTCGGTGGCGGACTCGATGGCCTGGGTCTTCACGCGAAGCGGCTCGTAGACGCCCTCGGCGTCCATATCGATGGTGTCGCCGGTGTAGGCGTCGAGCCCGGCGGCGGTGTCGCCGCCGTCGTGGGCACTGCGAAGCTCGACCAGCGAGTCGATGGGATCGAGACCCGCGTTCTCGGCCAGCGTACGCGGGATGACCTCGAGCGCGTCCGCGAATGCTTCGACGGCGAGTTGCTCGCGGCCGCCGACGGAGTCGGCGTAGTCGCGCAGCGAGAGCGAGATATCGATCTCGGGTGCGCCGCCGCCGGCGAGCACCTTCCCGTCCTCGACGGTCGTCCGGACGACGCCCAGCGAGTCCTCGACGGCGCGGTCGATCTCGTCGATGACGTGCTCGGTACCGCCGCGGAGGATCAGGGTGACGGCCTTGGCGTCGTCGACGTCCTCGACGAAGATACGCTGGTCGCCGGCGATCTCCTTCTGTGCAACGCTACCGGCAGCGCCGAGGTCGTCCTCGGTCAGGTCGTCGACGCTCGAGACCGGCGTTGCGCCGGTCGCGCGAGCGAGCTGAGCCTGGTCGCTGGACTTGACGCGACGGACGGCGATGATGCCCTCCTGTGCGAGGTAGTGCTGGGCCATGTCGTCGATGCCGCCGTCGACGAAGACGACATCGGCACCGGCGTCAGCGACCTGTTCGGCCATCTCGCGCAGCTGTGCTTCCTCCTGTTCGAGGAACTGCTCGAGCTGGTCGGGGTCGGTGACGTTGACCTCGGCGTCGATCTCGGTCTCTTTGATCTCCAAGTCGCCGTCGACGATCGCGATGTCGGCGTCCTCGGCGAAGTACGGCATGTTCTCGGAGACGCGCTCCTTGTCGACGATGACGCCCTCGACGAGTTCGGAGTTCTCGACGGAGCCGCCGACGACCTTCTCGACTTTGATGTTGTCCGTGTCGACGCCGTCGTCGTCGGCGACCGCGCGAACGGCCTCGACGATGAGCCCCGAAAGCAGGTCCTTGGCGTTCTCCGCGCCCTTGCCGGTCATCGCCGTCGCGGCGATCTGCTCGAGGATTTCGGTATCGTCTTCGTCGACATCGATGGCGATCTCTTCCAGGGCCTCGGTGGCCGCTTCGGCGGCCTCTCGGTATCCCTGGGCGAGGGTGGTCGCGTGGATGTCCTGGTCCAGCAGGTCCTCGGCCTGGCTGAGGAGTTCGCCGGCGACGACGACGGCGCTCGTCGTTCCGTCACCGACTTCCTCTTCCTGCGTCTCGGCGACTTCGACGATCATGTCGGCCGCGGGGTGATCGATCTCCATCTCCGAGAGCAGCGTGACACCGTCGTTCGTGACGATGACGTTGCCCGAGGAGTCGACGAGCATCTTGTCCATCCCCTTCGGGCCGAGCGTCGTCCGAACCGACTCGGCGACGGCCTTCCCGGCCTGCACGTTCATCGACTGCGCGTCCTCCCCGGAGGTTCGCTGGCTGTCCTCCGAGAGTACGATAAGGGGCTGGTTGCCCATCTGCTGTTGAGCCATAGTCACTCGAAGGATTGATTGTGATTCTATATAAACCTTTCCCAATTGATCGGGCAGGGTGGCTCGAGGTACTCCCTGTCGTGCGTTTTCGATCCGACTGCTCGCCGGGTATATATAGTCACACTGTATGAGAATCGGCGGGTAGATACCGCGTCACTGGGGATTCGGCGGAGAGTCGACGACCGATGGAAAAGCGGTTCGGACGATGGGCTCACATCGGGGAGCAGAGAACGAAACGACGCTACCGAAACAGGTCCGAGGTCAGGATTGGCCGCCGGGGAACCGGTGGTACTCCATCCCCTTGTGTTTCATCTCGTTGTGCTTCTCCTCGAGGAAGGAGTAGACCGCGCCGTGGGGCGCGCCGTCCAAGAGCATCTCGGCGGCGCTGCGAACGGCGTCGACCTCCTGTGGCGCGCCGATGACCCCGAGCGTCGAGCCGTAGATGACGACGTCGGCCCCGGTCAGTTCCTCCATCAGTTCGCGGGTCCGGCCGCCCTCGCCGATCAGCCGCCCCTTCTTGCGTTTCATGTCGTTTTTGTTGCGCGCGGCGGCGTCGATGTCGACGACGTCGAACAACATCATGTCGTCCTCGAGCAGCCGCAGGGCGTCCTCGGGCGCGAAGCCGCGGCCGATCGCGCGAACGATCTCGGGGCCCTTGAGGCCGAGCACGGGATCGCCGACCGTTTCGACGGCGACGGAGCCGTTCTCCGAGTCGATATCGAGTCGTACTTCGGCCGCCGCCTCGATCTCGCGCATCGTCTCGCCACCTTCGCCGATGAGAACGCCGATGCGGTCCTGCGGAATCTTCACGTGCTGCATATAGTCCGCTACTGGCTGGGTGAGGTTAAGCGCTTGGTCCGCGAGCACGGGTGCGTCGTGACATCGTCGCACGCACCGTCTCGAGTCGCGGCGGCGGTTCGGACGGGTCGGCGCGAGACGACGGCACGATCGAAGTCGGCGTCGCCACTCGAGGGTGGCGATCGCAGAGGACCGGAGCGCGTGTTTCCGACCGATTGCGGGCCGAGTTCAGTCCCGCGAGGGATCGGGCTCCGGGCTCGTGACGAACTCGAGGAGGTCGTCCGCCGTCACCTCGAGCCCTTGCCGGGAGAAAAAGCCCGCCACGTTTCGACAGTCCCGCTCGAGGAAGTCGCGGCTGTTCGGGTGATGGACCGTCACGGCCTGCCCGAGGTCGATAAACACGAGTTGGCCCTCGGTCTCGTCGAAGACGACGTTGTACTCGCTGAGATCGCCGTGGATCAGGCCGGCCGAGTAGAGCCGGCGCATGTATTCACGCATGACCTCGTAGGCGGTCTGCGGGTTCTCGATGTGGACCTCGCCGAGCCGTTTCGCGCGGCCGTCGTCGGTCCCGATGTACTCCATGACCAGGACGTTGCGTTCGGTCGCGATTGGCTCCGGAACCCGAACCCCGGCAGCCTGTGCTCGCCGGAGGTTCGCCAGTTCCTTTTTCGTCCACGCGAGGACGACGTCTTTCTTCTTGCCGCCTAAGCCCTCGAATCGGGGATCGCCCTCGAGGTACTCCCGCATCTGGGTGAAGTTCGAGGCGTTGATCCGGTAGATCTTGACCGCGACCTCGCGGTCGTCGCCCAGCGCGTGGTAGACGTTGGCCTCCTTGCCCGTCGAGAGCGGCCCGCCGAAGGCCTCGACGTAGCCGTCCTGAACCAGTTTGTACAGCGCCGCGAAGGTCGCGTCATCGAACACCGACTGCTCGACCTTGAACTGGTCGGCGTCCTTGATGCGCTCCTCGAACTGCTCGAACTCCCGGTCGCGCTTCCGTGCGATTCGATCGGCCTCGGTCTCCGAGATATCGATCTCCTCCCACTCGTCACCCGGGGTGTCGGCTTCCTCGAGGTCGACCAGTCCGAACTCCGTTCCCTGTCCCATCTGTCAGGCCCTACGCGCCGGGTGCGGGTAAATACTGGGACTTGGTCGATCGGGCGCACCGACGGCGGGCGACTGGACACGTCCACTCTTTTTTCCCTGTCCGTCGTATACCCGACCGTGAGTTCCACGACCGAGCGGCGACCGACAGCCGAGGGCCACCGATGACGAACTACGACGTGACACTCGAGTGGACCGACGGCCGGACGCGGACGATCGACGTCGACGAGAGCCAGACGGTACTCGAAGCAGCCCAGCGGCTCGGCGTCCGGTTGCCGTACGACTGCCGAGCCGGGACCTGCATCACCTGCGTGGGCCGATTGCTCGCGCTCGAGGACGACGATGAATCCGGCGACGACGGGACGGACCGGCCGCTCGACGTTGCGGACGCGTTCGGCTATCAGCGGCCGCCACAGGCACTGACAGACGACGAACAGGACGACGGCTACGTCCTGCTGTGTATCGCCTCCCCTCGAGCCGACTGCCGCATCGAAGTCGGACCGCGGGTCCGTGCCGAAGTCGGCGATAGTCCATGGAGCGATAGTTTCGGCTGAAAGGCAGGACGAACCGATCAGACGGCGGTTCTCGGTCGTCTGTCTTACGACTCTTTCCGGTCGAATTTCCGTCTATCGGGCGGACTGCTGCCGTCATCTCCGAACGGGTTGTCGAATCGTCTCGAGGCTGCCCGACCTCGGCGGACGAGCGACGTCCTGACTACGCACCGGGACAGCGAGAAGAGGTGTGGAACAGAGCGAAAGGTCCTAATGGTATTGTATTCTGTGCAGTCGACGAGGTACCGCTTGATCGGGATGATTGGTGTATGGGGCATAAGCCGGAGCGTGAGTACCGGTACCTGGTTGAGTACTATTTGAGAGGAATCATTACCCGTGAAGAGTTCTTAGCGGAGTATAGAAATCCTGACCATTATCAACCAGAATGCCCTCACGCGAGCAGTTCCGGAAAGCATGAAGAGATGGGTGAATACTGGGAAGAAAAATGGGGACCTCTGGAGTGAGAACCTATGAGTAATGATAAAGGATCCGACGACCTGTACAGTAGAACCGATATTGAGTCAGCGATCGTACAGGGCGATAGAGAGACATTTGATGAGCTGATTAATGATGCCGATCTAAGCCATCGATCTGATAATGGAAGTACTCTCTTGCATCACACGGCTGGCCGTGATCGTCCAGAAATGGCGAGAGAGCTGATTGATCGGGGGATTGATGTGGATGCTCAGAATGATGGGGGTCATACTGCGTTGCTGAAAGCTGTGGAACTTGAAAACTATGACACAGTCGAGGTGTTGCTTGAGGGTGGTGCTGATCCGAATATCTTCGATAACAATGGGAGATGTCCGCTTTCGGTGGCAGTTACGCGGGGCCGAAAGGATCGGACAATCGTGAAAATGCTCCTTGAACACGGTGCTGATCCGACGGCGTCGGATGAGTCCGGGGAATCTGTGTTAGAGTGGGTGAGAACGCACGGGATAACAGACGTCGCGGAACTGATGGAATCCTACGTCGAAGAGTAGATCCGCTGGCTCACAGTAGAGCAGATTAATCGATATCAGGGGCACAAGCCCAGCATGAATATCTGTCTCTCAGAGAGTACTACCTACGTGGAATCATCTCATATGAGGAGTTCATAGACGGATTTCAGAAACCTCGATCACTATCGGCCAGAATCTCGTCGCGCGAGCAGTTCCGGAGAGCATGAAAAAGAAGGTCAGCATTGGGAGGAGAAGTGAGGTCAACTGGAGTGAGAACCTATGAGTGAAGACAACGGACCTGACGATCTGTACAGTAGCACCGACATCGAGAATGCGATTATCCAGGACGAAAAAGAGAAATTCGACGACCTCATCGACGACGCTGACCTGACGCATCGAGCTGATAATGGGAATACGCTCTTACATGAGGCGGCTGGCTCAGGTCGTCCAGAAATAGCGAGGGAGCTGATTGGTCGAGGAATCGACCTTGATGCTCAGAACAATGGAGGTCTTACCCCGTTGCTTACTGCTTTGGAAGTTGAAAATTATGACACAGCTGAGGTGTTGCTTGAGGGTGGTGCTGATCCGAATATCTTCGATAACAGCGGGAGATGTGCACTTTCGATGGCGGTGACGAGAGGACAAAGAGGTGGAAAATTAAAAATGCTCCTTGAGCATGGTGCTGATCCAACGGCATCGGATGAGTCTGGAGAATCGGTGCTGGAATGGTTGAGAAGGATTAGGAAAACGGACGTAGCAGAGCTAATGGAATCCAATGTCCAAGAGTAGATCGGCTGGTACACTGTAGAGCGGACTAATTGGTATCAATGGCACAAGCACCACCGTGAATATCTGTCTCTCAGGGAGCAGTATTGACGGAGAATCTATCATATGAGGAGTTCGTGGACGAGTTTCGGAAACCTAGTTCACTATCGCCTAGAATCTCGTCGCGTAAGTCGTTCCGGAGAGCACGAAAAAGATCAGTATTAGGTGGAGAAGTGAGGGCCACTGATGTATGAGTAGTGATAACGGATCCGACAACCTGTACAGTAGAACCGACATTGAATCAGCGGTAGTAGAGGGTGATAGGGAGACGTTCGATGAGCTCGTCGACAACGCTGACCTGACTCATCGATCTGACAATGGAAGCACCCTCTTGCATCAGGCGGCTATTTCGGGTCGTCCAGACATAGCGAGGGAGTTGATTGATCGCGGAATTAATCTGGATGCTCAGGACAGTGGTGGTAATACACCGTTGCTGACTGCGTTAGAAGTTGAGAACTATGATGTGGTCGAAGTGTTGCTTGATGCGGGTGCTGACCCGAATATCCTCGATAACAAGGGCCGGTATCCGCTTGCAATGACGGTTATAAACGGGCAGAGTGATCGGAAGTATATGAAAATGCTCCTCGAGCACGGGGCGGATCCGACTGCGACGGATGAGACCGGTCAATCTGTGCTGGAGTGGGTGACGGAACTCGGATATACGGACGCCGTGGAGTTGATGGAGGCCTACGTCCAGGAGTAGATCGTTCCAATCACAACAACGATGCCCTCGCGTTTAGTCGTTACCTGAATCAAACAGCAGACCAGCGCCGCGATCAGCATGATGCCCCAGGAGAGGCAGAGGTAGAAATTGATCCCGATCCGCGACTCGAGCGCGAAGCCGACGGGGCAACTCTCGAGTGAGCTACCGCTGAGTCAACTGTCGTCCGACGAGGGTGCCAGCGGGAGCGAGTCAACTCCCCCTGACCGATCGATGCGTGCCAGACTTATTACCCCGGTTGTGGTACTGGCCACCATGAGTGACGCCGACACAGAATCGGCAGGCGATGAATCGGCACATGAACACCAGTCCGATACCGCCCACGACCACGAGCACCACCACGAAGGGCCCGGCTACGCGACGCCGCAGGCCGCCATCGAAGAAGGCGAGCGAGAGAAACTGGCCTACGTGATGAGCCTCTACGTCGGCACGGACGTCGACGCGTCGGACTTCGTGGCGGTCGTCGATCTCGATCCGAACTCGGACACCTACTGCGAGATCGTCGATCGGATCGAGATGCCCGAACGCGGCGACGAGCTCCACCACTTCGGGTGGAACGCCTGCTCCTCGTCGTGTCACATGGAGGGCCTCGAGCGGCGACACCTGATCGTCCCCGGCCAGCGCTCCTCGCGGATCCACGTGATCGATGCCAAAGACCGGCGGAATCCCGAACTGGAGACGGTAATCGAACCCGAGGAGGTCTTCGAGTACGACCTCTCGGCACCGCACACCGTCCACTGTATCCCCGACGGGGAGATCCTGATCAGCATGCTCGGCGACGCCGACGGCGAGTTACCGGGCGGCTTCCTCGAGTTGAACGAGGACTTCGAGATCGAAGGGCGGTGGGAGCCGCCGGGCGAGATCGAGATGAACTACGACTACTGGTACCAGCCTCGCCAGAACGTGATGGTCTCCACCGAGTGGGCCGCGCCGAAGACCTACTATCCGGGCTTCGATCTCGACGACGTCGAGGCCGGCAACTACGGACGGCGGCTCCACTTCTGGGACTGGGAGAGCGGTACCGTCGAGCAGACGATCGATCTCGGTGAGGAGGGACTGATTCCGCTCGAGGTGCGATTCCTCCACACGCCCGAATCGACCCATGGGTTCGTCGGGACCGCGCTCTCGTCGAACATGTTTCACTTCTGGTACGACGGGGGCGCAAACGATGGGGACGGGGCGTACCGCGCCGAGAAGGTGATCGATTTCGAGAGCCGAGAACACCCCGACTGGGAGATGCCCGTGCCGGGGCTAACGACGGATATCCTGATTTCGATGGACGATCGGTACCTGTTCGGCTCGAACTGGCTCCACGGCGAGGTCTGGATGTACGATATCTCGGATCCGTCGAACCCGCGGCGGGCCGACTCGCTGTCGGTCGGCGGTACCTTCGGCGACGTGCAGGAAGTCCAGGGCCGCGAACTGAACGCCGGCCCACAGATGATCCAGCTCTCCCTCGACGGCGAGCGCCTCTACTGGACCACGTCGTTGTTCTCGTCGTGGGACGACCAGTTCTACCCCGAGGAGGGTGAGCAGGGATCGGTGATGCTGAAAGCCGATGTCGACCCCCGCAACGGACGGCTCGAGCTCGACGAGGACTTCCTCGTCGACTGGGGTGAGTGCCCCGACGGACCCGCCCGCGCCCACGAGATCCGGTGGCCCGACGGCGACTGCACGAGCGACGTCTGGCAGTGAGCGGACACTCGAACGACCGGCCGCCGAGCCACGCGGTTACCCTCGAGTGGCCCGGCGATCGGACGCGGACGGTCGCGGTTCGCGAGGACGAGACGGTGCTGGACGGGGCCGAACGGGCCGACATCGCGCTCCCGTTCGGCTGTCGGACCGGTGCCTGCGGAACCTGTACGGGACGAC
The DNA here is from genome assembly GCF_005890195.1 of Natrinema pallidum. Classification (NCBI taxonomy): domain Archaea; kingdom Methanobacteriati; phylum Methanobacteriota; class Halobacteria; order Halobacteriales; family Natrialbaceae; genus Natrinema; species Natrinema pallidum. The sequence goes on along the minus strand of NZ_CP040637.1, from coordinate 259,460 downwards.
TGCTCGCGGTCGACGGAGCGGAGCCGGAACCCGATAGCGGCGATGCCGAGGGCCACGGCATCGAGACAGCCATCGCCTATCCCCGTCCGCCCCGGGCACTGAAGGAACGACACCTGTCGGACGGCTACGTCCTGCTGTGTATCGCCTCGCCGCGAGCCGACTGTCGGATCGCCGTCGGCTCGAGCGTCCATACCGAACTGGTAGATAACCCGTGGAAATAGCGCGTCCCGGCCCGATCCGGCGCGAATCGGTCGGTATCGGGTGCGCCGCGGTCAGTAAGGTTAACGGGGGCGGGCAGTTACCCTCGAGCAATGCCAGTCGTCGACGAGAACGAGGAAAACCCGTACCTCCGAGACCCGCCGACCGACTTCGGGCCGGTCGAAGCGCTTTCGGAGACGGCGGCCCGCGAGCAGGTCGAGCGACTCCGCGAGGCCATCCGCGAGCACGATCGGCGGTACTACGTCGAGAGCGAGCCGCTCATCGCCGACCGAACGTACGACGCCCTGTTCGGCCGCCTGCGCGAACTCGAGTCGGAATTCGATCTCTCCCATCCGGACAGTCCCACCCGAAGCGTCGGCGGCGAGCCGGTCGAGGAGTTCGAGACGGTCGAGCACGTCGCGCCGATGCTCTCGATCGAGGGGAGCGGCGACGTCGAGGACGTCCGCGAATTCGACGACCGCGTACAGCGGGAGGTCGGCGACGTCCGGTACGTCTGTGAGCCCAAATTCGACGGCGTCTCCATGGAGTTCGTCTACGAGGAGGGGCATCTCGAGCGCGCGGTCACCCGCGGAGACGGCCGCGAAGGCGACGATGTCACGCGCAACGCGCGCACGATCGGTGCCGTCCCGCAGCACCTCCACGGCGACTATCCCGACTTCCTCGCGGTCAGAGGCGAGGTCTACATGCCCAAAGACGCCTTCCAGGCGTACAACCGCGAGCGCATCGAGCGCGGCGAGGAGCCGTTTGCCAACCCACGAAACGCCACCGCCGGCACGATCCGACAGCTCGATCCCGCTGTCGTCGCCGAGCGTCCCCTCGCGGTCTTCTACTTCGACGTGCTCGCGGCCAGCGAACTCGCAGACACCCAGTATGCCGAACTCGAGCGGTTGCCCGACTGGGGGCTGCGGATCGCCGACCACGTCGAACTCGCTGCCGACATCGACGAGGCCATCGACTACCGCGACCGCATGCTCGAGGGCCGTGACGAACTGGACTACGAGATCGACGGCACCGTGATCAAGGTCGACGACCGCGAGGCCCGCGAGGAACTCGGCCGGACGGCTCGTCACGACCGCTACGCCTTCGCCTACAAGTTCCCGGCCCGCGCGGAAGTGACGCCCATCGTCGACGTGGCGGTTCAGGTCGGCCGAACCGGCCGACTGACCCCCGTCGCCTTGCTCGAGCCGGTCGACGTCGGCGGCGTCACCGTCTCGCGGGCGAGCCTCCACAACCCCGAGGAGATCGCCGAAAAAAACGTCAATATCGGCGACACGGTTCGGGTCCAGCGCGCGGGCGACGTAATCCCGTACGTCGAGGAGGTCGTCGAGAAAGACAGCGAGGGCCACTACGAACTCCCCGACGCGTGTCCCGTCTGTGACAGCCCGGTCGAGCGCGACGGTCCGATGGCGTTCTGTACCGGCGGCCTGGGCTGTGACGCGCAACTGCGTCGGTCGATCGAGTACTACGCCAGCGACGACGGCCTCGATCTCGAGGGGCTCGGCGAGCGAAGCGTCCGCCAACTCGTCGACGCCGGATTGCTCGACTCCGTCGCGGACCTCTACGAACTCGACCGAGCGGACCTCACCGATCTCGAGGGCTGGGGCAAGACCAGCGCCGAGAACCTGCTCGCGGAGATCGACGCCAGCCGCGAGCCGCCGTTGCCGGACTTCCTCTCCGCGCTGGGCATCCCCCTCGTCGGCCCGACGACGGCTCGCGAACTCGCCCGCGAGTTCGAGACCGTCGAGGCGTTCCGCGAGGCCGCCGAAACCGATCCCGAGCGACTCGAGCGCGTCAGCGATGTGGGCGACACGGTTGCCGAGACGATCCACGAGTTCTTCCTGAGCGAGGCCAACGCCGCCGTCGTCGACGACGTGCTCGAGCACGTCTCACCGCAGGCGGTCGCGATCGATACCGGCGACGAACTCGCGGGTCTGACGTTCGTCTTCACCGGCTCGCTCGAGGACATGACCAGAGGCGAAGCACAGGACCTCGTCGAGACCCACGGCGCGAACGCGACGAGCAGCGTCTCGGGCAACACCGACTACCTCGTCGCCGGCGAGAACCCGGGGGCGACGAAGCAGGAAGACGCGCGGGACAACGATGTCCCGATTCTCGACGCCTCCGAGTTCCGAACGCTGCTCGAGGAAAACGGGATCGACCACGAGTGACCGCTCCGATCGACCCGACCGAGCCGTCGTCGGCAATCCGACCACGCCGAAGCGGCGCGGGCTATTTGATCCGGACGAGCCGCCCACCCCAACATTCCTGACAGGTCATCTCGTTGGTCTCGTACGTACACCCGCAGTTCGAGCAGCGATAGATTCGCTGTTCCCTTTTCACCAGATACAACCACCGCAAGTACTTCTCGAGGCGCTTCACGTGGATCAGTAGCGTGCCAGCTACGACCGCGAACAGTCAGTGTCGGAGTATAAGTTTCGTGGTTATTGTATAATATCCCACAATACTTGCCGAGAGGAGATCGCGATATGCGGGTGGCCGACAACCGAAGTACAACGACGAACGATGGGGGCATGCTCTCGCCGGTCCCGCTACGCGGAACGATGACGGCACTCTCTTACCAGGACTGACGACGACCGCGGCCTCACTCGCGACGGCTGAGAACCACGGCGACAGCGAGGCCTGCGGCGACGATGCCGATCAACGTCGGGACGAGCCGTCCGGAGCCCCATTCCCAGCCGAGGACCTGCGTGCCGACGATGGCGACGAGCGCGACGGCGACGCCGATCCACGTAACGATCGGAGACGAGTTCCGGCCGAGCGAGAGCGACATACTGAAACGCAGACCGTCGAACGACATAATTCCAGTGCCGAAGCCGGCTCGGTCGCTCAGGCCGGCACCCGCTCGGCGATCACGGCCAGCGACTCGCGTCCCCCAACTTCCCCCTCGAGTTCGGGAAGCGTCACGACCTCGAGGTCCGGAAACGTCGATCGAATCTCCGCGAGCCGAGCCTCGTGGCGCTCCCGACGCGACCGACAGCGCGGACAGCCCTCGTGGGGGGCCTCGAGGACGCGGTTCACGATCAGCCGTTCGACCGGCACGTCGGCCTCGCGGAGTCGATCGACGAGCCGGGCGGATTCCGAAATCGCCATCGATTCCGGCGTGAGGACCACCCGAAACTCGGTCCGTGCCGGATCGACGAGGAGGTCGCGGGCGCGCTCGAGGCGGGTCTGAAACGCCTCCAGACTCTCGTCTTCGTCGTCGCTGTTGGCAGTCATCATCGACATCGGCCCCAGGACGGCCGTTCGGGCGGCGTTGCCGATCCGCTTTGCCTGCCCGCGAAGCGACCGCGCCGTCTCGAGTGCCAGTCCCATCATCTCGGGGGTGTCGAACAGCCGGAGGGTGTGCCCCGTCGGCGCGGTGTCGAAAACAACGGTGTCCCACTCGTCCGCGTCGACGTACTCGACCAGTAAATCGAGCGCCGCGATCTCGTCGCTGCCGGCCGGCGCACTCGTCGCGAAGAGCCGTTCGACCTCCGCATCGGACAGACTGATCCCGGCACGCCGGAGGTCGGCGGCCAGCGCCCGCGCCAGTTTCTCGTACCGCTCGCGTTGGGTCTCGGGATCGATTTCGACGGCCCACAGGCCGCCCGCCGGGTCCGTCTCCGCGGCGGGTGCCGTCGCAGTGTCACCCCGATCGTGGGCGACGGGTGCCGCGAGTTCGGTCGGTTCCGAACCGATATCGGCCTCGAGCGAGTCGGCGAGCGAGTGCGCTGGATCGGTCGAAACGACGAGCGTCTCCCGGTCGGCGGCGGCGAGTTTGAGAGCGGTCGCGGCCGCGCAGGTCGTTTTACCGACGCCGCCCTTGCCGCCGTAGAAGATGCAGTCGGTCACGGCCGCGCGTACGACGGCTGTGACCGTAAACGGAGTCCCCTGCGGAAAACGGGTCACCGACGCGTGCCGGGGACGAACTGCGATGGCTCCGCGATCAGATGTCACCGCGATCGAACAGGTAGAGCGCGACGGCGATCGGGACGACGATCCAGAACAGCAGGATAACGAGGGAGAACCAGTCCTGCAGATAGAACGGAAGCCCGTTGGAGAAGGCGGCCTCGTTGAACGTCGTCCCGATGTCCTCGCCCGAGAGGCCGCTGAACAGCGTGATGGTGTTCTGATACGCGGTCCCCGGGTCGATCATATCGATGAACAGCGCCCAGTCGGGCAACCGAGTCAGCTCTTGTTGCTGGCCGGTGAAGGTCGTCCCCATGTAGCTGACACCGTCGATGTACCCTCGCCGCATCAGGAGTCTCAGTGCGGACTGGATCGAGTTCCAGACGATGTAGAACAGAACGAAGACCCCGAACATCGCCGCACCGGCCATCGTCGTCGACCGCGTCACCGACGAGAGCGAGACGGCGATGCTCATGTACGCCAGTCCGTACAGGATCGTCATCGCCAGGAAGGCGACGTACGCGGGGAACGAGAACTCGGTGACGGCGAACGCGACGGCGAGCATCCCGATGACGAAGCCGATGCCAAGCGACAGCGAAAGCACCGCCGTTCGGCCCAGCAGCTTGCCGACGAGGACGTCCTTTCGGGAGTGTGGCAGCGACAGCAAGACCTTGATGCTGCCCGTCTCGCGTTCGCCGGCGATCGACTTCCAGCCGAGCACGAGCGCGATCAGCGGAATGACGAGCTTACACACCTGGCTGATGAGGCCGATAAAACCGAGCGTCGTCAGTTCCTCGGGCTGCGCCCACGCGATAAAGCCGGCCAGCGCGGCCATCAACGTGAAGAAGAACACGCTCAGCCCCCAGAACAGCCACGACCGGATCGAATCCTGGAAGTCCTTCTTCGCGATCGCGCGGACGCTCTCGAGGGCGAGCGAACTCGAGGCCGAGCCGTCCGCGGTCGCTGCTTCGGCTCCGGTCCCGGTCTCGGAGCTCATCGCGCGTGCACCTCCGTGTCCGTCGTGTACGACTGGAAGACGTCTTCGAGCGACGCTTCGGTGGTCGAGAAGTCCCGGACCTCGATGCCGCGGTCCTCGAAGGTCGAGAGGACGGCGGTCTTCGAGCCGTCGACCGTGACGACGATAGTCGGCGGCGTCCGGTCCTCGACGGTGGCGTCGGCAACGTCCGGCAGCGATCGGACCGCCTGCAGGGCGTCGTCGTCGATTCGGTCGACGGTGACGCGCAGCGTCGTGCCGCCCTCGACGGAGTCGCGCAGACCCTCGACGGAGTCGACGGCGACCATCTCGCCGTCGCGCAGAATGCCGACGCGGTCACAGACCGCCTCGACCTGCTCCATGATGTGACTCGAGAAGAAGACGGTCGCGCCCCGTTCGTTCTCCTCGCGGACGATCCGGCGCATCTCGCGGGCCCCGTTGGGGTCGAGGCCGGTCGAGGGCTCGTCGAGGATCAGCAGATCGGGGTCGCCGACCAGCGCCATCGCGAGCATGAGCCGCTGGGCCATCCCCTTCGAGTAGCCGCCGGCTTTCTTGTCGATGGCGTCGACGAGACCGACGCGCTCGAGCAGCCGTTCGGGGTCGGCAGCCGCGTTTTTCGAGTCGATAACGAACTCGAGGTGTTGGCGGGCGGTCAGGCGGTCGTACAGGTCGACGCCTTCGGGGAGGACGCCGGTTCGGCGCCGGATCGCCCGGCTGTGTCGCCGAGCGTCCATCCCGAGGACGCTGACATCGCCGGTCGTCGGGCGGGCGAAGTCGAGAACGATGTTGATCGTCGTCGACTTGCCGGCACCGTTGGGACCGAGGAAACCGAACACTTCGCCCTCTTCGACCTGGAAGGACAGATCGTCGAGTGCAAGGGTCTGACCGAAAGATTTGGTCAGATTGTCGACTGTGATAGCGGGCATAGCTGTGTGGTCGCAGCGTTGCCCGAAAAGGGTTGTGACATCACCACTAACGGAGTGAGCCCCGAAATCGGCCATTTCGATGCCCCTGGGCCGTTATTTCTCCGTGCTATTCGCGGATAAAATCCCTATATCGGATCGTCCGGATCGTACCGCTGTGCGGTCCGATCGACTTCCTCGGCGTATCGTTCCCGGGTTTCCGCGTCGGGCACCGGCTCGAGTTCGGCTTCCGGAATGTCGGTCGCCGCGGTTACCGCAGACCCGGTCCGCAGCGCCGTCGACGACCGCTGGCGCTGCTGGAATCGCGACCCGTCCGGGGTCGCGTAGACGAGCGTCACGAAGTCCCGATCACCCAGTTCCCGTTCGACGAGCCAGCACTGTACCGTCGAGTCGCTCATACCCAGCGGGTTGGCAGTCGAGCACCGAGAATGTACCGAGTCGGTTCCGCACGAAGGCAGAGCTTACTCGGTCGAACGGGTACCGACGTACTTGGCGATCGGCGTCGGAGGGGTGACGACCACCGATGGCCCGAACCCGACGCGAGCGCGTCGAGCAGTGGCGCGATCACGTCGACGAACTCTGCCACGAGGGGGAGCACGTCGAACACCGGACGGACCTCGCGGACGCCACCGTCGCCGTCACGAACCAGCGCGTGCTGGTGTTGACGGCCGACTCGAGCGACGGGGCCTTTCGCCACGTCGACCGGCCGAACGTCGGGACCGTCACCGTCGAGACCAGCGCGCGGTTGCGCCACCTCTGTGCGGGACTCGCCGCGGCGTTCATCGGGGTCGGCGTCCTCGAGGTGGCGACGAACGGCAGCGTCGCGACGCCGGGTCCGGCCATCGATCTCGAGGGCGTTTCGGTTCCGGGGCCGAACGCGCTGACGCGGCTCGCCGAGCGCGCGGTCGCGGCCGTCGAAACGATCCTGGTACTGGTCGAGTGGAGCGTGCTCCTGGTCGGCGTCGCCGCGCTCGCGCTCGCCGTCGGCCTCGTCGGCTCCTATCTGCGCTCTCGGTCGCGACGGCTCGTACTCCGGGTGAGCGGCGGCGATGACCTCGTGTTGCCGGTCGCGAGCGTCGAGTTGGACGACGGAGCCGTCGCCGACCTCGAGCGGGCGATTCGGCCGGGTTCGGCGTCGGAACTCGCGGGCGCGGGCCGGAGCGACGGTGACCGAGCGGGCGAGGAGCGGCGCTCCGATATCGACCGGACGACCGGTGGCGGGGTCGAGGCCGATGAGTCAGGCTGAAGCCTCCCGCCGCCGTAGGCCCGCCGATGAACGCCGATGGGGTTCGCGAGCGCGCCGGATCGTTGCCCCGCGAGCCGGGGGTCTACCAGTTCCGAGACGAAGGGACGACCCTCTACGTCGGAAAGGCGGTCGATCTGCGCGATCGGGTTCGATCCTACGCCGATCCCCGCAGCGCGCGGATTCGCCGGATGGTCGACCGCGCCGACGACGTGGAAATCGCCGTCACGGACACCGAGACCCAGGCCCTGTTGCTCGAGGCGAACCTGATCAAGCGCCACCAGCCCCGCTACAACGTCCGGCTCAAGGACGACAAGTCGTATCCGATGGTGCAGGTGACAGACCACGACGCGCCCCGGATCGAGATCACCCGCGACCCGGACGAGTCCGCGACCGTCTTCGGCCCCTACACCAGCAAGACGCAGGTCGAGACCGTCGTGAAGGCCCTGCGGGAAACGTACGGGGTCCGTGGCTGTTCGGACCACAAGTACGCTGGTCGTGAGCGGCCGTGTCTGGACTACGAGATGGGGCTGTGCACCGCGCCCTGCACCCGCGAGATCGACCTCGCAAGTTACGGGGAGGACGTGACCGCCGTCAAACGGTTTCTCGAGGGCGAAACGGGGGTGCTCGCGGACCCGCTGCGCCGGGAGATGGAGGCCGCGGCGCAGGACCGGAACTTCGAGCGCGCGGCGAACCGCCGGGATCGGTTGGAGACCGTCGACGCATTTCACGGCGAGGGCGGCGAGGCGGTCCAGTCGATCGGCGACGAGCGGGGCGTCGACGTCCTCGGCGTCGCCATCGAGGGCGCGGACGCGACCGTCGCCCGACTGCGCGCCGAGAACGGCAAGCTGGTCGATCGGGATCGGCACACGCTCGAGGCACCCGGCTCCGCCGGAACGGGGGCCGACGCGGCTGGCCGGACGGACGGCGTGCCGGCCGTGCTCGCCGCCTTCATCGTGCAGTACTACGCCGAGCGCGAACTGCCGGATGCCCTGCTCCTGCCGGAACGCCACGGCGACGAGGAGGTCGCGACCTGGCTCGCGACAGAGGGCGTCTCGGTCCGGGTCCCGGGTGCGGGTCGAGAGGCGAAACTCGTCGAACTCGCGTTGAAAAACGCCCGCCGCAACGTCGGTCGGCGTGACGAGTGCGGCATGCTCGCGGACGCCCTCGAGATCGAGTCGGCCCGGCGGATCGAGGGGTTCGACGTGAGCCACGCGCAGGGGAAGGCAGCGGTCGGCAGCGATGTCACCTTCGTCGACGGGGGCAGCGAAAAGAGCGACTACCGCCGGAAGAAGCTGCCCGATCAGAACGACGATTACGACAACATGCGCGCACTGCTCGAGTGGCGCGCCAGCCGCGCCGTCGAGGGGCGCGACGACCGACCCGACCCCGATTTGCTCCTGATCGACGGCGGCGAGGGGCAGCTCGAGGCGGCCCGCGACGCGCTCGAGGCGGTCGGCTGGGACGTGCCGGCGGTCGCGCTGGCGAAGGCCGAGGAGCGCGTGGTCACGCCCGAGCGGTCGTTGTCGTGGCCCAGCGACGCGCCGCACCTGCATCTCCTCCAGCGCGTTCGCGACGAGGCCCACCGGTTCGCCGTACAGTACCACCAGACCGTCCGCGACGAGGTCACGACCGTGTTAGACGACGTACGGGGGGTCGGCCCCGAAACGCGCAAACGGCTGTTGGGGCGCTTCGGCAGCGTCGAGAACGTCCGCGAGGCGAGCGTCGCCGACCTCCGGACCGTCGAGGGGGTCGGCGAAAAGACGGCGGAAACGATCAAGTCCCGACTCTAGCGGGCCGTCGAGGACGCCGCCGACGGCGACCGAGGTCACAGCCGCTCAATCACGCGCACGTGCGGAAAAATATTGGTTGGTCCGCATCGTTGGTGGTACCGACATGGACGACGATGTGCCTCGGCGACGCCTGCTCGGTGCCGCCGGCGCGGTCGCGGTCGCCGGCTGTCTCGACACGGACGGTTCGAGAGAAACAGACGACTCGAGGGACACGGGCGACGAGACGGCCGGTCATGAGGAGGGCGGCGACGGCGCGGAGACGACTGAGTCGACTGCGAACGAGTCGGACGGCACCGCGGCAACGGTTCACGAGGGCTACGAGACGACCGTGGTCCGGGCCGTGGAGGCCGACGGCGACGAACTCGGGAAGGTGACGGCGGCGATCGCCGACACGGATGATCTCCGGTATCTCGGACTCAGTGACACCGACGAACTGCCGCCCGACCGGGGGATGCTGTTCGTCTACGGAGCGGTCGCGGAACGGACCTTCGTCATGCGGGAGATGGACTTCGGCATCGACATCGTCTACGCCGACGCGGACGGGACGATCACCGGTATTCATCACGCGCCGGCACCCGGTCCGGACGAGAACGGGAACGACCAGCACTACCCCGGACGGGGACAGTACGTACTCGAGGTCGCCTACGAGTGGACGAGCGATCACGGCGTCAGCGAAGGGGATGTCCTCGAGTTCGCTCTCGGGGAGTGATCGGTCCAGCCGGCGGAACAGCCACACCGACCGTTGCGAACGCAAGGAGAGGGCTATCCGACCGCCCACCCTATGCCGCGGCATGGCAGATGATGACGAACTCGACGAGCTGCTCGACCAACTCGACAGCCAGGGCGACCTCGAGACCTCCCAGCAAGTCCTGTCGGTCCGGACGGAGAGTCGTCGGTACGACAAGCCGGTGACGATCGTCGAGGGGTTCGACCTCGGGCCGGACGAGATCAAATCGATCGCGTCCGAACTCAAGCGGTCCATGGGGACGGGCGGGACCGTCGACGAGGATCGGATCGAACTACAGGGCGATCACCGAGACCGGGTGCCTGCTCTCCTTCGCGAGCAAGGGTTCGACGTTCGCGAGTGACCGGTAGTCGACGGACGCGCCATCCGACCGCGAGGGCGCTCGCTCGAGTCCCGATCGCCGTCCGATTCCACGAGCCCGTGTCGGCGAGTTATTTATGTCTCACGTTCAATGATGAGGTATGAACGTTCGATCCGCGACGGCCGAGGACTTCGAGGGGATCACGGCCGTCGCTCGTGCCACCTGGCACGATACCTACGACGAACTCGAGGCGGACGTGATCGACCGGACCGTGGATACCTGGTACACCGACGACTCGATGCCGCTCGAGGCCTCCTCGACGGTCGTATTCGTCGCCGAACGAGCGGGCGACCTCGTCGGCTTCACCCACGCGGTCGCTCAGGGCGAGACCGCCGACATCCTCCGGATGTACGTCCATCCCGAGTACCAGGGTGAGGGGATCGGGAGCGAACTCCACGAGCGACTGATGGCGGCCCTCGAGACGACCGATGCCGAGCGGGTTCGGGCGTTCGACTTCGCGTTCAACGACACGAGCCGCACCTTCTACGAGGGGTTGGGCTTCGAGCGGACCGACGAGGGAACCGTCGAGATCGACGGCGAGGACTACCCCGAGGCGGTCTACACGCTCGAGATCGACTGACCGGCCCCGCCGGATCGCGCCGTCACGGACCGGCAACTCGACGCGCCGTCACGGACCGGCAACTCGACGCGCCGTCGGGAGTCGTCCCGGACCCGCCGGACGGCACCTAACTGAGACGGTGGAACTACTTTGGTACCCAATGACATAGCATGGCGTATGGAAATCAGACCGGCCAACCGCGATGACCGCGAACGGATCAGGAGCGTCGCCCGCGAAACGTGGCACGATACCTACGACGAACTCGACGGCGAGACCATCGATCGGACCATCGACGAGTGGTACGGCGACGAGGCGCTCGAGACGGCGCTCTCGAAGCCGGGTACTGCCTTCCTCGTTGCCGAGGTTGACGGGGAGGTCGTCGGCTTCACCCACGGCGTCGTCACTGTGGACGAAGGTGATGTCCTCCGCATGTCCGTGCATCCGGCCCACCAGGGCGAAGGGATCGGGACGGCGCTGTACGAACGGCTCCGCGAGGACCTGCGGGACTTCAACATGGAGCGGATCCGGGCGATCGACCTCGCCTCGAACGAGGGGGGACGGGAGTTCTACGAGGCACACGGGTTCGAGCCGACGGACGAGGACGAGGTCGAGATCGGCGGCGAGCAGCGGCGGGAAGTGGTCTACACGCTCGAGTTGTGAACCCGTCGTACTGAGCGGACCGGCTCGGCGGGCACCGTCGCACGGGATTGGATACCGGTGTTCGGGTTCGGAGACGTCGTTCAGGGGCGGAGAGGGCGGCGCGCTCGGGCGCGAGTGGGAGATCGGACGGCGGCGACCTGGACCTTGCAAATTCAGTGCACGGACGCAAGTGAGCGGCCGATGTGTTCCTCCGTAGCACGATGGGGACGAAAACGCCGAGCGAGGCCGATATCTTGCGGCCGATCGGAGCAGTGTCGAAAACGTACATCGCGATGGTCGGGATCGCGGGGCTGGCGCTCGTCGCGTTCCTGATCGGGTGGGCCTACCAACTCCAGCAGGGGTTGGCCGTCACCGCTCTCGGCGACTGGGGCAGCGGCGGCGGCGTGACCTGGGGGGTGTACATCGGCGCGTTCATCTGGTGGGTCGGCATCGCCCACGGCGGGATCATCCTCTCGGCGGCGGTCAGGCTCCTGGGAATGGACCGGTACATGCCCGTGGCGCGACTCGCGGAGTTACTGACTATCGGCGGCCTCTCCGCGGCGGGCTTCTATATTATCGTCCACCTCGGTCGGCCGGACCGGATGGTCACGAGCGTCATCGGCCACTATCATATCACGATTCACAATTCCCCGCTGGTGTGGGACGTGACCGTCATCACGGCCTACTTCGTGTTGACGGCGACCTATCTGTCGCTGACGCTGCGCTACGACGTCAGCCGACTGCGTGAGCAACTCCCCGACCGTCTCGGGCCGCTGTACAGCCTCCTGACGATCGGCTACACCGAGACGGAAGACCGCGTCGTCGAACGGATGGTCTGGTGGCTCGCGCTGGCGATCATTATCATGGCCCCGCTGTTGCTCCACGGCGGAGTGATTCCGTGGCTCTTCTCGGTGCTCCCGACGATGCCGACCTGGTTCGGCGGCGTCCAAGGGCCGCAGTTCCTCACCATCGCGCTCACCTCGGCCATCAGCGGGGTGATCATCCTCGCCTATTCGTTCCGGGCCGCCTACGACTGGGATCACATTTTCACCGACGACATCTTCCGCGGATTGCTCCTGTGGCTGGGCTTTTTCTGTCTGCTCTTCCTGTGGCTCCAACTCCAGCAGAACATCACCGGCCTGTTTCAGGCCCCCGTGGACCTGACCCACGCCGCCGTCGCTCGAGCCACCAACCCGATCTATCTCACCTCGATGTCGCTGGTCTTCCTGACGCTATCGTACATCTTCGCGCAGTCGATCCGGCCGTCCCTGTTCACCAAGAAGCGGGCCGTCATCTCCGGGTTCGCCGTCCTCACCGCGACGATCATGGAGAAAGTACTGTTCGTCGTCGAGGGATTCCTTCACCCTACCTTCGACATCTACGCCGCGACGCCCGGCAGCTACGTTCCGAGTCTGATCGAGATCCTGTCGATCATCGGAACCATCGGCATGGTGACGCTCCTCTTCCTCACCGTGTCCAAGGTCGTCCCGGTGGTCGAACTCCACGCGATCGAGCACCTGCGCGACGAGCACGAGTAGCGACCGGCCGATTCCGACTCGAGCGGATCGCAAACATCGTCCGGGTCACTCCCTCGAGCACTACGGTCCGTCCGTCCCGACAGCCCCGTTCACCAACCGACTTCGCCATTTTCAGCCGCTAGACGATCGCTCCGGTTGGATGCGTCCGCGACAGTCGTCATCAGCAACTATTTACCTTATGCTACTAAACCTATTTTTAGAGATGTCTAAACCTCGGTTCGATCGGACTCGAGCATCGGGTGATGGCCAATGAACGACCTCCTCGTAGTTCTTCTCGAGTCGTTGCGGGACGGCTATGTTCAAGTGAGTGCGTTCGTTGCGGTCACGGTGCTGGCGTTCGGACTGCTTCAGTACTGGACCGACGGCGCAGTGATCGGCGCGATCGAGGGCAACGAGCGGTTACAGGTGCTGTTCGGCGGGCTCCTCGGACTGACACCCGGCTGTGGCGGCGCGATCGTCGTGATGCCGTTGTACATCCGCGGCACGGTCAGCTTCGGGACCGTCGTCGCGACGCTCGGCGCGACTGCGGGCGATTCGGCGTTCGTTATCCTCGCACTCGCACCCGAGGCCGCGCTGTACGCCTACGCCATCGCCTTCGCGGCCTCGGTCGCGACCGGCTACCTCGTCGACTCCGTCGGACTCGGCGTCTCCCGCATTGACGCCGCCGTCGCACAACTCTCGCCCACCGCGACGCCCGACGGCGGGACCGCAGTCGACGGCGGTATCAGGCCGAACCCGACGCACGACTACGGCGGCCCGGCCCCGACCCACGCCCACAAAACGGGGCCGGATCGCCACTCGCGAGTGCTCACCCCGTTCTCCCATTTCGCACACGTCCTGTGGTGGCTCACCGCCGTCGCGGGGCTCGTCCTCGGAACGCTCTACCTGCTCCGCGGCGGACCGGAGGTCGCGCTGGCCGCCGACCTCGGCTTCGACGGACTGTTCACGATCACCGGCATCGCCGGCGCGGTGCTGTCGCTGTACCTCTACGCGGTCGGCCGCCACTACGTCGGCGAGGGCGAAATCGCCCGGGCTCGAGACTCCTTCGCGTCGGCCTACGATACGCTTACCCACGCGGCGATGGAAACGAGTTTCGTCACCGTCTGGGTGCTCGTGGCCTTCCTCGTCTACGAGTACGTCGTCCTCCTCAGCGGGGTGAACGTCGCGACCCTCGCGGCGACGGCGGGCGTCCTCGCCCCGATTGGCGGCGCGGTCGTCGGGATCATTCCGGGCTGTGGCCCGCAGATCCTGCTGGCCAGCGTCTACGCCGAGGGTGGACTGCCGTTCTCCGCGTTGACCGCGAACGCGATCTGTCAGGACGGGGATGCCCTGTTCCCGCTGCTCGCGGTCGACGCCAAGGCAGCGATCGTCGCGACGATTTACAACTTCCTGCCCGCGGTCGTCGTCGGCGTCGCGTTGCACCTCCTGTGGGGTCCCGTCTTCGGCATGGCGGAGTTCGGGTTCGGCGTGTTGTGACGCGGCCATAGAAGCGCCGCTTCGGGAGAGAACACGAGTACGCGATCGAGGCGCTACGGAGAGTACCAGCCGCTTCGATCGGCTAATGAAGGGGCGTTCAATTAAGCAACGGCTCCGCGATCTCCCACTGTGACTGGAAGAGTCGGTCGAATTCGTTCACGACCGTCGAATCTTTGATTCCCACTGTGCCGAGCCTGTCGTCACTGGACAGTGGATGCGGAATGTCGATCGTCGTCACCAGGCTGTCAATCACGTCGAACGACAAGACAGGGTCGGGAATCGTCCTGACGGTGACGTCGATCGGTTCGTCCTCCAGTAGTTTCGGGAAGGTTTCCGGGAGCGTCGTAAGTACTGGTTCACTCAAAATGAGGGAGAGGGAGACATCGGGAGCAATGCCCTCGAAAAACGCCTCGAACTCCGGTTGCAGTCTCTCCCAGGAGGCGTCATCGTAGGGTTTGCCGAGCGTCGCGTAGACGTCGCTCTCTGCGGTGCCGATATGTTGTTGCAGCGCCAACGCCATCTCTTCACTCCCGAGTGAGCCGAGCCAGAGGCTACTCTCGCTCGGTGGTGAGGGAAAAAGGTCAGAACGGACTGTCTCGGCCAGCCGCCGATAGCGGTCCCACTCCTGCGTGAGTTCGTACGCCCGTTCGGCCAGGAGTCGGTCCACGACGGTTTGGGGTTCTTCAGCGACGTACTGTTGTGGATTGGTCGATTGCAAGCGAACCAGTTTGCGGGCACTGAGGCCGTTGAGTACGTCATAGATTCGGCCTTTCGGAACACCACTGATATCGGATAGTTCGGTTGCGGTGACTGCTCCCGTTACGAGTAGTGTTCGGTAGGCCTTTTCCTCGTAACTCGAGAGACCGAGTTCGCCTAGCTCCGTCATGGACAGCTGTTGGTCACTTGATGGTAAATATATGGCCGGTATGTGACCGGGACGAGACGGCGGAGGTACCGGCTCGGTTCGACGGGGGGGCGAGTGAACGCAAACCCGTCTTCGGGAGAAAAACGAACCGGAAGTGGCGTGTTATTTCAATAAGCGCATAGGAGCGGGCACCGCGTTCTGTCGACATGAACCCGTACGTACTGCTAGCAGGTGCGATAGTCGCCGAACTCGCCGGAACGACGGCCCTCAAACTCTCGGACGGATTCTCACAGCCGATCCCCGCCCTCGGCGTCGTACTAGGGTACGGCCTCGCGTTCTATCTCGTCTCACTGACGTTGAAGGAGTTGCCGATCGGGGTCGTCTACGGAACGTGGGCTGCACTGGGTATCGTCGGCGTCGCAGCTATTGGTGTCGTCGTATTCGACGAGTCAATAGATCTTGCCGGGACTATTGGTATCGTGTTAATCGTCGGTGGCGTATACTGTATCAACGTCGTTTCACAGATGTCCACACACTAACCGGAAACGGATTCCATTGTTGTCGAAACTAACTGAAAGTGGTGGTGTATTTCACTATCTTTACCCTTCTCTCGTTCGACTCCAAGAGCCATGTCCGAACGGTACGATGTGGCTATCGCCGGTGCAGGCCCAGCGGGAGCGCAGTGCGCGCGGGATCTCGCCGACCGTGGGTACGAGGTGATAGTTTTGGAAACCGAGACCGAGGAGGAGTTCCCAGCACGAAGCAACAAGTCCACCGGCGGGACGTTCGCGTCGATGATGACCTCCTTCGGCATTCCAGATGACGTGGTCGCGCACACGACCGATTCCGTCGTTCTCGAGTCACCCAACGACTTTCTCATCCAGAACCAACCGGGGTTCGTTCTCGAATTCGATGCGTTCAAAGAGTTCCTCGTCAGGGACGGTCGTAAGAAGGGGGCGGAGTACCGTTTCGACGCCCGCGTGAGGGAACCGATCGTCAGGAACGGGGAGACCGTCGGTGTCCGGTACAATGGCGACGAGGAACTTTGCGCCGAGATCGTCATCGATGCGACGGGCCCAGCTGCGACGTTGGCCACCGCCCTCGGCCTCGTCGATCTCGAGCGCAAAAACCACGCGATCGGCATCGAGTACCAGTTCGAGGGCGTCACCCTCGATCGTCGTGGGTATGCCGATCTCACTGACGCAATGATGCTGAGACTGGATCACGAGTACGCTCCCGGCGGCTACTCCTGGCTCTTCCACACCGGCGCGGACACGGCGAAAGTCGGCGTTTGTTTCATCCAAAACGAACGGTACCGGGAGCATGCCTCCCGAGATCTGACCGTAGACGGCTACCTCGAACACTGGCTCGAGACCGACCCACGCTTCGAGAACGCCGACCGACTGCCGGAGACGGAAATCCGCGGTTCTGCGCACGTTCAGTCCCCGGGAGCAATAAGTACGGCGGCGTTCATGGCGATCGGCGATACCGTACCATCGGTCGATCCCGTCTGGGGCGAGGGCGTGGATAACTGTATGAAGTCGGGGCGTGCGGCCGCGATGACCGCCGACCGCTGTCTCACTGGTCCGGTCGATACGTCCGCTCGAGAGATGGCAGTCTACGACGACCGCTGGCACGAGCGGGTTGCGTCCCGTCAAGATCGTCGCCTACTGATGACGAAGCTGCTGTATCTCGCATCAAACGAACGATACGATCAACTCATGCGGGATCTAAACGAGGCGGACCGGGACACGCTCTCAGCGATCAACGACGGAAATAAACGCGAGATCAGCAAGTTGTTTTCCCTCAGTGACCTGCCGCTGCTCTGGAAATACTGGCGAGAAACGTAACTGAGACGCGCCGTTCGCTTCGGTAGTGAACGATCACCGGCTCCGTGCGGGCGCTGGTTCGGTGAGCGCGAACCCCGGTTCAGCCACGCTTCCGGACTCGGCGTATCGTCGGACTCGCCGGATGCGCTCTGCCGTCGACGGGCAGCAGGCCTCGAGAAATCCGTGGTAGTTTTCGGTACCCATTCATTCGGACGTGGGACTCGAGGCACTTCTCGAAGCCATCGCGAGCGTATGCTGTTGCTGTGGCGTCGTACTCTCCGCGATCTGCAAGCTTGAACGGCGTTCGTTGGTCATGAACGTATTACTGGAGTGGCGATTGAGCCGTGTATCACTCGGACACGGCCTATCACGCCCGATCCCCGCTCAGAACTCCTCGGTCGGCGGCGCGATCCCCTCGTCTTCCTCGCCCGCAAGATCGAACTCTTCCCGAACTTCCCGAATCCGATCGCGAATATCAGCAGCCAACTCGAACTCGAGATTGTTTGCAGCCTCCTGCATCTGGGCCTCGAGGTCGTCGATGTAGCGGGCGGCGTCGTCCTCGTCCGCGAGTTCCCTGCCGGAGACCTCGCTGGTGTCGGTCTTGCTGCCCGGCAGGTTCGTCTCGCCGATTTCCTTCTGGATCGTCGTTGGTTCGTTGCCGTGTTCCTCGTTGAACGCCTGCTGGATCTCGCGGCGGCGCTGGGTCTCCTCGATTGCGGACTCCATGGCGTTCGAGGGCTCGTCGGCGTAGAGGACGACCTCGCCGTTGACGTTCCGGGCCGCCCGCCCCATCGTCTGGACGAGCGTCGTTTCGCTCCGGAGGAATCCCTCCTGATCGGCGTCCAGAATAGCCACCAGCGAGACCTCGGGGATGTCAAGCCCCTCCCGCAGGAGGTTGATCCCGACGAGCACGTCGATCTCGCCCAGCCGGAGCGAGCGGATGATCTCGTGGCGCTCGAGCGTGTCCGTCTCGTCGTGCATGTACGCGACGTCGACGCCGGCCTCCTCGAGGTACTCGGTGAGGTCCTCGGCCATCCGTTTGGTCAGCGTCGTCACGAGCGTGCGCTCGTCGCGCTCGATCTGCTCGTCGATGCGATCCATGAGATCGTCGACCTGACCGGTCGCGTCCGAAATCTCGATCGCCGGGTCGACGAGGTGGGTCGGCCGAACGATCTGTTCGACGATCTGGCCGCTCGCCTCGCGCTCGTAATCGCTCGGCGTGGCGCTCACGTAGAGGGTCTGGTCGGTCTTCTCCTCGAACTCCTCGAAGGTGAGCGGCCGGTTGTCGTAGGCGGTCGGCAGCCGGAACCCGTTCTCGACCAGCGAGTCCTTGCGGGACTTGTCGCCGGCGTACTGTCCGCGGACCTGCGGCAGCGTGACGTGGGACTCGTCGACCACGGTCAGGAAGTCATCCGGGAAGTAGTCCAACAGCGTATAGGGAGCCTCTCCGGATTCGCGATCGGAGAGGTAGACCGAGTAGTTCTCGATCCCCGAACAGTAGCCCGTCTCCTGCATCATCTCGAGGTCGAACGTCGTCCGCTCCTCGATGCGCTGGGCGGCGATCATGTCGCCTTGCCGCTCGAAGTACGAGATACGCGAGTCCAGATCGTCCCGGATCTCGTCCATCGCCTCCTCGAGTGTCGTCTCCGGAATCGAGTAGTGCTCCGCGGGGTGGACGAGGACGGCCCGTTGCTCGCCCTGGGTCGTCCCCTCGAGCGGGTCGACCTTGACCATGCGGTCGATCTCGTCGCCCCAGAGTTCGACCCGGACGGCGTAGCGGCCGTACATCGGATAGATTTCGATGGTGTCGCCCCGCACCCGAAACGTGCCCTGAGTGAAGTCGACATCGTTGCGCTCGTAGTTCAGGTCCACCAGTTGGGCCAGCAATTCGTCACGGCCGATCTCCTCGCCGACCTCGAGCCGCAGCGACATGTCGATGTAGTTGCGCGGGTCACCCAGCCCGTAGATCGCGGAGACGCTCGCGACGACGATGACATCCTCGCGGGTCAGCAGCGACCGCGTGGCGGAGTGGCGGAGACGGTCGATTTCGTCGTTGATCGAGGCATCCTTGTCGATGTAGGTGTCGCTCTGCTCGACGTAGGCCTCGGGCTGGTAGTAATCGTAGTAGGAGACGAAGTACTCGACGGCGTTGTCCGGGAAGAGGTTCCGAAACTCCTCGTAGAGCTGGGCCGCAAGCGTCTTGTTGTGGGCGATCACCAGCGTCGGCTTCTGGATTTCCTCGACCACCCACGAGACGGTGTTGGTCTTACCCGACCCGGTCACCCCGAGCAGGGTCTGTTTGTCCATCCCCGACTGGAACCCGTCGACGAGCTGCTCGATCGCCTCGGGCTGGTCGCCGGCCGGCTCGAACGGTGCGTCGACTT
Organism: Natrinema pallidum; assembly: GCF_005890195.1. Lineage (NCBI taxonomy): Archaea > Methanobacteriati > Methanobacteriota > Halobacteria > Halobacteriales > Natrialbaceae > Natrinema > Natrinema pallidum. The sequence goes on along the minus strand of NZ_CP040637.1, from coordinate 239,983 downwards.
CGAACGGTCGGTCGACGTCCGGCCGGTCCGGCTGGAGAGGCCCTTGCGCGTCACTCATTATCGGAGTCAGGGGTTCGAGCCACTTTACGCGCTCGCATACGGACCGCGACTGTGAGGCGTCAGACGGACCGCGACCGTCCGGTCCGACCGACTCCGGTCGAGACATCGCTCGGGCCGGCAGTCCTTATGTGCCGCCGTCGTCGGCCATCGGGCCGTCGACAGTCACTTCGACGGTGAGCTCGCGATCCGCCACGTCCGTTGGCGGCTCGAGGTAGCCGATCGCGTACCCGGTGTAGGCGATGCCCCGCTCGAGCGTCACGTCGAACGAAGCCACGGCCTCCGTCCCGCCTGTCGGCCTGACCGAGAGGGTGTTCTGGCCGGCGGGAACCGGAACGTAATCGGTCGAGTCGGTAAACGAGACGTCTTCGAAGAGCAGGGTGTCGTCGGCGTAGACGTCGACAGCGGGTGCGTCGGGCGAGGCGTGGACGAGACGGACGAGTACCGATCCGGCGTCTACCAACACCGCCGGCTGGAAGGTATCGGCACCGAACTCGCCGATCGCGGCGACGGTGTAGAACGCAGCGCCGAACGTCACCTCGCCCTCGAACGCGACCGTCTCCCGATCGCCGGCGGCCGTAATCGTCACCGTGTACGTTCCCGGCTCGATCTCGAGGTACGGCGAGACGTCGCCGTAGGCGACGTCCGCGAGCACGCGATCGTCGTCGATGTAGACGTCGACGTTCGGTGCATCCGGTGAGAAGTGCGCGATCCGGACGGCCGCGCCCGGAGCCATGTCATCGGTCGGTTTCTCGTCGGCGGTCGGCCGTTCATCGTGTTCGTGTTCGCCGGCGGCCAGAACGGTTCCACCCGCTGCAGTCAGTCCACCCGCGATCCCCATCGTCTTCAGGGCAGTTCGTCGTGTTACTGGCATGATGCACCCGAGTCGGGGGACTACGGTCGAAAAAAGCCGAGAGTTCGTCTCACGAGTAGTGCTGACGTTTCCGATCCGTGACGGTCGCGTATACGTTCCCTGTTGCCGGAAGGACGCGCGTATCGCGACGCGGCAACGGTCTGATGGAACCTACAGCCGCCGATTGGACCTCCGCCTCCCCGTCGTTTCGGGACCGACCGGACGTGGCCATTGCTCGCCCAATCGTTATGCATCGGGTCGGAGAGGTGATGCCTATGACGGAGCAACTCCAGCGGGCCCGCGACGACCTCGAGGAAGCGGCGAAGTCGGCCGACAGCGACGACGTTCGGGAAGACATTCACGAAACGACGGACGCGTTTGCCGACTACGCGATGGGCGACACCACACCGGATCACGCGATCCTCGACGAGCGACTCAACACGCTCCGGCAGGTCCGCGAGCGGGCGGACGGTGACACCGTGGACAAGGTGGAATCGGCGATCGAAACGGTCGAAGACTATCGCGAAACCGTCGATCAAGCGTAATGACGGCACTCACGGGCCAGTCCCCGTCTTGCGAACGACCCACACCGTCGACATCGGCAGTCGTCTCCGCGAGCAACTCGTCGAAGCGATCCTGATCGACGACTGCCCCGCGTTCGCTCGCGTCGACTTCTTCTCGAAACATAGATTTATCAATAGCTCACAGACACGAGGGTATGACTGGTGACGGTCCACCGGACGGTACACGATGATCAGCGCGGAGCTATCGGGGGGCGTGCTGGTGGTGTTCGGACTCATCGCCGTCGCTCTCGTCCTATTCGTTTCCGAACTCATTCCCAACGACGTGACGGCGATCGGGATCATCGTCTCGCTGGCGGCACTCGAGCCGCTGACCGGCGTGGGCCACCGGGCGGCGATTTCGGGGTTCGCCAACACCGCGACGGTGACGATCATCGCGATGTACATGCTCAGCGCGGGTATCCAACGGACGGGCGTTGTCCAGCGGCTCGGACTCTCGCTCGCTGCGTTCACGGACGGCGACGAAACCCGGGCGCTGGCGGCGACGATCGCCACGACGGGGCCGATCGCGGGCTTTATCAACAACACGCCGGTCGTCGCGATCTTCATTCCGATGATCTCCGATCTCGCCAAGAAGACCGGCATCTCGCCGTCGAAACTGCTCTTGCCGCTCTCGTACGCGGCGATCCTCGGCGGCACACTGACGCTCGTCGGCACCTCGACGAACCTGCTGGCGAGCGAGTTCGCCGCCAGCCTGCTCGATCGGGGGCCGATCAGCATGTTCGAGTTTTCGGGGCTCGGACTCGTGATCCTGGTCGTCGGCTTGGCATACCTCATGACCGTCGGCCGGTGGCTGACGCCCGCACGTATCCCGGTCGACGCGGACCTCGTCGAGGAGTTCGATCTCGAGGACCACCTCACGCAGGTCCGCGTCGACGCCGATTCGACGCCGGTCGGCCTCACGGTCGCGGAATTCGAGGAGCGGATTGGGACGGACGTGCGCGTGCTCCAGCACCGTCGGGACGGGAGCCACGAAGCCAGCCCTGCGGAAAACGAGCGTGTGTTCGAGTACGATGGCGACGACGAACTCGAGTCGAACAGCGACGCCGCTTCGGAGGCCGGCGTCGACGGGACGGTGCGTGAGACGCAGCCCCACCGCGAGAGAGCCGGCGAATCACGACGCGACGTGAACGCAGCGGGCCAGCAGCGTGTCCGGGAGGGCGAACCGACCGCAGTGCTCGAGTCGGGCCGGCGGATCCGTGAGGGTGACGTACTCACGGTACACGGCACGCTGCAGGCAGTCAATCGATTCGTCGAGCGCCAGAACCTGCGGCAACTCCATCGTGAATCCGTCACCGAGGAGACGTTCGACGAATCCACAGGCGAGGAGCAACTCGCAAAGACGATCGTCCCGATCGATTCGCCGTTCGTCGGGAAGACGCTCTCGGAGACGCACCTGCGGCAGTTCTACCAGTTGACTGTGCTCGCGATCCGTCGCGACGGCGAACTGCTCCGGACCGATCTTGAGGAGCGGACGCTCGAGACAGGCGATCTCCTTCTGGTCCAGACGCTTCCCAGCACGCTCGAGTACGTGACCGAAACCGGCGATCTCGTCGTGGTCGAAGACGATGCCTACGACCGACTGCTCGAGGAGGAGGTCGAGGAAATCGCGCCGCTGTCGCCGAAGACGCCGGTCGCGCTCGCCATCATGGCCGGCGTGGTCGGTACCGCCGCGCTCGGTCTCATCTCCATCGTTATCGCGGCGTTCGCCGGGGTCTTCCTTATGATCGTGACCGGCTGTCTGTCGACGAGCGAGGCGTACGATGCCGTCTCGTGGAACATCGTGTTCCTGCTGGCGGGCGTGATCCCCCTCGGTGTCGCCCTCGAGGCGACCGGCGGCTCGGAGGTCATCGCCGGTGGACTGGTCGCCACTGCGGACGTTCTCCCGCTCGTCGCAGTCCTGTTACTGTTTACCATTGTGACCGGGCTGCTCGCGAACGTCATCACGCCGGTCGCGACGGTGGTCCTGATGATCCCCGTCGCGGTCGACGCTGCGGGGAGTCTGGGCGCAGCACCGTTTTCCTTCCTCCTCGCAGTGATGTTCGCCTCCGCGACCTCCTTCATGACGCCGGTGGGGTACCAGACGAATCTGATGGTCTACGGTCCCGGCGGGTACAAATTCACCGACTTCCTGAAAGTCGGCGGGCCGCTCCAGTTACTGCTCGCGATCGTGACGACAGTCGGAATCGCCTACATCTGGGGCGTCTGAGGAGATCGTCCCGAACCGCCTTCGGCCGAAGATCACTCGAGCCGCTCCAGCACTGCCGCTTTTTCGTAGGACAACGTGAGCGACCGCGAGCGACCCCGTCCCTCGACGTCCGCGTAGTCGGCGTCGATGAGTCCGAGCTGGTCGAGTTTGTTGACGATCTCGGAGTAGCGGGTGTAGCCCAGCTCGGTCCGATCGTGGAAGGCGTCGTAGACCTCGCCGGCCTGTTCGCCGTCGTGTTCGGCGATGACCTCGAGCAGCGTCCGCTCGGTGTCGGTGAGCCCCGAAAGGCTCCGCGAGAGGTTGATGTACTTGGACTTCTCGTAGGCGTCTTCGACGTCCTGGTGCTCGACGGTGCGACTGGCCCGCATCTCCGCGTTCAGCCCGGCGCGGCGCAACAGGTCGATACCGACACGGAGATCGCCGCTCTCGGCGGTGAGTTCGGCGACGTACTCGAGCGTGTCCCGATCGATGACGCCGTCGTTGAAGCCGCGCTTGACGCGCTCGGCGAGGATGTCGACGATTTCGGGCTGGTCGTAGACCGGGAAGTAGACGTCCTCCGGGCGGAAGACGCTCTGGACCCGGGAGTCGAGGTCGTCGATCACGTCGAGTGCGGGGTCGGAGGAGACCACGACGACGCCGATCTTCGCACCGGGGTACTCTTCGTGGGCGCGCAGAAGCGAGTAGAGCGTGTCCGAGGCCTCGTTCTCGTAGAAGAGGTAGTTGATGTCGTCCAAGGCGACGACCAGTACCTTGTCCTCCTCGACGAGTTTCTCGGCGATCTGGCCGAACAGCTTCTTGAACGAGATCCCCGAGGAGGGGGGCTCGTAGTCGAACGTCCCCTCGAACAGCCGGGAGAACACCGAGTAGCGGGTGGCGTTGACCTGACAGTTGACCCGGATCGTCCGAACCTCGCTCGTCTGGGCACCGACCTCGTCGAACAGTTTCTGGATCGCCGTCGTCTTCCCGGTTCCGGGCGGGCCACGAACGACGACGTTCAACGGCCGCGACCCCCGCACCGCCGGGCGCAGCGCGTACGTCAGACTCTGGGTCTGGCCCTCGCGGTGCTTGAACGTCTCGGGAACGTAGTCGATTTCGAAGACGTGCTCGTTTCTGAACACGGATTCGTCCCACGACAACATCCCCTCATCGGGGTCGTCTCCCATCACTTTCACCCTGCTTCCGCAGCGTCTTAACCCTTCGGTGGACCCACAACGTCGAGCACCTGTGCTGTATGTTATGTTTTTACAGAGCCACAATACTTACTGTGCAGTATATTCATTTCGGTAGCAGCATGGCATCACCGACCCCACCGGATGCGATCCCGGACTTCCTGATCGAACAGTTCGACGATCTCTCTCCGGAAACCCTGCGGGGCACCGCGGACTACGCGCGAGAGGAGACGTACCTCGCGCCCGACGAGATGCCTGATAAAATAAAGGAAGCGTTCGTCCTACAGGACGACGACACGGTGGCGGCGGTCGCGGACTACGCCGACGAACTCGCCGCGTTCTTGGAGGCACGGGATGCCGACTCGCTCAGAGGGACCGTCGCCAACGCGAGTGGCGGCGACGAGTCGTGGGGACACCGACGGATTCTACAGTGGCACGAGTAACGACGGTGGGCCACGAACGCGGACGAAGCGACGCCGGTCGGGGGATGTCAGGTCGAGCAGATCGAGACGCACGGGCCGCCACGCCGGGCCGATCGTCGCCGAGGTAAACGGAGCATCGCACGGTCGTTTCCCGCCGGCTACCCGGCGCGCAGAGTCAGGGCCCTCGGCGACCGCACCGGCCGATGGAGCGACCGGCCAGTCGCTGGAGCAGGCCCCGGGCACGGTCGACTATCGGCTCGAGAACCGGGTTCGCGGTGACGGCGACGTACGCCGGCATGGGGTCGTATCGGCCGGTTTCGAGGGCATGGAGCGCCGCTGCCGTCGCCCGATGGTTCCCGTCGGCGACGAACCACGGGGTTGCGCCGCGTCTGGTCCGGACGATCAGCGGGTCGAACCGCGTTCCGGCGGCCAGTTCGTCGCGGTAGGTTCGGATCGCCTCGGCGTCGATACCCGCTGCGTCGAGCGGATCGATCCCCTCGGTGTGGACCCGCTCGGCCACGCCGAAGAGGGTGCCGTCCGTAGAGACGTCCCGCCACAGGAGGTCGTCCGGCCCGTCTACCGGACGAAGAGCGACGAAGCGGTCCCGATCGAGGACGAGTCGGTACCACCGGATCGGTTGTTCGCGCCAGAGGAACGCAGCCGCTCCCGGCTTCGCCGAGAGGAGCGCGTCGAGCAGCGCCGTCGCGTTCGTTGGGACCGTCCCCGAATCGACGGCACCAGCGTTGCGTTCGATCTCCCGTGCGAGCCAGTCCCGGAGTACGCGCTCCTCGGGGACCCGGACGGGCAGTCGGCGTTCCAGTGGCGGCGACTCCGAGATGGGACTGTCGCTCGAGGCGTCTATGCGAGACACGAGCCGTTCCGGACGATCCCTACGATGGTGCGCGGCATATAGCTGGGACCGGGGCCGAACGGACACGGCACGGGGACGGGGAGTCAGCTAGCGGCGCGACTGAACCGAGTCGCGCACTGATCGCACACCCGTCGTGCGAGCGGGTGGGCAGCCACCGCAGTCGAGACGACAGCGCCCATACATTATACCGATGGACATGGTACGGGGGGGAGTGACCGTGACCGAAACGCAGGTAACGTTGATCCAGATCGACAACTACGGGCCGTGGACGGTGTCGCCATCGCCGAGACGGGAACCGGACCTGCAGACGCTCCAGTCCCGGCTGTACGCGGACCTCTCACAACTCGTCGCCCATTACGACGGCTACGTGTTTTCCACGCGATTCGATAACATGATCGCCGTCACCAACGGGATCGACCTGGCGGGTCACCGACGCATTCAGGCTGCCGTCCGCAACCGCTATCCCGTGACGGTGAGCCTCGGTGTCGCCACGGGGTCCTCGCCGCGGGAGGCGGTCGGCGAGGCGACGGCGACGCTCCAGGCGGCCGGGAGCGCCCAGGACAGCGACCGGACCGAAATCCTGCGCGGCGAGCCGCTGTGCGAGGACGGGTCCGTCCAGATCGCCCACTTCGACGTCAACGACGCGACGAGCCGGTACACCGACGAACTCAACGCGTTCGACGTGTTCCGGCACATCGACCGCGGGTATTCGGCGCTGCTCGAGTACATGTACGACGCCCACGACTCGCTGTCGTTTTTCATCGGCGGTGACAACGTCATCTCGGTAACCTCCGGTCTCGACCGGGCGGCGTTCGTCGAGACGATCGAGCACGTCGATGAGGCGGCGGGGATCGAACTCAAAGTCGGCGTCGGCCGCGATCGCACGGCCGGCGACGCCGGAATGGCGGCCAAGGAGGCGCTCGAGCGCTGCCGGAACCGGGGGACCCGCGTCGAAATCGGCACCGGTGAGAGCGCGGGGAGGGCGTAATCCGATGGCGGCCCAGTCGGTGTACTTCACGGGTCCCCGTGAGGTCGACGTTCGGGAGACGGCGGTCCCCGACCCCGGCCCGGACGAACTCGAGGTGACGGCGACGGTATCGGCCATCAGTCCCGGGACGGAGCTGTTACTCTACCGCGGGGAGATGGACCCGGAGATCGCCGCGGACGAGACGCTCGAGGCGTTGTCGGGGTCGTTCTCCTACCCGTTTCCGTACGGCTACGCGGTCGTCGGGACGGTGACCGCCGTCGGCGCGGCCGTGGACCCAGCGTGGCGCGGCGAGACGGTGCTCGCCTTCCATCCCCACGCCAGCGAGTTCGTCGTCGGAGTCGACGAGGTCAGCGTCGTGCCGGCCGACGTGCCGCCCGCGGCGGCGGCGTTTCTCCCGAACGTCGAGACGGCGGTCAACCTGGTTCTCGACGGCGGGCCGCGCATCGGCGAGCGGGCGGTCGTGTTCGGCCAGGGCGTCGTGGGGCTGTTGACGACGGCACTGCTGGCCGAAACGCCGCTCTCGTCGCTCGTGACCGTGGACTGCTACGAGGAGCGACGACGGCTCTCGGCGGCGTTCGGGGCGGACCGGAGTCTCGAGCCCGACGGAACGGACCCGATCGCGGCGCTCCACGAACGGCCGACAGCGCCCGCTCGACCGGGGTCGCCATCCGGGCGGACCGACGGGGACCAGCCCCCGCGCCGGGCGGACCTGACCTACGAACTCTCGGGCAACCCCGCGGCACTCGACGCCGCCGTCGATGCGACCGGATACGGAGGCCGCGTCGTCGTCGGGTCGTGGTACGGGACCAAGACGGCCGAACTCTCGCTCGACGGGCGGTTCCACCGGAGCCGCATCCGGCTGATCAGCAGCCAGGTAAGTACCATCGCCCCGGAGCGGCGCGGGCGCTGGACCGTGGCGCGCCGGCTGGCGACCGCGTGGCGACGGCTCGAGGGCCTCGAGACCGACCGGCTGGTCACCCACCGCGTCCCGATCGCGGACGCCCCGAAGGCCTACGAACTGCTGGACGAGCGTCCGGACGAGACCGTGCAGGTGTTATTGACGTACTGATCCCCGCGACCCGATCGACTGTGCGCCGTCGGCGCGGGTCGAGTCGTGCTCGCCTCGTCCCACCCCAGGTTTTAGTTGCCATACGTGGTCCCACGGGGTATGTATACGGTGACAGTCACCCGGGAGTTCGTCGCCCAACACTGGCTCACGGTCCCCGAACCCGGTCCCGAAGGAGCCCTCCACTCCCATCACCTGACGGTGGAAGTCGAGGTCGAGGGCGACCAGCTCGGCGAGTACGGCTACCTCGTCGATATCGACGACCTCAAAGCGGTCGTCGACGCGCTGGTCGACCGCTACCGGGACGCAACGCTCAACGACCTCCCGGAGTTCGAGGGGCGCAATCCGAGCGTAGAGCACTTCTCGCGGTGCTTCGCCGAGCGGGTCGCCGACGGGATCGAGACCGACCGTCTCGACGCCGTCGCGGTGACGACGTGGGAAGAGGACGCGGCGGCCGCCTCCTACGCTGCGAGCGTCTGATTCGATGCGGCTGGGAGTGATCGTCTACGACGGACTCGAGGAAACGTCCGGCGGCTATCGCTACGATCGACGGCTCGTGGCGGGACTTCGCGACCGGGGCCACGAGGTCACGGTCGTCACGATCCCGAGAGGGCGCTACGGGGCGAACCTGGTCGATAACGTCTCCAGGGACATCGCCGCCGAACTGGCTGCGCTCGAGGTCGACGTGCTGTTGCAAGACGAACTCTGTCACCCGTCGCTCGTCGGACACAACCGCCGGCGCGACGACGCCACGCCGATAGTCTCGGTCGTCCACCACCTCCGGTGTCGGGAGCCCCGGGCAGCGTGGCGAAACGCGTGCTACAGGGCGATCGAGCGGCGCTATCTCGAGACCGTCGACGCGTTCGTGTACAACAGCGAGACCACCCGGGAAACAGTCGAGGCGCTCGTCGGACCGACGCAGGGCGTCGTCGCGTACCCCGGCAGAGACCACGTCGAGCCGGATATCACGCGGGCGGGAATCCGGACGCGCGCTCACGATTCCGGCCCGTTGCGACTCGTCTTCGTGGGGACGCTCGTCGAGCGGAAGGGGCTCCACACGCTGCTCCGAGGACTGGCCGCTCGCCCGGCCGACGAGTGGACCCTGACCGTCGTCGGCGACCCGACGGTCGATCCGGAGTACGCCCGGCGCATCGGCCGGCTGATCGACGCGCTGGGCGTCGCGGAGTCGGTGACGGTCGCAGGCCGACAGCCCGACGCGGCGCTGGCGTCGACGCTGCGTGAGAGCCACGTCCTCGCCGTCCCCTCCGGCTACGAGGGGTTCGGCATCGTCTACCTCGAGGGGATGGGGTTCGGACTGCCGGCGATCGCCGCAGCCGCGGGCGGCGCGAGCGAGGTCGTGACCGACGGAAAGACGGGGATACTGGTTCCACCGGGCGAGCCGCGGGCCGTGACGGACGCGATACGGTCGCTCGCGACGGATCGCGATCGCCTCGCGGAGATGGGACGTACCGCCCGGGACGCCTACGACGCTCATCCGACCTGGGGCGAGACCGTCGACCGCGTCGCATCGTTGACGACTCGACTCCGCGACGGCGCGAGGGTGCCCCCATGACGCCCGAGGTTACGACGCCGCGACCCGAGGAGGGAAAGACGTGACCGAGCCCGACCGCTACTCGTTTCGGCGCTACCTCGACGCCAAACGGACCGTCGACCGTCGCGCCCGGAATCGGCGTGTCGCGGCGGCGTTCCGCCGTTCGCTCGCGGCGATCGACGAGCCCGTCGAACTCTGCGAGATCGGTGCCGGGACGGGGACGATGATCGAAACGGTCCTCGAGTGGACGCCCGACACCGAGGTTCGGTATACGGCCATCGACGCCGACCCGACCCTCGTCGACGCCGCGACTGACCGCATCGCCGACCGCGCGGCGGATCGGAACCGCGAACCCGACCGCTCGGGCGAGCCGGTCCGCATCGACCGCGACGGAGCGGCGTTCGAAGTCGAGTTCCGCGTGGAAGACGCGCTCGCCCACCTCGCGGCTCACGCGGGGGCCTACGATGTCGTCGTCGCCCAGGCCTTCCTCGATCTGACGGCCGTACGGGCGGCGCTGGAAACGATCGCCGACGGGCTTTGCCCGGGCGGAATCGCCTACTTCCCGATCACGTTCGATGGCGTGACGTCGCTGTTACCCCCGGTCGACGCCGATCTCGAGGACCGCATCGAACGGCGGTTTCACCGCCGGATGGACACGACCGAGAAGGTCGGCGGCGAGACTGGTGACAGCACCGCCGGCCGCCACCTCCTCATGGCGGTCCCGGCGACCGGTGGCCGGATCGTCGCGGCCGGCGGCTCCGACTGGGTGGTCCGGCCGACCGAGGGCGGCTACGAGGGCGACGAAGCGTACTTCCTCCATCACATCGTCGACACCATCGAATCCGCGCTCGTGGCGGACGGAGCAATAGCCGCCGAGCGAGTCGGCGCGTGGGCGGCGGCCCGTCACGAACAGGTCGACGCGGAAGCCCTCGTCTACCTCGCCCACCAGCTAGACGTCCTCGCCAAGTGGCCGGAAACAGCGTAGCGGGCGATCCGCGCCAGCGGCGGCCCCGGCCCGGTTATACGGCGTTCGGCCTCGTAGCTCGAGCCATGCACTGGTCCCGGCGACGCGATCTCGAGGGCGGCAAGGAACTGGGTATCTGGCTCCTCGTCGACGACGGGACGGTCGAAGCGGAACTGTACGTCGAAAGCCACGAGTACCGCGGCGGCGGGTTCGACGTCTACACCGCCACTCCGGACGGGGAGTGGACGCACGAAGGCGAGTTCGAGGACGCCGAGGCCGCCTTCGAGCGGGCGCTCGACGTGATCGGCGAGAGCCCCCATCCGTCGGCGGCCCCGTAGTCGGCCGGGCCGAGACGCGACCGCTACTCGAACTTCTCCAGCAGGGCCCCGTAGAACGCGCTGTCGTGTTCGCCCGCCAGTTTCTCGACGATCAACTCCGGCGTCGACCGCGCGAGGTGGTCTTTGACCGGCGAGCGATTCACCTCGAGTTCCCCATCCACGAGTCCGACGGCTTCGATCCCGTCGACGGTCACGTCGAAGTCGGCCATCTCGCGGATCTCGTCGGCCAGATGTGAGACGAACACCGCCGTCGCCCCGTTTTCGGAGAGCGCTTCGAGGATGCCCGCGATGATCCTCGCCGACGCGCCGGGTTCGGTGATGCTCTCGAGTTCGTCGACCAGGACGAGCGAGCCCTCGCCGCCCTGTGCGAGATCGGCGAACGCCCGGACGGTCGACTCGAACGCTCCCGCATCCAGGGTCCCCTGGGTCTTCGCGTGGTAGTGCAGATCGTCGAACCGCCGCAGTCGGACGCGTTCGGCGGGGACGGGCAACCCCATATGTGCCAGTACGACCACGCTCGCGACCAGATCGAGCGTGGCGGTCTTGCCGCCGCTGTTGACCCCCGAGAGCAGGGCGACGCCCGACACCTCGTAGTCGACGGGATCGATTCGCTCGAGCGGTTCGTCGAGTACGGGCGAGCGACCGCCCTCGATCGCGAAGCCGACGCCCGCGGCGGTCTCGTCTTCGATAGCGGCCGGTTCGACGACCGTCGGCATCGTACACGCGAAGTCGTCGGCGAAGCGGGCGATCGCGAGTTCGACATCCAGTTCGAGGGCGTCACGGACGAGTCGGCGAGCCCCCTCGCGCCGGTCGGCGAGGTCCGCCGCGAGGTCGCGTTTGAGCCTGCCCGCGCGCCGTTCCTTGGCCGCCGTCAACTCCTCGCGCAGTCGGCCGATCACGTCCTCGTCGCGCTCGACCGGAAACGTCGGCTCGTCGCTGAACGCGCGGCGAGCGATCTCGCTTTCCCCCTGGTCGAGATCGAGCGCGTCGACGAGGTGGTCGCGGGCCGCCGCGACCGCGCGAGCGTACTCGTCGGCGAGTTCGCGGGACAGCAGCGAGTCGACGCCGGCCCCGCGCTCGACCAGCGACAGCAAGTCCGACCCCTCGATCGTCACGTCCTGCTCGCGGATCGCCCCCCGAAGCTGATCGTTGGCGACGCCCTCGGCCGCACTCGCCGCCGCGTCGAGGTCGTCGATCGCCGTCGTCAACCGGTCGAGTTCGTCGTCGCCCGCGACCGTCCCGTCTTCCGTCAGCCGCGAGAGACCGTCCTCGAGCGCTGCGAGATCGCAGGGTGCCTCGAGATCGGCGGCCCGGTGGACCGCGATGGCGGCCTGCAGTCGGTCGCGGTTGCGCGCGAAGAACGCGAGCGGCCGCTCGGGGACCACCTCGGCCGGGGTCTCGAGGGCATCGGGTCGGACCTGCACATCCCCATCGAGGGTGACGCCGGCGAAGGACTCGTCGAGGGCGATCACCGTCGAGTACCCACGCGCGAGTTCGGCCAACCCCTGCGCGTCCTCGACGACCTCGACGGAGAGTTCCGGAATCATCTCCCGGGCCTCGCTGTAGCGCTCGGCGTCGGTCGTCGCCAGACATCGCTCGCGAACCCGCACGTCGCCCGGCTCCCGAAGCGGCGCTACCCCCTCGAGCGCCGCGAGCACGTCGGGGTCGGGATCGCGCTCGAGGGCTTCGCGGGCGAACGCCTGCACTTCCGCGATGCGTGACCGGCAGGGACTCGGATAGATGGTCGCGAGTCGCTGGGCGGCGTAGTCGGTGACCGTCCGCGCCTCGAGCAGCGAGCGAACCGTCCGGTAGACCTCGCGGGCGCGGTCGGTCGCGAGGAAGCCGCCGGGATCGTCGTGCTCGAGTCGGATCGCGCCGCGGGCGATCCGGGCGGCCCGGCCCTGGGAAATCCCCGGCGCGGTCGCGATCGTCGCCACGTCGCCCGTCCGCAGCGCGCGCTCGGGATCGTCGAGTTCGGACAGCGCTCGGGCCGTCTTCTCGCCGACGCCCGGAATCGACTCGAGGTCCATGGTCTCGAGGTGCGTATCAAACCGAAGCGAGAAAAACCTCCCGCCCCGGCGGTTCGTGACCGAAGTGATAGCTCGGCACATGCTTCCCGGAGGCGACCGCCACAGCGGCCGGCGCTGTCGGCGATCGCCGAGACGACCCGCCTGGAACGGGAGCATGGTCGGCGAGCAACGCGCGCTGACGGCGTTGTCGCACTTTTATACGCCCCCACGTCGCCCATTCGAGCATGCAGCCGAAACGACAGCCCCGTCCGGTGGGTGCGACCCGGCGGCGTCGAGTGCGACCCGTCCGCGACTCGAGGCAGCTATGCCAGGAGCGAACGCATGGAGTATGAGCGATCCGACATCGCGGTCGATCGCCTCGAACTACTGCGAACCTACGGCTACGGGCTCTGTATGGGTGCCGCGGACGCCCTCCCGGGCGTTTCTGGCGGGACCGTCGCGCTCCTGCTTGGCTTCTACGGCCGACTGATCGCCGCGGTCACCGCGCTCACGCCCCGCCGAGCGATCGCCGTGCTCCGTGGCTACCGGCGCGAGAACCGGCCACGAGCACGGAAAGCGCTCCTCGAAATGGACCTGCAGTTTCTGCTCCCGCTGGGCGTCGGCGTGATCACCTCGGTCGTCCTCATCGCCGAACTCGTCTCGTCGCTCGCGGAATCGAACCCGATCGCGATGTTCGGCTTCTTCACCGGGTTGATCGCCGCCTCGGCGATCACGCTCGGCCGGAGCCTCGCGTTCGACTCGCCGACCCGTATCGGTGCCGCGATCGTGGGGACGACGCTCGCATTGTTGGTCGCCGCCGATGTCGTCCACCTCCCCGGCAGCGGACCCGTCGTCATCGTCATCGCCGGCGCGATCGCGGTCAGCGCGATGATCCTGCCCGGCGTGTCCGGCTCGCTGCTCTTGATCCTGTTTGGCCAGTACGTCTTCCTCTCGAGCGAGTTGAGCGCGTTCGTCCACGCGATCAGCGACCTACTCAGTGGCGGCTCGGTCGCGGCCGTGATCGATCCGGGAACGACCGTCGCCCTGTTCGTCGTCGGCGGTGCCGTCGGCCTCGTTACGATCGCCCGCGTCGTCCGCACCGCGCTGGCCCGCAACCGCGGGCTGACCCTCGTCTTTCTGGTGAGTCTCATCGCCGGCTCGGTCCCCGCTCCCCTGCACAACATCGGGGACATGCACGCCTGGACCACGGAGACGATCGCGCTGACGGCCGCGTGGGCCGCACTCGGCGCGATCGCCCTGTTCGCCCTCGAGCACCTGGTCGGCGGGTTCGAGCCGGAATAAGCGGATCGCGTCCCGGACTTGCCAGCGAGTTCCGGGCTTAGTCGCCGAACGCGACCGATTCGAAGCGTTCGTTCGCGAGGTCGTCGATCAGTGCCTCGATAGCCGCTCGCTTGTCGTCATCGAGGTCCGCGACCACGCCGACGCCGTGGCCGCCGCTTTTCGCCGTCCGCAGGGCGTTCTTGTTGCGTTTGCCGTCCGGATCGACACGGGGAGTTGCAGGTCCGTGAAGTGCTCCGGCGGGGATCGACGCGGCCCCTGCAGTCACAACGCGATCGGTCCGGGCCGCCGTCGGCTCCCCGTCGACCGACCAGTAGCATTATTGATGCGATGTTAGTAGCTGGGATCGATGGTTCGATCCGCCCTGCAATCGTTCCCCCTGTTCCTCCGCGATCCGGCTGCGTTCTTCGACGAGCACGACCCCGCGACGACGCTCCCGATCGCCCTGATTCTCGTGGTCGGTCTGGCCGTCGCCCTCGGGCTCTCGACCGTCGCGGTGGGGTCGATGCTCGCCGGGTCGATGGACGCGACGGTAACGATGGACAACCCCGACCGGCCCCCAGAGTGGGCCTGCGAACAACACGGGTCCGGCCTGCCGGTCGACAATTGCGACGAACCCGCCACGATCGACCGCGACGCCGGGATGCTCGTCTCCGAGGCGGTAACTGACTACCTCGGATTCGCGGTGATCGTACCGTTCGTCCTCTGGGCACTCGGGAGCGTCGTCCTGTTCGGTGCCGCGCGACTCGCGGGCGGCGCGCCGTCCGTCCGCGGGACGGTCGCGCTGGCCGGCTGGGCCGCCCTCCCGGAGTTCCTCCAGCTGGGCGTCGGACTCCTCGCGTTACGCCTCGCCCTCGCGGACGTGACCATCACCGATCCCCAGCGGGGCGTGGCGGTCCTCGAGTCGGCGCTCGCTCCGATCGAGCCGTTCGTGGCGGCCGCGACCGTCCTTACCGTGCTCTGGCAGTGGTGTCTCCTCACCGGCGGGCTCGAACGAGCGGCGGCCCTCTCTCGCGCGGCCGCGGCGACGGCCGTCGGCGTGCCGCTTGGTATCTGGCTCCTGTTGGCACTCGTCTGAAGCGTCGCGGTGACACCCACCGTGAAGCCGTCCTCGACGACGAGCCGAGCGAGGCGGACGGTTAGTTGCCGTCGTCGTACTCGTACTCCCGGTCGGGGTTCTCGACACCCTCGGTGCGGGACCCGACCCAGGCACCGAGCGAGAGCCCGTATACGAGGTGGCCGGCGTGAAACAACGCGAGTTCGTCGGCCTCGAGACGGATATCGAGCAGTGCGTGCAGCATGACCTGTACGCCGAACGCGGACAGGACCATCCCGTAGATCGAGCCCCAGACGAGCCCGCGCCCTTCGGGTTCGATGGACCGGCCGGCGGTATACAGGGAGAACAGTCCGCCGAAGAGCGCGCCCGAGCCGACGCCGTAGAGCAGATGGAGGACGAGACCGGCGACCGGGTGGTCGTCCGGCTCGCCATCGGCGATGTACTGCGACCAGAAGTTCGCCGACGGCGGCAGCGATCGGAGAAGCGGGAGTCGGAACGCAGTCATCATCAGCGTCGCAACGAACCCGCCCTGGATCCCGCGGGCAACCGCGTCGGCGAGGTGTACCTCGCGGGAGTCGTCGTCGACATCGCTGGTGTGTCCCTCCGTACCGGTGATCGAACGCAGTCGCCCCAATCGATCTGAGACAGCCATAGTAGTCCGGATGGCACTTCTACCACGGACGCCGTCTTAACCGTCCGGCACGCTGTTTACTGGTGGCCCCGTCATGGCCGTGAACGGACCGCCGGAGGCGGGTGGGGCTGGGACGATCGGAACAGCCGTCGACGGCTCGAGCGACCGCGGACAGCGCCACGGGTAGACAGCCGGAGGTCGGGACCGTGCCGACGACAACGCGCTTTTGCCCGTCGGGTTCGACCCGAGTCCGTGACGGCGGTCGAGGCGAAACTCGAGGGCGCTCCCGAAGATGGCGGAACCGTCGGCGGAACGGACTGTCGGAGCGCGTGTGGATTCGCCGATCGGTCGGATTATAGCCGCGAATAGAAACGGGCAGCCAAAATATAACCGTGTTTCGCACGGAGAACCCACCATTGGTAGAGTGTGTGGACCTTCGTTCGATAATATTGCTCGTTGCGATACGAACGTATCGATAGGGTCGGTATCAGTGATCGATGGAAACCGACGTGCCGCCCGAGTGGACGACCGAAACGTGCCGGACGTACACGCCGGCCGACACGGATCGGGAACTGCAGTATCGGACATATCTCCACGAGTCAGGGGATCTGCGGCTGAAGGTCGCGCCCGCCTCGCTCGACGGCGAGGATCATCCCGGCTACGCGCTGACGGCGACGAGCTATCCGGGGCTCGATCTCTCCGAGACGGTCCGGGTTAGAACCGTCCTGATGTTCGACCGGTGTACCCGGATCGCCGGCCATTTCATGGACCTGTTCTCGGCCAGCTACGACGGCCCCGGCTCGCTCGAGGACGCGCTTGACTACGCCTACGAGCGGACCCGCAAGCATCGGTGACCGCCGGCTCGAGCGCGGTCGCAAGTTTCCGTGCCCCAACCTCGGAACACGACTCGAAGACGCCTCACTCGATTTCGAGCGCGTCGCCGCCGTCGTCCGTCCCGTCGGTTTCGTCCCACTCGAGTTCGAACTCGACGCTCAACTCGCCCGGGCCGTCGGCCGGCCCCTCCCGTTCGGCTTTGACCTCGAAGGTGGGCCGGGCGGGCGGCTCGAGCGTCACGGAGTCGGTCCCCGCTGTGAGCGTGATCGACTCGCCGTCCTCCAAGTTGTCCGCGACGCGACGGAGCAGCGACGCGATTTCGGCTCGGCTCCGATCGGTTTCCGATTTGAAGAGTACGTCTTCGGGCATCGGAGACAGTACGATCCGGGAACAGATAAAGACACGCTCGAGGACACGGGCTGAGTTTCGTGGAAGCGCGGAGCCGTCGGCGTCTCAGTCGTCCGATGGGGCCGCGGAGTCGTCGGCCGCTGGGGCCGCGGCGGAGTCACCCTCGGCGAAGGGGTACCACGACTGCTTGGCGTCGGCCATGTAGGGCGCTTCGAAGTCCGTCTCCTCGGGCACACAGAACTCGACGAGTTGCTCCTCGGCGGTGGCATCGACCCACTCGCGGAACGACTGGCCCCGGACGGCTTCTGCTCGCGGGCCCTGCCCGCTCGCACGGCTCGAGGCGCTTCGCGCCTCGCTGTCGCCGTCCTCCCGAGACTCCTCCGGAGTCTCGCACGCCCGGTGGGCCGCGTAGGCCTCGAGCAGGTTCCGGATCGCACCGGGCGCTTCATCGGCCGGCACGCGCTGTTGCACCCAGTCGATGAAGGAGGGGTTCTCGCCGACGCCGCCGCCGACGCCGATGTCGAAGGCCTCGACCATCTCGCCGTCCTTGCGGGCGCGCATCCCCTGTAGGCCGATATCGGCGGTCATCGCCTGCCCGCAGTCCGCGGTACAGCCGGAGTAGTGCATCTTGATCGTGCCGACGTCGTCGGGCAACTCGACGTTCTCGTTGAACCAGCGCAGCATGCGGGCCATCCGCGCTTTCGTCTCGGTCAGTGCGATCGAGCAGAATTCCGTTCCCGTACAGGCCATCGCGCCGCGCTCGAAGGGGCTCGGTTCGGCGGGGTACGTCTCGAGCAGCGGTTCCGCGAGTAGGGCCTCGAGATCGTCGGCCGCGACATCGACGATGACGGGGTTCTGACGCCGGGTGAGCCGGACCTCGCCGGAGCCGTACTCGTCGGCGAGATCGGCCAGTTCGATGGCGTCTTCGGCCGGGAGCCGGCCGACGGGTACGCTCAGGCCGACGTAGTTTCCCCCGTCTTTCTGGTCGCCGACGCCGACGTGGTCGTGCTGGCCCGCCTCGACCGGTTTCCCGGCGTTGTAGGTGTACTCCTCGCGGACATCCTCGCCCGCGGTGTGCATCTCGAAGTCGACGTACTCCGCCTGGAGCGTCTCGCGGATCTTTGCCATCCCCCAGTCCTCGGCGAAGAACCGCGCCCGGTTCTTCGAGCGGTTCTGGCGGTCGCCGTAGTCGTGATACAACTCGACGAAGCCACGGCCGACCTCGTAGGCGTTCTCCGGGCGGACGAAGACGTCGAGCGGCGTCGCGGCGCGGGGCTGGCGACCCCCGAGCCCGCCGCCGATCCGGACGTTGAACCCGCGGACCTCCTCGCCACCGTCGGACGAGTCCGACGAGCCTCCGGCTTCGCCGGAGACCCCGATCTCCTTGGTCGCCGGCTCGAACCCGATGTCGTTGAGCGAGTCCTGTGCGCAGCCGACCGTACAGCCCGACACGCTGATGTTGAACTTCCGGGGCATGTTCGCCAGCGCGTCGTCCGTGCGAAGTTCCTCCTCGAAGCGCTCGAGCAGCGGGCCGGCCTCGACGAACTCCTCGGCCTTGCCATGGAGCGGACAGCCCGAGATGTTGCGCATCGTGTCCCCGCCCGCCGAGCGGGAGTGGACGCCGACCGACTCGAGTTCCTCCCAGATTTCGGGGACGTCCGCGAGTTCGAGCCAGTGGAGTTGTACCGACTGGCGCGTCGTCAGGTCGATCCAGCCGTTACCGAACTCGGGGTTCGCGACGGGGCCGTTGGCGTACTCGCGGGCGACCTCGCCGATCGCCCGGAGCTGGCCGGGCTCCAGAACGCCGCTGGCGTTAGTCAGCCGCATCATGAAATACGACTCCTGCCCGTCGCGCTGGTGGAACAGCCCCCAGAACTTGAATCGGGTGAACCACGTCTCGCGTTCGTCCTCTGGGATCGCCTCGTAGCCGCCGTTCGCCGCGAACTCGAGGATGTGCTCGCGAACGTCGTCGCCGTAACAGCCCTCCTTGAGCGCTTCTTTGTTATGCGCCATCGGGACCCACCTCGACGACCGTACGATCGGGGTTGAAACGCCGGATTTGGATTCCAAACATGCCGTAATACACGTTTCAATCCCATGTTCCTAAACTATATAACCATAATCGTTTACATATATTTGTTTTTGTGCCGGGTTCAGGGGCGGACGTGTCATCTCCAATGGAATATGGTCTG
The DNA here is from genome assembly GCF_005890195.1 of Natrinema pallidum. NCBI lineage: Archaea > Methanobacteriati > Methanobacteriota > Halobacteria > Halobacteriales > Natrialbaceae > Natrinema > Natrinema pallidum. The sequence goes on along the minus strand of NZ_CP040637.1, from coordinate 220,543 downwards.
TATAAGGACGTACATCGCGAGTCGAACGGGCTCGGAATTGGGTATTTCAAGCGCTGCCGGCGTGGTTCGTCCGCCCGTGTGGCAGGTCGGTGCAGTGTTCCGGTCGGAGTTGGCGGCCGCGCGCGAGGGACGCGTCCACCAGCGGGTTCGAACCGACAGGCGGGCAAACCGGAACCCGGCACGCAAAACAGCGGCGGAGTCGATCGTCGGACAAGCCTGAACTCAAAGGTCTGACGCTGATTCGGGGGTCGATCACGTCATCGGCGTTCAGGCGCTCGCTTCCGCGACCGCCCTGACGTCCCGTTCCCGCGGCGGCTCGAGGCGCACTGCACACTGCTTGAAATTGGGTTCGTTCGAGCGCGGGTCGACATCGGACAGCGTGAGATCGTTCACCTCGGGGTGGTGGATCGGCAGCCAGACGACCCCGTCAGGAATCGCCTCGTCGGCCTCGAGTCTGGCGGTGACCGACGCCCGCCGAGAGACGACGCGAGCGTACCGGTCGGTGTCGCCGGTCTCGCGGTCAGTTCTGGCCTCGAGTTCAGCCGCGACTGCTGCTGCCGTCGCCGGGCTGATCCGCGCCGTCGGCGGTCCGTCCTCGCGGGTCCGAACGCCGGTGTTGTACGCGTCCGGGCGGCGGGCGGTCGTCAGCGTGAACGGGTACGTCTCGTCCGTCGGTTCTGGAAGCGGGCGGGCCTCACCGGTCGAGAATCGCGCATGGCCCGACTGCGTGTCGAACGACCAGCTTGGATCGACCGATTCCGATGCGACATCGTCCGGTGCGTTCCCGTCGGCCTCGTAGTACCGGTAGCCGCCCGACGCGTCGGCATCCGGTGTCGGCCAGCGGACCGCCGTCTCGGCCTCGAGACGGTCGTAACTGATCCCCGAACAATCGGCCGGGGTGCCCGCGGTCAGCGCGGTGAACTCGTCGAAAACCGTTTCGGGGTCCGGCCGGCCGTCGGACAGCCCGGGAACGAGGCGATCGGCGAGTTGGCCGATCAGCGTGAGATCCGACCGCACCCCGCTGGGTGTCTCCGTCGCGGCTCGCACCCGGGAGACGGTCCGTTCCATGTTGATCGTCGTCCCCTCGGACTCTCCCCACGTCGCCGCGGGCAGGACGACATCGGCGTAGTCGACCGTCTCGCTGTGGAACGCGTCCTGAACGACGAGGAACGCGTCAGCGAACGTCTCGCGGACGCGCGCGGCATCGGGCATGCCCGCGACGGGATTGGTCGCAACCGCGTAGACGGCCGCGACGTCGTCGCCGATCGCGTCGACGATGCCGACCGGCCCCGGGCCCGGCTCGTCCGGCAACCGCGAGACCGGCACGTCCCACGCCTCGGCGACCTCCCGGCGGTGGTCCCCCTCCGTAAACGGCCGGTGGCCCGGCCAGGTTCCCTTCGAAGCGCAGACGCGGGTCCCCATCGAGTTGGCCTGTCCGGTCAGCGAAAACGGTCCCGAACCCGGCCGGAGGTTGCCGGTCGCGAGGCACAGATCGATCAGCGCGCCCGCGGCCGCGGTCCCGTTGACGCTCTGGTTGATTCCCATCCCCCAGTAGAGCAGTGTCGGCTCCTCGAGCGCCGCCGCGAGGCGGTCGACGTCGTCCATCGAGACGCCCGCCATCTCGGCGGCGACGGCCGCGTCGAGGAGGTCCGCGCGGAGTCCGTCGAAGCCGACCGTCGCCTCGGCGACGAAGTCCTCGGCGACGCCGTCCGTCTCGATCACGCGAGCGAGGACGGCGCGGGCGAGCGCGAGGTCACCACCGGGCTCGAGGGGGACGTGGTGGTCGGCGGCCGCGGCGGTCTCGCTGTGGACGGGATCGACCACGATCAGTTCGGAGTCGTCCCGCTGGGCCGATTGACGGATCCAGCGGAACATGACCGGATGAGCGGCCGCGGGGTTCGCACCCCAGACGACGTGGCGCTGGGCCTCGGGGATGTCGTCGTAGGTCGGCGGCGGCGCGTCGCTCCCGAACGCATCGTAGTACGCTGTGACGGCCGACGCCATACACAGCGTCGTATTGGCGTCGTAGTACCGCGTACCGAAGCCGCCGCGGGCGAGCTTGCCCAGGGCGTAGGCGGCTTCGTTCGTCTGCTGCCCGCTGCCCAGCACGGCGACGCTGTCGCCGCCGTCGGCGAGCGCGGTGCCGAGCCCGTCGGCCGCATGCTGAAGCGCCGCTTCCCAGGTCGTCGGCACGAGTCCGCCATCCTCGCGAACGAGCGGCCGGGTCAGCCACTCGCCATCCGGGCTGGCCGTTTCGCTGACGCCGCGCTGACACGCAAGCCCCTGATTGACCGGGTGTCCGGGATCGCCGCGGACGCTCTCGAGCCCGTACCCCCGGTCGGGGACCTGCTGGACGTGCCCGCAGCCGACCGCACACCGCATGCACGTCGTCGGCACGAGATCGGTCACGGCGGCCACCCCGCCGTATCGGATCGAACGAGGATGCGTGAGTTACAACCACACCCGAATGAGGGAAGACGGCTGACTATCATTCACTGATACACGGGATAGGAGAACGGACACAACTACTAAACCATAATCGTTTACGGATAACGAATTTTGCAGTCCGAGGGCGGTGGAGTCCGCGATATGCGAACGGATAGGGTGAATATAAGGCCATTATACGACGTGGACGGCCCGATCGGCGACCGAACGGTCACCACATCGCTGCCGGTGTGGCTGCTCGGTACGGGGACGCACATCGGCAAAACGGGACGGGACTGGCGCGCGATTACTCCTGTCCGACCCACTTGAGGATCAGCAACGTTCCTTCGAACAGCAGGATCATCGTGACGGCGACGAGGATGGGAGCCATCATCGTCGGATCGATCGTGAACATAAACGAGAGGCCGGCGAAGGCCGCCCAGAAGTATAGTCGCTTCTGGGCCAGCCAGCGACGGGTCGTCACGCCCATCATGATCGCCAGCATGATGAACAGCGGGATCTGGAAGACGATGGCGAGAAAGCCGGTCAACGTGATGATCAGATTGAACGTATCACCGAGCGCGTACGCGATCTCCGCGCTCCCCTCCGCGTAGTACGTGAAGTACTCGAAGAGCAGCGGCAACACCAGCACGTACGAGAACACCATCCCGCCCGCCGCCAACACGACGCTCGTCGGCACGGCCGCGAGATAGTACTTGCGCTCGTTGGGGTACAGTCCCGGCCGCATGAACAGGTAACACTCGTAGACGAACGCCGGCAACGCGATCATGATCCCCAACAGCGAGGAGATCTTGATCCGCGTCAACCACAACTCGAGCGGGTTGTAGAGGTGTGGCGGCGGGGCGTCACCACCCTGTGGAAAGACGGTGAACCAGACGAATTCGATGGCATCGGAGGCCCACAGCAGGCCGATCGCCGTCCCGCCGGCACCGAACAGGAGGACGACCGCCAGTCGGAGAACCATCTCCTCGATGTGGTCCGCTAGCGGCATCTCCTCGTCGTCCGGCGGCGTCGAGATTCCGCCGATATCGTCGTCGCGCTCGGGATAGGTCGGCTCGGGGTTGTGCCGATCGCTGACGACGCCTTCGCCGTCGGTCTCGAGACTGGGGCCGTCCGCGTCGTCGATCTTAGTCAGCCCGTCTCCGGAATCGGTGGGGTCGGAATCGGAGCCGGACGCGACTGACCGTCGCTCGTCAGGGTCATCACCCGGCTCTCGGGGGCCCTCGGCATCGCGATCGTCCGGTTCGTCCGACATCTACAGGATATTGATAGGCCGCTGGTTATAGGCCTTTTTCTTACGGACCCCCATCGAAAAGCGAGAAGGTCGTTCGAGCGGCCCTCGAACCGGGTACCCACTCGAAAGGTTGATAACTGGATGTCAGTTACCGTGTATCCAATGAGTTCTGCCGTCGACGAAGACACTGCCAAGGCCCTCAACAACGGCCGGGAGACGATCGGCGCACTACTCTCGGGTGCCCAACAGCACCTTCAGAAGGTGTTTATCGTCTTTCTTGTTGGCTTCGTCGGCTCCTTCTACGCGCTGCGCGTGGTCGTCTGGGACTTCCTCAAGGCGACCGCGACGGCCAAGATGGGCCAGACTGTCGCCGGCTCGACCGACGTCATCACCCGGACGCCGTTCGAAGTGATCCTGCTCCAGGCGAAGATCGGTATGGTGACAGGGGTCATCGTCGCGATTCCGGCCTTACTCTTTTTCTCTCGGAAAGCGCTCCGCCGCCGTGGCTACACCAGCGCCATCCCGATTTCGAAGGGTTACATCGCCGGCTTCATCCTGATGGCGCTGTCGTTGTTCATCGCGGGCGTCGTCTACGCCTACAATATCTTCTTCCCGTACGCCTTCGGGTTCCTCGCGAAAAACGCCGTCAGCGCTGGCATCAAACCCAGCTACGGCATTACCGAGTTCACCGAGTTCATGGCGCTGCTGACGCTGTCGTTCGGCCTCGCCGCCCAGCTGCCGCTGTTGATGGGCGTGTTGTCCTACACCGAGATCGTTCCCTACGAGACCTTCCGCGACAAGTGGCGACACGCCGTCGTCGGAATCGTCGTCTTCGGGGCTCTATTCTCGCCGCCGGACCCGTTTACGCAGGTCATGTGGGCGATGCCGATGGTCGTCCTCTACGTGTTCAGCCTCGGGCTGGCCAAGGTAGTCACCAACGTCCGCCGGCGCGGCGCGGCGAAATCCCCCGGCACGGGGACGGCCCACGTGAAGCGCCGTCTCCTCCAGTTCGGCGGCGTCCTCGCCGTCGTCGCTCTCGGGACCACCGCCGCGGTCAGCCAAGGCGGCTTCGGCTACCTCCGCGAGTCGGTCTACCCCACGTTCCCGTCGTGGCTGCGACCCAGCGGGACGACCGGCCTCGAGACGATGGTGATCGAACACGGTCTCCTCGGCGAGATCGGGGTCGGCCTGGTCGTCGCCGCCGGCGTCGGTTTCGTCGTCCTGCTCGGCTACACGATTCACGTGCTCCAACAGCCCGTTTACCCGCGACAGGACGACATTCGACGGGCCAACTCCCACGAAGACGTCGACTTCGAGACGCTCGCGGTCGAGGACATCGAGGACGTGTCGACGCAGGTCTTCCGGACGATGAGCGAGGATCAGGCCCTCGAATACTCCCGGCAGGCCATGTACGACGACGACCGGGCGAAAGCCGAGGCGATCCTCGATCGGTTCGACACGATCGAGGAGATGGACGACGAGTCGGCGGCAGCAGCGGGAGGCGCGGCCGCGACGGGAGCGGCGGGGAACCAGGAGGACGAGGGTGGCTTCGTCGCGAGCACCGCCGCCGGCATGCTCGATCCGTTCACCGAGGACGAGACGACCGAGGACGACATCGGCGGCTACGCCTACGACATCGCCTTCATCTTCAACAGCCTCACCTCGAAGGTGTTCCGCATCGTCGGGCTCTTCATGGTCGTCATGGGAGGGACCTTCTTCTGGCTGTACTCGGGCGGCATCAAGGAGATATTCAAACTCTTCCTCGCTCAAGTACCTCGAGACGTGCTCAATGAAGTCGCTGGCGAAGACTTTGATCCGACCGCGATCCCCGATGGCGAGTACCTGCAGAGCCTCATCGAGCAGTTAGATATCGTCGTCGCCTTGCATCCGGTCGAGGTGCTCATTTTCGAGGCGAAGGTGAGCGCCCTCGCTGGCCTCGTCGCCGCGTTGCCCGTGATCCTGTTTTATGCCTGGGAGCCAGCCAAGGAGCGCGGCCTGGTCTACGGCGACCGTCGCACGTTCATCATCTGGGGCGGCGGTCTGCTGGCCGGCTTCGCCGTCGGGACCTACCTCGGATTCTTCTGGGTCGCACCGTCGATCATTTCGTATCTCGTTTCGGATGGGCTCCGTAACCAGATGGTCATCTCCTACCGGATCAAGAGCTTCTTCTGGCTCGTGCTCTTCACCACCGTCGGCATCGGCTTCCTGTTGAACATCATCGTCACGATGGCCCTGTTCCACGTCGGCGGCATCGTCAGCTACCGCTCGATGCTCGAGCGCTGGCGGCCGGTTGTGGTCGGCATCTTCGTCGTCGCCGCCTTCTTCAGCCCGAAGGGAATCCTCATGATGTTGCTGTTCGCCATTCCGATCTCGCTCACCTACCTGCTCGGGCTCGCCATCCTCTACGTGTTGACCGCCGGCGGACGGCTGTTCGGCGGCGGTGGCGGATCGGCAGCCGAGCCCGATGCCGAGGACACCGGCGTCGCTGCCACGGAGTAACGGCTCCCACGCCTTCTGTGACGGTCGGCTCGAGATACGTGCCAGTTGGGAGTCCCGTTCGGTGTGATGTGGAGCCCAGGCGGCCGCCGGTGCAGTGAGCGGTCGCCCGACGGCGAAGCCGGCTGCCGAACCCGTGCGAGTGACTACTGTTAAGTCGGCGACTTGCGAACGCCCAGCCAGACTGATGCCCAAGATCAGCGTCGAAATCCCACAGGAACTCCTCGACGATCTGGACGATCACGTCGGCGACGACGGCAAGTTCGTCAACCGCAGCGACGCGATTCGATCCTCGATCAGGAAGAATCTGGATATCCTAGACGAGATCGACAAACGACACGACCGCCTTGGGGAGCAAGAATAGCGGTCGTCAGCGGCCGAAACGGGAGCACGCGGCACGAGCGGGACGACCGGCGGGGCACGGCTTCAATCCTGATCGAGTCGCTGGGCGAACCCGAAGTTCGGCTTGACGTCTTCGACGCGCACCTCGACCGTCTCCCCTTCGTCGGCCCCGGACACGAACAGCCGGTAGCCGTCGACGGACGCGATGCCGTCGCCCTCGTCCCCGACGCTTTCGATCTCGACCTCGAGTTCGTCGCCCGACCGTACCGGGGCAGTGAGCCGGCCCTTCCCGATGAAGTAGATTTCGGAGGACTCGTCGCGGCTGGCTTTCGGCGAGGTCGCGCGAACGTACTGGAACTCCGCTTCGACATCGGCCCGGAAGTCGTCGACGTCCGGCCCTTCGAAGACCTTCACGACGAAGTCGCCGCCGCTGTCGAGGAGTTCGAGGGCGGTCTGGAAGGCCTGCCGCGCGAGGTGCAGCGAACGGGCCTGGTCCAGCGAGTACTCGCCGGACATGTTAGGTGCCATGTCCGACACGACTACGTCGACGGGTCCGCCGGCGGCGTCGACGACCCGCTTGCGGGTCTTGTCCTCGGTCATGTCCCCGCGGAGCGTCTCGACGGTGTCGTGGTCAGCGAAGTCGTCGATCCGCTGGAAGTCGACGCCGATGACGTTCCCCTCGGGGCCGACTTCCTCGGCGGCCACCTCGAGCCACCCGCCGGGTGCGGCCCCGAGGTCGACAACGGTGTCGCCGCGGTCGATGACGTTCTCGAGGGCGTCGAGCTGTTTGAGCTTGTAGGCTGCCCGTGACCGGTAACCTTCCTGTTTCGCCTTGTTGTAGTAGCGATCTTTTCCTGCCATCATTACCACCCAAAATTCGTTGACACTTTCATCGGGGTGAGGCGGCCATCCGGCGACCGCGCGGGCGAGCTTGCTTCAGTCATACCCTAATAAATGTGGCGTGTGGTGAAAGGGCTGACGCAACCACTTCGATGAACTGGTGTGGATTGGAGTGGGTATGTACGCTAAGAAGGCGTAGCAGGCTGTTAGACCTACTATGCCGGCATTTAAGGCGTAGTATCGAATTCCGTGTCGGTATGCCTGATGGGAGCGATCCGGGCCGCGTCGAGCGGTACGTTGAACGCCAAGTCGAACGCGTCCGCTTGCAAGTCTCCGACCCCAACAGCAAGGACATCCGCAAAACCATCCGCAAAGGCCGCCGGGGTTCCATCCCATCGCCGAAGCGGAATCGCCGTAATAAGGACTCGTGGGGGAAGCAGACCGTCAGGAACAACGCCCGTAATCTCCGAATTCTCGCAGGACAGACGGAGGGGCTTGAGGAAGTCGAGTACGAGGGAACCACGTGGAAAGGCCGTGAGGGCCGTGATGACTACCCTGACCGTCTCCTCGATCTCGATCCCGAAGAGGTGACCGAGTTGATCGAGGACATGTCCATCGAACGCGAGTGGAGTAAAGGCACGGAGCGTGACTACTGTCTCTCGATGCGAAACCTCTTCCTCGCCAACGACCGCGTTGAGGCGGCCACGGAGATCGACTACCCGCAGATCGGCAACGACGACGCCGCAGTCGACATCGACACTGTGCCGACTCGGGAAGACCTGTACGCCATCATCGAGGGGGAGAGCGTCCGCGACAAGGCCCTCTACACAACGCTCTGGGAGTCGGGATGTCGGGTGACGGCCCTCTCCTCGCTGAAGATCAAGCACTGGCAGCCGAAGGGGGATGGTCACGGGATCATTCGGCTCCCCGGAAACCACGTTACTGGTCTCAAGGGTGCGGGGCACGGCGCGAAGCCGATCACGTTCGCTCGCGGCTATCTCGACAACTGGCTCGCCGAACATCCGCTCGCTGACGATCCCGAGGCTCCGTTGTTCTGCCCGACCCGACCGCAGGACGATCCCTCGGAACACCTTCACCCACACTCGATCGCGACCCAGTTGTACCGCATCGCCCGCCGCACTGACGGTGTCGACGAGGAGAACATCAGCCCTCACGCGTTCAAACACGGCAGGGCGAGCGAAATGCGAGCCTCTGAACGGTTCGACAAGAATGACATCGAGCAGATTCTGGACTGGGAGGAAGGGACGCCGATGCACGGCCGCTACGAACACGTCACGCAGACTGACGAAGCCGAGCGGATCTTGAGGAAGCAAGGATACGAGCCCGGCGAGGACGGCAACGGCGACCCCATCGAGCAGCACCCGTGTCCGCGGTGTGGAACGATGGTTGACGCCAACGCGGACTACTGCCCGACATGCTCCCTTCGGCAGACGGATGGCCAGCCGCGCTGGTGGCGCATCTACCGCGACGTGGCTGCGGAGGACGATCCCGTGCGTGAGCAGTACGACAGTGGTGGCGACACCCCTCCGGCCACGATGGGCCAGCTCGCGCCCGGGTACTTCGAGCACGTGCTTGACGTGCTGTCTGTCGGTCTCCTCCAGCAGATTACGGACTCGATTCCGATGGCGGATTTGGGCGACTTCGATGTTGGCGTCGATGGACTCGCCGACGATCCCGAGATGAGTGGCGAGGACGCGGAGTGGATCCGCGAGAACTATCCGGAGATCGAGGAACGGCATCAGGACGAGCATCCGGCCAGTCTCGACATTCGCAACGAGTAGTTCTTCTCGCCACGTCGTCGGCAGGTTTTGAACGCAGACATTTATCTGGGGGTGGTGGCACAGATCCTGACATGAGCGAGAAACCGGACGACGAGACGTGGTACGAGTACCTGTACGGTGACGGCGAGGTGGATGGTGGGCGAGAGGAGTTCGGCGAGGAGATGGCCAGCGAAGTCAAGGAGGCTCTTCAGCAGAGCGAGTTGGACGAGTCGCGGTACGAGGTTGAGGCGGGTCAAAGGCCGAATATCACCGCCAGCGGTTGGGAGATGGTCGAGCAGGAGGATGTCGTGGAGTTGCGAGACGTGCTTCGGGAGGCTGGGATCGGCGATGAGTCCGTGGGTGTGTACGTGACTCCGCGCGACTCGCAGGGCGAGATCGGGGAGTTGCCGCCGGATCACGCCCCGGGGGACATCGAGTATGAGGTGTTCGTGAATCTCAAACGGAATCAGGAGGCGATCGACGATGGCGCGGCGAACGCGCTGAATGGATAGCGGTCAGTCGTCTTGTGTGGCCAGCTCTCGCGCCCTGTTGACGGAAACAGGGATGTTCTCCACGCGACCGATTACGCGCCACGGTTCCTCAACGTCTGCTTCGGCGAGGGCACGTTGGATTTCCTCTTCGTCAAGGTCACCATCTTTGCAGGCGTGGTATGCCCTGACCGCGACGTCTTCGTACTCTCCCGTCACCTTACGCACCGCTTCTAGTTCGTCACCCGCGGCGTGCCAGTCTTCGCCAGTAGGGGTAGTTGCGGACAGTTTATCGCCGATGGGTGTCTCTCTCACCTTCATTTCTCCTCCGCACTCGAGGGCTTTGAGTGCCTCATCGAGTTCCATACTCGATTGCGGGGCAGTCCAACGGAATGAGATTTTATAAAATCAGTCGTGCTGGTCATCGTCGAATCGTCATTCCTGTTCTGTTCGGTCATCGAATAGATTCTCGGTTCGTGAACCGGATAGGCTCCGGCAACAACGTAACTTCCCGACAGGCTGCGCGGCCCGCCCGAGGTGGGTTAACCCGTGGACTCGTCCAACCACTCCCGCACTTCGTCACGCACGCGGCGTGGGTACGCCCACGTGTCGTTAAAGTCCGGGCGCTCGGGATCGCGGCAGCTGAAGGCCCACGTCTGCGTCCAGTCCTCCACGTGGATGACGGTCACCCCACGCTCGGCGGTGAAGCTGGGGCCGCCGCCCAAGCCCTTGACCTCGCCGTAGATGATGCTGAACCCCTCCTCGTCGAGATCGTCGATAAGGTGCTGAAGGTCATCCGGGAAATCGCCGTAGCGAGTCACGCGTCACCACCGGCCTCAACGGCCTCGAGGTAACCGACCGCCATCTGCGCGGCGTCGCGCGGCAAGTTGAGCCGAGAGTCACGGCCATCGCCGTCACTCGCGACGTACTTCCCGGCGTGCTCGTAGACGGAGACGCCAGTCTCGATGTCGAACACGTAGTCTCCGGTAAGCTGGTTCCCAGCCTCGATACGACGGCCGGCGCGACACCACCTCCGCGCGACTTCGCGGATGGCCTCGGACTCGATGGCGTCGATGTCACCCGTCTCGACGCGTCGCGGCTGGTTGGGATTCCTGTCGTCACTATCGTGCAGGTTCTCGCGTACCACTGCACTTTACCGGGACTGTGCTGCCCGCGGATAAATGTAGCAACGGGCAGGGGCTCGGCAGAATGAGGTGAAGGGGATCAGCCCGCCATCGCGATGGTGAACCCCGCCCCAACCCCGCCGTCAGAAGGACGGTCATCGGTGAAGTCGTCGAGCGCGGTCTGGCTTGGATGCATTCGCTTGCGGACAAGCGGTGCATCCAGTTTCATCGCCGCGTACTTGAGTGCGTGCTCCGTGTACCAGTCACGCTCCCGGTCAAGCATCCACGCGTCGCCGACGCGAACGAACGGATACCTGTACGTCCGCGCCTGCTTCTTCGGGGACGTAACCACTTCTGCGCTCTCGCCGTCCTTCTTCAGCCACGTTCCGTATTTCACGCCTCTTCACCCGCCTCTTCGGCGGCCAGCGCGTGATTGTACCAGTCGTTCACCGCCCCGACGTAGACCTCGTGGAAGACTTGTGTCGCATTACGGGTGTTGGTCGGCGCAGCAGCTGTCCAGTCGAGTTCAAGCTCATCGACGAGGTCTCCAGCCGGACGGCAGATCTCCACCCGGTGGCGCTCGTCCTCCCCGTCGATGAACGTCGCTTCGGCGCGGAGTGTAAACCGACCGTGAGGCCCGCCAATCCGCATCAGCAGCGACACTGCCAGTTGGTCGTCTCCAACTTCTTGTGGGCGAATTCGATAGTCCTCGACGTAGGCGTCGCCCTCGAAACTGTCGAATGTTCGAAACCTGTTCATGTTGATCGGATGATTCTCGGTCATATTCTCGAGTCGGGTCGTAGCTATCTCGCGTACGTGTCGCGTCCAAATCACCTCTCTAACGTCGTTCTCGTCTGAAGCTCGCCGGAGGAGTCGAACCTCCGAGATGGCCGCCGGGCCGGCCGCGAGTGATGTCAGATCGTGTAGACGGAGTAGTTCCGGATCTCCTCGTTACTCATCGTCCAACCCGAATCGCCGTCACCCATTCGCCAGCCGATGTGCGGCTTCAGTTGGATGATGATCTCGCCATCGCACGCGTGATGGTGGGCCTCGACACAGTTGTTCGACATCCCGATTACCTCGTCAGCATCCGAGACGATGTTCCGTTGGCCTCTGTCGCTGTGGCGGAGTTGCCTCGCGATTTCCTCCATCGGTGGGGCATCCGGGTTCGTGTCGTAGTCACTCATCACTACCACCGCTCTCGCGAGCGAGTTCTTCCCGCATCAGCTCGGTGGCTTCAGCATCCCGCTCCACCTCGATATACGACTTCTCAAGCACCGGTGCGAAGCTCGTGAGGACGTCGCGCACGTCGCCGACGTATGTCGCGTTTTCATCCATCGGGCCGACCGTACGCTGCTGGATTACCGCACTCTCTCGCAGCAGGTGAATACCGAGGGTGAGATAGGGCTCGTCGCTCCCCGTCGCTGGGATGGATGCTTCCAGACGCGACCCCCACTTGTTCTCGAGGAGTTCGTCGAACGCCTCGTACTCTGGGTCGTCCCACTCGTACTCGTTCGTAGGCTCAAGGCGGAATCGGATTTCGTCGTGGATTTGCTGGGCGGCCTCTACAGCGTCGAGACCAGCCAGTTCGTTCTCGTTCTGTGCTTCCGGATTGTCGTCGTTGTCGCTCATAGCAGATCACTTGCTTTGGCGTCGTCACCTCCATCACGGCGTCTTTCTCTTCTCGAGAACTGATTGGGTCGAAGAGATGGATAAATGGACTGTTGAGGAGGGTGTTTTTGGGAGATACAGGGGCTGTTGGAGTCGGTTAAAGGCTTTTAATGCAGAGATTCACGCGTAGTTCCAGAACAACCCTTGCCAGTAGACGAAGCTAAGAGCAAATCGGCGATTACAGGCTCCCAACGCCTCAAAGAGCAATTTAGGAGGAGAGCCAATTATGGTCGATCCGTGGGTTTGCGGGGAAATAGCGGTCTTGTTCAGAGGTACTGGACGTTGTTGGGAAGGTGAGGGTCGACGGCGCTTTCCACGGTTGCGGGGACATTGGAAATGCTGTCGCGGGTACCATCGATGCTGAGCTCGACATAGCTCCGGTTGAATACATCGAAGCTGTAGGTAGTACCGTTCTTGTCGACGGTGATAGTGGCGTCCTCACGTTGGAGATCTTGTACCGGGTTACCAGTGACGGGTAGGCCGAGTGCGTTGCCGTCAACGTAGATGTCGAAGACATCGGCGACCCGGCCGGGAACGTTTCCGATTGGGACATTCTCGTTGCGGAACATCGTAGTGTTGGGCCCGGTATTCGGTTTCTCGAATGAGCGGAAGACAGTTGCTGCTTGGTTTGGGCGGTCGTACAAGGTGTACTCGTCGTTCCATCCCATGCCGTGCTTGCTTGCTGTGTCTCGAACAGTAACGCGGACGACGGTGTCTAGCTGCTGGTTGCCCATATTCATCTGGTATCAGTATGGCGGCATAAGTACCGTGCTGGTTCAGGCCTTATTGTTCCAAATTGATACAGGTGTGCCGACTAGTACGCATACCTTCCCAACTACTGTTGAGGAAGTATCGAACTTATAGAGAGCACTCAGGCCTCTGTAGACTCAACCAGTACGAGATTCTGAACCGGGAATGGATTGTTCTCTCCGTCGAACTCTTCTTCGGGGACGTAGTGCCAGAGATGATCTTCTACACGATATAGAAAGGATTCGCTGCCTCCTGCCTCGACTCGTAGTCGTTCCCCAACATTCTCGTCATCCTCCCAACCGAGGACGGTGAGCGGTTCGACCGGCCACTCGAAGAACTTCACAGAATCCCCCGGCTCCAAACCTTCAAACTCCTCCAAATCGCCTTCCCGAGGCTCCCGAGCATCGAGCGACGGGTCATGCACGATTTCCATGGAATCGTGATAGACCCCTCCTCACTTAATGCTGTCATCGAGTAGCTCTGCGCGCCGGCGTTTATCACTCAGGAGACAACAGTATCAAGTGCGTGTTGGGCCAGAACCGGATGGTTCTCGCCCGTTACCTCCTGACACGGGCGAAAAGTTCCGGTCTTTATACCACCTGCCCCGGTGGGCAATCGACCAGCCCAACACCCCTTCAGAATCACCGAAGCATGCGATACCCGACCACAATCTACGCTCGCGTCTCCACATCCAAACAGGACATCGACCAGCAGAAGGAGAAGTTGTGGAACCACGCCACGGAGGAACTCGAGATCGATCCCGCGAATATTGATGTTCTCGAGGATGAAGCCACCGGCAGCGACACAGATCGCGCCGGCTACCAAGAGATGATGCGCCGCGTCCGCGAAGGCGAGACCGAACGCGTCATCGTCCGATCGATTACTCGCCTCGGGCGCAATATGCGTGACCTCAATGACGCCGTCCACGAGATCGTCGAGGACAACGGATGCGGACTCGTCATCGTCAACGACGGCCTCTACATCGAACCAGATACCAAGGAACTCAACCTTGAGCAGAAAGCCATCCTCTATGGCCTCTCCTTCGCTGCCGACATCGAACACGAGATGATCAAGCAGCGAACCATCGACGGTCTCCGCGCCGCCGAAGAGGCCGGGAAGCGCATCGGTCGGCCAATCTATGGCTTCACCTCCGAAGATGGAAACCTCCGGCCAGACGACGAGGAGTACGAGCAGGCTGTACAGACAATCGTGGCCAAAGAGGAACTCAACTGGTCAGACCGCCGTATCCAACGCCAGATTGGCGTGCCGCGACGAACAGTCCCCCGAGTCGTCGAACGACGCGACATCTACCTTGGAGACCGAGGCGACGACGACCTTGCCGAGCAAGCACGTTATGATTTGGACGCGATTGACCAGTAACACCGGTATCTGACTATCCCGGAAACGAGACAAACCGCAACTGAGATTCAAGGTACCGGAACGCATACACCCGCCTGAATGTCTCTCGGCGAGGAATACGGGAACCGGTTCATCGGCAACATCGAAGGTGTCTTTGTCGCCGTCATCGCCGGTGCCTTCTCCATGATCGGGGAATCGTTAGCGGAAGTTGCCGAACCCACTGGAAGCATCACAGCCGACGGGTCAATTAGTACGCTCCTCCTCGTCATCCAAAACTATCCCCTGATTATCGCTCTCGCCGGGCTTGCAATCGTCACTATCTCTGCCGGCCCGATCGGTATCCTCGGGTTCGTCTTTGAGGCGGCGGGAACGAACGTGTTCCTCTCCGCTCCCGTAGCCGGGATGGTGTTGTTCGCGATTGGGGCAGGAATCATCGTTGTCGGAGCAAGGATCTGGAGTTGGGTATCCTTCATCGATTGGTTCATCTCCAACCGTCGCGGCGGATCAGGGATACACAGCCGAAGGTGACGAGGGAAACTCGACGACAGAAAGACTGCGATTTGGCGTTTCGACGGGGCTTGAAACCCCTACTCCCGCTTTTCATAGATTAGGAAGTACGAGTGATTCTTCCGCGCCCGACGTTGTTCGTACATTCTCCCTACAGTTGGGGTATCAGGTCGAACGACGACAAACAGATCCTTAGCGTGGAACCCCATCTCCTCGTAGATATTCGTCACCTCCACGTGGGTGAGGCGCTGCTCGTTCCGACTGACCTCATCCTGCATTTTCGCTATAAGGAGACCATCGTCACGTAGTACACGACGGGCTTCCTCACCAGCCGCCGCGTACATCTCGAGAACGGCATCGTGGTAGGTCGCCGACTGCTCGCCGGTCGTCCCGACATAGCGATCCTTGATCCAGTAATCGTTCTCCGACGGCTTGTCCGGCGTTTCGTAGAATCCCTCAGCGTACGGTGGATCGAGGACGATGCAGTCGAACGATGCGTCGTCGTAGGGAAGTTCTCGACAATCGACCCCGTCTGTAGAGTCTGGTGATCGCGAGGGGTCAATGTCCGTTGCAGTCAGCTCGTACTTCCCTGACGGGACTTGACGCCAGAAAACCCCCTCTCCATAGGTAACGTCGGCTATCGCTGAGCCGGGCTCGACGTGCAGGTCAAGTACCTCGGGGAAGACCTCATCATTCGTTCCCTTATGCGCTGAGAGAATGGCGTCTTCTGCCGCGACGCGTTCCCGTTCTTCATCATCCGAGGACGAATCCTGTTCCTCTTCGTCTGAACTCGAAGTCCCGTCCTCGTCGTCAGCCTCTGTCTCTGTTTGAACTCGGTCGCGAACCTTCTGGTACGCACCGTAGACAGACTGCTCCTCGCGGTCGAGTTTGTCGACCTCGTGCTGAGCGACGGTATCTCCATCTTGAGCGGCGTCCCAGACTGTCTTCGCCATATCATACGTGCGCCCGGAGCCGAAGCCAACCGTATCGGCGACCTTGTCTCGCGTCTTACCGAAGTCGTCGTCGTCGGGCGAGGATGTCTCTTCGTCACCTTGTGAAGAATTTTCCACGATGTCCGTACGCGTCCCCTGTCGTTGGCGTGCGCGCTCGCGCTCAATTCGTTCTAGCTCCTCTGCCTCTCTGAGCTTCTGGCTAAACGACTTGTCTCGGCTCTGGTTATGGACGAGGAGCCGCTCCTGTCGCTCAAGGTCTGTCTCTAAGCGGACGAATCGAACGGGAACTTGCTCCAATCCGACTTTCTTTGCGGCCTCTGTGCGACGATGTCCAGAGATGATGGTTGGTTGATCGCTGACCTCCCCCGCCTCTGGTTGGGGATCGGCGACGATTGGCTCTACAACACCGATGTCTTCGATGCTTGATAGTAGTGCCTCGTCGGGGTCTGTACGGTCGCCATATACGTCATCATTCAACGGATGTGGTTCGAGAGAGTCCGGATCGAGATATTCAATCTCCGATGGCACCGCCTCAGCCATTTTTCAAATAGGTGGTGATGGCCTCCCAATAACTGCTTCGTCACAAACTTAGCACCTCTTCGAAATCCGGGGACGGCACGCATCTACATCTAACAGTCTCCTCGATTCGTTTTTCCCTATCAACTAAGTGGTGCGGATGGTTCGAGACAAAGTATGACTCTCCGCACCGACGGAAGGGGAACTTCCCTACCGTCGCTCGACTCGACATTCTCTCACGAAGAGGTGTCGATGGCGCTCACTAGATGCGGGCTTCTCGTAGAACGAGCAGAGACGCTCGCTCGGCTGTACGCCCAATATCGGGATTGGACAGTCGTCGAGGAGCAATGGCTCGAAGAACGGTTCGACGAGCGTAGTACGCGCGGCAGTTCGAAGGGCATCTATCGCGCTCTCAGCTCGCGATTCAAGACAGCAGGAAGCGAACTCCCGTCGATCGTTCAACTTCCAACGGTCTTCGATCAATGCGAGACGAAACGCGATAAGGCGCAGGTACTGTACTTCTACTTAGTGGAGGACGATCCTCTCGTGAAGTACATCGTCCACCGATACGCCAATCGGCTTCAGGAGTCCGGCGTCGACGGGCTGGACTTTGAGCAGGACACAGTCGAGCGCCTTCTGAACGAATTCCATTACGATGATGGGAGCGAGTTTGATTACGCAGAATCGACGACGCGTCGGTGGGGCGAAGGACTCCGCTCTGTGATGCGAGAGATCGACGTTCTCGACACACAGCAGGCGTTAGAGGGCCAGATCCCCAATATTGGGACGACACCGTTGCTCGTCGCGTCAGGTTACTCGTGGGAGACCCACAGCGATGACTGGCTCTCCCAGCCGACCGGATGGCTCTACCTCTTCCAACCGGAACAGTACTGGGACTCCTTGGCCGAACGCATAAGCGATCATCCGAACTGGGAAGCAAGCGGAATTCACGGTGAACTGAGGCTCCAGCCGGTCGCCGACACGTACGACTGGGCCGAACCGTGGGAGGGCGAAGTATGACTGACGAGAGCTGGTTCGCCGCCGATGTTGGGAGCGATTTCGAGGAATCCGTCCGCATCGACCGCGAGGATGACGGTCGCGATCACCGTCTGGAATCGATCGACACCTACCACGTGACGGAGGAGTCTGAGGACTTCATGTCCGACTTCTTCTCGCGCCTGCTCGGCCGTTCCGAGGATATGCGGTCGGGCGCAAACTACTGGCTCTACGGGTACTACGGGAGCGGGAAGAGCCACCTCCTCAGCGTGCTTCGCGGTCTGCTGGATAGCGAATGGCTTCGAGAGCGCGAGGATGTCTGGGAACAGCTAACTGATGGGCGTGAGCTGGAGACGCTCGAGTCCACGTGGTCGTCGATCCACGATGATTACGAGGTTATCCCCATCTCGGTGAACCTCCTGAAGCATCAGGGTCAGAAGAAATTGAGCTTCAGCGAGATCGTTCTCCGCAGTGCCCACACGTCGGAACGGCTCACCGGTGCCGGGGGCGGGCTCTCATCGCAACTCGACGTCGCCTTCTTCGAGGACTGGTATCGGACGACAGACGCGTGGGATGATCGGACTGCCAACACCCAAACGGCACTACGGAGTACGGTTGACAGCCCCGAGAAGTACGACTGGGAGGACGTTCAGCAGTACAACGCTCTCGCGGATGCCGTTCTTCCCACACTCTTCGAGCAGGAGACCGGCACGGCGGATGGTCTAGACGACCTGATGCCGTCCGATCTCGACCCGCAAGCGATGGTCGAGCGCCTCGAGCAGTTGCGGAGCAACCGCGAAGAGGAACTCGGTCGCTCGGTCAAACTCGTACTACTACTCGACGAGGTCAGTCTCTTCATCGGGACGGACTTCGACCGCCTCACCGAGTTACAGACCCTTGCAGAGAGCGTCGACGAGACCGGTGACGGCGACATCCAACTGGTGGCGACGGCACAGGCCAAAATCGAGGACGTCCAGCCGCAGTTCGCGGCTCGCGGGGCCGACTTCAGCATCGTCAAGGATCGATTCCCCCATCGGTTTGGCCTTCCGAGCCGGCACGTCGGCGAAATATCGACCCAGCGGTTGCTCAAAAAGACGGTGGATGGGAAAGAGGACACAGAACGCGTCCTCGACCGAACCAGCAACGAGCCCGAGACGTTACTCGTGTACTCGGGCATCGAACAGAACACCGAACCGCCGCTCGACGACATCGACCGCGGGCGCCTCGTCGAGTTCTATCCGTTCCTCCCGTATCAGCCACCGCTGTTCCTTGAGATCCTCTCGAACCTCCGGCAGGAAGCACACGACCCGGCGAAGTCGATCTTCTCGGGGACTGCGCGGGCGATTTTGGCCCTCGTTCACGGACTCCTCCAAGAGTGGATAGAGGCCGGCGAGGAGACCAACGTCATTTCGCTGGTGGACTTCTACGACCTCATCGAACCGGAACTCGATGACATTACGCCACAGGACGTGGGGGTCATCGAGGAGATCGAGGAACAGCACGAGGCAGGCGAACTGGAGGAGATCGACGTGGATGTCGCGAAGGCCGTGTTGCTCCTCCAGCACATCCCGGACACGATTCCGATGTCCGAGCGAAATCTCGCAGTCGCCGTGTTGAGTGACCTCGACGGCCCGACTCAGTTCCAGATGGAGAACCGCGTCGAGGATTCCCTCCAGCGGCTTCGGAAATTCATCCGTCCCACGCATGACGAAACGGGGCCGAAGTACGCGTTCACTCATCCGGAAGAGCGGGAGATCATCGAAGCCTCCGAGCGGAACCTCGACAACCCGGACTGGCAGTCCATCATCGAGGCCGTGGACGGGTATCTCTGGGAGGACATCGTGCGCGACCTCTCTCTCCCGACATCGGCTGAGTACCCGGATACCGGCGAGCAGTATCCCGTTCGCTACGAATTCAGTATCGACGGGATCGAACTCGATACGACAGTCGATGCAGAGGACGCACTCGATGTCGAGGTCGCCGTCGAAGGGATTTCTCCCGCCGCAGCAGACATCAGCTACGACGGCGATCCGCTCGAATGGACGATCGGACAGGACGGACTCGACGATCTCCGTGATAGCCTCATCGAGTGGTGGTCGCTCAGAGATGCCGTCGGAGACCACACGCTCCCACAGTCCGTCGAACGTGACCTCTCCGACCGCGCAGCTCGCGTCCAGAGCAAACTCGTCGAGGCGCTCAAGAGCGGGACGTTCGACGTCAAGGATCGCGGCGATCAGATCGGTGGTATGGTCTCCGGCGTCGAGGAATATCTCGACGTCAACTACCCCGACGACTTCCACCCCATAATGCTGCAGGTCGGCGACGAGCACTTACAGGAACTCCGGGGACTCTCAGCACAAGACCCACTACCTACGTGGGCCCAGCAGATCGATGTCGCGACGGAAGACCCAGAAACGCACGGTGGGTCGATCCAGAACAACGTTCGCGCCTTCACCGGTCGACAGTTGAAGCAACGCGGCGGGAACCTCGCGATGGCAACAATCATCGACGGCATCGTGAAGAAGAAGCCGATCTACGAGGACGCTCGCCCCGCGCTGTGTGCGATTATCTGGGGCCTCTGCCGGAAGGGAGATTTCCTGCCCGTCGACGAAACGGGCGACTCCCTCGAACTCGACGCCGTCATCGATCTGAACAAACTGACGACGACGCGTCTCAAGATCGCGGGGAGTGGCGGCGTCCGAAGTATCCTTCGGGAGGGCGGATTCATCGACTCTACAGAGACCATCCCGGACGGAATCGTCAGGCTCCAGTCCGCGAACGACACGCTCGCGGGTCGACTCGGTAGTCTCGTCGAAGACGTCAGGCTGGTCGCCGAGAGTGACATCCAAACGCGCGCCGTTCGCAACCTCCTCGAGTCGTTCGTTGAGGAGCTCGAAGCCAAGCAGCAGAGCGCGATCAACCGACGAGAGGCCGTCAAATCACGCGACACCGACTGGGAGGACGTCGTCGAAGCAACCAACAACGCTCAGGATTGGTACGACGACGCCGAGGAAGTGTGGAGTTTGCGCCTCCCCGCGCTCACACGAATCGACTCGCAGTTGACTCTCGCCCAGCAGTCGTACGATTGGCTGACCGAGGAGTGCGAAGCAGCCAGCCA
Source organism: Natrinema pallidum (assembly GCF_005890195.1). Taxonomy (NCBI): domain Archaea; kingdom Methanobacteriati; phylum Methanobacteriota; class Halobacteria; order Halobacteriales; family Natrialbaceae; genus Natrinema; species Natrinema pallidum. The sequence goes on along the minus strand of NZ_CP040637.1, from coordinate 199,923 downwards.
GACGCTTCGCGAGAGCATCGACGGCTACGAGGGAGAATGGTGGACACACGATGGCTGGGATCGGTTCAACGACGCCCAAACCACCTCGCCGGCGCTCGACGAGGCGATCGAGACCGCGTGGGACTCGTTCCGGGCGGAAACTGAGATCGATGCGTTCGTCGACGGGTTACAGGAGCATCCGTGGATTCGGCCCGCGAGCGAGTTCGGGTCGAACGTTCGGCCGGCCTTCGAGAGCGAATACATCACACCCCTCCGTCGCGCCGCATCGTGGTACGAGGACGTCTCGGACGCGGTATCGACGGTGACCGGCGGAACGACCAACACCGAGGCTGACGACTTCATCCGAGCGACGAACACACTCCTCGACAGCGAACCCCTCGCTGTGGTTGCCGGTAGCGACATCGAGGAGTTACGAGATACGTTCGAGGAGCTACAGACACTCGTTGGGGATCAGTCTCCCACAGACATCACGGCGATCGGGGTTCTCCCGTCGGATCGCGAATCGCTGGACTCCGAACTGGAACGGCTCGTCGAACGCCACGACCTCAATATCGAGCGGACTGAGATGGGGGTGATCATCCGATGACGACCAAACGTCCCTTCCACGACTTCACGGAGCGACTTGCACAGTTCGCCGACGGACGACGCGGCATCCGAAACCCGTTCGTGATCGTCCCCGTCCAGCCGAAGTACGAGCGACGGGTCGCCGAACGGCTCACCGAGTGGGCGACGAACCCGCATCGTACCGAGGAGTTCCCGGATGACGGAACCGTCCAAGTCCTCCGGCTGGACGAACTGTTCGTCGAAACCGACGTCTTCGAACTCGCGGTCGACCTCGGCGAGAACAGCCAGCCAGCGACTATCACCGAAACGATGCAAGACCGATTAGCGGAGGAACTCGTCGCGGTTATGGTCGAGAAAATCGACGCACCAGCCCAGCAGCGACACGTCGTTCTCCTCACGCACCTCGGGAGCCTCTACCCGTTTACGCGTGCGTCGGAACTGCTCGACGAGCTCGACCGCCGTAACGTCCAGTCGACGATCGGTATTCCGTTCCCCGGAGACATCGTCGGTGGGAAACTGAGCTTCTTCGGCGAGGAATCGCGCAACTACTACCCTGCCCACCAGATCGAAGGCCGGGTTGAGGGGGTGCATCTCCAATGAGCGACACACACATTCACGACATCTTCCAGCAGTCACCGACCCGCGAACTCGAGGAAGTCCAGAAGGTCAACGCCAGAGCGCAAGCCGAAAACGACGTTCGCGAGTTCTACGAGACCGACAGCGCTCGCGACGTGCTCACCACGCTCGGGAACCTCGTCGACAAGTATCCACACGAGGAACCTCGCTTCCTCTACATCTCCGCGACGTTCGGGTCAGGGAAGACGCACCTTCTGAAGCTCATCGGGTTCGCTGCCGACACCGAATCGGAGTTCGCCGACCTCGGCGAAGAGTTGGCGAACAGATGGCCGGGCTTCCAGTCGTTCCGACAGAGCGTCGCCAACTCTCACGTCGACCGCCTGAAGCCCGTCTTCTTGAACCTCCTCAACCGAGACGCGTCACAGGAACCGCCACTTCCCTACCTCATTTACGAGGCGATCGGCCGCGAACTCGGGTATCCCACCGACCCGAATTGGCTGCTCGAGTGGGCGTGGCAGCTCGACATGAACCACGGTGACTGCTGGGAGCGACTACAGGAAGTCGAGCACGACGGACAGACGTTCGAGGACGTGTACGACGAGCGGGCGTCGCTACGGAGCTGGCTCTACGACGCCGTTCCGACACTCGATGACTCACCGTACGCGTCTCGGGAGGAAGTCAAACAATCGATCGACGACGCCATCGAGGAAGTCGATCCCGATGAGTTCGACCCCGACGAACTCGTCGACCGCATCGAAGCAGCTCAAGAGTCGCTGAGCACGCCGGAGACCGAGACAGAGTTGCTGATCGGGCTTGACGAGGTGGCGCTGTTCATCGGCGATGGCCGCCATCGCTACAGGGAGTTCCAAGAGACGATGGAAGCGCTGACGGAGCTGGGTGTCGGCCCCAATCCACCAGTTATCGGGACTGGACAGTATCCGATCGAGCGTATCCACAGTGAGTTCGACAATACCGAAGTCACGGAGCAGCCGTGGTACGGTGCCCAAGAACCGCTCGAGGGTGCCGACACCGAGATCATCGTCCGAAAGCGGTGGCTACAGAAGGATACCGAGGGTGGACAGGCCGTCGAGTCCGCGCTCCGGGAGATGCCCGACCTGACGCTCGACGCATACTCCGATATTGCCGGCGCCGACCCGGACGCGGTCGAGTCGTACCCGTTCCGCGAGTACGATCTCGGGTTGCTTCGGACGGTGATTCAGCAACTGATGCCACGAGGACGCGTGACCGAAGAGGAGTACGTGCAGGGCCGGGCGCTGCTCATCCTCGTCCGCTCGCTGTTCACGCGGTTCGAGTGGGGAGACAAGCAGGTCGGAGCGCTCGTCACGTGGGATGAGTTGTACGACCTGCTGGTGGAGGAAACGACCTACATCCCGCTATGGGTGCAGGAGATGGTCGAGAACAAACTCGTCCCCTCGGCTGGCGGCGACGAAGATGCGTTCTCCGTCCGCGTTGCGAAGGCGCTGTATCTGCTGAATCAGGTTCGTTCCGAGGTACCGTCGACGCCAGCGAACCTCGCCCGGCTGATGGTCAAGTCGACTGACGAGTCGTTCGAATCCGTCCGGGATGATGTCGAATCGGCGCTGACCGACCTCCTCGAGGATCGGAAGGTACTGACGGAGACGAACGACCGCGGCGACGAGGAGTACCTATTGGTCTCCGAAGAACAGGAAGACATTCTGACGCGGGCAAAGACTCGCGCACAGCAGATTCCGTCACATCGACTTTCGGCCAAGTTGGAGAACTCTCTTCGGGAGGGAAGCAACCTTCTGCTCTCTGAGGGCAGTCGACACGAGGTGGATCTCGAGGGGGAGCGCAAAGTCCCGCTCCGTTTCGGCTACTCTGTTCTCGACCCTATCGAGCAAGCACCGACGCCGGAGTTTGACGCCGTTCGTGTGCGGCTGGTCGCGGGCCGCGACGAGGAGGTTAGCGATCAGGTTGATGCATGGCAGTCGACGAACGAAGGGCGCGACGGGGGCGAGCACGTCCTCGTCGCTGTCGAGCTACAGGGATCGACGATCGACCGCCTGCGGGACGTGATGGGCATGCAGGAGGTACTCTCGGAGGAGACGGAAACGTATCCAGACTTGGAGTCCGACCACCGCGACGAACAGCGGGCGCTCGAATCGACGATTCGGGAGCAACTCGAAGAAGCGGACATCTACGTCCGAACAGATGGGACGAAAGGGCGATACGGAGACGTGTTCGAGCAGGTCGTGGAAACGCAAGTACGGTCTGTGTTCAGCGGGACGCGCTTCGTTCTGACCAACGGAATCACGGAAGTCGAGGACGCCAAGCAGATGGCGCGGTTCTTCCGCGGCGTCGACGACTGGCCGCTCTCGAGCGAGGACGCCGTCACGCTCGGTGTGGATACCGATCGCGCAGAACTCGCCGACGGCTGGTGTCAGGAATTCCTCGACGAGTACGAGGACACCCAATCGCTTCGTGCCGAGGACTTGCTTACCCAGACTGTCCAGCGCGGAGGTACGTATCGTGGGACACCGCAGGAGTCGATCTCGGCACTGCTGATCACGCTTGCAACAGCCAACAAAATCGCGCTACGGCGAGACGACGAGTACATTACCGAACCGGACGAGATCGGCCGAGCGGTCAGAAACAAGACGAACCTGACCGACGTACAGATTCGCTTCGAGTCACTAGACGGAATCGATCCCGACCAGATTCGGGGAACCGTCGAGACGCTGATCGGCGAGGAGCCGGACGGAACCGATCCCGACGCGTGGCTCTCGGAGTTGGCTAACTGGGTAGACGAGAACAGCGTGCTGGTGAAGCGTGTCTTGCGAGGCGTCAGCAGAGAGTTCAGCGAAGGCGCGTCACTGGACGAACTCGAAACGGCTCTCCAGCCCGCACTCGGGGGCGAATCTCTCGAAACAGACGACTTTGCGTCCGACGAGATCGCACGGCAGTCCGAGCGCTTCGCTCGGGCAAGAGGACTGTTCCAGTCGATAGAGGATGGCGACTCGCTCTGGGAGCAGTTCAGCCAACGAACGGCGGAGATGCAGCGGCTCTACCCCGGTGCGGAAATCACGGGGGAGATGCAAGCGATCGTCGGCGGGGACGAAGTGCCAGATGCCGGCCGGCTTCGAGCAACGATCGACGAAGCCGACGCTCACAGACGAACCGTCGTCCGCGAGCAGTACGAACGTATCACGGGAGAACCGCCGGCTGACGAGGGGCCGGAGACCGTGGTTTCCAGTCTTGCGACGTGGCTCTACGCTCACGATGGGAGCAGCAAGGAAACTGCCGACCGCGTCGCCGTCGAGTTCGACGGTGTAACCATCGACGATCTCTATGATCTCTTCGAGACGGCGTGGAACGGTGGCTCGTTCTCGGAGAAAGACCTCGTCGACTCGACGGTCGTTCAGCAAGCCAAGCGATACAAACGGGCACGGCGACTCCTCGAAGCATCCGACGGCGAGGCATCGCTCTGGTCGCAACTTCGCGATGCGTCGAGACGACTCGAGGAAGAACGTCCGAACCATCCGGTCACGACCGACGTGAGTGAGATGCTCAGTCGGTCGCAGCCGCCGAGTGTTGAGGATGTAGAGCAGCTTCTCGACGAGGCCGAGAACCCCTTCGAGGTCGACGAGCGACTCGAAGAACTCGCCAGCGAACTGCAGTCTGAGTATCCCGACCACGATCTCACCCAAGAGGTCGTCGATGCAGTAGAGGGAACCAGCCCACCGAATGAGGAACGCGTGGGTGAATTGATCGAAGATGCAGAGCAGTTGCTCGATGGTGTTGACGAGCAGCTGCGGCGGATTCGGGAGACTATGGATGAACTTGAGGACGGTTCCGTAGTGCTGGTTGAGTCACTCGACTGAAAGGTAGACTTTATTTTGGCTGGATATGAGAATCGAGACATGCGGGAATACAAGGATAACATCTTCTATTATGAATCCGGAGAGAAGGCTGACCCATTAGAGAAGAATACCGTACACGGGCTTGTCAAGACCCTCAAAGATACGGAGTTCCCAGTATCAAGACGGTTTCTTGAGTTCTGTACTGGCCGATCCTTACCAGACTCAGTCACATTCGAGTATGAAACGGAAGTACCAGCTAAGCGGGTGTCCCCTGACTCGGCAGAACAGAGCATTCTGATTGGTCTTTCAAGAACTGGTGGGGTAAGAGATGGGGGCGGCGCCGGGGATTCACCGCAAGTGGACGCCCAAATTCAAATACAGAATTCTGAGGGAGAGTCACTGTGTGACGTATTTATTGAGGCAAAGGTTCGCGGCTCTGATCTTCAGCGCCGTCAACTTGAAGAATACGTCGACGCCTTCGGCATCTCGGAGCAAGGTGAAGATGGGCAGTCGTGGGACACCATCCAGTGGTCTGATGTTTACCGCCTTTTCGAAGAGGCTCGAGAATCTGCCTCAAGTTGCGAGGTTCCTTCGCGAGACAAGTATCTACTCAGCGAATTTAACCATCGACTTCTTCAGAAGGGCATGGTGCGGGGTACGCTCGGAGTGAGCAAGACGGGTGGAGAAAATGGGGATAAGCACCGCAAACGGTTGCTCGTTGGCCCAAAAGATCCAGACTCCGACCCAGTACTAACCTTCTGGGCATTCTCTCACCGCGAAGGCCAGAACCAATCCTCGTCGATAGAGGTTCCAGAAGACTGTCTTCAGGAACTCTTCGGTGAGATGGCTCTCGAGACTCGACGGAAGGTATTCCTCGAGGGCGACTTCGAGAGACTACAGCAGTGGGTGGTCGAGACAACTGATCTCACTTTAGCCGACTTCAAAGACAGTGGAAGTACTTTCGCGAAAGCTGAGCGAGAGGGATACCCCGAGCCAGCTGGAATAATGCTTAGGTTCAGCAATTCAGACCTCTTCAAAATCAACTCTTACAACGTCGAGAAATCGAATGGCTGGATTTACTATCCACCAATATTGGCGCCAAAGGAGTGGGAAAGTGTGTTTGCCGAATTAGCAGGAAAACTCTCCGATAGCCAACGAGAGCGATTCATCGTGGATTTCGATTTGGATGCTCTCTGGGAGGCGTATTTACACGATTCACCTATAAGTACAAGCTAAACGAGGAGCTCCATCTCGTTGTAGGGCTCTCTCGAATGGCTCTGTGATGATGATCGAGCCGCTCGAATGCAGGTCGGGTGTTGCAAAACACCGAACTTATTTATATTCGATTCGTAAATATGCAACGTAGTGTACACTGAGGCAGAGCTTCGGGCGCTAGAAGCACTTCAGGGCGAGTCGACGGTTTCAGGACTCGCCGAGGAACTCGACCGGAGTCGTAGTTACGTGTCCGAACTCGTTGACCGGATGGAGTCGAAGGGGTTGGTTCACACCAGCCGTGAGGGAAAGCGGAAGCAGATCAATCGGTCAGACGCCCGAGCCATCGAACTGTTCGACAGGTTCGTCCAACAGTACACCCACATTCCGTTTCCTGAACTGCTCGGCGGCGCAACGCTACGTATTCTGTACTATCTGCAGTCGCCGGCGACTGCCACCCAACTCGCGGAGCAAGTCGATGTCCATCGAAGCACGGTACATCGGTCGCTATCCTCGCTGGAGAACCGCGGGATGATCTACAAGTCGGACGGGAAATACACGCTCAACGACGAATTCGAGGAGCTATCTACGGTGGCCCGTGAGTTTGCGCACTTGCGGCACAGACGCCGCGTCGAAGACCACGCGGAGTCGTTCACAATCCTCTGGGAATCGCTGGACGAGTTTCTCGTCCAGACTCGCGCCGAGATCGAAGAAGACGCGTTTCACCTGACGGGGCCGGAACTGTTCCAAGCGTACGATCTTCCCTTGATGGCTCGTCAGCGTCGGTACTACCTGTACTCGGAGTCGGTCGATGACGTCTCGCCGGCGGAGCTGTGTTGCCACATGCTCGTAATCGACGACGGAACGCGCTCGCAGTCCTACTGCCTTCTCCTGATCAGCGGAACGGCTATCGGCCGCGACGAGTTGCTCGAAGCCGCGCAAAAATACGAGGTCGCCGAGCGGGTCTCGAATCTCCTCGAGTACCTCGATACCAAGGGAGAGAGTCGGGCGGAGCGCCTCCCGCGATGGGAAGAATTCCGTGAGCTCGCCGACGAATACGGGGTGGCAGTATGAGGCGACGGTTCGATAGCGAGTACATCAAGTCCGAGCTAGAGCGGGTCGGCAGGCAGCTCGAAATCGAACTGACCGTCTACTTGATCGGGGGCGGTGCGATGTCGTTCCGTGGTCTCAAGGAAACGACCAAGGACATCGATCTAATCGTCACTGACGGCGACGACCTCCGAGTGCTACAGGCAGTCTTGCTGGATAACGGGTACGACATCGTCAAAGAACCCGGAGAAGAGTACGACGATCTCGGAGCGCAGCGGATCCTCGAGAACGACGACGGGTGTCGTATCGACATCTTCAACCAACAGGTGATCGACAAGCTCGTCCTCTCGAAGGGGATGCGCCGGCGAAGTGAAGCCTACCTCGACGCCGGGAAGCTGTCAGTCGCGCTGGTCAGTTCCGAGGACATCTTCCTGTTCAAGTCAGTCGCCGGGCGAACGGACGACATCGAGGACATGTTTTCGCTTGTGCAGACCGAACTCGATTTCGACGTTATCGAGGACGAGTTGGAACAGCAGATCGACTTGCTGGGACAGGAGCTGTTCGTCACACACGCGAACGAGGCACTACTGGAACTCGAAGAGCAGCACAACATCTCGACGCCGTTGGCCGAGCGGGTCTCCGAAATCACCGAACGCGTGTACCGGGAAATCGAAGTATTGCAGGCCTTCAACGAGTCGATCTCTCGATCAGAGTTGGAAGCTGCGGTCGACCTTTCTCCCGAAGACGTAGACGAGGCTATCGAACATCTCGTAGAGAAGGATGTCGTTGAGATTGACGACGACGTTATCGTCCGGAAATCGACTAATCTGTGAGAAGGAGTCGATCTATTGTGTCTCGATGTGCTCTGGCGGGTCTTTACGGAACTCCCTAAGCCACCGGAGTGCAGCCTCTGTTTCGGTGAATTCGTTTTCGTCAGTTCCTGCACCACTATGCCACTCATCGTCAATTCGATACCGGTGACTCACGGTCAGAATCGCCGTATCGGGGTGGTTTGATCCCTCTACGCGTTGGAGGTACCAGTCTGGCTCGTAACGCCGAAAAACGGTTACATCATCTACTTCTTCCTCGACCTGCGTCAGGAGGTCGTCGAGGGACGTAGTTTTGGACGCTCTCTCGAAGTTCGCCGTAATACTCGTAGCAATGCGTTCACCGTCATCGTACCTTTCGAGATCGAATCCCTCGTCAACGTCGTTTTCTACGGCACGAAGATGCTCAAACAGCTCCGAATCGAGATCTCGAATCCACCGCTCGACATCTCCAACGTCAGACCCTAACTCGATCAAGACCTCAAACGAGGAGTCATCACGACCAGAAAACAGGAGCGTCTCATTCATTCCGAGGTTACCTTGGGAGACCAGCGTGTTCCCGAAAACCTGTATGACCGGAACATCCAACTCTCGTAACTGGCGCTGCAGGCGAACGATGTCGTATGAAGGTGCTTCTTCGACCAATTCCACGTTGATCGAGGCTAAGGTCTCTCTCGAATAGAACTCGCTCAGCCCCGGATACGATGCTCTCGTCCGTACGCGGATGTCGACTTCGCTGATGGTGCGCAATTCTTCAGAGTCGGGGAGCTGGGAGGCCGCCTCGTCGTTCAATTCGGCCTCGCTTCGATACAGGGCTGCTCGTGCCGAGGCCCCTATCCGAGCTGGAAGCCCGATGACCGAGCTAAGAATCCCCTTCATTAACGGCTACTCTCGGTCGAGAGTTGTTAAATCGTAGTGAACGTCCGTTGTCCGATTCCCTGTCAAACATACCCTCGCACTCTACTCCAATTGGATCTGCGACATGCGTCGAACACCCATCGCTTACTGTTTGCTCCAAAGGATTATCATGTGTCTGTGACTCTATTTCGACATCATGCTTAGAGTCGGGGACAAGGAAGACGTGTCCACGTTAGAAACGGTCTCCCTGAAGGAAGAGGGATTTCGTGAGGATGACCTTCGGGAGTGGATCATCAATAGTCCCGAGAGCATCCTCGGAGAGGACTTTCGACTCGTCGGACGGGAGGTCTCTGTCAAGCAGATCGGCGATGGCATCGATCTTCTTGCCATCGACCGAGACGCCAACGTCGTCGCCATCGAGCTCAAACGAGGCGCGCTGAAGCCGAAGGTCGATTTTCAGGGTCTCAAGTACGCCGCCTACACCTCGCACTGGGATTACTCCAAGCTCCGCGACCAGTTCGAGAAGTTTAAGTCCACGACGTGGGGTCGGACGCTCTACGAAGAGGAAACCACGTTTACCGAGGTACTCGACGAGTTCTGCAACGAGGACTACACGCTCAATCAGGATCAGCGAATCGTCTTCGTCGGTGAATCTGTCCGCGAGCGGCTGGACATCGTACTCCGGTGGCTCAGCGACAGATCGATCGACATCTCCGTCATCGAGTTCCAGCTCCTCAAGGACGGCGACCGCTTGTATCTCGATGCAGAGCAGACGATTCCGACACCGGAGCATACCGTGACGGACGTAAGTCCCGACACTTCTGACGAGCCGTGGAAGGAGGACGGGCAGAGTTGGCACCTCAACGAGCGTTCAAACGAGGAAACAGCCGGGTTGCTGGAAGACGTCACAGCCGCGCTGCAGGAACTGGAGTTCCTCAACGGGCCGGAGTGGGGGCAGAAGCACTACGTCGCGTTCAACAAGGGCAGAAAACGTCGCATCGCGATCCGGACGAAGCGGACGCTATTCCACATCGACCTGTACGACGTCGATACGGCGTCGCTTGATGCTGCAGAGATTGCGGATGCACTCGGGATCGATGCCGAGTCGGTTGCAGTCAAAGAGGATATGCGGGGCAGCGGTCGGAGCGGAGTGAGAATTACCTGTAATCCGAATCAGGAGATCGATTTCGACGCGCTTGAATCTCAGGCTCGGGAGATACTCGGCGAGACTACTGAGTGAGTCTATCCAGCATCTTGCTTTGAGAGCGAGATGTACTGCTCATTCGTAAGCGGCGAGTCGAGGTGATCGTCGTTGAAGAAACGGAGAACAGCCCACACATCTCGTTTATCGTCCATTTTAATGGACATCTCTCCGTCACCGTTCTCCTCAAATTTCACGTCGGTATCGAAGTTGTCACGGATATACGTCGCGTCGTCTAAATCCATATCTTCGTACACGCCGCGTTCGTGTACCTTGTACATCAGTCTCAGCACACGGTTGTTCCCGTACACTGCCTCCTTGAACATCTCAAAGTCGTGGAAGGGGATGTCCGTTTCTTCGATTCGGTCTATGACGTCATCCGCACACCGCTCATACTCCGCGAGATAATCGAATATCTTCTCGAACCGAGACTGGTCGAAAATGTACATCATTCCATCATAGTAGATGGAATCCACGCGATCAGGGATCGAGATTAGCGAGTCATCCACCTTCCTGTGTTTCTCGCTTCCGACCATCATACGGGCTCGAGACGTTCGACCCATAATCTGGCGCCGACTGTAGTTTAGAAAGGCAATCGCCATCTGGTCGTTGTCGGCATCTCGAATACGGATCGCTTGGAATTCGGGTTTCGGCGGCTCCGTATATGTCGTGTGACTAAACCGCTGTCCCTCCAGCAGGCGTTCGAAGTTATCGAACTGAGGGATGTTCTCCGTGGGTTCGTACTGAACGAAGGTTTGGTCGCGATTGCGATTTTCGATGCCGTAATCCGAGAATCGAATGTTGTCGCTTTCGAGCGCTGATTGCTTATGCTCGACCTTATCACGCACCAAATTCTCCAAGTCCTCTGGGAGCTCTTGATCTAACGAAATACGCTCAAACGTGTAGTCGTAGTCTTCAGCACTTTCCTCGTCCAGACGAGCCAGCAGCAGGTCGATCCCGAGTTCGCTGGTGTCGATGTCTTCGATCCGTTGGAAAAATGCAACCAGTTCGTCGAAGTGGTCTCGAGCGTCAACTCGGCTCGCTGAACTCATTATCTTGTGGTGATATAGACATCACTACTTATTCTTGCGGTATTGAGTGTCATGTCGTTCCCACTCAATTCCTGCTTGGTGAGGAGGATTCGTCTGTCGTGCTCAGTTTCGATTTCGTAGACGCGGTAGCGGAAGCCGATCAGAACCGGATTGACGAACAAGCGGTTAGAGCGGATCACGATCGCGGCGACCGTGAGAAATAGCACGAGAAATGCTGCTACATCGTATATGTTCGAGAACTCGAACACGATGAACGGGAAGATGTAGACTAAGAGGTATTCTGTGAACATATCTGACCGATTTCGGTAGTGCTCGATTTCGCTCAACTGGCCCTGTCTCGTGCGATTCATCCGTATCATCAGAGCCAAGAAGACGACGCTAACCACGGTGAGAGCCGAGAAACCGAGCGAAAGATAGGATAACTCAATAGGCCCGATTCCGACGGGCTCCAGTTGGTACCCGAAAACCGAGTGGGTCGAATCGTGGGCGCGGAGGGCGACGATAGCGAAGAGCGGGCTATAGGAGCTCAGAAACAGGACGATCTTCGCCCAGCTCGGAATGCGCCCCATTAGGTTCGCTATGTTCTATTCGGAGGTCAAAGTCAGTTTTGTATCCACTTTTTGGAGAACCTCACAGATACTGACCCGGACGCCGTCCGAGAGTATATGGACAATCTTCAAGACACCTCAATGGTTCTGCTTGAAACATCACTGAGTTTCGTATGGACGGACAATCTACCCAACCCCGCAAGGCCCAGCTCGACAAGGAAGAGCGCGAGCATCTCGAGGACGTCGTCACCGAGATGCGCGACCGCGTCGAGGCGAACGTTCGCTACCAGCTCGAGGACAAGTACGACCTCGACGAGAAACCGGACGACGGCGCGTCCCTGAGCGAGGAGCAGGAAGACCTCGTCGAGGCTATCGAACTCGAAGCCGTCGACGGGAATGATTGGGACGACGGCTACGAGCAGTACATCACGGGCGTCGGCTACACCATCGTCAATCGGCTGGCCGCGCTCCGCTGTATGGAGGTTCGGGACTTCATCGACGACGAGGTCACAGCCTTCCGCGACGACGGCCTCACACCGGCCGCCGACCGGCTGGTCACCGAGGAGTTCATGCTCGAGGAGGAGGCAGTCCTCGAAGCCTACCGGAACGCGTGTGACGACCTCGCCGAAGAGATAGAGATTCTTTTCGACCGATCGACGGCTTACAGCCAAATCGACCCCGACGACGATACCTTCGAAGACCTCTGTGGGATGCTTGACGAAGTGCCTGACGAGGTCTGGCGCGGTGATGACGTACTGGGTTGGGTATATGAGTACTACAATGTCAAATTACTAGGTGACCTTCGAGATAAAGCTCGAACAGAGGCGTTTGAGCCTCACGAGGTACCGACGGCGAATCAGTTCTACACACCCCATTGGGTCGTCAGGATGCTTACCGATAACTCGCTGGGCAAACTTTATCTCGAAGACCGGGGGGATCTACAGGATACCGTAAAGAGACAGGATTCGCTAACCTCTAAGGAGCGGAAGAACCGTCCTCTTTCCCCCGACGAATCGCCGGACATAGCCGACTTCTGTACGTATCTTGTTCCGTCGGAGGAAGAAGGGAAACCGCCAGAATTCGACAGCCCAGAGGAGATTCACGTTATTGACCCTGCTTGTGGAAGTGGGCATTTCCTATTGTACGCGTTCGACGTGTTAGAGCGAATCTGGCGGGCCGAAACTGACCTCAGCCACGCCGAAATTCCCCGTAAAATTCTCCGACACAACCTTTATGGCGTTGATCTCGACATGCGGGCATGCCAACTTGCTGCATTTAACCTCTATCTAAAGGGACGGACGCGGGCCGAAGCCGAGGGGAAGACCAACTTCGAGATGCCGGAGGTAGGGATTGTTTGTGCGGACGCTAAAGTAGCCGAAGTTGAAGGAGTCGAGGAGGTCTTCGCCGAAGTGGCTGACGGAACGTCAGATGTTGAAGATGCACTCCGTCGTATTCTAGATGCATTCGAGGAAGTACACGGCCTTGGAAGCCTTCTTGATGTCCGCGGAACGCTGGGCGACCTGTTTGAGGATGACATCGATCAAGGAAGCGTACAGATCACTCTTGACGACGATCCTGAAGCCCACCATACGCTCGGCCGAGTTCTCCACAGCCTTCGAGAAGCTGTTGACGAGCAACGGGATGACGACTCGTTTTTAGCACAAGATTTGCGGAGTTTTGTACGGCTCCTAGATATATTGGCATTAGATTATGATGTTGCGCTAATGAATCCGCCGTATGGATCGCGGAACCGGATGCCTGAATCCGTGCAAGCGTACGTCGAAGACCACTACCGCTATCCGGCGGAATTCTACATTAATTTCTTCGAGGTTTGCGACAGACTCGTCAAGGAGAACGGTCGAATTGGGATGCTTGTGCCACGGACATTCATGTTCCGGCACAAGTTCGAAGAATTCAGAAGAGACTTCATTAGGAACGAATCCGGAAGTTTCGACTTCCTCGCCGAGTTCGGGGTTGGGATATTAGATAATGCGACCGTTCGAACGGCGGGAACGGTCGTTCGATCTGGTGATAGTAGGAAAAATCAGGGAGAGTTTATCAGGCTACACGACCTCGATAAGGGATCGAAAGAACAGGCGTTTACGGATGTGCTGTCTGACGGAGATCAAGAGATAAAGAGGTTCTTTAGCGTTGATTACGACGAATTTGCGAAGGTACCGGGATCAACAATCTGCTATTCAACTCCGAGTGAAGTCCGTGATTTACACTCGGAAGAGATGAAATTGGACGCTGAGCGTTCCAACCTTGAGGGGAAATCAATCGGGGTCGCTAAACAGGGAGTTGCTACCGCCAATTCAGATCGGTTTATCCGCTTTCATTGGGAGGTTGATGACTTCGAGATATTTAGTCCGATCTCTAAAGGCGGAGCAGACGCGTGGATTGTCCCCCTTATCACAAAAGTAATAGAGTGGGGAGAGAACGGTACGAAAGTCAAAAGGTATAGTAATACCGTCAGAACACCTAACGAAGAACTCTACGGGAAGGAAGGTCTCACGTGGACATTCCTGAAAGAGACTGGAAGACGGTTTGGGTACTATCCACCCGGAGGGCTATTCAGCCACACCGCGTTCATCTACATACCGAACGCTGATAGAAATTTGTGGAATATAATGGGAGCTGTGAATTCGGATCTTTACCATGCCCTCTTCTTATCAATCACTATTGAACGGAACTGGAACGCAGGGGAAGTAGGAAGTATCCCTTGGCACGACAGTATCTCTGATAACGGGCAGCTTGAAGAAATTGTAAGGTCGCAATATAATGTAAAGATAATTGAACAGTTACAGAACCCCGTCAGTCCATTCTATGTCGCTCCTGCAATCGTCCCGGTGGACGCTCGTGACGGATTTTTCTTCGATCACCCACAGATTGAGGAAGTTAAAAACCAGATCGACATGGATTACGGGGCGAACGGAAACGAACGGTCGATCGTTGAGCAGGCCAAGAGTGCGAAAATGGATGCTCTCGAACAACAGCGGAAATTAGAGGAGTACTTCACCGAGATCAACCAGATCGTGTACGATGATCTTGGCATAAGCGATGATGTGAGAAAGGATATTGAAACGGAAATCTTTCTCCGAACATCAGAAGATCCAGAAGATCGTGAAGTCCCCGATCCCGAATCAGTAACTGAAGTTCCCGAAAACATAGACGAACAGGTCAAAGATCTCATCCACCACTTCGCGATGGAGGCCGTCCGGGAGGAATCGGACGGCATCCTTCCACTCGGAGGCACGGACGAGCAGGCCGATATGCTTGACCGCATCGTCGAGCGATTCGAAGACGTGTACGGCAAGTACGCTGAGGATCGACTCGTCGAGGTTGACGACATCCTTGGAGCAGAATCGGCCGCCGACGAGGCGTACCCCAATCTCCGAGCGTTCATCGAGGATGACCTCTTTGCCTACCACGTCGACACGATGGAGAACACACCCATCCTCTGGAAGCTTAGCACGGAGCGGCTCCTCGCTGACGCGGGGAACGAGGGCTTCGCGTGCTTCGTCGACTACCACCAACTCGACGCCAGCCTGTTCGACCGTCTAAGCAACCAGTACCTCGAACCGCGGAAGGCCGAACTCCGCGAGCGCCGGTCGGCAGCGAACCAGCGTCGGAACGACGAGTCACTCTCCACGAGCGAACGCGCTGATGCGACCGACGAGTTCGAGTTCTGTTCGAGCGCCCTCGAACAAATCGCCGAACTCGAAGAGGTGATGCAGGAACTCGGCTCCACTAGCGAGCGGGAGTTCGACGCCGATGACCGAGAACGCGTCAGCGAACTGGCCCCCAAAGTCGCCGTGTTCCGCGAAGAGACCGCGGAGCGCATCGAAACGCTCGAACGACTCCGCGAGATGAATGGCGAGGAGTGGTTCCAAGACACCTTCTCCGATAATTTCTGGAACGCCGTCGACGAGTGGCGCGACGAGTGGGTGGACGCTCTTGAGGAACTGGAACACGCTTGCGAGGAGTACGCCAAACCCAGCGACGAGCCCGTCGAAGCTCACCTTGCCGACCTCTTCGACTACTTCAACTGGCGGCTCAAAGGCTCGGATCATTACTCCAGTACGGGCATCCTCTTCATGACCTACTACTTCGAGCGCGAAGGGAACGACCTCCTTGACGACGATGGTGAGCCATTTGATAATCTCACAGAGGACGAGAAGCTGCTCGCCTCGCTCGCGACGGGTGTCAACGATGCGTCCGTCCTTGACGAAAAGTACCTCCAACAGATTGCGGATGATGAAGGCGTCGACAACGTGGACGAGTTACCACCGCTAGCGGAGTTCAAGGCGCTCGCTGAGGAGATCGATGACCGCTGTCAGACGGTGAATAAACAGATTCCCTCGGACTGGTCGGAACGGGCGCTATCTGAGATCACGACAGCGGGTTACCAGCCTGTCCACAAGCACGGCGTCGCGATCAATATCACACCGCTCGCGGAGAAGGACATCGTTCCGGAGGTAGTCGAGGACAAGGTGCTTTGAACTATGCAAGCGAAGCAGACCCTCCCCGACGCCGCGAAAGACACCATCCGTAGCGAGTTCGACCGAGCCGAGTCGTCCGACCCGATCGTCCTCTGGTGGGACGACGGGAACTACCTCGAGGACATCATCGAGCAAGCCTGCAACGAACTCGGCGTTCACCTAAAGGTCGCCGAGGAGACGCCGCTGGAACTCCGTGCGGATCCAGTCGACGGCGAACAGGTCTGGTACGTCCCACACGTCAAGGAGCCCGAAAACGTCGAGGGCGACTACGACTGGTTCCGCGACGTCCAGCACACGGGCGGCGAGGTAGAGATGAGCATCGAAGACCTCACCGTCCACGCGTTCGAGCGCGGGCAACTCGATGCGTGGGAGCTGAAAACCGCGACGCAGGCGGACGACCCCGCAAAGCGCCGCGAGATCGCGCGGATCCTCCACGACCAGCTCACCGGCGGACAGCTCCCGACGCTCGAACAGCTCCGCACGCAGATCGTCACCGGCGGCTATACCGACCCGGTCGCGTTCGTGCTGGAGAACGGCTGGGGCGACATCGACGACAGCCCCGACACGATCGAGCAGATGCAGGACTTGCTCACCAGCGAGGGCGTCGACGCGGTCGCCAGCGAGGACGAACCCATAGGGATTGTCACGGCGACGCGTCGGTGGGCCGTCGCTGAGTGGCTGATCCACGCCGGCGCCGACGCCGAACGCTTCCCGAGGGAGTTCCGCGCCGAGACGGCTGGCGATCACGACCTCCCCGAACTCAAGTCACTGTTGAACAACACCACCTCGGCCAGCCTCCTCGCCGACCGCTACCTCGGCGAGGCGATCTGGCCCGACGTCGTCGCGGACGTCGACGACCCGTGGGAACTCGCGGACTGTATCGTCGACGCCGCGCTCGAGCGTCGCCTCTGGGAGGAGTGGCACGCGTCCTTCGACGCCGGCGACTACGAGACGTGTCTCGAACGCGCCGAGGAGCGGTACGACGCTCTGCTCGGGAGCGAGGACTTCCGCGGCACCTATCGCGGAGCCTACGGCCCGGACAGCCCGTGGACGCGGACGTGGGAGCAGGCCGCGGAGATCGCTCAGCTCGCTCACCAGCTCGAAACGTGGGATGAGCACGCCACCGACGACGTCGTCTCGCTGTACGCCGACCCGGACGACGGCACGTGGCAGATCGACAACGCGGTGCTCAACCTCGTCGTCGCCGGCGAGCCCGAGACCGACCTCCCCGACGACCATCCCGCGACCGCCGCACTCGACGACCTCCGCACCCAACTCCAGTCGGAATACGTCGAGTACCTCGAAGACCTCGGCGACCTCGTAACGGAGACCGTCGAAGCCGGCGCCCCCTTCGTGGACGAGGATCACTCCTACCAATTCTTCACGAAGGAGTCCGACGGCCTCGAAAGCGGCCAGACGGTTGCGCTGTTCGTCATCGACGCCCTTCGACTCGATCTCGCTCGCCGGCTCGCGGACGAGTTGCGCGACTACGTGGCGACACTCCCGGCCGACGCCCCCGAGTTCGCCGTCGATGAAGACGTCTGGCTCGGAACGCTTCCCTCGGAGACTGAGTTCGGGAAGGCTGCACTCACGCCGGGCGAGATCCAGATGTTCGACGTCTCGCTGGTCGACGGCGAGTTACAGCCGCTTCGAAACAACCGTCGGGTGACGACCAACCGCCGCGAGTCGCTGTTGGGCGGCGACGGCTGGACGGTCACTCGCGAGGAGGACGACGGCTGGCAGTCGACGCGTGTCGCCTACTTCAAGAACGACATCGACGACATCGGCGAGAAGGAACTCAGCGACCTCGAGGCGATGCTGGCGCGACGCGTCGACTCGCTCGCGGAGTTCATCGGCACGAAACTCGAACAGGGCGAGTGGGATCAGGCCTACGTGTTGACCGACCACGGGTTCGTCCTGCTCCCGGACAACGCGTCACCGGAGAAGATTTCGCGACCGACGGAAGCGTCCGACTCTGGGCGCCGATGGATCGCCGGGGAGGACGTGGACGAGGATTCACCCGGCGTGCTACTCGACTCCAGCTCACGACTGGGGTACCTCGACGCCAACGTCAGCGTCCTTGCGAGTCCACTCAAGCGGTTCAGAAAGCAGGGGCTCGGTGACGCGCGGTTCTACCACGGCGGACTGCTCCCACAGGAGTTCGTACTCGACTTCATCAGCATCACGCAGGGATAACACCGCTAGCGTCGATAACCAGTACGCGCTCAGTCCACACAGACGTTCTCTGTGGCCTCGGTGACGATCTCGTCGACGACATCCGCGAGAGGTTGATGCTCCGCGAATGCTGTTGCGAGCGTTTCGAAGTAACTCTCCGGGAGGTTGGACTGGTCGACATCGTACGTTTTCTGCGTGTAGTCCTTCTTTTGTCCCTTGTTCGTGATTCCAGCATCATCGAGGATCGGGTCAAGGCGATCTTGCCAACGGTCGGTGTTGTAGAGGCGGTTGAACTCGTCCCGTAAGTCGACTCTCGTCGGAGTACGGAGTATGAACGTGAGCTTTCCACGACTGAACGACTCTTTGTTCCGAATGAGATGGACGAAGTGCAATCGAAACCCGGTCTGGCCGTGAGTGTCCGTGTGATCTATCGTGGGTTCGAGGTTGTCGTCATCGAGATACCAGCCGTCTTTGAACAAACAGCCCCACTTCCCGTGATCCGGACGAGTGTGCCACTCGTCCGTCCATAGCTCCTCGTCCACGTGACTTCTGAACAGTTCTGGCCAGTCTTCGATTGCCCGCTCTCGAAGAGATTCTGCGGCATCGAGCAGCGCGTCGATGTCATCTCGGTACTCTCCGAGCAACTGGACTTTCTCTTTCTGTATCTCGGTGAAGTCGTCGTCTTCCATATTGGTTACCTGAGTTATCGTCGATAGGAACTCCCGCAGTTGGCTGACGCTCCGTTCCGGATAACGGCCGTGTGAGCGGTCGAGTACCGTCTCGAAACTCTCGACGACGTGCCGCCAATACAGGTCATCGAACTCGTCCGCACTGGAGTCTGGTGCGTACTTTTTCGAGAGGAATACGTAGTGGTGTCCGTCGTCGGAGTACGTCGCCTTCTCCTCGCTTCCGAGATGTGTGTCTTCGACGTATCGAGTCGTTTGTTGGTTGCCCTCCGTTGAGTCGACCTTCGATTCTATACAGAGGAACCAGTCCCCCGGAACGCGGAGTACCACGTCGGGGCGGTTATTGTCGGGTGACGTGACTTCAGTCTCGACCTCGATATTCTCGACATGACGGTGATAATACTCGAATGAAGGATCAGCCTCCTCTTGTACCCTATCCAAGAAACTCGTCAGAAGATCGATGCCGAAGCCGTGCGGCTGATCGGGATCGAGGAAATACGCTAAGAATGTATTCCACGTCTGCTCTGATCTCGCTGACCCGAGGATTCGGAGCGTCGACTTCGGCGGCTCGGACACGTCTGGTATAGCGTCGAGTGAGGTTCGGAGCTCGCGAAACTGCTCCTCTAATTCTCCGATCGTCGCCATTACACCACAATTAGCATGAACTGACATAAATCTATGATAGGTACTAACCACTTGCTGAGGGTGTTGATGCACTACGGCCGGTATCGACGGAAACTGCCGACCGCGACCCACCAACATTCAAGACGACGTCAGCCGTTGCCACCACTATCAGTTAATGACGGGATCTCCACAATTTTCTCCCGGTCAGCGGGTGATTCTTAACGATACTCCTGCAGAGGTCATCCGGACTCGGACTGTCGGTGACATCGAGTACCTGCGAGCCTATATCGAAGGGGAAGGCGCCAAAACTGTTTGTCTGGATGACGTCGAGATTCAGCCCTCTCAGAGTGGAATCGAGAGGATTTCCGATCACCAACTCGACGCCCTTCATCCTGATCACGATACGGTCTCGGCGCAGTGGTTCGACCTCCACACACAGGCGACGAAACTCAAGCTCGCCCATGAACAGGGACAGCTCCTGAGCATCTCGAACTCGCTCGTTCGACTGGAGCCCTACCAGCTCGACGCCGTGAACTGGGTGATGCAGAAACTCCGGCAGCGGGCGCTCATCGGCGACGACGTCGGGCTCGGGAAAACGATAGAGGCTGGGCTCATCCTCAAGGAACTCGCCGCCCGAAATCGCGCCGACCGCGTCCTGTTCGTTGTTCCCGCGCACCTGCAGAAGAAGTGGATCCGGGATATGGATCGCTTCTTCGACGTCGATCTCACCGTTGCAGACCGGGCGTGGGTCGAAGGTGAGCGACGACGGCTCGGCGAGGAGGCCAACATCTGGAACCAAGACCAGCAACAGCTCGTCACCAGCATGGCGTTCCTGCGACAGGACGAGTTCCGGCCTGCACTCCGGGACGCGTTCTGGGACGTCGTCGTGGTCGACGAGGCACACAAGGCCGCAAAGCGGGGTGACTCGCCGAGCAAGACGGCAAACATGGTCGATACCGTCACGGGGAACTCCGACTCTCTGCTGCTTCTCAGCGCGACGCCGCACGACGGGAAGGGCGAGGCGTTCCGCTCACTCGTCGAGTACATCGACCCGTTCCTCGTCGCCGAGAACCGGGAACTCTCACAGGAAACGGTCGACCGCGTAATGATCCGTCGCGGGAAGACCGACATCTACGACGAGGATGGTGAACGCGTCTTCCCAGACCGGGAGGTCAATTCGGTATCGGTCTCGATGACGCACGACGAGCGGCAGTTCTACCGCGCGGTCACTGACTACGTCAAAAACGTCTACAACCGCTCGGAGAAGTTGAACGAACCCGCGGTCGGGTTCGCGATGGCGCTCATGCAGAAACGGCTGGTGAGCAGCGTCGGCGCGATTCACGCGACGCTCCGTCGACGACTGGACGATCTCCTCGGCGAGGAGGCGGAAACAGATGACCTTTCCGAAGAAGCACGAGCCTATCTCGATGGCGAGGATCTAGACGAGGACGACAAGCAACATGCGGAAGACGAGATTGCCGGTCTGACCGTCACCAGCACTGACGAACAGCTCCAAGAGGAGATCGATACGCTCCGCGACCTCGTCTCGCTGGC
The DNA here is from genome assembly GCF_005890195.1 of Natrinema pallidum. Taxonomy (NCBI): domain Archaea; kingdom Methanobacteriati; phylum Methanobacteriota; class Halobacteria; order Halobacteriales; family Natrialbaceae; genus Natrinema; species Natrinema pallidum. The sequence continues at coordinate 178,652 of NZ_CP040637.1, read as the reverse complement.
GGAGGATTTGCCGGTCGACTCCAAGGCCCAGAAGGTCAGACGGTTCATCTCCCAACTCCTTGAGGAACAACCGGACGAGAAACTCCTGTTGTTCACGGAGTACCGAGACACGCTCGACTATCTCCTCGAGTTCGTGCAGGACGAGCCGTGGGCCGACGAGATTCTCGTTATTCACGGCGACGTAGACAAGGAGGAACGGACGCGGATCGAAGACGAGTTCAACCACGGCCAGTCGCGACTCCTGTTCGCGACCGATGCCGCGAGTGAAGGGATCGACCTCCAGCACAGCTGCCACATCATGGCCAACTACGAGCTTCCGTGGAACCCGAACCGGCTCGAGCAGCGGATCGGCCGCATCCATCGCTACGGACAGGAGGAGGAGGTCAAAGTCTGGAACTTCCTCTTCGACGACACCCGCGAGAGCGAGATCTTCGAGATGCTCCAAACCAAGGTCGAGGAGATCCGCTCCCAGCTCGGAAACACGGCGGACGTGCTCGGCATCCTCGACGACATCGACGTGGACTCACTCATCATGGAGTCCATCGAGAACGACGAACCGCCGAGTGCGACCAAAGAAGAACTCGAGGAAATGATCGAAGAGCGTCAGCGGACGCTCGAGGAGTGGTACGAGCGGAGCCTCGTCGATACGAGCACGTTCGATGCCGAGAGTCGCCGGCAGATTCAGGAGGTCGTCGACGAGTCAGAGGACGTCTACGGAAGCGAGGGAGACATTCGCGAGTTCTTCGAGCGAGCAGTCGAAGCCTTCGGAGGCGAGTTCGAGAAGCGCGGCACCAATCTCTATCAGGCCGAGTTGCCTGATGGGATCAATTCGCCCGGCCAAGACGCGACGTTCGGCCCGTTCACGTTCGATCGCGACTTCGCGATGGATCACGAGGACATCACCTACCTCGCTCCCGATACGGACGTCCTGCAACGGCTCATGGCACGCGTGTTGGAGGACGAGCGCGGTGAAGTCGGACTCAAATTGCTTCCGTTCGTCGACACGCCGGGGATCACCTACAACTATCGCGTGGCGTTCGAGGACGGCACCGGTGACGTGATTCGCGAGGAGACCATCCCCGTCTTCGTGGATGCTGCACAAGAGGACGCCCAGCAGGCGCTCGGTGAACGTGTCGTCGAGGGCGACTCGGTAGCAGCAAAGCCCGACGTCGACGACCTTCGGACGGTTCTCGACGCTCAATCCGACTTACGGACGGCTGCCGATCGATACGTGAGCGTGCGGGTCAACGAGATCAAGAACCATCTTCAGGAGAAGCGTCACGAGGAAACCGCTCGGGAGCTGGAGAACCTCGAGGAATATGCGCAGGCGGAACGAGAACGGATCGAGTCCTTCATCGAGGAATACGAGCGCAAGGCCGACGCCGGCTCGGATATGGACATCGCGATCCGTGGCCAACAGGAGCGTCTCGAACAGCTCGAGGACAGAATCGAAACGCGTCGCGAAGAACTCCGACGTCGAGAGCAGATCATCTCCCTTGCGCCCGAAGTCGAGAACTACTGTCTCACGCTACCCCTTTGAATTCCGCCACGGATTTTCTAATCGTTAGTCACTACGAGTCACTTGTAGTGGACGATAATCGCACACCACGAATCGGGAGTCAGGAACTCACGAGGTTCTTCGAACTCCCTGACTTCGAGTTCTTCCACACTTTCGTTCAACATCTCGTTGTACGCAGTTTCGATATGCGGCTCCAACACCTTCGCAGCTTCTTCGGCCTCCACCTCGGTCTCGAAGTGTTTCAGCCATGCCGCACCGCTGGTATCGAGAACTTTCGGAACGTGGATGCCGGTCTCGGTGAGAGCCTCGATGACGGCCGCTTTGTTCACATCCATTCCGTAGGGAGTCTCGTAGTAGTCCGACTGGCTGATAGGACGAACAACAACGGCTCGTCCTTGGTCGGTAGGCCGGGGGACGATGTCGTAATAGCCGGTGTCGAACGTCCGGATCACGTCATCCCTCAGAAGGCTGATCCAGAGTTTGTTGACGTGGCCGACGAGGACGCCGTCTTCCACTCTCCGGACTTCCATCGGCTCAGAATCGTGCTTTTCACGCAGCGGAGACCATTTCCGTTCAACCAGCTCTTCGAGGCGCCGTTCGATGCTGTTCAGCCGGTCAGCGTTGACAGAGTCGGATTCGGTCGACATGCACACTGATGTACGATTGAATGCTTAAAAACGCAGGAGAGGGGGCTGCTCAGATCAAAACGGGGATTGTACAGGAATCAGGGGTTCTATCGCCAATAACTCGTCTGAAAAACTCAACAAGACAGCCGGGATAGCGACTCGAGAACATTCATAGGCGACGACTGAAAGTTGCGAGATAGTGTCGCATCGCAATCGTCTCCTTGTAGGTGATGCCGGTTGTCGGCTGTCGGAATTGCCCGACGAGAGCGTGCAGTTGACGGTCACCAGCCCGCCCTACAATCTCGGCAAGGATTACGAAGGGAGTGAGGATGATCGGCGACCGATCGCGGAATGGCGTGAGTTGATGGACGAGGTCGTCACGGAGTTGTTCCGCGTAACGGCACCTGACGGGAAGGTCTGCATCAACGTGGCAGCGTCGTTCAACTCAGAGGACGAGGGACGATACCGACGCGTCCCGCTTCGGAGTCACATTATGGAGCTGTGTAGAGACGCCGGCTTCGACTTCTTCGACGAGTTCGTCTGGATTAAGGATCAGTATGCGTCTCACGGGGATGGGGCACTGCTCGGATCGTATCCCTATCCGACGAACGTCCCAGTGAACCAACGCCACGAGTACATCCTCGTCTTCCGAAAGTACGTTTCCGAAGACTACCAGAAGCAGCGTGATCGGCCTGCGGCTGGCGACGAGCGACGTGAGGCCTCGAAACTGACTGCGGAAGAGTGGCGAGAGTTTGCACAGAGCGTCTGGAAACTCCCCCGTCCGAGTCCGTCGGTGGAGACCGACCATCCCGCGGCATTCCCGCTGGAGTTGCCCCGACGCCTGATTGCGCTGTACTCATTCGCGGGCGACCTCGTTCTCGACCCGTTCGTCGGTATTGGGACGAGTGCTGTAGCCGCCAAGCAGACGGGACGGGATTACGTCGGCATTGACCGATCCGAGTCGTACATCGACACGGCACGGCGGCGGCTCGAAGGAGTCTCCGAAGAGATGGAGGCCGAGATCGCGAAGTCACCGTCGCCGTCAGACGACATCGCCCAGTACATCGTCGATGGGCTCGAGCGTCAGGAGCCGACGACGCTCCGTAAGATCGGGGAATACGCGAATGAATTGGCGTCCCACCGCGAATTCGTCCCCACCGACGAACTCGAAGAGTGGGCGGACGATAGCGAGCAGATCGCCGGGGTGACGCGTGCCCATAATGGAACGATCGTGCTGAAAGAGGTACCGTGCGGCAAGGAGAACTGTTCGTCGTGTCCACACGGCCCGTACAAGTATCGCGTCTACCGAGACGGGGACACCGTGAAGACGGAATACCTCGGGTCGGCTGAGGGCGTTTCGAGCTCGTAGGTAAGATGTCTCCATTCTTACCCCAGATTCCTCTGTACGAACGCTCACTCTGCACTAAAGTAGCTTAGCGATATTCCGGAGAAACGAGAACGCTGCCGGGCAACCCGTTATAAGCAGCCCTTGGATATTGAGCAGGCGCCGTGCCTAAGACACACCCAGAACTGGCAGCCGTCGTGGAAACGCTCGTCGAACACGGAGCGACATACGTCGCTGCGAACACACGATCGCTCGTCGACGAGCCCGCACAGCTCTACTACCACCTTCCCGCTGGCGTGTCGGACAGTCAGAAGAAGTCCCTCGCCACGTATCTAGATGAGGAAGTTGGTCACCAGCCTTACGAGGGGCAAGTGGGAGCGGTTCGTATCGGCGGAGAAGCGACGCCCGCATGCGTTCGCTTCATCCACTACAATAGCCTGCACCTGTATCGCCGCGTTCCGGTGTACATCGCCGAGGGTATGGCCGGACTCGATCCCGTCGAAATCGATGACGGCGTGAACAACGTTCGCGAGGTCGTCGCAACCGAGCCGGACATCTCACCACGACCGAACGAGACGGTTCCGCTCGAACTCGTGGTCGAGCGGCTGGCAGACGAAGGTGCCGCGTCGGTCGAGATGTACCACGAACCTCTCGTGCTCGGCGAGGCCACAATTGATCTCCGGATTCCGATGGTGCCAGCCAAGGGCGCGCCCATCGTTGGCCCCATCGACGCCGTCGAAGTCGGCGACGAAACGTATCCGCTCCACACGACGCTGACGATGGACGGGCCGTACGGAGCCACACCGGACTGGACGGCTCTCTACGTTGATGACAGCGTCGGGGGACTCGCCCCGGTTTCGGTCGAGAGCGGATGCGAAGCCGGTCGGGACGTGATTGAGCGGGCCAAAGACGTCGACACGGTGCGTGAGTTGACGCGGTCGCAGGAACCCTAAGGCGCTGGAGGCCAACTGCCGTCTTACCCACATTTTCCAAGGAGCATTTTTGCTATAGACGCTCATAGGGCGGATTCTCGGCCGTAGAGGCGATAGCAGGTTTTCCGGCAAATCCCCATTTATTAGGCTCGGATACCGGGGGAGTGCGATGCCGACGAAAGCAGACAATCCCGAAGAGGAGAATCGAGCGAACAAAGAAGCGGTTGACAGCCAGACGAGTCTCCCTATCGAGTCGGTGCTCCCGACTAAGGATACTGTTGGACAAACGCTGCACTGGACTAGTAGAGTGAACGGAGGTGAGAACGCGTGAGTAACGACTCCGAAGTTGATCGGTACCGCTGTCCCTACTGCTCGGCCGAGCCGTACACGAGCACGAAGGAGCGGGAAGTTCGGCTCCACATCGAGGAAAGTTCGGATGGCGACCACAGTGGTCGGGAGGGATTCTCACCGATGACGAGCGTCGACGCCATCGACGCAGACGGCAATCGCGTCGACAACGTCACTGGCGAGGAGTTGAAGCGAGAACCTGACGAATTCGACGACATCTGCAAACCCGACGAAGATTGGAGCTCCGTCCAACGTCGTATTATCGCGACGAAGATGATGCATCCTGACTATTCGGCCAAACAGGTTGCCGAGTTCCTCGAAGACCGGGATGACAGCCCCTCTGAGGAATACACACGACAGACGATTCGCCGATACTTCGGTACCACCCAAACCGCACGTGGGGCGCGTCCGTTTGAAGACTTCAGCGAGCGCCAACAAAAGGCGATTGACGCGGCTGCTCGTTACGAACTCGGTGAATTCGATTCGTATCGCGAGGCAGCGGAGTCGATTGACGACAAGCGGGATTACGTGACGACGTGCCAATACGAGTACGAAAAGGCTGTTCAGCGTCGTGTGGAGGTTCTCGAGGAGGAAACCGAAGAGGAGGATAGTGAGAGCGATGACACAGTGCGTCGTGAGAACGGCACCGGAACGTACGCTGGCCCCGAGAAGGGTATTGACGCGACGATGCAGCACATCTCCGAACGGTCGACAACTACCAAATCTGACGGAGAAGCGGATAACGACACTACTGCCCAAAACGAACAGTCGGAACCCGCTACACAACGAGTCGAAGCCGTGCAAGAGAAAATCGACCTCCTGAAGAAGTTGGTCATCAACGACGAGTTGGATGCCGGCGTCGCGTTTGATGAGGTGGAGCGGATGGTCGCAGAGGTTTCGCCCTCTGACGGAGATTCGGGCGATGGAGTCGCTTCCTGACGAAGCTCTTGGTTGGACTGCTGGTTAAATATGGAGATTTATACGGGGATTGGTACTAGAAAACCACGAGGTGGCTATCGGATGGTCGATGCTCAGGTAGCGATGGAGAACATGTCTAAAGCTGATGAGGCATTTGAGACGTACTACGTGACGGATGACCTCGAGATTAAAACGTATAATTCGAAACTGACCGAGATACCTGATTTCGATTCGGAGGGCACTCGCGTCATCAATCTGCATGTGACAGACGAGAGCCCCTTCTACACGTTCGAGAAATCTGGGGTAGGTGTGGGTGGTGGAGAGATGGACGAGACAGGTACGGGGATGATGGGATATTCTGCAACAGAGGCCGTCTTGGCCTTAGGACAACACCTCTCACACTTGGAGATCCACGGCTTCGATGAGCAGAAATCGTGGAGAGAACTAAGAGAGAATCTTGGAGAAGAGTTGGTGAATGATGTCCAAAAAGAACTAGAGGAAATATCGCGCAAGGAGAGGGCGCGAAAGATGATGACGCAGGTAGAGGAGAAGCTCAGTGTCGTACCAACTCCGATCTGGAAGAAGCCTATCGAGGAGGGGCAATGGCGAGATACAAACCTTGATTCTGAAGCTACTGAAATCGCTCGAGAAATTCTCAGTAGCATCAATATAGACACACGGACGTGTTATCTAACGGCTCAACGGGCATACAAGGAAGCCCATGATCACGACAGGGTGGACTACTGTGAAGGGCTGGCATTTCCAAAACAGATGGGACGCGTCGTTAGACACGCTTGGATCGAGATAGATGGAAGCGTTGCTGAACTCACATGGCCGTGGCATCACGTCGATGGAAAAGAGGCGCTGTACTACGGTGTGAAGATTCCAGATGACGTGTTCTATGAACGGCTTGAGAAGCGAGGGGAAGCACCGATGTTGATCCTGAACGAGGAAGAACGCGAACTGGTACATACGATGCCTAACCCATTAGCAGATAAGCTCAGTACAGGCTGAGTGACTCTCTACTGATCGCACGACAGGCTGGGGGAGAATGGACGGAACGTCAGTGGATAATACTGAGTGGAGTGAGTTACTTCGTGGAAAATCAATCACGAGGTCGCTCACCCGGAGGAGGCCCGGCAAGAGGTCTTCCGGTCATTTCTGCGCACTAATTCTTAGTAGCCTTCCCTGCAAGGCGCTAACATATGGATTGGACGACGACCATCAATTTGGGCGGATTCGGGAACTCGGCCGAGATGGAGTGGGAGACGGTCAAAAGCTGGGACTCGTTTACCAATTACTTTGACGGCGCTGTCCACATCGATGCAGTCACGTACTGTGAGTCGCCCGAACTTCTCCTCGATCTATTCGACCGTTCCGACTCCCAGTTGGGTGGGATGGACGTTCTGGTCGGTAACCGAGAGGAGTACCAGTCGTCCGTCGACGACGCGTCCGTCGCTCGGCAGCTCGAGCGTTACTACCGGGAAGACAAGCTTATCGTTCGGCTGAAGAATCGAAAAGTCGTCCACTCGAAACTCTACCGCATCGTCAAGGAAGACGAGCAAGTGACCCTGATCGCCGGCAGCGCCAACCTCTCCTACAACAGCTGGAAGAACCAGACCAACAGCGTGGTCGTGTTTCGGACGGAGGCTGGATCGCAACTCGACCAACAGTTCCAGCAGTGGATCGACGATCACCGAGAACGGTATGCTGATGAGGTGTTCATGGAGGATCTAGCCGAGGAACTAGAGGCACTTGACGACGAGGAGGAGAAAGAACGTCGCATCGAGCTGTGGATCGATAACCGAGATACGCAACTGTCGGAGCAGGGCGAAATCCACGCCAACGTCGGCGACGAACTGGAGGAACTCGGTAACGAAGTCGACCGAGTCGTCAGTGTCAGCGACGATCCCGACGAAGCAGACGAGGTTGTGACCATCGAGCCCGAAGAACCGGCAGGTGAAAACGGATCGGATTCGGTCGCTCCCGACGCGGACGACGGTGTAAGCAACGGCGGAGAACCCACGCCAGAGGGAGTCACCGCGGCGAAGACACCCGAGTACACGATCACGCTCTCAACGCAAGGATACGAGAACGATGGGTACGTCGACCAGATGAAGAACGACCTCAAGCGTCGCGGCGCGGACGTCGGCGCCGACGCCATCACAACACCCGTAGAGGGATACACGAACTACCTCCAAACCCAGTACGACGTTCCGAAGATGTGGGTCGACGAGGACGTTGGACGCGTTCACCTTCAGCACGGCGAGCATCACCGCATCCTCACCGCTGATCACGAACCCTCCCCGGAGGTTCTCGACGCCGCCCTCGAAAACATCGAAGACTACGTCGAGACGATAGACCGCTGGGGCGAGACGAACAACCCGCGAGCAGTGAAGGCTCACATGTACGAGGGGATTCTCTACGGGCTATGGGCGCCGTTCGTGAACCTATATGCCCGGCAGTTCTACGGCAGCGTCACGCTCGACAACGCGCTCCAGTACCTCTATATCTTCGGCGAATCCGACGCGGGCAAGGACAAGTTCTCCGAGTTCGTCTTGCGGCTCGTCTCTGACGATCTGGTCAGGGGTGGCGCCGACGCCGACGATGTCGGCAAGAACCAGATCCGCTCGCTGCGGAACATCGACACCGTGTTCCCCTATGTGGTCTCGGACATCTCTAAACAGAAGATCGAGCGCATCGACACGCTGCGGAACTTCTGGCAGGACTCGTGGCACCCGTCGAATGAGGTGGCATACCCGACGGTCATCTTCACGAGCAACGATTCTCGGCCTAACGACTGGTTCCGCAACCGGGCGAAGATGCTCCACTTCGATGTCGCATTCCCGTCGAATCCCGAGGACGAGGGGTTCTACAAGGCTCAGGAAGACCTGAACGAGATTCTCGACGCACGCAACCCAATCTTCTCGTACGTCTCGCGGCGGATTCTGGACGACGAGATGTATCTCGATGCCGGAGGAACAGTCGACGACGTCCGGCAGGTGTTTCTCGACTTCTACGAGCAGGCTGGCCGAGAGCAGCCGAAATACTTCCCTGAGGAGCCAGCAAACCGCCGGTTCAATATCGGGAAGCGCAAGTGGCGACAGGCCTGCGAGCGTGGGGACGTTGAATTCGAACGGCGGGAAGATCACCTCATCGCCGACTTCGATCTTGAACCGCACGAGCTGTACAGCTATCGCAAGACGCTGCCGACGAAGATGCGCCCCGAAAAGAGTGGACGCAACATCATCGTCAAGAACCCCGATGACTTCGAGGAATGGCTCGATATGGACGATCTTACCGCTAATGACGAGGATTCCAGTAGCGGAATATTGGGCCGTCTTCTCGGATAGGATCGCTGTGAGATTTGAATAGTACGGGGGTTGAATTGACGATGATATGGTGATCTGTGAGAGTTGCGACACCGCAGCTGAGCCGACAGCCAACTACTGTCCGGAATGTGGCTCTGAACTTAGTCCGACTCGCAAGGACTGGTCGGACGGATTTCTGTCCCTCGTCGATCGTGGACACATCCAAGAGGCTATCGACGGAAACGAGTCGTTGCCGGAGGGGTATCACGACCGGTTACATGAGACGGTGCGACACGCGTTATCCGATTTCTGCCTGCTCGACCGGTGGGACGACTTCGACAACCACGAGGCCCTGTTCGGCGACATCCCGGAGGATAAGATCGACGTGGACGACTGGGAGGAACTCGAGAAGATCGCCCGGCTCACCTGTCCGTTTCGGTTCATGCTCAACGCGGTAGATATTGACCGGGTTGGCACCCTCCTCGAGTTGAGTGTGCTACTCGCGGTGCCAGAGGCAGAACAACCGGACGACGTCTCGATCTCCATCGAAATCAATGCGGCTGGAGATTAATTCAGGTTCTCTACGTGACGCTGCGTTCTGTCGTTTCCGTGCTATTCGGACACACTGCAGTGAGAAGACTCATTGCCCCTTCGTGGTTCTCCAGAGAAAGTGGGAACGGTAGAGATTACGGACATCACGGTACGAGTGCTGGGGCCGCCCAAATTTGACCGACACGGCAACCACGAGGTTCCTGTCGAAGACGCCGACAGACGAGTTTCCGATCTCAGGGTATGGAGTAAGCACCACGGACAAGTCGAGTGGCGGGTCGGCTCGATGTACGATTTAGTAGAGGTCAAGCGGAATCCCGTCGAGGCCAACAAGGCCCGGTACGAGACCGCTGCGAATACACAGATTTCGAGAGTAGGACATCCACAGGATCCGGAAGTGAGCCTTCTCCACGTGAGCGACACCCATCTCGGTCGTCCTCTGACCGACAAGGAACACATGGGGAACGCGAATCAGCTGGAGCGATTTCTCGATGCGGTCAATCTCGCGGTCAAATCTCGAGTGGATGCGATCATCCACACTGGCGACATCTTCGACGACGATGTCGATGAAGCGACCGTGCAGACCGTCGAAGAACATGTCGAGTTGTTGGCCGACGCCGGTATTCCGATCTACTACGTTCGAGGCAATCACGGGTGCGACCGAGGGGACGCGTTTCTTCAATCACAGACCGAGGCAGGACGAATGATACATCTCTCAAGTGAGCCTCAGTTGCTCGGTAAGGGAACTCTCGCCCTCTACGGGATGGATGCCGATGCATCTGTGAACGGACTCTCAGAAGTAGCTCCTGTCGGTGACGCACCACAGGACGCGTACCGGCTGTTGGCGTGGCACGAGGCCGTCGAGCCCATCGCCAGAGATGGAATCTCAATTGGGGAGCTGGTGGACGCCAGCGAAGTCGAACTGGATGCTCTCGCCCTCGGCGACCTCCACAAGCACAAGCGAGCCTACATCGGTGATGTCTACAAGGACAGCGGGAAACGGTTTCGTGCGTTCTACGCCGGCGCGACGACGGGCATCGCGCGGAACTCAGAAGGGTACGAACCAGCTGCGTGGCTGCTACAGATAACTAACGGTACGCTTGAGCGACATCGACTACCCCTTCGACCTCGGTAGTGGCCTTCCTCCACGAGAGCCACACGAATCTATTCGAACTACGGACTGAGCAGAGGCGTTGAGCAAACATCTGCTGAAAGTGGGTACTTCTCCCGGGCCGGCATACAAGTAGGAGCAGTGGCGCCAGATCTAGTATGGCCGCACACGAGGGGTGTAAGGTCGAACGCGTCACCGAGAGGTACGACCTGCACGAAGCCGATGAGCGCCTGCTTCGCCGCCGAGAAAACGAAGACGCCAGTCTCCGAGAACTCGAAACCCATCTGAACAGGCGGCTGCTCAAGAGGGAGATGTTCGAACAGGGGATGAGTCCCCTTGATGGCGAGGTCGAGAACTACTATCGGCTCCTCACGGATGACACGGTGATGACTACTGCGCGTCGAGAGGCACGCCGAAAGCTCGAGGAGGCGGGAATCGACGTGGACGGAGTTAAGGCCGATTTCGTCTCGTACCAGACTGTCCGTAAACACCTCAACGAGTGTCTCGACAAGGACACTAGTGAAGAATACACGCCGAAGCCAGACAACGACCGCAGAAACATCGAGAAGATTCAGCAGCGACTCCAGAAGGTCGTGGAAAAATCAGTCAGGCGCCTGACGGAGCACGACGTCATTCAGATCGGTTCGCCTGAAGCCACCGTCTCGGTGAAAGTCACTTGTGGCGATTGCGGACGTACCTACGGGATTACCACGCTATTTCGACGCCGCGAGTGTCCGTGTGTTGCCAACGAGAGTGATGCGGCTGCCTCGGAACAGAAGGCTACTAACTTGAACTAGCCAGCTATAGTAGGTACCTGCTGCACGTTCTTTCACCTAAGACGCTTCATGACCTGTTGGTTTCCAGTATCAGTACGCCAAAGAATGATTTGTGGTTCAAATGGAGACGAAGCGGGACAAGTTGTAGCGTGTTCCCTCGAATCCCCCGCGAAACCCCAAGTATCAAGTTAGTGAAATAATAAGTGGGTGGAGCACCTTCTACGGACAGTATGCTGGAGTACCCCGAATCCGCGTTTGTCCGAGAGGACATCACGGTTACCGACTATCAGGGAGTGGGTGTCTACGTTGACGACGATGGTGCGCTGTGCCCGACGGTCGTGGATGTTGTTGATCGTATCGACTTTAGCGAGGAACCGGGAAGACTGTACGAGCCTTTGATGCCAACGGATGGGGTGAACCGCACGACCGACCGCCCCGACCTGATACGCTGGTACGCCGCCCGTGTCGGCGAGTTGGCGCACGACTATATCGCCGACTACGTAGACCTGACGTACGAAGCCGAAGCAGACGACATTTGCGACCGTATTCACGATGCGGTTGGTATTGATGCTGACTCGGGAGAAGTTGTTGAGGCGCTGGATGAGTACCGACACGAAGAGTACGTAGCGGATGATACCGTGACGCAAGCGCAGCGGGATGCGAAGACATTGAAGAGCGTCTGGATGGATTGGGCAGACGACCACAACGTAGATTGGCTTCAGGACACGATCCGGGCGGAGTGGCGGACAATCTATAAAGTAGAGGTGGACTGGGACACCCGGGTCGGCATCCGACCAGATCTAATCGTGTGGTTGGATGGTGACGTGACGGCGGTATCGCTAAAGACGGGGTATCGGATTACGATGGCGCACCGGATGCAGGCGACGATTACCGCGAAATTCGAGGGCGCGATCGACCGCGTGATGATCGTGCGACTTGACCGTGATACCGAGACGTACGAGATTGAGGAACCAGATGGGAACGAGGACTGGCCGACTGCATTGCTAGATGTACGATTCCGGGAGGAAGCACGGAAGTTATTCCGTGCGCTGAACTAGCTCTCTATTGTCAGCTTCATCGGTTACCAACAGATCACTGACCACGAGTAATCCGGATGCGTACCATCACCAGCGCCTTCGTCGCAGTCACCATCGTCCAGTCTGTGGCCATCCAGCATCGTCCTTGCAGCCATTGTGTTGTTTGGAGAGTGGAGATAAGCAGACTACGTGGCCATCGCATGAACTAGATCTGACCGACGAGTCCGCACGTACGTTGTCAAGGCTGCTGATTACACGTTCCGTCCCTAATCCTTCTTTTCCGGTGATTTGAGCCTCCACTCCCCATCCGTAAGGGAGATCGATGCTTGCTCTCCGTTTCCGTTACCGACGACTGTGACTGTCTGTCCCTCGACAGCGGTGATGTAAACCCGATGTTCTGACCCCTCAACGGCGAGTTCGACGTGCTCTCCCTCGGTGAGCTGTTCGCGGTCAACTTCGTGAATGCTCGGCGTCACTACCAACGCGGTCGAGCAGCATCGGTCAAAAGGATCCACGTTCCTCCGCAGCCACCGGTGGCAGCCGGCGAGCCGGCATTCAAGTCGAATCTCACGTGTCGACGATAGTGATGGCGACGATCACAGATGATTGCGACGCGTGCGGTACGGAACAGGAGTGGACAGTCGAACGCAACCTCCGCCACAACAGCTGCTCCGAATGTGGGATGCGGCACATGATCTCCCTTTCTGAAAGGGAGGCGTTCGAACACAAGCAGAAGAGTCAGTCCGAGCAGCAGGAGATGTTTGACAAACTGCGGAAGTGGGACGAAGAGGAGGTGGGCGTGTAATGCCGGTCGTCAAAACGGAGTGCGATCGACGCGACCGCGGCGGCGAAATCACCTACACGGGCGTCGATCCCGATGGGGAACTCAGAAACTGCCCTGACTGTGGGTGCGAGGTGGCAGTCGACCCAGAAGCTGGTGGGGCGCTTCACGTCGAGAAAGAGTAACTGTACAAGCTACTCACAACGTCCGATAGGGGAAATTCTCCGCCTCACTATTCATCCAGAATCCGGAATGCCTCGCGGATGTGCTCGTGAGCCTGCTTGACTTCCTCGATGGCATCACCATCCATGTCCTGTTCCTCCGCCTCCGCGACCCAGCCTTTGCTTCCACTCACGAACATCGCCAGCTTTGCCTTCAACCGTTCTTCCTCCTCCATAGCGCCGGCATTCTCACCCCTACTACCGGATAAATGTCGGCACGTGGGTCGTCTACTTTTTACCACTAGCTCCATGACGACGTGTCGATAATCGAAAGGGGGATGGCTCCCCCAGAACCTAGGTGCTCGACTCCACCTGCCCACCGGCGGGTTCTATCCCGCCAGTCTATCAATATGTTTCTCGCCACCGTAAAACCAGCGCAGAAGCCGCGAAAATGCCCATAACTATCCTTTAGACCGTCAAAGCGACTATGCCAGCGGCGGCCGTGGATAGCAGTATGCTCGACGACCCTCCCGACATCGGCCCTGACAGAAAGTGGCCCGACGACTGGTCTCCAGAGGAACGCGTCGAAGCAATCGTCGATATGCTACACCAGCCTCGGGACGCCGACTGGATCGCCGACGAGGCTGACGTCGACCCCGCGTTCGCTCGCTCGATGCTCGCCGAACTGGCCGAATCAGATGACGCGTTCGTTCGCGTCGACGAGGGATACTGCTGGGACGAACGAAAACTACGCCAGCAAAAGCGCGAACGTCTCGCGGAGAAACCAGTCGCCGAACTGCGAGAGGAACTGAACCGAATCAACGACGAGATCGCCGAGTGGCGCGAAGAGCACGACGCCGACAGCCCCGACGAGGTCGATGACTCCAAAGTTGCATACGATTGGCGCCGCTCTCGGTACTTGCGGAGGATGATCCGTGGACTGCTTGTGGACGACGCGTTCCTCGAGACCGTTGGCGCCGTCGCTTGCGGCTACGAGTCGCTGCCCGAAGCCGCGGATCGCCGAGAAGTCGACGCAGAAGACGTTGCCTGCGCTCTCAGCCGCCACCAGTACCGCGAAGATTACTCGGGTCGGCTCTGGGCAGATCGTCGATCCGACGACAAGGACGACATCGGCGAGCAACTAGACTACTCTGACACGCGGTGGTCGGATGACGACAACACACTCGACGTGCGGTCAGCGGAAGAGATTGCGCTAGCTAACGGCGTTGACGTCGAGGTTGTCGAGGAGTCTATCGAGACGATGTCGGAGCACGAGCAGGCAATCATCGACGACCGTATTGAGGAGGTCGAGGACGACGCTTGCCGCCACTCAACCGAAGATGTCGCTGACGACCTCGGGATAGACCTCGGTGATCGCGTCACGGAACTTGATGACGAGGAGTCTCTCGAGGACATTAACGACCTGCTTGATGACCTTCCGGACGACGAGCAGGATGGAATCAGATATAGCCCCGAGGAAGTGGTCAAGATCAATCCAGATCCGGACGAGTTAGCCGACGAAGACTGACCGCTACCTCCGATGGCGGAACCCCACACCCCCTCGACTTCCGATGTAAAATCACCCTACGGAACGTCGATTTCCAGCCATACGCACATACCCCTCGGTTCCGATGAACGAATCATGGGGAGACACCCCAGCTCTTGAATGTAAAACCAGCAGATACAGAACCTACAAGCCCTCAATCCTCTCCCCACGTCCACTCTCGGAACTTCCGACTGACCTTCTTGTGTCGCTTCTCGTCTGGGCCATTCCTCGCTACAATACCACTGATTTCGCCCCGCACGTCCATCCACGGCAACCGCTGTCCGTTATCGGGGTTCCGTACGTTATCAATCCAATTGCCGACTGTCCATGCCCACGCCTCCTCCGCGATCTTCTTCGTCTTCTTCGACCGCTCCTCGTTCGTGTCCACCCTCTCACCCAACTCCTTGATTTCCTCGCGGAGTTCCTCGTTCTCCTTTTCTAACTCCTTCACGCGGTCACGCCACTGTCCGAACTCGGACTTGAGGTTGCCACGCTCATCCTCTGCCTCATCTTCGACAGCCTCGATTGATTCTTCGAGGTCGGATTGGTTATCCCGAATCTCGTCGAGGAGATCGCGGACAAGACCCATTTCATCATTCATCTCTCGGGCGGCATCAAGCACCTCTTCCCGAAGCGCGTAATGGGCGAGGTCGCTCCACTGGTCGCTTACGTACCGCTGCCCCTCGGTTGTGAGCTTAAACACTCGAACATCATTACCAGCGTGCGGGCGCGTTCCACACTGCTTGACGAGCCCTGCGGGTGCGAGCCACTCGTCGATCCTGTGCTTGATGAGGCGTGGCTTTCCACCGGTCATCTCTTTCAGCTCTGTCGTGCTACATCGGCCGCGTTTGAACAGCGCAGTAAGTGTCTTCTCAGCGAGGAGATCCATTTTCTCCGGTTCCTCGTACCTCGCCATATTCGTATTCTTTAGTTGTCACTATGGCGGCAAGAACCCCTCGGAAGAGGGGTGAGAATGTTCGGCCTTGGGCGGAATATTTCGGGGGTGGATTCTGAGGGTATTCGGCCTAACCGGAACGCCGTCCGAATACCGCATGCGGGCACCCCTATCGGTAGTTGCTCCCGGGACGTATGCCCCAACGAAGTAAGCGAGAGACGCTCAGGCGCCGCGCCCCCACGAACCCCCGTCTCCAACGTGTTGGGGTATTGTGGAATCCGGCGACGAGGGCTCTTGAGGAGACCAGAGAAGGTTCCCGTAGTACAGACCTACAACGACGAGGGGAGACACCCTGTGGCGGAAGCACTTCCTCGCCACGAAAAGCTGGTTCCGACCCGGTACAGCGGGCACAGATTCCTGCTGACTTTCAGTAAAGATGAGACCCTGAACTTTGGCTGGTTTTCATCGGAACAGAGGGGGGTGGGGAAAGTGTGTGAACTCCACCCGAACCCAAGGGGTCTCTATCGGCTTCGACGGTATCGGGTTTACATTCAAGACGTGGGGTGTCCCCCACGTCGCAGTAAGATCACTCTGCTAGTGATGTGTAATCTCTCCCCGAGACGACTCCTTCGCCGATTGGACTCGTAAGTGACGTCGGTAACATCGGTGAGGCAAGCGGCCTCGACTATGTATGGTACGCAAGTAACGAAAGAAGCGTTAGTATCATAAAGAGAACCTCTAGCTATACTCAACCTTTTTGAGAGATAAGTGAGCAGTACCGTTGTGTCATTCAAACGGTCTCGCTCTATTGATTCTCTCTACGACGAAGTCGTTGACTATGATCTGGTATTAACGACCGATGCACCGCTCAGCCACGCCCTGAATCGCCGACTCGATCGTCCACATCTTGGTCGCTTCGCGGCCACCCCACGAATGCTCGCATCGGGCGAGTTTGACCCGCAGGACGATCGAACTCTGTTTTTGCGCCTCATCAACGAGACGGATCTGAGTTACAAGCACGCTGTCTATCTGCTCGAGAACATCCTCGGTTGTTGGGAAGAAACCGGAGACCTGCGCGCGGTTCTCGACTACGACCGATTCGATACCGAGGAGACGCGTCAAGCTATTTCGGTGATCGAGTCCGCCGAGAGTTCCCATCGAGACCTCGCCGAGTATCGCATCGAGGATGGAACGTCGGTCGCGGTCATTGGCGAGAAGCAGTTCACGGCGCTCGACAAGTCGGTGCTCCCGGACTCCTACGATGCGATCGATCCGTTTGCTGACGAGGAGTTCGACTTGCCAGAGTTCCACGCCTTCGACGGCCCGACCGCAATCGTCGACGCCATCGTCGAAAACGTCTCGCCGGACACCGCCGACGACGTCGCCATTATCATGGACAGCGGCGGGGAGTATCCCGCCCTCGTCGAATCCGCGTTCGAGGCGGCTGGCATCCCCTTCTACGGCGGGCCGGGATTCACCGACGACGAGACCATCCGCACGTACCTCCGGTTGCTGCGCACGGCGCACAGCGATTCGCGGGCACGCGTCACCGACGTTCGACCGATCCTTACCCATCTCGGTCGTCCGCCATCCGTCGTCGACGACGAGAAGTTTCTCCACGAACTCAACCACGAGGAACTCCGCCCTCTGCAGGAGTTCTGTCGCACCATCGACGACTACACGTTCGGTGAGACGGTGACCACGTTCGAAGACTGGAGCGGCCAGACGCTGGACGCGTTCCACGAGGAACTGCGGGAACTCGGACTACACGATGATCGGGTGACGAGCGACTCGATCGATGACCTCGAGTTCTACCTCCAGTCGTTCGACGTGCCCGTCGACCGCGACGACTCGGGCGTACTGTTGGCCGATGCCACCGCCGCGGCCTACGTCGACCGTCCGGTCGTGTTCTACCTCGGGATGGACGTGGACTGGACGCATCGGATTCTCGACCGCCCGTGGATCGACGCCGACGCGAAGGACGAGCAGTACCTTCGACAGTTCCAAATTCTCCTCCAGAACGGTCGCGATCAGTACTATCTGGTACAGGAGACGAGCGCCGGCCAGCCCGTCACACCGTGTCTCTACTTCCACGACCTCCTCGACGACGACTTCGAGACGATCGGAGACCTGCCGCATATCCCCCACACTCGCCTCAGTAATAACGGCGACGCCGGCTTCGAGAAGGAGGATGTCGATGTCGCGCCAAGCGAGATCGACGTGGTCAGCCAGTCGAGCCTGAACACGTTCATCAACTGCCCGCGAGACTACTACTTCGACAGGATCGTCGATAACCCCGACCGTGATTACTTCCAGAAGGGCAATCTCTTCCACGACTACGCCGAGTTCTACGTCAATCACTCCGACGTGATCGAGGACGCCGACCGCTCGGAGCTGGTCGACCTGATGCTGGCGGAGATGCGACCATACGTTCCCGATGTCGAGCTGGAACCGCTTGAGACCGAGTTCGAGATCGGTCTCGACACGATCGAGCAGTTCGTCGCCGCCGATCCACCTACCGACCGGGAGTACAGCCACTACGAACGACAGGAGGAGGACAACTTCTTCGCCGACCACTTCGAGAAGTCGATCGACTCGCCCATCACCGAGCGCTGGTTCGAGAATCCAAACCTCGGCGGCAAGGGGAAGGTTGACCTGATACACGCGCCGGAAACGCTCCTCGACTACAAGAGCGGCGGCCGCAAGTCGGCGTCCAAGGTCGTTTCACGGTCGGACATCGAGGAGATCAGCGACGAGCCCGACTTCCAAGCGCTGCTCTACCTCGCCCACCATCGGCAGGAGCATCCGGATGAGCGCCTCGAGTTCGTCTTCTTCCACTTTCTGGAGTTGGTCGACGATGTCGTCGCCGGGGAGCCGGATCTCGAGGATGCACTCGTCCGGGTCACCTACCACCCGATGCCGTTCGGGACGTTTGCCGGCAGTCGCGAGGCGTTCGATGCGCTCTGCGATGGCGTCGCCGAGAGCAACGACCGGCGGAAGACGCTGGAGCGGATGGGGTACGACGCGTACGCATCGTTCTTCGAGCGACACGACTTCCCAGAGACCGACGACACCGACGAGCTGCTCGCCACCGACTTCGCGGCCCGCTTCACCGAGTACGCGAAAGCGGAGGTCGGAGACTACGTCTACGTCGAAGACGGTACCGAGAGCGCACTCAAGAAGCTCGTGCGGATTCGCGGTCGCAACTACTTCGAGGGCGAGGTCGACGCGTTCGAGGACTTCCTCAACGCACAGATCGACCGGATAAACCAGTATCGCACGTCGCAGTTCCCCGTCGGGGAACCGAACTTCGACCGAGTCACCCACCGCGACCTGATCCGAACCGATGACTGAGTACGAGCCAAACGAGCGACAGCAAGAGCTGATCGATGCAACGAGCGGCATTCACGTCGTCGACGCCGGCGCCGGAACTGGCAAGACCTTCACCATCACTCGCCGATACGCGAATCTCCTCGAACAGGGAGACGTCGAACCAGAGGACATCCTCCTGATCACGTTCACGAACAACGCTGCGGGCGAGATGAAGGAACGCGTCGTGGCCAACTGTGACTACTCGATGTCTGCGTTACGGGACGCACCCATCAACACGTTCCACGGGTACTGCCACGACCTGCTCATCCGCCACGGGTTCGATGCGCCGACGCGTTTGGGCATCGACGACCGGATCACGTCGTCGACGCAGCCCCTCGAGAACGAAGTCATCGAGGAAGATCGCTTCCGCGAGTTCCTCGATCAGTTCATCGAGGCACATCCCGAGTATCACGACTACTTCAGGACGCTCAACGACGCGACATCGCTCCTCGATCTGATCAAGGAGCTTGCCGCCAAGGGAGTGTTCCCGACCGACGAGGGCTGGTTCCGCGATGGTGAGTCCTTCCTCGATGGCGACTACGAGGAGTTCAAGACGCTCTTCGATGAGACCAACGAACCGAACGAGGGCGCGAACGGCCCGACCCAGTCGGACTTGCGCGACGGTCTGAGCGGGTTCGAGCGGGATCGCTGCTACGAGCCAGACGCCCCTAGCGAGAACGACCTCCGGGACGGCTATCCGCAAATCGACGACGCGTGGGCCAGCCGAGCGTTTGAGGAAGACCGTGACAACCTGAAGGCGTTCGTCCACGATGTCTACCTCGAGTACATCGCGTTCGCGCTCCAACGGAACTACCTGAACTTCAGTTTCCTGCTGATGTTCACCTTCGCGATGCTTTGCGAGGATCACTCGCTGCGGGAGTCGGTTCAGTTCGACCACGTGCTCGTCGACGAGTTTCAGGACACGAGCGAGATTCAGTTCAAGCTCGCACTGTTGCTCGCGGGCACGGACAACCTCTGTGTCGTCGGCGACTGGAAGCAGAGCATCTACTCGTTCCAGTACGCCTCAGTCGACAACATCCGTCGCTTCGAGGAGCGTCTCCAGACCTACAAGCGAGAACTCAACGGCGACTACGCGCGGGTCGATTTCCCGGTTGACGACGTGAACGAGATCTCGCTGGTCGAGAACTACCGCTCGACACAGTCCATTCTCGACTTCTCCGAACACAGCCTCACGCTGCCCGCAACGGGAAGCGAGGAGGTCGATCCAGAGATACAGGATGACATCACATCGCTAGCAGCGACAACGGAGCACGACCACAGCAACATCGAGGCGTTCACGTGCGATGACGAGCAGGAGGCGATCCTGACGCGGATACAGGAGATCGTCGGCAATCGCGAGTACGCCGTCGAGGACGATGGCGAACTTCGAGCGCCGACGTACGACGACGTTGCGGTGCTGACGCGGACGCGTGACTTCGGGCGCGAGTTACAGGCGTGTGCCGCAGACTACGGGATTCCCGTGGCGTACGAAGGCGGCGTCGAGCTGTTCGGAACCGAGCAGTCGATTCTCCTGCTCGCGTGGCTGCGCATCCTCGAACATGAGGACTCCAAGCGCGGCTGGGCAGTCGTCCTCGAGGAGGCTGGCTATACCCTCGACGAGGTGAAGCACGTCCTCGATACCGGCGCGTATCCCACGGGTATGGTCGAGTTCCGCGACCAGCTCGCGGAGGCGGAGACCATCGGTGGAATCGCGCGACGGGTGTTCGATCGATACGGATTCGACGACGCGTACGCGGACGGGCTCGTCTCGTTGTTACAGGGCACCTTCGACAGCACCCACCACAACCGCGGTGACATCGTGCGATTCCTCGAACGGAGTCTCGACGCCGATGCCACCCACGAGGTCGAGGACAACCCCGGCGGCGACTCGGTAACGGTGCAGACCATTCACGCCGCCAAGGGCCTCGAACATCCCATCGTCATCATGGCGAACATGAACCAGCACCGGTTCCCGCCGTCCGGTGGTGGCGCGGATCGGATTCGGTACGAGGAGCCGGTCGGTCTCCGACAGAGCAAGCGATACACCGATGCGCACGGTCGTCCCCATCTCTACGATAACTGGCGGTATCGGATTCTCTCGAAATGTCTGGGCCGAGAGTACGACGAGGAACGGAGGCTGCTGTACGTCGCCATCACGCGTGCAGAGAGCCACGTACTGTTCTCCGCCGGAGAGTCGCCGAGCCCGCTCTTCGAAAACCTCCCGCTCGAGCCGTCGACGGTCGAGCCGGACGTCGAGGCCGCCGCTGTTGGCGGGACGGAGCAGACGCAACTCCAGATTTCGGTGCCGGTTCCTGAGGCGCCGTCCGGCCAGTCCCCTCATTCGCTGATGGACGACAGCGTGTTCAGCGACGTCGAGGATGGGAAAGGGATGGAGTTTGGCACACGCGTCCACGATTTCGCCGAACGATACTCGATGGGACAGGCAGTCGAGCCAACCAGCCCCGACGAGCGAAACGTGCAGGCCTTCCTCGATTCGCTACCCGGCGAGTTCCGAGTTGAGGAGAACGTCTACCTCCCGGTATCGGTTGACGGACAACAGGTGACGATCTCCGGGATCGTCGATCTGCTTCACGTGACCGACGACCGGGTCGAGATCGTGGACTACAAAACCGACCGTGGCCGTCACGCGGAGGCCGAGTACCGGAAGCAGTTGAGCGTCTACTATCACGTCGTCCGGCAGGAATACCCCGACCGTCGAGTCTCGGCGAGCATCTACTACACCGCTGACGGCGAACGGGTTGAGGTCGATCCGCTCCTATTGGATGAACTGGGAGAGCTCGTCGACGATACGCACGAAGAACGCGGCGAAGACCCGAAAATTCGGTAAACGACTGCGCACTCTCGGCTGGGATCGTCTCTGTGTGTCAGGTATGCCGTGAACTGTCCGTCGAAGACCGCGGAAGACCTAACACGAATTTATTTTTGAGGTAGTTTTGCCGCCCGCTCCGGGGTGCCGAGCTGCTAGAGGGGCGCTATTGCGAGAGGAGGCGTTAGCGGCGTCGATCGGTCACGGACATCATCGAGCAATCTCTCCTATCCCTATCGAAAATCCTATTCTACTACTTACTACGTCTACAAAATGTAAAACAGAGTTAATTTAGTGGGAAAAGGTGCCGGGACGAGCGCCTTATATTCACAACTCCGTCAGACAGTGGCGCAGATGGGTGATAGAACCCCGTTCCAACAGCGCGTCGACGAGGACTTGCAGCAGTTCGTCGACGCCGTAGCGCAACAAACCAACCTCTCGAAGGCGGACGTGATGGACGAAGCCCTCCGCCGGCTCCGCGAGAACTCGACGATAACCGAAGAAGGGCAGTTCCTCGTCGACGACACGTATAGCGCACCGGACGCTGAACACGGCGACAACGTGCTTGAGGAGTTGCTGGCGAATCAGCGGAAGATCCTCTCGGTAATTGAGGGGGGAGTTCCGACGGCGAGCGAGGTCGACGTCAAAAATAATTCTCAGACAGGCAGTGCTGCGGCCGGCTCGACACCCGATCCCGATGACGACGATGGTTCGAGCGAGATACTGGCGCGTGACGACACAAGCGAGAGTCAAATGCCGGCGGTCGCGACCGCCGAGGCGACGATCGAATCGCTGTCAGGCGAGATGAACCACGACACGCGTCTCGATCCCGACGTGGTGGCGGAGATCAGTATTGGTGGGCCGGACAATCGGGTGAAGAAGACGCCAAAGCATCTCCTCCCGGCAGTTCAAGCGATGATTAATCACAAGCAGGCAAATCACCCGGGCCAACTCGATTGGGAGACGATCGAGGAGCTGATTACGAAGAACCTCGGGATGTCGCCCGCAACTGCTCGGAATTACCGGAAGCAGCTCGTGAGCGAAGGAACCGTCCTCCCTCATCCAAGCAACGATGAATCGATCGTCGGTGAGGACGCGTACGAGGACATACTCGTTGCTGCGGCAGAGCAGACCGACCCGAGTGTATCGCATCCCTCGGACATCTCCGTTCCCGAAAAGTGCTACCCGGATTCGGTTCGTGGTTTCGTCGACTGGGCTATCGAGGTCAACGAGTGGGACAGCGACAAGTGGTTCGCAAATGAAGACATCTGGCTGGAAGAGACGTGGACGCTCTGCAACGAAACCATCAACTCGCTGGTGTTTCTGAAGCCCAACGGTAGTCGATACGGCCAAAAGATGACGAACGACGAGAAGATGGCCGGTGCCTGTGAAGTCGTAGTGAAACTGGCTCGCCGGATGGGAGACGTCTCTGGCGGACGTGTGGATGCGGGTAAGGTTATCACTCTCGCTAAGGAGGCTACCGAGGTCGACCCGACGGATGACGACGATCTTGAGGAGTTCGCCGAGTTATCGAACAACATTCGAGTAGAGATCGAATCAGCGGTCTACGGTAATAATCAGGATGAGTTCGACCGAGAGGCCGTCGCGGAACTCATCGGCGTGGACGCTGATGTCGACGATGACGTAATGAAGGAAGCGTGTGCCGACTACATCCGCGAGTATCATCCGGACACAGTCGACTCTCAGGAGGACGCTCTCTCCGCAGAGGAACTCCATCTCCTCTTGTCGGCCAAGGAGAGCCTTAGCGAGGAGTAGACACCCTTGTCATAGCCCAAGGGAGTGATGGACGTTCAGGGCGGGACGATTTACGCGAAAGAGGACTACGATGGGAATTGCCGTCCGGTGGAGGTGTACTGGACGACCGGAGTCAATAGCCCCGGAGAACGCGTCGAAGATGGTGGTGGAGAAATCGTGTCTGTCGAAATGGTTGACAGCGACGAGTAAGGGGCGGAACTCCTCTTCGCACTTGCCCTCGGTATATGTAGGTGGGTATTAACATCGAGACATACTACGTCCGGTATGACGCGGACGCTGAAAGCGCTTGATCTCGCTATTGAAGCGACTGCGGAGTCGTTCCTACATAACCCGGCTAACTACAGCGACGAACGAGCACTAGCGGAGGATGTCCGGCAGCGGATGTGTGCGATGCTGCCGCCGGCGTCGGTCGGCAACGTCACCGTCGAAGAATCATCAGGGGCGAACGGCAACATTCCCGACCACGAGGCGTACACTTCTCGGTACCGGGAGGTCACCAAGATTGACCGTGTACAGTGTGAGATTGGGGGGACTGACTTCCCGTTCGGAGCCCGCGAACGTCTTGACTTAGGTGTGTTCACCGACGATCTACGAATGACGATCACTGGAGGAACGCAGGAATTTGCTCTGGCCGACTTAGCCGCCGCGGCCGAGTTCAAGTACGTCAAGAACATCAACTACCTCCGGTATCGGCCAGATGACGACGCTAGCAAGTACCGCGACATCGCTACCGACATCGAACGGTTGGGTGAACTACCCAACGAGGTTTATCGTCGGTGCGTGGTTTTCGGCAACTACGATCTGCTTCGACGGAATGCAGATACTGCCGCCGAGGAGGGGTTACGCGAGATAGCCGAGCAGTATGATGTTGACCTCCAGTTTGTCCTTCCGTCTCCTCGTTAGCCCCGAAACTGAGCAGACCCTTCTAGTGGGTCGTTCGTGTGAGTCTACTCTAGTAGCACAGCGCCTGAGATTCGACTCGCGGTGTGCTTGACCTCGAACGCCCTCTAATTCTCCCCTTCAAAAGACCAACCAGCGCCGGAAGACCCTTTGAATGACCGCCCGCATCCATCAGTAATGTCACTAATCGGCTTCCGCCGCGAGGAAGGCGAGATCGAGTACCTCGAAGAGGTAGAGTACAGCGAAGAACATCTGGAGGACGATCTCCATGAGGTGATTCACAGTGACCCAAGACTGGTGATGGGGACGTTGACGACCCGAGAGAACATCGTTCTCGGGAGCAAGCTCCAGTTGCCGACCGGCAAGGAGCCAGACCTCCTCGTATGCGACAAACGAGGAACACTCACGACGATCGAGTTCAAGCGCGACCGTTCGCCACGATCGGCCGTGACCCAACTCTTCGACTACGCGTCCTCGCTGGCACGGCTAGATCAGGACGAGTTCTTCGACCTTACCGACTACGAGTCGCTGGAGGAACTCTACGAGGCGTTCGAGCACGAGGAGGACTCAGAATTCGACATCGACGACTTCGAGCGAGAGTTCGCAGAGGGGTTGGAGTCGCCCCAGCTTATGCTGGTGGCATACACGATCACCGACGACGTTCGCCGAATGACGCGCTGGCTGCGGGACACCCACGACCTGAAGATCAACTGCGTCGAGTTCGACTACTACGAGCGAGACGACGCCGAGATGTTCGTTCCGACGGTCATCGGCGCCGACGAGACGCAGGAGATCAAGGAGCGGGAGGCGTCGCCGAAGCAGAAGAAGTACCGACGGTTCTTCGGCGAGGTACTCGAACGCTTCAAGGAGGAGCTTCCCGGCGTCACCAGCAGGAGCGCTAGCAGCGACAGCTGGCTCACGATCCCGGCTGGCCACTCGGATGTCGAGTTCGTCTGGCACTTCAAAGGCGATCCCGGCGACAAGGAGTTCCACGTCGTGATGAACTTCCAGTTCGACGATTACGCACGGAACGAGGAGATGCTCGAGACGATGCAGTCGGCGATTGAAGACCGTTCGCTGGATGTGCCAGAGGAGATCCATTACGAGGAGTACGGCAGTAGCGGGTACACGCGGCTCTATGTCAAACGCGAGGTCGGACGGCTGGACGACGCACTAGACGACGAGAAACTCAAAGAGTGGGCAGTCGATCGGCTGGCAGAGTTCCACGAACAACTGACTCCCGTCTTGGAAGAAGAGCTTCGATAGACGCACCGGGCGGAGATCTGCCCACCCTTGGTCTTTACATCGGAACCGAGGGGTGGGTGGGTCAACGAAAAGCGACCCCCCGAGGCGATGCGGCTAAATCGATCAGTCGGCCACGCGTGGGGTGGATGGAAAATTCTGCTACCGAGTACGTCCACGCGTCGCGCGATTTGTCGCCGGTTCATTCGTACATCGCCGATCACGGTGAAGCCGTGGACAGTAGCACCATTATACAGGAAACGATAGCCGGGCGTTCCGTCGCGGTCACGAACGCCCTGACGGAGGACGAAAGAGAACTCGTCGCGGATGCCATCCGGGCGACCGACCCGCAGATGAAGGCCTGCTTCGCCAACGCCCTCCAGATGTGGGCGTACGACAGCCGGTTCAAATACGCCGAGGGATTCGCTGCCGTCTCAGACCTTGACATCGGGGCAATTGAGCATGGTTGGTGTCTGCTCGATGGGTCGAAACTCGTAGACGTGACGCAGCCATTCGACCATTACCACGGCGCCGTCATTACGGACGACGAGACCTTGCAACGTTACTATGAGTATGGGAGGGAGCGAGGGAGTTGGGGAATCGTCGGCAATCATCTCAACCAGTTTCAATTCCTCCGGAACCGGGGCTACGCCTACGGATAACCCGGCTTAGGGAGTGGACTCCCTATTGGATCGAATTCAGGAACTGGTTCTTAGAGATGTCAGCCGTAATCATGGAGATCATCTCCGCGGCGGACGAGGGGGACGCAGAAGTGGCATCGTGCCCGTAGAGGTGTGATTCCGAGATGTCGGTCGCCCTTAAAGATATAAAGGGTGGTTCCGTTGGTCAGAAACAGAACTGACGTAAGTGCAGAACGAAGAACCTCTGACAGGTGAACGATGGAAACCGACCCACGCATCGGCGCAACTACGCTCGACGACTTCCTCCTAGCCGCACGCGAGCGGATGCACGATGACGGTCGGATCAACTTTCGCGTCGTCTGTCTAACCACGGAGCTGGACTGGGAGGACTTCCTCACCAGATGCAGGGGATGGTTCGACATCGAAGAACAGGGCGACTTCTACGAACTCCACGCCTCGTACACGAAGCACAACAAGAAGTTTGACGTTTTCCTCTATCTCTTCCAGCACCCCGAAACAGGATCGCCAACCTTCCTCACCCTCAATTCACACGATGACTTCCGACGGACTGCTGATTCGATGATCACTCGCGGCGAGGGTATCTACTACATGTGGTTCCCGCCGGAACAGATGGCCCTGCTGCAAGAGCGGATCCTCGACGAGGAAGGCAGTCGGCTGGTCAAGTTCGAGGGCGAGAAGTTTGGCAGAGACCGGAAATACGAGGAGGAACGGCGACCGGGAACGCGACGCGAAGGGGAGTACGCCGGCGACGACGCCGCGGACACGCTTGAGGAGCGAAAGAAGGAGTACGGGATCACGCCTACGCACCTCTACTTCGAGTGGCCGACGAAGGGCGACTTTCATTTCCGCGACGAGGGAGAGTTCGTTCTCACCCGTGGCGATCCCGAGTACTTCTTCAACGAGGTCATCACGCCCGGCCTCAACGAGGTGGAACCGTTGAACACCGCGATCAAGGCCTCTGAACTACACATCGTCGAGCGGCAGGGAATCCAACAAATCCAGAAGGAAACGTTAGAGATTGAACTGACTAAGCCGCTGGAGTACGAGGAGGCCGATGACCTCATCAGCCAGATGAAGGACGACGGGTTCTATCCATACTCCTACCAAGCTGCCGAGGGGAGCCTCCTACTCAACGGCCGCATCGTCGATGAGTCGAACGGCGGGATGATCTCGCTCTCGACAGACGGCGAGATCCTGTCAATCCTCCCGCGGTACGAGTCGGGATTCGACTCCCTGTTGCGGTTCTACAGATTCGTCGTGGAGGAGGTTGACGCCGACGCCACGGTCATGGGGGTGGCCTGATGGCCGGGAGAGACCTTGAAGAACGGATCGAGAACCTCCCTGAAGAAAAGCGGGAAGAACTCGAAGAGCGGATAGAGCCCTTCGAGCAGGAACTGGAAGAGGAGCTGTTCGACCAGCACCACAGCGAGATCGGCAACCAGATCACCGATGACGAGGCCGAGCTAAGCGACTTCAACGTCATCGTGTCGGGGTTCTTGGAGCAGGACGGCACCGACTACACGTTCATCCGGACGGAGCCCCTCATCCATGAGCAGGACAAGAACTTCGACGTTCTGGTGGCGGCCCCGTCAAAAGGAGTTGCTGTCCTCGTCGAGATTGAGCGGACGCTCCTCGACCGCCTCCCGGGAAAGGTCTCGAAGTTCGAGGGAAAGATGGACGTCGTCAAGTCGAACGGCGCTGACTTCGACGTAGACGAGTACTTCGAGAAGGTCATCTCCACCCAGCCCGACGAGATCGACTATGTCCTGTCCTCCCAGCACCTCGCCGAGAGCGACCTCCAAGATGCGGCAGCCGCGGAAGGATTGAACTTCATCGCGTGGTTGCTCGGCTCGCACGGAAACACCTGCCGAGTCAAGGACTTCATCGTCAAGGAGGACGAGACCGCTCCGTTCGATGGGCACGCTGACGACGACCTCCGAGACTACATCGAGACCGAGCTTGCGAGTGGCGTCGAGAAACAGGACTACGTCAGCTTCACCTACTCCTCGTCGAAGTACCTGAAGCTGAAGCACATGTCGATCACGCTAGTGAACCGCTTCCAGCGGCACTCCGAGGACGGCTCGTTCACCTACGAGGACTGGAAGCAGTTGTTCGAGGCGGACGTCGACCTGTACAACTACCTCGAGGAGGAGAAGCAGACGCTGTTCAAGCGGTACATCAAGTACGCGAAGGAGGTCGGCGTGATCGCGATCGAGGAGAGCAACGGCGACGTGTTCGAGAACGAGTACCGGGTGAAGTCGCGGGCGACAAAGGATCAGGAGAAGCTCATCGACGAGTTGATGGAGAAAATGGCAAGGGCGAGGATGGAGGAAGACTTCGAGGAGGCGGTGCGGGAGAAGAAGGAGGAGGTTGTGACTGAACTGGAGCGTGATCACGCGACCGGCGGCACAACCCTGTTCGACTTCGAAGAGATTGATTCCGAGGAGGAAGCGGCGGACGACGATTGATCCGAACGGGTGGTTGGACTTCCCCAGCTTATTTCCGGCGCTTTCTCGCCGACGGAGGCGGGGTCACTCCCACGGCTCCTGCATCGTGCGATGCTGCGAAAGATCGGTAGGACAGGCGACTCGACTATCGATACCAGCCGTTAACAATCAAGTATCTCATTTCTCGATCTCGACTGCCGGACACGCTGGAAGATGCTCAGAGTATCCACGAATAGTCTCTCCACACCAATCACACGTCTGTCGTTGCTCAATCGTCGCTTCCTTAGTGAGGTGTTGTCGACAGTGAATGCAGTTTTGTTTCTCACGTGGCGTTTTCTGGTGGCATCGAGGACATTCAACGGGAGCAGTTGGATTCGGTTCTTTACCCTCGTCAACGTTGATTCCGTGGATCCTAGCGACTTCCCGGTCGGTATCTTCTGCGAACACCGAGACGTATCGTGAGGCGACATCGCTCCCACGCGTCCACCCATGGTGATCTTCGATGTGTGCCTGATTCATCCCTCGAGATGCTAGATGAGACGCGCTTGACTTCCGGAAATTGGTGAATGTGACTGGCTTATCGACGTTTGCACGTTCGGCTGCGTCCTTGATCGCCGTCCGAAGCGCGTTGTAAGTCGGTGCCGTTGGTTCTTCCAACTTACTCCACAGTGGATCATCGAGTGCATCACCGGGGTGGGCCTCCAGCCACCGCTGAAGGAACGGAACGCTTGGAACCAACCCGACCGACCGCTGTCCCATCTTCCCACGTACCGTTACCTGATAGCCGTGTTCGTAATCTGTGACGTCTCCAAGCGTGAGACTTCGAAGCTCTCCCGACCGAGGGCCAGCATCCCATGCAACAGCGACCAAAGCCGCATCACGTGGATTCCGTGTTTCCTCGATTAGAGGAAGGACATCGTCTTCCCATTTCAGCATATCACTGGGCTCAGGTGCCGGATCGTATGTACTGGGAGTATTTGACGGAATCCACTCCATTGTCTCCGGCGGAGAATCGCCATTTACCTCTGTAGCCCGCCGGCCGAATTGCTTCAGAGCTACTCGGTAATCGCGATTCGTCTCTGGATTATCGTAGGTTCGATGAATCCACCGAACGATCTCCTTCACTTCTTCTTCATCCTCCAAAGCATCGACCAGACTCCCAGCGTGCTCTGCCATTCGGACATTGTGACGAAGAAGTTTGAGGTGCCGATGATCGCCTACTTGACTCGGGATGAGCATCAGTTCGTCACTAAATTCCAGTAATGCATCTCGATTCGCTTCGTCTACATCCCGGCGACCGTTCTGTATCTTATTGCGGAGAGTCTCCAATTGTTGGCTAACGTCCTGCGTCATATCGGATTTTAGCCCAGTTATAGAATGCTGGTTGGCGAGTTTTCTATTTTCGCTGTCTTGGAGGATACTTCGAGGGTTTTGGGACTTGGATGATCCTGATGGATTGTCGCCGGATGAGGTGGTCAAGATTCACGACGAGTGGCAGAATTGTTTGACGAGGTGATCACTCGATAGCGACTACCACAACGCACAGATGTCTGGCAGCGAACTCGTTTAACCTTAAGGATAAGGATAACCATATGAGTAATACGGAGAATGACCGACCAGTTCACCGCAGTGCTGGACGAGACCGAGTCGGCGCAGCGGGCGTACGCGGAGCAGTTCGGGATTGAGTCCGAGCGCATTCCGTTCACCGCCGAGACGCTTCCTGATGCCCGAATCGCCGTCCGCGTCAACCAAGATCTCTTGCAAGAGGTCGCGAGCCACCTCATTAACCGCGCCGGTCACGTTTCGATCATCGACGAGCGCGGCGCGGGGAAGAGCCACTTCCGCGACCTCGTCTACAACGCGCTCTCCGACGGCCCGCGAAGCGACGAGTTCTACATCGCTCGCATCCGCGAGGTCGAGAGCCTAACCACGCGCCGGGTCTACACCCGGCTCCTCGACGCGTTGGCCGAGTACGACGACCTCGACATCCCCGACGAGTACCCCCACGCGACCGACGACGTGCGCCAACTCGTCGAGGATGTCGCCGAGCAACTCGAGGCGCAGGACAAGGCCTGTGTTGTGCAGGTTGACCAGCTTGAGGACGCCGCCCGCAACGCGCGGACGTTCCGACAGCTCCTCGCAGCGCTACAGTCTATGGGCGACCTCGGGGACTCCCGGCCTGTGTTCGTCCTCTTTCTGTTCGGTACGCCGTTGGCCGCCGAGCGTATCGACAAGTTGCGGGAGACACTCTCCTCGCGGCTCGTCGCGAAGAACCGGTCGCTGGAGCGGTTCGGATTCGCGGAGACCGACGAGCTGATCGCGCGCTGGCTGGCGTGGGCGCGAGACGAGGAGTACAAGGAGGGCTACCCGTCCGACCCGTTTGCGGCGTCGGCGATCGAACGCGTCGTCGAACGGAGCGACGGCACGCCCCGAAGCATCCGACAGGAATGCTACCACGCCTTTCGTGCCGGTGCCCGCCAGTTCGCGGATGATGCGGGCGTCGAAATCACTGCTGAAACGCTCGAAGAGTACATCAAGAATCAATCTTAACATTAACTCTAACACTAACACACAACTATGAGCGAGAATCCATTCAACGACGCCATGGACGAGGCCGAAGGAGATGCGGACGACAGCGGCGACACAGAGTCCGAGTTCGATCTCGACCGGTATTACGACGCGCTCGACGCTGGGCCGAAGGAGAAGACCATCGGGATCGCAGTGAACGAGGAGATGCACGCCCTGTATCACGAGCTACAGGACGCCGAAGAGGTCGAGGTCGACGTTTCGCAGTCCATCCGCGACCACATCGAGAAGCTCGCTCACCGCCACGAGCAGGTCTTTGAGCGGGCGATGCGCAAGCTCGAGATCGAGCGGGAGTACTGAGGATGGAGGGCCAGCGCCTGCTCGTGATGGGCGACAATCACGGTGACACGGAGTCGCTTCCTCTTGGAGCAGCCCGGCCCGCACGACCCGCTCCAGCCATCCGACGGCAACCCGACGACACTCGTCCCGCGGTGAACGATCAGCCTTGGATGTGGTTCCTCGGGAGTCGCTACGCTCGGTGCCACCGCCACGCGATCGAAAGGCCCCCAACGCCCGTCACGGCCGAGACCAGCATCGAGAAGCTGAGGAACCCGAACAGGTCAGGTGCGACGAACCGGAAGAAGAAGGCGAGGTCGCTGACCATCGCATAGTCCATCACGAGCAGGAGGAGTCCGTACCCCGCGGCCTGTAAGAACTGGACGGGGCGGACGACTCCCAGATGGACGAGTCCGGCCAGCAGGAGAAGCCCTCCGAGGATCGCGGTCGTCAGCACTCGAACGCCGTGAACGAAGGCCGCAGACTTGTTGTGGCGGTAGTCCCCCAACGCCTTCCGGAGAAAACTCGAGAGGCTCACGTACAGCCTCAATCTCGTCCGATTGATAATCTGCTTTGCGGTGGTTGCAGTGGATCGCCGACTGTCACATTATGATCCCACAGACCGCGGTGCTTCATACGGACTCTGGTGGATGCATAGATGGAGTGGGTGCCGCTCAACACGGCAACGTCGGAGTAAGCCGTTTACGTCGCTCCATCCCGTTCTTCTGAGCCATTGGCGTCGAGACAACCCTGTAGCCTGTCGTTCGTTCTTCATTCGCGTCGTTCGGTGGATTTCCCGCATAGATACCGTATTTCTCTAAGATTTTTCTGAATAGGGAAAATCCTGTCTCTAATCAGAGCAAGATTTATGTGTGTATATTCTCTACACAGAGTTGAAGATTGGACTCGAAAGAGAGGAGATGGCGCACAAGAAAAAACGGAGGTAACCAGAATGACGTACTACCCTGACCGGAACGACGAGATCGAGGAGAAGCGAGAACTGGCCAAGGCGTTCCTTGAGAGCCCGACGCGCGACGCCTTCGCAGAGCTGGTCGCCCACGATGGCTTCTGGGCGACCGAGCCTCGCCGAAGCATCGACTACTACGTCGACGACATCGTCTTCGACGACCAGACGCCTGACGAGGTCGCCGCCGCGGTCGAGCAGGCTCTGGAGGACAGCGACGCGCTTGAGAAGGTGCTGGAACTCGACGGCTTCGGCTGGGCCACCGCGACCGAGCTGCTCCACGTCCTCGCACCGGACACCTACGCGATCCTCAACAAGCGGGCCGTGCTCGGAATGGAGGCGCTCGGCTACGACGCCCCCAATCGGCAGACGGCGTCCGTCGAGGAGTACTGGGACTTCGTCGACGACGTGCGTGAGGCGTACGAGGTGTATAACCTTCGTGCGGTGGTCAACGAGGCCGAGTCGGCGCCGGACGTCCCCGAGGCTCACACTGACCTTGAGGCGGCCGACGCCGCATTCAACGCTCACTACGACGAGGACGCGTACGACATCGATCTCGAGGCGCTGCAGGAGGCACAGACAGGCGGTCGACAGGTCGAGGTGCCGGAAGACCTGTGGCAGATGATCGAGGAGGAGGTCGAAGGTGACCCGAGGTACCGGGACGCGGAGGACTTCCTCTACTCGGCGGTCAGAAACGAACTGTCCCGTGCGGACTGACGGCTACACCTCGTCGAGGAGGACGGGGTCGCGCTCGATCACGCCGAGGTCGACCAGCCGGCGGTGGAGTTCGCGCTCTTCCTCGGTGATCGGGCCATCGGTGTATGTGCCCTGCTTACGGTACTCTTCCTTCGCCTCTTGCTGGAGCTTCTCGGCGGTCGCTCGGGCCACGAACTCGTCGACGGTGTCGTATTGGTCGTGGTCGGCGATCTGTTCCTCGATGAGGTCGCAGAACTCCTGTGGGAGTTCGATGGATGCTGTTGGCATCGCGATGGGGCCCGCAGCAGCGGACATCCTAATAATCATCGACTAGTTGATGTCTCTCGACCCTTTCTACCCCCCTCGGTTCCGATGAAAAGCTGATCGTAGTTTCTCGATGGCAGAAAGCGAGAATTGAGCGCGCCCGTCAGCGAGTGGCTTACGCTGTTTCGCTCCGGATAAATACTCGGACAGCAGGTTGCAGACCCCACCCAATCCTTTATCCGCGGGTGGCGGGTTTCGGTAGGATTGCTGATGACCACGCCAAAATCCAGCGGTGACGACGAACAGCGCGCGAACAACATCGACCGGCAATCGACCGAGGAGATTATCGAGACTCTTCGCGGGGCGTGTGGTAAGCGCGTGCGGGTCTACGGCGATGATGGCCGCGTCATCGAGGCTCGCGTGGAGGTGATCGATGTTGACGAGCCGCTCGCACGGATGCGGCGCGAAGCGCCCCGCGGCGAGTTTATGGCCGTGTTGGATAGCGATGATTTGGACGACGAGATCGAGAACTACGGAGTGGGTGGCAACGTCAGCGTGAATGAGGATCTTCACCGGGGTTGGCGGCGTCCGGGTATTGGCTGGGAGACGTTCGAGGATGGCGAGTTTACGGGATGGGGCGGGTTCGACGTGGAGCGCGTCGAGGTGGTCAGCGATGAGTGACATTGCGGCGCATATCGTCGCGGATAGGAGTGGCGAGGCGCGAACGACTGACGAGATCGTCGAACTGATGCAGGAACTCGAGGAGGGTGACACGGTGCGCGTCGTGTCGGTGTCGCAGGACGCGATGGCGCGCGTTGTCGGCGAAGTCGACGCGTGGAGGGACTGGGAGGACGACCTGATCGTCGAGGTGCCGTTGAAGGTCTACGGTGACTCGCGGCTAGAGCATCGCCGGGACTGCTTGGCGTGGATCGGGTTCGGGCCGGTTGACTTCGGCGTGCCGGGGCGGGCGGAGCGGGAGCGAGTGGACGAACTCCACGTGCTGTAGGACTGGTTCGCGGTTCGGTCTTGTTCTTGCGGTAGATAGCGGGAGGTGCTGACGGGAAGTGAGATGACTCGCCGACGATCCTCCCGCGGTTGGCGGTATTCGGGTACGTCTACTTGTTTGTGGGTGGTTCGTGTTCGGCGAGCGGGGCTGTGTGAGAAGTAGTAGGCGTAACAGGCCGTTGGGAGTGGTTGTAGTAGTGATCGCGCGTCATGGCATCCCTCCCGGCGTTCGTGGCGTTTTCGGTCTCCTCGTCGTCCGTCTCGTCGTACGAGAGTGCGCGTCAATCATACCCTGAGAAATGCGTCGTGCGGTGAAAGGGCTGACGCAACTCGCGTGCGCGGCCGGGGAGCGAGCGCGCCGACGGGGTCAGCGGCCCGACCGCGGTTTCAGTCGTTGCGCAGAACGGACCGTCCGAACGCGTCGCTCGGTTCCTCGGGGACGAGCCACGCCGGCACCGCACGCGTGAGGACGACCATCCCGGCTAGTTCGACGAGCGTCTGGGTCACGACGACCGCGGGCGCGAGTTCGTAGCCCGCCGGCAACGCGAGCGCGAGGGGCAACACGACGAGCGAGTTCCGCGTCGTCGCCGTGAACACGAGCGCGCGGGCCTCGCCGGTCGCCATTCCCAGGCGGTCGGCCGCGAACCGGCCGAGCAACGGCATCACGACGAGAAACGCGACGTAAACGGGGACGACCGATGCGATGCGGTCGATGGAGTCCTGCACGCGGGGCAGTTGCGAGGCGATGACGACCAGCAGCGTCGCCGCCATCATCGGGACGGGCAGCCAACCCATCGCCGACTGGAAGCGACGCCCCGGATCGGCGCGGGCTGCCCACGCCTCGGTCAGCCACGCCAGCGTCAACGGCAGCACGATGAGCGTCGCGAAGGCCTCCACGAACGGCCCGGGATCGACGATGTCGGCGATTTGACCGCCCATGAACAGCCAGAGATACGCCGGTAACAGGAGCAATTGAACGATCAACAGCGCCGGCGTCGCGGCGGTGATCTGCTCGGCGTCGCCGTCCGCGAGGTCGGTAAACGCGATGACGTAGTCGATAC
Source organism: Natrinema pallidum (assembly GCF_005890195.1). Taxonomy (NCBI): domain Archaea; kingdom Methanobacteriati; phylum Methanobacteriota; class Halobacteria; order Halobacteriales; family Natrialbaceae; genus Natrinema; species Natrinema pallidum. The sequence goes on along the minus strand of NZ_CP040637.1, from coordinate 142,719 downwards.
ACGGCGTCAGCAACACCATGAACGCGCCGACGAGGAGGACGGGTTCGTGCGGGAGGACGCGAGTCAGCCCGTAGACGACCGCCGGCACGACGACGAAGTTCATCCCGAGGGCGGCGGCCATAAACCGGCCGTTCGTGAAAGCACGACTGAACCGGACGAACGGAACCTCGAGGAAGGTCACGTACAGGAGAACCGCCAGCACGGGCGTGATGAGCCGCTCGAAGAACGACGCGGTGGCGGGTGCCCCGAGTCCGACTCCGAGCGCGAGGAGGACGGCGATCGCGTAAAGGGCGATCTGGTGTCGCCGGAGCCAACGCGGACCGATCATGTGACGTGGATTGGGTCGTGAGCGGGAAAACACCGTGGTCTCCGTGCGGCGCACCGTCGTATCGGAGCCACTGATAGCCGAGCCACACCGACTCGCACGACGAGGTTGGGGGTCGTGTCGAAACCGTGTCTATGGTTCCGATCGTCTCGTCTCGCGGCCCGTCCGGACGGGCCGCGACTCGAGGCGGTGCGGGCTGTCGGTCCGCCGCCGATCACGAGTCGAGAGCGACCTCGAGCAGGGCCGCGCGTAAAGGGTGGCTTTTTATGTCGACCGTCCGTACGCCGACCTATATGTTCAAGGCCATCGTGAGCGCCGAAACGCTCACCAGCGCGCTCGATTCGGTGAGCGTGTTGGTCGACGAGTGCAAGATTCACCTCGAGGAAGACGGGCTGGAGATCCGGGCCGTCGATCCGGCGAACGTCGGGATGGTCGACCTCTCGCTCGATGCGGCTGCGTTCGAGTCCTACGAAGCGGACGGCGGGCTGATCGGTGTCGACCTCTCGCGGCTCGAGGATATCGCTGGCATGGCCGATTCCGGCCAACTCATCCAGCTCGAACTCGACGAGGAGACCCGCAAACTCCACATCCAGATCGACGGGCTCGAGTACACGCTTGCGCTCATCGATCCCGATTCGATCCGCCAGGAGCCGGACATTCCGGACCTCGATCTACCCGCGGAGGTCGTCCTCGAGGGCAACGATGTCAACCGCTCGGTGACCGCCGCCGACATGGTCTCCGATCACATCGCGCTCGGCGTCGACGAGACCGAGGAGTACTTCTACGTCGATGCGGAGGGCGATACCGACGACGTACACCTCGAACTCACCCAGGACGATCTGATCGACCTGCAGATCGGCCCCGCACACTCGCTGTTCTCGCTGGACTATCTCAAAGACATGAACAAGGCGATTCCAAGGGACACCGAGGTCACGCTTGACCTCGGCGAGGAGTTCCCCGTCAAGATCTACTTCGGGTTCGGGGAGGGGCAGGGACAGGTCACGTACATGCTCGCACCGCGAATCCAGAGCGACTGACGAACGCACCGTTCGAGCAGTAGCGCCGATTTTCCCGTGAGAAACGATGTCTCGAGCGGTAGCGACCGAGTGCGTCGGTCTTCTCCAGGCCGCCCGTCCCGGCCGTTCGAGAGCGGATGTGACGTCCGGCGTGTCGGCGCTCGACACCGCTCGAGGGAAGCCTGTGTGTCCCGGGTGCCGATCCGGCCTCTCGGTGACGCGGCGACTGTCGTTTGGACGGGGCCGCTCCGATAGGCGCGGGTAAGCGTGCCCGTATCGGCCACCACCGGGATTCGCCAAAGCAGGTAGTATACACTTTTGTAGCTGATTGAATTAGCATCTTATAATTCCGGATTGCATACTTTTATTGCTTTTAGTAATGTCGGTTGCCAATCGTAACGATGATGGACGGCCCCAGTCGACCGACCGTATTCGTGGCGCTGATGACGCTATTGCTGGTGACATCACCAGTCGTCGCGGCAACGGGAAGCCTCACGGATGCGAGTACCGGGACGGACGAAGACGCGCTCACGGTTTCGGATGTACAGACACAGTCAGGAACGGACGTTCGGATCGAGTCCGAACTCGAGCGGTCAGCGGCCGCGGCGGACACCGTCGAGGTGTTCGTACGCATGGACGCCGAGGTATCGGAGTTCGCAACCGCAACTGACGCCGCGAGCGCGACCGCGCTCAAGCGGGAGGCAGCCGCGACACAGCGGCCCCTCGAGACGTATGCCGACGGCGTCGATGGCGTCGAAATCGTCACCGAGTTCTGGCTCACGAACGCGGCCCTCGTCGAAATCGACACGACGCGGGTCGATCTCACGGACCTCGCGCGGGTCGACGGAGTGACCGAACTCCACCCGAACTACGAGGTCGAACTCGGCGAACCGGCCGTGACCGACGGGTCGCCCGCCGACGGCGAGGTCACCTACGGCCTCGATCAGGTGAACGCGCCCGCGGTGTGGGAGGAGTTCGACGCGACCGGTGAGGGCGTCTCGGTCGCCGTCGTCGACACCGGACTAACGGCGTCCCACGAGCAGTTCGCGGACCGGAAGGACGTCGCGGACAACTGGGCGGAGTTCGACTTCGACGGCAGCGAAATCGAGAGCGAGCCCTACGATCGGAACGGGCACGGTACCCACGTCGCCGGGACGATCCTGGGCGGTGACGCCGACGGCCAGCGGATCGGCGTCGCACCCGACGCGGAACTGATCCCGATCGGCGTCTTCCCGGGGATGCCCGATCGGGAGTCGACAACGCTCGCGGCGATCGTCGCCGGACTACAGGAAGCGGTCGAGCAGGACGCCGACGTGGCAAACTTCAGCCTCGGCGGGAGCGGGTTCGCGGCGATCTACGTCGACGTGATCCGAAACGCGCAGATGGCGGGGACGCTCGTCGTCAGTTCCGCCGGCAACGACGGCCCGGCGTCCGAAGGAACGCCGGCGAACGTCTACGATGCGCTGGCGATCGGTGCGACGGACGCGAACGAGCAGATTGCCGACTTCTCGACCGGTGGGACGGTGGCCACCGACGAGGACTGGGGCCCGGTCGCACCGGACGACTGGCCCGAGACGTACGTGACGCCGGACGTCTCCGCCCCCGGCGTGGACGTCCGGAGTTCCGACACCGGCGGCGACGACGCCTACGCGGAACTGTCCGGCACCAGTATGGCCGCGCCACACACCAGCGGGGTGGCCGCGCTCCTGGCCGCTCAGGGTGCCGACGATCCAGCCGAGATCAAAACGCTCCTCGAGGAGACGGCGACGAAGCCCGCTCCCGACCGGATCAGTAAGCAGGTCGCCGCGGACGCGAAGGCGGTGAGCGACGCGCAGTACGAGACCCTGTACACCGACACCGAACGCGATGTCCGGTACGGGTACGGCATCATCGATGCGTACGCAGCGTCCGCAGCGCTGGCGGACGACGGCCGGATCGAGGGAACCGTGGTCGACGGCGACGGGACCCCGATCACGGATCGCTCGGAGGGCGTGCCCGACGGGAGCGGCCCGTCGGTTACGATCGACGACGCGGATCGGACACAGTACGCCGCCGACGGAACCTTCGCGTTCGACGTGACCGAGGGCCGATACAACGTAACCGCCGCCGGCGCGTTCGGCTACGAGAATGCGACGGCCACGGTCGATGCGAGCGGATCGGTCGAACGGGATATCGTCCTCGACGAGCAGTTCGCTCTCGAGGTCGTGCAAGGACAACCCAGCGAACTCGAAGCGGGACGGACGGCCGACGTTGCGGTCAATGTCGCCCACGCGGAGGCGCTCACCGTCGAACTGAGTAACGAATCGACGGTCGACGAGGCGAACGTGACCGTCGACCTCGTCGGCATCGAATCCGACGTGCTGGGCGACACCGTTACGTTCGACGAACCGATGACCGCGACGCCCGCGACGCTCGAGGTGACCGTCGACGGAGCGGACACCGCGGGCGAAACGATCGTGCTCGAGCACACGTTCGTCGGGAGCGACGGGACGACGGAAACGGTCACGACCGGGCCGACGACCGTCGTCACCGAGGTCACCGAGGCCGACCCCCTTCGGATCGTCGAGACGGACATCGTCGAGGAGGCGCTGGCCAGCGAGCAGATCGCACCGGGTGAAGTCGTCGTCAAGAATACGGACGATGAAGTCACCCAGAACGGCACCGTGGTCTGGAAGACGCCGATCGGGGACTTCGCTTCCGAGGAGTTCGAACTCGAGCCGGGCGAAACCACGACGTACAATCGCACCCTCTCGTACGGTGACGGCACGCCGACGCCGTGGTCGTACATCGCCGACACCGGCGAGACCGTCGACCACCGGTTCGTGCTCCTCGACGGCACGCTGGCACCGATCCAGGAGGAGCAGTTCACCACCGAAATCGTCGGCGGCGAACTCGCCGGCACGGTGACCGACGCGGACACGGGCAACCCACTACCCGGCATCGAGATCACGGCGACGAACGGCGACAGACGGGTCAGTACCGTCACCGATAGCGCCGGCGAGTACGCCGTCATCGTCGATGCGCCCGGCGAGTGGACGGTCACTGCGAACGCAACTAGCTACGGACCGACGAGCACGACGGCCCGGTTCAACGAGGGCCTCGACCCGATCGAACGGAATCTCACGGTCGGCAGCGATCCGACGTTCGAACTCTCGATGGAGGGCGGGAGGGTCTACTCCGTCGGGCTGCCGGGCCCGGTCGAGGGCGGCACTGTCGGTGACGTGGTTCCGAACGGGACCAACGCCATGGTCTTGATGTACAATGAAACGACGAAGGGCTGGGAGCAACCGAGCCGGGACGACGAAGTCGAGCCGCTCGACGCGCTCCTCGTTCGTCCGGTCGAAGACACGACGATGACCGTCGAAATAGCCGGGACACCCGGTACCGGCGACGGAGTGACCGAACCGCGCGACATCGAGCGGGGCTGGAACTTCGTCGCGCCGCCCGTCTACGACGACCCCGAGGCGGCGTTCGATCACGATTCGGACGCCATCCGGAGCGTGACCCGGGTTCAGCGGGCCCCCGACTCGAAGATGGTTCCCGAGAGCGAGTTCGACGGTATCGAGCTCTTCGACGAGACCACCAACGCAGTTAGTCCGTTCTCCGGCTACCTCGTGTTCGCGACGAAGGACGGCCAACTCGAGCCCACCGTCGCCGGGGGAACGACGCTCGACGCGGCCTACGAAGACCTCGAGATCGACGCCGAACGACGGACGGGGACCGTCCAGCGGCGCGCCGACGGTGCGCCCGTCGCAGGGGCAACCGTTCACGTGACCAACACCACCGTCTCGGCGACGACCGGAGCCGACGGGACCTTCACGCTCCCGGCACTCCCGACCGACGTCGAACAGGAGGTGACCGTCACCGCCGAGGACTTCGAACCGAAGACCGTTCGTCTGGACGAGAGCGAAACCATCGCACTCGAGTCGAACGCGTTCTTCGATATCACGGCTGTCTCCGTGAACGAGACGGATCTCGACATCGGCGACGAGTACACGGTCACGTACGAACTCGAGAACCGGGGCACCGAACGGGCGTCACAGATCGTCGACGTCGAGTTCGGTCCGGGTCTCGAAGACGGGAAGCGGGCACGGCTGGCCGACGATATCGTCTCGATCAATAGTACGGTCGTCGATCTCGAAGCCGGCGAGACGACGACGCTCGAGATCGAGTCCGAAGTACTCGACGAACAGGCCACCGGAACCAGTCGGATCGGCGTCTTCACCGCGGACGACCGCGTGCTCCGAACCGTCACGGTCAACGATGAGACCGACGGTGGGAGCGAGCTCGTGGCCCCACCGAGCGAACAACCTGTCTCGCCGACACCGAGCGCCGCGTAATCCCCGTCCCCGCTCGAGTCCGGCGGTCAGTCCTGTGCGTCGATGAACGACAGCACCGTCTCGGTGACTTCGTCGGCGTCTTCGATGAAGAACAGGTGTGAGCCGCCCTCGACGAGTTCGAGGCGGCTGTCCGCGATTTGCTCTTCGAGGAGCCGCGCGTTCTCGACGGGGACGACCCGATCGGCCGTCCCGTGGAGGATCAGCGTCGGCACGCGAAGCCCGTCGAGACGGCCGCTGACGTCGAAGTTCTGGACTGCGGCGGCCTGGGCCTCGCGAGCCGGGTCGTCGGCGTCCTGTTCGAGTCGCCACTCGAGGAGCCGATCGATGAGGTGGGGGTTCCGGTTCGTGAACCGCTCGTTGAACGCGGGTCGCATCCGGTGGCGGAGCGTCTCCCGCTGGCTAGCTCCGTCGGGGGTGTCGAACATGTGTGCCTGTGTCTCGTCGGGGACCGGAGCGGCATCGGGGCCGCCGTGGCTCGTACAGCACAGCGTCAGCGACTTCGCCCGGGAGTACTCGAGGGCGTATTGCTGGGCGATCATCCCGCCCATGCTCGCGCCGACGACGTGAGCGTCGTAGATCCCCGCGTCGTCGAGGACGGCCTCGAGATCGGCCGCCAGCCCGCCGATCGAGTAGCCGGCCAACTTGAGCAACACGAGACCTCGAAGCGTCCCGGGGAGGCGCGCAACGAGCGGCGGGAGGCCAACAGCCGAGCGGCCGGTCCCCCGGTTGTCGGGGGCGACCACGTCGTATTCGTCGGCGACGGCCTCGCGTTGCCAGCGCCACATCCACCGTCCGAACCCGAGCCCCTGTACGAAGACGACCGGCGACCGGCCCTCACCGTCGCTCCGCTCGTACTCGTAATAGATCGACACGCCGTCTCTCGTCGCCTGTGGCATGCCCGACCCGACGTGTCGAACGCCCTTGAAATCGATCCTCCGACGGTCGGCTCGATGTCACTGATCGGGGACTTCGGTTTGCCCCGCCGTGACGGTCGGACTCCGACAGTACCGGCGACCCCAGCGTCGCTGATAAAACGTGATTAGGATAATCAGCGCGTTTATCCCGTCGGAGTGAAATCGTCTTACCGATGCAGCGACTCCACGCCCGGTACCCGTTTCTCGAGGCGGCCCGCGAGTCCGTCGCGACGGAGGCGGTCGGTCTTGCAACCGTCGTCGAGCAGGACCGGGCGGTCGTCGACCGCGCGCGCCAACGCGTTATTACCGCGCTCGAGGCGGGGTCGACCGGGGACCCACACCGCGACGCCCGCATCGAGTTGCTCTCCTACCCGGTCGCACGGGTGCTCGTTTCGATGGTCGGCGAACGCGTGCTCGTCCGCAAGTACGCCCGCGCCGAGGCCGCGACGGCCTACGAGCGGTTCACCACCGACATGGCCGACACCACCGAACTGAAAAGCGTCGAGTCGACGGGGCTCGCGCTCGAGGACCTGCTCGCCGAGTTCGACCTGCGGGACGCCGTCCGCGAGTCGGGCGGCGACGACGGCTACCGGATCGACGTCGGCACCTATCTGCCGCTGGCGGCGGACCTGTGGGATGACGAGTGGCGACTCGTCAATCAGCCGCTGAACGCGGGCGACGTGCCCGTCGACGAGGACGACCTCCTGACGCTTCTGCGGGAGGCGATCCGGAGCCGTATCGAGGACGGGCTTCCATTCGACGTCCCCGAGACGATCGGGACCCGCCTCGAGGACGACGCCGCCGAGATCCGAGAGGTGTTGGCGGACCTCGATCTCACCCAGGATATCGACACCGTCGTGCCGGACCTGTTCCCGCCCTGTATGAAGGCACTGCTCGATCAGATTCAGAAGGGCGAACACCTCTCCCATCACTCCCGCTTTGCGATCACCGCCTTCCTGACGAGTATCGGCATGACGACCGACGAGATCGTCGACCTCTACCGAGTCAACTCGTCGTTCGGCGAGGAGATGACCCGCTATCAGACCGACCACATCCGCGGGGACAGTTCGCCGACGGAGTACTCCGCGCCCTCCTGTGCGACCATGCAGTCCTACGGCGACTGCGTCAACAAGGACGATCTCTGTGAGCGCATTCCCCACCCGATGGCGTACTACGAACAGCGGATCGACGACGCCGACGACGAGGAACTCGAGGACTGGCGGGAAAACGAGACCGACGGCCAGTCCGCGAGCGGGGACTGACGGCGTTTCGAAGTCGGAGCGGCGGTCGGGGGCGGCGACGGTCGGGCAACGAACGAAAGCATCTCGACGGTCTCAGGCCGTTCCCTGCGCGTCGCCGTTCTCGTCGTCGCTCGCGTCGAGATCGTCCTCGGGATCGTTCAGCGTGTAGGCCAGTCCGACGCCGACCGCGGTCATCAGGAAGATGAAGCCGATGATCACGCCGACGAGCATCTGCCCACCCGTGGGTGAGAGCGTACTGTTCTCGGCTCCGTAGGCGGACCCGATGGTGAGCATGGCTGCCAGCATCACGGCGACGGCAGCGACGGCCACGCCGATTTCGATGACCTGTTCGCGTTCGACCATTGGCTAATCGCTTTCTCCGGCCCGGTGAAAAGCGCTTCGAAGGGGGCCTCGAGCGGCGACTGATCCGAAACGATCACCCGCATAAACGCCGCCCTTGCGATCGCAGGCGGGGCGGTTAAGATTCCCGAGCCCCTACCAACACTGAATAGCCAGCCGACCAGCGAGGTTCCCCTTCGACGCATCCATGAAAACAACAGCGTCACCGAAAGCACCGCTGCCAGTCCCGTCTCCGGACCACCTCACGGAGCGATCGCGCCGCGCGCGCACCGAGCCGATGTCGGTGCGCCCGCTCGGCGACGGCCTCTACGAGGTCGAGTCCGCGAGCGACCACACCTATCTCGTCGATCTCGAGGCGGGGCGGTGCACCTGTCCGGATCACGTCTTCCGCGGGGTCCGTTGCAAGCACGTGCGCCGGGTCGCGATCGAGATCACGGGCGGGCGTACCCCGCCACCGGGCGAGATCGCCGTCGCGTGTCACGACTGCGACGAGCCGATAGTCGTCGACGAGGACGCGGCCGGCCCGTATTACTGTGCCGAACACGCGATCGCCCCGGGCGATGTCGTCGTCGACCGCGAGACGGGCGACCGTCTCACCGTCGTCGACGTCTCGGAACTGCGAGCCGATGCCGTCGAACTCGAGGCGGCCGGCTGTACTGTCGCCGAGTACGGGACGAACGAGGCCTACGAGCCGGACGTTCCCGTCGTCGGCGCGGTCTACCACCACGCCACCGTCGCCAGCAACGGCGTCGTCCCCGCATCGCTGAAGGTCTACGTCTTCCCGCGGACGCGGCTGCGACGAGTCACCGACTCGGCGTGAGAGTCGGGCCATCCAGCGCGATCGCTTCCGCGCCGGAGTAGGGCGATCAGCGTACAGTTCGAGTCGGAATCGGCGCACCGAGCGCGGCCAAGGCGGGCCACAGACGGCTCGCGCTCGCCGCGTGGCTTACTCGAGCAGACCCGCGGCCTCGTCGACGCCCATGACACCCTGTTCGACCGCGTTCAGGACGCGGACGATCTCCTCGTCCGGGCCGTCGTCGCCGTCGCCGACCTCCTCGAGCGTGACCTTCTCCGACCGGCCGGTAAACTCGGGGAAGTCGGTGCCCTCGGCCAGTGCGGTCTCCTTCTTGACGCGGTAGTTGCCGCCGTCGGTGACGTAGAGGTCCCCGGGGTGGAAGAAGTACCAGTCCTCGCGGTCGAAGCGGACGCCGATGCGGGGTTTCGCGCCGAAGTTCCGGGCGAAGAACGTCAGCGCTTCGACTTCCTCGCCGGTGAGATAGATCGGATCGCCCGAACTCGATTTCGCCTCGATCGCGTAGAACTGCTCGCCGTCGCCGGCGAGCACGTCGGGGAGGTCGCGGTCGGTCGCGGAACCGCTCGCGGGCGCGCGCATCACCGCGAAGCCGGCCTCGTCGAGTTCGTTGACGAGTTCCCGCTCGCGACGGTCGCCCTTCGCCTGGGACATACCACCCTCTCACCGTCCGGCGATATTAAAGAATCGGACCCGATCCGGGGGACGATTACGGGAGGGCGGTCGCGACGACTGCGACGAGCAGCGACGTGGCGGCCTCCGGTTCCTCGAGATCGTACTGCAGTGCGATGTAGAGCAGGCCGAACTGGAGGGCGTTGAACACGGCGTGGGCGGCGATCGGAACGAAGAGGTTGTCCGTTTTGGCATAGAGGAAGCCGAAGATGAGCGCGCCGCCGAAGACAACGACGATGGGGACCACGGTCGCGAGCCGCGACTCGGACAGCAGGGCGTACGACAGCAGGTGGACGAGCGCGAAGATCGCGCTGGCGATGACGATCGCGTTCGTCCGGCTAAAGGCGTCGTAGAGGCGCTTTTGCACGACGTTCCGGAAGAGGAACTCCTCTGCCGGCGCGTTGAAGAAGAAGACGATGCCGATCATGATCAGCACCATCTGCGGATCGTTATCGATGAGCGACATGACCTGGTTGTCGGCCGACGGCAGGGAAAGCAACTGGACGGCGGCGTTGACGAGGACGTAGAACGCGATGATGCCGACGATACCGCCGACGACGTACAGCCACCCCCGCCTCGTCGGGGCCCGCAGGTCGACGTACGACCAGCCGCGGTCGGTCACGGCGAGATAGAGCCCGCCGGCAAGGGCGAATCCAAGGAAGTTCAGGATCATGAATACCGTTCGGGCGGTGATCGACGCCTCCGCCGGCGACTCGATCAGCAACGGATCGAGCGCGATGGCCGGAAGCGTGGCCAGATTCGCGGCGAGAAGGCCGAACGCCGTCAGTCCGACGGCGATGAGTGTCGATCGGAGCGGCCCGTCCTGGCGCTGCCGGTCGGATGGTTCCATGGGCGCGGCTACGACCACCGGCCCCTTGGGCGTTCCTCTCTCGGAAACGGGTCGGCTGGGGGCCGTCCGGACGGTCACTCCCCAGTCGTCAGCAGTTCGTCCTCGAACAACCGTGCCAACACCCGCTGCTGGCCGATCCGCAAGTGACGGTTGACCGTCGGCTGCGTCACGTCGAGCATCGCAGCGATCTCCTCGCCGGTGCTCTCTCGAGGCCAGTCGAAGAAGCCGGCAAAGTAGGCCGTCCGCAACACCTCGAGTTGCCGATCCGTGAGGGCGTCGAACAGGGAAGTCACGAGTTCGCTCCCCGTTCCCATCGAGCGCTCGACGTGGTGGCGAGCCTGCAGTTCGACGGTCGCGTACTGATCCCGAAGCGTCTCGACGAACTCACGGACATCGGTTCCCGTCGGGACATCGACGGTCACCTCGATGCCGTCGTCGGTCGCGTGCATCGAGCGCGGGCTGGCACCGTGGCGGACCAGCCGCGAGGCGACGACATCGCCGGCGACGGTCGCCTCGAAGCGACACTCGTCGTCGGCCTCGGTGAGCAGCCGATAGTCGGTGACCGAGACGAGGTCGTCGAGTACCGACCGCACGTCGTCGGCCGGGACGCCGCTCGTTTCGAAGAACAACAGCGTCTCGTCGGTCGAGTGTGAGCCGAGCCCCTCGTACTCGACACGGGCTCCCGTGGCCGTCGCGATGCGAGAGAGCAGATCGTCCGCGCCGCCGATCCGGAGCGTGAGTTCGAGCAACCGCTCGGCGTGGAGCGCCTCCCGCGTTTTCACCGCCGTAATCGCGTTCGCGATCCCCGCTCCGAGTTCCGTCAGCACCGTCCGCTCGAGGTCCCCGAACGCGTCGGGCTCGTCGGCGTACACCGTGAGCACGCCGTAGGTGTACTCCGCGTAGGACAGCGGGACGCTGATGACCGACTGGAACCCACAATCCAGGGCATGTCGCCGCCAGCCCTCGCCCTGCAGCCCCTCGACGGCGTTCGAGACGACCGACGTGGTTTCGGTTCGTGCGGTTCGGACGGCGGGTTCCATCGACGCGTCGTACTCGAGGGACACGTCGTCCAAATACGTCTGTCGCTGTCCGGCCCAGGCGCGGGGCTCGAGCCGCGTGCCGCTGGCGTCGAGGGTCCCGATCCACGCGAACGCGACGTTGCCAGCCTCGAGCAGGCGGTCGGGAACGGTGCGCTCGATTTCGGCCCTGCTGTCGGCCCCGATGAGTAACTGATCGATCCGCCTGATGAGTTCCGTGCTCTCGATCTGGCGGTTGAGCCGCCGGTTTCGTTCCTCGAGCTCCGCTTCCCGCTCGCGGAGGCTGGCCTCGCTCTCGAGGCGGTCGAACGCGGCCTCGGTCGTGGCGACGAGCGTCTCGATCAGTCGCCGGGCGTCGGCGTCGATCGGGGTCTCGCCCGACGCGACCGCGAAAACGCCGTGATCGCCGATCGGGACGACGGCTCCGCTCTCGACCGCCGAGCCGAAGACCCGCGACTGATCGAACGACATCGGATCGTCGACCACGGTCCCCGTTCCCGTTACGTAGGCGTTCCAGAGGACGGAATCGTCGTCGCCGACGGCGACCGACGGCGGACCGTCAGAGAGCGTCTCGAACCCGTCCGTGTAGACGACCGGCTCGAACCGGTTCACGTCGGAATCGAGCCGGTAGACGGCCACGCCAGCGGCGTCGAGGATCTCCGCGGCGGTGTCGACGACCAGCTCAGCGATCTCCGTATCGGTCTCGGTTCCGAGCAGATCGCGGGCGGCGCTGTGGAGCGACTCGAGTGCCAGTTCGCGTTCCTTGTGCGCGGTGATGTCCTGAATCGTCCCGCGGACGCCGACGATGTCGTCGGACTGGCCGCCGGATCGGCGGCCGTCCGCTCGGACGGGCTCGCCGATCGACTGAACCCACCGCTCGTTCCCCGCGACCGTCTGCATGCGGTGTTCGATCTCGTAGCTCTCGCCGTCCTCGAGCGCCGCGTCGACGATCTCGAGGACGGCAGGTCGATCCTCCGGATGGGGGAACGAGGATGCCAGGTCCGAATCGAGCGTCACGTCGGACGGGAGTTCGTACAGGCGACGCAGCCCGTCGGTGAAGGTCACCTCCCGCGAGTCCCCGCTGATGTCGAGTTCCCAGCCGCCGATGCCGGCGAGGCGTTCGGCCTGTTTGAGCAATTCCGTCGTTCGCTCGAGTTCGCGTTCGCGCTCCTTGCGATCGGTGATGTCCCGGACGACGCCCGCTGTTCCGGCGAACCCGTCCTCGGAACTCGGCAACAGCGCGATGTGGTTTTCGGCATCGATCCGTTCGTCATCGGCCGTCTCGAGGATGATCTCGACGGTTCGAGAGGGCTCGTCGAACCGCAGCAGTTCCCGAATCATGTCCCGGGCCCGTTCGATGTCGTCCGATGGAATGATCGCTGCAGCGTGTTCACCGATCAGTTCCTCGGGGTCGTAGCCGAGTATCGGCTTGGCGGCGTCGTTCAGGAAGGTGAACCGTCCCGTGGCGTCGAGCGTATACACCAGTTCGTCCAGCGCCTGAACGATCGTCTCGAAGCGCTCGAGGTCACGTTCGCGCTCCTTGCGCTCGGTAATGTCACGGATGACGCCCGCGGTTCCGGCGAACTCGCCGTCGGCCATCGGCAACAGCGCCATGTGGTTCTCCGTATCGATCACGTCGCCGTCGACGGTCTCGAGTTCCATCTCGAACGTCCGAGAGGGGTCCCCGGCACGCAGCAGGTCACGGACCCGGTCGCGAGCCGTCTCGAGGTCGTCCTCGTCCATCACGGTCGAGACGTGCTCACCGATCAGGTCCTCGGGATCGTAGCCGGTGATCGACGTGAGAGCGTCGTTCAGGAAGGTAAAGTGCCCCGTCTCGTCGATCGTGTACACCAGTTCGTCCAGCGCCTGAATGATCGTTTCGGACCGCTCGAGTTCCCGTTCGCGCTCCTTGCGCTCGGTGATATCCTGAAACGAGCCCCGAAGCTTGACGATTTCGCCGTCGTCGGACCCCGACCGACGGTCGTCTGGGTGCGGGGTCTCTTCGCCGTCTCGGATGGGTTCACCGATCGTCCGAACCCACCGCTGCTCCCCGTCGTCCGTGACCAGACGGACTTCGAGATCGTACGGCTCGCCGTCCTCGATCGCGCGCTCGATCGCCCCCTCGATCAGCGGCCGGTCCGCCGGATGATAGAACTCGAGGGCCCGATCCAGACCGATCTCCGCGTCGGGCGGCAGGCCGTGGATTCGGTTGACCTCGTCGGTCCACCGGGGTTCGAGCGACTCCGCGGTGACGTCGAGTTCCCAGGCCCCGACGTTGGCCAGCCGCTGGGACTGCTCGAGCATGTGCATGGTCCGCTCGAGGCTCGTTTCGCGCTCGCGAAGCCGCCGCTCCGTTGCCTTGCGATCGGTGATGTCCCGGCCGATCCCGACTTCGACCGCGTTGCCGTCGGGGTCCTCGAGCACCGAGGCGACGAACTCGTACGGTATCGATTCGCCGGATTTCGTTTGCAACGCCGCTTCGACGTGCGTATCGCCCGTCTCGAAGGCATCCTCGATCGAGTCCCGGATCACTGCCTGGTTCGCCTCGTCGAAGAAATCCAGGGCGTGTCTCTCCCTGATCTCGGCGTCCGAATAGCCCGATACCTCGACCAGCGTCTCGTTCCAGCGCCGGAGGTTCCCGTCCTCGTCGAGGATGTAGAACACGTCGTCTAACGCGTCGATGATATCGTTCATGAACGCCTCGTGGCGCTCGAGGCGCTGTTCTTTCGCCCTGCGGTCGCTGATGTCGCGGCCGATGCCGGCGATGACCGCGTTGCCGGCCGGATCGTCGAGCGGCGAGGCGACGAACTCGTACGGTATCGATTCGCCGGATTTCGTTCGTAACGCCACTTCGACGCGTGTACCGCCCGTCTCGAGTACGTCCTCGATCGCGGTCGTGACAAGTTCGTGATCCGCTTCGTCGAAGAAGTCAAGCGCGTGCATCTCGCCGATTTCGGCGTCCGAGTAGCCCGATGCCGCGCCCAGCGCCTCGTTCCAGCGCTGTACCTGCCCGTCCTCGTCGAGCAGGTAGACGATGTCGGTGACGGCATCGAGCATATCATCGGTGAACGCACGGACCTGCTCGAGACGACGGTCGCGGGTGCGGGCCACGGTCGCGAGGTCGTCGACGGCTTCCGAGAGCCGGCCGATCTCGTCGTCCCGGTCGATCGTGAACTCGATCGGCTCGTCGATGGTCGCGTCCTCAGCATCGGTATCGTTGCCGGCCGACGCGGCTGCGTCGCCGTCGAGACGTGAGACGAATCGACGGAGGTCGTCGGTTAGTCGTTCGATATCGGTCGATCGATCGGGACCGCTGCGCGCGGCGAGCCCGAAGACGACCAGCCCGGGCTCCGGCCCCAATCCGAGTCCGAGGGTCGTGCTGTCGAAGATCACCACGCCGATGCTGACAGCGCCCAGCACGACGACTGCCCCGAGTAGCAGTGCGACCGGCTTCCGTGTAGCGCCGTCGAGCGTTCCAGTGTGAACCGCGGCGACGACCATACCCCGCCTATGGGACGACTGACAATGATACGCGCGGTTGATTCCATCCCGCGATATTCGTCTTTCTAGAACGGTTCACCGCGGGCGGACGGCCGCCGGACCGAGTCGCTCACCACGATCGAATTCGGCCCGCTCAACCCGTGAGAAATGGGATCTGGACAGTTCGATCCCCGTGGCGCATCGCGACACTATACACGTAGTGTCGCCCTCGACGCGAAATAACGTGTATAACGGGCAAGCCGATACCGGTCGCTGACGTTCCTTCGAGCAAGATGACCGGTACTACACTCGATTACCACAGTGATTCGATCAGCCTGCGCGTCGTCGAGGCGCTCGCGGACGCGACCAACACCGATGCACACGAACTCGAGCCGCTGTACAACGTCGTCGATCCCGAGGCGCTCGATCAACTCTTCCAGTCCGGCTCGACCGCGGATGTCAGCGTCGAGTTCGAGTACCACGGCGTACTTGTTGCGGTTCGAAGCGACGGGACCGTCACGATCGATGGGAGGACCTACGACAGTGGCAGCGACATCAGCCCGTCACGATGACCACTGAGAGCGACGAGCGACGACCGTTCGTCCGCTCACGTCGGGACGAGCGGCGACGGGACGCCCGATCGGAGACCGATCGACGGTGGTCTCCATGGTAGTTCCAACCACAATCCCAGCGGAGCCGACCGTTCGAACGCGACCGACGCGGGTGACCGTCCTGGTCGTCGGCGGGGAGACGGTCCGGGACCGCGTCGAACGGGCGTTCACCGACGAGGGGACCGAAACCATCGTCGAAACAGCCGCCACGCTCGCGGACGCCATCACGGAACTCGAGACCGACGACATCGACTGCCTCATCGTCTCACTGCCACGAGCGGCGGGGAGTGCGGACACAGCAGGGGAGGCCGAGACAGCCACCGAAACGCTGGACACCCACCTCGAGACGGTCAGGTCCACCATGCCGGACCTGCCGATCGTCGTCCTCGCGGCCGAGCGAACGCCTGCCCTCGCGGAGACGGTCCGGTCGTACGACTGGACCGCCGTGATCGAACGGGACGAGACGCGCACGCGGCTCGCCGACCGCGTCCACGACCTCCTCGAGCGCCATCGACTGACCACCCTCTCGCGACGGTCGCTTGCGAGCATCGAGTTCGCCGGGGACGCCATCGCCATCGTCGACGCCGGCGAGATCCAGTTCGCGAGCCGCGCCTTCGCCATGCAGTTCGGCTACGAGCACGACGCCATCCCTGGCACCTCCTGGCAGGCCCTGTTCACCGACGACGCCGTCTGCCATCTCGAATCGACCGCGATTCCGACCGTTGCGGAGGGATGGCGGTGGACCGGCAGCTGTGCCGGCCGGCGAAAAACAGGAACGACGTTCGCGGTACGGGTTCGCCTCGGCGGACTCGAGGACGGGAGCCTCGTGTTCGTGATCGAGGAAGCCGACGGGAGCGACGGCTCCGGGAAGTGAACCAGTTCCGGGAGCGATTCGACGGGACGACCGGCGTGAGCGCTTACGTGCCGTGGTCCCAGGCGTCCATGTACTCGCGCTGCGTGTCGGTCAGCGAATCGAAGTCGACGCCCTCGGCCTCGAGTTTGATCTCGGCGATCTCCCTGTCGAGGTCGTCGGGGACGTCGTAGACGCCGGCGTCGTACTCCTCGCCGTTCTCGAGCATCTCGCGCACACAGACGGCCTGGATACCGAACGACTGGTCCATGACCTCGACGGGGTGGCCCAGCGAGACGGGCGCGGCGAGGTTGACCAGGCGGCCCTCGGCGATCACGTTCAGCGTGCGACCGTCGTCCAGTTCGTAGGCCTCGACGCCGTCGCGGGCCTCGTAGCGGTCGACCGCGAGGTCGTCGAGCGCGTCGAGGTCGATTTCGATGTCGAAGTGGCCGGCGTTGGCCAGCAGGACGCCGTCTCCCATCTTCTCGAAGTGTTCCTCGACGATGACGTCGCGGTTGCCGGTCGTCGTCAGGAAGACGTCGCCGACCTCGGCGGCCTCGGCCATCGGCATGACCTCGTAGCCCTCCATGTGGGCCTCGAGGGCGCGACGAGGCTCGACCTCGGTGACGATGACGTTGGCGTTCTGTCCGGCGGCTTTCTTCGCGACACCTTTGCCGCAGTAGCCGTAGCCCGAGACGACGACGTTCTTGCCGGCCCACGAGAGGTTCGTGGTCATGGCGATCGACGCCAGCGAGGACTCGCCGGTGCCGTGGACGTTATCGAACAGCCGCTTCATCGGGGTGTCGTTGACCGCGAAGACGGGATACTCGAGCGCGCCGTCGTCGTCCATCGCACGGAGGCGGTGGACGCCCGTCGTGGTCTCCTCCGCGCCGCCGATGATGCCGTCGATCAGTTCGGGGTAGTCCTCGTGGATGGCGGCGACGAGGTCCATCCCGTCGTCGACGGTGATCGTCGGTTCGTGGGCGATGACGGCCTCGATCGCGGCGTAGTACTCGTCGTCGTCGACGCCGCGTTTGGCGTAGCTGGTGATGTTCTCGTGGGTGTCGAGCGCCGCCGATACGTCGTCGTGGGTCGAGAGCGGGTTACAGCCGGTGACGGCGACCTCCGCACCGCCCTCCGCCAGCGTCTCGACGAGCATCGCCGTCTTGGCCTCGACGTGCATCGCCATGCCGATCCGCTCGCCCTCGAAGGGCTGCTCCGCGACGAACTCCTCGCGAACGTGCTCGAGGATCGGCATATGTTGGGCGGCCCAGTCCATCTTCCGGCGTCCCTCCTCGCGAGCGGACTCGAGGTCGTCCAGTTGCTCGCTGATCGGTGGGTACTCGGTCTCGGTCATGGGTTGACTGAGTGCGAGCGGGGCAAAAACGCTACCGAAGCGTTCTCGTCACGGCGAGAGCGAAAGTGGGGCAACTGGAGAAGAGTCGAATCCGCGCCGGTCGCTGGTACGGGCATCGGTCGGCTCACCGACCACCGCGCGCGACCGTGTTCCGACGCCGCCGAAGATCGTGCCTCTGACAACCCAGTATCGTCGAGCGGCGTCTCTCGGACGCGGATCGAATCCGGTCGGTCCGGATCAGGTGCGGTCGCCGTTACTTCGGTCCGGCGTGAGACGGCGGACCGCCGCCGTTTCCGCTAGTGTCGTCGCCATCATCGTCATCGTCGTCATCGTCGGAATCATCCGTGTCGTCGTCGCTGTCATCGGCATCGTCATCGCTGTCGTCGGCATCGTCGGCATCGTCATCGCTGTCGTCGGCATCGTCGGCATCAGCGTCGCTGTCGTCGGCATCGTCGGCATCAGCGTCGCTGTCGTCGGTATCGTCCGCGTCGTCGCCGGACTGTCCAGCATGCTCGGGTGGACCCCGTTCGTCATCGCTCGATGGGCCGGCATGTTCGGGCGGTCCTCGTTCGTCATCGTCGTCCTCGGCTTCGTCGTCGCCGTCATCATCGCTTGGCGGACCGGCATGGGCCGGCGGACCAGCGTGGTCGGGCGCGTTACCCGGGTTGTTCGCAACGACGAAGCTCGCGACGGAGAGACCGTTCGGGCCGTCGGACTCGTTGTCGGCGTTCTCGGCGAACTCCGAGACGAGCGAACCGAAGTTCGAGACATCGGTTTCGTTGCCCTCAGTCTCGTTGTCGTCGAGGTCGTCCTCGGTCTCGTTGTCGTCGAGGTCGTCCTCAGTCTCGTTGTCGTCGAGGTCGTCCTCAGTCTCGTTGTCGTCGAGGTCGTCCTCAGTCTCGTTGTCGTCGAGGTCGTCCTCGGTCTCGTTGTCGTCGAGGTCGTCCTCGGTCTCGTTGTCGTCGAGGTCGTCCTCGGTCTCGTTGTCGTCAAGGTCGTCCTCGGTCTCGTTGTCGTCGAGAGTATCGTCCGTTTCGTTCGCGTCGGCCGTGACGAGGAGGTGCTCGCCATCGTCGTCCATCTCGGGGACGCCATCGCCCGTCTGCGCTGCCGCCGTTCCCAGCGGTGCGATCACGGACAGGGCCATCATGGCGACCAGTGCCATCGTGAGTAGTCGGTGGTGCTTCATCCGAGCGGAACATTCCCTGATTCCTGAATAAACCCCCACGGACGTTCTCGTCGTTTGCACACCGAAACAACGCTTCGAAAATCGTTTTGAGTGTTTATAAACTGATCTGAGTGTTTATCTCAGCACTCGTCTCGCTCGTCGAACCGGCCGGATCGACTACGCGTCGGCCCGCTCGACCACCGCTTCCGCCGCCTCGAGCGCCCGCTCTCGGACCGCCGTGGCCTCGAGCGTCAGGACCTCGCGGTCGCGCATGAGCACGCGGCCGTCGCAAACGGTGTGGCGAACGTCGGCCGCTGCGACCGCATAGGCGAGGTGACTCACGAGGTCGTGTGGCGGCGTCAAGTGGGGTTGCTCGAGGTCGATCACCGCGAGATCGGCCGGCGCACCCACCTCGAGCCGTCCGGACTCGAAGCCGATGGCGTCGGCGCTGCCCCGCGTCATCATCTCGACGACCGCCTCCGCGGGCACTGCGCTGGCGTCGTCGGCGGCGAGTTTGCCCAGCATGGCCGCGTCGCGAGCCTCGTCGAGCATGGAGAGATCGTTGTTCGAGGCCGCGCCGTCGGTACCGAGTCCGACAGTGACGCCCGCCTCGCGCAGCCGCTCGACCGGTGCCATCCCGCTGGCGAGTTTCATGTTCGAGGCCGGACAGTGAATCACACCGGTACCGACCTCGGCGAGGAGTTCGATCTCGGTCTCGTCGACGTGAACGCCGTGTGCGACGAAGTCCTCGGGCTCGAGGAGGCCGCGATCGGCGGCGTACTCGAGCGGCCGGACCCCGTGCTCGTCGACGATCGGCGCGACCTCGTCCGCGGTCTCGTTGGCGTGGTAGTGGATCGGAACGCCCGCCTCCCGCGCTTTGGGAACGAATTCCGTCAGGTACTCGCTGCCGACGGTCGTCAGCGAGTGGGGCATAAACGCCGTCGAAATCCGCCCGTCGGCCGCGCCGTCGTACTCGCGGGCGATCTCGAGGCCCGTCGCTGCGTCCTCACGAGCGGTCTCGCCGTCCTTGCCGACGGTGACGATACCGTGTCCGAGCCGGGCCCGGAGCCCGGCAGTTTCGACCGCAGCGGCGACTTCGGGGACCTGGAAGTACATGTCAGCGAACCCAGTGACGCCCGATTTGATCAGTTCGAGCAGGCCCAACTCGGCACCGGCGCGGATGTCCGCAGCCGTCAGCTCCCCCTCGGCGGGCCAGATATCCTCACGGAGCCACGTCTCGAGGGGCTTGTCGTCGGCGTACCCGCGCAGGAGCGTCATAGCGACGTGACAGTGGCCGTTGACGAACCCCGGCGTGACGAGCGAGTTCGCGGCGTCGAGCGTGTCGTCGGCCTCGCTCGCGAGATCGGGACCGATCTCGCGGATTTCGCCGCTGTCCTGATCGATCAGTACGTCCGCGGCCGTCACCGTCAGGTCGGGCCGGAGCACACGCCCATCGGTGATCGCAAGCGTCGTCATTAGCTCGGAGTTCTCCTCGGGCCGCCTTATACTGTCGATACGCCGACGGGCGTCCCGAGACGAGTCGCCGGGTTTATGGCTTCTTTCGAAGACGTGTCGATATGGAATCAGGATCGCAGCGCGACGGCACGCGCCCCACCGGCGGGTATCCGCCGGGCGAGGCGCTCACGGACGCCTGGAACGAGCACCGCCGATACGTCGGGTTCGCCGCCGGCCTGTTCGCGGTCGGGATCGTCATCGGCGTCCTCCTCATGCTCGCGGGCTACAACCTGCTCGAGATCATCCAGGAACTGGTCGGGGAACCGCTGTTTCCGGACGTCGACGGCGGTGGGTTCGATCTG
Source organism: Natrinema pallidum (assembly GCF_005890195.1). Taxonomy (NCBI): domain Archaea; kingdom Methanobacteriati; phylum Methanobacteriota; class Halobacteria; order Halobacteriales; family Natrialbaceae; genus Natrinema; species Natrinema pallidum. The sequence continues at coordinate 121,870 of NZ_CP040637.1, read as the reverse complement.
GCACGCTTTTTACTCGTGAACAACAGCCGCGCGTTCCTGCTCTCGATCGTCGGCGCGTTGAGCCTCGGCCTCGTGACGGCCTGGGCGATGCTGTTCAACGGGATCATCATCGGGAACGTCGGTGCATACGTCACCAGGGATGTCGGTCTCGATTACATCCTCGTGGGGCTGCTTCCCCACGGAATCTTCGAACTTCCGGCGCTGTTTATCGCCGCCGGCATCGGCTTCCGACTCCTCTATCGGATCGGCCAGCGGGTTCGCGGCACCCGCGATGCGATCTTTCCGAAACCCTACCTCTACCGGACCGGACTCCTCGTCCTCGCCGGCTGGCTGCTACTGGTCGTGGCCGCCCTCGTCGAGGCCTTCGTCACGCCCGTCCTCCTCGAGACTCTCTTCGCCGAGCGGCTTGAGGAAATGGGAGCGACCGTCTGACCGACGCTCCGCCGACGCAAGCGCACCGTTTCGGCCAGTTCAGCCACGGATGAACGATCGTAAACGGACCCAAGCGTCGGGCCCCTTTTTCCCTCCCGGATGACTGTCGGCGGATATGAACAGACGGACAGTCCAACTGGTACTCGTGGCAGCCCTCGTCGCCGTCGCCGGCTGTGCCGGTGGAATGGGTGGGGAACCGCAGAACGACGCGACGACCGACGATTCGTCCACGATCGACGCCGACGGGGACACGGGAACGGCCGCGTTCTACGTCAGCGACGAACCGAACGTGATCGACGACTTCGAACACCTCAACGTGACGATCACGAAGGTCGGCTTCAAGAAGACCGGCGACGGAAGCGACGGTGACTCGAACGGGACCGACAGGGACGCCGAGAACGAGTCGTCGAACGAAACGACTGACGAGACGACAGACGAAGATGGCGATGCCGACGGCACCGAGGGGACCGTGTCCGACGGCGAGGCGGAGAACGAAACGGGCGAAGGGAACGAGACGGACGGGAAAGACGATGACGGCGCGACCGACGAACGCTGGATCGAGCACGATGTCGACGACCGGACGGTCGATCTCACCGAACTGAAAGGCGCGAACGCGTCGCTGATCGACGAATTCGAGCTTCCGGCGGGCGACTACGAGACGGTCTTCATCTACGTCAGCGACACCGAGGGCGTCTTGACGGACGGGAGCACGACGAGGGTGAAACTGCCGAGCAACGAGCTCCAGTTACACACGGCTTTCACCGTCGCCACCGACGAGCGGGTCGACTTCGTCTACGACATCGCACCCCACAAGGCCGGCAAGAGCGGCAAGTACGTCCTCAAACCGGTGATCAGCGAGAGCGGAACGGGTGACGACGTCGAGATCCGCGACATCGACGCGGACGACGCGGACGAGAACCGCGGCAACGGCGGCGACGGTGGAAGCGACGGGAACGGAACCGGTGCGCCCGACGCGAACGCCGCGGACGACTGATCGACGACGCCGTGAGGTCGCCTCGAGCGCGCCCTCGTTCCGGGATCGAGGGTCCGAACGTATCGGACTGCGTTTCGAGTGGGGCGACGCGCTGACGGCCGCTTGGGTGCCGGTCAGCGCCGGAGCCGACCGAGCAGTTCGTAGTCGCGATCCGGCGTGTACCGACGGAACAGCAGGCTGTTCGAGAGGACCGACACCGACGACAGCGCCATCGCGCCGGCCGCGAGGACGGGCTGGAGCAGTCCCAGCGAGGCCAGCGGGATCATCGCGGTGTTGTACCCCAGCGCCCAGACGAGGTTCTGCTTGATCTTCGCCAGCGTGGCCTCGGAGATCCGGATCGCCTTCACCACGTCGAGCGGGTCGTCGCGCATCAGGGTCACGTCCGCGGCCTCGATGGCCACGTCAGTCCCGGAGCCGATTGCACAGCCGACGTGGGCGACCGCCAGCGCGGGCGCGTCGTTGACCCCGTCGCCGACCATCATCGCCTTGCGACCCGTCGACTGGACGTCCTCGAGGGCGTCGGCCTTGTCCTCGGGGAGGACCCCCGCGCGGACGTTGTCGGGGTCGATCCCCACGCGCTCGGCGACGGCGCGGGCCGTCCGCTCGTTGTCGCCGGTAATCAGCATGACGTCGAGGCCGCGCTCGCGCAGGGCCGCGACCGCGTCCGCGGAACTGTCCTTGACGGTATCGGCGTCCGCGACCACGCCCGCCACCGCGCCGTCAACCGCGACCAGCATCGCCGTCTTGCCCTCGCGCTCCAAGCGTTCCATCTCGGCGGCTGCCGGCGCGGGATCGACACCCCGCCCCTCGAGCAGCCGCCGGTTGCCGACCAGTACCTCGCGGCCCTCGACGGTCGTCCGGACGCCCTGTCCGGGGACGTTCTCGAAGTCCTCGGGATCGGCCAGTTCGAGGCCGCGTTCCGCGGCACCGTCGACGATGGCCTGCGCGAGCGGGTGCTCGCTGTTGCGCTCGGCGCTGGCGGCGAGGCGGAGGACGGCGTCCTCATCGAGGTCAGGGCGCGTCGCCAGTGTCCCTCCGTCGGCCGCCACCGCATCGGTGTCGCGCCCCTCGAGTGCGACCACGTCGGTTAGCGTCATCTCGCCGGTGGTCAGCGTCCCGGTCTTGTCGAAAACGACGGTGTCGACGTCTCGAGCCCGTTCCAAGATATCACCACCCTTGAACAGGACGCCGTTCTGTGCGCCCAGCGTGGAGCCGACCATCGTCGCGGCGGGAGTCGCCAGCCCCAGCGCGCAGGGACAGGCGATCAGGACCGCGGAGGCGAAGACGACGATCGCGAACTCGAACGTCGAGAGCGCGTCCGGGCCGCCGCCGACCAGATCCAGTACCGGTACGGCGTCGACGACGCCGGCGAGCGTCGTGGGGAACAGGAACCAGACCAGCCCCCAGAAGATCGCGTTGAGGATGACCGCGGGGACGAAGTACGCCGAGATGCGGTCCGCGAGGTTCTGGATCTCCGGCTGGCGCGATTGAGCCTCCTTGACGGTCTGGACGATCCCCTGCAGGGCCGTGTCCTCGCCGACCTTCGTCGCCTCGACGATCAACACGCCGTTCTCGTTGATCGTCGAGCCGATCACCTCGTCGCCCTCGCCCGTTTCGACCGGGACGGACTCGCCGGTGACCATCGATTCGTCGACCGCCGACTGGCCGTCCACGACGACGCCGTCAGTCGGGACCTTTTCGCCGGGCCGGACCTTCATCCGGTCGCCGACCGTGACGTCCTCGAGCGGAACCTCCTCCTCGGTGCCTTCCTCGTCGACCAGCGTGGCCGTCTCGGCCTCCATCTCGAGCAGTTTCCGCAAGGCCTCGCCGGCCTGGCCCTTCGAACGGGCCTCGAGATAGTTGCCCAGCGTGATGAACACGAGGATCATCGCGGCGGTGTCGAAGTAGAGGTTCCCCGCCAGCAGACCGAGCAGGACGACGAGACTGTAGAAGTACGCCGTCGAGGACCCGAGCGCGATCAGCACGTCCATGTTGGCGGTTCGGTTCCGCACGAGGGCCGTGTAGGAATTGACGAGGAACTCCCGCCCCAGCAGGACGTAGACCGGCGTCGCGAGCAGGAACTCGACCCAGCCGAACGAGACCCCCAAGACCGTCTCGGGAACGTACGTCCCGCCGAGCAGGAACTTATCGGCGAGGAAGAACAGGAACGGGGCGGAAAGCACCGCGCCGAAGACCGTCAGCCGGAGCTGTTTGCGAATCTCCGCCTGTCGGGCCGCATCGCGGCGGTCCTGATCGGACGTCTCGTCGTCACCGCCCTCGTCGCGGACGGGGGTATAACCGGCCGATTCGATGGCCTCGTAGAGTGACTCGAGCGAGGCGTCGGCCGGGTTGTACGCGACGGTCGCCTCGTCGGTCGCGTAGTTGACCTCCGCGTCGATGACGCCGGGGACGGACTCGAGAGCCGTCTCGTTGGTCTCGGCGCAGTTCGCACAGCTCATGTCCGTGATCCCGATCGAGCGGCTCGCACGGTCCGCCTCGTAGCCGGCCTCGTCGATCGTCTCGTAGATTTCGGCGAGCGATACTTCGTCAGGGTCGTACTCGACGGTCCCCTCGTCCGTGGCGAAGTTCACGCTCGCCGCATGAACGCCGTCGAGGGAGTCCAGGGCATCGCTGATCGTCTGCGAACAGTTCGCACAGCTCATACCCCGAATATCCAAGTGTGTCGTCCGAGTGCTCATTAACAGCTAGTAGGGACTCCCGTCTTACCCCCTTTACTAGTCGAAACTCAAAGTCAGACGGGATCGGTTCCTTGGAATCAAAACTCAGATGCCCTCCTCGAGCCGATCGTATCGCTCTTCGAACCGACCCTGACAGGACGAACAGCAGAAGTGGTACACGTCCCCGTCGATGCGGGTCGATTCGCCCTCGCTGTCGACGGTGTTGCCACACTCCGCGCAGGTGAGCGCGAACTGCGTCCCGTCGAGCGACGGCGTCCATTCGGCGTCGTCGATCAGCGTGACATCGTACTCGACGCCGTCCGCGTCGGGGAGCAGCCCCTCGAGCCACTCGTGAACCCGCTGGACCTGCGCGCGGGCATAGAACCAGAGCTCGCCGTCGGCGGTAACGAACAGGTGCTCGACGGCGTCGGCGTCCGCGATCGCCGCCCGACAGCCGTCCACGTCGCCCGCCGGAACGGTCGCCCGCACGAACACGGGAATCCCCGCCCGAAGCTGTGACTGATCGACGTCGACCGTGAATCGGTTGATGACGCCCGCCTGCTCGAGACGCTCGACGCGGTCTGAGACCGCCGGTCCGGAGAGATCGACCGCCTCGGCGATATCGCTGTAGGGTCGCCGTGCGTCGTCGCCCAGCAGTCGCAGGATTTCCAGGTCCGTTTCGTCGAGATCGCGCATAGTTCCCCGTCGTAGCCGACGATCAAAGAACGTGACGGTGACTGCTTTGGAACCCAAAGTCGGCCCCGGTGTTGTACTCGCATCGAAAGCAGTAACGTACAAAGAACAGCCGCCCGTAAAGCTGCGTATGAGCCGGACGATCACTGTCGAAGGCATGTCCTGTGAGCACTGCGAACAAACCGTCGAGGAGGCGATCGAAGCGGTATCGGGCGTCGAATCGGTCGCAGTCGACCGCGAGGCGGGCCGAGCCACAGTCGAAGGGGACGCGGACCCGCAGGCACTCGTCAGCGCGGTCGACGAGGCCGGCTACGACGCGTCCGCGTAACTCGAGCGCGAGCCGCGGACGGCCGCTTGCAACCGCCCGTCGTCCGGTACCGATGCCGGAACCCGACGGGGAACTCGTTTTTCGGCGACTGACAGCGGTGTCAGTGGTGGTCGTGTGACGACCCGTCGTCTGACACCCGCGGCGGGTGTGCCGCGAAGTCGGTCGGCGCGTCCTCGAACGCCCGCTTGCAGGTAGTCGAACAGAAGTAGTAGGTCTCGCCATCGTGTGCGGCGCTCGGGCCGTCGTCGTCGGTTCGCATCCCACAGACCGGATCACGGTACTGTCCGGGAGCACCGAGCCCGCGACGGTACACGTACAGGAGGAACCCGGAGAGGGCAACGGCGACGAGGTTGAGATAAAAGGTGTAGTTCACCTCGAAGTACCGCTGCTCGGTCGCCGTCTCGCCGCCGGCCAGGTTCGGAACGATGCCGAGCGCGTCGAACAGCAGTTCCATGAGAAAGCCGGTAAACGCCATCGTCACGAAAAAGACGCCGAGGATGTACAGCATGACCGACCAGCCGTAGTACTTCCGGTAGACGTTCAACACCGGAACCGTGATGAGATCGGCGTAGACGAACGCGATGACGCCGGCGAAGCTGATCCCGCCGCCCCAGAGGGCGACCGCGAACGGGACGTTGCCCATGCTCCCGACGAAGCTGACGACGGCGATCGTGACGCCCATGACCGCGTTCTCGGCGGTCACGAGCAAGCCGTCGCCCCCGAGGAACAGCGCGTTCCAGACCGACTGGGGAACGAACACGATGACGAACCCCGAGACGAGAAACCCCGCAACGATGTCCGTCCAAATCATCGACCACTCCTTCCGGTACTGGTTCGCGATCCTGTACCAGCCGCCCCACGAGCGGAGGTCGTCGTACCACGTGCCGCCGCTGGCCGTCTGCTGCCGGTAGGTTTCCAGACAGCCCTCGGAGCAGAACCGCAGCGTCTCGCCGCCGTCGGTCACGATCGTGTGCTCGTCCGACCCCTCCATGCCGCAGGTCGGGTCCGTCATCCCGCCGCTCTCCCGCTCCGCGCGCTCGAGTTCCGTGCGGACCTCGTCGAACAGCGGCTCCGGGAGCGTCAGCCGGACGATGATCGCCATGACCGCGATGAGGACGAGGCCGCCGAACAGTTCCGCGACGAGGAACTCCCAGCCCAGCAAGAGCAGGATCATCAGGCCGAGTTCGACGATGAGGTTCGTCGAGGCGAACATGAACGCGAGGACGTTCACCGCGTGCGCGCCCTTCGTGAACAGCCCCTTCCCGATGGCGACGGCACCGAAACTACAGCCGCTGCTGGCCGCGCCGAACGCCGTCGCCGTCGCGAGACTCGAGACGTCGCTCTCCCCGAGAACGCGCGCCATCCGCTCCTTCGAGACGTACACCTGTACGAGGCTGGTGATCGTCAGTCCCATGATGATCGCCCACGCCGCCGTCCAGAGGAATCCGAGACCGATCCGGAGCGACTCGAGGAACCCCTGAATGAGTGCTGGGTCCATGTGTTGGTCATCGGGAGAATCGGCTATTGCAATTGCCCTTAAAAAACCGATGCGTTCGCCGTCCGAAACGACGGATTCGAAAGCGGTCGGCGATCGGACAGCGGCGGCGGCCCGACCGAGTAGGACGGGGGAGGCGTTCCGAACTACGGGGCTCGTGGCACCGCCGGGTCCGCCCGCTCTCCCGCTCGCTTCCCGAATGGGAGGAATCCGGTATCGCCCCGACCCGTGGCTCGGCGACTCCCGCTCGCTGCCCGATCCGTGCCCGAGGGCGGATCGTTCCAGTCGGTCGCCACTAGATATAAGTCACTATAGGTAATAGTTCCTGATGGAAGCTATCGTCTCCAGAACAGTCGCGGGGGGCATGCGCTGAAATGCCCCGGGTGCTAGAGCCACCCGAGACGTGGCTTCCAACCCGGAAAGGTCGAAGCCATGCTTGCGTATCCGCTCCCGAGACATAAACGTCTCGCCCGACAGTCCGTTCGCTCGAGACGAAGAGCGGTGCGTCCGAGGTGCGTTTTCGAGTCATTTCCGACCGGGAGCGATAGCCCTGTCGGCTGGCTCGGACGGCGGCGAAACCGGCGAGGGTGCACCTCGCCGCGCTCGCTCGAGCGGCCGCGTCATGGCGGCGACCGATCCGGACCGCTGCGCTGGACCGCGACCCACGGCCGGACCCGACTCCTCCTCCCCCCGTCGACATCGATCCCGGCCGTGACGATCGCGGACGCTTCCAGCCCTCTCCGCCGCCGTCTCGACTGCTGACGCCTCACACGGCGGATACGACCCCGACCTCGCCTCGAGTCGAGCAGTCTCGGCGGACCGATATCTCGGCGTCGATTCTTCAACGGGTGTCACCCCGTGTACTACGCGGAGAGAAAGTATTATACTATGATAGGAGCAAGTGGAAGCAAATGAGCCGTCGATTCCACGACGGACCCGCGATGGTCCGCTACGGCGGGCGGGGAGGGAACAGCGATGGGACATAAGAAGCGCACCCGGTCGAACCGCGAGTCCGAGGCCGAATCCGAGGCGGAATCCGAATCCTCGAGCAGGACCACAACGACGACGAGTTCGGTCCAGCGGACGCGCAAGCAGCACCCGGATGCGGTCGACCGGCCGGATGTCGTCGAGCATCCGGCCGCCGTTGAGTACCCGGACGCTGTCGAGCATCCGGGCGCAGTCGAGCACCCGGCCGCCGTCCCCGCTCTCGGGGACGACGACTTCTCGATCCGCGAGGAGAACATCCAGCGCGCGCTCAAGGGCGCGGACACGACCGAAGACGAGGTCCCCGACGAGGTCCTGGATGTCATCGGCAGCGGCGGTATGCCCCTCGATTTCTCGATCCAGCGCGAACTCGGGGAACGGATGGACGCGGACTTCTCGGACGTACGCATCCACACCGGCGGGAAAGCCGCTCAAGCGGCCGAATCCATCGACGCGAAGGCGTTTACCTGCGGCAACGCGATCGTCTTCAATTCGGGCGAATACGATCCCCGGTCGGCCGACGGCCAACACCTGCTGGCCCACGAACTCGCCCACGTCAAACAGCAACACGGCGGCGCGCCGCTCTCGATGAAGCCAAAATCGAATGCGGACCTCGAGATCGACCCCGACCCGCAGTTAGAGCGGGAAGCCGACGAGGCCGCCACCGAGGCGTTGGCGGGTGAGCCACTGACGATCAATCGGATGGGTGCAGAGATTCAGATTCAGCGGTCCACTGATGATGGTGCCTACACACCGTCACAAATTAAGAAATTGGTTGGCCAAGAACTCGGGAAGAAGAACATCGACTCCCGGCTTGAGGACGTCGAAGAGGAGATCAAAGACGTCAAAGGGACCGTCAATGATCACGACCAGAAGCTATCGGACTTCGATCCTGAAGACGTCAAAGGGACCGTCAATGAGCACGACGAGAGGCTATCGAACCTCGAAAACGGGCCGATCGATGTAAATCTCGAGGAGGCCGCCGAAGGGTCCCAGTCGCTCACGGAGCGACTCCAGAACGCGGTCACAAATCTCAACCCCCTCGATGAGAAGGGAGCGAAAAATGCAACCGAGGGCCTCGTTGCGAGCGGACTGGCTAGTGCGGGGGTACTGGCAACGGTTCTGAGTGGCGGCACCGTCGGGGCAGCCGCACTGACGGGAATCGCGACGGCGACCGTCGCACCGATGCTCCGCGGGGCTGCCTCTGACGGAATCGTCGGCGACAACACCAGCGTTCCCGACGCCATCGCCGGCAAACTCGGGACGGCACTCGCCGACAGCGAGGAGTTCGCCGAACGACTTGGCAAAAATTCTGCACTTGCCAAGCAACTTGCCACCCACTTCGATGATGTAACGTACGGGAGCCAGACTGGTGAGGATGACTCGAGAGGGCTCTCTAACAGTACCACGGGTGGTGACTAAGGATGGAGGCAACTATCACTGGTGAAGACGATATCGCCGTTGGATTAAGTGTTATTGATAATAATGAAGAAGAGCACTTGATTGAGATGGAAATGGATGGTGAGATATACCACCATAATCAAGATGCTTATGCTGACGACCCGGACGAACGCTCACCAGAAGGGATGAAACACGTCGGACAAGCGCAACAATATGCGAAGTACTACGTCTATCGGGAACGAGGATATGATACTTTAGATGTCGACAAGAACCCGGACCGGCTTCTCCACGCTGCCATAGTTGTTGCGGCGCTTTCGACGGACGCGTTCGAAGATCACTTCGGTGATCTCTATCGCCAACTGAAGAGTCACAACACCGATCAAGAACCGGTCGTACACGTCGAGGACGACATTCGAGAGGACACGTTTTTCGTCTACGCTAAGGAGATCTATCTCGGTCTCGAGGACGAGGAGTTGGCCGAGTTGGCGACATCGCTGACGGACGAGGATGTCATCGCCTACCTCCAAGACGCTGCCGAGCTCCTCGAGAGCGAACCGACAGGATCGGTCGGTCTGCTCGAGAAGTTCCCGTCGCTAGCCGAGGAGTACGATTTAGAAGGGTTCATCGATGAAACCGATCCCGAGCAGTGGATTCGTGCAACGCCGACGGTCTATCCGAGATGGCGGATCGGCAAGGGGATTCACCAAGACCCCGATCAACTGCCGGACATCGATGGCGATCCGGATTGCCGTCTGGAAATCGTTCCGTACGATCCCGACTCGATCGAGGACCTTCAGGAGTACGTCGTCCAGCACATCAAATGTCAGATACGAGATTGCTTTGTGCATATGGGAATGGTGCCACCCGAACCCTTCCACGTCCAAGGACCGGGCGCGGATATCAACACGATGCAGTTCCAGCGCTACGACTTTCTCCAGCCCTATCACGATCCCGACGCTGATATCGACTGGGAGAGCGTCTAACTAACACTTCCCATGTCTCTGATGGCTCCTGCTCTCGAGATCGACCCCGACCCGCAGTTAGAGCGGGAAGCCGACGAGGCGGCCACCGAGGCGTTGGCGGGTGAGCCACTGACCATCAATCGGATGGGTGCAGAGATTCAGATTCAGCGGTCCACTGATGATGGTGCCTACACACCGTCACAAATTAGGAAATTGGTTGGCCAAGAACTCGGGAAGAAGAACATCGACTCCCGGCTTGAGGACGTCGAAGAGGAGATCAAAGACGTCAAAGGGACCGTCAATGATCACGACGAGAGGCTATCGAACCTCGAAAACGGGCCGATCGATGTAAATCTCGAGGAGGCCGCCGAAGGGTCCCAGTCGATCACGGAGCGACTCCAGAACGCGGTCACAAATCTCAACCCCCTCGATGAGAAGGGAGCGAAAAATGCAACCGAGGGCCTCGTTGCGAGCGGACTGGCTAGTGCGGGGGTACTGGCAACGGTTCTGAGTGGCGGCACCGTCGGGGCAGCCGCACTGACGGGAATCGCGACGGCGACCGTCGCACCGATGCTCCGCGGGGCTGCCTCTGACGGAATCGTCGGCGACGACACCAGCGTTCCCGACGCCATCGCCGGCAAACTCGGGACGGCACTCGCCGACAGCGAGGAGTTCGCCGAACGGCTTGGCAAAAATCCACATCTGGCCGAACAGATCTCTCATCAACTCGATGATGTCGAGGACGCTAACCTGACTGGAAAGGGCGACTCGAGGGGGCTCTCTAACAGTACCACGGGTGGTGACTAAGGATGGAGGCAACTATCACTGGTGAAGACGATATCGCCGTTGGGTTAAGTGTTATTGATAATAATGAAGAAGAGCACTTGATAGAGATGGAAATGGATGGTGAGATATACCACCATAATCAAGATGCTTATGCCGACCACCCGGACAATCGCTCCCCGGAAGGACGGAAACACGTCGGGCAGGCTGCACGGTACGCGAAGTACTACGTCTATCGTGAACGCGGCTACAATACGTTAGCCAGCAGCGACAGCCTGCAGGACCCTAACCGGCTAATCACCACGGCGATGGTGATCCACTCCCTTTCGGCGGACGCGTTCGAACACCACTTCGGGGACCTCTACCGGCAACTGAAAAGCCACGCCGGAGCGGGTGAGCCAGTCGTCCACGTGAAAGACGCCGTCATGGAGGACGCGTTCATGGTCTACGCCAAAGAGATCTATCTCGGTCTCGAGGACACCGATCTGGCCGAAGTCATCGAAACGTTGTCCACTGAAGACGCGACCGACTACCTTCGTGACGCTGTGACACTGCTCGAGGACGAGGAGACCGGCGCGGCAGGAGTTCTAGATCAGCTTGCGCCGCTTGCAGCCGAGTACGGTCTCGAAGACGACCTCAGCGAGACGCTCGAGCCGGAACAGTGTCTCGACGCTACCCCGACGGTGTATCCCAAGTGGCGAATCGGGACTCAGATTCACGAAGACCCGGACCAACTGCCGGATATCGATCGGGAACCGGACTGCTGCCTCGATATCGTCCCATACGATCCCGATTCGATCGAAGACCTCCAAGAATACATCATTCAGCACATCACGTGCCAGGTTCGGGACTGTTTCGTGTCCATCGGTGTGACGCCGCCGGAACCGTTCCGGGTCCAAGGCCCAGGGCAGGACTTTATTACGATGCAGTACCAGCACTTCGACTATCTCCAACCCTATCACGATCCCGACGCCGAAATCGACTGGGAGAACGTCTAACTAACTTTTCCCATGTCTCTGATGGCTCCTGCTCTCGAGATCGATCCCGACCCGCAGTTAGAACGAGAAGCCGACGAGGCGGCGACCGAGGCGTTGGCCGGTGAGCCACTGACGATCAATCGGATGGGGACCGACGTTCACGTCCAGCGAGTGGCGAAGAGCGCCGAGTCGATGACCTATGAGGGGCTCGATACGCTTACTGACGCGGTGGTCGACCTGCAGGAAACCGTCACTCAAAATCAGCGGGAGATTCAGGACACGAAATCCAACCTGCGTGCGCTCGAGGACGAAGTGCACAGCGGCTGGACGGACAAGACGGCCGGTGCCGTTGCAGCTGTCGGGGCCAGTGGGATCACCGCGGGGACGCGAGCGGCGACCGAGACTGATCTCGGTGACGCCATCGCGGGCAACGAGATGCTGATGGAACTCTTGCCGACGCTCGCTCAAAACAGTGATGTCGTGGCCGCTGCCGGCCTGACAGCGGTTCTCGCTGGTGGCACCTACGGCCTCCAGCAGGCCATCGACGGCGCGGGAATGCTCGAGAAACTGGGTGACGGATTCAAGAGTCTCAAAGATCGACTTTCGATCTTCAACGACGACGAAAAGGGCCAGCGTGAAGATGTAGAATACAAAGATGATGACTCAGGATTACTTTGGTAAAATGAATGCAAAAATAAAGAAGGAAAATGAAGATGGGTTCGGAGCCCAAATTATAGATTGTGATGGTACAGAACATCGAATAGGTGTGGGATTCAATGGCAGAATTATTGCTCATCAATGTCAAGAATACCCAGATAATCCAAAACATCGTACTAACAAAGAAGACGAAAGATCTGCTCAAGCCCGCCGCTTCGCCCGATATCACGTTTATCGAGAGCTAGGTTACGATACGATCCCGAATACGGAGAATCCTGACCGGATCGCGGCCGTCCTGCTAGCGATCCTCGATCTGGGAGAAGAGGCGTTCGATCGCCACTTCCGGACGCTGTTCGAGCAGGTCGCGAGCCACGATTTCCCGGAGATCGAGCCACCGCTGGACCTCCCCCCGGAGGTCTACAGTCAGGAGGCACTCGTCTACAAACAGCACGTCTATCTCGAGGAAGACTTGGAGACGTTCCGCAAGGAGTTACAACAGCCGGCGAGCGAGATTCTCGACGAGGATGCCATGGATGACCTCCTGAGCGGCGGGAACCCGATTTCGGGAACTGGAAGCGGCGGCTTCATGTCGTCGGTTCACTCACTGCTGAGTGGCACCAGCGATGCGGTTGATCTCACCATCGAGGGTGTCTCCGGGATCGATACGATGTACTACGAAGACACCAACGACGACCGGACGATCGAGGGACCCGACCCCTTCGACCGCGACCCCGACGCGACGATCGAACTCATTCCGGCACAATTTGACGAGGACGTCTTCGGATTTTACCTCTGTCACAACCTCCTGTGTCAAATCCGAGACTGTTTCATCGGAATGGGTCTCGAGCCGCCACGTCAGTATCGGACGCTCGGCCACGGCAAGTACAAATACACTGGGAAATACCGCCACTTCGATTTCTATCCGGACTACTGGGACCCGGAAGCCGACATCCCCGGCTACCGCGCGCCAGTTCCGCTCTAACTCCAACCTCGAATCGTCGAATACTGTCTCCATTCACTCGAAAACGATCCCCTGCTCGAGCACCGTTCGGTCGACGATATCGCCCACGATGACCAATCGGCCAACTTCCCCACGGAACGCACTCGCTGGCACTGCCTCAACAGCTCCTACGCTGATCGACGAAAACGCCCTACTCAGTCTCGGTCCGATTTCCCAGCCTTCAACCGAACAGCAGAATCAGCGCGCGCTCAAGGGCGCGGACACGACCGAGGACGAGGTCCTGGACGTCATCGGCAGCGGCGGCATGCCCCTCGACTTCTCGATCCAGCGCGAACTCGGCGAACGGATGGACGCGGACTTCTCGGACGTACGCATCCACACCGGCGGGAAAGCCGCTCAAGCGGCCGAATCCATCGACGCGAAGGCGTTTACCTGCGGCAACGCGATCGTCTTCAATTCGGGCGAGTACGATCCCCGGTCGGCCGACGGCCAACACCTGCTGGCCCACGAACTCGCCCACGTCAAACAGCAACACGGCGGCGCACCGCTCTCGATGAAGCCAAAATCGAATGCGGACCTCGAGATCGACCCCGACCCGCAGTTAGAGCGGGAAGCCGACGAGGCGGCGACCGAGGCGTTGGCGGGTGAGCCACTGACCATCAACCGGATGGGAACGGACGTTCACGTCCAGCGATCGGCCAAAGGCGAAGCCGAGTACGTCACCAAAGACGACGTCCTCGAGATCGTCGACAACTACTATCGCGGCCACGTCGAAGACCGGGCCGAATCAGATCCGACTGCGGCCGGTCCCGAACGCGATACTGCGCGCGGATCGCTCGAGCAGTCAGGCAACTCGGCTGAGAACAGTGGATTCCTGGGCAAGATGAGGTCGGTCGGGAGCGATCTCTCTCAGGCGATGACCAAGGGCGCGATCGGCTCGCTCGCTGGTGCAGGTGGAAAAATCGTCGGGAAGGTCGGCGGTGGAAGCCTCGGTGCGATCCTCGGGGGAGCCGTCGGGAGTTTCGCCGGGCCGGTTGGGACCGCTGCGGGCGCTGCCGCTGGGTACCAGATCGGCGGAACGCTGGGCGGCGAGATACTCGGCGGAGCCGCCAGTGACATGGCTAAGCAGGTAACCGATTATACGCTCCCAAAAGAGCACGCTGCGTCCGTTGCTGACCTTCAGCAGAAATACCAGCAACTCGAAGAAGAGGTTAAGGAACTGAAGAAAGCAGGCGATACTTCGACTGGTGGAGGACCCTCGCGCGGCCTTTCGCAAAGCACTACTGGGGGTAATTAAAAATGGAGGCAACAATAACTGGGGAAGATGACCTTGCTGTTGGCCTGAGCGTAATTGATAATGATGATGTTGAGCATCTAATCGAGTTGGAAAGAGACGGTGAAATATATTATCACGAACAAGACGGGTATCCCGATGAATCGGTAAACCAGACTGACGAAGAAAGCGAGCGTATTCGACAGGCACGATCTTTCGCTCGGTACCATGTCTTCGTCGAACGTGGCTACGACACGGTTCCACCCTCCGAGAATCCCGTTCGAATCGACGCCGTTCGCCAAGCGATTAATGAGATGGACCGCGCTGAGTTTGAGGAGCTATTCGGCGACCTCTACCAGCAACTCGAGTTCGAGGAAGGAAGCGGGACCTCGCCGGCGATGACTGTCCCCTCAGGAGCGACCGATCCGTGCATCTACTGCAAGAATATCTATCTCGGAATAGACCCGCTGGAAACTGACCTTGGAACACAACTCGCGTCGAAACACGACCTCGACGTTACGAAGTCGGCTGCCGAGATCGACCTCGCCGACGTATCCGAACACGAACTCGAGTCGTGGGGAGAGTTCTCGGGTGAGTTCGCGGCGCAGGCCGCTGATTCGGGCCTTAATCTCAGCGATGCAGCCTACATCGACGAGACATCGGATCTCTACGTCAAGTATCCCGACGGTGCACAGTTGGCAGTTGTCGACGACCACCTCGCACCGGCGGCACGCGACCCGGACACTGTCATCGAACTGTTGCCGATCGATCCGCAGGATCTGGAGTATTTCAAGTCGTTCATGGATCACTACCTGCGCTGTCAGATTCGAGATTCGTTCGTCGAGATGGGTGTTCACCCGCCAGAGGAGTTTCAGGTGATCGGGATGGGGCGATTCATGGCCGCCCGCGGCTACGACTACATCGATTTCTATCCCGAGTTCCACAATCCGAACGCCGAGGCGTTCCACTGATTTCTAGAGACGCTCTTTCGTAGCACATTGTTGATTTCAGAGCATCGCTTGAAACCCGCGCCTGAGTACTTCTAACCCTAGTTTTCGATATAATTTTCGTCGTAGTTGAAACGCTCTGAGATATTGCGTCAGCTTGTCTTTGGAGATGACTTGCTGGGACGAGAGCCACCATTGCGTCAGCGACGCGTAGCTCTCGTAGATGCTAACGTGCAGATTGTCATCGGCGTATTCGCCGTCGCCGTGGTCGACGTATTGGCGGTCGAATGCCTCGTCATCTTCGAGCGGTTCGCACGCTCGAAAGTCGTCAGTATAGACAGTGAGCGACTCCTGCTGGCCGACCGTCAGCAGGAGTCAAACGTCGGTCCGTGGGTGGCTTTCACCGGGATCACGTACTGCTGTCCAGTTCCTAGATCAGCGAGAATGAACAACTTCCAGCCAAATATCCAAGATGTTGTGACTTATATCTAATGGAAAACGGGGAGATGGGTGTGCATTGTCCCGTTGAATCGACATTCTAGAGATCGATACGACTCTCAATTCTCGGTCCCTGCGGTCTTCTTTTGAATTAGTTCCAACAAGATTTATAACACTTATACGGAGATATCATACAAGAACGATTCGTGGCAATTCGGTCACGTCGATCAGAGACTGACGAGACATCGTCCGCGGCGGCACTCGCACAACAGGGCGCTTCAGGATGCCCTGAAAGAGACGGCAGTCAACCACGAAGTAGCTGCACCTGCCATCGCTGCTGCCGTGATGGCTGCTGGCGTGGGTACCGCCAGTGAAGGTATCAAAAGCGCTCTCGGTGGAATAAAAGATAGAGTCTTCAGCGCCGATGATGATGCTGATGGAAAACGTGAGGATGGTGGGGAAACCAACGACTCGTCGATGAAATTTTGGTGATCTCAATGGAAGTCAACATTGTTGGTGAAGATGAGACGGATCTGGGTGTAGAAGTAGTAGATAATAACAGCGTTGAACACCGGATTATGATGGGGTACGACGGTGAAATAACTGGCCACGCACAAGATGGATACCCCGACGAGCCTACAAAGCGAACAAATTACCAACATGAGAGTGTATTTGAAGCTCGCCGATTCGCCCGCTATCACGTCTATCGGGAGAAGGGCTACGACACGCTCCCGCCAGCCGAGAACCCGGACCGAATCGCTGCGGTCTTGATGGCACTGCTGGATCTCAGCGACGAACAGTTCGCGGAGTACTTCCAGACGCTGTACGAGCAGGCAGCCAGTCACGATCGGACCGATATCGTTCCGCCGCTCGATCTGCCACCGGAGGTCTACAACGAGGAGTTCCTGATCTACAAGCAGAACATCTACCTCGAGGAGGATCTCGAGGGGATTCAGGACCAACTCACCCGACCCGCGACGGACGTCCTTGGGGAGCAGGACCTCGAGGAGTTAGCCACGGCGACGAGTGAGGGGCTCGTCTCGAAAGCGACCGCTCTCGTCGGTGGCGGCGGTGAGTCCGAGGGGACCTTCGCCGATCTCACGATCGAAGGCGTTTCCGGAATCGATACCATGTATTACGAGGACACGAACGAGGATCGGACGATCGAGGGGGACGATCCGTTCGATCGCGACCCCGATGCCCGCCTCGAGATCGTGCCGTCCAGCTACGACTGGGATCGGTTCCGCTATCACGTCGGTCACAATCTGGTCTGCCAGATCAGGGATTGCTTCATCGGGATGGGTGTGGAACCGCCCGAGCCGTACCGCGTCCTCGGGCACGGTCAGTACAAGTATACAGGCAAGTACCGCCACTTCGATTTCTACGAGCCGTACTTCGATCACGAGGCCGACATCGACGGATACGTTGCTCCGGTCTAATCCGTGTTCAGCTGAAACCACCTACTACCTACTCGGGATTCAAATGGAGACAGTACATACGGGCATCCTGACGGTCGCTGATACTTGCACGACGACCGTTTCTGGTCCGCGACTCGAGCGGGAAGCCGACGAGGCGGCCACTGAGGCATTATCGGGTGAGGAACCGCTGGTCGTGAATCGGATGGGGACGGACGTCCACGTCCAGCGGTATCCCGGCGAGGGTGTAGTTGCCAAAGCCGGCACTCTCCTCGAGAACGGGACGGAGAAAGTCGACGACGCCACACGCAAACGATACCGGCTCAGCAAGGAGCAACTCCTGGATGTCGTTACGTCCGTCGAAACCCCGGCCGGACTCTCCGAGTGGCTCGAGTATCACGATATCGACGTAGCCAGCCGGGTGCAAGATGCGGCCAGTAGCCCGATCAAAGGGATGACCAAAGGCTGGACGGTTGGATCGGCAGTCGGGGCGATAGCTGGACCGGCCGGGGCAGTGGCCGGTGGCCTCGCTGGCGTTCCGCTCGGGGCCGTCCTCACCACGAAATTCGGCCAGCACGTCGCCGGCGAGGTCCAATCGCTCTTGCGAGACCGACTCGGTCTCAATACTGACCAGGAATTCGATATAGACGATATCACTGGGCTTGGTGAGTCGACTGGTGACGCAAGGAGCAGGAGGTAACAGGTATGGATGCAATCATAACTGGGGAATCTGACAGGATCGGTCTAAGCGTTATCGATAACAACGATATCGAGCACCTCATTGAAATAGACTTCAATGGCAAAATAAAGTACCACGAACAAGATGGTTACCCGGACAAACCGGCGGAACGCACCCATAGCGAGGGGGAACACGTTGGGCATGCACGCAGATACGCCCAGTATTACGTCGCTCGAGAGACCGAGCACGACACGATTCCGTGGGATCTGGATGGAGATCGATTCGAAGAGGTACGGAAGGCGCTCGAGGGACTCTCGGACGGGGAGATCGAGACGTGCTTCGGTGAGCTCTTGGACCAAAGTCTGAGCCACTACGACGACGATCCCGAGGTAGACATCGGGGACACGAGCCGTCCGCACGAACTGCCTGCGGAAAAGATCGGGCCCGAGGGGGCGGTCGGGTACAAACAGGAGATCTATCTGGATGCTGCCGGGGAGATCGAGGCGGTGTCGGGGATCGGAATCGAATACTACGTTGCGAGGGGCGAGCGCCGGACTGTCTGGCACGGTGATGGGCCGGAGAGAGAGCCGGATGCCTGCGTCGATATTTTGCCGGCTCCGCTGGTCGATCCCGCGCCGTTCAGGGACTATCTGAGCTACAATCTGCGGTGTCAGATTCGCGACTGCTATCTCATGCGGGGCATGGAACCGCCCGCAGAATACAAAGTGCTCGGACACGGCCAGTATCGCTTTACCGGCAAATACGAGAACTTCGATCTCTACCCACCTTACCATCTTATCGACGCCGATATCCCCGGCTACACCCACGAGTTCCGCCCCGACCTCCCGATAACCTGGGGCGAACTCGCCGGAATGACCGATCCCGGCCGTGGTGACTCGCTTTACGCACAGATCAAGGGTGCTCTGTTCAGTCGATAGCTGTCCATCGGCGTGAGTCGATGTCACGGGGCCGTTCCCGGGTGGGTGCCCCGATACCGTGCGACTCCACTCGCCTCGAGAGGCGTCCGGACCCGCACGCAGCGTGGACCGCTCGAGGCGCGATCGTGACCCGCGAACCTGGGTCGGCCATTCCGGGGACGCGGAGGGCCGATGGCGGTGCCCGGATGAAAAGACAGTTGCCCGCCGCCGTCCAAGACGGACCATATGCGAATCGCCGTTCCCAACAAGGGCCGCCTGCACGAGCCGACGATCGACCTCCTCGAGCGGGCGGGGCTCCATCTCGAGAACGGGGCCGACCGCAAACTCTACGCCGATACCGTCGACCCGGACGTGACCGTCCTGTTCGCTCGCGCGGCCGACATTCCGGAGTACGTCTCCGACGGCGCGGCCGAACTCGGGATCACGGGATTCGACCAGGTTCGGGAGGCTCGCGTCGACGACGTGTCCGAGTTGCTCGACCTCGAGTTCGGTCGCTGCCGACTCGTGCTGGCGGCCCCCGAAGACGGCGACACCGACGCCGTCGCGGATCTGGCTGGGAAAACCGTCGCCACCGAGTTCCCGAACATCACCGCGGACTTCTTCGCCACCACCGGCGTCGACCCCGACATCGTCGAGGTCTCGGGCGCGACGGAGCTTACGCCCCACGTGGAGATGGCCGATGCGATCGTGGACATCACGAGTACCGGAACGACGCTGAAAATGAACCGACTGGCCGTCATCGACGAGGTCCTCTCGAGTTCCGTCCGACTGTTCGGGCGGGAGGACGTCCTCGACGATCCCAAGGTCGGCGAGGTCAGGACCGCGCTTTCCTCGGTGAAACACGCCGAAGGCAAGCGGTACCTGATGATGAACGTCCCGCGGGACCGCCTCGAGGACGTTCGCGATGTCATTCCGGGACTGGGCGGGCCGACGATCATGGATATCGCCGACGAGGACGGCGGGGACGCGACGGTTGCCGTCCACGCAGTCGTCAACGAACGGGATGTCTTCGAGACGATTACCGAGGTCAAAACGGCCGGCGCAAGCGATATTCTCGTGACCGAGATCGAGCGACTCGTCGAGTGAACGGATCGTTACGGGCCTCCGACGGGCGGGAACGACGGGCCCGACTCGACCGCGTCGAAGCTACTCGAGTCGGCTAGCGATCGGCCGGTCGAGCGAGTCGAACTCGAGGCGGGATTCGAACGCGGCACAGTTCACGGCCGGGGCGACGAGGTTTCGATCCCGGTCGTACCGGACGATATCGTGTTTTTCGAGCAGCGGGAGATGGGTTTCGCACAGGGACGTGTGAATTCGCTGGCGTAGTTGATGGATCGTCGTCGCGACGGTCGGGTCCTGTTCGGCGTCGGCGAGTCGGCCGACCAACGTTCTGACCGCGATCGGGTCGTCGGCGGCGAGCACGCACCGAACGACCTCGCGCCGACGGTCGCTGTCGAGGACGTGACGGATCGTCTCCCGCGGGAGAGGACGACGGCTGATCGCGCCGTCGGTACCGGGATGAAATCGACCCGAGGCCGGCGGCGTTCGATCTGGGTGGATCGTCATGGGCACGTGAGAGTCAGGGACGGAGACCCGGATAAACGCGAACGGTCGTTTCGGCGAATCAGCACCGGTTCAGACGAGTCAGGTTCGCTGGGCCGCGATTGAACGATCGAAAACTCGGTGAAAGCGATCGAAATGCGATCGACGGTCGGCGACTCGAGATGTAACTCACGACGGACGCGGATCGACGGACGGGTAAGAACTGATTACTACAGGGTGTCGGACCCCCGGGGTCCGACTCCGGGCGAGACGCATCGATCGGCCGACCACCGACGACGCGTCCGGTCGGGACACGGGTCCGCAGGTGGCGTCGGCACCGCTCGAGTCGATCGAACGACCGAAAAGGATCGGCGTTACTCGAGGAGACCGAGGTCCTCGAGTCGGGAGACGATCTTGTCGACGGCGTGCTCGGCGTCGACGGGTTTCTTCCCGCCGGTGATGACGAGTTTCCCGGAGCCGAACAGCAGTGCGACGACCTCCGGCTCGTCGAGTCGATAGACGAGGCCGGGGAACTGCTCGGGCTCGTACTCGATGTTCTCGAGCCCGAGGCCGATCGCGATCGCGTTCAGGTTGAGGTTCCGGCCGAGGTCGGCCGAGGTGACGATGTTCTGGACGACGATCTCGGGGTCCTCGTTGACCTGAATCTGGAGTTCACGGAGCTTGTCGAAGACGATGCGCAGGCTCTCGTGGACATCGTCGGTGCTTTTCGCGCCGGTACAGACGATCTTCCCCGACCGGAAGATCAGTGCGGCGGACTTGGGATTCTGGGTACGGTAGACGAGACCGGGGAACTGCTCGGGGTCGTAGTCGGCCCCCTCGAGGTCCATCGCGACGCTCTGGAGGTCGAGTTCCTGCCCGATGCCGGTCGACGCCACCACGTTTTCGATGTTGATGGTGTCCTTCGGATCCGTCATTAGTCGCTTAAAAAGACGTATTTAAGGTTTATAAAGCTTAGTACCGCCACCTGATATATCCGGTTTATACGCTCCGCGGTGGATTCGCGTATCGCCGATTTCCGGCCGCTCGAGCGGCCACAGGTATGATATTTGGTATCGTAGTTGGTGGCTTGGTTCGCGGAAAGCGGTAGGCTCATGGCCGCGCCGACGCGACGGTCGAGCGTGTATCTGCTCGAGCTCGGCGGCGAGGACGACGCGTTCGCGGCCCGCGAGGCGGCCAGCGCGGCGGCCGGACTCCGTCGCATCGCGCCCGGACTCGCGGTCGCAGGGGGGATCGTCCCCGAGCGCGTCCGCGGACTCGCCTACACCCACCGCGCGAGCGACCTCCTCGGCCGGGGCGCGGCCGACCTCGAGAGCGCGCGGGCCGTCCTCGAAGCCGCTGCGATCGACCGCGAGGGATCGGTCGCGGTACGGGCGACGGACGTTCACGGCTCGAGCGGCGTGAGTACCGAGCGTGTGGAACGCGAACTCGGCGAAATCCTGGTCGAGCGTGGGTTTTCGGTAGATCTCGACGATCCGGATCATCTCCTTCGGGTCGTCTTTTCGGAGGGGAAACACCGGGATGATACGGGCGAACACGCCCTCGAGCGCGTCGACGACGAGGGGCGCGACGAGTCGCCGGGCGAGTTCGTCTCCGTCTGTGCGCTCGGCTGGCTTGCGGCCGAGAGCGTTCGGGATTTCGGTACCCGCGCGCCGACGGACAAACCGTTCTTCCAGCCCGGCAGCATGGACCCCCTGCTCGCGCGCGCCGCGGCGAACATCGCAGGCGCTCGAGCGGGCGCGACGATCCTCGATCCGATGTGTGGGACCGGCGGCGGCCTCGTCGAGGCCGGCCTGGTCGGCGCGGACGTGATCGGCACCGACGCGCAGGCGAAGATGGTCCGGGGTGCGCGCGAGAACCTGACGCACTTCCTCGAGCGCGATGAGCCCTCGCCGACCGGCGTCGAGCGGGGGTCGTGGCACGTCGGTCGAGGTGACGCGATGCGTCTCCCGCTGGCGGACGATTCCGTCGACGGCGTCGTCTTCGACGCCCCCTACGGCCGCCAGTCGAAGATCGACACCCACCGGCTCGAGGACCTCGTCGCGGGCGCGCTCGAGGAAGCCCACCGGGTCGCGTCGCGGGCCGTCGTGATCGCCGATCGCTCGTGGGCCGGCGAGGCGCGGGCCGCGGGCTGGGCGATCGAGTCGGCCTTCAAGCGCCGGGTCCATCGGTCGCTGACGCGGTACGTGCTGGTCCTCGAGCGGCGATCGCCGTAGCTGCCTTCGTATCGACGCGAGCAGTTGGATGGCTGACCCGCGGCGTACGCTACTATCGTGGCAACACGGAGTGGCCACGCCCTCCCCAACCGATTCGCTCAGTCGCGTGGCTCCTTCGCTCATCCCTCGCGATATCGCCTCGCGGTTCGTCAGTGACGAACCACGACCCAGCGCGCCAGCACCGGGATCGGACAGTCAGCCGCCCACCGAGGCGATTCGAGACGCTGGTGAGTCGACCGTCCGCGGGTAATCACTCCTCGATCTCGTGGACGCGATCCCGAAGGCGCTCACCCTCCTCGGTCTCGACCGAGAGGTCGGGGACGGAGACCGTCTCGCCGGTCTCGTCGATCGCGACGAAGGTGAACGTCGACTCGGTGGTCTTCTCGGTCTCGCCGCTGCGGGGCTCCTCGCGCCAGGCCCGCAGGGCGACGTGGACGCTCGTCCGGCCGGCGTCGTAAACGTAGGCCTCCACGAGGGCGGTGTCACCGATCCGGATCGGCCGCTCGAAGTCGAGTTCGTTCACGCGGGCGGTGACGCAGGTCTCGCCGGCGAAGCGCATCGCCGACATCGCGCTCACCTCGTCGAGCCACTTCATCAGGTTGCCGCCGTGGAGCGTCTCGTTGTTGTTCGCGTGGTTCGGCTGGACGCGAAATCGGTTCTTGATCCGTGTCTCGAGAAGCGTCGGCATACCCGCCCTTCGGCCGGCGAGCGGATAACAGTCCGTGCCGGCCACGGATTGGCCGGTGAATGCAGCGCCATCGTGACCGGCAGTGTCAGCCGCTGTCCTCCCGCTCGAGCCGGCGGGTGGTGACGAGGGCGCTGATGACGAGGAATCCGGCCCCGACCACCGAATCGGGAAGCGAAGAGCCGGTCACGATTACGGAACCGATCAACGCGCCGATAGTGCAAAGAACGGCATGGAAAAGGCCCTTCCAGAGCGCCAACGCGATGGCTGGTCCACTCCGTCGGAGCAAGCACTCAGCGACGATGACGCCGCCGACCAGCGACGCAAGGAGTGTCGATCGCCCCGTGGGCGACATACCGACGACAGGTGTGATACTGAGCAGAAGCCGAACTTGCGGGACGAGAGCGAACACGGCCAAGAAACGCGTCGTCGGCCCGATCGGGTCCGGGCCGTCGCTCGAGGGATCGGGTGCGTCGAGCGACGACTGCGAGGACACCGATTCCCGCGACTCGAACTCGGCAAGTCGTTCCTCGAGAGAGTCGTCCGCCATCAGTGAACTTCGACAGAAAACAGGTCTCAGGCGTCTCGACCGAGCTCCGCCAGCAGGTGCGAGACGTGAATCCGATCGCTCGTTCCCTCGTGCATCTCGAAGTCGATATCCGCGGCCAGCTGGTGGATTCGGGCGAGACGTTCACCCTGATAGCGTTTGCGAGCGATTCGAAGTATTTCCTCGAGCACCTCGTTGCCGTCCAGTCCGTCGTCGACGAGCAGGTCGTCCAGCGTCGACCGGGCGTCGGTAAAGTCGCCGGCCTCGGCGTCGTCGAGCATCGATTCGATTTCGTCTTCGAGGCCGACCTCGCCGAGCGTTTCGTAGGCCGCGCTCATCGTGAGTTCGCCCGCGTCCTCGACGGTCGTCTGGGCCGCCAGGATCGCCTGTCGGAGGTTGCCGTTGGCGTATCCCGCGACGAACTCGAGGCCGTCGGCGTCGTAGTCGACCCCCTCGCGCTCGACGATGCGCTCGAGGACGGTGACGATCTCCTCGCTGGTCGGCGCGGGCAGGGAAACGGGGAAACACCGTGAGCGGATCGGCGGGATGAGCTTGGTCGGCTGGCGCGTCGCGACGATGAACTGCGTCGTCCGGTGGTGTTGCTCCATGATCCGGCGAAGGGCCTGCTGGAAGTCCTCGCGGACGTTCTCGGCGTTGTCGAGTAAGATCGTGGTGTACCCCCCCGAGACGGGCGCGTAGCTGGCCGATTCCTTGAGGACGTGGTTGATCATGTCCCGTTTCGACATCGAGGATCGGCCGACGAGGAAGTGTTCGAACCGGGGGTCGTTCGTGATCTCGGTTTTGGTCCGGCTGAAGAAGTCGGCAACGTTGATCTCGACGAAATCGTTGTCCGGGTCGGCGTGTGCCTCGCGGGCTAGTGCGCGCGCCGCGGCCGTCTTCCCGCTCCCGGGCGGTCCCTGTAGGAGGAGGTTGATCGGCTCCTCGACGGCTCGCTCCAGATACTCGCGAGCGTCGTCCTGGGGCAACTCGGCCAGCTCCGGGGCGTGGGTCTCGGTCCACAGCGGCGCGTCCATCGCCAGCGAGTACGAACGGGCCGGGTAAGAATCGGTCGGTTACTCGGCGGCCGAATCGGACCCCGAATCCTCACCACCGGAGTCGTCGCCGCCCTCCGCGTCGGCCGTGTCCCCGATAGTAACCGTCGTCCGAACTGATCGGTTATCGACTTCGATCGGCGATGCCGAATCGACATCGCCCGGATCGCCCGCGTAGAGCGCCGCCGTCAGTTCGTCACTCTCGTTGCTCGCGGCGTCTTCCGGGAGGTCGACGGTGACGTTCTCGTGATCGCCGGGCTCGAGCTGAACGCTCGTTCCGACCACCGAGCCGTTCCGCTCGAGGGCGACGAATCCGCGCTCGGGAATCGCGGTCTCGACGGTCACGCGTTCCGCGCTCGCGTCGGTCACCGAGACGCTCGGCTCCGTGTGGAACGCGAGTTCGATCCCCGCGACCGCACCGTCGCCGTCGGTGTAGACGCCGATCGTCCGGTTCCCGGGGGGTGCACCGCCCGTATCCGTCTCGAAGGTCACGCGCCGTGAGTCGCCACCCTCGAGTTCGAGCACCCGTCGCTCGAAGACGGCACCGTCGATGCGGACGGTGACGGATTGTTGGGTCTGGAACGCGGTCGGATTGCGGAGCGTCGCGTTCACCCGAATCGTCTCGTTGGTCGTCGCGGCTGCGGGCGCATCGATCGATTCGACGACGAACGAGTCGTCGAGCGCGTCCGTCTCGCCCATCGTCACCGTCGCGGTGTCGCTGACCGGGAACCCGTCCTCGAGATAGGGGTGGTCTTCCTCGCCGTCGGTTTCATAGTAGGCGAACGGATCGTCGCCGGTGTCCTGGTGGACCGTCGCCGTCAGCTGCCCGACCAGTTCGTGGGTCGCGTCGTCCTCGCGCTCGAGAGTCACGTTCTCGTGGGTGCCGGCCGCGAGGTGTTCGGAGACTGCCAGCGGCTCGTCGCCGCTGTCGGTAAGCACGACGTAGCCGCCGTCGGAGAGGGAGACCTCACGAACCGTGACATTTGTTCCCTCGCCATGCTGGTCTTCGAACGTAATCGAGGCCTCCGGATCCGCCTCGACACCGAAAATAGCCGGGGCCTGCCCGACAACGATACCGGCGGCGAGCACGATCGCGATCGCGATCAGGATCGCGACGATGCGCTTGAGCGTGCCGAACGTCAGTCTCGAACTCATTGGGGGTGTGGTCGTCGTCCCTTTGGCACTCGACGGATGTAAAACGCGCAGTCCGTTTGCAGGACGGCGAATCGTTCCGAGACGATTTACGGGAATAGTCCACAGTTACCACAGTGTACGAACACCGTTCGTCGTCCGCCTCGAGCGCCCGCGGTGATCGATCCGGCGAGTACCAGCGTTGGGGAGTGGTGCGTGCCGGGTTCGAGACCCGGGAGTCCCGGACGATCCGAAGCCGGTTTAGTCGCGGCCCGCCGAGGGGTTACCGATGCCACTGCGCGTGACGTTTCTGGGGACAGCCGGGGCGATTCCGACGACCGAGCGGAACCCGAGCAGCGTCTTCGTCGCCCGCGAGGGCGACGGGTTGCTGTTCGACGCCGGCGAGGGGACCCAGCGTCAGATGATGCGATTCGGGACGGGGTTTGCCGTCTCGCACCTGTTCGTCACGCACCTCCACGGCGACCACGTCCTGGGGATTCCGGGCCTGCTGCAGACGATGGCGTTCAACGACCGCGAGGAGCCGCTGGCGATTCACACGCCCCATGGCACGCGCCGCCAACTCAAGGGGCTGGTGAACGCCCTCGACAATCGCCCCTCGTTTCCCGTCCGAATCAACGAGATCGGGGCCGGCGACATCGCCTACCGTGCCGAGGAATACGAGGTCCGCGCGTTCGAAACCGACCACGACACCCGCTCGGTCGGCTACGCGCTCGTCGAAGACGATCGCAAGGGTCGGTTCGACCGCGAGCACGCCGAGGAACTCGGCGTCCCCGTCGGCCCCAAGTTCTCGAAACTCCACGCGGGCGAGTCCGTCGAACTCGAGGACGGGTCCGTCGTCGATCCCGACCAAGTCGTCGGCGACCCCCGCCCCGGCCGGACGATCGTCTACACCGGCGACACTCGCCCGGCCGAGGCGACGATCGAGGTCGCCGACGACCCCGACCTGCTGATCCACGACGCCACCTTCGCCGACGATCGAGCCGAGCGCGCCGCCGACACCGCTCACGCGACGGCCCGCCAGGCCGCCGAAATCGCGAACCGAGCCGGCGCGGCCCGGCTCGCGCTGTTGCACATCTCCTCGCGCTACGCCGGGCGGGCGGACGATCACCTCGAGCAGGCTCGTGAGGTCTTCGCAGGTGATCCCGCGGACGTGTTCGTCCCCGACGACGGGCAGGGGGTCGATGTCCGGTACCCCGACGACGGGGAGGACTGAGCGCCGGCGGATCGCTGCCGCCGAAGCCGCGTTCGGGACCGTCTTGAAGCGAGTGCAAACCCGCGCCGGATTTATAGCGATCTCGTTCCTAGCAGCCTCTGTGAGTACGCGAACGAGTGCGCTCGATGCAGTCGTCTTCGGTGTCGATATTCAGAGCGGTGACGTGCGCGGCGATGCACCGTCGTACGCACTGGCCGTCTACGACGGCGACGACGTCAGTCGGGACGTCGTCTCTCACCGAAAACTCAGGCGACTGATCGACGACGAGGAGCCGGCGATCGTCGCAACCGACAATATGTACGAGCTGGCCGCCGACAAGGACCAGCTCATCCACTTCCTGGGCTCGCTGCCCGCCGGCACCCGACTCGTCCAGGTGACGGGTGCCGAACAGCCCGAGCCGCTCTCCCGCGTGGCGAACCGCCACAACGTCCCCTACGGCAAGGACCCGATGCAGGAGGCCGAGGCCGCCGCCCGACTGGCCGCCCACAACGTCGGCCACGAAGTCTCCGCGTTCACCGACACGACAGCAGTCAAGGTCGCACGCGGTCGCTCGACCGGCAGCGGCGGCTGGAGCGAGGACCGCTACACCCGCCGTATCCACGGTTCGGTCAGGAAACGCGCCCGCGAGGTCGAGTCCGAACTCGAGGACGCGAACCTCGAGTACGAACGGGAAGTCCGGGAGGCGTACGGCGGCTTCGCCAACGCCGTCTTCACCGTCGCGGCCCGGCCCGGGGATATCCCCGTTTCGCGCACTCGGTCGGGCGACGTTCGCGTCGAGATCGAGCGCCAGCGCCGCGACGGCATCGAGTTCGAGCCGCTGGTCAAGCGCCGGGATCACGTCATCGTCGGGATCGATCCCGGCACGACGACCGCCGTCGCCATCGTCGGACTCGAGGGTGAGGTCCTCGACGTCTGGAGTTCGCGAACCAGCGACACCGCCGCGGTGATCGAGTGGATCGTCGAGCGCGGGCGGCCCGTCATCGTTGCAGCGGACGTGACGCCGATGCCCGAAACGGTCGAGAAATTCCGCCGGAGTTTCGACGCCGCCGGCTGGGCACCCGAAAGCGACCTACCGATCGACGAGAAACAACACCGCACGCGCGACCAGCCCTACGACGACGATCACCAGCGCGACGCGATGGCTGCCGCGCTGTACGCCCTCGACGCCCACGAGGACCAGTTCGAGCGGATCGCCAGCAAGCTCCCGCCGGGGATCGACCGCGGTGAGGTCACCGCCCGCGTCGTCGCCGGTGAGGAAAGCGTCGAAGCCGTCCTGACCGACCTGAACGACGAGGAGGAGCCCGAATCGGAGCCCACCGAGCACGAGCCACGCGAGCTGAGCGAGGAGGAAAAACGGATCAAGGACCTCGAACGCCAGGTCGAGCGCCTCCAGTCACACGTCGAACGGCTCGAGGGTCGCGTCGCCGAGCGCGACGAGCGGATCGACGACCTCGAGACGGAGCTCAGTGTCACCCGTAGCGAGGAGCGGAAGGAAGTTCGCCGGGATCGGGAGGTAAATCGCCTCGAGCGGAAGGCGAACCGACTCGAGCGCGAACGCGACGCGGCTCGTGACGAGGTCGAGACGCTCGAGAAGAAAGTCGAGCGAATGAAAGCGCTCTGGAAGCTCGATCACTCGAACTTCAGTGACGTCTCCGCGGAGAAGGAGGGGCTGGTCCCGGTCAAGGTCGTCGAGAAGTTCACCAAGGGGGCGATCCGCGAGGCCAACGAGCAGTACGGCATCGCGAGCGGCGACGTCGTCTACATCCGGGACCCCAGCGGCGCGGGCCGGTCGACGGCCGAACTGCTCGCGGGGTTCGATCCCCGTGTCGTTCTCAAGGACGGCGGACTCTCCGAAATCGCCGACGAACTCCTCTTCGAGAACGAGATTCCGGTCGGTCCCGCCGCCGACGTCGCCATGCAGGAGGTCGACGAACTCGCCGTCGCACGCGAGGACGATGTCGAAGCGGCCATCGACGACTGGCACGAACGCGCCGAGGATCGAAAACGGGATCGCAAAGCGGCGATGGTCGACCAACTCATCAGCGAACATCGAGCCGGCGACAACGAGGTTTAACCCGCCCGTCGGTTCGACGGCAGTGGCGCGCCGGTGGATCGAGACGACCGCTGGCGAGAAGAAACGTATGGGATCGCAGCGAACGCAGTCGGAGACGGTTAGAACATCCCGAAGTTCTGGAGCATACCCGAGATCAGGGACTTGACGACCAATCCCAATCCGGCTACGATGAGTGCCATTCCGGCAGCAATCAAGAGGTTCTGCGAGGCGATCAGGCCGATACCAGCAACCAGAATCACGAGACCGGCGATTCCGAGCGCACCGAGATTCCGTAACATACGGAGGGTTGCAGAGCCGAGCGAAATAAACGGCGTGGTTCCCCGCTCAGCGGACGAGAACCGCCAGCCACCGGTCATTGCGCTAGATGGAACGATAAAGCGTTAAACCCCTCGAACGTGAATCCGCGGCCATGAGCGACGGAGATGGCGGTCGCAAGAACCTCCGGATGCCCGAGAACGACGAGGTCTTCGCGACCGTCACGGACATGCTCGGGGCGAATCGGGTCAAAGTACGCTGTGCCGACGGGACCGAGCGCACCGCGCGCATCCCCGGGAAGATGCAGAAACGAATCTGGATCCGCGAAGACGACGTCGTGCTCGTCGAACCCTGGGACTGGCAGGACGAGAAGGCCGATATCACCTGGCGCTACGAGAAGAGCGAAGCCGACCAGCTTCGGGAAGAAGGCCATATTCAATAGAACCGAACGTTTGCTCTGCGGGCACGCCTACGGCGTACCCTCGGCAAAACGTCGACGAAAAGCACTTCTCCCTCCGTTTTGGCCCCTTCGGGGACTCCACATCGGTCGTCGGCCTGCTCGGGCCTGCGGCCCTCGCGGTGAACGGCGTCATTCGGGTTCTTCGAACCGCTCGTTCGCCGACAAAACCAAAGGGGGGTTCTGCAATTCGGCATCCGAGAGGTGATTGAGGGGGGTCCGACTCGAGCGGGACTACGGTGCTGTGATTTACTGATTCTAGACGATCACCGAGCTCGCCATCGAATCCGCGTCAGCGGATGCAGCGGATTCACACCGAGAACGTCGTAGGTCACGTCGGTCACGTCCAGCGATTCCGACGTTCGAAACTGGTCGGAAACGTCATCACTGTAGCCGCGTTCCCGTGAATACCCGCGGCGCAGGTACCCCAGAACGGTCACCGAATGAGGGCCGACCTATTCGAGATGAACGCCGGCGGTAACTGATCGGTCGGCTGCGAGCGTCTCGAGTCGCTCGATCCCGAACGACGGATTACAGATCCGCGATGTCTTCGATCGCGTCGGTCAGTTCTCTGATGCTCTCGAGGTCGTGTTCGCCCATGTGGCCGATGCGGAACGTCTCCTCGCCGAGTTGCGAGCCGTAACCGTTCGAGAAGACCATGTCGTACTCCTCGCTGACGGCCTCGATCGTCGCGGCGACGTCGATCCCCTGCGTATTCTCGATACAGCTCACCGTCTGGGACTCGTACCCTTCCTCGGGGAACATGTCGAAGTGGTCGCGCGCCCACTCGCGGGTGTACTCGGCCATCTCCCGATGGCGCTGGTCCCGTGCGTCGTGGCCCTCCTCGAGCATGTGCTTCATCTGTTTGCGGTAGGCCAGCATGATCGGAATCGCGGGCGTGGAGTGGGTCTGTCCCTTTCGGTCGTAGTAGTCGATCGTGCGCTGGAAGCCGCCGTACCACGAGGCGGAGTCCTTCTCGAGTTCGCGCTCGTAGGCGTCGTCGCTGACGACGCAGATCGCTAGCCCCGGCGGCATGGCGAACGCCTTCTGACTCGAGGCGAAGATGACGTCGATGTTGTGCTCGTCGATGTCGACGATGTCCCCACCCAGCGCGGAGACCGCGTCGACGACGAAGTACGTGTCGGGGTAGTCGGCGACGACGTCGCCGATCTCCTCGATGGGATTTCGCACGCCCGTCGAGGACTCGTTCATCACGGTCGCGACGACGTCGTAGTGCTTGTCGCTTGCCTCGAGTTCCTCGCGGATGTCCGCGGGTTTGATGGCCTGTCCCCAGTCGTACTCGAGTCGGTCGACGTCCTTGCCCAGTCGCTCGGCCACGTTGGCGTGGCGCTCGCTGAAACTGCCACAGGTCGGGACGAGGATGTTCTCGTCGACGAGGTTGAGCGTCGAGGCCTCCCAGAACTCGGTGCCAGACCCCGTCAGGATGACGACCTCGTTGTCGGTGCCGAGGAACTCCTTGGTGTCCTCGACGATAGTCGTATAGAGGTCGGTCATGCGGTCCATCCGGTGGCCGAACATCGGCTCGCACATCGCGTCGATCACGTCCTCGCGCACTTCGGTCGGACCCGGGATATACAGCGTCTTGTCGGGATACTCGCCCGTGTATTCGCGTTTCTTCGTCACGGATGTCACCTGATACGGGCTACTGCGGAACGAGGTGGTATGGTACTTTTGATGCCACCCAGTGAGTGAGCGATCACCGGCGGGAAGTATTCCCTTCGCGAGCAGGCGGACAGTTCGATCAGGGACGCGCGCTCACTGCTCGAGCGTGGAACGGCTCGAGATTGACAGAACAATAAGGAGAGGGACGTTGATGCTGCATCGGGACACTCCCCGACGACGATAGGGTATCAGTAGTGATTACTGTTGTGTAGCTATCGGAGCTCACCGAGAAAAAGCGTCAGAAAGAGATCGGAAACTGCAACGGTCAGACAGTGTCGACCGTTCCGCCCGAACCGTGGCGTAGAATCCGTTATTCGAGTTTGATGCTGCCGTGCATCCCGACCCCATAGTGGGGCTGACAAACGTACTCGACGGTATCGCTCGATGCCTCGAACTCGACGCTCAGGCCGGGTTCGCTGTCATCGGTCTTTTCAGTCGGTCCTGCGACGGCCGACTCGCTGTCGTCGTAGATCGCGAGGTTGTGTGTGCCCTGCTCGTTCTCCGCCCAGGTGATCGTGTAGGTCTCACCTTCGGTGAGGCTGAGGTCGGGGTTCTCCACGCCTTCGATCTTGGACGGCGCCATACCTTCCCAGGACTGAGCATTCGATTTGAGTTTGATTTCTTTCCCGGACTCGATCGTGTACGGCCCCTCACTGCCGCCGTTGCCGTCACCGTTGCCGTCACCGTTACCGTCGCTGCTACAACCGGCGACGAGCGCCGTCGATGCAGCCGCACCAGTAAGCTTCAGCGCTGTCCGCCGCGAAACCGGGTTATCTCGTGCCATCATCGGGGGTTGGGCCTGAGCACATAAAAATTGATACCTTCTTCCCATACAACGTTATGTGACTACATAGCACAACATAGAACGATTAGACGAGCTCGAACGGGTCCGCGATCAGGCGTTTTCGCGGTCGCCCGACCGAAACCGGTCGGGAGGCTCGAGCGAGAGCCGCAAGAATACGGGCACGGTGACGACGGCGATCGCGATCTCGAGGCCGCCGACGACGAGGAAGGCCAGATCGTAGCCGTAGCTGCCGGCGACGGTGCCGCCGATGAGAAAGCCGCCGAGGAAGCCGAGGCTGCCGGCCAGGTTGAACCCGGCCATGGCGACGCCGCGCTCGCTCTCGTCGGCGAGGTCGGTGACCAGCGCCATCGTCGCGGGGGCGACGAGCGCCCCGAGGACGCCGACCCCTGCCATCGCGATCGCCGCGGTCGGGACCGAGGGCGAAGCC
This sequence comes from Natrinema pallidum, assembly GCF_005890195.1. NCBI lineage: Archaea > Methanobacteriati > Methanobacteriota > Halobacteria > Halobacteriales > Natrialbaceae > Natrinema > Natrinema pallidum. Next base: position 88,709 of record NZ_CP040637.1, on the reverse strand, counting down.
CCGACAAGGAGGATACCGCCGCCGTAACACACCGAGCCCACGACGATCGGCACCGTCCGACCGATCCGATCCGAGAGGGCACCCATCGGATACTGCAGGATGGCAAAAGGTGCGAAAAAGCACGCCAGCAGGAGGCCGGTCGTTCCCGCGCCGAGGCCGAACGTTTCCTGAAAGTAGAGGGTGCCCACGAGCGCGAAAAACCCCGCGGTAAGCCGGTCGACGAAGCCGAAGGCGTACGGGATCGACAGCGTCGGCCGGTGGCGGATACCCTCGACGAGGGCTCGAGCGGCCCGGTGCTCGTCGGGGGCGCGATCGTCGACGAGCGAGACGAGGCCGCCGACACAGACCAGGAGACCGGCGGCGACGAGCAACGGCGCGACTGGATCGACCGCCGTGAGCTGGCCGCCGACCGGAGCGCCGAGAGCGGCCCCGAGCCCGATGGCGATCCCCGCCGCACCCATGTTCCGGCCGTGGCCGCCCTCCAAGTCCATCAGCATGGTCATCGTCAGGGAGAACGCGCCGATGGTCATCGCGCCCTGAACGATTCGCAGGAGGAGCACCCCCTCGAAGGGGATCGAGCCGACGATCGGGACGGCGGCGAGGGCGGCATACCCGAGCGCGCCGGCGATCGAGCCGGCGACGATAAACGGCGTGCGTCGACCGGTCGCATCGCTCACGACGCCCCAGACGCCGACGAACGAAACGTAGGCGGCGAACTCGGCGACCAGAAACCACATGCTCGCGTCTAGCGGGGTCGCCGCGAACGCCGACGCCGTCGCGTCGGCACCCAGCGTCTCGACGAGCGTCGCGACGCCGGGATAGAGCAGCACTTGCGAGAACAATACCGCAAAGACCAGGGCGGCGAGCACGACCCGGTCGCGGTCACTCGAGTGCACGACCGGCTCTTTGCGCTCGGGAACTATCAAGTCGTTCGTCTCGGACCGAACCGATTCGGGCAGTATCATGCACGGCAATACGGTCGGAATCGATACGCGTTCGGTCGTCCTCGTCGTCGTCGCCGTCGTTGAGCGGACCGTCGGCCGGTTCGGGCTCGAGCGCGCTATCACTCAGGCGTGACACTCTCTAGCCTGCGCTTTTTGCCGTTACTACGACGCATATATATCTATAGAAGTATGCATGTTAAACATGAGCGACGACGCGAGCGACGGGCACGACGCCGGCGGCGAGACCGAAACGTCGGCGACACCGCCGGAGGACGGCAGCGCGGAACGGTGTCGTTCGAGGGACGACGAAGCCGCCACCGACGAGCGCGGCCTCGGCACGCGGAGCGTCCATGCAGGTCAGTCACCGGACCCGGAAACCGGTGCGATGGCACCGCCGATCCACCAGACGACCTCTTACGTCTTCGGCGACGCCGACATCGCCGCCGCCCGGTACGCCCTCGAGGACGACGGCTACATCTACTCGCGGATCGCCAACCCGACCGTCACCACGCTCGAGGAGCGCCTCGCCGACCTCGAGGGCGGTGCGGGCGCGGTCGCGACCGGCAGCGGCATGGCCGCGCTCGACTCAGCCGTCCTGATTCTCGCCGAGGCGGGCGACAACGTGGTCTGTTCGACCGACACCTACGGCGGGACGACGGCCTACTTCTCGAAGACCGCGACCCGGCGGGACATCGAGCCGAAATTCGTCCCCACCCTCGAGTACGACGAGTACGAGGCGGCCATCGACGAGGACACTGCCTTCGTCCACGTCGAGACGATCGGCAACCCGTCGCTGGTGACGCCCGACTTCGAACGTCTTGCCGAGATCGCTCACGAGCACGGGGTTCCCCTCGTCGTGGACAACACGTTCGCGACGCCGGCGCTCTGTCGCCCGCTCGAGCACGGGGCTGACATCGTCTGGGAGTCGACGACCAAGTGGCTCCACGGCTCCGGCACGACCGTCGGCGGCGTGCTGGTCGACGGCGGCTCCTTTCCCTGGGGCGACCACGGCTACGACGAGATCGCGGGCCGGAACCACGCCTACCACGATGTCGACTTCTCGCGGGACTTCCCGGACGCTCCCGTCGCCGCCGCGGCCAGGTTCCGCTCGCTGCGCAGTCTGGGCAACCAGCAGTCACCGTTCGACGCCTGGCAAACGTTACAGGGACTCGAGTCCATGCCGCTTCGCGTCGAGAAACACTGCGAGAACGCGGCCATCGTCGCGGCGTACCTCGACGACCACGAGGACGTCGACTGGGTCACGTACCCCGGACTCGAGGAGCATCCAACCCACGACAACGCCACCCGCTACCTGTCGGATTTCGGTGGCATGGTCGCGTTCGGGCTGGAGGACGGCTTCGAGGCGGGCAAGGCCTTCTGCGAGAACGTCGAGTTGGCCTCGTTCCTCGCGAACATCGGGGACGCCAAGACGCTGGTGATCCATCCCGCCAGTACAACCCACGGCCAGCTGACGCCCGCGGAACGCGAGGAGGCGGGCGTCACGGCCGATCTGATTCGGATGTCCGTCGGGATCGAGGACCCCGAGGATATCCTGGCGGATCTCGAGGGAGCGATCGCGGCGGCGACGCGGGCGGCGGGTGAGACAGCGTGACAACGAAGGAGACGGCCAGCATCGGAGCGTTCGAGTTCCTCTCGGGGGAGTCGGTTCCGAACTTCGAGATCGCGTACGAGACCTACGGCGACTTTACCGGCGACAACGCGGTCTTGGTCTGTCACGCGCTGACCGGCAGCGCCCACGTCGCTCGCCGGCCCGATTCGGGGGGCCAAACCGCCGGCCAGGCTCGCGCCTGGTGGGGCGATGTCGTCGGCCCCGGGAAAGCGATCGATACGACGGAGTACTACGTCATCTGTGCGAACGTCCCGGGGTCGTGTTACGGGACGACCGGCCCGGCGAGCGAGAACCCCGAGACGGGCGAACCCTACGGGACCGACTACCCGCCGGTCACGGTCGGCGACTGGACCCGCGCCCAGCGGCGGCTGCTGGACGCACTCGGCGTCGGCCGGCTCCACGCCGTCATCGGCGGCAGCGTCGGCGGGATGAACGTCCTCGACTGGTTGCGCCGGTTCCCCGACGATGTCGAACGTGCCGGTGCGGTCGCGACCGCCGCCCGCCTCGACGCCCAGTGTCTCGCGCTCGATACCATTGCCCGGCGGGCGATCACGGGCGACCCTAACTGGAACGGCGGCCACTACTACGGCGGACCCGGACCCGAGGAGGGGCTGGCTCGAGCGCGCCAGATCGGACACATCATGTACCTCTCGAAGGCCTCGATGGGCCGGAAGTTCGGTCGCCGATCGGCGGGCCGGGAAGCGGTCCGCGAGGAGCCGCCGGACCCCGCCGCGGCCTTCTTCCCGTATCGCGAGGTCGAGTCCTATCTGGACTATCAGGCCGACAAGTTCACCGATCGGTTCGACGCCAACAGCTACCTCTACCTGACACGCGCGATGGACGACTTCGATCTGGCAGCCGGCTACGAATCCGACGCCGACGCGCTGGCGGCGTTCGAGGGCGAACTCCTGCTCCTCTCGTTTACCGGGGACTGGCACTTCACCGTCGACCAGGCCGAATCGCTGGCGGGGGCCTGTCGCGAGGCCGCCGTCGACATCGCACACCACGTGGTCGAATCCGACCACGGCCACGACGCCTTCCTCGTCGAACCCGAAAAAGTCGGCCCGCCGCTGTCGAACTTGCTCGAGGAGGGACTCGCCGGGCGGGCGATCACGGATACGGTGCCGGAGTCCGACGAGCAAACCGAGTTCGCGCCGGTTCACACGAGTCTCTTTTCCGAATGACGGGCTGACGGCGGGACGGGTCTCGAACGGCTGTGTGATCGTGTCGGCGGTGGCTATCCGCGACTCGAGAGACCGGAGCGGACGTTATCGGGGGGTCCCGTGGCCGGCACCGCGGTCAAAGGAGACGTACTGGTCGGCGAGCGACCGATCGGACCGGCGGCGCGCGAGCCAGTAGCGAAGGTCGGAGACGAACAGCGCGAGGTTCTCCCGGGCGAACAGGTTCATCGAGACTCCCTGTGGGGACCGGAACAGGGCGATCAACGACCACATCGAGCCGGCGGCGAACGCGCCGGTCGCCGAGAAGGTCATTCCCAGCGTAAAGAAGGTCAGACTGTAGACGAACCCGATCCCCATCGAGGGGAGACTCGTGCCGAGAGGGACCCGTGCGTTCGGGTCACGCAACGTCGGCGCGAGAAAGACGATCGAGAGGCCGCTTCCGAGCATGAAGACGAAGTCCTGCCACATCATCAAAAGCACTTACTCGAGTACGAGTTAAAACCTTCTCGGTCGAGAAATCGGAACTTAGAGCGGATATTCACGGATCGATGACCGTCCGACCGACCCAGCGGTCAGCGGCGCTTCGCGCCGCTCAGTCGCGGATCGAGTGCGAGCACGAGCACACAACAGCTGGTTACGCTCGATAAGTCAGTAGTACCGGTGGAATCAGCGGTCGGCGAGCACGCCGTCTTCGACGAGCGTCTCTCGGGCCTCGGCCATCGATGTGACGACGACATCGCAGTGGGGTTCGACCGCCGGCTTGGGTTCGAAGCCGATCGCGAGACCGGCGACCTCGAGCATCGGCAGGTCGTTGGCCCCGTCACCGACCGCGACGGTGTCCGCGAGGTCGACGCCGACATCGTCGGCGAGGTCCGCGAGCGCGTCGTCTTTGGTGCCCTCGATCAGCGGCCCGTCGACCGCGCCCGTGAGTTCGCCCGCCTGCATCGGGAGTCGGTTCGAGACGATGTGATCGACGGAGACCCCCTCGCGCTCCAAGGCGGCCGCGACGCCGCGTTCGAATCCGCCCGTGAGAATCGCGGTCGTAACGCCCGCGTCGTTCAGTTCCTCGATGAGATCGGCAGCACCCTCGCGGAGGACGACCTCGTCGAAGGCGGCGTCGGCCTCGGCCTCTGGGAGCCCCTCGAGCAGGGCCGCGCGCCTGCGGAGACTCTCGGCATAGCCGATCTCGTCGTTCATCGCACGGTCGGTGATGTCGGCCATGTCTTCGGCGACACTGCGGCGGTCGCCGAGCAACACGGTCATCTCGGAGTCGGAAAGCGTCCCGTCGAAGTCGAAAGCGACGACTGTCATGGTGGCCCGGTTGTCGGCCCCCGGATAAACCAGTTCAGGTTTCCAGCCGCCGCGGCGCACTGGTTCCACGTATCGAGCGACCGAAACGTATTATGACGCCGGCTCCGTTGCCGCCCACATGTCGCAGAATCGACGCTTCGAGTACGACAAAGGACCGCGTCTCGAGGACGACACGACACCTCCTGAGAGCGACGATGACGCGGACGCTGACGAGCGACCCGCGCCCGACGCCGGCGATCGACGTATCGCGGTCGCCCCCTGGAAGGCCGGGTCCGTCGCGGGCGTGAGCGCGTTCGTGATCGTGTTCGCCGCGTTCTACCAGTTGATCACGGCGTACGCCGCAACGGGTTCGTACGGACAGGGCGACTCCGGCCCGAGTAACTGGGTCATCGCGGGACTCACGACGCTGGCAAACCACGGCGCGGCGATTCAACAGGGCGGCGAACCGATCGACGGGATCGGAATGTATCCCGTCGGCCTCGTCCCGTCCGTCTCGGCGCTGATTCCGGCAGTGGTCCTGCTCGCCGCCGGCTACTTCCTCGTCCGATACGTTGCCCTCGAGACGCGCCGGGAGGCCGGAGTCGCGGTCGGCGCGTTCCTCGTGAGTTACGTCGTTCTGGCCGTCGGACTCGCAGTACTCGCCCAGTGGACGCCCGGGACGGGGACCGAAGGGATGGAGGAGGGTGCGATCACTGCCGCGACGGACCTCTCGCTGATCGTCACCGTCGGCGGAACGGTCCTCACCTTCGCGCTACTCGGTGCCGGTGTCGCCGCTCTGCCGCGACTGCGACCGGCGGGCGACGAGTAACCGTCCGACCGATCCGACTCGGGGTCGCGTACAGCACTGCCGACATCCGCGCCGTCGGGCGATACGGCCGACCTCTATCTCCGGTGTTTATATAACTCGCCCGGTACGTTACCGTCGCGTGGCCAGCGACGACCGGGCGGGCGAACGACCGACCGCAAGCGAGTCCCTCGAGTCCCCGCTTTGTTCGTTCGACGACAGCGATTTCTTCCAGCAGTTAGTGGCAAACACGTCCGAGGGGCTGCTGACGATCGACGAGGAGAGCACGATCGTGTTCGCGAATCCCGCGATCGAGGACATCCTCGGCTACAGTCCCGCGGCGCTGATCGGCTCCTCGAAGACGACGCTGATCCCCGATCGACTCCAGTCGGCCTACGCTGCCGGGCTCGAGACGTACCTCCGGACGGGCGAGCGGAACATCGATTGGGACGGGATCGAACTCCCCGCGGTCCACGAGGACGGCCACGAGGTGCCCGTCTTGGTGAGCCTTCGGGAACACACACACGAGGGACAGCGCCTGTTTACGGGGCTGTTCCGCGACATCTCCGATCGGAAGGCGCGACAGCGCCGCTTCGAGGCCGTCTTCAACAATACCTACCAGTTTACCGGGCTTCTCGAGCCCGACGGGACGATCCTCGAAGTAAACGAGACGGCGCTGTCTTTCGTCGACCTCGAACTCGACGACGTCGTCGGCGAACCGGTCTGGGAGACGGAGTGGTTTCAGTTGCGCGACGCCGCGCGCGACACGGCGCTCGAAGGAGTCGAACGCGCCAGACAGGGGGAACTGTTCCGGGACGAACTCCGAATCCAGGGGGCCGACCGAACCGCGATCATCGACTTCTCGATCCGCCCGATCACCGATCGGAACGGGGAGATACAGCTGCTCGTTTCCGAAGGGAGGGACATCACCGCCCTCAAACTACGCGAACGACACCTTCGGGTCCTCCATCGACTGCTCCGACACAACCTTCGAAACGACCTCAACATCATCAACGGCTTCGCAGAAACCCTCCAGTCGGCGGTCGAAAACGAGACCCACCGCGAGTACGCGGCCGAGATCGTGGACACGTCGAGCGCGCTGATCGACACGACCGAAACGGCGAAACAGCTCGCCGATGCCACCCTCGACGAGGACGGCGGCCGGACGGCGATCGACGTCCGGGACATCCTCGAGACGGTCGTCGCGGATCTCCGGACGCAGTATCCCGCGAGTTCGATCACGGTCGTCGACTCCGTCGATGCCGCGGTCGCCGCCGATTCCCGCCTGAACACCGTCCTCGAGGAAGTGATCCACAACGCGATCGTCCACGCCGAGGGCTCCGATCCGACGGTGGAGATCAGCGTCGTCACCGTCGACGCCGATACGGTCGGCGTTCGCGTCTTCGATACCGGTCCCGGGATTCCCGTGTCCGAGCGGACGGGGATTTTCAACGACGAACAGATCACGCAGGTCAGACACGGCAACGGGCTCGGGCTCTGGCTCGCCAGCCTGATCGTCGACGACTACGGTGGCTATCTGGATTACGAACCTCGAGCCGACGGTTCCGGAAGCTGCGTGACCGTGTGCCTTCCGCGAGCGCAGCCCCCGTGAGCAACCCTGCGAATCGAACGGCCCGGCCGACTTCAGTCGTCGTCCTCGACCGGCGTCTTGACGATCGTCACCGGTCGGCTAGCCAGCCGTGCGACGCGATCGGTGACGCTCCCGAGCAGTTGGCGGTACTCGCCCGAGCGTTCCTTCGATCCCATAACGAGCAGATCGACGGCAGCCTCGTCGGCGTACGTGAGGATCTGTTCGTGGGGTCGGCCGTGTCTGACGACCGTCGTCGGCTCGAGTCCCGCCTCCCGGGCCGCGTCGGCCGCCGACTCGAGGGCCTCCTCGCCGACGTGCTCGAGGGCGGCCTCGAGACTTTCGAACTCGTGGACGTATTCGTCGCCGCTGTACGTGTTGTAGACATCGCTGTCGACGACGTACAGTAGGTGGAGCTCCGCACCGGTGTGCTCGGCGAGGGCGATGGCGTGTTCAGTCGCTAGTTCCGTCCCCTCCGCAGCGTCGGTCGGCAGCAGGACTCGATCGTACATACGGGACAATACACGCGTTCGACATATAGATATGGCCCACAATTCCTGCGTCGTGGGAGTTCCACATCGGATCGGTCGCCCCGTGCGCCGATACGGGCTATGGGACCGGCCGCTGTCGCGAAGTGTGAGTGTGCCGGACAGCGGTATTTTTTGCCGCCCTCGACCACAACGGAAGGGTTTACGTGCTCCGCGCGGTTGTCTCGCGCATGAAGGTTCTCGTCACGGATCCGATCGCGGACGCGGGTCTGGACGTACTCAGAGAGGCCGGCCACGAAGTCGAGACGGGTTACGAACTCGAGGGCGACGACCTCCTCGAGGCGGTATCCGATGCGAACGGACTGATCGTTCGCTCCGGGACCGAGGTCACCGCGGCGGTCCTCGAGGCCGCCGAGGACCTCGTGATCGTCGGCCGCGCCGGGATCGGTGTCGATAACATCGATATCGACGCTGCGAAGGACCACGGTGTTATCGTCGCCAACGCGCCCGAAGGGAACGTTCGCGCGGCCGCCGAACACACCGTCGCGATGACGTTCGCGACCGCCCGCTCGATCCCCCAGGCCCACATCCGCCTGCAGAACGGCGAGTGGGCGAAAAGCGACTACCTCGGGACCGAACTCAACGGCAAGACGCTGGGCGTTGTCGGCCTCGGTCGCGTCGGCCAGGAGGTCGCCAAGAAACTCGACTCGCTCGGTATGGACGTCGTCGCCTACGATCCCTACATCAGCGAGGAGCGCGCCGAGCGTATCGGTGCCGAACTCGTCGAGTTCGAGCCGTGTCTCGAGGCCGCCGACTTCGTGACCGTCCACACCCCGCTGACCCCCGAAACGGAGGGGCTGATCAGCGAGGACGAACTCGACCTGCTGGGCGACGGCTACCTGGTCAACTGCGCCCGCGGCGGCGTCGTCGACGAGGACGCCCTCGCTGCCAAGGTCGAGGACGGCACCCTCGCCGGCGCGGCGATCGACGTCTTCGCCGAAGAGCCCCTGGCGGCCGATTCGCCGCTGCTCGAGCACGACGAGATCATCGTGACGCCCCATCTGGGCGCGTCGACGGAGGCCGCCCAGGAGAACGTCGCCACCTCGACGGCGGCCCAGGTCAACGCCGCACTGGTCGGGGAGCCCGTCGCGAACGCGCTGAACGCCCCCTCGATCGACGAGAGCGCGTTCCCCCGCGTCGAGCCCTACATCGACCTCGCCGAAACCGCCGGCAAGGTCGCCGCCCAACTGCTCGAGGGCCGCATCGAAGACATCGAAGTCGTCTACGAAGGCGACATCGCCGACGAGGACGTCGAGTTCGTCACCGCGAGCGCACTCAAGGGCGTCTTCCAACCCCTCGAGTGGCAGGTCAACGCGGTCAACGCGCCCCAGATCGCGGAGGATCGGGGCGTCGACGTCACCGAATCCAAGACCCGCCAGGCCGAGGACTTCCAGAGCCTGGTCTCCGTGACCGTCAGCAACGACGACGACGAGGTCTCGGTCGACGGGACCCTCTTTGCCGGCGACGATCCGCGGATCGTCCGCATCGACGGCTACCGCGTCGACGCGATCCCCCACGGGCGGATGGTCGTCACGCGTAACACCGACGAACCCGGCGTCATCGGCCTCATCGGGTCTGTCATGGGCTCCCACGACGTCAACATCGCCGGCATGTTCAACGCCCGCGAGACCATCGGCGGCGAGGCCCTGACCGTCTACAACGTCGACAGCGAGGTTCCCGACGCGGCCAAGGCGGAACTCGAGTCCGACGAGCGGGTCATCGGCGTCAGCGACATCACGCTGAACGGGCAGGGCTGATCGGTCGCGTCGGTACCGATTTTCGCTTCGATCAGCAGTCGATTCCCGTTGGAAACAACCGCTATGGTGAACCGTTTTATTGATGCCGCCCCACTGGGCGCGTATGGGCGTCTACGCAGACGACGTGAACGAATTCACTCGCTCCGAGGACGAGGACAGTGATCGGCTGCCGCTCGGTGAGCGATTGCGTGGAATGGCCGACGAGCTAGATGTCGACTCCGTAGCTGAAATTCGCGAACTCCGTGAGCAGAGATGAGGCTTTTTCTCGATACGAACGTGTTCATCGCTGCCGTTACCGACGAACCCGAAACAGGGGCAGTTGCTGCGGAGGTACTCGACGCGGACCACGACTTTTTCACGTCGACGATGAACCTCATGGAATTGCGATCAGTACTCACCAAAAAGCAGTGACTCGAGTTCTCCCGAGTCGAAGCGATCCAGAACGAGATCACGTCCGACGTTCGGGTTATCATCCCCGATGCCTCCGATATGATGGACGCGAACCGACTACAACGAGAGACACTATTGTATCCACTCGATTGCCTGATACTTGCCTGTGCGCAGGGCCACGATGCGGATCTCGTTTCGTTCGATTCCGAACTACAGGACGCAGGTGCCCGCAGTCCGACTGATTGTCTTTGAGAGGGACCGCCCGGTAGGCGGACGATTCAGTGAGCGGTCCCGAAGAACACCCGATCCGGCAACGGATTGCACGCGGCAAAAGACCTATCGCTCGGCCGACCGATATCACGAGTATGGACGACGACGTTTCGGTCGACTTCGGCGAGGACGGGCTCGTCCCCGCCGTCGCACAGGACGCCGAGACCGGCGAGGTACTGATGCTGGCATACGTCTCGCCGGAGGCCCTCGAGCGGACGCGCGAAACCGGCCGAGCGCACTACTACTCCCGGAGCCGCGACGAGCTCTGGGAGAAAGGCGCGACGAGTGGCCACGTCCAAGCGGTCGAGGAGGTCCGCGTGGACTGTGATTCCGATACGCTCCTCTATCTGGTCGACCAAGAGGGCGGTGCGTGTCACACCGGCCACCGGTCGTGTTTCTACCGGACGATCGAGGGCGAGAACGTCGGCGAGCAAGTGTTTGACCCCGACGCGGTCTACGAGTGAAATGAGCGAACGCGCCCCTCCCGCCGACGCCGGCTCGAGCGCTCCCGACCGGCGTACCGACGGCGAGCCGACGCCCCTCGAATCGCTCGAAACCGCCCGAAAGCGATTCGCGACGGCAGACGAACGGGTCGAAGACCACGGCGAGGAGACCGTCGAGGCAGTGACAGCGGCCTACCGCAACGCGACGACGCTCCTCGAGGACTACGTCGACCGCGCGACCGGGACCGGCAAGGAGAACTTTCAGGCCTACATCGAACTCGAGGGCAAGTTCGACGGGCTCGTCTCCGGACTCTCCGAGGACCTGCCCGAACACGGGGCCTTCGAGGACGCCCTCGAGGCGATCGACAAGCGCCGGCTCAGCGAGTCCGACTTCGAGCGCGCCCACGACTGTCTCGAGCCGGCCGCCGAGTACGCCGACCTGTTAGAAGAACGCGAGGCCGCCCGCAAGGAGGTAGCGGAGGCCCGAAAAACGGCTGCCAAACGTCTACGGGGACTTGACGACGAAATCGACGAGCACGAACGGCTGCTCGAGTTGGCGAACGCGGACCTCGATGCTCCGGTCGAGCGGCTCCGGGAGCCGATCGAGCGGTACAACGAGGCGGTCCGCGAGGCCTTTCGGGAGTATCGGCTCGCGGCCAGTGCGCGCGAGGTGTTCGCCCTGCTCGAGCGGAGCCGGTGGTATCCGTTCGTGGATTACGAGCAACCGCCCGCCGATCTGGCGGAATACGTCCGCGACAACCCGGCCGGCGAGTGTACGCTCCCGGAGCTGCTTGACTACGCGAGCTACTCCCGATCGAAGCTCTCACACTACGTCGACAGCGCGGACGAACTCAAACGAAACGTCGCCACACAGCAAACGTACCTCGACGGAATCGACGCCGAACCGCTGACGATCGACTGGCCGCCGGAGCCGGCCGGCGCGCTTCGCTGCCGGGCGCGGGAGTATCGCCCCTTCGTCACCCGAATCGCCGACGAAGACACCGTCGCGGCACTGCGCGAGGTCCGCCTGCTCGCGACCGCTCCCGACTACGATCGCCTGCAGACCGCCGCACAGGCAGTTGCACAACTCACGCCCGCCGAACGCGAGCGCCTGAGCGACGGCCGCGTCGCGGACAAACTCGAGGCCCTGCGAACCGAACGGGAGCGACTCGAGGACGCCCTCGAGATCGAGGACCCGGTCTGAGTCCGCGACTCCGACGGTCCGGACTCTCGACCCCGGATTTTAGCCGCTACTCCCCGAATAGTCGCGTATGTCCAGACACGTCCTCGTCCCGATGGACGACTCCGAGCCGGCGCAAGCGGCACTCGAGCACGCCCTCGAGTGGGTACCTGCCGATCGAGTGACGGTCGTCCACGCGGTCGACGACCTCGAGACGGACTACGGTGGCGGCGTCGCGGGGGATGACGAGCCCGCGTTCTTCGCCGATGTCCGGGACACCGCCGCCGCGTACGACGGCACCCTCGAGATGGGCGTCATCGAGGGGAGCGGGGTCGCGGACGCGATCCTCGAGTACGTGACCGAAGCGGATGTCGACGCGATCGTCATGGGCAGCGAGGGGAAAACCGGCGTCTCGCGAGTGGTACTCGGCAGCGTCGCGGAGGCCGTCACGCGGCGCGCGGAACTTCCCGTGACGATCGTTCCGTGAATAGGTGGGTGGCAGTCGAAGGAGTCAGATGTCAGCCTTCGCGGCGGCCAGCGCATCGTACATGTCGCCGGCGAGTTCCTCGGCGCGATCGCCGTCGCGGGCTTCGGCGTAGATCCGGACGAGCGGTTCGGTTCCGGAGGGGCGGGCGAGCACCCACGCGTCGCCGTAATCCAGCCGGTAGCCGTCGCGCGTGTTGAGGTCCGCGTCGGCGGCCTGGGCCTGATTGGCCGCCGCGTCGAGCATCGCGTCGCGTTCGGCCGTCGATTCGTACTCGACGTTGTGGCGGACGTTGACGTAGCCGCCGTAGGGCGCGACGATCTCGCTGACGGGTCGCTCGGCGACCAACTCGAGGAAGCGCGCGGCCGTGAAGGCCCCGTCTCGCGAGAGCCGGTAATCGGGGAAGAAGATCCCGCCATTGCCCTCGCCCGCGACGGGCACCCGCTCGCCGTTCTCCTCGAGTTCCTCGATCCGGGTGATGATGTTCGTCGAGCCGATCGGGGTCAACTCGAGGTCGGCCCCGACCTCGGTGACGACATCGACGAGCCGCTGAGAGACGTTGACCGCCGAGACGGTGGTGTCGCCGGCCTCGAGTTCGGCGGCCGCGAGCGCGGCGAGCGTGGCGTCACCCTCGACGTACGAGCCGGTTTCGTCGAAGAAGATGGCGCGGTCGGCGTCGCCGTCGTGAGCGATGCCGATGTCGGCGTCGGTCGCGCGGACGAGTCGGCCGAGGTCGGTGAGGTTGTCGGGGACCGGCTCGGGGTCCCGACCCGGGAAGTGGCCGTCGGGTTGGGCGTTGACCGTGACCACTCGACAGCCCAGCGCTCGGAAGAACTCGGGGCTGGTCAGCGATCCCGCGCCGTGACCCGGATCGAGCGCGACGGTGAGGTCGGCGTCGGCGATCCGGTCCCGATCGGCGGCCGCGAGCAGGTCGTCGACGTACGCCTGCGTCACGCCGTCGACCTCGCGAACGCAGCCGGTCTCGTCCCAGGGGGCGACGGTGAACGATTCGGCGAGCAGCGTCTCCTCGATGGACTCGAGGTCGGCAGTCGAGAGCTCCACGCCGTCGTCGCCGACGAGTTTGACGCCGTTGTACGGTGGCGGATTGTGCGAGGCCGTGATGACCAGTACTGGGACGCCCTCCCGTTCGGCGTAGGCCTGTGCACCTGGCGTCGGGACGATTCCGAGGCGGTCGACATCGGTACCGGTACTCGCCATCCCGCTCGCGGCCGCGTCGGCCAGCATCCGCCCGGTATGGCGAGTGTCGCGGGCGATAGCAACTCGGTCCCCACCGTGCCCGTCTCCCCAGGTTGTCCCCGCCGCTTTCGCGACGCGCAAGACGAACGCGGGCGTCAACTCCTCGTTGGCGACGCCTCGCGTCCCGCTCGATCCGAAGACTTGCATCACGCCCTAGTCCGACCGGACTCCTGAAAGGGATTCCGCAAACCGACCGACGGTGGCCGTCCGTGACGGAACGTTTTCGGCCCGTCGCCGCCACGGATTCGTATGGACTCGATCGAGGAAAAACGCGTCTACGGCGACCGCGAGGGCGCGAGTACGGCCTACGTCACGAGCGAGATGGGCGTCGTCCGCGTTCGCGTCGCCGGCGATACCGTCGGCGAATTCGGACTTTGTGAGCGCTGTCACGCTCGAGACGTTGCGGCAATCGGTGACGGCGTCGCCATCGCGACCGACGACGACGTTCGCGTCCGCACGCTCGAAGGCGGGAACGGTACCGGCGACGAGACGTTCGTCGGAACGGGATTCGGCCCGGCAGTCGCCGTTGGCTACGACGACCGCGATCTGATCGCCGCCGATCCGGACGGCCACATCGCGCGGCGAGCGGCCGGGACCGACGAGTGGACCACGCTCGAGAACGGGAGCGGTGCCACGGTGCGGGCGATCGATGGCGACCTCGTCGGCACCGATGACGGCGTCTCCCGCGTCCACGGAGGCAGGCTCGAGCACGCGGGGTTGACGGCCGTCCGCGACGTTTCGGCCGCCGGTGTCCCGCTCGCCGCAACCGTCGACGGGCTCTATAAACTCGGGAACGGCTGGCTGGAACTCCTCGGAGGGTCGTTCGAGACCGTCGCGGCGGACCCGCGCTCGGAACCCGGGCGACTCGAGCGCGCACACGCGGTTGCGGACGATGCGTGCTACGAGTATCCGATCGACGGCGAGTGGGCGCAAAGCGAGCGTTCGAACGACGCTATCGTCGGATTCGGGTACGGTGACACGGTCTACGCCGTCACGGCCGACGGGACGTTTCTCTCGGCGAGCGGAGGGGAGTGGCGGACACGATTGCTCGGTATCACAGATGTTACAGGAATCGCCGTCCCGCCGCGAGGGACGGAGCGCTGAGTCCGTGAACGCGGCCGCTGTCTGACGTATATTTAACTACACCGAATTACTCTCGGTGGATACATGATGGGATACCCACGGCGGCGGCTCCTGGCCGCAACCGGCACCGCGCTTACCGGCGCAGTCGCCGGCTGTATGGGCAGTGATGGGGACGGGGACGGGAACGAGGACGGGAACTCGGACCGCGACGCGGCGGCGTCGGACCCCGATAGCGGGACCGGCGGGACTCTCCTCGGGACGATTTCGCTCGAGAACTTGGACGACGAGACGCACACCATCGACGCGATCGTCGAGTTCGGCGACGGACCGGAACACTGGTCGACACACGAACTGACCGGCGACAGCGGGGCGGAACTCGAGCGAAACTGGCCGTCCGAACCCGGTGATTTCCGGGTACTGTTCCGACTGGACGGGGGCGAACCCACCCAGGTCACCCCGGCAGAGTTGGGCGACTCGAGCTGCGTCAACGTCTTCGCACTGGTCGATCGCGACGGCGGGCTGAAGATCCTGAGCGACACCGACGGCGGCCCGTGTGGCGATGGCGACGCGGCCGTCGACGACGCCACGGCGTGATCGATCCGCCGCGGTGAGCCACCGATCGGGGGCGATACATCCCGAACCCGCGTGGGCGGTTTAAGTACGTCTCGTCACAAGGTGAGGCTACGAAGGGCGTTTTCGCGGCGGAAGGTCACCCGAAACGGTGAGCATCGGCTGTCGGTCCCTCGGTATTGCGGACCGGTCGAGCGCTGCACCGAGTCTGCCGATCGAATACGGGCCGATCGAGAACGAAAACTGGTTTAGCCCCCGGGCTGTCCCACCGATTATGATCATCAGCGGATCCGCGTCACAATCTCTGGCCGCGGCGCTCGCACGCGACCTCGAGGAACCGCTCGCCGCCGTCGAGTACGACCGCTTTCCCGACGGTGAACTGCTCGCCGCCGTCCCCGGCGTCGCCGAGGCCGAGCCGGAGCGGGCGGTAATCGTCGCCTCGACCGTCTCGAGCGACGCCCATCTCGAGGTGCTCCAGCTCCAGGACGCCGTCCGCGAGGCCGGCGTCGAGGAGGTCGTCACCGTTCTGCCCTACATGGGCTACGGCCGGCAGGATGCGGCCTTCGAGCCGGGCCATCCCGTCTCCGCGCGGGCAGTCGCTCGTGCGATTTCGACCGGAACGGACCGGGTACTGACCGTCAACCCTCACGAGCGGGCGGTCTGTGACTTCTTCGAGCCGACGGCGACGGCGGTCGACGCGGCCGGGCGACTGGCCGCCCCCCTGCCCGAGGACCTCGCGGAGCCGATTTTCCTTTCGCCCGACGCGGGCGCTATCGAACTCGCCGAAACGGTTCGGGATACCTACGGCGCGGGCGAGACCGACTACTTCGAGAAGACCCGCCGATCCGGAACCGAAGTCGACATCTCGCCGAGCGACGTCGAGGTCGCCGGCCGCGACGTCGTCGTCGTCGACGACATCATCGCGACGGGGTCGACGATGAGCGAAGCCGTTGCCGTCCTTAAAAAGCGAGACGTCGGCCGAGTCTTCGTCACCTGCGTTCATCCCCTGCTGGCTCGTAACGCCGTCACGAAGCTCTCGCGAGCCGGCGTCGAAGCGATATACGGCACCGATACCATCGAGCGAGGCGTCGACACCGTCTCCGTCGCACCGACGCTCGGGGCACACCTGTAAGTAAACGATTAAGTAGCCCCCAGACGCGGGTCTAGTTGTTAGCGCGTGGCACGAGAGCGGCTCGGCCACACGAGCCGTCACGGAGAACGACCGGAACTCTCAGATGCACGGAATCGTCCACAAGACCCTCAAGGAGTACGTCGTCGAACGGACCGACGACGGTACCTGGGATACGATCGTCGAGCAGTCCGGCTTCGAGCCGAAGCTCTACCTCCCCGTTTCTCACTACGACGACGGGGAAATCGACGCTATCCTCGAGACGCTCTCGACGATGGCGACACAGGACCGTCGGGCGATCGAGCGCGACTTCGGGACGACGCTCGCCCCGAAACTGCTCTCGACGTTCAGCGCCCACATCAACCGAGACTGGGAGCTGCCCGACCTGCTCGCCGGGCTCGAGGACGTCTACAACGACATCGAGGCCGCCACGGATGACACGTCGCTTCCCGAACTCTCCTGTACGTCCGAGGCCGATCACGCCATCGTCAGCTACGACACCCACCGCGACCAGCGATACTGCGCGCTCGCCCACGGCATTCTCGAGGGCGTGGTCGCCGCGTTCGACGCGGACGCGACCGTCACGAAAACCGACTGCGTCGACGACGGAGCCGACGCCTGTCGGTTCCGCGTCGACCTCGAGTGATCGCGAGGGGGTCGTTCGCCGCCACCGTCGGAACGCGATCGGTCGGTCAGGAGTTCTCGAACGCCGGTTCGGGCAGGTGTCACGGCGACCGGAGCGGGACGGACTCGATTAGCTGCGCCGACGACCCGCCCCGACAAATACGAGTGCGATCGCTATCAGCGCCGCTGACACGCCGAAACCGGGCAGTTCCTCGCTCATTGGTGTCGACGCGTCGCCGCCGACATCGACCGTCGTCGTTCGATCGCCAACGGCGACCTCGTACTGACCGTCCTCGTCGAACCAGAGCGTGGCGTCGACCGTCGTCGTCTCGCCGGGCCGGAGCGCCACCGCGCGTTCCGCGGCGACGCCGTCGGCCGTCCGGAACGCGAGGCTAGCCGCGGCCGGCCGATCGCCGGCGGCCGCGACCGTCGCAGTCGCCGTCACCGACTCGCCGGGTTCGATGCGGTCGGGCGAGACCTGCAGCTCCCTCACGGTCACGCTCGAGGACGACCGGACGACCGCCGTCAGCCGCCCCGAGCCGACGCGGATATCGTATTCACCTGGTTCGGACGGCGTCCACGAGAGGGCGTGGGTCGCATCCTCGCCGGGCGCGAGCGTCCCCCGGCGGTGATCGACGACGCGGCCGTCGACCTGTAGCGTCGCGTCGTAGGTCCCCTCGTGCTCGCCGACGTTGGCGACCGCGCTCGGAACCGTCACGGATTCGCCGGCCGGCACCGCGATGAGCGTGCGGTCGTCGCCGTCGGTACCGCCGGTTGCCGACGCCGACCAGCGCGGCCACTCTCGATCGGCTACGTCGATCGGCCCGGACCCCAGTCCGTGCTCGAAGACCGCGGCCGACCGGCCGAAGGCGGCCTCGTGTTCGCGTCGGGTCCACATCTCGGGCGTCTCCGCCGTCCGCGTGTATCGCTCCGCGACCGTACGGACCGCCGGTCCGCCTTCGTCCTCGAGCGCGTCCATGAACGCCGCCTCGGTCACGGGTTCCTCCTGGGCGTTCAGCGACCGGAACACGTCCGCAAGCGTCCGATCACCCTCCGTCGCGAGCCGCAGCCGGCGGTCGATCTCACCGTAGACGAGTGTGCCCTTCGCGTAGTGGGTCTCCGGGTGGTCCCACGTGGACCGGTCGGCGAGGACGCCACCGGCGTACGGCTCGCGCTCGCCGCGCTCGAGGAGCGATCGGAACTCGCCGAAGTCGGTCGCGCCGCTCTCGAGGGCGAGCAGACTGGCGTAGTAGTCTGCCTGCCCCTCGGAAACCCACGCCACCGCGGGGTCGACCTCGGTCCCGTCGGCGAAATCCTGCCGGATGTGGACGTATTCGTGGAGCCAGACCGGGTTCCGCTCGTCGAGCGTGGCGTTGTCGACGACCCACGCGTCCGACTCGCCGTACTGGAGCCCGCGCTTCGAGCCCCAGTCGGTCTCGTTCGGTACCGCGACCATGAATACGTCGTCGCTCCGTGCGCCGACGGTGAGGCGGTCGCGTGCATCCGCGAGTGCGGTCAGTACCGCGTCCGGCGACTCTTCGAGCGTCGCAGCGTCGGGGACGGCCAGCCTGATCGTCCCGCCGTCGACGGGTCGCTCGTGGACCGTTACCGGGCCGAAGAAAGCGATATCACCGCCGGTCGCGCCCGGGCCGTCGACCCGGACCGTCCGCTCGAGTCCGACGGGCGCGGTTCGCCGGTAGAAAAGCGACACGTCCGGAACCGCTACCACGCCCCAGTCGCCGGTATCGACGAACGTGTACCCCTCTCCGGAGCCGTCCCCCTGCTGTTGGCTCCCCCGCCGCTCGGCCGGCATCGCGTACCGGATCGTCGCCTCGTCGGCGTCTCCAGTCCACTCGAACGTCCGCTCGTCCGTCCGCTCGAGTCCTGCAGTCTCCTCGACGGTCGCGCCCGGCTCGAGTTCGATCTCGAGTGCCGTCACGGCCTCGGGGACGTGAACCGTCGTCTCCACCTCGAAGGTGTCGGGGTCGTCCTGCCGGTGGCGGAGGACGGTCGTCCGGGAAAGGACGTTATCGGTATCGCTGCTCGCCGTCGACCCGGCACTCGTCCCAACCGAAGCGGGCGGCTCGTCGGCGGGTCCGATATCGACGCTGGCTGCCGACGGCGAGTCGACCGGTCGGGACGGCTCCCCGGCACCGACGCCGGCCGGCAGGCTTCCGACGAGCAAGACGACGACCGCGAGACCGACGACACGGGAGTTCACTACTCGATTCTGGTGAGTCAGCGATCAAGACATTTGTGGCAGCGTCACTGTCACGTTCGGGTGACTCCCTTCTGTCGGGACCGGTTACGCACAACTCCGGCCAGAAAACAACCGCCTCACCGCTCACGGTCACTCCGTTCCCCGCTCAGGTTCGAGGGGTGCGCATCCGCTGCAGCTCTCGCGACGTTCGGGGGACGCGATAATACCAACTGCAACGATCGACACACTGATCGCACAGCCGTCGCGTGAACGGGTGTGCGGTGACGGACAGCGGCTCTCTAGTCCGATGCTTCCGCCGCCGCCAGCGGCTCGATCGCGATCTCCATCGACACGTCCTCGACATCCCACTCCTTCCGGTGGCCGTCCTCGACGGGCCGGCGTTCGTCGGCACGAACCTCCTCGCGGATCAGACTCTCCCGTTCGTCGACGAGATCGGCGATCCGATCGTCGTCGATCGCGAACTCGAGTGCGATTCGCTCTTCGACATCGAGTTCGAGGTCCTTGCGCATCTCCTGGACGCGGCGGATGACCTCGCGGGCGTAGCCCTCGCTCTCGATGTCGTCGGTCAGCGAGGCGTCGACGTAGGCCACGCCCCGGTCGTCGCCGTCGGTACTAAACGCGGTGCCGGCGACGCTGTCCGGCGTCTGGGTCACGAAGGAAACCATTTCGTCGGTGATCTCCTGTCGCGCTCGCGGCTCATCGCCGCTCGCGTCTTCCGCGGAGCGTGGCTCCGCGCTCTCCTCGAGGACGTCCGAAACGGCGTCCTCGATCGCGTCGAGGCTCGGCTCGTCGATGCGGGCCTCGTTGAGCGCGGTCATGACCTGGCCGGCGCGGTCGCCGAACGCCGGACCGAGTTCGCTCATGTCGGCCTCGGCGCTGTACTGCAGCTCCTCCCAGCGGTCGTCCGGCGAGACGAGTTCGATCTCGCGGGCGTTGAGCCGGTCCTCGAGCAGTTCGGTGTGGCGGGAAACGGCGTCGACGACCCGCTGATCGTCGGCGGCCACGACGACGCGCGGAACGGGCCAGCGAAGCTTGCGGCCGGCCTGCTGACGGGCGTTCGCGCCGGCCTCCTCGATCGCGCGCAGGAGCGCGACGTCTGTCTCGAGTTGCTCGTCCTCCCAGTACTCGTCGACGGCGGGCCAGTCCTCCATGTGGACGGTATCGAACCCGTCGTCGCCGGTGAGCGTGCCGTAGATCTGCTCGCTGATGAACGGCGCGTACGGTGCAAGCAGGGCGACGCTCTCCCGGAGGACCCGATAGATCGTCGCATAGGCGGCCGTCTTCGAGCCGCTGTCCTCCTCGGCCCACATGCGCTCGCGGACCGCCTGCACGTAGAACCGCGAGACGTCCTCGACGACGAACTCGATCAGCGCCTCGAGCGCCCGATCCTGCCGGCGGTCCTCGAAGGCCGCGGTCATCTCGGCCTTCGTGGACTGCAAGCGGGCGAGGACCCACTCGTCGATCAGTTCGAGGTCCGCGTCGACCTCCTCGAGCGTCGTCGCCGTGGGGTCGAACTCGTCCAACCGCATGTACGGCAGCGGGAACCGGAAGACGTTCCAGAGCGTCCGGAGGTGGTTCTCCATCGTCTGCATCCCGTCCCAGTCGAAGCGCATGTCCTCGCCCTGCGGGTTGTTCGAGAGGAGGAACATGCGCATCACGTCCCGGCCGTGGCGATCGATCGCCTCGTGGGGGTCGATCAGGATGTCCTTGGACTTGCTCATCGCGCGGCCGTCGGGCATGAGCGCGTGGCCGTGCATCAGAACCTCCTGATACGGGCTCTCGCCGAGCGCCGCGGTCCCCATCCCCAACTGGGACCAGAACCAGCCCCGCGTCTGGTCGTGAGCCTCGAGGATGAAGTCGGCGGGCCAGAGGTCGTCGAACCGGCTGTCGTCCGAGGGGTAGTTCAGGGTGCCCCACGACGCGACCGAGGAGTCGAGCCAGACGTCGAACACGTCCGGAACGCGCGTGTAGGTGGTCCCGTCTTCGGTGATCGTCAGATCGTCGACCGTGTCCTTGTGGAGGTCGACGGCGTCCGGGTCGATGTCCTGATCGACGCGGTCCGCGAGTTCCTCGCGGTCGCTGATGACGAGCCGCTCTTCGTCGTCGTCCCGGTCTTCGGGCGTCCAGATCGGGAGCGGAATGCCCCAGTAGCGCTGCCGGGAGACGTTCCAGTCGGGTGCCTCCTCGACGAAATCACGGAAGCGGTTGTCCCGCGCCCACTCGGGGTGCCACTCGCTGTCTTCGATGTTCGCGAGGAGGTCGTCTTTGACGTCGGTGATCGTGATGAACCACTGGTCGGTGACGATCTGGAGGATACCCGTGTCACAGCGCCAGCAGTGACCGTAACTGTGCTGGACCGTCCCCGAGGCGAGCAACGCGCCGTTGTCCTCGAGGTCGGCCGTGATCTCCGGATCGGCGTCTTTGACGAACTGGCCCGCGTACTTGCCGGCCTCTTCGGTGTAGACGCCGTCGCCGCCGACCGGACAGAAGATCGGGAACCCGAGTTCGCGGCCGCGCTCGAAGTCCACTTCACCGTGGCCGGGCGCGGAGTGGACGAGTCCGGTGCCGTCGCCGTCGGTATCGACGTAGTCGGCCGCGTAGACCTCGAACGTCCCCTCGGCGTCGACGTGATCGGGCACCTCCTCGGCGAGCGGGTGCTCGTAGGACCAGCCGATCAGGTCCTCGCCGGAGTGTTCCGCGACGACCTCGTAGTCATCGTAGCGGCCCTCGCGCAGGACCGTCTCGTGTTTCGCTTCGGCGACGTACAGCAGTTCCTCCTCGCCGTCCCTCTCGGCCCGGACGCCGACGTAGTCACCGTCCTCGTCGACGGCGACGAAGGTGTTCGCCGGGACCGTCCACGGGGTCGTCGTCCAGACGACGAGTTGCCCGTCCCGCTCCTCGAGATCGAATTTGACGTAGATCGAGGGGTCCTCGACGTCCTCGTACTCGACCTCGTTGTTCGCGATCGCGGTCTCACACCGGGGACACTGCGAGATCGAGCGGTGGCCCTTCTCGACGAGTCCGCGGTCGGCCGCCTTCGAGAACCCCCACCAGGCAGCTTCCATGTACTCGGGTTCGACCGTCCGGTAGGGGTCGTCCCAGTCCATCCAGACGCCGAAGTCCTGGAAGTCCTCCTGAAGCCCCTCGAGTTGCTCGTCGGCGTAGTCCTTGCACTCCTGGATGAAGTTCTCCTCGCCGAACTCCTCGATGTCCTGTTTGTTTTCGAACCCCAGCCGTTCCTCGACACGGGTTTCGATCGGGAGCCCGTGCATGTCGTAGCCCGGCCGATCGGTGACGTCGTACCCCTGCATTCGCAAAAAGCGGAGGTAAACGTCCTTCAGCGATTTGTTCCATGTCGTCCCCATGTGCGCCGACCCCGACGTGTACGGCGGACCGTCGACGAAGAAGAAGGACTCGCCGTCCGATCGGTGCTCGACCGTCTGCTCGTAGGCATCGACGTCGTCCCAGTACTCGAAGACCCGCTGCTCGAGTTCGTGTGGGTCGTACTGGTCGTCGACCTCGCCGAACCTGCTCATACCCCACCTAATCGCCTCCGACAGTAAAGAGGAATCGATATTGCGGGTCACCGCATGGTTGCCACCGGTCGCTGGTAAGGGCTATCGGAACCGCTGACAGCCGAGCGCACCCGTCGCACGACGGCTGTGCGTTCGGTGTGCGAACGGTACGGCGAGCATCTATAAGAGTTCGAAAACCGAGCCAGTCCTGCGGCGCTCAGACGTACTGCGAGAGTACCTTCTGGTAGCCCAGTCCGTACGCGCCGGCATAGAGCATAACGCCGCCGAGCGCGGCCAGCCACAGCGCGATCATCGCCTCGCCGGACCCGTAGTGCTGGACGCTCGCCTGTTCGACGAGGACGCCGCCGACCGTCAACACGCCCCCGATGAGGGCGTAGAGGACCAATTGGAGTGATTCCGCGAGTAGTTCCGGGCCGATCGATGTCATTAGCACACCGTTAGCCGCCCGTCCAACGTAAACTTGTCCCCTCGAATGTGACAAGATAGCGTTGTTCACATGTTCGGATCGACCGGGCTAAACCGCTGGAAGCGTATCTCCGACCGTGCCCGCGTCAGCTCCCGATACCGACCCCGACTCCGCAGGCACCGACGACCCAACCTATCCGACCAGTCGCAACGTCCTCGAGCCCGGATGTACCCGTTGCTCAGTCCTCGCCGACTCCCGGGAGTGCATTTCGTGGGGAACCGGCGACCTCGACGCCAGCATCGTGGTCGTCGGCGAGGCACCCGGCCGCGGCACCCCCGACGCCGATCGCTGGCGGGGCGGGAACTGGACCGGCAAGGCCTACACCTCGCGCCACTCCGGGCGGCGCATTCGTCGGCTGGTCGCCGACATCGGCTACGGTGACGACGCCTACTACACGAACGCGGTGAAATGCGTTCCAGTGGATCCGACCGACCCGACGAGCAATCGCGAACCCACTCCCGAAGAGCGAACGAACTGCCGGCCCCATCTGCTGACCGAACTCGAGACCGTCGATCCTGAGACAAGCGATTTGCTCTATACAAAGCTTAAACCAGTGAGAACAAACGTCTTCGCTCACACATTCTTCGCTGAACTACGTGAAAAACACGATGTCGATGACGCCGTGTTTCCCATCAATGGAGCAACACCGCTTCAAGACGCTTGCTCTCGACACAGCCTCGATTTCAGCAACGAACTATATCATTTTCGAACTGCTTTCGTAACACCAAAGCAGAAATTGCTGATGAGTGGTTGAGATCATTCGCCTTCGCATGGAATCGGCGTATCTGAACACTATCGAGGTGATGACCGTCATCTCCGACTACATCAAACACGAGTGCAAGGAACCGAAGGAAAACAGTGGTACACTGCTAACCTCAGCCTATGGTTGGGTAGCCAAGTCCACACTATATCATGATACCACGTCAGTAAGTGTCTGAGGTGACCGTGCGTACTCGAAGCATAACAAGCACAAGTGCGATAAGAGCATTGGTACCTATGACCTTCGGCGTAGTTCAGTCACCCGTATGCGGGGAAAATAGCTTTCGTGGGAGGTAATCAGTGGTCGAGTAAACGCAGCTCCTGATACCCTCCGGAAACACTACGACAGTTCCATGTTCGAGGAAGATGCACAACGCCGAGGGAAAGAGATAGCGAGTGAGTTGTAGAAGCAAGAAAGTACGAAGACTGAACGAAAGCAACCGTTGCAAAACTACCGCAGACACGCTTAGGCGTTCATTCGATGTCGCCGCACTGAAGGGAGACATGAACGACAGTACGTTGCAGGAGGCGCTCGATCATGTAAACTGGAAACGGTAGAGATACACATTGATTTATCCGAAGGGTGGAATTCAGTAGGTCAGTGTTGCAAAAACAACCGTAAAAGAAGTAAGTGGGAAAGACATATTATGCATGAGGATATATTGGAGTATATGGGGTTCAAGAAGTTTACCAAGAAAGGTGGTAAAGCAGGTGGCAAATCCGGAGTTGGACCTCGTGTTTCGCTTCGCAAAAGCGGCACAGTAGGAATTAATCATGCGGCTGTCTCGGAATATTTCGAGGAAAAGGACTACGTTGAGCTGTTCAACGACGCTGTGAACCAGAAAGTTGGCCTCCATCCGAGAGTCGATGAGACGGATGCATCGTATAAGGTTCGAAAAAGTGACCGAGAAGGGCACGGTGGACAAGTCAACTGTAGAGCGTTCTTAAATGAATACGACATCGTACCAGAGAAGACAACAAGATACAAAGCGACATGGGATGACGAACAAGAACTCATTGTAATTGACCTCACAAGCCCGGACCACGTATACGACAGCAGTAGTTGATACGACAGCGATATCAAACGATACAATAGTGGCACATCGCGGACGCCGCCAACTGTCCGATCGAAACCGATCCCCGATCGACTCGTCGGTAACCTTCATACGCCGAGCCGACACATACCCGCGTATGAGTACGATCTTCAGCCAGATCGTGGAGGGAGAGATCCCGGCGCGAATCGTGTACGAAGACGAGACGACCGTCGCGTTCCTCGACGCCAACCCGCTGGCTCCGGGCCACACGCTGGTGATCCCGAGAGACGAGTACGAGCGGCTGAACGACGTGCCGGACGACGTCGCCGCAGCCCTCTACGACACGGTTCACCGCATGGTCCCCGCCGTCGAGGAGAGCGTCGACGCCGACGCGACGACCGTCGCGTTCAACAACGGCGAGGCGGCAGGGCAGGAGGTCCCCCACGTCCACTGTCACATCGTCCCCCGCTTCGAGGGCGACGGCGGCGGCCCCATTCACGCCATCACGGGCGATCGCCCCGACCTCGCCGACGACGAACTCGACGACATCGCCGCGGACATCGAGTCTCGAGCCTGACCCGGGCGTGGGAGTCGCCGCTCCGTGTCGGCGCGACGCGAACAGCATCCAAACCGTGACGGCGTCCGCGTCCGTCCGCCTCGAGCGCCAGCCCACGCGGCCGGCCGAGAGGGCGTGCTCGAGCGACCGGCAGCGACGCGTCGCGAAGACGATGCTGTCGGCGACGGCTGCCGTCGGCGGTCCCAGTGCCGTGACGTTTTTGCCGTCCCCGTGTGTGGCTCGGGTATGGCCCTCGCCGGCATCGTCGCCCAGTTGCGTGCCCATCCCGTCGCCGTGGCTCTCGAACTCGGCAGCGTCCTCGTTTGCTGTCTGTTGTTCGCCGGGACCTTCGTCCTCCTCGCGATGGGCGCGCCGACCGGCAGGGGCGACCCGTGGCTGGCGCTGATCGGCGTCGGCGTCGCCTTCGTGCTCTTCTGGACGGTGCTCGTCCCGCTGTACGAGCGGACGCTGTAAGCGGCTACAGTAACACGTTACGACCACCTCGGGCGGGTGCTCCTCGCGGGCACTCGAGGAGGCGACCCCGGCCGGAGTACCCGCGTCGTGCCGTCCACCGCCCGTTCGTGCGGGCGACGTGAAACGCCGTTCGGCGCTCGCTACCGCGTCGGGAAAGCGAAGCGCGTCGCCATCTCCCGTCAGAACACCGTTCCGAGCAGGAGATCGCCGTACACCAGCGCGATCAGCAGTCCGACGAAGATCGGGACGAGAAACGGCGTCCCGGGCGAAATCCAGACCGTCTCCGCGGTCGCGAGCACCTCGAGCCCGTCGCGGAGCGTCTCGGGCGTCGTCCCGTAGGCCGAGCCGTCGATATCGTCCAAGAACGCCGCGGCACCCCAGGGGTCGTCGGACGCCGAAGGCATCTCGGACTCCCGTTCGAGCCCCGCGTCGTCGGCGGCCGACTCGAGCGTGCCGCCGTCCCCGCAAACGGGTCCATCCGCGGTCACCGCGCCGTCGGTCGGCGGGTTCGGCTCGGCTGGCAGCGTCGCCGGGTTCCGGTACCGATCGGGTCGGTCGCGAAGCTCAGCCAGCGAGAGCCCCCGCCAGCGGAGGTACATCCGCAGCGCGTCGAGATCGAGCCCGCCCTGAGAGAGTCCCGCAGGCGTCTCGAGCAGGCGACCGTGAGTCTCCGGCACCCGATCCCACGCGACCGGCCAGCCGACGATCATGACCGGTGCGATCCGTCCCGCGGCGGCGTTGCGAACGGCGAGGACGAGCGGCAACACGACGCCGACCAAGACGGCGTTGGTGAGGATGGTAAACGAGAACGCACCGATCGACGTGGTCGGCTCGAGCGGGAGCGTCCACGAGCCGAGCGCGTACTCGGGAAACGTCGGGAAGAGGACGGCGAGGACGAGCAGGGCCTTGGCGTCGGCCCCGCCGAAGCCGCCGAACCACCAGAACAGGTAGGCGATGGGGACGACCAGTCCGAGACTGATCGCCGTCGGAATCAGGAACGAGTCGGTCCAGGCGGTCCCGCCGGCGTGCCAGGCCAGCCAGCCGTCCCAGAGCAACAGCGCGGTCCCCAGCAAGGAGAGGGGTATCCAGACGGTGCTCGAGACCCGGCGGGTCTCGATGTCGCGGTACGCGGTCCAGGCGAAGACGGGGACGGCGACGAGTCGAAGGAGGTCCGGACCCGTCGCGACGGCACCAGCGAGCGTCACGACCGTTCCTCCGAAGCGCGGTCCCCTTACGTTTTCGGCCTCCCGGGCGGACGGTCGCGACGTGACCGCGGAACGAAACGACGAGCGGTATCGACCACGGGCCACCGGTAATGCGCCGGTTCCGCGAAAAGCGTCGGAACAAACGGTATATCCGTCGGTACTGACAAGGGGCCGCCCATGAGAGAGGGCGCGGCGGTTTCGACCCTGTACGTCGGCGTGCTGCTTTCGGTTCCGGGCCTGCTGGCCTGGCTGACCGGCCAGGCGTTTATTTTCCCGAGTCTGGGACCCACCGCCTTCCTGTTAGCGACGGTTCGGGAAGGGAACGTGACCGCGCCGCGGCGCGTGATCGGCGGTCACGTCATCGGCGTCATGGCGGGGCTGGTCGCGTATCACACGATCGCGCCCGGGGTCGGTGTGAGCATGACCACGGCCGCGCCGCTGCTCGCGACCGCACAGTTCCGCGTCGTCGCCAGCGGCGTGGTCGCCGTCGTCCTCACGACGGGCGGGATGCTCGCGACCGAGACGGTCCACCCGCCCGCCTGCGCGACGACGCTGATCGTCTCCCTGGGGCTCCTCCCGTCGCTCGCCGACGGCGCGCTCATCGTGGTCGCCGTCGTCGTCCTCGTCGCCGTGCACGAACTCGTCCTGCACGGGCCAGCGGTCAGTGGCTAACTCCCGGAGACGTCGCTGAACTCATCGAAAAGCGCGGCGACTCGGGCCTCGATTCCGTCGCGGATCTCACGGACTGCCTCGAGATCGCGACCGTCCGGGTCCTCGAGCGCCCAGTCGCGAACGTCGACGGCTGTCCACGTCGCCGAGTTCGAGCGTCGAACAGCCCATCGTCGCGACGGTGTCACACGAGCGGAGGTCGTCGGGCGTGATCTCCCTGGGTGTTCGGTCGGTGAGATCGACGCCGACTTCGTCCATGACGGCGATCACCGCCTCGTGAACGCCGTCGGCGGGACGGGTGCCGCCGGTCAGGATTTCGATGCGGTCCGCGAGGCCGCGGCGGTCGCGTTCGCGTTCGGCGAACGCGGTGGCCATCTGAGAGCGGCCGGCGTTCTGGACGCACACGAAGGCGAGACGGATCGAATCGTCGGTAGTGTCTGTGGTGGACATGATCGTGGAATTCGGTGGGGGGTAGTCGTCGGCAGGTGATGCAGCAGTCGGCTCGAGGCGACCGGTTTCGAACCCCGTCCGGTCGAACCGCCGCTGGAAGGACAGCGCGACGTGAACCAGCGCGAGCAAGACGGGGAAGACGCAAAGTTCCTCGTCCTCGAGGTACCGCCGTAACCGCTCCGTTGCTCGCGCTATCGATAGTCAGTTGAAAAAGTATTCAATTAATAGTTCCGGGTGGGAGATACATAGATCGCAACAGGACAGGTTAGCCCAACTGAAGTGGCTGTTGGTGCGTCATTCGCCACATGACAATTGAGAGGTAATTCAAGTAGTGGGGCGGGCGAGCGACGGAGACAGCACGTCCGCGAACGGGCCGCAGACCGATGCGGTGACGCGGCCCGCCCGCTACTCGTCTTCGAGCGACTGCTCCCGACCGGTCCGTACCGGCCGCGACGTGTAGAACCCGCGAATCGACCGTCGAGGCCGGCGCTGCTCGTGTGATGTGACGCTGCGGAAAGAGTGACAATGCGACCCCGGAAAACGGGGGGATCGATAACTGCGCGGCGAAGCACCGTCAGCCGGTTTAAATGACGCGGTTCTGCAGGTAGTCGAGGTGCTTGGCGTTGTAGACGATTTTGACCTCGTCAGTCTCGGCGGACCCGATGCAGGTCAGGCGGACGTTTTTCTCCTCGACCTCCTCGTCGGAGAGGATCTGCTGCATGTCCATGTCGATCTCGCCCTCGAAGACGATCGCGGCGCAGTTCGCACAGGCACCGGCGCGACACGAGAAGGGCCAGTCGTAGCCCTGTGCTTCGGCCGCCTCGAGGATGTATTCGCCCTCGGCGACATCGAGCGAGCCGTAGTCCTCCTCGTCGAGGCCAGCATCGGCGGCCTGCTCGAAGAGGTCGTCGTCGTCCATGTCCCAGCCCTGATCGTCCAGTACTTCGTAGTTGAGGTATTCTACCGTGGGCATCACTCTGCGATTCGAGTCCCGCACTGGTATAGCTTGCTGTTCAGTCCTAAATTGTCTTTGAGTCAGAATTGACCAATTCGGAGGAAACAATGCCATGGTTCGTTACAAGACCCGTGCTCGAACGGCAGAGGAAACAGAAATGTCCGAACGTATTCGCAGGACCGATGCGTTCGTTGCCGGGTCCGAAATCCGGAGGGACGCCCAGTGACACGCTCCCGGGTCGGGGGATCGGATCCGGTAACCGGATAACGGAAACGGCCGGTCCGGTCGAGCACCGCCGTCGGGTCAGAACCCGAAAATCGGGATGAATCGGAACGTGAGATAGGCGCCGACCGTCGAGATCGCCGGCACGACGTTCTGCATGAGGATCACGCGAGCGGTCGTCGAGGGATCGAACAGGTCCGACGCCTTCGGGATGTCTTCGGGTTCCTCCTCGCCGATCTCGGGCGACTGTTCGCCCTCCTCCTCGGCGGTCAGCGCGCCGACCGAAACGCGGGTCTCCTCGCCGGCCCTGACGCCCGACAGCGTCGTCGTCCGGGTCGCACGGCCCCAGCCGAGACCGATAATACTCATCGTCGCCACCACGACGAAACTCGCGGGAATACCGATGATCGACAGCGAAATCACGATCGCCGATGCGACGACTGCGACGACGATCGCCGCCGTCAGCGGGAGGTTCGTGATGTCGTTGCCGAGCGTATCGAGCGTTCGGCGAGCGATGGTGAAGCAACCGACCGTGACCGCCGCCGAACCGATGAGGATGAGCGGGACCATGTCGACGTCACCGGTCCCGTAGATCGGGGCGATGGCGTTCGCGATGTTACTCGTCCCCGAGGAAAACGCCATCAGACACCCGATTCCGACGACGGCGAACGCACCGGTGATTTCCCGTTGCGTCGCGTTCTCCCCGAACCGGAACCGGGGGACGAACCCCGAGGAATCGATCGTAATCATCTCTCTGCCGCCATCGTTCCCCTCGATCGCGATCCAGGCGTTGATCCGCGGGTAGAAGTATCGGCCGACGACCCCCGCGACCCAGAAGCCGATGATCGGCGCGACGATCCACCAGACGACGATCTCGCCCATCACCGCCCAGTCGAGTTCGCCCGTCGCGAGTCCGAGCGCGGCGATCGCTCCAACCGCTGTCATCGATGTCGACGCGGGGACGCCGGCGTAGTTCCCGATGAACAGCGCGCCGCCGATGAAGAAGAGCACGGCGACGTTCGACTGCGTGGTAAAGATGCTGGGGTCCTGCACCAGTTCTCCGCCGAGCGTCTCGACGACCTGCGGGCCGATGGTGATCGCCCCGAGGAAGAAGAAGACCGACATCAAGCCCGCCGCCATCAGTTTCGTGATCACGTTGGCTCCGACCGCCGGCCCGAACGCGGGTCCGGTGGTCGAACCGCCAATGTTGAATCCGACGAAGATAGCGACGAGAATCCCTACGATAAGCAGTACTTCTGTCACGGCAGATAACTCGTACGTCCGATCGTAAAAACGCGCCCATTTGCAGTTCCCGTTGTCGAATCGAAGACACACGTGGCGGCTTGAGACGTGCGTCGGTCCGGTCTTCACGACAACGGCGGCCCACCAACCTACCGGACGACCACCACCGGAACCGGGGAACTCCGGAACACCTTTTCCGCGACGTTGCCGACGAAGATACGATTCGCAATGGACCCACTGTGGGTACCGATGACGACCGTCTCGTAGTCACCCGCCCGGTTGATAATCGCACGAGCGGGATGGCCGAATTCGATCGCGGTCTCGAGGTCCACGTCGCCGCTGGCGTCCGCGACGATTTCGCGTGCGCGATCGAACACCGCATTCGCGTGTTCCTCCGCGGCGTCCTCGAGATCGTCGGCGAGTGCAATCCCCGTCGCGTGTCCCCACATCTGGGACGGTTCGCCGACGACGTGTAAGACGGTTATCTCGGCGTCCGGATAGACCTCAAGGGCGTACTCGAGGGCGCGGTCGCTCATTTCCGAGTCCTCCATCGGAACCAAGACGCGTGAAACCATACGCCCCGTTCCACACCGGGAGGAATAAACACGCAGGGACGGCACGGCCCCGGGTCGGACCGGCGGCCGAGCGGGTGCGGGACACAGTCTGCGGCTCTACGGGCGGAGCAGGCCGAGTGCCTCGGGGCGTGCTCCCGAGGAGGTTCACCGAGCGCGAGACGAGAGTGGGCCGAGTGTACAGTGTGTCGAACTGAGAGCCCCCTCGAATCAGAGTCCGAAGATCGGAACGAACCGGAACGTGGCGTACGCTCCGCCTGTCGCGATGACCGGGACGATGTTCTGCATGAGGACTACGCGGGCCGTCGTCGCCGGATCGAAGAGGTCGGACGCGCTGGGGATCCGTTCCGGGTCCTCGTCGCCGATCGGCGGCAGCGTTTCGCCCTCCTCGTCGGCGGTCAAGGCGTCGACCGAGAGCGGGGCCGACTCCTCGCCCCGGACGGCGTCGGCCACCGTTATCGGGCGCGTCGCCCGCCCCCAGCCGAGACCGATGATACACATCGTCGCGATGATCACGAAACTCGCGGGAATGCCGATCGCGGAGAGAAAGATAACGAGCGAGGCGCTCACCGTCGCGGTGACGATCGCCGCCGTCAACGGCAACTCCGTGAGATCGTTCCCCATCGTCTCGAGGGTGCGCCGTGCGATCGTGACCGTGCCGATCCCGACCGCGGCACAGCCGATGACGATCGCGGGGTTCATCGCAAGTTGGCCGCTGCCGACGAGCGGGGCGACCGCGTTCGCGATGTTCGAGGTGCCGGAGGAAAAGGCCATCAGACAGCCGATGACGATTACCATCGCCACGCCCCCCAGCTCGCGCCAGTTCGTGGTGTCGGTCGGAACCGGAACCGGGACCCGACGGGACCGATCGAGCCGGTAGAGGGGCCCCTCACTGCGCACCATCGCGAGCCGTCGATTGAGAGCCGAGTAGAAGTAGCGGCCGATGATCAGCGAGACCCAGAACCCGATAAACGGGGAGACGACCCACCAGATAGCGATCTCACCCATGACTGCCACGTTGAGTTCGCCGGCGGCGAGCCCGAGCCCCGCGATCGAGCCGACGGCCGTCATCGACGTCGATGCGGGGACGCCGAAGAAGTTGCCGATGAACAACGCAGCGCCGATAAAGAAGAGGACGCCGATACTCGCCTCGAGCGTGAAGACGCCGGGATCCCGGACGAGTTCGCGGCCGAGGGTATCGACGACGCGGCGACCGATCGTCCACGCCCCGACGAAGAAAAACACCGTCATCAGCACGCCGGCCGCGGTCTTCGAGATGGCATCGGCACCGACGGCCGGGCCGAACGCCGGTCCGGTCGTCGCACCGCCGACGTTGTATCCCACGAAAACGGCCACGAGAATGCCGACGAGAAGCAACACGGACACCATACTGAGAGATAGGTATCACGTCGATTCGGATATTCGTTATGCCGTCTCGTACGCAGAGAAGATCGACGGCCGTCGGACGCGGCTTTCGATCGGCGACGAGGGGCTATCGAGCGGCGTCGCCGGTCTCGTCCGGTTCGTCGGTGTCGACGACCGTCTCCTCGAGGAGATCCTCGATTTCGTCCTCGCGTGGCCGACGGTCGATGCGTTCGTCGACGGTTTCGATCCGTTGCTGGACCGTGTCGACTTGCTCGCCGATCGTCTGTTCGATGGCCTCTTCGACCGTCTCTTCCATCTCCGTCGTCATCCACTCCGGATCGAAGCGTGCCATCTTCCAGATGACGTGTAGTGCGTACGAGACGAGGACGCCTAACCCGAGCGCTAACCCGACTCGCGTTCCCTCGACGACGATCAAACCGACTGAGACGAAAATCAGACCGCCGTAGGCGAGATCGATAATCGCGTCGATATAGCGTGGCTTCATCGTTCGGCTGGCCCCGTCAGCGCAGTCGCGAGTTGATTTCGAACTCGATCCATACGGGATCACATCACGTACCGTCATTTCAGCACAACGTGTGAAATCACTTTGGGGATTCTGCATGGCGTCGTAGCCTTCGTTCGACTCGAGGAGGCCCGTGACGACCATCCCAATAACGCCGGTCAGCGCGGGGACAGTGTCGCAGCGATGGCAGTCGACGAAACCGTCGCCTTTACTCGCGCCGGCCTCGCGCACTCGAGTATGGGTACTGAGGCCAACGACGCAGACGGCGAGTTCGAGGTGATCCCCGCGGTCGACGTTCAGGACGGCGAGGTCGTCCAGCTCGTGCAGGGCGAACGCGGCACCGAAAAGACCTACGGCGAGCCGGTCGGGGCCGCCCGGCGGTGGATCGACGCCGGTGCGGAATCGCTGCACCTGGTCGATCTCGACGGGGCGTTCGAGGGCGAACGGGCGAACGCCGACGCCATCGACGCGGTGATCGACGCCGTCGACGTACCGACGCAACTGGGCGGTGGTATCCGCACCGTCGACGACGCCGTCGCCCTGCTCGAGCGGGGCGTCGATCGGGTCATCCTCGGGACGGCGGCGGTCGAGAACCCCGAGATCGTCGGCGAGATCAGCGAGCGCCATCCCGAGAGCGTCGTCGTCAGCCTCGACGCGAAAGACGGCGAGGTCGTCGTCGAGGGCTGGACCGAGGGCGCAGGTATCAGCCCCGTCGAAGCGGCCAAGCGGTACGAGGACCTCGGTGCCGCCGCGATCCTCTTTACGAACGTCGACGTAGAAGGGCGACTCGAGGGGGTCGCGACCGAACCCGTCCGCGAACTGGTCGAGGCGACCGATATCCCGGTGATCGCCAGCGGCGGCGTTGCGACCCTCGCGGACGTACGGACCCTCGCGGACGCCGGCGCGGCGGCAGTCGTCGTCGGGAGCGCGCTCTACGAGGGGAACTTCACGCTCGAGGAAGCGCAGGCGGCGGTCGACGCCAACGAGTAGCCGACGCGAGCGACGAAGGGAACCAATGCGGCAGACGACGAACCGTCTCCCAGTGGCTGACGCGGACGAGCACTCTGACCACGTCCGAATGGCCGCGGTGTTCGCCTCCTGCCGGCGATGCTCTTCGTCGGCCCGTTCATCGCCGTCCTCGGACGTGGTCGTGCTCTTCGTGCTTCCCGACGGTGACTCGAGGGGCGACCGGCGGGCTTAGCTGTTGTAGCCGTGACCGACGTAGAGAGCGAAAACGTTGGCGACCAACAGGAGGACGAACGCGAGCGTGACGGCTGGATCGCCGAGTCCCTGTGCCAGGAGGGGGAGGTGCACGAAGGGCAGGGCGATAGCGATCCAGAACGACAGGAACTGAGCGGGGCCTTTGAGCGAGCGGACGAACCGATCGGCGTAGTCACGGCTCGGCTCCGCATCAGGGCTCGACGGGGCGATCGATTCGTTCGAAACGGGGGAGGGGTTGGACATCGAAACGGGTCACCTCTTCTCGAGTATGACATTCAGCTACCGGAGTATATAATCGGCCGAAGATTGGCGTCGTTTCGGACCGTTTCACTCCCGCTAAGGAGTGGCAAACGACGTTTTGAAACCCGACATGCGGCCAGGAGACATTTTATAACTCGGTTTGAGCCGATATTCGCGAATCGGGACGGACACGGGAATCGGAGTCGATCGACCCGGTCGACGGTCCGTCGACTACGGCGAGCGGAACCGCCTTGTATCGGGGGCGGCATGACTCTCCCATGAGCGAGCGAACGGCGACTGTCACCCGTGCGACGGCCGAGACGACGATCGAGTGTACGCTCGAGATAGACGGCAGCGGGACGGCCACGGTCGAGACCGGTATCGGCTTCTTCGATCACATGCTAGCGTCGTTCGCCAAGCACGGCCTGTTCGACCTCGAGATCGACTGTGACGGCGACCTCGAGATCGACGACCACCACACGGTCGAGGACGTCGCGATCGTGCTCGGCGAGGCCATCGACGACGCACTGGGTGACCGGGCGGGGATCGTCCGCTACGCCGACCGGCGGGTTCCGCTCGACGAGGCCGTCGCGGAGGCGGTCGTCGACGTCAGCGGGCGACCGCGATTCTACTTCGACGGCAGCTTTTCGCAGGCACGGATCGGTGGATTCACCAGCGACATGGCCCGCCACTTCGCCGAATCGCTGGCGATGCACGCCGGGTTGACACTCCACCTCGAGGTCGACGGCGAGAACGCCCACCACGAGGTCGAAGCCCTGTTCAAAGTGCTCGCCCGGAGCCTCGACGACGCGACGCGACGCGACGAGCGACGGGAGGGGACGCCGAGCACGAAGGGGACGCTGTAGCCGTTTGTTGCGCGGACGCGAGAACCGAACTGGGTTACGGCTGTCAGCTTACGAGCGCCGAAGTGTGCCCCGTTCGTCGACGAACTCGTCCTCGGCGATGGCATAGTCGACGATCGCCGCTGCTTCGTGGGGCTCGAGGTCGTAGGCCCCCACCGCTAACTCCTCGACGGCGCTGCGGTCCATTGGAAACTCGCGGTTGCGAAGGAGACGAAGGACCTTGCTGTAAGCCGTTGGCGGACCGGTCGGTGCGTCGGTCGTGGCGGCTTCGTCGGACAGCGACTCGTCGTCCGACGACCCGTCGGTCGAATCGGCCGCGGCCGCCGTCCCTGTCTCGGTCTCGTCCGACTCGGTCGAGCCGTCCCGGGCCGCCCGCTCGGTGCGCTCGAAGGTGATCCCGTCTTCGAGGACCGGCTCCGCGGGCGCGTCCGACTGCGATCCCGATTCGGGGTCGGAAGCAGGGTCACGGTCGGCTTCAGCCCCAGTGTCGTCTCGAGGGCTCGTCCGCTCGTCGTGCTCCGCCGACGCGTCCGAGACGGTCGCGTTCGGGCTTGTGGTCCGCCGTCGCTTCTCCGTCGATCGGCCGGCGCTGGCGACGACATCCTCGGAGCCGTCGGACGCGTCGGTCGGGCTTCCGTCCCGATCGCGATCCGCGGCGTCGGTTTCGCGCTCGGCACCGGCCCGGGAGAGCAGCGGTTCGAGCAGCGTCTCGAGTCGAACCTTGCAGTCACGGCAGGGAACGACGCGGCGCTGTTCGGCCTCGGTCGGCTCGAGTTCGGGGGGCACGATCTCGAACGCGCCGATCGCCTCGGCACCACAGAAGTCACAGCTCCGGAGTTCGCGCATAGTGTCGGCCTGCACGGGAACGGTGAAAAATCATCCGTCAGACGACGTGCCGGGCGGCCACCCGCGAGCGGGTCGCCGCCGACGCCGGCCGAGACCGATCACCGGACATTATACCGGCGCGGCCGTACACTCGGCAACGAATGTTCGACGAGATCATGGAGAAGTTCGAGGGATCGCCGAGCCAGCAAGCGGTGATCCGACTGCTGCTCGAGCGCGGGTTCTCGGTCAACGACGACGGCCGGGTCGTCTCCGGCGGCATCGAGATTCCGAACACGGGAATCGCCCGCGAGATCGGCGTCGACCGGCGAGTCGTCGACTCGACGACCGATGTCATTCTCGAGGACCCCGAGCTACGGCGGATTTTCCAGAACATCTCGCAGGTACCGAGCCTGATGGACCTGGCACCGGTCCTGGACCTGACCGTCCTCTCCGTCGAGGTGACCAACGCCGAACAGGAGGGGATCGTTGCCGACGTCACCGGCACGCTGGCCGACCACGACATCTCGATCCGCCAGACGATCAGCGAGGACCCCGAGTTCACCGACGAACCGCGGCTCTACCTGATCACCGACGAGGAGCTATCGGGCGAGGTCATCACCGCGATCCGGGACCTCTCGTTCGTCCGGAAGATCGAGATTCAGTGACCGACAGTCAGTCGTCGTCCCCGACGGCGACGGTGTCCGCGAAGTCGTCGAGGATCGACTCGAGTGCGCTGGTGAGTTCCTCGAACCGTTCCATCGACAGATCGTCGGTCGTCACCCAGACGCCGTGTGGCCCGCGAATGACCCGGGACAAGTAACCGTTCTCGAACATCCGGATCGTCGCCTGGTACTCGCCGAGTTGCGTGTTCCGGTAGGCCGACTGCGAGCGAAAGCCCAGCCGCTCGTGTTCGGCGAAACCGATCAGGTCCGCGGTCTGTTCCAGGTCCGAACGGAGGTACAACTGCTCGATGTCGTCCGCGGTAAAGTACGTGATGCTGCGCAGTTCGTCACCCACCGTCGTCCGACAGCTACTGTAGATTTCGTCCGCGAGTTCGGCGTCGATGGTCTCGCCGTTCATGTGTCCACACAGCGCATGGAGGACCAATAGCGTACGGGTCCCAGCGAAACGTTCCCACGATTCGGCCCCGTTCGCCGAGGCGAAACGGGCGGGACCGACGGTCTCTTTTCGTGGCCCAACGTAGCACCGCTATGACCCGCTTCGAGACGCCGTCTCCGCGTCGGTACGTCCGCCGACGAGACGAGGGAGGGCGGCCGTGAGCCGGGCGTATCGAACCGTTCCGGAACCGGCCACCGCCGAGTTCGTCGTCCAGGGCTCGGAGTTCATCGGGCACGTCCGGCCCGTCGAATCCGTCGACGCGGCCGAAACGTTCGTCGACGCCGTTCGCGAGGAGTACGCCGACGCAACTCACAACGTGCCCGCCTATCGCGTCCGAGCCGGCGACGGGGAGACGGACGGCCACTTCCTCCGGGAGTACTCGAGCGACGACGGCGAGCCCTCCGGCTCGGCCGGCAAACCGGCGCTGAACGTCCTCGCACAGCAGGACCTCGAGAACTGTGCGGTCGTCGTGACGCGCTACTACGGCGGGACGAACCTCGGCGTCGGCGGCCTCGTTCGGGCCTACTCCCGCGCCGTGAAAGAGGCAGTCGAAGCGGCCGGCATCGTCGAGGAGCGGCCACACG
Organism: Natrinema pallidum; assembly: GCF_005890195.1. Taxonomy (NCBI): domain Archaea; kingdom Methanobacteriati; phylum Methanobacteriota; class Halobacteria; order Halobacteriales; family Natrialbaceae; genus Natrinema; species Natrinema pallidum. The sequence continues at coordinate 50,435 of NZ_CP040637.1, read as the reverse complement.
AACGGGTCGTGATCACCGTCGCATACGACGATTCCGGAACCGTGCGCTCGATCCTGGAGAGCGAGGGTTACGAGTTCGAGGCCGACTACGAGGCCACGGTCAGCTTCGACGTGCGCGTCCCGCGCGCGGAGGGCGAGGCGTTCCGGGATCGCATTCGAAGCGCAACGAGCGGCCGCGCCGACCTCGAGTGATGGATTGACGCGGGAGACGTCGGGCGGCCGCCACGAGGCGTCAATCGGCGGGTCAGTTCGGAAGCCGTCGTTCGATTTCCTCGTGCGCTGCCTCGAGCGCCGCGAGTTCGTCGCGGTCGAATCGCACGTCGAACAGGCTACGGTCCAAGACGAGGTCGTCCGCTCGGAGTCTGACGTGGTCGACATCGTCCCACAGGACGATCAATCGGGTGTACGGTCGTTGCTTGACCAGTCCGGTTTCGTGAACGCGGATTTCGGGCGTTGCCCCCATCGACCCGATCCGCCATCGATCCTCGGCGAGGCCGCTACAGAGCCAGAGTAGCGCCAGACCGGCCCACACGATCGATTGCAGCCAGTCGCCGCGATACGCGTTGGCAGCGCCGAGCAGCAGCCACATGGCGAACACGACGGCGTCCAGCGTGGGACTGCTCGGCGGCTCCCACTGCCACGTGGCGACTGGCGCGTCACTCGTAACGGCGTCCACGTACCGGGTCTGTGCCATCCACGTGACGAGACCGCCCGTGAGAGCGACGACAACCATCGACACGAGCGCGACGAACGCCAACCGCGACTCGAGCGGCCCGACCAGTGATGCGGCGACCGCCAGTCCGAACGGGACGGCCGGGAGGAGGAGCGCCGCTCGTCGGCGTCGGGTTCGACCGAGACGGACGGCCAGCCCGGGGCTGTGTCCCGCGAAGGCGACGCCAGCGAGACACCCGCCTCCCAGACCGGCGACGGCCGTGCCGGTCACCGCAGTCGAAGCCATCGCCGGGCGACGCAGAACGGCCATCGCCGTCACGAGTCCCGCGACGAGAACGCCGATGTAGCCGCCGAACGCGAGTCGAAAGGCACGGTCCGGGGGAGGAACATCGTCGGGCACACGCGAGCGAGCCGCATCCCGGTTGGTCATAGCCGACCTTCGACCGGTCGTGTTAAAATAGTAATGAGAGAGTTACGCGTCGGCCGGAGCCGGCGCGGCGGACCCGAACTCGGACCCGGACGAGCGGGTGGCGTTCCGGTACGACAGCGAGACGAAAATCGCCAGTCCGAGCGTCCGGAGCGGGAGCGTTACGGAGAGGCCGGTGAGGCCGACGGACAGCCCGACCAGCGAGAGGACGGCCTCGAGGACGAGGAGTGGCATTTCGGGGACCATCAGGAGGATCCACTGCCTCGGAACGGGGGGCGAAATATATAACCGATCGAATGCGACAACAAATATGAACAAAATCGAGGCGACAGACTACCACGGCATCGTGGGCGTCGAGGACCCCCGACTCTCGCCGGACGGCGAGCGCGTCGCGTTCGTTCAGCGGCGTCCCGAGGACGAGGAATCGTACACGGGGACGATTCACGTCGTTCCGATCGGCGGCGGCGAACCGACGCAGTTCACCGTCAGCAACGGCGTCGACAGCGAGCCCCGGTGGAGTCCCGACGGCGAGTACCTCGCGTTCGCCAGCACCCGCGGCGAGGGAGACGATCGCGAGCAGCTCTGGATCGTCCCGACAGGCGGAGGTGAGGCTCGACGTGTCACGTCGGTCGTCGGCGGCGTCACCGACCTCGCGTGGAGTCCGGACGGCTCCCGACTGCTCTTCACCCAGCAGGTCACCGCGGCCGATCGAGAGATGGGACGCGATCGGGCGGTCGACTCCGAGTACGAGCGCGGCGAGCCGGACCCGCGAGTGATCGACCGCATGATCTACCGCGCGGATATGGCGTACGTCGATGGCCGGCGCAATCACGTCTACGTCCTCGAGGTCGAGACGGCGCTCTCGAATACCCCGGAGCCCGACGGCGACGCGGTCACGCGAGTCACCGACGACGGGGAGCCGACCGACGCGGACGTCGACTACGTCGCCCCAGCGTGGGGTGACGACGAGACGATCTACTACGCCGCCAAGACCGGGGAAGCGGCCGACGACTCGCTAGAATACGAGCTGTACGAGCACGACCTCGAGTCGGATGCGGTCGACGCGTTCACGGAGACGACCGGCTGGATCGATTCGATCGACGCCACCACGGACGGCAGGGTCGCGTTCGAGTACACGCCGGAAGAGCAGGCCTCGATGCGCCAGACGGAACTTCGCATCCACGACCGCGAGAGTGGAACGGAAACCACCCCAACGGAGCCGCTGGATCGAACCGTCGGTCATCAGTGTGAGTTCCAGTGGGGACCTGACGGCGACGCGCTCTACTTCAGCACGCCGGACAGGGGATCGCGCGTCGTCTGGACGGTGCCCGGTGATGCGAGCGAGGAGCCGACGGCGATCTACGGCGACGGCGTTACCGTCGAGTCGTTCGACGTCGGTCGGAACGCGATCACCTACGTCCAGAGCGAGTGGGACCACCCCGGTGACGTCTTCGTGACGACACGGGATGGCAGCGAGACGACCCGGCTGACCCGGGTCAACGACGAGTATCTTGCGGATCGAGCCGTCTCCCAGCCGGAAGCAGTTTGGTTCGAGAGCGACGGCGCTGCTGGCCAGCTACAGGGGTGGCTCCTCACCCCGCCCGACTTCGATTCCGACGAACTCTATCCGCTCGTCGTCGAGATCCACGGCGGCCCACACACCCACTGGACGACGGCCGGCACGATGTGGCACGAGTTCCAGACGCTCGCAGCGCGGGGGTACGTCGTCTTCTGGTGTAACCCGCGAGGGTCGACAGGCTACGGCGAGGCCCGGGCGACAGCGATCGAACGCGACTGGGGAGCGGTCACGCTGACCGACGTCCTCGCCGGCGTCGACGCGGTCTGCGAACGCGAGTTCGTCGATGCCGACGACGCGTTCGTCACCGGCGGCAGCTTCGGCGGGTTCATGACCGCCTGGACGGTCGGCCACACCGACCGCTTCCGCGCGGCCGTCTCCCAACGGGGCGTCTACGACCTCACCGGATTCTACGGCTCGACGGACGCCTTCAAACTCCTCGAGGGCGATTTCGGGACGACGCCCTGGGAGGAGCCCCAGTTCCTCTGGGAGCAGTCACCCGTCGCTGCCGTCCCAGACGTCGACACACCGACGCTCGTGGTGCACTCGGACCGCGACTACCGCACGCCGGCGAACACCGCCGAGCTGTTCTACCACGGGCTGAAGAAACACCGTGTCGACACTCGGCTCGTCCGCTACCCCCGCGAGGGCCACGAACTCTCCCGCTCCGGCGAGCCAGCACACGTCGTCGACCGCCTCGAGCGCATTGCTCGCTGGTTCGACGGCTACTCGGCCCACCACGAGACACCGCCAGCACTCGAGCGCGACCGCGACGCGGGCCTCTCCGCGCAGTCGGACGAAGCGGACGAGGACGACACGGCGGCGTGACGCGAGGAGCGCTCGAACGCCCGCTTCGTCCGGATCCGACCGAGACGAATTCCGCCGACGGGAACGGGGTTCGACTGGAAACGTGGGGGGAGAAGGAGCAGCTATACGTACGCTCCCGTTCGTCGGTTCGACATGGACAGAAACGTCGGCGGGGCCGACCGCATCGGGCGGGTCGTCCTCGCAGCGATACTGCTCTCGCTGGGCTACCGACACCGGAAGCACACGCTCGGCACGCTGGCGTTCATCGCCGGAAGCGATCTCCTCGCAACGGCGGTCATCCAGCGGTGTCCGGTCAACGCCGTGCTGGGAATCGATACCGTCGAGACGGACGCGTCGTAGCGGTGCGACCGACCGCTCCCTCGGCGTCGCCGGGGTTGTACGCTCGGTGTAGCGAGTCCGGCTGGACCGCGAACATCGAGTCCTCGGAGACGACGAATCCTCTCCCCGGTGTCTCGACGTGAAGCGTTCCCGAGAGGACGAGAAACACCTCCTCCTGCGTTTCGTGGCCGTAGGAGGCCAGCGGCAGCTGTTCGCCCGGCTCCGTGTCGAACCGATTGATCGCGAGGTTGTTCAACCCCGCCGCCTCGCTCAGTCGGCGGAGGCCGCGCAGGGTCGTTCGGCGACTCGCTCGAGGTCGTCGAGATCGACGACGACGTACTCCATAGGAGGCCCGGTTCGGGGGACCCGCAAAAGTCCGTCGCCACCCGTTCGCTCGGTGACAGTCGGCGGTCGAGCGCTCAGGTCGTTCGGAACGCGCGGTCACCGGCGTCGCCGAGACCGGGGATGATGAACCCATCGTCGTCGAGGCGGTCGTCGATCGACACCGTCAGCAGGTCGGCCTCGTCGAACTCGTCGTTGACCCGAAGCAGCCCCTCCGGTGCCGAGACCGCAGAGAGGACGATCAGGTTCTCCGGTTGGACCGCGTTCTCGACGACGTGCTCGAGGACGGTACACATCGTACTTCCCGTCGCGAGCATCGGATCGGCGATGATGACGGTGTCTTCCTCGTGAATTTCGGGCAGTTTCACGTAGTCGACCGAGATCGGGAAGGAACCGTCCTCCGCGCGGCCGGCTTCCTCGTCGCGGCTCGCGCTGATGACGCCCTGTCGTGCCCGCGGGAAGGCCTTTAGCAGTCCCTCGACGAACGGCGTTGCCGCACGCAAGACGTTGATGATGACGACGTCGTCGAGCCCGCGGACGCGCTCGCCCATCGTCTGCTCCAGGGGCGTCTCGATCTCGACGTACTCGGTCTCCATTCGACCGTCGATGATCTCGTAACCACAGATCCGGCCGAGTTTGACCAGCCCCTTCCGGAAGCTGACCTGCTCGGTCTCGACGTCGCGCAGGTGCGAGAGCGTGTCCTTCGCCAGTCCATGCGTAATGAGATAGGCATTGTCCCGGTTTTCGATCGGCATACCCGTACAGCCACTCGCCGGGTAGTTCACAGTGTCGATCACCGGCGACCGTCTGTCAGCTCGCGATCCGAATCAGCGGTAGCGCAGGAAACACCACCTTGAAAGAGCTAATCCGTGATTACTGGGTCGAGCGTGGACCGGCGGTCCGAGTTCGCGTGTCGTCGTCACGAGGTGAAAACGGCGGTTTGCCGCCGGAAACGGTCGTAACGGTGCGTCCGGTTTAATCAACCCATCCGTGTAGCGCTCGATGCCTCATCACGGGCGCTGAACAACGATGGGACACCAGTACGAGCAACAGCAACGGCGAGGGCGGACCGAACAGCAGCCGACACGAATGCCCAGCGAGCGGACGATGAGCGGCAGCCAAGGAGCGCCGCAAGGAACGAACAGTGGCCAGCAGCCAATGAGGAGCGGACAGCGATCAATGGCCGGCGGCCAACAACCGCAATCGATGAGCAGCGGCCAACAGCCGCAGTCGATGAGCGGCGGCCAACAGCCGCAGTCGATGAGTAGCGGACAGCAACCGATGGCGGGACAGGAGATCCAGAGCGGGCAGTCGTTCGAGAACCACCTCACCAACGAGCTTCGGATCGCGCTCGAGGACTTCACCGAACTCTCACACGTCGCCGACTGGTGTGCGAAGATGTGCGCGTCGGAGGGACCACAGCTCGCGACGTGCGCGGCGATCTGTCGTGACATCGCGGAGTTGGCCGAGTTCAACGAGAAACTGATCGCGCGCGACTCGATGTTTGGCCCGGAGGTCGCGGACACGTTCGTCCGGATCGCCGAGGAGGGCCTGCCGGAACTCCGGCAGTTCCAGCAACACCCCCACGTTGCCGAGACGATTACCGTGATCGATCGGACGATAGACTCCTGTCTGACGCTACTCGAGACGGTCGAAGGCGGCCAGCAGATGGGGGGCCAGCAGATGGGCGGCCAACAGATGAGTGGGCAGGCGATGGGAACACAGCAGCCAAGCGGCGGCCGGACCAGATGATGACCGGCGGCCAGCAGCTGGGTGGCAAGGGAACGGACGGGGAGCGGTAGCTCCCTGCAGACCACCGCCGTCCAAGCGGTCGACGGGAGAAGTTTATACCTATCCGCACGCTACCACTCGCCCAGCCGAATGGAAGAGAGCATCTCGGGGTTCAAAGTTCGCGGTGACTGGGGCGACATCGTCGAACACGGCGAGCGCATCACGCGCGCGCTTCGAGACGTCGACGTCGACGATCCTGACGGAGAGACCGGTTCGCGCTTCGCGCGCGCCTTCGAGGAGTGGGAAGAGTGGCGTCCCAAAGCCCACGAAACCCTCGACTCCGACGTCAGCGAAAAAACCGCGGATCAGGCCAGCGTCGAAGAAGGAAAAGGCGAGAAAGCCGGGAAAGAGCCGGACGAGGACATCAAGACCGCCGGAGAGAAACTCTCGGAGTCCTACGAGCAACTCGAGGAGGACGACGCCGGGGCCGCGGTCGACAACTGGAAGGAATCAGTCGATTACGTCGCACGGGCAGCCGATTCGGCGAGCCGGAAGGCATTGCGCCGCGTCGAGGACACGGTCTATCAGAACGTGATGACCCAACTCGCGCCCTACTACTTCGACAACGAACTCGTCAGTGCCAACGTCCAGCAGTCGACGCGCAACGGCGGCAACGGCGAGCAGTTCGTCTTCGAGGTCAACGTCAACGACGACGAACTGAAAGAGGCGGTCTCCGACCGCCTCGCCGAGTACGAGGACGAGATCGACCGCTGGCACGTCGAAGTGGAGAAAAACACCGACGCAGCCGAAGCGATCGAGGGTGCGGAGCCGCCGCCGGATAACGGCGATAACTCGAAATCGACGACGAACTGACCGCTCGAACCGGTTCGAGTGAGAGGTGTCCGGCGGGAGTGCCCTCGAGAACGGCGGCGGCTCATCGACCGCAGTCCACGCAGTTGACTACTTTTTTAAATGAGATAGACGATATGTCTCCGGAGCGTGCATCTACGACAGCAGACACGTAGTGACGATGGTACTGGCGAGACCCACGACGCGAAGCGGTCTGCTCGAGCCGAATACAAATACAGCACCGCTCAGCGTCGGAATACTGGGATGGCTAGTCCTCATCAACGGAATTCGGATCGGTAGTCAAAGCATTAGTGGGGATAACCTCCTCGGGATCTGGCCAGCAATCGTCGTCGGTGTGTGTGCAATCGGTATCGGCTGGACGGTCATCACTGGCCGACCGATCGGTCTCGCCGGGGGAGTCCTCGGGTGGAGCTTGCACATTACATTGGGATTTTTTGGGATTCTCGACTCGGGGACTGTCCAAGACGATGTCGATCTGCTACTAAGTGTCGTGGCTGCCACATCACTCTGGCTGACCGGCCTATGGATTCTGTACAAACACAGGGCGTTCTTTCTCGAGCACGCCGCGGCCGATGCCGAGCCGGTCGAGTAAGTCGCCGCGTTCGCAGGCGTTCTCGCGTCGGAGTCACGCGTCGGTTCGTGGCGTGGGTAAACGGGGCCGACTCGAGCGGCGGACCGATAGCGAAGTCGCTACTCGTTTGGCTCCTGTTGGCGACCCTCGGCACCGCCGAGTCCCGGGACTGCGACGCGACGTTCCACGCGGCCCATGACGTTCGTCGCCGACAGCACCAGACCGAGATAGACGATCGCGAGCAGCCCGAAGATCGACGTGTACTCGAGGGTGGAAGAGGCGATGTCGTTGGCGCGATAGTACAGTTCGGGCACCGTGATGAAGCCCGCCAGCGAGGAGTACTTGATGAGGTAGACGAGTTCGTTCGTCCAGGCCGGAATCGCGTATCGGAGCGTCTGCGGCAGGACGACGTGGCGGATACCCTCGAATTGCGACAGGCCGAGCGCGCGCGCAGCCGTCAGCTGCCCCTCGTCGACGGTCTCGAGCGCGCCGCGAATGTACTCGGCCTGGTAGGCCGAGCCGTTGATCGTGAACCCGAGGATGGCGATCCAGAACGCGTACCCCGGGACGAACCCGCGTCCGACGACGGAGAAGTCGTTGAGCCAGGCCGACAACGGCAGCCCGTAGTAGAGAACGAACAGTTGCGCGAGCAGCGGCGTCCCGCGAATCAGTTCCGTGTACGCGAGCGCGAGCCACCGCATCGGGCCGCCGTAGACCCGCAGGATCGCGAGGGGAACTGCGATACAGAACCCGAGCGTGAGGCTGCTCAGCGTTAGGACGATCGTGTACCAAGCGCCGGTCGCCAGCGCCGGGCCGATGTCGACGCCGAGCGCCGCCGCATCGGCCGCGGATGCGAGCCAGCCGACCGGGACGCCGAGCGGGCCGAACGACCCGGCAGCGGACGAAAGCGACGCGGCCAACGCCTCGAGCGGGGCCGGCGAGAGGAAGGCCTCGCCGGCACCCGGGCCGATGCCCACGCGTGCGAGCACCCAGTCGTAGAGCCAGCGCGTCAGCAGCCAGCCCCAGAAGACGAGTCCGGCGAGCACGGCGAGCAGGTGCCCGGCGCGATCGAACGAACTGCGGAGTCGGTCACGGGCGGTCGGTCGCGGCTCCGTTCCGGCCACCGGGTCCCGCTCGGTCGCGGTCGTGACGTCGGTCCCCTCAGTCATGGTCGTGGCTGATGTTCTCGAAGAACTGCGCGGTCCGCTCGTGGGAGGGGTTCTCGAACAGTCGGTCGGGCGGCCCCCGCTCGACGATCTGCCCGTCGGCGAGGAACGTGATACCGCTGGCCGCGCCGCGGGCGAAGCGCATTTCGTGGGTAACGACGACCATCGTCATCCCCTCGTCGACGAGTTCGTCCATCACCGCGAGCACCTCGTTGCTCAGTTCGGGGTCGAGCGCGCTCGTGGGCTCGTCGAACAGCATTACCTCGGGGTCCATCGCCAGTGCGCGGGCGATCCCGACGCGCTGTTTCTGCCCGCCCGAAAGCTGTGCCGGGTACGAGTCAGCCTGGTCCGCGAGACCGACGCGGTCCAGTTCGGAATCGGCCCGCTCGCGGGCCGCTTCCGCGCTCATCCCCCGGACTTTCCGGAGGCCGAGGGTAATGTTTTTGCGGGCGGTGAGGTGGGCAAACAGGTTGATATCCTGGAAGACCATCCCGATCTGCTGGCGGATTTCGTTCGGGTCGGTCTCCGACGCCGTCACCTCGGTGTCGCCGAGATAGATATGGCCGCTGTCGATCTCGGTCAGGCGATTGAGACACTGCAGCAACGTCGACTTGCCGCTCCCGCTCGGGCCGACAAGCACCTCGACGTCGCCGCGGTCGATCTCGAGGGAAACGCCCCGCAGGACCTCCTCGGCCCCGTAGGACTTATGGAGGTTCTCGATCCGCAAGAGCGGGTCCGTCGCCGCGGTCGCGGACGACGGCGAAGCGGTCCGCTCGTCGCCGTCGCCCCGTTGTTCGTCTGCTGTGCGTCCGTCACCGTCGTTCGTCCGAGGAACTGTCACGACGAGTCACCTGGAATTGCGAAGTAGTTGCTTCCGTAGTCGAGCGTCCGATTAACGGCGAACGTCAGGACGAAGTAGATCAGACTCATAAAGAGGACGATTTCGAGGACTGCGGTGGTCTGCTGGAGGAACAGATCGTGGCTGCGCTTGAGCAGTTCGGCGAGGCCGATCGCGAACGCGATCGAGGTGTCCTTGAGTACGATCGTGAACTCGTTTTGGAACCCGGGAACGCTCCGGCGGAGCGCCTGGGGAACGACCACGTGTCGGATTCCTTCCAAGCGGCTCATCCCGATCGATCTGGCCGCGGCCAGTTGGCCCTCGTCGATGCTCTCCAAAGCGCCGCGGAAGATCTGTGACTGGTAGGCCGCGCTCCGGAAGCCGAGCGCGAGCGTCGCCGCCATGAAGGTATCCGGCACGCTCGTCGGCACGGTAAACGGCGTCGGCCCGAGTGCGGCGTCGACGGCCGTCAGGACCGCGACGATCGCGTTGATCGGAATCTCGATGGGCAACACGTAGTAGGTAAAGATCATGATGACGATGATCGGCGTTCCGCGCAGTACCACGCCGAACTTGCGGACGAGCGTCCGCAGGACACCGTCGCCGTACACCTCGATCGCACCCGCAGGAAAGCCGAGCAGGAAGCCGAGCACGAGGCTGGTCACTGTGAGGAGAACGGTCAATACCGTCCCCCCGAGCAGGTAGTCGGCATTCGCCGCAACGAACTCCCAATCACCGGCCTGGAGCGGCCCCGCTGCGACCGGATCGACCAGCGCCGGGACCGTCTCCGCGACGGCGAGGACTCCGTCCGGGCGGTGTGCAAGCGCTGCCAGGGACTGTCCCAGCCAGAGCGTGAGGTCCATCTATGATCTCTCGGTTAGCCGCTGAACCACTCTTCGGAGATTTCGTCGTACTTGCCGCTCTCGCGGACCGCAGCCAGCCCCTCGTTGAGCGCCTCGAGCAGGTCGTCGTCGTCCGGCCGGACGGCGAAGCCGAACTCCTCGCCGGTCTCCTGGACGAACGCGACTTCGACGTCGCGCTCGGACGCGAACGTTTCTGCGACCGGATCGTCGAGCACGACGGCGTCGATCGTTCCGGATTCGAGTTCCTCCGTCGCCAACACGTAGTTGTCGTAGGAGCTGAAGTCGCTCTCGGCGATCAGGCCGGCTGCGATCAGGTCGTCCTTGACGAGCACCGCGCCGGTCGTTCCGCTCTGGGCACCGACGGTCGTTCCCTCGAGGTCCGCGAGCGACTCGGGTTGAAAGTCGCCGCCGGACTGGACGAGGATCGCCTGGTCGGCGCTGTGGTACGGGTCGGTGAAGTCGAAGGACTCCTGGCGCTTCTCGTTGATCGTCATTGCCGCGGCAATGACGTCGATCTTGCCGTCCTTGAGGGCTGGCGGGAGCCCGTCGAACCCCTGGTCTTTCCACTCGGCCAGTTCGTACTCGGTCTCGCCGACGATGGCCTCGAGCAGGTCGATGTCGAACCCGACCAGATCGCTCCCCCGTTTCATCTCGAACGGCGGGAAGCCGGCGGCCGTTCCCGGGACGATCACGTTCTCGTCGTCGGGGTCCGGGGAGTCGCTGCCGCTGCTCTCGAGACAGCCGGCGAGTCCAGTGACAGCGATGCCCGCAGTACCCGACAGTTTCAGATACTGTCGGCGGTCGAGTGCGTCCGTTTCGTCCGTCCGTTCCATGTTCTCCATACCCGGCACTAGAATAGCAATGGTTTATGTGTTAAGATACGGCTCGAACGGGACTCAGGACGAGGCCGATCGACGATCGGGTCGGACCGACACGAACGTGATCGGGTCGAGCCGGTCCCGTACCGTGTGTTGTCGTCCGCTCTCCCGGCGGCAGGAGGTCGGCACACACTTGTAGGGGCCGCTAATAGGGACCGAGTAGATGGTCGATATCGCCACGTTCGGCACCTTTGCCGTGGCCGCAGTCGCGAGTCTCTTCATGGCCTGGGCGATCGGTGCCGGCTCGAGCGGCTCGACACCCTTTGCGCCGGCGGTCGGCGCGAACGCGATTTCGGTGATGCGGGCCGGCTTTCTCGTCGGCCTGCTCGGCTTCGCCGGGGCGGTCCTCCAGGGTGCGAACGTCTCCGAAGCGGTCGGCACGGAACTGATCGCCGGCGATGTCACGCTCTCGTCGATGGCGGCGACGCTCGCCCTACTCATCGCGGCCGGGCTGGTGGCGATCGGCATTTTCACCGGCTACCCGATCGCGACGGCGTTTACCGTTACCGGCGCGGTCATCGGCACCGGGCTCGCCATGGGCGGCGATCCCGCGTGGGCGAAGTATACCGAAATCGCTACGCTGTGGGTACTGACGCCGTTCGTCGGGGGCTCCATCGCCTACGCGGTCGCCCGCGCGCTCCGCGCGGAAGTGATCGCCGAGGAGTCCCTGATCATCGTGTTGGCCGCCATCGTCGGCGCGATCGTCGCCAACATCGAGTTCGCGATCCTCGGTTCGTCGGCGGGCGGCGGCGCGTCGATCGCACAGGCCTCGAGCACGTCGCTTCCGGGTCCGGCGGTCGTCGGCACCGCTCTCGCGACGCTCGCGATTGCGGCGCTGTGGGCGGTCGCGATCGGGGTCGACCTTCGCAACGGGACGGAGCGGGGCGAACGCCACTTCCTGCTCATCCTCGGTGGGCTCGTTGCCTTCTCCGCCGGCGGCAGTCAGGTTGGGCTGGCAATCGGGCCGCTGATCCCGCTCTCGAGCGACCTCGACCTGCCGCTGCTCGCGATGCTCGTCGGCGGCGGGTTCGGCCTCCTGATCGGATCGTGGACCGGCGCACCGCGGATGATCAAGGCCATTTCGCAGGACTACTCCTCGCTGGGGCCGCGCCGGTCGATCGCCGCGCTCATTCCCTCGTTCATCATCGCGCAGGCCGCCGTCTTCTACGGCATCCCGGTCTCGTTCAACGAGATCATCGTCAGTGCGATCATCGGGAGCGGCTACGCTGCGGCCGGTGCCGGTGGCGGTGTCAGCGCGCGGAAGATGGGCGTTACCGTCCTCGCGTGGATCGGCTCGCTGGCCGGCGCGATCACCGTCTCCTTTATCGGCTACACCACCGTCGCCGCGCTCGTGCTCTGATCCGTGCGACATCGAACGGTCTTTACCCGAGAGGTCGTGAGTTCGACGCATGGACGAGGACGCCGTCGACGGCACCGACACCGCCGACGAAACGATGCAGTGGCGGCGCGACGCCAGTACCTCACGCACCGTGCGACTCCTGTGGGCGTTCGGCGTCGGGACGTTCTTCGCCGCGATCGGGACCGTCGTCTGCTGGCGACTGTACAGGCTCGGCAGCGAGGCCGCGGGCGGCCCCGGCAGGACCGTCGTGCTTGCGTTCATCGCGGCGTTCGCGGCGACCGTTCTCGCACTGGCCGCCTCGAGCCACACCGAGGCCCATCTGGCGCGGATCGCCGAGGTCCTCCCCATCGACGCACCGGCGGGAACGAGTCTGAATCGTGCGATCGACGCCGCCGTCGGCACGGTCGTCATGGGAGCGGTCATCGGCGCGCTGATGGGCATCGGGCGGTACGTCTCACAAAACGAACTGCTGGCCGCCGGTGCCGGCCCGTTTACCGGCCTTGCCGCCCTGTTGATTCCGGGGGCTCTCATCGCACTCGTCCTCGCCTCGTTCCTGCAGTCGGTCGGGGCGTTCGACCGCGAGAAGGAGACGATCTACCTCTACGAACCCGAACAGCGAATCGATCTCGCGCTGGTCAACGCCGTGTCCAGCCGGCAGATTGGCGATACGGCCATCGTCTCCCTCGAGTACGAACAGCCCGACGGGCAGTACGTTGCGGGACCGCGCCGAATCGCCGTGCCACCCGCGATCGCCGTCGAAATTCGAGCGATCGTCAAGACGCGTCGACTCCGGTTCTCCGAGCGGGTCAGACGGCGGCTACGGGGTATCGGACGCCGACTGCGGCGTCTCGTCGGACGGCGGCTACGGGGTATCGGACGCCGACTGCGGCGTCTCATCGGACGGTGAGCAGTCGGCACCGTGTCGCTACGACGCAGGGGCGACGATGCCGTTTCAGTCGTCGGCAGCGAATCGTCGTGAGACGCCCCTCGTGAGCTACTCGAGCGGGCTGTCCGTCACGTCGCCGGCATCGGGTTCCTCCTCGACCGACTCGTTCCCGTCGGAGGCGGTCGCATCCGCCTCGAGTCTCGTCAGTCGGGCCATCATGATCCGGGTGTTTTCGACATCTTCGACGGTGATACGGACGCCGTCGTAGGTGATCTCCTCGCCTTCCTCGACGAGCCGCCCGGCGCGGTTGAAGATGAAGCCGGCGATAGTCTCGAACTCCTGTCCCTCGGGCAGATCGATCTCGAGCGCCTCGTTGACGTCCTCGATGTTGACCTCCCCGCGGACGAGGACGGTGTCGTCGTCTATCTCCTCGATGGGCTGTTCCTCACCGCCCTCGAGAATCTCGCCGATGATCTCCTCGATCATGTCCTCCATCGTCACCAGCCCCTCGGTGGTTCCGAACTCGTCGATGACGATCGCCATATGCATCCGGTTCTCCCGCATCTCGGTCAGGAGCTCGTCGACGTTCTTCGATTCGGGGACGTGCAGCGTCGGCTGGATGAGGTCCGCGAGCTCGAGTTCGCCGTCTTCCGCCTCGCCGTAGTTCAGGTCTCGGACGAGATCGCGGATGTGGACGACGCCTTGCACGTTGTCGAGGCTGCCCTCGTAGACCGGAATGCGGGCGTGGCCGCTCTGGATACAGGTCTCGATCGCTTCGTCGATACCGGCGTCTTTCGGGACCGCCGTCATGTCGAGACGCGGCGTCATCACCTCCTTGACGATGGTGTTGTTAAAGCGGAAGATACGCGTGAGCATCTCGTGTTCCTCCTCCTCCAAGACGCCCTCGCGCTCGCCGGACTCGATCATCTCCTGGATCTCGTCGCGGGTCACGTACGGCGACTCGATCGCGCCCGTCGACCCGATGAGGTTGTTGATCTGTCGGGTGAGGTAATCGAAAAGAACGATCAGCGGGAAGAGGAGGTACTCCGTGGCCTTCAGCGGTCTCGCGATGCGAATCGACCACGTTTCGGTGTTCTCGACGGCGTAGGACTTGGGGACGCTCTCGCCGAACAGGAGGACGAGGGCAGTGATCCCGAACGTCGCCAGGAAGACGCCGACCAGCCCACCGAAGTGGATCGACAGGATCGCCGTCGCGATCGAGGACATCGCGATATTGACGATGTTGTTGCCGACCAGGATCGTCACGAGCAGCCTGTGGGGGTCGTCCTTGAGCCCCTTGACCAGGCTCGCACCCGGGATATCGTCCTCGATCATTCCCTCGAGACGGTGTTTCGGGAGATTGAACATCGCGATCTCCGAGGACGAGAAGAATCCCGAAAGGGCGATGAGGACGACAATCGCGAGCGCGCCGACGACCGTCACCGTCGACTGATCGAACCCGACACCCACGACTGGGACCTCGTAGGCGGCCAACGGGACCGCAAACAGCGGAGACAACGCCATTGATATACAGCGTTATAGCTGGATCGGTTAACCGTTTCCCATTTTCTACCGACTCACGGCCATCGACGCCGGCGACGACACGTTTACCCGGGCGTTTCCCGTACGGGCGGCCATGAGCGAGACCGCCGAGCCACCGATCACGTTCTATCGACTGCAGGGCTGTCCGTACTGTGAGCGCGTTACCCGACTGCTAAACGAGTACGATCTCGCGTACCGCTCGCGGTTCGTCGAGCCGATGCACTCCGATCGCGACGTCGTCAAACGGGTCGCCGGCGTCCGGACGGTTCCCGTCGTGGTCGACGAGAACACCGGCGTCACCATGGCGGAGAGCGCCAACATCGTCGACTACCTCGAGTCCACCTACGGCGAGGGCGACCGCCCCGACGCGGCCGCGGCGAGCGCCGGAGGTGACGCCTGATGCCGGAGTTCGATGTCGTCGAGTTGGGGCCGGCGGATCATCCCGGCCCCGGCGCGGAAGCCCCCGACTTCACGCGGCCGCTCGTCACCGACGAGTTCTGGGAGGACCGGACGCTCTCGAGGCTCGTCAACGAGACCGATGGGTCGACTATCCTCGTCTTCACGCCGATGACCGGTTCCTTCCTCGCCACGTACGTCTGGGACGAACTCGCGGAGCGAAACTGGGACGACCGCGCGGGCCGGATCGTCGGCGTCACGGCCACGACACCCTACGGCATCAAACGCTTCCTCGACGACACCGAACACCCGTTCGCGTTCTTCGCCGACCCGAGCAACCGGGTGGCGGCGTCGTACGGCGTCGACCACGATCTCGACGGGATGACCGGTATCAGCGAACCCCGCGTCGCCTTCTTCGCGCTCGACGACGACCGCACGGTCGCGGGCGCGTGGGTCGCCACCGACTGGCCCGACTTCCCCGACTACGACGCGCTCGAGGCGGAACTCGGCCTCGAGTAAGGGCTCGAACCCGAACGATACCTTTTTGCTCGGCATCCGCCGACTTCGAACCGAATGAGCGAACTCGACCGCGCGGCCGACGCGATCGAATCGGGGGATCTCGTCGTCTATCCCACCGAAACGGTCTACGGCCTCGGCGGAGCGGCGCTCGAGTCCGAGACCGTCGAGCGCGTTTTCGAGGTAAAAGGACGCGACCGTACGAAGCCGCTCTCCTTCGCCGTGCCGTCGGTGCCGTCGGCGCTGCAGTACGTCCGTGCGACCGACCGGGAGCGGCGGTTCATGGCGACGTTCCTCCCCGGGCCCGTGACGGTGCTCTGTCGGCGACGGGCGGCCGTGCCGGACGAACTCACGGCGGGCCGCGAGCGCGTCGGCGTCCGCATCCCCGACAACGATCTCGCGCTCGCGCTCTGTGAGCGAGCCGGGACGCCGATCACCGCGACGAGCGCGAACGTCAGCGGCCGCGAGAGCGCCCGCCGACTCGACGACCTCGACCCCGAAATCCGCGAGGCGGCCGCAGTCGTCCTCGACGGCGGCCGAACCGACGGCGGGACCGAGAGTACCGTCGTCGACGTCTCGAGCGGGACGATCCACCGCCACGGAGCACAGGCCGACGAGATCGAGGCCTGGCTCGAGCAGCACTGACGGCGGGACGAATTGCGCCAGCGGAGCCGGGACGATCCGGCGGTGACAGCGCCGCTCGCGAACTGTCCGGCCGGGAAATGTTATGTGGTTTCGGCCGAATATATCTCGCATGTCTCCACATGAGCCGTCGTTCCCAACACACCGATTCGTGGGTTCGGACGCGCCCGGTTCTGTGGTCCGTCCTCGCTATCACCGTCCCCGGACTCGGCTATACCGTGAGCCAACTCGTGATCGCCGATCGAGCGCTCGCGAGTGCGGCACCGGTCGGCCTCGTCTTCGGTCTCGTCTTCGCCGCCGGGACCGCGCTCCTGAAAGTCGCGCTGGATCGGTAGGCGTCTCGAGGCGAGCCCGCATAGGCTACTCGATCCCCAACAACGATCGGAGCGTTCGCATCTTGACGCCACACTCCGCGGCGAACTCGCAGGACTCGCACTTCGAGCGGTTGGTCGTCCGCGCTGGTGGACCGTCCAACTCCCGGACCGCCCGGAGCGCGCTCCGATACTGTGCCGTCCGCCGCGTCGTCAATTCGAACGACCGGATCACGCCGTAGGCGGGATACTCGAGCCATGCCCGGTCGACCGTCTCCTGGTGCTCCCAGGCCAGCGCCTTCGCGGCCGCGACCGCGTGCACGGACTGGGGTTCCCAGACGCCGTTTTCGGGCGGCCGTCCCGACGAGATCAGCGTCGGCTCGAGCGGCTCGGCGAGGACCTTGTGAACGACGCCGTGACAGTGGCGGCCGGTCGCGAACACCGCTCGGTCGGCGGGGGTACAGAGACGCTCCCACTGACCCGCGTCGACGAGTCGCTCGCGGGTCGCCCCAAGCCGGTCGCGGTAGCGAGCGGCCGGGACGGCGATCGGTTCCTCGTCGAGGGCCTCCGGCGGGGACTCGAGCAGGTCGTCGTACCGGGTCGCAAGCGCCCGAACCGACTCGACCTCGGGCGGCGGCTCGCGATCCTCGTCCGGCAGCCGTCGCTGGTAGTAACACTTCCGCGGACAGTAGGCGGCGGTCCGCAGATCGCTAAACGAAACCGGAGTACGTGTCACAACCCGTCTGGTCCCGGCTTCGTATAAGAAGTCTCGTAGCGGGGCGGCGGACAGGTCACCGGACGGACCGGATCGTTGCGGCCGCGAACGAGTCCGACGGATGAGCGAGGGAGCCGACGATCTCGGGATGCTTCGAGTCACCCAGTCACGGGAAGCCGACGCCCGCTCACACGATCGCGGACAAAATCGGCCTCAGAATTCCACGTCGGTCTCCATGCCCTCCGTCGCGTCCTCGAGACCGTCCTCGCGGAGGTCGGAGGTCATGCGCTCGGAGAGATCGGCGTCGGCGAGGATGCTGTCGAACTCGTCGCGATAGCGGTCGTTCGCGGCTCGTGACTGGTCTTTCGCGTCGGCGACGCGGCGGTAGCGACGAATTCGGGCTTCGCTGACGTCGTACTCCGCGGCCAGCGTCGTGTCGTCCTCCTCGCGGTCGCGGATCGCCGCGAGATCGACCTCGTCGGCGTCGTCCTCCCCGACGAGATGCAACGACAGTCGCGCCTCGAAGACCTCGGCCGCCTCGACGCCGAGTTCGTCGGCGATTTCCGCGTCGCTAGTGCCGTCGTAGAAGGCTTTGGCGACCCGTATGAGTTCGTCGTCCGAGAGTTCCGTCTCGAACTCGTAGCGCTCGCGCATCTGCTGAACGACGCTCTCGAGCCGGTCCGCGTCGGATCGCTCGTCTCGTTCGAGGGACCCGCGGGTGTTCTCCTGCGATTCGGTGACCGTTTCCTCGCCGTCGGTGACGTCGGTGAAAATATCACGGAGTTCCTCGGTTTTATCGTTCATGGGTGGACACTCCAGACGGGAGTCTATTTAAGCCTGTTGCCAGATCACGTTGGGCGGCCGAGTCGCACATGGTCGACAATTATAAACTCGAAATAGTGCGGAAATTTTCGCAAGACGGCGTCGGGGTTGTCGCCGAGACGGTGTGACAAGAATTAAGTTACAGCCCTCCCCGTCATTGGACATGAACGCCTTCGCACAGTCGGACGTGGCCAGGGAGACGTACTGGGGGATCACCAGCGTCGAGTACGCGGTGTTCTACCTCCTTGCGTTTACCGCCATCGCCGTCTTCACCTACGGCGTCTATCAGCGGTTCGCCCGCTACGCAGCGGGGGACGACGATTCGTTCCCCCGACTCGATGACCTGCAGCACCGCGTCGTGAGCGCAACCAAGATCGTGCTCTCGAACGAGAAACAGTTCAACAGGGACCTCTACGGCGGTCTGATGCACTCGTTTATTCTGTGGGGCTTCCTGACGCTGTTCGTCGCGACGCTCATCCTGATGGCCGAGGAGTACGCCGCGAAGAAACTCCTCCACATGTCGTTTTGGAACGGCGACTTCTATCTCGCCTACCAGTTCATGGTCGACGCGCTGGGGCTCCTCTTCGTCGTCGGCATCGGAATGGCGATGTACCGCCGCTACTGGGTTCGTAACACTCGTCTCTGGGATCGACACACCTCCAACGAGGACGACGTCTTCATCTGGACGCTGTTCGCGCTCGGCATCGGCGGCTTCCTGCTCGAGGGATTCCGTATCTACATCGCCGGGATTCCGGACCACGAAATCGTGAGCTTCGTCGGCTACGGACTCGCAACGGTGTTCGATGGAATCGGCCTCCCGAGCACCGAAGCCGCAGTGGCCGCCGGCCCCGAGTACAGCGCGTCCGCCAATCTCGGTGCCAACGCCGAGACGCTCCACTGGCTCACGTGGTGGTCCCACTCGCTGCTCGCCTTCTTTTTCATCGCGTGGATTCCCTACGCCAAGCCTTTCCACATGATTTCCTCCTTTGCGAACGTCGTCACGCGCGACGAGAAAGCAGGGCAGCGCCTGCCCAACGTCCCGTCGGACCTGGACGCGACTAACGCCGACTCCATCGACGACTTCACCTGGAAGGAAATCCTCGATCAGGACGCCTGTACCAAGTGCGGTCGCTGTTCGTCGGTCTGTCCGGCCAAGGCTTCCGACCGCCCGCTCGACCCGCGGAACGTCATCCTCGACCTGAAATCCTACCGTGAAGAGGTTGCAGCCGGCGGCGAGGAGAAACCGATCATCGCCGACGGCGGCACCTCGGTGATCAACTCCGAGACGATGGACTCCTGTATGGCCTGCATGGCCTGTATGGACGCCTGCCCCGTCGAGATCGAACACCTCAAGAGCTTCACCCGGCTCAACCGCCAGCAGACCGATCAGGGTGACGTCTCCTCGAGCATGCAGGACGTCTTCCAGAACGTCATGCAGAACGGCAACACCTTCGGCGACTCGCCGCGCAACCGGGGCGACTGGGCCGACGAACTCGAGTTCGACGTCACCGACGCCCGCGAGGAGGAAGTCGACTACCTCTGGTACGTCGGCGACTTCCCGAGCTACGACGAGCGCAACAAACAGGTCGCCCGTTCGCTGGCGACGATCCTCAAAGAGGCCGACGTCAGCTTCGGCATCCTCTTCGACGACGAGAAGTTCGATGGCAACGACATCCGCCGCGTCGGCGAGGAACTGCTCTACGTCGAACTGGCCGGCCACCACGTCGAGACGTGGGAGGACTGCGAGTTCGACAAAATCGTCTGTACGGACCCCCACTCCTACAACACGTTCAAGAACGAGTATCCGGAGGTCAACTTCGACGAGTTCGCCGACGACCCGATGATGCCCTTCGAGTACGACGACCAGTGGAACGACGACGGCGAAATCGACGTCTACCACTGGACCCAGGCCGTCGAGGAACTGGTCGAGGAGGGCAAACTCGACCTGAACGGAACCGAACTCGATTACACGGTCACCTACCACGATCCGTGTCACCTCGGCCGGTACAACGACGAGTACGAGGCCCCGCGCGAACTCATCAAAGCGACGGGCTGTACGTTGGACGAGATGCCCCGCAACCGCAGCAACTCCTTCTGCTGTGGCGGCGGTGGCGGCGGCCTCTGGATGGACTTCGAGGAGGAGCCAAAGCCCAGCGAGGAACGCATTCGAGAGGCGCTCGAGGACACCGACGCCGGCAGCGGCATCGAGAAGTTCGTCGTCGCCTGTCCGATGTGCATGACGATGTACGAGGACGGCCGCAAGACCGGCGACTTCGAGGACGAGATCGAGATCGTCGACGTGGCCGAACTCATCGTCGAGGCCATCGGCAAGGCAGACGAAGCGCAGGTCGAAGTCACCGCCGACTAATCGGTCTCCAGTCGGTTCGGCAGCCGACGAATCGGATCCGCCTTTTGAATCGAACGAGGAAGTTCGAACAGCGGTCCCGTTACCCGTCGCCGATCATCGTCGGATCGATTCGATCGACGAGGCCGTCGAAATCGTCGTCGAAACTGAGAACAACGTCGATATCACTGTTTTCGACGAGCGCGACGAGGCTCGCGTCCGTGAAGCTGAGGTCATGGTCGTCGTAGCGGTCGAAAACGCGGACCGTTTGCTCGAATCGGTCGTCGGAGACGAACAGCATCTTGATCCGATCGGGAAACGGACCGCGCCCGGCGATCCGATCGCCGACAGTCCGTGCTTCGCGGTGACTGCCCGTCCGCAGTCGGGTGAGCGTCACCGCTTCGTCGTACACGTAATCGTTCGTATATAGTGCACCAAACTCACCGGTCAACGCGGCTTTCAACGCGTTCGTCGCTGCTTCGTGGTGTTCGTCCCGCTCGTTTTGAACGGCAACGAAAACACCGGTATCGACGAGGAGGCTCATTCGCCGTACAGTACCGCATCGATCCCGTCTTCGTTCGTTTCGACACCCCAGTCCGAACTGCCGGACAACCACTGCTCGATTTCGTCGTCCGAGAGCGGTTCGAAATCATCGCGGAAGGAATCGATCAGTTCGTCTTTTGATTCGTACGTTTCGGTTATGATTCGCTCGAGCAGTTCCTGTTGCGTCACTTTTCGGCCCGTCTCCAGGCGGATCTCGGCCTGTAGCTCCTCGAGATGGGACTTCGTCCGATCGGTGACTTTGACCGACGTGCTCATACACAGTAGTAGCGGATTCCACTAAAAATACGTTTCTCCCGAATCGGAACGGAATACGGACAGTCCGGCGTACAGGAGTGGTTACGGCTACAGCACAGGGCGCAAAACGGACGACAGGGAAAGACGATCAGTCGGAACGACCGGTCGATGCCGCCGAATCCTCGCTCTCGGCCATGACTACGGCGTCTTCGGCCTTCACCTCGCGGACGAACTCGAGGAAGTTGTCGAAGACGAGTTTCGCCTCGCAGGAGCGGCGATAGTTCTCGTCGGTGATCTCGGCGAGGATCGACTCGCGGCGGTCATCGGAGAGGTCCTTGCGGCCGACGAGTTCGCGGGCGGTTTTCGCGTCGTACTCGGGGTGGAACTGGACGCCGAAGACGCGGTCCTTGCGGAAGCCGTGATTGGAGTAGTCGTTGGCCGCGAGGGGGTCGGCACCGGGCGGAAGGGCAGTGACCGCATCGGAGTGGCTGGTAAAGGACAGGAAGGTCTCGTCGATGCCGTCGAACAGCCGCGACTCGCCGGTGTGTTCGATCTCGCTGTAGCCGACTTCGTAGACGCCCATGTCTTCGACGGTGCCCCCGAGGACCTCGGCGAGCAGCTGGTGGCCCCAACAGACCCCGAGGAAGGGGATGCCGCGGTCGATCGCCTCGCCGACCCACTCCTTGACCGGTCGCATCCAGTCGTCGTCCCAGTAGACCGACGATCGGGAGCCGGTGACGACGGCACCGTCGTAGTCGAAATCGTCGGGGACCGTCCCGTCGGTGGCGTCGAACTCCGCGAGCGAGCCGTCGAGTTCGCGCCGGAAATTTCGCGTCGTGTTCTCGTCCCGGTGAGCCGCGTTCAGGACGGCGATTCGGGGATGACTCATTACGCCATAGTGGCCACTCGATAAGAATAGGTGTTCCGTCCGGTGCCGTGGTTGCCGCGACCGCCGACGGCGAGACGCGCCACTGGGACGAGTGGCGCGCTGACATCTCGAGACTCGAGTCCGGGAGATCGGGGGCGGGAACGGATCGGCTCGCCGCGTCTCACGGCAGGTGATAGTTCCCGGTGTCGTCCCGGCGGGCCCGATCGCCCGTATCGAACCAGCCGTCGGCGACCCAACCGCTATCGCCGGCATCGTCCTCGGCGCTCGGGAGCGGAGCCGGCTCGGGCCACTGTTCGTCGTCGGTTCCGGCAGCGTTTACGTAGCCGTCGGCGACGACCGGTCCCGAAAGTTGGATGCGGCCGACGGCTGCCCCCTCGAGGACCGACCCATCGTCGTCGACCAGCCGGGCACGACAGTCCGGAACCGGGCGGCCGACCGGTGACTCGTCGGCGTCGCCGACGCGGGCATCGTCGGCAACTCCCTCACTCAGGGCCGTCGGACACTCGAGACGACCGTAGACCCGTGCGACCGGTACGTCACGGTCTCGGTAGGCATCGATCACGCCCCCGTCGACCGGGGCCGCACAGATCGCCCGCTCGAGTGAGTCGGCGGCCGCGTCGAAACCCGATTCGGCCGCGATATCGCGGAGGGCCGCCGGCCGGCCGGGCAACAGTGTCGCTCCCTCCGCGGCGATGGCCCGCGTCGCGTCGCCGGGATCGAAGGCCCGATCGAGCAGGAGCGTCCCGCCGACGTACAGCACCGACAGCGCGACGCGGACGAGTCCGTCCGGGGCCGAAAGCGGCGTCGTCAGCGGGACGACGTCGTCGGCCGCCAGCCCCCACGTAGCGATCCCCGTCCGGCAGTTGCGCTCGAGCGTCTCGCTCGCGTAGCCCGCGACCGGTCGTCCCGACCGGCCGTGGAGGGCGAGCAGGGGGGCCTCGCCCGGCCGTCGGTCGTCGACCGCGAGACCGGCGTGATCAGTCTCGGACAACTCCTCGAGCGTCACCCACCGGTCGAACGGGACCGACCGGATCAGATCTCGCTGGGCCGCCTCCGCGACGACGAGCTCGGGCTCGAGGATGTCGAACGGGCGCTCGACGGATGCAGGTGTCAGGAGATGGGAGACCGGCGCGAGCGTCGCCCCGAGCCGTCGGCAGGCGAAAAACAGCCCCACCACTGCGATCCGGTTTCGCGTGATGAGACAGACCGTATCGCCGGAGCCGATCTCGAGCGCGGCGAGCCGTTCGGCGGTTCGGGCCGCGATCGCCGACAGTTCGCCGTAGGAGACCCGATCCTCGTGGATCGTCGCCGCGGGCGCGGAGAGGCGGGCCTCGGAGATGTCGACGATCGCCGTCCGGTCGGGAAAGTGGTCCGCCCGGCGGGCCAGCGAGAGGGTCACGGCGGTCGCTTCCACCCTCGCGTACGTAGTAGGGCGGGGCTCAGTCGCAAGCACGGGAACGGGAGCCGAACGGACGACTGGGACGGCGCGCTGAGCAGCGATGAGCGGGGGGCGAATCGCTGCTCGAAGCGCGAGGGATGAGCGAGCGGTGCGAGGGGCGAACGAAGTGAGTCCCCTCGGTAAGCGAGCGAATCGGGTGGGGAGGGCGTGGCTCACTCTGGTGTCACAATCGATCGGGTAAGCGTCGCTGTCGCCGAGCCGACGCCGCGAACGCTCCCTCTCGAGTCCTCCCGCCGCCCGACCGAATCACTCGGACTCGTCCGTCTGCGCCTCGAGAGCGCCCAGCAACAGATCGTTGACCGTCCGCGAGCGCTCGACGAAACAGAGGTGGCCCGCGCCCTCGAGCGCCCGGAACTCCCCGCGGGGCAGCCCTCGCGCCAACTCCTTCCCGGTCGCGGGCGACACGAGTTCGTCCGCGCCGCCGTGGATCACCCGCGTCGGCTGGGTCACCTCGACCAACCAGTCGGTCGCGTCGAACTCCTCGAGCGCCGCGACCTGTGCCTCCCAGCCCGCCCGGTCGGCGTCGCCGTCGGCCCGCCAGTCGACGATCCCCTCGCGCGCGTCGGGCTGGGCCTCGAGAAACGCCGGGGAGACCGCCATCTCGAGCGACGCCTCGAGCGCATCCCGATCGTCGGGCGGGGCAAACAGCGGCGCGAGGTCGAACGCCGCGCCCCGCGGCGCAGTCCCGAACAGCGTCAGCGTCTCCACGCGACTCGAGGTCCGGGCGGCCTCGAGCGCGATCGCTCCGCCGAGGCCACAGCCCACGAGGTGCGCGGCGGTGAGTTCGCAGTCGGCCAGCACCGCCTCGAGATCGGCGACGAGCGTCTCGAGGGTGTAGGGACCCGGCGGCGAATCGGAGCGGCCCGTTCCCCGCAGGTCCCAGACGACGGCCTCGTGGGGGCCGGCGACGGCGGCGTGTTGCCAGCCCCACAGCCAGCCGCCGAGACCGGCCTCGGGGACGAAGACGACGGGCTCGCCCTCGCCAGCGCGGTCATAGTACAGCGAGACGGCTCCGTTCGATGCGGTCGGCATACGAGGACTATCCGGGTGGAGCAAGGCGACGGTTTCGATTCCAACCGACGGCTCGCGTCACCGGGAGCGGTACGACGAGGTGGCTCGCGGGAAACGACCCAGGGACGAGAAAACGCAGTCGGGAGCCAGGTCCGTGAGCATGCCGTTCCCGACTGTGAAGGCGAACCCGGACGGATGAGGCCAACCGTTGGTATCACTGTTCGATAGGTTTTTCGCAGACACGTGTCAAGCAACAGCGTCTATGCGAACGCATTTATCTACTCCACTGACGGACACGCAGCAATCACGGACGGTCGTTATCATCTTTGCGAGTACGCTCGTGAGCGTAATGGGCGTCTCCCTCATCAGCCCGGTACTGCCGACGATTCAGACGGCGTGGGACATTTCGGCGAGTCAGGCAAGCCTGCTCATTTCGGCGTTTACTTTGCCCGGTGTCGTTCTCACACCGTTCGTCGGACTCGTTGCCGACCGCGTTGGCCGCAAGCGCGTCCTCGTCCCGGCGCTGTTCCTGTTCGGCGTGAGTGGCATTGCAGTCGTGTTTGTCGGCGGCTTCACGACGATTCTCGGTCTCCGCGTCGTCCAGGGAATCGCCGGCAGTGCCATTATGAGTCTCACCGTGACGTTGCTCGGTGACCTGTTTTCGGGAGCCCAACGGAGCCGCCTCATCGGACTGAACGCGGCAATCCTCGCCATCGGCGCGGCCGGCTACCCCCTACTTGGTGGGAGCCTCGCACTGCTCTCGTGGGCCGCCCCGTTCGTCTGTTTCGGGCTCGGGATCGTCGTCGCGATTGCCGGCTCCGCGGTCCTTACCGAACCCGAGGGGGGCGAAAGCTCGTCCGGCCTCTCCTACGTCGCTAACGCGGTCCAGGCGGTCCCACTGTGGAGAGCGATCGGGCTGTATGCGGCTGTGTTCGGCATTTTCCTGATTCTCTACGGCGCACAGCTCACGGTCATCCCGTTCATTCTCGACGAATCCTACGGGTTTTCGTCCGGAACGATCGGGCTGTTGCTCGGACTCCCGGCAGTCACGATGGGACTGACATCCTCGCAGTCGTCCCGGCTCATTCGCCATCTCTCGCCCCCGCGACTCATCACGCTCGGGTTTGTGACCTACGGGATCGGGATGACACTCGCCGCACTCACCCACTCGGTCGTCGTCCTTGCCGGCGCACTGTTCCTGTTCGGTATCGGGCAGGGGTTTGCGGAGCCCATTACTGATACCGCACTGAACACACTCGCACCCGATGCGTTCCGTGGCGGCATTATGAGTATCCGAACAAGCGTGCTGCAGTTCGGAACGACTGTCGGACCGCCGGTGTTCGTTGCTGTCGCCTCGATCGTCGGCTACGCCAATACGCTCCTCATCGCCGGGATCGCCGCGGTCGCCCTCGGTGTCTCCGCGTTCGGCGTCCTCACGCTTTCGAAGACCGCGTAACTGACGCCCCATTGAACGGAGACACGGCTGGGGGCGTACAATCGGAGTCCGGAAAAAAACGTCGACCGATCAGGCGTTCAAGACCTGTCGCAACACGTCGGGCGCGTCCTCGAGCGCGTCGTCCAAGTCCTCGACGTTGGGGCCCCCGCCCTGGGCGAAGTCCGGCGGGCCGCCGCCGCCGCCGCCGACCTTCCCGGCGAGTTCCCCGACGACTTCGCCGGCGTTGACGCCGACATCGTCGGGAACGGCGACGACGAACTGGGCACTGCCCTCGCCGCTCCCGAGGACGGCGATCTTGCCCGCCTCGACGAGGGCGTTCGCAGTCGCCCGCAGTTCGTCGACATCGGCGTCGATCCTGTCGATGACGGCCGTCGCGTCGCCGACCGCGACTTCCTCGCCGCCGACAGCGCCGCCGGCGCGAGCCTCCGCGAGTTGCTCCGTCAGATCCTCGATCTCCTTGCCTCGAGCCTTCCACTCCTTGAAGAACCGGTCGGCGGTTTCGGGGACGTCTTCGGGCGACACGTCGAGGATTTCGGCGGCCTCGTAGAGAGCGTCCTCCGTCTCCTGAGTCGCCTCGATGGCGGCCTCGCCGGCCGCGAAGGTGAGCCGCTCGACGCCGTCCTGAACGCGCTCGGTGTTCAGGACTTTGATCGCCCCGATGTCGCCGGTACGGGCGACGTGGGTGCCACCGCAGGCCTGGGTGTCATCGTCGACGTGGATCAGCCGGATCTGCTCGCCCGGCGGAATCCCGCCCTGATAGAGGTCGAACCCGTGTTCGGCCTCGGCGTCGTGGCGATCCGGCCACTCCTGGGAGACCGCAGTGTTGTCCATCACGATTTCGTTTGCACGGTCCTCGATCCGCTTGACGTCCTCGCGGCCGATTCGATCGTAGTGGCGAACGTCGATCCGCGACCGCTCGACGCCCTTCTGGGCACCGGCTTGCCGGATGTGCTCGCCGAGGACCTGCCGCGCGGCGTGGATGACGATGTGGGTCGCCGTATGATGGCGCATGAGCTGTCGACGACGACCGCCGTCGACCTGTCCGTTGACCAGTTCGCCTTTCCCGGGGTCCTCGTCAGTCCGGTGACAAATGACGCCGTCCTCGATCTGGACGTCCTCGACCTCGACGGTCGTCTCGTCCGTCGAGAGCGTCCCGGTGTCGGCGGGCTGGCCACCGCCTTCGGGGTAGAACATCGTCTGGTCCAGGACGACATCGTAGCCCTCGTCGCGCTCGAAGACATCGAGAACGACCGCTTCGAACTGGGTCCGCTGTTGATCATCGTAGTAGAGCTTCTCCGTCTCGGGGAGGTCCTCGAGACGCTCGTCCTCGTCCTCCTCGGCCTCCGTAACCGTCTCGGGCGTGTCGTGGCGCTTCGCGACGAGGCTGTAGAAGTCGTCGGGAACCGCGACATCCGCGCCGGTTTCCGCGGCGATCTCGGCGACCATATCGGGCTGGATGCCGTGGGAGTCGTAGAGTTCGATCAGTTCGTCGGTCGGGATGGCCTCGCCTTTCTCGGCGTACTCCTCGGCCAGCGCTTCGACCCGGCGACCGCCGCGCTCCAGGGTCTCGCGGTACTTCTCGACCTCGGTGCGGACGATGTCGCGGATCGTGTCGCGGTTCTCGTAGTCGAGTCGGTCGGCCTGCATGTCGACGAGTTCGTCCAGCGGCGCGTCGACGCCGACCGTGTCACAGAGTCGCTTCGTGCGTCGGAGGACCATTCGGGCGAGATAGCCCGTCCCGACGTTCGAGGGGACGATCCCGTCGCCGAGCATGTACGCGAGGGTACGGCAGTGGTCCGCGATCGCGTAGATGTCCTCGAGCGGTTCCATCAGGGCCTCGAGTTCGGCCGCGTCGACGTCGAGTTCGGCTGCGATCTCGCCGCGAGCGGTTTCCATGTCCTCGGCCTCGTCGATGTCCATGTGGCCCGCGAGTTTCGCGGCGCGATGGATCAGAGCCTCCTGCTCGTCGGTGTGATCGAGGCCGGCGTTGTCCTTGAGGAAGGCGATCATATCGGGATAGACCGCCTCGTAGACGGTCGGGGTGCCCTGGGAGACCCAGGTCCACCGCTCGAGGCCGTAGCCCGTGTCGACGATGTAGGTGTCCATCGGGCTGTAGCGGTTCCCGTCTTTCATCTCGTACTCGCCGTCGGGGTCTTGCTCCATCGACATGAAGACCAGCGTCGCGAGTTCGACGCCGCGGTAGATGACCTCGATGGCGGGCCCGGCGTTGCCGCCGCCGACCCACGGGTCCTCGATGTAGATGACCTCCTCGAGATCGACGCCCATCGACTCGAAGAAGCCGTCGCAGAGTTCGACGGTATGGTCCTTCCAGTAGACCTCGCCATGATAGGCGTACTCGTCTTCGGCGACATCCTCGCGCGTGTTGAACGCGTGGTGGGCCATCATCTCGAAGGCCATCGTATGCCGGCCCGTCTTCCCGACGTTGTCGATGTCCTGCATTCGAATACAGGGCTGGGAGACCGTCAGCGGGTTCGCGGGCGGGGGCGTCTCGCCGCTGGTCACCAGCGGCTGGAAGTCATAGATCGACGCCTGTGTCAGCAAGACGTCGTCGCGCCAGCGGTTCGCCGCGACCGGGTAGGGATCGATGCGCTCGTGATCGTTCGCCTCGAAATAAGAGAGAAAGGCCTCGCGCATCTCGGTCAGGTCGTACGACTCGTCGAATCCCGAGTTATCGATGAAGTCGTACTCTTCACAGGGTGGTTCACCACAGGTCACCCTGCTCTCGTCGCGCGTCCAGAAGTGAGCACCACACTCCGGGCACTCCTTGCGCTCGAATCCTTCCTCCTCGAAGTACTCGAGGCGGTACTCCTCCTCTAGTTCGCTCATTACGCGTGTATTGACCCTGCAGCGCGTAAAACAGTTCCGCAACTGACGCCGCGAAAGGATCGTCCGACACGAACGTGATCGGCCGCAACACGCGTCTAGTTTATCGAAAGCAACGCACAGCGACGTGATCACTCCAGTGGCCCCCACTTGTCTATCCAGCAGTCGAGTCAGTCCACTGTCACTACTTACACGACGGCATTCTGGCCGCTAGCGATCCGAATTTCTAGACTCGTCACGGAATCCCTCACGGGAGAGGACAATGCATGCGAGAGCCACACGTGTTACACAGGTCATAATCGAGTCGGACCTATTCCTCAGTATAGGATTCCATCAGCTCTGCTACGTCCGTTTTCCCGATCCGTCTCAACCACTCCAGCACCGATTCTCCAGACTGATCCGATGCCGTCGGATCAGCACCATGCTCGAGGAGCATTTTTAATTTATCACCTCTTTGTCCTCTCGTCACCGCCATCGAAAGTGCACATCTCCCGTTATTATCGAAGGTATTCGGATTCGCACCCTCCTCAAGCAACACCTTCGCTGTGTCATAGTTTTCAACTTCCAAAGCAGTAAGCAACGGGGTGAGGCCCCCGTCGTTCTGAGCATCAAGGTCGATTCCTCGATCAATCAGTTCCCTGGCTATGTCTGGGCGACCTGAGCCAGCCGCCTCGTGTAAGAGCGTATTCCCATTATTAGCTCGATGCGTCAGGTCAGCGTCGTCGATGAGGTCGTCGAATGTCCCTCTCTCGCCCAGAATAATCGCATTCTCGATGTCGGTACTACTGTACAGATCGTCGGACTCATTGTCAGTCATAGGTTATCACTCCAGTGGCCCCCACTTCTTTTTCCAATACTGTCCGTTTTCTTCATGTTTTCCGGAACTACTCGCGTGTGGACATTCCGGTTGATAATGGTCAGGGTTTCTATACTCTGCTAAGAATTCCTCACGGGAAATGATTCCTCTCAGATAGTACTCGACCAGATACCGATACTCTCGCCTGGGTTTGTGCCCCATGCACCAGTTATCCCGATCAAGCGGTATGCCCTCAACTGCACAAAGCACATCGCCATCAGGATCCTGCCACCTGTTCCACACCGCTTCTCGCTGTCCCGGTGCGTAGTCAGGACGTCTCTCGTATCCGTAGGGTTTCTCCTTGCGTTCGGTTCGCTGTGCAGCGATCTCCTCTTTTAGCGGTCCAAACTTTCCGTTCTCCCGTCGGATCTGATCGTCGTGGTGCCGCTGGATATGGACAGTCGTCCCCATCCGACTGATCGTCAGTGGTTCGTCGGAGAGCGCAGCCCTCGCCGCATCATCGGCTTCCCGTTCCAAGCGCGGATCGGGATCGATCTCGAGATCAGCCCCTTCCCGGGGCATCATGCTGATCGTCGCACCGCTGCGTTGCTGTGTGACGTGGACGAGTTCGTGGGCCAGCAAGTGCTCCATCCGGCGACTCAGGATCGTACTCGCCGTCGCTGAATCGATTTTAGTAATTTAATCAGTTTCAATAAGACCGTAGATCAACGCGTTATTTCTTTTTCCACTAGAATTCCCGTCTCTACGTCGACCCGACATCGTGCACCGATTGGGTTTACAACCCAAACACCACGCTCATTTATATATATATTAACATATGCTTGGTCTGCAGTCGGGTCGTCACTAATCGGTTCTATTTCCCAAAGACGATCTCCATTTTTCGAGAAGGCTATAACGTTCTGATTATCTATCGTTCCGATCGGTACATCGAGTAATACCACGACTACATCATTAACTCGAACTGTCTCCTTTATTGGGTGGCGGAGAGTAACCGTTGTCTCCCCAATCGTCAACTCTTTCCCATCAACGCTTACAGTTGTCATGGCGATTTACCTCTTGGTTCGTCACTAGACTCTTCAAATGTTTTCGTGATCTCGTATGCATCATCACTTAGACGAGTTTCAAGTTCGACCTGCGGCCAGCCCCCGTTCTGGCCAAAATTCGGCTTGATGGTGCTTATACGCATTGCTGTTTCTGCAGGGACTGTAACCGTTGAGATGTATTTTGGACGTTCCGGAAGAGCCAGATTGTTTTGTAGTTCTTCTGCTGTCACGTTATCTATCTCAGTTGGATCTAGCCCACCAACCTCTTCCGGAGGGATGAGCCAATACCCATTTTGGTTGTCATTTCCGTGCGCTCGTAGCATCTCAACATCATCATTCATATCACCGCTAGAAATGAATTGAAGAACTAGCGAGTCTGGATCGTGCGGAGGGTCGTACCAATCGGGGTACCGCTCTTCCTGACTAGGTTCCGAGCCAGATAGAATTTGAGCTAATTTTTCGTGGTTCTTCTGAATCCACCGTATTCTGTGTTCAGCTTTTCGAACCTCACTTTCTTTTTCAATTCCAAAAATATCCGTTATAACAGTGATATCTTCCTCCGACAATGGTTGGATATTCAGAAACCTTCTGATTGTTTTCGCATCACTTGTTGAAAGATTTCGTGAGACCGCCGCTGCGTTGCTGTGTGACGTGGGCGAGTTCGTGGGCCAGCAAGTGCTGTCCCTCCGGTGACTCAGGATCGTACTCACCGGCATTGAACACGATGTCGGTCCCGCAGGTAAAGGCCCTCGCGTCGATCGCCTCCGCGGCCTCGGCGGCCTTTCCGCCCGTGTGAATTCGGACGGTCGAGAAGTCGGCGTCCATCCGTTCCTCGAGAGGGCGTCGGAGGCTGAGGTCCAGGGGCATGCCGCCGCTGCCGATAACGGCCAGTACCTGCTCGGGGACATCGTCACGCGAAGTGTCGGTCCCCGCGAGGGAGCGCTGGATGTTCCGCTCGCGTTTGCGGCGGGCGCGGTCGCCGGGTGACGGGACCGCGACGCCGTCGGGGACGGTCGCTGCCTCCGGCACTGCGGTGTCCGGTTGTGCTGGGGCCGGGTGCGCCGCTGGCGACTGTTCCGCCAGCGGACGGGGATCGCGCTCGGAATGGTCGGCGGTCCGCGTGGCTGACTGCGTTTCGGCCGCCGGTTCGTCGGCGTCCGATGCCGATGACCGCGTGCGCCGCTGTTTCTCTCGCATTTAGCCACCCCCTCGAGTCGCGGGGCCACACCGTCGGGTCCGGTCGTCGGGATGCGGGTACATTTTATTCAAAGAAAAGATACGTCTATATAAATATTTCCCGCAGATGATCCATATCGTACGCCGATCGACGGCTTCGCCCACGCGATGACCGTCTCGGTCACCGCCCTCCTCGAGCGCGCGGTCGCGCGACGTCGGGCGTCGATCCCAACCGATCAGTATCCTAACGTTCTTTCGGATAGATTGCGTACCGCACGGATGCGCACGAAAGTGCGCCAAGCCGGAGTGCCACAGCATCCAACCAAGCACTCCGGCTCAACGATCCGCCCCCGCGTAGCGGGAGCAATCCACCATTGGCGTTGGCGAAATAAAGACCTGCCGACGTCCGTCGACCAGTCGCAACCCTCGCTGGCTCGCTCGCCGGATCGCTTCCTGTCGCGTCGGGGCCTGTACACGGAGCTACACATATGGTCTCGAGCATCACACTCCGCTGCGACTGTGGTACAGACATCCGTCTCGCGCCGACGGACGACACGACGACCTGCCCCGACTGCGAGACGACGTTCGCGCTCTCGCTCGTCGAAGACCCCGAGCACGATACCCATGCATCCAGCACTCGCCACGGCTCTCGATCGTATCGCGGCCCGTAAGGGCTGTGCCCCGGCAGCCCTCCCCCCGCTGTACGAGGCCGTCGATCCCGACGCGCTGACTGCCGTCCTCGAGTCGAACCCGGACGTGACCGTTCGCTTCGACTATGCCGGCTATCGCGTCGTGATCGGGCCGGAGCCTGACGAGATCGGGGTAATCGACCGTCGTGTGTAGGGACGCGTGAACGGTGAAGCAGGGCGTTTTCACGCGTCCCCAAACGCGGTCCGGGACGGACGGCAAAGCTTTATCCTGACGGACGGTCACAGCACATAGACAATTGAACGGCGAGGGGATGACGACGGCGACAGCGACCCAGCGACCGCGAACAGTGCTCTACGTGGCCGACGCGGAGGCGGCTGCCAGCGACGGCGCTGGCGCTCTCGAGGGGGTCGAGGCCGGGCCGGAGCGGTCGGTCCACGCCGTGACGGCCGTCGATCGCGTCCGGAACTGGGCCCCCGAGGCCGACTGCGTCGTCTTCGCCGAGACGCCGACGACGGCCGCGGGTGCCTCGCTGCTCGAGGTGATCGAGGGCTGTGGCTCGACGCCGGTGATCCTCTTTACCGAGCCGTCGTTCGCGCCGACGGCCGCGCGGTCGACAGACGGCATCGACGGCTACGTCCGCCGGGACACCGACGACGCCGTCGCCCACCTCGCGGACGAGATCGAGTGGGTCTGTCGTGAGACCGGGGACGCGGTGAGCGCCGACCGCGCCGCGTCGACCCCCGGACCCGCCGAGCGCTTCCTCGAGTCGGTCCCCGAGGTGGCGGCCTGTCGCGACCGCGACCGACTCTTCGAACGACTGGTCGAGACTGCGGCGGACGCCCTCGACTGCGAGACCTGCTGGCTCTCGACGGTCCACTTCGGGGAGTTTACTCCCCGAGCGACCGCGTTGGGGGTCTCCGACGACGACCTCGAGCCGATCTCGCGCGACGGGGTCCTCGACGAGACCCTTCGAACCGGTGAGACGCTTCGGATCGACGAGATCGACAGTGACGACCGACTGACGGCCCCCCTCGACGGGGTGACGTCGCTGTGTTGCGTTCCGGTGGGCGATATCGGACTCCTGCAGGTCGCCGCCGAGGAGGCGGCCGCGTTCGACGACCGCGACTGTGACTCGCTGGCCGCGTGGTGTCGCGTCGCCGCCGCGGTCCTCGAGCGGATCGATGCCGACGCGAGCCACAGGACGGCCCGCGAGCAACTGCAGCGGGAGCGCGATCGGCTGCGGACGGACCGCGACCGACTGGCCAGCGAGCGGGACGAGCTGGCGGCCGAGCGCGACCGCCTCGCCGACGAACGCGACCGCTTCCGTGCGCTGTTCGCGACCATCCCGGAGCCGGCGGTCCGCTACGAAATCGACGACGGACGGGTGCTCGTCCGGGACAGCAACGACGCCTTCGACGAGGTCTTCGGGACCGCTCCAGAGGGGGTCGGCGGCGAGGAGCCCGTCGCGCCGGGACTCGAACACCGACGGGCGGCGCTGCTCGAGTCGCTCCGGGCGGGCGAGCGCTGCCAGCTCGACAGTCGTCGAGAAACCGTCGACGGCGTCCGCGAGTTCCTGCTGACGCTGGTACCGGTCGACGCTGGCGCGAGCGACGGGGGGGCATCCGACGCTCATACTCCCGAAGGGCTGCTCGTCTACAGCGACGTGACCGAGACGAGCCGCCGCGAGCGGGAAGTCGCCGCCGCCGAGGCCCGACTCGAGACGATCGAGACGCTGGTCGACGAGGAGATGCGGACGCCGCTGAACGTCGCCCGTGGCTACCTCGAACTCGCCGCCGAAACCGGCGCTGCCGAACACTTCGCGGAGGTCGACGACGCTCAGGAGCGGCTGCGGGAACTCGTCGATCGGCTCGTCTCGATCGTCCGGCGGGACGACGTGCTCGTCGAGACCGAACCCGTCGCCATCCACGACGTCGCGCGGCGGGCCTGGGTCACCGTCGAGACCGGCGATGCACGGCTCGTGACGCACACGGCCGACGACCGCGTGCTCGAGGCGGACAAGGCGCGGCTACGGGAGTTGTTCGAGCAGTTGCTGGGGACCATGATCGACACGGCCGAGAGGAGCGACTGCGGAACGAAAAGCGGCGACGAAACGCCGGCCGAGACGGCGGTCGTCACCGTCGGTGCAACCGATGACGGGTTCTACGTCGCGCGACGCGACGCCGAACCCGACGCCGCGGCCGCCGACGGCAGGATCGAGACGGAGCCCGACTCCGACCAGTTGACCGCGGCCGACGGCACCGGCTTCGGACTCGAGACTGTCGAGCGCATCGCCGACGCCCACGGCTGGACCGTCGGCGTTGCGGCGGACGACGGACGTATCGCCGTCGCGTTCCGCAGCGTCGACGCCAGCGACGGCCACTAGCCGGGGGGTCGACCGCCGATCAGGCGTCCGTCTCGAGCGCCAGCGACGCCAGCATCGCCTCGAGTTGCAGGCGCTCGTTTGCGCCCTCGGTAATGCGGTAGTCGACTTCGCCGAGTCGCTCGAGCAACCGCACGGTCGCCCGCTCGGGAACGTCGAACTCCCAGGCCGACCGGTGGAGTTGGTCGATGACGTCGCCGCCGGCGAGCCCGCGCTCGGTCAAGAGGTCCTCCAGGGCGGCACGGGCAGCGGTGAAGTCGCCGTCGATGGCGTGGTCGACCATGGCCTCGACCTCCTCGGGGCGGGCGGTGGCGGTGATCGCGAAGACGGTCTCCTCGTCGACGGTTTCGCCCATCACCGCGGCGGCCTGCAACGCGTTGATCGCCTTGCGCATGTCCCCGTCGGCCGCGTAGACTAACGCGTCGACGCCGTCGTCAGTCACCGCGATGTCCTCGGTGGCCGCGATTTCGCGTACCTGTGCTTCGATCGCGTCCGCGGAGAGTTCGGTAAAGCGAAAGACCGCACAGCGGGACTGAATCGGGTCGATGATCTGACTCGAGTAGTTACACGAGAGGATGAATCGGGTGTTGTTCGAGAACTGCTCCATCGTCCGGCGCAGCGCGGACTGGGCGTCGGAGGTCAAGGCGTCGGCCTCGTCGAGGAAGATGATGCGATGGGAGTAGCCGCCGAAACTCGAGCGGGCGAAGTCCTTGATCCGGTCGCGAACGACGTCGATCCCCCGCTGATCGGAGGCGTTGAGTTCGAGGAAGTTCTCCTGCCAGTCGTCGTCGTAGACCTCTCGAGCGATGCTTTTCGCCGCTGTCGTCTTTCCCGTGCCGGCCGGCCCTGCAAAAAGGAGGTGGGGGAGATCGTCCTGCTCGACGTAGTTTTTGAGCCGCGGAACGATGTCCGTGTGGCCCTTGATGTCGTCGAGTCGCTCCGGGCGGTACTTCTCGATCCAGACTTCGGTTTTGCCGGGTGTTGGCTCCGCCGCCTCGGCGTCGGCCTCGCTCATACCGGTCGAAGGTGGGGCCGCAAGATAAAACGACCGAAGGTCGCCATCGGATCGCGTCGCCGACAGTCCAGGGGTGGCGAACCGATCACGAGACCGGACCGTTTTCGTCCCTGACACCGTGGTGTCGGGTTTTACACCCTGCTCGAAGAAGGAGCACGCGCAATGGTTGGCTCAAGCACACGATCGCGGCTCGTCGTCATCGCAGTGGTCGTCTTCGCCGTCGTCGGCACCGTTCCGGTGCTGGTCGCCGCACAGAGCAACGGGCAAACCGGCGGAACGATCGTCGTCGAAGAGGGCGAGACGGTCGATACCCTCGAGGGGATCGCCGGCTCAGTCGTCGTCCGCGGGACCGTCACCAACGATGTCAGCGCCGTCGGGGGCGACGTGCGGATCGAACCGACCGGTTCGGTCGGCGGCGATCTCGAGGCGGCCGGCGGGAGCGTGACTATCGCGGGACCCGTCGAGGGCGACGTGAATGTCGGCGCGGGGAGTCTGATACTCACCGAGAACGGGACCGTCGGCCAGGACCTCACGGCCGGCGTCGGGAGCGCGACGATCGACGGCACGATCGACGGCAACGCCGAAATCGGTGCGGAAACGATCCGGCTGGGAGAGAGCGCCTCGATCGCGGGCGATCTCCGGTACGACGGCGACCTCGAAGGGAACACCGACGCGGTCGCGGGCGACATCGTCGAGGACTCCTCGCTCGGCGTCGACGTCGCACCGACGATTCAGCCCTTCGCATCGTGGCTGTTCACGGCCTACGCGCTGGCAGTGAACCTGCTACTCGGAGCCGCATTGCTCGCGCTGTTCCCGCGGTTCTCCGACGGGGTCGCCGACCGCGTCGCATCGGGTCCCATTCGCTCCGGGCTCGTCGGGTTGCTCGTGTCCGTTGGGATCCCGGTCCTCCTGATCGCGCTCGCGATCACCGTCATCGGGCTTCCGCTGTCGCTCGTGGGCGGCTTCGCGTTCGGCCTGCTGCTGTGGATCGGGACCATCTACGGGCGCTTCGCCGTCGCCGCGTGGCTCCTCTCGCTGGTCGGGCTGGGCAATCGCTGGCTCGCGCTCATCGTCGGGCTGGTCGCCGGCGCTGCCCTCGGCCGGCTTCCGATCCCGTTCGTCGGCGGTGTGGTCAACCTGCTCGTCCTCCTGCTGGGACTCGGCGCGCTCGTCCGCGCCCTCTACGGCCACTGGCGCGCCGGCCGGAAGCGCGGTCGAGAGCGGCGAGCCGGATCGGACGAGCCGGCGGCGGAGTGAGCGACGAGCCGAGCCTCGAGCGACGCGCTCAAGGCCGCCGCGGCGTAACGGGGCGTATGCACGTCACCGTCGATGTCAAGGGCGAGGACACCTACGAACTCGAACTCGAGGCGGTGGCGGGGGTCGCGGCTGACGGGGAGGCGACCGGCGATCCCACCGACGCCACGCCGACGTACGCGGACCTGCTCCGCGAGGTCGAGTTGAGTCCCCACGAGGTGAGCGTCCTCGTCGACGGGCGTCCGGTCCCGGAGGATCAGCCCGTCGAAAGCGACCACGTAACGGTGTTGCGGCTGATCAAGGGCGGGTAACGCTGGCGACTCGGTCCGTAGCGTCTCCGACTCGGAGGAGCAGTTACCACCCTGCATCAGAGTCGATCGGGATAAATATTCAGCTGGCAAGAGTTTCTGCGGCACCGACCCGCTCAGTAATAGCCGGTCAGCGACTACTGAACTCGCATAGTCGATTCGGTCCATCGTGGTCCGGCCGCTACTGGACGCAGTCCCGACGGTCAAACTCCTCGCTCTCGTCATCCCCAGCGACACGGGGGGCGCGATCGCGCGGTTGACGGCGAAAATCGAGCGATTCGAAGCCGGCGCGGACGCCGTCGACTTCTCGAGCGATCGCGACGACGAACTCGGTGCCCTGGCGGATGCAATCGACGATGTGTTCTACGTCCTCGATGCGGAGGGGAACCGTCAGGACTGGAACGAGCGGCTGCCCGAGAGAGCGGGCTATTCGAACGAACGGATCGAGTCGATGCACGCGCTTGATTTCTACGAGGGACCGGACGGGGGATCGATCCAGGCGGCGATCGAGACCGGGAGCACTCGAGTCGACGCCGCCCTCCGAACGGCCGACGGTGACTTGGTTCCTCACGAGTTCACTGCGGTCGCCCTCAGGGACTCCGACGGTGACGCGCTACTGGCGGGAATCGGTCGATCGTGGCTCCCGACAGCACGGAACCATGTACGGTAATACCATCACTCCCGGACGACGAACCCCTCGGTGCTCGCGCGATCGGTGAAAGCCCAGCCGCTTTCCCCATCGATGTGGTACTCCGCGTATGTCCCTCGTGGTTGCCCTGCCGAAAGCGAGAGTCGATCGAGCGACAATCGACGCGCTGTTGGCCCACGCCGGCCGACGCATCTGACACATGTTCGTCCGTACCGCCACCGCCGACGACGTTCTGGAGGTCCGTCGCATCCTCGACGCGGCGATGCTCGAGCCGGGCGACGTAGAACAGCGAATCGACGACGGAGACGTCTTCGTGGCCGGCGATCGGCGAGGCGGCACGGAGCCGGCCGGCGAATCCGATGGGAGCGAACGGGTACTCGGTACGGCCGTCCTCGAACCCCTCGAGAGCGAGCCGGGTGCCCACGTCGGGGCGATCGGCGTCCGCCGTCGCCACCGGGGTCGGGGGATCGGCTCGGCGCTGATCAACCGGGCGCTCGAGCGAGAAAAGCGGCTCACGGCCCGGTTCGACGACGATGTCAGGCCGTTCTACGAGCGATTGGGGTTTTCGATCGAACCGATCGACGACCAGCGCCACCGCGGTGTGGCGGTGGCGGCCGGGCGCGTCTGATGGCCCGACTCATGGGGTCCCGTCGCCTGCCGGGGTCGTTTTATCGGGGATGAATGTGGTACGTGCCCCAGTATGGCGCTCCAACGGATGCTCAGCGGCGATCCGTCGAAGAGTTCGAAGGTCTATCTGGCGATCGGGCTGCTCTCGCTGGTGAAAGCGATCGCGGTCCGCAACGACCGGGACCGGTTCCGACGCGAGATCGTCGACGCCGGATTGTTCCTCGGCGTCGGCGTCGCGCTTCGCCGATTCAGCAGAGTGAAAGCGCAGAAACGCCGAGAGCTCGAGTCACAGGTTCCCGACTGGGCGGCCGACATGATACGGTCCGAAGCGACATCGAAGGGGCTGCAAACGATCGCGAAGCGACAGTTCAGGAGTCGATCC
This sequence comes from Natrinema pallidum, assembly GCF_005890195.1. NCBI lineage: Archaea > Methanobacteriati > Methanobacteriota > Halobacteria > Halobacteriales > Natrialbaceae > Natrinema > Natrinema pallidum. Next base: position 11,063 of record NZ_CP040637.1, on the reverse strand, counting down.
GAGCCCGAACCGAAGACGGTTCGAGAGCGAGCGCGCAGCGCTTTCTCGAATCGGTAACTCGCGTCGGCCGCACCCGTCCGTCAGTCCGATCCCGCGTCAACAGCGGTCGCGGCTTCGGCCGAGACCGGCTCGAGCGACGCCGAAAAGTGACGAAGCTCGGGGACTGCGGGGTTGGAAGCGATTTCGAGTCCGGATACCTCGTGTCGCTTCTCGAGGACTGCTTCGGCCGTCTCGACGACGTGCTCGAAGTGCTCCCGGTGGTAGGTCCGGCGTGGGACCGCGAGTCGAACCAGTTCCGGTCGGTCGGTTTCGGGGAACGCGAAGCTCCCGAGTTCGACGCCCCTGACACCCCCTTCCCGATACAGTTCACAGACCAGCGCCTGCCCCGGGAACTGCTCGGCCGGGATCTCCGGAAAAGTCGCTCCCGCGTCGAGGTAGACCGCGTGCCCGCCGGTCGGCGTGTACACCGGCAGGCCAGCCTCCTCGAGCATCGCGCCGAGTTCGCGGACCTGTTCGACCCGATCCTCGATGTACGACTCCTCGACGGCCTCGCGCAGGCCGACTGCCATCGCGGCGACATCGCGTCCGGCCATGCCGCCGTACGTGGGGAACCCCTCGTAGAGGATCGCGCGCTGTTTACACTGCTCGAAGAGGGCCTCGTCGTCGGTCGCGACGAACCCGCCGACGTTCGCCAGCCCGTCTTTCTTCCCGCTCATGACGAGCGCGTCCGCGAGCCCGAGTTGCTCGCGTGCCACCTCGGCGACCGTCGCGTCCGCGAACTCGTCTTCGCGCCGGGTCACGAAGTAGGCGTTCTCCGCGAACCGACAGGCGTCGATCACGAACGTGGCGTCGATCTCGTCGGCGAACGCCCGGACGCGACGGGTGTTCTCGACGCTGACCGGCTGGCCCGCCGTCGAATTGTTCGTAATGGTGAGGATCACCAGCGGGACGTGGTCCGCGCCGACCTCGTCGACGACTTCGCGAGCCCGCTCGATCGAGAAATTACCCTTGAACGGCTCGTTCGTCGCCGGATCGTGGGCTCCCGGAACCGGACAGTCGACCGGATCGGCACCTTGATTCGAGACGTGCGCTCGCGTCGTATCGAAGTGCGTGTTGTTGAGCGCGACGTCGCCCTCGGCGAGCAGGCTACCGTAGAGAACGTTTTCGGCACCGCGACCCTGATGAGCCGGGACCACGCGTTCGAACCCCATCACGTCCGCGACCGCGGACTCGAGGCGGTCGAAACTCGACGAGCCGGCGTACGCCTCGTCCCCCTGAAGCAGCGCGGCCCACTGGTCGTCGCTCATCGCGCCCGTCCCGCTGTCGGTCAGGAGATCGATAAACACGTCGTCCGCTGGGAGATTGAACGCGTTGTATCCAGCCGCTTCGAGCGCCTGCGTTCGTCGTTCTTTCGATGGAAGGGTGATCCGTTCGACTACTTTCGACTTGTACGCGACCATACCCGCTCAACGCCGCCCAGCGTGTTCAGTCTAGCTGAGAGGTTGTGAGCGTCGATGGCTCGAGACGGCCCCCGCCGGACGGATCGACGCATCGATGGACGGAATCGGTGGACCGCACGCGAACGGAGCCGACGGTGACACAGTGTGGACGGAGACGATCACGGCCGCGGACTCAGTGAGTGTCGACACGGACGCCACCGAAGACGTCGTCGGCGATCCGCGTCCTCGTCGGTTCGGGACCGACGAGTGCCAGCCTCTCGGTCCGCCCGTCACGGATGGTGAGTGTCCGCGACGAAGCGGTGGCGTCGGTCGAGTCGGTATCGGGTGCCGCGCGAGGGTCGACGCAGTCAGCGGGATCGGTCGAGTCGGCAGCGACGACGTCGGTCGCAACGAGCGCGCCGAGTTCGACCGCGGTAGCGTCGATCACGTCGCCGTCGCCACGGATGATCATGTCCGGGTGGCCGACGAATTCGAACTCGCGGTCCGCACGCGTCGGGGCTCCGCCGTCGGCGTCGGTGGCGCGTCCCATCCCGTCGGAATCGGCATCGGTGGCGTTCGCAGCCGGCGGCTCACCGTCCGTACCGTTTGTAGCCGCCGTCTCGCCGGCCGCGAGGTCGGCGAACAGGTCAGTCGCCGTCGTGTCGACGGCGTCGTCCGGTCTCGGGTTGTGGTCGCCGCCGGCGTCGACGAGGTCGGCGGGCGAGTCCGCGTCGAACGCCGCAAGGATCGCGTCCGGATCGGCCTCGACCTCCTCGAGGACCGCCGTCGCTGTCGGGTCGGTGCTCATGTGCCCGTCCGCATCGACAACCACCTTCGTTACGATGCTGTTACCACTATATTAGCGACTGCATACACCGGCCGTGACCGTTGTAGCAGCAGCTGTATACGCGGGCAACGACGAAGATAATAGCGTATTACCAGCGGTCGCGTCCGAGTCGGTGCCCGAAACCGTGAGTCGCGTCCGGACAACGACACGCTCGAGCTAGAACAGGTCCTGAGTCAACTCGAGGGTCTCCTCGCGGTCATCCCAGTCGACGAACAGCGCGACGCTGGTCGCGCTGGTGATGATGTCCTGCAGGTGAATCCGGGCCTCGGCCAGCGGGTTGACGATCTCGCTGATAATCCCCGGCTGGTTGGGGAGTTCGCCGCCGGTCACGCGGATGACGGCGATCGGCGAGTCGACGGTGACACTCGAGAGTTCGTCGCGGGCGATGACCTCGCGGTGGAGGATGTTCTCGGCGCGTTCGGCTTCCTCCTCGTCGATGTAGAACGTGATGGTGTCCATCCCGCTGGCGACGGCGTCGATATTGATGTCGCTCTCCGCGACGGACTCCGAGAGGTGGTTGAAGATACCTGGCTGATTGCGGATGGCACGGCCGGCGACGGTCAGACAGGCGAGCGGCCGCTCGCGCAGGTCGACCAAGTTCTTGAACTCGCCTTCGATGCTCGTGCCGCCCGACAGGAGATCGCCGTGCTGGTAGTGGACGACGCGGACGTCTAACTTCCCGTCCTTGTACGACAGCGCGGAGGGAGCGACGACCTCGGCACCGCGGAATGACAGGTTCCGAAGTTCGTCGACGGAGATTTCGCCGACGTTGCGGGCCCCTTCGACGACGTGGGGGTCGCCGGTCATGACGCCCTCGACGTCGGTGACGATGACGACCTCGTCGGCGTCCATGTACTTGCCCATCATGACGGCCGTGGTATCGCTGCCGCCCCGACCCAGCGTCGTGATCGAGCCGTCCGGCCCCTCGGCGAGGAAACCGGTGATGACCGGCACCGTCCCGTCGAGATCCGCCGCGACCTCCTGGGCGCGTTCCTGGGTCTCCTCAACGTTGACCTCGCCGTACTCGTCGGTGACGACCGGCCACCGATCGCTGCCCGGCTCGAGGAAGATCGCATCGATACCGCGAGCCGACAGTGCGGCCTTGAGCATGCGGACCGACGTCCGTTCACCCATGCTGACGATCTGAGCGCGGTCGGCCTCGTCGGTCTCGAAGGAAATCTCGTCGAGCAGTTCGTCGGTGGTCGACCCCATGGCACTGGCGACGACGGCGATCTCGTGGCCGTCCTCCACGGCCGCGGCGATCGAATCGGCGGCGCGGTTGATCCGGTCGCCGCTGCCGAGGCTCGTCCCGCCGAACTTGGCTACGACGCGCATACTGACACCTCACGGGCCGCGAGCGGTGCGATGGTGTGACTCATACTCCGTCCGTAACCAGAGCGGGCAAATAACTGTGTTCATCGTCCGCATTTTTACCTGTCCCCGTTCGCCCCCGCGATCGCGACGCTGACTCGAGCGCGCGGCGCACGACAACGGATGCGCGACCGGGATTTATTGTCGTGCACCGCATTACCACACGCCGATGAACGTACGGGACGCACTCGAGGCCGACGCCGACGCGCTCGCGTCGATCGCCGACTCCCCAACGGACGTGATGCGGAATCTCGTCCACGACCGAACGGTCCGCGTCGCCGAGGACGGGAGCCACGATCCGAACGCGGACGTGTCGGATTCGCAGTATAGCGGCTCCGATCCCGAGGACCTGCTGGGATTCATTAGCTTCGACGCACGCGAGGATACCGTTCACGTCACCCAACTCGACGGCACCTGCGAGGCCTGCAAACGGTTGCTGGCCGAACCCGTCCGATTCGCCGAACGCGAGTCGATGGCCGTCGAAGTGCTGGCGGCACAGGACGCCGACTCCATCGAGACGGCCGCCGAGGACCTCGGGTTCGAACGGCGCGGCCACGGCCCGCGGTTCGACGGCTCCCCGACGGTTCGGTTTCGACTCGAGCCGTAATCGGAGTGGTCCCGAAGCTTCGAGGGAATGCTGTGGCAAAAGTAACTTGGCAAGTGGTTGTTCCGCGAGCGTCGGAGGCGCTCGCGGGCCGACGACCGATGTGAGCGAGTGAGACGAGCGAACGAAGGAAAGGGACTTTTGATCGAACTGTTGCCGAGCGTCGGCGAGACGTGTGTCGGCTCTGCTGGCGTCGTCTCACCAGAGCGCAGCGCAAAATTTCGTTAGGAGAACTTCTGGACCGTCACGTCCAGCGTATCCAGGTCGACGATCGGCGCGAAGCCGGCGTCAGGGTCGATGTTGACGCTCTTCTGGAAGTCGGTCTGGGCCTGCCAGCAACCGGAGTTGATCGCGAGCACGTCGTGGTACTTGCCGAAGCCGAGCTTGTGGACGTGGCCGGTATGGAAGATATCGGGTACCTCGTCGATGATGAGGTAATCCTTCTCCTCGGGAGCCAGGCGGGTGTGACCGCCGAACTGCGGCGCGACGTGGCGCTTCTTGAGGAGGTGGTACATCGCCTTGTGAGGATCGTCGTAGCTGGCTTTCTCCTCGGGCAGTTCCGCGATGACCTCGTCCAGACTGACGCCGTGATACATCAGGACGGAAACGCCCTCGAGGGTCACCATCGACGGGTTGCTCACGATCTGCGGGTCGTGGACGGACATGATCTCCCGGAGTTCCTCGTCGAATCCGGGCTGGGGTTCGGCGAGTCGCACCGCGTCGTGGTTCCCCGGGATCATGACGATCTCGATGTCGCCCGGGATCTTCTTGAGGTGCTCGCTGAACGCCTCGTACTGTTCGTAGATGTCGACGATGTCGAGTTCCTCGTCCTGGTCGGGGTAGACGCCGACCCCCTCGACCATGTCGCCCGCGAGCAGTAGGTACTCGACGTGCTGGGCGTCCGGAGTGTGTAGCCAGTCGGCAAAGGCGTTCCAGGCGTCGGCCATGAACTCCTGGCTGCCGACGTGGACGTCGCTGATCAGCGCCGCCTGCACGTGCCGGTCCGCCGTCGATGGCTCGTGGGTCCGGGGAACGTCCGGGAAGTGCATCGCGTCGACGAATGCGATCCCCGAATCGTCCGCCAGGGTCCCCTCCATCGCCAGCACTTCGTCGCAGAGCAGTTCCCCGACGAGGTCGGCGTACTCCCTGTCTTTCATCACGAGCCACGGAAACGTTCCCGTCGCATCCTCGAGTTCGATCAGCCAGTGGCCGCTGGCGGTCGAGCGGATGTCGTTGACCAGCCCGACCATCGCCACCTCGCTGCCGCCCGGCATGTCCTGAATGGCCGTCGCCGGCCGATGGTTGACTCGGCCCCGCAGTTTCGCGCCCAGTCGATCGAGCCGATCACGGAAGACGGAGACGAAGTCGCTGTATTCGCCCGTCCCCGTGCTCTGGCCCGTCATGTCGCCGACGATCTCGAGCGAGCGCTGGGCGGGATCGGCGGATCGAGACCCCTCCGTTTCAACTGGAGACCCGCCGGTCGGGTCGCGGTCCTCGGGCGAGGTTCCAGTCGAAACGGAAGGGGTCGAATCAGCCGGCTGCGATTCAGCTCCGGCGACGGTCTCGGCCCCGACCGCCCCGGCCGCGCCGGCCGTCGAGAGGGCCGTCTCCACGTGGTCGGTCCGGACGACCAGTGCATCGTCCGGGATCTCCTCGAGGACGCGCTCGAGCGCCGCGTTCGGGTTCTCGGCCGCGGCGAGCCGCGTCACTGCCTCGCGTTCGGCGTTGTACCCGCGGCTCGTGAGTTCGCCGACGATCCGAGCGGGGGCCTCGAGTGGCACACCTCTCGCATTCGCGAGCGAGGTCAAAAGGGTAGCGAATGCCCCGCTCGCGGCGGCCGGTTTCGCGGCGCTCGAGTCGACGGAACGATAGTCCATCCGCCGTCCCCGCGACGGTCGCCGGAAGGTTGATACCCGGCTCGGAGAAAGCGGTTCCCAATGGATGGGCCTGACGGCGAGACGCGGGGCGACGACCCGACCGGACCCCCTGACGGACGCTCGGGACCGGACTCGGCTCGGGGAGCCGACCCCGGTGACCGCGCGGCCAAGCCAGCCGACCGCGAGCCCGACCGCCGAGATCGAGCGTCCGACGACCGCAGGAACCCCACTCACGACGACGGCGTTGCGATCGAGGACGGGATCGGTCGCTGGCTGCTCGAGACCGACGACTGGCGAGTCACGACGTGTCGGGATGTCGCAGCGAGTCTCGCGATCATCGCGACCATCGGTCTCCTCCTGTTCGCTATCGGCGGAACCTGGCCGCCGTTCGTCGCCGTCGAGAGCGGGAGTATGGAACCGAACATCCGGGAGGGGGACCTCGTCTTCGTCGTCGACGACGATCGGTTCGCCGGCGAAAACGCCATCGGCGACACCGGCGTCGTCACCCTCGAGAGCGGTCGGGAAAACGGCCACGAGAAGTTCGCCAGCGCCGGCGATGTCATCGTCTTCATCCCGAACGGCGATCCGACGAAGACGCCGACGATTCACCGCGCCCACTTCTGGGTCGAAAAGGGTGAGCGATGGGTCGAGACGAAAGCCGACCCAGGGTCGTTGAACGGTGCGACCTGCGACGAGATCACCACGTGTCCGGCACCGCACGACGGGTTCGTTACGAAAGGCGACGCCAATCCCGGTTACGACCAACTGCCACGCTCGGGGGCCGAGACGACGATCGTCAGCCCCGACTGGATCACCGGGAAAGCAATGGTTCGGGTGCCATGGGTCGGAGAGCTTCGGCTGGCGGTCGGCTCGGCAGGCGCAGCGACCGGGTTGGGACCGACGGGTACCTTCGTCGCGACGGGCACGATCGCGCTCGTCCTGTTCGGGATGGCTGCCGAGGATGGCAGTCACTGAGACGATCGGGGCGATCCCCGCGAACGGAAAGTTGATTTGACGGCCCGGCAAAACGAGTGACGATGAGCGGTTCTAGTGCCGGGTCGCCCCCGGATGATTCCGGCGACGACGATCGCGAGCGGGATCGAAGCGCCGGCAGTTCGCAAACGCCGCCTGCACCCGAGGAGCCACCCGGAAACGCCGCCACCGCCGACGACGGCGTGACGATCGAAGACGACGGGCTCCTGCGCTGGTTCCTCAACACCGACAACGAGACCGTCATGGTGACGCGGGATATCCTGAGCAGCGTCGCCATCGTCGCCGTCGTCGGTCTCCTCCTGTTCGGCGTCAGCGGTATCTGGCCCCCACTCGTCGCCGTCGAAAGCAGCAGTATGGAGCCGAACATGCACAAGGGCGATCTCATCTTCGTCGCAGACGAGGGCCGATTCGCCGGTGACGCTGCCGCCGGCGGAACCGGTGTCGTCACCCTCGAGAACGGTCAGGAGAGCGACCACGAGAAGTTCGGCAATCCCGGCGACGTGATCATCTACCAACCCAACGGCGATCCAGCGGAAACGCCGGTGATCCACCGCGCCCACTTCTGGGTCGACAAGGGAGAACACTGGGTCGATACCAAGGCCAGCGAGGAGATCGTCGGGGATGCGACCTGTGAGGATGTCGCGACCTGCCCCGCAGAGCACGCCGGCTTCGTCACGAAAGGTGACAACAACGACGGATACGACCAGTACGGAAACGGGATTAGCGATGTCGTCAAACCAACGTGGATTCAAGGCAAAGCGATGTTCCGCATCCCGTGGCTTGGGCACGTCCGCCTGACCTTCGACAAACTCCTCGGTGGAATGCTCGTTCCGACATCACCCTCGAGTACAACCCAGGGATCGATACCGGCACCGACGCCCGCCGATCCGGGTGCCACTGGTGTCGGACCGGACGGGAACCTCGCCGGGGTCGCTGCCATCGCCAGTACCGGGGCCGGAGCCGCGGTCGCGATCGGCCGGCATCGACACTGAACCGACCGCCGACTGTCTCCACCCGGAATCCGCGCCCCCCGAGACGCGGCTGCATCACGGCTCGCGGCTGTGTCGCAGTCCGTGAGAACTCGAGTCGAAACGAAGGGGATCGGAACGCGACGCCGGAATACCGGCCGATTGAATCACCGCTGGAATCGCGCTGGGACGCGGACAGGGATTGAAGCGCTTGCAGCGAACGCGAAGGGCGGACGGGAACGCGGACACAGCCGCGGTCAGTTTTCGAACCGCGCCTGAACGAACGGCTGGACATCGTCGATGTCGCTCAGTCGGGAGTCGGAAAGCAAGACGGCCTCCGTCTCTTCGAGTGGAACGGAGAGGCTGATCTCCTTGGTCCGGCCGTACCGCCCCTTCGAGACGACGACGGCGTTGACGATCCCGAGCATGTCGAGTTCGCTGATGAGATCCGTCACCCGGCGCTGGGTCAGGACATCCGCGTCGATCTCCTCGCAGAGGCGCTTGTAGATGTTGAACACCTCGCCCGTGTTGATGCTGTGGACGCCGTTTTTCTCGAGGAGGATGATCGCGAAGAGGACGAGTTTGCTCTGGGTGGGGAGCGTCCGGACGACTTCGACGACGCGATCGAGTTCGATCTTGTCCTGGGCCTGCCGGACGTGTTCCTCGACGATCGTCTCGGCCTGGGACCGTTCGGCCAGTTCGCCCGCGGTCCGCAGGAGGTCCAGCGCGCGTCGCGCGTCGCCGTGTTCCTGTGCGGCGAAGGCCGCACACAGCGGGATCACGTCCTCGGAGAGCGCGTTCCCCTTGAACGCGACCTCGGACCGGTGCTTGAGGATGTCCCGTAGCTGGTTCGCGTCGTACGGCGGGAAGACGATCTCCTCTTCACCCAGGGAGGACTTGACCCGCGGATCGAGGAAGTCGGTGAACTTCAGATCGTTCGAAATACCGATGATCGAGACCCGCGAGTTCTCGAGTTCGGAGTTCATCCGCGAGAGGTTGTAGAGGGTGTCATCGCCGCTTTTCTCGACGAGTTTGTCGATCTCGTCTAACATGATGACGACGACCCGTTCGTCGTAGTCGACGGCGTCGAAGAAAACGCTGTAGACCCGGTCGGTCGGCCACCCGGTCATCGGTACCTCCTCGAACGACTCCTTGTCGTCCTCGAGTTCGGCGATGCGGTCCTCGACCTCGGCGCGAGTCTCGAACGCCGTCGACTCGAGTGGATGGGCCGGCGGGGGCGCGGACGAATCGGTCGTGGCCTCGTCGTGGCCGGGACCGCCGGCGACCTCCCGCCCGGTCTCCGATGCGGACGACGAGGAGTCGGCGGCATCCGTCGATCCGTCCGGAGACCCCCCTGTTTCGACTGCAGAACCACCAGACTGAGCGCCGGTTTCGTCTCCACCTGAACCGTCGGCGTCCGGCTCCGCGTCCGCGCTCGAAACGAAATCGAAGGGGTCCGACGCCGTCCGGTCGTCCGCGCCGTCGTCCGGTGTAGTCGCGTCGGCACTGCGGCGCGCCGCGTCGGCGTCGTACTCGTCGATATCGTCGAGCAGCGACTCGAGCGTCGCGACGCGGTCGTCAATCCGCGCTTCGTTCTTCTCGATGAACTTGTTCGCGAGCTGTGCGAGCACGCGGTACTGGGTGTCGGTAACTTCGCAGTTGATGTACTCGACATCGCACGGAACCGAGTACTTCTGTGAGGTGCTCTCGAGTTCCTTGCTGACGAACTTGGCGCTCGCGGTTTTGCCGGTACCGGTCTTGCCGTAGATGAGGATGTTCGACGGCGTTTCACCGCGGAGCGCGGCGACGAGAATCGTCGCCATCTTGTTGATCTGATCGCTCCGGTGGGGGAGTTCGTGTGGGGTGTAGGACGGACGGAGGACTTCCTTGTTCTCGAAGATGGGCTCGCCGCTGAGCAGGTCGTCGAACAGTCCCTGATTCGACTCGTCGTCGCCGAGGTCGGCGCTCTCGAAGTCCGTCGAGAAACCGCTCGTTCCGTCGACCTCGTCCGAGCCAGTGATCTCTGAGTTGTCGTCTGACATCCGTCGTGCAGCACCCCCTTATTTCGAGTGGAACACCGAACCCGGGAGCGGGAATATAGCGGTGTGATGGCCTCCATGGCCGAATTCACCGTTCCAGATGCCCGTTCCGAGTCCAGTTGATGCAAACGAAACAGAGGAAAACCATGGTAATAAAGTCTTCCCTTCCCCCCCCGTTTCCGACCGAAACGGGCGGTCGTTGCGGAACCGATCCGTTCGTTGCGACCACGTTTCGAGTCGGTGAAAAGCAATCGAGCAGTTGAAGGAGGATCGAATCGGCTCGAGTCGCGAGTTCGGTTACGATTTCCCCGATTAGCGGGGATCGGTATGGCAATATCTTCCAAACGGTGGCGGCATCGAGATGTCCAACCCCCCCCACCCCTTCGTTTCAGGTGGAACTAGCCACGAGGGTGGGTGGGGGTTCGGCGGAATTTGTGACGGGAAGATTTATTTGGGTCGGCTAGAAACAGTATCCGCAGTACTAGCAAACAAGATATTCTTACTAGGTATAGAATGCTATTTACTAGATCCTACTAGAACTGGTTCTCAGAGCCATCTATATTGCTAGACTAGCTTCTGGATTACTAGAACCGTCCGTATCAGCGAATACACCATCGTAATGGGGCTGAGAACCTTCTCGAGCCGAAAAGCAGGCCGATATCCCCGCCAGTAGCGACTGTCCAGTTCGTATCCCACCCGACGGCCTCGCGGATCTCCACTCGAAACGAAGGGGTGGGGGGGGGGCTCCGCCCTCTCGAGTACCTCGCAAATATTAGTATGTGGTATAATACCACTATCTGCTGTCGATCGGGCACTCCGGCTACGGTTTTCCGTTACCCGTACTGGTCTTTCGGTACCCGTATACTCCCTCTCCTGTCCTCTCCAGTTGGGACGACCCCCCGATCACCCGCTCGGCGACAGATTC